>JAXMCR010000005.1:0-506513 GCA_046349255.1 Hyphomicrobiales bacterium | reverse complement strand
TCGCAGGAACGCCTCGAAGCCGCGCGCCACCTTGTCATGACAACCCCGGATTCGCTTGGGCAAATCGCTTCCGCTTGCGGCTTCGCTTCCCAGCAGGCGCTATCTCGCGCGTTCTCCGGCGCCTTCGGTCGATCACCCACTGCTCATCGACGCCAGACTGCAATGACGAAAGACCGTCACGAGGCATAGAATGCGCAACTTATCGGCGCTCGCCGCTTTGGGTGAGCGGCGATCGCACAGCCAACGATCCACGCCACCCTTTGAAATCGTTGACAATAGCTAGCTTCGAATCATTTGCCTGGTATCGCGTCTGGTCGTTTCAGGCAGGCGCGCCAACTTCACGATCCTAGGCGACGACCCGCTGACGGTCGATGCGCTTGCGATCAGGGACAACATCAAACGCGAGGCTTGCCCGCCGCAGCGCTTCCTTCTTCACTGCGTCGCGGGCCGCAGCGTTAGTCTGATGATGAGCAGCGCCTTGGTATTCGATTGCGTGTCGCGGCTGGCACTCCTCGTCAACGAGAAGGAGGTCGACGCGCTTGGAGTTTATGCAACGGTAGGCATCCGCATCGTTGCTGCGCAGAATTTCGCCCAATGATACTTGTGCCATCACCTGCCAGCCTGGATTGCAACCAATCACAATGCGATCGAGTTCTCTGAAAACGCGAGCTTCCCTTCTATTGAGTAATGGCTGCACATTGAAGTTAGCGCCCATAACAACTCGGAGCTGGTCGGCGGCATCGAGCTGTCGTGGAACTGTAAGAGCTGTCGTCGGTGTCCATTGCCCATCCATAACCTTGCCGTTGTTGCCATTTCGCTCCCAGCGTGTGTGGTTCGCATTCCGCCACGCTTTGCGTCGCATCTCGGACCGAAAGCGCTCTACGGCCACGCCGACAAGGACGCCGACTACCATGGCGACAATAACGATCTCTGGCAGCATGGCTGATAGATTAGCGCGGCTCCGTTGGAAGAAGCGTTAAAGAATACGCAAGATTGCGCTACATCGTCGCCGACGGGTTCACACGGATGACGCCGCGACGACTCCGGCGATCGAGCAGAAGTAATGCGATCACCGCAAGGCTTGGGCTTGCCGATACCGATTACTGGCGTCAATCTTGCCGGAAGAGCTCGCCATTGGGTGGATGTTGGGCAAGTGCTACGCAGAATTGGTGCATCCGAGATGGCCGAGTGTCCGAATCGCGGTGTCGCTAATGGAACCTCTGGGAGCGGAAGACGCTGATGCTTGTCATCGTCGACTACGAAAACGTCCAGTCAATCCGCGCGATGGACGTTCCGAGGGACGCGGAGATTCTCTTCGTGTGCGGCGCGAAGCAGAAAAGCCTTCCGATGGAACTGTTTCTCTTGCAGCAAGAACTCGGTTCTCGCTTCCGCGTTGTCGCGGTCCGGAATGTCCAAGCAAACGCTGCCGATTTCTGTGTCGCCTACTACTTAGGCGAAACGCTCGCGCGGGCCCCCGAGACCGAGTGCATCGTAGTGTCCAAGGACAAGAAGGGCTTCGATCCCTTGATCGCCCATCTTACAAAAGAGCGCGGCCTTCGCGTCCGTCGTCTGGAAGCCTTGAAAACCGTGAGGGCGCAAGCTACGCGTGTCCCAACCAATGACGTCGAGCGAGCGATCACCCTCTTCCGTCGCGAAAGGGCACAGCCGAAGTCGCTCGTCGCACTGAAGCGCAAGATGAAGTCCTATTTCCCCGCTATCTCGGAGAAAGAGAGGGATCAGCTCGTGGCTGAGCTTCTCACGCGCAAGGTGTTCATCGAATCCGATTCAGGACTGGCGTTTCGAGCGCCTTAGCGGCGGAGCAGAGATCGACGCACCATCCATTCTTGGGCAAATAGGCGCCTGTTGGTTCTCGGCTTCGCGTGAGAAAAGCGCTGTCCACTTGATAGATCGGGACGGTTGCTAACGCGATCCGCAGTTATTTGGCATCGTTGCTCAGGGCGGAGGGGTCTCGGAAAACGGCTAGTGAGACGGGCGCGAAAAAACGGCCGGGAAGAGCCAGAAGACGGTGTCTCTAGCCCCTGGAACCGCTCCAAGATATCCCGCAAGTGCCCGTGAATTCGGTGGTTTTCTGAGCACGTCCGCACCAGACTTGAACGGGTCGGACTGGGTGGTGGGCGATGCTGGACTCGAACCAGCGACCCCTGCGATGTGAACACAGTGCTCTACCAACTGAGCTAATCGCCCCTCCAGGGAAGCCGGGGTATAGGGAAGGCCGCCCCTCGAAGTCAAGATCCGAACAGGATGCGGCAAGCCTTCGTTAACCATGCCGGGCCGATCATGAGGCTTCGTTAACGGCCGCTGCCGAAACGCCGTGCGGCCGTCATGGATGCAATCTAGGATTGCGTCAGCAAGGCAACGAGGCCACCATGATCGAAGCACCGGATTTCGTCTGGCAGCGCTTCCCGCACGCCGCCAGTACGGCAACGGAGCGGTTTCTGCGCTCGCTCTGGGGCGCTGACACCCGATACCTGTTCGACCCAGCCGCGACGATCGGCGAGCGCCGCGCGAGGGACCCGGGCTTCCGTCCTGCCGGCCGCCGCATCGTCTGCAACATCCGTCGCCTGCCGGCGTGGGCAGTTCGGCGGCAGCAGGCCGGCCAGACGATCGCTCCCGGCGAGGGCGACGACATGCTGCGCACCTACTCGTCGGCCTGCGTGCATCGCTGGGTGCGGGCAGAGCACCTCGCGCACGATCTCGCGCACGCGTTCGGCTTCGAGGAGGATCCGGTTCAGCGCGCGCTCGCGGCACTGGCGTTGCCGGCGGCTGTCGACCCGCCTACGCGCATCGCGCCATCACATGACGAGATGGACGATCTCTACCGCGCCAACCCGCGCTGGGCCGATCTCGAGCGGCGTCTCTACGGCGCGCTCGCGACCGAACTGCCGGTACGAAAGGTCGCCTGAGCGACGGCGCTAAAGGAGCTCTTCCTCGATGTGGCGCCACACCTCTCCCATCGAGGACGCGAGGCGATCGGGGGCAAACGTCTCGACCGGCTTGTCGGTGTAGCCGAACGTCACCGCGATCACCGGCACGCCGGCGGCGCGCGCGGTGAGGATGTCGGTCTCGCTGTCGCCAACCATCACCGAACGGCCCGTCGCCTCAAGACGCGCCAGCGTCTCGCGATAGGGCGCAGGGTCGGGCTTGGCGATGCCGATCGTGTCGGCGCCGACGATCGCGCCGAACGCCTTCGTGAGCCCGAGCCGCTCGATCAGCAGCACCGACAGGCTCTCGGTCTTGTTGGTGCAGATGCCGACCTTGAGCCCGCGCGTGCGGCATTGCTCCAGCACGTCGAGCGTGCCCTCGAACGGACGCGTGCCGCGGTCGATGTTCGCCCGGTAGTGATCGATGAACAGCCGGTAGAGGTCGTCCATGCGCGCCATGTCAACCGCTTCGCCGGTCGCCGCGAAACCGCGCTCGATGAGCTTGCGCGCGCCGCGGCCCACCATCGCGCGCACCTCGTCGAGCGACACGGGCCGCCGCCCGTGCGCGGCAAGCACGTGGTTCGTCGCCGCGGCGAGGTCTGGCGCTGAATCGACGAGTGTACCGTCCAGATCGAAAACGACTGCGTTCGCCATGATTTTCCTTGTACGGATGGCCTTCGATGACGGCCTTCCGGAGCCTCCAACAAGCGTGCCCGAAATCGTGCCAACCGATTCAAACGATTCGCTCTTTTCCCCGTTTAGCAGAGGCGGCCATCCCCGCAACCCTTCCCTCCGCCCCGGTTTGAGCCATGGCGGACCGCATGGTACAAGGACGGCCGAAACGACCCATCCCCCGCAAGGACACAGGTGAGACAATGGACATCCGCAAAGGCCAGGCGCTGCGTGACCGCCTGAAGGACAAATCGCTGCTTCGCGAGGCCTGCTACATCGACGGCAAGTGGGTGACGGGCAAGGCCACCATCGACGTGACCGATCCCGCGACCGGCGACGTGCTCGGCACAGTGCCGAAGCTCGGCCAGGCCGAGACGAAGGCGGCCGTCGAGGCCGCCGAGAAGGCCATGAAGGGCTGGGCCTCGAAGACGGCGAAGGAGCGCGCGACGCTTCTGCGCAAGTGGTTCACCCTGATGATGGAGAACCAGGAAGACCTCGCGCAGATCATGACGGCCGAGCAGGGCAAGCCGCTCGCCGAGTCGCGCGGCGAGGTCGCCTATGGCGCGGCGTTCATCGAGTTCTTCGCCGAGGAGGCCAAGCGCATCTACGGCGAGACGATTCCCTCGCCGTGGCCCAACGCACGCATCGTCGTGATCCGGCAGCCGGTGGGCGTCGTCGCGGCGATCACGCCGTGGAACTTCCCCAACGCGATGATCACGCGCAAGGCGGGCCCCGCGCTCGCGGCAGGCTGCACCATCGTGATCAAGCCGGCCTCCGAGACGCCGTACTCCGCGCTGGCGCTCGCCGACCTCGCGGAGCGTGCAGGCATTCCCGCGGGTGTGATCAACATCGTCACCGGTTCGGCGCGCGAGATCGGCGCCGAGCTCACCAGTTCGCCGATCGTTCGTATGCTGACGTTCACCGGCTCGACCGAGATCGGCAAGGTGCTGCTCGAGCAGTGCGCCAAAACGGTGAAGAAGGTCGGCATGGAGCTCGGCGGCAACGCGCCGTTCATCGTGTTCGACGACGCCGACCTCGACGCTGCGGTGGCGGGCGCGATGGCCTCGAAGTACCGCAACGCGGGACAGACCTGCGTGTGCGCCAACCGGCTCCTCGTGCAGGACAAGGTCTACGACGCGTTCGCCGAGAAGCTCGCGGCGGCGGTCGCGAAGATGAAGGTCGGCCCCGGCACGGAAGACGGCGTCACGACCGGCCCGCTTATCAACAAGGCAGCGGTGGCCAAGGTCGAGGAGCACATCGCCGACGCCGTGGCGAAGGGCGCCAAGGTCGTGGCGGGCGGCAAGGGGCTCGGCGGCAACTTCTTCCAGCCGACCATCCTGCGCGACGTGACCCCGAACATGGCGGTTGCCCGCGAGGAGACGTTCGGTCCGGTGGCGCCGCTGTTCCGCTTCAAGACCGAGGACGAGGCGATCCAGATGGCGAACGCCACCGAGTTCGGCCTCGCCTGCTACTTCTACTCGCGCGACATCGGCCGCATCTGGCGCGTCGGCGAGGCGCTCGACTACGGGATCGTCGGCATCAACGAGGGCATCATCTCGACCGAGGTCGCGCCGTTCGGCGGCGTGAAGGAATCGGGCATCGGCCGGGAAGGCTCGCACCACGGCATGGATGAGTTCACCGAGTTCAAGTACATGCTGATGGGCGGCCTCGCGAAGTGACGGGGCTCGAGGCGGCGAAGGCGCGCGCCGCGCACGCGGCGCTGGACGAGATCGGCAACGGGATGAAGGTGGGGCTCGGCACGGGCTCCACCGCCGCCCATTTCGTTGAAGCGCTGGGGCACCGCGTCCGCGCCGGGCTTGACGTCATCTGCGTGCCGACGTCGGATGCCACGCGCGCGCTCGCCACGGAACACGGCATCCGGCTGACCACGCTCGACGAAACGCCCGACCTCGACGTGACGGTCGACGGGGCCGACGAACTGGACGGCCGCCTCAACCTGCTGAAGGGCGGCGGCGGCGCGCTGGTGCGCGAGAAGATCGTGGCGAGCTCGTCGCGTCGCATGGTCGTCATTGCGGACCACACCAAGCAGGTCGAGCGTCTCGGCAAGTTCCCGCTGCCCGTCGAGGTCGTTCCGTTCGGCGTGCGTTCGACGTCCCGCAAGATCGACCGCGCGCTCGAATGGGCAGGCTCGCCCGGTCCGATGACCATCCGTGTACGGAACGGCGTGCCGTTCGTGACCGACAACGGCAATCTCGTCATCGATTGTGCGCTCGGCCAGATCGCCGATCCCGAAAAGGTCGCCGCCGCGCTGTCGAGCGTGCCCGGCGTCGTCGACCATGGCCTTTTCCTGCACCTTGCAAAAAAGGCCTACATCGGAACGCCGGACGGTGTATCCATCGTCGCCATCTAACCCTCCGTTTCAACCGCAAGGAGTTGCTTTCGATGCGCCTGATCCATGCCCTGCCGTTCGCCCTGGTGGCCGCGGCGCTTCCCGCCCTCGCCCAGAGCGATCCGTCACCGGCCCAGATGGACCTGGCGAAGCAGCTCATCGCGACCGGCAATTTCCCGGACCAGGTGCTGAAGGCGATCGGCCCGCAGATCAAGGCCGGGCTCGCGGCGGCCTACAACAAGGCCGGGAAGCCCGCTGACGAGAAGGCGATCGACGATTTCGTCGCCGACTTCACGAAGCAGATGCAGCCGAAGCTGCTCGCCGCGACGCAGGAGGCGACGCCCGAAGTCGCCAAGGTGTTCAGCGAGGACGAACTCAAGGCGCTCGTCGCGTTCGCCAGCACGCCTGCCGGCAAAGGCGCGCTCGACAAGTTTCCGTCCTATGTGGCGGCGATCATCCAGAAGGTCGGCCCGGCGATGCAGGCCCAGGCGCCGGAGATCATCAAGAGCCTCAAGGAAAGCTACAAGGCGAAGGGCGTCCAGTTCCCCGAATAGGGTCTCACCATGACGGCTGCGACGTTCGACTACGACCTGTTCGTGATCGGCGCGGGCTCGGGCGGCGTGCGCGCCGCCCGCATCGCCGCGCGCCACGGGGCGAAGGTCGCGATCGCGGAGGAGTACCGCGTCGGCGGCACCTGCGTGATCCGCGGCTGCGTGCCGAAGAAGCTCCTCGTCTACGCAAGCCAATACGCCGAGGCGTTCGAGGACGCGGTGGGCTTCGGCTGGACGACGACGGGCGTTTCGTTCGACTGGCCGACGCTGATCGCCAACAAGGACAAGGAGATTGCCCGGCTCGAGGGCATCTACGCGCGCAACCTCGACGGCGCCGGGGTCGAGATCTTCCGTACACGCGCGACGCTGAAAGATCCGCACACGGTCCATCTCGTCGGCGAGAAGCGGGACGTGACGGCGCGCGTGATCCTGGTCGCGACCGGCGCCACGGCGACCGTCGATCCGGGCCTCCCCGGCGTCGAACACGCGATCACGTCGAACGAGGCGTTTCACCTGGCGCGTCTGCCGGAGCGCATCGTGGTCGCGGGCGGCGGCTATATCGCGGTTGAATTCGCGGGTATTTTCAATGGCTTGGGCGTCGATACCACGCTCGTCTACCGGGGCGAGCAGATCCTGCGCGGCTTCGACGAAGACGTCCGCGGCACGCTTGCATCCGAGATGCGGAAGAAAGGCATCACGATCCACTGCGGCCGCATCTTCACGCGCATCGACAAGTCCGGCGGTGACCTGAAGGTCGCGCTCTCCGACGGCTCCTCGATCGAGACGGACGCGGTGATGTTCGCCATCGGCCGGCGTCCGAACACGGCGCACCTGGGGCTCGAGCACGCGGGCGTGGAGATCAATGCCGAGGGCGCGATCAAGGTCGACGCCTACTCGAAGACGTGCGTCGACTCGATCTACGCGGTCGGCGACGTGACCAACCGCGTCAACCTCACGCCGGTCGCCATCCGCGAGGGACACGCCTTCGCCGACACCGTGTTCGGGGGCAAGCCCACGGCCGTCGACCACACGACGATCCCGACCGCTGTGTTCTCGCAGCCCGAGGTAGGCACCGTGGGGCTGACCGAGGCGCAGGCGCGCCAGGCGGCGAAGTCCGTCGACATCTACAAGTCGAGCTTCCGGCCGATGCGTCACACGCTGTCGGGACGGGAAGAACGCATGCTGATGAAGCTGGTGGTCGACGGCGACAGCGACCGCGTCCTCGGCTGCCACATCGTCGGTCCGGATGCCGCCGAACTCGCGCAGGTGCTGGCGATCGCGGTGAAGATGGGCGCGACCAAGGCCGACTTCGACGCGACGATGGCGCTCCATCCGACGGTCGCGGAGGAACTCGTCACGATGCGCGAGAAGTGGAAGCCCGCCTGACCGGCGCCGCGCGTCAGCCGCGCAGCTTCAGCCCTTCCGGATCGTAGGGGATCGCCTCGAGCACGCGCACGGGCACGCGCTGGCCCGTCACCTCGACGTCGAGACTGTTGCCGGCGACGTCGGGCTGCACGTAGGCCATCGCGAGGCTCAGGCCGGTGCGCGGGCCGAACCCGCCGGACGTCACGTAGCCCGCATATTCGCCCGCGGCGAAAAGGCTTTCCCCGCCGGAGGCATCGGCAAAATCGTCGGGCAGGCCCGTTCGGTCGAGCGCGAGCAGGGCAGGGCGATACGAAAGCCGCTTCCTCTGCGCGGCGACGGCGGGCGCCTTGCCGATGAAATCATCCTTCCCGTAGCGCACGAAGCGCGACAGCACCGTTTCGGACGGCATGTAGTCGCCGCTGACGTCGAGCCCGAAACTCGGCCAGCCCTTCTCGAGACGCAGCGACATCAATGCGCGCGTGCCGCACAGGGCGAGCCCGAGATCGCGGCCCGCCTCGAGGAGCGCAAGCAGGAGCGCCTCCTGGTATTCGGTCGCCATGTAGAGCTCGTAGCCGAGTTCGCCCGTGTAGGAGACGCGGATGACGATCGCCTCCGGGCAGGGCCCGATCTCCATCGTCCGCACACCAAGGAATGGCAGCGCCTCGTTGGAAACGTCGGCCGCGGTGAGCCGCGCGAGCAGCGCCCGTGCGTTCGGCCCCGCGATGTGGAGGCCGGCGAGCACGGACGAGCGGTTCTCGACCTTCACCGAGCCGTCGCGCGGCAACAGCGTTCGGAACCAGCGCATGTTCGCCTGCTGCATCGAGCCCGAGCCGACGAGCAGGTAGCGGCGCGAGGAGAGGCGGCTCACCGTGAAGTCGCCGATGAGCTTGCCCTGGTGCGACAGCATCGGCGACAGCACCGCCTGCCCGTCCTTCTCCGGCAAGCGCCCCGCCAGCACGAAGTCGAGCCAGCTGCCGGCGTCCGGTCCCAGCACCTCGAATTTCGCGTAGGGGCTCGTTTCGTAGAGACCGACCGCTTCGGCCGTCGCCTTGCTCTCGCGACGCACCGCGGCGAGCCACATCGGCCGGCGGTAGGAATAGCTTTCCGCCTGCGGCTCGTCGCCCTTCGCGAACCACATCGGGATTTCCATCCCGAAGGATTCGCCGAATACGCCGCCGCGCGCCTTCATCTCCGCGTATGCGGGTGACGTGCGCACCGGCCGCCCGGCCTCGATCTGCTGGTAGGGATAGACGCGGTGCGAGCGGTGTTCGTACCAGTACTTCGAGCGCGCGGTGGTGTAGGCGCGCCCGGTCCAGTCGCCATAGCGCGCGACGTCCCAGGCGGTCGCGTCCATCGCAGGTTCGCCCTCGACGATCCATTCGGCGACGAGCTTGCCGACGCCGCCGCCCTGGTTGAAGGCCGTCATCACGCCCGCCGCGCACATGTAGGTCGGGTCGGACGGCCAGGGTCCGAGCAGCGGCGCGAGGTCGGGCGAGAAGATCATCGGCCCGTTGATCACGCGCTTGATCCCGGCCGTTGCGAGCACCGGCACGCGCTCCACCGCGTTGGCGAAGTTCTCGTCCATGCGGGAAAGATCGTCGGGCAGCAGTTCGTGCCCGAACTCGGCCGGCGTGCCGTTCTCCGCCCAGTGGACGCAGCGGTTCTCGTAGGCGCCGAGGAGGAGGCCCTTGCCCTCCTGGCGCATGTACCAGTTCGCTTCGCCGTCGCTCACCGTCGGCACGTCCCACGTCATCGCCTCGATCTCGGGGATCGCCTCGGTGACGAGGTAATGGTGCTCGACCGGCACCAGCGGCAAGCGGATCCCGGCAAGCGCGGCGACCTCGCGCGCCCAGAGACCGGCGGCGTTGACGACGTACTCGCAGCGCACAGCGCCCGCCGGCGTCTCGACCGACCACTCGCCGCTCGCGAGCTTCCGCGTTGCCGTCACCGGCGTGTGGCGGATGATCTCGACGCCGCGCAGCCGCGCCGCCTTCGCATAGGCCTGCGTCACGCTCGCGGGGTCGACGTAGCCCTTCTCGTCCTCCCACAGGAAGGCCTTAACGCCATCGGTGTTGAGGATCGGCATCCGCCGCTTCGCTTCGGCCGCGTCATGGAACGCCGAGGGAATGCCATGCCGCAGGCCTCGGTTCGACAGCGCCTTGAGCTTCAGGACCTCGTCGTCGGAGCGGGCGAACGAATAGCCGCCCGTCACGTGGTGTCCGATCGGCTGGCCGCTCTCCTGCTCGAGCACGGGGTAGAGCGCGCGCGTGTACTTCTGCATCTCCGCCGCGAGCGCCGGGGCGGTGAGCGAGAACAGGCTGCCGGCGGCGTGCCACGAGGAGCCGGACGTCAGCTCCTGCCGCTCGATCAGCACGGTGTCCGACAAGCCCATCCGGGCGAGGTGATAGGCGACGGAGCAGCCGGTGACGCCGCCACCGATCACCACCACGCGGGCATGCGAACGCATCGGGGGGCCTCCTTCGCGGTTGATCAGCCGAGCACTTCGAAGTGCGCCTCGACGACCTTCTGGCTGTTGATGGCGAGGATGTCCTGCGGGCACGACGACATCGCGCACACGCAGTCGAGCTCGGCGCGGAAGATCACGTAATCGCCCGGCTTCGAAAGGGCCGGGTCGAACGACAGCGCGCCGTCCTGCCGCCAGGGGATGTTCATGAACAGGTTGAGGGATGCCGGCGTGTACGGAATGTAGAGGCCGAGCTCGAACAGTGCCGCGTGCAGGTTGTCGCGGCAGTTGTCGTGATACTCCGTACACCCCAGCAGCCCGTACCGCGGGTTGTCGCACGGCGCCATCAGCGTGTCGTGCCGGCCGGGCGAAGTGTCCTTCTCGAGCGTCAGGATCGGGCGGCGCTGGTTCGTGTACATCTTGTCGCCCTCGACCGGAAACAGCCGGGTCCAGGTAGCGCGGCACTGTTCCATGCCCATGTATTCGTTCATCGAGCTCGAAACGAACGCCCAGAAGTCGATCACCTGGGTCCCGTGCGTGTTGACGATCTTCAGTGCCTGGCCCTTGTTCAGCCACACCGCCTTGCCGCGCCGCGCCGGCACCACGCCCTTGGTCATGTGAAACCCCCTTTTGCTGGTTCAGGCATCCCCGATGAGGCGCTGAGGATAGAGGCGGAGCGGCGGGCTTCACAACCCCGCGCGGGCCGATGGCAGGGGCGCTTTCCTCGCACGCGCAACGCCGTTATAAGCGCCATCGAAAAAGCCGCGTTTCCAGCCGAAAAGCCGTAACCACCCGATGAACGACAAGACTGAAGGCCCCGACTACTCGCAGACGCTCTTTCTGCCGAAGACCGACTTCCCGATGCGGGCCGGCCTGCCGCAGAAGGAGCCGGAACTCCTGAAGCGCTGGGAGGCGATGAACCTCTACGGGCGGCTTCGCGCGCAGTCCGCCGGGCGGCCGAAGTACGTGCTGCACGACGGTCCTCCCTACGCGAACGCCAACATCCACATCGGCACCGGCCTCAATAAGATCCTGAAGGACGTGGTGACGCGCTCGTTCCAGATGCGCGGCTACGATTCGAACTACGTGCCGGGCTGGGACTGCCACGGGCTGCCGATCGAATGGAAGATCGAGGAGGAGTACCGCTCGAAGGGCCGCAACAAGGATGCGGTGCCGGTGATCGAGTTCCGCCGCGAGTGCCGCGAGTTCGCGCAGAAGTGGATCGGCATCCAGGCCGAGGAGTTCAAGCGGCTCGGCGTGAGCGGCGACTTCGCCAACCCGTACACGACCATGAACTTCCGCGCCGAGGCGAAGATCGCCGCCGAGCTAATGAAGTTCGCGATGTCGGGCCAGCTCTACCGCGGCTCGAAGCCGGTGATGTGGTCGGTCGTCGAGAAGACGGCGCTCGCCGAAGCCGAGGTCGAGTACCACGACTACCAGTCGGACACCGTTTGGGTGAAGTTCCCGGTGACGTCGGCGGGCGACCTCAAGGGGGCGAGCATCGTCATCTGGACGACCACGCCATGGACCATCCCCGGCAACCGCGCCATCGCCTACTCCTCGCGCATCGGCTACGGGCTCTACGAGGTCGTCTCCTCGCCCGAAGGCAACTGGGCGAAGGCCGGCGACCGGCTGATCATCGCCGAAAAACTCGCCGGCGACGTGATGAAGGCGGCCCGCGTCGAGGACTATCGCCACCATCGCTCCGTGCGTCCCGAAGAGCTGGCCGAGATCGTGGCGTCGCATCCGCTCCATGCGCACGGCTATCCGTTCCAGGTGCCGCTGCTCGACGGCGAGCACGTGACGGACGATGCGGGCACCGGCTTCGTCCACACCGCTCCGAGCCACGGGCGCGAGGACTTCGACGTCTGGACGGAGAATTCGCGCCGGATCGAGGCGCGCGGCATCGATACGGCCATTCCCTTCACCGTCGACGCCGACGGCTTCTTCACGCGCGAAGCGCCTGGCTTCGAAGGCCGCCGCGTCATCACCGACAAGGGCGAGAAGGGCGACGCCAACCCGGCCGTGATCGAGGCGCTGACGGCCGCCGGCGGGCTTCTCGCGCGCGGGCGGCTGAAGCACCAGTATCCGCACTCGTGGCGTTCGAAGAAGCCCGTCATCTTCCGCAACACGCCGCAGTGGTTCGTCTACATGGACAAGGAACTCGGCGACGGCACCACGCTGCGTTCGCGCGCGCTCAAGGCCATCGACGATACGCGCTTCGTGCCGGCGGCCGGGCAGAACCGGCTGCGCGCCATGATCGAGCAGCGCCCGGACTGGGTGCTCTCGCGCCAGCGCGCGTGGGGCGTGCCGATCACCGTGTTCGTCAACCGCGATACGGGCGAAATCCTCAAGGATCCGGCCGTCAACGAGCGGATCGCCTCCGCCTTCGAGAAGGAAGGCGCCGACGCCTGGTTCGCGAAGGATGCAACCGCCCGCTTTCTCGGCAACGCCTACGATCCCGTCCAATGGGAAAAGGTCACCGACATTCTCGACGTCTGGTTCGACTCGGGTTCCACGCACGCGTTCGTGCTTGAGGATCGCCCGGACCTGAAGTGGCCCGCGGACCTTTACCTCGAGGGTTCCGACCAGCATCGCGGCTGGTTTCACTCCTCGCTGCTCGAGTCGTGCGCGACGCGTGGGCGCGCGCCCTACGACGCGGTGCTGACGCACGGCTTCGTCGTCGACGAGGAGGGGCGCAAGATGTCGAAGTCCCTCGGCAATACGGTGACGCCGCAGGAGGTGATCAAGCAGTCGGGCGCCGACATCCTGCGGCTGTGGGTCGTCTCCTCGGATTACTCCGAAGACCTCCGCATCGGTCCGGAGATCCTGAAGAACACCGTCGAAGCCTATCGCAAGATCCGCAACACGATCCGCTGGATGCTCGGCACGCTGGCGCATCACCGCAAGACCGAGGACGTGCCGGTGAAGGACATGCCGGCGCTCGAGCGGCTGATGCTGTCGCGCCTCCAGTCGCTCGAAGGCCCGGTGAACGAGGCACTCGACGCGTTCGATTACAAGCGGGTCTATGCGCTGCTCTCGACGTTCATGACGGTCGATCTCTCGGCCGGTTACTTCGACATCCGCAAGGATGCGCTTTACTGCGATCCGATCTCGTCAGTGCCGCGGCGGGCTGCGCTCACCGTGATCGACCGGTTGTTCGACACACTCGTGAAGTGGCTCTCACCGTTCCTGCCGTTCACGATGGACGAGGCATGGATGAGCCGCCACGGCGCGGAGGCCTGCGTCCACCTCGAGCAGTTCCCGTCGCTCGACCCCGCCTGGCGCGACCCCGCGCTCGAGGCGCAGTGGGAGAAGGTGTGGCAGGTACGCTCCGTCATCACCGGCGCCCTCGAGATTGAGCGCGCGGCAAAGCGCATCGGCTCCTCGCTTGAGGCTGCGCCGGTCGTGTACGTTGCAGATGATGCAATGCGCCAGGCGCTCCACGGCGTGGATCTCGCCGAAGTCGCGATCACCTCGGGCGCAACGGTCGAGGCGGGCAACGGCCCGGCCGACGCGTTCCGCCTTCCCGACGTTCCCGGCGTCGCCGTCGTGGCGGCGCTCGCCAAGGGTCGGAAGTGCGCCCGTTCGTGGAAGTACACCACCGACGTCGGAGCAGATCCCGCATATCCGGACGTATCGGCCCGTGACGCGAAGGCGCTGCGCGAGTGGCATCAGGCGAACGGGTGAACCAGCGCCCGCGCGGCGTGCGCCTGTGGGGCCTGCGTTCGGCGATCGCGGGCGCGATTGCGGCTGCAGTGTTTCTCCTCGACCAGGCAGTGAAGTGGTGGCTGCTGCTCGCCTTCGACCTCGACCAGCGGCAGCCGGTGCGGCTCACCCCGTTCCTCGATCTCGTGCTCGTCTGGAACCGCGGGGTCTCCTACGGCTGGTTCGCCAGCCATTCGACGGAGACGCGCCTGATCCTGATCGGGCTTTCTCTCTTCGCCGCGCTCGCGCTGTGGGTCTGGGCGTGCTCCACTCGGCGACCGCTCGTCGCGGTTGCGCTCGGGCTGGTCATCGGCGGGGCTCTGGGCAACGGGCTTGACCGGGTGGTGCACGGGGCGGTCGCGGACTACCTTCTGTTCCACCTCGGCTCGTGGAGCTGGTATGTGTTCAACATCGCCGACTCGGCCATCGTTGTTGGCGTCGGCCTTCTCCTGTATGATTCCTGGCGGGAAGGGGCTCGCGAGCCGGCAGGCCGGGCGTAAGTCCGCCAGAAGTCACGCTTTTGCCCTAAAGAACGATTCTACTGCCGGATGGGAGTCTGGTGGTGGAGTACGGGGAGTGGGTACGTTGACCGGTCAAATTTTCCGACTGCTGGGGTGCGTAGCGCTCGCCGCGTCGCTCTCCGCGTGCGCCTCCGAAAAGAGCTTTCAGGACATCATGGGCGCCGGAAAGAGCATTCCGGATGCGAGCAACGTGCCGACCAACCAGGCGCTGACCATGCCGCCGGACCTGCAGCTTCGTCCGCCGGGCAGCGCACCGACGCCGAGCGCCCAGCCCGCCGTGCCGCAGGCGGCAGGGGTCACCGAGCCGTCCGCCACATACCAGGCGCGGGCTCCGGGCCAGCCGCTGTCGATCGAGCCGTCCCAGCAGACGGCGGCAACCGCACCACCCCCCGTCGCCGCACCGGCCCCGGCGCCGGCAACCGTCGCGGCTGTCCAGCCGCCGGCCGCAGCGCCCGGCGCAGCGCCTGCCGCGCAGGGTGACGTTTACGCCCGCTACGGGATCTCGACGGTCAATCCGGACGGAACGCCCAAGACGCAGGCGCAGCTGCGCGAGGAACTGCGCCAGAAGCAGATCGAGCTTAAGCGCGCGCAGAACCCGAGCTACGGCACGATCTTCAACATGGGATCGATCTGGAGCGACTAGCCGTTGCAGGCCAGCGTTCGCGGAGCCTTACGGAAATTTCAGTGGTAATCCGCTGGCCGAGTTGCCACGTTTCCGGCGCATGTCCCGCCTGAATCGCTGGCCGGCGCAGCCTTTGCGCCTTGACCGGAGCTCCAAATGGCTTTCACCCTGCCGAGAACGCTCGCCCTTCCCGTCCTCGCTTTTCTGGTTTCCGTAATGGCTGCTTCCGCCTCGCCTCGTTCTGCCCGCGCCCTCGACATCGACGTCACGCAGTTCACGCTCGACAACGGCTTGCAGGTGGTGGTCATCCCCGACCACCGGGCCCCGGTCGTCACGCACATGGTGTGGTACAAGATCGGTGCCGCCGACGAGCCCAAGGGCAAGGCCGGCATCGCGCACTTCCTCGAGCACCTGATGTTCAAGGGCACCGACAAGGTGCCGCCGGGTGAGTTCTCGAAGATCGTGCGGCGCAACGGCGGCGAGGACAACGCCTTCACGAGCCAGGACTTCACCGCCTACTACCAGCGCATCGCCAAGGATCGCCTCGACCTCGTCATGAGCCTCGAGGCCGACCGCATGCAGAACCTGAAGCTCACCGACGAGGCCGTGCTGCCCGAGCGCGACGTCGTCAAGGAAGAGCGGCGCATGCGTACCGACAACGACCCGGCGAGCCTGCTCTCCGAACAGATCGACGCGGCGCTCTATCTCGCCCACCCCTACGGCAAGCCGGTGATCGGCTGGATGGACGAGGTTGCAAAACTGTCCCGCCAGGACGCGATCGACTTCTATCACCAGTACTACACGCCGAAGAACGCGATCCTCGTCGTCGCCGGTGACGTGACGCCCGAGGAGGTGAAGGCGCTTGCGGAGAAGTACTACGCGCCCCTGAAGAACACCGCCGATCCGCCGCCGCGGATGCGCACGCCCGAGCCCGAGCCGATCGCGGCGCGCCGCGTCGCCATGCAGGACCCGAAGGTTGCCACCCCGTCGGTGCAGCGCACGTACCTGGCGCCTGCCTACGCGTCCGGCAAGAAGACAGAGGCCGAGGCGCTGGAAGTGCTGGCCGAGGTGCTGGGCGGGAGTTCGACCAGCCGCCTCTACCGCGACCTCGTGATCGACAAGCGCGTCGCGGCACAGGCCGGCGCGTCCTACAACGGCGACAACCAGGACAGCGGCGAGTTTACGATCTACGCCGCCCCGGTGCCGGGCGGCAGCGTCGATGCGGCCGAAGCGGCGATGGACGAGACGCTGGCGAAGTTCGCCAAGGACGGGGTGACTGACGACGAGGTCGAGCGCGCCAAGAAGCGGCTGATCGCCTCGAACATCTATGCACTCGACAGCCAGTTCCGCCTTGCCTACCTGTTCGGCACGGCACTGACCTCCGGCCGCACCGTCGATGACGTGCTGGAGTGGGAAAAGCGCATCGAGGCGGTGACAGCGGACGACGTGCGCAACGCGGCGCGCGACGTCCTCGAGCCCGTACGCTCCGTCACCGGCGTCCTCACCCGCGGCGCGGCGCAGCCCGCCGTCGCCAATTGATCAGAACCCCGAAGGTTTTCGCCATGACCCTGCGTTCCCCGTTCTGGACCATGCGCGCCGCCTTTGCGGCGGCCGTGGCGCTCGTCGGTGTGTCGGCCACTCCGGCGGCCGCGATCGACATCAAGGAAGTGACCTCGCCCGGCGGCATCAAGGCCTGGCTCGTCGAGGACCACACGATCCCGCTGATCGCCATGCAGTTCTCCTTCAAGGGCGGCGTCGCGGCCGAACCCGAAGCTCAGCGCGGCGTGACGAACTTCCTCGCCGGCATGCTCGACGAGGGGGCGGGTCCGCTCGACTCGCAGGCGTTCCAAAGCCGCGAGGACGATCTCGCGATGAAGCTCTCGTTCGACGCCAACCTCGACGACTTCACCGGTTCCTTCCAGACGCTGAGCCGCAATCGCGACGAGTCGTTCGAGCTGCTGCGGCTTGCGCTGAACGAGCCGCGGTTCGATCAGGCGCCGCTCGAGAAGGTGCGAGGCCAGATCGTACTCGGCATCGAGAGCGACGAAGAGGATCCTGAGACGATCGCCTCGAACGCGTGGATGAAGGCGGCGTTTCCGGACCACCCCTACTCGCGCACGACGAAAGGGACGGTCGAGTCGGTGAAGACGATCACCTCCGCCGACCTCAAGGCGCTCTCCGGCAAGCTCTTCAGCAGGGACGGCCTGCAGATCGCCGTCGTCGGCGACATCAAGGCGGACGAACTCGCAACACTGCTCGACAAGACCTTCGGCAAGCTTCCCGCATCATCCGGCGTGTCGGAAGTCGCCGAGACGCAGGTGAAGCGCGGTCCCCTCGTCGAGATCATCGACCGCGACATTCCGCAGAGCGTGATGTCGTTCGGCTTCGGCGGCATCAAGCGCGACGATCCGGACTTCATTCCGGCCTACGTCATGAACTTCATCTTGGGCGAGGGCGGGTTCGGCTCGCGCCTGATGGAGGAGGTGCGCGAGAAGCGCGGCCTGACCTACGGAATCTATACGTCGCTCTTTCCGCTCGACCGCGCCGGCGCCTTCACCGGCAGCGTCTCCACGATGAACGAGCGTGCGAAGGAGACGCTCGACATCACCCGCAAGGAGATTGCGCGGATGGCGAAGGACGGGCCGACGGACAAGGAGCTTGCCGAGGCGAAGACCTACATCACCGGCTCGTATCCGCTGCGGTTCGACTCGAACCGGAAGATCGCCTCGCAGCTCAACGGCATCCAGCGCCAGAACCTGGGCATCGACTACGTGAACCGCCGCAACGCGCTGGTGGACGCCGTCACGGTCGACGACGTCAAGCGCGTGGCGAAGCGCATTCTTGATGCCGACGGCATGATCATCACGATCGTGGGCAAGCCGAAGGACGTCGCCCCGCAGTCACGGACCTAAAAAAATCGTTTAGGTGTCTTGCTTTACCTCCCGTCCGGTCGCATACAGTGCTGCGGCCGGGCGTAGAGGAGTCGCATCGTATGCTCTATCGGCAGGACGTGGCCGGTATGATGGCCACAACCATTGGTCGCAAGGGCGCGTTGGATAGCGGCATGGAAGCCGCCATGAAGCGTGCCGACCGGGCATTGGTCACGCTGCGTCGATGGCACGTCGACGGCCTTCTGCCCCTCCTGCAACTCCCCTCGCGGCGGGACGACCTGGCAGCCTGCAAGGCAGCGTCCGACCGCCTGCTCAAGGGCGCAAAGGATGTGGTCCTGCTTGGTACGGGCGGATCCAGCCTCGGCGCGCAGGCGCTAGCCCAGTTCGCCGGCTGGCGCGTCCCGGGCCTCTCCCCGTTCGGGACCGGCGCCAAGGAGGTCCGCTTCCACTTCTTCGACAACCTCGACCCGTTCACCATGACCGAGGCGCTGAAGGAGCTCCCGCTGAAGACCACCCGCGTTCTGGCGGTGTCGAAATCGGGCGGCACCCCCGAAACGGTGATCCAGCTCCTGGTGACACTCGAGGCGCTGCAGAAGGCGCGCGTCGATCCGGCCAAGGCGGTGGTGGTGTTGACCGAGCCGGGCAAGGAGAAGAATCCTATCCGTCAGATCGCCGAGAAGCACGGCATGCTGACGCTCGACCACGACCCGAAGATCGGCGGGCGGTACTCCGTGCTCTCGAACGTCGGGATGCTGCCGGCGATCATGATGGGCCTCGACCCAAACGCCCTGCGCCGCGGCGCCGCCGACGTGCTCTCCCCGGTGCTCCAGGGGGCGCCCGCGCGGGAGGTCGCCCCTGCGATGGGCGCGGCCGCCATCCACGCGGTCAATTCCGCCTCGACGCTGAACGCCGTCATCATGATGCCCTACAGCGACCGGCTGCGCCTGTTCTCGGCCTGGTTCGCGCAGCTGTGGGCGGAAAGCCTCGGCAAGCAGGGCAAGGGCACGCAGCCCGTCGCCGCGGCAGGCCCGGTCGACCAGCACAGCCAGATGCAGCTGTTCCTCGACGGACCGAACGACAAGCTGCTCAACGTGATCTCGGTGAAGAGCCAGGGCGAGGGCCCGCGCGTGCCGAAGCGCTACGCGAAGGATCCGCTCATCGGCTACCTCGCCGGGCGCACCGTGGGCGATCTCACCTCCTGCCAGGCGCGCGCGGTGGCGCAGACCTTCGTGCGCAACGGCAGGCCCGTGCGCACCATCGAACTCGAGACGCTGGATGAGCGCACCATGGGCGCGCTCCTCATGCACTTCATGCTCGAGACGATCCTCAGCGGGCTGATGATGGACATCGATCCGTTCGATCAGCCGGCGGTGGAGCAGGGCAAGGTTTTGACCCGCGAGTATCTCGCGGCGCTGCCCTGAGACCGGAGGTCCCTTGCGCATCCGCCGACTCGGCGAGGGACTGGTCAACCGCATCGCGGCAGGCGAGGTTGTCGAGCGGCCGGCGAGCGTCGTCAAGGAACTGGTCGAGAACGCCATCGATGCCGGCGCATCGTCCGTGGACGTCGTGTTCCACGGCGGCGGGCGCACGCTGATCCGGGTCGCCGACGACGGCATCGGCATGAGCGCGGACGAACTCGACCTCGCAGTCGAACGGCACGCGACGTCGAAGCTTAGCGAGGATGACGACCTCGTGCGGATCGAGACGCTGGGCTTTCGCGGTGAGGCGCTGCCCTCGATCGGCGCAGTGGCGCGGCTGCGCATCGTGTCCCGCCCGCGCGAGGGTGGCGACGCGCACGAGATCCGCGTCGAGGCGGGGCGGAAGTCACAGGCGAAGCCCGCCGCGCACGGCAAGGGCACCGAGATCGAGGTGCGCGACCTGTTCCACGCGGTGCCGGCGCGGTTGAAGTTCCTGAAGTCCGAACGCGCGGAGAGCGCCGAGGCCGCTGACGTGGTGCGTCGCCTGGCGCTTGCCTGGCCGCGCGTGGCGTTCGGGTTCGCCGCGGCGTCGGGTCAGCTGTTCTCGTACCCGGCAGCCGACGAGCCGGCGCGGGTACGCGCCGTGATGGGCGATGCGTTCCTCACCGACGCCATCGCGGTAAGCGCGCGCCGCGGGCCGTTCAGCCTGCGCGGGTTTGTCTCCCCGCCGACGATCAGTCGCGCGCAGGCGAGCCACCAGTACGCCTTCGTCAACGGCCGCCCGGTGCGGGACCGGCTGATCGCAGGCGCAATCCGCGGCGCGTATGCCGGCCTCATGGCAGCCGGCCGCCATCCGTCGCTCGTCCTGTTCATCGACTGCCCGCCACCGGAGGTCGACGTGAACGTGCATCCCGCGAAGGTCGAGGTGCGCTTCCGTGATCCGGGCTTCGTCCGTGGACTGATCATTGGCGCGATCCGGGAGGCGATCGCGGCGGCCTCGCCCCGGTCGGCAGCGCCGATGGCCACTGCGACGCTCTCGGCGATGCGGCCCCAAGTCTGGCAGCCGCCGTCGGCACTCACGCAGACGTTCGCCGCGCAGGCGCCGCTCGGGTTCGCCGAGGAGCAGGCGACGTTCGGCGCCTTTCCCGTCGCGGCGCGGGTGGAGTCTCCCAACGAGGCGCCGCCGGTTCCCGACCATCCGCTCGGCGTCGCCCGGGCGCAGTTGCATGACACCTACATCGTCGCCGAGACCGCCAGCGGGTTCGTTCTGGTCGACGCGCATGCCGCGCACGAGCGCCTCGTGCTGGAACGCCTCAAGGCGGAACGGGCGAAGGCCGGCATCGCCCGCCAGCCGCTGCTTGTGCCCCACGTCGTCGACCTCGATCCCGTCTGCGTCGAACGGCTTTGCGCCGATGCGGCGCTGCTCGAGGAAGCTGGGCTCGTCATTGAAGGCTTCGGCCCCGGCGCCATCCTCGTGCGGGAGGTGCCGGCGGCGCTCGGCCAGGGAGACATCGACGGGTTGATCCGGGATCTCGCGGCGGACAGCGAGGCGCTCGAGCCGGGGGCCTCGCTGGCGCGGCGTCTCGACCACGTGCTCGCGACGATGGCGTGTCACGGCTCGGTGCGGTCGGGCCGAAAACTCCGGCCCGAGGAGATGAACGCGCTGCTGCGCGAGATGGAAGTCACGCCCAACGCCGGCCAGTGCAACCACGGGCGCCCGACGTTCGTCGAGCTCAAGCTCGCCGACATCGAGCGGTTGTTCGGCCGCCGCTAGGAGGCCTTGCGCAGGAACAACACCTGCGTATCGCCGTAGGTGCGCTGATCGATCAGCTCGATGCCCTCCGGCACTGCGACGGCGGCGCGTTCGGCCTCCTCCAGGACGATGATCGCGCCGGGCGAAAGCCAGCCGCCCTCGACCAGCGAGGCCAGCGCCTTCTCGCCAAGACCCTTCGCGTACGGAGGATCGGCGAAAACCAGGCCGAACGGCGGCTGCGGTGCGCAGGGACCGAGTTTCGTCGCGTCGCGCCGCCACACCTTCGACAGCCCGAGAACGCCGAGCGCGTCCGCGTTGCGCCGGATCACGCCGCGCGCTGACGCCGCCTCTTCGACGAACTGCACGAAGCGCGCGCCGCGCGACAGCGCCTCGAAGCCCATCGCCCCAGTGCCCGCGAAGAGGTCGAGCACGCGCGCGCCATCGACGTCTGCGCCCTCGATGCCGTGCTCGAGGATGTTGAAGATCGCCTCGCGCACGCGGTCCGATGTGGGACGCGTGGTCCCTTCGGGACTGGCGAGCGCATGTCCGCGGAACCTACCGGCGACGATCCGCATGCGGAGCACCGCCCTTGTTCGCCCGTGGCTTCCGGGACTTGCGCGCTTCTGCGCCGGTCGCGTCTTGCGGCTTCGACGCGCCGAGCTGTTCGCGCAACACCTTGGGCGATACTTCCTCGACCGCGCCCTTCGGCAGGTCGCCGAGCTGGAACGGGCCGAACGAGGTTCTGAGCAGCCGGTTCACCTTGAGGCCGAGGTGCTCGCACACGCGCTTCACCTCGCGGTTCTTGCCTTCCTTCAGCGCGAACAGCAGCCAGACGTTGTCGCCCTGCATGCGTTCGATCTTCGCCTCGATCGGCCCGTAGCGGATGTCGTCGACGGTGACGCCTTTCTGCAGGCGGTCGAGCGCCGGCTGGTCGATCCGCCCGTAGGCGCGGACGCGATACCGGCGCGTCCACCCGGTCGAGGGAAGTTCCAGCGTGCGCGCCAGTGCGCCGTCGTTGGTGAGGAGGAGCAATCCCTCCGTGTTGATGTCGAGCCGGCCGATGGAGATCACGCGCGGCAGATCCTTGGGCAGGTTGTCGAACACGGTCGCCCGGCCCTGCGGATCGCGCGCGGAAACGACGAGACCTTCCGGCTTGTGGTAGCGCCACAGCCGCGCCTGCTCCTTCGTGGGAAGCGGCTTGCCGTTCACCGTCACCACGTCCTTGTCGGTGACGTTCACTGCCGGCGAGGTCAGCACCTTGCCGTTGACCGACACCTTGCCCTCGGCGATCAGCCGTTCGGCGTCGCGGCGCGAGCACACGCCGGCGCGCGCCATCACCTTGGCGATGCGCTCGCCGGGAAACGCCGAAGCGCTGTCGTCGTGTTTCGTCATGTGCTCCGGGTGGCGGAAAACGGCGGCGGCGTCAATGGCTGGCGCGACGGGAGCGCCGTCGCGTAAGGTGCCGCGGCCATGTCCTTCAAGTTGCCGGAACCGATGAACGTCGCGCTCGCCGAGGCCGAGGCCGCGGCCTTGCGCGGCGAGGTGCCCGTCGGCGCCGTCGTCGTGTCGCCCGCAGGTCAAGTGGTGGCGCGTGCCGGCAATCGGACGCTCGAACGCAAGGACCCGAGCGCCCACGCCGAACTTTTGGCCATCCGCGCCGCATGCGCGGCGGTCGGCAACGAGCGGCTCGAGGGGCACGATCTCTACGTCACGCTCGAGCCCTGCGCAATGTGCGCCGCCGCGATCTCGTTCGCGCGCATCCGACGGCTCTACTTCGGGGCCGCTGACGAGAAGATGGGCGGTGTCGAGCATGGCCCACGGTTCTTCAATCAGCCGACCTGCCACCATGCGCCCGAGGTATACGGAGGAATCGGCGCTGCGCCGTCGCGCGACCTGCTGCTGCGGTTCTTCCGCGAACGACGCTGACGTGCGCTACTCGGCGGCGATCCGCTTGGCGAGCCGCGCCTCGATCGCCTCGCCCAGCATGCGCTTCAGCGTCTCCCGCGCAGGCTCCGCCGAACGCATGATCTCGTGCAGGCGGAAGAAGTCGTGCACGCGGAAGCGGTCGACGTCCGGCTCGATGTAGATGTCGGGCGGGTTGTGGCTGCGGCGCAGCGCGGCGATCTGCTTTTGCTGGATCTGGAGGGAGCCGGTGAGGAACTCCGGGCTCGTCGGCGAACGGCCACGCTGGCAGGGGCCGCCGATCACGTCGACGGCGACGACGATGTCCATGTCCTCGGTCACGCGGTCGAACGGCACCGGGTTCACACACCCTCCATCGATCACGGGCCGGCCCTGGATCTCGGGCCCGGCGATCACGCCTGGAATGGCGATCGAGGCGGCGACAGCCTGAACGACCGGGCCATCGGTCAGAACCACCTCGCAGCGCCCGAAGAAGTCCGTCGCGATCACCTTGAACGGGATCTGCGTTTCCTCGATGCGTTCGGCGACACCCTGCGGCAGCGACAACCGCGTTAGTTGCATGCCGTCGAGGAGCGGTGAGGAGAATGGGTTGAAGCTCACGAGATTGAAGAGCCCGCCGCCTTGCGCGGCGAAAACGCGCCGCGCGGCGTCGACGCGCTTTCCGAGTACGGCTTCCGCGTGCGCCGCAATGGTCTTCGCGTCGATGCCGGAGGCGTAAGCCGCTCCGACGAGCGCACCCATGCTGGTGCCCGCAATGGCCGCAGGCTTCACGCCGAGTTCGTCGAACGCACGCAACAGCGCGATGTGGGCGAGGCCCCTGGCCGCGCCCGCGCCAAGCGCAAGGCCGATCTTGATTTCGTGGGTCATGCCCCGGCTTTCCTCGCGTAACCCCACGCCACCTCGGCGATGGGCCTCACTTGCCCTGCCATTGCGGCGGCATTCGGACTGACGGCCGTACCGTCTCGCATTCTACCTGCAATCCCCTGGAATATGGCAGCGAGCCGGAAGAAATTGTAGGCGAGGTAAAGATCTAGGTCAGGAATTCCTTTCCGCCCCGTTCGCGCGCAGTACGCCTCGACGTACGCTTCGAGCGCCGGCAGCCCGGGCGCATCCTCCTCGTGGCCGACGAGCGAGCCGACGCCGGCATTGTCGGGTGAGGGCGGCATCCGCCACTGCATCAGGTGATAGGTGAAGTCGGCGATCGGATCGCCGAGCGTCGACAGCTCCCAGTCGAGCACCGCCTTCACCTTCGGCTGCGCGGGATCGATCACGCAGTTGTCGAGCCGGAAGTCGCCGTGCACGATCGCCGCCTCGTTCGTCTTCGGCACCGCGTCGGGCAGAAAGGCGATCAGGCGGTTTATCTCGGCGATGACTTCGGTCGCGGAGCGCTGGTACTGCTCCGACCACCGCTTCACCTGCCGCGCGACGTAGCCTTCCGGCTTGCCAAAATCGGAAAGACCGGCGGCCGCGATGTCGATGGAGTGCAGCCGCGCGATCGTGGCGTTGAGGTCGTCATAGACGGCCGCCCGCTCGGCCGCGCGCACCCCCGGCATGTGGGGCTCCCAGAACACGCGCCCCTGCGCGAACGCCATCACGTAGAAGGCGGTGCCGATCACGCCGTCGTCCTCGCAGAGCACCAGTGGGGTCGCGACCGGAAAGCCGAGGCCCGCCAGCGCCCTCGTCACGCGATATTCGCGGTCGACCGCGTGCGCCGATGGCAGCAGTTTTCCCGGGGGCTTGCGTCGCAGCACGTAGGCGCCGCTCCTTGCGTCGAGGCGATAGGTCGGGTTCGACTGGCCGCCCTTGAACTGCGACACGGTGAGCGGTCCCTCGAACCCCGGGATCGTTCGCGCGAGGTACGCCTCGAGGGCGGCAACGTCGAAGCGATGCGCATCTCGGACATCGCCCGTGCCGCCGAACGTCGCCTGCCTGTCGATGGGTGTCGTGCTGCTCATCGGAAGAAGTCGATCAGTGCCGCCGCGGTTTCGCCCGGCGCTTCTTCCGGAAGGAAATGCCCCGCATCGATCGCGGTCCCGCGCACGTCGTCCGCCCAGCGCCGCCACGCGGTTAGCGGATGCCGCTCCGGATCGGCCGCCGCCGCGCGTTCCGCAGGAAGCCCGGCCCCGCCCCAGAGCGACAGCACGGGGCAGGCGATCTTCCGGCCCGCGTCACGGTCGGCGAGATCGATGGCGCGATCCGTCGTCGCGCCGGCGCGATAGTCCGCACACGTTGCTGCAATCCGGACGGACTCGGAGAAGTACGAGCGGTAGGCGGCGAGCGCCTTCGGATCGAAGGCCGAGAGATCCTTCGCCTTGGTCCAGCTCGCAAGCGTCCATTCGAGATAGAACGCCGGATGCGCCCCGATCAGCGTCTCGGGCAGCGGCGCGGGCTGGGCGAGGAAAGCCCAGTGATAGACCTTGATCGCGAACTCCGCATTCATGCCGCCCCACATGTCGGCGGTCGGAACGATGTCGAGGACGGCGAGTTTCGTCACCCGTTCCGGCGCATCGAGCGCGAGGCGGTAGGCGACGCGCCCACCGCGATCGTGGCCCGCCACGGCGAAGCGCTCGTGCCCGAGCGACTGCATCAGGGCGATCGCATCCTTCGCCATCTGCCGCTTCGCATAGACCGTGTGGCGGGTATCGTCGGCCGGCGCACTGCTCTGGCCGTAGCCGCGCAGGTCGGCGATCACGAGCGTGAAATGCTCTACGAGCGCGGGCGCCACCTTGTGCCACATCGCGTGCGTCTGCGGGTAGCCGTGCAGGAGCAGGAGCGGCGGTCCGCTTCCGCCGGTCATCGCGAAGATCTCGACGTCGCCGCTGCGCACCATGCGCGGCTCGAAGCCGGGAAAGAGGCTCATCGCTCCGCCTCGCGCTTCACCTCGCGCCAGGCGATGTCGCGCCGGCAGAAGCCGCCCGGCCAGTCGATCATGTCGACGGCCTCGTACGCCTTCTGGCGCGCCTCGCTTACCGTCTGGCCGAGCGCCGTCACGCCAAGCACGCGGCCCCCGGAGGCGAGCAAACGTTCGCCGTCACGCTTCGTCGCGGCGTGGAACACCACCGTGTCGGTGAGACTGTCAGCCAGGGAAACGTTGCGGATTTCGGTGCCGGTGCGGACATCGCCGGGATAACCGTCCGCGGCCATCACCACGCACACGGCCTTCTCGTTGCGCCAGCGCACAGACACCTTGTCGAGCGTGCCGTCGACGGCGGCGAGCATCAGTGTAACGATGTCGTCCTTGAGCCGCATCATCAGGACCTGGGCTTCCGGGTCGCCGAAGCGCACGTTGTACTCGATGAGCTCGGGGCCGCGCGTCGTGAGCATCAACCCGGCGTAGAGCACGCCGACGAAGGGCGTGCCTTCCGCCGCCATTGCGCGCACCGTCGGCTCGATGATCTCGCGCATCACGCGTTGCGCGATGCCGTCGGTAACGATTGACGCCGGGGAGTAGGCGCCCATGCCGCCGGTGTTCGGCCCGGTATCCCCGTCGCCTACGCGCTTGTGGTCCTGCGCGGTACCGAACGGCACCGCGTGCGTGCCGTCGCACAGCGCGAAGAACGAGGCCTCCTCGCCCTCGAGGAAATCCTCGATCACCACCTCGGCCCCGGCCGCACCGAACCGGCCGCCGAGCGCGTCGCGAACGGCGGCTTCGGCATCGGCGAGCGTCATCGCCACCGTCACCCCCTTGCCCGCGGCGAGCCCGTCTGCCTTCACCACGCACGGCGCGCCCCGCGCCTTCAGGTGGGCGAGCGCGGCGGCCTCGTCGGTGAACCGCGCGTAGGCTGCAGTCGGAATTCCGTGGCGCGCACAGAGGTCCTTGGTGAAGCCCTTCGACCCCTCGAGCTGCGCTGCGGCCTTCGAAGGCCCGAACACCTTCAGCCCCTTCGCCCGCAGATGATCGGCCAGTCCCGCAACAAGAGGCGCCTCGGGGCCGACCACCACGAGGCCGATTGCATTGTCGGTGCAGAACCGCGCCACCAGCGCGTGATCGGCAACGTCGAGCGGCACGCAGATCGCCTCGCTGGCGATCCCCGCGTTGCCGGGCGCGCAGTACAGCCGCTGCGTCAGCGGGCTTGCAGCGATCGCCCACGCGAGCGCGTGTTCGCGACCGCCGGACCCGATGAGGAGAATGTTCAACGTGCTGCTCACTTCGGCGGCAACTGCCGCAGCCACGCCACGACCGCGTCGAGGTCGCTCTTCGTCATGTTGGCGTAGTAGCGGTAGCCCATCGGCGGCGACATCTTCGAACCGTCCGGCCGGATGCCCTTGGTGATCGCCGTCACGATTTGCGCGTCGGTCCACCTGCCGAGGTTGGTCGGCGTGATGTTCGGCGCGACGACGGTTCCCCAGGGGCCGGGAAACTCCATGCCGCCCGCACCAAGGCGACCGTCGATGTCAGGAATGCCGAAAAGGTTGGGGCCCGAGTGGCACTCGACGCAGTGGCCGAGCGCGCTTGCCAGGTAGCCGCCGTAGGCGACCTTGTCGGCTGGGTTGGGAGAGTCCGGATTGCGCACCGCAGGTCCCCAGCGCGGCGGGATCGGGATCAGGTATTTCGACGGCGGAACGGGATTGCGGATCGGCTGCACCGTACGCAGGTAGGCGACCATCGCCTGCACATCCGCGTCCGAGATCATGCGGTACATGCGGAACGGCATCGGCAGCCCGATCGACGAACCGTCCGGCCGCTTGCCCTCGCGGATCGCGGTGATGATCTGGGCGTCGGTCCAGCGCCCGATGCCGGTTTCCACGTCGGGGGTGATGTTCGAGGAATAGGCGGTGAAGAACTTGTCCTTCATCTCAAGGCCACCGGCGAGGTCCATGCCCTCGACCGGGCCGTTCGGCCCCTGCATCGTGTGGCAGTTGCCGCAGCCAGCAATGGACGTGACGAGATAACGCCCGCGCTCAACGAGCGCATCGTCGGCGGCGGCGGGCCGCGTCAGCGCCACAAGGGCGAGGAGCAGCGCGAACAGGACAATTTTCATCGAAGGCATTGGGGAGATTCGCCTCGGTGTGTGACCGTTGGGGTCGGGTTTCATCGCATTTGACGGCCCGCCTGAAAAGGGATTGTGTGAGATCAACCATGACGACGGATTTGCTGTTCGACCCCGAGACCGGCGAGATCATCGAGCCGACTCGCCCGAATGTCGCCGAGCTGACGGTTTCGGAGCTGTCGCAGGCGTTGAAGCGCACGCTGGAAGACTCGTTCCAGCATGTCAGGGTGCGCGGCGAGGTGGGCAAGGTGTCTCGTCCCGGTTCGGGCCATTGCTACTTCGACTTGAAGGACGATTCGGCCTGTCTCGCCGCGGTCGTGTGGAAGCTCGCGTGGAACCGCCTGCGGTTCAAGCCGGAGCAGGGGATGGAGGTGATCGTCACGGGGCGCATCTCCACGTTCCCCGGGCAATCGAAGTACCAGATCGTGGTCGACACGGTGAGCCCGGCAGGTCAGGGCGCGCTGATGGCGATGCTCGAGGAGCGCCGCCGCAAGCTCGCCGCCGAAGGACTGTTCGACGAGGCGCGAAAGAAGCCGATCCCAGTGCTGCCAAAAGTCATCGGCGTCGTCACGTCGCCGACCGGCGCCGTCATCCGCGACATCCTGCATCGCTTGTCCGAGCGGTTTCCGCGCCGCGTGATCGTCTGGCCGGTGCGCGTGCAGGGCGAGACCTGCGCGGCCGAAGTGGCGGCCGCGATTGCAGGCTTCAACGCATTGCAGCCGGATGGGCCTATCCCGCGGCCGGACCTTCTGATCGTGGCGCGGGGCGGTGGCAGCATCGAGGACCTCTGGGGGTTCAACGACGAGGCGGTGGTGCGCGCGGCCGCGGCGAGTGACATTCCGCTCATCTCGGCGATCGGCCACGAGACCGACGTGACGCTGCTCGACCACGCAGCCGACCTGCGGGCACCCACACCGACGGCGGCCGCCGAGCGCGCGGTACCGGTGCGGGCCGACTTGTTCGTACGGCTCGGCGACATCGACGCGCGCCAGCGCCAGGCAGTGGCACGGCGCCTCGCGGATGCGCGCCTCACGTTGCGGGCAGCCGCCCGGCTGCCGCGCGTGGAAGATGTCGTCGCGGGCGCACGTCAACGCTACGAAACGGCGGCGGGGCGGCTCGCCCAGGCGCTGATCGCGAACGTGCGCATCCACCGAGCCGATTTTCAGAGGGAGGCGGGCCGGCTCAGCCCCCAGCCGCTGCGTCTCGCCGTGGCACGTCGGCACGACGCGCTGAAGCGGCTCGCCGAGGACCAGCTTTACTTTGCCAGAGACGGCCTGCGGCGGCGCGCGGAACGGCTCGATACCACGGCCAAGCTCCTGAATTCGCTCTCCTATCGCGCCGTGCTGGCCCGCGGCTTCGCACTGGTGCGGGCGCAGACGGGCGAACCCCTTCATGCGGCGGCCGAGACGCATCCCTCGCAAGGTGTGGCGATCGAGTTCCATGACGGCAGCGTCGCAGCCAGGCTCGAAGGGCCGACGGCAACCCCGCGCCCTTCTCGCCGCAAACCGCCAGGAACCGCGGACGGGCAGGGAAGCCTGTTCTAGAAGGGAGTCAGGGGGGCCACGCCTGGCCGATGGCGCGGGCCCGTTCGAGATGTGTGCGCACGGCTTCCTCGCCTTCGAGGGAGGCGTAGAACATCTCGATCCGGCTGTCGGGCACGCCGCAGTAGTCGGCAATGCCGACCGCGAGCTGCGTCTTCATCGCATCGAGGTAACCGCGCTTGGCGAACGTCGCTTCGTCGGCCGCGCCGAGGGCGAGCCACTGGATCTTTCGCAGTGACAGCTTTGCGTCGCCGCCGTAGGCGAAGCCCCGGGCGAAGGTCCGGTCGATGTAACCCTTGGTCATCGCGGGAAGGCCCCACCACCAGATCGGAAACACGAATGCTAGGGCATCGGCACGCTTGATCCGCGCGATCTCTGTGTGGACGACGTACGAGTAGCGCTTGTTCTCGTCGTTCCAGTCCGGCTCGTCGTCCGGCGTCATGCGCGGGTCGAACCCTGCGGCATGCAGATCGAGCGTCTCGCAGGTGTGTCCGCCGTCGGCAAGGCCAGCTGCGAAGGCAGCGGCGACCTGGTGCGTGAGCGAGTTCTGCCTGGGGTGGTCGAGTATGATCAGAACCCGCATGCGCACCTCCCCGGACGCCTTTCGCGACCTACATCCCGTAGCGGACCTGGCGGGAGTTGCCGCGCATCAACTCGCCGTACCGGCCCAATGCCCATGTCGGGAAGTACGCCGCGTACCCGTGATAGCGCAGGTAGAACACGCGCGGGAACCCGACGGCCGTATAGTACTCCTCGTCCCAGCGCGCCCCCGATCGCGGCCCGTCGGCGAGGTGCTTCACGCCGCGCGCGACGGCCTCGTGATCGGTTTCGCCCGCGGCCATCAGGCCGAGCACCGCCCACGCAGTCTGCGACGGCGTCGACGCCTTGGCCTCGTAGCGGCGTTCCTTCCAGTAGGTCGCCCCGTCCTCGCCCCAGCCGCCGTCGGCGCGCTGATGCTTGACAAGCCAGGCGACGGCGCGGCGCACCGTCGGCGACTGCGGGTCTTCGCCGGCGGCATTCAGCGCGCACAGCGCCGACCACGTTCCGTACACGTAGTTCGTGCCCCACCGGCCGAACCAGGAGCCGTCGGCTTCCTGTTCGCTGCGGATGAAGTCCAGCGCCTTCGTTACCACGGGGTGCCCGCGCGGATGTCCGACTTGGCAGAGGAACGAGACGCAACGCGCAGTCACGTCCACGGTTGGCGGATCGAGTAGCGCACCGTGGTCGGCGAACGGTATGGAATTCAGGAAGTCGGCGTTGTTGTCGATATCGAACGCGCCCCAGCCACCGTTCGAGCTCTGCATGCCTTCGATCCAGATCACGGCACGCTCGATGTTCATCGCGTAGCGCTGCCGGTCGACGCGGTCGAGGAGCATGCCGACGACAGCCGTATCGTCGACGTCGGGGTAGTAGTCGTTGCGGTACTGGAATGCCCAGCCGCCGGGCTTCAGGCCGGGGTTCATCACAGCCCAGTCGCCTACGACATCGAGAATCTGCCGATCGGCGAGCCAGTCGCACCCGGCGATGATGCGCGGGTCGTCCGCCGGCACGCCCGCATCGAGGAGTGCGTGCAGTGCCAGCGAGGTGTCCCAGATCGGCGACACGCACGGCTGACAGTACCGGGCGCGACCGCCGCGCTCCTCGCGCGAGCCGACCAGCAGGTTCTTCACGCTCTGGCGCGCGGTCACGAAATGCGGATGCTCGCGGCCGTAGCCGAGCGAATCGAACGCCATCGTCGAGAACGCCATCGCCGGGAAGATCGCTCCGAGGCCATCCTCGCCGTTAAGCCGGGGCGTGATGAAGTCGATCGCCGCCTGAATCGCCTTCTGGCGGGTGGGAAGCTTGCCGAGGACGTGGCGGTCGAACGGCTGCAACACCTTGTCGAGTCCGAGGAAGAATTCTCCCCAGCGCGATCCCGTCGGGTTCACGTTCCACTGCGTCACCTTGTCCGGGGAGGTCCGGAAAAGCTCCTGGCAGGATGCGTTCGTCGGGTTCTTGGCGCGCGGCTTGAGCGCGGCGAGGATCAGCAGGGGCGCGATCACGGTGCGCGACCAGTAGGCAAACTTCCACACGCTGACCGGCGCCGACTTCGGCATCAGCATGAGTTCGACCGGCATCGCCGGTACGGCGTGCCATGGCACCTCGCCGAACAGGGCCAGGATATAGCGGGTGAAGACGTTGGACGTTTCGGCCCCGCCGTGCTTCAGGATCGCCTCGCGCGCGCGCACCATGTGTGGGGCGTCCGCCCGGTCGCCCAGAATCTTCAATGCGAAATAGGCTTTCACGGACGAAGAGATATTGAAGTCCCCGTCATGGAACAGCGGCCAGCCGCCGTGCGCGTCGCTTTGAAGCGAGCGGATGTAGTCGCCCAGTTCGGCCTCGAGGCCCGGTTCCGTGTCACCGAGGAAGTGGTTCAGGAAGATGTATTCGGACGGGATCGTCACGTCGGCTTCGAGCTCGAAGACGAAGTGGCCGTCGGGCTTTTGCAGCTTGAGAAGCTCCGCCGCACTCTGCCGGGCAACCGCGCGCGCGTGCGCGGCCACGCCGGGAGGCGCGGTCGTTTCGGCGAGCCTAACGGCCGGTGCGGCAGACGTCATGGAAGTCCTGTCTCAGGTCCCGACACCAATGGTCCTGAACGGACGTGGCGGGTTTGGGTTCCAAAGTCAAGGGAACGCTGCAGCGCACAATACTGACGTGCGCGTCGTACCACCGGCCTTTGGGCGAAAATTCAGTCTCCCCGGGCGCCGCCGAAAACGCCGATGGCCTGATAGAGATTGTCGCCCGTGCCGCCGAGGAAGAACTGGCCGTTCACGCCCTGTGGTGTCGACCCGGGAATGGGGCGGCCACCGGCATCGAGATTGGCCGGACCAGACGCGAACTGCCCGCTCGCCGCGCCGATGTAACCGGAGTCGACGCTGCTGATCACTCCTGCAAATCCGGTGCCTTCACCACTGATGCTCCCTGACACGTTGATCCCGCCGGTATTTGCCTGATCGAAGTTCCGGATCGAGAAGTCGCCGGACCGCGTGCCGAAGTTCCAGCCCATCTGCATCCCGCCCTGGGCCTGATAGGTATTGGCGCCGTTGCTCACCATCCCGACAGCGGTACCGTTGTAGGTGGCCGTGCCCTGCACCGGCATGTTCGCCGGGTCGATCGGCTGGCCCGCCACCCAGACCCCGCGGCCTTGGACGAAATCGGTTCCTTCGCCCGACTGCGATTGCAACCGAACATCCGCTGACCAGTTCCCCCACTTGAGGAAGGAGCATTGCGAACAGATCGGGGCCTGGGCCTCGGACATCTGCGCCGTGCTGGAGGGGAGGACCTGCAGCGCATTGTCCTCGCTGTCGAACACCTCGATCGTGGTCGCGATCAGACCCGGGCCCCCAGGCGTGAATCCGAGGTTCATGATGCCCACGTTCGTTACGCCGGCCATCAATTGAGCGCTCGTCAGCCCCGTTGCACCGACTTCCAGCGAGCCATACGAAATGACCCCTTCAAGTTCGCTGCGGTTGCTCGACCCGAAGCCGGTCGCGATCAGCGCATACTCGCCCGTCGTCGGCGGTGTGGGGGGTACCACGGGCGTGATGTTGCCCGCCTGGATCTGCTGTGTCGTGACGTTGGCGGTCGGGTTCACGAGTCCGGGCACATCCTCGAGCGTGATCCCGTCCCAGACGGGGTAGAGGCCACCCGTTTGCGGCTGCGTCTGCGGCGGTGTACCGGCGACGTTTGCCACGTTGTACTGCTGGACGAGGCCGGCGTTCGGAACATTGCCCGATCCGCCATGCTTGCCGGGCTTGCCGGCGAGCTTCTGCTGGATGAGCGTGATGTCGCCGGGTTCGGTCTTGCGCACAACGGTGATGGGGACGCCGTTCGGGCCAGGCTTAACCTCGAGCAGATAACCCTGCTGATAAAGCTTCGTGCAGTTCGAGCCGCTACAGAAATTGGCCGAGCGACCGAACTCGAAGATGACCTTGCCGAGGCCGCCGCCATTCGACTCGATGTTCACCACTGCGCCACGAATGCCGATCGTCCCATTGAGCGCGTTGATCTGCACGGCGTCGTTCTGCTTCGAGATCTTGCCGCCGACGAAGCGGAGCACGCCCTTCGCCATCGTGGCGGCGATCTGGCCAGTGCCTTTCGCCGGATCGTAGATGTAGTTGTCGATGACGAGTTCCGTCCCCGGCCCCACCGTGAACGTGGTGCCGTCGACAAACAGCACCTGCAGGAGACCGCCCGAGCCCGCCTTGATGCGCTCGTCGTGGTAGACGTCGTTACCAAGGACGAGGGTTCGGGTCGGCTGCCCGGGCGGGGTGCCGGTGACCTGCGGGTTGACCGCCGCCGTGACGCCGATCTTGTCGGCCACTGCAGGTGCGGTCATCGCCGCCGAGACGAGGAGCGCGAACGTGAAGGTCTTGAGGCAGCGCGTGTTCATCCCGGCCTCCTAGAACCTTGCCGAAAGTGCCAGCATCAGCGTCCAGGTGTCGAACTGCTGAAGCGGATAGTTCGACCCTTGCCACTGGTATTGCACCTGCGGCACCGCCGCGAAGTGTTCCGAGATCGGAATGGAGAGCGAGCCGATGAGCGACAGATAGTTGTCGTACTCGGAGTCACTCGCGTTAATGGTCGGATCGGGGTCGTCGAAGCTGCGATGGACGTAGAGTACGTTGCCCGACAGCGCCCAGTCGCCTTCGTTAAGCTGCGGCAGCAGCGAGGGGAACGTCTTCGTCGCGTTGCCCTCGAGGCCGAATTCCCAGTCGCTGTAGAAGCCGGCGTTGGCGTTTTGGCGGGCGACGCGCAGGCCGCCGGTGACCGTGAGGTCACTCGTCACGAGGTAGTTGACGTAGCCGACCGCCCGGATCTCGTCGCCCGTGTACAGATCGTTGTAGGGCAGGTCCTGCGTATCGTTGTACCAGCGGTGCCGGTACTCGAGGCGGCCAATGACGCGCGTGCGCTCGTCGAGCACGCTGCGCACCGAGGCGCCGGCGCCGAGGGTGCTGTAGTAGACTTGTTGCCCGAGCACCGAACCTCCGGCGATCGCATAGACGCCGGTGTAGGTGTTCGAGACATCGAACCGGCCCATGTTGAACGAGGGGCCGGCGACCATTTCCGCGACCTGCGTATTGAGGTTGGTCAGCGTGAAGTAGACCGAGCTGTAGGTGGCGATGCCGATGTCGAACGTGTCGCCCTGGTTTTGCAGCTCGTGCGAGTAACTGAGGACATTGCTCGAAACGAAGCTCCAGTCAGGCTGCGCCGTGTACTGGGAGTCGAGCTGGAACGGCAGGCCGTTCAGCACGATGTCGGCGGTCGCCGTCGCGTTGTTCGCGTTGCTCTGCCAGCGGATGCCGGACAGCGACCAGAAGCTGACCGGGCTTTGTGTGCGCTGTCGCTCGATCGCCTTTTCGAACACCTTTACGCGCTCCAGCACGTCGGCAGGCGTCGCGGGGTTGGCGAGCACCGCCTGGAAGTAACTGTCCGAGGTGTCGTAGGCGCCCAAGCGGAAGTAGAGTACGCCCAGCTCAAGCTGCAGGCGTGGCAGGCCCGGAGCGAAGATGAGCATCCTCTCCAGCGTGGAGATGGCGCCCTCGAGATCGCCTTCCTGCGCGCTCAAGGAGGCATAGGCGAACGCCGCGTCGAGATCCGACGGATTCGCCATCATCTTCTGGAACAGCGCCTGGCGTTGTGATTCAACCTTTGATTGAGCTGCAACGAGGTCATCGGAGCACGCAAAAAGCGCGCAAATTGCCGCAACGAACGCTCGACCCCTCTGCCCCATAAGCAAAAGCTACAACACCTGGCGCTCGCGCGTCACGTGCATTTGGGCAACACTCCATTTAAACAAAACATGGTTAGCGAATCGTTACCGACCAGCCCCGACCAGCCCCGCCGCCGTCTGGCCGGAGCGGATGGCGCCCTCGATGGTGGTCGGCAGACCCGTATCCACCCATTCGCCGGCGAGCACGACGTTGGCGAGGGGCGTCTTCGGCTTCGGGCGCTTGGCGAGCTGCGCGGGGGTGGCAAGGAACGTCGCGCGGTGCTCCTTCGTCACGCGCGCCTTGTGCGCGGTTTCAAGCGGCAGCGACAGCGCGGCGGCGACCTCGGGCCAGATTTCGGCGGCAATGTCGGCATTCGGTTTCTGCGTTAGAGCACCGGCGGCGCTCACCGTGACGGAAGCGATGTCGTCGCGGATGAACACCCAGTGGGTCGTCGAGCCCACCATGCCGAGGAGGGGCTCCTGCATCAGCGGCTGCCTGACGCCTTCGATGCGGAAATGGACGTTGACGATAGGCGCGAATTCGTCGGGCGCAGAAACGTCCGGCAGCAATTCCTGCACGGTCCACGCCGGAACCGCCACAACCACCCAGTCGTCGGCGGCAAGCGGCACCGGCCCTTTCGCCGTGACGATCGCCGTGGCGCGGCCACCGCCGGTCTCGATGGCCCGCACTTTCACGCCCGTTTCGATCTGGGCCCCGTGGTGCTTCAGCCAGCTGAGCGCCGGGTCGACGAAGGTGTCGGAGAGGCTTTTCTTCGCAATGAGTGGCGTCGCCTTCTCCGCGCCGAGCGCCAGCGTCTCGCGGATGACGGGAAGCAGCAGGCGCGCGGCGGCTTCCTCCGGCGGCGTGTTCAGCACGGCGACGGTGAACGGGTCCCAGAACCGCCGGTAGAACTGGCCCTGCCGCTTGAAGAGCTGCGCGACCGTGCGGTCGCCCGCGTTGAGCAGCTTCACGCCCTCGAGATAGTCGGCCAGCGTCGTGCCGCGCACGCGGCGGTCGCGGTCGAGGATCCACCAGGGGAGCGCTCCCCTGTTGATCTCGACGGTCCAGCGTTCCCCCGTCTGGTAGTCGAAGAAAGGAAACGCGGCACGGCCCGGACTGATGAGGCGATCCTTCGCGCCGATGCGGTCGAGATATTCGAGCGCCGAACGATTGCCGGAGAGGAGCAGGTGGTTGCCGTTGTCGATCACCGCGTCGAGGAGGGGATCGTGGAACGAGCGGCAGCGGCCGCCGGGCTGCGCCGTCTGCTCGTAAATCGACACGCGGTAGCCCTTGTCCGCGAGGTCGACGGCGGCAGCGAGGCCGGCGACGCCGGCGCCAATGACGTGGGCGGTGGCCATGGCGTCAGAAGAAGTTTTTCAGAGCAACCGCCAGCATCTCGCGCTTGCCGACGAGACGCTTCGACACGGCGGGATCGGCGATCGCGGAATCGGGCAGCGCCATCAGCCGCTTCAGGTTGAGGCGGTAGACTTCCATCATGATGCGCGCCGGCCGCATGGTCGCACGTCCGCACACCGAGAGCGCCTCGTCGGCGAGGCGGAACCGCTCCTGCGCCATTCCGGCGAACTCGCGCCAGAGCGCGGGATAGGCCGAGTGGCGCATGATCCCCTCGGGCGGCCGTGCCGGGATGCCGTGTTTCTCCAGGAGCTCGCGGGGCAGATACACGCGGCCGATGCGCGCATCCTCGTCGACGTCGCGCGCGATGTTGGTGAGCTGCAGCGCACGCCCCAGATGCTCGGCGACCGCCATGCCGTGGATGCTCGCATCGCCGAAGATGCAGACGCAAAGCCGGCCGACCGCGGAGGCGACACGGTCGCAATAGAGATCGAGCGTTTTCATATCCGGCGCGACGATCGGTCCGTCGGCGTCCATCTCCATCCCGTCGATGATCGCGAGGAAGTCGGCCCGCCTAAGGCCGAAGGCCTTGAGGCCGGGCTTCAACGCTCGCGTAATCGGGTTGCGTGGATCGCCTGCGTAGAGCGCGTCGATTTCGCGCCGCCAGGCATCGAGACCGGCATCGCGCCTGGCCGGATCGGGCTCGTCGTCGGCAATGTCGTCGACGGCGCGGCAGAAGGCATAGACCGCGAAGATCGCTTCGCGCCGCTCCCGCGGCAACAGGCGCATCGCCCAATAGAACGAGGTCGACGCGGCCTTCACTTGCGCCGCAATGGCCGCTGGACCCTCAGGCCCGGCCGCGAGCGAATAGGCGTTCCCGGCCGTCGTCTCGGCGGCGGCCCGTGGCCGCGTCTGGTCGGAGGCGACGCTCATCGAACGGCGGTGATCCCTGTGGTATCCGCCCCGCTTCTAGCCGAAACGGGGCGCGCGCGTCAGCCCCGTGCCTTGAAGTCCAGCACCTTCGCGCCGGTCAGGTTCAGCGCCGAGATCGCTTCCGCGGCGATGTGACGGGCATCGAGGTTGGCTTCCTCCCACTGTTCCTGCTGCGAGCCGTGACCGATGAAGGAGTCCGGCAGGAACATCGGGCGCACCTTGAAGCGTCCGCCGAGGAGATCGTGCTTGGCGAGGAAGTTGAGCACGTAGGAGCCGAAGCCGCCGACCGAGCCATCCTCCACGGTGATCAGCAGCTCGTGCTCGCGGGCCAGGCGACGCACGAGGTCACCGTCAAGCGGCTTGGCGAAACGCGCATCGGCGACGGTTGCGGAGATGCCGTGGGTGGCAAGTTCCTCGGCCGCCTTGATGCACGCCTGAAGCCGGGTGCCGAGGCACAGGAATGCGACGCGGCTGCCTTCGCGCACGATGCGGCCCTTGCCGATCTCGAGCGGCACGCCCTCGCGCGGGGTGTCGACGCCGACACCCTCGCCGCGCGGATAGCGGAATGCGCAGGGACGGTCGTCGATCTGGGCGGCGGTCGCCACCATGTGGACGAGTTCGGCTTCGTCGGCGGCTGCCATGATCACCATGTCGGGTAGACAGCCGAGGTAGGCGACGTCGAACGAGCCTGCGTGTGTCGCGCCGTCCTGGCCGACGAGGCCGGCACGGTCGATCGCGAAGCGGACGGGAAGTTTCTGCAGCGCCACGTCGTGCACGACCTGGTCGTAGGCGCGTTGCAGGAACGTCGAGTAGATGGCGCAGAATGGCTTGTAGCCTTCCACCGCGAGACCCGCCGCGAAGGTCACGGCATGCTGCTCGGCGATGCCGACGTCGAAGGTGCGGTCCGGGAAGTGCTGCTCGAACTTGTCGAGGCCCGTGCCGGACGGCATGGCCGCGGTGATCGCCACCACGCGCTCGTCCTTCTCGGCCTCGCGGATCAGTGCGTCGGCGAAGACGGAGGTGTAGGTCGGCGCGTTCGTGGTGCTCTTCGGAATCTCGAAGGTCACGGGGTCGAACTTGCCGACCGCGTGGTACTTCTCCTTGTTCGGCGCCTTGAACGGGTGACCCTTGCCCTTCTCGGTGACGACGTGGAGCAGGATCGGCCCGAGCTCCTTGGCGTCGCGCACGTTCTCGAGGATCGGCACCAGCGTGTCGATGTCGTGGCCGTCGACCGGGCCGACGTAATAGAAGCCGAGCTCCTCGAACAGCGTGCCGCCGAACAGCATGCCGCGGGCGTATTCGTCGACCTTGTGGGCGGCCGTGCGGAAGCTCTGCGGGAAGCGGCGCGTGAGCTGCTTGGCGATGTCGCGCAGCGACAGGAACGGCCGCGAGGAGACGAGCCAGGACAGGTAGTTGGTGAGCGCACCCACGGCCGGGGCGATCGACATGCCGTTGTCGTTCAGGATGACGATGAGGCGCGTGTCGATGGCGCCGGCGTTGTTCATCGCCTCGTAGGCCATGCCGGCCGACATCGCGCCGTCGCCGATCACGGCCACGACGTTGTTGTTCTTGCCGTTGAGATCGCGGGCGATGGCCATGCCGAGGCCGGCCGAGATCGAGGTCGAGGAATGTGCGGTACCGAACGGGTCGTAGTCGCTCTCGGTCCGCTTGGTGAAGCCGTAGAGACCGTCGCGCTGGCGGATCTTGCGGATACCGCCGCGCCGGCCGGTCAGGATCTTGTGCGGGTAGGCCTGGTGGCTCACGTCCCAGATCACCCGGTCTTCGGGCGTATTGAAGACGTAATGCAGCGCTACCGTCAGTTCGACGACGCCGAGGCCCGCCCCGAAGTGACCGCCGGAGGTCGCCGCGGCGTCGATGGTCTCGGCGCGCAGTTCGTCCGCCACCTGCTTGAGTTTGGCGGGATCAAGTTTCCGGAGGTCGGAAGGGTACTTGATGGTGTCGAGTAGCGGCGTCGAAACGGGCATGAAGCCTCTTAGTGTCCAGTAAACTTGACGTTCAACGGAATTACACAGGCCATGACCGTGCAAGTTATCACTTGCATCAACCCGTCAGCAAATCCGCAGTTGGGCCGCCTTTAGCATTATTCGGCGGGTGTGTCTTCCGCGCCGCGCAACGGGTGCGAACGCGAAAAAAGCCAGAAAAGATCCCGGTTAACGGCGATCGCGCAGCTTTTTCCCGGCGGTGAGGAAGCCGGCGACGGCTCCCTTGGCGGCGCACAGTGCGAACTGCGGCTTCGACAGTTCCACCCGCTCCGCCACCGGATCGCGGCTCTCTAGCGCATCGAGCAGGCGGTCTGCAACCTCGACGATCACCGCCGATTCCATGGCGAGGTGGCGGCTCTTGAGCACGCCGGGGAGATCGTGCGCCTTTTCCATCAGCGTGCGGCTCGCCGCGATGCACCGGTCGATGACGCGGCGCAGGGGCTTCGGGCTTCTCGATTCCGACAACATCTCGACGGTTGCGCCTTCGGCAGCCAGCCAGTCGCCCGGCAGGTAGACGCGGTCGAGCTTGGCGTAGTCCTGGGCGCAGTCCTGGAGGTGGTTGATCACCTGCAGCGCATTGCACAGCGCGTCGGACTGCGCGAACCCGGCCTTGTCCTCGCCGTGGAGTTCGAGGAGGTAGCGCCCGACGGGCGAGGCCGACCGGTTGCAGTAGTCCATGAGGTCCGCCCAGTCGTGGTAGCGGTTCTTGAGCGAATCCTGCCGGAACGCCGAGATGAGGTCGCGGGCGTGGGCGAGGTCGACGTTCGTCTCGAGCATGCTCTCGCGGCAGGCCCATGCCTTGGCGAGCGCCGGGTCGTCCCGGCCCTGCTTGCCCTGGATCGCGAGATCCATCGCGTCGAGACGGGCGAGCTTCTCCTTCGGCGTGGCGGACGGATTGTCGGCGATGTCGTCGATGGCGCGGGCGAACGCGTAGTACTTCGCCACGTGCGGCCTGAGCCGCTTCGGCAGGAGGAACGAGCCGACCGGAAAATTCTCGTCGCCCGCCCCCTTGCCCGAGGGTGTCTCGATGACGGCGCCGGCACTCATGCGGCGCGCACGAGGTCGACCAGCGCCCGCGTCAGCGCACCCATCGGCTCGGCGAGACTGTCGACGGCGGTGAAGTGGTTGGCGCCGGCGATCTCGACATAGCGCGTCGGCGCGCCAGCGCCTGTCCATACAGCCGACAGCGTGCGGCTCTGGCGGAGGAACTCGCTGCTCTCGAGCGCGCCGACCCAGGCTTCGAACGGGCGACCTTGCGGGGTCGGCCAGAGCAGTGGGCTCGCCTCGCGCGCGGCCGCCTCATCCATCCCGAGCGTCTCGTTGATTCCGGTCGGCAGGAGTGGGCGCAGGTCGTAGAGGCCGCTGATGCCGATCCCGGACGTGACGAGGTCTTCCGGCATGCCGTGCGCTGCCCAGTCGGCGGCGGCGAGGCAGGCGGCGAGGTGACCGCCGGCCGAATGGCCGGTCGCGACGATCTTGCGGCCGGTGCGCCGATGCAGGTGGATCGCGAACTGGACGATGTCGGTCACGATGTCGGCGATCTTCACGTGCGGGCAGAGGCGATACTCGGGAAGCGCCACCGAAATGCCGTGCACGGAGAGCCCGCGGGCGAGGTGGCTGAAGGTCTCCTTCTCGAACGAGCGCCAGTAGCCGCCGTGGATGAAGCAGACGAGCGGGCCTCCCTGGTCGTCCTTGGTGTGGAACAGGTCGTAGACCTGCCGCGGCTCCTCGCCGTAGGCGACGTCGATCTCGCCCTGCACGGAGGCGCGGAAGGCGCGTGCGTCCGCCTGCCAGCGCGCCACGATCGCCGGGTAGTCGGGAACGCGGCCGCGGTTGTTGTACTCGTTGTCGAGATCGGGGAGGGCGGAGGGGTCGGTCATGGCGCGCGACACTGCCTCATCGCCGACCGCAAGGGAAGCGATTCAGGCCGCCGGTTCCTGGCAGACGTCGACCCATTGCGCGCCGGCGATCTGCGCCATGCGGTCCGGCGCGATGAAGAGGGCACTGTTGGTCGACCCCGCGGCAGGCACGACCTCCTCGAACGCCTTGAGCGAAACGTCGCAATAGACCGGCAGCGGGGTCGCGAGGCCGAACGGGCAGACGCCGCCAACCGGGTGCCCGGTGATGGCCGCGACCTCGTCCGGCGGCAGCATCGACGCCTTCCCGCCGAAAGCTGCCTTCACCTTGCGGTTGTCGAGGCGCACGTCGCCGCGAGTGACGACGAGGACCACCCGGTCGCCCACCCGGAGCGACAGGGTCTTGGCGATCTGCCCCGGCGCGACGCCATGGCCGGCGGCGGCTAGCTCCACGGTCGCCGTGCTCTGCGCGAGTTCGATCACGGCAATGTCGGGCGCATGGGCCGCGAGGAAGCTCCGTACACTGTCGATTGACACCGTTTCCCCGTCGTTCAGGTTAAAGTTGCTTAAAATCAAAACACACTTGCAAATTGCAAGTTCATGTACCACTTTCGGATGCAGGGAGGCTCGATCGACAACCCGATCCAAGGAGCGCGAGGTGGCGACCTTTGGAAATCGCAGTCAAGGCACGTTTGGTTCGCGAGGCGCTGTCGGTGGTCCGCGTAGCGCGGCATCGGCCGACGTGGAGCGCCAGTGGGTGGGAAGCTACCCGCGGCGGTTCGAGCAGGTGGCGGCCCACCGGTTCCAGTTCCGCGGTTCGGGCAACGAGTACTTCGGTGTGTGGATCGCCAACGTAATCCGGACGATCTTGACGGCCGGTGTGTACAGCCCGTGGGCCACGGTGCGGCGACGCAGATATTTCCTCAACGCCACGTACTTCGACGGTCACAATTTCGAATATCATGCCGAAGGCTTTCCCATCCTTGCCGGTCGCCTCGCCGTAATCGCGGCCTTCCTCGTATATTTCGCGGTCGTCGGCCTCGCGCCGGTGTTCCTTTACGCTGGCGTGCTCCTGTTGCTCCTCGTGCCGTGGATCGTCAACACCGCGCTCGCGTTCAACGCCGAGAACACGAGCTATCGCAGCGTCCGGTTTACTTTCGCCGGCGATTACATGGGCGCTCTCGTCGCTTACGTGGCGATGCCGATCCTCGCCATCGTCACACTCGGATTGCTGGCGCCCGTCGCCTCGCGCGTGCAGCGCGGGTACATTGCCGACAACCTGCGCTGGGGACGCGGGTCGTTCCGTTATACGGGCGGCGTCATGCCGCTGTTCGGAGCCCTCGCAAGGACGGTGTTGTTCGCGATCGTCTGCGGCACCATAACCTGGTTCCTGTCGCGGTACCTCGCACCGAAGATAATTCCCCTGATCGACGTGGATTTCATCATCCGAAACCCCGCGATGGCCACGTACAACAAGCGTCTCCTGCTCGAGTACTGGCTCGGGAATATTCTCTTTGCTGGCCCGCTCGTCTTGCTGACCGCCGGCTTCTACCGGACCGCGATCCGGAACGTCACGTGGCCCCGCATCGCCTACGAGGACGCCAACACGCTCGGCAGCGCGGTGCCGCTGTGGGATTACGCGCTCATCACCGCCTCGAATCTGATCATCACCGTCGTGACTCTGGGTCTGTTCAGGCCTTGGGCGGTCGCGCGGTCCTGGGCGCTCTTCGCCACGAGCACCACGTTCGTCACGGATGCGATGCTCGACCTGCTCGCGGAGTCGGCGAAGGTGCCAGGCAATGCCGCTCGCGTGCAGGAGCCGGAGGATCAGCTGAGCTTCGGCTTCTGACGCGGGACGCGCCGGAAGAAATGCACCACATTCGGTCAGCGCGCGGCGAACTAAATCCGCCCCTCAGCCTGCGCGCGCCCGAGCGGCAGTGCCGCACACGGGTCGTGGCGCTCGAGCGCCGCGAGCCTACCCCGCGCTTCGTCACAGTCCTGTGTCATCTGCCGAACCAGCGACTCGACCCCGTCGAAGCCGCGGTCCGGGCGGATGAAGCCCACGAACTCGACCAGCAGACGCCGACCGTAGAGGTCGCCCGAGAAATCGAACACGAACACTTCGAGGAACCGCCGGTCGGTGGCGAAGGTCGGCCGCCAGCCGATATAGGCAGCGCCTCCCTTGGCGGCGCGCGGCGCCGGATCGTCGGCGAGGCGCACCCGCACGGCATAAATGCCTTCCTTCGGCTCGCACCCCGGCTCGAGCACGATGTTGGCGGTCGGAAAGCCGATGGTCCGTCCCCGGCGGTCGCCCGGCACGACGGTACCGAGCACCGTCCACCAGTAGCCGAGTTCGTGCGCGGCGGCCTCGACGTGGCCGTGCCGGAGCGAGGCCCGCGTGGCGGAGGACGAGAAGGGCGCGCGGCCCGCTTCGTCCTTCACCTGGTCGACGACGATCGTCTCGAAGCCGTGCGCCTGGCCCATGCGCTTCAGGAGTTCGGCGTTTCCCTTGCGCCCCTTGCCGAAGTGGAAATCGTAGCCGACGACGACCGCGCCGACCTTCAGGCGCGACACGAGCTCGCGTTCTACGAAGGCTTCCGCATCGAGGCCGGCGAGCGCCTGGTCGAACGACAGGCAGGCGGTGAGCGAAGCGCCGAGCGCCTGGATGAGCCGCGCCTTGAGCGGCAGCGGGCTCAGGCGGAACACCGCCTCATCCGGGCGGAAGAAGCTCGAGGGATGCGGCTCGAACGTTACCACGCCCCATGGTTTTCCGCGCGGCGTCGCCCAGTTTGCTGCGGCGGCGAGGAGCGCCTGGTGGCCGCGGTGCACGCCGTCGAAATTGCCGATCGCCACCGCAGACCCTTCGAGGCCGGCGGGGAGCGGCGCAGCGCCTTCGAGAAGGATCAAGCGGCGCTCCCGCGCGAGGGCACCATCACCACCGCCTCGCCTTCGAGCACCAGGAGGTCCGCCACGTGGCAGGCGCAGGCGAGCGACACGCGGCGACGGCGGGTGTCGATCTCGGTGATCTTCGCGGAGGCGCGCACCTGGTCGCCGATCTTCACCGGCGCCTTGAAGCGCAGAGACTGGCTGAGATACACGGCGCCGGGCCCGGGAAGACGCGTGCCGAGCACCGCGGAGATGAGACTGGCGGTGAGCATCCCGTGGGCGATGCGCGTCTTGAACGGCGTCATCGCGGCATAGGCCTCGTCGAGGTGCACGGGGTTCGTGTCCCCGCTCACGTCGGCGAAGGTGACGAGGTCGGCCTCGGCGATCATCCGTTCGTAAGCGGCCTCCATGCCGAGCACGAGGTCCTCTAGAAAATAGCCGCTGCGGGCAGCCGTCGGGTCGTCGCTCACGTGTCGTTTCCTCTTTGCTCGTCTACCAGGACAGCGCGTCCATCACGCCGGCGAGTCGAATGCCCGGGGCGGCGCCTGCAATCAATGCGCCGAGCCCGGCGGCGTCGACGCCCGCCGTTTCCTCGCGGTGTATCCCGCCGGCGATGAACAGCGCGTCAATGCCGTTGCGCGCCGCGCCCGCGATGTCGGTCAGGAGGCCGTCGCCGATCGCCAGCGCCTCGTGCCGATCGACCGGGCGGCCGAGGGCGACGGAGGCGAGCCTCAGCGCCTCGTCGTAAATCGGCGCATACGGTTTGCCCGCCATCTCGACACCGCCGCCGATCGCCTCGAGCCGTTCCGCCAGGGCGCCCGCGCACCAGAAGAGATCGGGCCCTACGTGGACGACGCGATCGGGGTTGGCGCAGATCATCGGCATGCTCCGTTCGCGCATGCGGGCGAGCAGCGGGTCGTAGTCTTCGGGCGCGTCCTCGTCGTTGAGGAGACCGGTGCAGACGACGGCGGATGAGTCCTCGAAGGCGCCGAAGGTGACTGGAAGATCGACGAGGAGGTCGCGGTCGCGCGCCGGCCCCAGATGATGCAGCGTTTCGCCGGCGCGCCGCTCGATCAGCCGGCGCGTGACGTCGCCGGAGGAGACGATCGCGTCGTGCGTGCCCTCGGGCACGCCGAAGATCGGAAAGAGCCGCGTCACGGTCGGCGACCGTCGCGGTGCGTTGGTCATCAGGATGACCGCGCCGCCGCGCGCCCGGTGGCGGATCAGGGCATCACAGGCTTCCGGATTGGCGCGCGTGCCGTCGTGCACCACGCCCCACACGTCGCACAGCCAGACGGGGTGCGAGTGGCTCAGATCGTCCGCGCCGGAAAGGCGGCGGGCAGCGATGGGGAGGAGGGGCCGGGCCGTCATGGCCCGGTCGCTACAGCCTTTGCCGGCGGCGGGTCAAGCGACGCGGGCGGCGGGACCCGTACGCGCGGCGTCCTGGCGCACCCGGCGCGGCGGGGAGAACAGCGGGCCGCGGCCGAGGGCCACGAGGTCTGCGGTCGAGGCGAGGTCGCCTTCCCGCGCGAGGTTGGAGGCGATGACCGCCACACCGTGTTCGGCGGCGTTGCGGAAGAGGCGGGTCGCGACGTACCGCGCTTCCGCCGGTTCGACCTCGGCGGCAGCGCGGACGAGCGCGGCATCGATGTCGAGGAACGCGAAGCGGAGTTGCGCCAGCGCCGGGATGTCAGGGCTCTCGGTATCGGCGCCCGACAGGCAGAACTGCGCGCCGTTCTCGCCGAGCCACGCAAGCCCCTCGAGTGCCGGCTGCGACAGGCGGGCAAGGGCACGCTGGTCGAGGTCGAGCACGAGACTGCCGACCGTGTCCGGCTCGCCGGCGAGCAGGTCGACGAGGCGATGGACGAATTCGGGATCGGCCAACGCCGCTTCCGACACCGGGCAGAGAACGGTGGCGCTGCGGCCTTTCGCCCGCAGCCGCGCGATCACCGGCAGCACCTCGCAGATCGTCGCGTAGTCGAGCAGTGGATCGCCGTCCGGTGACGGGAGCCGGCCCGCTACGTCGATGCCGGCGCGGTAGCAGTGCGTATCGCCGGTATCGAGCCGCACGACCGGCTCGAGCAGGAGGTCGTGCTCGGGAAGGAGATCGAGCGCATACGGATCGTTGTTGTTCGCCTGCGGCGGCGGCGGCGCGGTTTGCGCGCTCCTACGGAGATCGCGGGTCGCGCTCGAACGGCCGAAGCGGGCGACCGCCTTCTGCAGCGCGCGCACTTCGTCCTGCATGCGGTCGGCCGCCTCGACGAGGAGGTCGGCGTCGGCGAACTTGCCCTCGAGCTCGCCGACGCGTTCGCCCAGCGTTGTGATGGCGCGGTTGGTCTCGGCCACCGCCTTGACGAGGTCCAGGCGCTCGCGGCCCGCAGAGCGGTCGCGACGGGCGAGGTAGGAGGCGATCTGCGCCAGCGCGAGCAGCAGCACGGCGCCGGTCAGCGCGTATTCGACCGTGTGGAACCGGAGGAGGGCGAAGAGGCACAGCGCTGCGGCGATGGCGGTGAGGAGCGCGAGCGCGCCGGTGACGGCGGTCATCAACTTCATGGCGTGCCCTGTCGCTGCAGGGGCACGATCTGTTCACGAGACCGCCAAAGAGGCGGGCTAGGATATCGCCTCGAATCCGCGCTGGCCGGAAGGCAGGCGGACAACCGAGGAGGGCGTGCCGTCATCGAGCGACCCCGTTGGACGTGACGCCATTCCGCAGGGAAGCGTTCCGCCCCACGCAATGGAATCACCGTGGCCCGCCCCCGGGCTCAAGTGGTATACGTCAAAAACACGACGGGAAGGAGTTTTCTCATGACGCGCCTGTGGATCGTTGCCAGCGCCCTGATGCTCAGCGCCGTTTCCGCCTCCGCCCAACTGGCCCCGCCGGTCATTCCCGGCGCCTCCAACGAGGCGACCGCGGCGATCGAGGCGCCGCAGCCGACCGTGAACCAGCCGGCCGTCGTGCCCGAGACGGCGGCGCCGCCGGTCGCCCAGGACATGACGACGAAGCGCCATGGATGCCATGGCGCCGAAGTGTCGTCCCAAGCCCTCACGAACTGAGGGATTTCAAGGGGTTAGAGGGCGGCAACCGCCTTCAGGACCGCCGGGAGCGTCTTTCCGAAGATCTCGTCGATCTGCTCTTCCTTGATGATCAGCGGCGGCGATAGGGCAATCGTGTCGCCGGTGATGCGCAGCATGATCCCGTGGTCGTGGAACCCCGTCTCCATCGCCTTGTAGGCGCGCTTGCCGGGAGTCCCGTCGATCGGCTTCAGGTCGATCGCGGCGACGATGCCGAGCGTGCGGATGTCCTCCACGTTGGGCTGGCCCTTCAGCGACATCGCCGCATCCGCCCAGCGTGATTCGAGGCTCTTCGCCCGGTCGAACAGGCCCTCGTCGCGGTAGGTGTCGAGCGTGGCGAGCGCTGCCGCGGCCGCCAGCGGGTGGCCGGTGTAGGTGTAGCCGTGGAACAGCTCGATCACGTGCTCGGGACCGTGCATGAACGCGTCGTAGATGTGCTGGCGCACCATCACGCCGCCCATCGGGACGACGCCCGACGTCACGCCCTTCGCAAACGTGATCATGTCGGGGATCACGTCGAAGCGCTCCGCGGCAAAACCGTGGCCGAGCCGGCCGAACGCCGAGATCACCTCGTCGAAGATCAACAGGATGCCGTGCTTCGTGCAGATCTCGCGCAGGCGCTTCAGGTAGCCCTTGGGCGGCGGCAGCACGCCCGTGGAGCCGGCCATCGGCTCGACGATCACGGCGGCGATCGTCGAGGCGTCGTGCAGCGCGACGAGGCGCTCGAGTTCATCGGCGAGGTGCGCGCCCCACTCGGGCTGGCCCTTCGTGAACGCCTGTTCGGCGCGATTGTACGTGTGCGGAAGATGATCGGTGCCGGGCAGCAGGGGGCCGAACCACTTGCGGTTCGCCACCATGCCGCCGACCGAGATGCCGCCGAAGCCGACGCCGTGGTATCCGCGCTCACGGCCGATGAAGCGGGTGCGCGAGGCCTCGCCCTTCTGCCGATGGTAGGCGATCGCGATCTTCAACGCCGTGTCGACGGCTTCCGAGCCGGAGTTTGCAAAGAAGGCGTAGTTCAAGTCACCGGGCGCGAGCGTCGAGAGCCTGGAGGCGAGTTCGAAGATCTTCGGGTGGCCGAACTGGAAGGTCGGGCAGTAGTCGAGCTCCTCGGCCTGCTTCTGGATCGCCTCGACGATCTTCGGGCGGCCATGGCCGGCGTTGCAGCACCACAGGCCCGCGGTCGCGTCGAGCACCGGGCGGCCCGCGATGTCGTAGTAGTGCATGTCCTTGGCCCGCGCGATCAGCCGGGGGCGCTCCTTGAAGGCGCGGTTGGGGGTGAACCCCATCCAGAACGCCTCGAGATTGTTGGGCGTCGGCTCCCAGTGGGCGGCCGACAGCTTTTCCGGCTTGTTCATGACGGACTCCTGATGTCGATGGAGCCGATGATACAGGGCCGCCGCCTGCTCTTCAAAGGCCAGCCCCGCCCGGTCGCTCGTGCCAGAACGGCACGGCCCGCCCGCCCAGGCATTGCAGAAACTTGACCGTTCGGGGCTTGACGGCGGAACCGGCTGGAATTATCTCCACGGGAGCTGTTGGCACTCACCTTTTGAGAGTGCTAGCAGGCGGGTCCGCCGACGGATGGACCCTTCCGTTTCAACTGCCTACAAGTCATTGAAAAAGCAGGAGATAACCCATGAAGTTTCGTCCTTTGCATGACCGCGTGGTCGTGCGCCGGGTCGAGGAAGACACCAAGACCAAGGGGGGCATCATCATCCCGGACACGGCTCAGGAGAAGCCGATGCAGGGCGAGGTGATCGCGGTTGGCCCCGGCGGCCGTGACGAGACGGGCAAGCTCATCCCGCTCGACGTGAAGGCCGGCGACGTGGTGCTGTTCGGCAAGTGGTCCGGCACCGAGGTCAAGATCGACGGCACCGAGTACCTGATCATGAAGGAGTCGGACATCATGGGCGTGCTCGAGGGCAAGACGGCCTCGAAGAAGGCCGCCTGATCGGCGCCCAGTCCGGATCATCGAAACTCAAATCCCCGAATTGAGAAAGGAGCCTGACAATGGCTGCTAAGGAAGTACGTTTTGCAGGCGATGCGCGCGAGCGGATGCTCCGCGGCGTCGACATCCTCGCCAACGCGGTGAAGGTGACGCTCGGTCCGAAGGGCCGCAACGTCGTCATCGAGAAGTCGTTCGGCGCCCCGCGCACCACGAAGGACGGCGTGACCGTCGCCAAGGAAGTGGAGCTCGAGGACAAGTTCGAGAACATGGGCGCCCAGATGGTGCGCGAAGTGGCCTCGAAGACCAACGACAACGCCGGCGACGGCACCACCACCGCCACCGTGCTCGCCCAGGCGATCGTGCGTGAAGGTGCGAAGTCGGTCGCGGCCGGCATGAACCCGATGGACCTGAAGCGCGGCGTCGACATGGCCGTGGCTGCCGCCATCGAGGACCTGAAGAAGCGGACGAAGAAGATCAAGTCGTCCGAGGAAGTCGCCCAGGTCGGCACCATCTCCGCCAACGGCGAGAAGGAAATCGGCCAGATGATCGCCTCGGCGATGCAGAAGGTCGGCAACGAGGGCGTGATCACGGTCGAGGAGGCCAAGAGCCTCGACACCGAGCTCGACGTCGTCGAGGGCATGCAGTTCGACCGCGGCTACCTGTCGCCGTACTTCATCACCAACGCCGAGAAGATGGTGGCCGAGCTCGACGAGCCGTACATCCTCCTCCACGAGAAGAAGCTCTCCGGCCTGCAGGCGATGCTCCCCGTGCTCGAGGCCGTCGTGCAGTCGGGCCGTCCGCTGCTGATCGTCGCCGAGGACGTGGAAGGCGAAGCGCTTGCCACGCTCGTCGTCAACAAGCTGCGCGGCGGCCTGAAGGTCGCGGCGGTGAAGGCTCCGGGCTTCGGCGATCGCCGCAAGGCGATGCTCGAGGACATCGCGGTCCTCACCGGCGGCCAGGTGATCTCCGAAGACCTCGGCATCAAGCTCGAGAACGTGACGCTCGAGATGCTCGGCCGCGCCAAGCGCGTGCGCGTCGAGAAGGAGAACACCACGATCGTCGACGGCGCCGGCAAGAAGGCCGACATCAACGCCCGCTGCGGCCAGATCAAGGCGCAGATCGAGGAGACCACCTCGGACTACGATCGTGAGAAGCTCCAGGAGCGTCTGGCGAAGCTCGCCGGCGGCGTGGCCGTGATCAAGGTCGGCGGCGCCACCGAGGTCGAGGTGAAGGAGCGCAAGGACCGCGTCGACGACGCGCTCAATGCGACCCGCGCCGCGGTCGAGGAAGGCATCGTGCCGGGCGGCGGCGTGGCCCTGCTGCGCGCCAAGAAGGCGGTCGATGCGCTGAAGTCGGACAACGCCGACATCCAGGCCGGCATCAACATCGTGTCGCGTGCCCTCGAGGCGCCGATCCGCCAGATCGCCCAGAACGCGGGCGTCGAGGGCTCGATCGTCGTCGGCAAGGTTCTGGAGAAGTCCGGCACGTTCGGCTTCGACGCCCAGAACGAGGAGTACGGCGACATGGTCGAGAAGGGCATCATCGACCCGACCAAGGTCGTGCGTGTGGCCCTCCAGGACGCCGCTTCGGTCGCCTCGCTGCTGATCACCACGGAAGCGATGATCGCCGAGAAGCCGAAGAAGGAATCGGCCGCTCCCCCGATGCCGGGCGGCGGCATGGGCGGCATGGACTTCTAAGAAGTCGATCCGTTCACGAACTAAACGAGGCGGGGCCACTGGCCCCGCCTTTTGTTTGCGGCTGGACGGCTCTCGCAGGGGCGGCGGGATGCCATTCGTGAGGGCCCGCTAACCCGACGCGAGCGCATTTCCGTGGACGTCCTCGGCGCACTGCCTCCGAACCTCGCGCTCGCGGCGCTGTTCGTGATCCTCGCCGCCATCGTGCGCGGGTTCACGGGGCTCGGCTTTGCGCTCCTCGCCATCACGTCGGTGTCGCTGCTGCTGCCGATCCGCATCGTCGTCCCGGCGATGCTGCTGCTCGAGGTTTTGACCGGCCTTCACCTCTTCTGGTCGACGCGCCGGGAGGTGCACTGGACGTCGATCCGCCCGCTGCTCGCTGGCGTCGCGCTTGGAACGCCCGTCGGCCTCTACGTGCTGATCAAGGCGCCGGCGGCGCTGCTCTCGCTCGCACTCGGCGTGTTCACCACCGTCGTTGGCCTGCTTCTGCTGAAAGGTTTTGCGCTGAAGCGCATGCCGGGCACGACCGGCGCGTTCGCGGCGGGCGCGGTGGCGGGCGCGACCAACGGCGCGTTCGGCATCGGCGGGCCGCCGGTGTTCCTGCTCTACCTCTCCGCGCCTGCCGCGCACACGGTGGGACGCGCCTCGATGATCGCCTGCTTCCTCGGCATGGACCTGATCTACCTGCCGATGCTGCTCGCCACCGGCCTCGTGACGCGCGAGGCGATGCTTCTCGCGCTCGTCATGGCGCTGCCCGTGGCGCTCGGCATCGCGCTCGGCGCACGCCTGCTCAAGGTGGCCTCGCCTGCCGGCTATCGCCGCACGGTGCTGTGGCTGGTGATCGCGCTCGGCATCATCGCCACCGCGAAGGCGCTTGCGGCGTTGGGGCTTGCCTGACCGCTAGAGCACCGGCTCAAGCCGGCGCTTCAGTGCCACGAGCGCGGGCTCCGCAGCAATGGCGCTGCGCGCGGCGAGCACCGCTTCAGAGGCAAGGATGAGACCGTCGTCGAGCACGCGCAGGTGGTTGGCGCGCAGCGTCGAGCCGGTGGTCGTGATGTCGACGATCACCTCGGCGATGCCTGCCGCGGGCGCGCCTTCGGTTGCGCCGAGGCTCTCGACGATGCGGTAGCCGGTCACGCCCTTCTCGGCGAACCACCGGCGCGTGAGATGCGCATACTTCGTCGCCACCCGCAGGCGCCTGCCGTGGCGGGCGTAGAACGTCGTACACACCTCGTCGAGGTCCGCCATGGTCGAGACGTCGAGCCAGGCGTCCGGCACCGCAACGACCACGTCGGCGCGACCGAACCCTAAGCGCAGCAGCACGTCGACGCCCTGGCCGCCCGACACCGCCTCGCGCAAGAGATCCTCGCCGGTGAGCCCGAGGTCGATCGCGCCGGAGCGCAGCTGGTCGGCGATCTCGGAGGCCGAGAGAAAGGCGACGTCGATGTCCGGCCGGCCCTTGATCGAGCCGGTGTAGCCGCGGGCGCTTCCCGCCCGTTCGATCTCGAGCCCGGCGCGCTGGAACACGGCGGTCGCGCCTTCCATGAGGCGGCCCTTCGAGGGAATGCCGAGCTTCAGCTGCATCACGCGGACCCGGCTTGCGTCGCGGCGACGAGCCGCTCTGTGTGGATCGCGAAGCCGACGGAGGGCACCGGCCACGGCGAGCCGATGTCGGAGAGCATCGTGTCGTAGCGCCCGCCGCCGACGACACTCACCGGCAGGCGATCGGGCCCCGGCACCTCGATCTGGAACACGAAGCCCGTGTAGTACTCGAGGCTGCGGCCGAACACGGTCGAGAACTCGACGTCGGCGAGGCCCGGCACGGCCGCCTCGACCAGCGCGACGCGGCGCTTCAGCGCGGCGACGGCGGCGGGAAACGTGCCGCCGACCTCTGCGCCCAAGCCCTCGAGCGCGCCGATCACCGCGTCGGGCCGGCCGCGGATCGCGAGGTAGGCGTCGATCATGCTGCTGTCGCGCGCCGAGATCGGCGTCTCGACGAGGTCCTGCGCCTGTTCGCTCAGCCGCTCGGCGATCTCTGCGGCGCTGCGCCCGCGTACGAGGTCGAGGCCGCGCTCCTCGAGCGTCTTCTCGACGAATGCCGTCGCCTCCGCGGGTGAGGCGCGCCCGAGCGACTGGGCAAGCTGCACGCTGGTCGAGCGCGCCCGGGCAGCGCGCCCGGTCAGCACGTCGAGCAGCACGCGGAAGGCGCGCGGGCGCCAGAACTGCCGCCGCAGCTTCGTGCGCCAGCGGTCGGGGATGTCGAGGGAGGCGAGCAGCGCCTCGAACAGGGCGAGGTCGCCGGTCTTCACCGAGAACGTCTTGAGCCCCGCCGCGCGCAGCGAGGCGATGGCGAGCGCAAACACCGCGGCGTCCGCGGCCTCGGCGTCGGAGGCTCCGAACCACTCGACGCCCGCCTGGTCGAACTCGCGCGGGTGCAGGCTGTCGGCCCCCGGCGGCTCGTAGCGGAAGGCCGGCCCCGTGTAGGCGTAGCGCGCCTCGGTGCGCGGGTCGTCCTTGTGGGAGAGGTGGTAGCGGCAGGTCGGCACCGTCAGGTCGGGCCTGAGGCATAGCTCGTTGCCGGAGAGGTCGGCGAACACGTAGGTGCGCGAGCGGATGTCTTCGCCGGAGCGGTCGAGGAACACGTCGGCGGGCTGCAGCACCTCGGGTTCGATCAGCTCGAAGCCCGCCGCCTCGAAGACGCCGGTGACGGTCGCGCGCACCGCCGCGAGCGCCCGGCGCTCGGCCGCCGTCTTCCCCGGCATCTTCAGGCGCCTATCTGGGCGAGGGTCGCCTTCACTTCCGCCACGAGATCGTCTAACGGCACCGTGCGCTGGGCGACGCGCGTCTTCTGCCACTCGTCGCGGCTGGCGATCGTTTCCGCCTGCGCGGCGCCGGCGGCGAGGTCCTTCAGCTGCACGACGCCCTTCTGGCGCTCGTCCTCGCCCTGGATGATCGCGAGCGGGGCACCGCGGCGGTCGGCATATTTCATCTGCGCCTTGAGGCCCGCCGTGCCGACGTACATTTCGGCGCGGATGCCGGCGGAGCGCAGCTGCTGCACCATGCGCCAGTAGTCGCCCTGCCGGTCCCGGTCCATCACCAGCACCACGACGGGGGCGAGCGTTGCGGACTCCTCGGCCAAGCCTGCGAGCTTCAGCGCGGAATAGAGCCGCGACACGCCGATCGAGAAGCCCGTGGCCGGAACCTGCTGGCCGGTGAAGCGCGCGACGAGATCGTCATAGCGCCCGCCGCCGCCGACCGAGCCGAAGCGCACGGTGCGGCCGTCCTCGTCCTTCGTCTCCATCAGCAATTCGCATTCGAAGACGGGGCCGGTGTAGTACTCGAGGCCGCGGACGACGGAGGAGTCGTAGCGGATGCGGTCTGCTCCGTAGCCGGCTGCGGCGAAGATCGACTGCATGGCTTCAAGATCGCGCAGGCCGTCCTCGCCGTTCTTGCTGCCGCTGACGAAGGAATGGTCGAGCGCCGTCGCGGTGGCAAAGGCGAGGCTCGCTTCGATCTGCTTGGGCGTCAGACCCGCGCCCTTCGTGAAGTCGCCAGACTCATCCTTGCGGCCTTCGCCGAGGAGCAGGGCCACGCCCTCCTTGCCGAGGCGGTCGAGCTTGTCGAGCGCGCGGAGCCACGTGAGCTTCACGTCCTCGCCGATGCCGAACGTTTCGGTGAAGCCGTCGAGCAGCTTGCGGCTGTTGAACTTCATCACGTATTGGCCGCGCTCCAGCCCCAGCGCCTCCATCGTGTCGGCCGCCATCATGCAGACCTCGGCGTCGGCCACCGGCGAGGCGGAGCCCACCGTGTCGGCGTCGAACTGCATGAACTGGCGAAAGCGCCCCGGCCCCGGCTTCTCGTTGCGGAATACCCAGCCCTGCCGGTAGCTGCGGTAAGGGGTGGGAAGCTTCTGCTGGTTCTCGGCGACGTACCGGGCGAGCGGGGCCGTGAGGTCGTAGCGCAGCGAAAGCCACTGCTCGTCATCGTCCTGGAAGGAGAAGACGCCGGCGTTCGGCCGGTCCTGGTCGGGCAGGAATTTTCCTAGCGCGTCGGTGTACTCGATGAAGGGCTGCTCTACCGGCTCGAAGCCGTAGGCCTCGTAGACCTCCTGGATCTTCGCCAGCATGCGCCGGGTGTCGCGGATTTCGTCCGGCCCGATGTCGCGGAAGCCCTTGGCAATGCGCGCCTTGGGCCGGAAGTTCGGCGCTTCGCTCATCAACGGTACCCCAAGAAACGTCCCTGGCCCGGAAAGGGCCGCGGAACGCGCCCGTCAGGCGCGGACCACGCGCTGGCGCTGTTCGCCCAGGCCCTCGATGCCGAGGCGCATGTCGTCGCCCGCTTCGAGATAGCGGGGCGGCTTCATGCCGAGGCCAACGCCGGCGGGAGTTCCAGTACAGACCAGATCGCCCGGCATCAAGGTCATGAATTTCGAGAGATAGCTGACGAGCTGCGCCACCGGGAACACCATCTGCGCGGTCGTGCTGTCCTGCACGCGCTTGCCGTTGAGATCGAGCCAGATCTTCAGCCGCTGCGGGTCGGGGATCTCCTCCGTCGTGACGAGCCACGGGCCGACGGGGCCGAAGGTGTCGAGCGACTTGCCCTTCACCCACTGGCCCTTGCGCTCGATCTGGTAGGCGCGCTCGGACACGTCGTTGACGATCGTGTAGCCGGCGACGTGGGAAAGCGCTTCCTTCTCGTCGACGTTCTTGGCGCTCGTGCCGATGACGAAGCCGAGTTCTGCCTCCCAGTCACCCTTCATCGCCTCGCTTGGCAGCACCACGTCGTCGAAGGGGCCGGACAGGCAGGAGAGGTGCTTGTTGAAGATGATCGGCTCCTCGGGGAGTTTTAGCCCGGCCTCCGCCGCATGGTCGGCGTAGTTGAGGCCGATCGCGATGAAGTTCGGGATGCCGGCGACCGGGCAGCCGATCCGCGGCGTGCCGCGCACGGCCGGCAGGTCGGCGGCCTTGAGCCGCTTCAGCTTGCGCAGGCTTGCAGGCGCAAGTACGGCCGGGGTGATGTCGTCGACGTGTTCGGAGAGGTCGCGCAGGCGGCCGTCGGAGTCGATCATCCCCGGCTTCTCGCGGCCGGGACGGCCGTAACGTACGAGCTTCATGGAAGGTCCCCAGAAACGTTTGCGGCGGCCAATATCTTAGCCGCCGCTCCGTTTGTCCATGTCAGACGGACATCAGTCCTTGGATTGGATGTAGGCGATCACGTTGGCGATGTCGGCATCGTTCTTCAGACCGACGAAGGCCATCTTGTTGCCCGGCACGAACGCCTTCGGATCATGCAGATAGGCGGTGAGGTTCTCGACGGTCCACACCAGGCCTTCCTCGCCCTTCTTCTTCATGGCGTCGGAATACTTGAACCCTTCGACAGATCCGGCCTTGCGGCCCACGACGTCGGCAAGGTGCGGACCGATCTTGTTGGTCGTCGAGTCATGAACGTGGCAGGCCATGCACTTCTTGAACACGTCCTTGCCCTTGACCGGATCTCCGTCCGCATGGGCGGCCGCCGGAACGCACACCAGAGCCAGGGCGGCCATCACAATCGCGCGCTTCATCAAGTTTTCTCCCTAAACGACGGTCCTCCGACCGGGCGAAAAGCAGTATCATCGAACGCGACGACATGCTTCAAGACGTTTTGTCGCGATAATGTGATCAGATGACGGCGTTAACCCTCCCGATCCCCGATTCCGAGACCCTTGCCCGCCGCGGCCGGATCGTCGTCGACCTGAAGGCGATGCTGCCGCCCGAGGCGGTGGTCGACAGCCGCGCCCTGATGGCGCCGTTCGAGACCGACGGCCTGACGGTCTACCGGCAGCAGCCGCTCGTCGTCGTACTGCCGGAAACGACCGTGCAGGTGGCGCAAATCCTCAAGTATTGCGCCGAGAACGCCATCCGCGTAGTGCCGCGCGGAGCGGGCACCGGCCTGTCCGGCGGCGCGCTTCCCCTTGCCGACGCGGTGCTTCTGGTGATGAGCCGATTCAACCGCATCATGGAAATCGATCTCGAAAACCTGTGCGTCGTCGCCCAGCCGGGTGTCACGAACCTCGCGATCACCCAGGCGGTGCAGGACGACGGCTTCTACTATGCGCCCGACCCGTCCTCGCAGATCGCCTGCTCGATCGGCGGCAACGTCGCGGAGAACTCGGGCGGCGTCCACTGCCTGAAGTACGGGCTCACCACCAACAACGTGCTGGGGGTGGAACTCGTGCTGATGTCGGGCGAGGTGGTGCGGCTCGGCGGCAAGTACCCGGGGGCGGCAGGCTACGACCTCCTCGGCATCGTGACGGGCTCGGAAGGGCTCCTCGGCGTCATCACCGAGGTGACGGTGCGCATCATCCCGAAGGCGTCGGCGATCGGCGCGCTCCTCATCGCGTTCGCCTCGATCGAGGACGCGGGCGCCTGCGTCGCCGAGATCATCTCGTCCGGCATCGTGCCGGCCGGCATGGAGATGATGGACGCGCTTACCATTCGCGCCGCGGAGGACTTCATCCACGCCGGCTACCCGCTGGATGCCGCCGCACTCCTTATCGTCGAGCTCGACGGGACCGAGGCTGACGTGACCGAGCTCCTCGGCCGCGTGTCGGAGATCGCGGAGAAGAACCGCGCGGCTTCGATCCGCGTCGCCGCCGACGAAGCCGAGCGGCTTCGCTTCTGGGCCGGGCGCAAGGCGGCGTTCCCGGCGGTCGGCCGCATCTCGCCCGACTACATCTGCATGGACGGCACGATCCCGCGCCGGAAGCTCCCGTACGTGCTCGCGAGGATCGAGGAGCTGTCGAAAGCCTACGGCCTCGCCTGCGGCAACGTCTTCCACGCGGGAGACGGCAACCTGCACCCGCTGATCCTGTTCGATGCGGCGAAGGACGGCGACGTCGAGAAGGCCGAGAAGTTCGGAGCCGACATCCTGAAGCTATGCGTCTCGGTCGGCGGCGTGCTGACGGGCGAGCACGGCGTCGGCATCGAGAAGCGCGACCTGATGCCCGAAATGTTCTCCGAAACCGATCTCCTGCAGCAGCAGCAGCTGAAGTGCGCGTTCGACCCGCAGAGCCTGCTGAACCCGGGCAAGGTGTTCCCGACACTGCATCGATGCGCCGAGGGCGGGGTGATGCGGGTGTCCGGCGGCAAGCTGCCGTTCGAGCACCTGCCGAGGTTCTGATGGCGTCGGTCGTGGCGGCTTCGACGGCGGAGGACGTGCGCGCGGCGATCGCCGACTGCGCCGCCGCGGGACGCACGGTGGAGATCGTCTCCGGCGGCTCGAAGCGCGGCATCGGGCGGCTGACGCACACCGACGTCGAACTCGACGTCTCGGCGCTGTCGGGCGTGGTCGACTACGAGCCGGACGAACTGGTGATCGTGGCGAAGCCGGGGACGCCCGTGGCGGCGATCGAGGAGACGCTCGCGAACCGGCGCCAGGTGCTCGCCTTCGAACCGCCCAACCTGTCGACGCTCCTGGGCGTCAACCGCGCGCCGACGATCGGCGGCATCATCGCCTCGAACCTCGCCGGGCCTCGCCGCGTGCAGGCGGGGGCGCCGCGCGATCATTTTCTCGGCTTTGAGGCGGTGTCCGGTGAAGGCACAGCATTCCAGGCCGGCGGGCGGGTGATGAAGAACGTCACCGGCTACGACCTGCCGAAACTGCTCGCGGGCTCGTGGGGAACGCTTGCCGTCCTCACGCAGGTGAACCTGCGCACCGCACCGATGCCCGAGACGGAAGGGACACTCGTCGTCGCCGGACTCGACCCGGCCGCGGCCATGCGCCTCCTCACCCGCGCCATGCAGTCGCCCGCCGCGGTGTCGGGCGCGGCGTACATCACGGCCGCCGCTGCCGCGACGCTTGACGGTGCGCCGGCTCCGGGCAGCCTCACCTGCTTGAGGCTTGAGGGCACCGCCGCGTCGGTGAAGGCGCGGCTTGCCATCGTGCGGGCGCTTGCCGACGGTGCTGGCGACGAGATCGCCGAAGCGCACTCGCGTCCGCTGTGGCGGGCGATCCGCGACGGCCTGCCGCTCGCGAGGCTCGCCGACCATGCGGTGTGGCGCGTCCACGTCGAACCGTCGCTTGCCGCAAATGTCGCGACAGGGCTCTCTGCGGCGGGCGCCAAGATCATCGTCGACTGGGCCGGCGGGCTGCTCACCGTCGCGCTCCCCGAGGCGGCCGCCGGGAACGACCCGGTGTCGCGCGAATTGCCGAAAGGCCGCGGACACGCGATCCTGGTCAAGGCGACCGAGACTTTGCGACAGACGTTTCCGGTCTTTTCCTCTCTCGAGCCCGCCGTCGCCGCGTTGAGCGCGCGCGTAAAGGCGGCGTTTGATCCCAAAGGCATCCTCAACCCCGGCAGACTGTACGACACGCACTGATGCAGACCGCATTTCCAGAAGAGCAACTGAAGGACCCGCGCATCGAGGAGGCGAACGGCATCATCCGCAAGTGCGTGCACTGCGGGTTCTGCACGGCGACGTGTCCGACCTACGTGCTGCTCGGCAACGAACTCGATTCGCCGCGCGGGCGCATCTACCTCATCAAGGACATGCTGGAGAACGCGCGCACGCCGACGGCGGACGTCGTGACGCACATCGACCGCTGCCTTTCGTGCCTCTCCTGCCGCACCACGTGTCCGTCCGGCGTCGAGTATCACCACCTGATCGACGAGGCGCGCGCCTACGTCGAGACGAACTACAAGCGCCCCCCGCTCGATGCCTTCCTCCGCGCTGTGCTGGCGAAAGTTTTGCCGTCGCGGGCGCGCTTTCGCGCGAGCCTCGCGCTCGCCGGGCTGGGGCGGCCGTTCGCGGGGGTGTTCGAGCGCGTGCCGGGGTTGAAGCCCGTCGCCGCGATGCTGTCGCACGCGCCGAAGGCGCTGCCGAAGGCGAAGGCGCGCTTCGGCTTCTTCCCCGCAGAAGGCCCCGTGAAGGGCCGCGTGATCCTGATGGCAGGCTGCGCGCAGTCGGTGCTATCGCCGCAGATCAACGACGCGACGATCCGACTCCTCACGCGCATGGGCACGGAGGTGATCGTTCCCGAGAAGCCCGACTGCTGCGGCGCGCTGACGCTGCACCTTGGCAAGGAGGAACCGGCCGTCGCGCTCGCGCGCGAAAACGTTTACGCCTGGGCCGACGTGGAGCGGCGGCACGGGGCGATCGATGCGGTGCTGATCACGGCCTCGGGCTGCGGCACCACCGTGAAGGACTACGGCCACGTGCTGCGGTTCACACCGGACCGCGACGCCGGCGCGCGCTTCGGCGGGCTTGCCAGAGACGTAACGGAGTACCTCTGGAATCGCCTGCCGAACCGCGTCGCCGGCAGGCCCTTGCGCGTGGCCTACCACTCGGCCTGCTCGATGCAGCATGGCCAGCGGGTGACGAAGCAGCCGGTGGGCCTCCTGCAGCAGGCGGGCTTCACCGTGCTGAGCGTTCCCGAAGGGCACCTCTGCTGCGGCTCGGCCGGCACCTACAACATCCTGCAGCCGGAGATCGCGGGGAAGCTCAAGGCGCGCAAGCTCAGAAACATCGCCTCGACGAAGCCGGACGTGGTCGCGACCGGCAACATCGGCTGCATCATGCAGCTCGGCGCGGACGCGGGCGTGCCCGTCGTCCACACCGTGGAACTGCTCGACTGGGCGACGGGCGGGCCCGAACCCGCGGCACTCAAGGCTTCGCGATGACGATTGCGCGGAAGTCGTTGACGTTGGTGAGCGTGGGGCCCGTCACCACGAGCTGGCCGGTCGCCGCGAAGTAGCCGTAGGCGTCGTTGTTGGCGAGGTACTGCGCCGCATCGATCCCCTTCGCGCGCCCGAGCGCCAGCGTCTGCGGCGTGACGAACGCGCCGGCGTTGTCCTCCGAACCGTCAATGCCGTCGGTGTCGCAGGCGATGCCGTAGATGCCCGGCGCGCCGTCGAGCGCGATCGCGAGCCCCAGCGCGAACTCGGCGTTGCGGCCGCCGCGGCCCTTGCCCTTGAGCGTCACCGTCGTCTCGCCGCCCGACAGGATCACCGTGCCGGGCTTCGTGCGCTTCGCCAACGCCGCCTGCTCCTGCGCCACCGCGCGGCTTTCGCCTTCGATGCGGTCGCCGAGGTCGATGACCTCGTAGCCATGGCGCCTGGCGACCTCAGCCGCCGCGGTGAGCGAGAGGACGGGCGTGCCGATCATGTGGTTGACGGTGCGCGACAGGCGCGGGTCACCGGGCTTCGGCGTTTCGCTCTCGGGGCGTGCAAGCCATTGCGCCACCGGCTCGGGCAGCTTGATGCCGTAGCGCGCTATGTGGGCGAGAGCCTCCTCGCGCGTCGAAGCGTCGGGCACCGTCGGCCCGGAAGCGACGACCGAGGGATCATCGCCCGGCACGTCCGAGATGATGAGTGAGACGACCTGCGCCGGATAGGCCATCGCCGCAAGACGGCCGCCCTTCATGGCCGAGAGATGCTTGCGTACGCAGTTCATCGCCGCGATTGGAGCCCCTGAGGCGAGGAGCTGGCGGTTGATGTCCTGCTTGTGCTCGAGCGTGAGGCCGGGCGCCGGTGCGGTGAGGAGCGCCGAGCCGCCGCCCGAGATCAGGCAGACGACGAGGTCGTCCTCGGTCAGGTTCTTCACGAGCTCGCCCATGCGCTGCGCCGCCTTCTGGCCGGCGGCGTCGGGCACCGGGTGAGAGGCCTCAACGATCTCGATGCGCTTGCACGGCGCGCCGTGCCCGTAGCGGGTGACGACGAGACCCGACAGATCGCCGTCCCACACGCCCTCGACCGCCGCGGCCATGGCGGCCGAGGCCTTCCCGGCGCCGATCACCAGCGTGCGGCCCTTCGGCCGGGAGGGCAGGAACATCGGCACGCGCTTCTTCGGATCGGCCGCGGCAACAGCGGCGGCGAACATTTCCTTGAGCAGGCGTTCCGGGGCTTGAGGCGGCTGGCTGGTCATGCGGTCGGGCATCGGCGATAGTGGGCGGGACGAGGAACGTTTAGTCGATCGGAACCATCAGGGGAACCCGGGATGCCGGCCTACGCAACGCATATCCTGCAACGCTCGCTGCGGCACGCCTATCCGGAGGCGGTGAGGGGAGAGGGGTCCTACATCATCGATTCGACCGGCAAGCGGTACCTCGACGGGTCGGGCGGGGCGGCGGTGTCGTGCATCGGACACGGCAACCCGGACGTGATGGCGGCGCTCGACGCGCAGATGAAGTCGCTCGACTTCGCGCACACTGCGTTCTTCACGACGAAGCCGGCCGAAGACCTCGCCGCGCTCCTCTCCGACAAGGCGCCGGGCTCCGGGTGGCGCGTCTTCTTCGTCTCCGGCGGGTCGGAGGCGAACGAGGCGGCGCTGAAGTTCGCGCGCCAGCTCCAGGTGGAACGCGGCCGGCTCTCGCGGGACCATTTCATCGCGCGCGACTTCTCCTACCACGGCAATACGCTGGGGGCGCTTTCGGTCAGCGGCAACAAGCGGAGGCGAGAGCTCTACGGGCCGATCCTGATGCAGAACGTGCGCCACATCGCGCCGGTCTACGCCTATCGCCACCGCCCGCCCGAGCAGTCGCTGCGCGACTACGGGCTCGCCTGTGCGAACGAGCTCGAGGCGGCGATAACGACGCTCGGCGAAGACCGTGTCATCGCGTTCATCGCCGAGACGGTGAGCGGCGCGACGCTCGGCGCGGTCGAGGCGACACCCGGCTACTTCAGGCGCATCCGCGAGATCTGCGATCGCCACGGCGTGCTCATGATCCTCGACGAGGTGATGTCCGGGATGGGCCGCTGCGGCACGCTGTTCGCCTGCGTGCACGAGGGCGTCGTTCCCGACATCATCACGATCGGCAAGGGGCTGGCCGGCGGCTACCAGCCGGTGTCCGCGATGCTGGTGCGCGAGGAACTCGCCCGCGAGATCGAGGCGGGGTCGGGCGCGATCGATCACGGCCACACATTCGTCGGCCATCCCGTCGGCTGCGCGACCGGGCTCGCAGTGCAGCGGATCATTGCCGAACAGGGGCTCGTCGGGCGCGCCTCGACGATCGGTACGACGCTGAAGAAGGAACTCACCCAGCGCCTCGGCCAGCACCCGGCGGTGGGCGACATCCGCGGGCGCGGCGCGTTCATCGCGGTGGAGCTCGTCGCCGACCGCGAGACGAAGCGCCCGTTTCCGCGCACCGCCAAGCTCTACGAGACGCTGAAGCAGACGGGACTCGACCTCGGGCTCATCTTCTATCCGATGCCCGGCTGCGCGGACGGGGTGAACGGCGACCACGTGCTGCTGGCGCCGCCCTACACGATCAGCGACGGGGAACTCGACGAGCTCGTCGACAAGACATGCCGGACGATCGACCGGGTGGTGAAGCCGTTAACCGTGTGAGGGGTGTTAACCGTTCGAGGGTGGTACAGCTGGGTGGACTCGAACCACCGACCTTCGGAGCCACAATCCGACGCTCTAACCAACTGAGCTACAGCTGCGCACTTGGGAAAGCGCGGTTTTTCGCCCGTCGCTTCGCCCGGGTCTCATAGGCGCAAAGCGACCTCTCGGCAAGTGGATACCGCGCGCGAGTTGGCGCAAATCCTGCAGGAACGTCCACATCGGAACACGCGCATTTCGATGGACTGCCCGCACCCCTTCTGGGTAAAAAGGAGGTGCGGCTTGGTTAGCTAATGGTAAGCGAAACAGCTGGAAGTTTAACAACCGGCAGTCGCGTCGTTTGCGGGATTTCTTGCGTGACCAAGACGAGTTCTCTGCCAACCCTGTCGGACTTGCAGCAGTCGCCGACGCCCGCGTGGCTGTGGGACCCGGACCGGCTGCGCATCGTGTGGGCCAACAAGGCCGCCGTCGAGGCGTTCGAGGCGGAGACGCTGTTCGACGTGCTCGACCTCCGCTTCGCCGAGGCAGAAGAGGGCGTCGAGGAACTGACGCGCCAGAGCGCCACGCTCGACGACACCGAAACCAGAAACATCCGCCTGAGGCTCGGCTCGCTTTCGAACGGCGAGGCGGTGCAGGCCAAGGTGTCCCGGCACTCGCTCCCCGACGGCCGCACGGGCCTCGCCATCCTGGTGCGCGGAAGCGACGAGGCGGACGACCGCGAGGCGCTGCGCAACACGGCGCTCGACCAGTTGCCGCAGCCGGTGCTGATCGTTTCCCCCGACGGTACGGTGGTCGACCGGAACCAGGAGGCGCGCCGCCTGTTCGAGGGCAGATCCGTTTCCGTCGAGACGCTGCTCGGCAGCGCCGCCGCCCGCGAACGGTTCGCCAAGGACATCGCGCGCAGCGGTATCGCCAATCGCCTCGTCGACGCAGAGACGCGCTTCGGCGTGCGCACGCTGCGCCTGCTCGGCAAGCGGCTGGACGATGCCGGCATCGTGGTGCTGATCGACGACGTGACGGAGCGCCGCGCTCTCGAGCGCTCGCTCGACGCTGCGCGCTCCGGCTTCGACGCGCCGGCCGCGGCGCCGAAGTCGCCGGTGAAGCCGCTGACGGCGGAGGACGCCTCGACGTTCGAGAAACTCGGCGAGGCAGTGCGCTCGGCAACGCCCGAGTCGGTCGAACCCGAAGCGCCCGAAACACCCGCGACACCGCCCGTGGCGTCCGAACCGGAGCCCGCCAAGGTGCGCCCAGCGCCCGAGGCGGAGCCGGAGCCAGCCGTCGCACAGGCGCCATCGACGCCGGCACTCGCGGCTGCTCCGGCGCGCCGGGAGATCCCGCGCGAGTCGAAGCCGGCTGAACTGGTCCCGGCGCGCGGCGCCGTGCACGTGCCGGAGATCATCAAGCGCTCGCTCGACCTGTCGCCCGTGCCGACGGTGCTGTTGCAGGAGAACGCGCTGCTCTACGCCAACAAGGCGGCAGTAAAGCTTTTCGATGCACTCGACTACCGCGACCTCGTCGGCAAGTCCGATCTCGTTGAGCTCGTAACCGCCGTGGGGGACGGGCAGTCCGGCACGATCATGATCGCCGGCCGACCCGTCGAGGTCGCCGTGCGGCTCACGAGCTTCCCGTTCACGACCGGTCCTGCCACCAAGGCCGAACTGCTCGTCGAACTCGACCAGGAAACGCGCGCACCCGAACTGCCGCTGCCGCGCCCGGAGAAGCGTGAGCGCGAACCAGCCGCGGTCGCTGCCAACGCGCCGCTCCCGCCCGAGTTCACCCCGTCGCCCGAACCGAAGGCCAAGCCGCGGTTCGACCAGGGGCCATCTGCAGAAGAGCTGATCTCGATCCTCGACACCGCGACCGACGGCATTGCGACGCTCGACGCCCAGGGCAACATCCTGAGCCTGTCGGCCGGGGCCGAAGCGATCTTCGGCCTGCGCCAGGCGGAGGTGCTCGGCAAGCCGATCGCCGACCTGATGGACGGCGATGGCCCGAAGCTCGTGCGCGATTACCTCGCGGCGCTCGGCGAGAGCGGCATCGCGGCGGTGTTCAACGACGGCCTCGAGGTGCAGGCGGTGACCTCGTCCGGCGGCCGCAGCCCGATCTTCCTGACGATCGGTGTCCTCGGCGACAAGGGCGCGCGCAAGGAGACGCCGGAGCGCGCCGCCTTCTGCGCCGTGTTCCGCGACATCACGCAGTGGAAGCAGACCGAAGCGGAGCTGCGCGCGGCCAAGGAAGAGGCCGAGCGGGCGAGCGCCCAGAAATCGGACTTCCTCGCCAAGATCAGCCACGAACTCAGGACGCCGCTCAACGCCATCCTCGGCTTCTCGGAAGTGATGCGGACCGAGCGCTTCGGCGAGATGCCGAACCAGAAGTACCTCGGCTACGCCAACGACATCCATTCCTCCGGCGAGCATCTCCTGTCGCTGATCAACGACCTGCTCGACCTCTCGAAGATCGAGACCGGGAAGATGGAGCTGAACTTCACCGCGGTGAACCTGGTCGAGCTCACCGATCACTGCCTCAGGCTGTTCGAGGAAGACGCGCGGGCGCGCCGCATCGTGGTGCGCAAGAACTTCCCGGCGAACCTGCCGAACGTCGTCGCCGACCTGCGTTCGATGAAGCAGGTGCTGCTCAACCTCGTCTCGAACGCGATCAAGTTCACCCAGCCGGGCGGTCAGGTGATCCTCTCGGGTTCGTACACGCCGGCGGGCGAGTATTCGCTCAAGGTGAAGGACACCGGCCTAGGCATGGCCGAGGAAGAGCTCGCCGTGGCGCTGCAGCCGTTCGGCCGCATCCACGCCGACGAGCGCCCGGATATCCCGGGCACCGGCCTCGGCCTGCCGCTGACGAAGGCGCTGGTCGAGGCGAACCGTGCAAAGTTCACGCTGACGTCGAGCCGCGGCAAGGGGACGCTCGCCGAGATCGTGTTTCCGGTGAACCGCGTGCTCGGCGGCTGATCCACGCGAGCCCCCGCGCGTGCGATGACCCAAACCTACTCCGCAGCATGGCGCGCGGCGCGCAAGCCCTCGACGAGTTCGACGGTTGCCCTCTACCTCGCATCGCTGCTGCTCGTGCTGCCGATCCTCGCGATCGTGGTGCTGGCGCTCAGGTCCGGCCCCGGATCGTGGACGCACCTCGCCTCGACCGTGCTGCCCCAGTACCTCGTCACGACGGCGCTGCTCCTCGTCGGCGTCGGCGCGCTCACCTTCCTGATCGGCACCGGCGCGGCGTGGCTCGTCACCTACTACCGCTTCCCGTTCGATCGCGCGCTCGGCTGGATCCTCATCACGCCGCTCGCAATGCCGCTCTACATCGTGGCGTTCGTCTACGTCGATCTCCTCGAGTATGCGGGACCGGTGCAGGGGGCACTGCGGGCAGCGTTCGGCTGGAGGACGCCGGCCGACTACTGGTTTCCGGCGATCCGCTCGCTTCCCGGCGCGATCGTCGTGATGTCACTCGTGCTCTACCCGTACGTCTACGCGATCACGCGCGCGAGCTTCGCCCGCCAGTCGGCGGCGCAGATCGAGGTGGCGCGCGCGCTGGGGCGAACGAGCTGGGGGGCGTTCCTCGCCGTGGGCCTGCCGCTCGCCCGGCCCTCGATCGTGGTGGGGCTCAGTCTTGCCCTCATGGAATGCCTGAACGACATCGGCGCGGTCGACTTCTTCGGCGTGCGCACGCTGGCGCTCGGCGTCTACACGACATGGCTCGGGCGCGGCGACCTTGGCGCTGCGGCGCAGATCGCGCTGACGCTGCTCGCGATCTCGGTCGGACTCCTGTGGCTCGAGCGGTCCGCGCGCCGCGGAACGAGCGCGTCGTCGGCGCGCACCAAGCAGCATCCGCCGGCGCGGAAGCTGCTCCACGGCTGGCGTGCGCTTGCGGCGACGGCGGCGTGCGCGCTGCCCGTGGTGCTCGGCCTCGTCGTGCCGGTGCTCTATCTCCTGTCGGCTGCGCTGCGCCGCCTCGACAGCGACCTCACCGCGCGGTTCTTCGCCGCCGCGGCGTCGAGCGTCACGCTGGCGCTCGCCGCGGCGATCGCGACGGCGGCGATCGCGCTGCTTCTCGTCTACGCACGCCGGCGCGTCGGCCACTGGACTGCCGACACCGCCGTGTCGCTCGCTGGCATGGGCTATGCGATGCCAGGCACGGTGCTGGGCCTCGGCCTCATCGTGCCGCTGTCGACGTTCGACAACACGCTCGCGTCGTTCCTGCGCGCGAACGTCGGGATCGACGTGCGGCTGCTGCTCACGGGCTCGCTGTTTGCCGTGCTGCTCGGTTACACGATCCGCTTCCTGACGATCTCGCTCGGCTCGATCGAAGCCGGGCGCGAGCGCATCACCGGCAGCATCTCGGCGGCGGCCCGCACGCTCGGCCGCAGCGACTTCGAGGTGTTTCGCGAGATCCACCTGCCGCTTCTGCGCCCCGCCATCGTCTCGGCGATGCTGCTCGTGTTCGTCGATTGCATGAAGGAACTGCCGGCGACGCTGATCCTGCGCCCGTTCGGCCTCAACACGCTGGCGACGATGGTGTTCGAGAACGTTTCCCTCGGCCAGATCGAGGACAGCGCGCTTGCCGCGCTGGCGATCGTGCTCGTGGGCCTGCTGCCGATAAAGCTGCTCGCGACGAACCTCGGCGCGGCGCTCCCGAACCTCAAGTCCTGAGTTCTTCGAGATCGGCGTAGAGGTCGAGCGCCTCGGGATTGGCGAGCGCCTCCTTGTTCTTCACGGCGCGCCCGTGCACCACGTCGCGTACGGCGAGTTCCGTGATCTTGCCCGACTTCGTGCGCGGAATGTCGGTGATCGCGACGATCTTCGCCGGCACGTGCCGCGGCGAGGCGCCGGTGCGGATCTGCAGCTTGATGCGCTGCATCAGCGCGTCGTCGAGCGCAACGCCGGGGCGCAGGCGCACGAACAGCACGACGCGCACGTCGTCCTGCCAGGTCTGGCCGATGGCGAGCGCCTCCAGAACGTCCGGTATCTTCTCCACCTGCGCGTAGATTTCCGCCGTGCCGATGCGCACGCCGCCCGGGTTGAGGGTCGCGTCCGAACGGCCGTGGATGATCATGCCGCCGTGGTCGGTCCACTCGGCGAAGTCGCCGTGGCACCAGAGGCCGGGGAACCGCTGGAAGTAGGCTGCGCGATACTTGTCGCCCTCCGGATCGTTCCAGAACATCAGCGGCATCGAGGGGAACGCGTTCGTGCACACGAGTTCGCCCTTGCCTGGTAGCGGCGCGCCGGTCTCGTCGTAGACATCGACCGCAAGCCCGAGCGTCGGACCCTGGATCTCTCCAGCGTAGACTGCGCTCAGCGGGTTCCCGGCGACGAAGCAGCCGCAGATGTCGGTCCCGCCCGAGATCGAGGCGAGATGGAGGTCGGACTTGATCGACGTGTAAACGAACTCGAAGCTTTCCGCCGACAGCGGCGAGCCGGTGGAGAGCATCGTCTTGAGCTTCGAGAGGTCGTGCGTGCTCTTCGGCTCCCAGCCGGTCTTCTTCACCGAGTCGATGTACTTCGCCGAAGTGCCGAAGATGGTCATGCCGTCCTCGACCGCGAAGTCGAACAGCACGCGCTCGCTCGGATGGAACGGCGAGCCGTCATAGAGGAGAAGCGTCGCGCCGGTCGAGAGCCCCGAGACGAGCCAGTTCCACATCATCCAGCCGCACGTCGTGAAGTAGAACAGCCGGTCCTCGCGCTTCACGTCGCAGTGGAGCACGTGCTCGCTCACGTGCTTGAGAAACACGCCGCCCGCCGAATGGACGATGCACTTCGGGATGCCGGTCGTTCCCGACGAATAGAGGATGTAGAGCGGGTGATTGAACGGAAGGTCCGCGTACTGACGGATCGACTCCGGCTTGCCCTGCGTGAAGTCCCGGAGGAGCACCTCGTTGCGCAAGCCCGGCTCACCGGCGGCCGGACCCTCGTCCACGATGATGACGAGTTCGACGGACGGCAGCGCGGCAACGACCTCGGCGAGCTTCGCGCGCATCGCGTGCCGCTTGCCGGCGTAGACGTAGCCCGAATAGCTCACCAGCACGCGCGGTTCGATCTGCCGGAAGCGGTCGAGGATGCCGGCCGGGCCGAAGTCGGGCGAGCACGACGACCAGATGCCGCCGAGCGAGGCGGTGGCGAGGAACGCCGTCAGCGTCTCGGGCGAATTCGGGACCACGCCCGCGACGCGGTCGCCGGGCTTCAGGCCGAAGGCTGCGAGCGCGTGGTGCAGGCGCGCGACGTTCGCGTTGAGTTCCTTCCAGGTGAGCGAGCGGCGCTCGCGGTCCTCGCATCGGTAGATGAGCGCCACCGCGTCGTCGTCGCGCACGAGGAGGTTCTGCGCGTAGTTGAAGCGCGCGTCCGGAAAGAAGCGTGCGCCCGGCAGCTTGTCGCCGTCGGCAAGAACCCGGTCGCCGCGGGAAAACGCCTTGATGCCGCAGTAGTCCCACACCGCCGACCAGAACGCCTCGGGCTCGGCGACCGACCAGGCGTGGAGCGCCGGGAAGCCGGCGAGCGCGATGCCGAGCTTCTCCTCGATCCCCGCCTTGAAGCAGGCGAGGTTGCTCGCGCGCATGCGTTCGGGCGAGGGGGTCCACAGGGGGCGGTCGGTCATGGGCGGGCGGTCCGGGAATGAACGGGTTGGCGTCGGGAGACTGACTAGCCGGTTGCGCCGCCCGAGGACAAGCGGGCGGTGGCCTCCGCCTCTACGGCGCGCACCTCGGCCATGAAGGCGACGGCGGCCGGGGAGAGCGTGCGGCCCCGTCGCCACAGGAAACCGTAGTTGAGCTTGAGCCAGGGCGCCTCGACCGGCAGGAGCGCGAATGCCGCCGTCATCGCGGGATCGGCGAGGAGAACGTCCGGCGCGGCCGAGATCGTGTCGCTCGACTCGACGACCTGCCGGATCGCCTGCAACGTCTCGAGCCGGAGCCGTGGGCTGACCAGCCCGGTTTCGGGATCGTAGATGGCGAACGGCCGCCGGTCCGCCTCGACGAAGGCGCGCATGGCGCTCGGCAACCGCGGCCCGGCCCAGGGGTATTCGCACAGGTCGGAAAGGGTCAGCGGCTTGCGCTCCGTCAACGGATGACCCTTGCGGCCGAAGAACCGCAGGGGCGACTGGCGCACCGGCTCGATATCCAGATCCGGGTCATCGGTCACGCCGGAGATATCGCCGATGCCGACATCGGTGCGCCCGGCCCGCACGTCCTGCACCACGTCGAGCCAGTCCTTCACCGCGGCAGTGAGATGGAGGTGCGGGTATCGCTGCGACAGCCGGCCCATGGCGCGGTGGACCGAGATCTCGGCCGGGTAGGGACCGGCCCCGATCGTCAGCGTGCCGACGTCGAGGTTGCGGACGAGATCGAGCTCGCGGCGCAGGTCCGCGAAGCCGGTGACGATCGCGCCACTGCGTTCCAGGATGATTCGTCCGTACACGGTCGGTTCGACCTGCCCGTCCCGGTCGAACAGCCGGACTCCGAGCGACTCCTCGAGATTCCGCAGGGAGCGGGTCAGTGCCGGCTGCGAAACGCCCAGCGATTCCGCCGCCTTGCCGAAATGCCGGTGGTTCGCGAGCGCGCGAACCAATTTAAGATGGCGCAAGGTGTGCATCAGCCGATAACTCCACGTTATTGGACAGGCTAGCGAACTCTCCCTAGGGTTATCAACCGGCGCAACAAAATCGCCTTCCGCGCCCGTGCCCCTGTGTCACCGAAGCCATCGCCGTTCCCTTGGGAGGACAGACCGAATGCGTACACTCGCATCGTGGTGCCTCGGCGCGCTCGCCGCGCTGATCGCCACCATCGCCGCAAGCCCCGGATGGGCGGCTGACTCGAAGCCGAACATCCTCGTGATCTGGGGCGACGACATCGGCCAGTTCAACATCTCCGCGTACAACCGCGGCATGATGGGCTACAAGACGCCCAACATCGACTCGATCGCCGAGCAGGGGGCGCTGTTCACCGACTGGTACGGCCAGCAGAGCTGCACCGCCGGCCGCGCCGCGTTCATCACCGGCCAGTCGCCGATCCGCACCGGCCTCACCAAGGTGGGCCTGCCCGGCGCACCGGAAGGCATGAAGGCGGAAGACCCGACGATCGCCACCGTGCTCAAGGCGCAAGGCTACGTCACCGGCCAGTTCGGCAAGAACCATCTCGGCGACCGCGACGAGATGCTGCCGACCATGCACGGCTTCGACGAATTCTTCGGCAACCTCTATCACCTGAACGCCGAGGAAGAGCCGGAGAACCCCGACTACCCGAAGGACCCGAACTTCAAGAAGATGTTCGGCCCGCGCGGCGTGATCCACTCCTTCGCCAACGCAGACGGCACGCAGAAGGTCGTGGACACGGGTCCGCTCACCCGCAAGCGCATGGAGACGATCGACGAGGAAGTCACCGCCGCCGCGCTCAGCTTCATCGACAAGGCGCACAAGGACGGCAAGCCCTTCTTCGTGTGGTGGAATTCCACCCGGATGCACATCTTCACGCACCTGAAGCCGGACTCCGACGGCATGACCGGCCTCGGCGTCTATGCCGACGGCATGGTCGAGCACGACGGCCAGGTCGGCCAGCTGCTCGCCAAGCTCAAGGAGCTCGGCATCGAGGACAACACGATCGTGATGTACTCGACCGACAACGGCGCCGAGACGTTCTCGTGGCCCGACGGCGGCACGACGATGTTCCGCGGCGAGAAGAACACGCAGTGGGAAGGCGGCTACCGCGTGCCCACCGTCATCCGCTGGCCGGGCGTCATCAAGCCGGGCACGGTGATCAACGACATCGGCTCGCACGAGGACATGCTGACGACCTTTGCCGCCGCCGCCGGCGACAAGACGATCAAGGAGGACCTGCTGAAGGGCCAGAAGCTCGGCAGCAAGACCTACAAGGTGCACCTCGACGGCTACGACCTCGGCCCGGCGCTGCGTGGCGAAGCCGAGTGGCCGCGCAAGGAGTTCATCTACTGGACCGACGACGGCAGCGTCGCGGCGCTGCGCTACAACAACTGGAAGATCACCTTCCTGCGCCAGGATGCCCTTGGCCTGAAGGTGTGGCAGGAGCCGTTCGTCGAACTGCGTGCGCCGATGCTGACCAACCTGCGCATGGATCCCTTCGAGCGGGCCGAGGAGGAGAACGCGATGGGCTACCAGCGCTGGTACATGGAGCGCATGTTCCTGATCGCGCCCGCGGGCGCGTACGTCGGCAACTGGCTGAAGAGCTTCAAGGAGTTCCCGCCGCGCCAGAAGCCGGGCAGCTTCAACCTCGAGAGGGTGATGCAGAAGATGCTGGAGAACACCGACAACTGATCCGCCGGTCCACCTGGAACACCAGCGGCTGACCACGGCAACCCCCGGAGCGGAAAACTCCGGGGGTTGCCTTTTGCCGGAACCTCCGACAAAGCCTGCCATGGTGCCGCCACCGTCGGGCCGCACAGAAACGCCAGAGCCAACCGGATTCCCAGCCGCCGATGCGCCGTATCCTCACCGTGACGCTCGTCGTCCTCGCCCTCGTCGCGGGGCTTTGGCTGGCGTTCCCCCACCTTCTGCCCTCGCGCTTTGCGGTCGACCAACTCGCCGCCGCCGTGAAGGACGCGACAGGGCGTACACTGACCGTCCGCGGACCGGTCACCGTTTCGCTCTGGCCGAAGGGCGAGATCGAGATGCGCGACGTCGTCGTGTCCAATCCGCCGGAAGGCGACAAGGGCCAGGTCGCCGAAATCGAGGCCGTGAAGATCGCCGTCGATGCGTCCGCGCTTCTGTCACGCCGCCTCGATGCGTCATCGGTGACGCTTCTGCGGCCGCGCCTGTCGCTCATCACCAACGGCGAGGGCAAGGCGAATTGGCTGCCGCCCGACGCGCCCGGTGACGGCGCGGCTCCACCTGCGGGCAAGGCATATCCGGCGCTCAGGATCGAGGACGGCGACATCCGCTATCTGGACGAGCGCTCCGGGCTCACGCTGGCGCTGGCGAACGCCAATCTCACCATCACGCCGCCCGGTCCCGACGCGCCGCTCGGCATCGACGGGCACGTCACTTTCAACAAGCAGCGCGCCGCGGTGTCGCTCTACGTGAAGTCGCCGCATCGGCTGATCGCCGACGGGTCGCCCGTCGACCTTGCCATCGACGCGCCGGAGGTGAAGGCCTCCTACAGCGGGCGCATGAAGCTCGGCGACGTGCTTTCGCTCGCCGGCACCGCTGAGATGACCTCGCCGTCGCTGCGCGATCTCGCGCGCTGGGCCGGCGTGACGATCGCCGGCAACAAGGGTCTCGGCGAGGCTTCGCTCAACGGCGCCGTCGATCTCACGGGCCGCACGCTAAAGCTTCAGAACGCGGCGCTGGCGCTCGACGGAATGCGCGGGCAGGGGACCGTGACGCTTGATTTCTCGGCGAGGAAGCCGCGCATCGAGGCCGCGCTCGGCGTCGATCGCGTCGACGTCAACGCGTACCTGCCCGATCCCAAGACCGTAGATGTCGTCGACGGCTGGAGCGAGGCGCCGCTGACGTTCGAGGCGCTGAAGGCGATCGACCTGAAACTCGACCTTGCGGCGCATTCGCTGTTCTACGGCGACATCGAGACGGGCTCCGTCAAGGCGACCGCCACGCTGAACGACGGCATGCTCGACGCCACGATCGGCGAGGCAGAACTCTACGGCGGCACTGCGAAGGGAATTGTGCACGTCGACTCCAAGGCGAAGGCCCCGGCGCTGTCGTTTTCGCTGAAGGGCGACGACATCGCGGCGAACCGCCTGATGGCGGCGCTGACGGGAGCCGATCCGCTGGACGGCAAGGTCTCGTTCGACGTGACGCTCGATGGTTCCGGGACCAGCGAACTCGAGATGGTGTCGATGCTGAAGGGCACGGCGGGCGTGAAGGTGTCTGACGGGGCGATCAAGGGCGTCGACGTGGCGAAGATGCTGGCCGACGTGAAGGGGAGGATCCTGACCGGCTGGGAGGGCGGTGCGCAGGACCGGTCGCCGTTCACCATCGCCACCGCGACCTTCTCCGTCCAGGATGGCATCGGCACGACGGGCGACCTCATGTACACGGCGAAGGACGTGCAGATTTCGGGCTCCGGGACGATCGACCTTTTGCGCCGCGCCCTCGACCTCCGCATCTCGGCGCAGCCGCAGGGCGATGCCAAGGGCGAGGCGGTGTCGGTGCTCCTGAAGGGCCCCTGGGCCAGCCCGCGCGCTTTGAAGGACGTTGCGGCGAACCCGCCGCCGGTCCTGGGTGAGAGCAACCCTTTCCTGTCGCTCCCGGAACCCGCTCCGCAACCCTGATCGTTTGACACCGATCGCTCCGTGAGGCCATCGTCGGCTCATGATCCGTGTGCAGAAGGCCCCCTTCGACCTTGAACGCGAGCTGCGCGCGCTGAAGGGCGAGAACCACAAGATCGGCGGCGTCGCCATGTTCATCGGCACCGTGCGTGACCTCTCCGGCGCGGGCGCGGTACGCACGATGACGCTCGAGCATTATCCCGGCATGACGGAGCGCGCGCTCGAGGCGATCGATGTGGAAGCGCACCGTCGCTGGCCGCTCGAGGCATCGCTCGTCATTCACCGCTACGGCCGCCTCGAGCCCGGCGACGACATCGTGCTGGTGATCACCGCCTCCGCGCATCGCGAAGCGGCCTTCGAGGCCTGCCAGTTCCTGATGGACTGGCTGAAGACCAAGGCGCCGTTCTGGAAAAGCGAGGAGACGCCTGAGGGAGCGCACTGGGTCGAGGCCGACAGCCGAGACGACGCCGCAGCGAACCGCTGGGAGAGGCGCTGACGGAACCGGCTATGGCGTGGCGCAGGCCAAGGCGGCGGTCGTTGTTCCGCACCATCGCTGATGCGCTGGTGTTCCTGCTCGTCCTGACGATGGTGCTCTTCGCGATGAACCGGTTTGGCGCCGTCGATACACGCACGGCGCCGCCCGGCCGCCTCGTTGCGATCGACGGCGATACGCTGCGCGGGCCTGACGGCGACATCCGGCTCTACGGCATCGACGCTCCCGAACTGTTCCAGACCTGCGCAACCTCGACCGGCGGAGAGTACCCGTGCGGGCGCGAGGCGAAGCAGGCGCTGAAGCGGCTCACGGACCGCCGCGAGATCGCCTGTTCCGCCCGCGACACCGACCGCTTCGGCCGTACCGTCGCGGTGTGTCTGGCAAACGGCATCGACGTCAACCGGCAGATGGTCGCCGAGGGCTGGGCGATCGCCTATCCCGGAAGTGCCGAGTACGTCGGCGTCGAAGCCGAGGCGCGGCAGGCGCGACGAGGCCTCTGGTCCGGCGTATTCGAGCCGCCGCGCGAGTGGCGCCGGCAGCACGACCGGCGCTCTTGACGGAAAACCGTTCCCGATCAAGACGCTGGACAAGCGCGCGGCGGCGGGCAATCGTTCCGGGCGCAATGGAAGTATCGACGTCTCCCCTGATGCGGGTGCGCGCCCGCCTGTTCGAGATCCTCGAGACGGGCCGGCGCAACGATACTCCGTCCCGCATCTTCAACATCTTCATCGTCGCCTTGATCCTGGCAAACGTCGCCGGCGTTGTGCTCACCACCGTGCCGGAGATCAATGCCCGCTACGGGCCCGCCTTCGACGAGTTCGACTGGATGTGCGTCGCGATCTTCTCGGTCGAGTACCTTGCCCGTCTGTGGACCGCGCCGCACAACCCGTTCTATCGCAGCCTGCCCGAATCGGTGGCACGCGCGCGCTTCGCGGCGACGCCGCTCATGCTGCTCGATCTCGTCGCGATCCTGCCGACGATTCTCGCGGCCCTGATCGGGTTCGACCTCGCCATGTGGCGGGCGCTGCGCGTCGTGCGCTTCTTCCGGCTGACCCGTTACGTGCCGGCGCTGCAGACGATCGGCCGCGTGCTCGGCGCCGAGTGGCGCAGGCTTGCGGGGACGTTCATCCTGTTCGGCGGCCTGCTCCTCGTCAGCGGCGCGGCGATGTACCTCGCGGAGGGAGAGATCCAGCCCGACAAGATGGGCTCGATCCCGCTCGCGATGTGGTGGGCCGTCGTAACGCTCTCGACCGTCGGCTACGGCGACGTGACGCCTGTGACGACGGTCGGCAAGGTCATTGCAGGGTTCACCATGGGCGCGGGCATCATGTTCTTCGCGCTGCCCGTCGGCATCATCGCGACCGGCTTCCAGGACGAGATCAAGCGGCGCGACTTCGTGGTGAGCTTTGCGATGGTCGCGCGCGTGCCGCTGTTCCAGCGCCTCGACGCGGCCGCGATCGCCCAGCTCGCCTCCATGCTGACCGCTCGCAAGGTGCCGGGCGGCACCGAGATCGTCGTGAAGGGCGATGAGGCGGACGGCATGTACTTCATCGTCAACGGCCGCGTCGAGGTGGAACTGCCCGGCACGCCCGTTCGGCTCGGCGAGGGCGACTTCTTCGGCGAGATTGCGATGGTGACGCGCCAGCGCCGCACGGCGACCGTACGCTCGCTCCAGCCGACCGAGTTGCTGAAACTGTCGGAGCGTGATTTCCGCGTGTTCATGGACAGGAACCCGGAAGTCGCCCGCACGGTCCGCGCGAAGGCCGACCAGCGCATGGCGGACACCTCCGCGCGTCACGGCGCCGGCGAGGAGTAATCCGGAAGCGCACAGCAAAAAGCCCCCACCGATGGCGAGGGCTCTTGAGGGCAACGGAAACTCGGGGTTGGTCAGGCCGCGGTGGTCGACAGTCCCTTGCGACGGCTGAGGTAGCCTACGCCGAGAAGGCCGGTCACGAGCAGCAGTCCGGCGGGGGGGATCGGCGTATCGGCGATCCTGTCCTCGTCGTTGAGGTTGACATTACCCAGCGGCTTGAGCGGAAGCGGCGGCTTCTGCAGGAGGTTCACAATGTTGAGCGGCGCGGCGCCAGCCAGTGTCGAGCCGACGCCCGAGCCCTTCTTGGACGATTTGGACTTCTTGGAAATCTTCACGCTCTTGAAGGACTTCACCGTGGCGAGCGCCTTCTTCGAGGATGAGGACTGTACCGTGAGTTTGGAAGTCGAACACTCGGCCGACTTGCATGTCGATGCCTGGGCGCCGGAAGACACCGCAAGCGCAAGCACGAGGGGCAGCGCGAGGCTGCCGATTGTACGAAGGTTCATCATCAAATCCCTGTTGGTCCGGGAGCCGCTGTTCCCGGTCTTCTTTTGCCGCGCCCCCTCATCGGCGACGCGAGTGAAAATTTTATGAAAATCGCCGGGAATTCAAGCGGCGCAGGGATGACCTATAGATGAACCGATAATCATGGTTAACAGAGCGTGATGTTGTCTAGTAATTCCAGAAAGGTACGGATTCACGATCGCTGGTACAACTGTCGATAAACTTGAGCTACACGCGACTCGCCGGTGCAAACGGGACGCGCCTCTTCTTGGCGCGTCCCGGAGTTGTTACTTCGTGCACTTGCCGTAGAGCGTGATCGCCGTGTCGGCGGTCTGCATCGACAGGGAAACCGCGTCGCTGCTGTCGTGGATGACCATCTGCCAGGCGAAGGCGCCATCGACGCCCTGCACGATCAGCTGCCCGGCGGAAGACACCGTTTGGTCGATCTCGTCGGCGCGGGCGAAGCCGTTCTCGTCGATCGAGGCGACGATGTTCGACTCGAAGTCCGCCGTCACCTTCATGGGCAATGTGATGCCCTGCACGGCCTTGCCTTCCAGGCACGCCTTGCCGGCCGGGCACGCCCGGACGTCGGTGAAGGTGCACCGCAGAGTCGGGATCGGCCGAGACTTGGAATCAGCTGCGGCAGAGTCCTCAGGCGCGCTTTCCGCGACAGTGGTGGTATCGGACCCGCCCGCCGTCTGGGCGAAGGCGTGTGGCGTGCCAACAAGAAGTCCCGCAGCGAGCGCGGTTGCCAGATGAAGTTTCATGGAACGTTCTCCGATGGTGCGGTTCACTGGCAATACCAGGGGTAAGGCGGATAGGGCGGGCAGGCAGCGCCGGCCGGGTAGTAAACCGGCGGGTAATAGGGGCGTGCCGCCGCCGCAGCGACGGTGGCTCCCGCCACGACGCCCGCGGCAGCACCCGCCGCGACTGCACCGCAGCCCCAGCAGCCGCCATGATAGCCGCCGCCGTACCAGCCGCCGCCGTGATAACCGACGTAGGCTCCGTGATAACCGCCGACGGCTACGGCGCCGCCGTGGTAACCGCCCACGGCGACCGCTCTCCAGGCGTTGGCCGAAGGCGCTGCGGCCGACAGGGCGGCCGCGACCGCCACTGCGACCACGAACGGACTCTTGCGCATATCGATCTCCTCTCCGCGCGAACGACCGGCTTTCGCTTGCGCGCGGCCCCGGTCCCTCTTGGCCTCTGGTCACGTCCGCCCCCGGAAATGACGCACCGCGTTCCCGTTCGGGGATTCGCGGCCGACTCCACTAAACCGCAAACCCGGTCGTTCCGCCAACAGGAAGGGCGGCGAAAGCGACAGTACCGTGAAGAAATCGCCAACCGGCACCCGGCAGCAGCCGGAAACGGAAAACTGGTGCTGTTGGAGAGGATTGAACTCTCGACCTCTCCCTTACCAAGGGAGTGCTCTACCACTGAGCTACAACAGCATCAAAGGTCGGTTGGACGGCGGCTTGTATATGGTTGAACGCCGCGGGCGGCAAGGGATTTCGGCGGCTCGGCGAACCCCTGTGCGCCGCGTGAAAAATTCGTGATAGGCTCCCGATCGCCTGGACGAGGGAAACAACTGTCCACTTGAGGGAGGTCACAAAAAACATGCGTACACGTTTGTCACTCTGGCTCGCGATGCTCGCGATGCTCGTGGTCGGCGCGGTCACCGCCCCGATTGCCCACGCGGAAGTCGTCTACAACCGTGGCAACTCCGCCGATCCCGAATCCCTCGATCCACACAAGACGTCGACCACCTACGAAGCCAACATCCTGCGCGACCTCTTCATGGGGCTCGTGATGCAGGACACCAAGGCGAACCTCATTCCGGGCGCCGCCGAAAGCTGGACCGTGTCGCCCGACGGCACCGTCTACACCTTCAAGCTGCGCAAGGGCGCGACCTGGTCGAACGGCGATCCCGTCACCGCCGACGACTTCGTCTATTCTTTCCGCCGCCTGCTCGACCCGGCGACCGCGGCCGAATACGCCTCGATGCTCTACGTCGTGAAGAACGGCGAGGAGATCAACGGCGGCAAGGCGAAGGTCGAGGACCTCGGCGTCAAGGCGATCGATCCCGAGACGCTCGAGATCACGCTCAAGGCGCCGACGCCCTACTTCCTCGAGATGCTGACCCACCAGGCGACCTACCCGGTCAACAAGGCGGCGATCGAGAAGCTTGGCGCGGACTGGATCAAGCCGGGCAACCTCGTCTCGAACGGCGCGTTCACACTCGCCGAGTTCGTGCCGAACGACCACATCAAGCTCGTGAAGAACCCGAAGTTCTACGATGCGGCGAACGTGAAGATTGACGTCGTGAACTACATCCCGACGGAAGACCGCTCGACCGCGCTGAAGCGCTTCGAGGCCGGCGAACTCGACTCGAACGACGACATGCCGACCGAGCAGCTCGCCGACATCCGCGCCAAGCTCGGCGACCAGGTGCACATCGGCCCCTACCTCGGCACGTACTACTATGCGTTCAAGACCGACAAGGATCCGTGGACGAACGTTCAGCTGCGCCGCGCGATCTCGATGGCGATCGACCGCGACTACCTCGCCGAAAAGGTGTGGGGCAACAGCATGATCCCGGCCTACTCGATGGTGCCTCCGGGCATCGCGGGCTACACGCCGCCGACCTTCGACTACGCCTCGATGTCGCAGCTCGACCGTGAGGATGCGGCGAAGAAGATCCTGACCGACCTCGGCTACGGGCCGGACAAGCCCTTGAAGATGGAGATCCGGTTCAACACGTCGGAAAACCACAAGAACACGGCGGTCGCGATCCAGGAGCAGCTGAAGCCGCTCGGCGTCGAAGTGTCGCTCGTCAACACCGACACCAAGACGCACTACGGCTTCCTCGAGCAGAAGGGCAACTTCGACATCGCGCGAGCCGCCTGGATCGCCGACTACAAGGACCCGGAGACGTTCCTCGGCATCTCGCGCAAGGCTTCCGGAAACAACTACGCCCAGTACAAGAGCGATGCCTTCGAGGCGGCGATGGACAAGGCGGCTGCTGCCGGCGGCAATGCGGACGAGCGGCTGAAGGACCTCGCCGCGGCGGAGGCGATCCTGCTCAACGACCACGGGCAGATCCCGCTCCTGTTCTACAGCTACCACAACCTCGTATCGTCGAAGCTCAAGGGCTTCGATGACAACGTGATGGACGTGCACCCGTCGCGCTTCATCTCGAAGGAGTGACGCCGACAGGCTGACTCCCGCCGCCGGGGTTCATTCCCCGGCGGTGGCGAAGCCCCCGCACGGCCATGCTGCGTTACGTCCTGAAGCGTCTCCTGACGGCGATCCCGACGCTGTTCGCGATCGTGACGATCTCGTTCTTCCTGATGCGGGTGGCCCCCGGCGGCCCCTTCAACCAGGAGCGCGGGCTCAACCCCACGATCAAGGCGAACCTCGAGCGCGTCTATCATCTCGACGCACCGCTCTGGCAGCAGTACGCCTACTACCTGCGCGACCTGCTGCACGGCGATCTCGGCCCCTCCTACAACATGCCGGACTTCACCGTGGCGGACCTGTTCCGCACCGGCCTGCCAGTGTCGATCGAGCTCGGCGCGACCGCCCTGGCGCTGGCGCTGGTGCTCGGCGGCATCCTCGGCGTGATCGCCGCGCTCAACCAGAACAAGTCGGCGGACTACGGGGTCATCGCGCTCGCGACCGCGGGCTCGACGATCCCGACGTTCGTTGTCGCACCGCTCTACCAGCTTCTCTTCGCACTGACGCTGCAGCTCGTGCCGGTCGCCGGCTGGGGCGGCGGCGCGCTGGTCAACAAGATCGGACCGGTCCTCACGCTCGCGCTGCCGCAGATCGCCATCGTGGCGCGGCTGATGCGCGGCTCGATGATCGAGGCGCTGCGCTCGCACCACATCCGCACCGCGCGCGCGCTCGGTCTCTCGCAGTTCTCCGTCGTGGTGAAACACGCGCTGCGCGGTGCTCTCCTGCCGATCGTCTCGTACGCGGGGCCTGCTGCCGCGGCGCTCCTCACCGGCTCGATCATCGTCGAGTCGATCTTCGCCATCCCCGGCGTCGGGCGCTACTTCATCGAGGCGGCCCTCAATCGCGACTACACGCTGGTCATGGGCACGGTGGTGGTAATCGCGATCTTCACGATCGTGTTCAACCTCATCGTGGACGTGCTCTACGCGCTGATCGACCCCCGGGTGCGCTATGACTGACCTCGCCGCACTCGAACCCGTCCCGGCCGAGGAAGCGCAAGGGCGCTCGCTCTGGGCCGACGCCTGGGGCAGGCTCAAGGCGAACCGCGCCGCCGTGGTGAGCGCCTGGTTCCTGCTCGCGATGGTCATCGCCTGCATCGCCGGCCCGTGGTTCACCGGGCACGAGTTCTCGACGATCTACCCCGATTACGTGCGGATGCCGCCGTCGATGTCGCCGTACCCGAAGGCTGACCAGATCGGCGGGGCGCTGACCGAGGCGATGAAACGCGCGCGCCTCGACATCGTATCCTGGTCGGAGGAGGGCGACGGGATCGTGGTGACGGTGAAGTCAGCGAAGCCGATCGACGCGCGCGTCACCCGCTACCTCGATCGCTCGTCGGTCTTTTCCGACGCCGCCGTCGAAGGCACCGCTGATGGGGGACTGACGCTGACGATGCGGGCGAAGATTCATCGCATGTACTTCCTGTTCGGCACCGACTCGAACGGCCGCGACATGCTGACTCGCACGCTCATTGCCGGGCGCGTTTCCCTCGCCATCGGTTTCCTCGGCGGTCTCGTCTCGGTCGTCATCGGGGTCGCCTACGGCGCGACCTCGGGCCTCATCGGCGGCAAGACGGACGAGGTGATGATGCGCATCGTCGACGTCCTCTATTCGCTGCCGTTCATCTTCTTCGTGATCATGCTCGTGGTTTTCTTCGGGCGGAATTTCCTCCTGATGTTCTTAGGGGTCGCCGCCGTACTATGGCTCGACATGGCCCGCATCGTCCGCGGGCAGACGTTGTCGATCAAGCGCCAGGAGTACGTGCAGGCGGCGGAAGCCCTGGGCGTCGGCTGGACCGGCATCCTGCGCCGGCACATCGTGCCGAACCTCCTGGGACCCGTCGTCATCTACATGACGCTGCTCGTGCCGCAGGTGATCATCCTCGAAAGCTTCCTGTCCTACTTCGGCCTCGGCGTGCAGGAGCCGATGTCGAGCTGGGGTGTCCTCATCTCGCAGGGCAAGAACAACATCCCGGCCGCCAACTGGCTGCTGATCTTCCCGTCGCTCTTCCTCACGTCCACGCTGTTCGCGCTGAACTTCATCGGCGACGGCCTGCGCGACGCGCTCGACCCGAAGGACCGCTGATCATGGCACCGGTCCTGTCGCTCGAGAATGTTTGCGTTACCTTCCGCACGCTCGATGGGGCGGTCGAGGCGGTGAAGGGCGTCTCCCTCGATGTCTCTGCAGGCGAGACGGTGGCGATCGTCGGCGAGTCGGGCTCGGGCAAGAGCCAGCTCATGATGGCGGCGATGGGACTCCTCGCCTCGAACGGCACGGCCGAAGGCGTCGTCGACTACCGCGGCCGGAACCTGCTCGCGCTCGACGCCGCCGAGCTCAACACCGTCCGTGGCCGGAAGATCACCATGATCTTCCAGGAGCCGATGACATCGCTCGATCCCCTGTGGACGATCGGCAACCAGCTCGTCGAGCCGATCATGCGCCATCAGGGCCTCGACCGGCGCGCCGCGCTGGCGCGGGCCGAGGAGCTTCTCAAGCTCGTCCGCATCCCCGATCCCGGGCGACGATTGAAATCCTATCCGCACGAGCTGTCGGGCGGCCAGCGCCAGCGCGTGATGATCGCCATGGCGATCGCCAACGATCCCGACGTGCTGATCGCCGACGAGCCGACGACGGCGCTCGACGTCACCATCCAGGCCGAGATCCTCGCGCTGCTCAAGGACCTCCAGACCCGCCTCGGCATGGCGATGGTGTTCATCACCCACGACCTCGGGATCGTGCGCCGCATCGGCGACCGAGTCGTCGTCATGCGTCGCGGCGAGGTGGTGGAGCAAGGGCAGACCGCGCGCGTGTTCGCCCATCCCGAGGCCAGTTACACGAAGGCGCTACTGGCGGCCGAGCCCACAGGCACCAAGGCGCCGCCCGCACCGGGATCGCCGGTGGTCCTCGAGGGCCGCAAGGTCGATCTCACCTTCAAGCTGGGCGGCGGGCTGTTCGGGCCGCCCCCGCTCCTGATCCACGCGGTCGACAACGTCTCGCTCAGGCTGAGGCGCGGCGAGACGATCGGCATCGTCGGGGAGTCAGGCTCCGGCAAGTCGACGCTTGCCCGCGCGCTGCTCCGGCTCCTGCCATCCGAAGGAACGGTGCTGTTCGAGGGCAAGGACATCTCGGGCCTCGACAAGGCGGCGATGCGGCCGCTGCGCAAGCGGCTGCAGATCGTGCTGCAGGATCCGTTCGGCTCGCTGTCGCCGAGGCTTACGGCCGGCGAGATCGTCTCGGAGGGGCTTCTGGTGCACGCGCCGGAACTGTCGCGCGCCGAGCGCGACCGGGCGGCGGCGAAGGCGTTCGAGGAGGTGGCGCTCGACCCGGGCCTGCGCAACCGCTACCCGCACGAGTTCTCCGGCGGCCAGCGCCAGCGAATCGCCATCGCCCGGGCCATGATCCTGAAGCCGGCCGTGGTGGTGCTGGACGAGCCGACGTCCGCCCTCGACCGGCAGGTGCAGACGCAGATCGTCGACCTGCTGCGCGATCTTCAGGCGCGCCACGACCTTGCCTATCTGTTCATCAGCCATGATCTGAAGGTTGTGCGCGCGATGGCGGACCGGATCATGGTGATGAAGGACGGCAAGGTGGTCGAGGAGGGCGACAGCGAGGCGGTGTTCCTGCGTCCCCGAGAAGAATACACGCGCCGCCTGCTCGCTGCAGCGCTCGAGGGCGTGGCGCTCGCGGCATGACCGGACAGCGCAAGGAGGATCGCCAGGAGCGGCTGAAACAGGCGCTTCGGGCCAATTTAACCCGTCGGAAGGAGGCCCGGCGCGATACTGCCGTGATTCGCGAAGAGGACGGGACGGACGGAATCGGGCCCGCCGCCGGAAATCCGCCAGAAAGCTCTGGAACGGGTAGTCCGGGGGACGGGACGGATCCCTGAACGCCGGCAGGGGTTGCCGGGCGGAAACTCCCGTGCTTCTAAGCGTTGGACCGCAAGGGGTGGGACCCCGCGGGCTGCGGGCGATTCGGGAAAGGTGGGCCGCATGGACAGGATTCGCATCAGGGGCGGGAATCAGCTGAACGGCTCGATCTCGATCAGCGGCGCCAAGAACGCGGCCCTGCCGCTCATGATTGCAAGCCTCCTCACGCCCTACACGCTGACGCTCGCCAACGTGCCGCGGCTGGCCGACGTGCAGCTCCTGCTGCGCATCCTCAGGAACCACGGCACCGACATGACGGTCGCGGGCAAGCGCCCCGGCGAGTGCATGATGAAGGGCGAAACGATTTCGCTTACCGCCCGCGAGATCACCGACACGGTGGCGCCGTACGAGCTCGTCTCGAAGATGCGCGCGAGCTTCTGGGTGATCGGCCCGCTCGTGGCGCGCTGCGGCACGGCCAAGGTGTCGCTGCCCGGCGGCTGCGCCATCGGCACGCGCCCGGTCGACCTGCACCTGATGGCGCTCGAGAAGCTCGGCGCGACGATCGAACTCGACGGCGGCTATGTGAACGCCACCGCGAAGAACGGCCTCGTCGGCGGCAGGATCGTGTTCCCGAAGGTCTCCGTCGGTGCGACGCATACAGCGCTGATGGCGGCCTCCCTCGCCAAGGGTGACACGCTGATCGAGAACGCGGCGCGCGAACCCGAGGTCACCGACCTCGCGCTCTGCCTCCAGAAGATGGGCGCCAAGATCTCCGGCATCGGCACCGCGACCCTCGAGGTCGAAGGCGTGCCGGCGCTGAACGGCGCGACGCACGCGGTCGTTCCTGACCGCATCGAGGCCGGCACCTATGCGATGGCGGTGGCGATGGCGGGCGGCGACGTGACGCTGACCGGCGCCGAGGAAGAGCACCTCGCGGCGCCATTCGAAACGCTGCGCAACGCCGGCGTCGAGATCCAGGCGACGCCGCAGGGCGTGCGCGTGAAACGCAATGGCCACGGCATCGACCCCGTGTCCGTCGAGACGCAGCCCTTCCCGGGCTTCCCGACCGACCTCCAGGCGCAATTCATGGCGCTGATGACACGCTCGAAGGGTACCTCGACCATTCGCGAGACGATCTTCGAGAACCGCTTCATGCACGTGCAGGAGCTTGCCCGCCTCGGCGCCGACATCCACCTCAACGGCGACACGGCCACCGTGACGGGCGTCGACCACCTCGTCGGCGCGCAGGTAATGGCGACGGATCTGCGCGCCTCGGTATCGCTCGTGATCGCGGCGCTCGCCGCGCAAGGCGAGACGATGCTGCACCGCGTCTACCATCTCGACCGCGGCTTCGAGACGCTCGAGGCGAAGCTTTCGGGGTGCGGCGCCGACGTCGAGCGCATCTCGAGCTGAGAGGCCGGATGACGGCGCTGAAACTCACTGCGCTCGACGAGGACGATCTCGCCATCGTCTCGGCCCACATGCAGGATGCAATCCTCGCCGTGGGTGACCTCAAGTACCTGAAAGGGCAGGAGAAACTTGCCCTCGTCGCCAACCGCTTCGACTGGGAGAGCGTGCCCGCCAACGGTCGCGGCGCAGCGCGTCGCCGCCGCACCGGCCTGCAGATCGCGCGGGTGAAGGCGGTGCGCTCGCACCGCATCCGCAGGGATGCCCCGGACGCCGTGCTGAGCCTGCTTGCGATCCGCTTCCTGCCCGGCAAGCAGGGTCCGGAGGGCGAGATCGAACTCACGTTCGCGGGCGGCGGCGCGCTGCGGCTCGACGTCGAATGCATCGAGGTGGCGCTGAAGGACCTCGGCGAGGAGTGGGAGACGCACAGCGTCCCCCGCCACGAGGCCGCGGCGGACGACTGATGTCGGACGCCCCGGAAGCGCCCTCCAAGCCGTCGGCGACCGACAAGCTCAAGGCGGTCGACCTCGACGAGTCGCTGGCCGCCGCACCCAATCCGGACATCGAGCACGAGCGCAAGGTCGCGATCTACGACCTCCTCGAGGACAACACCTTCCGCCTGCCGGGGCGCGACTCGGGCCCCTACGACCTCAGGCTCTCGATTGCCGACAACCGCCTGGTGTTCGACATCAAGGACAAGGCGGCCGCGCCGTGTCTGATCATCGGGCTTGCGCTATCGCCCTTCCGGCGGATCGTGAAGGACTACTTCATGATCTGCGAAAGCTACTACCAGGCGATCCGCACCGCGACGCCGAGCCAGATCGAGACGATCGACATGGCGCGGCGCGGCCTCCACAACGAGGGAAGCGAACTGCTGCTCGAGCGGCTGAACGGGAAGGTGGAGATCGATTTCGACACCGCCCGGCGTCTGTTCACGCTCGTCTGTGTCCTGCACTGGCGCGGCTAAGGCGTCCCCATGGCCGGCGACCTTCCCCAGGCTGTGCTCTTCGCCTGCAGCCAGAACGTTATCCGCTCGCCCATGGCGGAGGCGATCATGCGCCACTTCTACGGGCACAAGGTCTACGTCGCCTCCTGCGGCGTGCGCCCCGGCGAGCGCGACCCGTTCGTCGACGCGGTGCTGCACGAGATGGGCATCGAGCTCGGGAAGTTCCGGCCGAAATCGTTCGACGACATCGAGGATTCCTCCTCGTTCGACGTGGTGGTGTCGCTCTCGCCCGAGGCGCACCACAAGGCGCTGGAGCTCACCCGCACCAACTCGATCATCGCCGAGTACTGGCCGACCATGGACCCCTCCGTCGCCACGGGCAGCCGCGAGCAGATCCTCGACAGCTACCGGGCGGTGCGCGACGGGCTCGTGAAGCGCATCCGCGCCCGGTTCGGAACGCTCGCCGCGCGCGGCGTCTAGCATCGCCGGTGCGGCTTGATTTCTTGGGGGAACGCGGCCATTGTCCGGCGCGTTTCAAAGGACCCTAGGATGGAGGGGCATGGCCAAGGAAGAACTTCTGGAATTCGAAGGAGTCGTGAGCGAGCTTCTGCCGAACGCGACGTTCCGCGTGAAGCTCGACAACGGGCACCAGATCATCGCGCACACCGCAGGCAAGATGCGCAAGAACCGGATCAGGGTGCTCGCCGGCGACAAGGTGATGGTCGAGATGACGCCGTACGACCTCACCAAGGGTCGCATCACCTACCGCTTCAAGTAACTCCCACCGCCCGAGGGCGCCGGCCATGAACGAGCAGCCGACCGTGAAGCTCATTCTGGCGAGCGCGTCGCCGCGCCGGCTCGCGTTGCTCGAACGCGCGGGTCTCGCGCCCGATCTGCTCTATCCCGTCGACGTCGACGAGACGCCGGGCCGCCGCGAGACGCCGCGCGCGCTGGCGTTGAGGCTCGCGCTCGACAAGGCCAAAGCGGCCGCGCAGGCGCCGACCGTCAACCAGATCGGGCCGAAGCGCTTCATCGTCGCCGCGGACACGGTGGTCGCGGTCGGCCGCCGCATCGTGCCGAAACCCGACACGCCCGAAGACGCCGCGCGGGCGCTGAAACTTTTGTCCGGACGGTCGCACCACGTCTACACGGCGATTGCCGTCGTCGCTCCGTCGGGGCGGACGTCGAGCCGCGTCGTCGACACCAAGGTGCGCTTCAAGCGGCTGACGCGCGAGGACCTCGAGACCTATCTCACCAGCGGCGAGTGGCGCGGCAAGGCCGGCGCATACGCGATCCAGGGCCGGGCGGAAAGCTTTGTCCGCGCACTGAACGGTTCGCATTCGAGCGTGGTCGGCCTGCCGCTGTACGAGACGGTGGCGCTGCTCGAGGGAGCGGGCTACCCCGTGTACCAGACGTGGCTCAACGCGGCGACGGAGCTCGTGTGAGCGAAGCCGGGCGCAAGACGCCGAGATGCCCGATCTGCGGCAAGCCGGCGACGGATCAGTACAAGCCGTTCTGTTCCAAGCGATGCGCGGACGTCGACCTCAACCGATGGCTCGGCGGCAACTACGCGATCCCCGTGGACGAGACGCCCGACCTCGAGGAAGAAAATCTGCCCGCCCCGGACTCCGGGAAGGTCAAGCACTGAGGATGTCCCCATGCTAGGGTCTGAGCTCTAACCGAATCCTTGGGAGGGCATGATGCGCACGGCCTCGATGATCATCCGAATGGTCCCGGTGCTGATCTGCGCCGCGCTCGCGCTCAGTCCGGCCCGAGCCCAGACTGCCGCACCCGCGCAAGCCCCGCCGCCGGCGGTGATCGTGTCGCTCGCCGAACAGACCGATCTTGCCGAACGCCACGAGTTCCTCGGCCGCGTGCAGGCGGCAGAGAAAGTGGACATCCGCGCCCGCGTCACAGGCTTCCTCGACCAGCGGCTGTTCAAGGAAGGGCAGCCCGTGAAGAAGGGCGAGGTCCTGTTCGTCATCGACAAGGCGCCGTTCCAGGCGGAGCTCGACCAAGCGAAGGCGAATCTCGCCGCGGCCGAAGCGCTTCTGAAGAACGCGCAGCTGCAGCTCGACCGAGGCGCCGAACTCGTCAAGAAGGGCACGATCTCGCAGTCGACCATGGACGAGCGCACCGCGAGCGAAGGCAAGGCGAAGGGCGACGTGCTGCAGGCGCAGGCGGCCGTGCGGCAGAAGGAGATCAACCTCTCCTGGACCGACATCATCGCGCCGATCGACGGCCGCATCGGTCCGGCGAAGGTGACCCCGGGCAATCTCGTCGGCCCCGACTCCGGCGTGCTCGCGACGATCGTCAGCAACGACCCGATCTACGTGACGTTCCCGATCACGCAGCGCGACATCCTGAACTACCAGTCGTCCGACCAGCAGGCGACGCAGGTCAAGACGTCGCTCATCCTCGCCAACGGCAAGCCCTACGCCGACGCCGGCAACGTCTCGCTGCTCGACGTCGAGGCGAGCCAGACGACGGACAGCGTCACCGCCCGCGCCCAGTTCCCGAACCCCAAGGGCCTCCTCGTCGACGGCATGTCTGTGCGAGTCGTGCTCGAACTCGGCACGCCGGTAAAGCAGATCGTCATCCCGCAGTCGGCGATCGCGATCGACCAGCAGGGGCCGTTCGTCCTCGTCGTTGGCGAGGGCGACAAGGTCGAGGTGAAGCGCATCAAGCTCGGCCAGTACCGCTCGGGCATGGCGATCGTGCAGGAAGGGCTTGCCACCGGCGACAAGGTGATCATCGAAGGCCAGCAGCGCGCGCGGCCCGGTGCGGTGGTGACGCCCACGGTGGTGCCGAACACCATCGGCAGCCTCTAAGCGCGCAACGGGAGAGCGGGCCATGCTGTCCTCGCTGTTCGTCGATCGTCCCCGCCTCGCGATCGTCATCTCGGTGGTGATCACGATCGCCGGCGCGCTCGCGCTGTTCCGAATCCCGGTCGCGCAGTTCCCCGACATCGTGCCGCCGCAGGTGTCGGTGACGGCCTCCTATCCCGGCGCCTCTGCCGAGGTTGTCGAAAAGACGGTCGGCCAGCTCATCGAGTCGCAGGTCAACGGCGTCGACAACATGATCTACATGAAGTCGACCTCCGGCAACGACGGGTCGTACACGCTTTCCGTCTCGTTCAAGGTCGGCACCGATCCCGACATCAACACCGTGAACGTGCTGAACCGCGTGCAGCTCGCCTCGCCGAAGCTGCCCGAGGAGGTGACCCGCAACGGCGTCATCGTGGCGAAGCGTTCGTCCGCGCTGCTGCAGATCCCGGTGCTCTATTCGCCGACGAACAAGTACGACACGCTGTTCCTCTCCAACTACGTGACGATCAACGTGCTCGACACGCTGGCGCGCGTTCCGGGCGTCGGCTCGGCGAGCCTCTTCGGCGCGCTCGACTACGCGATGACAATCGAGGTCGACCTCGAGCGGCTCACCTCGCTCGGTCTCACCACCGGCGACGTGATCAAGGCGATCCGTGCACAGAACGTCCAGGCGGCGGTCGGCCGCGTCGGCGGAGCACCGATCACAGAGGACGCGCGCTTCCAGATCACGATCACCACGCAAGGGCGATTGGAGACGAAGGAGGAGTTCGAGCGCATCATCGTGCGCGCCAATCCCGACGGCAGCACGGTGCGCGTGGGCGACATCGCGCGCGTGACGCTCGGCGCAAAGTCCTCCGACATCTACAGCCTGCTCAACGGCAAGCCCGGCGCCGGCATCCAGGTATACCAGGCGCCCGGCGCCAACGCCGTGGCCGTCGCCAACGGCGTGCGCAAGGCGATGGACGAACTCAAGAAGCGCTTTCCCGAAGGTCTCGACTACACCTTCGCCTATGACACGACCGTGTTCGTGAAGGACACGATCCACGAGGTACAGAAGACGCTGTTCGAGGCCTTCATCCTCGTCGCCATCGTGGTGCTGATCTTCCTCGCGAAGTTCCGGGCCACCATCGTGCCGGTGGTCGCCGTGCCGGTGGCGCTGATCGGCACCTTCGCGGTGATGCTGGCGTTCGGCTTCTCGGCGAACACGGTATCGCTGCTCGCGCTGGTGCTGGCGATCGGCATCGTCGTCGACGACGCGATCGTGGTGGTCGAGAACGTCGAGCGCATCATGGAGGAGGAGCCGCACCTCTCGACCGCGGACGCGACGAAGAAGGCGATGGGCGAGATCACCGCGCCGATCCTCGGCATCACGCTCGTGCTCCTGTCGGTGTTCGTGCCGACGGCGTTCATCCCTGGCCTCTCGGGCGAACTCTACAAGCAGTTCGCCATGGCGGTGTCGGTCTCGATGCTGATCTCGGCCGTCAACGCGCTGACGCTGTCGCCGGCGCTCTGTTCGCTGGTGCTGTCGGGCCACGGCAAGCCGACCGGCATCCTGGGATTCCTGTCGCGCATCATCGACCGCATCCGCGACGGCTACGTGGCACTGTGCCGGCCTTTGGTGCGGTTTCCGATCCTGACGCTGTTGGCCGTGGCGGCGGCCACCGCGCTCGCCGTGCTCCTCATGCGGCAGGTGCCAACGGGCTTTCTGCCCGACGAGGATCAGGGCGCATTCTTCATGGAGGCGCAGCTTCCGCCCGGCGCCTCCGTGAACCGCACCGCGGAGGTCGTCGCGCAGATCAACAAGATCATCGAGGAGGAGCCCGCGATCGACAAGTCGATCTCGATCGTCGGCTACTCGATGCTAGACGGCATGGCGCAGTCGAACCGCGCGTTCTTCGTGGCGCTGCTGAAGCCGTTCGAGGAGCGGCACGGTTCGGCCGAGTCGGCGCAGGGGCTGATCCGGAAACTCCAGGCCAAGTTCGCCACGCTGACGGCGGCGCAGGTCTTCGCCTTCAACCTGCCGCCCATCATCGGCCTCGGCACCGGATCTGGCTTCGAGTACCAGCTCAACGATCTGGAAGGAAAGAGCCCCGAGACGCTGGCCGCCGTGGCGCGCGGACTCACGTTCGCGGCAAACCAGGATCCGAAGCTGCGCGGCGTCTTCACGACCTTCTCGGTCTCGACGCCGCAGATTCGCCTCGACCTCGACCGCGAGCGGTTGCAGATGCTCGGCGTCCAGGTGTCGGACGTGTTCCAGGCGATGCAGGCAGCGCTCGGCGGCTTCTACGTGAACGATTTCAACATGCTCGGGCGCACGTGGAACGTGATGCTGATCGCCAAGCCCGAGAACCGCATGACGATCGACGACGTCTTCCGCATCTACGTCCGCAACGCGAAGGGCGAGATGGTGCCGTTGCGCGCCGTGGCGGAGGTTGCCCTGCAGGTCGCGCCGGCGTCGATCACGCGCTACAACAACGTGCGCTCGATCACGGTGAACGGCAGCCCCGCGCCGGGCGTCTCCTCAGGCGAGGCGCTCGCCGCCATGGAGCAGATCTCGGCGACGACACTCCCGGCGGGCTACAGCTACTCGTGGACGGGAACGGCGCTCCAGGAGAAGGAAGCATCCGGCCAGACGGGCTTCATCTTCGCGCTGTCGATCCTGTTCGCCTATCTCTTCCTCGTGGCGCTCTACGAGAGCTGGCTCCTTCCCGTGGGCGTGATGCTGTCCGTGACGGTGGCGATCGCGGGCGCGATGGGCTTCCTCATCGCGATGAAGCTCGACAACAACATCTACGCCCAGATCGGCCTCATCGTGCTCGTGGCGCTCGCGGCCAAGAACGCGATTCTCATCTTCGAGTTCGCGATCGAGCAGCGCCGCCACGGCGCGGACATCGTCGCCGCGGCGCTCGAGGGCGCAAAGCTGCGGTTCCGCGCGATCATGATGACGAGCTTCGCGTTCATCCTGGGCCTTTTGCCGCTGGTGGTCGCGGAGGGCGCCGGCGCGGCGAGCCGACGCTCGGTCGGCTCAGCCGTGTTCGGCGGCATGCTCGCAGCCGCGGTGATCGGCATCTTCGTCATTCCGGGCCTCTACGTAATCATGCAGGCCCTGCGGGAGCGCGTGCACCGGCTCGCGGGGATAGGCCAGCCGAAGGTCGGCGGGCATGGCGACGAGACGGTGGAGGCAGCCGGGAAAGTGCCGGAAAACGTGCCCTGACGCGCGCCGATTTGGCCGGTGGTCAGAACCCGTTCGGATTGCCGGTCACGATCGTGCCCGTGCCGTCGTCCTTGCCGTCCTTGACCCAGGTGACGGTCGTGCCGTCGAGGCGGACGTTCCAGCACGCTTCCGGGTCGGTCCCGTAGGCGAAGCACATCCGATCGCCGTCGACGCGCCACTTGCCCTTGTAGTCCTTGCCGCGGATCGTCCCGTCGGCATCATAGAACTCGCTGTAGACGCCCGTGGCGACCATGCTTCCCTGCACGGTGTTGCCGGAGATTGCGCTCTTGATCTGGTCGCCAGTTGCAGTTTCGGCAGCGATGGCGGGTTGGATGGCGGCAAAGGCGGCGAAGGCGATAACGGCGAGTCTCACGGTCGATCTCCAGCTTTTGGGTCCCGAGGAGCAAACGAGGCCGAACCGGAGTCAGACCGCTCATTCACGGGATCGTGATCGCCGGATTCCGCAGGAAAACCGCAGCGGGAGCAGCCATTCCGATGCTCACTTGCACGCTGGACAGGACAAGGGCCATCCCGTATAACCCGCGCCACTTCCGAAGGCCGCCCTCGCCGGCGGCCTCGTCAATGGTGCGCCCAGGTAGCTCAGTTGGTAGAGCAGCGGACTGAAAATCCGCGTGTCGCTGGTTCGATTCCGGCCCTGGGCACCAACAATTTCAAATATTTAGGTAGTTTTCAAAACTGCTCCCTTGGGCCTAGGTAACGTCCTAGGTAACGCCAAGGGAAGTCGCTGTAGCTGGGTGACTACGAATCTGGGGGTCGGGAGTTCGAATCTTCCCCGGTGCGCCATTTCATCACCGCTCCAGAACAAAACTGGGCACTTGGGTAGGCTATTGACCCCAGTGATGACACAAACCTTCGCACAACCACCGTCCTGTACTAGCCGGACTCGCCGAGTACGGCAGGAATGGGCGACCCTGCGGTCACACCAGCGATGAGCGTTCACACAGGCAGCGCGGGAAACATGGACGGGGCCGCCTGGCTCGCAAAATCCTTGAACAGGCGAACTGGCCTTGGAATGTGCCGATTGCCGAGATGGACCATGGACAGCGTTTCTGCTCGGAAGGTCCAGTCAGGCATGACTTCGACGAGCTTACCGGACTGGAAGAAATCAGGACGCACGATGGGCGGCAAATCGCCAATGCCGCTGCCTGAGGCAAGCGCCGTCGCAAGGCCTGCATAATCATTCATGGCGAGGTGCGGTTGGAAGCGGATCGTCTCCGAGGCTTCGCCTTTGCAGAATGTCCAGCTGTGCTCGCCGGTCGAGGATGAGAAGGCGAGTAGATTCTCGTCTGTTAGTTCCGCCGGCCTCGTGGGACCCTTGCGCCCCAACAAATAGCCGGGGCTGGCCAGGAGGCGGCGGCGATAGGTCAGAATTGTCCGGGCCACTAGCGCGGAGTCTTTCAACGCACCTACACGGAAAGCGAGATCAACGCCTTCGGCGATGTGATCGACAAAGCGGTCAGTGACGAGGACATGCACGCGCACCCGCGGGTAGGACGCCTGGAAAGCGATGAGGATCGGCGCGAGCACGCTGTCGGCGATACTGGGCGGCGCAGATAGGCGCAGCAGTCCTCTAACCTCGGTCAGTTGGTTTGAAACAATGCTCTGAACGGCTTCGCTTACTTCTGCTCCGCGCTGGGCCTCGGCGAGGACATCCGCCCCGACATCTGTCAGCCGCAGGCTCCGTGTCGAACGCTCGATGAGGCGTACACCGAGCTGATCTTCCAGATCCGCCACTTTGCGAGAGACGGTCGAAATCGGCATGTTCAGGCGTCGGGCTGCTTCGGAAAAGCTCATGGTTTCCGCGACCCGTGCGAAGACAATCAGGGAGTTGAGGTCCGCCATACATAATTCCATTATTGGGATAATGATTCCAAATAATACCATCTAATCCAAAATTCGGAAATATCCTAAGTTTCTTTGTAACGGCGGATGCGCCGAACCAAACAAAGGAGACGTTCAATGAAACCCTTGCTCAAAAGCACCCTTGCTCTCGCCGCCATTATCGCCGCATCGACGGGGGTCGCCTCGGCTCAGCACGACAAGGATCGCGACGCGATTGCAGCCGTGCTTACCACCTATGAGGCCGCGCTAAATGCGTCGGACACTGCAACCGTTCTCTCACTTTACGCTGAGGATGGCGTATTCATGCCCCAGCACAACTTGCCGAGTATAGGAACCGATGCCATTCGCGCGGCCTATGACGGAGTCTTCAGCGCCATCACCCTCGATATCGATTTCGAGATCGACGAGATCGCGCAAATTGCGCCGGAATGGGCTTTTGTACGGACTCGATCTCAGGGCTTTGTGAAGATCAACGCCAATGGCCACCGCGCGCCGGAAGCCAATCAGGAGCTGTTCATTTTCGCTAAAACGGGGGCCGGTGACTGGAAGATCGCCCGCTACATCTTCTCCACCACCAACCCGCCGCGCCAATAGGCCGAGAGAGGGAAGAACAGCCATGTTCGACAACATTCTCAAGCATGCCGACATTCCTGAACGTCCAGGCATGTCGGCTATCTTCATCCTTTCGGGAGCCAGCAAGACTAGCGCACCGGGCCTCAGCCTTACTGCATTCCAAACACGTCGGGCGGGGGCATGACCATGGCGAAGACGATGAGGGCAGCCGTCATTCATAAGCCTGGCGGACCGGACGTGCTTAAGCTGGAAACACGTCCGGTCCCCGAGCCGAAGGATGGCGAAGTCCTGATCCGTGTGAAAGCGTTCGGTCTGAATCGGTCCGAACTCTTCACTCGGCAAGGACACTCTCCGAATGTCGCCTTTCCCCGGATTCTTGGCATAGAGGCGACGGGTTACGTCGAAACGGCCCCTGGCGGGGAGTTCAGGAGCGAAGACCTCGTCGCGACAGCGATGGGTGGCATGGGGCGTGCCTTCGATGGAGGGTACGCAGAGTATACGATTGTTCCCGCCAGCCAGGTTCAGAAGCTCGACACGAGCCTCGACTGGCCAACCTTGGGCGCCATTCCTGAAATGCTCCAGACCGCATGGGGCTCGCTGTTCACGGCGTTGCAGCTGAAGAAGGGCGAGACGCTACTCATTCGCGGCGGAACGACATCCGTCGGGCTGGCCGCAGCAGCCATCGCACGGAAGCACGGCGCGGTCGTCGCGGCGACCACACGTGATCCTTCGCGGGAGAAGCTACTTCGCAATAATGGCGCGGACCAGGTCTTCATTGATACCGGCCAGATCGCCGCACAGGTCCGAGAAGTGTTCCCCTGCGGCGTCAACAAAGTGTTGGAGTTGGTGGGCGTCACGACGTTGGCGGATTCGCTACGGACGGCCCGCAAGGGTGGCGTTGTCTGCATGACGGGCATGGTCGGCGACAAATGGTCTTTCGACAGTTTCAGCCCGATGGAGACAATCCCAACCACCATCAACCTAACCACCTATGCAGGCGGGTCGGAGGAATTCATGCGCACACCACTGCAGGAGCTTGTCCAGCAAATCGAAGCCGGCACGCTGAAACCAGCGATCGGAAAGGTCTTCGGGCTTGATGAGATTGTCGAGGCGCATCGGTGCATGGAGGAGAACCGAGCGGGTGGTAAAATTGTCGTGCTAACCTAGTGGAATATTTCCTGTGGGAGGCCTGCCCCGCTTCAACGTCCTCAGGCTTTTTGGCAAGACCAGCCTTCGGACAAAGTCAGACGTTCGGCAGCGCGGCTACAATGTCCGGTCTTGGTCAAAGTGGACCTTGCACTCCGAGCGGAACTCCTAAAAATAAATTGGTGCAACAATGACATAGCGGTGCCCAGTTTCATCCTGTCGGGTGCGCTAATAATTCGTTAGCCAGATCAAGTGTTTGCGGTAGGTTGGCATGGAGCGTAGAGGGGAGAATGCGCCTATGGGTCGCCACCGGGTCGCCACCAGGCGGGAAGGGAGCATCGACACGCCCGACCACTCCCCGATAAGCCGCAAGTAGCGGCCAGCGTCACCGCGGCGCTGCAATGAGTTCTGCCCCCGGATGCGAAGCCCCGACCGATGGTCGGGGCTTCGAGCCACAGTGATGGGAGACCAGGCGGCGGCCCGGCGTACAGTCGGCACATGAAGTGATGCTCTTCGCTATTGGAAGCAGTCGGCGAGTAGATCGCGAATGCGGCCCTGAAACATCCGGATGCGTGCTTCCTTCGTGGAGAGCAGCCCCGTGCCGTAACCCAGCGAGGCAAGGCCGGCCTGCGTTCCCTCGACGAGTCCTACATCCTCGCGACCGACCTGCGTGTTGATCCTGACGTTGAGCCAGCGTGCCGCCCGCATCTCCCGACGATTGTCCGGCAAGCCGTAGGCGCGCGAGCGCGCCACGCACTTGCCCGGCGCGAGGGGAAGGATCTGGAAGTAGTCGATCTGGTCCGGGTAGATGTCGAATGCGAGGTTCGGGAACGTGCTGTAGTAGAGCCACGCCCTGCGGCGCTCCTCCGGCAGGTGGTCCACCTCGGGCAGGAGCTTCAGGTAGGCGCGCTCGCTCCAGGGCGACTTGTTCGTGGGCGGACAAAGTTCGCCGCCGCCGCGGCTGATGCCGCTGCCGAGGATCTCGAGGCTGTAGGTCTTTCCATAGAGGCGCTGGAGACCCGGGTGCCCCACTGGCACGTGGTATGCTTCGCTGTTGTTCTCGACCGCGACTTTCCAGTCGGCCGCGATCGGCGTCAGCGTGTGCCTGCCGAGCGGCACCATCTCGTCGAGCCGGTAGTGTGACAGCGGCTCCTTCAGGAGAGCCAGTTCCTCGCACAGCGACCGGCCGCCCGAGACGAACCGCACGAAGATCAGGCCGAGGAAGATGTCCATCTCCACCGGCTTGAGACCGTACTCGGCGCGGTTCAGTCCCTGGAAAGAGCTTTCGGCCGGAACGCCCGCCAGCCGGCCAGCGAAATCATAGGACCAGCCGTGATAGGGGCACATCATGGTGCGTTCGCAGTGCCCGGTACCCGTTGCGAGCAACCGGTAGGCGCGATGCCGGCAGACGTTGTGGAACGCCCGGACCGCGCCGTCGTCGCCGCGCACCACGATAGCCGACTGGTCGAGCAGGTCGAAGCGCAGGAAGTCGCCCGACTTGGGGATCTCGCTTACGTGGCCTGCGAGCTGCCACGACGGCAGGAACACCCGCTCCCGTTCCTTCGCGAAGAACGCGGCGTCGTTGTAAATCCGGCCGGGAAGCGTCTGCCAGTCGGACATGGGGCGCCTCACGCTTTCAGAGTTGACTTATCGCGCTGCCAATAGACAGTTGGCGTAAAAAAGCGCCCGATCATCCTGCACCATCTGCCGCCCAGTTGGAAGAAGCTCAAGCGCATGACACGGTCGTCGACGCTACGCGGTCTCGCCCTACTTGCGCCGACGCTCGCCGTGATGGCGGTGATGCTCGCAGCGCCGCTGCTCGCGCTCCTCGTCGTGAGCTTCTGGACGCAGGATTACTTCGACCTGAAGCCCGGTTTCACGCTGGCGAACTACGGCGCGGTGCTCGATTACGCTGCGAACCCGATCTACCTGAACCTGCTCGGCCGCTCGATCCTGATGGCGGCGACGGCGACGCTCGCCGCGGTGCTGCTTGCCTATCCGATGGCCTACTTCCTCGCGTTCGGCCTGAAGCAGGGGAAGCTCGTGTGGATCATCCTGATCACCGTGCCGTTCTGGACGAGCTACCTCCTGCGCATCTTCGCCTGGAAGATCATTCTCGGCTTCAACGGCGTCATCAACTCGGGGCTGAAGTGGCTCGGCCTCATCAACGAGCCCCTGGAGTTCCTGCTCTATAATCCAACTGCGGTCACGATCACGCTTGCCCACGCCTGGGCCGCCTACGCGATCCTCCCGATCTACGTGTCGCTCGACAAGATCGACCGCTCGCTGCTCGACGCGGCCTCCGACCTGGGCGACAGCCCGATGCGCCGCTTCCGCCGCGTGACGCTGCCGCTGTCGATGCCGGGCGTGATCGCGGCAAGTCTGCTCGTGTTCATCCCGACGGTGGGCGACTACGTCACGCCCTCGCTCGTCGGCGGCAGCACCGGCATCATGATCGGCAACGTCATCGAGACGATGTTCGGCAAGGGCAACAACGCGCCGCTCGGCGCAGCGCTGTCGGTCGTCATGATGGGCACGGTGGCGTTGCTCGTGAGCCTCGCGCTCTACGTCACGGGCTATCGCCCGGCCGCGGGGACACGGCGATGACCGCGCTCGCCCAGCGGACGGGATCGCCCGGCCTGTCGGCCTATGCGACCGCCTATCTCGTCTTCCTTTACGCGCCGGTGCTGCTGATCCCGCTGTTCTCGTTCAACAGCGGCATCTACGTCGCCTTCCCGCTGAAGGGTTTTACGCTCGACTGGTACCGGCAGATGGCGGGCAACGAGCAGCTCGTCGCCGCGTTCTGGGCGAGCGTCAGGGTGGCGATCGCCGTTGCCGCGATCTCGACGACGCTCGGCCTTCTCGCCGCGCTAGCGCTGACGCGCCACCAGGTGCCGGGCCAGCGCATCGTCACCGGGTTCATCCTCCTGCCGCTCGTCATTCCCTCGCTGGTGTTGGCGCTCGCGCTGCTCGTCGTCGTGCGCCGCATCTTCGGGCTCGAGCTGTCGCTCTTCACCGTCGCCGCGGCGCACGTGATGCTGTGCGTGCCCTACGCGATGCTGGTGCTGATGGCGCGGCTCGAGGCGTTCGACCCGACGCTCGAGGACGCCGCGTTCGACCTCGGCGACAGCGCGTGGCGCACCTTCCGGCGCATCACGTTGCCGCTCGCCTGGCCCGGCATCGTGTCGAGTTTCCTTCTCTGCTTCAGCGCCTCGTTCGACGAGTACGTGCTCGCCGCGTTCCTGTGCGGCAACCAGGTGACGCTGCCCGTGTTCATCTTCAGTGAACTGAGGTTTCCGCAGAAGCTGCCGGCGATCCTGGCGCTGGGGAGCCTCATCCTCCTGGGCTCGGTCGCGCTCGTCGTGTTCTCCGAGTGGTTCCGCCGCCAGGGCGTGGCGCCCGCGAGGACCGACGCATGAGCGACGCCGACTACATCCGCATCGAGGGCGTGTGGCGCCACTACGGCGCGGTGAAGGCGGTGGACGACGTGTCCTTCTCGATCGCGCGCGGCGAGTTCTTCTCGCTGCTCGGCCCCTCCGGCTGCGGGAAGACGACGCTGCTGCGCCTGCTCGCCGGCCTCGACGCACCGACCTCGGGCGCGATCTTCATCGACGGGCAGGACATGTCGCGCGTGCCGGCGAACCGGCGGCCCACCAACATGGTGTTCCAGAGCTACGCGATCTTCCCGCACCTGAACGTGTACCAAAACATCGCCTACGGCCTCGGCAACCGCGGCCTCGACAAGGAGGCGATCCACCGCAAGGTGGAGGACGCGCTCGATCTGATCCGGCTGAAAGGATACGGCGAGCGGCGTGCACATGAACTCTCGGGCGGCCAGCGGCAGCGCGTGGCGCTCGCCCGCGCGCTGGTGTGCGACCCGAAGGTGCTGCTGCTCGACGAGCCGCTGGGCGCGCTCGACAAGAAGCTGCGCGAGGAGATGCAGGTCGAACTGCGCAAGCTCCAGCGCACGGTGGGCATCACCTTCGTGTTCGTGACGCACGACCAGGAGGAGGCGCTGGCGCTCTCCGACCGCGTGGCGGTGATGGGCGGCGGCAGGGTGCTGCAGATCGACACCGCCGCGCGCCTCTACGAGTATCCGGTCTCGAAGACGGTCGCGGCGTTCATCGGTTCGATGAACTTCATTCCCGCCACGCTCATCGGCAACGGCAAGGCCGACGCCGGGCCGCTGGGCCCGCTGCTGGTGGAGCCGCAGACGCTGCCCGTCGGAACGCCGGTCACGCTCGCGATCCGCCCGGAGAAGCTCGCCATCTCGGGGGAGCGGCCGGCCGGCGCGATCAATGCGGTTCGCGGTACGGTGATGGCGGCGACCTACATGGGCGACCGCAGCCAGTATCATGTGGGGGTTGCAGAGATCGCCGACCCGCTTATCGTCTCCGTACAGAATAATCAGCGCCAGGAAGGCCTCGCGCGCGAAGGCACCACCCTGTGGGTGAGCTGGGCGCCGGCCGAGGCGGCGGTGCTGCGGGAATAGAGAGGACATCAGCGTGCACGACGACGGCCTGTTCATCCCGCTTGCCGAGTTCCGCGACCGCCAGAAGCGGGCCGCCGCCGAAGCCGCGGCGCGCGGGTTCGATGCGCTGCTGGTGTGCTCGCGCGGCGGCGGCACCGTCGACCGCTATGCCGACGTCTACTACCTCGCCAACTTCTACAGCTCGTTCCCCTACGTGACCGACCGCCGGGGCGACTGGTCGGCGCGCGCGCATGCGTTCGTGGTGCTGCCGGCGAAGGGCAAGCCGGCCCTCGTCGTCGACATGCCTGTGAAGGAAGGCGAATGTCTCGTCGACGACGTGGTGCAAGGCGACGACGTGGTGCGCTCGCTGATCGGCGTGCTGAAGGACCGCGGCCTCGGCAAGGCGAAGGTCGGCCTCTGCGGGGCCGATGTTCTGCCCTTCTCGGTGGCGGCGGCGATCCGAGCCGAACTTCCGGGCCTCGAGCTCGTCGATGCGGGCGACATCCTGTCCCGCATGCGCGCGGTGAAGTCGCCCGCCGAGATCGCTATCCTGCGCCGGTCCTCGGCGCTCGGGTCTGCTGCGATCGAAGCAATGATGGAGGCGGCGCGCCCCGGGGCCACGCACGGCGAGATCATGGGCCGCGGCCTCGACCTCATCGCGCGCGAAGGCGGCATCCTCTACAACAATTTCATGACCTCCGGCCGCGGCGGCAACGACCCCGTGATGGTGTCGAGCGATTTCCCGACGTGGGCCTCGCGCGAGCCGCTCGAGGAAGGCCAGTGGTTCCAGATCGGCATCTCCGGCGTCTGGCGCTTCTACTTCTTCGACCACTCGCGCTCGAAGCCGATCGGACACGCGACCGAATCCGAGATCGAAGCCTTCGAGGCGGCGATCGCGTGCGTTCAGGCCGGCGTTGCCGCGGTCCGTCCTGGCGTCACGGCAGGCTCGGTCGCCGACGCGGCACTCGAGCGGCTCGTCAAGCTGGGCTTCTCGCCCAAGAGCGACTTCTCCGGCCTCGGCCACGGTCTCGGCCTCGGTTGGGACACCCCGTGGCTCGTGCCGGGCGACCCGACCGTGCTCGAACCCGGCATGGTGCTGTGCATCGAGCGCACGGTCGAAAAACATGGTTTCGTCGGCGATTTCGAAGAAACCGTTCTGGTCACTGACGGCGGTTCAGAGCTTCTGAGTACCGCTACAATTCGCCGATGGTGAGCGGCCGGAACGCAGGAGGAAACACGCACATGACCACACGTAGAGAACTGCTGCAGGTCGCCGCCGGCCTCGGGATAGGGGTGGCGACAACCAGCGGCTTCGCCCGGATATCGTTCGCACAGGCCAAGAACCTCACCTACTTCACCTGGTCGGGTTACGAGGCGAAGAACCTGCACCAGGCGTATACCGACAAGTACGGCAAGGAACCGGACGCGTCGTTCTTCTCCGATGAGGAGGAGGCGCTGAACAAGGTGCGTGGCGGCTATTCGCCCGACCTCATCCACCCCTGCTACAACACCGTCGGTCGCTTTCGGGACGCCGGCGTGATCCAGCCGATCGACGTGTCGAAGCTCAAGAATTGGGCAACCGTGTTCCCAACGCTGAAGGAGGTGGGTAACATCCAAGCGGAGGACGGCAAGTTCTGGATCGTGCCGTTCGACTGGGGCACGTCGTCGGTCATCTACCGGCCGGACCTTGCGAACGTGACCGAGCAAAGCTGGCACATCCTCACCGACCCGAAGTTCAAGGGGAAGATCTCTTTCCTCGACGCGCCTGACAACGTCGCTGCCATCGCTGGCCTCTTGGTCGGCGCCGAGAAAGTGATGGACCTGAATGATGAGGAGATGAAGAAGGCCGATGAGGAGCTGCGTAAGCTGCACGCAAACGTGCGCTTCTACTGGAGCGACCAGGCGCAGCTCGAGCAGGCGCTCGCCTCCGGCGAGGTGGTCGCGGCATGGGGCTGGATGTCATCCGTCAACAACCTCAAGAAGCAGAACGTCGACGTGAAATACATGCAGCCCAAGGAAGGCATCATGACGTGGGTTTGCGGGCTCGTGCGCGGCAAGAACGGCGGTGCCGACGAAGCGGCTGTCTACGACTTCATCGACGCGATGCTCGACGCGCAGTCGGGCAAAGTGTTGATCCAGGACTTCGGCTACGGCCATTCGAACGCTGAGAGTTTCAAGGCGGCCTCGCCGGAGTCAGTGAAAGCGCTCGGCTTCGATGACGTGGCTGCATTCCTCAAGACAGGGCACTTCTTTGAGGCAGTCCCGCCGGAGAAGCGTCAAAAGATCGTGGAGATGTGGCAGAAGATCAAAGCGGGCGGCTGAGGCTACCTTCACTGCTCCACCATCGACCAATACCCTCGTCCCGGAGGGCGCGCCTTCCGGGACGCCCCATCCTGTTGATGGCAACGCTGCTCGTCAGTGCGAATGCGGTGGCGGCGCTCGATTTCGCCAATCCACAAACGCTGCCGCTTGCGCCGACGGTGTCCGAGTGGACGCAGATCCTGCAGGAGGCGCATCGCCGATCCTCTGAGCCAAAGGTTAATGTCCAGGAATGCCCCGGGGCGGCATTTTCAAGCACCGCCGAACGCCAGGCTGCGTTTGACGACGCGGCCGGCGACGGCATTGTCGCATATGCCCAACTTTGCCGCGAGGTCCACGTACAAACTCGGCTCAAGATTCAACGCCTAAACCGCTCGCGCTGCTGCGGAGGTTAGGTTTACTCCCATTCGGACAGCACCTCCCTCCGCTCGTCGATCAGCATCTCCACGCATACCGACACCGGCCCAGGCACGGGCTGATAGAAGTTCTCGTACCGCCTGATCGTTCGTGCGCCGTTCGGGCCTATACGCAGGAGTCGAGCCAGGTCTTCCTGCGTGATCTGGAGCAGGTGGCGGGCGGCGCGAAGCTCGGCGCCGGTCAAGTTGCGTTCTTCGATGTGCCGGGCGTGTCCCATGGGTCAAAATCCAATGCGAACTGATGTGGTAACAAAATACCGGACAGGTGAACCGTCTGCAACATGCAGGCGCCATGGTGCACGGGCACCGGTCCGTGGGTCACGTTCACCGACGAGCCCGAGGAATACGACGGCGTGAAGAGCGTGCAGATCTCCACGACGCTCGTCGACAACGAGTAGGCGATCGGCGCGATGACCATCACGCTCGACCTCTCGAAGATCGGACCGAAGAAGAAGTAGCGACGACGGACGACCCGCGACCGGGAACGACGGAGCCGCCGGATCACACCGGCGGCTTCGGCGCCTTCAGGCTCATGAGGTAGGTGGCGATCGCCTGCACGTCGGAATCGGGCAGCTTGGCCAGGTTCGACTGCACCGCGCCCATGCCGCCGGAGGAGAGCTTCTCGTAGCCCAGCGCCTCGCCGTTCTGCAGCGCGAGCTTCAGGTCGTTCACGTCCTTGTAGCGGTTGCGCCCCATGAGATCGACGAGGCTCGGCACCTTGCCCTTGCCTTCCGGGTGCGGCCCGCCCTCGAGCCACCGCGACATGTCCGAGGTCATGATGGCCGTGCGCGGCGTATGGCATTCCGCGCAGTGGCCGGGCCCCGCGACGAGGTAGGCGCCTCGGTTCCATTCGGCGCTCTGCTGGGCGTCCGGCGTGAACACGCGCGGATTGAGACCGGCGAGCTGCCAGAGCCCCATCAGCCTGCGGCCGACCCATTCGCCGAGCGGGCCGAGCGGCATCTCCGGCGGCTTGTTCTCATGCTGCACCGCCGGCAGCGAGAACAGGTACGCCTTGATGTCGAGAATGTCGGCCGTCGTCATGTGGGCGTAGGACGTATACGGAAAGGCCGGGATGTGGTGCTCGCCCTCGGGCGAGATCCCGCGCTGCATCGCGTTGACGAAGTCGGCGTCCGTCCACGATCCGATGCCGGTCGCCTTGTCGGGCGTGATGTTGGGGGGATAGAACGTGCCCGCCGGTGTCACGAGCGGCGAGCCGCCCGAGGGCAGCGACGCGTCGAGACCCGAATTCTCCGGCGGCTTGTGGCAGGAGATGCAGCCGCCGGCGTTGTAGAGGACCTGGCCGTTCTTAAGGTCGGCCGTGTGGGCCGGGATCGCCGCGGCCGAGATGGGCCGCGGCATCGTCAGGACGTAGAAGAGCGCGAACGCTGCGGTGCCGAGGAGCGCTGCCGCGCCCGCGATCTTCCGTATACGCATGATCTGAGAGTTCCCTGTTCAGTCCTTGGGACGGCGGAACTTCTCGTGGCAGCCCTTGCAGCCGCCGCCGAGTTCGTCACTGCCGCAGGATAAGCCACTAAACCTGGCAGGTTTACGATCATCGTGCCGCAGTTGATCTATCCTTGAGGCATTGCCCCCTGGGCGACCATTTGATGGCCGGGCCCTTCGCTCCCACTCCCGAAGATATGAAACGCCAATGATAGTGATACTTGCCTTGGCGGCGCTTGCCGTGCCTGCACTTGCTGACAGTGGTTCTGGTGGATCGGGAGGTTCCGGTGGTGGAACCGGTGGATCAGGCGACAGTGGTGCTGGTATCGGCAACAGTGGTGGTACAGCGGGGACCGGTGGATCGGGCAACAGCCACGGCGCTCCGGATCCCAGTGGCTCGACCGCCGGCACCAGCCACGGTTCCCCGAGCGACGACGGAACGACGGGCAGCACCTGTGCAGCACCCGGATCGAACCTGGGTGGCTCGGAGAACAACAACAATAAGTCGGGTGACTGCCAGCAGCAGGGAACCTGTCAGTAGACGCGTTACCCTTTTCGCCTCGCCGGCAAACTTGTAGACTGGCAAAGCTCGCGCTGGTGTTTCTCCCAAGGGATATGCTGTGGGCATGACGGCGGTACCCTGAACGCGCGGTGCCGCCGTCATCTGCGCTAGCCTTTCATTTTTGAGCGAACGGCGCAGCACAGAGGCATCAGGCCGAACTGATCGTTCTCGAAGGCGCACAGACATAGAGTTTTGCACTATTCACCTTCTTTATTGACGAATGTTGCGCCGAGGCGGATAATTTTGTCGCGGCTTTAGAAAAACCCAATAATGGAGGTTCATAATGTGCCTTCCAGGGATATTCCGGCTAAGCTTCGTTGCTACCCTTGCATTTGGCTTCTTCGTCGCTCCAGCGGATGCAACAACGATCAACTTCAGTGGCACTGTCACATCGGGTACTGGGTCCATATCAAATGGCGACACACTTACCGGTTCTCTTACATATGATGAGACAGCGGTTGCTCGTGCAGGCAGCGACTCACAGTTTGCGTATTTTGACGCGATAACAGCGTTCAGCTTCTCGATCGGCGGCTTCGGTAGTAGTCTGTCCAATCCTACCGGGGCGTCCGAAATTCAAATCGACAACAATCCAGGTGTTCCGAATCATGATCGCTTTGCTGCGATCTCGACGGTTGCTGGAGGTTTCGCGCCCGCCCAGCTCGACGGCGTCTTCGACCTGAATGCGTTTGGTTTTCGGGTCGATGATAGTACCGATACGGTATTCAGCGATGCCTTGTTATTGCCTACAGCGCTAAGCCTCGCGAATTTCGACTCTGGATCTTTCTTCATCTTCTTTAAGGACAGCGACAACTCAATCGGCGGCACGATCGATTCGCTCGAAACGGTGTCATCGATTCCGCTGCCTGCCGGGTTGCCCCTGTTCGCGACCGGATTGGCGGGCCTGGGGCTCGCCACGAAAAGGCGAAAGATCAGCTAACGCTCTACTGGCTTCGATTTCGATCGGAGCCAGACCACCATATTTCGAGGAGAGACGAGCGCACAACCATGGCGAGGATCATTGTCTACGTGACCCACAGAAAGCTGCCGGTTGGCGATCAGTGGAATGTCATGAGGGACGGCAATACCGTCGCCCATTTTCTTACCCAACAGGACGCCATCCGCTCGGCTGTTGATCATGCCCACCTGAAGGGCAAGGCTGGCCACGACGCTCAAGTGATCGTGCAAGGCAACGACGGCCATATTCATACTGAGTGGACCTACGGCCACGATCCCTATCCACCTCGGGGTTAGGAGCGGAGCGACTCCTGGCGCGCAAGCTTGTCCAGAACCGTTAGGACGTAGGTGTCGACGTCTATGGGACGACGAAGTTGCTGGTAGAACACCTTGTACACAAGCGCTTGGCTCCGTTCGGCAGCGCAAAGTCTGGGATGTCCGGGTCTTACGAAATGGATCGCGCGCTACGCTACCGGATCAGCGTGGACTGCGGACACACTAGCTCGACTTGTCGCGCCAATGTCGTCAATCCAGGACCGACATCCAAATTCGACGAAGAAGCCCCGCACTCTGTCGGGGCTTCACAGACTTAGAGACAGATCGTGTGGCCGGTACACTTGTACCCCGATAGTTAGCTCCAATCTTCGGCGGGGAAGCGCGACGGGCTCCTGATGATCTCGTCGCCTTTCGTGCCGATTTTCCGCCCTCCGTTGCATATGTGAAGCAGGGATCGATCCTGAAGGCGGAGGATGATCAGGAAGCTTCCGCTACCCCAAGCGACCCTCAACCCTTATTATCAACGGGCGGCAAACACCCCCGCGCCGGTCGTCTTGCGAGGCGATGGCTGGCCATGGCAACAACGGCGACAAAAGATGCACCCAGCCCAAGGATGCTGGCGGCAAAGCGCCATGGTTATGCGTGAGCCGTCTGCCAGCGGCTGTCAGGTCCTCGCCCGACCTAACGCCTCGCGGAGCAAGACACTGGCTGCGCAATTGCCGTGAAAAGGGCATCCCGACTAGACCAACCTGGTAAGCCAAGCTGCTTGGCATACTCGGCGAGGCGGACCGATTTGCACGACGACAAAGGAAAAGCCCCAGCCGAGGCCGGGGCTCCCGTGGCTGATGCGCAAAGTCGATTATGCGGCTTCCTTCACCTGCTTCTTCTTTTTCCGGCTCACGTAACCCACGCCAGCCAGCCCTGCAGTAAACAGCGGCAAAGCTGCGGGAATTGGCACCGCAGCGATGGAATACGTCCCTTTTTGGACCAGCTGGCTGGTCAAGGTAGCAAGGCTTCCCCACACGTGGCCGGTTGCAAGCAGTCCAATGATCGCGGGTGGAGAAAGGCTTGCCGAAACCTGCAGCGAGATCGCGTCAACTCCGTTGAAGTTCCCGTTTATCAGTGGGATGTTGTAGGTAATCGCTCCTATGTTGGCGACGAAGTTCGAGATCGAACCGCCTCCGGATGGAGCATCAAATTGACCTGTCCCAAGAACGTTTGATCCGAAGTCATTGAACGTGACGTTGTAGGTGGCAGCATGGGCTTGCGGACCCACCATAGCGAGGCCGACAACTGCCGTTGCTGCCAGAATGCTGGTCTTTAGACTTTTTCTGACTTTTGTCATGAGCTTTCGTGCTCCCTGTCGGTTGACGAAGAGTTGGGTACTCAACTTTTTGCCGCAAACAGACGTGCTGACGCTTTTGCCTCTCAGCACGCTTGCAGCCTGTTCATCTCCACCTTTCGGTGTCCATATCCGACAGGTAGAAATTGGATAAATATTTTGCGTCCAGATAGGACAGCAAATTGAGTGCCAACTCTTAACCGCTAGTCCGCTGACCGGCCGCCATGGAGCCTGGCAACCATCGCTAAAGTAGATAAACCAATGCAATCAACTCGTTTAAGTGAGAAGACCTGGAAGGTTAGTGGAATAGATGAAGATCGCAAAAGACGTCTTTTGACCTGGGAGTTCCCAAATATTGTGCAGGAAATTTGTCGAACGGCGATCCCGAAGACTGCTCCAGATTCTAATGGGATAGACAGTGTTCTGGAACTTCACGTGGATCCGATACTGGTGGATCTGTTCCACAACGGTTCTGGCGGTTATCGTGCACAATTTTATGAAGGCGTAACGAAGGGGCGGGCAGCTAATACTTTTGCATTGCTAAAACTTCTCCCGATCGTCCGAAGAATAGATCGTGAATTTAAATTCACGAGCCGCACGACCATTTGGATCTGCGAGCAAGGAGATTGGTTCAATGAAGAGCCGCAGAGGTTGCAGAATCTTGACGTAGCGCGGTGGCGAGATGCTGAGGAGCGAGGTGCAACGCGTTGCGGAAAGCTGTGGCGGTTGATGCCTTACACTGAGCATAGGCTGGTTATTCGCAACAGAAAAAAATCCTCAGGGTTACGTGGTGATCAGATCCACCTTTGGGGCTATTCCCAATAACCTTCCAACCACGTCAATGCCAACATCCGAACCGTAAAATTTGGCTGTTTCGAGCGGCTGGTTGTTTATGATCATTTGCCAAAGTCCTCTCCAGAAGGAGATCGACAATGGTGTATGTGCTTCTGACAAAGGACTACGAAACGGTGGGCATATTTGAAAGTGAGGAAGCGGCGAAGGAGTATTGTACAGATCCAATTCTCGCCGACCTCTTAATCGCGAAGTGTACTGATTTGACACCTGTGACCCCAGAACTCTTTCCGGTAAAGAGAGCGGATCCTGCGATTACTTAACAAAAACTTGAAACGCTGGCTCGGAAGTTGGGCATTGAATAATATTTCAATGAACAGGTTGAAGGCACATCTAACTTTGGCTAGAGTGCAACCGCTCCGACCGCCCTGTTGGGGGTGACTGCTGTATAGGAGAGCCCCGCCGCAACGGGGCTCTCTTTGTTGTAGCAATGCCAATTTTCAAGACGTCGGACCCTCATAGATGTTCCTTCAGTCTCATGCCCCTTGTACTTCAGACTGGTTTCCCGCTTCGTAGGTGCGATCCGGCCGAATCGCAGTGGTATTGAATCGTTACCGAGTGACCGCGAGTTGCGGACAGCCACGGATTAACCAGCTTCCATACCGAACTTGCACAAATGCATAAACAAGGATAAAACTTTTTGTGTTTGCGGCACTCTTCCCTCTAGGGAGTGCAATCACAATGAAAACAGGGATCAAGGCACTAACCGGTGCCGCGGCCATCATTGGCCTTATCGTTGGAAGTGGCGCTGCCAACGCAGCAACGTCTACCTACAAGTTCTACAATGGGACCACTGGCTATACTGGCGCTTTCAACGGCGTTGGAACGGTCTACGATGCCACTAAAGCATCGGCGACTGACACCCGTGTCAGTGGGACGACGGACATCGACCCCGGCACTGACGATATCGCCACGAGCATCACTTACGGTGGAGGAACCAAGCCATCGGTGACCGCGACTGCCGGCAATAACCTCGTCTGGCAGGACCTTGCACCGAACTTTGGCGGCTTGGGCGTCGGCACGACGTCGACCAATCTCGGCGATGACCAAATCAACGGTGCTGAAATCCTGACGATGACGTTCAGCGAAGCGGTCACGCTGCTTGGCGTCGCCACGCTATTCTATGGGGATGGCACTGCCAACCACTGCTGTTTCGGACAAATTCCTGGGCAGCCCGCGGGTACGCAGTATACCGAAAGCTCGATCAAGACTAATGTTTCTACGGTCGACAATTTGGTGTTTGACTTGTCTGTAGATGGCGGAGCGTTCCAACAGGTTAAGTTCAGCACCGCCAACCTTCTCGGACTGAGTCTTGTGGGCAAGGTGTTCAGCTTTAAGCAGGACACCGGAGATCCGGAGTTTTACGTAAGCGGACTTTCCATCAGTTCAGTGCCGGTGCCGGGCGCTGCATTGCTGTTCGCCTCAGGTCTAATGGGGGTCGGATATCTGGGGCGGCGCAATAGATTGAAAGCAGTCAACGCATAAGCTACCGGACTTTGCCCTGTTGGACGGTAGTGCGAACCCCGGTCCCAGCGACCGGGGTTCGTTTTGCTAACGGGCGCGGCTCGAACGGCGGAAGGCAAAGGATATTGCACATGCACCTAGCCCGCGGTCTCGATTTGATCGAAACTAGAACGAAATCTCAAATAAAAACTCTACCTGCCAGCTACAAAACCAAGAAAACTGATGGAGATGGCAAGATGGCGTTCATCCTATTGACGGGTGTTTGAAACTGAAGCCAAAGCGGTCGAACATTGCGCAGACCCGTTGTGCTTGCTGACCTCCTTATCGCGAAGTGTGTGAAACTAGAACCGGTCGTCGCGCGACTGAATGTAGCCTGAATGTGTGCCTAGTGGAGATGGCCTCGTTTCCCTCCGAGACCATCTCCTGTCAGCATCGCGTGGAGCGCTGTTGCGGCGCCGACCTCCACACATCTGCAATTTGGGTGCCGCTCCGACGAGACTATCCAGCGCGACTATCAAGAGAATTCCCGAAAGCTCGGGATTAATACCGACAGTCGCATCGTTGCGAGCCGGGCCCAACGGCTGCCATCCGCATCGAGCAGTTTAATGTCCGCCGGGCTGCCCGCAGGCGACGCGCATTCGCATGGCACTACGCTAGGGGTGATTTAGAGGTTTGCGCCGACAGGTAGGGCCGCTGTAGGTCGCCTGAAAATTATGCTAAAATTGATCGTTGCGGCAACTGATGGCAGAATGGCTTCGACCAGATTTCTGCCTTCCAAAACAGGGACAGAAGCTCATGGAACGATTAGCTATCGCCTGTAGATCGAGTATTCTTGGCGCCACATTATTCGCCGTAAGTGCCACCGGCGCGGCGGCTGCGTCTCTCACAAACCCAGGGTTCGAGACCGGCGACCTTACCGGGTGGGGTTCGTCAGGAAACGTCAATGTGGTTGCATGCGCGGGAACAGTAATGGGATGCGCACCAGCCGGCGGAACATATTTCGCTGCGCTTAATGTGCTCACCGATGGTGTGGGCAACGCGTCCATTACACAGTCCTTGGCGGCGATTGGACCCGGGACCTATTCATTCGGTGCCTATGTCAGTTTTGGGACCAACAATGCAGCTGCTAATTTCGACCAGGGTCAAATTTCGCTGACAGCTCAGGGCGCTGGTCAATCGGCTGTGGTTGGATATGACCCGAATTCACTTCAGGGACAGTTTACAATCCCATCTGGTACGTTTTCGTTCACACCGTGGTTCTTGCTGAGCGGAACATTTGACTATTCTGGCCCAGGCAGCGCGCCGTTTCTTATCAACATCAACGTCCAAGATTTTACAGCCGAAAAAGGTCTAATATTAGTTGCAGATAACGCGTTCATCACTGCTGTTCCTTTACCGGCAACACTTCCATTATTTGCTTCTGGATTGGCGTTATCCGGTCTGTTAGCGCGGTCGAGGCGGCTGTCAAAATAGTTAACAGTAAGATACTGAAGTGATATCCCTAGTTGGCCCTTAGTTTTTAAGGGCACTGTTGAAGCCAGACTTGGCGGCGTCCCACGAACAGACGCCGCCCTTTTCGTTTTCCATGGAGTTACTGCCCGCATGGTCAGCCATGGGCCGTGGCCGCAAGGTAGGGACCGTGAGGACCGCGTGCCCCGCGGCGTCACGGGAGCCCTGCCGGTGGAGTCGGATGCGGGCAACGGGGGACGCGTCGATGATCTCCTGATCGACGCACCAGGCGAAAAACTTCGACATGTAGGCCTTCGCTCGGTCAGCGGCGCCATGTGAGCCACGTTCCTGCATCGCGGACAGGACCTGCTGGATGTCCGACTTGCTGACCTTGCGAATCGGGTTGTCACGCAAGAACGCGGTGTCAGGCCCCCGGAGGATGCGCTTGTACTCCCGAATGGTGGAAGGGCGGAGGCCCTTTGCGGAAACGTACTCCGCAAAAAACTGGTCAACGCGCCCGCCAAACCTGTCTTTTGCTTCGAGCGCATATGCTCGACGGGCTTCCACCCGCGCCTCTTGTCGATCCACGCCGCGCTGGGCTTGCTCGATCGCGGACCGGGCCTCCTTGCGCGCCGCTTCCAACGGCATGGCGGGATATCGTCCAAGCGTGAATCGGCGGAGCCGGCCGTTTACGCGTGTCATCACGAACCAGGCGCGCGTTCCGGAGTGCGAAAGCCGTATGCCGAAGGAAGGGAGCAGGACGTCGAACACTTCGACTTGCCCGGTTGCCGGCGGCTTTAGTTTCTCGACCGATGCGGCGGTCAACCTGCTTTTTGCCATGAATTGTTACCAGCGCTTCGAAAGGTAACACGTAGGTAACAGATTGTGCGCGTTATGGCGAGGGATTTGGTGATATGGTCCGATAGCCTTTACTGCCTAAAATACACCAAAGTAGCGGGGTACAAGGAGTAGATGCGTGACGGAATGATGTGAAGCGATAAGGTTGACAAGCTTACTGAAAATCCGCGTGTCGCTGGTTCGATTCCGGCCCTGGGCACCAGTCTTTTCCTATATCGTTTCGGATACGGTACGAAAAAGTTTTACAGTTTACGGACTATGTTTTACAGTTTTAGCACGTCAGGCACGTATGCCACGCCACATATGCTTGGACTGCCGTTGCGATTGCTGCAACAATAGCGGACAATACTGTTATGGCTACACCAACATTTTGCAAAATACTCAAACGTACTTCAGTCTTGATGAGCTTACCGTCCCAGTATAGTTGTCCGTTATCATCCAGACCCAGGAAGTTCACGCCAGTCAGCGATATAGGGCGCACATGGCTGGGCCATTCCTTCGGCCCGCTGCCCCTTGCTGCCATAGCCTTACGCAGTTGATCCCAATCCACCGTCTGCGACATTGAACATATCCCGAGTTTCAATTGTATTCGGCGCAGATGTTACGAACATATCCGGCTGCTTGTAAGCGTCCTCTATGCGACGGCAGGCGATGTCAAAATATTTCTGCTCAATCTCAATTCCAATAAACTTTCTCCCTCGTTTTGCACAGGCAACGCCAGTCGTTCCGCTACCCATGAATGGGTCAAGAACTGTTCCTTTCGTAAATCCGATGCTCCATGACATGACCTCGACGGGCTTTTGTGTCGGGTGTGTCCTCCCTGTATCAGACCTCTTGTAGTCGAGAACACGGATAACATTGTCACGATTAGTCCAAGCGAGTTCAGCTTCAGCCAGGGTGAAATTTCGCTCCGGCTTGTTCCAAACCAGCCAGCAGCGTGAAGGAGGCAGTTCAAAATAATTTCCGCCCCAGATTATTTGGTCAGAGGAAATTTGGCGGATCAGATCGAAAGCATCCTTTGTAGGTGGTTTTTCATCCCACTGGTTTCTAAGGACGCCTTCCTCTTTAGCCTTTCCCCATCCATGCCCGCTTCCGCCCTTCCAAGTCGAAGCGATTCCATACGGCGGGTCAGTGATAACAGCATCAACCTTTCCGAGTGTAGGCATGACTTCCAAACAGTCACCAAGATACAACGTGCAGTCGCCAATAATTTCTTTCTTCAATTTTAAATCAGCAATTCAAATGCCGCCTCCCTGTAGAGAATATATTCCTATACTGCGCTAAACGCAATAGCTACGTTCCTATTTGTGTGTTTTACAAAAGACGCCACTTACAGGGCCATAAACTGTAAAACGCGACACCTAACTATTTGAAATCCGACCTATAAAACCCGCCTGAAAATCCGCGTGTCGCTGGTTCGATTCCGGCCCTGGGCACCAATAATTGCAGCTTGAGACTCTGAACCAAGTGGCCGCTCGCTGAAGCGACCACAGGCGCGCACGGATTCAATTCTGTGAGCCCCGGCGCAACGGAATCGACGACTGGTTTTGGCCAGGTGGACGCTCTGGCTGGTGCTCCCGGCGGAGACTCTAAGCGGGAGTTCCACTATCGAGATACGCTCTCAAAGGTAGATCACATAGGTAAGATAAAACAAATAGTTGAAGTACGATTGTATTGAGGAGTCTTATCCGCGCTCTTGAGGGCAGAATTGGCATTGCCATAGTGTTTATTTGCCTATAACAAATTGTGAGCACAATTTCGCACGAGCGTGCATCACACGAGATCGAAAATTTGTCACCGGGGGAGAAATTCTCGATCGAGACGTACAGGATAGTCCTGCGCTTGCTTGAGACGAGAAGCTTCACAACTACAGCAGGTGAGTTTGGAATTACTCAATCTGCGGTTACGCAGAAGCTGCAGAAGTTTCAGGATGTGTGGCGTACAAAGTTACTCGAGCGCCGCGGTAACGAGTTCATCCTCACGCGAGACGGAACTGAATTCCGGGCAAAGTTTCGGCCCCTTGTCGATCAGTTCATCTCAACTGATTTCCGGGCCGGTAAACAGAAGCTGGCGCGCGTGGCCGTCTCGACGAGCTTCGTCGCCGGTGACCTGGTGAAGCGAGCGTTAGACGGTCTCGAAGGCCAGATCGAATTGCGTTTCGAGAGTGACAAGGCGATCAGCTATCTCGCTGCCTCCAATTCGATCGACGTCGCGATAACGCTTGCCCCGATCGAGAAGTTCGATGCGATCGAGATCACTCGGCTGACCGCCGCGTTGGTTGGACCGGACTGCAGCACACTGCTCAGGGTCCGCGACGCCGATGTATTGACGGCGCTCGTGGAGGAACACCTAGGGGACACGTTCCAGTCGATCGTGGAATTCCCGGATTCCGGCTCGCTTCTCGAATCGGCAAGACTTGGCATCGGTCAGGGTCTCGTCGTTGCATCGGACGCCCAGATCGATCAAATCGGCGGCCGGAAGATAAATTGCGGCATCGATCTCTATGTGCTTGCCCGCAACGACACGCGGGCGCGGGAGTACGGGGAGCGGTTTTCCAAGGCTCTCAGTTGGGCCGCATAGCACTTATTTGCCCATAAGTTCAGCGCCGGCTTAGCTGATGGGGATACTGGTTGGTCACTGGTATCGCCCACAAGACTACCGGCTCTGCTGCAACCAGGGCCGGTAGATTTTTTTTGTCTAAAAATTACAGACTCTAATCTTTGAGTAAAAAAATCGATGCCTTGCCGTAGTAGAGCGTAACCGCTCCGGCGATTCGTACTCGAATGGGGGCTAAAGCCTGTATCCAAAGGAGGCGAGGTCAAAAGCAACGCTTCGCGGTGGTCATAGTGGTAAAGCTGGCTGCGCTCGGCGGTGTCGTTCGGCGGCGTCCACCACATGTAGAGATTATAGAGCCGCGGGACCTGTCCCAGGTACTCCGACACGGACGCAAGTACGTCGTCGTGCAGGGCCAGTTTCAGGAACGCCGGATGGTCGAGAAGGTCAGCAGACCGAGCGAGATTGTAGGGAAACAGTTTGTCATACTTGGAGCGCTCCGGGTCCTTGACCCAGTCTTTGCACAACCTGGCCACCTGCGCGACCGATTCCCGTCCCATGGCGATCGATGCAGTATCGAACTTCACGTATCCATCGGCGTCCGGAACAACGATCTTGGTCTTCCGAAGCGCGACTGCTTTCGGGCCAAGTTTCTTTGCGGTGGCTTCGAGTGAGGAATTCATCAACGAACGGGTTAGGCGAATGCCTTCGCGAAACACCTTCGTGACCTGACCTGCGACAGGACTCGGCATGCTCTTCCCCTCCGAGACTTTGACTTTCATGTCATTACACGGACCAACAGGGTCGAGCAACTCATGCGAGAAAGTATAGTTTGACAAGCTCGATCACGCTGACGAGCCCGAATAACCCCTCCAGCACGATCAGCCCTTGGGTCGGACCTCGAGATTGCAGGGGCTGTTCCATTACTGCTGCATATCGGTTGTCGGCTCCGATTGGCTGAGCCGGATAATCTGTCGCTGCTCGATTTTTGATTGGTGTTTGGGTACAAGGGGCCCCAAGTCTAACGGCTTGCCTGCCGGAATCCCGAGGTCCAGCTTGAACGGTCACAAAACTTTCATTTTAGGCATTGGGGCTCAAAAAGCCGGTACGACGTGGCTCCATCATTATATCTCGACCGCACCTAACGCGGATACTGGTAGTCACAAAGAATACCACATATGGGATAGCACGACCCGGGGCGGGTTCAACGCGAAGGCCACCGTTCGTGTAAGGGATGCGCTATCCAACCGCCGCAAGTTCATGATGCAGTGGTCGGATCGAGCCTATTTCGGCTATTTCGCCCAACTCCTTAACAGAGACGGCATCAGCATAACCGCAGACATCACCCCCACATACTGCTCTCTCAAACAAGAAACATTCGAGCGAATTCGCAGTGGGTTCGCACGGCGACGGATCGATTCAAAAGCCGTCTTCCTGATGCGTGATCCAGTCGAGCGATGCTGGAGCAAGGTGCGCCACGACGTAAGAAAGAATCGCATCGGTGATCGGGAGCTTTCCGGTGAAGTGCTCGCATATGCGCTGTCGTCCGATGCGGTTGTTCGAACGCGGTATGATCGCACACTGCAGACCGCACTAGAGGCGTTTACCGCGAAGGAGTTGCACATCGGGTTTTATGAGACGATGTTCGCATCCGAAGAGGTAAAGCGGTTGTCACAATTCGTGGGTGTACCTTACCGCGCTGAAATTGCGAACGAAGTCGTGAATGCAACGATTAGGAGCGGCGAAATAACCGAGCAGGTGATGCGCAAGGTCGCGCAACACTACCGTGATGTTTACGAGTTTGTTGGGGAACGGTGGCCGGAGATCAGGTCACACTGGTTAGGCTACCGCTACATCTATTAAGCTGACTTCCCAAACCCCCCAAACTCTTGGCGACTTCGCGTCCCTGCAGTCGTCCCGCTGGCGCAGGCGAAAGCAGCGGGTCGGCTTCTTCGGCATTGCACTCGCGGCTTACTGCCAGACAATCACCCGTCTCCATTCGGACATTGGAATAACCCGCGCAAATGCAAATTAGAAAAAATTATAGCGTAGTAATTGAATGTAATACTATGGCGTTTGCACAACACAGGAGTCGTATTTGCTTGGAACGACTCCGCCTTGGTTGACCTGCAATACTTCCAGTGCACTATGTCCACACGCTCATAGAGGTGGGCGAGTCCCCTACGATACTTGGTTGGGGAATTTCGTTGAGGATGGGAGAAACCGTATGACCAACACCAAGTGGCTCCGTAGGGCCCTGCTCGGGGGTGTGGCGCTCGGCGTCATTGCTACCAGCGCGCAGGCCGACGAGCTCAGCGATCTGAAGGCGCAGCTCGAGCAGCTGCAGTCTCAGGTCAACACGATGCAGACGCAGCAGGCTGCTGCCCCGTCGGGCAGCAATGTCGGCACGATCACGTGGGAGCGTGGCCAGGGCTCGCTCGCCAACTGGGGCCAGGACATCAAGGACAAGTCCGGCAACAACCCCGACACCGGCTTCACCGTGGCGATCACGCCGACGGCCGACATGCCGGCGCCGGTCGCCGAGATCACCGTCTACGGCTACGTCAAGGGCGACGTGCTGTGGGATCTCAACGGCATGACCAACAAGTACTCGTTCTCGCTGCAGTCGATCCCGCAGGGCGGTGGCGACGCGTACGTGAATCTGCATCCGCTGCAGTCGCGCTTCGGCATCAAGTCGAAGGTCGACACGGCGGTCGGCCAGATCCGTACCCGCATCGAGGGTGACTTCTTCGGTTCGTTCGCGAACGATCCTGTCACGACGTACGGCCTGTTCCGTCTCCGCCAGGCCTATGGCGAATGGGACATGGCTCCGGGCTGGACGCTCCTCGTCGGCCAGACCGACTACCTCGAGACGATGACCATCGTCGGCATCGACACGGTCGACTTCTACGGCGACGCCGGCCCGCTCGGCCGCTCGCGCACGCCGCAGGTTCGCCTGACCTACACCGACGGCCCGCTCACCTGGGCTGTCGCGATGGAAGATCCGACGTTTGACTCCTCGACGGCGGTTCCGAACTTCGCCGGCGCAATCACCTACAACATCCCGGGCGGCCATACGCTGCAGGCAACTGCGGTCGTGGCTGACTACGATGTCGACGCGGTACTCGGCAAGAACTCCAAGTATAGAGCCGATATCTATGATCCGATTTCGGGTCTCGGTGGCTGCTCTGAGACGGTCGGCGATCCGGCTTCGGGCATTGCTGGCTACGACGCAGCCGGCAACCCGATCTACAACGCGACAGTCACCAACCGCTTTAGCTGCGTTGACTCGACCTCTTACGGCTACAATCCAAGTGGCCTTGGCTGGGCGATCAACGCGGGTGCGTCATTCAATCTGGCCGATGTCGCGACCTTTAACGTCGGCGGCAACTTCGGTCAGGGTGAAGTCGTTCGCGAGCTGAACCAGACCTACAAGAAGAACCAGATCGTCGACGCAAACGGCGACCTGATGGAAGCTTGGTCCATCCAAGGTGGCCTGTCCTTCGGCATCAACGAAGCGACCACCTTCAACGTCGGCGCGGGCTACGAGGATTACCTCGGCAACCTCGGCGAACAGAACTGGATCCAAGACGCAGTCACGGTGCACGCGAACATCATGTGGCAGCCGGTCAAGCAGCTTAAGCTTGGTTGGGAAGCCATGTGGGGCCAGATCAACTATGCCAACGACGGGCTGTGCTCTGGCGATGTGTTCCTGAACAGCAACGACAAGGTGAAGTACAGCGGCGGCTGCAGCTCTTCCGAGAACGACGTCCGCCTGCAGTTCGGCGCCTGGTTCTTCTTCTAAGAATAGCCAGAACGCTTAGAATTACCGGCCGGCTCGCGGGAAACCGCGGGCCGGTTGGCTTTTGCGGCTGATGCGTGACTTGCTGCCGCGAAGCAGTCCGCTCACCGCGCGATCTTGATACCAGCCAACTCACGGTCCCAGGTCGTCGCCGTCACGCCCGCCTCTCGCAGCAGATGCTTGCGGACCTTGCCGGTCGGCGTCTTCGGCATCGCCTCGACGATGTCGATGAAGCGCGGCACCATGAAATGCGCCATGCGCGGTTCGAGAAACCGGATGATTCCCTCGGGCTCTGCCGTATGGCCAGGCTTCAGCACGACGGTCGCCATCACTTCCTCCTCCGTGTATGCCGATCTCACCGGGAACACGGCGCATTCGAGAATCGCCGGGTGGCGTGACAGGATTCCCTCGACTTCCATCGACGAGATGTTCTCGCCCCGCCGGCGGATCGCGTCCTTCAGCCGATCCGTAAAGTGGAAGTTGCCGCTCTCGTCCTCGAAGCCGGCGTCGCCCGTGTGGAGCCAGAGGTTTCGCCACATCTCGATCGTTGCCTGCGGCTGGTTCCAGTAGCCGAGCATCGTGATCGCCGGCGCCTTCGGCCGCACCACGATCTGCCCCACCGTCCCCCTCGGCGCTTCTCCGTCGGCGTCGTCGAAGATCTTCACCTCGAACAGGTCGCTGCGGACCTTGCCGACCACCTGCGTGTGGGTGACCGGCGAGCCGAGCGGCATGACGATCGGGCAGCACGATTCGGTCGAGCCGTAGGCGGTGGCGACCTTCACGTCGAACCGGCGCGTGAAGTCGTCGAGATCCGGCAAAAGCGGGCACATCAGCATCTTTTTGAGCGGGTTTTCCGCATCGTCCGGCTTCCTGGGCTGGCGCTGCAGGAAGTTCGCCATCGCGCCCAGCGAGTACGTCGCGGTGACGCCGTGTCGGCGCACGTCCGCCCAGAAGTTCGAGGCACTGAACTGGCGTGGAATGACCGTTGTCGCGCCCTTGATCGCGCCGCCGAACACGACCCCCCATTTGCCGGCCACGTGGAACAGCGGAAGGCCGGCGGTGTAGTAGACGTCCGTCTCGTTCACCTCGGTCACCGAGGCGCAGCCGTTGGCGTATTCGAAGGCGTGGGCGTGCGACACCATCACGCCCTTGGAGCGGCCGGTGGTGCCGGAGGTGTACATGATCGCCTTGAGGCCTTGCGGATCGACGTCGCATCCGACGGGGTGATCGGTCTCGCTCATCAGCGCTTCGAAAGGGTCGACGGCGATGCCCGCCGGGGCGGTGGGATCAGCATCGTCGAAGCGGCGCACAAAGCAGCGCCCAAGGTCGCCCGTTCCCCCGTCGAGATCGCACAGCCGCGGCAGGAAGGCCGACGAGACGACCATCGCCTTCGCCCGCGAGTCCTGTACGAGATGGGCAAGAATATCGCCGCGGTAGGCGGTGTTGACCGGCACCTCGATGACGCCGAGCTTCGCGCAGGCGATCCAGGTGAGGAGCTGTTCGAGCGAATCCGGCATCATGACGAGAAGCGTATCGCCCGCCGCCATTCCAGCCCCCGCCAAGCCGTGCGCCAGACGGTTCGACAGGAGATCCGCCTCGCGGAACGAGACGGACCGGTCCTCGAACACCAGCCACGGCTTCTCGGGCATGTCCTGCACGCGCCGGCGCAGCACGTGCACGATCGAGCGTTCGTGCGCCCCGAACCGGGCGAGCGGGCCCGGAGCGGGCCTGGTACCTGCCATGTCCATCGCGGGACGCCTCGCGGGTTGCTGGCCTTCGATCTTCGCTCCTACTCTAGTCGGGCGCCATGCCGCCGTTAAGGGCGGCGGACCGTCAACGAATTTACACGGAGGAGAGGACGCCGCATGACCGCCGCCATGAAAGTCGAGCGCAAGGGATCCGTCGCCTGGATCATCTTCAACCGCCCGGAAAAGCTCAACGCGATGACGATCGCGACGTGGCAGGAGTTCGGCGAGCACATCCGCAGCCTCAACGCCGACCTCTCGATCCGCTGCGCGGTCGTCGCGGGCGAGGGCAGGGCGTTCCTCGCTGGCCACGACGTGGGCGAGATCCGCGAGCACTGCGAGGAAATCCAGTCGGGTAAGGTTGGCGCGACGCAGCTGCGCGAATGGCAGAAGGCGCTGCAGGAGACGACCCGGCTCATCCGGCTCGCGCGGTTCCCCTACATCGCGGCCGTCCAGGGGTATGCGGTGGGCGCCGGTTGCGAACTCGTCTTCGCGTGCGACCTCGTCGTCGCCGCCAAGGGCGCGCAGTTCGGCTTTCCCGAGGCGAACATCGGCGCGACGATCACCAACGGCGGCACCTTCTTCATGCCGCGCAAGATCGGCATCGCGAAGGCGCGCGAGCTCGCCTACACGGGCGACTTCATTCCGGCGGAAGAGGCCTGGCGCATCGGCCTAGTCAACCGGTTGGTCGAGGAGGCGAACCTGCGCTCGGAAGCCCAGGCGCTCGCCGACAAGATCGCGAGCCGCGCGCCGCTCGCCGTTCAACTGCACAAGGTGATGCTCGACCGCGGCCTCGAAGCATCGCTCGAAACGATGCTGCACTTCGAGACCGAGTGCATGATTCATGCGAACCTGTCGAAGGACTGCACCGAAGGCACCATGGCCTGGCTCGAGAAGCGCAAGCCGGTTTTTACCGGGAGCTGATGGCCATATCCGCGGAAGTTTGACCTGAATCATGTCGTAGCGCAGCGCCGTGGTCCCTATTCGGGCACCACAAATGCATGGAGGACACGATGGGCGAACAATCCAGCCAGTTGGGCCTGACGATGTCGGCCAAGGAACTGATGGAGTATGCCGCACAAGTCGAGGCGGCGAAGGCGTCGAAGGGCCTCGACGCGATGAACTCGGCCGAGAAGGCCCGCAAGGAGCTGCTCGACCGGCTTTCGAAGCCGATGACCATCACCGACGACATGCGCGCCCAGTTCGTGGCGCAGGTGAAGCAGGCCGCCGTGGCGGGCAAGTCGGAGCTCATGGTCATGCGCTTCCCTGTGGAGCTCTGCTCCGACAAGGGGCGCGCCATCAACAACAACGAGGCGGGCTGGCCGGACACGCTGACCGGCGTGCCGCGCCAGCTTTTCGAGCTTTGGGAAAGGAACCTGAAGTCGAACGGTTACAAGCTCACCGCCATGATCATCGAGTGGCCGCAAGGCATGCCCGGCGACGTCGGGATGTTCCTGAAGTGGGCCTAGCCGCTTCCCTCAGCTGATCGCGCGCTTCACGCTCGCAAGCCTCGCCGCCGCGACCAGCGAGGCGATCGCGCAGGAGGCGAGGCGGGTGTGAAGCGAGTCTGCCCGGCTCGTCAGGATGATCGGTACCTTGGCGCCGAGCACGATGCCTGCCGCATCCGCCCCGGCGAGGAACGACAGGCTCTTCGCCAGCATGTTGCCGGCCTCGAGGTCGGGCACCACCAGCACGTTGGCGCGCCCCGCAACCGGCGAGACGATCTGCTTCATCGCTGCCGCCTCGACGCTGATCGCGTTGTCGAGAGCGAGCGGTCCGTCGAGCAGCGCACCCGTGATCTGGCCACGGTCCGCCATCTTGCAGAGCGCTGCCGCCTCGATCGTCGACTGAACCTTCGGGTTCACCGTCTCCATTGCCGAGAGGATCGCGACGCGGACTTCCGGCACACCGAGGGCGTGGGCGAGATCGATCGCGTTCTGCACGATATCGACCTTGTCTTCGAGCGTTGGCGCGATGTTGACGGCGGCATCCGTGATGATCAGCGCCGTGTCGTGGCCGGGCACGTCCATGATGAAGCAGTGGCTGACGCGGCGCGCGGTGCGGATGCCCTTCTCGCGGGCCACTACCGCGCCCATCAGCTCGTCGGTGTGGAGGCTGCCCTTCATCAGCGCCTGCGCCTTGCCCTCGCGCACCAGAGCGACGGCGCGGTCGGCCGCGTCATGGCTGTGGCTCGCGTCAACTAGGTCGAGCCCCGAGATGTCCAGCTTGGCGGCCGCGGCAGCCGCCTCGACTTTCGCCCGGGGGCCCACGAGAATCGGAACGATGAGGCCGAGCCTCGCCGCCTCCACCGCGGACTGTATCGAAACGGCGTCGCAGGGGTGCGCCACCGCCGTCGGCACCGGCGGACGGGCGCGCGCTTTCGCGATCAGTTGCTCGTATTTCTCCCGCCCGCGTTCGCTGTCCATCTCGCCTCTCCCGTAGAATAAGCTAACGCACTGATTAACCTGAGTTTTTAAAGGCCGATAGCACGTCCTCAAGGTCCTCGAACACCATGCGCGGCGTGAGCTTCTCGAGCACCCCCGCCCGCGCCAGAAGCGCGCGGGGCTCGCTGTTGAGTTCGGCAAGCCCGAAGGCGATGCCGCGTGACCGGAAGCTCTCCGCGACGTCCCCCAGCATCTGGACCGAGGTCGAATCGAGCTGGGCTATCGCGCCCGCGTCGATCACGAACCATCGAACGTCCGCCGGCATCGCGTCCAGGATCTCCTCGAACCGCGCCTTCACGTAATCGACGTTGTAGAACAGGAGGCTCCCCTGGATCACGAACAGGGTGAGGCCCGGAATTGGCCGAGCTGCCGGCGTCCGGTGGAGCTTGTAGAAGCCGTCGCGGCCTGGAATGAGACCAAGGAAGGCGTCGCGCGGCCTGAGACTCTTCACCAGCACGTAGACGAGCGTCGCGGAGAGCGCGACGACGACGCCGTTCAGGATCCCGAGCGAGAGCACGCCCCACATGCCCAGCAACGCGAAGGCGAATTCGATGCGGCTGATGCGCCAGAGCTCCTTCAGCCCCTCGACATCGATCAGGCTCAGTGCGGCCGATACGAGAATGGCGCCGAGCGCCGTCACCGGCAGGTGGCGCAACAGGCCATTGAGGTAGAGCAGGATCAGGGCGAGCGCGGCGGCGGCGACAAGGCTCGCTATCTGCGTCCTGCCGCCGATCGTGGTGTTGATGGCGGTCCGCGAGTCGGACGCGGTGACCGGAAAGCCGCTGAACAGGCCCGAGGCAACGTTGGCCGCGCCGAATCCCACCAGCTCCGCGTTGGGATCTACGTCGAACTTGCCGCGCGCGCCGAAGCTGCGCGCCGTGACGATGCCGGCGCCGAAGCTCACGAGCCAGATGGCCGCCGCGCCAAGCAGGAGTTCATGCCAGCCGACCAGGCTGATGGACGGCAGGCTCAGTGACGGAAGGCCCGTGGGGATGTCGCCGACGACGGCGATGCCCTGGCCGGCGAAATCGAAGAGAACCGAAAACACCACGCCGAGCACGATCACCACGATGGGGCCCGGCACGATCGACCGGATGGCCTTCAGGACCTGCAGCAGCGCGAGAAATCCGACACCCCACAGGAGCGTCGGCCAGTGGATGCCGGAGGACTTCCGGAGCAGTTCGAGTACGGGCGCCACAAGCCCCTCAGTCTCGATCCTGACACCGGTCAGCCGCTTGATCTGCCCGACGACGATCGATACCGCGATGCCGGTCATGAAGCCCACCAGAATCGGCCGCGACAGGAAGCTCGCGACGAACCCCAGCCGCAGCACTGCGGCAAGGAAGCAAAGAGCACCCACGGCGAGCGCAAGGGCTGCGGCTGCGGAGACGCGCGGATCGCCGGCCGGAATGGCAGCCGACGCGAGCACCGCGGCGAGCACGGTCATCGTCGCGGCGTCCGGGCCGACGATGAGTTGCCGGGAGGAGCCGAAGAAGGCGTACCCCACCAGCGGCACCATACTCGCGTAAATCCCGACGACGGCCGGCAGGCCCGCGATGGCGGGATACGCAATCGCGCTCGGCAGCGCGACGGCCGCGATGGCGAGGCCCGCCGAAAGATCGACCCGAAACGTCCCTGCGTCGTACCCGGCAAGGCTCTTCAGGAATGCCTGCGGGCCGACCCGGATCATTTCTCGTTCATCAGCTGCTTTCTGATATCGGCGAGTTCCTTGCGCCGCTCCTCCGTCACCTCCGGCACCTTGAGGTCGAGGCTTTCCATCGCCGAGGTCACGATCTGCGAGATGGCGAGCCGGGCGAACCACTTGTTATCCGCGGGGATGACGAACCAAGGCGCCCATTCGGTAGAGGTGTTCGACAGCATGTCCTCGAAGGCCGCCATGTACTGGTCCCAGTAGCCGCGCTCGCGGTAGTCGGCGATCGAGAACTTCCAGTTCTTCTCCGTCTCGTCGATACGCGCGAGGAAGCGCTTCTTCTGTTCTTCCTTGGAGATGTTGAGGAAGAACTTCAGAACGATCGTGCCGTTGCGGACGAGGTACTTCTCGAAATTGTTGATCTCCTTGAACCGGCGCGCCCAGATCCGGTCATCCACCGCCCAGCCCGGCAGCCGCTGGTTCACCAGCAGCTCCTTGTGAACGCGCACCACCAGCACCTCCTCGTAGTAGGAGCGGTTGAAGATGCCGATCATGCCGCGTGCAGGGAGCGCCCTGTGCGCCTTCCAGAGATAGTCGTGGTCGAGTTCTTCCGAGGAAGGCGCCTTGAAGCTCGTGACCTGGCAGCCTTGCGGATTCACGCCGGTCATCACGTGACGGATCGCGCCGTCCTTGCCGGCCGCGTCCATCGCCTGGAACACGAGGAGAATCGAATAGATATCCTGCGCGTAGAGGATCTCCTGGAGTTCCGCCATGCGCTGGACGTTGCTCGACAGCTTTTCGAGCGCCCCCGCCTTGTCTTTCGTGCCGCCCGTAAAGTCCGGATCGAACTGCTTCTTGAGCGAGACCGACGAGCCGGGTTCGACGCAGATGTCGCGGAACCTGAAGCGCACCGACTCCTCGTCCGAGAGCTTGAACTCGCGCTTCTTGTCGAAGTCCATGTTCAGGCGAAACACCATGCGCACCACTCCCATTGCGTCTGACGATCGGGGCGAGGCGCATCATGACACAGTCACCGCGGATTGGCTTGATCTGCCGCAAATCCGGGCGGGCTTGCCCAAAAGCGATCGGCCCCGCCAGTGGCGAGGCCGTCGCAATGTGTTAGCCGCAGTTTTTTGTTAGTTGCAGACGGTGCGGTACACGGGCTTTTGCGCCCAGCCCCACGCGTACCCGTTCCAGACCTGCTTGTTCTTGTAGCCCACGACGACGCGCTGGCAGGCCGGGCCGTAATAGCCGCCGTAGCCGCCATAACCACCGTAGCCATAGCCTGCGCCATAGTAGGCGGGAGGCGGCGGAGGCGGTGCGTAGTATCCAGGGTAGTAACCGCCGTAGACACCCGGCACGCCGACGCCGATGCCGACCTGAACGCCCGCGTTGGCGGCGGTCGCCGTGCCGGCAACAGCGGCAGCAGCAATTGAACCCATGACGAACTTGCGGATCATCTCGACAATTCCCTCTTTGATCGAACGGGCATCCGCCGTTGATGTTCCCGAAGGTACACAGGGAACTCTGAACACCACCTGAGGTTCCCGTTTATCCAGCGTTCATCTGGCTAAGTTCCGGCTAAGAATGCAGAACGGCCCCGTGCGATGGGGCCGTTCTTTCAAGTGACGCTCGCTCTGGTATTCAACCGCAGACGGTGCGGTAGACCGGCTTCTTCTTCCAGACGTAGTAGGAACCGTTCCAGACCTGCTTGTTCTTGTAGCCGACAAACACCTTCCGGCAGCCGCCGTAGTACGCGCCGCCGTAATAAGGCGGCGGCGGTGGGGGCGGTGCATAGTAGCCGTAGCCCGGCCCGTAGTATCCGGGGCCGTAGTACCCGGGCACGCCAACGCCAACGCCAATCGAGACGCCTGCGCTCGCGGCGGAGATTGCAGCGGCAGTCGCCATCACGGCCGACGCCAAACCGATCGCCAATTTCCGAACCATTCCTCTTTCCCTCTTCAAGCGTTCGTCCCGGTCCAACCGCGACGAATACTACGCGAAAACGCTGAACACGACCTGAGATACCCGTTTATCAGTCGTTCATGCGGCTTAACGATGCCTTTACGATGGCAGCACCCTAACGCCGCAGCACGCAGGTCGCCGCCGCGCCGCCGGCCCTTGTGTTTTCGCCGGCGGCTTGCAAGCCTCCGGGCGCCGCTCAATGACGAGGACCTCTCCATGCCGGTGCACCAGCGCATCCGCCCCTTCAACACGAAGGACACCTATCCCGAACAGAAGCTCGACAATGACCTCTGCCAGGCGGTCGTGGCGCGCGGCACCATGGTCTTCGTGCGCGGCCAGATCGCCCAGGACCTCGACACGCGCGAATCGCTTCACGTCGGCGATGCGGGCAAGCAGACCGAGAAGGCGATGTCGAACATCAAGATGCTGCTCGAGGAGTCCGGCGGTTCGCTTGAACACATCTGCCGAGTCGTCGTCTACCTCACCGACATCCGTTACCGAGAGGCCGTTTACCGCGAGATGGGGAAGTGGCTGAAGGGCGTGTTTCCGGTCTCGACGGGCCTCGTCGTCACCGCACTGGCGCGGCCGGAATGGGTGGTCGAGATCGAGGCCACCGCCGTGATCCCGGACTGAGGCGATGACCTTCTCGATCATCGGCCGCTGCGAGCGCACCGGCATGTTCGGCGTGGCCATCACCACGTCCTCAATCTGCGTCGGCGCCCGCTGCCCGCACGCGCGCGCCAAGGTCGGCGCGGTCGCGACGCAGAACGTGACGGACCCGACGTTCGGCCCCCGCATCCTCGATCTGCTCGCGACCGGCATCGACGCGGAATCGGCGCTCAAACGATCCATGGAGGGCCGCGCCCACGTCGACTACCGGCAGATCACCGTGGTGGACGCGAAGGGCCGCACCGCAAGCTTTTCCGGCACGCACATCCTCGGCACGCATGCCGTCTCGGAGGGAAAGGGCTGCTTTGCGGCGGGCAATCTCCTCAAGACGACGGAGGTGCCGCGGGCGATGACGCGATCGTTCGAGGCGAACGGCGGCGCGCATCTCGCGGAGCGCCTGCTGACCGCGCTCGAGGCGGGCGTCGCCGCGGGCGGAGAGGCGGGGCCGGTGCATTCCGCCGCGCTGCTCGTCGTCGACGAACAGCCGTTCCCGCTGGTCGACCTGCGCTGCGACTGGGACGACGAGGACCCGATCAAGGTGCTGCGCCGGCTCTGGACCGACTACGCGCCGCAGATGCAGGCCTACCTGACGCGCGCCCTCGACCCGACCGCCGCGCCGTCGTATGGAGTGGCGGGCGACCCCTGAGCGGGGGTTCGGGGCGCCCGGCACCCCGGTTCATCCGTCCACGGCGAGTTTCATGACGACACTTCCCGATCGCGCCCAGTTCATCGTCATCGGCGGCGGCATCATCGGCTGTTCGACCGCCTACCACCTGGCGCGCGATCACAAGGCCGAGGTGCTGCTGATCGAGCGCGGCAAGCTCACCTCCGGCTCCACCTGGCACGCGGCAGGCCTCGTCGGACAGTTGCGGTCGTCAGCCTCGATCACGCAGCTCCTGCGCTATTCCGTCGATCTCTACACGAAGCTTGCTGCCGAGACGGGGCTTGAGACCGGCTGGAAGATGACGGGCTGCCTGAGGCTCGCCACCAACAACGAGCGGTGGATCGAATACAAGCGCCTCGCCACCACCGCGCAGAGCTTCGGCCTCGAGATGCATCTCCTGTCGCCCGCCGAGGTGAAGGCGATGTGGCCGCTGATGGAAACCGGTGACCTCGTCGGCGCGAGCTTCCTTCCCTCCGACGGCCAGGCTTCGCCCTCCGACATCACGCAGTCGCTCGCCAAGGGCGCGCGCATGCACGGGGCGAAGATGGTCGAGGGCGTCCGTGTCACGGGGTTCGAGACGGAGGACGGCCGGGTCACCGCCGTCGTAACGGACCAGGGCCGCGTCGCCTGCGAGACGGTGGTGATCTGCGCCGGCCAGTGGTCGCGCCAGCTCGGAGCCAAGATCGGCGTGTCGGTGCCGCTCCAGCCGATGAAGCACCAGTACGTCATCACCGAGAGGATCGAGGGCATGACGCCCGGGCTCGCCACCGTGCGCGATCCCGACCGCCGCACCTATTTCAAGGAAGAGGTGGGCGGTCTCGCGATGGGCGGCTACGAGCCCGACCCGATCGCTTGGACGATCGGCGACGTGCCGGAGGACTTCGAGTTCCAGCTGTTCGAGGACGACTGGGAGCACTTCGAGCAGCACATCGAACAGGCGACCGCGCGCATCCCGGCGCTCTCGACCGCGGGCATCAAGCAGATGATCAACGGCCCGGAAAGCTTTACGCCGGACGGCAACTTCATCCTCGGCGCCGCGCCCGAACTGAAGAACGTCTACGTCGGCGCGGGCTTCAACGCGTTCGGCATCGCCTCGGGCGGCGGCGCGGGCTGGGCGCTTGCCACGTGGGCCGCGAAGGGCGAAGCGCCGCTCGATCTCTGGACCGTCGACATCCGGCGCTTCTCCGACGTGCACAAGGATCGTGAATGGGTGCGCGACCGCACCGTCGAAGCCTGCGCCAAGCACTACACGATCGTGTTCCCCCACGAGGAGTACGTCTCCTCGAGGCCCTATCTCACCTCGCCGCTCTACGACCGGCTGAAGCGGCGCAACGCCGTGTTCGGGTCGAAGCTCGGCTGGGAGCGCCCGAACTGGTTCGCCCCGAACGGCACCGAGCCGAAGGACGTCTACTCCATGGGCCGGCAGAACTGGTTCGCCCCCGTGGGCGAGGAGCACGCCGCGGTCCGTGGCGCGGCAGGTCTCTTCGACCAGACGTCGTTTGCGAAGTTCGAGGTGACGGGCAAGGGCGCAGCCGACGCGCTCTCCTTCATCTGCTCGAACGAGGTGACGCGCGCGCCGGGAACGCTCACCTACACGCAGATGCTGAACTCGCGCGGCGGCATCGAATGCGACCTCACCGTGGGCCGCCTTGCCGAGGACCGCTACTACATTGTCACCGGTACAGGCTTCCGCACGCACGACTTCCACTGGATCGCCGACCATCTGCCGAAGGGGTCGGACGTCACCCTCGAGGATGTGACCGAACAGTGGGGCGTGCTGTCACTGATGGGCCCGAACGCGCGGCAGATCCTCTCATCGGTGACCACCGACGACGTTTCGAACGAAGCCTTTCCGTTCGGCCGCCTGCGCGAGATCACCGTGGCGGGGGCGAAGGTGCGGGCCCTGCGGATCACCTACGTGGGCGAACTGGGCTGGGAGCTGCACGTGCCGATCGCAGCGCTCGCTGCGGTGTTCGATTCGATCGAGATGGCGGGCGCGCGCCAGGGCTTGAGACAGTGCGGCTACCGGGCGATCGAGTCGCTCAGGCTCGAGAAGGGGTATCGCGCCTGGGGCGCCGACATCACGCCCAACGACACGCCGTTTCACGCCGGGCTCGGCTGGGCCGTGAAGCTCAAGTCGAACAAGCCGTTCCTCGGACGCGAGGCGTTGACGGCCGTGGTCGAGAAACCGCTCGCCAAGCAGCTCGCCGCCTTCACGACGACGCGCGACGACGTCGTCCTCCTCGGTCGCGAAACGATCCTGCGCAACGGCAAGCCGGTCGGCTATCTGTCGAGCGGCGGGTTCGGCTACACGGTGGGCAAGCCCATCGGTCTCGGCTACGTGCGCAACGCCGATGGCGTCGACCGTGCATTCCTGGAGGCGGGGCGTTACGAACTCGTGGTGGCGCAGGAGACGGTCGAGGCAAAACTCCACATGGAGCCGCTCTACGATCCCTCGAACGCACGCGTGAAGATCTAGCGGCGCAGCGCCGCGGCGCGGGATTCCTGGCCCGCGGCCATGAACACGAAGAGCGCGATCAGGAACAGGATCGGCATGTGATAGCGCCACGCGGCGAACGCGAAGCCGACGGCGAGGATTTGTCCGAGCGCCCCGGCGATGCGGGTGCCGCGCTCGTAGCCGAGCCAGGACGCAAGCGCCGCCCGGAGCACACGGCCGCCGTCCATTGGGAAGGCCGGGATGAGGTTGAACAGGCAGAGGAAGATGTTCGCCTGTGCGACCGCCGACAGGAAGTCGGTGCTGTCGGTCAGGAAGTTCGCCTGCTCCAGCGTGCCGAGGTCGCGCACGAAGAGCGACAAGACGAGCGCGATTACGACGTTGACCGCAGGGCCGGCGAGCGCGACGACGATTTCTTCCGAGGGCTTCCGCGGCATCCGCTCGAGCGCCGCGACGCCGCCGATCGGCAGCACGGTGACCACGGGTGTGCGGATGCCGTAGCGGCGCGCCGCCGTGATGTGCCCGAACTCGTGGGCGACGACGCAGGCGAACAGCGTGATGACGAACGCGATGCTGTCGAGCGCGCCGGACAAGCCGCTCGCGGCGTAATCGCTGTAGCCGACCCAGGCCAGCAGCAGGAAGAACGTCCAATGAATGCGGACGGCCGTGCCGGCAATCGAGGCAATCTGGAATGAACCGCCCATGACGTCTCCCTTACGTCCGCAACAGATAGGCGTTCGGGCGCACTTTCGAAAGCCCGCCGGTCACGCTTTCCGGCTGCGCGGCAACGCCGCAGCGTAAGGACCCGGATCGATGCCCAGGTCGGCGAGGACCGCATCGGTATGCTCGGCGAAGGCCGGCGGCACGCCGCGGTAGCTCGCAGGCGTTCGCGACAGCTTGATCGGGCTCCCAGTGCCCCGGTAGCCGTCGAGGTCAACCGTCATGCCGCGGTGCTGCGTGTGCGGATCGGCCACGACAGCGTCGATGGTGCGTACCGGGCCGCACGGCACGCCGGCTTCGATCAGCTGCCGCGCGAGCTTCGCGCAGTCGTGGCCGGCGAGCAGCGCTTCGAGTTCCGCCTTCAGCGCCTCCTGGTGCTTGAGGCGGGAGGCGTTGTCGAGGAAGCGCGGGTCCTTCGCGAGGTCCGGGCGGCCGAGGAGCTTTGTCAGCAGCTCGAACTGCCGGTTGTTGCCGACCGCGAGGAACAGGGGGTCCGAGCCCGTCCTGAACACGTCGTAGGGGCAGATGTTCGGATGGGCGTTTCCGAGGCTCCGCGGCACCTTGCCGTTCAGGTAGTAGTTCGGGAGCTGCGGATGGAGGAGCGAGATTCCGCAGTCGTAGAGCGCCGCCTCGACGAACTGGCCGCGCCCGGACGTCTCGCGTTCCCGCAGCGCCAGCAGGATGCCGATCGCGGCGTTGAGGCCGGTGACGAGATCGACGACCGGAACGCCGATCCGCAGCGCCTCGCCGCCCTTCTCGCCGTTGACGCTCATCAGGCCCGCCATCGCCTGGATTGCCGCGTCGTAGCCGGGAAGGCCTCCGTAGGGGCCATCGGCACCGAAGCCGCTCACCCGGCAGTGGACGAGCTTCGGGAAGCGCTCGGTGAGGTCGCCCATGCCCCACTTCTCGAGCGTGCCGGTCTTGAAGTTCTCGACGAACACGTCGGCCGTCTCGAGGAGGCGCAGGAGCAGCTCCTGGCCGACGGGCTGCGCGAGGTCCACCGCGATGCCGCGCTTGTTGCGGTTGATGCCGAGGAAGTAGCTCGCCGTACCGTCCGCGAACGGGGGACCCCAGGTGCGCGTCTCGTCGCCTTGCGGCGGCTCGACCTTGATCACGTCGGCGCCGTGGTCGCCCAGAATCTGGGTGCAGAACGGGCCGCCGAGCACGCGCGTCGCGTCGATGACGCGCAGGCCTTCCAACGCTCCGGGCATGGTCACTCCTTCGGTTCGCTCGTCCCGCCTCAGGCGGGGATGGCCTTCAGCCGCTGCTCGACGATGTCCATGAAGTCGCGCGCGGTCGGCTCCGACTGGTCGATCAGCGTCTTGAAGTCCTTCCAGTCGAGCGCATAGAGCAGGACCGAGGTGTTGGCGCGCACATCCGCTGTGCGCGGGTTGCCGGTCAGGATGCCCATCTCGCCGAACACGTCGCCCTTGCCGAGGCGGGCGAGTTCGATCTCCTTGCCCTTGCCGAGGCGGCGGATCACGCTCACCTCGCCTTCCGCGATGATGTAGAAGCGGTCGGGCCGGGCGCCCTGGTGGATGATGATGTCGCCCTTCTCGAACACCACCGTCTTGAGCGTCTGCTCGACCTCCGCCAGCACGCGCTTGCGCAGCCGGGGAAACACCTTGCCGAGCCAGCGGTTGTAGGCGGCGTGCACTTCCTGGCCGGGCTGCCAGTGCGCCGGGCACATGTCGCCGCTCTGGAGCGCGCGCAGCACGCGGAGCACCTCGGTGACGTTGCGGCCGACGTCGAGGTCGTTCACCGACATGTGCCGCACGATGCCGGCCGGATCGATGATGAACGTGCCGCGCTGCGCCGAACCATCGTCGGCCAGCACGCCGAACGCGGTCGAGATCGAATGCGAGGTGTCGGAGAACACCGGGAAGTCGACGTCGCGCAGCTTCTCGTCCTGGGCGAAGAACGCCTGGTGGCTGAAGAAGCTGTCGGTGCTGCAGGCGACGATCTTCGCCCCCGTCGCCCCGAAGTCCTGCGCGAGCGCCGCAAACGCCGCGATCTCGGTCGGGCACAGGAACGAGAAGTCGCGCGGGTAGAAGAACAGCACGACCCAGCTGCCGAGGAATTCCGACAACTTCAGGGCCCGCGGGGTCTTGGCGCCTCGGACCCAGATGTCGCCGCTCACCTCGGGAGCGGGTTTGCCTACCATGACCGCCATCGCACTCTCCTTCGCCCTCGCCCCGTCGCCCGTCGGGGAGGACTATTGCCCCAACGCCCCCCTCGAAGGCAATGGCGGGAGGGGTTTCCCCGGGCGGGACCGGCGATTATCTGTGGGGGATGCGACCGCCGGACGACCAACTGCTGCCGGACACGTTCCGCTCGTGGTTTCACCGCCGCGGCTGGGCGCCTCGCCAGCACCAGCTTGACGTATTGCGGGCGGTCGGCAATCGGCAGTCGACGCTCCTGATCGCCCCGACCGGCGGCGGCAAGACGCTGGGCGGCTTTCTTCCGAGCCTCGTCGACCTCTCCGTGAACGGGGGCGGCAAGGGGATCCACACCCTTTACGTGTCACCGCTCAAGGCGCTCGCCGTCGATATCGCCCGCAACCTCGACGCGCCGATAGCCGAGATGGGGCTGCCGGTCCGGGTGGAGACCCGCACCGGCGACACGCCTCAGTCGAAGCGCCAGCGCCAGAAGCAGTCGCCGCCCGACATCCTGATCACCACGCCCGAGCAGATCGCGCTGCTCGTCGCGACGCCCGAGGCAGCCCACCTGTTCCGTTCGCTCAAGGTCATCGTGATCGACGAACTGCATGCGCTCGCACCGTCGAAGCGCGGCGTGCTGCTTGCGCTGGGTCTGGCGCGGCTGCGGTCACTCGCGCCGGCGAGCGTGCGCATCGGCCTCTCGGCGACGGTCGCCGACGTCGATTCGCTGCGCGCCTGGCTCGAGCCGCAGCTCGACGACGACGAGGATTCGGAATCCCTCGCGGCGCTGGTGACGGGGCAGGGGGGCGCCGATCCCGACATCTCGATCCTGAAGTCGCACGAGCGGGTACCGTGGGCGGGCCACTCGGCGCGCTACGCGATCGGCGACATCTACGAAGCGATCCGTGCGTCGAAGATGGCGCTGATCTTCGTCAACACGCGTTCTCAGGCCGAGGTGGTGTTCCAGGAGCTCTGGACGGCGAACGAGGACGCGCTGCCGATCGCCCTGCACCACGGCTCGCTCGACGTGGCGCACCGGCGCAAGGTCGAGGCGGCGATGTCGGCGGGCAAGCTGCGCGCCGTCGTCTGCACCGCGACGCTCGACCTCGGCATCGACTGGGGCGACGTCGACCTCGTCGTCAATGTCGGCGCCCCGAAGGGCTCGAGCCGCATCCTCCAGCGCATTGGCCGCGCCAACCACCGGCTCGACGATCCCTCGCGCGCCCTGCTCGTGCCGGCGAACCGGTTCGAGGTGCTCGAATGCGAGGCCGCCCGCGCCGCCGCGCTCGACGGCGCGCAGGACACCGAACCGCCGCTCGAAATGAAGCTCGACGTCTTGGCCCAGCACATCCTCGGCATCGCCTGCGCCGGGCCGTTCCTGGCGAACGATCTCTACGCCGAGATCAGGTCGGCGTGGCCGTATCGACTGCTGTCGCGGAAAACGTTCGACAAGGCGGTCGATTTCGTGGCGACCGGCGGCTATGCGCTGCGCTCCTACGAGCGCTACGCGAAGCTGAAGCGCCAGCCGGACGGGCGCCTGCGGCTCGCCCATCCGCGCATCGCACAGCAGTATCGGATGAACGCCGGCACCATCGTCGAGGCGGAGATGCTGAAGGTATGCCTCGCCCGCAAGGTCGGCCACGGCGGACCGCTCGCGCCCGGGCGCGTGCTGGGCGAGGTCGAGGAGTGGTTCATCGAGCAGCTGACGGCTGGCGACACGTTCCTGTTCTCAGGCGAGGTGCTGCGGTTCGAGGGCTTGAGCGGGCTCAACGCGCTCGTCTCGCGCTCGCATTCGAGCGAGCCGATGATCCCCTCCTACATGGGCGGCAAGTTTCCGCTGTCGACCTATCTTGCCGACCGCGTCCGCTCGATGCTGGCCGATCCCTCGAAGTGGAAGATGCTGCCGCCGCAGGTGCAGGAGTGGCTCGGCGCGCAGCGCCGGCTCTCGGTGCTGCCGCAGCGCCAGGAGATGCTGGTCGAGACCTTTCCGCGCGGGCAGCGGTTCTATCTCGTCTGCTACCCGTTCGAGGGCCGCCTGGCGCACCAGACGCTGGGCATGCTGCTGACGCGCCGGCTGGAGCGCGCCGGGGCGCAGCCTATGGGGTTCGTCGCGAGCGACTATGCGCTGAGCGTGTGGACGGCGCGCGACCTGTCGCTGCTAATCGAGACCGGCCGGCTGTCGCTCGCAAGGCTCTTCGACGAGGACATGCTGGGCGACGATCTCGAGGCGTGGCTCGCCGAATCGAACCTGATGAAGCGCACCTTCCGCAACTGTGCTGTCATCGCCGGCCTGATCGAAAAGCGCTGGCCGGGGCAGGAGAAGACCGGCCGCCAGACGACCGTGTCGGCCGACCTGATCTACGACGTGCTGCGCCAGCACGAGCCGGACCACCTGCTGATCGAGGCGGCGCGCGACGATGCGGCGTCAGGCCTGATCGACGTGGGGCGGCTCGGGTCGCTGCTCGCCCGCATCCGCGGCCGGATCGTGCACCGGGCGCTCGATGCGGTGTCCCCGCTCGCCGTGCCGGTGATGCTTGAGATCGGCCGCGAAGCAGTTTATGGCGAGGCGGATGACGCCCTCCTTGAAGAAGCAGCCGACGATCTCATCGACACGGCCATGCGGCTCATCTGATCGCTCGCGCGCGTCCCTCGCCTTTGCCGGAACGAGCTTCGTCGTTGATTTGAGCGGGGCGCTCTGGTGCCCCGAAATCCGCACGCTCGCGGTTGCCGATCTGCACTTCGAGAAGGGTTCCGCGCGAGCGGCGCGTGGCATCCATCTCCCGCCCTACGACACGCGCACGACCTTGCAGAATCTCGCCGACGTGATCGCCCGCTACGAACCGCTGCGGATCATCGCGCTGGGCGATTCCTTCCACGATGTGGGCGGGCCGGAGCGGCTGGACGACGCCGACCGGTCGGCAATCCGGGCGCTCGTCGATCGCGCCGACTTCTACTGGGTGACGGGCAATCACGATCCCGAGATTCCCGCCTGGATCGGCGGAACCGTGGTGTCCGAAGTGGCGCTCGGCGATCTCGTCTTCCGCCACGAGCCGCGTGCCGGCGCCGCGGCTGAAGTCGCCGGCCACCTCCACCCCGTGGCTTCGGTCAACAGCCGGGGCCGGAGGTTGCGCTGCCGCTGCTTCGTGAGCGATGGCCAGCGCCTGGTGATGCCGGCGTTCGGCGCCTACACGGGCGGCCTCAACGTGCTGTCGGAAGCCTTCGAGAGCCTGTTCCCGGCGCGCGAGTTCAAGGTGTGGATGATCGGCCGGCAGGCGATCCACCGCATGCCCGCGAAGCGACTTGGCTGGTAGGCGCTAGCGCAGCAGCAGGCCGGCGAGAATTCCCATCAGCGGGACGCAGACAAGGCCGGTGAGGATCACGCGCAGGCGGCCGAACCAGCGCGGCAGCCGGCCGAGATCGACGCTCGTCACGTCCCAGAACGCCTGCAGCAGGAACCCGGCGATCAGAAGACTCACGCCGAGGTGGGGTCGCGTGAGGAACGCTGCGAAGCCCGCGAGCGACGGCAGGACACTCAAGCCGAATTCGCGGGCGCGGCGGCCTTCGTCAATCGGAGTGAGAGCGGTGCCCCAGCGAATGCCGCCGAGGAACGACAGGATGATCGCCCCGTAGGTGATGGCGATGCTGAGCGCCTGCCCCGGGGTCACGTATCGACCGGTCGTGAAGGCGAATGCGGCGAACCAGAAGGGGATCGCCCCGGCGAGCCCGAGCCACAGCGCGGCCGGCGGGATGGAACTCTGGTCGCGGTCACTCATGGTGCGTTGGATTACGGCCTCCGGCGTCAGCCGGATTGACGTTCGAGCGTGGCGAGCAGTTCCGGCGAGACGGAGCCGTCGACGTTGAGCCCATGCTGGAGCTGGAACAGCCGGATCGCGTTCGCCGTGCGCGCGCCCATCCGACCGTCGGCGGTGCCGGGATCGAATCCGAGTTTCGACAGGAGCTTCTGGGCGTTCAGCACCATCTGGTCCTTCGTCAGCGTCGGGGCGGGCGTGGTCTGCGCGGCGTCAGGTCGTGCAGGCGGGGGCGCGACCGGCGCTGGCGCTGCGGCCTCGGACTTCTGCTGGCCAAGGGGCGGCAGCGACGGGAAGTCCGCGCGCCACTCCGGGTCAGTTACAGCGACGACGTTGGCCGCCTTGTCCGGCGTCTTCGGCTGCCACTGGGCGACCTGCTGCTCGACCTTCTCGGCGTCATCCTTGAGCGAGGGGCGCAGCGCCTCGACGCGGGCTTGCGCATCCGGATCGCCCTGCCTCGCCGACAGCGTGTACCAGAAGTACGCGAGCTTCAGGTCTTGCTGAACGCCCATGCCGCGCTCGTAGAGGATCGCAAGGTTGAACTGACTGTCCTTCAGTCCGAACGAAGCGGCCTGCCCGAACCAGTAGGCGGCGGCCTTGAAGTCGGCCTGGCCGTTGGTGCCGGTGTAGAGCACGGCGAGATTGTGCATGGCGCGCACATTGCCCTGGCGGGCGGCGCGCTCATAGAACTGGCCGGCCGACGCGAGATCGAGAGGCACGCCGCGGCCGCGCTCGTACAGGGTGCCGAGGCGATACTCGGCAGGCGCGAGCCCCTGCTGGGCCGCCTTGGCGAGCCACTGTGCGGCGTTGGCATAGTCGGGCGCACGCGAACGATCCTCGAGATAGTTCGTCGCGACGACGAACTGGGCGATCGGATTGCCGGAGGCGGCCGCGCGGCGGAGCGCTTCTGGCCCTGCTTCGGGCCCGGGCATCCCGGCGATGACATCGCCGACGGCCGGCTGATCCGGCGCGGCGACGAGGCCCACCGAAGAGGTGGTCAGCGACGGCGCAAGATCCTGCACGGTGGTTGCTGTTGCCGGAACCGAAGGAGTGGACGCTCCAAGCTGGGCGACCGGCGCGGCGGGCGCGGACTTGGGCAGCGCCGACAGCTTCGAGGACTCGGACGTCGGCAGGGCGGCCGGCGCATCGTGATGCAGGGACCGGGACTTGTAGGCGTAGGCGGAGACCACGGCCAGCAGCAGCAGGCCCGCCACGATTAGGCGCTTGCGCGAGCTCTTCTCGCCTCCTGCATCTGCCGAACCGCCCGACCCCGACCCCTTGTCGTCGTCGGACTTCGAGGCCCGCTTCAGCATGTTGAGGATCTTGCGCAGCCGCCCGACCGGCTCTTCCGTCGCCGCCCGCACGATGTCTTCCGGATCGACGGACAACTGCGCGCGTTCGGCAGCCTCCTGGGCGGCGCGGCGGGCGGCGGCGATGAAGTCGGTGCGAACCTTAAGGTCGTCCGACGTATCGCCCGGGATCGGGTCGAATCCCGCCGCATCGTACGCGTTGGGAGCGCGCTCCGCTTCGGCGAGCGTCGGTTCGAGGCGATCCTGCGACTGGGCCTGCGCCTGTGCTGCGAGGTGCGCGCGCACGGCGTCGGTCCACTTTACGGCGGGACGCGGCTTAATGCCGAACGACGGCTGCGGCTGTGCAGAGCTTGCGTCCGGCGTCGGCCCCGTTCCGGCAAACGGATCCTCCATCGCCTGCGCGGGAGCTGCCGCAACGGGCTGGGGCGGGGCGTACATCGGCGCTGCCGTCTCAAGCGAGGGTGCTTCCGGCGCCTCATAGGCCGGCTGGGCGGGTTCGTTCCAGGCTTCTCCAGCGGCGTCCGCAGGTTCCGCAACGGGCTGCGGCTGCGCGTCCAGATCGGCGAGGCGCATGATGATCTGCTCGAGCGTCTCGTGCACCGCCTGCAGCGTTTCCTGCGTGCGGCGATCGGAATCGGCGGCCGCCGCCTGCACGGCGGCGAGGCCCTGTTCGAGCGCCGCGACTTCCGGCGACGGTCCGCCCGCAGCGACTGGATGGCCCATCTGCTCCAGATGCGCGCGGTTTTCCTCCAGCGCCTGGTAGAGCTGCGTGACGGCACTCTCGATCGTGTCGAAGTGCGTGATCTGGCCCTCGGTCGCTTCGATCCGCTGCGTAAGCTCGGCGATGCGGGCTTCGAAGGCGCGCAGGTCGGCGCTCGGCGCCGGCGCAGCCGAGAGGCGGCTTGCAGCAAGTTGCGTCGTCAGTGCTTCGTCGATCGCGGAAATGCGCCGGTCGAGGTCTGCAAGGGCATCCTCGACCCTGTGCTGCGGCTGACCGGACAAGCGGTTGTCGAATTCGGCGATCCGCTGTTCGAGCGCGGCGAGCGAGGCGCTCGGCGACGCAGAGCCCGAGTCCTCGACGTGGCGTGCAAGCGCCTCGACGGTGGCCCTGAGCAGCTTCACTTCGCTGTCGCACGCCGCCTGCGCCTGCTTCATCAGCCCGTCGACGCGGCTGTCGAACTGCTCCATCTCGCGCTGGGCGGCGGCAGCGGCGGCGCCTTCGGCCTTTTCGATCAGCGTGCGCGCTTCGGCGCGTGTGAGGTAGTCGCCGGCCGTCATCTGGCTCGCGAGCGAAGAGACGCGCTGCTCGAGGCTTGCCAGCGCCGAGCCGATGGCGGGATCGGAGGTCGACGCGCCGGGGCGCGACGTCAGCTCGGAAATCTTGTCCTGGATCGACTGGAGGACGTCCTTGGTTTTGCCTTCGCTCGACTCGATGTGGTCGACGACGTTGCGCAGCGCCGTGTCGAGCGCAGCGTAACCCACTGTCGTTCCAGCGGAATTCCGTTCGGCGAGCCGTTCCGTCAGCCCTGCGACGTCACGGCCCAGCGATTCGATCCGTTCGACGATGGCGGTGATGGTGTCGCCCGTGGACCGCTCATGCGCCGCGAGGCGGTCGAGGATCGACTGCAGCGCCAACTCGTCACGGCGCGTGGCGGCTTCGCGCGTTTCGAGCACGCGGCCGACTGCGGTTTTCTGGTCTTCGGCAGCGAGGACGTTCAACCGGCGGGCAAGATCGTCAAGCTTGGCAGCCATGTCACCCGGCGTGGGGCCGGTCGTCCTGTCGCGGGCGGTCGCCAATGGCCCGGCGTCGCCGACTGATTCTTTAATGATGATGGCGTTGAGCCATTCACCCAGCGTCATGCCGGAACGGCGCGCAGCCTCTTTGGCAGCGGCGCGGGCTTCGTCGTCTATCCCTTTGACGCTCCACGGAATTCCAGGCTTCATCGCCGTCTCGCTGGCTCTTGGCGGCGGTGACGGCTCCTGCCCCGAATCCGCACCGCTGCGCTTTATCGCTCAGCGCTAAAGGTTAACGGGTTTGGTAAAATTTCGGTTAAGCGATCAGTTCCGTGCAGGACAAATCGGGCTTTCGCGAGTTGACGCTTGCCCGAAGAGCGCCCAAATCAGGCGCGAATATTCGGAAGTATTTTTGTTTCACAAGATGGGAATACTGTTGTGAGCGCGAGCGAAGGCCAGCCGGGCCGCGAACAGACCTACTCCATTTCCGAACTGTGCAAGGAGTTCGACGTCACTCCGCGCACGTTGCGGTTCTATGAGCAGAAAGGACTTCTGCATCCCGCCAGGCGCGGGTGGACGCGCATCTTCAGCTACCGCGACAGGGTGCGCCTCCAGCTCATCCTGCGCGGCCGGCGCGTCGGCTTCGCGCTCGAGGAAATCAAGGAAATGCTGGATCTCTACCAGCTCAAGGACGGCCAGCTGACGCAGCTGCGCGTCGCCTCGACCAAGCTGCGCGAGCGTCTGCAGAGCCTGCGCAAGCAGCGGCACGAGCTCGAGGACGCGATCGGCGACCTTGAGCGGACCTGCGAGATCGTGGATGGTATGCTGAAGGAGCGCGAGGCAGCCGGCGCGCCCGCCGCCGCGAACGGCACCTAAGTCCCCGCGCTGTAACCAGTTTTCAGCCTGTCCGGGTGCCTGATGAGCGTGCTTGGCCTGCCGCGCCCTGCGTGGATGACCGACGAACTCGACCTTCTCGCCGACGCCACGCGACGCTTCCTCGAAACCGAGGCCCTGCCGAACTACGAGCGCTGGGAAAAGCAGCAGCAGATCGACCGGGCGTTCTGGAAAAAGGCCGGAGATCAAGGGCTTCTGGGCGCCGAGGTGCCGGAGGAATTCGGCGGCCCGGGGGGCAGTTTCGCCCATGACGCGGTGATCACGCGGCAGTCCGGCCTCGCCGGCACCGACGGCTGGGGCGGGCCGCTGCACAATGCGATCGTGATCCCCTACATCCTCCACTACGGCACCCGCGAGCAGAAGGAGCGGCTCCTGCCGCGGCTCGTGGCGGGCGACCTCGTCGGGGCGATCGCGATGACCGAGCCGGGCGCGGGCTCGGACGTGCAGTCGATCCGGACCCGGGCGGAAAAGGCCGGGAATTCCTACGCGATCAGCGGGTCGAAGACCTTCATCACGAACGGCCACACGGCCGACCTGATCCTCCTTGCGGCGAAGACCGACCAGTCGCTCGGCGCCAAGGGCGTGTCGCTGTTTCTCGTGGAAACGCAAGGACTTGAGGGGTTTCGGCGCGGCCGCAACCTGGACAAGATCGGGCTCAAGGCGAACGATACGGCGGAGCTCTTCTTCGACAACGCGAAGGTGCCGGCCGACGCGCTGCTCGGCGAGGCGGAGGGCCAGGGATTCAGCCAGCTCATGCAGCAGTTGCCGCAGGAGCGGCTGCTGATCGCGATCCAGGCGACCTCGCGCATCGAGCGGGCGCTGAAGGTGACGCTCGACTACGTAAAGGAAAGAAAAGCCTTCGGTCACCCTATAGCAGAGTTCCAGAACACCCAGTTCGAACTCGCCGAGTGCAAGACGGAGGCGACCGTCGCGCAAGTGTTCGTCGACCACTGCATCGAACGACATCTGCGCGGCGAACTCGACACGGCCACCGCCTCCATGGCGAAATACTGGACGACCGATCTCCAGTGCAAGATCATCGACCGCTGTCTTCAGCTCCACGGCGGCTACGGCTACATGAACGAGTACCCGATCGCGAAAATGTACCGGGACGCCCGCGTGGAACGCATCTACGGCGGCACCAACGAGATCATGAAGGTGCTCATCGCTCGCACGCTGTGACGGCGGCGTTGTCGCCGGAAATTCGATTCCGGAATGGCAGTTGTAAGGGGGTTGTCGCTCGACAGGCGAGGGCGGTGTGTAACACTCTCTGAAATCGCGACCCGACGAACGAGGCGATGCATGACCGACTGCTACGTTTACGACCACGTCAGGACCCCGCGCGGCAAGGGCAAGCCCGACGGGGCGCTCCACACCGTGACGGCGCTCGACCTCGCAAGCCAGGTGCTGAAGGCCCTCGAGGCGAGGAACGACCTCGACACTGCGCTCGTCGAGGACGTGGTGATGGGCTGCGTCGACCCGGTCGGCGAGGCCGGGGCGAACATCGCGCGCTCGGCGGTGCTGAGCGCCGGGTATGCGCAGTCCGTGCCCGGCATCCAGGTGAACCGCTTCTGCGCCTCAGGCCTCGACGCGGTGAACCTCGCGGCGAGCGAGATCATCAGTGGCCAGAACGATCTGACGATCGGCGGCGGCGTCGAATCGATGAGCCGCGTCGGCATTGGCGCGTCGGGCGGTGCGTGGCCGTCGGACCCCGCGCTCGCACTCCCCGCCTACTACATCCCGCAAGGCATCTCGGCGGATCTGCTCGCGACGCGCTACGGGTTTACGCGCGCCGACGTCGACGCCTACGCGGTGATGAGCCAGGAGCGCGCCGCGGCGTCGTGGCAGGCCGGGAACTTCCGCGGCTCGATCGTGCCGGTGACCGACTGCAACGGGCTGACGCTGCTCGACCACGACGAACACATGCGCCCCGATGCGACCATGCAGTCGCTCGGCGCGCTCAAGGCCTCGTTCGCCGAGATGGGCGACAAGGCGGGCTTCGACGCGGTGGCGATCCAGCGCTATCCGGAGCTCGAGGCGATCGACCACGTGCACCACCCCGGCAACTCGTCCGGCATCGTCGACGGCGCGGCGGCGGTGCTGCTCGGTTCTGAAGCCGCGGGCCGGCGGCTGGGGGTCAAGCCGCGGGCGCGCATCAGGGCGTTCGCCAACATCGGCTCGGAACCCTCGATCATGCTCACCGGACCCGGCGAGGTGACGCGCCGTGTGCTGACGAAATGCGGCATGGCGATCTCCGACATCGACCTGTTCGAGGTGAACGAGGCGTTCGCCTCGGTCGTGCTGCGCTACATGCAGGAGTTCTCGCTCGACGCCTCGAGGGTGAACGTCGCGGGCGGCTCGATCGCCATGGGCCATCCGCTCGGCGCGACCGGTGCGATCCTGTTCGGCACCGTGCTCGACGAACTTGAACGGCGCGGCCTCGGCACCGCGCTCATCACGCTGTGCATCGGCGCCGGTATGGGCACCGCCACCGTGATCGAGCGCGTGTGATGCCGAAGGTCGACGTCGCCGCGGTCGCCGAACATCAGCCCACGTTCTATCCACCCGAGTTGAGGAAGCCGGTCGCCGGCCGGCACGTGCGCGAGGTGGGGCGGGCCTCAGGGCTCACGCAGTTCGGCGCGAACGTCGTGCGGGTCGAGCCGGGATCGTACTCATCGCTCCGGCACTGGCACGAGGCCGAGGACGAGTTCCTCGTCGTGCTCGAGGGCGAACTGGTGCTGATCGAGGACACGGGCGAGACGCTCCTCAAGTCGGGCGACATGGCGGCGTTTCCGGCCGGCACCGGCAACGGCCATCACATGCTGAACCGGTCGGACTCGGATGCGGTTTTCCTCGTGCTGGGCCCCGATCTGCCGCGCGAAAGGATCCATTATCCGGGGCTCGACCTCGTCTACGAGCGCGACGTCGGCGTCGACCGCTTCACCCGCCGCGACGGCACGCCGTACTGAACGAAACCCTTCGCCGGCGGCTGTCCTGGACCGCCCGGACTCGGATGAATCGGTCTCCTCCGTCATGGCGGGGCGTGGGCATCTTCAAGCGACGGCGCTTCGTCATGGCCGGGCCTGACCCGGCCATCCTTTTGACGGCGCTGGAAAGGATGCCCGGCTCGAGGCCGGGCATGACGTATCGGGGAGAAGAACGAAGTCGCGGACCAGCTGTGCGACTTCTCTCCCCACAGTGTCATCCACGGGCATGATCCGACGATCCACTCTTCGCCCGCCGTTGCATGGATCCTCGGGTCAAGCCCGAGGATGACAAGGTTGTCCCCGTTCGTCATGGCCGGGCTTGACCCGGCCATCCCTTTGACGGCGCTGAAGAGGATGCCCGGCTCAAGGCCGGGCATGACGAAGGGGGGTGCGAGTTGAAGTGAGGACGCGGACCCGCTTGTGCGACGCGGGTCCACTTCCGTGTCATCGTCCGGCCAAGGATGACATAGGGAGTGGCGTGCGTCAGTCCGTCACCGTCATCTGCCGGCGGGCTTCGCGGCTCCAGTGGCAGTAGCGGTCGAGGAGGCGCTGTTCGCAGGACGGGATGCCCATCACGGCAAAGTCCGTGTGCACCTTGGCGATCACGTCGTGGGGCCCCGGGATCGCGCGGTCGGCCTTCAGCACGTCGCGCACGTAGGCCTGGAGGCCCTGGCCCTTGAAGCCCAGCGTGCGCCCCGCCCACAGGCCGAACAGGTAGGTCGACCGTTCGACGGGGGACCATTCGGTTGCGGCATCGAGATCGCGCTGGCGCATGTTTGACTCCACGAAGGTTGTGCTCGAGCCGCGACGTGGGAGTCCTGTGCTGCGCCTTCAACCCGTGCTGACGCAAATGTCATCGCGCCCCGTCCGGCGCCCGCGCGGCCGCTGGCCCCGACGCTTTCCGGCGGGTGGCGCTTGACGGCGTGAAGGGGGAGCGCGTAGGCCCAAGGCCGACACGAAACGACAGGAGAACCGTTCCCCATGGCCAACCGCATCGTCTTCCGTTCCGCCGAGGCGCTCGTCTCGACCGGCGTGGGTTCCACCGCCGCCGAGCCCGAGGTGGTGATTGGCGAACTCGACGGCCCCGTCGGCACCGCGATCGCCACGCTCACCGGCGACCAGGTGGTGGGCCACTCGCGCGTGTTCGCGCTGCTCAACACCGACATCGCGGTGCGCCCCGTGACGCTCTGCTGCTCGAAGGTGACGGTGACGGATGCGAAGTACACGAACATCCTGATGGGCACGGTGCAGTTCGCGATCGCGCACGGCGTGCTCGACGCGGTGCGCGCGGGCTTCCTGCCCAAGGACCGGGTGAACGACCTCGGCATCATCTGCGCCGTGTGGGTGACGCCTTCGGCCGCGACGGACGCGGCGCTCGACCACAAGCAGCTGTTCGAGAACCATCGCAAGGCGATGACCAAGGCGATCGAGAAGGCGATGAAGAACGAGCCCTCGATCGACTGGCTGCTCGAGAACCAGGACAAGATCATCCACAAGTACCACCAGCTCGGCCTCGACGGGAAACTGTGAGCGGGGTCATCTCACGGCAGGCGAAGTACGCGCTGCGGGCGCTGATCGGGCTTGCGCTCGCCGAGCCCGGCCGCGCCACGCAGACCGCGGAACTCGCCAAGGCCCAGGTGATCCCGAAGAAGTTCCTCGAGCAGATCCTGCTGCTCCTGAAGAAGCACGGCATGGTGCGCTCGCTGCGGGGCGCCGCCGGCGGCTACGTGCTGGCAAAGCCCCCCGAGACGATCAGCTTCCTCGAGGTGCTGCGCATCGTCGACGGGCCGATCGCACCGCTCCCCTGCCTGTCGAAGACCGCCTACGAGCGCTGCCCCGACTGCCCCGACGAGGCGACCTGCGCGGTGCGCCGCGCCTTCGCCGAGGTGGCGGACGCGACGCGCGAGGTGCTGGCGCGCCGGTCGGTGGCTGACGCGGCTTCGGGACGGTTCTCGCTGGCCGAGGTGACGAAGGGCGCGACCCGGGAGAAGGCTGCCGGCGGCAGGGCAGGCGCAACCCCCTGACTTTGCCGCAAATTTAGGCAGAAACGAACGGGTTGTTCTTTTTGCCGAACATTCTTGTTGACAATCTCTAGCCTTCGTGTCGAGATTACCAGGTCGTTAACGACCCGACGGAGGCCTCCGATGTCGAGCATCGCATCGCTGTTTGCCCGCCTGAGTTCGTTCCTGTTCGACCGCGCCAAGGGTGCGGGCAGGGAGGCGATCTGCGCCGACGAACTGATGCTCTTCTCGGAGCGCGACCTGAAGGCCGCGACCGAGCGCCTGGCGCGACCCTCGCGCGCCATCTCGTAACCGACCTGAACCGCCCCTTCATCTGTCCACGGACCATTCGTCCGACAGGAGCGCCATGACCGCCGCCACGCTGACGCTGCCGACCGCCCGGTCCCGGAGCATCCTCCCGGGCTTCGGGCTGGCGCTCGGCTATACGCTCGCGTGGCTGTCGCTGATCGTGCTGATCCCGCTCGCCGCGCTGGTGCTCAAGACGTCGAGCCTCGGCTTTGCCGGCTTCTGGCACGTCGTCAGCGATCCCCGCGTCGTCGCGGCGCTGAAGACGAGCTTCGGCATCTCGGCGGTGGCCGCCACCATCAACGCGTTCGCCGGGCTTGCCGCGGCGTGGGTGCTGACCCGCTACCGCTTCCCCGGCCGCCGGCTGATGGATGCGTTCATCGACTTGCCGTTCGCGCTGCCGACGGCGGTCGCCGGCATCGCGCTCACCGCGATCTATGCGCCGAACGGCTGGGTGGGGCAGTACCTGGAGCCGTTCGGGATCAAGGTCGCCTACACGCCGCTCGGCATTCTCGTGGCGCTGGTGTTCATCGGCCTGCCGTTCGTGGTGCGCACGCTCCAGCCGGTGATCGCCGAAGTCGACCGCGAACTCGAGGAAGCGGCGGCGACGCTCGGCGCCTTCCGCGCGGCGACATTCTGGCGGGTGATCCTGCCGGCGATCCTGCCCGCCTGGCTCACCGGCATCACGCTGGCGTTCGCCCGCGCGGTCGGCGAATACGGCTCGGTGATCTTCATCGCCGGCAACATCCCCTACGTGTCGGAGATCGCGCCGCTCCTCATCGTGATCAGGCTCGAGGAGTTCGACTACGCGGGCGCGACCGCGGTCGCTGCGGCGATGCTCCTCATCTCGTTCACGCTGCTGCTCGCGATCAACCTGCTCCAGGCGTGGAGCCGCCGGAGGCTCGGCCATGGCTGACGCACGGACGCTTGCGGCAGACGACGCCGTTGCCGAGCCGCGCGGGGTGAGGATCGCGCTGATCGTGGTCGTCGCGGTCTATCTCGCGTTCTTCCTGCTTTTGCCGCTCGTCGCCGTGTTCGTCGAGGCGCTGCGGTCGGGGCTTTCCTCCTACTTCGCCGCGCTCGTCGAACCCGACGCGCTCGCCGCGATCCGGCTGACGCTCTTGATCGCGGCGATCGCGGTGCCGGCGAACCTCGTGTTCGGCGTCGCCGCCGCCTGGGCGATCGCGCGCTTCGAGTTCCCGGGCAAGAGCATCCTCAGTACCCTGATCGATCTGCCGTTCTCGGTGTCGCCCGTCATCTCGGGCCTCGTGTTCGTGCTGCTGTTCGGCGCGCAGGGGCTGCTCGGACCGTTCCTCGAGGCGCACGACCTGAAGATCATCTTCGCCGTTCCCGGCATGGTGCTCGCGACGATCTTCGTGACGTTCCCGTTCGTCGCACGCGAGCTCATCCCGCTGATGCAGGAACAGGGGAGCGTCGACGAGGAGGCCGCGCTGTCGCTCGGCGCCTCGGGGCTGAAGATGTTCCTCAAGGTGACGCTGCCCAACATCAAGTGGGGCCTGCTTTACGGCGTGCTCCTGTGCAACGCGCGCGCCATGGGCGAGTTCGGCGCGGTGTCGGTGGTGTCGGGTCACATCCGCGGCCTCACCAACACGATGCCGCTGCACGTCGAGATCCTCTACAACGAGTACGAGTTCGCGGCCGCGTTCGCCGTCGCCTCGCTGCTCGCCTCGCTGGCGCTGGTGACTCTGGCGCTCAAATCCTTCCTCGAATGGCGACACGGAGACGAACTTGCTGCAAGGAACCGGGCTTGATCCTTCGATGGATCTGTCGATCCGTGGACTGAGGAAGGCGTTCGGCCGGTACCCGGCGCTCGAGAACGTCGACCTCGACATCCGCGCCGGCGAACTTCTCGCGCTGCTCGGACCTTCGGGATCGGGCAAGACGACGCTCCTGCGCCTCATCGCGGGGCTCGAGCGGCCGAACGAGGGGCGCATCCTGTTCGGCGAGGAAGACGCCTCGACGCTTCCCGTCCAGGACCGCAACATCGGCTTCGTGTTCCAGTCCTACGCGCTGTTCCGGCACATGAACGTCGAGGACAACATCGCCTTCGGCCTGCGCGTCCGCCCGCGGGCGCGGCGTCCGGAGGAGTCCGAAATCCGCCGCAAGGCGCTCGACCTCCTCGACCTCGTGCAGCTCAACGGGCTGGAGAAGCGGTTTCCGAACCAGCTCTCGGGCGGCCAGCGGCAGCGCGTGGCGCTCGCCCGCGCGCTCGCGATCGAGCCGCGCGTGCTGCTCCTCGACGAGCCGTTCGGCGCGCTCGACGCGCAGGTGCGCCGCGACCTCAGGCGCTGGCTGCGCGACATCCACGACCGCACCGGGCACACCACCGTGTTCGTGACGCACGACCAGGAGGAGGCGCTCGAACTCGCCGACCGCGTGGTGGTGATGTCGAACGGGCGGATCGAGCAGGTGGGCGATCCGGACGCGGTCTACGACGACCCGGCGAGCCTGTTCGTATACGGATTCATCGGCGAGTCCTCGAAGCTGCCCGTCCGTCTCGAATCGGGCGACCTGTTCGTCGAGGACCGCACCATCGGGCTGAAGGCGAGCGGAGTGCGCGACGGCGCGCACACGCTCTGCTTCCGTCCGCACGACGTGGAACTGACCGACGGCTGCGGCGGCTGCATCGCCGGCCAGGTGACCGCGGTGCGCCGCGTGGTGAGCCATCGCCGCGCGGAAGTTGCGGTCGGCCCGCACGGCCTCAAGGTGGAGGTCGACCTGCCCGCGGGCCATGCCGCGCGCGTCGGCTCGCGTCTCGCGTTCCGGCCGAAGCGATGGAAGCTGTTTCCGGCAGCGGCATGATGGCCCGGGGCGGCGACCGCCCCGGGGCTGATAACTCGTAGACCGATCAGGCGGCCTTGATGCCGGCCTTCGCGCGCCGGCGCGACAGGAACCCGATGCCGGACAGCGCGGAGCCGAAGAGCAGCGCCGCCGGCGGGAGCGGGATCGGCTTCGTGTAGAGCGTGATCTGCTGGATCGCCTGTCTGTCGGTCGAACTGCCCGTCGTCTTCGTGAACGGCGTCACGTAGGTGTAGTACTTGTAGGTGTTCGGCGTGAGCAGGTAGCTCACGTAGGTCTTCGGCGCGACCTTGTCGCCGTTGGCGTCGAACGTGATCATCGCCGCCGAGTACTTGTCCCAGAACCCGTTGACGAGTTGGAATATGCCGCTCGTGCCAGTGGCCAGCGAGGCGAAGTCGAGGCTGCCATTGTCCGTGCCCGGCGAGTTGCTGCGCTCGGCGCCGGTCCAGCCACCGCCGAACACGCCGCCGTTGTCGATGTTGACGGACCACTCGTTGGCCTTGCCGTTCGAGATCTTGTCGCTGTCCTCGACACCGAGCTCGCACGCCATGGTCGTCGGCGCGCCGCCGTCCGCCTGCGTCACGCTGGTGGCGACCGTGCCCGTGCAGGTCGCGGCGCTGGCGGTGCCGGCGAAACCCGTCAGGGCGAGGGCGGCAAGGACTGCAGTGGTCGAGATCCTCATTGGTTAATGCTCCGTTCCGTTTGTGTGCCTCATCGGCGCCCGGCGGCGCCGCTTGACGGACGAAGTGCAAAACCACGTGCCAGATGGCTCGGCGGGAGGGGCGAAGCTGCAAATTGCCTAAAGTTTTCGTTATTAGAGCTGCGTGCGGCGCGCTAACGGATCGTTGACCGAAACCGCCGTCCTTGATCACCAGATAGTGCATTGCACAATCCAGCCATTCCGGAATAGCATGAGCATTCCGCGGGGAATGAGCATCATATCTCGCCCCGTTTGCTGCAATGCAGCATAAGGAGCAACTTCCATGCAGGACGGCAAGGCCGTCGATTCGGCGCACGCTTTGGACGCAGCGCCCGCAAACGGTCACTCTCACGTTCAGTCTTTCTGGCTTCTGACCCTCGGCTCGATCGGCGTCGTCTACGGCGACATCGGCACGAGCCCGCTCTACGCGCTGCGCGAGGCGGTGGTCGCCGCCATGAAGCGCGACGGCGTCATCAGCGAGGTCATGGTGTTCGGCGTCGTGTCGCTCATCCTCTGGGCGCTGATCCTCGTCGTCACCGTCAAGTACGTCGTCATCCTCCTCAACGCCGACAACCGCGGCGAGGGCGGGACGCTGTCGCTGATGGCGCTCGCCCAGCGCGTCATGGGGCGCAACCTGGTGCTGATCCCGATCCTCGGCATGATCGGCGCGGCGCTGTTCTACGGCGATGCGATCATCACGCCGGCGATCTCGGTGCTCTCGGCGATCGAGGGCATGAAGATCGTCACGCCCGCCTTCGACCCCTACGTCCTGCCGATCACGCTCGCGATCATCGTCGGGCTGTTCCTCGTGCAGGCGAAGGGAACGGCGGCCGTCGCCAACTTCTTCGGGCCGATCACGCTGGTCTGGTTCGTGGCGATGGGCCTCGCCGGCCTGCCGCACATCTTCGACTATCCCGCGATCCTGAAATCGTTCAGCCCGCACTACGCGGTCCACTTCCTCGCGAGCCACGGCGTGATCGGCCTCGTGACGCTCGGCGCGGTGTTCCTCGCCGTGACGGGCGCGGAGGCGCTCTACGCCGACCTCGGGCACTTCGGCAAGCGGCCGATCCAGTTCGCCTGGCTGTTCGTGGCGCTGCCGTCGCTCGCGCTGAACTACCTCGGGCAGGGCGCGCTGCTGCTTGCCAACCCGCAAACGATCGACAACCCGTTCTTCCTCATGGTGCCGCCGTGGGCGCTGCTGCCGATGGTGCTGCTGGCGACCGCGGCGACGATCATCGCGAGCCAGGCGGTGATCACCGGCGCCTATTCGCTCACCCGCCAGGCGATCCAGCTCGGCATCCTGCCGCGCATGGAGATCCGCTTCACTTCCGAATCGCACGCGGGCCAGATCTATCTGCCGTACGTGAACTGGCTCCTGCTCGCCGGCGTGCTGCTGCTCGTCGTGATGTTCAAGTCGTCCTCGAGCCTCGCCTCGGCCTACGGGATCGCGGTGACCGGCACCATGGTGGTGACGGCGCTGATGGCGATCTTCGTCATCTGGCGCGTGTGGCAGTGGCCGCTGTGGTCGGCGCTCCTCATCATGCTGCCGCTGCTGGCGATCGACCTCGTGTTCCTCGGCGCCAACGCGCTGAAAGTGTTCGAGGGCGGCTGGGTGCCGCTCGCGCTCGGCGCGTTCATGGTGCTCATCATGTGGACCTGGCGCCGCGGTTCGCGCATCCTGTTCGACAAGACGCGCAAGTCGGAAGTGCCGATCGGCGACCTGATCCGTTCCCTGAACAAGCGGCCGCCGCACATCGTGCCGGGCACGGCGGTGTTCTTCACCTCCGATCCGGAAAGCGCGCCGACCGCGCTGCTCCACAGCCTGAAGCACTACAAGGTGCTGCACGACCACAACGTGGTGCTCACCATCAAGTCGAGCGACCTGCCGAAGGTCGCCGACCACGAGCGGCTGAAGTTCGAGGAGCTGGGCCAGCACTTCACGCGCCTCGTCGCGACTTTCGGCTACATGGAGACGCCGAACGTGCCGAAGGTGCTGCGGCTCGCCCGCAAGGCCGGCTGGAAATACGACATCATGTCGACGTCGTTCTTCCTGTCGCGGCGCAACGTGCGCGCCTCGCGCCATGGCGGGATGCCGTACTGGCAGGACAAGCTCTTCATCACGCTCGCCCGCAACGCGGACGACGCCAGCCACTACTTCGGCCTGCCGACGGACCGCGTGGTGGAGGTCGGCAGCCAGATCACGGTGTGATCCGCTGGTACTCGCAGATGCGGTAGTTGTAGCCCTTGCCGCGCATCGCGTAGTCGAAGTGCAAGTGCTCCTCGTGCGCCGCGTTGGAGCCGGGGCCGAGCACGGTGGTGAAGTAACCGCAGCCCGAGGCGCGATAGGCGCGCATCAGCGTGGGCTTCGGCTCGGTGTCGGACGGAAGGGGCTTCACGATGATCGACGTGCCGTCCTCGAGGCGAAAGCCTGCGATGTCGAGCGCGTTGCCCTTGGCGTGCTCGCTCACCTTCTGGTCCGGCTGGTTATAGCGGTTGCGGCAGACGAGACCCGGCCCGGTGTCGATGCGCACGAGCTTCTTGCCGGTGTAGGCAAGGGTGAGCGGCGCGCCGACCTCGCGCACCCAGCCGGTGAGCTGCTTCGCGAAGCTGCACAGGAGCGTGGGTTCGCCCGAGAGCGTGATGTCGCCGAAGCGCGAGGCAACGGCCGTCACCTTCACCGCGCCGGACAGCTGGCAGCCGTCGACGGTGACATCGCCCAGCGGCGTGAACTTCACGCCCTGGCTCGTGAGCATGGCGAGGCACTGGTTGTAATCGCCGTCGGTCGCCGTGTTCGCTGTCACCGCAGGCGGCGTCGGTGTGACAGGTGCGACGGGCTCGGCCGGTGCGGCTGGTGCAGCCGGCGGCTGCGGCGCAGCGATCTCGGGCTTCGGCTCCGGTTCGGGCGCGGGCGAAGCCTTGGGCGCGGCCGGCTTCGGTTGCGGCAGGGGTGGAAGGTCCGCCGCATCGCCTGACGTATCCGTCGGCTTTGGGCGCGGGAGTGGCGTCTCCGCCGCGGGTGCCTGGGAAGTAGTCGGGGCTGCGGGCTTCGGCCGTGGCTTGACCGATCCGGGCGGATCGCTCTCGGCGTGCGCGCTCAAGGCGAGAGCCGTCGTCAATGCGACGGCCAGCCCTAAGGCCGTAGGCTTCAACCCCTGCATTTACCTGCTCCCTGCAACGGCAAGTGTGCCTGCGGGAGCCGAGGATTGCAATTTCTAGGAGTCGGCTTCCGACGCCTCGATCATCGCCTTGAGCATCTGCACGTTGCGGATGCGCAGCGTGCGGCCTTCCTTGACGACGACGCCCAGTTCCTCGAGCCGGTTCAGCTCGCGGGTCACGGCCTCGCGATGCGTGGCGATGCGGTTGGCGATGTCGAGGTGGGTGGGCGCGGGCGACAGCACGGCATCGCCCGTCCTGTCGGCGGCGGGGCCGACGAGGCGGATCAACTCTGCGTGAATGCGGTTCTTCACGGCCAGCGTCGAGAACTCGACGACCCGGTCGGTCAGACCACGCACCATGGCCGTCAGGTGGCGCATCACGCCCATCATGAAGTCGGGGTGCTCGGCGAGGAGGCGGTGGAACACGGGCTGCGGCATCACCATGGCAGTGGCGTCCGTGAGCGCCTCGATCGACGCGGAGCGCGGCTGGTTGTCGATGGCCGCGAGCTCGCCGAAGAGGCCGCCGTCCGCGATGTCGCGGAAACTCACCTGTTTGCCGGAGGCCGAATAGACGCTCGCCCGGGCCTTTCCGGCCACGAGGAACACGACGTCGTGTGAGCGGTCCTGGTGGCCGATGATCAGCTGCCCGGCCTTGAAGGTGCGCCACGAGCAGGCGGCCGCAATCTGCGCCAGCCCCTCCGGCGGGGTCGTGGAAAACACCGCAAATCGGGAAAGAGCCTGAACCTGCTGTTCCGGCGACTGCATGAACCGTCCGACGCTGACGTTGCCTCTCGGTCCGCAGCGGGACCTCCGTTTCGAGAAACACGGCCGGCGCGCGCCTGTCAACCTCTGCGGGAACCAGATAAATTATAGACAAAAGCAAGAATATTTGTTGCAAAGTCTGGTAATTGTCACATCGCACCGTGCATCAGGGAGGCACAGTTGCTCGCGTTGAACTGAACCAGCGTCCGGAGGGCAACCGATGCTCAGCGTTCTGATTCTCGTGTGTGCAACGTCGATTTCCGCGTCCGAGTGTACGAAAGCCAACGCCACCCAGGTGCTTTATGCGCCGGAGCCGGCAGACAATGCTGCCGGGTGCCTTATGGGCGGCATGTTCTACGCCGCCCAGTCCAACACGGTGGTGAAGGGGTACTACCCGAAAATCATCTGCCAGCCGCCCGAGGTCGCCGCGCAGGCGCGCCGCGACTGAAAGCCGTCGCTGCGTCCCCTCACGGGGCCGGAGCGATGAACTTGAACGGCTCCGCCGGGCGGAAGGCGTCGGACGACTCGCCTGACAGGATCGGGTGTCCCTGGAGGTCGAGCTTCATCGGCTTGCCCTTCGGGGACAGGTCGAGTTTGTCGAGGTCGACCCAGAAGATCGAGGGCGCATAGGCGCTTTCGAAGAAGTAGCGGTTCGCCCCCGTGTCGGCCATCGTGCGCCAGAGCGTCGAGGCGATGTTCGGGCGCTGCGGATCGGCGATGCCGAGCGGCACCGAGATCGCCCGCACGAGCGACATCACGGTGGCCGAGGCGACGGAAGGATCATCCACCTTCGGGGCGGCGTTGAGCATCCAGCTCATCCGCGCGAAGCGGTCCGATGCGCGGATCGAGCCCGGCAGGAAATTCATGCCGCCGACCGTGTCCCAGTAGCCGTTGATCGCGAGCTGCTGGTCGAACGTCGGCGAGTTCGTCATCACCGTGTACGCCTTGTTGTGGTGGATGACGAGCTTGCCGCCGATGTACTCGAAGATCGCGCTGTCGCCGCCCTTGTCGGCGATGGCGAGGTGACCCGTCGCCGCCTTGCCGTCGGGCATCGTCGGCGCGACGATGGCGAACGGCTCCTTCGACAGGGCATCCACGGCCTCGGCGACGGTCGTGTAGTTGTCGAGCACGTACTGGAGCCACGCGCCGACCGAGAGCAGCGGCTTCTGCGAGGTCTTGTAGTCGCCGTAGTCCGATTCCGCGAGGTAGAGCACGTTGCCGACGAGGCCCGCATCGTTCATGCCGTCGACGCTCGCGATGCCGTAGAAGCTCGAGATGACCGAGCCGTGCTTCGAGGTCCAGGCAATCGACTTCTCGCCGACGCCGCCGGTGCGCGCCATGCCGGCCGGGAACGCCCAGAGGTCGGTCTCGGTGTCGGCGGCCCAGTCCATCGTGCGGCCGACGATAAAATCGCCCTTGCCGGATTCGTAGAGGATGCGGGTGCAGGCGTCGGCGACCGGCGCGGCGGCGAGCGTGGCGAGGAGGGTGGCGAGGAGGCGTGCGGACTTGCGCATGGGATGACGTCCTTGTGATCGACGGGTTTGGGGAAGCAATGGCACCCGACCGTTGCGATCCGTTGAAGGAGTCGTGCCGTTTTGGCAATGGCGGCGGTTGCGGCGGGGGTTCCCGTAGCCGATAGTTTCCGAAAGCTTGAGGACGGGAGGCGACGTGGCGGCAGGCGCGGCATCGGCAGCATCTGGGGGAGGGATCGGCCGCGCGCTTCTCGCGGAGTGGCCGCTCGCGATCGTGCTGGCGACGACCGGGCTCTTCGCCGTCTACGGCAACGCCTGGCTGGGCGAAGGGACGCCCCGCTGGCAGCTGGGCCTCCTCTTCGTCTGGCTGTTCGTGGCGATCCTGTGGGCGGCGATCCGCGTCGTTCACCACGCGGAGTGCCTCGCGGTGCGCCTCGGCGAGCCGCTCGGCACGCTGATCCTCACGCTCTCCGTCATCTCGATCGAGGTGATGATGATCTCCGCCGTGATGCTTACCGGCGAGCAGAGCCCGACGCTTGCGCGCGACACGATGTTCGCCGTGGTGATGATCGTGCTCAACGGCATGGTGGGCGTGACGCTGCTCGTCGGCGCGATCAAGTTCCGCGAACAGACGCACAACCTGCAGGGCGCCAACGCCTACCTCAACGTGATCATCCCGCTCGCCGTGCTCAGCATGGTGCTCCCGGCCTTCACCGTGACGACGCCGGGGCCGACTCTGTCGGGCTTCCAGCAGGCGTTCCTCATCGTCATCTCGATCGCGCTCTACGCCGTGTTCCTCCTCATCCAGACGCGCCGGCACACGACCTACTTCACGATGGGCGACAAGCCCGAGGAGGACGACGGGCACGCGGGGCTCGACGTGCGCTCGATCCCGTTCCACGCGGTGCTCCTGCTCTGCTACCTCGTGCCCGTGGTGCTGATGGCGAAGAAGATCGCGATCCCGATCGACTACGGCATCCGGCAGCTGGGCGCGCCTGTAGCCCTCGGCGGATTTCTCGTGGCGGCGCTGGTGCTCGCGCCGGAAGCGATGGGCGCGATCCGTTCCGCGCTCGACGACCGGCTGCAGCGGGCAGTAAACATCTTCCTGGGCTCGGTGCTCGCGACCATCGGCCTGACGGTGCCGGCGGTGCTGACCATCGGCCTCATGACCGGCAAGGAGGTGGTGCTCGGGATCGCGGGCTCCGACCTCGTGCTGCTGCTGCTGACGCTGTTCGTCTCGGCGGTGACGTTCTCGGCGGAGCGTACCAACCTGCTCCAGGGCGCGGTGCACCTCGTGCTGTTCCTCGCCTACCTGATGCTGATCTTCTCGCCGTAGGGCTTCAGCGCAGCGCGGCAAGGATGGCTGGGCGGAGGGCGGCGTGCTCCGGCGGGAGGCGGTCGAGGAGGAATCGCTCCACCGTCATCGTCGGGTCGGACAGCGCGACCGACGGGCCGGTGATGTGGCCGCGGAACGCCCGCATCGGCCCGCCGATCGAATAGACGAAACCGCGGTAGCCGAGGCCCGGCAGCGAAGGCGGCTCGGGCTTTGCCGCACGCAGGGCCTCATGCAGGGCAACGAGCGTGCGGCCGTCCCGCGCGGATAGACGGAACCGCGGGTTCGGACGGCCGCTGAAGATGTCGAGTTCGATCAGCACGCGAACGGTGGCTCAGTTGATGACCACCGATCGCCCTGCATAGAAGTAGCCGCAGAAGTCGGTGTAGCCGCCACGATTGCACGTCTCCGGATTGGAGATAAGGTTGTTGCTGTTGTCGACGTTGCGGGCCGCGGTCTGGCCCGGCTTGTGACCCCAGAAGCCGCCGCGCTGGTGGCGGTACCAGTGGTAGTCGACGCCCGGCCAGATGACGAGCGCCATCAGGCGGCGCGGGAACTCCGACTTCGGCAGGCAGTCGCAGCGGTGCTTGAGCCCGTCCGCCATCGCCGCAGCGGTGACGGCGCCGCACGCCATCGTCGAGGCCTGCTGGCCGTGCGCGCGGCCCGGCTGGGCGAACGTGTCGGTGCGCCAGTTCCGGGCGTAGTTGTAGCAGTTGTTGTGCGGCTGAACCGCGGGACGGTTCCAAAAGCCGGGATTGAACTTGCTGACCTCGTAGTCGCAGCGCTCGCACCGGTCGTCGTGGGTCGTGCTGATCAAGGGATTGCGCAGCAGCGGCAGCTTCGGGAGCTTCAGGCGTGGCGGCTTGTCGAGATATTCCTTCAGCGTCTTGATCAGCAGGTCGCGCATGCCGCGGTCGAGCGGGGTGAGCTCGTGTTCGCGCAACCGGATCTGCGGATCGACCGGCATCAGCTCGAGCAACTCGAGCGCGATGCGGCCCGACTCCCGAAAGTCCTTCGCCGCTGTTGAGGCAACGGCGAACTCCTGCGGGATGCCGCGCCGCTTGCCGGCGTCGTCCTGAATCGTCGACACACGCAGCTCGCGGATGCCGAGGCCGTCGAACCCCGTTCCGGGTCGCGCCACGGCGTCAGGTCGTTCGGAGACGCGATCGAGGATCTTGGCGGAGATAGCCTCGTCGGTGATGAGCCATGTCGGGTTGGGACGGCCGGAAAACACGTCGACTTCGATCTTCAGCATCACTGGACCTCGCCATCGGTTGACCATGCGCGCACGAGGCGCGCCGGCGAGGAGTATGGGCATGCGCGGTCCGCGCGCTGTGCGCTTTGTCACGCACGGAACGGTGGCGCCTGATCCAGATCAAGGTGCGCGGCGCGGCTTCGGTGCGAAGGTGACCGTATGGCGACGCTTACCGCCTTCGTCCTTGCCGCCGCGGCGCTGCTTGCGACACCTGGACCGACCAACACGCTGCTTGCCGCGTCCGGGGCCGTGCGCGGCATCGCCGCATCCCTGCCGCTGCTGGCCGCGGAACTTCTCGGCTATCTCGTGTCGATCAATGCGCTCGGCGCGCTGATCGGCCCGCTCCTTGCGCATGCGCCGGGCGCGGCGACGGCGCTGCACGTCGCCGTGAGCCTCTATCTCCTGTTCGTCGCCTGGTCCTTGTGGAAGGCACCGGCCGAGGAGTTCGCCGCGGCGTACCCCGTGACGTGGGCCAAGGTGTTCGTGACGACGCTGCTCAACCCGAAGGCCGCCGTGTTCGCCTTCGGGCTTGCGCCGGCCGGTACGTTCGCCTCGGTCGCTGGCGCCGCCGCATGGCTGCCCGTGCTTGCTCCGATGATCGTCGCGGCCGGCTTCCTGTGGATCGCGATCGGTGCGATGGCCCGGCGCGGGCTGTCGGCGCCGGCCCGGGTCTGGTACCGGGCGGGAGCGGTGGCGATGGTGGCGTTCGCACTGGTGTTCGCCGGCCGCGCAACCGAGGTTGCGCTCCACGTGACGCCGGCGATTGTTCTTGCCTTCGCCTGACCTACTGGAGGCCCAAGAGGTTCAGCACGTAGGCGACGGTGCCGGATGCCGCCAGGAAGAGCGCGACGTCGACGATTCCGACCCGGCCGGACTGGCGCCGGCCATGTGCATACTGATCAGTCCACTGCCATCTGCGCGCCATGGGACGCTCCGCTTGCAGTTCGGCTCGACCCAACAAGGACGCGCCCCAACTGCTTAATGCTCGACGAATTTCGAGGAGCAATTCCCATGCCAGCGATTCAGGGTTTGGTAACCAGTCGCGACCGCTTAAGGCGTCAGCACTGGCCGACCATGTACTTCGACAGAGCCTCGCGGGCGAGCGGAGAGAGTTCCTTCGCCGCGAAGTAGCGCAGCATCTCGGTGAGCCTGATGGCATCGGCGTCCCGGCCCTGCTCGTAGGCTTCCTCGCGGTAAAGCACGAGTTTCACGGCGATTTCGTCGAACGACGGCGATGGGGCACGTTTCACGCGTTCCTCCGCCTCGACGACCTGCGTTGGGTCGTCGCGGACCCTGTCCCAAGCCGTCACGAGGTCTTCGAGGAGGTACGACATTGGATGATTATCCAAAACCTTTATGTCGCTTCCTTGGCATGATCGTTCCCACGACGCACTACCAAGCCGGACCGCACCATCTGTCCTGACCGACGGTAGTACATTCTGTATTGTGGAATCGTGTAACATGACCCTTCGGACTATTCCAGCCGGGAAACAAACCGCAGCGGCGAGGCGCCGTCAGGCGATTTCGAACATGCCCTCGATTTCGACCGCGAGGTCATAGGGCAGGCTGTTGCAGCCGGCGACCACGCGGGCGTGCCGGCCCCGGTCGCCGAAGATGGCGATGAGCGTGTCGGAGGCGCCGTTCATCACCAGCGTCTGCTGGTTGAACGCCTCGGTGCAGTTCACGAAGCCGGTGAGTTTCAGGCACTGGCGGAAGCGCGACAGGTCGCCCCCCGCCGCCGCCTTCACCTGCACGAGGAGGTTCAGGAGGATGAGCCGCGCGGCGTCCTGCGCGTCCTTGAGCGTCAGTTCCCGGCCGACCTTGCCCTGGAAACGCAGTTCATCTCCCCACAGCGGCCCCTGGCAGGAGACGACGAGGTTGCCCATGCGGGTGAAGGGCACGTAGTTGCCGACCGAGCGTGCCGGCGGCGGCAGCGTCAGCCCGAGGTCGGCGATGCGGCGTTCGATCTCCGCACCGGTGAGCGCCCGATCCGTCACGGCCTGATCTCGACCTCGGCCTCGATCTCGACGGCGATGTTCATGGGCAGCACCGCCACACCCACTGCCGAGCGCGTGTGCGCGCCGGCTTCGGGGCCGAACACCTCGATGATGAAGTTGGAGAAGCCGTTGATCACGCCGGTCGTCGCGGCGAAGCCGGGCGCGACGTTCACCATGCCGAGCGCCTTGTTCCAGCCGACGATCCGGTCGAGGTCGCCGAGCGTGCGCTTGAGGCTCGCGAGGATCGAGATGCCGACGCCGCGGGCGAGCTCGGCGGCACGCTCCGGCGTGACCTCGGCGCCAACCTTGCCCAGCGGGCCGGCGATCGTGCCGTCATCGTTCTGGGCCGCATGGCCGGCGATGTAAGCGGTCGACCCGCGCACCAGGACGAACTCGAACGGCACCACGACGCCGGCCGGCAGCTTCAGCGGCGGCGGCAGAACGATGCCCATCTTTTCGAGTTTCGCCTCGATCTTCGCCATGACACTCCCCTCTTGCCGCACCTGCGTTTGCCGACGGTTGCGACTGTAGCATGGCGCCCCTGAGCGACAACGCGCGCACCGTGCTTGTCAGCCTTGCCTCGCACTCTACACTCGCGCCCAAAAGACAAATCAGGGGAGGACGCGCGTGAGCGAAGATCCGGTGCTGGTGCGCGTCGAAGACGCCATTGGAACGATCACCATCAATCGGCCCAAGGCGCTCAATGCGCTCGATGTCGAAACCCTGATTGCGCTCGAGGCGGCGCTGACGGCGCTCGAGAAGAACGCGGCCGTGCGCGTGATCGTCGTGACGGGTGCGGGCGACCGCGCGTTCGTCGCCGGCGGTGATATCGCGGACCTCAACTCGCGGCAGGGTCTCGCCCACTATCTCGAGTTCGGCGAGGTGATCCACCGCGTGTTCCGCCGGTTCGAGACGTGCGACAAGCCGACGATCGCCGCGGTCAATGGCTGGGCGCTCGGCGGGGGCACGGAGTTGCTTCTCTGCCTCGACATCCGGCTGATGGCGGAGAAGGCCCAGCTTGGCCTCCCCGAGATCACGCTTGGCATCTTCCCGGGCGCGGGCGGCAGCCAGCGGTTGCTGCGCGAGGTATCGCCCGCAGTCGCGCGGGAAATGCTGTTCACCGGCCGAAGGCTCACCGCGCAGGAGGCGAAGGCGGTGGGCCTCGTCAACGCGGTGGTCCCGGCCGAGCAGCTCGCTGCGGAGGTGAAGGCGATGGCGTCGGCCATCGCGCAGAAGTCGCCGCTGGCGCTGAAGCTCCTGAAGCGGGCGCTGCTCAACGGTGCAGACATGCCGCTCGCCGCGGCGCTTGCGCACGAGCAGGCGATGATCGGCCTGTCGCTCGATTCGAACGACGCGCACGAGGGGCTTTCGGCCTTCCTCGAGAAGCGCGCCGCCGTGTTCAAGGGGGAATGAGACGCTCATGGATTTTTCGTGGAGCGACGAGCACCGCCTGATCGCCGAGACGGCGCGCCGAATCGGCGAGGAGTTCGGCCCCGACTACTGGCTCGCCAAGGACAAGGCGAAGGCGTTTCCGCGCGAGATGTGGAAGGCGATCTGCGATGCGGGCCTCGTCGGCGTCGCGCTCCCCGAAGCCTACGGCGGCGGCGGCCTGGGCATGGTGGAGCTCGCGCTCGTCATCGAGAACCTCACCGCCGGCGGCGCGGGCGCGACGCTTGCGCAGGTGTTCATGCTGAACCCGGTGTTCGGCGGCGTGTCGCTGTCGAAGTTCGCCCCGCCGAAGATGCGCGACGCGCTGATGCCGGGACTGATCAGCGGCGACATCGGCTTCTGCATGGCGCTGACCGAGCCCGACGCCGGCTCGAACAGCCTCGAGATCCGGACATTTGCCCGCCGCGACGGCGACGGCTGGCGACTGAGCGGCCAGAAGATCTGGATCACGGGCGTCGACGTCGCGCGGAAGATGCTCGTCGTCTGCCGCACGAAGCGCATCGAGGAGGTGCAGAAGAAGAGCGACGGGCTATCGCTGTTCATGATCGACGTCGAGCGCGAGGGTCTTACCTGGACGCCGATCGAGAAGGCCGGAACCAACACGCTGATCTCGGCGACGATCCACTTCGACAACGTGAAGATCCGCGACGACGAGGTGATCGGCACGGTCGACGACGGCTGGCGCGCGTTGCTCGACATCCTCAACACCGAGCGCATCGTGACGACGGCCGGGCTCGTCGGGGCAGGGCGGTTCGCGATCTCCCGCGCAGTCGCCTATGCGAGCGAACGCAAGGTGTTCGGCGGCCGCCCCATCGGCTCCTACCAGGGGCTGCAGTTCCCGCTGGCGCAGGCGCACGCGGAACTCGAGGCGGCGAGCCTCCTGAACTTCAAGGCCGCCTGGCTGTTCGACCACGGCAGGCCGTTCGGGAGCGAGGCGAACGCCGGCAAGCTCATCGCCTACCAGGCGGCGAACGCGGCGATCGAGCAGGCCATGCAGACGATGGGTGGCATGGGCTATGCGCGCGAAAGCCACCTCGAGCGGCTGTGGCGCGACGTGCGCCTGTTCCGCTTCGCGCCGGTATCGGAGGAAATGCTCCTCAACTTCATCGCCCAGCACGACCTGAAGATGCCGCGCTCGTACTGAGGCGCGCGCTCAGACCTCGACGATCGGCTGGAACCCGCCGTAGATCATCCGCTTGCCGTCGAACGGCATCGGGTTGCGGCCGGGCTGCGTCCGCGGGTCGGCCATGATCTTCTCCCAGGCGGCGGCGCGCGCCTCCTTCGAGGGCCACACGACCCAGGCGAAGACGACGACCTCGTCCGGCTCGCACTTCACCGCCATGGCGAACGACGTCAGCTTGCCGTCCGGGACGTCGTCGCCCCAGCACTCCATGACGCTGAGCGCGCCGAACTCCTTGCAGATCGCGGCCGTCTCGCTCGCATGCTTGCGGAACGCCTCGCGCTTGGCGGCGGGAACGGCCAGTACGAATCCATCGACGTAGCTCATCGGGTCTGCCTCCTTGTTGAATGGGTCAGCCGTCGTAGGCGCGTTTCAGTTCGGCGACGTCGAGCTTCACCATGCTCATCATCGCGGTCATCAGGCGGCGGGCCTGCTCGCCTTCGGCCCGGTGCATCATCTCCAGGAACTCCTGCGGCACGATCTGCCAGCGCACGCCGTAGCGGTCGATCAACCAGCCGCATTGCACGGCCTTGCCGCCGCCCGCGATCAGCGCGTCCCACAAGCGGTCGGTCTCCGCCTGGTCCTTGCAGGGTACCGAGAAGGAGACTGCGTCGTTGAAGGTATCGTGCTTGCCGCCGTTCAGCGCCTGGAAGGGCTCGCCATTGAGCGTGAACGACACGAGGACGACGCCGCCCGCCTTGCCGCCGGGCCAGTCGACGCCGGATCTAAGTGTCCGTTCGATCCGCGAGTTGGGGAACAGCGCCACGTAGAAGGAGGCCGCCTCCTCGGCCTTGCCGTCGAACCACAGGCAGGGCGCGATCCGTTGGTCCTGGGGCGTCATCTCGCTCTCCTCTCGATGCAGGGCCTCGCAACGGGCAACACGATTGCCCCGCTGGTGGTTCCCTTCCACCACGGTCTGCTATGGTCACACGATGGGGAGCAAACTCTTTCTGGGCGCTGCCGCTGCGGCGCTCTTGCTGGCGACTTCGACGGCACGAGCCGACGACCGCGGCATCATCGGCGAGGATGATCGGATACCCGCCGACGTGGCTCAGCCGCCGTGGCAGGCGGTCGGGCAGATCAACGTCGCCGGCCACCGGTTCAGATCGATCTGCACGGGCACGCTGATCGCGCCCCGCGTGGTCGTCACGGCGGCGCACTGCCTCGTGACGCCGTGGGACCGGAAGCCCGTCCCGGCGCACGACGTGCATTTCGTGGCCGGCGTGAACAGGGAGGCCTCGACCGGGCATTCCGTTGCCGCGTGCATCAGGTTCGGCCCCGGCGCGCTCGAGGCGTCGGCGGGCTTCAATCCGAATCTCGACGTCCAGAAGGCGCCGCTTGCGGCAGCCGTCGGCGACATCGCGATCATCGTTCTGAAGGACAACCTTGCCGTCGAGCCGGTGCCGCCTTCCCCGGCTGGCATCGACCGCGAGGGCCTGAAGCTCGCCCACGGCGCCTATCCTGCCGATCGCCGGTACCAGTTGATGGCGGATGATGGGTGCTCACTGCTCGGGACGGACTCGGGCCTGTGGCTCACCGCCTGCGATACCTATCCCGCAAGCTCCGGCGGCCCGCTGTTCGTCAGGCAGAACGGCGGCTGGACGATCGCGGCCGTGATGGTCGGCTTCATCGACGGCGACGCGACCGTCGCCTGGCCGCTATCCGCGTGGAAGGACCTGCCGCTCACACCCGAGTGTCCCGCCCCCTGAAACAGGCGAAGGGCGCTTGTGGCGCCCTTCCTACAACAGGGAGGTAGCCGACGCAGTCGATCAGGCTGTCGCCTTGCGACGGCGCCCGAGATAGCCGAGGCCGGCGAGACCCGACCCGAACAGCAGCACCGCGCCGGGCACCGGCACCGGCTTGACCGACAGCGCACTCACGTAGAACTCCGGCTGGTTGACGCCAGTTGTGTCGATGTGTTGGCGGAAACTGAATAGCACGCCGGTCAGATTGAGCAGGTCGTTGTTCGCATCGCCGAACTTGATCGTCTGCCAGGGGCCATTGCCGACCATGAGATCGAAGATCATGTCGGACGTGATGTCGCCCGCCACGAACTCGCCGCCAGCGCTCTTCGGGCCGAAGCAGCAATGGTTCTGCCCCGCGCGAGACCCGTAGAACAGTGTCGCAACGCCCGTAAGCGTAACGGTCTGGTCGAAGGTGAACGTGAGGACTTCAATGGCGCCGTTGATCTGGTCGTCACCGGTGATCCCGCCGGTGTCGGTTTTCTGCCCGACGCCCAAGCCGCCGAAGTTCGGATTCAGGTCCTGCCACACGGAGTAGGAACGCGTGGTCGTGCCGGCTGTCACGCCGATACCACCGCTGCTGAAGCCGAGCGTCGTTCCGTAGATGTCGCCGCCGCCGGACGTACCGCCTGTACCGTTCAGAGCAGACCCGTTCTTGGTCTTGTCGTATACTGTGCCGCCACCGCTGAACGGCCCGGAGTAGACAGCGCCGGCAGAAGCATCTCCGGCATAGAACTTGAAGGTCTCCGCCGAGGCTTCCGAAGCCACGGCGAAAAGTCCAGCAATGGCGACGGCACTTGTGAGTGCTCTTCGAAGTAAGGTCTTCATTCGCGCTCCTCCCGAGGGAAAAAGGAACGCCGCATCGACCCAACAATCATCCGTGTACGTGCAATTTTCTATCAAATCTTAGGGAAGAGGTTAATGCTACCGATGTCCTAGCGCAGGCCCGCGGGCTTGTTTCTCGGGCGCGGTTCGAGCACGCGCATCGGCACGATCACCGTGAATGCAACCCCCCCGCCTTCGAGATTGCCGGCAGTGAGCCTGCTGTTGGCGAGCGCCGTGAGCATCGCCCTGACCGCACGCAGGCCGAACCCGGTGGTGCTCTCGGGATCAAAGCCTTCCGGCAGCGCGCCGCCCGAGTTGGTTACCGCAAGGTGCAGCGTCTCGCCTTCCACGGAGCAGGTGACCGCGACCGGGGGCTTGCCGTGCTTGATCGCGTTGGTGGCGAGTTCATTGGCGATCACCGACAGTGTCGAGGCATGGGCCGCGTCGATCAGCACCGGCGCTTCCGACGGGCAATCGATGACGGTGCCGTAGGTCTGGTGCAGATGGCTGCACAGGCCCTTCAGCGTCTCGACGAGGTCCACCGTCTCGAGCGTCGCCGCGCTGTGCACGAGGCGATGGGCCTCCGCCACGGCAATGAGGTTGTTGGTGATGTCGGTGATCGCCTCCTGCACCTTCGGGTCCTCGTGCTTGCGGCCGCGCAGGCGCAGCAGGCTCACGATCATCTGCAGCGAGTTCTTCAGTCGATGGCTTACCTCGCGCACCGCGATCTCGTTCGCGGCCGCCCGCTGGCGCGCCTCGTTCGCCCGGAACGCATAGAACACGAAGGCGAGAAAGGCTGCGTTGGCCGCCGCCCAGAACAGGCCGACCGTCCAGGCGCGCGAGCGCCACTGCTCGAGCGCGTCCGACACCGGCTGCGAGCTCGTCGCGAACAGCATCGGATGCCGCGCGGACCGGTTCCAGGAGACGATCCGCGGTTCGGGCTCGACGGTGATGAGGTCGGTGCCGGACGGCGCGGATGTCACTCGGCGCGAGATCTCCTCGATGAACGCCGGTGTCGCCCGAGCGAGCGTGCGCACGCGGGCGAGCGCATCGCCGGAGAGCGTGTAGAGCCCGGCCCGCGCCCCGGTCCAGTTGGCGGCCTCCTTGTAGAGCGTATCGAACGCGCTGGCCGGGACCGTGACCACGACCACGGCGTGGAGCGATCCGTCGGGGTTTCGTACCGACCGGCTGTAGGTGAACTGCGGGCCGTTGGGGCGGAGCGGCGTGTCGTTGTCGCCGCGGATCACGGGCTCCTCGATGTGTGCGACGTGGTCCTTGAAGAACTTCCGGTCTGAAACGTCCGTGCCGGGGAGCAGCTGGCCGTTGCTGTCGAGCAGGACGCGCCCGCGCTCGTCGAGTACCGCGACGGCGGATGCGATGGCGCCGGAGTCCGTTGCATCGCGCAGGTGTTCGGCGAGCCGTGCGAGTTGCGACGGGTCGTGGATGTCGACCTTCGCGATCTCGTCGCGAAGGTGATCGATGATCTGCTCGGCGTTGTCGGCCGCGGCGTCGCCGTGCGCTATGATCATCCGCGCCATCGAGGCCGTGCGTTCGCTCACCCGTTGCAGCGTCTCCGACCGATCCTGCGCGATCAGGTGCCATGCCATCGCCGAGGACAGCAACGCGAAGACGAGCGACGCGACGGTGAGGATGCGCGACATCGGGTGATGGGAGAGGGCCGCGGGCAGGCCGATCTGTTGCGCAAGGCGCCTGGAAGGGCGGCGCGCGTTCTCGAGCGGTGACTGCTCAGCAGACATTGCGCGTTGCTCTCAGCGGGGTACCGTCAGCAGACGAACGATAGCTGATTGCTCGAAGCCGTGCTACCGCCGCCTCAGCGCCCGCTCTGCAGCTTGGAGAGCGCCGTGGGCAAGGCGCGAGCGCCGATTTCGGACCGCGCGGTGATCAGCCGAACGCCCCGCTGGTGCGTGAGATACGCCCACGCCCAGTCGACGAAGACCGTGATCCGGTTGCGGAAACCGACGAGCCCCCAGAGGTGGACGATGCTCCACAGAAGCCAGGCGGCGAACCCGCTGAAATGCAGGCGCGGCCCGAGGTCGGCGACGGCAGCGCGCCGGCCGATCGTGGCGAGCGTGCCCTTTTCCTTGTACCGGAACGCCTCCGGCTTCAGCAGGGCGAGCCGGCGCTCGATCATCCGCGCCGCGTGAAGGCCCATCTGAACCGCGGCCGGGGCAACGCCCGGAACGGGCTTGCCGTCGCTCATCGCGAGCGCGGCATCGCCGGTGACGAACACGTCGGGGTGCCCCGGAAGCGACAGGTCGGGCAGGACGCGCACGCGGCCGCCCCGATCCGGTTCGACGCCGAGCCATTGCGCCGCCGGCGAAGCAGCGACGCCCGCCGCCCAGATCGTGCAGGCAGACAGGATGCGCTCGCCCCCGTCGAGCGTCAGTCCCTCGTCGTCGATCGCGATCACGGTGCGACCAGTCTTCACCTCGACACCCAGGGCGACGAGCTGCCTACGCGCGCTTTCCGACAGATCCTCCGGGAACGCCGGCAGCACGCGCGGGCCGGCCTCGATGAGGATGCACCGGGCGCGCGCCGTGTCGATCCGCCGGAAGTCCCGCACGATCGAATGCCGCGCAAGTTCGGCGATCGCCCCCGCCATCTCGACGCCCGTCGGGCCGGCGCCGATGACGACGAAGGCGAGGTTGCTCCGGCCCTCGCGTTCGGCGTCCTCGAATGCGAGTAGCACGCGGGAGCGGATCGCGGTCGCCTCCTCGATGGTCTTCAGACCCGGCGCGTCCGTTTCCCAATCTGGATGGCCGAAGTACGTCGTGGAAGCTCCCGTGGCGACGATGAGGAATTCGAACGGCAGCCGCGGTCCGTCCGTCACCACTTCGTGCTTGGCGAGGTCGATGCGCTCGACGTCGGCCATCACGACGGTGGCATTCCTCTGGTGTGCAAGGATCTGGCGGATGGGCGCTGCGATCTGGCCGGGCGAAAGTGCCGCCGTCGCGACCTGGTAGAGCAGCGGCTGGAACAGGTGATAGTTCCGCCGGTCCACCACGGTCACATCGACCGGCGCGAAGGCGAGCGCCTTTGCAGCGTTGAGACCGGCGAATCCGCCGCCGAGAATGACCACGCGCGGACGGGCTGGCGGTCGCGCCGGCCGGCGTCGGGGAATCGGCGCGGGAGCAAAACAGGTCATCGGCAGCAGGGGCATTGCGTCTCGTCGCACGTTTCTCGAAGAGCAATGCGGTGCAGCCTCATCACGTTCCGTCGACACACGAAACTGCGACGGAACCCATCGCGGCGATTCCAGTTTTCCTCACGAGAGGCACGTCCAGCGGGGCGCGGAACGGGCAACAATCGAGGAGCGACTGTCATGAGAAAATTCCTGATCGGCACGACCTGCGCAGCAGCGCTGGCTCTGGCCGCGGCGCCGCTGTCGGCGCAGACGTCCAGCGGGTCGTCGAGCGGTTCGACGGGTACCACTGGGGGAACATCCTCCGGCACGACGATGCAGCAGAACTCCGGCAGCTCCGGTTCCGGCACGATGGGCACCGGCACGCAGTCCGGCACGGGCTCGTCGTCCACCACCAAGTCCGGAACGACCCAGAACGACACGTCCGGCACATCGGGCACGAACCAGTCGGGCACGACCCAGTCGGGTAACTCGAGCACCACGCAGAGCGGCAAGAGCAGCAACGAGACGACCGGTTCGACCAGCAAGTCGGAGCAGAACCTTTCGTCCGATCAGCGCTCGAAGATCACCCGCACCATCAGCCACAACGAGCACAAGAAGGTGAAGGTGGACTTCGACGTGAACGTCGGCGTGGCGGTGCCCTCGAGCGTGCACCTCTACACGCTGCCGCCGGAGGTCGTGATGATCGTGCCGCAGTATCGCGGCTACCGCTACTTCGTGCTGACCGACGGCCGCATCGTGATCGTCGACCCGGGCACGCTGCAGGTGGTGACGATCATCACCGCCTGAGGCGCCTGAAGGAAACGCGGAAGGCCGGCATCGCGCCGGCCTTCCAATCGTGCGTGAACGGAATTTTCCTGCTCAAGGGACGGAGGCTTCGATGATCAAGTGGATCCTGATCCTTCTGGCGGTCGCGGCGATCGCCAGCATGCTGGGCTACACCCAGCTTGCGGGCGCGGCGGCGACGGGCGCCCGCATCCTCATCATCATCGCGCTCGTCGTGTTCGTTCTGGTGATCCTCGGCGTGGTCGCCATCGCCTGACGATCAGGCGCCGATCACCTTCACCTCGACGTCGACGTTGTTGCGGGTGGCGTGCGAGTAGGGACAGATCTTCTCGTGCGCCTCGTTGACGAGCTTCTCGAGCTCTGCCTGCTTGAGGCTCTTGTCCTCGACGGTGAGCTTCACCGCGAGGCCGAAGCCGCCCTTCTCGCGCGGGCCGATCGAGACATCGGCGGTGACCTTCGCCTTGCTCGCGTCGACCTTGTGCTGCTTGCCGACGAAATCGATCGCGCCGCCGAAACAGGCCGCGTAGCCGGCCGCGAACAGGTGTTCCGGTGTCGTCGTGTTCGGCTTGCCCGGGCCGCCCATGGCCTTCGGGACCGAGAGGTTGGCGGCGACGCTGCCGTCGTTAGCGGCGGTGTGGCCGTTGCGGCCGCCGGTGGCCGTGGCGGTTGCGGTGAAGAGGGGAGAAATCTTGTCGGTCATGTCGTTGCTCCTTCTGCCCGAGGGGACTGACGTGAAACGGCCGCCAGACTAGTGCCGATCACCCGCGAGGAACAGGCGGCGTTCCACCCGGGGGCCCGAGAACTTTCCGCATGACCATCGCGCGCATCGCCACGGCCGGCCCGAGCGGCACGGAGGTTTCTCCAACCGTATCGAAGCCCATGGCGGCGTAGAACGGGACGGCGTTCAGCGCCGCATTGCACTCGAAGACTTCCACGCCGCGCGCCTGCGCGTCGCGCTCGCACCGCCCATAGAGCGCCCGTCCGACGCCGCGACCGGTCCACTCGGGCAACGTGGCGAAATGGCGAACGTGGGCGACGCCCGATGCAATCTCTCCACTGCCCGGCCGGTCGAGGCTGAAGCCGCCTGCACCGACCACCCCACCGTCCGGCGCTTCACAGAGATAGAAGGTTCCGGAAGACAGGAGCTTCGGGTTCGCACGCGTGACGAACGGCAGGGCGCGGGCCAGCACCTCGGCATCGTAGGCCGGAGCCCATAGCGTCGCGTAGGAGGATAAGAACACGCGATCGAGGGCCGGCGCGTCTTCGGGGCGAGCGATGCGGACGATAAGCGACACGCGGCCATTTTGCGTACGAAGCGCGGCGCCGTCACTTCGTTTTCTGATACGTGCCGATCAGCCGGGCCTCCGCGAGCACGTGCCCCTTCATCGCCGCCTCGACGGCCGTCTTCGTGGCGGGCTGGAGCGCCGGCAGGAGTCGGTCCAGCGCGTACAGTTTGTGCACGTACCGATGCCGGCCGATGGGCGGGCAGGGGCCGCCGTAGCGTGTTTCCTTGAAGTCGTTGAGCCCGGCCGCCGCGCCCTTGGGGAGCCCCCTGGCTTCCGCATTCTCGGGAAGGCCCGGGAGGTCCGGCGGCAGGTTGTAGAGCACCCAGTGGACCCACGTGACCTTCGGCGCGGCGGGGTCCGGTGCATCCGGGTCGTCGACGATCAGGGCGAGCGACTTCGTGCCCTTCGGCACGGATGCCCACACGAGCGGCGGCGACACGTTGGCGCCTTCGCACGTGTACTTCGCGGGGATCGACCCGCCATCGAGGAAGGCAGGCGAAGTGAGGTCCATCGGCATCGGTCGCGTGCTCCCTTGGTGGATGACGGCTGAAAGCGTAGCCTTGAATTGCGGCGGGAGGTGGAATCCTGGCGCCAGGCGGGAGGAGTCTTCATGAACGATCGGGGCATGCTGGCGAAGGCGCTGGCGGAGATCGAGGCCCACGTGGTGCACGTGGGGCTGTTCGACTACGCGGGCATGTTCCGGGAACGCCGTCTGCGGCGCGAGGAACTCTTGCACGGCGTCGACACGGCGATGTTCGCGAACGTGCTGCCCAAGTGGGACATCAGCGAGACGATCCTGTTCCCCGGCCCCTACGGCAGCGAGACCGTGCGCTACGACATCGCCTCGCTGCGACGCTGGCCGTTCGAGGAGAATGCCGCGGCGCTCGTTGCCGACTATACGGGCCCGCAGGCCGGCATCATGCCGCGCGCCGTGCTGGCGCGGCAGGTGGAACGCGCCGCCGCGATGGGGTTCGACGTGATGGCGGCGACCGAGTTCGAGTTCCTGGTGCTCGCCGAAACCGCCGAGACGCTCCGTACCAAGAAGTTCTCCGGGCTCACGCCCTTCGCACCCGACAACCGCTGCTGGTCTGGCATCACGGCGGCCGTGCATGCGGAGTTCGTCGAGGCGCTCGAAGCCTGCCTCACGGCGGCCGACGTGCCGCTGTTCTCGCTCTCCGTCGAGCTCGGCCCAGGCTGCTTCGAGGCGACGCTGAAGCACCGCGGGGCGCGCCGTGCCGCCGACGATGCGGCCTTCTTCCGGCTGTTCACCAAGGCGTTCTGCCGGTCGCGCGGCCTCACCGCCTCGTTCATGTCGCTGACCGGGGCGGGCTTTCCCGGCATCGGCGGTCACATTGCACTGTCGCTCAAGGCGAAGAAGGGCGGGGCGAACGCGTTCGCCGATCCATCCGACGCACACGGACTTTCGGCGACGGCGCAATCGTTCCTCGCGGGCCTCATCGACGAGATGCCGGCGTTTTTCCCGATGGTCGGCAACACGGTGAACGCCTATCGCCGCCTCGCGCCCGGAAGCTGGGCGCCGAAGACGATGAGCTGGGCGCCCTACAACTACGCGGCCGCCGTGCGCACCGCCGCCGAGACGGCGGAGATGACGCGGCTCGAACTCAGGCTGCCCGGCTCCGACATGAACCCGCACCTTGCGATGGCGGCGATGCTCGCCGCCGGCCTCGACGGTATCGAGCGAGGGCTGTCGCTGACCGCGCCGCCAATCACGTCGGGGGGACCGAACGAGATCCCGCCGGGCGTCGAGCGCCTGCCGATGGACCTCCTCGAGGCGACCAGGAAGTTCCGTTCAAGCGAGAATGCGCGCGCGGCGTTCGGCGCCGCGTTCGTCGATCACTATGCGGCCGTGTGCGAGGCGGAGGATGCTTCGCTACGAAAGGCGGTGAGTGCGGCGGAAGTCGAGCGCTACCTCGAGGCGTGAGCGATCAGTTGCGTACCGGCTTCGGCGGCCGCATCAGGCTGCGCAGCCGCCAGGCCCGGAAGGCGTTCGCGTAGAATTGGCCCTTCGCCGCCTTGTATCGGATGTCGGGCACGGGGCCGACCGGGATCGGCAGCGCATCGTCCGGCATCCCCATCGCCCAGTCGCCGAGGATCGGCCCCCAGTACGCGCCGGGGCCGATGCCGCGGCCGTTGTAGCCGCCGACCATGTAGACGTTGGGCATCGGGTTCGACAGCCACGGCATGTGGTCGTCGGTGAAGTCGAGCGTGCCGGCCCAGCCGCGCCGGAACGGCATGTCGGCGAGCTGCGGGAAGGCCGAGCGCAGCACCGAGCGCGCCCACGCGTGGCCGAGGCCGGGCGAGGGAAGCCAGCCGAGGTTGCCGATGAGGATGCGGTGGTCGCGGTCGCAGCGCAGCGTGATGAGCGAGGGCGATGTATCGAACACCGCCTGCCGCCCGGGCAGCACCTCGCCGCGCAGGTTGTGCGACACGGGATCGGTTGCGAACAGGAAGTAGCCCACGGGCACGAAACCGCGCTCCATGCCGGGCACGAGCGTCGAGTCGTAGGCGCCGGTCGCGACGATCACCTTCCTCGCGGTGACGGTGCCGCCGGCGGTCACCACGCGGACGCCCCCCTCGAACGGCTCGAGCTTCTGGACCGGCGTGTCGACGAACACATTTGCACCCGCCTTCACCGCGCCCGCGCCGAGGCCGCGGGCGTAGGCGAGCGGCTCGATCGTGAAGCTCCTGTGGTCGACCAGTCCGCCGTGGTAGCGCTCGGAGCCCGTGTGGTGGCGAAGCTCCTTCGCATCGAGGAGGTCGAGCGGCGCGCCGAGGTCGCGCCACTCGCGCACCGTCTCGGCGCAGTCGGCGATCGCGGCCGCCGTGTGCGCGGCCTTGATGATGCCCTTGCGCCCGGCGTCGCAGTCGATGCCGAAGCGATCGATCAGGGCACGGACGAGCTGCGGCGCCTTGTCGAGGCCGCGGATGAGGTTCATGCCGTGCTGTTCGCCGTAGTGCTCGACGATCTTCGACGGGTTGAGCCACAGCCCGGCATTGACGAGCCCGGAGTTGCGCCCCGAGCCGCCCCAGCCGATTTCCTTGGCTTCGAGCAGCGTGACGTCGATGCCCTTGTCGGCGAGGTGGATCGCCGCGCAGCAGCCGGTATAGCCGCCGCCGATGATCGCGACCTCCACCGTGCGGTCCGCCGCGAGTTTTGGCAGCGGCGGGGCCGGCGGGGCGTTGGCCGCCCATTGCGACAGGTTCAGGTCGAGATCGGGAGTCATGGGCACGCGCCTGTTGACAGCGGGTTTTCCCTGCCCGGATAAGCGTGTTTCCGGGTGAGGACAACGGGAGAGTTTTCAATGGGCCTCTACGATTTCATCAAGTCTGCCGGCAAGGCGCTGGGCTTCGGCAAGGACGAGGCGCCGTCGGCGGACGCGCTCAAGAAGGAACTCGACTCGCACGATCTCGGCACCGAGAACGTGAAGGTCGAGGTGAAGGGCGACAAGGCGGTGATCACCGGCGAGGTGGCGAGCCAGGAGGCGCTCGAGAAGGCGATCGTCGCCATCGGCAACACCATCGGCATCTCGCAGGTCGAGAGCAACGTGAAGCTCGCGATCGCGAGCGCCGCGCCCGCGTTGCCCAAGGAGCCGCGGCTCTATACGGTGAAGAAGGGCGACACGCTGTGGGCCATCGCCGAGCACGTCTACGGCAAGGGGCACGGCAAGGAGAACAAGAAGATCTTCGAGGCCAACAAGCCGATGCTGAAGCACCCGGACAAGATCTACCCGGGCCAGGTGCTGCGCATTCCGGAGTGAACGGAACCGTTTCGGCCCTTCGTGCACTGACGGTTTAGGCGAAGAGGAACACCACGATGGAAATGCGCGCGCTGGGCCGGAGCGGCCTGAACGTCTCGGCGATCGGGCTCGGCTGCATGGGCTTGAGCTACGCCTACGGCCCGGCGATCGACCGGCGCGAGGGCGTGGCGTTCCTGCGCGCCTGCGTCGAGCGCGGCGTCACCTTCTTCGACAGCGCCGAGGCCTACGGTCCGTTCACGAACGAGGAGCTGCTCGGCGAGGCGCTGGCGCCGGTGCGCGACCAGGTGGTAATCGCAACGAAGTTCGGCTTCCTGAACGGCGATCCGCAGCAGGGTTTCGACAGCCGGCCGGTGCACATCCGCGAGGTGACGGAAGCGGCGCTGAAGCGGCTCAGAACCGACCGCATCGATCTCCTCTACCAGCATCGCGTCGACCCGAAGGTGCCGATCGAGGACGTGGCCGGCACGGTGAAGGAACTGGTGGCGGAAGGGAAGGTGAAGCATTTCGGGCTCTCCGAAGCAGGCGCCGAGACCATCCGGCGGGCGCATGCGGTGCTGCCCGTCGCGGCGCTGCAGAGCGAGTATTCACTCTGGTGGCGCGAGCCCGAGGCCGAGATCTTTCCGCTGCTCGCCGACCTCGGCATCGGCTTCGTGCCGTTCTCGCCGCTCGGCCGCGGGTTCCTCACCGGTGCGATCACCGCGGAGACGACCTTCGCCGCCGACGACTTCCGCAACCGCCTGCCGCGGTTCCGGCCGGAAGCGATGGCGGTGAACCGCGCGCTGGTCGACCGGGTGGGCGAGATCGCGCAGAAGAAGGGTGCGACTAAGGCGCAGATCGCGCTCGCCTGGGTGCTGGCGCAGAAGCCATGGATCGTGCCCATCCCCGGCACGACGAAGCTGCACCGGCTCGAGGAGAATCTCGGCGCCGCCTCGATCACCCTGTCGAGCGAGGACCTGCGCGAGATCGATGCGGTGCTGGCGAGCGTCCGGGTCGAGGGCGAACGCTACCCGGCGAAGCTCGCCGCCGCGACGCAGCGCTAGAGCGCTACAGGGCGCAGCCGCTTTCAGCGGTGAGGCTGTCGGGTGCGCCCCAGTCGTTCGAGGGCACGCTGTTGAACGGCGCGGGGAACTGCTGTTTCACCATCTCGAAGTGCTTCGGCGCGCCGGTCGCAGGATTGAGATCGACGATCCAGAAGTAGTCGTAGGTATCGCCCGGCCACGTCTTCGGCACGCCCGGCAGCGCGTCGAGCCCGAACAGCGCCCGCAGCGTGACCTTCGCCGCGCCCGCGTGCTTGTCGAGCTTGGCGTCGGCGATGTGGTGGTGCTCCCACACCATCACCACGGTCTTGCCCGTATAGGCCGGGTTCGAAAGTACGTCGGTCGCCGCCTGCTGCGTCTGCGCGGTGAAGGCAGCGTCCTTCTCGTCCGCGTCGGTTCCCTTCGAGGGCAGCACCGCGTACGTCGCGACGGGCAGCCCCCATGAGATTGCAGCCGGAGCGGCGAGGCCGAGCGTATGCGGCGTGATGGCGAGGAATGCGACCGGCGGGTCGCGCCCCTCGAACAGCGAGTCCTGCGCCCCCTTGCCGAGATAAAACTTTGCCAGCGCCTGCGCGCGCAATTCGCCGGTGGGACAAAGAGTCCAGCCCTTCGCCTTCTCGCCGTGCCGGAGGAGGATGATGCGCGACGGCGCCGCCTCGGCCGCCTGCGGCGGGGCAGCGGCAAGGACGGCGAGGGCGGCGAGGGCAAGGGCGGGCAGGCGCATGGCGGCAACGTTCGGTTGGATCTGAGCCCACAAACTACCAGCCATCGAGCTTCGGTTCCCTTAAAATGCGTCGCAGGGATTCGGGGTGGACCGGGGGCGAGGATGAACCGGCGGGAGCTGCTCAAGAGTGCGTGCGCACTGGCGCTGTCGACTGCATCCAGAGGCGTGCACGCGGCGGCTGGAAGGCGCGTGCGTCCGTCCGATCCCGATTGGCCCAGCGCCGCGCAGTGGCAGTCGCTGAAGGATGAGGTCGGCGGCCGCCTCGTCGAGGGCAAGCCGTTGCTCGACGCCTGCACGGTCGATCGGACGGGCAGCGCCTGCGCCGCGCTCCTCAAGGATGCGCTCAATCCCTACTGGGTCGGCGACCAGCGGCAGGGCACCATGACCGTCGCGTGGCTCGACGGCTGGACGTCGAAGCCGAGCGCCTATGTCGTCGAGGCCGCTTCCGCAGGAGACATTGCGGCGGCCGTCAACTTTGCGCGCGAGCATCGGCTGCGGCTGGCCGTGAAGGGCGGCGGGCACAGCTATCAGGGCACCTCGAACGCGCAGGACTCCCTCCTCGTGTGGCCGCGGGCCATGAACGACATAACGCTCCACGACGCGTTCGTACCGCAAGGGATGGCCGGAACGGTCGCGCCGATCCCTGCGGTGAGCCTCGGCGCCGGTTGCATCTGGATGCCGGTCTACGATGCCGTCACCGTCAGGGCTGGTCGGTACGTGCAGGGCGGCGGCTGCGCGACGGTGGGCGTCGCGGGGCTCATCTCGAGCGGCGGCTTCGGCAGCTTTTCGCGCGCGTTCGGCACGGCGGCAGCCGGGCTGCTCGAGGCCGAGATCGTCACCGCGGACGGCACGGTGCGCATTGCCAACCGGGTGACCAACCCGGAGCTGTTCTGGGCGATCAAGGGCGGCGGCGGCGGCAGCTTCGGCATTCTTACGCGGATCACGCTCAAGACCCATGTGCCGCCGAAGACGTTCGGCCGCGCGGTCGGTACGATCCGCGCGAAGGACGACCGCGCGTTCGCGACGCTCGTTGCGCGGTTCGTCGACCACTACGCGCGTCGCCTCGACACGCCGCACTGGGGCGAGACCGCGACCATCGGCAAGGACAACGCGATCGACATCGGCATGGTGTTCCAGGGGCTCACGCAGTCGGAGGCGGAAGCGCTCTGGCAGCCGTTCCTCATGTGGGTTAAGTCGCAATCCGCGCTGACACTCGACGCCCCGTTCGTAATCCAGGCCGTCGCCCCGCGAGATTGGTGGAGCGCCGCCTACCGCCTGAAGAACCAGCCGGACGGCGTGCTCGCGGACGACCGTCCCGGCGCGCCCGCGAACCACGTCTGGTTCAAGGAGGAGAGCGGCGAACTCGGCGCGTTCATCCACGGCTTCCGGTCGCTCTACCTGCCGGACCGGCTTCTCGCGCACGATCGGCGGGAACGGCTCTCCAATGCGCTGTTCCGTGCAAGCCGCCACTGGCCGGTGGCGCTCCACTTCAACAAAGGGCTGGGGTCGAGCAGCCCGGCCGTGAAGGCGGCGGTGCGCGACACCGCAATGACGCCCGCCACGCTGTCGGCGTTCGCGCTGGCGATCGTGTCGGGGGGCGCCAACAATTCGTATGCGATGCTCGTCGACGGGGAGGGCGATCTCTCCCCGGCGCGGCGAAACGCTGCCGCCATCGCCGCGGCCGATCGCGAGCTGCGCCGGCTCGTGCCGGATGCCTCGTCCTACGGCTCGGAGGGCGACTACTTCGACCGCGGCTGGAAGCGCGCCTACTGGGGCCCGCACTACCCGCGCCTGCGTCGGGTGAAGGACCGCTACGATCCGGAGGGCCTGTTCATCGTGCACAACGGCGTCGGCAGCGAGGACTGGAGCGCCGACGGGTTCACGCGCATCGCCTGAGGCGACGCGCGCGCCAGTGCATCGTCAGAGGAAATCCTTCATCTCGCGCACCACGAGGTTCTGGAAGTGGTGCAGCGCGTGCTCGCTGATCGAGGAGCGCTTCGGGTCCACCATGATCCGGCCCTGGTGATAGCCGAGCGAGTGCAGGCCCTTCTGCACGTCCTCGACGAGCCACACGTCTTCCGGCCCGAGCACGTCCTCGAAGTACTTGAAGGAAGCTTCCTCGGTTGCCGAGATTGGGCCGCCCGGGTGGTAGTAGGTGAAGTCCTGGTGCGTGAGCTCCGCGTTCAGCGGATGGAACGAGAACACGTTCACGCCGCGCGCGCCGGGCAGTCCCACCCACGCCATCGACGGCCACAGGTAGAGCGCGACGAAGCGGTTGTCGGCATCGGCCGGAAAATCGTAGGCGGTGTTGTTCGGGCGGCAGATGCCGTGCTGGATCGACCAGTACTCCTGAAGTTCGACCGTATACGTATCCATCTCGACGAGGTCGACGAACGCCTTGTGCGAGGCGGCGCAGTGGTAGCACTCGAGCAGGTTGTCGGCGACGTTCTTCCAGTTGCCCTTGATGTCGAAGGGAACGCTGCGCGTGGCGCGCAGGGCCGTTGTGTCGCCGCTGAAGGATTTCAGCGCTTCCTCCGCACCCGGATAGACTTCGCACATGGGGCGCGCGTTCGGGTCGAGGTTCACGAACAGGAAGCCGCCGAGCGTGTCGACGCGGATGCCGGGAAGCGAAAACTCGCCGCGTTCGAAGCCCGCCACCTGGTCGCAGTTGCGTGCCGCGATGAGATGGCCCTCGTGATCGTACGCCCACGCATGATAGGGGCAGACGATCGCCTTCTTCGCCGTTCCGCGCCCCTTCAAGAGCGAGTGGCCGCGATGCTGGCAGACGTTGAAGAACGCCTTGAGCTCGCCCTCGGCCGTGCGGATGACGAACAGGCGCTGGTCGGTGAACTCGGCGGTGATGTAGTCGCCGGGCTTTTCGAGATCGGTGACGTGACCGACGAAGATCCAGTTGCGCCAGAAGATATGGCGCTTCTCGTCCTCGAGGAACTGCGGATCGTGATAGATGCGCGCCGGGATCGTGTAGGATTTGCCGGCATCGGCGCTGAACTGGTCTTTCGCGAGGTCGGGTCGCTTGCGGATCTGGTCCATCGTCGCTCCTTTCGGGCCGTACGCGAACAATTCCACCAGATTCAGCGGCCGAAGTCGACGGCGATCGAGTCGTAGGGCGTTGCGATATCGCGCAATGCGTCAGCCCTTGCCGGCGGTCTCCGCCTGGTGCTGGCGCGCGAACGCGCCGAGGCTCGTGAAGCGCACGCCGATCTTCGGCATCTGGCCGGGATCCATCGTGGCGCCGAAACCGTCCTTGTCGTGGCGGCGGTGAATCCAGCAGTTGGCGAGCCCGAAGCGGTTCGCAGGTGCGTGGTCGTGGAACAGGCTTTCGGCCGTGTGGAGGACCTTCTCCTTGCCGATGCCGAGCGTCTTAAGCTTCGCCAGCATGTATTCGAAGTTCCGGTCGGCGGGCTTGTAACTGCCGATGTCTTCGGCCGTGTAGATCGCGTCGAACGTGACGCCGAGCCTGGCGTTGCTTGCGGCGAAACTCTCGTTGTCGACGTTCGAGAGGATGACGAGCCTGTAGTGCCGCTTCAGGTAGGCGAGGGCTTCGGCGGAGTCCGGAAAGGCCGGCCAGTCGCGCACCGATCGTCCGTAGGCGACGCATTCGTCCCAGCTCGCCGGCACGCCCCATTCCTCGGCGAGCCGCTTGTATACGACCGCGAGCAGGTCGCGATAAAGCTTCGCCGGCGTGAACAACTGCTGTGAGGACTCGTGCCGCGCATGGGCGGCGAGAATCTCGTCGCGCGACAACGGCCGCGGAACCTTCGCTACGAGCGGCTTCAGCGCCTCGAACATCCCTGATTCCCAATCGATCAGGGTGCCGTAGCAATCGAACGTCAGAACCTCGTAGTCGGACAGCTTCATCGACCCACCCTTCGCCAACGCGGCAATGCTCTATCACACGGTGCAGAAGGATCGATAGCGAAACGAAGCAGGCGTCCCGACTGGATGATCAGTTCACGGACGCGGCCGCACCGACGTGGCGGCAGTCCGATCCGCAACAGCCACCGAGGATGCGCAGGTTCGGCAGGAGCGAGGCGACTTCACGCGACAGGCGGCCGAAGTCGTGGGGATCGCCGTCGTCAAGCTCGGTCGCCGCATCGAGTTCGGCGTGACTGAGCGTCGAGGCGTTGGCACGGACGACCCCGACGCGATCCGTCCAGCTGCCTTCGAGTTTGTCCATGAAGTGCGACGGGTGAGCACAATTGACGCCCTGGAACAGGGCTGCGCCGCCGGTCGCCTCGTCGACCGCCGCGACGGCGGCGGGAAGGGCGGTTCCGTCGGGAAGTTTTCCGTCCGTCTCCACGGTGAAGGAGATGGCAACGGGCAGGCCGGCTGCCTGGGCCGCGCGTACGACGCCGATCGCCTCTCCGGCGTGCGTCATCGTCAGCGCGATGGCGAGGTCGACGCCTGCCTCGGCGAGGGCTTCGATCTGGGGTCGGTGCAGCGCCTCGGCAGCCTCGGGCGACAGGATGCGGTCCGGCGCGTAGCCATCGCCCGATGGTCCGATGCTGCCGTTGATCAGGATGCGATCGGCCCATGGGCGGGAGGCGCGAACCTCCCGTGCGAAGCGCACGGCCTCGGCATTGATCCTGCGCACGTCAGTGTTGGTCAGCCCGTGGCGATCGGCCCAGCCCGCGTTCGCACGCCACGTCGGGGTGTCGAGCACGAAGCCGCGGCCCGTCTTCTCGGCGATGTCCAGGTAGCGGTCGAAGTAGCGCCGCAACATCGTTCGGCCCCGCTCGTCGGCAAGGAGCACGAACGCCGAAAACAGGGGAAGATCGCAGCCGTCGTTGAAGATGAGGTCGGTTTCGAGCCCGCCGTCGGTCAGGTACGGAACCGGAGACGCCAGAAACGCCTGCAAGCCTGCCATCGTGGAACCCTCCCGCAAGCCGCTGCGCGCGCTCTTTCAGGCTGCGCCCGTCGGTCGGCCTGTTGCGGGAGGCTTGCGCGAACGGCACCCGGAGACAACCAACCGCACATGGTGACGCAGATGAGGCTGTCCCGCGGACCGCGTAGGAGACGATTGCAAGCGATCCCCGCCCCGCGGCCGGCCATCGATGCTTGTGAAGCCTTCGGAGGAATTGGAGCGGGCGAAGGGAATCGAACCCTCGACATACAGCTTGGGAAGCTGTCGTTCTACCACTGAACTACGCCCGCGGGCTCGAGGCTTGCGCGAGGCGTCAAAGCATCAGGTTCAACGGCGGGTGTCAAGCCGTGGGGCTTGCGGCAAACCTCAGGGTGGCACTTCGCGCGCCACCGAGATCATGTACGTCACGAGGTCGGACGCCTGCTCGTTGGTGAACTCGATCTTCGGCATCGGCGGGTGGCCGAGCAGGATGCCCTCGAGGATCGTGTCCTCGACGCCTTCCTGCGGCAGCCGCTCGAACATTTCGCGGAATGGCGGCGCGTTCGGGTTGGTGCTCGCGCCTTCGGTGCCGATGGCGTGGCAGCGCGCGCACATCGCCTGGGCGATCTCGCGGCCGCGTTCGACCGCAGGATCATCGGGCGAGACCACCTGGCTCCGGCGCGCCTCCAGAAGCCCGGCAAGCCAGGCGATGAGGAACAGGAGCAGCAGCGCGGTCAGCCCGAGCGCCGCGGCGCGGTAGGGGTCGGCCCTGAGCCGCCTCAGCAGCGGGTGGTGGTGATGCGACATGAGTCGGGGTCCGTCATCGGCTTCCTGAATAGCACGAATGGCGGCGCCGGTGCTTGATCCAGGTCATGTCGGCAGACGAGGGCGGGTCACCGGCCGTCAGCGCCACCAGCCCATGCCGCGCCCGCCCATGCCCATCATCGGCATGACGATCTCGTCGGCCTGCTTCTTCTGGTCGTCGGTCAGCACCGCGTAGAGCTTGTCGACGGCGACGCGCACCGCCTTCACCTGCTCCAGCCGGTTCTCGAGCCGCGTCTGCTGGTCGGCGAGGCGGTCGGGCAGCGGCTTCGTGAAGAATGCGCCCGATTTCATCTCGTTCATCATCGACGACATCGTGCCGGCGCGGTCGGCGGCGGCCTTGCGCATGGCGGCGGAAAAATCGTTCCACGCGGGTTCCTGCTGGGCGGTGATCTTGAGCTCCGCCTTGACGAAGGCGAGGCGGCCCTCGATCCGGTCGAGCACTTCGTCGGGGCCGAGGCCCATCATGCGGCCCATCCCCTGCGCGATGCCGCCGCTGTCCCAGCCCGAGCTCCAGGTATCCATCATCTGGCCCATCTTGCCCCACCAGCCCGGCTGGCCGTCCGAGCCCGACTGCGCCTCCTGCGCCTGCGCAAGGGGGGCAAGGGCAAGTGCGGCGGCAAGTGCCACTGGAACGGGCGAGATGCTTCGGCGGGCGGTCATGGTCGCCTCCTCTTCTGATCGGGGAGCCTTCGACGCTAGGCCGCGATTGTGCCCGGAAAGCGACAGGCGGTCAGCGCCTGGCGCGGATCGTCTTGCCGTCGGCAGCGTGGAGCACCAGCGCGCCGTCCGCGGCGATCTCGAACCGGTTGACCGCGTTCAGGATGTCGAAGAACGCCCGCTCGTCGTCCATTGCCGTTCCGGGACAGGCCATCATCGTGGCCGCCGCAGGGCCGATGCTCAGGCCTTCGCCGCTGATCGCCCATGGCCCCATGTAGCGGTTGCACGGACCCTTGCCGGCCATTTGGCCGTCGCCGCCGAAGCCGATCGTCACCTTCTGGCCGGGGTCGGCCGCCTTGTCGCCGATCGACGTGACCGCCCACTCCGCGCCGGTCAGGAGCGATGACGGCGCGCCGCCGCAGCCGTTCAGCGTTCGCCCGTCGATCGAGACGGTGACGCTGTCGGGATGCGGCATCCCGGTCATCGTGTCCATGCACACGCCGCGGCGCGCCTCGACCGCGAGCGGTTTTCCGCCGAGGTCGATCGTGTAGCGGGTGACGTCGCCGTCGACGTCGGCTTTCGGCCCCGGCGTCACGAGCACGCGGGCCCCTTCCTGCGGGCGGAACGAGAACCAGCCGTCCTGCCAGACGTCGAGCCGCCAGCCCGGCTCGTTGCCGGAGGCCGTGTAGACCTGCGCGGCCGGGGCGCACGCCGGCAGCGTCTTGCCGCGGATCGACAGCGTGCCGAGGTCGCCCTTGTTCCAGAACCAGGTCGAGGGATCGCCCGCCTTCTCGTAGCGCGCGCCGTCGGCGGAGGTGGCCTGCGGCATCTCGATCGTATCGCCGCCGAATACGACCGTGGCGGACCTTTCGCCGAACGTCACCGCAAGCCGTTCGCCGCCGCACGAGAGGAGCACGGGCTGCGGCGCGGCGATCGCGGGCGCGGCAAGGAACGCGGCGACGCAGGCGGTTGCGGGAATCGTCATCCGGCGCATAAGCAGTACCCTCGCGAGTCGTAGGCAGTACGAATCCGCCGCTTCTACCATGCCTAGGCCGAGGAAGTGCGGTATCAGTTGCGTGAGCCGGAGGCGGCGCTCGATGAGGTTTCGATGAGGCGTATCGTGTTGAGTATGACCCTGGCCGCATTGCTGCCGGCCTTGGCCATTGCGGGAACGACGGGCGGTTCGTCTTCCACGAAGTCGAAAAAGCAGACCGGCAACCCCAACCAGATCGGCACTTGCTACGACAGCGGCAAGTGCGCCAACAACAAGTTCGGCGAGATGACGAAGGCTGCCTGCCAGGCCCAGCACGGCAGGAGCTGGAACGACCCGACGAAAGTGCGTGGCAAGGGCTGCCAGACGTTCAATTAGGTCTCTAGTCCTTCCGGATCACCAGATAGATGTGGACGTAGTCCATGCCGTGGCCGTGCGGACTTTGGGCGACGGCGTCTTCGTAGGCCTGGTAGAAGTCGTCGACGATCTGGGCGCGCTCCTCGAGGGGGCGGGCGGGATCGAGGGCGGAGGCGAACACCGGTTCGGACCAGGAGCGCAGCGTCGGGATGTATTCCTTCGCGAACTTCGCCGCATCGCCGTGGCTCTCGAAGTCGCGGGCATAAGGGCAGCGCACCACGCGGCTTTCGACGTGTTCGAGCCTGAGGCCCGCCGCGTGAACGGGATCGTTCGGGTCCTCGAGCGGCGCGACGAACTCGGCGCGGGTCCGGTAGTGCTGCGGGAAGTTGGTCCGCAGGTATTCGTCCGCCGTGATGCGGCCAGAGTCGCGCATCGCGCGCCAGAGGCTGTCGTAGGTGTCGAACATCGACACGCCACCGGTATGGCCGAGGTAGCGACCTTCCTCGTCGATGCCGAAGTTGAAGAGGCAGAGGCGCCCGCCCCGCTTCAGTTCGCGTGCCCGGTTCAGAAGGAAGGAGCGCCAGTCGGCAGCGCCCTGGCGCACGAAGGCGTCGCGCTCCTCGCCTTTCGCGCCGACCATGTGGACGTGGGTGGAGATGTTGCAGGGCACCCGCGCGATATAGTGCGAGGCGGTCGAGGAGAAACCGAGGTCGAGCGTCTCGGGCGGCAGGATCGCGTCATGGAAGGAGGTCGCGGAGGCGAGGGGAAAAACGTTGTCGACCTCGCCCACGTAGCTCTGCCGGTCGGTCTGGTTGTGAACGGTGCGGAAGAGCTGCGAGAAGTCGTTGCGGGGAAGGTCGGTGTAGACGATTTCGATCGGACGCTTCGGCGCGATCGCGCGGATTTTCGGCAGCACCTGCCGCCAGAGATCGAGTGAGGTGCCGCCGTCGGCGCATCCCATGTCGGTGATGCGAACGGCGCCGCTGGCCGCACCAAGGTTCATCCGCTCGATCGCGCCGAGAACGAGGGGCGCTGCGCCCAGGATCACGTCGCGCGCGCCCGTGGTGGCTTTGGAGTAGTAGCCTTGGCCCTTCATGGCCATGAATCGTTCGGTGCGTTGGATCGTCATGGGGTGACTTCCTTCAGGGGTGAACGTAGTAGGTCTTGCTGACGATCAGCCAGCGGCCCTCGTGCCGGACCAGCGTGAGGTAGTCGGTGAAGCGCGACCCGAAGGCGTCGTCGACCACCTTCACCATCGCCATGTCGCCTGCAAGGTCGATCGTCACGATCTCGCTGTAGTAGGGCGTGCCCGGTTCGAGCACCGTCTCGCCCCTGATCCAGGCGATGAACTGATCGAGGTTCTCGTATTCGAACCGGCCGTCGAGATGACCGATCTGCGGGCAGTCCGGGTGGAACGCGCGACGCAGCATCGCCTCGTCGCCGTAGATCATCCCGTCGAGATAGTCGTTGACCACCCGGGTTACCGCCGCTTGGGCGGACGTATCGGCCGGCATCGTTCGTTCCTTGAGCACCGGAGCCCGGGGTTCACCCTGCCACGGCGAAGGCTAGTAACGCAAAGGGCCGCCCGGTAGGGCGGCCCTGCAGGTCGAACCGTCCCGAGCGATCGATTAGAACATGCCGCCGAACTTGTAGGACACGCCGACGCGGAAGATGTTAACGCTGAAGTCGCCTGAGGCGGAAGCGCCGCCGACGAATGCATTCGGCGGGGTGGACGCAGTGTCGGTAATCCGGTAGCTGCCGAAGTCGGCATTGTCGAACTGGTCGTAGAGGTACTCGGCGCGCACGATGATGTTGTCAGTCAGCGCCCAGTCGATGCCGCCGCCGACCGTCCAGCCGGTGATGCTGTCACCGGCATTACCGAAGTTACCAATGAAGTTCGTCGGCAGATTGCCGTCAAAGCTCGCGTCATATCCGGCGATGGCCAGACCGCCGGCCGCGTAGATCATGAACCGGTCAAAGCCGTACCCGAGCCGGCCACGCACGTGGGCGAGCCAGTTTACGTCGACGTTGGCCGTAGCGTACTTGCCCGTGGTCGGGGGAGTCGTGGACGAATCGCTGAACCCGAGCTTGACGTTGTCGCCGCTCATGCCGGCCCAGGTGTAGTCGGCATCGAAGCCGAGGACCACACCGCCGAACTGGTAGTTCGCGCCGCCGTAGATGCCGCCGAGCACGCCGCTCGGGCTGAATTTGTCGTTAAAGCCACTGAAGGTGTAGATGTCGTTGACAGTGGCGGGATCAAGATCCCGGTCGTACACGATGTCCTTCGTGTTGAGGCTCTGCTCGCCCCACCCGTAGCCGATATCGGCACCGCCGTAGACGCCGCTCCAGCTGAACACGGGCATCGCAGGCGTGTAATCGGCCGACAGGGCCGGCGCCGTCAGGGCGCACGTGGCGACTGCAACCGAGGCGAGGAGATAAATGCGCTTCATGACTGGGGCTCCGCACAGGATTCGATTCACGCTACACCGCCTATAAGGGCAACGTTAAGGTTAATAATGTCCTTAAATGGGCTGCGCGCACGCACAAGCACCCGCTTGTGGCCTGTGAGCCACAGCGGGCGGAACCGGAGGAGCTGAAGAAGGGGGCCTGTTGGCCCCCCCACAGCGTCAGTCAGAAGACCGAGTCGAATTTGTACGACACACCGACGCGCACGATGTTTACGCCGAGCGTGTCGCCGCCCACCCAGTTGGAACCGAGCACGCCAGTGGTGTTCGAGATCTCGTAGGTAGCCGGCTCAATTCCCGAAAACTGGTCGTACAGGTATTCTGCCCGGACGATCAGGCTGTCGGTCGCTGCCCACTCGAAGCCCGCGCCGACCGTCCAGCCGGTCACCGTCTGGCTGCCGTCCGAAGTTGTCGCCGTGAACCCCGCCGATTCCGGGAAGCTGACGCTGACGTTGGTATTGAGATTGGCCAATGCCAGGCCGCCGGCGGCATAGACCATGAACCTGTCGAACCCGTAGCCGGCGCGGCCGCGCACATGCGCAAGCCAGTTCACGTCCATGTCGGCGGACGCATACTGGGTCGTCGTGACTGCCCCGTCCTCGCCGGTGACCGTGAAGTCGGCCGATGCGGACTGGCGCATGCCCGTCCAGCCGATGTCGGCGTCAAGGCCGAGCACCATGGGGCCGACGGCGATGTTGCCGCCCGCATAGACGCCGCCGACAACGCCCGAGAGGTCATTGCTGTTCAGACCGGGAAAAACGGTCTGGTCCTCGGTCGTGCTGAGATCTTCGTCCTCATCCGCCACGATATCGTTGCCATTCAGATTGTGGTCGCTCCAGCCGCCGCCGATGTGCGCGCCGCCGTAGAAGCCAGACCAGCTGAACGCCGGCGCCGGTGGCATCACCGGCAAGTCGGCTGCGGCCGCCGATCCGGCAAGCAGCGCCGGCGCGACGGTGTAAAGCAGAAATCTCTTGAACATCCTGAATACCCCCGGGTTGGATCGGTTCGTGGACCGGCCTCCACTAAAAGGCATTAAGGTTAACGAATTGCTTATTCAGGTTGCATATATGCAACACACGCTCGCAAGAGACGTACAACTCAGGTGTTGCTTGCCGCGGCATGGCCGCCATGCAATAGGAGGGGGACAGAGCGACGCTCGACCCATCGACCATGTTCTATTCGATCACCATCGCAGGCCACCTGCTCGCCGTCTGGGGACGCACCCAGTACGACGAGGTGATGCTTCACTGCGCGCGCATCGGCTACAAGCCGTAAGCCCCCGTCTCATCGCCGTGCCTCAACGCGCTTGCCCCTGGCCTTCGTGCCGGCGAGCGCTCCGCCGTAGACCGATGAACGACAGGACCATCCCCCATGACCGCCCAGCCGAAGAACCTCAATATCGCCGAGGTCGTCCAGCACGACACGCAGCATCATTTCCACCCCTTCACCGACCATAAGTCGTTCCACGCCGAGGGCGGGGCGCGGGTCATCACCCACGCGAAGGGCGTGTGGATCTGGGACGGCAACGGCAATCGCCTGCTCGATGCGATGGCGGGCCTGTGGTGCGTGAACATCGGCTACGGACGCAAGGAGCTCGCCGAGGCCGCCTACAAGCAGATGCTCGACCTGCCGTACTACAACACGTTCTTCAAGACGACGACGGTGCCGGCAGCCGAACTGTCCAAGGAGATTTCGAGCCTCCTGCCGAAGCGCTTCAACAAGGTGTTCTTCGTCAACGACGGGTCGGAAGCCAACGACACCATGGTGCGCTTCGTGCGGCACTACTGGGCGATCAAGGGCAAGGCCTACCGCAAGGTCTTCATCACGCGCCGGCGCGCCTACCACGGCTCGACAATGATCTCCGCCTCGCTCGGCGGCATGGAGGGGATGCATGCGCAGGGCGGGCTTCCGCTGCCCGGCTTCGAGCACGTTCTCCAGCCCAACTGGTACGACTTCGGCGGCTCGATGACGCGTGAGGAGTTCGGCCTCTTCGCCGCCGCCGAGGTGGAGAAGAAGATCCTCGAGGTCGGGCCTGAGAACGTCGCGGCGTTCGTCGCCGAACCGATCCAGGGTGCGGGCGGCGTCATCATCCCGCCCTCGACCTACTGGCCGGAAGTGCAGAAGATCTGCCGCAAGTACGGCGTGCTCATCGTCGCCGACGAGGTGATCTGCGGCTTCGGGCGCACCGGCAACTGGTGGGGCCACGAGACGATGGGCTTCGAGCCCGACATCGTGGTGATGGCGAAGGGCCTCTCGTCGGGCTACCTGCCGATCGGCGCGGTCGCCGTCTCCGACCAGGTCGTCGACGAGTTCTTCGACAAGGGTGGCGAGTTCTACCACGGCTACACGTACTCGGGTCACCCGGCCGCCTGCGCGGTGGCGCTCGAGAACGTGCGCATCATGAAGGACGAGAAGCTGATCGACCGGGTGAAGGCGCTGGCGCCGTACCTATCGGATGCAATCCAGGCGCTCGCCGATCATCCGCTCGTGGGCGAGGCGCGCTCGAAGGGCTTCATCGGAGCCTTCGAGCTCGTGCGCGACAAGAAGACCCGCGAGCGTTTCGCAAATCCCGGCCGCGTCGGCACGATCTGCCGCGACCACTGCATCCGCTCGGGCGTGATCATGCGCGCCTGCTGGGACACCATTGTCTTCTCGCCGCCGCTGGTGATCGAGAAGTCCGAGATCGACGAGTGGATGGGAATGGCCAAGAAGGCATTCGACCTGACGCTCGCCGACGTGAAGCACGAGATGGCGGCCTGACCGGGCGCCATCCCCTTTCGAGGAGCCGCAACCGCCGGATGCAAAGCCGGTTGAATCCGTCCCTACAAACGGCAAACATGGCCGGGACGGGTTAGGCGTTGGGGACGCAAAGAACAGAGGAAACACTGAAAATGACGACGTTCGTACCGCAGTACCGGCCGACCCGCCGAAGCCTGCTCAAGGGCACGGGCGCAGCGCTCGTGGGCCTGACGATCCTGCCGCGCTTCTCGCTGGCCGAGGAAGAAAAGCGGCTCAACTTCTACAACTGGGACACCTACATCGGCGACACCACGCTCGCCGACTTCAACGCGGCGACCGGCATCGAGGTGAAGATGGACCTCTATGCCGACAACGACGAGCTGTTCGCCAAGCTGAAGGAAGGCAACCCCGGCTATGACGTGATCGTGCCGACGAACGATTACGTCGAGCGCATGATCAAGGCCGAGATGCTCGAGCCGATCGACCACGCCGCGATCCCGAACTTCGCCAACATCGACAAGCCGTTCCAGGACGCCGCGTTCGATCCGGGCCGCAAGTTCTCGATTCCCTACATGTGGGGCACGCTCGGCGTTGGCTACCGCAAGAGCAAGGTCAGCGACACGCCCATGAACGACTGGAAGCCGCTGTTCGACAGCGACCAGTTCGGCGGGCGCATCTCGCTTCTCGGCGACGCGCAGAACGTGATCGGGTGCGTGCTGAAGTACCTCGGCTACTCGTTCAACTCGACCGACCCTGCGCAGATCAAGCAGGCCGAGGAACTGCTCATCAAGCAGAAGAAGAACGTGAAGGCGTTCGCCAAGGACAACGGGCAGGACCTGCTCGCGGCCGGTGAAGTGGACTGCTGCCAGGAGTGGAACGGCGACATCCTGCAGGTCGCCAAGGAAGACGCGGACATCGCCTACGCCGTGCCGAAGCAGGGCACGCTGCTCTGGCAGGACTGCATGTGCATCCCCAAGGGTGCGCCGCATCCCCAGAATGCCAATGCGTTCCTCAACTTCATCCTCGACGGCGAGAACGGCAAGAAGATCGTCGAGACGATCCATTACGCCACCGCCAACCGCGCGGCGCGCGAGCTGATGGACGAGGGATACAAGTCGAACGAGGCGATCTTCCCGCCGGCGGACGTGGTCGCCAAGTGCGAGCCCGCGATCTACGTCGGCGAGGACGCGATCAAGGTCAGGGACGAAGCCTGGACGCGCATTCAGGCCGCCTGAGAACGAACGAGCTCGAGCTTGCGCCGGACGATCCGTCCTTGCACGGACGATCGTCCGGCGTAGCATGTCGAGGGTAGGGGGGAGGCTTCCCGAGTGGAAAGCTGGCGCGAGAACAAGTCCGCCTTCTGGTTGCTGGGCCTGCCCGGCACCTTCTGGCTGGTCGTCTTCTTCATCATCCCGCTCGGGATCATCTGGGCGATGTCGTTCGGCGAGAAGACGTCGATCACCGGCATCGCCTACACCGGCACGCTCGCCAACTACGTGCGCGTGTTCGATCCGGTCTACCTCCAGATCTTCTGGAAGTCGCTGTGGATCAGCCTGCTTGCCACGGCGCTCTGTCTTGCGATCGCCTATCCGATCGCGTTCGGCATCTGCTTTGCGCCGCCGAAATGGAAGCCGTGGCTTCTCCTGCTGATCATTCTGCCGTTCTGGATCAACCTCCTGATCCGCACCTACGCGCTGATCGCGGTGTTCCGCACGAACGGCTACCTCAACTACACGATCGAGTTCTTCTACACGATCTTCGGGTTCGGGCTGCTGTTCGGGCCGTACCAGCCGCTGGAGCTGCTCTACAACAACTTCGCGGTGATCGCGGGCCTCGTCTACGTCTACATGCCGTTCATGGTGCTGCCGCTCTACGCGACGATCGAACGGCTCGACCGCTCGTTCCTCGAGGCAAGCCTCGATCTCGGCGCCTCGCAGTGGCGCACCTTCCTCTCCGTCACCGTGCCGCTGACGATGCCCGGCATCGTGTCCGGCATCATCCTCGTGTTCATCCCGTGCCTCGGCTCGTTCCTCACGCCCGATCTCCTCGGCGGCGCCAACGCAGTGATGATCGGCAACGTGATCGAGCGCCAGTTCAAGGCGGCGAACGACTGGCCGTTCGGCGCCGCGCTCTCCTTCATCCTGATGTATGCGACCTTCTTCGCCCTTGCCCTGCGCTCGCTCGCGACGCGCGGCAAGAAGGGCATGGATCTCTAAGGAGGAATCGCGATGGTCATGGAAGCCCGCACCGCGATGACGCCCACCTGGCTCGAGCGCCTGAAGTCGAGGAGCGAGCAGGGGCCGCTCGACTACGGCCAGCGCCTGTGGCTCAAGATCCTGTTCGGCGCGGTGATCGTGCTGCTCTACGCGCCGATCCTCACGCTGATGGCGTTCAGCTTCAACGACTCCAAGCGCAACATCGTCTGGGTGGGCTTCACGACCAAGTACTATGCGGTCGCGTGGGAGAACACCGCGCTGATCGATGCGATGGTGAACTCGCTCACGATCGCGTTCCTCTGTACGATCTTCGCGACCGTCATCGGCGCGGCAACCGCGCTGCTGCTGTGGCGGTTCCATTTTCCCGGGAAGCCCGCCTACGAAGGCTTCATGGCGCTGCCGATCGTGATCCCCGAGATCTGCATGGGCGTGGCGCTGCTCGTGTTCTTCGCCCGCGTCGGCCACTGGATGGCGGGCTTCGAGACGGGGCCGATCGCCTGGTGGAACGCGGCGCTCTCGGTCTGGCCGCTCAACCTGTCGGCGATCACCATCGCCCACATCGCCTTCTCGTTCCCGTTCGTCGCCGTCGTGGTGCGCGCCCGCATGGTGGGCTTCAACCGCGAGCTCGAAGAGGCCTCCCGCGACCTCGGCGCCAGCGAATGGCAGACGTTCTGGAACGTGATCTTCCCGTTCATGAAGCCGGGCCTGATCGCCGGCGCGCTCCTCGCCTTCACGCTGTCGCTCGACGACTTCGTGATCACGTTCTTCACCTCCGGCCCGGACACCGTGACGTTCCCGGTCAAGGTCTACTCGCTCGTTCGCCGCGGCGTGTCGCCCGACATCAACGCGGCATCGACGGTGCTGATCGTGATCACCGTCGTCGCCACCTTCATCGCCATGCGGCTGCAGCAGCAGCCCCAGAAATCGTGAGAGCCACGTTGAGGAAGAAGCCGTGAGCACCGCCGACGCCATCGTCTCGATCCGCAACGTCTCGAAACGCTTTCCCGGCGTGACCGCCGTGGACGACGTCTCCCTCGACATCCGGCGCAACGAGTTCTTCGCGCTGCTCGGCCCCTCCGGCTGCGGCAAGACCACGCTGTTGCGCATGCTCGCCGGCCTCGAGCGGCCGAGCGAGGGCCAGATCCTGATCGACGGCGAGGACATGGCGCAGACCCCGCCGAACAAGCGGCCGGTCAACATGGTGTTCCAGTCCTACGCCGTGTTCCCGCACATGACGGTCGAGCAGAACGTCGCGTACGGCCTGAAGGTCTCCGGCACGCCCGCAAGCGAAATCACGCCGCGCGTAAAGGAGGCGCTGGAGATGGTGAAGCTCGGCGCGCTGGGCGCGCGGAAGCCGGACCAGCTCTCCGGCGGCCAGCGGCAGCGCGTTGCGCTCGCGCGGGCCCTCGTCAAGCGGCCGAAGGTTCTGCTCCTCGACGAACCACTGTCGGCGCTCGACGCGAAGCTGCGCGAGCAGATGCAGCTCGAGCTGACGCGCCTGCAGCAGACGGTCGGCATCACGTTCATCATCGTGACGCACGACCAGGACGAGGCGCTGTCGATGGCAAACCGGATCGCCGTGATGAACCAGGGCAAGGTGAGCCAGGTGGCGTCGCCGAGCGAGCTCTACGAGCAGCCGCGCTCGCGCTTCGTCGCGGACTTCATCGGCAAGGTGAACCTGATCGATGCGGAAGTGTCGGGCGTGAAGGGCAACGCCGTGGTCTGCCGCACCAACGGGTTCGGCGACCTCGTGCTGCCTTCGGCCGCGCCCGCCTCGGGCTCGATCGCGATCGCGGTGCGGCCGGAGAAGCTGAAGCTCACGGGCGCCGAACCCAAGGCGAAGGATGCGATCCGCGTGAAGGGCCGCGTGCGCGACGTCGCGTATTACGGCGACACGAGCCACGTGTTCGTCGAGACGCCAGCCGGACACGAACTGTCGGTGAACATCCAGAACGACCGGCGCGCCCACAGCGAGTTCCACCGCGGCGACGATGTATGGGTGTCGTGGCTGCCGGAAGATACCCTCATCCTGACGGAGTGACATTTCCATGAGTAGCGAAACGAGCGTGACGGGGCGCACGCCCGGCGATGCCGCGTTCCGGCGCAAGACGCTGAAGGGGTCCTCGATCGAGCCGTCGTATGCCGGCGCGCTCTCCTTCATGCGCCGCAAGTACACGCGCGACCTGAAGGGCGTGGACGTGGCCGTCACCGGCATCCCGTTCGACCAGGCGGTGACCAACCGGCCCGGCACGCGCTTCGGGCCCGAAGGGGTGCGCAAGGCATCGGTGCAGCACGCCTGGGGTCCGGTGTGGCCGTGGCGGTTCGACCCGTTCGACACGCTGAGCGTCGTCGACTACGGCGACTGCTACTTCGACTGGGGCAGGAAGCAGGACGTCCCGCGGGCGATCGAGAAGCACATCCGCGGCATCGTCGAGAAGGACGTGACGCCGCTGTCGATCGGCGGCGATCATTTCGTGACGTATCCGGTGCTGAAGGCGCTGGCGAAGAAGCACGGTCCGCTGGGCTTCATCCATTTCGACGCGCACCGCGACGTCGAGCCCGATCCGGGCGGGCGGATCGACCACGGCACGATGTTCAACTACGCGGTGAGCGAGGGGATCATCGACGCGAAGCGCGCGATCCAGGTCGGCATCCGCACCTGCTATGCGGGCGAGAAGACCTACGGCATGCAGGTGATGTTCGCCGACGAGGTGCAGGCGAAGCCGGCCGAGGAGGTCGCGAAGGCGATCCTGAAGCGGGTCGGCAGGAAGCCCGCGTACCTCACCTTCGACATCGATTTCCTCGACCCGGCCTATGCGCCGGGCACCGGCACGCCGGTGCCGGGCGGCATGTCGTCGTACCAGGCGCTGTCGATCATCCGTGCACTGAAGGGGCTCGACCTCGTCGGCATGGACGTGGTGGAGGTGTCGCCGCCCTACGATCATGCGGAAATGACGTCGAACGCCGGCGCGATGATCGCGCTCGAGCTCCTCTGCCTCAAGGCATGGGCGAAGGGCGCGCGGCCCGAGGCGATGACCGACTGAGGAAGAACTCCTCCGTCAGCTGACGAGATCGCGCACCCGGTAGTAGAGCATCCCGAGAGTGAGCGCCGGGCGGCGGAGCATTGCGCCCCCCGGGAACGGAGCGTGGCGGATCTTCGAGAAGATGTCGAAGCGCGAGGCCTCGCCCGCCACCGCCTCGGCCATCATCTTCCCGAAGATGTTCGACAGCACCACGCCCTGGCCCGAGTAGCCCTGCGTGTAGTAGATCGCCTTGCCGATGCGGCGTGCGTCGGGCAGGCGGTTGTGGGTGATGGCGATGTAGCCGCCCCAGGCGTAGTCGATCTTCACGTCGCCGAGCTGCGGGAACACCTTCAGGATGCGCGGCCGCATGTTGGCGGCGAGGTCCTTCGGGTCGATCCCCGAGTAGCTGCACCGGCCGCCGAACAGCAGGCGGTTGTCGACCGTCATCCGGAAGTAGTCGACGACGAAGTTGGCGTCCGCCACCGCATCGCGCGTGCGCATGATGGTCGCCGCGCGGGCCGCGTCCATCTGCTCCGTCGCCACCACGTAGGAGGCGACCGGCATGATCTTCGAAGCCGCCTCCGGCAGGAGCCGTCCGAGGTAGGCGTTACACGCGACGATCACGGCCTTCGCGGTCACGGTGCCACGCGGCGTCCTGACCTTCGCAGGCGCCCCGTCCTCGACCGCGAGTGCGGGCGTGTGCTCGAAGATCTGTGCGCCCGCTTTGCGCGCGGCCTCGGCGAGGCCGATCGCGTAGTTCAGCGGATGGAAGTGGCCGGCGCCGCGATCGGCCAGCGCGCCGTGGTAGATCTTCGAGCCGACGCGCTGCTCGAACTCGGCCTTCGTCAGGATGGACGTCTTGTCGTAGCCGTAGGAGCGCAGCTGCGCCTGTTCCTCCTCGAGACCCTTGAGCTGGCCGGGGCGCGCTGCGGCGACCAGGTAGCCCCAGGTGAGGTCGCAGTCGATTGCGAACCGCTGGATGCGGCTCACCAGCAGCGCCTTCGCCTCCTCGGCGATGTCGAAGCACACTTGCGCGTCGGCGCGGCCGAGCGCCTTCTCGAACTTCTCCATGCCGGGCGAATAGCCGGTGCAGATCTGGCCGCCGTTGCGGCCCGTCGCGCCCCAGCCGATCGTCTGCGCCTCGAGCACGGCGACCGTCATGCCCTTCGCGCGCAATTCGAGCGCGGCAGAGAGCCCGGTGAAGCCGGCGCCGATCACGATCGCGTCAACGGAGAGGTCGCCCTCGAGCGCGAGGAACGGCGCATACGGATGGGCGGTCGCCTGGTAGTAATTGAGCGCGTCGAGCGGGCTTGGGGAGCGTCGCGGCGCGCCTTGCGTCGTCAAAGTCATGATGTCTCCGGTCGGATGCGCCTCGTTCTACACCGGCCGTCCGCAGACTAAAACATTGTTTCGCGGCCCTTCTTTTTGACCCTTCCGCCGGGCTAGAATGCGCGCGCCGGGCGGTTGCGTGCGGGTTCTTCCGTACACGTAGCGCTTTCGCGTGATCTCCGGCGATCAACAACTTTCCAGGTTCATCATGTCATCCTCCCGCTTCGAGGAATTTCTCTCGAGCAACAACATCGACGAGGTTGAGTGCCTCGTTCCCGACATCACCGGCACGGCGCGCGGGAAAATCCTCCCCGCCTCGAAGTTCCAGAAAGGCTCGAAGAGCCGGGGCCTTCGCATTCCCGAGGACATCTTCATCCTCACCGTGACGGGCGCGTTCTCGTGGAAGACCGACGCCACCGACGACGCCTCGATCGACGTCTACCTGAAGCCCGACGCCGACACGGTGCGCCGCGTGCCGTGGTACCAGAACCCGACCGCGGAAGTGATCTGCGACGCGTTCTACCTCGACGACCGGCCCGTCGACATCGCGCCGCGCTACGTCCTTAAGAAGGTCGTGGAACTCTATCGCGAGAAGGGCTGGCGGCCGATCGTCGCTCCCGAACTCGAGTTCTACCTCGTGAAGAAGAACCTCGATCCGGACTATCCGCTCGAGGCGCCCGTGGGCCGTTCGGGTCGCGCGGAAAAGTTCGGGCAGGCGTACGGCATCGACGCCGCCAACGACTTCGATCCGATCGTCGAGGACATCTACGACTTCTGCGAGGCGCAGGAGATCGACGTCGACACGATCAGCCACGAGTCCGGTCCTGCGCAGCTCGAGATCAACTTCAACCACGGCGACCCGCTGGAGCTTGCCGACCAGGTGTTCCTGTTCAAGCGCACCGTGCGGCAGGCGGCGCTGAAGCACGACATGTACGCGACGTTCATGGCGAAGCCGCACGCGAACGAGCCGGGCTCGTCCATGCACATCCACCAGTCAGTGATGGATGCAAAGACCGGCAAGAACGTCTTCGCCGGGCCGAACGGCAAGCCGTCGCGCACGTTCCTGAACCATATCGGCGGCCTGCAGCGCTACATGGCGGCGGCGCTGCCGTTCTGCGCCCCGAACGTCAACTCGTACCGCCGGCTCGTGCCGGACTCCGATGCGCCGACCAACACGCACTGGGGCGTCGACAACCGCACGGCGCCGCTGCGCGTGCCCTCGTCGGACCCGAACAACATGCGGGTGGAAAACCGGGTGCCGGGCGCAGATGCGAACCCGTACCTCGCGATCGCGGCCTCGCTCGCGTGCGGCTACCTCGGCATGGTGCAGAAGATCAAGCCGACGGACCCGGTCGAGGGATCGGCCTATCGCTACGCCCACACGCTGCCGCTCCACCTCGAGGACGCGCTGTCGAAGCTCAACTACACCAAGCCCTTGAAGCAGGTTTTTGGCGAGCGCTTCATCGACGCGTTCCGCGGCGTGAAGGAAGAGGAGATGGAGCTCTACCGCAAGGTCATCAGCTCCTGGGAACGCGAGTTCCTGCTGCTCAACGTCTGACCATCGCGACAAATATCCCCATCGTCATGGCCGGGCTTGACCCGGCCATCCTTTTGCAACGGGGAACGGAAAGGATGCCCGGCTCTGGGCCGGGCATGACGCGGGCGGAGACGATGAGGCACTGCCTCGTTGGTGCTCCAGTGTCATGGCCGGGCTTGACCCGGCCATCCACTCTTTGACCAGCGTCGCATGGATCCTCGGGTCAAGCCCGAGGATGACAAAGCGGGGGGCGGTCATCGACGACAGTGAGACCATTCGTCATGGCGGGGCTCGACCCGGCCATCCTTTTCGCGGGGCAACGGAAAGGATGCCCGGCTCAGGGCCAGGCATGACGGAAGGGCGGGGAACGATGAGGCACCCTCTCCGTTAGTGCTCCAGTGTCATGGCTGGGCTTGACCCGGCCATCCTTTTTCAGGCTCACGTCCCTCGCAGGGCGGAGAGCGTGGTGAAGGCGGAGAGGGCTTCCTGGCTCGACTTGACGACGATGACGGCCGCGCCGTCGTGGTCGAACGCGCGCTTGACCTTCGCATCGATGTCGTCGCCCCGCGCGATCGTCTCGACGTGCGCCCCGAAGGACTGCGCCCACTTCGTCAGGTCGGGGTTCTTCAGGTGCGTGCCGACGACGCGGCCGGGGAAGCGCTTCTCCTGGTGCGTGCGGATCGTGCCGTAGGTGCCGTTGTCGGAGATCACGATCTTCGGCTTGCCGCCGTACTGCATCGCTGTGGCGAGCTCCTGCCCGGTCATCAACACGCCGCCGTCGCCCACGAAGGCGATCGGTGTGCGCTTGCCGTCCGACAGCGCTGCGCCCACTGCGGCGGGCACGCCGAACCCCATGGCGCCGGCGATCGCGCCGAGCATCGTGTTCGCGGTCGAGAGCCGCCAGTGGCGGTGCACCCAGCTCGAAAAATTGCCGGCGTCGGTGGTGACGATCGCATCCTTCGGGGCGTTACGCGCGATTGCCATGACCACTTCGCCGAAGTCGACGCCGTCCTGCGGCGCGGGCGACTTGAAGGCCATGAAGCCGTCGATGAACGCCCGGATCTCCCCCGCCCACCGTTCGCGCGCCGCCGCGTGTGCAGGCGCGCCCTTCGTCGCGAGTGCGAGAAACTCGGACGGATCGGCCACGATGCCGAGCTCCGTGCGGAACACGCGCCCGATCGGCGCGGTGTCGGGATAGACGTGCACCAACGGCTGCTTCGGCACCGGCGCCTGCGGGAACGTAAAATTCTGCGAGGCGATGTCGCCGAGCCGCGTGCCGATCGCGATGACGAGATCGGACTTCGCCAGGAGCTCCTTGTGCTTCGCCGGGTTGCCGAAGCCCAGGTGGCCCGCATAAAGCGGCGAGGCGTTGTCGAACACGTCCTGGTTCTTCCAGCTCGCGGCGACCGGCACGTGATGGCGCTCGGCGAAGGCCTTCAGCGCGGCCGCTCCCTCGATGCCGCGCAAGCGCGCGCCGGCGATGATCAGGGGCCGTTCGGACTTCGCCAGCAGCGCAAGGAATCGGTCGACGTCGGACCGCGCCGCGGCAGGCTTCGTCACGGGATAGGCGTCTGGCAGCGGGCCCGTCACCTCGTCCGCCAGCATGTCCTCCGGCATCACCACGATCACCGGGCCTGGCACGCCGGTCTGCGCGAGGTGGAACGCGCGCGCCATCGTTTCGGGAAGCTTCTGGCCTTCCGTCACCTCGAACACGCCCTTGGCGATCTTGCCGAAGAACTGGCCGTAGTCGACTTCCTGGAACGCGCCGCGGCCGCGCTCCTCGCGCGACACCTGGCCGATCAGCACCACCACCGGCACGGCGTCCTGCTCGGCGACGTGCACGGCGATCGAGCCGTTGGTGGCGCCCGGCCCGCGGGACACCATGAAGCAGGCGGGCTTGCCGGTGAGCTTCGCCTCGGCCACCGCCATGAAGCCGGCCCCTGACTCGTGGCGGCAGATCACCGTCTCGATGGCGTTCGAATCGTGCAGCGCATCGAGCAGCGTCAGGTAGCTTTCGCCCGGCACGCAGTAGACGCGGGACAGCCCCTGGGCTTCGAGGGCGCGAACGATGGTTTCGGCGGCACGCATGGGTCTCGCAAGGTCCTTTGGCGGGAAGGTGGTCGGCTACCTTTGCCCGCCCTGCGCGCGGCTGTCGAGGGCCAGGGGGCGAAACGCGGCCCGGCGGCAATGACATGGCGCGTTCCCCCGGTGTAGAAGGGGCGAACGTCACCGTGGAAGGAGAGACACCGTGGCACAGCTGAAATCGGGAGGCGAACGGCTGCGGCGCGAGATCGACGCGCTGAAGGCCGAGATCGCGACGCTGAAGGGCAAGGGCCAGGCGGCCGCGGGAGCGGCGGAAGCGCTCCTCGAGGAGGCAGCGCCGGGCGTGCTCGACCACCTGGGCCGCGAGGCCAAGGACCTGGCCGAGATCGTCACGCAGATGATCGAGGACGCCGAGCACACGGTGAAGGAGCATCCCGGCGCCACCATCGCCGGGGCGATCGCCATCGGCATCATCATCGGCCGTCTGACGGCGCGCTGAGGGAGAGACGACCCATGAGCATCCAGTCGATCGTTCGCAACGGCCGTGTATACGCCAAGACGGAGTTGCTCCTCGCCGAAATCCGACTGCGCGCCTATGCCCGCAAGGCGGTGTTCTTCGCGATCGCGCTCGGCATCGCGCTGTTCGGCCTCGGCATGCTGAACGTCGCGGCCTACCAGTGGCTCTCGGAATCATGGGGCCCGGTCGAGACGGCGCTCGTCATCGCCGGCGTCGACTTTGTCGTCGCGGCGCTCGCGGCGCTGATCGGTTACACGCTGGCGCCGGGCCCGGAACTCGCGATGGCGGAGGAGATGCGCAACGCCGCGCTCGAAGCCACCGAGAACGAGATCGCCCTGATGCAGCACGGCGCGGTCAGCGGCCTGATGACCGGCGCGGTAGAGCTCGGCGCGGCGCGCCTGCTCGTGCCGACCGTCAGTGCGCTGATGAAAGGCTTCCGCCGCAAGCCGAAGGAGGAGGCTGCGGAGACCCCGCCGAAGGGGCGCGCGGCGAAGGGCTAGCGGATCTCGACCTCGATGAAGGCGTACTCGCCGCCCGAGGCGTTGATCACATCGTGCTCGACGCCCGCCGGGCGATAGTAGGGTACGCCGGCCTTCATCTCGGCGAAGCTCTCGCCGTCCTTGGTCTTGAGCTTCAGCCGGCCGTCCATCAGCGGCACCACGACGTATGGAAATCCGTGCACGTGCCAGCCGGTGTTGTCGCCGTCCTTGAGGAAGCGCCACTCGGTGACGATCGCCTTATCGTTGTCGATGTACTGCGTCGCTCTGGCGCTGCCGCTCATGCCGATCTCCCTGTGTTCGAGCAGAGGCTAGCACGCCGCGCCGAAAGGAAAAGCCCGCCCGCACCAGGGAGTGTGCGGACGGGCCTTTGCAAATTGCCCTTGTAACGTCGCGGGCGCTTTTTTCTCGTCAGGCCGCAAGAAGCTTCTGCGGCTCGTAGTACTTGTAGCCGAGGTCCTCGGCGACCGCCTTGTAGGTGACCTTGCCGTCGATGACGTTGAGACCGGCGAGGAGGTGCGGATTGTCCATCAGCGCCTTCTTATAGCCCTTGTCGGCGATCGCGAGACCGAACGGCAGGGTCACGTTGTTGAGCGCGTAGGTCGAGGTGCGCGCCACGCCGCCCGGCATGTTGGCGACGCAGTAGTGGATGACGCCGTCGACGACGTAGGTCGGCTTCGCATGCGTGGTGGCGCGCGAGGTCTCCGCGCAGCCGCCCTGGTCGATCGCCACGTCGACGAGCACCGAGCCCTTGCGCATCTTCTTGATGATTTCGCGCGTGATGAGCTTCGGCGCCGCAGCACCCGGGATCAGCACGCCGCCGATCACGAGGTCGGCGTCGGCGCAGTAGTCCTCGACCGCGCCGGCGGTCGAGTAGATCGTCTTGAGCTGCGTGCCGAAGCGGGCGACGAGCTCTTCCATCCGGTCCACGCTCTTTTCGATCACGACGACGTCGGCGCCGAGGCCGAGCGCCATCGCGGTGGCGTTGGTGCCGACCACGCCGCCGCCGAGCACCACGACCTTCGCCGGCTGCACGCCGGGTACGCCGCCGAGCAGCATGCCACGGCCGCCCTGCGCCTTCTCGAGGCAATGGGCGCCGGCCTGGATCGACATGCGGCCCGCGACCTGCGACATCGGGGCAAGCAGCGGCAGGCCGCCGCGCGGGCCGGTCACGGTCTCATAGGCGATGCAGATCGCGCCCGACTCGACGAGGTCCTTGGTCTGCTCCGGATCCGGGGCCAGGTGGAGGTAGGTGTAGAGGATCTGGCCGGGGCGCAGCATCTTGCGCTCGACGGCCTGCGGCTCCTTCACCTTCACGATCATGTCGGCGCGCGCGAAGATCTCTTCGGCGGTGTCGACGATCGTCGCGCCGGCCGCGCGGTATTCCTTGTCGGACGCGCCGATACCGTTGCCGGCCTTCGTCTCGACGAGCACGGAATGGCCGTGACCGACCGCCTCGCGGACGCTCTGGGGCGTCATGCCGACGCGGTACTCGTGGTTCTTGATCTCTTTCGGAACGCCAATCAGCATGGCCGCTTTCTCCCGTTCGGACGCCGCCTTCGGCCTCCGTTGCCTTGTTTTTAGGCAGATTCCGCTGACAAAGGATTCGATTCTGACCCGCAAAATGCGGTAAATTTGGAATGGCATTCGATTATTAGCGGGTTTTACGGGATGACATCCGAAGATTTGGACGAGTTCGATTGTCGTATCCTGTCGGCGCTGCAGCGCGACTGCCGGCTCTCCATCGCCGAACTTGCCGAAAGGGCGGGGTTGTCGCCGTCGGCATGCCACCGCCGCGTGAAGCAGCTCGAGGAGCGCGGGGTGATCCTCGGGTACGTCGCGGGCCTCGACCGGCAGAAGCTCGGCTTCTCGATCGAGTTCTTCGTCGAGATCTCGCTTGTCGCACAGAGCGAGGAGGCGCTGGAGAAGTTCGAGCAGGCGGTGCAGCGCGTACCCGAGATCCTCGAGTGCCACCTGATGAGCGGCACGGCGGACTATCTCCTGCGCGTCGCCGCGAAGGACGCGCCCGACTACGAGCGCATCCACCGCAGCCGCATCGCGCGGCTGCCCGGCGTGTCGCGCATTCAGTCGTCGCTGTCGCTGCGCTCGGTGAAGGCGTGGGCGGGCTATCCGGTCGGGTCGGAAGGGCGCGGCGAGCGGCCGCGCGTTTCGCGCGACAGCATGTAGAGCCCCGCGCCGATGACGAGGGCCGATCCGGTCACGGTCGCTGCGCCCGGCAGCGTGCCCCACAAGAGGAAGCCCCACATTACCGCCCAGAACAGCGCGGAGTATTCGAAGGGCGCCACGAACGATGGCTCGGCGAGGCGGTAGCCCGCGGTGAGGAAGATCATCGCGAGCGCCGTCGAGACGCCGAAGCTCATCATCAGCAGGAGATCGCCCGCCGTCGGCGTTACCCAGCCGCGCGTAAGATAGTCGACGCTCGGGATCAGGTCCGAATGGAACGCGCCGGTGCCGAAGACGAGGCCGAGAAGTGAGGCTGTGACGAGGAAGCCGAAGTTCTGCCAGAGCGCAATGGCCGTCGTCGGCATGGTCGCGCCGAGCGGGCGCGTCAGCATGTGGCCGAGCGCGTAGCAGGCGGTGGCGAACAGCACGATCAGCGAGCCCGGGTTGAACACGCCGGTGCCCGGGCGCACGATGACCACAACGCCGACGAACGCGACGATCATCGCAAGGAAGCGATGCGGCGGCACGCTCTCGCCGATGACGCGCGAGGAGAGGGCGGCGATCATCAGCGGCAGCGAGAAGTAGATCGCGACCGCATCCGGCAGGTCGAGCGCGGCGAGCCCCAGGTAGAACGAGATCGACGCGATCGACAGCATGAACGAGCGCAGCAGCAGCGTGCCGGTGGGTTTTGCGAACGCCGCCGGAAGATCGCCCGCGCGCCACACGATCAGCAGGATCAGCGGCAGCGCGACGGCGGAGCGGATGAACTGCATCTGGTGGAACGGGTAGGAGCCCGCGATGAATTTGATGTAGGCGTCCTGCGTCGAGGAGACCGCGACGCCGAAGCTCAGCATGGCCACCGCGCGCAGCCGCTGCGGCGGCGCCGTCTTCGCACGCACCAAACTCATGCAGAGGTCCTGGCGCGGGCGGCGCGGTCGCGCGACAGCATGTAGAGGCCGGCCCCGGCGACGATCGCCGCGCCGACGATCGTTTCCCAGCCCGGCACGTCGTTCCAGAACAGGTAGCCGAACACGACGGCCCAGAACATCGAGGTGTACTCGAGCGGGGCGACCATCGTCGCCGGCCCGAGCCGATAGGCCGAGGAGAAGCAGAACATCGCCACCGAAAGCACCGGCCCGAGTGCGGCGACGATCAGGAGATCGTGCAGCGGCGGCATCGTCCAGGCCCGCGTCAGGAACGCGAGGCTCGGCGTTACCGAGTCATGGAGGCCGAACATCATCGTCGTCGTGGCGAGCACCACGGCGACCGTCAGGTAGATCAGGTTCTGGTGAAAGGCGAGAAGCCCCGGTGTCACCACCACGCCGAGGCGGCGCGCAAAAATCTGGCCCAGCGCGTAGCCCGCGGCCGAGTAGAGGGCGAACAGCGCGGCCGGGTCGAACACCGTCGAGCCGGGCTTCACCATGATCAGCGTGCCGACGAAGCCGCCGGCGATCGCCGCCCAGCGGTAGCCCGGAACGTGTTCGCCGAGCACGACGCCGGCGAACGCCGCGACGAACAGCGGCATCGTGAAGTAGAGCGCGACGCCGTCCGCCAGCGGCATGGCTGCGATCGCCATCATGAAGGCGATGTAGGCCGAGCACATGAGCAGGCCGCGCATGACGATGAGCGGGTAGCGACGCGGTCGGAACAGTTGCGTGCCGGCCTCGCGCCACGCCAGCATCGTCATGAACGGCAGCGCCGAGAGCCCGCGGATCACCATCAGCTCGTGCACGGGATAGGACCCGCTCATGCCCTTCATCACCGCGTCCATCGACGAAGCGGCGAAGATGCCGGCGCTGCCGTAGAGCAGGGCCAGCGCGGGGTTGTCGTGGTAGGCCGGCGCCACGGCCGGCGAGCGGGAGACGGTCTCGGTCATGCGCGCTTTACTCGGCGGCTGCGCTGGACAGCGCCGAGGGCAGTGCGTCGGCGATCAGGCGAATGCCAGGCTCGATGCGCTGGGTCTCGATCGAGGAGAAGCCGAGGCGGAAGTAGTTGAGCGGCGGGTTCGGCGCGCCGAACAGGATGCGGCCCGGCTCGATGAACACCGACCGTTCGACGAGGCGCGCCGCGAGCAGATCGGCGTCGAGGTTCGGCGGCCCCTTCACCCAGTAGCTCGTTCCGCCGAAGCCCGGGGCGCGCGCCATGCCGGGAAGGTGCAGGCGCAGCGCCTCGCCCATCACCTGCCAGCGTTCGCGGTAGACGCGGTGCAGGCGGCGGATGAGCGAGTCGTGGTGGCCGAGCGACAGGAACAGCGCGGCGGTGCGCTGGTTGTTCGTGGGCGGATGACGCACCATCAGGCGGCGCAGCGCGCGCGCCTCGGCGATCAGCGGCTTCGGCCCCACCATGAAGCCGAGGCGCAAGCCCGGGAACAGCGTCTTCGACAGGCTGCCGATGTAGACGACCCGGCCTTCCGTATCGAGCGACTTCAGCGCGGGGCAGGGCTCGTTGAGATAGTTCGTCTCGAACTCGTAGTCGTCCTCGATGAGGATCGAGTCGCGCTTCGAGGCGATGTCGAGCAGCGCGCGGCGCCGCTCGATCGGCAGCGTCACCGTCGTCGGCGACTGGTGGCTCGGCGTCACGAACACGACGTCGGCCCGCGCCACCTGCTCGTTCGGCTGCAACCCCTCGGCGTCGACCGGCACGTACTCGATCTGCGCCTGGTGCAGCGCGAAGATGTTGCGCGCATCGCGGAAGCCCGGCTCCTCCATCGCGACACGCGTTCCCTTTCGCACGATGAGGCTCGCCAGCATGTAGAGCGCGCTCTGCGCGCCGAGCGTGACGAGGATCTCGTCGTCCGAGGCCATGATGCCGCGCCGCGGCAGGATCCGCCGGCGGATCTGCTCGACGAGCAGCGGGTCATCGGCGGCGCCGGCGTCGTTCGTCCATTCGCCAAGAATCTTTCGGCCAAGCGCCTGCCTGGCGCAGTCGCGCCACTCCGCGATCGGGAACAGCGCGTGATCGAGCTGGCCGTAGATGAAGGGATACGTGAACCGCTGCCAGTCGAGCGGCTTCACGATGTTCTCCTGGCGCGACGGCAGGATCGCGAAGCGGCTTCGCCAGTCCGGCCCGTTGGCGGGTGAGCTCTCGGTCTTTGTAGCCGGGGCAGGGCGCGCCGCCGTCGCCATCGCCTTGTCGGAGACGAAGTATCCTGACCGCTCGCGGGCGACGAGATACCCGTCGTCGAGGAGGCCCTGGTAGGCGAGCACCACGGTGTTGCGCGAGACGCCCAATACCTTCGCCATCTTGCGCGTCGAGGGAACCGGCTCGTCGCGGGCGAGTTGGCCGTCGAGGATGGCGGCGACCAGCGCCTCCCGGATCTGCGATTGCAGCGAGGTGTACTCGTCGCGCCGGATGTGCAGCAGCCAGTCCCGCAAGGTCTTGTGATTCCGGTGAACTGGCACCACCATAGGGCCAACGCACCGGCCGCGCAAATGCCGCCGCTGCGCGCGGCCAGGTCTTTGCTGGCTGGCGCTCGCGATCCGGCAACGTTGGTGCTATGGCAGCCGCACGGGCCGGTTACCTTCGCCCCGGTCCCTCAGGAGCAGCTTTCCGCCGATGCCGCAACCGATCGTCGACACGTCCCCGAAGACCTGGGACGAGATCAAGACGACCACGTGCTACATGTGCGCCTGCCGCTGCGGCATCAAGGTGTACCTGAAGGACGGTTCGCTCCAGTACATCGAGGGCAACCGCGACCACCCGGTGAACAAGGGCGTGCTGTGCGGCAAGGGTTCGGCCGGCATCATGCAGCAGGCCTCGCCGGCAAAGCTCTCGAAACCGCTGATGCGGGTGGGCGAGCGCGGCTCGGGCGAGTTCCGCGAGGTCTCGTGGGAGGAGGCGCTGCGCACCGCCACGATGTGGCTTTCGGAGGTGCGTGCGACCGACCCGAAGAAGCTCGCGTTCTTCACCGGCCGCGACCAGAGTCAATCACTCACTGGCTGGTGGGCCTCGCAGTTCGGCACGCCCAACTATGCCGCACACGGAGGATTCTGCTCCGTCAACATGGCGGCGGCCGGCCTCTACACCTTCGGCGGCTCGTTCTGGGAATTCGGCGAGCCCGACTGGCGGTACACGAAGTATTTTCTCCTGTTCGGCGTGGCGGAAGATCACGCCTCGAACCCGATCAAGGCCGGCATGGGACGCCTCAAGGCGCGCGGCGCGAAGATCGTCTCGGTCAACCCGGTGCGCACCGGCTACTCGGCGATCGCCGACGAATGGATCGGCATCCGTCCGGGTACGGACGGCCTGTTCGTCGCCGCGCTGATCCACGAACTGCTGAAGGCAGGGCGCGTCGATCTCGACTACGTGGCGCGCTACACGAACGCCGCGTGGCTGATCGTTCAGGACCCCGGCGCGGCCGACGACGGCCTCGTCGCGCGCGACAACGGCGAGCCGCTGGTGATCGACAAGGCGACCGGAAGGCCCGTCCCGGCCTCGAAGCGCAAGGGCGTGGCGGTGCTCACCGGCCAGGCGACGCTCGCCGACGGGCGGCGCGCGGTACCGGCGTTCCGGCTACTGGCCGAGCGCTACCTCGATGCGGCGATGAGCGCCGATGCGGTGGCGGAGCGCTGCGGCATCGAGGCGGCCACGATTCGGCGCATCGCGGCGGAACTGGCAGACGCCGCCTTCGACCAGGCCTTCGAGCTCGACGTCGCCTGGCGCGACACCAACGGCGTGCGCCATCCCTCCATGCAGGCGCGCCCGGTGGCAATGCACGCGATGCGCGGCATCTCGGCCCATTCGAACGGCTTCCACACCTGCCGCTCGATCCACGTGCTGCAGATCCTGCTCGGCACCATCGATGCGCCGGGCGGCTTCCGCTACAAGGCGCCGTTCCCGAAGGCCGCCCCGCCCGGCGTGAAGCCCGCGGGCAAGCCCGGCGACGTGCAGCCGCTGAAGGTGCTGCCCGGACCGCCGCTCGGCTTCGTGACGAGCCCGAACGATCTCCTCGTCGGGGACGACGGCGCGCCCTGCCGCATCGACAAGGCGTATTCGTGGGAGGCGCCTCTCGCCGCGCACGGCTTGATGCACACTGTGATCGGCAACGCGGCGCGGCGCGACCCATACGGCATCGAGGTACTGTTCCTCTACATGGCGAACATGGGCTGGAACTCGTCCATGGACCCGGAAGGAACGCTGAAGCATCTCACCGCGAAGGATCCGAAGACCGGCGAGTACGTGATCCCGAAGGTGATTTACGCCGATGCGTTCTTCTCGGAAACCGTTCCGTATGCGGACCTGATCCTGCCGGACACGACCTACCTCGAACGCTGGGACTGCATCTCGCTGCTCGACCGGCCGATCTCGGAAGCGGACGGCCCGGCGGACGCGATCCGCCAGCCGGTGCTGAAGCCCGACCGCGACGTGCGCCCGTTCCAGGACGTGCTGCTCGACCTCGGCGCGCGCCTCGGCCTTCCCGGCATGACGACGCCGGAGGGTACGCCGCGCTATCCGGGCGGCTATGCAGACTACATCGTGAACCACCAGCGCACGCCGGGCGTCGGTCCGCTCGCGGGCTTTCGCGGCAAGGCCGGCGTCGAGGCGGGGGTGGGCGATCCGAACCCGGAGCAATTGCAGCGCTACATCGAGAACGGCTGCCACTGGTACCGCGAGCTGCCGGCGCACATGCGCTACTTCCGCTTCGCCAACCGCGACTACCTCGATTTCTCGGTGCAGTTCGGCTTCAACGGCAAGGCCGATCCGATCGTGATGCAGCTCTACTGCGAGCCGCTGCAGAGGTTCCGCCTCGCGGCGCAGGGCCACGGCGACATCGTTCCGCCTGAAGAGCATCGCGAGCGTATCGACCGCTACTTTGACCCGCTACCGTTCTGGTATCCGCCGTTCGAGGAATCGCTTGTCGACGGCGACGCATTCCCGATGCACGCGCTCACCCAACGGCCGATGGCGATGTACCATTCGTGGGGTTCGCAGAACGCGTGGCTGCGCCAGATTCTCGGGCGCAACGTGCTCTACATGGCGCACGAGAAGGGCCGGGCGCTCGGCATCGCCGACGGTGACTGGGTCAATGTCGAGAGCGCGCACGGCAAGATCAAGGTCGAGGTGCGCCTGATGGACGGCGTCAACCCCGACACCGTGTGGACGTGGAACGCCATCGGCAAGCGGTCGGGTGCGTGGAACCTGACGCCGGACGCGCCGGAATCGCAAAAAGGCTTCCTCCTCAACCACCTGATCGCTGACCTGCTGCCCGAGCGCGAGGGCGCCTACCGTTACTCGAACTCCGATCCGGTGACGGGACAGGCCGCGTGGTTCGATCTCCGTGTACGGATCAGCAAGGCCTCGAACGAAGCGGCGGTGAGCGAGCCGCAGTTCGTGACGCTCAAGGTGCCGAAGGGCGTGAAGCGGCGACCCTCGATCCTGCGCTGGGGGGCGAAATGACGTCGTTGCCCGACACCTCGAAGCCCGGCCAGAAGAAGCTCGGCCTCGTCATCGATCTCGACACCTGCGTCGGCTGCCAGGCGTGCGCGGTGTCGTGCAAGGAGTGGAACACGCAGGGCTATTCCGCGCCGCTCACCGACCTCGATCCGTACGGCGCCGAACCGCTGGGCGTGTGGCTCAATCGCGTGCACGGCTACGAGACGGGCGAGGGCGCGGCGGCGCGCACCGTGCACTTCCCGCGCTCGTGTCTCCATTGCGAGACGCCGGCCTGCGTGACGGTGTGCCCCACGGGTGCGTCCTACAAGCGGGCCGAGGACGGCATCGTGCTCGTCAACCCGGACACCTGTATCGGCTGCAAGCTCTGCTCGTGGGCCTGCCCATACGGCGCGCGCGAGTACGACTACGACCAGGGCGTGATGAAGAAGTGCACGCTGTGCGTCGACCGCATCTACAACGACCACCTCGAGCCCGAGGACCGCCTGCCGGCGTGCGTGCGCGCCTGTCCGACGGGGGCGCGCCATTTCGGCGACCTCGGCGATCCCGCAAGCGACGTGTCGCAGCTCGTCGCAGTGCGAGGCGGGTACGATCTTCTCCCGGAGATGGGCATGAAGCCGGTGAACAAGTATCTGCCGCCGCGCGCGTTGCGGGAACCGGCTGCGGCGCGTGAAGCGAAGCCGCTCGAACCACTGCCGCCCGCCGGCAACTCCGCGACCGACCGCTTCTTCGCGTGGGTCGACCGCGTGCTCTCGGGAGCCGCCCGGTAATCCATGCATCCCGCGTACTCGGTCATCCTGTTCACGACGGCCTCAGGCGCGGGCTACGGCCTGCTGGCACTCGCGGGCCTTGCCGGCGCATCGCACGGGCCCGCCTCGACGTTCGCGTTCGGCGCGACGGTGATGCTGATCGGCCTCGGGCTCGTGTCGCTCGGGCTTCTCTCCTCGACGCTGCATCTCGGCCACCCGGAACGGGCGTGGCGCGCGTTCTCGCAATGGCGGTCCTCGTGGCTGTCGCGCGAAGGCGTGGCGGCGATCATCACCTTCGTGCCGGCGCTGGCGTTCGGCGCAGTGTGGCTCAACCCGGAAGGGTCGCCGGCGCTGATCCGCGCGTTCGGCTACGCGATGGCGGCGATGTGCGTCGTCACCGTCGTCACGACGGGCATGATCTACGCCTCGCTGCCGACCATCCGGCAGTGGCGCAACCCGCTGACGGTGCCGGTGTACCTCGCGTTCGCCGCGGCGACGGGGTCGTGCCTCCTGCTGGCGATCGCCGCGTGGTTCGGGCGTGGCGCGGTGGTGCTTTCCTACATGACGATCGGGGCGATCCTGCTCGCGATGCTGATCAAGGGTCTTTACTGGCGCTCGATCGACAGTGCGCCGAAGACGCTGACGGCGGCGATGGCGACCGGACTTCCCGGCCCGGTGCGCCAGTGGGAACGTCCGCATACGTCTGAAAACTTCGTGATGAAGGAGATGGGCTACACCGTCGCCCGCCGCCACGCGCGGAAGCTTCGCTCCGTGGTGTTCGTGGCGCTGGCGACGGCGCTGGTGTTCGCCATCCCGGCGATGGGCGGCATGAGCACGGTTGCCGCCGTGTCGGCGAGCCTCGGCGCGATTGCGGCGCTGATCGGCGCGGTGGTCGAGCGCTGGCTGTTCTTCGCCGAGGCCCAGCACGTGGTGACGCTCTATTATGGCGCCGAGCGCGCGTGAGCATATAAATTTCCCTTTATATAAGGGTTTCTTTATGTGATGATCCGGCTTCAGCGCCTGAAAGGGTCCGACCGATGTCCAAAGCCTCCTTCACCGAACTGCTCGCCGCCCGCCCCTGGCTCCTCGCCGACGGGGCGACGGGGACGAACTATTTCCAGATGGGGCTCGTTTCCGGCGACGCGCCGGAGATGTGGAACTTCGAGCATCCCGAGCGCGTGCGCGACCTGCACAAGCGGTTCATCGCGGCCGGCGCCGACATCGTCTTGACCAACACGTTCGGCGGCAACCGCTACCGGCTGAAGCTGCACAACGCCCAGGACCAGGTGCGCGAGATCAACATCGCGGCGGCGAAGAACGCCCGCGCCGAGGCCGATGCGGTGTCGCGCCCGGTGATCGTCGCGGGCTCGATCGGCCCGACGGGCGAGATCTTCCAGCCGGTCGGCATGCTCGCCCACGAGGACGGCGTGGCTGCGTTCGCCGAGCAGGCGAAGGCGCTGGCCGAGGGCGGCGTGGACGTCCTGTGGATCGAGACGATGTCGTCGGAGGAGGAACTGCGCGCCGCCGTCGAGGGCGCCTCCACCGCGGGCCTGCCGATCGTCACCACGATGAGCTTCGACACCAACGGCCGCACGATGATGGGCATCACGCCGCAGTACTTCGGCACGCTCGCCTCGTCGCTCCCGGCGATGCCGGCGGCGATCGGCGCGAACTGCGGTACCGGCGCGCCGGAACTCATCGCCACCGTACTCGGCATCACGGCGGCACGGCCCGATGCGGCGGTGGTCGCCAAGGGTAACTGCGGCATCCCGGAATACCACGACGGCCACATCCACTATTCCGGCACGCCGGAATTGATGGCCGACTACGCGCGCCTCGCGCTCGACGCCGGGGCGAAGATCATCGGCGGCTGCTGCGGCACCTCGCCGGACCATCTCGCGGCGATGCGGGCCGCACTTGAGGCGCACACCAAGGGACCGCGCCCGACGGTGGAAGAGGTCGAGCAGCGGCTCGGCAAGGTCTCCGACCTCGCCAAGGGCAAGGACGCGGCGGCCGACGCAGGTGCGCGCCGGGAACGTCGGCGCGGCCGCGGCTAGGCCGTCGTCATCCGGTCGAGGCGCTGGAGCAGCGCGTCGACCTCGCCGGCCGTGTTGTAGTGGGCAAGGCCCACGCGCAGCACGCCGCCCTTGTCAAGAAGCCCCATCCGGCCCACCGGCTCGATCGCGTAGTTGTGGCCGGACCATACGAAGATGTTGTCGTCGGCAAAGCCCTTGGCGAGCGCGTCCGGGTGATGTCTCTCGAGCGTGAACGACACGGTCGGCACGCGCCGGTGCATGGCGTTCGCCGACGTGATGCCGCGCACCGTCAGGCCGCGCACCTGCTTCAGTCCCTCGATCAGCCGCAGCGTCAGCCCCTGCTCGTGATCGGCGAGCGCCTGCATGCCCTTCGCCAGCGCCTCGCGGGTCGGTTCGGCCGCCCCCGGTGTACTGCCGGCGAGGCTTGCGATGTATTCGAGCGCGCCGAGCGTCGCGGCCATCCCTTCGCGCGAGCCCGTGCCGAGTTCGAACCGCTTCGGCAGGCCCTGCTGCGCCGGGCGCACCTGGTAGGCAAACATCGCCTCGAGGATCGGCTCGCGGCCGAAGAGCACGCCGATGTGCGGGCCGAAGAACTTGTAGGCGGAGGAGACGAGGAAGTCGCAGCCCACCGCCTCGACGTCGATCACGCCATGCGGCGCGAACTGCACCGCGTCGATGTAGGAGAGCGCACCGGCGGCGCGCGCCTTCGCGCAGATCGCGGTCACGTCGTTGATCGTGCCGGTGCAGTTCGAGGCGTATCCGACCGCAACGAGGCGCGTGCGCGACGACAGGAGATCGTCGATCGCCCGGTCCGGGAATTCGTACGTGTCGGGATCGAAGTCGAGCCAGCGGACGGTGACGCCGCGGTCTTCCGCGGCCTGGAGCCACGGGGCGACGTTCGCGTCATGGTCCATGCGCGACAGGATGATCTCGTCCGAGGACGTCCAGCCGCGCGAGAGGCAGCGCGAGATGTGGTAGGTGAGTGCCGTCATCGACTGGCCGAACACGATCTCCTTCGCCGACTTTGCGTTGTAGAAACGCGCCACCGCCTCGTGCGCCTCCTCGACCAGCGCGCTCGCCCGCCGCGACGTCTCGAACGCCCCGCCGAGGTTGGCGTTCTGTTCGACGTAGGCCCGGGTCGCCCGCTCGATCACCCGCGTCGGAACCTGGGTTCCGGCCGGGTTGTCGAAGTAGACGCGGGGACGCCCGGCGTCGGTGATCGACAGCGAGGGGAACGCGGCGCGGACGTCCGCGATCGGGAACGGTCGGTCAGTCATGATTTCTTCGGCTTTCCGTGGATAGTGGTCGGTTTCCGGCGCGCAGGAGTCGCCGTCAGGCAGGGATTTCGGTTGCCTTACGCTTAACCTGCCGCCAGATAAGGCGCTAGGCCCGAACCGATCAGGAGATGTGCATGAGCGGTGGTGACGAACTCGACCTTCGTTCCCTCAGTGACGAGGAGCTCACCCAGCAGATTCACGACGACCTCTACGACGGCCTCAAGGAGGAAGTCGAGGAGGGCGTGAACATCCTGCTCGAGCGCGGCTGGGCGCCCTACAAGGTCCTGACCGAGGCGCTCGTCGAGGGCATGCGCATCGTCGGCATCGACTTCCGCGACGGCATCCTGTTCGTGCCGGAGGTGCTGCTCGCCGCCAACTCAATGAAGGCGGGCATGGCGATCCTGCGGCCGCTCCTCATCGCGACCGGTGCCCCGCGCCTCGGCAAGATGGTGATCGGCACGGTCAAGGGCGACATCCACGACATCGGCAAGAACCTCGTCGGCATGATGATGGAAGGCGCAGGCTTCGAGGTCATCGACCTCGGCATCAACAACCCGGTCGAGAAGTATCTCGAGGCGATCGAGACCCACAAGCCGGACATCCTCGGCATGTCGGCGCTGCTCACCACCACGATGCCCTACATGAAGGTCGTCATCGACACGCTCAAGGAGAAGGGCATGCGCGACGACTACGTGGTGCTCGTCGGCGGCGCGCCCCTGAACGAGGAATTCGCCAAGGCGATCGGCGCCGACGCCTACTGCCGCGACGCGGCGGTGGCGGTCGAGACGGCCAAGGAATTCATGGCGCGCAAGCACAACCAGATGGCGGCCGGCTGAGGACACTCACGCCGCCGGCGACGGCGAGGCGACATGACGGAACCTGACAAGACCCTCCCCGAGCTTGAGCCGGCGGAGGGTTTTGCATTCGAGCGGACCGGCGGCGGCGTCCTGCTCATCGCCTGCGGGGCGGTGGCGCGCGAGATCGTCGACCTGATCGAGGCGAACCGCTGGCAGGGGTTCGACATCCAGTGCCTGCCCGCGATCTGGCACAACACGCCGGACAAGATCCCCGACGGCGTGCGCCGCCTCATCCGCGAGGCGCGGGGCAAGTACCGCTCGATCTACGTCGTGTACGGAGACTGCGGCACGGGCGGTCTCCTCGATCGCGTGCTGGACGAGGAGGGGGTCGAGCGCATCGAGGGCCCGCACTGCTATGCCTTCTTCACCGGCGTCGATCGTTTCGGCGACACGGCGGAGGAGGACGTCACGGCCTTCTACCTGACCGACTATCTGGCCCGCCACTTCGACAAGCTCGTGTGGGAGGGACTCGGCATCGCGAAGCACCCGGAACTCCTGCCGCTCTACTTCGGCAACTACACGAAACTCGTGTACCTCGCGCAGACGGACGATGCGGGCTTGAGAACCAAGGCGCAGGCGGCAGCGGAAAAGCTCGGGCTCGCCTACGAGGAACGCCGCACGGGCTACGGCGACCTTGCAACCGCGCTCAAGAAGCGGGCCTAGGCGGCCTGTGCCGCCCGTCGTCGCTTCACCTCGCGCTCGCGGTGCAGGATGAAGAGGCCGGCCGCGATGATGATCGCGATGCCGAACCAGGAGACTGCATCCGGCCATTCGTTCCAGACGAGGAAGCCGAGGAGCACGCTCCAGATCAGTCCCGTGTACTCGAACGGCGCGACGACACTCGCCTCCGCCACGCGGTAGGCCTGAGTCAGGAGCACCAGCCCGAGGCCGGCGACAATGCCGCAAGACATCATGAGCAGCGTGTCGCGCGTCGTCGGCATCGCCCAGCCGCGCATGAGGAAGGCGAGGCTCTTATGCGCCTCGTTCGCATGCGCGCCGGAGGCGAAGACCGCAGCGAGCGCCAAGGCTCCGGCGAGGAACACGACGTTTCCGTACGTCGCCATCACGGAAGCGGACTCGCGACCGCCTAGCCAGCGAGCCATCACCATCGAGAGGCCGTAGGAGAAGCCGGCGTAGATCGGCAGCAGCATCCCCCAGTCGAATCCTGCCGTGCCCGGCTTCACGACGATCAGCACGCCGACGAACCCTGCGATCAGCGCGATCCAGCGCGGCGCGTCCACCGTCTCGCCGAGGAAGAAGACCGACAGGAGCGTGATGAACAGCGGCGCCGTGAAGTAGAGCGACACGCACGTCGCCATCGGCAGGGCGGCGAGCCCGAGGTAGTAGCTCGTGTAGGCGGTGAACATGATCAGGCCGCGCACCAGGAGCACGCGCCAGCCCGATGTGATCAGCGTCCTGAGCCCGCCCTCATAGGCGACGATCGCGAACAGCACCGGGAACGCCGTCAGGCTTCTGAGCACCAGCGCCTGGTGCACGGGATACTCCCCGCTGATCAGCTTGATCACCAGGTCCTGCATCGAGAACACGGCCACGCCGAGGCACAGCGTGAGGATGCCACGGGTGCTGTTGTTCAAGGCGGTGGGGGGAGGCGGCATGCAGGGTTGCGATGCTTTCGGGCGCAGGGGGTGCCCTAGCGTCTAGCAGGGATCGGCACGGCGCGATCGCGGCATTTCGGCAGGCCCTCCATGCTTTGCGACACGGGCCGCAACTCTATTGCAGATGAAACGATTATACATTAGATTTTCTGCAGAAAAGGAGCTGTTCATGGTCCGGACTCCCGTCGCAAGGCCTGCCGCACCGCCGTCCGATGCAGCGATTGCAGCGAAGGCCGCGATCCGGGCGGCTGACCGGCTGGCGCTGTCCGCGCGCACGCTGGCGCAGGTGATCGGCGTGTCGGATGCCACGGTCTCGCGCCTGAAGGGCGGCGCGGCCGAACTCGATCCGCAGGGCAAGCCGTTCGAACTCGCGTTGCTGTTCGTCCGGCTTTACCGGGCGCTCGATGCCATCACCGGCGGCGATGATGCGGTGGCCCGTGCCTGGGTGCGCGCCCCCAACCTGGCGCTGGGCGCAGCCCCGATCGATCGCATCGTCACGGTCACAGGTCTCCTCGATGTCGTCGGCTACCTGGACGCCCGCCGCGCTCAGGTCTGAGCGTCACGCTTATACGGGCGAATGCTGGCGGCTCGTCGAGGCCCAGCATGTCGTCTCGACGACCAAGCTCACCGACACCCTCGAAGAGCAGGCGCGCCTCGAAGATCTGCTCGAGACGGTGAAGCCGCCCGTGCCGCCCGCGTGCGCGCACCTCCACTACCTGCTCGCGACGCCGTTCCGCTACGGTGCGGCTTACCCGCACGGTTCACGGTTCCGCCGTGCCGGGCGCACGGAGGGCGTCTACTATGCGAGTGAGGCGCCGCACACGGCCATCGCGGAACTCGCGTTCTGGCGGCTCCTGTTCTTTGCCGAGTCGCCCGAGACGCCGTGGCCGGACAATCTCGGTGTCTTCACCGCGTTTGCTGCGGCGGTCGAGACGGATGCGGCGATCGACCTGTCCCGCCCGCCGCTCGATCGCGACGGGGCGGCGTGGCGGAACCCTATCGATTACGAGCCGTGCCAGCGCCTCGCGGCGGCTGCGAGGACGGCAGACCTCGAGCTCATCCGCTATGCATCGGTCCGCGACCCGCAGGGCGGGCACAACGTGGCGCTCCTGACATGCAGCGCGTTTGCACAGCCGGCGCCTGTGCAGCAGGAGACGTGGCGGCTGCGCCTCAGCGCTGCCGGCGTGCTGGCGATCGCCGACCTGCCGCGCCGCGCACTCGCCTTCGGACGCGATGCGTTCGCCACCGACCCACGCCTCGGCCCGATGCGCTGGGACCGATGAAGCGTTTGCCAGTTGCGAACGATTCGCAATTGCAGTAGCATGGCATCATGAAGGAGGATGCGCCGTCGATCGCACTGCAGCGGGAAGAGTCCTCGATTCCGGAGGTTTTCCGCACGATTCCGGTGCCGCGCACCGGCTCCTTCCTGCGCCGGTTCCTCGCCTTCCTCGGCCCCGGCTACCTCGTCGCCACCGGCTACATGGATCCCGGGAACTGGGCGACCGCCATCGCCGGCGGGTCGGCGTTCGGTTACACGCTGCTGTCGGTCGCGCTCATCTCGAACATCATGGCGATCCTGCTCCAGTCGCTCTGTGCGCGGCTGGGGCTCGGCGCAAACCTCGACCTCGCACAAGCCTGCCGCCGCGAGTTCCCGCGGCCTGTCGCGTGGGTGCTGTGGCTCCTCGCCGAGGCCGCGATCATCGCCACCGACCTCGCCGAAGTCATCGGCACGGCGATCGGCCTGAAACTCCTGTTCGGCATCCCGCTCGCCATCGGCGTCGTCATCACCGCGCTCGACGTGTTTTTGATCCTGTGGCTGCAGAACCTCGGGTTCCGCTGGATCGAGGCGTTCGTGATGTCGCTGCTGGCGCTCATCTTCGTCTGCTTCGGGTTGCAGATGTGGCTCGCCCAACCCGACGTCGCGGCGATCGTGCACGGGTTCATTCCGTCCACGGACATCTTTACCAACACCGACATGCTGTTCGTTGCGATGGGCATCCTCGGGGCCACGGTGATGCCGCACAACCTCTACCTCCACTCAGGTATCGTGCAGACGCGTGACGTCGGACCCTCCGTTGCGGCGCGGCGTGACGCGATCAAGCTCGCGACGATCGACTCGACCGTTGCGCTCGGCACGGCGCTGTTCGTCAACGCCTCGATCCTGATCCTCGCGGCGGCTGCCTTCCACGCCACCGGCAACCGCGAGGTCGCCGAACTCGGCCACGCGCACGAACTGCTCGCGCCACTGCTCGGCACGTCGGCCGCGGCGACTCTGTTTGCCCTGTCGCTGCTCGCCTGCGGCCTCAACTCCACGGTCACGGCGACGCTCGCGGGCCAGATCGTGATGCAGGGGTTCCTGGACCTGAAGCTCAAGGCATGGGTCCGCCGCCTTCTCACGCGCGGCGTCGCCATCATTCCGGCGGCGATCGTGACGATCTTCTACGGCGAAAGCGCCACCGGCAAACTCCTCATCCTCAGCCAGGTGGTGCTGTCGATGCAGTTGCCCTTCGCGGTGATCCCTCTCGTGCTGTTCACCGCGCGCCGCAGCGTGATGGGGGAACTCGTCGCCCCGAAGTGGCTCACCGCCGTCACGGCGCTCATCGCGCTCGTCATAGTCACCCTGAACGGCAAGCTCTTGCTCGATACCTTCGTCCTCGGCACTGTGCCGTTGCACTGACGACGTTCAGCAGGAGAGCAGGGCATGCAGGGCGAGCGGTTCGCCTGGTTCAACGGCGCGTTCGTGCCGGAGAGCGAGGCAAAGGTGTCGTTTCGCGACTACGGATTCGCGGTCGGCGACGGCGTGTTCGACACGGCGCGCACGTTCGCCGGAAAGCCGTTCCTGCTCGAAGAGCACATTGCGCGGCTCTACCGTTCGCTCTCCTACATCCGCCTCGACCCCGGCGTCTCGCCAGCCGACATGCTCCGTCACACGCGCGAGCTGATCGAGCGGAACCTGCCGCTTCTGCCGGAAGGTGAAGACTACTGGGTAACGCAGTGGATCTCGCGCGGCGAACGCCACATCTCGCGCTCCGGCGCGGCGAGCCCTCCGACCGTCATCATCGAGACTTCGCCGCTGCCGTTCCGCGCCCGCGCCAAGGGCATGCGCGACGGCCTCGACGTGGTGACGCCGCCCGGCATCCGCCGCGTGCCGCCGGAAGCGATCAGCCCACGGATGAAGTCGCTCTCCTACGCCAACCTCACCGCGGGTGACCAGGAAGTGCAGGCGCTGAAACCCGGCGCAACGTGCGTGCTTCTCGACACGCGCGGCTGCCTCGCCGAGGGGCTCGGCTCGAACATCTTCGTCGTGCGGGGCGACGAGGTGCTTACCCCGCACGAGCGCTACGTGCTGGCGGGGCTGTCACGCCAGACGGTGATGGAGATCGCCGGCAGGATCGGGGTCAAGCTGCGCGAGGCCGACATCGACCTCTATGACGCGTACGTCGCCGAGGAGGCGTTCATCACGTCGACGAGCTGGTGCCTCGTGCCGGTGCGATCGATCAACGGCCGCCCGGTCGGTTCGGGGACGGCGCCCGGGCCGGTGACCAAGCGGCTGATCGAGGGCTACAAGGACCGGCTTGGCGGCTTCGACTACGTCGCGCAGTACCTGCGGTTCGTGAACTAGCCCCGCGGGCTTCTCACCACTGGCCCTTGCGGTATTCGCCGCCGGCGATCTCGTAGTAGTCGCCGGCGAAGTCGCAGAAGATGTGCCCGGCGAGCGGCACGCCGAGCTTGCCGTCGATCGAGCCTGCGGCGATCGCGGTGTAGTCCTTACCGTCGCCCTTCCAGAAGAGGACCGAGCCGCAAGCGTTGCAGAAGCCGCGCTTTGCCGCCTCGCTCGAGCGGTACCACGCAAGCGTCTTGTCGGAGAGGATCTTCAGGTCCTTGTCGGCGGCGCCCGTGGCGGACATATAGGATCCCGTCTGCTTGCGGCACTGCACGCAGTGACAGGCGATGACCGGACGCAGCGGCCCGTTCACCTCGAAGCGAACGGCGCCGCACAGGCAGGAGCCCGTGTGCTTCTCGCTCATGCCGGAAATCCCTTGAACGCCTTCGACAAGGCCGCGATGTGTTCGGGGCCGAGGCCACAGCAGCCGCCGAGAATGCTCGCGCCCAGACGTCGCCAGCGGCGGCAGTGCTCGACGAAGTCTTCCGGCGTCACGTGCTCGAACTGCCAGTCGGGCATCTTGAACACGCCGGACTCCGGATAGGCGCCGATCGGCCCGGCCCAATTGGCCTTGGCGATGGCGAGCGCGTCGGCGGTATTGTCGATCGAGGTGTGCATGATCAGGCACGCCTTCGCGCCCGTGACCATGAGCGAGCTGACCACATCCTCGAGCGACCACTCGTGGCGATGGAACCCGGCGAGCTGTCCGTCCGGCCGCCGCTCGACCGAGATGCCGACCCACACGGGAAGGCCAGTCGCCACCGCAGCCTCGGTCGCCCACAGCGAGTAGTCGACGTCGCGCATCATTTCCATGATGATGAGGTCGCAACCGGCCTTGGCGAGGCCCTCGGCCTTCGCCTGGAACAGCGGCTGGGCCTGCTTGTAGCTCCACTCCTTCGCCTTGGCGGTGCGGTCGCCGCCCTGCGGCACCGGGCGCATCGTGGAGAACGACCCGGCGATCGCGACGGGACGCCCGTCGCTCGCCTGGTCGACCGCTTCGCGTGCCAGCCGCAGCGCGATGGCGTCGAGCTCCGCCACTTCCTTGTCGCGCTTCAGCGCGTTGAACAGCAGCGGGCTCGAGGCGAACGTGTTCGCGGTGATCACGTCGGCGCCCGCCTTGAGGTAGGCGATGTGCGTGTCGCGCACGGCGTCCGGATGGGTGCGGTTGGCGACGGCGCACCACACCTCGCCGTCCATCGGCACGCCGCGCCGCTGGATATCCGTTCCGGTGCCTCCATCGAGGATCACCACCTCGCCGGCGGCGAGCTTTTGTTCAACGAAGGCGTACATGGGCGACCCGGTCAGACAGTCGGTTCAAGGTGAAGCTCTGAACCCAGGGATTTGGATACGAGCGGAGAATGACGTCGCAAAGAACCAACGCAAGGTTGCCACGCGCGACTCTGGCGGGGCCACCGACATCGCGTCTGCTGGTCAATGCAGGCGGCCTCCCTCCTCAAGTATTCACGATTCCGTCACACCTCGCCAGTGCAGGATGCGCCACGAGGAAGGCGCGCATGTGGAATTGCGCCTGGCCGGGCAGGTAGGCGTGGGCCTCGCCGACCGGGCAGGCGTGGCGGGCGAGACATCCGCCCTCGCGGCATTGCGCGCCGCGATCCGAATGGAGATGTCCTACGCACGCATCGATGTCGTAACCGCCGGCGGCAAACGCGTGCACCGGGCAAGAGCTCAGACAGGGTCGGGCCGCGCAGGTTTCACAGGGCGAGGCGCTCGACGGCGTCGGCGGCAGGTCCGGATCGGCCGGGAAGAGCAGGGCGGCGCGGTACGCATGCCAGAGCCCGAACGCCGGGTGCACGTTGAGGCCGAGCGGGGAGACGTGTCCACCGCCGCCGCGCCGCGCCCACGTGAGGAACGGCAGGGGCGGCGTGTCGAACGGATAGACGGCGCGCGCTGCTAGCGACGCCGCGAGCGGATCGACCACATCCCGGGTCCAGTCGTCGAGACGGTCCGCATGCGGATTGCGCTCGGCAGCAAACCGCTCGAACATCTTCGGGCCGGCGTTGCCGATCAGCACGACCGCCGCCACGCCCGGCAGCCGGTCGTCGCCGCGTACGGCAAACCAGGCGAGCGGCTCGAAGGCCGCCCGCCGCACTGCGTCGAAGACCGGGTGCGCCACCGCCGTCGGTCTAGCCCTTCGTCCAGCGCGGGTCGCCCGGCTCCATCACCAGCCGCGGCAGGGCGATCTCGTGACGGGCGCGGATCATCGCGTCGATCTCCGGCGGGATGTGATCGATGTAGCGCGTCGACAGGATCTCGCGCTTCTTCGCCGTGGCGCGCTCGACGATGTCGGGCTTGCCCGCCTCGTTCCACTCCTTCGGCGACATCCGATTGCCGAGCTGCGGGTAGACGTACTCCTTCTGCATCAGCGTCAGCGTCTGCTCGTGGCCGAGGTAGTGGCCGGGACCGTTCAGGCAGACGTCGGCGATCACCGCCGTCGACAGCGTCTCGTCCGTCACCTCGATGCCGCGGACGTTGCGGTTGATCGAACCCAGCATGTCGTTGTCGATGAGGAGGCTCTCGAGGCAGAAGCCGAGGAGCGAGGCGTGCATCCCCGCGCTCTCGTACATCAGGTTGATGCCGCTCATCGCGGCGAGCGCCGCCGTCACGCCCTTTTCGCCGCCGGCCTGCATGTCGGGAAGCTTCGAGTCGCACATGCCCGACGCGGACCCGACCGTGAGGTCGTAGAACCGGCCCATCTGCGCGCAGCCCGCCGTGATCAGCGCCTGCTCGCCGGAGCCGCCCGACATCGCACCGGTGCGCAGGTCCGACACGAACGGCCACGGACCCCAGATCGCCTTGGCGCCCGGCACGACGGCGTTGATGTAGACGAGGCCAGCAAGGCATTCCGCCACCGCCTGCACCACCGTGCCGGCGAGGGCCGCAGGCGAGGTCGCGCCGGCCTGCGCTGCCGAGAGCAGGAGCACCGGCATGCCGCCGCGCGCCGCCACCTCAAGGCAGCGGCAGGCGTCTTCCGCCCACTTCATCGGCGGCACGACGAAGCAGTTCGACTGCGACACGAACGGCCGCTCGCGCCACTGCTTCTCCCCGCCCGCGACGAGATGAAGGATCTCCAGCGCCTCGGTCACGTGTTCGGGCGACACCATCGAGGTGCCGACATGCTTCGAGGTACCGGCGAGACAGGCGTAGAGCGTGTTGATGTCGAGGTCGCGGCCGGAGATCATGTCGCGCGGCACGACGGTGCGCTGGTAGAAGTGGATGTGGTCGCAGGTGTCGACGATGCGAGCTGCGTCATAGAGGTCGACGAGGAGCGACTCGCGGTAGGTGCGCGTCTCGGGTTCGACGATGTGCACGGCGGCGCCGGCCGTGCCGAAATACACCTTGTTGTCCCACGGCTCGAGGTCGTGCTTTTCGTCGCGCGCCGGGAGCACGAAGCGGCGGGCCGCCATCGCGATCGTGTCCTCGACGAGGCCGCGCGGAATGCGGAGGCGGCCGTCGGAGCCGAGCTTTGCGCCCTTCGCTTCCATAGCCTCGACGCACGACGGGATCGAGTTGCCGAACCCGACCGTCTCGAGGAGGTGCAGCGCCGCCGCGTGAATGCGTTCCATGTCGCGCTGGGTCAGCGGCTTGTACTGCCCGCCGTGCTGTCCTGGATGGACGGCGGCCTCCTCCATCGGCACCGGGCGTGCACGCATAGCGCGGCGCGCTTCGCGGCCACCGCGGCGGCGGCTCAGATCCTCGACAACGGACATGGAAACTCCTCAGGATGGTTCGCGAACGTTGGCCGTAATGTGCCGATGGAACCGCCGCTTCGGAAGCCTCCGGCGGCTCATGGGATGTTGAGATTTTTTCACCAATCGGAGCGCCGCACAACCACTTTTGGCATGATATAGCTCGGCCCGCCGCCCTGCCGAGGTGAACGGAATTGCCCAGACGAGCCCTGCCGCCGCTCCGCGCGCTGACTGCCTTCGAGGCTGCCGCCCGGCTGGGCAGCTTCCGGCTCGCGGCGGATGAACTGGGGATCACCCGCTCCGCCGTCAGCCACCAGATCCGGACGCTCGAGGAAAACCTCGGGATCGAGCTGTTCCGCCGCGACGCGCGGCGCGCAGCGCTCTCCCAGCAGGGGCAGGTCTACTACCCGGCGGTGCGCGACGCGTTCGACCAGATCGAGGCGCAGACGCAGCTGCTCAGGCCCCAGCGGGGCGACAATGAGCTGACGCTCCAGGTCTACGTCACCGTCGCCCTCAAGTGGCTGATCCCGCGCCTGCACGATTTCGAGCGCCGCTTCCCCGACATGAAGGTGAAGCTGTCGACCGCCTACTTCGACTGGGATTTCGACCAGGGCCACGTCGATGCCGCCTTCATCCTCGCCAGGAACCGCAGCGCGCAGCACTACTACCGCACGCTGTTTTCCTCGCGCCTCACGCCGGTGTGCTCGCCGAAGCTGCTCGAGGGCGATGCGCCGCTGCGGTCGCCGGAGGACCTGCGGCACCACAAGCTGCTCTACGTCTACACCGCCGAGGAGGACTGGCGCATCTGGCTCGAGGCGGCGGGTGTCCGCGGCATCGAGCTGTCCGACCGGCTCGCGTTCGACAGCTACATCCTCGCCCAGGAAGCCGCCGTCGAGGGCCGGGGCGTGGCTATGACCATCGGCCCGTTCGCGCGCGAGGAGATCGCCTCCGGCCGCCTCGTGCAGCCGTTCCCGCTCAAGGCAGCGCACCGCCACTCGTGGGTTTTCGCGTGCGACGCCGCCGACCGCCTGAAGCCAAAAATCCGCCGGTTCGAATCGTGGCTCGCCGACCAGGTGGCTGCCGACCCGGCGTTGCGTGATTACCGATGAGAGGACCGTCATGACCGACCAGACGATCGACCAGGGCCGCCGTTCGGGGCGGGGAGAACGCCGCCGCGGCCGCGAGGCCGGCGGCCCGCAGGGCAAGGGCCATATCGCCCAGCAGGGCAAGCGCAAGGCGCGCCTGCCGTTCCCGCCGCTGAACCTCCTGTCGGCGGACGAACTCGAGTCGATCCACGAAACCTCGCTCCAGGTGCTGCATGAAATCGGCATGGAGGTGATGCTCCCCGAGGCGCGCGAACTCTTGAAGGCGAACGGCGCCGACGTGAAGGGCGAGCGCGTGCGCTATCCCCGCGAACTCGTGGAACGATGCCTCGCCACCGTTCCGCAGAGCTTCAAGCTCCACGCGCGCAACCCGCAGAACACCGTCGAGATGGGCGGCAACGCGATCAACTTCGGCACGGTCGCGAGCGCCCCCAACTGCTCCGACCTCGACGGCGGCCGCCGCTCTGGCACGCACCGCGACTACCGCAACTTCCTGAAGCTCGCGCAGGTGTTCAACTGCATCGACCTGCTGTCGGGCTATCCGGTCGAGCCGATCGACATCCACGCCTCGATCCGCCACCTCGTCGCCCTGCACGACATGGCGGTGATGACCGACAAGCCGTTCCACGCCTATTCGCTCGGCCGCGAACGCATCACCGACGGCATGGAGATCGCCCGCATCGCGCGCGGCATCAGCGCGGAACAGTTCGAGCGCGAGCCCTCGCTGTTCTCGATCATCAACACGAACTCGCCGCTGAAGCTCGACATCCCGATGCTCCAGGGCATCATGGCGATGTCGGCGAAGAACCAGGTCATCTGCGTGACCCCGTTCACGCTGGCGGGGGCGATGGCGCCGGTGACGGTTGCCGGCGCGCTCGTCGAACAGAACGCCGAGGCGCTCGCGGGCCTCGTGATGACGCAGCTCGTGCGCCCCGGCGCGCCGTTCATCTACGGCGGCTTCACCTCGAACGTCGACATGAAGTCCGGCGCGCCCGCCTTCGGCACGCCCGAGTACATGAAGTCGGCGATCGTCGGCGGCCAGCTCGCGCGCCGCTACAAGGTGCCGTACCGCACCTCGAACACGTGCGCGGCGAATGCGGTCGATGCGCAGGCGGCGTACGAGTCGGTGTTCTCGCTCTGGGGCGTCGTGATGGGCGGCGGGAACATGGTGATGCACGGCGCGGGCTGGATGGAGGGCGGTCTCGTCGCCTCGTTCGAAAAGTTCGTGCTCGACTGCGACCTGATCCAGATGGTGAAGGAGTTTCTGACACCCCTCGACATGAGCACCGATGCGCTGGGCCTCGACGCGATCCGCGAGGTTGGCCCGGGCGGTCACTTCTTCGGCGCGGCGCACACGCTCGCCCGCTACGAGACGGCGTTCTACGCGCCGATGATCTCGGACTGGCGGAACTTTCAGCAGTGGACCGCCGCCGGCAGTCCCGAGGCGAAGGGCCGCGCGAACCACCTCTGGAAGCAGGCGCTCGAGGAGTACGAGGAACCGCCGATCGACCCCGCGGTCCGCGAGGAACTCGATGCGTTCGTCGCGCGCCGCAAGGCCGAGGGCGGCGCTCCCACCGATTTCTAGGACGGTTACTTCTACGACGCCGCCTTCCGCGCCATGATCTCCTGGTCCTTCGCCATCGCGCGCTGAAGGGCCGGGCGTGCCATCTGGCGCTCGATGTAGGCGGTGAACGCCTCGCGCTTGTCGACGCCCATGAACAGCGTGCCCCAGCGGATGCCGGAGCCGATGATCACGTCGGCCGCGGTGAACTGGTCGCCCATCAGCCACGGCCCGGGCTTCAACCCCGCGTCGATCACGTCGAGCACCTCCGGCAGCGCCCGCCAGCCGAGCGCGCCCGGCTGCGCGGGTGCGGCGCGGGGAAAGGTCTTGTCGATCAGCGCCGGCTCGAACACGGAGGGCCCGTAGAACATCCACTTGAGGTACTGCCCGCGCTTCGGCTGGCCGACGGGAACGTTGAGCTTCCGGTCGGGGAACTCGTCGGCGAGGTAGGTGCAGATCGCCGATACCTCGGTCATCGCAACGCCCTTGTGCACGAGGCATGGGACCTTGCCGAACGGCGACATCTTGCGAAACTCCGTGGACTGACCGTCGCCCGCCTGCAGGTTCAGCACCTTGAGCTCGTACGGCACGCCCAGTTCCTCGAGCATCCACAGCACGATGGACGAGCGTGACGGCGCTGCATGGTAGAGAACGATGTCGGTCATGGATTCCGGCTCCTCGCGTGGCTCGATCTTCGATACGATGATGGCGCACGGGGTGGTGCATTTTCGTGACGGAGTGTCCATGGCAGAGCAAGCCCGCCTGAACCGCCGCACCGGTCGCGGCCGCGAGTCGGGTCCTCAGCCCATCGCGCAACTGCCGTGGAAGCAGCCGCGCCGGCCGTTCAGGCCGATGGAGCTTTTGTCGGCCGAGCAGGTCGAGACGATCCACCGCGCCTCGCTCGACCTCCTCGAGGAGATCGGCATGGACGTGCTGCTCCCCGAGGCGATCGAGATGTACCGCAAGGCCGGCGCGATCGTTGCGGGCGAGCGCGTGCGCATCGGCCGCGAGATCGTCGAGGCCTCGATCGGCACAGCGCCGGAGGAGTTCACCGTCTACGCCCGCAACCCCGAGCATCACGTCCGCATCGGCGGCGACTGGGTGACGTTCTCTCCCGTCGGCGGTCCGCCCAACTGCTCCGACAGCGAGCGCGGCCGCCGCCCCGGCACGCTGCAGGACAACGCCGACTTCATCCGCCTGTCGCAGTTCTTCAACTGCATACACTTCGCCGGCGGCGGCTCGACGGATGCGCTCGACGTGCACGCCTCGATCCGCCACCTCTTCATCGGCGCGAACAAGGCCCGGCTCTCCGACAAGGTGATGTTCACCTCCTCGACCGGGCGCGCGCGCCTGATGGACGGCATCGAGATGGCGCGCATCGCCCGCGGCGTGTCGCACGAGCAGCTCGCGCGCGAGCCGTCGATCTTCACCGTTATCAACACCAACTCGCCGCTGAAGCTCGACGGGCCGATGGCGATGGGCGTCATCGAGATGGCGCGCCATGGCCAGGTGTGCTGCGTCACGCCGTTCACGCTCGCGGGCGCGATGGCGCCGGTGACGATGGCGGGCGCCGTCGTCGAGCAGAACGCCGAGGCGCTCGCCGGCCTCGTGCTGAACCAGCTGGCAAAGCCCGGCGCGCCATTCGTCTACGGCGGCTTCACCTCGAACGTCGACATGAAGTCGGGCGCGCCCGCGTTCGGCACGCCCGAGTACATGAAGGCGACGATCGCCGGCGGGCAGATGGCGCGCCGCTACCGGCTGCCCTACCGCACGTCGAACACCAACGCGGCAAACGCCGTCGACGCGCAGGCCGCCTACGAGTCGGTGTTCTCGCTATGGGCCGCGATCATGGGCGGCGGCAACCTCATCCTGCACGCGGCGGGCTGGATGGAGGGCGGCCTCGTCGGCTCGTTCGAGAAGTTTGCGCTCGACTGCGACCTCCTGCAGATGGTCGAGGCGTTCCTCGAGCCGTTCGACACGAGCGACGACGCGCTGGGCCTCGCCGCGATCCGCGAGGTGGGGCCGGGCGGCCACTTCTTCGGCGCGCAGCACACGCTCGAACGCTACGAGACGGCGTTCTACGCGCCGATGATTTCCGACTGGCGGAACTTCCAGCAGTGGACCGCCGCGGGGTCGCCGGAAGCCTCGACCAAGGCGACGCAGCTCTGGAAGCGCGCGCTCGCCGAATACCGCGAGCCGACGCTCCCGGAAGACCGCAACGCCGAACTCGAGGCGTTCGTCAGCCGACGCATCGCCGAGGGCGGCGAGAAGACGGACTTTTGAGGTGTGCCGAGCAAAGGTACATGGTAATCAATAAGATCAGTTAGGAAGGAACTTTACCGGTTAATCATGTGTAGAACGCCACTGCTCTACTTCTGCTCTCAGTTCTTCTAAGTACTCTGCGACCTTAATGTGGTTACCTTTTTTGTACTCAATAGGATGAATATTATAATTTTGTCGAAGAATATTGCGCTGAGATGTATGTGCAAGTTTTTCTGTGATAAGGTAATGATGATGATTAGATGTAGCAGCAATGTTGTTATTTTCAAGAATTAGCTGTAAGTCAGGGTCTTCAAAGCTAGTAGCGACAAAAATCAGCGTGCTAACTAAAAAGAGGGAATCCATAGCTGTAAAAAACTGACGATAGTCACGTCGTGCCCGGAAGTAAGAAGTCTTTGATAGTACGATTTTTGTTGGATCTGTCACGCACCCATGCATTTTGAAAATACATCGTTGCCCCGATCTAAGATCATTTATAAAGTGCGAATCATAATATTTGCAGACTACGTGTCCGTTCCCAATTGGACCCCGGCTGAACTGCTTCTCATAAATCTCGTCATAATTTTTAGTAACGACTACCTTTGGATCCATACCTAGAATCGCTGCATGTATTCGGGACGGAGTATAATCCCTCAATTTCAGCTCCCGCTGAATAATCGACGCGAACTCAGCTGGTGCAATGCTTTCTTCGATTATTTGTGCAGCCTCGAGAAATTGATTATTTAGAATTAACTTCAGTGCATATGTCTTTTCAGCACGCCGAGAGAGTGCGCGCGCCAGTGTCCGGAGCAGCTCGCTCCAGGAGGGAGGCCGCTTGCCATGCTTATCTTCCGTCGCCATTGATGCGCCCGCGCCCACGACGAACACCGCCCGTCGTTCAGCAACTTCTTGAACAACGCTTTCCGGCCACAGAGCCATCTGGCTATCCGATGTTCTGTACTAGTTTTGTAGAAACACCAGCGATGAGTTGTGAATAAGACTGTGCCTGCTGATACTGAGAGCCGACAAGCTTATCACTTCCCTTGAGGGCAAAGATCGGCGCGTTAACATTCTGCGCGAGAGGAATAATACTATAAAGATTTGGAACGTCACCTAAGTGCAAATCATCCACGTTCATTGAAGACGGCATAAATCTAGAAAGATTTGTTTCCACCTCCTTCGGAACCCTTTCCATTATCTTTTCAAACGCAACAGTTGCACGTCTCTTGCCTTGCTTTGATTTGGTTATGTATTGTTGTAGTGTGTAACCCCCAAAACCCGAAGTGATGCTTAACTCCGTTGGCACATCATATTTTTCCACCTGCTCGCTATTCGAGCGAGTAGCTGAACTATGGGATCGGGAATACTCGTCGGCCCAAGTTGTCATCCATTGAGCAATGTTTCTAATGCCGAGGAGACTGAAGACGTCAGATCCTAAAGGTGTTATAAACGAGCTGCATGAAACCAAAATTGAACGGTTAATCGAGCCAAGACTAGGACCTACGTCAACAAAAACGTAATCATACTTAGAATTCAACTCGTTTAGCAAATATTTGAGCCAAAGTGTTATCCTGAAACCTCCAATTTTCGCAGCCGTGAGATCGGTCCAAGCTCTCGAAAGCGTGTCCTCCACTGCAGAGATCCGGGGATGTCCAGGAATCAAATCAACACCAAAGCGATTGTCTATTGCGAGTTGAGGATTGATTTCAGCATCTATGTTGGCATCTCCATCCATGATGGGTTGGACCACATCAAGCAACGTCGCGGTCCGCTTTAGGGGCGAGCGTCTATTTGGCCAGTACAATTCTATAGTTTTGTCGTCGCCCAAGATTAGTTGGGTCACGTTACATTGAGGGTCGCCGTCGATCACACAGACTCGTTTATCAAATTTTTGAGCGATGTATGCGGCGACGTTGGCGGTAAGGGTGGTTTTCCCGACACCACCTTTGTTATTGAAGAGAACGATTGATCTCACAAGTTTCTCCCCTAACGTGCAACCTCTATAGGTAGGGATGGGCAGCGTGTCGATACCCGTCACGATTGATTGCTTTTTTTGACCTACTGCAGATGGTCGAGCCGTTCGAGTCGAGCGACGACGCGCTGGGCCTTTCCGCCATCCGCGAGGTGGGGCCGGGCGGCCACTTCTTCGGCGCGCAGCACACGCTCGAACGCTACGAGACGGCGTTCTACGCGCCGATGATTTCGGACTGGCGGAACTTCCAGCAGTGGACCGCCGCGGGGTCGCCGGAAGCCTCGACCAAGGCGACGCAACTCTGGAAGCGCGCGCTCGCCGAATACCGCGAGCCGACGCTCCCGGAAGACCGCAACGCCGAACTCGAGGCGTTCGTCAGTAGACGCATCGCCGAGGGCGGCGAGAAGACGGACTTTTGAAGTGTGTCGAAACGTTTCCACACGCAGAGCGCGCGTTGCGCGTGACGTCGTACTTTCTTAAGAATTCGGCGGGGTGGCGCTGCTGATTCGATTGCCGATTGAACATCGACGGGCGTCGAGGAACACTTCTTGGCCGGTGCAAAACAGTTCAAGCCTTCCGAGGCTCTCGATCAGGCGTTGCGTGTGTTCTGGATGCGCGGCTTCGAAGGCGCCTCCTACTCCGAACTCACCGCCGCGACCGGGCTCAACAAGTCGTCGCTTTACAACGCGTTCGGCGACAAGGAAGCGCTCTACCTAAAATGCCTCGAGCGCTTCTCGGAGACGTATGGCGCGCCACTTGCCGCCACGCTCGACCGTCCCGATTTCGTCGACGCGATCGCCGGCTTCTTCGAGGGCCTGCTGATCCGCCTCGGCACGCGCGGTCTGCCGCGCGGCTGCCCGATGACGATGGCGGCGCTCGAACTCGGCGGCACGGAAGGCCCCGTCGGCAAGACGATCCACTCGAACCTCGAGATCACCGAAGCCGCGCTGAAGGCCCGCTGCGAACGCGCGGTGCGCGACGGCGATCTTCCCGAGGGTACCGATTGCGCCGCGCTCGCCGCGCTGTTCCTGGCGCTCGCCCGGGGGCTTCCCGCGCTCAACCGCGGCTACGGCGATCTGCGCGCGAGCGTGCTCGCCGTCCAGGCCATGCTCCGCATGCTGAAATGCCCGCCGCTCCTCGACGCGGGCGCATCGTCCTGAGGCGCTAGCCGCGTCGCCGGCGGCGGCGCTCGCCGCCGTCTGATTCCGTGGTCACGATCGTCTTCGGCTCCGGCAGCTTCACCACCTGCGTGAGGTTCGGGTAGGCGGCCGTCTTGTGCGGGATCGCCATCGCCTCGACGAAGTGCTGCTGGAATTTCGGCTCGACCGCCGTCTCGATCTTCTCGATGCGGCGCACCACGTGCTCGATCTCGTCGCGGCCCTTGGTGTTGAGAAGCGCGATGCGCGCCCCCGTGCCTGCCGCGTTGCCCGCCGACTGCACGCGGTTCAGCGGCGCGTCGGGGATCAGGCCGAGCACCATCGCGTAGGTCGTGTCGATGTGCGAGCCGAACGCGCCCGCAAGGCGGATCGTGTCCACCTGGTCGACGCCGAGCTTGTCCATCAGCAGCCGGGTGCCGGCGTAGAGCGCGGCCTTGGCGAGCTGGATCGCGCGCACGTCGTTCTGGGTGATCGAGATCAACGGCTCGCCGTCGCGCACCACGTAGGTGAAGGTGCGCCCGTTCGACCGGATGCGCGGCGAGCGCTCGGCGAGCGTGCCGTCGACGAGGCCGTCCTGGTTGATGATGCCGGCAAGGTACATCTCGGCGATCACCTCGATGATGCCCGAGCCGCAGATGCCGGTGACACCCGTCGCTGCGACGGCCTCCTCGAAGCGGGGATCGTCCGACCAGAGGTCCGAACCGATCACGCGGTAGCGCGGTTCGAGCGTGACGGGATCGATGCGGATGCGCTCGATCGCGCCGGGTGCCGCGCGCTGGCCGCAGGAGATCTGCGCGCCCTCGAAGGCCGGCCCGGTGGGCGAGGAGCAGGCGAGCAGGCGGTGCTTGTTGCCGAGCACGATCTCGGCGTTGGTGCCGACGTCGACCACCAGCATCAGGTCGTCGGAGAGGTGCGGCGATTCCGAGAGCACCACGCCCGCCGTGTCGGCGCCGACGTGACCGGCGATGCAGGGCAGCACGTAGACGTAGGCGCCCGGGTTGAGCTTCAGGTCGAGCTCCTTCGCCGGCCGCGTGATCGGCAGGCCCGTCGCCAGCGCGAACGGCGCGCCGCCGAGCTCGGTCGGGTCGATGCCGAGGAACAGGTGGTGCATCACCGGGTTGCCGACGAGCACGATGTCGAGGATGTCCTCGACCGAAACCTTCGCCTCCTCGGCGACCTGCGTGGCGAGCGTGTTGAGCGCCTCGCGCACCGCCGCCGTCATCTCGGCTTCCCCGCCCGGATTCATCATCACGTAGGAGACCCGGCTCATCAGGTCTTCGCCGAACCGGATCTGCGGATTCATCAGGCCGGAGGACGCGACCACCTCGCCGGTGGCGAGGTTCGAGAGGTGCGCGGCGATCGTCGTCGAGCCGACGTCCACGGCGAGGCCAAAAGCCTGGTCGTGGAAGCCCGGCCACACCGCGATGATGCGCGGCGCATCGCCCGGCAGGCGGTGGTGCACGGCGCAGGTGATCTTCCACTCGCCCTTGCGCAGCGTCTTCTGCAGGTGCTGCACGATGTCGAGCCCGCACGTCACGTTCTCGATGCCCCATTGCGCGGCGAGGGCCGCGTAGACGCGCTCGAGGTCGGAGGAGGGCTTGTGCATGTCCGGCTCCTCCACCTCGATGAAGTAGAGGCGCACGGCCGGGTTCATCTCGATGGCGCGGGCGTCGGCGCGCTTCCTCACCACCTGCTTGTGCACCTGCGAGTCGGGCGGCACGTCGATCACGACGTCGCCCAGGATCTTGGTCTGGCAGGACAGCCGGCGGCCGGGCTTCAGCCCGCGCTTCTCGTCGTAGCGGGTCTCGACGGCGGTGAAGCCGTTGAGGTGGTCGCCGCGGGAAACGATGCCGTGCTTGGCGAACTCGCCTTCCGACAGCGTCACCTGGCAGCGCCCGCAGATGGCGCGGCCGCCGCACACCGAGTCGATGTCCACCCCGAGCGCGCGGGCCGCCTGCAGTACCGGCGTGCCGAGGGCGAACCGCCCGCGCTTGCCCGAGGGCGTGAAGACGATCAGCGCGTCCTGCCGGTCATCCGTCATGCGTCTGGTCTGCTCCCATTAGCCGCGGCGACGGCGGCGCTCCTCGCGCTCGCGCCGGCGGGCGTCGCCCTCGCTCTCGGCCGCGGGCGCACCACCTTCGGCGGAAGCCGCGGCGGCCGGCGCCGGTTCCCGGAACTTGCGGATCCAGGCGAGGCAGTTGGCGTCGACGCCGTTCAGCACGTTGGCGCCCATAATCGCGTGCATGTCTTCATCGTGCAGCGGGTTCATGATCGCCGAGGTCATGCCGTGCGAGGCGGCCATCGCGAGGAAGTAGCCGGTGAGCGCGCGCCGGTGCGGCATGCCGAACGAGATGTTGGAGGCGCCGCACGTGGTGTTCACCTTCAGCTCCTCGCGCAGGCGGCGCACCAGGCGGAACACCTGCTGGCCGGCGGTGCCCATCGCGCCGATCGGCATGACGAGCGGGTCGACCACCACGTCGTGCGGCTTGATGCCGTGGTCGGCGGCGCGCTGCACGATCTTGCGGGCCACCTCGAAGCGCACGTCCGGGTCTTCCGAGATGCCGGTCTCATCGTTCGAGATCGCCACCACCGGCACGTTGTACTTGGCGACGAGCGGCAGGATCGCCTCGAGGCGGTCTTCCTCGCCGGTCACCGAGTTGACGAGCGGGCGGCCCTTCGCCGTCTCGAGACCCGCCTTGAGCGCCGCGGGAACCGAGCTGTCGATGCACAGCGGCGTGTCGACGAGGGACTGCACGATCTCGAGCGTCTGGCGCATCAGCGGTGGTTCGCTCTCGTTCGGGTTCACCGCCGTCACGCCGGCGTTGACGTCGAGGATGTGCGCGCCCGCCGCGACCTGCGCCAGGGCGTCGGCCTTCACCGTCTCGAAGTTGCCGGCGATCATCTCGGCAGCGAGCTTCTTGCGGCCCGTCGGGTTGATGCGCTCGCCGATGATGCAGAACGGCTTGTCGAAGCCGATCACGACTTCCTTCTTGGCGGAGGCGACGATGGTGTGCGTCATGGCTGCAAATCCCCTCGGGGTTCGGAGTGTGTCTTACGGTCAGGCACGGTCGGCGGACTTTTCCCGGCCGCCGTTGGCGATGAGCGTCTTCAGGCGCTCCTTGTCGTAGTCGGCCTCGAGGCGCTGCGCGGCGGCGTCGGCCGCGGCGGCGAGCTCGCCCTCGACCTCGACCGGGTCGGCGCGCCGCCACTCGTCGAGGTAGGCGTCTGTCCCGGCCGCCCCGCCGCGCATGGCGGCCATATCGATCGCCTCCTGGAAGCGGTCGGAAAGGAGCCGCTTCTCGTTCGCGCGGCCGGCCTTGACGATCACCTGGGAGGGGATGTCGCGCCAGTAGAGGATGGTGAGCTGCGCCATGGATTTCGCGTGCCGGAACCGTTTCGTTCGCGAGGTCTTATAGGCGGAAGGCCCGCGCGCCGTAACCGTCGCGCACGACTTCGCCCTGCACAAAAGCGACAGGGCTGCCGGGCAGGAACTTGATAACCGTCCAAAACATGTGGGTTGCAGTATCGCGGGCACCTCCTTGAATTGGGCGCAATTGCCGCTAATGTCGGCGCATCCTTGATGCCTAACGGGGTCAGATACATGTCGAGCGTTTTGAATTCCTGGTCGCGGCGGATGCTGGCCGCAGCGGCAATCGTTGGTTCGGTCTCAACCAGCGCCTTGGCTGACAGCTGCCCGACGGGCGCCGTCGAGAAGGCCGGCACCGCGATGATCACCGCGGCCAAGTCCGGTTCCCCCTCGGCCTTCGCCGGCGCGCTCCGCAACTACGCGGACATGAACAGCATCGCGATGTTCGCGCTCGGCCGCTACAAGTCGAGCCTGCCGGCCGGCCAGCGCGACGACTACGTCAACGCGGTGACCAGCTACGTGTCGCGCACGCTCAACGACTTCCGGCTCAAGTTCAACGCCGAATCGATCAAGGTGAAGGACTGCGACGGGCCGATCGTGAATTCCAGCATCTTCTTCCTCGGCGGCAAGGGCTACCAGCCGGTGCTTTGGCGCATGAAGGGATCGCGCGTTGCCGACGTGAACGTGCAGAACGTGTGGCTCGCCCAGCTCCTGCGCGACAACGTCACCGGGATCCTCGACCGCAACAACGGGAACTTCAAGGCGCTTATGGCGGAACTGAAGAAGTAGGCGCGTCAGGTCGTTTTACGTCCAATTGAGGACGCTTGAGCGGGGGCCTTGTCGCCCCCGCAACGCTATCGGGTGATCATCAAGAACCCTCACCCGAGGTCGCCCATGTCCGAGCCCGTCCCGACCGCCCAGACCGAAGGTCGCCGTTCGCGCCGTTCCGGCGGCGGCGCCGAAGCCCGCCGCGCGGCCCGCTCCTCAGGCGGCCAGACGCAGCTCACCTACATCAAGCGCCAGGTGCCGCTCTACGAGGTGCTGACCGAGGAAGGCCTGTCCCTCATCGAACGCAACACCGACACGGTGCTCGAGGAGATCGGCATCGACTTCCGCGACGACCCAGAGGCGCTCTCCATGTGGAAGGCGGCCGGCGCCGACGTGAAGGGCGAGCGCGTGCACTTTCCCAAGGGCCTCGTGCGCTCGCTGCTGAAGACCGCGCCGCGCGAGTTCGTGCAGCACGCGCGAAACCCCGAGCGCAGTGTCACCGTTGGCGGCCGCAACACCGTGTTCGCTCCCGTCTACGGCCCGCCGTTCGTGCGCAACCTCGACGACGGCCGCCGCTACGCGACGATCGAGGATTTCCGAAATTTCGTGAAACTCGCCTACATGGCCCCGGCGCTGCACCATTCCGGCGGCACGGTCTGCGAGCCGGTCGACATCCCGGTGGCAAAGCGCCACCTCGACATGGTCTACAGCCACATCCGCTACTCGGACAAGCCGTTCATGGGCTCGGTGACCGCCCCCGAGCGCGCGGAAGATTCGGTGACGATGGCGAAGACGGTGTTCGGCGAGGAGTTCGTCGACCAGAACTGCGTGATGATCAACCTGATCAACGCCAACTCGCCGCTCGTGTTCGACTCGACGATGGTCGGCGCGCTGAAGGTCTACGCCCGCAACAACCAGGCGACGGTGATCTCGCCGTTCATCCTGTCGGGCGCGATGTCGGCGGTGACGGTGATCGGAACGCTCACGCAGATCCTTGCCGAAGCCTCGGTCGGCATGGCCTTCGCGCAGCTCTGCCGGCCGGGCGCGCCGGTCGTATTCGGCACGTTCGCGAGCTCGATCTCGATGCAGTCGGGCGCGCCGACGTTCGGCACGCCGGAGCCGGCCCACGTCCTGTTCGGCGCGGCCCAGCTCGCCCGCCGTCTCGGCGTGCCGTTCCGCTCCGGCGGATCGCTCTGCGCGTCCAAGCTTCCGGATGCCCAGGCCGCGCACGAGAGCGCCAACACGCTGTGGCCGACACTGCTCGGCGGCGTGAATTTCGTGCTGCACGCGGCCGGCTGGCTCGAGGGCGGCCTCGTCTCCTCCTATGAAAAGTTCATGATCGACGCCGACCAGCTGTCGATGATGCAGCGCTTCGCGTCTGGCGTGGACCTCTCCGAGAACGGCCAGGCGCTCGATGCGATCCGCGAGGTGGGACCGGGCAGCCATTTCCTCGGCTGCTCGCACACGCAGGCGAACTTCGAGACGGCGTTCTGGCGCTCCTCGATGGCCGACAACAACTCGTTCGAGCAGTGGCGCGACGAGGGCCAGCGCGACATCGCCGTGCGCGCCAACGAGGCCTGGAAGCGGCAATTGCGCGAATACGAGGCCCCGGCGCTGGACGAGGGCATCGACGAGGCGCTGCAGGCGTTCATGGCCAAGCGCAAGGAGACGCTGCCGGACAGCGTGAGCTGACGGGGCAGGGCGATGGGAAAGCGCCCGCTCCACTATCGTTCCGCGCTCGATCTGGGCAGGAAGCTCGCCCGCCGCAAGATCGAAGCGCCGGACCTGCTCGAAGCGATGATCGAGCGTGTCGAGACGATCGACCAGGCGATCAACGCGGTGGTGGTGCGCGATTATCCCCGGGCGCGGAAGGCGGCAGAGGCGGCGCACAAGCGCCTGAAGGCCGGCGAGCCGCTGTCGCCGATCGATGGCGTGCCGATCACGGTGAAGGAGTCCTTCGACTGGGCAGGCACGCCCACCACGTGGGGCTCCCCGCCGCTCAAGGACAATCGGCCTGCGACGAGTGCGGTGACGGTCGAGCGCCTCGAGGGGGCGGGGGCGGTGCTCTTCGGCAAGACCAATGTTCCGCTGATGCTCGCCGACTGGCAGTCGTTCAACGCGATCTACGGCACTACCAACAATCCGTGGGACCTGACGCGCTCCCCCGGCGGTTCCTCCGGCGGGTCGGCCGCGGCGCTCGCCACCGGCATGTCGGCGCTCGAACTCGGTTCCGACATCGGGGCCTCGATCCGCAATCCCGCGCATTACTGTGGCGTCTACGGCCACAAGCCGACCTACGGCATCGTGCCGATGCGCGGCCACCTGCTGCCCGGCGCCTATGCGTATGCGGACATCTCCTGCGGCGGCCCGCTTGCGCGGAGCGCGGAAGACCTCGCGCTGGCGCTGGCGCTCATCGCCGGTCCGCACGGCCCGGAGGCGCGCCAAATGCGGTTCAAGCTCGCCAGGCCGCGCGTCAAGTCGCTGCGCGAGGCCCGCGTCGCCGTGATGCTCGACGATCCGGCCTCCGAGGTCGACCAGCCGGTGAAGGACCAGATCGCCGCCCTCGGCGCATTTCTGTCGCCCCGGGTAAAGGCGCTCTCGTTCGACGCGCGACCGGCATTCGACACGGCGGAAGCAAATGAGCTCTATATCGGCCTGCTGCGCGCCGCGACCAGCGCGCGCCAGAGTGATGCGGACTTCGAGGCGAACCTCGCGCGCCGCGGGGCGCTCAAGGCCGACGACCATTCCTATTTCGCGCTGATGACGCGGGCGAACACGATTCATCACCGTGACTGGCTGAAGCTCAACAACCGCCGCCACCAGATGCGCCTCCTGTGGGACGCCTTCTTCGAGGACTGGGACGTGCTGCTTTGCCCCGCCGCCGCCTCCGCCGCCTTCCCGCACGACCACAAAGGCGAGCGGCACGAGCGCACGATCGAGGTGAACGGCCACCGCGTCCCGACCACCGACCAGCTGTTCTGGGCGGGCTATCCCGGCGGGTTCTACCTCCCGTCGACCGTCGCGCCGATCGGCCTGACAGCTGGCGGATTGCCGGTCGGCGTGCAGATCGTTGCAGGCGAGCACGAGGACCTCACCGCCATCCGCTTCGCGGCTCTCCTTGAGCAGGAATACCGCGGCTTTGAACCCCCTCCCGGTTACCCCTGAGGGTGACAGGAATTTCATTCGGGAGGCGCTTTGCACGCCGCTTGCCCGGTGCTAGCGTAACGGCAGGAGTGCCCCGGCAAGGGGGCGCCCGTCCAACCGGCATCAGCCGTAAGATCCCTACGGGAGGAGCAACTGAATGTCTGACAAGGAACACATCTGGATTCCGCGGCTGAAGCAGCAACTGGCCGACAAGCAGATCAGCCGCCGCGAGTTCATCCGCTATTCGACGCTTCTCGGCATGTCGGCGGGCGCCGCCTACTTCTGGGCGGGCAAGATCTCCGGCCAGCCGTTCGCCCCGCCGGCCCGCGCCGACGAGATGCCGAAGGGCGGCGTGCTGAAGGTCGCGATGCGCGTGCCGAAGCTCGACAACCCGGCCGTCTTCTCGTGGGTGTACGACTCGAACTGCGTGCGCCAGACCAACGGCTACCTCACCCGCACGGGCGTCGACAACGTCACCCGCCCGGCGCTCGCCTCGAAGTGGGAGGCGTCGCCGGACCTGAAGACGTGGACGTTCACGATGGCCGACATCAACTGGCACGACGGCCGTCCGTTCACCGCCGAAGACGCCGCCTGGAACATCAAGCACTGCCTCGACGAGGCGACGGGTTCGTCCGTGCTCGGCCTGATGAAGGGCTACATCCTCAAGGAAGTCGACACCGGCAAGAAGGACGACAAGGGCAACGCGGTGATGACCACGGAGCTCTGGGACGCCAGCGCCATCCAGGTGAAGGACCCGAAGACCCTCGTCCTCAACCTCAAGGAACCGCAGGTCGCAGTGCCGGAGCACTTCTTCCACTATCCGTTCCTGATGCTCGACCCCAAGGAGAACGGCAAGTGGGGCATCGGCTCGAACGGCACCGGCGCGTTCAAGCCGGTGGAAATCGAAGTGGGCCGCATCGCCAAGTTCGAGGCGATCCCGGGCCGCGGCGCCTACCTCGACGGCATCGAGTTCATCGACCTCGGCGACAACCCGTCGGCGCAGGTCGCAGCGCTCCAGTCGCGGCAGGTGCACGGCCTTTACGAAGCGAACATCGAGCAGCTCGAGCTGTTCCAGGCGATGGACTTCGCCACCCGCTATGACGCGCAGTCGGCGGACACGGCGGTCGCCCGCATGCAGCCGGTGAAGCCGTTCGACGATCCGAAGGTCCGCAAGGCCATGCGGCTTGCGACCGATCCGGCGAAGACGCTGGAGATCGCGCACCGCGGCATCGGCACGGTCGGCGAGCACCACCACGTGTCGCCGATCCACCCGGACTACAAGAAGCTCACCCCGATGACGCAGAACATCGAGGAAGCCAAGAAGCTGCTGGCCGACGCGGGCTACCCGAACGGCATCGACATCGAGATCTTCGGCAAGTCCGACCCGACGTGGGAAGGCGCTGCCATCGAGGCGATGGTCGAGCAGTGGAAGGATGCGGGCATCCGCGCCAAGATCAACATCCTGCCGTCCGCCAAGTACTGGGACGTCTGGACGACCGTGCCGCTCGGCTTCACCTCGTGGGTGCACCGTCCGCTCGGCTTCATGGTGCTCGCGCTCGCCTACCGCACGGGCGTTCCGTGGAACGAGTCGAAGTACTCCAACAAGCAGTTCGACGAGACGCTTACCAAGGCCGAAGGCACGCTCGACGTCGCCGCGCGCGCCGAACTCATTGGCCAGCTCGAGACGATCATGCAGGAGGATGGCCCGATCGTGCAGCCGCTGTGGCGCTCGATGTTCACGTACTACGACAAGAACGTGATGGGCTTCAAAATGCACCCGACCCGCTACATCTTCTGCGAGGAACTGGCGCTGAAGCCGGCGTAACGCCGCCGTTCGTTCACCAAAGAAGCCCCCGCCGGTAACCTTCCGGCGGGGGTTTTCCGTTTATAAGGTCGCCGGAAGCAACCAGCGCGGAACAGGCAGGACGTGGCCGAACGGGTCGATGCAGTCGTGATCGGGGCAGGGGTCGTTGGCCTCGCCATCGCCCGCGCGCTCGCGCTCGCCGGCCGCGAGGTGCTCGTGCTCGAGGCCGAGGACGCGATCGGCACCGGCGTCTCCTCGCGCAACAGCGAAGTGATCCACGCCGGGCTCTACTACCCGAAGGACAGCCTCCGGGCCCGCGTCTGCGTGCGCGGCAAGCACCTCCTCTACGACTTCTGCCGCACGCGCGGCGTCGCCCACCGCCAGTGCGGCAAGCTGATCGTCGCGACCTCGCCCGAAGAGGCCGAGAAGCTCGACGGCATCGCCGCGAGCGCCGCGGCGAACGGCGTGCCGGACCTGCGCCGGCTCGGCCACAACGAGATCCGCGCGATGGAACCCGAGCTCGGCGTCACCGACGCGCTGCTCTCGCCCTCGACCGGCATCGTCGATTCGCACGGGTTGATGCTCGCGCTCCAGGGCGAGGCCGAAGCGCATGGCGCGATGGTGGTGCTGCGCGCCCCTGTGGTGCGCGGGGCGGCTGCGAACGGGCGCATCCTTCTGGAAACGGGCGGTCCAGATCCGGCGACGCTCGAGGCGAGGACCGTCGTCAACTCCGCGGGACTCTTCGCGCAGGAGGTCGCCCGCAGCATTAAGGGAGTCCCGCAAGCGCTTGTTCCGACTCGCCATATAGCGCGCGGCTGCTACTTCTCGCTCACCGGAAAATCGCCGTTCTCGCGGCTCGTCTACCCGGTTCCTGTACCGGGCGGACTCGGAACGCATCTCACCATCGATCTCGGCGGCCAGGCCCGCTTCGGCCCCGACGTCGAGTGGATCGACACAATCGACTACACGGTGAACCCCGCCCGCGCCGAGTCGTTCTACGCCGCGATCCGCCGTTACTGGCCGGGGCTTCAGGACGGCGCGCTCAAGCCTGACTATGCCGGCGTGCGCCCGAAGCTCTCGGGGCCGGGGGAGCCCGCGCGCGACTTCATGGTGCAGGGGCCGAAGGAGCACGGCGTGCCGGGCCTCGTGAACCTGTTCGGGATCGAGAGCCCGGGGCTCACCTCGTCGCTGGCGCTCGCCGAACTGGTCGCGGAGATCGCGGCCTAATCCGCCTCGATGACGGTGCCGGCGCCCGCGCCGCGCAGGAGCGATTCCGCCGTCTCCGGCACCAGCGCTTCCTTCGCGCGGGCGAGCAGCGCCGACCAGTCCGCGTCGGCAACCTCGATCCCGGCGTCGACGGCGGCGCGTATCTTCTCCGCATACGGATCGGCCTTGCGTTCGCCGCCGACCGCGAAGCTCGGATCCACCGGGCAGCCGATCGCCAGGTTGGCGCGCACCGCGAACGGCAGCACGTAGAGCCCGTGGCGCACGTTCGCGAGGAACACGCGACCCTCCGACGCCGCAACGTCCACCACCTGCGGGGCGGCGAACACGCACGAGCCGTTGTCGAGGTTGACGATGCCGTACTCCATGGCGAGCGACGGACGGCGGTTCTCGCGCGGCGTGGTCTCGAGCGCCTCGACGAGCATCTTCACCCCGTCGTAGCCCGCCGCCTGGAGCCACGCGCAGGCCCATCCGCACTCCTCCTCGAGGCCGGGGGCAACACCGGCTGCGGATAGTGCCCGGCTCGCCTGGCGACGGATCTCGTCGAACGCGACCTTCATGCGGCGTCCCCGAACACGGGGAGCCACCAGTCGTCCGCATCGCGGGATTGCAGTTCGCTCGCGAGCGGCGCCCCCTGGAACATCGTCACGCGCGTCCAGAGATCCGACTTGGGGTCGAACCGCGACGCCCCGAAGATCGAGAGCTTGAAGCGCAGGATGTCCACCGGCCGCATCCCGGCGCCGAGGAGATTGTCGCAGACATCCGCATAAGGGAGGGCCGCCGTGAGCATCGCCCGCTTCGCCGCGCGGTACCAAACGGGCTCGCGCAGCAGGAAGCGCGCCACCGTCTCCTCCCGCTCTTCCGGCGAAAGCGTTGCGAGGCGCTCGTGCAGCGCCGCGATGTCGAGCGCGGTGCCGACCGGCATCTCGTGCTCCGCGCCCGGTTCTGACTCGCGCCGGCCGAGCCGCGGCTCGTCCTTGTTCGCCGAGTAGTACCAGAAGTGCGTGCGCGCCTCCGGCCCGGCGCGGTCGAGGTCGAGGGCCCACCCGTAGCGTTCCTCGATCAGCGACATGAGCCGGGCGAGCGTGATCGAGGGTCGCACCTCTGCCGCGGTCGCGTTCAGCATGCCCGCCTCGAGCGCGTTCACCTCGTCTCCACCGAGCTCGATGAGGAGGGCGACAACCAGTTCCTGCGTGTCGATGCTCATCGTCCGTTCGACGAAGCGGTAGAGGTCGAGGAAGGGCCGTTCGTCGGCAAGCGGCCGGCCGAGGAGCGCGGCGATCTCCTCGCGCACCGTCGCGATCCGCTCCATCGCCTGAACGTCGTCCACCGACCACTGGCGCACGTGCGCCAGCGCCCGCTCGAGCAGCGCCTGGCAGCGTGTGCGTTCGGCCGCGGACGCGGCGGGGCGCGACAGCATCAGCCGCAGCGCCTCTTCCCGCGTGCGGGCCCAGCTGTGGAGGAGATGCGGGTGACGGGCGAGGAACGGCGCCATGCCGAGGCCCGTCGCATTGCCGACGCCGAGGGCGCGCGCGTGGTCCGCATCGAGCCGCGTCGCGCTGGCGCCGGTCGCCGCGGCGAGCCGGTTCGCCAGTTCGATCTGGAACTCGCGCACCAGGTATACGGTGAGCATCTCCGCCATGAACCCGCCTGCGACGGAGGGATTTTCGACCGTGCACGGATAATCGGCCAGCCCGAACTTGCCGTTGCCGTAGACGGCCGTGGTGCGCATCAGGTAGCCCGTCGAGATGATCGGCGACCAGTCCGGCTGGCGCCCGGCGGCCAGCGCATGCACCACCGTGTCGAACAGGCGCACCGATCGATTGGCGCGCGTCAGCACCAGCTCACGGCTCGTGTAGCGACCCGCCTCCTGCCGCGGCGCATTGGCGCGCAGCCGCTCGACGTCGTCGGCCGAGGCAGGCCCGCGGCAGAGCGCGGCCGTCATGTCCCATTTTTCCGCGATGACGCGGTCGGTGCGCTCCTCGGGTTTCAGCGGCGTCGAGAACGCGACGAAGGACAATTCTCCGGCGGGCGTGCCGATGCGCCACACGGCCGTCCCAAGCCCGTTTGCGTCGACATCGAAGCGCGTGGGCGCAAACGACCAGTTCTCGCGCGCCATGCGCCGCGTGAGAATGCGCATCAGCGACAGCCGCGTCGGGAATGCCGCACCCATGCGGCGCAGCTTCAGCACGGACTGCGGTTCCCGCAGCGCGACGGCCGAGGAGGAAAGGGCGATATCGGAATCCGGCATGGGCGATGGCACCGTGATCAGACTTCGGTCATTATCACAGGTGCAGCCCTGCCGCTGCAAGACGACGCTGGAAAGGTGCGACGCTCATGCATCTGCGGTCATTCCCGGTGGTCATCCTGGCGCTCATCGCCTTCGCGCAGCCCGTGCTCGCCGGCCCGCAATGGTACGCCTGCACCTCCTGGGGCGGCAGCCACACGGGCCGCTACACCTTCCGGATCGACGCTTCGGCGTGTGAGGTGTTCTGGAAGGAACTCGACCAGAGCCTTTCGATCGACGCCTGCGAGCCGCCGTATATCGCTGCGCGCAAGCCGTTCGCCCTCAACGACGAGTACGTTCTCCGCTTCAACGTGGAAACCGGCCGTTTCTCCGATTCCGTCTCCGGGTGGACGGAGTTCGGAACGTGTCGGAAAGTGAACACTTTCCCGCAAAAGTTGCCTTCGTGACCCTATTGCGACGCACAAACGCGTTCGTCATACTGCCGTTCACAATTGCGGCCGAACCGGGGGTTTCCCGGCCCGTTACGCGATTGTCACGTGACAACGAGAAACTTGTTTCCGATCGATACTTCATCGATCCCTAGGGAGATACCCCACGATGTCAAACACGACTGAACAGGCTCGCTCCGCGCGCCAGACGCTGCTTGCCGCGCGCGCCTTCAACCGCCGCACGATCCTCAAGTCAGCAGCCGCCGCCGGTACGGTGACGCTGCTGTCGCCTGCCTACATCCAGAATGCGTTCGCCACCTCGGGCGAACTCAACCTGATGTTCTGGTCCGACGAACTGCCCGAGAGCGTGCTCAAGGCGTTCACCGAGAAGACCGGCATCAAGGTGAACTTCACCGGCTTCGGCTCGAACGAAGAGCTGATCAACAAGATGAAGGCCACCAACGGCCAGGGCTTCGACATGGTGAGCCCGACGCTGAACCGCGTCCTGCAGTGGAAGGACCTCGCGGTCACCGCGCCGTGGGACCTGAAGAAGGTTCCCGTCGACAAGCTGAACCCGGCGATGGTGAAGGCGGGCGAGGCCTGGAACTTCGACGGCACCGGCCAGCACTGGCTCCCGCACGTGTGGGGCACCGAAGGCATTTCGTGGCGCACCGACCTGTTCAAGCCGGCGGGCGAGTTCCCGAGCTACGGCGACATCTGGGCCGATGCGAACGCCGGCAAGACGATGGGTCGCGCCTCCGGCGCCGGTTCCGTGCTCGTCGGCTGCGGCCTGTGGATGGAAGGCGAGGGCAAGCTCCCGCCGGGGTCCATGCTGAAGGACGCCTACACCGACGAGGCCAAGATGAAGGCCGCGTGGGACAAGGTCATGGAGTTCGCGCTCGCCCACAAGAAGAACATCAAGGTGCTGTGGAACGACGCCGACGCGATCAAGAACGGCCTCCTGAACGAGGGCGTGATCGTGGCGCAGACCTGGGACGGCCCGCCGATCTCGCTAAAGAACGACGGCCAGCCGGTGATGTACCGCGCGCCGAAGGAAGGCGCGATGGCGTGGGTCGACGGCATGTCGCTCACCAAGGCCGCGAAGAACACCGACCAGGCGTATGCCTTCGTCGAGTTCGGCTACAACCCGGAGATCGCCGGCCTCGGCATCCAGACGCACGGTTACAACTCGCCGGTGATCGGCGCCGACAAGTTCGCGGGCGACAAGTACGCCAAGAACTTCGCCGACGCCTATCCGGGCGACGCGCTGGCGAAGCTCAACCCGTGGCCGCCGGAGCCGGCGTGGTACGTTGAACTGCGCAAGCAGTACACCGACAAGTTCATCAGCGCCTAAGCTGGGGAAAGTAAGGTTGGTGCCCGGATCGCCGCTGGCGGTCCGGGCGCTTTTCGTCGTATCGAGGGGCGTCGGGGAAATCGCCTCCGGTTGGGAATGGTCAGGACAAGGACCGTATGAGCGCGGGGACCGGTGTTGAACTTCAGCACCTGTGGGTGAGGTTTGGCGAGTTCGTCGCGGTGCGCGATGCAAGCGTGCGGATCGGCGGCGGCGAGTTCTTCTCGTTCCTCGGGCCGTCCGGCTGCGGCAAGACCACGATCCTGCGCACCGTGTCCGGCTTCCAGGAGCCGAGCGAGGGCCGCGTCCTCATCGGTGACCGCGACATGGCGGGCATCGGCCCGAACAAGCGCCCGACCGCGCTGATCTTCCAGAACCTCGCGCTCTTTCCGCTGATGAAGGTGTGGGAGAACATCACCTTCGCGATGGAGGTGAAGGGCGCCTCGAAGGCGGAGCGCCGCAAGCGCGCCGATGAACTCCTCGATCTCATTGCGCTGCCCGGGCAGGGCGACAAGCTGCCGAGCGAACTCTCCGGCGGCCAGCGACAGCGCGTCGCGGTGGCGCGCGCGCTCTGCGCCGAGCCCGACGTGCTGCTCCTCGACGAGCCGCTCTCCGCGCTCGACCTGAAGCTTCGCCAGCACATGCGCACCGAGCTGCGCGCCATCCAGCAGCGCGTCGGCATCACCTTCATCTACATCACGCACGACCAGGGCGAGGCGCTCACCATGTCCGACCACGTCGCTGTGATGCGCGAGGGCGTGATCGAGCAGATCGGCGATGGACGCTCCGTGTACGATGATCCCGCGACCACGTTCGTCGCCTCGTTCGTGGGCGAGAACAACTGCTTCACCGGCCGCGTGCAGCGCGTGTCCGGCGGCGATGCGATCGTCGACACGCCGGTCGGCGCGCTCCCCGCCCGCATCTCGCCCACGATGAAGGCGACGCTGTCGAAGGGCGACGAGGCGATGGTCTTCATCCGGCCCGAGGCGATGGGCGTCACGACGGGCCGCGGCGCAGCCGCCGTGATCGACGGCGTGATCGAGGAGGAGGAGTTCGAGGGTCCGAACTACCATCTCTTCGTGCGCCTCAAGGACGACAAGCACATCAAGGTCTCGCTCGTGAACCGCGGGCACGCCCAGCGGTCCGCGCCGGGCTCCAGGATCAAGCTCACCTACGAGCCCGCCAAGGCCATCGCCCTTCCCAAGGGCAAGCTGGCCGTCGACTGACGGCCATGGGCGGCTGGCTCAAATCCTTCCACGACCGCAACGGCTGGCTGCTCGGCGGCTACATCCTCATCGCGGTGTCGTTCTGGATCCTCTTCATCATCGTCCTGCCGCAGCTTGCGATGATCGACTTCTCGTTCCGCAAGGACCTGCCGCGCGCCATGCTCGGCGGCCCGCAGGACGTCTACACGCTCGACAACTTCCGCTACTTCCTGTTCGGCCGCGCCGACAACAGGGAGGCGTTCAACTACGTCGACCTCGCGGTGTTCGGGCGCACGCTGGTGGCGGCCGTGTTCGTCACCGTGCTCGACCTCGTGCTGTGCTATCCCGTCGCCTACTACCTCGCGCAGGTGGCGAAGGGCAGCATGGCGCGCGTTCTGGCGATCGCGCTGATCGTGCCGTACTGGATCAACGAGATCCTCCGCGCCTTCGCCTTCCGCATCATCTTCGGCACCACGGGCGTCATCAACACCGTGCTGCAGATGACGGGTCTCACCGACCAGCCCGTCGATTTCATCCGCGAGAACGTGGCGCTCTACGCGGGCCTCGCCTACGCCTACATCCTGCTCATGGTGTTCCCGCTCTACAATGCCATCGAGAGCCTCGACCGCAACCAGATCGAGGCGGCGCGCGACCTCGGCGCGCCGTGGTGGCGCATCCACTGGCGCGTCGTAATCCCGTTCGCAAAGCCCGGCATCGTGTCGGGCTGCACGATCGTGTTCATGCTGGCGGCGGGCGCGCTGGCGGTGCCGCAGATCCTCGGCGGCCCATCGAGCCTGTGGTTCACGCAGATCATCTACGGCACGTTCTTCGAGAGCGTGAACTGGCCGCGCGGCGCGGCCTACGCGGTGATCCTGCTCGTCACCTGCACGCTCTTCGTGCTGCTGATGATGCGCATCTTCCGCGTCAAGCTTGGCGAGATCGGCAAATGAACGCCTCGCCCACCATCACCCGGATGGCGGTCGGCGCGTACATCCTGTTCTTCTTCGCGCTCCTGTTCGGTCCGCTGGTGATCATGTCGATCACCGCGTTCAACTCGTCCTCGTTCCCGCGCGTCGTCCCGTGGGAGTGCCTCACGTTCGAGTGGTTCTCGAAGCTCGCCGCCGACACGCGCGTGAAGGAGGGCTTCTACTACTCCCTTATCATCGGCGCGCTCGTCGTCGTGCTGTCGCTGCTGCTCGGCCTTGCCGGCGCGCTGATGCTGACGCAGGTGTTCCAGCGCGCACGGAAGCCCTACTACTTCATCGTCACCTCGCCGATCCTGATGCCCGGCATCGTGATCGGCATCGCCACGGTTCTGTTCTGGGACAAGTTCGCGCGCTTCCTGGGGCTCGGCTACGACAGCCTGTTCTACAACGGTATCTTCCTGTGCGTGCTCGGCCAGTCGTCGTTCATCGCCTCCTACTGCATGCTGGTGTTCGTCTCGCGGCTTGAACGGTTCGACCAGGTGCAGATGGAGGCCGCCCTCGACCTCGGCGCAAGCCACCTGCAGGCCTTCCGAAAAATCCTGCTGCCGTTCCTGAAGCCCGCGATCTTCTCGGCGGCGATCATCGCGTTTCTCGCCTCCTTCGAGAACTACAACACGTCGGTCTTCACCCTCGGCTCCTATTCGACGTTCACGGTGGTGATCGCCCAGAAGGTGCGCCTCGGCCTCGACCCGTCGATCTCGGCGCTCGCCGTGCTGATCATCACGCTGACGATCTGGCTCGCGCTCTGCAACGAGGCGTGGTCGATCAACGCGGAACGCAAGCGCACGGGGCGCGCGTCGCTCCTGTCGAACGGCGCGGTCCGCTTCCTCGTCAACAACCCGGCCGCGGTGCTCGTGGTGATCGCGACCGCCGGCATCCTCGCGACGATCGCCTACGCGCTCACGCACGACCCGAAGGAGTGCAAGGCGGAGGTCCTGCGCCGCAAGCTCGAGATCCAGCAGAAGTACAACCAGTCGCTGACACCGCCGCCGCAACCGGCGCAGCCGGCCCAGGGCGGAACGTCGACCGGCGGCTCGAGCGGCGCATTCGGCGGCGTCTTCAACCCGAACAGCCTGAACCAGGTCGCGCCGACCACGCAGCCGCCGGCACCGGCGCCCGCAGCCCCGGCTGCGCCTCAGCCGGCGCCGGCCCCGGCGCCCGGATCATCGTCGAGCGGTTCGAGCGGCGTGTTCGGGGGCGTGTTCGCTCCGGGCAACCTCGATGCCGTGGTTCCCACCGCGCCCGGTCCTGCGCCGGCCGCGCCTGCGGCTCCCGCGCAACCCGCCCCGGCGCAGCCAGCAACGCCGCCGCAGCAGAACACCAACCCGTTCTCGAGCGTGTTCGACCCGAACGCGTTGCCGAAACCCTCGACCAGCCCCTGATCGAGTTCAGGCGCGCACGAGGTCGCGCACCGCGGCAAGGAAGCGCGTGATCACGCCCGCGCCGATCCGGCCCGAAAGGCCGATGCGAAAGCTCGGCGTCCCGACGAGCTGGCCCGGCGAGATCACGAACCCGCGCGCCTTCAGCCCCGCGTCGAAGGCGGTGAAGTCGAACCCGCCCGCCGGGAGCAGGAAGGTCTGCAGCGCCGGCAGGCTCTGCTCCGCCGACAGCAGGTGCACGAACCCCAGCTCGCGCATCCCCTCGACGAGCTGCTTGCAGCCGCGGCGGTAACGCGAGAGCCGCGCCTCGCGGCCGCCTTCCGCGTCGAGCTCCTTCAGCGCCTGGGCGAGCGCGGCGACCGCCTGCGTCGGCAGGTCGGACACATCTCCCGCGACCGCCGCCTCGTGCCGCGCGACGAGGTCGAGCGACACCGGCAGCGTCACGCCGCGCGCGCTCTCCAGGAGATCGCGGCGACAGATCACGAACGAGAGGCCCGCCACACCTTCGAGGCACCGGTGCGACACCCCAACGACGATGTCGATCCCCGTCGCCTCCATGTCGATCAGCAGCGCGCCCAGCGTGTTGGAGGCGTTCACCGCCACCACGCGCCCGCGCGTGCGCACCAGAGGCGCAATGTCCGCCACCGGGTTGAGCAGGCCCGACGAACTCTGGCAGTGGGCCAGGAGCACCATGGCGATGTCGTCGTCGGTCATCAGCGCCGATTCGATCTCGCCCGGCACCACTGCAGTGCGATCGTCCTTGGCGAGCAGCGAGAACGGCCGGCGGAGCCGGTCGAGCATCTGGGCCACGCGCTCGCCGTCCGCTCCGTTCGACACCACGAGCGTCTTGCGCCGCCGGCTCTCCGGCGCGAACGTCGCCAGCGCAGCCTCGACCGCCACCGTCTCGGGCGCCGGCATGAGAAGGCAGACGCAGTCCGGTCCCGCACCGGCAAGGCGGAGAAGTCCGAGGCGCACCTGTTCCACCATCGATTGGTAGAGCGGGTCGCCAAAGCTCCAGTCGGCCATCATCTGCGCCTTGACGGTGCGCGAGGTGGTCACCGGCCCGGCCCCCATGAGCCAGGGCATGTCCTCCTGGCCGTCCGGCCCCGCGTAGCGCCACTGTCCCGCCATCAACATCGCCGTCCCATCCTCGCGTTCAGGGCAGTCTCCAGTCGATCGTCGGCAGCCCGCGCGCGGCAAGCGCCGCGTTCACCGCCTTGAACGGTTCGGCAGCGACGAACGGATGCGGGCTTCCCTTCGGCGCGCCGGCGCGCGCCAGCGGCGAAGGATGTGCGCATGAAAGCACCACATGGCGCGCCGTGTCGATGCCGTCCGCAAAGCCTTGCGCCGCCTTTCCCCACAGGAGAAAGGCCACCCCGTCGTGTGCGCGGTTGACGGCGGCGATCACCTCGCGCGCCAGCGCCTGCCAGCCAAGGCGCACGTGATTGCCCGCCGTGCCGTTGCCGACCGTCAGCGCGGTGTTCAGGAGCAGCACGCCGCGTTCCGCCCACGGACGAAGATCGCCCGAGGACGGCATCGGCAGCGCGAGGTCGTTGCAGTAGGCGGCAAACACCTGCCGCAGGGAGGCCGGCACCGCCCGCCCCGGCGGAACGGAAAACGCAAACCCATGCGCATCGCCGGGCGTAGGGTAGGGGTCCTGGCCAAGGATTACCGCGCGCACCGCCGGCAGTGGCGTCGCGGCAAGGGCTGCGTAGAGCGCTTCCGGCGGCGGCGCGATCGCCTCACCGGCCGCCGCGCGGCGGTCGAGGTCGGCAGCGAGCGCCGTCGCCGTCTGCCGGAAGAACGGCAGCGCGGTCCAGCCGTGCCGCGCGCCATCGGCGATGAAGGCAGCTGTTGATTCCGTATACGTCACGCCGACCTCACGACGCGTCCACGTGTCCGTAGGTCACGAGCGCCGCCACGCCGGCAAACGTGACGGCGATGCCGAGCCAGCGCAGCGGCGGAATCCGCTCCTTCAGCACGAGCCAGCCGAGCAGGATCGTCACGACGCCGAAGCAGGAGGCAGCGACGGTGGCGAGCACCGGGTGGTCGCTGCCGGCCGCCACGTTCACGAAGACGATCCCCACGACGTCGAGAAGGCCCAACAGGAGGAATACCGGCATCCACACCGGTCCGACCGAGGCCCTTGGCCGCGCCACGATCAGGAGAGGCAACAGCACGGCGAACCCTCCCAGACGTCCGAGCCAGGCGGTGCTCACCGCCGCGTGGTGCACTGCCTCCGTCTGACCCTGGGTCGCATACTGGCCCGCATAGATCGTCACCGCCCAGGTGAGGTGCGCGAGCGCCGCAAGGAGAATGCAGCGCGTCAGCGACGCGTTCCGCGTCTCGCCTGTCGGCTCGCTTGTCGCGACGACCACGACGCCCGCAACGACCACCAGCGCGGCGGCGATGGCAATCGTTGTCGGCTGATCACCGGTTGCCCAGGCGAGGAGCAGCGCGGTGAGCGGATAGGAGGAGGCGATCGGGGAGACCACCGCGATCGGACCGGCGGCGAAGGCAGCGAACAGGAACAGGCTCGCCAACACCACGCCAATCCCGGCCCCGTAGGCGGGAAGTGCTCCTTGTCCCGCAAGGGCCGGCAACCCCTGGCCGGACAGGAGAAGCCATGCCGTGAGCATGAGAAAGCCCCCGACCGAGACGCCGACGACCGTCAGGACCGAGCCGATCCGCCGGCTCGAGACCGTAGCGACGAGGTCGAGGCAGCCCCACGAGATTGCGGACACGATGCCGAGAAGCGCGGGATTCATGGGGTCATGTCCTGGAACGTGCGACGTCGGTTAACCAGCCGCAGAGGAGGGATTTCAGCGCCCGCCGGCGCCCGATTATCAGTCGTCTGAACGATTGTGTCGCGATAGTATCCGCACGTGCCGGGGAGTGTCGATTGCCGAAAAACTTTGTGTTAGACGGGGCCTCTCTCACCGACCCAGCCGCCCCCGCGTCCGTGGGTTGACGCAACATCGAACAAGGAGCTGCCGATGAAACCGATGGTCATTCTCGTAGGCGCCGACAAGGGCGGGGTAGGCAAGACAACCCTTTCCCGTGTCCTTCTCGACTATTTCGCCCGCCGCAATATCCTGTTTCGCGCCTTCGACACCGAGTGGCCTCGCGGAACGCTGAAGCGCTTCTATCCTTCGACGACCGAGGTCGTCGACATGACGAACGTCGCCCACCAGATGAAGCTGCTCGACACGCTCGAGTCCGCCAATGTCCGCGTATCGCTCGTGGACCTCAAGGCCGGCAACCTTTCGATGGTGCTCGACATTTTCGACCGAATCGGTGTGCTTGAAGCAGCGAAGAACGGCGCCTTCGGTCTTTCGCTCTTTCACGTGGTCGGCCCGGCCATTTCCTCTCTGGAGGAGATCGGCGAGATCGCCAAGTACGTGAAGGACATGGATTACGTGGTCGTGCGTAATTTCATCAACGAGACCAACTTCTTCGAATGGGACGAAAAGACCTACAAGCGGTATTTCGCCGGGGTTCAGGCGATGGCCGAGATCGAGCTGCCGAAGCTCAACGAGATGGCCTACGAGCAGGTCGATCTCTCCTCGGTCACGTTCCGCGACTTCATCGAGAACAAGGCGGCGAACGGGGAGCCGGGCAACTTCTCGTTCGTGCTGCGCGGCTACGTGAAGAAGTGGATCGCCGAGATCGACGCGGAATTGGAACGCGTGAAGCTCCTGCAGGACCTGCAGCGCGGCTGATCAGCGGGTCGATAAAGCCGGCAGGGGGACGCAAGGCGCCCTCCTGCCACAGCGTCTGGCGGATGCGCCCATGCGCGCCGTGAGCCAGCGCCATACCAATGTGTTCGTGGTCTGCTCCGACATATCCCGGACCGGCAAGACGCTGCTTGCCCGTCTCGTGATGGATTACCTGCTGCTCGCTCTGCGCAATCCGTTCGCGTTCGACACGACGCCGTCGCCGGGCTCGATCGTCGCCTTCTACCCGGAGCGGTCGATGCACGTCGATCTGTCGCGAACCGCCGGACAGATGGCGTTGTTCGACACCATCCTGAACTCGCCCCCGCGGGACTTCGTCATCGATCTCGATACGCAGCAATTCGCGCGGTTCTTCTCCGTCGTGCGCGAAATCGACTTCCTGGAAGAACTCTCGAACCGGCGCATTGCGCTGGGTGTTCTGTTCCTTGCCGACCCGACCAACGAGCCGATCGCGGTCGCGGCGCGATTGACGAGGCTGGTGCCTCCGAAGGTCGTCACGCTCGTGCTGAACCAGGCGCTGGCGCCGGCGGGCCGTTCGGCGCAGCGGAAGGAACCGGTGCTGCCGCTGGCGCTATCGGATATGGCGGTGATGACGCTGCCTGTGCTGGACCGGGATGTCGCACGAGAAACGGACCGGGCGCCGTTCTCATTCGCCGGCGTCGTCGAGGGCTGGATGCGCCGCTTCGAGGAGGACCGGCTCTTGCGGCTTCTGAAATTCCTGAACCAGGTGGTGCCGCTCGTCCGCAAGACCGTCACGCGGCTCGACCAGCAGGAGCCGGACGTTCTCAGGACGGTGTGACTGCCGCCTTGCCGGCCTTCTGCACAGGCTTCACCTTCCCGCCGCCCACCCTGTAGATCCGCTGCGCGATATTCGCCCACGCCGGCCGGTGCGTGATCGAAATGATGGTGTGGCGACCCGAAAGGTCCTGGATGTTCCGGCAGATCTCCGCCTCGGTTTCGGCATCGAGCGCGCTCGTCACCTCGTCGAGGATCAAGACCTTCGGCCTGCTGACGAGTGCGCGGGCGAGCGAGATGCGTTGGCGCTGGCCGCCGGAGAACTTCGCGCCCATTACGCCCGCGTCCGTATCGAGCCCCTCGGGGAGCGTCGCGAGGAATTCTCCGGCCCCCGCAAGGCGCAGCGCCTCCTCGACGTCTTCGCGGCTGATTGTCGTATCGCCCAGTGTGACGTTCTCGTAGATCGAACCCTGCAACAGGCTGAGCTCCTGCGGCACGTAGCCGATCATCCGCCGCCACGTCTTGAGCGACAGCGACGCGAGCGGGACGTCATCGATCAGGATCTGCCCGGACTGCGGCTGATGGAGGCCGATCAGGAGATCGATGATGGTGGTTTTGCCTGCGCCCGATGAACCGATCAGCACCGTGATCCCGCCTGCCGGACAATCGAAGGAGACCCCGTCCAGCACGCGCAGACGTTCCCCGCTCTCGCTGCGGACATGGGAGAACGACACATCGTCGAACCGGATGCTCCTCTCGAGGACGGGGACGAGCCGGCCCCCCGGGGGCTCCGATGCGGACTCGGCCTCCTCCAACAGTTCGAGGAACTTCGAATAGGCCGGCTCGGCATCGGCGAGAGTCTGAAGCGTCGACTGCAGCGACTTGACGGTCTCGATCACCTGAAAGAACACGAACCCGATCACCAGCAGTTCCGGCAAGGGGGCCTTCAGCACCGATCCTCCGAGGAACAGCGCGACGCAGATCGCACTCGCCACGATGGCCTCCTGGCCGTAGCGCAGGCCGTACCGCGAAAGTGTGCGTTTGATCTGAAGCTGCTCGAGCTTCGCCACGTTCTGTGCGAACCGTTCGGCGAACGCTGCCTGTCGGTCCATCGATTTGAGCGGTTTGATGTTCGAGATCGCATCCTGGACGTAAGACAGCAGCCGAACCTGACGCTTCACGGAGCGCAGCGAGGCGCGGCGCGTCAGTCGCACCAGCGCCTGCAGCGGGAGCACCAGCAGGAGCGCCGCCGCAAACCCCCAGAGCGCAAGCCGTCCGGAGATGAAGATCGCGATGATGCCGAGCGTCACGGTTCGGATGGAGTTCGCGACCACCAGCGCCGAAGCCTGGTAGGCATCTCCGGCCGATATAGCCTGGGTGGAAATGGCGTTCGAGATGGCGCCCGGTTGAAACGCCACGAAATAGTTCCACTTTGCCTCGAGCAGCGCCTTCAGCATGCGGCTGCGAAACAGCGCGGTGACGCGCGCGACCGACTTTGCCACGTAGCTCATCGCGAAGAAGGAAAGGCCGGCCTTGATGGCGAGCGTCAGCGCCAGAACGGCGACGAGCGTGCCACCGCTTGGCGTGAATCCGATGAACTCGAACAGTCCGTTCACGAACCGTTCGAGTGCGGTCGGATTTTCGCGCGTGGTTCCGCTCAGCTGCGACAGGATGGGGAGCAGGACACCCACGCCGACCGCGTCGAACAGGCTGGATAGCAGCAAGCAGCCGACCAGGAGCCATGGCCTCGTGCCGGGAATCCCGAAAAAGATCTTGAACAGGCCCTTCATGTCGCCCCGGTGCTAACCGCTCGGCTCAGCCGGCGCAAGCCGCAAGGCTCCGGTCGAGCGCGTCCGCCGCGATCTCGCAGTGCTCGCGCGCAAAGACGATCGGCGGACGGAGCTTCAGCACGTTGCCATGGACGCCCTCGCTGCCGATCAGTACACCGCGGTCACGCACCGCGTTGAGGAGCGGTTTTACCAGCTTGGTGGCGGGCTTGCGCGTCGTGCGATCCTCGACGAGCTCGACGCCGATGGCGAGGCCGCGCCCGCGCACGTCGCCGATCACGGGGTGCCTCTGCTGGAGCGTCTCGAGGAGGGACCGGAAGTACGCGCCGACCTCGGCGGCATTGTCGACGAGGCGGTCGCGCTCGATCACGTCGAGCACCGCGACGCCCGCCGCGCACGCGACATTGTTGCCGCCGAAGGTCGAGAAGAACGACGTGTGCTGAAGGAACTTGTCGACGATGTGCGTTCTCGCCACGATGACGCCGAGCGGGAACCCGTTCCCGGCGGGCTTGCCGATCGTCATGATGTCGGCCTCGACGCCGTGGGTGCGGTGCCCCCAGAGCTCGCCGCCAAGCCGGCCGAAGCCCGACTGCACCTCGTCGGCGATGAACACGCCGCCGGCGGCCCGCACCGCGGCGACCACGCGCTGCATGTACTCGGGCGGCGGCGTCAGAACGCCGTTGGTCAGGAACGCCGAATCGACGAGGAACGCCGCCGTCCCGTAGCCTGCGCGGTCGAGGTCGGCGATCGCTTCCTCCGCATACGCAGCATACGCTGCGGCGAAGTCCGGGTGGCCGGCGGGGTAGGGACCGCGGTAGCCGTCGGGTGCGATAAGGTAGCGCATGTGCGGGCGGCCTACGGGCGTGATGTCGGCCGAGGGCGTGAAGTCGGCGATCGCGTCGGTGATGCCGTGGTAGGCATACTCCATACAGAGCGCGCCGCGGTTGCCGCTGTAGGCCTTGGCGATCCGCCAGGCGACGTCGTTCGCCTCGCTGCCGGAGTTGACGAACAGGCACTTCCAGTCGCCTCTCGGCATCGTCTCGATCAGCCGCTCGGCGTAGTCCAGCACCTGGGTGAACAGGTAGCGCGTGTTGGTGTTGAGGAGGCCGACCTGCCGGCGCACCGCCTCTACCACGTGCGGATGGCAGTGACCGACGTGCGGCACGTTGTTGTAGACGTCGAGGTAGCGCCGGCCGGCCGGGTCGTAAAGCCATACGCCTTCGCCGCGCACGAGGTGCAGCGGCGGGTCGTAGAAGAGCTGCATCTTCTCGCCCATGTCCGCGACGCGCCGCCTGAGCAGCGAAGGCATCGCCCCATCGGCGGGCCGCGGCCGTGACAGCGGTTCGCCGCGGGCGAGGCGCACGAATTTCTCCTCGCCCAGCGTCTCGAGCGCGTCGATGAAGCGCGCCGCCTCGCCCGCGTGGACGTCCATGTAATCGTCCGTACCCGGATCGTTGGCGCGACGCCATGCGGTGATGATCGGCGTCAGCGCCGCCCGCGCCGCCGTCATCGACCACAGCACGGCGAGGTCGTCGTCGCCGAGCGGCGTCACGGCGCGATACCCTTCGACAAGCGCCGTCACGTGGTCGGCAAAATCCTCCCGGCCCATCAGCGCGTCCGAAAGCGTCGTCGACAGGTCCTGCGCGAGCGAGGCGTGCACCATGTCGCCGAAGTCGATGATGCCGGACACGCCGCGTGCGTCCGCGCTCACGATCACGTTGTGTCCGCCGGCGTCGTTGTGGATCGCCTGCAGCGCCAGCCCCTCGAGCCGCGGCAGCGTCTCGCCGAGGAACCGTGCGACCGCCCGCTCGGCAAGCCGGCGCTCGCCCGGGTCGGCGATCAGCGCCGTATGCGGAGCAAGCTCTCCGATCTCGCGCACGTCCCACAGGAGCGCCCGCGCCCTGAGGCCCGGATGGAAGAAGCCGCGCAACGCCCTGCCCAGCCGCGCCAGCGTGCGCCCGAGGTCCCGCATCAGCGCAGGCGTATACGCCACGCCGCCGAGGATCGTCCCCTCGACCCACGACAGTACGATCATCCGTTGACGGACGTTTCCGGCATCCGTGAACCGGGCGATGCCGTGGCCTTCGACGGTCGCCGCCACACGCGGCGCCGCGACGTCCGGCGCGACGGACGCGATGTGCCGCAGCGCCGCGATCTGCGCCTCGAGGTAGGAGTCAGGTTCGGCCGCGTTCACCACCTTCACGAGCCACCGACCGTCCGCCCCGTCGAGCCTGAATCCCTGGTCGCGCTCGCCGTAGAGTGGATTGAGCGTCCCCTCGAGCCCGTACTGCCGCGACAGCACGCGCTCGACCTCGGCGATGGCGACATCCGGGCGGGAAGGCTTCAGGAACAGCATGGGCGATGACTCAGGCCTTGAGGTCGTCGAGCTCCTCGGCGAGGAATTCGGCGAGGCGGCGCGGCAGCATAGCATAGCGATCGTGCCGGTCCGCCAGCGCCGAGGACAGGCCTCCCGCGATCGGCACGAGGTGGCGCTGGATGAAGTCGCGCTCGGCGCGCCGGAGGTCCGCCACGTCCTCGCCGGCTTGCAGCGCGGCGTCCTCGCGCCACGTCAGGAACTGCAGGAAGTCGAGCTCCACCGCCACGTGATCCGGAAGCTCGGCCGAACCCGCCCGCTTCAGCTCGAAGAAGCTGTACCACCGAACGAGCTCCTCGAAGAGGTCGGCCTGCTCGCGCTTCAGGTAGCTGCGCCCGTAGAGCGATGCCGCGCCAGGATCGAGCGCCGGCTCGAAGGCGGCCGCGAAGGCGACCGCCGCATCCGCAGGCGGCAGCGGCGGCGGCAGCACGTCCGGGCCGAAGAGGTCCGCCCCGCCGTCGGGCGAGCGGAAGGCGGCGGCGAAAGCGCGATAGATCTGGCTGCGTTCGAGCGGGGGGCGAGGCACGAGACGTCGTCGCGCCGTCAGGCGCGGCCCGCCATGCGGTCGATCTCGAGCCGGTCCACGCGCTTGATCTCGATCCGCGTGTCGCGGTCAAACGCGCCGGGCTGGCCTTCGAGCATGCCGACGTGCAGGTGCGGATGGCGGCCGGCGAGTTCCACCGGGTTGATCGCCGAGGGCGAAACGAGCCTGGGCCACTTGCCGCCCGGGAACTGATAGTTCTCCCACGCGTGATAGAGGATCGTCGTGCCGGGCCTGACGCCGGAAGCCGTCTTCACGCGGATGTAGAAGTCGCCGACGTCGTTGTAGGCGCGCACCCAGTCGCCGTCCGCGATGCCGCGCCTGGCCGCATCCTCGCGGTTGACGACCATGTAGGGCGAACCGCGGTTCAGGCGCAGCATACTTTTGTTGTCGCGCCACACGCCGTGGATCGACCAGCGCTCGTGCCCGCCCGTCATCATCAGCGGGTAGTCGCCGCCCATCTTCGGCGGCTCCTTGTAGCGCGGCAGCTGTTCGTCGTAGGTGCGGTAGGTCTCGAAATCGAGGAAGAACTGGATGCGCCGCGTCTGCGTCGGGTAGGGCAGCTTGTCCTTCGTATGGCGCGTCAGCGGCACGAACGGCTCGCCCGGCGTCATCTCGCCCGCGTTGCCGATCGAGAGCGGGGAAAGACCGATGCCGCTGTAGTGGGCAAAGCCCATCTCTTTCTGCTCCTCCCACGGCACGTGCGAGAGGTTCGAGGACTGCGCGACGATCTCGCCCGCCGCCTTCTCGCTGTCGTTCTCAGTGAAGCGGCCGTCCATCGTCATGTCGTCGTAGAGCGCGTCGAGCCGGATCGTCTTGCCGAGGTGGCTCGTCACCGTCGTGATGCCGCGCGCCTTCGCCCGCGTCTGGATGTGCCGGGCGATCATCGTGAAGATCCAGAAGTCGGGCTTGCTCTCGCCGAGCGGATCGGTCGCCGCGTTCGTCACGTGGTTGAACGGCACGAGCGGCGTCACCCACTTGTGGTCGGTCACCTCGTACCAGCCGGCGGCGGGCAGCACGTAGTCGGCGTGCTTCGAGGTGGAGTTGAGCCGGAAGTCGATCGCCACGATCGTCTTGAGCTTCGGCCACAGCACCTCGAGCAGCTTCTGGCCGCCGCGCACCGAGCGCATCGGGTTCGAGCAGTAGTGGAACAGGATGCGCGGGTCCTTGCCCGCCGGCGGCTGCAGCGGCAGCCTGCCGGTGTCGAGCGCGTGCGTCACCGCCTGCTTGATCGGCTCCTTCAGTCCCGGGATCCACTGGTCGGCGTTCTCGGCGAGGTCGATCACGCCGCCGTGCACCTGCCAGAACAGGTGGCTCGAGGTCCACACCGGCAGCACGGATGCCGGATCGACGAACGAGTCATGGCCGAGCTTCTTGAAGAACCGCTCCGCCGTCTGCCCGCGGGCGAGGTCCCACAGGAGCTTGGTGCCGATCTCGCCGCCGAACGCGGCGCGTTCGCTCATGCGCAGGCCCGAGACGTAGTCCTCCCAGCCGTCGTTGGCGAGGAACGCGAAGGCCGAATATCCGGCGCCGGGCTTCCCGATATGCCCCTTGAGCGCCCAGATCAGGATCATCGCGCGCTCGGTGAGATTGCCGTGGAAGTACTTGTTCATGCTCGAACCGGACACGTTCGAGAGCGCCTTTGCGGCGATGATCTTGTCGGCGAGCGTGTTGATCAGCGCCGGCGAGGTGCCGCACATCTCCGACACGGCTTCCGGCGTATACGGATCGAGCCGCTCCTTCAGCAGCGAATGAACGGAGCGTACACGGACGGTCTCGCCCGAGATCATCGTCACGAACTGGTCGACGTCGAGCAGCGGGTCGAGCGCGCCAAGCGATAGCGAATCCTTCGGCGCGGGCGAAAGCCCGCCGTCCGCGCCCACCATCACGAACGTGTCGTCCTCGCCCAGCACGAACACATCCTTGCCGGTGAGGAACGTGTTCGTGTCGGTGCGCACGAGCAGCGGCAGGTCGGTCTGCTCCTTCACGAACGCCTCGTCGACGTGTCCGCCCGTCATGATGCGGCGGCAGATGGCGAGCGCGAGCGCCGTGTCGGTGCCGGCCTTCAGCGGCACCCACAGGTCCGCCTTGATGGCGGACGGGCTGTAGTCGGGCGAGATCACCACGAGTTCCGTGCCGTTGTACTTCGCCTCGATGAAGAAGTGCGCGTTGGGGATCGAGGTGACGACCGGGTTGCAACCCCACACGAGGATCAGGTCGGAGCGGAAATAGTCCTCGAGCGAGCGCTCCATGTAGATGTTGCCGAACGTCTCGAACGCGCCGCGGTGGCCGTCGCCGTTCGACGAGTTCGAATCGAGGCTGATCGCGTGCGTGAGCTGAGCGAGCCGCGCCTGTCCGGCGTTCGCAGCGCCGACGTTGATCGACGCGCCAAGATCGAACACCACGCGGTCGGTGCCTTCCGCGGTGATCACGTCGAGCCAGGAGTCGGCGATCGCGTCGAGCGCCTCGTCCCACGACACGCGCTGCCAGCGTCCGGAGCCGCGCTCGCCCACGCGCCGGATCGGGTAGAGCAGCCGGTTCTCCTCGTACATGCGCTGCGAGAAGCACGACCCCTTCTGGCAGCCGCGCGGGTTGAGGTCGGGGTACTCGGGCGCAAGCTGCGGATACTGCGCCGCCTGTTCCTCGCGGAACACGATGCCGTCGCGCACGTAGACGTCGAAGGCGCAGTGCGCCTGGTACCAGCAATTGATCAGGTGCGTGCCGCGCACGCGTTTGTCGAAGCGGAGCTGCTTTCGATAGATGTCGAAGAACTCGCCGTACGACGGCAGCGGCGCGGCCGCCGCTTGCGCGACGCTGCCGCCCGAGCGGGCGATGAACGACGGCACCGCGAGCGAGGCCGCGGCGAGCGCCCCCGCCTTCAGGAACTGCCGCCGGGAAAGCCCTGTCACCGGAACGCCTGCTCGATGTCGCGCGGGGCCTTGGTGAACGGCCCGAAGAGATCGAGCCAGCGGCGCGAAATCAGGATGTCCATAAGCTCGGAATGCTCGCCGTTGCGCCGCTTCTGGCGTTCGGCCTCGATCGTGTCGAGCGAGTGCTTGACGCCCGGCCCGAACAGCGACTCGAGATACTCGAGCGGGATGCGCGGCTTGCCGGTCGGGTTGCCGTCCTTGTCGAAGGCGGGCGGGGAGAGCGGCGGAATGTAGAACACGTTCGGCTCGGTCCCGAACTCCGGGTGCAGCGGCAGCGCCACCTTGTAGACATGGACGAGCTTGTGGATCGGCCCCTCGGGATCGTTCAGGAAGCCAAGGAAGCGCACGCGCCCCGGGCACTGGCGCGAGCAGGCGGTCGGCACGCCCTGTTCGATGCGCGGCGCGCAGAACAGGCACTTCTGAGACTTGTGCTGCAGCGCGTTGTAGTAGATCTCCTTGTAGGGGCAGGCTTCCTGACAGAAGCGGAAGCCGCGGCAGTGGTCCTCGTTGATGACGACGATGCCGTCTTCCTCGCGCTTGAAGATCGCGCCCCGCGGGCAGGCTTCCATGCAGGCGGGCCTGGTGCAGTGGTTGCAGATGCGCGGGATGTAGAAATAGTACGCGTTCGGATATTCCCCGGCGCCCTGGTCCTCGTCCCAGTTCACGCCCCAGCTCGGGTCGCCGTCCTGCGGCAGGAGCGGCGCGCCGGCGTCGCCGCCGTAAAACACCTTCTCGAAGTCGAACTCGAACGGCTCGCCGAAGTCACCCTGCGAGGGCAGCTTGCCGGGGCGCGGCTTGCCTTCCGGATCGAACCCGCCGCCCGATGTCTGCCAGCCCTTCGGCGTGCCTTCGCCGGGCATCGTGGACACTGTGTTCCACCACATGCCCTCCATCCCTTCGCGGCTCGTCCATTGCGTCTTGCAGGCGATGGTGCAGGTCTGGCACCCGATGCACTTGTTCAGGTCCATGACCATCGCGACCTGACGCTTGTCCACTGCCATGCGTTCGTTGCCTTTCAGGCTTCGAGTTGAAAGTCGATCCAGTCGACCGAGGCGGCCTTGATGCCGGCGCGCTCCTGGTTGCTGCCGTTCCACACCGCGATGCCGATGCGGGCGGGGCTCCCGGCCTTCAGAACCGCGCCGCCTTCCGGAGCGGCGAGCGTGCGCGACAGGACGAGTTGCCAGCGGCCGTCAGCATAGCGGCCCTTCGCCGCCTGTTCCACGGCCGGTCCCGGCCGGGAGGATCCGATTCCGGTCATCAGGACGGGCCGCACCTCGTCCGCGCGCGCCTTCCATTGGAGCGCGTGGATGGGGGCATCGGGCGAGCCCATCTGCACGAGGATCGGGTCGCCTGAAACCGGGAAGGTGATCGCAGCGCCATCCGGGAAGGCTTCGCCCTTGCCGAGGTCCTCCGTCGCATCGGGCCACGAGAGCCGCACCGCGATGCGGGCGCCGTCGTGCACGGCGGCGAGCGTCAGGCCCTCGAGTTCGCCGTAGGGGCGGTCGGTCCAGGACACGATCACGTAGGCGGTCGGCTGCAGCCCCAAGGGGGCCGGAACCATCTCCACCGGGAACGGCGGAACGGTCGTCCATTCGCTGGAATCCGGTTCCAGAAAAGGGCGGAGGTCCGCCACCTTGCGACAGATCAGATCGGCCATGACCGGGCGCTGTATTCCACGCCAATGCGGCGAAGTCGAGGGGCGGGAGGCTCTACTTTTCGTAAGGAACCGGCGGCGGCTTCTCGGGGAAGAGGCCGGAGCGGTAGCGCTGCAGGACCACCTGGAGGAGGAGGCCGATCAGCAGCATGCGGATGTAGGACGATCGCGTCGCCCAGTCGGGCGGCAAGCGGTTGGTGAAGATCTCCGTCACCGACCAGATCGCCCAGATTCCGAGCGCCCCGGCGACCGCGCCCTTGGTGTTGCCGCTGCCGCCCGCCATCAACATGACCCAGGTGAGGAACGAGATCGCCAGCGGCTCGGTCGCGGTGGGCGAGAGGAACTTGAAGTAGTGCGCGCTCATGGCGCCGGCGAGCCCCATGATGGCGCAGCCGATCACGAAAGTTTGCAGACGGAACTTCTCGACGTCCTTGCCGACGGCGGCCGCCGCCTGCTCGTTGTCGCGGATGGCGCGCAGCGTGCGGCCCCACGGGCTGTCGTAGAGGCGGTTGCAGAGGACGAAGAGGAGGGCGACGATCAGCCACACCACGGCAAGGTAGAGGAGGTCCGCCATGCGGCCCTGCACCATCCCGTCGAACGGGCGCGGGATGTTCGAGATGCCGAGCGAGCCGTTGGTGAGCCACTGCTCGTTGACGATGACGAGGCGCAGGATCTCCGCGATGCCGATGGTGGCGATCGCGAGGTAGTCGCTCTTCAGCCGTACACAGATCTTGGCGACGAGGTAGCCGATGAGGCCCGCGGCGATCGCAGCACCCGCCATGCCGACCGGCACGGGAAGCGCGAAGCCGCCGAGGTGCTTGCCGTTCGAGGAGGCGGCGGTGAGGATGGCATCGGTATAGGCGCCGACCGCGTAGAAGCCCGCGATGCCGGCGTTGAACAGGCCGCCCATCCCCCACTGGATGTTGAGCGCGAGGCAGAGCACCGCGTAGATCCCGCCCGAGATCAGGAAGGCGACGAGGTAGTAGAAAAGGCCCTCGAGCTCCATCAGAAGAGCCTTCCCTTGAAGATGCCCTGCGGCCGGAAGATCAGGATCGCCACCATCACGACGAACGCCATCGCCGTCTTGTAGCTCGGCGAGACGAGCGAATCCTCGCCGATCCACGGGTAGGTCGAGAGCTCCTCGACGAGCCCGATGATCAACCCGCCGGCGAGCGCCCCCATCGGCTTGCCGATGCCGCCGAGGAGGGCGGCTGCGAACATCGGCAGCAGGAGGTTCCAGCCGAGGTTCGAGTGGACGTCGGTGTCCATGCCGGCGAGCACGCCGCCCACCGCCGCGAGGCTCGCGCCGATGATCCAGGTCGCGCGCACCACCTTCTCGACCTCGAGGCCCGAGACGGCGGCGAGCTCCGGGTCGTCGGAGACCGCGCGCATCGAGCGGCCGGTCTTCGTCCGGGTGAGGAAGAAATGCAGGGCGAGCGCGATCGCCGCGGTGATGGCGATCGCCTTCAGGTGGAGCGCTGGCACGCGGATCGTGTCGAACAGGACGAGCGGCCGCGTCACGCCGCGCACGAACACCTCGTTCTGCGCGCCCCACACGAGCTGCATCAGCGAGCGCAGGATCAGCGCGACGCCGAACGAGGCGATCACGGTATAGATCGTCGGCAGCGCCCGCAGCGGCCTGTAGAACAGCCGGTCGATGACGAGCGCGGCGACGACCGCCAGCGCGATGCCGAACGGCAGCGCCACGAGCGGGGAGAGCTTCAGGAGCCACACGGCCGAAAGCGTGCCGTAGGCGCCGAGCGACATCACGTCGCCGTGCGCGAAATGCGCAAAGCGCAGCACGCCGAACAGCATCGAGATGCCGACCGCCCCGAGCGCGTAGATCGAGCCGACCATCAGCGCCGGGATCAGGTAGAGGTTGATGAACTCGATCATGCCGCCGCCATCCCGCCGAGGAAGGCGCGCCGCACCTCGTCGTTGCCGAGGAGCTCCGCGCCGGTGCCCGAGACGAAGTTGCGGCCGTTGACGAGCACGTGCGCGCGGTCGGCGATGCGCAGCGCCTGGCGCGCGTTCTGCTCGACCATCAGGATGGTGATGCCACTGTTCCGGATGCCGACGATCAGGTCGAAAATCTTCTCGAGGTAGGCCGGCGACAATCCCGCGGTCGGCTCGTCAAGCAGCAGCAGCCGGGGCGCGCTCATCAGCGCACGGCCGATCGCCACCATCTGGCGCTGCCCGCCCGAGAGTTCCCCCGCGGCGCGATGGAGCGCCGCCTTGAGGTCCGGAAACAGCGCGAGCACCCGCTCCTCGAGCGCGGCGCGATCCCTGGGCGGGGCGGCATACGTGCCGACGTCGAGGTTCTCGGCGACGGTCAGCGTCGGGAACACGTTCTTCGACTGGGGAACCGCGGCAATCCCGAGCGGCACGAGCTTCGCCGTCGGAAGCCCGGTGATGTCGCGCCCCTCGAACACGATGCGCCCGGCCAAGACCTTCGTCAGCGCGAACACCGACTTGAGCAGCGTCGACTTCCCCGCCCCGTTCGGCCCGACGATCACGGCGATGGTCGCAGGCTCGACCACGAGGTGCACGTCCTCGATGATCGGCGGCCCGCCGTAGCCGGCGGTGAGCCCCTCGATCGCCAGCGCCGCGGTCATGACGCGTCCTCGTAGCGCCCGCCGCCGAAGTAGGCCTCGACGACGCGCTCGTCGGCGCGCACCTCGGCAACGGTGCCGCGCGCCAGAACCTTGCCCTGCGCCATCACCGTCACCTCGCTGCACAGCCGCGAGACGTAGTCGAGGTCGTGTTCGATCAGGCAGAAGGTGACGCCGGTCTCGTCGTTGATCTGGCGGATCTTGTCGGCGAGCCGCCCGAGCAGCGTGCGGTTGATGCCCGCGCCGATCTCGTCGAGCAGGATCACCTTCGGGTCTCGCATCAGCGCGCGCCCGAGTTCGAGGAGCTTCTTCTGCCCGCCCGACAGCGTGCCCGCGAGCGCGCCGCGCAACTTTGCGAGTTCGAGCAGGTCGAGAAGGCGGCGCGCCTTGTCATGCGCCGCGCGCTCTTCGTCCGTATACGATCTTCGCCGGAACATGGCGTTGAACACGTTCTCGCCTTCGTGCTGGTCGGCCGAGACCATCAGGTTCTCGAGCACGGTGAGGCGCGAGAACTCGTGCGGCAGCTGAAACGTCCGCGCGATGCCGAGGCCAGCCCGCTCGTAGGGTCTTAGCGCCGTGATGTCCTCGCCCTTGAGCATGACGCGCCCGCCGCTCGGCCGCAGGAGCCCTGCGAGGATGTTGAACGCGGTCGACTTCCCCGCGCCGTTCGGTCCGATCAGCCCGGTGATGCGGCCGTCCGGAATCGACAGGCTCACGTCGTCGATCGCCGTGAGGCCCCCGAACCTCATCGTCACATGCTCGAGCGTGAGCACTTGAGCCGCCTTGTCCCGTCCGGTCCTGCGCCGGCAGACGAAGGGCGGGGGACGATCTCGACCGTCCGCCCGCCCGCTGCCTGCCAGCGTCCGACGCCGTCCTTACTGGAAGATGCCGACCTGCTTGTACTTGTCGCCGTCGACGACGAACTTGCCGATGTAGCCGGTCACGTCGCCGTTCGCGTCGAACTCGTAGGACCCGCCGGCGCCTTCGTAGTTGATGTCCTTGCCGGCCTTGATCAGGTCCTTCGCCTTCTGCCACTCGCCGGGGCCCACGACCTCCCCCGGCGCGGAAGCGACTTCGCGCAGCGCCTTGGCGATCAACGTCTTGTCGGAGGAGCCCGCCTTCTCGACCGCGAGCGCGGCGAGGAACGTCGCGTCGTAGGTCTGGTCGACGAACGCCTTGTCGGCGCCCTCCTTGTAGGCGGCGTTGAAGAGGTCGTGCAGCTTCTTCTGCATCGCGTTGTCGGCGGGCGAGGTGGGCGAGGAGAAGAACGAGTCCTTCAGAGCCTCTGCGCCCACTTCCTTGATTAGCGCATCGTCGCGCAGGCCGTCGGTGCCGACGAACTTCGTGAAGAGCCCGCCCTCGATCGCCTGCTTGACGATCGTCGAACCGGAGTCGCCCGCGTAGGCGACGACGATCAGCGCATCGGGCGAGCCCTTGGCGAGCGTCGCGAGCTCGGAGCGGTAGGAGTTCTTCTTCTCCTCGTGCTTCTCGGCCGCCGTGATCTCGCCACCGAGCTTCTTGTAGGCCTCGATGAAGGTGTTGCCGATGCCGACGCCGTAGTCGTTGTTCACGTAGGTCACGGCCACCTTCTTGAGGCCCGCGTCCATCACCATCTTCGCCAGCACCGAGCCCTGGTAGTTGTCGGAGGGCACGAGCCGGAACATCGTGTCGTTGTCTTTCAGGTCGGTGATCGCGGGCGACGTCGCCGTCGGCGAGATCATCACGACGCCGGCCGGGATGGCGACCGCGTTCGCGGCGGCGATCGTCGTGCCGGACATGAACGCGCCCATGATCACCGGCACGTTCTCGACGTTGACGAGCTTCGTCGCCGCGTCGACGGCGGTCTGGGCGCCGCCCTGCGTGTCGCCCACCACCAGCACCGCCTTGCCGTCGAGCAGGCCGCCTTGCGCGTTGATCTGGTCGATCGCCAGGTTCACGGCGTTCTGAAGCGGCGGCATGAAGCTCGCGATCGGGCCGGTTGCGTCCATCAGCGCGCCGATCTTGGTGTCGCCGGCGACGGCGAGGCTCGTGGTGGCGAGAAGCGCGGCGGCAGCCGCAATCAGTGTCCTGCGCATTCTTTTTTCCTCCCTTTGGGTTTTACGATTCTAGTCGGACCTTTTGAAACGGTCGAGAGCCTCGGCCAACAGGTGGTTTTCGGCCCGCGTCCCGATGCCGATCCGGCACCAGCCCTGAAATCCGGGCTCACCGACGGGCCGGAGCCAGATGCCGTGGTCGGCCATGACACGGGCGAGGAAATCCTCCACCCGGCGCCCTTCCGCGTCCGGAAACCGGGTCAGCAGAAAGTTCCCCAGCCCGGGGACGTACGCGAGGCCCACCCGGTCGAGGATGCCAGCGAGGAACGCCCGCTCCTCGCCCGTCTGGCGCACGGCTTCGGCCACGAACGCCCTGTCCTGCACTGCGGCCTCCGCGGCGGCCTGCGCGATCGCGTTCACGTTGCCGACGCCGCGCAGCATGTTGAGGCCGCCGAGCATCCATTCGGGCGCGAGCATCCAGCCCACGCGAAGCGCGGCGAGACCGTAGGCCTTCGAGAAGGTCCTGAGCGCAATCACCGTGTCGAGCCGCTCGGCCATCGCCATCAGCCGGGCAAGTTCGTCCGGCGGCAGGAACTCCCCGTAGGCGAGGTCGAGCACCAGCACGACATGGCCGGGAAGTCTCGCCTGGAAGCGCTCCACCGCATCCGCCGAGAGCACGGTGCCGGTCGGGTTGTTCGGGATCGCGAGGAACACGATCTTCGTGCGCTCTGTGATGTGGGCGAGTGCCGCCTCGGTGTCGAGCACGAAGCCCTCGCGCTCGGGCAGGCGCTTCAGGTCCGCACCGACGCGCGCCGCGACCACCGCGAACTGGAAGAAGCCCGATTGCGCCATCGCGATCTCGTCGCCGGGCCGCGCGAACATGCGCCCGATCACGTCGAGCAGCTCTTCGGAGCCGTTGCCGCAGACGATCCGCTCCGGATCGTAGCCATGCACGGCGCCGATTGCCTGCCGCAGCTTTCGGGAGGAGGGGTCGGGATAGCGGTTCGGCTGCTTCAGGCGCTCCGCAGCCGCCTCCGCCGCGCGCGGCGAACAGCCGAACGGGCTTTCGTTGATCGCGAGCGAGATCAGCCGCTTGCCTTGCGGCGCTTCCGGCGGAATGAACGGCAGCCGCCGCGGCGGGTTGAAGTAGGCGGTGGGACAGCCGGTCATGCGCGCAGGCCCGCCTCGCGCATCAGCGGCAGCACGCCGTCGATGAAGTAGGGGAGTTCATCGAGGAAGTTCACGAACGACACGGTGGTCCCGGCAAAGCCGGCGCGATGCATCTTCACCATCTCGTCGACGATGTGCCTCGGCGTGCCGACGAGCGGATAGGTGCCGCCGCCGCCGGCAAAACGCTTCGCATGCAGACGGAACGTCGCCTCATCGTGGGAGCTCGCGAACTTCTTCTTCTGCGCGATGTAGAAGTCGACTGCCGCCTCGTCGCGCTCCGTCACGGCGTAGCGTTCGTAGTATTCCTCGGCTTCGCCTTGCGTCGGCCGGCACACCACGTGGCAGGTGGTGAACACGCCGATGTCGCGCCCGACCGCGCGGCCGCGGGAAACGATGTCGTCGATGTGCCCCTTGCCCGAGTCGATGTCGGAGAAGGTGGTGAACAGGAAGTCGGACGCGCGCGCGGCAAAGTCGCGGCCTGGTCCGCCGAAGGCGGCGTTCAGCACCACGGGGCGCGGCAGCTGGAGCGGCTGCGGCTTCCCGGCGACGTTCTTCAGCTTGTAGAAGCGCCCGTCGTAGTCGAACGGCTTCGGCTCGGTGAAGATGCGCACGATGATCTCGTACCACTCCATCGCCTGCGCGTAGCCTTCGGGGTCGCGCTCGATGCCGAACATCGCGAACTCGTCCGGGTTCCAGCCCGCGACGATGTTGAGGCCGGCGCGCCCGCCCGACATGTGGTCGACGCTTGCGAGCGCCTTCGCCGCGTAGACGGGATGGATCATCGGCACGTGCACGGTGGAGAACACGCCGATGTTCCTGGTCAGCGCGCCCAGCGCGGCGGCGAAGGTGAACGTCTCGAACGAATGCTCGCGCGCGTTCGTCTGGCCGCCAAAACCCTTCCAGCGGGCGATCGGGAGGAAGAACTCGATCCCCGCGTCATCCGCCAGCTGCGCGACCTTGACGACGTCCGGCCAGCGCGCCTTCCAGCGTTCGGGAACGGCCGTCACGGTGAGACCGCCGTCGGCGTTGGCGGAGAAGATGCCGAGCTTGAAGGCGTTTGGTCCGCGGATCGGATGGACGGGTGCGCTCACACCGACACCTTGGCGTACTTCGGCTGCTTCCAGAGTTCTTCAGCGAGCACCTTTCTCAGGCGCTGCACCGCCTCGAAGCAGTCCTGGTGCGTGATGACGAGCGGGCTCACGCCGAAGCGGATCGCATCGGGCGATCGGAACGAGGAGACGACGCCGAGATCGATCAGCGCCTCGACCACCGAGCCCGCGCCGGGTGAACGGAACGACACGTTGCCGCCGCGCCGTCCGTGGTCGCGCGGCGACGTGACCTCGACGCCGAACGGTCCGCAGTGTTCCTCGAGGCAGCCGATCAGAAAGTCCGTGAGCGAACGATGCTTTGCCCAAAGCGCCTTGACGTCGACCTTCGGCCAGATGTCGAGCAGCGGCGAGGCGAGTTCGTCCGCGCCGACGAGCGGCGTGCCGGTGAGGAAGCGCTTCACGCCCGGGTGCGGCTCGAAGTCGGGCGTGAAGCCGAACACGTCGGCATGGCCCATCCAGCCCGCAATCGCAGGCCAGGTCGCGTCCGCGATCTCCTTTTTCGCATAGATCCACGCCGGGCCGCCGGGGCCGGCGCAGAGGTACTTATAGCCGCAGCCGATCGCGAGGTCGGTGCCGGAGCCGCGGAGGTCGACGGGCACCGCGCCTGCCGAATGCGACACGTCCCAAACGGTGAGCGCGCCCTTCGCATGCGCCGCGGCCGTGACGCGCGCCATGTCCCAGCGTTCGCCGGAGCGGTAGTCGACGTGGCTCAGCGCCGCGACGGCAACCGTGTCGTCGATTGCCGCGACGGCCTCGTCCTCGCTCGCCACGAACCGGATGCTGTAGCCGGGGTGCGCCTTCACGATGCCCTGGAGGACGTGGATGTCGGTCGGGAAATTGCCGGCCTGCGTGACGATCACGCGGCGGTCGGGGCGCAGCTTGAGTGCGTGCGCCACCGCCTTGTACTGGTTGAGCGTGGTCGAGTCGCAGAACACGATCTCGCCCTTGCCCGCGCCGACCACGCCCGCGATGGCATCGCCCAGCAGCGAGGGCAGGTCGAGCCATTGCCGCACGCTCCAGCCGCGCCGGCGCAGGTGGACCCAGTCGTCGATCAGCCCCTGCGCCTTGGCCCGCGCCGCCTTCGGCATCGGGCCGACCGAATTCGCGTCCATGAAGATCATCCCCTCGGCGCGCTCGAACAGCGCGGCGATCGGGGCGAGGGGATCGTCGGCGTCGAGCGACTTGGCATGGGCGAGGGTGGTCATGGCGACGACTATTTCAAAACTGCAACGTCATTTCAATCTTGAAAGGCGCCCGGAACTGTCGGAAGGTGCCGGTCCCGCGTGACGTGAAGGATTGCCCCGTGCCCCGACCGCCTGCCCGCCGTAAGGCGTCCGTTCGCCTCGCTGCCGACATCGGCGGCACCTTCACCGACGTGGTGCTCGACGTCGGCGCGAAGCGGCTGAGCGGCAAGGTGCTGACAACGACGGACGCCCCCGAGCGCGGCGTGCTCGAAGGCGTCGACGCGCTGCTCGACGAGGCGGGCGTGCGGGCGGCGGACGTCGACGTGTTCATCCACGGCACGACGCTCGCCACCAACGCGCTGATCGAGCGCAAGGGGGCGAAGACCGCCTTCGTCACCACCGAAGGCTTCCGCGACCTGATCGAGCAGGGCTACGAGAAGCGCTTCGACCACTACGACCTGATGATCGACAAGCCCGTGCCGCTCGTGCCGCGCGAGCGCCGCTACGGCATCCGCGAACGGCTCTCGGCCGATGGCGACGTGCTGATCGGCCTCGACGAGGACGCGGTCGAACCGCTGGCCCGCAGGCTCGTCGCCGACGGCGTCGGTGCGGTGGCGATCGGGTTCCTCCATGCGTATGCGCACGATGCGCACGAGAAGCGCGTGCGCGACCTGTTGCGCCCGCTCCTGCCGAAGGACGTGACGATCTGCCTGTCGAGCGAGGTCGCGCCCGAGATCCGCGAGTACGAGCGGTTCTCGACGACGGTCGCCAACGCCTACGTGCGGCCGCTGATGGCGGGCTACCTCGGCCGCCTCGCCGAGGATCTGAAGGCGCGCGGCATGAAGGCGCCGCTCTACCTGATGATGTCGGGCGGCGGCCTCACGACGCTCGAGACGGCGGCGCGCTTTCCGATCCGCCTCGTCGAGTCGGGCCCGGCGGGCGGCGCGATCCTCGCAGCCGACATCGCCCGCCAGTGCGGCCTTAAGGAGGTGTTCTCCTTCGACATGGGCGGCACCACGGCCAAGATCTGCCTGTTGACGGACGGCGAGCCGGAGCGGGCGCGGAAGTTCGAGATCGCGCGCGCCTACCGCGACCTGAAGGGCTCCGGCATCCCGGTGCGCATCCCGGTGATCGAGATGGTGGAGATCGGCGCGGGCGGCGGCTCGATCGCGCGGGTCGACAAGCTCGGCCGCATCACCGTCGGCCCCGACAGCGCGGGCTCGATGCCCGGCCCCGCCTGCTACGGCCGCGGCGGTACCGAGCCCGCCGTCACCGACGCCAACGTCGCGCTCGGCAAGATCGACCCGGCGCATTTCGCCGGCGGCAAGATCGCGCTCGACGAGGCGGCCTCGGCGAAGGCGCTGCAGAAGAACATCGGCGATCCCTTGAAGCTCGACGGGTTCTGGCCGGCCGCCGGCGTCTCCGAGATCGTCGAGGAGAACATGGCGAACGCGGCGCGCGTGCACGCGATCGAGCGCGGCAAGGACATCTCGTCGTGCACGATGATCGCGTTCGGCGGCGGCGCGCCGCTGCATGCCGCTCGCCTCGCCGACAAGCTCGGCATCGCGCGGATCATCGTGCCGGTCGGCGCGGGCGTCGGCTCCGCGATCGGCTTCCTCAAGGCGCCGATCGCCTACGAGGTGACGCGCTCGGCCGCGGTCTCGCTCGACCGGTTCGACGCGGCGCGGACCAACGCGCTCCTCGACCGCATGACGCGCGAGGCCGTCGCCGTCGTCGCCCCGGCGCTGGGTCGTGAACGGCCCGTCGTCACCCGCATCGCGGACCTGCGCTACGTCGGCCAGGGCCACGAGATCCGCGTGGCGATCCCGCCGCGCAAGCTGACACAGGCCGACGGTGCAAAGATCCGCGCCGCGTTCGAAAAGCTCTACCGGCAGATTTATGGCCTCGTGATTCCCGGTCAGGAGGTCGAGGCCGTCACGTTCTCCGTCACCGCCTCCTCCGTGCCGAAGCGCTCGGAGAAGGCCCGCACGGTCCGCGCCGCGACGGCGCCGAAGCCGCTGCGCCACCGTCAGGTCTACGACGCCGCCCTCGGCAAGCTTGCGAAGACGCCCGTCTACTGGCGCTTCGACCTGAAGCCCGGATCGTCCGTGAACGGACCGGCGATCATCGCCGAGCACGAGACCTCGACGGTCGTGGGCTCCGGCTTCCGCGCGACCGTCAACTCGCTCGGCTACCTCGTGCTCGACCGGAAAGGACGCCGCTGATGTCGAAGGACGCGCTCGCCGCCATCCGCACGCAGGTGATGTGGAACCGCCTGATCGCCGTCGTCGAGGAACAGGCGCAGGCGCTGCTGCGCACCGCCTTCGGCACCATCACGCGCGAGGCGGGCGATCTGTCCGCCGGCGTCTACGATACCAAGGGCAACATGATCGCCCAGGCCGTCACCGGCACGCCCGGCCACGTCAACACGATGGCGACGGCGGTGGCGCACTTCTTCCAGCACTTCCCCGTGCCGACGATGAAGCCCGGCGACGTCTACGTGACGAACGACCCGTGGCTCGGCACCGGCCACCTCTTCGACTACGTGGTGATGACGCCGGTGTTCCTCGGCCGCCGCTGCGTCGCGTTCTTCGCCTCGACCTGCCACGTCATCGACGTCGGCGGCGTCGGCATGACGGCGAAGGCGAACTCCTCCTTCGAGGAAGGCACGCTGATCCCGCACATGAAGCTTCGGAAGGAGGGCGTGATCAACGAGGAGCTGATGGGGATCATCCTCGCCAACTCGAGGAACCCCGTCGAGGTGCGCGGCGACATCCTCTCGCTGATCAGCGCCAACGACACCGGCGCGCGCCGCCTCGTCGACATGATGACCGAGTTCGGCCTGAAGGAGATCGACACGCTCGGCCGCCACATCCTCACCCAGTCGGAGAAGGGCGCCCGCGCCGCGATCCGCGCGCTGCCCGAGGGCGAGTGGCGCTACCACATGCCGCTCGACGGGTACGAGTCGACGATCCACCTGCACGCCCGCCTGGAAATCCGCCGCGGCAAGATCACCATCGACTACACCGGCTCCTCGCCCGCCTCGATCCAGGGCATCAACTCGCCGCGCACCTACACGCACGCCTACTCCGTGTTCGGACTGAAGGCGGTGATCGCCCCGCACGTGCCGAACAACGCGGGCTCGCTCGGCTGCTTCGACCTCATCACGGAGCCTGGCACCTGCGTCGACCCGACGCGACCGAGCCCCGTCACCGCGCGCCACGTCATCGGCCAGATGCTGGCGGACGCGACGTTCGGCTGCCTCGCGCAGGCGCTCCCCGGCAAGGTGCAGGCCGAGAGCGCGGGCTCGATCTGGATTCTGGGCCTCGGCAGCGCGCACGGCCTCGTGCCGGCCGAGCAGACGAAGGCTGCACGGCGGTTCCAGGTGATCAACATCGGCCTCGGCGGCATCGGTGGCCGGCCCGGCAAGGACGGCCTCAACACGACTGCGTTCCCCTCAGGCGTCGGCACGATCCCCGTCGAGATCACCGAGAGCCAGTGCCCGCTGTGGTTCAAGCGCAAGGAGTATCTCGCCGACTCGGGCGGCGCCGGCGAGTTCCGCGGCGGCCTGAGCCAGCGCATCGAGATCGCCAACCGCGAGGACGCGCCCTTCACGATCTCGGCCGCCACCTTCGACCGCCTGCACAACGCCGCGCAGGGTCGCGACGGCGGCAAGCCCGGCCAGACCGGCCAGGCGCGCTACGGCTCGGGCAGGCCGCTCGGCTCGAAGGGCGTGCACGTCATCCCGCCGGGCGACAGCCTCGTGCTCGAACTTCCCGGCGGCGGCGGCTTCGGCGATCCGGCGAAGCGGGCGCGCGCGGCCGTCGAGGCCGATCTTCGCCAGGGCCTCGTCACCGAGGAGGGGGCGCGGAGGGACTATGGCCACACCGGCTAGACCGGCCGCCCTCGACGACGACTACGCGGCGCTCGACATCGGCCAGCGCCTCAAGAGCCTGCGCCGTGCGCAGGGCCATTCGCTGAGCGAACTTGCGCGCCGCACCGGCATCTCGGAGGCGACGCTCTCGCGCGTCGAGAACAACCAGACGCCCGTCTCCGCGCACAGCCTCTACGTGCTCTCGAAGGCCCTCGGCGTCGACATCACCGCCTTCTTCGGCGACGCCGAGCCGCAGCCGATCTCGGCCGGCATCCGCAGCGTGTGCCGCAAGGGCGAGGGCGTGCCGTTCGTCAGTGCACGCTACGACGCGCAGGTGCTGTGCACCGATCTCGCCAACAAGAAGATGCACCCGGCGATCAACACGGTGACGATCCGCAGCGTCGACGAGGCCGGCGGCTTCTCGCGCCACGACGGCGAGGAGTTCGTGCACGTGCTGGACGGCGCGCTCCTGCTTGCCACCGAGTTCTACGAACCGTTGCGGCTCGAGGCAGGCGACAGCGTCTACTTCGACAGCCGCATGGGCCACGCCTACCTCGCCGGCGGCAATGGCCCGGCCCGCATCCTGGTGATCGCCACGACGGAACCGCCGCCGACGGAGACCGCCGATGGCTGAGCGCTCCTTCGCCCGCGAGGTCCAGCAGCTTCGCCTGAAGCAAGGCGAGGTGTTCCGCGGCGAGGGCATCCTCGCGGTCGCGAAGGCGCTGCTCCAGTCGGGCGTCTCCTACGTCGGCGGCTACCAGGGCGCGCCGATCTCGCACCTGATGGACGTGTTCAACGATGCGCGCGACGTGCTCGCCGAGCACGGCGTGCACTTCGAGCACTCGGCGAGCGAGGCGGGCGCGGCCGCGATGCTCGGCGCCTCGATCAACTACCCCTTGCGCGGCGCGGTCACCTGGAAGTCGACCGTCGGCACCAACGTCGCCTCGGACGCGCTCTCGAACCTTGCCTCGGCCGGCGTCAAGGGCGGCGCGATGATCATCCTCGGCGAGGATTACGGCGAGGGCGCCTCCATCATGCAGGAGCGCACGCACCCCTTCGCCACCAAGTCGCAGATCTGGCTCCTCGACCCGCGCCCCTCGCTGCCGAAGATCGTCGAGACGGTGGAGAAGGGGTTCGAGCTCTCGGAAGCCTCGAACACGCCGGTGATGCTCACGCTGCGCATCCGCGCCTGCCACGTGTACGGACGTTTCAGCGCGAAGGACAACGTCGAGGGCCGCTACAACACGAAGCGGCCGCTCCCCGCCGCATCGTTCGACTACGGACGGATCGTGCTGCCGCCCTCGACCTACGCGCAGGAGAAGCACAAGATCGACGTGCGCTTCCCGGCCGCCCTCGAATGGCTGCGGAAGAACCCGCTCAACGAGGTGTTCGACGGTGCGCACGGCGACCTTGGCATCATCGTGCAGGGCGGCCACTTCAACTCGGTCATCTCGGTGCTCGAGGAGTTCGGCCTCGCCGACGTGTTCGGCAACACGAAGGTGCCGATCTTCTGCCTGAACGTCGCCTACCCGATCGTGCCGGAGGAGATCGCGGGCTTCTGCCGGGGGAAATCGTCCGTGCTCGTCGTCGAGGAGGGACAGCCCGCCTACCTCGAGATGGCGATCAACGACCTGCTGCGACGCGAGGGGATCGACACGAAGCTCCACGGCAAGGACATGCTGCCGCTCGCCGGCGAATACACGCTCGCGACGCTGCTCAAGGGCATCGGCCCGTTCCTCCTCGACAGCCGGCTGCGGGCGTCCGCGAAGCCCGCCGTCCGCAAGCGGCTCGCCGCGCTCGACGGCATCGAGCGCGTGGCGAAGGAGGAGCTGAAGATCGCCCCGCCGCCGCGCCCGCCCGGCTTCTGCACCGGTTGCCCCGAACGCCCCGTGTTCACCGCGATGAAGCTCGTCGAGCGCGAGATCGGCCCGTTCCATGTTGCCTCCGACATCGGCTGCCACACATTCTCTACGCTGCCGCCGTTCAACATCGGCAACACGGTGCTGGGCTATGGCCTTGGGCTTGCGAGCGCGTCCGCGCTCCCCTCGCAGTTCGGCGACCGGCCGGTCGTGACCGTGATGGGCGACGGCGGCTTCTGGCACAACGGCCTCTCGTCGGGCGTGTCGAACGCAGTGTTCAACCGGCACGACGACGTTCTCGTCATCATGGACAACCACTACACCGCCGCGACCGGCGGTCAGGACATCCCGTCGAGCCGCGGCGCGCCGCCGGGCGGCGGCAAGCGCATGGACATCGCGGCGACGCTTTCCGGCATGGGCGTCACGTGGATCCGCCGGCTCAACAACTACAAGGTCGCGAACGTGCGGTCGGTGCTGAAGGCGGCGATGACCTCGCGCGAGCCGGGCCTCAAGGTGATCATCGCCGAGAGCGAGTGCCAGCTCAACAAGGAGCGCCGCCTGAGACCGTTCCTCGCCGAGAAGCTCAAGCGCGGCAAGCGGCTGGAGCGTGACCGCTACGGCGTCGATGAAAGCGTGTGCACGGGCGATCACGCCTGCATCCGGCTCTCCGGCTGCCCGTCGCTCACCATCAAGCCGTCGAGCGATCCGCTGAAGGTCGATCCGGTGGCGCACGTCGTCGAGAGCTGCGTCGGCTGTGGGCTCTGCGGCGAGGTCGCCCATGCAGCACGGCTCTGCCCGTCGTTCTACCGGGCGCGGGAAGTGCGCAACCCGAACGCCTTCGACCGGCTCCTGGCGCGCGTGCGCGCAAGACTGTTCCCGGCGCTGAAGCCGCTGGTCTCCTGATGGCGGACGCATCGCGCACCACCATTCTCATCGCGGCGATGGGAGGCGAGGGCGGCGGCGTGCTCTCGCAATGGCTGACGGAGGCGCTGGAGCGTGCGGGCTGGCATGTTCAGTACACGGCCATTCCGGGCGTCGCGCAGCGCACCGGCGCAACGACCTACTACATCGAGTGCGTGCGCGAGGCGGAGCTTCAGGGCCGCGAGCCGGTGCTCTCGCTGCTTCCGGTGCCGGGCAAGATCGACGTCGCCATCGTCACCGAACTCGCCGAGGTGGCGCGCATGGTGGAGCGCGGCTTCGTCACCCCGGAGCGCACGCTGCTCGTCGGGTCGACCCATCGCGTCTACGCGACGAGCGAGAAGATGGCGATGGCCGACGGCCGCATGGACGATCGCCCCGCGCTCGCCGCGGCCCGGTCGAGGTCGCGGCAGGCGGTGCTCGTCGATTTTGCCGCGCTCGCGGCGAAAGCCGGCGCGGTGATCAACGCGCCCGTGTTCGGCGCGTTCGCGCGCGTCAATCCGCTAGGCCTCGACCGCGCCGCGCTCGAGGCGGTGCTGGGCGAGGGCGCGGCCAACCGGCGCGGGTTCGAGGCGGGCTGGACAGCGGCCGGGACGGTCGAGGCGGAGGCCGAGGCGCCGCCAGAGGTGGCCGGTGTCGCTGCGGAGACGCTCGCAGGTCTGCCGCCAAACCTGTCGTCGCGCGTAAGCCGGTATCCGGAGCCCTGCCGTGACATCGTCGCACGCGGCGTCGAGCGGCTGATCGACTACCAGGACGCTGCGTATGCGGAACTCTTCCTGGACCGATTGGACTCACTTGGCGCGCAGGACGAGGTTCTGCTGACCGAAACGGCGCGACAGCTCGCAAACTGGATGAGCTTTCACGACATTGTCCGCGTCGCCGAGTTGAAGCGGTCGCCGCAGCGCATCGCGCAGATCGCGGCGGCCCGCAAGGGCGAGGGGAGCGTGCTCTCGATCGCCGACTTCTTCTCGCCGGGGCCGGAGGAGCTTGCCGCGATCCTGCCGCCGACGTTTGCCCGGCCGCTGCTCGCGTGGGCCACGAAGAACAACCGCCGTGAACGCTGGTCGTTTCCGCTCGACGTGTCGACGTCCTCCGTCCACGGACAGATGCTGCTCGCCGCGGTCGCGTCGCTGAAGGGGCGGCGGCGGTCGTCCGACCGCTTCCTGCACGAGCAGGCGAACATCGAGCGGTGGCTCGAGGCGCTGCGGTCGCTCGCGGCCAAGAACCTTGCCGCCGCGCGCGTCTTCGCCGACTGCGCGCGCCTGCTTAAGGGCTACGGCGACACGTGGGAGCGCGGCAACCGCAACTTCGGAAAGATCCTCGCGGTGCTGCCGCAGGTGATGCGCTCGTCCGCGCCCGAAAGCGTGCTCTCGGCGTTGAAGGCCGCCGCACTCGCCGACCCCGACGGCAAGCGCCTCGCGGAAGCACTCAGGACGTTCGAACTCGAGGGAGGATCGCCGCCATGACCGCGGGCCAGTCGCATGCGACGTCGATCGTGGTGAACGCTAGCCCGCGCCGCGTGTTCGCGTTCATGGCCGATCCGGAGAAGCTGCCGCGCTGGTCGTTCGGCACGTGGACGATCGAACGGCTGGAGGGCGGCATCGTGCGCGGCACGAGCCTGTTCGACGGTTCGACGATTCTTGTACGGATCGTTCCCGACGAGGCCCGCCTTTCGATCGACTATCACCTCGGGCCGGAGCCGGAGAGGATGGCGCCGCGCATCATGGTGCGCGTCGTGCCGGGGCCGACGGTGGGCCTCGGCGAGGACGTCAGTGTGCTGACGTTCCTGGCATGGCGCTCGGCGGCGATGGACGATCACCGCTGGCGAAGGCTCACCGCCTCGCACGAGCTTGAGGTGGTGCTGATCAAGTCGATGCTCGAGAGCGGCATCGCCTGACGGCGATCACGTCACCGCCTGCCGCTTGCGGAACTGCGGCTGGTCCCATGCGCGCGTGTCGAGCACCTCGGCGATGATCGCCGCCGCCCGCCGCACGTCCGCCTCGCCGATGTAGAGCGGCGTGATGCCGAACCGGATCATGTCGGGCGCGCGGAAGTCGCCCACGACGCCGCGCGCGATCAGCGCCTGCATCACGGCATAGCCTTCCGGACAGTGGAACGAGACGTGCGACCCCCGCCGGGTGAAATCGCGGGGTCCGGCGAGGGTAAGTCCGTGACGTCGACAACGCGTCTCGACCTCGTGTGACAACACCTCTGACAACCGGATGGACATGGCGCGTACATCGCGCACATCGATGCCGTCCCACACCGACAACGCCTCGTCGAGCGCCACGAGCGCGAGGATCGATTGCGTGCCGCACTGGAAGCCGGTGATTCCAGGCGCCGGGCGGAAGTCGAGGTCGAACGCGAACGGGTCGGCGTGCGCCCACCAGCCGGCGATCGGCGTCTCGACCTTCGCCGCAAGCCCTTGCCGCACATAGGTAAATCCGGGCGCGCCCGGGCCGCCGTTGAGGTACTTGTAGGTGCACCCGACGGCGAAGTCGGCGCCCGTGCCCTCGAGGTCCACGGGGATTGCGCCTGCGCTGTGGGCGAGATCCCATACGGTCAGAACCCCGTGTTTACGGGCTTTTTCGTTGATCGCCCGCATGTCGTGCAGCCGCGCCGTGCGGTAGTCGACCTCGGTCAGCATTACAACCGCAATGTCGTCCGATATACTGTCGAATACAGCCTCCGGTTCAACGAGGCGCACCTCGACATCTCCCAGAAGCTTGCCCAGACCTTGTGCGACATAGAGGTCGGACGGGAAGTTTCCGGTGTCCGTCAGGATCACCTTGCGGGGCGCCGAGAGACTCATTGCGGCGCCCAACACCTTGAAAAGGTTCACGGAAATCGTATCGCCCGCCACCACGGTATCCGCCGGTGCGCCGATCAACCGCCCGATTCTGTCACCCACCGACCGGGCGAGCGTGAACCATCCGTGCTTCGTCCACGAGGTGATGAGATCCCCGCCCCACTCCTCCCGGATCGTCCGCTCGACGCGGCCGGGGACGGACCTGACCGGCGGCCCGAGCGAGTTTCCGTCCAGATAAACCAGCGATTCCGCGAGGTTGAACCGTTCTCTGGTGGTGCTGAACAGGGCGCTGCCGGAGGGATGCACGGACGAGTCGGAAGTAGGGGTTTGGTCATTCATGACGCTACGTCAGAGCCTCCTCGCGACAGACATCCGCTTCGTTTTCGACGTCGTTGTGGCATTGCCGCAACATTATAAGGTCGTTTAGCATAAACCGACAGCTCGGACAAACCATTGAAATGAAACGGTTTTTTTCGGTGCATGTAGTGTCGGTGTATATTTTAAGTTGTAGTTTTATGCGAGACAGTACTTTTGGTCCAACTGTCGACTTTTGCGGCGATCAAGTGCAAGAATGAGGTCATAGGGTTTCACACGAGGGGTCGTCATGACAAAGTTCTTCAAGTATTCGGTGGCCGCGATCGGCCTCGCACTGTCCGCCTCGGCTGCATCCGCCGCCGATCTTCCGCCGCCGCCCGTCGCCGCTCCGGCCGCTTGGTCGTTCTCCGTCTTCGGCGGCGCCAGCTGGCTGAACGACGTCAAGAGCAACTACACCTATAACGACGGCGACGTAATTGGTAACGAAGATACTTACCTTGACGTCAAGACAAACTGGAACGGCAAGGCAAACTTCGATACCGGCTTCCTCGTCGGCGGTACATTTGGCTACACCTTTGTGGACTGGGCCCGCACGGAAGTCGAAATTTCGTACCAGCAGTGGGACGTGAACAAGATCAGCGCGGACTTCAAGGGCTGCGCAAACGTGGCGTGCGAAGATGCAGTTGCCGATCTTGGTCCTCCGGGCAACTTCTCCTTCAACTCGAACGCCAACATTGGCGCCCTGACGATCTTCGGCAACGTTTGGCTGGGCTTCAACATGCTCCCGGTGGTCGGTGATGCAGTGAATACTGCTGCCGGCGCTCTCGGCGGTCTGTCTCCGTACTTCGGCGGCGGTATCGGCGTTGCCTTTGTGGACGGCAATGGCAACAATGGCGGCGATTTCAACCTCAATGACAGCGACACGGCCTTCGCCTGGCAGGTCGGCGCTGGTCTCCGGTGGAACTTCGCCTCGAACATGGGCCTTGACGTCGGATATCGCTTCCGCGGCATCAACGATGTGAACTTCGACAGCCTGAACAAGGGCGTGGACCTCACGTCGAACAACGTGATCGTCGGTCTGACGTTCAACTTCTGATCGAACGAATACTTCTCTATGCTGGAAGGGCGGTCTCCGGGCCGCCCTTTCGCTTTGCTGGACTTGGGCTTCCTCCATGTGGCCACGGCTAGAACGATTCGAACTGCCGCCGGACCTCGGTCGGCTATCCATGGCCTGGTACGACTGGGGCGAAAAAAGCGCAGCGATTCCAGTGGTTTGCGTCCACGGCTTGACGCGCAACGGGCGCGACTTCGATTGGCTCGCACAGGGTCTCGCTGCGTCCGGCCGGCGGGTCGTGGCCCTCGACATGCCGGGCCGGGGAGAGAGCGACTGGTTCGACGACGCCGCCCGCTACGAAATGCGCACCTACGTAAAGACGGTGCAGTCCTTTATGACGACGCAAGGTTTCGCCGAGGTCGACTGGGTCGGCACATCGATGGGCGGCATGCTCGGCATGGTCATGGCGAGTTTGCCGCAATCCCCGGTTCGCCGTCTCGTGCTGAACGACATCGGTGCATTGATCCCGAAGGCTGCGCTTCAGGAGATCGCATCTTACGTCGGACACGACGAATACTTCCCGACGCTGCGCGAGGTCGAAATCTACTTACGCCGCATCCACGCCGGGTTTGGTCCGCTTTCGGATGAGCAGTGGGCACATATGGCGCGCCATGGCGCGAAGGCTGCAGACGGCGGATACCGATTGCGCTACGACCCGAAAATCGCCAGTGTTTTCAAGTCCATAGTCGACAAGGACGCGGACATGTGGAAGCTCTACGACGCGGTCCATGCCCCGACGCTCGTCCTGCGGGGCGCCGACAGCGGCGTACTTTTGCGATCCACCGCGGTCGAGATGCAGAACCGCGGGCCCAAGGCGAAGGTCGTCGAGATCGAAGGCGCCGGCCACGCGCCGGCGCTGATGTCGGCAGACCAGATCGAAGCGGTGCGTGCGTTTCTGGCCTAGGTCGGCGGCGGCAAAGCTTTCCGCGTCAAAAGCTCCTCGACGAGCGCTCTGAACGCATCGCTCGATCCGCGCTCGGACACGTCCTGCTGCAGCGCATCGTATAGCCTCGGCACGATGGCAATCGCCTGATCGAGCTCGGCATCGGCTCCGGATTGGTAGGCGCCCATCAGCCGCAGGTCCCGGGAATCCTCGAATCGTGACACGAGGCGACGGAGGCGAACCGCAAGATCGCGCTCCTCCGCCGTCCAGATCTTCGTCGCCAGCCGCGAGACTGAGGTTAGAACGTTCACCGCCGGATAGCGTCCCTGCTCGGCAATACGACGATCGAGGACGATATGGCCATCGAGCGTTCCGCGAATGCAGTCCGCTACGGGTTCGTTGTGGTCATCGCCGTCGACCAGGACCGCAAAGACGCCCGTGATGGAGCCGCCGTTCGTACCTGGTCCCGCCCGCTCGAGAAGCAGCGGCAACTCCGAGAAAACCGAGGGCGCATATCCGCGCGCGACCGGCGCTTCGCCTGCAGCAATCGCAACTTCGCGACAGGCGTGCGCATAGCGTGTGATGGAGTCGATGATCAGCAGAACCGACATCCCGTCATCGCGGAAGTGTTCTGCGACTGCCATCGCCGTCCTCGGCGCCAGCCGACGCATCAGCGCGCTGTCGTCGCCGGTCGCTACCACGCACACGGACTTCTCACGCGTCGCGCCAAGACCGTCCTCGATAAACTCGCGCACCTCGCGACCGCGTTCGCCGACAAGCGCGATTACCGCGACATCGAAGCCCTTGGCGCGCGCAAACATGGCGAGAAGCGATGACTTTCCAACGCCGGACCCGGCGAAAATGCCGACCCGCTGGCCATGGCACAGCGGCGTGAATGTATCGATCACGGAGATCCCGGTCTCGACGCGATCGCCCAGCCGCTGGCGCTCCAGCGCCGATGGAGGGCGGGTACTGAGCGCCCGGGCCTCCTCGCCCTGAAGGACCGCCCCCTTGCCGTCGAGCGGTCGTGCCAGCGCGTCGATGATGCGGCCTCGCCAGCTGCAATGCGGTCGAACCTCGAGAGGTCCGACGCGCTCGACCTTGGCGCCGATATCGGGCGACGTCGAGGACAAGGTGCGCCGAACGCTGCTGCCGTTCCTCGGCCTCGGCAACTTCCAGGTGAGCGCCGTCGCACGGCTCAATGCCGATCGCAGCGAACAGACCGAGACGAAGTACGATCCGGAGTCTCGTGTCGAACGCTCCGTCCGAACGGTGCGGGAGGAAGGCCAGAGCTCGAACAGCGCCAGCAGCCCGTCTGTCTCCGTCGAGCAGAACCTTCCGGACCAGGCCGCCGGCCAGGCTGGCCGCGTCGCCGGTGTGCGCCTGGGCGACACGCAGAACGTTGCAGTGCTCGAAGACGGTACCGAACTGCCCTTGACCCCGGGCGTCATGCTCGCCTGAACCGCCATGAACGAGACTGACGCGCTGGAGGTGCTGCAACTGGCGATTTGGACCGTCATGGTCTGCGCCGGACCGGCGGTCGCTGCGGCGATGGCGGTCGGCGTAGCGATCGCGATCGTCCAGGCGCTGACGCAGGTGCAGGAGGTGACGCTGACCTTCGTGCCAAAAATCGTGGTCATTCTGATCGTCTCGATATTCACCGCACCCCTGATCGGCGCCGAACTCCAGTCGTTCACCGAGCTCGTCTATTCCCGCGTCGAGAAGGGCTTCTCGTAATGACGGGCGAGGCTGGCCTCGCCCTGAAGGCACCGGCGACTGCCACCCGTGGCAGCCGCGACATCGGCTTTGCCGCCGGTATCGCCTTCATCCTGACCGTGCTGTTCGTCCCGATTCCGCCGATGCTCATCGACGTCGGGCTCGCCGTGTCGATCGCCTTCGCGGTGCTGATCCTGATGGTCGCGCTATGGATCGACCGGCCGCTCGATTTTTCGGCGTTCCCGACCGTACTGCTCATTGCGACAATGCTGCGGCTGTCGCTGAACGTCGCAACCACGCGGCTTATTCTCACCCACGGTAACGAGGGAACGACGGCGGCGGGCTACGTCATCGGAGGTTTTTCGCAACTGGTGATGGGCGGCGACTTCGTGATCGGCGTCATCGTGTTCACGATCCTCATTACCGTGAACTTCCTCGTCATAACGAAGGGTGCAACCCGCATTGCGGAAGTCGGCGCGCGTTTCACGCTCGATGCCATCCCGGGCAAGCAGATGGCGATCGACGCGGATCTTTCCGCCGGGCTCATCGACGAGAAGGAAGCGCAACGACGCCGGAAAGAACTCGAAGAGGAAAGCGCGTTCTACGGTTCGATGGACGGTGCCTCGAAATTCGTCCGCGGCGATGCAATCGCTGGCCTCATCATCACTGCCGTGAACATCTTCGGCGGCATCGTGATCGGCACCACGCGGCACGGACTTGCGCTGACCGATGCGGCCGACGTCTACGTCAAGCTCTCGGTCGGCGACGGACTCGTGACGCAGATACCGGCGCTCATCGTGTCGCTCGCCGCCGGCCTCCTCGTCACCAAGGGCGGCAACCGCGGCTCGGCCGACAAGGCCGTGTTCGGACAGCTCGGCAACTATCCCCGCGCGCTGTTCGTGGCGGCGCTCCTGATGACGCTCCTCTCCCTGATGCCGGGCCTTCCATTCCTGCCATTCGCGCTGCTTGCCGGCGTGTTCGCGACCGTGGGTTACCTCGTGCCGCGCCAGGCGGTACGTGCCGCCGTAGAGGCGCAGGCCGCAGCAAGCGCGCAGAAGCGCAAGGCGGAGGAGGAGCAGCGACTGTCGCTGAAGGAGCAGCTGCGCACGCAGGAGATCGAGGTGCTCCTTGGCAAGCAGATATCGGCCACGTTCCTCGCCGCCCACGGCGAACTCGCCCATCGGGCGGCGAAGATGCGGCGGAAGTTCGCGCGTCAGTACGGGTTCGTGGTACCGGAGATCAAGATCACCGACGATCTCACGCTGGCGCCGAAGGTTTACCAGATCCGGATCCACGGAACGGTGGTAGCATCCGAGGTGCTGCGCCTCGACGAGTGCATGGTGGTACTGGGCGACGCACCCCGTCCAGACGTGCCGGGGGAGGAAGTCCGCGAGCCCGCGTACGGCTTGCGCGCCATGTGGGTGCCGAAGGTGTTCGAGGGCGAACTCGACCGCCTTGGTTACGAACCCGTCGACCCGATGTCGGTGCTGTTGACACACCTTTCGGAGGTCATCCGCTCGAACCTCGCCCAGCTCCTGTCCTATCGCGACATGAAGACGCTGATCGACCGGCTCGATCCCGACTACAAGAAGCTCGTCGAGGAGATCTGCCCGACGCACCTGTCGCACTCCGGACTGCAGGCGGTGCTGAAGATGCTGCTGTCCGAGCGCGTTTCGATCCGTAACCTCGCGCAGATCCTCGAGGCCATTGCCGAGGTCGCGCCGCATGTGCGGCGTACGGAGCAAATCGTCGAGCATGTCCGCATGCGGATCGCCCAGCAGCTCTGTGGCGACCTTGCCGACAACGGCAGCCTGAGAATCCTTCGGCTCGGCAACCGTTGGGATCTGGCCTTTCACCAGGCCGTCAAGCGCGACGGCAAGGGCGATCCGATCGATTTCGACGTCGACCCGCGGCTCGTCGAGCAGTTCGGCCACGAACTCACCAAGGCGGTGCGCGAACGGGCCGACAGCGGCATGTTCGTGCTTGTTACCGCCCCAGACGTGCGTCCCTACGTCCGCATGATGGTGGAGCGCCTGTTCGTAACGCTGCCGGTGCTGTCGCACCTCGAGATCTCACGGGGGGTGAAGCTCGAATCCGTCGGGAGCGTCTCGTGATCGCCGTCGACACCACCCTGATCGTTGTGGCGTTCCTCACGTTTTGCCGGGTCGGCACGTGCCTGATGATCATGCCTGGGCTGTCGAGTCCGCGGGTGCCGATGCAGGTGCGGCTCGCGTTGGCGGCCGGCCTGTCACTTGCGCTTACGCCGTTGTCCGAGCCGGCGCTCCGGCCGCTCGTAGAGCCGCAGGTGTGGACGCGCATGCTCGGGCTCGTCTTGAGCGAGATGGCGACCGGAGGCCTCATCGGCGCATGCGCGCGTGCGTTCTTCGGCGCCCTCCAGTTCATGATGCAAGGCGCTGCGACGATGGCGGGCTACACAGGCATTCCCGGTGTGGCCCCGGAAGAGGCGGAAGGCTCCGTCCCGCTGTCGAGCCTCATCACGCTCACCGCGACGACGCTGTTCTTCGTCACCGGCATGCACGGCGAGGTCGCCCTGGCGCTCGCCCAAAGCTATCGCGTGCTGGTCCCCGCGACCTCGTTCGACCCGCAGGGTGCGCTCGGCGAATATGTATCCGTATTGTCGCAGGCGTTCGCGCTGGCTCTGCGCGTGGCGGCGCCCTTCGTCGTCTTCGCCGTTATCGCCAACTTGGCGATCGGGCTTGCAAACAAGCTCACCCCGCAGATCCCGGTCTTCTTCATCTCGATGCCTTTCATGCTCGCGGGCGCACTGGCGGTGCTCTACGCCACCGGCGGCCATGCGCTCGCGATTTTCACGGATGGTTTCTCCCAGTGGCTCGCACAAGGATGATCCTATGACCCATGATCCCGACCGCCATGAGCGCGCCGGGCGGCTGCACCGCCTGCAGGAAAAGATCGTTCACCGCGAAGAGATGCGCTTCGCCGCGTTGGCGCGCCGAAAGGCGACCCTGGTGGCAGAACGGGATGCGCTGCTCGAGCGCTATTCCAGCGTCGATCTCGGTCTCGGGCTCGCCGCGGCGGCGTACGGCAAGCGGCTCGCGGTAATCGCGCACGAGCTCGCGGCGATCGAACAGCCGGCGGAACAACAGCGTCGCAAGGTTGCGGCTGAGACGAGCCGTGCCCGCATCACCGGCCGCGCACTCGACCGGCTCGATCAGGCCGCGCGCGAGATGCAGCAGCGCAGGGAACTGACCGAAATCCTGGAGGCGCGCTTGAAGAACGCGCGCCGTCGGCACGGCTAACGGAGGTTAAGTCGATGGCTCTCGATCTGAAGACCGATCTGATCGCCGGGGTGATGTCGGCCGCCGATCCTGCCACTCGGCAGGCAGCCGCGGCGCGTCTCGAACGTCTCGCCGCGGCGGGCTCGCCTGCGGCGGACAGAACGGCCGCGCCAGCCCAGGTCGCCGATGTGCGCCCCTTCGATGCCGTTGTGGCAGACCTTGCCCGGGCGCAAGGCGCAGCCGAGCCCGCCCAGCCGTCGCGGGCGGGAACGGAGGAGGCGCGTATCGCGCTCCATAACCGTTCCGTCGCCAAACCGGACGTCCCGCCGGCGTTGCGACAGTTCGAGGCGCTGGCGCTCCAGTCGTTCCTGCAGTCGATGATGCCGAAAGCGGCCGAGGCGTGGGCCGGCGGCGGTACAGCCGGGTCGATGTGGTCATCGATGCTCACCGAACACATGGCGGCCGCCATGGCAGGTGCCGGCGGGATCGGCCTCGCCGATCGACTGGCGATGGCGCACGTGGCGCAACCCTCGTCGGTGAAGCCGTGAAGCGGGCGGTTATCGAGGCGCTTGGGCCGGCCTCGCCGCGCGAGTCGCTCCTCATTGGTGTCATCGACCGCCTGTTGCAGGTCGTGGCGGCGGAAACCCAAGCGCTGCGCGAACTCAGGCCCGTCGACACGACGCCTTTCGCCGTACAGAAGAGCCAGGCGCTCCTCGAGTTTGCTCGACTTGCGCGGCAGGGCGATCTTGGCACCGTCGGCGACGTCGTCCGCGAGCGGCTCCTGCTGCTTAGCACGGCGCTGGACGACAACCGCGCAGCCCTCGACCTCCACCTGCGCGCGTCGCGCGAAGTCTTCGAGACGGTGACCCGCGCGCTCAACGACGCCGAGTCCGACCGGACCTACAGGGCGATTCCCACCAAGCCCGTCGGCAAGGCATGAACCGCAGATGATGAGGTTCCTGATTGTGGGGGTGTGGGCTTGCCTCGTGACCGCCGTTGCTGCCTACGTAACGACATCGATGCTCTCGGGAGCAGAGGCGAAGGCGCCGGTGGCGGATGCGTTTGGCGGCATCGATTACGTGAAGCTTGAACCGCTCAGCGTCCCCGTCATTCGCGGCGGCGCGGTGATCGGCTACGTGGTGACGCGCGTCGTCTATGCGATCGACACATCGATGCAGAAGAAGCTCGGCGTGCCACCGGACCCCTTTATCGCCGACGAGACGTTCCGGACGATCTACGCGAGCGATCCGGTGAACCCGCGAACACCCGAGCAGTACGACCTCGAAAGTCTTGCCTCCCGCATCCAGAAAGACGTGAACGAACGTCTGAAGGGTGCGGTGGTAAGAGATGTGTTGATCCAGCAGTTCGATTTCGTCGACCGCGACCAGTTGCGCGATCGATCCACCCTCCGCAAGCCTCGGGACGCCTCGGCCGGACAGGCCAGCCAGCCCTGAAGCTTCAGGCGATCAGCGTATCGTCCCCGGCCGGTGCAAGGTCGGGACGGCGCCGCCGTCGGGCCGTCGGGATCAGATCGGCCGCCTCGAAAAACGCCTTGTGGCAGGCCTTTCCGTCCGGGACCCGCACGATCGCCAGGTCCTCCCCGTAGCGCTTGGCATCTTCGCTCAGGAACGTGACGAGCTGCCGGCGCACCGTGAAGGCGGCGACCACCTGGTCTCCCGAGGTGACGATCCAGATTGGGCGAGCACGGTCGACGTGATGTTCCATTTGGGTGTCCCGAAATCCGTCGACGGAGGAATTCGACGGCCATTCGGTAAACCTTTAGGCAAATGACGTGCCAGCCGGTTGGAGGGCGTGCAAGGTTAGCGGAAGGTTAAGCTCGGCAGAACTGGTTACGATGCTTGGTGGGACAGGTCCGGGTCGGGACGCTCGTAATCGAACACGTTCAGTTCGATCACGGCGAAACAGGCAATCCAGAGCGCAGCATCATAGAAGTCCAGCAACCCCACGAGGCCGCCTTCGCCGGTCGCGCCTTCATATCCCCACCAGATCGCGATCCCGACCAGGACCGAGTAGAGCAGCGCCTTCACCCCGTTGCGAACCTTCCACTCCATGCCCTCGTAGTCGCCGGGTGCATAGACGTCATAGGCGAGGACGGCGCAGACGAGCAGCCACGTGATCGAGTTTGCGAGGTCCACCCATTCTGCGGCGAAGAAGTATTGGGAGGTGGCGTAAACCGCCATGCCGTACCCCACGCACTGAAGTACGAACAGAATCCATTTCTCGGTCGGGGACGAGTACACCTCATCCATGGCCGTACTTTCGTACTCGAACACTCCGAGCAGGATGACCCATCCGAGGGAGTCGATTGCCTCGTACGCCGAGGCATGTATGAGGAAGAGCAGGATATTGAACGCCAACAGCGCGAAGACCGAGTACTTGAACAACCGGAACTGTAAGGAATGATGTTTCCTGGACATCAACGGCGCCCCCCGCGCTGGATCCGATCCGCCGATACGCGCGTTCCATGACGGTCTGGTAACACGACAGTGCACCTGTTCGACCCGCAAACGCTTCACGATCTGATCGCCCAGTTCGGCCTGCCGTTGCTGTTCCTCCTGGTGATGGCGGAGTCGGCCGGGCTCCCGGTGCCGGGGGAAACGGCGCTCGTCACGGCGGCCATTTATGGCGGTTCGACCGGGCGATTGTCCCTCGTCGCGATCGTCGCGACCGCAGCTGCGGCGGCGATCGTCGGCGACAACCTTGGCTATCTCGCCGGCCACCACTACGGCCGCGTCCTCGTCGAACGCCACGGCGAGCGGATCGGCATCACTCCCTCGCGCTGGCGGCTCGCGCGGTATCTCGTCGGTCGATACGGCTTCATCGCCGTGTTCGTCGGCCGCTTCGTCGCGATCCTCAGGGCGCTCTCCGGCGTGGTGGCGGGGGCGGCCGGAATGCCTTGGTGGGAGTTCTTCATCGCCAATGCGACGGGCGGCATCGTCTGGGCGTCGTTCTACGGCCTTGCGGCGCACAGCTTCGGCGCTGCGCTCCTGCACCTCAGCCATGCCGAACTCGCGTTCATCGCGGGCTCCGTGTTCATTGTGACTGTGGTCTCGACCCGGTTCATCGCCAAGCGCAGCGCGCAGTGGCAAGTCGAAGCCGACCGGCTCTATAGTGGACCGGCATCCGGGGATCGGAACGGCTAGTGCATCCGGACTTCATCGAAATCCTATTGCGGGTCGGTTCGGCCGTCGTTGCCGGTGCAGCGATCGGCGTCAATCGCGATCTCCACGGGAAGCCGGCGGGAGTGCGCCTCACGCCCTGGTGACCATGGGCGCGACCGTCTTCGTGCTCTGCGCGCTTGGTGGGGTTCCCAACGAAGCGATTCCAGCGGATGCAGTTAGCCGCGTGGTACAGGGGATCGCCGGCGGTATAGGCTTTCTCGGCGCTGGCATGATCCTCAAGAGCACGACGGGCAAGTACGTGCAAAACCTCAATACGGCGGCGACGGTGTGGGTTGCCGGCGGGATCGGAATTGCCTGCGGCATTGGCGCATGGCCGCTGGTGCTCGGCGCCACTGCGGCGGTTTTGTTCATCCTCGTGGTCGGGCTCGCCATAGATCGAGCACTCTTCAACAAGGCGGGGCCGGAGACGCTCGGCGACAAGCCTGACTGAAGGTTCACGTTGCGAAGCTCAGTTTTTTCTTGCACGCGAGTCAGCGATTCATTACATACCGCTTGCCCAATTTCGCACGTGCCTGTGGTTGCGTGCTGGCCATTGGTCAGTAGCCGGAGGCGAAACCGGCGATCCCGAGACGGCTCGGGAAACGCGACTTGAAGCAACGACGGAGCGGGCTTTTTCGGTTCTCCCGGGAGATGACCCCGGGTTCGTTCTGAAGAGGCTTGTCCTTCTTTGCCAGGCGTGCGGAGCGGCTCCAAACCGGTCCAATCCACGGCAACAAACCAACGTCGGGTGGTTCGCCCGGCGCTGTCGGCGTCTACGCCGGCGCGTCGCAGCGGTCCGCCCAGTGGATTCACCTTCGGCGGTTCGTCCGCCCACTGACCATTTGGAGATCGCGACGATGACCGACCGCATCAAGCAGTTCCTCGCCGACCGACGTGAGGACGGACCGCGCCTCGTGCTCGACCTCGACGTCGTGCGCGACAATTACCTCGCATTCGCCCGGGCGCTGCCGGACACGCGCGTGTTCTACGCGGTGAAGGCGAACCCCGACCCGCAGATCCTGAAGCTCCTCGCCGCGCTCGGCTCGTGCTTCGACACCGCCTCGATCGGCGAGGTCGAGATGGCGCTCGCAGCGGGCGCGACGCCCGACCGCATCTCGTTCGGCAACACGATCAAGAAGGAGCGCGACGTCGCGGCCGCGTTCGCGAAGGGCGTGATGCTCTACGCGGTCGACGCGAAGGCTGAAGTCGAGAAGGTTGCGCGCGCCGCTCCGGGCGCAAAGGTGTTCTGCCGCATCCTGTGCGACGGCGCTGGCGCCGAGTGGCCGCTATCGCGCAAATTCGGCTGCGCGCCCGAAATGGCGCCGGATGTGCTCGAGCATGCCCATCGCCTCGGCCTCGAGGCGTATGGCGTGTCGTTCCACGTCGGCTCTCAGCAGCGCAACCCGGAGGCCTGGGACAGCGCGCTGAAGGTCTCGGCGGAGATCTTCCGCGAGTGCGCCGTGCGTGGCCTGTCGCTGTCGATGGTGAACCTCGGCGGCGGCTTCCCCGCGCGCTATCTCAAGCCCATTCCGGGCGTGGAAAGCTATGGCGAGGCGATCTTCCGCGCGCTGTCGAAGCATTTCGGCAACCGCATGCCTGAGACGATCATCGAGCCGGGCCGCGGCATGGTCGGCGAAGCCGGTATGATCGAGGCCGAGGTGGTGCTCATCTCGAAGAAGTCCGACGACGATCCGGTGCGCTGGGTCTACCTCGACATCGGCAAGTTCGGCGGTCTCGCCGAGACGATGGAGGAGGCGATCCGGTACCCGATCCGCACCCCGCGGGACGGGGCGGAGGTGGCGCCCTGCGTACTCGCCGGGCCGACCTGCGACTCGGCCGATGTGCTCTATGAGAAGACGCCGTACCTTTTGCCGGTCACGCTCGAGATCGGCGACAAGGTGCTGATCGAGGGCACCGGCGCCTACACCACGACCTACTCGACGGTGGCCTTCAACGGCTTCCCGCCGCTCAAGTCGTACGTGATCTGACGATCTGACCCACCTCAAGCGAGTGGAGTTGGCGCCATGGTGCACATCCGTGAAGAGAACGTGCGTGACGTCGAGGCCCGCGATGTGCTGCTCGACGAGGCGTTCGGAGACTGCCGCTTCCGCAAGACGTCGGAGCGGCTGCGCGAGGACAGGCTTCCGGCGGCCGGCCTGTCGCTCGTCGCGGTGACGGCGGGCGGGAGAGACGAGGCGGCCGGACGCCTCGTCGGCACCGTCCGCCTGTGGAACGTGACGGCAGGCCCGCGCCGCCCGGCGCTGCTCCTCGGCCCGCTTGCGGTCGCTGAGGAGCATCGCGGCAGGGGCGTGGGTGGCCGGCTGATGACGGCGGCGCTCGAGCGGGCGCGCGCGCTCGGCCACCGGGCAGTGCTGCTCGTGGGCGATGCGCCCTACTACGGACGCTTCGGCTTCACCGCCGAGGCAACCGGCGACCTGTGGCTGCCGGGGCCGGTCGAGCGCGAGCGCTTTCTCGGGCTCGAACTCGAGCACGCGTCGCTTGCCGGCGCACGGGGCCTCGTGTCGCCCACCGGCCGGCCGGTGCCCAAACCGGACCTTGCGGCACTGGTCGCCGCCATGGCACAGGATGGCCGCTTCCAGCCTGTTCCCCGCGCCGCCTGAGGCGCGGGGCTTCCCGCCTTAACGCAACCGTCGCACTTGTTTCCCATAGAGCGCAAAACGCCGAACTGAAGGAGTCGTCTTCATGACCAAGTATCCCGTCTATGGCCGCATCAACGGCCCCATCGTCATGATCGGCTTCGGTTCGATCGGCCGCGGCACGCTGCCGCTCATCGAGCGCCACTTCGAGTTCGACCGGGCCAAGGTTACGGTGATCGACCCGAGCGACGAAGGCCGCGCCAAGGTCGAGGGCAAGGGCTTCAAGTTCATCCACCAGGCGATCACGCGCGACAACTATCGCCATCTGCTTGGCCCGCTGCTGCAGGCCGGCCCGGGGCAGGGCTTCTGCGTGAACCTTTCCGTCGACACCTCCTCGCACGACATCATGGAGTTCTGCCGAGAGATCGGCGCGCTCTATATCGACACCGTCGTCGAGCCGTGGCCCGGCTTCTACTACGACCCGAAGATGGACACGTCGAAGCGCTCGAACTACGCGCTGCGCGAGGAGATTTTGGCAGCCCGCCGCCGCAACCCCGGCGGCACCACGGCCGTTTCGTGCTGCGGGGCGAACCCAGGCATGGTGTCGTGGTTCGTGAAGCAGGCGCTGCTCGACATCAAGCGCGACACCGGCACGGCCGGCGCCGAGCCGAAGTCGCGCGAGGAATGGGCGGCGCTCGCGCAGTCGCTCGGGGTGAAGGGAATCCACATCGCCGAGCGCGACACGCAGCGCGCGCGCCATCCGAAGCCGATCGACACGTTCGTCAACACCTGGTCGGTGGAAGGCTTCATCTCGGAAGGCCTGCAGCCGGCAGAACTCGGCTGGGGCACGCACGAGAAGTGGATGCCGGAGAACGCCCGCACCCACGAGACGGGCTGCGGCGCGGCGATCTTCCTGATGCAGCCCGGCGCCGACACCCGCGTGCGCACCTGGTGCCCTACGCCCGGCGCTCAGTTCGGCTTCCTCGTCACCCACAACGAGGCGATCTCGATCCCCGACTACCTCACCGTGCGCGACGCCAAGGGCAACACCCTCTACCGGCCGACCTGCCATTACGCCTATCACCCATCGAATGACGCGGTTCTGTCGCTGCACGAGATGTTCGGCCGCGCCGGCCAGCGGCAGGCTGCGGCGCACATCCTCGAGGAGAACGAGATCGTCGACGGGCGCGACGAACTCGGCGTGCTGCTGTTCGGGCACAAGAAGAACGCCTACTGGTACGGCTCGCAACTCTCGATCGAAGAGGCGCGCATGCTCGCCCCCGACCAGAACGCCACCGGTCTCCAGGTGACGTCCGCTGTGCTCGCCGGCATGGTGTGGGCGCTCGAGAACCCGACCGCCGGCATCGTCGAGACCGACGACATGGACTTCCGCCGCTGCCTCGAGGTGCAAGTCCCCTACCTCGGCCCGGTCGTCGGCGTGTACACCGACTGGACCCCGCTCAAGGACCGGCCGGGGCTGTTTCCGGAGGACATCGACACCTCCGATGCGTGGCAGTTCCGCAACGTCCTTGTGCATCGCTGAAGCGAATTCGGGCGCGGCGGCCTGCTTGCCGCGCCCATCGTTCGTAAACGCATCGTCGAAACTTGTAGCAGTGCCGGACGAGCTTCCTTAGGGGGCTCGGCCCGAAACTCCCCTCCAGTCGTTCGAGGGGGAACGGGTCATGAGCAGCATCGACGAAGCCGGCCGTGGTCGCGCCGGAAGCCGCCACGAAGCCGCCGTCTACACGTCCACGGTCGTCATCATTTCGGCCCTGTCGCTGGCCACCGTGCTTCTTGCGCCGTCAGACGGGGGAAGGGCGACGTTCTGGCCCGCCTGGCTCACCCAGCCGTTTCCGGCTGCTTCAGCCCCGGGACATGCTCTCTCCATGGCCTTGCCGTTCGGATTGCCCTCGATCGCCGTCAAGACGCCGTTCGTGCTGCTGCACCTTCTGGGCTTCGGCCTCGGCGCTGGAGTGGCGCTGCTCCTTGATCTCTACATCTTCTCGCGGCTCCGGTCGGTGGGTCGACTGACCGGCGACGAGGCACGGCTTTGCCGGTTTGCGGCCCACACGGTGTCAATCGGGCTTGGCCTTCTCTGGACGTCGGGTCTCGCGTTCCTCGCGATCTACTGGGTGAGCCAGCCTGAAGCGCTGTTCAATCCGAAGCTCTGGGCGAAGATCACCGTCGTCAGTGTGCTGACGGTCAACGGCGCGTTCCTGCATCGGTTCGTGTTCGACCGGATGGATCCGGTGCGCGGCTGGTCGCCTTATGCTGCCACGGATGCGGCCCAGCGCACGCGCATGGCGGCGCTCGCCACCGTTTCGATCGCATCCTGGATGACCGCGACCCTGTTCGGCACCGTGAAGGAACTCAACTACGTTGTGCCGTTTGCCCCACTTCTCGCCGTCTATGCGCTGGTGCTGACGCTTTCGTTCGTCGGCGTCGTCGGGCTCCAGGCGTGGGCCAATCGGGGCGCGACGGACCTGGAGAGCCTCCCGCCTCGCATCCGTCGCGGCTGACGTTCACCCTTCATTGACCGACCGTCGATCGGCAGATCGACAACCTGAGATTGTCCTGCAACGATGCGCCAACACCAGCGCAATCGATCGGGAGACAATCGAGCATGGAAGCCCTGCGCGCCGCCGCACTTTTCTTGCAGGCAACACTGGGTTGGAGCGTGACGGAAGCCTATGCCGGCCAGGACCCGGCTGCCGTGCAGGCATTGTCGGCACCTGCCGGGCGCGTCGTCCTGAGCCTCGATGGGAACGTGAAGACCACCAACGCGCAAGGTCGCGCCGACTTCGACATCGCGATGCTCGAGAAGCTGCCGAAGGTTACGATCACCACCGATACGCCCTGGACGGATGGAAAGCGCACGTACGAGGGCGTACCCCTGAAACAGGTGCTTGAGGCCGCCGGAGCACGCGGCGAAACGCTGAAGGTGACGGCACTCAACGCCTACCATGCGACGATCCCGGTCGATCAGGCCGTGAACGACGGCGCCATCATCGCCTACAAAGCGGACGGCGCGTACTTGCCGGTTGACGACCGGGGGCCGCTGTGGATCCTTTTCCCCTTCGATGCAAAGCCACAGCTCAGGTCCGAGGCGGTTTACGAATGGTCGGCGTGGCAGTTGCGCAAGCTCACGGTGAAAGACTGATAATTGCTTCTCGCAAAGACATTGATGCGTGCGAGTCTATGAGTGCACGAATTAATTAATGTGGCGGCGCTCTCGACGTATCGGGGTCTACTCTGGCAGTATCATTCTTGACCAAGCGAGAGAGGGGAAATCTTTCGTTCGGTCGGCTCCATATTCCCTGTGAGCACGGGGTGGCCTTTTTTGAAGGCCGCCCCTTTTTCTTGTACATCTCGTCCTGGACGAGACCTGGAATCGAAGGAGTGCGCAAGCGATGGCGCGCGGCACCAACCTCACCATTGACGGCGAACGGCTCTGGTCGACGCTCATGGAAACGGCCACGTTCGGCGGCACGCCGAAGGGAGGCATCCGCAGGCTTGCCCTGTCCGACGAGGATCGACTGGTACGAGACTGGTTCCGCGATGCGTGCGAAGCGGCTGGACTGTCCGTGCACGTCGACAGCGTCGGCACGATGTTCGCCGTGCGGCCGGGCAAGGACCGCAATGCACTCCCGATCGCGATGGGCTCGCACCTCGACACACAACCGACCGGCGGAAAGTTCGATGGCGTGCTGGGCGTGCTGGCCGCGCTCGAGGTCGTGCGTACCCTCAACGATGCCGGCGTCGAGACCAACGCCCCGCTGATGATTGTCAACTGGACGGACGAGGAAGGCGCTCGCTTCGCGCCTGCCATGCTGGCGTCCGGCGTTCATGCCGGGGTCTTCAGCGAGGACTACGCGCTCTCGCGCGCCGACCGCGACGGCCGACGATTTGGCGACGAACTCGACCGCATCGGCTACGCCGGACCGGTGAAGCCCGGGGCGACGAAGTTCCAGGCGATGTTCGAGCTGCACATCGAGCAGGGCCCGCTGCTCGAGGCGGAAGGCAAGATGATCGGCGTCGTCACCGGCGTTCAGGGCATGCGCTGGTACGAGGTGACGCTGAGGGGCCGCGATGCGCACACCGGCACGACGCCCATGCACTTGCGGCGCGACGCGCTGCTCGCCGCGGCGCGCTTCATCGAGGCGGTCAATCGCGTCGGGCTCCAGTCGAAGGGCGGGCTGGCGACGGTGGGCCTGATCGAAAACAAGCCGAACAGCCGCAACACGATTCCGGGCGAAGTGTTCCTCACCGTCGACATCCGCTGCCCCGACGCCGAAGAGCTCGACCGCATGGAGGCAGCGATGCGCGCGGCGCTGAAGGAGATCGCGTCATCGATGGGGATCGAAGTCGAGGAAGCGTGCACCTGGAACTCGCCGCCGGTAAAGTTCGACGAAGCCCTGATCGATTGCGTTCGTACCGCCGCGGAGACCTCCGGCTTCACGCATCGCGACATCGTCTCCGGCGCAGGCCACGATGCGGCTTACACGGCGAGGGTCGCACCGACCACAATGATCTTCTGCCCGTGCGCGAACGGCGTGTCGCACAACGAGGAAGAAAAGGTCGAACCGGCGGAGTGCGCGGCCGGCGCGCAGGTGTTGCTGAAGGCGGTGCTCGCCCTCGACGACAGGCTGGCGCGGAAACCATGATCCGGCGTTGCCTTGCATGCCGCGAACCGAGGGCCTAAGACGCCGAAAACCAACGTCTAATCCGCCCCTGGGGACCCTGTCATGATTGCTTCCGTCTTGCGCCGTCTCGCTGCGCTCGCGCTCGTGGCCGCGTCGCTTTGGTCGGCGTCGCCACAGGCGATGGCGGTGGAGCCGTTCTACGCCGCTTCAGCCCTCGAACTCGAGGGCCCGCCAGGGTCGATCATCCGTGTACAGCCGTGGCCGGTCGAGGGCATCTACCGCGCCAACATCTATCGCATCCTCTACCGTTCGCGCGGCTTGCGGAACGAGCCGATCGCCGTGTCCGCCTCGGTGATCGTGCCGCAGTTCGCCGTGCCGCCGGGCGGGCGGCCGGTGATCGCATGGGCGCATCCGACGACCGGCGTCGCCACCCAGTGTGCGCCCACGCTCAGCGAGACGCCGTTCAATTCCATCGCCGGGCTCACGCAGTTCGTCGCGGACGGGGCGGTGGTCGTCGCGACCGACTACCCGGGCCTCGGGACGGCGGGCATCCACCCCTACCTGATCGGCGAGAGCGAAGGGCGCGCCGTGCTCGACTCGATCCGGGCCGTGCGCCAGATGCCGGAAGCCGCTGCCGGTCCGCTTGCAGCGCTGTGGGGCCATTCCCAGGGCGGGCAGGCGGTGCTGTGGGCGGGCCAGATCCAGCCTTCGTATGCGCCGGAGGTGAAACTCGCCGGTATCGCGGCAGCGGCCCCGGCGTCCAACCTTGCGGGTCTCCTCGACAACGACGCGCCGACGATCGACGGCAAGATCCTCGTCGCGCTCGCGCTGCACTCGTGGTCGAAGCTGTTCGGCTACTCGGTCCAATCCATCATCGAGCCGAACGACGTGCCGGCGATCGAACAGGCCGGCCGCGACTGCGTCGACATCACGTCGAGCGCGCTTGCGGCGCTCCAATCGGTTTCGGCCATCAACGGCGTCTACCTCAAGCGAAATCCGGCCGTGACGCCGCCGTGGTCGGAGACCATCGCAGCCAATTCGGCTGGCCGAGCGCCGATCGCCGCCCCGCTTTTCATCGCACAAGGCGACAGCGACGCGGTGGTCGAACCGAAGGTCACGCAGGCCTACGTGCAGGGCCTGTGCGGGCGCGGTGAGCAGGTCAATCTCCTGATGATGCGCGGCGTCGACCACGGCAAGGCAGCCTGGCAGGCAGCGTCACAGGCGAACACCTGGATCATGAACCGCTTCTACGGCCGACCGCTCTACGGCGCCTGCCGCTGAGCGGCCTTCACGAACGAATGTGCTTGAGAGCCTTCGAGCAGGGCGAGGATAGCTGCGCGGCATTGTCGGACAGGCATTTCAGCGCCTTGTCGCCGCGCGCCGGGGTGTGCGGGCAGAGCTTCAGGAAATCGTCCGTGCACGCCGCCCGCATCTGCTTGTAGTCGGCGCGCGCCACGTGCACCGCGCTCGAGCAGGAGGAAGTGAGGCGGTCTGCGTTGCGCTCGAGGCAGCGCAGGGCGTCCATGCTGTCGGGTTTCGTCTTGCCGCAGTTCGCAGCAAAATCCTGGGCGCACTGATTGTTGATCGCCGCAAGCTGCGCATGAGGCTGGCCGCTCGCCAGAACGAGCATCGGCACGGCGACAAGAAGCGCACGCAATCCCATCAAGACCTCCATCGGCGATCCCCCGCGGACGGATGACGCGCAGACGGTCCACCCGGTGTCCAGAACGGTCAAATTACAAATCGGCAAGACTCTAGGGTCAGCGGGTGTTGAAGTTCTGCTTCACTTCACCGGGCGCGTAGACGTTGGCATAGGATACCTGACAGTAGACGGTGCGGCCGGGCCCTTGCGCCCACGCATAGGTTTCGACCAGCCCGAACACGCGCTTGCAGGCGAGGTAGGGGTATTCGCCCGGTTTGGCGAGGATCTTCTTCCAGATCGTCGGCTCGGGGTCGACCCAGAAGCCCGCTCCTCCCGCTGAAGCGGAGGAAGACCAGCCGACTGCCGCAATTGCGGCAGCAGCCATCAGCGAACAGAATCGTGCGTGTGCCATCATTGCGCTCCTAGCGCGCGAGGATATCCCGAATTTCCGTCATGTTGGCCCGGGCGCGCAACATCTTCTGCGAGAGCACCGCGAGATGATCGGGCATGAAGACGCCGTCTTCGCGCCCGTTCGAGATGATGAGCGGCTGCAACGCCGCCGCTTCGGCGACATGCTCTTCCATCTGGTCCCATACCGCGCCCAGGTCACGGCGCTGGATCACGCCCGCGAAGTCCGCCCGCAGGCCCTGCAGTAGGCCGTGATAGGCGTACATCTTGCCGGACGCGTACATGAACAGGTCGTCCGCATGGAAATCGAACCAGCCGCGGTCGTTGCCTTCGCCGGGCACGAATTCATCCGTCTTTGGATCGTAGCGTTCGCCCTGCGAGCGCTTGCCGAGGATGTCGACCATGGAGCCGATATCGGCGGCGACACGCTCGATGAATTGCTGCAGATTGTCGGCCCGCGCGTCGTACATCGCCTTGCACTGGGCGAGGCGATCGTTGAAAGCCAGGTAGTTGCGCAGCGCCTGCCGGTAGTAGGTCGGCGTCGCGGTGGTCGGGCCGAACGGGCGATCCTTGTCGAACGGATTGAAGTACCACGTGCGCTCGTCCGTCTGCAGCGCCGCCTGCGCCCGCTGCAGGTCATCGTCGGCGGCGGACGTGCCGCGCGTGCGGCCGAGGATGTCGGTGAGCTCGATGCCGGTGCGCCTGAGCGCCGACAGCACGCCAAGCTCGAACGAGGCCTTGTTGTCGAAGAACGGCGTATCCTCCCACGACCAGACGCCGAGGACGCCCGCCTTGTACTGCGGCATCGCGGGAACCCAGCGGTTCTGGTTCACCAGGAAGTCGATGAGGTGGGCCTGCATCGCCACGAGCTTCGACTTGTGGCAGGCGCCCGCCGTGTCGGTCGGCATGCCCGGCGCTGCGAGCGTTGCGACGTCGAGCCCCGTCGCCGCCTTGACGGTGTCGGTGGGTGTCTCTGACGTGAGCGGCTGCGCGGTCGACGGAGCCTGGTTCTGTGTGGATGAACCGGACGCCGGCGGCGAGGTGGACGCGGGTGGCGTCGAAGGCTCGGCGGGTGCTGCGGGAGCAGCCGGCGCGGTGGTCGCCGGGGGCGTCACGGGCTGTGCGGGTGTCCCCGGCGCTGCAGGCGCCGTCACCCCAGCCGAAGCCTCCTGCAGCACCTGCTTCGGATAGCTCAGCGACCAGTTGCGGGTCCACAGCGTGGCCCACACGAAGTCGACGTTCCAGGCGATGAAGCCGAGGATGAACAGGATCGTGGCGATGCGCCAGCCGGCTCGGCCCGCCGCATGCACCTTGCCGCGGCGCTGATGCTCCGGCGCGCGGATGGCGAACAGTCCGATGAACCAGCGCCACAGGCCGGCGATCATGCGTCCGATCCAGGAAAACACGCTTTGTCCGTCCTCTTGGCCGTTTCTTGCGGGCCGGACATTAGCCGCTCAGGCTGGCGGGCGCACCTCAAATCCGGCCTGCGGCGCCTGGCCTCAGTCAAACATCTTGTCGCCGCGCTCGTCGATGATCTTCCGGCCCTTCTGGAGCGCCAGATTGGCCGCTTCGTCGATGCTCGCGAAGCGGTCGGCCCGCACGAATCGATGCTCCTTCGTGACGCCGCCGACGTCCTTCACGATCCGGCCGGCCAGCTGGTACTGGCCCCCTTCCTTGTAGGGCTCGGCGAAAATCCGGAAACCGTTGTGTTCGGCTTCCGCAATCGTCTTCGGCGCGGCGGCGGCGCTTTCCGGCTCGCCGCTCCCCAAACCGAACAGCCGCTTGAGAAAGGACATGGAGTTACCTGCGCGATTGCGATGGAGCGAGTCTAGGGCGCAACGGCGGGCGCGTCCATCACTCCACCGTGATCAGGTAGACGGCCCACACCCACTGGCCTTCCTCCTCCTTGGAGGCGGGGCCGGACTTCGCGGTGTCGTACGCGAGCCAGAGCGGGCCGCGCCCCCCAACGGCGAGCGGCACGCCGTCCGCGCTATGCCCCACCACCCAGTCCTTCGCCGCCAGGTCCTTGGCGTCGAGTTTTACGCCGTAGTTGTCGAGCGCGTAGAGCGTGACGGTGCCGGACGACGCACCTGCCGCCGCGAGGAGGTCGGCGAGGCGCACGCCCTTCAGCACGACCGGCTTCGCCCACGACTGCGCCTGCGCTGTGATTTCGACCTGCGGTAAGGCGGCGAGGTCGGCGAACGTGAAGGTCCGTGCTTTCTGGAACGCGTGATTGTTCGCGTTGAGGAACCCGTCGGCGAAGGGGTCCATCGGGCCGCGGTTGGCCTTCTCGACGGCGCCTGCCACGGTGACGAGGACCGGGCCCGCGGCTTCGGCCGCAATCGCTGCGCCGTGCGGCAGGAGGGTGGGCAGCGACACAGCGAATGCTGCTGCGAGGCAGAAGGAGCGAATGAGTCTCATCGTTGATCCCCCGTATTGACGTCGCCCCGTTCTTCGCACGCGGAAATTGAAACGAAAAGCCCTGCCGCGCCGGGCGGCAGGGCGTTCGTCGCCGAAGCGGGCGTTACTGTCCGTGCTTCTTCAGCCACTCCTGCATCATGGCGATCTCGGCCGTCTGCGCCTTGATCACGTCCTCGGCGAGCTTCTTCACCTCGGGATCGGTGCCGAAGGCGAGCACTGTCTTCGCCATGTCGATCGCGCCCTGGTGGTGCGGGATCATGCCTTTGACGAAGTCGACGTCGGCGTTGCCCGTGTAGGTGATCGCCATGTCGCGGTGCATCTTCATGTTGGCGCCGCGGTAAGCCATGCTGGCGGGGCCTTCATCGCCGCCGCGGTTCTTGGCACTGCCCATACCCATTCCCATGCCCATGCCGGGCATGGCTCCCATCATGCCGTCGTCGCCGTCCATGCCATGCATCATGCCGTGCATCGCATGACCACAATCTCCGTCGGCCGCAGGTTGCGACTGGGCAGGCTGGCTCGAGTCCTGCGCGAGGGCGGCAGAGGAAAGCGCAAGCGTCGCCGCGACGAATGCGGCCGTCATCGTGTTCCGAGACATCGTTGAAAACTCCAGAATTGCTGATGGATCGATAAGGCTTTCGACGATCCGTCAGGTTCTGGGCGGCGGCGTATCCACGTCGACGATGGCGCCGGGAAGCGCGCGCTCGATCGATGCGAGGCGCACGGTGGCGATTTCGGTCGCGGCGGCGCCGACCGCCGTGTGTGGCAGCAGCGCAGGCGCGCAGTGGAAGTAGCACATGGCGAGCGCCGCCTTCGACTCCGGCGTCGCAGGAGCCTGTTGCTCGTGCGGGCAACCCTGCTCGTGCGCCGGCGGCGACGCATTGGCGACGGCGGGCGCAGAAACTGCGTTCGCCGCGACGAGCGACAGAACGAGCAACAGGCAGGTGAGCCAGCGCAGCAGCATGCAATCAATGTAGGCGCAGGTGCCGCATCCGTCCACTGGCGGCCTGCGGTTCGACCCGCTAGGCTCACGGGCCTCGCCAGACTGCCGGAGTTTCCATGGCCGACCGTATGCTGACCCTCGCCGAGGTGCACGCCCTGGCGCGCCGCGCGCTCGAAGGCGCGGGCGCGCGGGGCATCCAGCTCGACCAGGCTGCCCTGTCGATCCTAGAGGCGGAAGCGGACGGGATCCGTGTGGTTGGCCTCGCCTATCTGCCGACCTACTGCGCGCATCTCCAGTGCGGCAAGGTGAAGGGCGATGCGAAGCCCACCCACCGCCAGGTTGCGCCGGCGGCAATCCTGTCCGACGCGGACAACGGATTTTCCCACGCGGCCTTCCACGAGGCGATGGATGACTTCCATGCGCTGGCGAAACGGCAGGCGGTGGCGGCGCTGGCGATCCGCCACTCCTCCTCCGCCGGCGTCGTCGGCTGGTTCGTGGAGCGCACCGCCAGGGCCGGCCTCCTCGGCCTCGGGTTCGCGAACTCTTCGTCGCTGATGGCGGCGTGGGGCGGCAGGACGCCGTTCTTCGGCACGAACCCGATCGCCTATGCCGTGCCCCGGCAAGACAATCCGCCGCTCGTCGTCGACATGGCGACGAGCCAGGTCGCCTGGGTCACCGTGAAGCGCCACATGGAGGAGGGAAAGCCGATACCCCTCGGATGGGGGCTCGACGCCGAGGGGCGGTACACCACGGATCCCGCGCAGGTGATCAACGGCGGCTCGATGGGCCCGGCCGGCGGCTACAAGGGCGCGCTGCTCGCGCTGCTCGTCGACGTGCTCGCCGGCGGCATCGCGGGTCCGCACTTTGCCTACCAGGCATCGCCGTTCGGCAATGCCGAGGGCGGACCGCCGGACGTGGGCCAGCTCTTCCTCGCGATCTCGCCGGACGCTTTCGGCGAAGGGTTCGGACCGCGCCTCGAGGCGATGCTCGCCGCCATGGTGAGCGATCCCGGTGTGCGCCTCCCCGGCGACAGCCGCCATGCGCACCGTGAGAAGGCCGAGCGGCACGGAGTAGCCGTACCCGAAGACCTGATCGCAACATTGGATGCGTACGCCCAATGAGCATGCTCGATCGCGCAAAGCGCTTTCTCGACCGCGTACCGCTCGTCGATGGCCACAACGACCTGCCGTGGGTAATCCGCCATGATGCCGCGGCGAAGGGCGACGTGGCCGCGTATGGTCTCGACCGCCTGCACCAGGAGACCGATACCGACATCCCCCGGCTGAAGGCGGGCAAGGTCGGCGCGCAGTTCTGGGCGGCGTTCGTCGCGACGGAGGCCGAGAACCCGACCGTGAAGACGTTCGAGCAGATCAACCTCATCCGCCGCATGAACGACCTCCATGCGGACGTGTTTCTTCCTGCAACGAAATCGAGCGACATCGCCCGAGCGAGGAAGCTCGGCAAGATCGCCTCGTTCGTCTCCGTCGAGGGCGGCGTCGGCCTGCAGAACAGCATCGAGCTCCTGGACGTGTTCTACGATCTCGGCGTGCGCTACATGACGCTCTGCCACAACGGCACGCTCGACTGGGTCGATTCCTCGACCGGCGAGCGCCGCCACGGCGGGCTCACCGACTTCGGGCGCGACGTGGTGCGCCGGATGAACCACCTCGGCATGATCGTCGATTGTGCGCACGTCTCGCCGGAAGCGGCGCACCATGTACTCGACGTTTCGGTGGCGCCGATCCTCGTGACCCACGCCAACGCCTTCGCGCTCTGTCCGCACGAGCGCAACGTTCCCGACGACCTGCTGGACCGCATCGAGGCGAACGGCGGCGTCGTGATGGCGACGTTCGTGCCCGACTTCCTCAACCGCGCGACGCTCGAGTGGCACACCCCGATTCTCCCGGCGATCCGCGCCGCGCATACCTCGCAAGAGATGGCGGCGATCGAACGCGCGCACGCGGCAAAGGCGGGTCCGGCACCGCGCGCGACGCTCGCCCATGTGTGCGATCACATCGAATACATGGCGAAGCGCATGGGCGTGAACCACGTCGGCATCGGCAGCGATTTCTATGGCGGCACCGCGCCCGAGGGGCTGGAGGACGTGAGTCGCTTTCCGCATCTGATCGCGGCGCTCATGGATCGCGGCTGGGGCGACGATGCCCTGGAGAAACTGGCGAGCGCCAACCTCGTGCGCGTATTCCGCAAGGTCGAGGCGACATCGCGGAAACTCAAGCGGCAGAAACGAAAGGTGTCCTGATGGTTCGTCCCCTGAAGATCGGCTATCGCCAACTGCTTGAGGAGGCGGCACGCGAGGTGAAGAGCCTGTCGCCCGCCGAGGCGCAACGCATGGTGGCGGACGGCACGGCGATGATCGTCGACATCCGCGACGTGCGGGAGCTCGAGCGCGAGGGGCGGATTCCCGGCAGTATCCACGCGCCTCGCGGGATGCTGGAGTTCTGGGTCGATCCTGAAAGCCCGTATTTCAAGACGGTGTTCGGCGAGGAGAAGACGCTTGTGCTGCATTGCGCCTCCGGCTGGCGCTCGCTACTCGCGGCTAAGCAGCTGCAGGCGATGGGCCTCGACGTGGTCGATCTCAAGGGCGGGTTCGCAGCCTGGAAGGACGCAGGCGGCTCGACTGAGCCGTACCCCAAGAAAAGCTAGAGTCCTCCGTTTACTGAAATTCCGTGTATGACACAACTTATAGTTGCCAACCTTAAGTTGGGTTGGTAGGAGTCCTGCTATCTTCGCATGAGGTGCTTGGCAGGGAGTCTTTCGACGATGGTTGCGTCATTCAAGCCGAACGATCCGTTCTACAAGACCCCGAACGACTACACCAAGAACCAATGGCATTTCGACTCGATCGGAGGGATCGGTTTCGACGGACCCGTCAACCGTGAAGGCATTGAGAGGGTCTGGGCGGATTACCGCGGGCAGGGCGTGAAGCTCGGCGTCTACGACGCCGGCGTCAATGTCGCAGCGCCCGATCTTGCACCAAACTACGATCCCTCACTGCGTGTGGCGCAGGCGAACGGGACGATCAATGTCGGCACCACAGGAAGCAGCATCAGCCACGGGACGTCTTCGGCCCTTCTAGCGGTCGCAGGTGCAAATGGAACGGGCGGCATTGGGGTCGCCTTCGGCGCACGGTTCGCGGCGGCGGATGCTTCGTCGCTGTCGAATTGGGTCAACCTCGAGAAGTTCGACGTAACGACCTTCAGCATGGGCATCGCAAGCGAGTTCCGTGCACGCGAGTTCAACTCCTGGCGCAATGCGGCAGACCAGGGGCGTGACGGTCTCGGCACGATCAGCTTCAAGGCTGCGGGCAACAGCATAGACAAGGGCTATTTCGGCGGCGTCAATTCGCAGGGGGAATACCTCAACACCGATCGTCACGTCGTCGTCGTCGGGGGGACCGAGAAGTCCGGTTGGCAATCCAACTACAACTACGGCTCGAACCTTCTGGTCTCAGCCCCGACGAACAACACGGTGGTCGGCAACGGCTATTTCTTCGACGGCACATCCTCCTCGACGCCGATCGCAGCAGGCGTCGGCGTCCTGATCCTCAGCGCCGACAAGGGGCTCGGCTGGCGCGACGTTCAGACGATCCTCGCATATTCAGCCACAGGCACGGGGAGCCTCGGGCCGGAGGTCTACTCCCCCCTCGCTTACACCTCGCAAAGGGGCGAGAAATTCGCCTGGAAATGGAACGGCGCCGACAACTGGAACGGCGGCGGTCTCCACTACGGCGAGGAGTACGGCTACGGTGAAGTAAACGCATTCAACGCCGTGCGCATGGCCGAGGTATGGCGCCTGTTCACACCTGTAGCGCAGACGTCGTCGAATGAAGTCACGGCGAGCACTGGCCCGCTGAAAATCAATGCGACACTTCCGGACAAGGGCACCTGGAGTTATTCGTTCAGCGTCGGCGCGAACATCACGCTCGAAAACGTGCAGTTCACGCTTTCGATACAGCACGCCAAGTTCAGCGACCTTCGCATTGACCTCGTATCCGCCGAAGGTACGTCGATGATGCTGAGTAACGGCTCCGGGTTGGCCGACGCCAGCAACGGCTTCACCTACACGTTCGGCATAAACGGCTACCGCGGCGAACTGAGCGCCGGCAACTGGACGCTGAAGATCACCGACCTCGCAGCCGGCTCCATCGGCAAGGTCAACTCGATCTCGTTTGCGGGCTACGGCGCGGCGCCGGCGAAAGACGATGTCTATCATTACACGGATGAAGCGTTGGCCACGCTGTTCGAGCCGGGCCAAGCGGGGCGCTTCCTCCTGACCGACAGCGACGGGGGCAAGGACTGGATCGATGCGGCGGCGACCAGCCGCGACCTTTCGATCGACCTCAGGCCCGGCGCGATCTCGAAGATGGGCGCAACGGAGTTCGTGAAGATTGCCGAGGGCACGGTAATCGAGAACGCGATCGGCGGTGACGGCAACGACCGCATCGTTGGCAATGATGCGGACAACACGCTCTACGGCATGCGTGGCGACGATTCCCTCGACGGCGGCGCCGGCACCGACACAGCGGGCTTCAAGGGCGCCTACAAGGATTTCGTGATTTCGCTCATCAACGGCTTCCTGACCGTGAAGAACGACAAGTGGGGCCTCGACACCCTCGTCAACATCGAGTGGCTGAAATTCGATGACAAGGTGGTGTCGACGTCGACCTGGCTCTCGGCTGACACCACCATTTTGAAAACGGTGCTTCCGGACGTCGTGGTATCGGACATCAACGGCTCGAGCGGTGCGGAGACGCTCTACGGCTCTTCCGGGAACGACAGGATGTTCGGCCTTGCCGGCAACGATATCCTCAAGGGCGGCGCGGGTGACGACCTGCTCGACGGCGGCGTCGGCAACGATTCGATGGATGGCGGCGCGGGCAACGATACCTTCGTCGTGGATTCGAGCCTGGACAAGGTGGTCGAAGGGCTGAACGGCGGCATCGACACGGTGCGCACCACGACCCTCTTCCATTTGCTCGCTGCGAATGTCGAGAACCTCGAGTTCACCGGCAAGGGGCAGTTCAACGGGTTCGGCAACGAGCTCGCCAATCGGATTACCGGAGGCTCAGGCAACGACGCGCTGAGCGGCAACGGTGGGGCGGACACGCTGGTCGGCGGCGACGGCAACGACAGCCTGATCGGCGGCGCGGCTGCCGATACCCTCACGGGCGGGGCGGGGCAGGACAAGTTCGTGTTCCAGTCGGTCAACGACAGCTCGCAGAAATGCGGCATCGACACGATCACCGACTTCGTCTCGGGCGCCGATGTTCTCGATCTCTCCGCAATCGACGCCAACGGCAACGTCCAGGGCAACCAGGCCTTCAGCCTCGTGCAGGCGTTCTCGAACCAGGCCGGTCAGGCGCTGTGGCAGAAGGATGGAGCCGACCTGAAGGTCCTCGCCGATGTGAACGGAGACGGCATCGCCGACTTCCAACTCAAGCTCGCTGGCGTCTCGAGCCTTACGGCCGGAGACTTCATCCTCTGATGTTGGAGTCGGGTTCGTTCAACGGGCGGTGAATACCGACACGACGGCGGTGGCGATCGCGGCCGTGACTCCAGACAGGAGTGTACCCCACGCAAGGTCGATCAGTCCGATCCGAACCGAGTAGCCTTTGAGCACGGCGAGATTCGTCAGGTCGTACGTTCCGTATGCGATCAATCCCAGGGCGGCTCCAAGCCCGGCAGCGGTAACGACTGACTGAGCGCGAAGCCCCGGCTCGACCGCGAAGAACACGAGTCCGGCTGCGTAGAGCAGGTAGAAGACGATCGCCGCGCCCATCATCGGTTGTGCCCGCAACAGGTCGCCCATCTCGGCCACATAAAGGCCGCGCGCCACCTTCGTGAGCCACACGAGATCGATGGCGAGAAAGACAGCGAGCGTAACGACATAGGCGAGGGCGTACCTGGTCATGTGGTGGATACGCCCGGAGAATGCCGACAGATCAGTTATGGCTCTCCGTGCCCTTGATGGCCTCCCACGTCTTGTGCGGCACATAGAAGCCCTGCGCTCGGGTTTTCTCACGGTTGCGCAGCCGCCGATCGCCTGGCAGGCGTGCTCCGGGCTGGGCGGCGATTTCGCCGAAAAGCTTTTCGGCGTGCGCCATGATCTTCTCGGGGTCGCCGAAGCGCGCCGGATCGATCGCGAACAGGAACTCGCCGCCATGCGGCGCGCAGCCGGAGCCGTCGTCATCGGCCTTGGCTTCGATCGACAGGAACTCGCCGATCAGCGGCCCGGAGATCAGTTCCACCATCATCGCCAGCGCCGCGCCCTTGTAGCCGCCAAAGGCGAGCTGCGCGCCCTTCAGGATCGCATTCGGATCGGTACTCGGCCGGCCATCGGCGTCGATGCCGATGCCTTCGGGGACGGAGTGACCGTCGCGGGCTGCGATCATCAAGTCGCCGCGCGCCATCGCCGCCGAAGCCTGGTCGAACACCATCGGCGGCTTGCCCTTGCGCGGCCAACCGAAGCCGATGGGATTCGTTCCGAACAGCGGCCGGTTGCCGCCGGCGGGCGCCACGTAGGGGAACGATGGCGTGCAGGCGAAGGCGACGAGGCCTTCATTCGCCACGCTCTCGCACTCCGGCCACATCGCCGCGACGTGATAGCAGTCGACGATGGCCAGCGCGGCGATGCCGTTCTCGCGCGCCGCCTCGACGAGCACCGGGATGCCTGTCTCCTGCGCGAGTGGCGCAAAGCCCCGGTGCGCATCGACCCGTACCACGCCGGGCGCGGGCCGGGTGACCGTCGGGCGTGCCGCGCCATTTGCGCGGCCCGTCTTCAGCGTGTGCACGCACCACGGCAATCGGAACAGCCCGTGCGAGACCGAACCGTCGGCTTCGGCGCGGATCATGTTGCGGGCGACGGCATGGGCATTCGCCTCATCGCAGCCGTTCTTCGTCAGCGTCTCGACCGCGAGCGCGTGGCCCTGTTCCAGCGTGAGGTGCACGCCGTCCTTCGCAAGATCAGCCATGGGAAATCCTTCAGCTTCCGGTGCGGATGCGGTTCCAGGCGCGCGTGCGCGCCCGCTCGTACTCGTCGCTTGGCGGCTTGGGCAGCCACAGGCGCTTCTTCACGTCCTCGCTCGGGTAGATGGCCGGATTGTCGACGATGTCCTTGCTCACGTACTGCGTCGCATCCTTGTTCGCATTGGCGTAGTTCGTGAAGTTTGTCGCCGCAGCGATAACCTGCGGATCGAGCAGATAGTTCAGGAAGGCATGCGCGGCGTCGACGTTCTTGGAATCAGACGGTATCACGAACACGTCGAACCAGATCGGGCTGCCGCTGTTCGGTACGTCGTAGCGAAGGTTGACGTTGACCCCGGCCTCCTTGCCGCGCGCTGACGCTGTCGCGTAGTCACCGGACCAGCTCATCGTGACGCATACGTCCTTGTTGGGCAGGCCGTTGATGTAGTTCGAATTGTCGAACGACTTGAAGTATTGCCGCACGGGCTTGAACGCCGCGACGACGGCGTCGAGGTCCTCCTGCTTCTCCGACAGGGGATCGCGTCCGAGGTAGGCCAGCACCATGGGGATGACGTTGGCCTGCGAGTCGAGCATGTTGATGCCGCAAGAGGCGAGCTTCTCGGCGTTCTCCGGCTTGAACAGCAGGTCGAGCGACTCAAAGGGTGCATCGGGCAGCTTCGCCTTCACCAGATCGACATTCGTGGTCACGCCAGTCGAACCCCACATGTAGGGAATCGCATGCGCGTTGCCGGGATCAAGCGTGCCGAGGATGGTCTCGAGCGTCGGATCGAGATGCGCGAGGTTCGGCAGCTTCGCCTTGTCGAGTGGCTTGACGATGTTTGCCGCGACGAACCGCGGAAGCGTGCGCGAGGCGATGCAGACCACGTCGTAACCGGTCGAGCCGGTGAGCATCTTTGCCTCGACGGTCTCTGAAGAATCGTATGTGTCGTACACAACCTTGATGCCCGTCGCCTTCTCGAAATCGGCGACCGTTGTCTGGCCGATGTAGTCGGCCCAGTTGTAGACGTTGACGGTCTGCCCCTCCGCCCGCGCCCTTTGCAGCGACAGCGCCGTGGCGGCAATTGCCGATGCGCCGCCGATGAACGTGCGCCGGTCCATGTTCATGTTCACGAGCTACCCTCCCTGCCTTCGCCGTCGTTGTTCTTTGAATTTCGCAGCCTGGCGCGAACCCAATCGTGAAACGCCTTCAACTCGTACTCTTGTGGCATCAGCACGCCCTCTCGGTAGGCGCGTGCGCGCAAGCCACGCTGGTTGATTTCGCAGACCTCGGCGTCCTCTTCCATCACCGTCGTTGCGAAGTCGACGACGTTGGCGAGATCAAATCCCGGATCGGCGAGCGTCTCGGGCAGGAACAGCCATTCAGCCCTGAGTTCTGTGCGCTCCGGCGAGAGCGGGCGCATTGAGACGACGCGCACGTAGTCCGGATGCGCCACGACGTATCCAGAGGGCACGATCGTCAGGAACCGGTAGCCCTTTGCACGTTCCTGCGGAGTCAGGGTATCGAACCCCGGCTTTGCAGCAAGGCCGTTCATCGACCACGTCTCGGCTCCCCGGCGCAACCCGCCCCGGTGCCGCGGATCGTCGGAGGCCGGATCGGTGCCGACGGCAGGATCGTCCGGCCGCATGATCGCGCGCCCGTAGATGGGAACAAGATCACACAGCGATGGGTGGACGCTCGGGCAGTGAAGGCACTCGTTGTAGTTCTCCCAGAAGACCTTCCAGTTGCAGGCGAGTTCGCGCACCATTGCGTGGCCGACGACCAGCCGTTCGAGCGGCCAGTTAGCGAGCCACGCGGGCGACGGATCGAGCGCGGCGTCGAAGTCCATCCCATCGCCTTCGATCTTCACGTAAACGAAGCCGCGCCACTCGCGCACGCCGACCTTGTGCAGCCCGTACGCGGAAGGATCAAAGTCGGGCGCCGTCGTTCCATGCGGCGTGCGCGCCAGCGCCCCGTCGAGACCGTACGTCCACTGATGATAGCGGCACACGATCGCGCGCGATTTCAAGGGGCCGGCGCCTGCAGGGCAAAGCTCCGCGCCGCGATGGCGGCAGGTGTTGTGGAACGCCCGGAGCGTGCCGTCGACGTCGCGCACGAGCAGCACGGTCTGCGTGCCGAGGTTGTGGGTGCGGTACTGGCCGGGGCCGATCTCGGCCGAGCGGCAGACGTAGAGCCAGGCGCGGTACCAGATCGCCTGGAGCTCCCGTTCATGCTGTACGGGGTCGTGGTACCAGTCGGCCGGAAGGGTTGCCTCGACACGCTTCAGGCCGATCGCCTCGCTGCCCGGATCCTGATCCATGTTCCTGCCGATCCTCGAGAAAGCGCGACTCTAGCGGTATGGGCGTCCGTCAGCAACGGCGGGTCCGGGCGGATGGATGTCGGATTCTTGCAGCGATTGCATGCAGTTGGCGTATATCATCACGTCGTCGTGATTGGCGGCCAGCATTCGCCCGCCCGGAAAATGGAGTATCAGGAATGTCCGCCAACACCGTGAGGGCCGTCGTGTTCGACTGGGCCGGAACCGTCATCGACCATGGCAGCCAGGCGCCGATGGGCGTGTTCGTGAAGGCGTTCGGCAAGTTCGACGTGAAGATCACGGTCGACGAGGCGCGCGGACCGATGGGGATGGCGAAGCGCGATCACATCAAGGCCTTGATGGCGCTCGACAGCGTGTCGAAGCAATGGCTGAAGCGACACGGCCGCACCCCCACGGAAGCCGACATCGACAAGGTCTACGAGGTGTTCGTGCCGATGAACGTCGAGGCGGTCACCGATTACGCCGATCTCATCGAAGGCGCGGCGGAGGTGACGAAGACGCTGCGGGCGCGTGGCGTGAAGATCGGCTCGACCACCGGATACGTGCGCGAGATCATGGACCGGGTCATACCGCTGGCGAAGAAGCAGGGCTATGAGGCCGACAGTCTCGTTTGCGCGGGCGACCTCTCGGCCGGGCGCCCCTCGCCGCTGATGCTCTACAAGACGTTCGCCGACCTCGGCGTCTGGCCCGCCTGGCGGTGCGTGAAGGTGGACGACACGGTCGTCGGCGTTGAGGAAGGTCTCAACGCCGGCTGCTGGACCGTCGCGGTGGCGCTCACCGGCAACGCCTTCGGCTTGAACCCGAAGGAGACGAAAGCGTTGAGCGAGAAGGAATTCGCGGCCCGCCGTGACAAGGCGTACGGCGAACTCACCCGCGCGGGTGCGCATTTCGTCATTGACGGCGTCGCCGACCTGCTGCCTGTGATCGACGAGATCGAAGGCTGCCTCGCGCGCGGCGAGCGGCCATAACCAAGGGACGGAACATGACCGGCAAGACGATCGGGCTGAGCGGCGACCTCTATCGCTATTACGCGGCGCACGCCTACCGCGAACCCGAGATCCTGCGGCAGCTGCGCGAGGAAACGACAGCGGCACTCGGCGATCGCGCCGGGATGCAGATCGGCCCGGAGCAGGGGGCCTTCATGGGCCTGCTGGTGAAACTGATGGGGGCGACGAAGGTCGTCGAGTTCGGCACCTTCACCGGCTATTCGTCGCTGGCGATGGCGCTCGCCGGTGCCGATCGCATCCATTGCGCCGACGTGAGTCGCGAGTGGACCGACATCGCGCGCCGCTACTGGAGCGCCGCCGGTGTCGATAACCGCATCGACCTTTCGCTCGAGGGCGGCGATGCGGTGATCGCCCGCCTGCTCGAGATGGGGCAGGCAGGCTCCTTCGATATCGCCTTCATCGACGCCGACAAGACGGGCTACGACCGCTACTACGAGGGCGCGCTGAAGCTGTTGCGCCACGGCGGCCTCGTGCTGATCGACAACACCCTGTGGGAAGGCGAGGTTGCAAACCCGAAGGTGCACGACGAGAACACCGAGGCGATCCGCGCGATCAACGCCAAGGTGCGCGCCGACGAACGCGTCGAGATCTGCCTCGTGCCGATCTGCGACGGGCTTACGATGGCGCGCAAGCATTAGTCCGCATCCGGCAAACGCAGAGGTAGAGGCATGGCAAAGCAGTCCCGCACGACGAACGGCCGCGGCCGGGTCTACGAATCGATTCTCGATACGATCGGCGATACGCCCTGCGTGCGGGTCAATCATCTCGCGCCCGAAGGCGTCGACGTCTACGTCAAGGTCGAGGCGTTCAATCCCGCCGCCTCGGTGAAGGACCGCCTCGCCGTCAGCATCATCGAGGAGGCCGAACGGTCCGGCAAACTCAAACCCGGCCAGACGGTGATCGAGGCTTCCTCCGGCAATACCGGCATCGGTCTTGCGATGGTGTGCGCGGCGAAGGGGCATCCACTCGTCGTCACGATGGTCGAGACGTTCTCGATCGAGCGCCGCAAGCTCATGCGCTTCCTCGGCGCGAAGGTGATCCTCACGCCGAAGGCCGAAAAGGGCTTTGGCATGTACCGCAAGGCTGTGGAGCTTGCCGAGAAGAACGGCTGGTTCCTCGCCCACCAGTTCGAGACAGACGCGAACGCGCTCGTCCACGCCAACACCACGGCGCGCGAAATCCTCGCCGACTTCAAGGGCCGCCGTCTCGACTACTGGGTGACGGGCTACGGCACCGGCGGGACGGTCGCCGGCGTTGGCCGCGTGCTGAAGAAGGAGCGGCCCGACGTGAAGATCGTGCTGTGCGAGCCTGCCAACGCGCAGCTCGTCGCCAGCGGCAAGGCTCAAGCGCGCAACGCGGCCGGCGAGCCGGCGGGCAGTCACCCCGCCTTCGAGCCGCACCCGATACAGGGCTGGACGCCGGACTTCGTACCGCTGGTCCTGCAGGAGGCGATCGATCAGCATTACTACGACGCGTTGACGCCAGTTTCTGGCGCGGACGGCATGGAGTGGGCGAAAAAGCTTGCGCAAAAGGAGGGCATCTTCACCGGTGTTTCCGGCGGGTCGACCTTTAAGGTGGCGATGGACATCGCGGCGAAGGCACCAAAGGGCACGGTGATCCTCGCGATGCTCCCCGATACCGGCGAGCGTTATCTCTCCTCGCCGTTGTTCCAGGCGATCCCCGACTACATGACCGAGGAAGAGATTGCGCTGTCGCAATCGACGCCCGGCTACCAGATGCCGCCCGCCGCCTGACGGGCCTATCCTTCCGGCACACCGAGCGCGACCAGTTGAGCACCGACGCGATCGAGCACAGCGGGGGTGAACACCATCGCTTCCTTGAAGCGACGGACGGTGAAGTTCGGCAGCGCCTGCATCAACGCCGCGATCGACCGGCGCGCCTCGTCGAGCCGGCCTGCGCCGTACAAGGCAGCGGCATGGTTGCGATGGATCCAGAGCGCATTCGGCCGCTCGTTGAGCGCACGCGCAAAATGCGCAGCCGCGGCAGCGTCGTCACCCTCGACCTGTGCGGCTGAACCGAGCCCCACGTGGTTGTTGAAGTTCATCGGGTCGAGCGGGCTCAGGCGCAGCGACTTCTCGAAGTAGGCGCGCGCCTCCTGTGGCCGGTCGGCATAGACCTCTAGCCAGCCAAGACGGGTCCAAGCCCACGCCGAATTCGGATCGAGCGACACCGCTCGCTCCAGTAGAACGCGCGCGGTACCAAAGTTCCGCGCGAAGGTGTGCACCGTTCCGAGCACGGTCAGCACCAGCGGATCGTTCGCGGAGAGACTCGCTGCCTGCTCGGCGAGCGACAGCGCCTGCGCGCGCTCACCGGACGTGTCATCGACCCAGTTGTACACGGACTGCTGCGCGTGGCACCACGCTGCGAGCCCGAGTGCGAACGGATACGTCGGATCCACCACGAGCGCCTGCTGCAGCTGGGCGAGGCCAGCTGCGGTCTCCTCCTTCTCGAGCAGCCAAACACGGCTGAAGGCGCGAATGGTGTGATCGTAGGCCGTCATGTCCTGCGGCCGCTTGCGGCTCGAGCGCGCCACCTCCGCGAGGCGGATCGACGGGTTCATCGCGCCGGCCACCTGCTCGGTGATGCGGTCCTGCAGGTCGAACACGTCCTCGGTGGAGCCGTCATACTTCTCCGCCCAGACGTGTGCTCCGTTCTCGGTCTCGATCAGCTGGACGGTGATCCGTATTCGGTTGCCGGCGTGCTGCACGCTGCCTTCGAGCACGTAGGCGACACCGAGCTCCCGGCCGATCTCGCGCACGTTCACCGCTCGCCCCTTGTAGGCGAAGGCGGTGTTGCGGGCGATGACGAAGAACGAGCCGATGCGGCTCAGCGCAGCGGTGAGCGACTCGACGACCGCGTCGGCGAAGTAGTCCTGCTCGGCGTTGCGAGACATGGTGTCGAACGGCAGCACCGCGATCGACGGCTTGTCCGGCAGGGGCAACTGGCGGTTCGAAGCGGAGGACGGTGCGCCATCGCCGTCTGCGATCCGCCACACGGGCACCGGCCGCGCAATGTTCTTCAGCGACTGGAGTCCGAGGTCCACGAACGCGCAGTTCACCTTCCCCGAAACCTCGTCATGGACCTTGCCGGCGATAACGATGCCGCCTGCATCCGCCAGCGCTTCGAGCCGTGCGGCGATGTTGACGCCTTCGCCATAAATGTCGTCGCCATCGCCGATCACGTCGCCGAGGTTGATGCCGATGCGCAAGGCGATCGACGGTTCGTCCGGCGCTTCCGCGCTCGCCGCCCGCATCGCCGCCTGGAGCTTCAGGGCGGCTTCGACAGCGCTGACGGCACTTGCGAACTCGACGAGCACGCCGTCGCCCATCACCTTCACGATGCGGCCGCCGTGCGCCTCGACGATCGGGCGCAGGATCGTTTCCCGCCGCTCGCTCACGAACCTGAGCGTGCGTGCTTCGTCCGCCTCCATCAGGCGCGAGTAGCCGACCACGTCCGCGACGAGGATCGCGGCGAGCCGGCGCTGTACGGGGCGATCCATCAGGGGCGTCTTCCGTTGCCGCAGGAGTCGGGTGACTTCTGCGCATGTTCCGGTCAACGCGCGATGAAATCAAGCGCGGCCGGCGCGAACGCCGGCCGCGGTAGTACGAATACGGACGGTTACTTGCTGAGCATCTGACCCAGCGCCGCCGCCGCTTCGGCGGAGAGCGGCGTCGCCTTGTTGGAAGCTGCCGCCACCGCGTCGGCTTGGGCTTGGGTCGCAGCATCGACAGCGGCCTGAGCGTCCGAGACCGCCGTCGCTGCCGGGGCTGCGGCGGTGGCATCGGCGAGGGCCTGCGTTTTCGCGTCTAGCGCCGCCTTCGCATCGACCACTGCCTGGGCGAGCGTCGGATCTGTCGGTGCTGCGGCCGCCGCGGCGACCGCGTTGTCATACGCCGTCTTTGCATCGGCGACCGCCTGTGTCGCAGTGTCCACGGCGGTCGCGGACGCGGTAGCAGCGGCTTGAGCGTCTGCGAGCGCCTGCTGAGCGGTCGTAGCAGCGGCGTTTGCTGCGGCAATGGCAGCTACCTTCCCGACGCGCGAGTTCGACGCTGCATTCGCCATCGCGGTCGTAGAGGCGTGCGCGGCGTTCAGCGCGCCAAGCTGGCTGGCAATTGATCCCTTCGAGGCGGCCGACTTGCCGGCGGACGTTCCCGCCGCACCGGAGGCCGCAGATTTGCCTGCCGTGCCCGATTTCCCGGCTGAGCCGGACTTACCGGCGCCGCCACCATTGCTCGATGCGCCAGCGCCCTTGCCGGACCCTGCGCCGACTCCACCGGCGCCATTGCCCGCGCCATTGCCGTTCCCGCCTGCGTTGCCTTTCCCGCCAGCGTTACCCTTGCCACCGCCGTTACCCCCGCCATTGCCGCCACCGTTACCCTTGCCGCCGCCGCCATTGTCCTTGGCGACAGCAACGCCCGAATGCGACGACACGCCGATGTCGTGCAACGGCAGCGCAGCGAGCAGCGCTCCGGAAGCGCCGATGAGAGCAAGACGGTGAAGGTTCTTCAGCATGGTGATCCCTCGGTTTCCAAAACTGGTTCACCGAGTTCTAATGGTCATGCCGGCGATCTGCACGGATGCGGAAGAAACCTGGTTAGTCTGCATTCAAAGGCAGCAAAAGAACACGAGACAAAGTTTCGAACCAGTTGAACGTTCGATTCGAAATTGCGCAGACCCGACATGAGATGGGTCGGCTTAGCGCGCGTGCGCTCGCGTCGCCTTGATCAACGTGCGCGCCGCGACGTCGAACGCATCAAACTGCTCGACCATCATGCGAGCGACATGCGGCATTGCGCGCCGCTGCTCGGCCCACCAAGGGGAAGAGAAATGCCAGACATTGCCGCCGCCGTTGATCTCGAGCGCGTGCAGGTCGCCTGTCTCCCAATCGCGAATGATGTCGCAGCCAAGCAGCGGCAGGCCCGGAAAAGCACGAGCCATGGCGCGCGCGACGTCGAGAATGGCCGGGTCCTCGGTAAACGTGTACTCGCGTTCGCCACCGCCGGTCGAAACGACGGCCTTGGCAAGCTCTTCGCGGCCCGCATCGAGTGGCGGCCGCTCCTGAGCGAGCGAAACGTGCTGCGCGTAAAGCACTTCGCCGAACAGAGTGAGGACGCGATACTTGCTGGGTTTCGGTCCGGTGTCGACGAACGACTGGATCAGCATGCGGCCTTTCTGAATCGGGTGATCGGCCGGAAAATCGACAGGCTTTGCCGCGGCAGCATCCTCCGTGCGCAGGAGATGCACGCAGTCACCATGCGACGTGAGTTCGAAATCGGCCGGCTTCAGGATGACGAATTCGCTCCATTCGGCAGGCGCGAGAGGCATGCCGAACGCGAACATGCTAGTCCGAGGGGTGCGGATGCCGGCGCGCACGAAGCGCCGGTATTGCTCCACCTTGTCGATGGCATGAGAGGCGGCCACAGGTCCACGTGGAGGGCGAAATGCACCGGTCGGACCGAAGCTCACCGTGAAGGTCGGCATGTTCCAGGCTTCAGGTGGAACGGAGGACAACAGGTTGTCCCCGGCGCGCACGACGAAGATGGCGATGTCAGGCGCCTTGGCGCGGATCTTCGTGGCAATCGCCTTGAAGTCGTCCAGGCCCTGCCGCTTGGCGTCGTAAACGAGGATCAGACTGCGATGATTGAGAATCGGCATGTGGTCGACAAGGTATCCCGGCCACGAATCACCGTGGCCGAGCACTAGATTACTGATGCCGTCCGCTGCCGCCCATACCCATACTGCGTCACGCGGCGCGCGCCGGCAACCGGCGCCGGCGGCCGATGTACCCGATGCCGGCAAGGCCCGTGCCGAACAACCAGACAGCCCCTGGGATGGGCGCGTGGCCGAGGAGGGCTCCAACATAAAAGTCCGGCATTCCGCTCGCCTGGCGGAACTGGAAGACCTGGCCGACGAAGTTCAGGAGCATGTTGTTCGCGTCCGCGAACGACACGTTCTGCCACGCTCCTCCATCCACCGACATCTGGAAAGTCACGCCGTCCTTGAGCGTCACGGGCGGAAACGCAGGGGGCGGCGATGGCGCCTTCGAGGCTTTGCCCAAGGATCGCGTGACGGACTTCCTCTTCGCATTGAAGGAACTGCCGGCCTTGATCTTTCCGTTCTTCGACGTCTGGACTTTCTTGTTCGAAGACGGTGTCGCCGGCGCTGCGCCGAAGTTGCTTTCGTCGTGCAGTGGCGCAAAGAGGGTCGCGACGCCAGCCAGCGTCACGGTGCGGTCGAAGGAAAATCGCAAAATCTCCGAGCCGCCGATTTCGTCGACTCCCCACGCGCCTGTTCCCGCATAAACACCCATGCCGGCGAAATCCGGCGACAAGTCCTGAACGACGAGATTGGACCCGGCCGTGGCGGTAAGCGTGGGCTTGTTGCCGGTACCGTAGATGGCTGTCGAGCCCACGTAGTCGGCGCCGGGCTTGAGGTCAGGCGAGCTGCCGGGCTGAACTACGTCCGTCGTGGCATCCTTTGAGAGCTGGTAGGCGGTGCCAGCCCCGTCGAATGGGCCGACATAACCGGCGCTTCCATTGTAGAACTTGTAGATGAACGGGTTGGCATGGGCCGGCATCGCGCCGCTCGCCATCACGATGGAGGCCGCAACAACGCCAGTCGCAACGAGGCGTCGGCATGCCGGGATCGTTCGCATGTGGGGGGCCATGCGTCGTCTCCTTCAGGGAGTAACAGAGTTTGCCGCAACGCTTACGGATATAGGTGGAATTGATTCGAATTTGTCTTGAAATCTGGGGTAAACCCTAATCCGTACGTTAAGAATAACGCGGTCGCGGAGCGGTGAATGCTCGGCACAACTGGAGTTTCTGTGTCGTCATGCCGTTGTTGACTTCGCGCAACCTTATCCTTGTTTACGATCGTGTTCGACAAGGCCTCGATGACTTCAAGGAGATTGCGCGACGGATCGTGGCCAGTGCACCGGACGTCCGAGTGTTCATCGTCCGCACCGAAGACAGCGCCGTTCGATCGATCCCGCCAGAAGCCTGGAACAGTCCGACATTGACCGTTGCCTTCGGGCCGCTCGTCGCGTTTCGCCCGCCTCGAGGCGCGGTAGCGCTGTCCGAGCCGATCGAGAAGCTCGAGCAGTACCGGCGGTTTCTGACGCACGGTGTGGGGACGCCGCGATCCGCCCCGTATCGGTTCGGTATGGCGCTCGATGAGGTGGAATGGGGCCCGTTCGTGCTGCTGAAGCCGACCGATCTCACGCAGACATCGCACGGCAGCTTCATCCAGGTGTTTCGCACGCAGCGCGCGCGAATGCTTTCGGCCGCGGATTTCGCACCCGACCATCCCGTGCACGTCGGCGGAATGATGGTGCAACAGTTCATCGACACCGGGAAATATCCCTGCCGCACGCGCGTCATGACCCTGTTTGGGGAGCCGCTGCACACGCAGCTGGCGCGACTGCAAAAGCCCCGGCCGCCCTTGTCGGCTAGCGATGCGGATCTTGCGGAGGCCGTCGTCGCGACGAACGCGTTGCAGGCGAGCGGCGCCGACGATCGCGTGCTGGTGCCGGACGGGCGGCCGCAGATTCTGGCGTTTGCCCGAAAGGTTGGGGCTGCCTTTCCGGACCGGCCGCTGCTTGGCATCGACATCGTGGAGGAGGCGGAGTCAGGAGCGCTTTATGCGCTGGAAGTGAACGCAGGCGGCAACGTGTGGCACTTCTCCTCGCCCACTTGGGCGTCCGTGCGGGAGACCTTCCCCAACGCGCGTACGGACATGCTGAATGAGTTCGGCGCTTTCGACGTCGCCGCGAAGGTGCTCGTGAAGGTCACACGTCAAAGGGCTCGTTAACAACTCCGCAGACTTCGAACCCCATTGCGCAACACTCCAAACATGTTATGTTATAACATAACAGAAGGAGATGCCCATGATCCGACGCCTCATTCTTGCTGCCGCTTCAGTGTTGGCGCTTCACGGGGTGGCAGCAGCCTCCGAGGCGCCGCGCGTCGCGGTCACGATTAAGCCCGTGCACGCGCTGGCCACGGCGCTGATGGACGGAACCGGCAAGGCTCCGGAACTCGTCTATGCCGGGGCTGCTTCTCCGCACGTCGCGGCGCTGAAGCCCTCCCAGGTGGCGATGGTGCTCGACGCCGACGTCCTGTTCATGATTGGAGACGGCTACGAGCGGCTGATGGAGCGGGCCGTCAACCAGCGCGTTGCGGCAAAGGGTAAGACAGTGGTCCTTGCCGAGGCGCAGGGCGTCAAGACGATGCCCTACCGGCAGGGCGCCAACTTCGAGGCGCACGTCCACGCAGGAGAAGAAGAAGCGGCAGGCCAGGGCGCGGACGATCATGATCACGAGACCGGGGTCGATCCGCACGTGTGGCTCGATCCCGAGAACGCGCGCGCCATTGCCCGCGTCATGGCGACCGAGCTCGCGGCCGACGACCCCGACCATGCGGCGCTCTACGCAAAGAACCTTGCGTCGGTCGAAGCTGGCCTCGATGTGCTGTCGAACGAACTGGGGAGCATTCTCGCACCGGCAAAGGGCAAGCCGTTCATCGTTTTCCACGACGCCTACCACTACCTAGAGAACCGTTACGGTCTGACGGCGGCCGGCACCATTGTCCTCAACCCAGAATCAACGCCAGGCGCCGAGCGGCTGAAGCAGGTGCGGGACCGCATCGTCGCACTCAACGCGCAGTGCGTGTTCGCCGAACCCCAGTTCGAGGTGGGCTATGTTCGCACCGTCATCGAAGGTACGCCCGCAAAGCCAGGTAAGCTCGACCCGCTTGGCGCCGCGATCGCCCCAGGGCCGGATGCCTACCGCGAGATGATGCTCGATCTCGCGCACGCCATGGCCGATTGCCTCGCGGGTAAGTGACCAGGCGGGTCTTCACGTTTTTGCTGCAATTGGTGAGGATGGTGCATTCCATTCCTGAGGACGGTTCACCGATTCTGCATGACGTTCCTGCCGCGCCTTCTCCTTGCGCTGCCGCTGGCCTGCGCCGCTACCGCCGCGCAGGCGCATCCCCACGTCGTCATCGACATGTCGAGCGACGTGGTGTTCGACGACGCTGGCAAGATCAGCGCAATCAACGTGACGTGGATCTTCGACAAGAACTACACCGCCATGGCGACGGACGGCCTCGACACCAACAAGGACGGGGTGCTCACGACCGACGAACTGCAGCCGCTCGCCAAGGAGAACATCGAGGCGCTGAAAGACTACAGTTACTTCGTGTACGCCCGAAAGAACGGCGAGAAGGTGAAGCTTGCCGACGTCACCGACTACATGCAGCTCATGGGTGTTGACGGCCGGCTGCGGATGTATTTCACCGCGCCGCTTGTGACGCCCGTCGATCCGCGCAAGGACGCGTTTCTCTACCGCATCTATGATCCGACGTTCTACATCGCGATCCAGTATTCGGGTGACGAGCCGGTCGAGATGCTGGGCAAGCCGCCCGAGGGCTGCAAGACGGTGATCGGCCCGATGCCGGACCCGACCCAAACCGCGGACACGCGCTCGATGCTCGCCACGAAGGGCACGAACTGGACGCCCGATCCGGAGGACGACTTCGGCATCATGTTCGCGCAGCCTGTCACCGTCGAGTGCAAGGGCGCCAAGCCATGAAGGCAATCGCCGCGTTTCTGCTGTTGATGCTTGTGACGTTCGCAATCGCGCCCGCGATCGCCCAGACGGCTGCCCCGCCGGCGCAACCTGCGGCGCCCGTGATCGACCGCAGCAAGCTGCTCGTCCAGCCACGCAACGATGCCGTTCCCGCGTTCACCGCAGATCCTGCGGGCTGGGTGATGGCCCGCCAGAAGCAGTTTTACTCGGCAATGTCAGGCGAGCTTCGCCAGATCCGGCAGGGCTCGCCGATGACGGCGACCCTGATGCTGATGGGGTTGAGCTTTGCATACGGCGTGCTGCACGCGGCGGGGCCCGGTCATGGCAAGGCAGTGGTTTCCGCCTGGCTCCTCGGCAACAACCAGGAGCTTCACCGCGGCGTCCAGATCGCCTTCCTGAGCGCGTTCGTCCAGGCGATGGTGGCGATCGGATTGATCAGTATCCTGATGATGACGGTCGGCGCGGCCTCGGCGGTGGCGCAGAACGCCGCGAAGTACCTCGAAGCGTTGAGCTTCCTCGCGATTTCCGGTATGGGCGTCTGGCTCGCCTGGCAGGCCCTGCGCCAACGCTTCGGGGACGATGCGATGCCGGCGCATGCGCATGCACACCATCACAGTTCGCACGGACATGCGCACGCAACGCACCCCGCACACCATCACCGGCATGCGGATGACGGGCATACGCATCACCACGTCCACCATCATCAGGCGCATGATCACGCCCACGATCATGCGCATGAGCACGTCCACGACGACGACTGCGGCTGCGGGCATGCCCATATGCCGGCAGCCCGCGAACTCGATGGCGATTGGTCCTGGCGGCGCGCCTGGACGCTGGCGCTGGCGGTTGGCATCCGGCCGTGCACGGGCGCGATCCTCGTGCTGCTGTTCTCCTCTGCCGCCGGGCTCTACTGGGCAGGCGTTGCGTCGACGCTGGTGATGGGTCTCGGCACCGCGATCACCGTCTCAGCGCTTGCGGCGCTCGCCGTGGGCTCCCGGAAGCTTGCCCTCCGGTATGCGAGCCGCAACTCCGCATGGCTCGACTGGACCGCCTTCGGCCTGAAGTTCGCAGCAGGTATCGCGATCGTGATCCTTGGCTTCCTCCTGTTCTGGGGTTCGCTTTCGGGCGCGCCTGTCGCCTGAGCATTCGTTGCCGAAATAGGATCGGCCAAGGCGGCCGCGGCGTGCTATGGTTCTCTTTTCCGTACACTGATCGATCCACCGGATCATCGAAAGAGGCTCATGGGTTCGCTTCAGATGCCGCGGCCTCTTCTGCTCGTCCTGTTCACCGCGGGCTATCTGCTGGGCGCGGGCTTCGGACAGTGGGTTTCCGTGCCCTCGACCGGAATCACGCTGTGGCCTCCCGCAGGAATCTTCCTAGCGACGCTGCTGCTCGCGCCGCGCCGGACCTGGCCCTACTGGGTTGGCGCCGCCTTCATCGCGGAAGCGCTGGGCAATCTCCTGTGGTTTCACAACCCGGCGCCGGTGATGGTGCTGCTGAACGCGGGCAACGTCGCCGCGTCGGTTGCGGGCGCGATGCTCATCGAACGGCTCTGCTCCAGGCCGCGCCAGCTTACCTCGCTGAACGACGTCGTCGTCTTCGCCGCCGTGGGGGCGGCCCTCGTGCCGGCGATCAGCGCGACGACCGGCAGCCTCACGCTTGCGGCCTTCGGCATCGAGCAGGTTTCGTCAGCGTGGCCAATGTGGTGGATCGGCGACGCCACGGGCGTGCTGATCTTCGCGCCGCTTACGCTGGTCGCCGGGCAGTCGCCTTCGCCAGGCGACATCGTGCGCGATACGTCCTGGCAGCGTCTGTCGGAGGCAATCCTCCTGGCGATGACGTTCATTGCTGTGGCGATCGTATCGCTGTCGAACTACCTCCCGTTCGCGTTCGTGATGCTGCCGCCGCTGCTGTGGGCCGCGGTGCGCTTCGAGGTGCGCGGCGTCGCGCTGGCGCTGACGCTTCTGGCGGTGATGATGGCGCTGTTCAGCGCGGGCGGCCTCAATCACGCAACGAGCGAAGGTCGCCAGGAACAGCAGGTTCTGCTGCAGCTGCTGCTCGCCGTCTGTGCATTTTCGGGTCTCGTCGTCGCGGCGCTGTCGCATCAGCACCGTGCGGCGCTTGCCGCGATCACGCGGGTCAATAGTGATCTCGAACGCCGTGTCAGTATGCGAACGGCCGAGTTGAACCAGAGCGAACTGCGCCTGCGGCTTGCCCAGGAGGCGGCGGGCCTCGGTGCGTGGGAGTTCGATCTGGCGACCGGCGCGCCGGTCTGGTCGGACCAGACCCGCAAGCTCCTCGGCGTTCCGGCAGATGCGCTGCCCTCGCTCGACCTCCTGCTGTCGAGACTTCATCCCGAGGACCGCCCATTCCTGCAGGCCGAAGGCGACCGGCTGCGGACGCTCCCCGTGGGCGAGTCATTCCGCAACGAGTTCCGGGTCGTCGATCCCGATGGGTCCGTGCGATGGCTCGAGGACCAGGGCCGGGTCACCCGGGTCGACCGCTATGCCAAACGCGCCGTCGGCGTGATCCGCGACATCACCGATCGCAAGCGCCTCGAGGAGGAATCGCGGCTTTTGATGCGCGAGGTGAATCACCGTTCGAAGAATCTCCTGAGCCTTGTGCAGGCGATCGCCCGCCAGACGGCCACGACCGGCGCCGGCAGCGATTTTGTGGAGAAGTTCCAGCAACGGCTGGCTGGCCTTGCCGCCAATCACGATCTCCTGGTGAACAGCGAGTGGAACGGCGTCGAGGTCGGCGCCCTCGTCCGTTCCCAGCTTGCCCCCTTCAGGGATCTGTTCGGCGAACGGATCATGATCGACGGCCCGAGTGCCACGCTGAACCAGGCTGCTGCCCAGTCGATCGGGCTTGCCCTCAACGAGCTCTCTACGAACGCCGCGAAGTATGGAGCCTTGTCGAATGCAGCGGGCTGCATCGAGATCGTCTGGCGGCTCTCGCTCGACGAAGCGGGCGTTCGCCGGTTCTCGATCGCGTGGACCGAACGCAACGGTCCTCCGGTCGTTGCCCCGGCGCGCAAGGGGTTCGGAACCACCGTCATCCGCGAGATGAGCCGGCTCGCGCTGGACGCCGACGTCGCGTTCGAGTTCCCCCCGGACGGTGTCCGCTGGTGTCTGGCATGCGAAGCCTCGCGTGCGCTTCAGGATGCGACGGGACTGCGGGTCGTCGCCCAGAACGAACCACCGCCCAAGGCCGCTGCGAATGCTCGTCGGGTGCTCGTGGTCGAAGACGAAGCACTGCTCGCGTTCGACATCGCCATGGATCTGAGGCAGGCGGGCTACACCGTCGTCGGTCCGGCGGCGACGAATGCCCAGGCGATGCAATTGATCGAGGGCGAGGGGTGCGATGCTGCGGTGCTCGACATCCGGCTTGGCCGGGAGCTGAGCGAGCCGGTTGCGCGCAAGCTGAAGGAGATGAAGCTGCCGTTCGTGTGCATTTCGAGCTACGCGCGGCGCGACCACCCGCCGATCTATGCGGATGTCCCGTTTCTGGCGAAGCCGCTGGCGCGATCCGCGCTGGTCGATCACCTCGACGAGGCTTTGGACGCCGATGCCCGGCCGGATCTTCGGTTGGTCAAGTCCTGAGGGTCAGGAGCGCAGGCTCACCTCGGCGCTCTTGTCGCGGTAGGATTCGATCGGGTTCAGCCCGAACAGCACCCGGATGCCGGCGCCGAATGTCGAAGCGTTCTGCCATATCTCGGCATCATCCGGATCGAGGCGCAGAAGCGCAAGCGAGGGGTCGTTCTTGCCCTCGTCGTACCAGGCTGCCGTATGCCGGTTCCACAGCCGGTCGAGAACCCGACGGTCGGTTTCCGCGCTCAACTCCCCGTGGATGGAGGCGAACAGGTCGAGATCGCTGGCGGTGAACGTGCAGATCGCGCGGCGGCTGCGGCGGACGCCTCGCGCCAGCGGATTGTCTCGCGTGGTAAAGAACCAGATCGGCGCATGGCCGCCCAGAAAGTGCGCGCCCATCGGACGCGTGTGACCGTCGTCCACCCCTTGCAGGCCCAGCATCACGGTGTGGTCACGCTCGAGCGCATCCCAGAACAGATCCTTGAGCTTCTCCGGCGTCGTCATGGCATGGTCTCCCGTGGATCGTCGCCTCAGCAAACGAACGGTCCGGGTTGCGGTTCCAGAACATCAGCCTGGGGTGAAAGGCCACACCAGCGGAACGAGCACCATGGCGATCGCGAAGATGAGGATCGTCAGCGGCGCGCCGACCTTGAAGAAGTCAGCGAACCGGTACTTTCCGGGGCCGTAGACCAGCAGGCACGAAGGTTCGAGCGGGGTGAGATACGAGGTGATGGCCGCGATCGCGATCATCATCGCAAACGGCCGCGGCGAAAGTCCGAGCGTCCGCGCAGTGGCGAGCGCCACGGGGATCATCAATACGGCGGCCACCTGGTTCGACATCGGTTGTGTTATCGCAACCGTCACGACGAAAAACAGCGCAAGCAGCAGAAGCGGGTGCCCGTTGCCGGTCGCCGAAAGGAGTTGCTGGGCCAACCATGCTCCGGTGCCGGTCGTCTCCATCGCCATGCCGAAGCCAAGCAGGGCGCTGATCAGCACCAGCACCTTCCACTCGACACGCCGGTAAGCCTCCTCCGGCGTGATGCAGCGCGTGGCGAGCATCGCGAAGGCGCCCATCATGACGGCCAGCATGATCGGCATCGTCGTGAAGCTGGCGAGCGCGATCGCGCCGGCGAAGATGCCGGCCGCGAGCGGTGCGTGCGTGGTGCGCAGGCGCTGCGGGTTCACGCCGCCAAAGATGTTGAACAGGTTGCCCTGTTCGAGCGCCTTCACGTTTTCCGGCCGACCTTGCAGCAGCAGCACATCGCCGAGCCGCATGGTCGCCCTCGATAGCCGCACCGGCCGTCGCTGCCCGAGCCGGTTCAGGCCGAGGACCTGCAAACCGTAGCGATCATGGAATTCGGTACCCTTCAGCGTACGTCCGATCAGCGGCGAGCCGGGCAGGAGCACCGCCTCGACGACCGCCAGCGCTTCCGGATCAGTCTCCGCCGGCACGAGCTTCGCATCGGCCTTGAGTTCGATCCCCTGGATGTTCTTCACCTTGAGAATGTCGCCGCGCAGGCCCGTCATCAGTACGACGTCGCCTGCCTCGAGCCTGGTCTCGGCATCCGCGCCCGGCAACGGCGCCCCGCCCCGCATCACGCGGCCGACCGCGAGGCCCGAGCCTTCCCCGATCGGGGTATTCGCGATGGTCCGTCCGGCCAGCGGCGAGTCCGGGAGCACCACCACCTCAACCTGATAATGACGCTCGCCGAGGTCATCGAGCGTGACATCCGTGCCCGCATGCGGCTTGAGCAGCCGCACGCCAACCACCCACAGGTAGATGAGGCCGACGATCGAGATGGGAATGCCGACCGGCGCCAGTTCGAACATGCCCATGGGCGGTTGCCCGGATTGCGTCAGCAGTTCACTCACGACGATGTTGGTGGACGTGCTGATCAGCGTCACCGAACTCGTCAGGATCGAAGCGAACGCAAGCGGCAGGAGGTAGCGCGATGGCGGTTCGTCGCTCTTCGCCGCAAGCCCGATCACCACGGGCACGAAGAACGCCGTCGCGGCGGTGTTGCTCGTGAAGGCGGAGAGCAGCGCCACGGCGCCCGTGATCACCGGCAGGAGCAAGGCGCGGCGCCGGCCTGCCACCCCCGCGAGATAGCGCCCGGCGGTGTCGACCACCCCCGTGTGGGCAAGCCCGGCCGTCATGATGAGGAGGCCGAAGATCGTGACGGTGGTCGAACTGCCGAACGCTCCGAACGCCTTCTCCGCGGGGACGAGCTGCAGCAGCACGACGGCCAGCATCAGGCCGAGCGCCACCACTTCGACGGGCAGGCGATCCCATGCGAAAAGGCCCACCGCGACCACGAGCAGGCCGAGGCAGACGGCGATGTCGTACGTCACGGCGCGACGTGCGCCTCCGCTTCGGCCGGCGCTTCGGAGTCTGCATCCGCAAGCGGCTGTGTCGCGGGTCCGTTCAGCACCTCGCCGTCGGGCGCGAACTGCGAGCCGTGGCATGGGCAATCCCAGCACAGTTCCAGCGGGTTCCAGTGAACGATGCAGCCCATGTGCGTGCAGGCAGCCGAATGCTTCGAAACCGCGCCGTCCGGGTGGCGGTAGACGGCGTACTTCTCCAATCCCTCCCGAAGGATTGCGCCCTCGCCGGGCGACAGTTCGTCCACGGACGAGATTTCCCCGCCCGAGAGATACTCGGCGTAGTTCTTCACAGCGCCGGCCTGCGTCTGCGCGAACTCGCGCGCCGAGGTGAGCGACTTGAGCTGCGATCGGTTCGGCTCGAACAGGCTCGCGAACCGGCTGTCTTCCCCGAGGATCAGCGGCAGCAGCGTGAGGCTGCCGGCGACGCCGTTGGTGATGCCTTGACCCGAGTCACCGGAATGAACGAACACGTTCGACCCACTGGCGGCGCGGCCAGAGAACGGCAGGAAGTCGTTCGGCTCCATCACCTGGCCGGACCAGCGGAACGTAACGGTGTTGAAGGCCGGGAACCGCTGGCGCGTCCAGCGCTCGAGTCGCATGAGCCGCTCCTCCATGTCGTCTTCCTCGCCGGTTCGGTGGTCTTCGCCGCCGACGATGAGGAGGTCTTCCGTTTCGGAGAGGGGTTGCAGGCGCACGTAGTGATACGGCTCTTCGGTGTCCCACAGCAGCGCGTCGATCACCGTTCCCTTCGGCACAGGACCCGCGACGACGTAAGTGCGGAACGGCTGCTGGCGCGCGTTCACGCCGGCGAGTTCGTTCACCGGCGAATTGGTGGCGAATACCGCGAACGTGGCGCGTATCTTCGGCCCGACTTCGGTTGTAATTTCGACGCGCCCGTCCTTCTCCGTGTGCGAAACATAGGGCGTATCACGGAAGAAGCGGCCGTCGCGCCTTGCGATCCCGTGTGCAAGGCCGCGCAAGTACTTGGTCGGGTGCAGGCGCGCCTGGTTCGAGAACCGTAGCGCAGAGACGTTTCCGCCCGCCGGCAGCGGGGCGTCGGCCCAGGCGACCGAGACGCCGAGCGCCGCGCAGCACTCGTACTCCCGCTCGAGGATATCGCGATGGCTCTCCTCAGCCGCGAACAGGAAGCCCGACAGGCGGAGGAAGTCTGCATCGATCTGCTCGTCGCGGCAGATCGCCTCGATGCGGTTGATCGACGCGACCTGGCTCTCGTAGTAGTGGCGCGCGCGATCCTCGCCGTGAACGCCGACGAGGGTGTGGTAGTAGTCGTCTATCTCGGATGCGAGGTGCGCCGTCGTGCGCGCCGTCATGCCGGTGCCGATGCCGGCGCGGTCGATGACGACAACGTCGCGCCCGAACCGGGTGAGTTCGTAGGCCGTCGACAGCCCGGCGATCCCGGAGCCGATCACGACGACGTCACAGGTGATATCCGCGTCGAGCGGCGAGGCCGCAATGACCGGCGTTTCGGCCATCCAGCACGACAGCGTGAGTTCGTCTCCGACGTTCATGATCGCGTCCCCTTCTGGTACGGCCAGGCACTTCGGCGCGGCGCACGCGCCACGGCGACCAGTGCGCAAGCGGCGCCCGGTTTGCCGGCGACGATGTCGATCGGTGGCATGCGGGTCCGCGTTTCCGCAGGAGGTCGTTTCAGCGGACGCTAGAAGCTGCAGAGGGGGTGGAAGGTTCGAACAAAAGCGGAAGTCAGGCGAACGTGCGGTAGAGCTGTTCGGTGATGACTTCGCTCACGGACTGAGGCTTCGCGCCTGGAAAGTTCGTACACACCACGATCGACAGATCGGCGCGCGTATCGACGAGGATGCGGGCGAAGTTCATGCTGTTTGAACCGTTGTGGGTCAGCACCGGGCCATTCGACCAGTCGTACGCGAGGATCCCCCAGCCGCACGCGTATTCGCCCTCCTGCGGCGTGCCGGGCTTGGCGTCGGGCAAAGGCCCGGTCGATACGTGTGCACGATGAATGCGGGCGAGCGTCTCGGGCTTGACCAGCGCCGGCCCGCGCCTGCCTTCGCCCGCATTCCAGTCGGCCCAGGTGGCGAAGTCGAGGATCGACATGTGGGCCGCGCCCGCCGGGCCGATCGCGGGCGGCACATCGGCTGCAGGGCCCCAATACATCGGCGTGACGGAGCCATCGTCGTTCACCTTGTGCCCGACCGGGGCGTCGATATGGCCTGTAGTGGCCTGCGGCCCGATGCCTGCAGATGTGAGCTTGAGCGGCGTGAACAGCCGGGTAACGAGCAGTTCCTCCCATGGCACGCCCGCCGCCGTCTCGATCATCGCCCCCGCGATGACGTAGCCGAGGTTGGCGTAGTGGAACTCCTTGCCCGGCGGCGATACCGGCGCGTGGTCCTTGATGCCGGTGATGATCCGCAGTCGCGTCTCCGGCAGGTTGTATTCGAACGCGTCGGCGTTGAAGTAGAGCTTTGCGATCTCGTCGGTGTCGGAAGGAATGCCGCCCGAATGCGACAGGAGCTGCTCGAGCGTCACGCCCGCGAGCGCAGGGTTGATACCGGGGATCTTGGCGCCCAAAACGTCGCCGATCGTTGCGCCCCAGTCGAGCTTGCCTGCGTCGATCAGCATGCCGGCGAGCGTCGCCGTCATCGCCTTGGTGTCGGATCCGAGGTGGAACCGGTCGCCGGCTTCCGCGGCGATCGTCGTGCCGCGAACACGCACCCCGGTGACGCCGGAGGCGAGCAGCGTGCCCTGCTTCATCACCGCCGCCGCAAGCGCCGGGAATTCGTTCTGTACACGAATAGGTTCGAGCATCCCCTTCAGGTCGCGCACCTCTGCGGCGGAGGCCGAAGCCGGCAGGGTAGCGGTGGCCAGGAGGGCCTGAACGAAGGCGCGGCGGTCCATCGACAACATCATCGAACTCGGCTCTTGAGGGTTACGCGGCCGTCCCGCCGCGCGATCGAAATACGCCAGCGCGCGCCATCGAATGCGTTCGCGCGGTAGACGAACGTTGCGCCGCCGCAATCGACGGCGCGAACGTTGTGGTAGTGGCGATGCCGAATTGCCACGCGGCCTTCCTCGCATGTTATGGGACGACCGTTGCTGAATCTGTTGCCCGGCCGCAGGCTGAAGGGATCCCAGTGTGCATGGGCAGGCACGGCTGCGCCGAGGACGCACACTAAAGCCACGGCATACTGTTTTCGGCGGATCACGGGGGCAGGGTCTCTCGCGTTCGGTGGCAGGTCGGAAGGGCAGGGGACAATCCGAGCAAACGCATGTCAAGCGTGCGCGAAAGCATGGTAACCGCGCTGGACGCTGGTGGTCGTCTGAAGGCACTGTATGCGGCATGCGGATCGATCACCTCGTCTGGTACACGGCGGATCTGGCGGACGGGGAACGTCAGTTCACTCGCTGGATGGACGCCGCACCGGCCTACGGCGGCGTGCATCCGGGCGAGGGTACCCGCAACGCGCTCGTTTCCCTCGCCGACGACGCCTACATCGAGATCCTGGCGCGCGATCCGGCGCAGTCTGAGACGGCGGTCGATCCCGAAGTGCGCGGGCTCGACCGCGCAGGCCTCTACCACTTCGCGATGAGTGGCGAAGACCTCCGTGTGCTGAAGTCCCGCGGCGAGGGAGCGGGGCTTTCGGGCAGCGGTATCGTAACGGGCGGGCGCACGCTCCCCGATGGGCGATGGCTGGGGTGGTCGCTGTTCGGCCTCCGCGACCACGGGTTCGGTGCGCTGGTGCCATTCTTCATCGACTGGACCGGGAGCGAGCACCCGGCCAAGGGTGCGCCGCGCGGCGGCCGACTGATCAGCGCCGAGGCGCGCACCCCGGACGTCAGAGGGCTGAGGGCGGTGTACGCGGCGCTGGGAATTGCTATCCCGGTCGTGCACGCCGCGCGGCCGTCGCTCGCGGTGACGATCGAGAATTCGAAGGGGCGCTGCGTGCTCGAGACGGTCGAGCCGCTGCGCCGCGGCTATGTGATCTGAAAAAGGGGAACGGCAATGGGACGTCTCGAAGGCAAGCGCGCCATCGTCACAGGCGGAACGACCGGCATCGGTGCGGCGACGGCCAAGCGCTTCCTGGAGGAGGACGCGAAGGTGGTCGTGTGGGGACGCAACCCGGAGAACGTGAAGAAGATCGCAGCGTCCCTTCCGGCGCTCGCCGATGCGGTCGCATGCGACGTCGCGGACGCAGCGCAGGTCGATCAGGCGTTCGCGCGCTCGCTCGAGAAGCTCGGCGGCCTCGATACGATGATCTGCAATGCCGGCATCTCGATCCGCGAAAAATTCCTCGACATCCGCCGCGAGGATTTTGACCGCACGATGAAGGTGAACGTGTACGGTGTGTTCTACCCGGGCCAGCTCGCCGCCCGGCACATGATGGCGAACGGCGGCGGCTCGATCCAGATCACCGCGTCCACCGCAGCGAACCTCGCCTACCGCCGTTACGGCGACTACAACGCGAGCAAGGCGGCACTCCTCGGCCTGATGCGCTCGATGGCTCTCGAACTCGCGCCGAAGGTGCGCGTCAACGCCGTCAATCCCGGCTACACGATGACGCCGATGCAGGAGGCCGAGTACTCGCCGGAGATGGTTGGGCAGGTGAATTCGGTCATCCCCGCAGGCCGCCATGCGCGGCCGGAGGAGATCGCCGGGATGTTCGTCTACCTCGCCTCCGACGAGGCCGCCTACGTGACGGGCGCCTCGCTCACCATAGACGGTGCCGAAAGCGTCGCCTCTCCGGCTGCGACGCTGCCCTGACAACTCACCGCAGCATGTAGACCTTGCGCACCGTTTCGTGCACGCGGCAGGTGCCTTTCCAGCCTTTCGGGAACAGCGCCGAGGTGTTCGGCACGATCTCGATCACCTCGCCGGATTCGTGCGTGTACGTCGCGCGTCCGGAGAGGAAGTGGCAGAACTCGTCATTGATGACGTGGCAGTTCCAGTAGCCCGGCGTGCAGATCCAGATGCCGGTCTCGCTCTCCCCGTTCGGCCCCTTGAACAGGAGCAGGCCGGAGGTGTGCGATTCACCCTCGATCATCGTCGGGATCACTCCCCAGTCCTTGAACGGACCGGGGTGCGTCAGCGGATCGGTCAGGTGCGGGGCGGAGGAGTCGAGCTTCGTGACCATCGCAGTCCTCACGCCACCTTCTGCTTCGCCAGCTTATCGAGAACGCCTGCCGCCTTGGTGGGGCCGTGCCGCGAGCGCATCAGCTTCGATGTTGCCTTGAGTTTCGCCTTCATCTTCTTGTCCGTCAGCATACGTTCGAGGTTCGCCTTGAGATCCGCCTCGGTCCAGTTGTAGCGGTCCATCTTGATGCCGTGGCCGGTCTCGTCCACGCGCGTCGCGTTGTCGTGCCCGTCCCACACGTAGGGCATGATGATCGCCGGCTTCCCGAAGTAGAGGCACTCGGTGAAGCTGTTGTTGCCGCCGTGGTGGATCACCGCATCCACCTTCGGGATCAAGGAGGGCTGCGGATACCAGCTGTCGATGTGCACGTTGGCTGGAACGTCCGTGTACTGATCCTTGTAGTCGCCCACGTTGACGAGCGCGCGCACCTCCATCTGCCCGAGCGCGGCGATGATGCGCTTCAGGAGATCGACGTCGCCCGAACCGAGCGAGCCGAACGAGACGTAGACGAGCGGTGCATCGTTGTGCTTGCCGAAGGTCGGCACCGTGTAGGGCTTCTCCTTGCGCACGCAGCCTTCGAGGTACTGGAACTGCTTCGGCGACAGCTTGTGCCGGCGCTTGAACTTCACCGGCGTCGGGTAGAGGAGCAGGTTCATGTGCGGCGAGGCCTCGAAGAACTGCCCCAGCGGGTAGGAGCCTTCGCCGACCGATTTCAGGAACGCGTTGAAGTCGTCGTGGATCGGCCGGATCACCTCGTTGAAGCGGGCGCGGTAGGCTTCGAAGCCAGCCTTGTCCTTCTCGCCGCAGCCCGAAAGGTGTGGCGGGATGTCGGGGTCCTCGATCTCGTTCTCCGAGCACGAAATGATGCGCACCCACGGCTTGCCGTTCGCCTTGGCGTATTGCTTGATCGCCGGGAACAGGATCACGTTGTCCACGCACACCACGTCGGGCTTCACCTTGTCGAGCACGCCCGGCAAATCCTTCTCGGCCCACTTCGCGGTCGAGACGATCATCTCCCAGCAATCGCGCACATAGTTGGAGATCTGCTCGTAGGGCGTCTTCCGGAAGTTCGGGATGTGGCCGTTGATGAAGTCGGACCAGAAGTTCGCCATCTGCTCGGGCGGCATCGGCTCGGACAGGTTCACGGCGTGGGTCTCGAAGCCATAACCCTCGTACACCGGCACGAAGCCCGGGTCGGAAAGGAACACGGCCTTGTGACCGAGCTTTTCCACGGCCTGGGCGATGCCCACGGAATTCAGCGCGGGACCGAACGCGGCCTCCGGGAAGAACGCGATGACCTTGCGGAGCTTCGTCCGGGAGGCTTTTTTCGCCGGCTTGCGTGCGGTCTTGGATGGTGCCTTCTTCACGGCGGCGCGCGAAACCTTCGCCGGTGCCTTCTTCGCAGCGGGTTTCCGGGCGACCGGCTTCTTGGCGGCGGCCCTCTTTACGGCGGGCTTTGCCGGCTGCTTCGCCGCCTTCCGGCTCGCCTTGCGCGCGGGCTTCTTCGCCGCTTTCTTCTTCAGGGCCATGGTGTCCTCCCTCTCCTGTATTGTCCCGTCATATCAAGCGGTTCAGCTTCCGGGAAGCCTGCCGCGGTTGAATCGCTGCGCCGTGAAGACGAGGACGAAGCTCACCAGCATCACGATCGTCGCCATGGCGTTGATCTCGGGCGTCACGCCGAAGCGGATCATCGCGTAGATCTGCATCGGTAAGGTGGTGGAGCTCTGCCCGGCGCCGGCGGTGAAGTAGGCGATGATGAACTCGTCGATCGACAGCGTGAACGCAAGCAGCGCCGCCGCGATCACCGAGGGCAGGATCAGCGGCAGCGTGATGTGGCGGAAGGTCGTGAAGGCGTCGGCGCCGAGATCGCGCGATGCTTCGTCCAGCGCGTGGTCGTAGGACGCCATCCGCGCCCGAACGACCGCGGTCACGAATGCGATGTTGAACACCACATGGGCGAGCACGATGGAATGCAGCCCGAGCGTGAACTTGAGCAGCGTGAAGAACGAGAGCAGCGCGATCGCCAGCACGATGTCGGGAATGATCATCGGTGCAAACAGCAGCGCATCGACGATCGGGGAGGGTGGCCGCCTGGCGATGCCGAGCGCCAGCATCGTGCCGAGCGTGGTGGCGATCGCCGTCGAGGCTACCGCGACGATGAGCGAATTGGTCGCCGCCGCGATGATCTTCGGGCTGTGCGCGAGCTTCGCGTACCAGTCGAACGAAAAGCCTGTCCACGCGGTCGGCATCCCCGCCTTGTTGAAGGAGAGCACCATCAGCATGACGATCGGCAGGTAGAGGAATACGTACATCGCACCGAGGTGTACGTTCAGCGCCTTACGCACCGGCCACCTCCTGCGCGAGCTTTCCCGGCGCATCGCCCCGCGCGCGCCGCGCGGCGAGAGCGTTGAGGAACAGGAGCACCATCATCAGAGCGATGAGGCCCATGGAGAGCGCGGCGCCGAACGGCCAGTCGCGCGCCGTGAGGAACTGGTCGTAGATAAGATTCCCGACCATCTGCACCTTGCCGCCGCCGAGGAGATCGGGCGTCACGAAGTTGCCGACCGAAAGCACGAACACGAACACCGCGCCCGCCGCGACGCCTGGCGCCGTCAGCGGCAGGGTGATTTTCAGGAACGTGGTGACGGGGCCCGCGCCGAGGTCGCGCGAAGCCTCGACATAGGACGGATCGAGGCGCTGCAGCGCCGAGTAGATCGCGAGGATGACGAACGGGACGTAGTTGTAGACGAGGCCCAGCACGATCGCGAAACCGTTGTAGAGAATGGGCAGTGGCTCGCTCGTCAGGCCCAGCGCCATCGCGGCGCGGTTGATCACGCCCTCGCGGTTGAGCAGCACGATCCACGCGTAGGTGCGGATCAGGTAATTGGTCCAGAACGGCAGCATGGCCAGGAACAGGAGCATCGTCTGCCGCCCGGGCGGCGCGAGCGCGATCGCGTAGGCAGCCGGGTAGGCGATCAAAATCGCGATGAGGGTCGCCAGTCCCGCGTACGTGACGCTGTCGGCGAAGATCGAGAGGTAGAGCGGATCGATGGCGCGCGAGAAATTCTCGAGCGTCGAGGCGCTCCAGTCGACGCCGCCGTAAACGCCGCGCTCGAAGAAGGCGACGGCGAACACGAGCAGGCATGGGATCACCATGAACACGACGAGCCAGCCGATGCCCGGCAGCATCAGGAGAGCCGCGGTGAGGCGCTCGCGCATCGTGTTCCGTGTGCAGAAGGAGTGCGCCGCGGCCCGATCGAGGACCGCGGCCGGTGCGTCACTTCGAGGAGGTTATTTCGGTGACGGTCTTCGAGAACGCCTTCATGCCGTCGCCCAGGTCGCGCAGCTGCTCGTACTTGAGGAGGTCGGCCGGCGCGATCGCGAGGTTCGGGTACTTCTCGAGCATCGCCTTGTCGAGGGAGTCCATCGCCGCCTTGTTGGGTACCTTGTACATCACGTTCTCGGCCACCCATTTCCCGGTCTCGGGCTTCAGGATGTAGTTGATGAACGTGTGCGCCGCGTCCTGGTTCTCGGAACTTCCGACGATCACCATCGTGTCGACCCAGAGGTCCGAGCCCTCTTTCGGGATCACGTACTTGATCTTGTCGTTCGACGCGATGCCGTAGTTGCACCAGCCGTCCCACGCCTCGACGAGCTGCGCCTCGCCCGAGACGAGCTTCGAGTAGAACGTCGTGTCGTCATAGGCGAGCAGCGTCTTCTTCGTGTCGATCAGGATCGCCTTCGCCTGGTCGAGCTTCGCCGGATCCGTCTCGTTGACGGACATGCCGAGCGAAAGGAGCGCCGGCACCATCAGCCAGCGGTCTGTCGCGAGCATCGTCGTCTTGCCCTTGAGGTCGTCGGACGGCTTGAGCAGGTCGTTCCAGCTCGTCGGCGCCACCTTCACGAGGTCCGAGCGGAAGCACAGCCCCGTCGTACCCCACGTGTAGGGCACCGAGAACGTGTTGCCGGGATCGTGCTTGAGCTGGCTCGCCTCGGGATAGAGGTTCGCCATGTTCGGGATCTTCGAATGGTCGATCTTGCCGGCGATGCCGAGCTTCGAGAGCGCCTCGGCGAACGGCGAAGAGACGAACAGCACGTCATAGCCCTTGCCGCCGGACGCGACGACCTTGCCCATGATCTCCTCGTTCGTGGCGTGTACGGCCACCTCGAGTTCGATCCCGGTCTCCGCCTTGAACTTCTCCGGCAGGTCCTTGGGCATGTAGCCGTCCCAGTTCGAGATCACGAGTTTCTGGGCGGCGAAGGCGTTGGTCGCGGCGAGCAGTGCGGCGACGGCGACGGCAGTGCGAACGACGGTACGGGCGTTCATTTCGGCTCCCTCATGGTTCGGCCGCGGTACGTGCCGCGGCCGTTGTCAGTTTCGGGACTTCACCATGGGGAAGGGTTTTGAAGCAAGGGGTGTAACCAGTGACGTCGAGTCACCACTGGAGCCACCAGGGAAGGTCTTCCTGAACCGGCTGCTGCTGCCGCGGTGCTGCAGCACTTTGCACGCCCAGCGAGGGGCTCGATTCAAATCGCCTTGCCCATCCTTGCCAGAACTTGTTGAAGCAGCTTTTGCAGCGCATGACGCTCAATGGCTGGACTGTGGCTTGCGGTACTGAAGGTTTGTCCGGCGCAGCGGCGACTTCGGCCGAGGTTGCGATCACTGCAATAGGCACGACGAAGAGGAGAGGCACGAACGTCTTCATGTTCAGTCTCCTTATGATGGATGTTGCAGCAAATGCGGGTGCTGATGGCCACGCCGAGCATCACAGGGCGTCGATCACCACTGAAGCCACCAGGGGAGATCGATTGAGGGGTTACCGTCCTTAACATCCGCTGCAGGTGCCGCGGCGGCCGCCCCTGCGGGCGAGGTGGGCGAGGGTGCGCTCATCGGCCTGTTCCCGTAGCCTGGCGGCGGAGGAGGGTATGGATGTCGAATGCCTCCCAATCGGCAGCGGAGGCACCACTGCGGTGATTCGGCTACCTTCGTAAGGTGCATGGGGACATCGTGGCTCAGCACCCCCGAGACGCCCGGGACGGTAGCGGTGGCAGGCTCTGCAGCGATGAAAACAGCGACCGGCACGACGAAGAGGAGAGGCACGAACGTCTTCATGTTCAGTCTCCTTTGTCGATGATTGCTCTTTTGAGCAGCAAGAGGATGGGAAGCGCGACCTCCGATTGTCAATTAGTCGGTTCCGACATGATCCGTATACGGTTCCGGTTTTGAAGAACCGCATCCGAAAATGAACAAGGAGCCGCCGGTGTGGCCGCTCCTTGCCGTGTGCGCCCGACCCGGGGGCCGGCGCTCGAACCAGTGGTGGTTACTTGCAGGCCTTGCCGAGGTCGGGAGTGAGCTCGAGCTTGCCGCCCTTCACGTGTGCCTTGGGGATCACGCACAGCACGCCCTCGTCCGGAGCGGAAATGCGCACATCCCAGGTGCCGTCGGCGACCTGCTTCACGGTGGCCGACTTGCCGTTGTCGAGCGAACCTTCCGCCATGCCGTCCATCAGGTTCTGCCCGAACTTCGCCGCGCCGGGCTTGGAGACGTAAAGCTCGTCGATCGGCAGGCCGCTGTTGTTGACGACCTTCAGGCCTGACGTGGCGGCGAAGGCGGCAGGGGCGGCGATGAGCAGGGGCAGGATGTAAAGAAAGCGCTTCATGATCTCTCCAGATATTTTGTTGCGCGAAAGTGCGCGCGTCTTGTGCGGCAACAACCTGAAACGCACCTGAAGGACGCATAGGGGTTGAATCGAACTTTAGTCGGTTCTCGTTTTGACGCCTGTTGATCCAGATCAAGGCTGTCAAGTTGGTTGGACGTCTATTGTGATTGACATAACCACAGCGGAGGGACGTCCATGCGCATTCTCCTCATCCATCCGAACTACCATTCGGGCGGCGCGGAGATCGCGGGCAACTGGCCGCCCGCTTGGGTGGCCTACCTCGCCGGGTCGCTGAAGACGGCAGGCTACGCCGACCTCCGCTTCATCGACGCGATGACCAACGACCTCTCCGAAGAGGACGTCCGAAAAATCCTCGCCGAGGAGAAGCCGGACGTGGTCGGCGCGACCGCCATCACACCGGCGATCTACAAGGCCGAGCGCCTGCTCGAGATCGCCAAGGAGATGCATCCCGAAGCGGTCACGGTGCTCGGCGGCATCCACGCCACGTTCATGTACCAGCAGGTGCTCACCGAAGCGCCCTGGATCGATGCCATCGTGCGCGGCGAGGGCGAGGAGATCTTCGTCAACCTGGTGCAGGCCGTGCACGAGGGCCGCTGGAAAGAGAGCCGGCCGACGATTCGGGGCATCGCCTACCGCGAGGGCGGCGAAGTGATCGCCACGCCCGCGGCGCCGACGATCAAGGACCTCGATTCGATCAACCCCGACTGGGGCGTGCTCGAGTGGAGCAAGTACAACTACATCCCGATGGGAAAGCGGGTCGCCATTCCGAACATGGCGCGCGGCTGCCCGTTCACCTGCTCGTTCTGCTCGCAGTGGAAGTTCTGGCGCGACTACCGCATCCGCGATCCGAAGAAGGTGGTGGACGAGATCGAGACGCTGATGCGCGAGCACGACGTCGGCTTCTTCATCCTCGCCGACGAGGAGCCCACCATCAACAGGAAGAAGTTCGTCGCCTTCTGCGAGGAGCTGATCAAGCGCGACCTCGGCATCCTGTGGGGCATCAACACACGCGTGACCGACATCCTGCGCGACGAGGAACTCCTGCCGCTCTACCGCAAGGCGGGCCTCATCCACGTGTCGCTCGGCACCGAAGCGGCCGCGCAGCTGAAGCTCGACCGCTTCGTGAAGGAAACCACGATCGCCCAGAACAAGAAGGCGATCGAGCTTCTGCGCAAGGCGGGGATCGTCGTCGAGGCCCAGTTCATCGTCGGCCTGGAGAACGAGACGGCCGAGACCCTGGAAGAGACGTATCGCATGGCGATGGACTGGAAACCGGACCTCGCCAACTGGGCGATGTACACGCCGTGGCCGTTCTCCGACCTGTTCAAGGATCTCGGCGACAAGGTCGAGGTGTTCGACTTCGAGAAGTACAATTTCGTCACCCCGATTATGAAGCCCGACGCGATGGACCGCGGCGAACTGCTCGACCGGGTGATGAACAACTACCGCCGCTTCTACATGCGCAAGGCGCTGTTCTCCTATCCGTGGTCCGGGTCCGGCGAACGGCGGCGCTATCTGCTTGGCTGCCTCAAGGCATTCCTAAAGTCGGGCTTCGAGCGAAAGTTCTACGACCTTGGCCGCGTGAACTATTGGGGCCCGCAGTCGCGGAAGAAGGTCGACTTCCAGTTCGACGACAACCGCAAGCGGCCCGATCCCGGGAAGGTCGTCTGGCAGACGACGCACAATCGCAAGGTAACGGGCAACCGCAACGCCGAGGTGATGGCCTGCGGCGGCGGCAAGGAACAGATGGCGGAGGACGTGACGGCTCCGCCGGCAGAATGACGACGCTCGCGGCCGGGGGCAACGGTCATCCCGGGCGGATCGGGCCGAACGCGATCACGCGCCTGACGGAGACGCTGGACGGCGTTGAAGGCGAGGGGGCGGGCGCGCGGACGCTCGAACGGGCGGGGCTTGTGGCCTACGTCGCAACCCCGCCCGATCATATGGTGGACGAAACGGAGGTCATCGCGCTGCATGCCGCGGTGCGCCAGGCGTTCGGCCATGGCCGGGCCGACACGCTGTCGTGGCTCGCGGGACGGCGGACCGGGGATTACCTCCTCGCCAACCGCATCCCCAAGGCCGTGCAGCGCATCCTGAAGCTGTTGCCTCCGCCAATTGCGGCCCGCGTGCTGCTCAAGGCGATTGCTGCGCACTCCTGGACCTTCGCTGGCTCCGGCGTCTTCCGCGTGAAGGGTTTTGCACCGGTGACGGTCGAAATCGTCGACTGCCCCCTGTGCCGCGGTCACCACGCGGATCGCCCGTCCTGCACCTATTTCGCGGCGACGATGGAACGGATCTTTTCCATTCTGGTCCACCCGGACACCAAGGTGACGGAAACGACCTGCGGCGCGCTCGGCGCGCTCGCCTGCACCTTCGTCATCGACTGGCGCAGGAAGAGTCCCGGGCGCTACCCGAGGTAGGTCCGGAACCACCGCGCCGCAAGCGTCACCACGGTATCGAGTGCACCTTCTTCCTCGAAGAAATGCGTCGCACCCGGTACGATCTCCAGCGCCTTCACGCAGTCGAGCTTGGCGAAGGCAGCCTCGTTCATCGCGATGACCGGTTCGTCCGCCCCGCCGACGATCAGCAGCGTGGGGGCGCGTACGCGCGGCAGCACGTCGGCGGCGAGATCGGGCCTTCCGCCGCGCGAGACGACGGCTGCAATCCGCTGCGGCAGCCGCGCCGCAGCGATCAGGGCCGCCGCGGCCCCGGTACTTGCGCCGAACAGACCCACGGGCAGCGCCGCGACGCTGTCGCGCTCGCCGACCGTCTGCACCGCCTCGACCACACGCAGGCCGAGGAGGGGAATGTCGAACACGTTGCGCCGGTCGTCCGCCTCGTTCTCGGTCAGGAGGTCGAACAGCAGCGTCGCAAAGCCGTCGTCGTTGAGACGCTCGGCGACGTGCCGGTTGCGGCCGCTGCGGCGGCTCGAGCCCGATCCGTGCGCGAAGATCACGAGGCCGGTTGCCTCGTCCGGCACCGTGAGGTCGCCGGGAAGCCCCGTCCGCCCGACGCGGCATTCGATCCGCTCCGCCATGCCGTCTTGCCTTCTCGTATCCGCAATCGGTCAAGTTTGAAGAAGCCGCGCGCCGAATTCTTGACCGAAGTCGTGCATCCTCGAGGTCGAACGGTAACAGGAGCCCGCTCGATCCACATGCCCCCGATCGTCCTCGGCACAACCGCCGGCCTCGACCACCGGTCGCTGCGGCTGCTCTTCAGCGCAACCATCCTGCTCTCCGCGTTCCTGCTGTTCTCGGTCCAGCCGATGTTCGTGAAGATGGCGCTGCCGGTCCTCGGCGGGGCGCCCGCCGTGTGGTCGGTGGCGATGGTCTTCTTCCAGGGCGTTCTGCTTGCAGGCTATGCCTATGCGCACGTGCTCTCGAAGCGACTGCCGCAGCGCACTGCGCTTCTCGTCCATCTCGCGGTCATGGCCGCGGCGCTCCTGTGCCTGCCCATCGCGATGGCGCAGAATTTCGGGCCGCCGCCCGCAGAAGGCCAGGCGCTTTGGCTGTTCGGGCTGCTCACGGCCTCGCTCGGTCTGCCGTTCTTCGCCGTCTCGGCGAACGGCTCGCTGCTCCAGGCCTGGTTCGCCCGCACCGAGCATCCCGACCGCAGCGATCCCTACTTCCTGTACGCCGCCTCGAATGTCGGGTCGTTCGCCGCCCTCCTGTCCTATCCGCTGGCGCTCGAGCCCCTGTTGACGCTCACCGCGCAGAGCCACCTGTGGACGTCGGGATTCATCCTGCTCGCTGCCATGATCGCTGCCTGCGGGCTGTGCATTCCGCCAGGCAATGCCACGGCGCGGACGCCGGCGCATCTCTCGCTCGCGCCGTCGCTTGCGCGGCGTGCTGCGTGGACGGGCCTCGCCTTCGTGCCCTCGGGTCTTCTGGTGGCGGTAACGGCGCATCTCTCCACGGACGTCGCCGCGGCGCCGCTGCTGTGGGTTCTGCCGCTCGCGCTCTATCTTCTGAGCTTCGTCGTGACGTTCCGAGCAGGCGCCAGGATCCCTGGCCGCACGCTGGGCCTCGCGCTGCTGCCGGCGGTGGCGCTGCTCGCCGTCAGTCCGCTCCTTCCCCCGTCGATTCTGTGGCTCCTGCCGCTGCACCTCGGCGTGCTGTTCGTCGCGGCACTGATCTGTCACCAGCGGGTCTACGAGCTGCGCCCGGTGAGCGACCGGCTGACGGAATTCTATCTCTACGTCTCGCTGGGCGGCGTGCTGGGTGGCGCTTTCGCCGGGCTGATCGCGCCCCGCGTGTTTCCGACCGTGTTCGAATACCCGCTGCTGCTTGCCGCGGCGCTGTTCTGCGCTCCGGGCGTTCTCCCGGCTGCGCGCGATCGCAAGACAGTGGCGATGCGCCTCGCCGGGGTCGTGGCGATCGCCGCGCTCATGGAACTCGCAGCGCGCGTGTTTCCCGCCCACTTGCCGCCGGTGATCCTGCCGCTCGCCTTCCTGATCGTCGGTTCGCTGCTGCTCGCCCCCGGTCGCTTCACGGCAACGCTGGCAGTCGCTGCGCTGACGATCGCGGTACCGGTCGCGGCAGCGTCCAAACCAGGTCTCACGCTGGTGCGGAGCTTCTTCGGGGTCAACAAGGTGATCGAGGAGCAGGGCTTCCGGAAGTTCGTGCACGGAACCACGATCCACGGCGCGATGCGCCTTACCGACGCGAGCGGCGAGCCGCTGACCGGCCGGCCGGAACCCCTCACGTATTACACGAACGGCGGACCGCTGGCCGACGCCGTCGACAGCGCCCGCGCCAGTGCTGCCGGGAAAACGTTCTCCGTCGGCGCGGTCGGCCTCGGGACGGGCAGCATCGCCTGCCAGGCCCGCCCCGGCGAGCACTGGACGTTCTTCGAGATCGATGCGGCGGTGGTGCGGATCGCGCGGGATCCGGCGCTGTTCCGGTTCCTTTCGGAGTGCCTGCCGCACGCGCCGGTGGTGGTGGGCGATGCGCGCCTGACGCTCGCTGCCGACAAGGGGACGTACGACGCGCTCGTGATCGACGCGTTCTCCTCGGACGCCATTCCGATGCATCTCCTGAGTTCGGAGGCGATCTCCGTCTATGCCTCGAGGCTCGCTTCGGGCGGCGTCATTGCATTCCACATCACCAACCGGTTCCTCGACCTGTCGCGCGTGCTCGCCCGCGTCGCGGCCGACCACGGGCTCCAGGCCTATCTGCGCCGCGATCCGACGCCGCCGGACGCGAGCGAAACACTGCGCAGCGGCTCGAAGGTGCTGGCCATTGTCCGCCCCGACAGTCCTGCGGCTGCCGCGCTCGAAGGCCACGGGTTCCACCGTCTCGCACCCGAGATGGGTCGCACTCCGTGGACGGATGATTACGCCAACATCCTCGAAGCGATCGCCGACGGGTTCCGCGCTGCCGATTGAGGCAGCATCCTGGACCGACCGGACTCGGATCGCGCCCGGTCATCATGGACTCAACGGACTCGAATGCTCGAATTCGTCTCAAAATCCGTAGACGAATCTTCGACTTGGGCGGATATAACGCGATCAGTCGCCGGGGGGACGACCCATGGAGGAGGGGCCATGATCGGAGTCGCCCGCACGTTTCTCATCGCCAGCATCCTGTTCGGCCTTGCCGGCATGCTCATCGGCCTGATGATGGGTATTTCCGGCGATCACAGCGTGATGCCGGCGCACGCCCACGTGATGGTGCTGGGCTGGCTGTCGTTTGCCGTGTTCGCCGTTCTCTACCATCTGTTCCCGGCGGCCGCCCGGTCGCTCTGGGCGAAACTGCACTGCGGGCTGGCGCTGGTGTCGGCGGCCGTGATGTTCGTCGCGGTCTACCTGATCCACGGCGGCATCGCGCAGGTCGACGCGCTCGCCGGCATCAGCTCGATCGCCTACGCAGTTTCCTTCGTCCTGTTCGCCATCGCCATGCGCCCCGCGCTCTGAGGCGTTTCAGGGCAAGCACGACGGGTGAGGTTGCAAGGCGGCCCGGGAGAGGCCAGTCTCGGCGCTCCCGTCGCGCATGCCTGGAGAGCGAGATGCCGAAGACGATGAAGGCCGCGGTCTGCCGTACCCTGAAGACGCCGCTCGCGATCGAGACGGTGCCGGTGCCGGACCCCGGTCCGGGCGACATCCTGATCAAGGTCGAGGCCTGCGGGGTATGCCACTCCGACCTGCACGCGGTCGACGGGGACTGGGATCCCTTGCCGAACCTGCCGCTGATCCCGGGCCACGAGGTGGCTGGCACGGTGGCGGCGCTGGGCGCAGGCGTCAGCGACTTCAAGGTCGGCGACCGTGTCGGCGTGCCGTGGATGTTCTGGTCGTGCGGGTCGTGCGAATTCTGCACAGCCGGCATGGAAACGATCTGCCTGAAGACCGAAGCGACCGGTTACTCGAAGCCTGGCGGCTACGCGGAATACATGGTGGCTCCAGCGGCGTTCTGCGGGCGCATCCCGGATGGCGTCGACATGGTCGAGATCGCGCCGATCCTGTGCGCCGGCGTCACCACCTATCGCGGCCTGAAGCGCACGGGCGCCCGGCCCGGCCAGTGGGTGGCGGTGCTCGGCATCGGCGGGCTCGGCCACATCGCCGTGCAGTATGCGCGCGCCATGGGGTTCAGGGTCGCCGCGATCGACATCGACGATCAAAAGCTCGCGCTCGGCCGTTCCCTGGGCGCAGAACTCACCGTGAACGGCAAGACCGATGATCCGGTCGCCGTGATCCAGAAGGAGCTCGGCGGCGTCAAGGGTGCGCTCGTCACCGCCGTCGCCCCGCAGGCGTTCGTCCAGGCGATCGGCGTGCTGAAGCCCGCAGGGATGGCGGTCTACATCGGCCTGCCGGGCGGCGACAAGGATCTGATCCGCGTGGCGATCTCGGCCATCGTCAACGGCGAGCGCGGGGTCACCGGCTCGAACGTCGGCACGCGCCTCGACCTCAACGAGGCGATCGACTTCGCCGCCCGGGGGCTCGTCAAGTCGAAGGTGGAGACGGCGAAGCTCGAGGACGTCAACGCCGTCTTCGACCGCATGCGCGCCGGCAAGATCAACGGCCGCGTGGTGCTCAGGATTTCGTGAGCTTCTGAAGTTCCCGAGAGTTTTCCCGGAATCTTTCGCAGCTCGGTTACCTGGAAGTCCTAGTCTCCCCGAGTATGGCGGAGCAAACGCAAGGCGACTGCGAAAAACCCTATCCAGGCGAAAAGGCCACGGCTGAAGACCTGCTCAGGCTTGCGGCTGCGTATGAAGCCGCGGCAATAAAGGCGCTCGACGTGAAGGTTCGAGGCCGGCCGCATACGCGGTTCCCGTCGCACTTTCTCGCGATCCACGCGATCGAACTCTACCTCAACAGTTGGCTTCTTCACTCCGGCTGCGAAGCCTCTGAAGTGCGCAGTCTGCACCATTGCCTCGCGGAACGTGCCGCCCGCGCCGACAAGGGTGGCCTGAAGCTCCGAAAGAGAACGATTACAAATCTGCAAGAGATATCGAGCAGGCGCGAGTACGTCGCGACGCGGTACGCTCCAGACTTCGGCAGGCATCTGCCTCCGGAGACGCGGCTCACGGCTACGTTGCAGGACGTCGCGAGGAAGGTTCGCGCCAGCATCGGTTGCGTGCCCTAGCCGTTGCCGCCGGCGCACGGGCGGGGCAGCATGGCTTCCTGAGGACATGACCAGCCCAGGGAGCCTTGCTTGAGCGCGCGCGATTCCCGTTACGACATCCTGTTCGAGCCCGTGCGCATCGGGCCGCTCACGGCCAAGAACCGCTTCTACCAGGTGCCGCACTGCAACGGCGGCGGCTACCGCGACCCCTCTGCGGCCGCAGAGATGCGGGGCGTGAAGGCGGAAGGTGGGTGGGGGGTGATCTTCACCGAGCAGACCGAGATGCACCACACCTCGGAGATCACGCCGTTCATCGAGCTGCGCCTGTGGGAGGACCAGGATATCCCGGCGATCGCGCGCATGGCCGAGAAGATGAAGACGCACGGCGCACTCGCCGGCATCCAGCTCGCCTACTCCGGAATCAACGGCCCGAACTTCTACACGCGCGAGGTGCCGCTCGCGCCGACGGCACTGCCGATCCGTACGTTCACGAATGATCCGGTGCAGGCGCGCGCGATGGACAAGTCGGACATCCGCAACCTCAGGCGCTGGTTCGTCAACGCGGCGAAGCGGTCGCGAACGGCGGGCTTCGATCTCCTTTGCCTCTACGGCGCGCATGGATTTGGCGTGTTCCAGCACTTCCTCAGTCGCGCCACCAATCAGCGCACGGACGAGTACGGCGGCTCGTTCGACAACCGCTCACGCTTTGCCCGCGAGGTAATGGCGGACCTGCGCGAGGCGGTCGGCGACACGATGGCGATCACCATGCGCGTTTCGCTCGACGAGACGATCGGCGAACTCGGGTTCTCGAACGCCGAGGTGCGCGAGTTCGTCGAGGCGAACCGCGACCTCCCCGATTGCTGGGACCTTGCGCACGGCTCGTGGGAGGACTGCTCCGGGCCCTCGCGCTTTAAGGAGGAGGCGGCGCAGGAGGCCCTGGTGAAGGGCATCCGCGCGATGACGTCGCGCCCCGTCGTTGGCGTCGGCCGCTTTACGTCTCCGGACGTGATGGTGCGCATGGTGCGCCAGGGCGTGCTCGACTTCATCGGCTGCGCGCGGCCGTCCATCGCCGATCCCTTCCTGCCCAAGAAGGTAGAGGAGGGGCGCATCGACGACATCCGCGAATGCATCGGCTGCAACATCTGCATCACCGGCGACATGACGATGTCGCTCTCACGTTGCACCCAGAACCCGACCTTCATGGAGGAGTGGCGCAAGGGCTGGCACCCGGAGCGCATGAATCGGAAAGGGCAGAGCCGCAACGTGCTCGTAGTCGGCGCCGGGCCTGCCGGCCTCGAAGCTGCTCTGGCGCTCGGCTTGCGTGGCTACGACGTGGCGCTCGCAGAGGCGGGCACTGAGATCGGTGGCCGCGTTGCACGGGAGCGGCGGCTGCCCGGCTTGTCAGCTTGGGGCCGGGTGGCCGACTACCGGCAATACCAGCTGGCGAAGATGCCGAATGTGGAGATCTACCGGAGCAGTTTGCTCGACGCGGCGCAGGTGCTCGAGTTCGGCTTCGAGCACGTCGCCGTTACAACCGGTTCGACCTGGCGCCGCGACTTCGTGGCTCGCCAGCACGTCGTGCCCCCGCCCATCGATCCCGCGATGCCGCTATTCACGCCGGACGACATCATGGAGGGGCGACTCCCGAAGGGGAACGTGGTGGTCTACGACGACGACCACTACTACATGGGCGGCGTAGCGGCGGAGCGGCTGGCCGAGAGCGGCGCTTCCGTCACGCTCGTCACGCCGTCGGCGTTCGTGTCCGACTGGAGCCGCAACACGCTCGAGCAGGGCGCCATCCATCGCCGTCTCGCGGCCGCCGGCGTCGCGATCGTCCTGAACCGCGGTGTGGCGACGGTGAGGGCCGACGGCGTCGAGACGAATTGCACGTATACGGACGCACGAATGGTGATCGAATGTGACGCTGTGGTTGTCGTCGCATCGCGCACCGGCAACGACGCGCTCTACCGGGCGCTCGCGGTACGCGCCGGCGACAGGGCCGATGCCGGAATTCAATCCGTCACGCTGATTGGCGATGCCGCGGCGCCTGGCCCGATCGCGTGGGCGACCTACGCAGGCCACCGGTACGCGCGGGAACTCGACGAACCGCGTGGCGGCGACACGCTGCCCTTCCGTCGCGAGGTGACGGCACTCGCCTAATCTAGCGCAGATGCTGGCGGCGTCGCGGTGTCCTGAGCCCAGCAGCCGCCCAACCCAGCCCGACCGCCGCCGCGGCCAGGCAACCGACCACCGCGGCGAGTTCGATGGCACGGAACCGGGTATCGTATGCGCGCATAGGACTGCGGTCGACGACCACGGTGAGGGCGATCATCAGGCACATCGCGGCGGTAATGAAGGTGACAACGACGACCGCCAATCGCGCCAACGCCTTCGACCAGTTGAAGCTGTTCATACCGGATACTCCTGCTTCATCACCAGGCGCGGCGACTTCAGCAAAGGTTTGCGACGGTACTCGGACGATCTCGTGACCGCCTGGTTCACATTCGCACGCCGCTTACGGGCCAACACCCGCATAGCGCCGGGCGAGCAACGCCCGCAGCTCCGAGTACCGGCGCACGAGCGCGAACGTCTCGTCGACCCAGCCTTCGACATAACCGTTGCCGATCAGCATCGTCACGTCGCGTCCCAGACCCTCTGCGCCGAGCGCAGCCGCCTGGAAATTCGTCCGCATACCGAAGAACACGATTCGCCCGCGCTGTTTCGCCGAGAGGATCGTGGCGCCTTCGGTGTCGGCGACGTTCGTCGTGTTCACCACAACATCCGCGAGCCGGCCAGCCGTCAAACGCTCCATCAACCGGAAGGTTTCCAGCGCATCGGTCAGGTCGGCACACAGCGCCTCGTCAGCAATTCCGAACGAGCGAACCTCGCCGCAAGCGACCTCGTTCGCGTCGAGCACGATGACCCGGCCCGCCGGGCCGACGCATTCGCGCGCGGCCATTGCGCACAGGACGCCTGCCTTGCCGGCGCCGCCGAGCACGGCGACCGTTTCGCCTGGCTGAACGAGCCGAAGCACCGTCGCCGGCGCACCCGCGACGTCGCACAAGGCGAGCGCAAGGGAATCGTCAAAATCGGCAGGAATGCGAGCATAAAGTCCGCTCGCAAAGACAATCGCGCGACCGTGCGCTTGGACTTGCGCCCGCGCCGCATCGATGGCCTCGATCCGGTCGAGCACCAGAGGCGTGAGCGACAGCGACACCAGCGTGCACAACCGCTCGCCCAATCGTAGCGTGCGGTCCGGAAAATCCCTCCCGATTTCCGCCACGCGGCCGATCAGCATACCACCGGAGCCCGTTGCCGGGTTGTGCATCTTGCCGCGCGTCCGGACGATTTGAGCGATCCGTTCGGCCATGGCGCGATGGTCACCGCCGCAGCTATCAGCAATCTGCTTCATGCTCGAGGAATCGAGATTGAGGCACTCGACGTCGATCGCCATCTCGTTCGCCTGCAGCGGCATCGCAACGTCGAGGCGGTCGGCAGGCTGGGGGAGGCCGCCCTCCGCGCGATGCGAACCGAACGGGCAGAGTCTAGCGAAGCGCTGCGTCATCAGGGTGTCTCCGGTTCCCGCGGGGAACCAATGCCGCCACCATGTCGTTTACGCGGCGGACGGACATTGACCATGCGTGAAGCGTTTCGCAAGTTCGCAGAATCGTCGGCCCGGGCAGTGGGATCGTACTGGTCCTTCCTCGCGGCTTTCGCGATCATCGTCGTCTGGGCGGCGACGGGGCCGGTGTTTCAGTACTCGGACACCTGGCAGCTCTTTATCAACACCGGCACCACCATCGTCACGTTCCTGATGGTGTTCCTCATCCAGAACACGCAGAACCGGGAAACCCGGATCGTATCGCTCAAGCTCGACGAATTGTTGCGCGCGGTCGAGGGCGCCCGCACCGGGCTTGTGGAACTGGACACGATGTCCGACGAGGATCTCGAGGCGGTCCAGACCGAATTCGCCCGTCTGCGGGCTCGATATGCGCCCCTCGTCGACGACGACATCGCCCACGTCGAGGCGGAACTGCGGGCGCGACGGCGCATCGTTCGCCTGAAGACAGGGTGAGGGGAACCAAACTCAGTCCACGGGCGTTACGCGAGGTCGGGGTGGACGCCCATGGACCAGCGCACGCATTCCAAGAAGACACACCGCCCGGGCTCGGGGTTCGACCTCGTCGACGCCGTGGAACGACTGGCCGACGCAAAGGCCTTCGACGAGATCATAACGGTCGTGCGGGATGCGGCACATTCGATGTCGGGGGCGGATGGCGTAACCCTGATCGTGCGCGAAGGCGACTGCTGCCACTACCTTGAAGAGAAGTCGATTGCGCCGCTCTGGAAGGGAAGGCGCTTTCCGATGCACGCGTGCGTGTCCGGCTGGTGCATGACGAACCGCCAGTCCGCGGTCGTTCCCGACATCTACGCCGACGAGCGCATTCCGCATGACGTCTACCGGCCAACATACGTGAAGAGCCTCGTCGTCGTGCCCGTTGGCACGGCCAACCCTGTTGGCGCCATTGGCGCCTACTGGGCAAAGAGGAAGATGCCGAGGCCCTCGACCGTTCGGAACCTCGAGCTTCTAGCGCGCGCCGCCGCGACAGCGCTTGTCAGCGCCAGCCGCCAGGAGGCGCTGGGCAACCGTATCGACGAACTCGGCGTCCTCTATGCGTTTACCGATCGTCTCTACCGCGCGGAAACGTCGAGCGAGATCTATGAAGCGGCGCTAGACGCTATCACCGGTGCGTTGCGCTGCGAGCGCGCCTCGATCCTGGCGTTCGACGAGTTCGGCGTGATGCGGTTCGTCGCCGCCCGCGGCCTCTCCATGGACTACTGCAAGGCCGTCGAAGGCCACTCGCCGTGGCGGCTAGGCGAGCGCGAGCCGCAGCCGATCTTCGTGCGTGATATTGCAGAGACAACGGAAAGCGCAGAGATCAAGGCTACCATCAGCGGCGAAGGCATATGCAGCCTCGCCTTCATCCCGCTGATGGCGAACGGGGGCGTGATCGGCAAGTTTATGGCCTATCACTGCCAGCCGCATGAGTTCGGTCCGCATGAGCGCAACATCGCCATCACCATCGCGCGCCAACTGGGCTTCAGCATGGCCCGCATGAGCGTCGAGGCCGCGCGCCTGAGGGCCGAGGCGCTGTTGCGCGAGAGCGAGCAGCGGCTCGACTTTGCACTGCGCGCCGGCCGTATGGGTGCGTTCGAATGGAACGCGCTGACCGGCAAGGTATACTGGTCGCCGAGCCTCGAAGCGATCCACGGACTCCGGGAAGGCGCGTTCGGCGGAACGGTCGATGCGGCGAAAGCCGACATTCACCCGGACGATCTCGACCACGTACTGGCCGAAGTTGATCGCAGCCTGAAGACCGGCGTTGACTACCACGTGCTTTACCGGATGCTGCATCCCTGCGGCGAGCAGCGATGGCTGGAGGCGTTCGGTTCGCCCGTCGTGGGTAACAGCGGCGTGGTCGAAAAGCTTGGCGGCGTGTGCATCGACATCACCGATCGCAAGCGTGTCGAAGAAGCGCTCGGATCGGCGAATGAAACATCGAGGCAGCTGGTCGAGCGATCGCCCTTCGGTATCTATGTCGTCAACGCCGACTTCCGGATGGTGCAGGTGAGCGCGGGAGCACAGAAAGCGTTCGAGAACGTCAAGCCGCTCATCGGGCGCGATTTTGCCGAAGTACTTCGGACGATCTGGATCGAGCCCTTCGCCACCGAGGCCATCGACAGGTTCCGCCATACGCTGACCACTGGAGAGCCCTATCACTCCACGCACACCGTCGAGCCGCGGCGCGACATCGAGGAAGTCCAGTCCTACGACTGGCGCATCGAGCGCTTGACGCTGTCCGACGGACGGCCGGGTGTCGTGTGCCACTTCTACGACCTCACCGAGCGGCAGCGGCACGAGGAGCATGTGCAACTCCTGCTCAACGAGGTGAATCACCGCAGCAAGAACCTGCTCGCGGTGATCCAGGCGATCGCGAACCAGACGGCCCGCACGCTCGAGGCGCAGGAGTTTGCGCAGCAGTTCACGCAGCGCCTGCGCGCCATCGCCGCTTCGCAGGACCTTGTCACCAAGGGCAACTGGACGGACGTCGGGCTGGCCGATCTCGTGCAGTCGCAGCTGGCGCACCTGCGCAGCTTCGCCGAGCGGATCTCGATCGAGGGACCGAACATCCGGATCGCACCCTTCGCCGCGCAGGCGATCGGCCTGGCGCTGCACGAGCTTTCGACGAATGCGTTGAAGCATGGTGCGTTGTCGAACGAAGCGGGTCGGGTCAGGATTGCCTGGTCGCTGGAAGGACCGTCGGAGACGCGCGCCTTACGCATCGCGTGGACGGAACGCCAAGGGCCCCTGGTCAAGGAGCCGACGCGCCGCGGATTCGGGCGTACCGTCCTTGAGAAGATGGCTGCTCTCGCACTCACCGCAGAGGTCGAGCTGCGCTTTGTGCCGGAAGGGATATCCTGGCAAGCTTTCGTCCCAGAGCAGGCACTTGTGAAGCATCATCCGAATGCGGAGATCTCGCCCGAGGGACTGCACGTAACGACATAGCGACCTATGCGTCTGCGTGGTGCCTTTGGGTGAGGCTGAGCTGCGGTGATGGCAGCCCTGCTCGGAAAGCCGTCAGTCCGTTCGACTCGGGTCGGGCGAAGGTCTCGGCCGTAGTGACCGGCGCAGCAGCCGCGACAGCAGTCTTGCGCCTCGGCGCTGTTGCGGCGCAGGGCCGGGCGAGGTCGACGCCGGATGCCGCTGCAGCATGAGCTTGCGCTGGTGAAACTCCTCGAGCGCCGGGCGATGCCCTACGCTGATCACCGTCGCGTCTTTCAGTTCGTGCCTGAACAACTCCATCATGGATGCCTGTGAATCCTCATCGAGCGCCGACGTTGCCTCATCCATGATGACGATGTCGGGCCGCAATACGACGAGGCGCGTGAACGCGAGCCGCTGCTGCTCGCCGCCCGAGAGCACCTTGTCCCAGCGATCCTCCTCGTCGAGGCGCGATACGAGGTGGCGAAGCCCGCAGCGCCGCATGGCGACGAGGATCGTCTCGTCGTCGATCGTGCGCTCCTTCCGGGTCGAATAGGTGATGGCGTTTCGCAACGTGCCGAGCGGGATGTAAGGCCGCTGCGGAAGGAACGCGACGTCGGCCCCCGCCGGCACGAGGATGCGGCCCGATCCCCAAGGCCAGAGACCCGCGATCGCGCGCACCAGCGTGGACTTGCCGGTCCCGGACTCGCCGGTGATCAACACGCGCTCGCCGCGCGCGATCCGCGCGTCGGCATCCTCGATCACCACGCGCCCGTCGTGCTGGCCGATCCAGACGCCGGCGAGGTGCACGGCATCATCCGGGCTGTCTTCCACAAGGATGCGCTCATCCAGTGTCTGGCCGACGGACTGGTCGAGATTCGAGAGGGCACTGCGGAAGGTTACAACCCGGGTTACAGAGGCGAGCCACTCGGCGACGCGGATGTAGTTTTCGACAAGCCAGTTTAGCGCGAGCTGCACCTGAACGAAGGCCGCCGACGTCTGCATGAGCGAACCGAGTGTCATCTCGCCGGACAGGTATTTCGGCGCCGCGATGAGCAGCGGGAAAACTCCGGCAAGAACGGAGTTGCCATTGATGAACCAAGTCATCCGCGCCTGCTGGCCCACTACTTCCGTCCAGCGCTCGACGAGCTGGCGCAGCGTCTGCCCGAGCGACGTTCGCTCGTCTGCCTCGCCGCCGATCAGAGCGATCTGTTCGGCATTCTCCCGCACCCGGCCGAGTTCGAACCTGAGGCGCGCCTCCGCTTCGTTCTTGCGCTCCACCTTCTCGACCAACGGCTTGCCGAAGCGCGCCATGCAACCCGACATCACCACCGCATAGGCAAGCGATGCGAATACCATATAGCCGGGGACGGTCACTCCCGCGACCGTGATAGCCCCGCCGACGCTCCACAGGACGCCGAGGAACGTCACCGCGAGGAGGCCCGCGTTCGTCAGTCCGATAACGAAGTCCACCACCGGTTCGGTGGCGATGCGTGCGTCCTCGGCCATGCGGAATTCCGGCGCGTCGATCTCCGGCGCCGAAACGTTCAGCCGGTAAAACCGCTGGTCGGACAGCCACTGCTTGAGCAGCGCGTTGGTGAGCCATTCACGCCAGCGGATCTGCAGGCGCATGCGGAATTGCACCATACCGACGGCAACGGCGGCGGCGAGCACCGTGAGCCCGATGAACAGCAGGGTGGCCGTCGTAGCGGCGGCCAGATCTTTGCGTTCGAGTGCGTTGAAAAAATAGGCGTTCCAGCGATTGATGCCGACCTGTACGGCCAGGTTCAGCACAATGAAGAGACCCACACCCGCTGTCAGTACCCAAGCCGTTCGCCGCTCATCACCACGCCAGAATCCGCGCGCAAACGAAAGGTACGAGGAGAGATCCCGCTCCTCTTCCGGAGAGGGGGCAAGTTCAACCGTGATCGGCTGCTCCGCGATCGGTTCCGGAGGCGGGTCGGGCTTTTCAGGTGACGGCGGAACTGTGCGCGCGGACACGGTCTTTGGAGCGCCGCGTTTTCGGGCGGGTCGGGTGCTGGTCTTCCCCATGCGCAGCCCAACGCCCACGTGCTGCAAAGGTTCCTGCCCGCAAAGCGATCGGGAGACCTCTGCCGATCGGCGACGTGCAGCCGATCCCGTCGCCGAAGTTAAGCAAGTTTTATGCATGCGATTGCCGCTGGTTTTCGCTCGGGCACAATCGCGGTGCGGCGTATTCCCGGAGACGAGGCCGGTCCCCGGACAGCACGATGCGGCTCATGACCGCGTCGCCCTCGGGAGGAACGCATGAAGAGACTCTGGTTTGCTGCGTTGATGACGGTCGCTTCTGCACCTGCTGCATTCGCGAGCCCTGAGTATCGAGCTCCTGAAATTGACGGGAGCGCGGGCCTGGTCGCGCTGGCGATCGTCGGCGGTGTCGTCGCCCTGATCCGCGAGCGTTCGCGGGCCTGATCGACTGACCATTCGCGTTGTTGGCCCCGGTCGCTCGGCCGGGGCCATGCGCGAGTGTGCCCGAAAACACTTTCCTCAGTCCGGATCGCCGTCCCGAGCCTGCGTGCGCCTCCAGTGCGCAGGCGCAACGCCGGTCATTCGCGTGAAGAACCGGGTGAAGGCGCTGATCTCGGAATAGCCGAGGAGCGTGGCGAGTTCCTGCATCGTCAAATGCGTGTCGATCAGAAGCTGGCTTGCCATCTCGAGGCGCGCTTCGTTGAGTGTATCCCTGAACGATGTGCCGCGAGTCTTCAGCGCCGCGTTGAGGGCCCTCGGTCCCATGCCGAGTCGTCGTGCCGTTGTCGTGAGGTTGTGGGCCCCCGAAAAGACGGCCGGGACCAGGACGCGCAGAACCTGCTCTCGCATGTCCGGCTGCTTGATGAGCCACATCTGCTGAACGGCGCGCTCGAGTTCGGCGCGACGCTGGATGTTCGCGCCCGGAAGTGACTTGTGCAGGAGCTGTTTCGGATAGACGAGCCCGTAATGCGGACTGTCGAAAATCATTTTGGCGCGAGGGAAGATGGATCTGTAGGCCGCCTCGTCCGCGGGGCCGGGCAGCGATACGTGGACAAACTCCGGCGCGGCGCCGCTGATCGATTCGAAAATGCTGTAGCCGAACGCAACGGCGGCGCGCGCGATATGACGCTTCCCCGGGAGGCCCTGCATGTGGACTCGGTACCCGACCATCGTGTGGTCGCCGTCGAGGTCGAGCAGATACGGCCCGCCCCCCTGCACGTACCGGGGATGGTTTCCCACGAGATCATCGATCGCAACGTTTAAGGTCGGAGCGACACTCATCAGTTCGCCCAGCAGGCCAAGATGGTGCGGCCGCGCCAGAGCCCCCACCGCCATGAGAAAGTGGTCGTCGCCGGTCGCGTCGACCGTGGCGCAGCAGAGCGCCGCAAAACGTTCGAAAGGGATGAAGCCCTCCGCATTCTGAAGGGCGGTCGGCTCGAGCTTGCATGCGCGCAGGACCGCGTCGGCATCGATGCCTCTTGCGCGCAGCAACTCCGGCAATTCGATCAGCACGCCGACTCGTTGCATGAAGCGAGGCAAGTTCCCTTGCTGAATGAAAAGTTTGAGAGGGCGCACAAAATGTCAAATACGGCGGGTAGAACCGTATCTCATCATTCGCGCGTCGAGCAATGGGAGGACCCCGTATGTACTACACCGACGACTCGATCCTGCCGGAGAACATGGAGCCGCTCATCATCACGGCGGCGCCTTACGGCCCTGCGTGGCTTCCTGGCGACGCCGACATTCCATTGACATGGGACGAGCAGGTCCAGGCTGCGGTCGACTGCTACAACGCCGGTGCGACGATGCTGCACGTGCACGTGCGCGATCCGGCCACGGGCCAGGGCTCCGTCAACTTTGACCAGTACAACTACCTGCTTGGCCGCCTGCGCCAGGCGGTGCCGAAGATGATCCTTCAGGTCGGCGGTTCGATCTCGTTCGCACCGCACACGGCCGAAGCGAAGGCCAAGTGGCTGAACTACGACACGCGCCACATGCTGGCCGAGCTCGACCCGAAGCCTGAATACGTCACCGTCGCGACGGGGACGACGCAGTGGGACGTCGTGTCGATGTTCGTGCCGGACGACATCAAGGGCACCCATCTCGACAACAATCCGCAGGTCCAGGCCGCATGGGCCGGGATGTGGGTCGACGCGGGTCCCGCGTTCTACCTCGAGCACCTGAAGCGCCTGAACGCCCACAAGATCCAGCCCTATTTCGTGCCGGGGACGGTGCACCAGCTGGAGATCATCGAGCGGCTCATCCGCGCCGGCGTCTACATGGGTCCGCTCAACATGGCGATCGCCGGTTACGGCGGCGGTACGCTCGGTCGCAACCCGTATCACTGGATGGACTTCCTCCGGCAGGTGCCGCAGGGCGCGGTGTCCACCTTCTGGTCGAGCATGCGCGGGCTGATCTCGCTCTCCGCCATGGCGATCGTGCTCGGCCAGCACGTGCGCGTCGGTAACGAGGATAACCTGTGGGGCGCCGACAAGAAGCGTCGCACGTCGGTTCAGCAGGTCGAAGGCGCGGTGCGCATCTGCGAGGAGTTCGGCCGCAAGGTTGCGACAGCCGAGGACGCCCGCAGGATCATGAAGGTCGGCGTCTACTACGACAGCGTCGCCGAGACCCTGCAGAACCTGGGCCTGCCGCCGAACCGACGTGACGGGGAGAAGGGCTTCCTCGTGTGGGACACCGACGGCAAGAAGACGGTAGCCAAGGTCGCGGGAGACTCGCATCCGATGGCTTATTGCATGGTCCCGCCCGAAGCAGCGAAGGCAGCAGTCGAGGCGGTGAAGGCGGCGCAGTCGAAAGCGCCCTGACAGAGCATGTCGACCGCAGACGAGGGGGCGGCCTGTCGTCGCCCCCTCAATTCGAGCGCCTTCCGACGGAGTTTCCTTGTGGCGGGACGACTGACCAACTTCGAAATCTACGGCGACGACCCGGATGCGCTGGCGGAATTCTATCGAAGCGTGTTCGGCTGGCGGGTCGAGAAGGCGGCCGGCGTCGATTACTGGCGCATCGCCATCGACGCGGACGCCAGGCCGCTCGCGACGGGCGGGATCACGCGCCGACCGGATTTCGGGCATGCGGGCTGGATGAATTTCGTCGAAGTCGACCACCTCGACGAGACGCTGGCGGCTGTCGGGCGCCTCGGGGGCGCCGTTCGCAAGCCGAAGACGGCAACGCCCCGCGTCGCGTGGCATGCGGTGATCGCTGATCCGGCGGGTAACGCCTTTCTCGTCTGGCAGGCAGACCCGCATGCGTTTCCGCCGCCTGAACCAGATTGACGCGTCTACATCCTGGGGATGACCATGGCATTGCAAGACGACACCGACGGCCCGTGGAACGCCGCGACCTTCGCTAGCTTGCGTTCCATCGATCCGGCATTTGCCGACGCCTGCGACCGGATGGCGACCAACCCTTGGCGGTCCGGCGTTCTGCCGCGCAAGACCGTCGAACTCGTTGCGCTCGCGGTCTGCGTGGCGTGCACCAACCTGAACGCCGACGGCACGCGCCGCCACATGCGCGCGGCGCTGGCGGCCGGTGCGAGCCGCGCCGAAATCCTGATGATCGCCAAGATGGGATCGCTGATGGCGATCCACAGCCTCAGTCTCGGCGCGCCGATCCTCCTCGAGGAGGCGAAGGCGGCGGGCGTTCCAGCGTCGGCGAAGCTTGCGCCGCCACCGACGCCGGCATGCGACAAGATCCGGGCGATGGGCCAGTGGAACGACGCCTGGAACCCGTTCTTCGATCTTGACCCCGCCTGGACCGACGCCTTCATGGCCGCCGGCGCGAATGTTTACGCCAGCGGCGTGTTCGAGCCGAAGCTCGTCGAACTGCTCAGCATCGCGTTCGACGCATCCTTCACCCACATGTATGCACCGGGCACCCGACGGCATATCAGGGCCGCACTGAAGCTCGGCGCCACGGTTGAAGAAGTCATGGAGGTTCTGAAGATTTGCGTTGCGGAGGGCGTCCAGTCGGTCAATCTGGCGGTCCCCATCCTCGCCGAACTGCTGGCCGAACAGGAGAAGCCCGGTGCGTGAACTCGAACGTGGACAGGAAGGCTGGGCGTTGGCCCACCAACGCGCCGTTCATGCCGAGGCCGGGAAGCGATCGTTGCGCGAGAAGGCCGCGGAGGAGTTCAAGCGGTTCCTCATCCTCTTTCTGTATCTCTATGTCATTCTGGGGCTTTTCGTCCTGAACGAACACGTCATCCTGGGCGAGCGCGGGGTCAATTTTTCGATCGCGCAGGGCTTTGCCGTCATCAACGCCTTGATCATGGCGAAGATCATGATGATCGCCGACATGATGGACATCGGCCGCGTCATGGACCGGCGCCCGCTGATCCAGCGGATCCTGTTTGATTCGGCGCTGTTCTCGGTTCTGTTCATCCTGTTTCATATCGCCGAGGAAGTCGTCGTCGGACACTTCAAGGGAAAGTCCGTCGCGGAGAGTCTTCCGAGCATCGGTGGCGGCGGGTTCCTCGGTCCCCTGTGCGTGGGCGCCATCCTGTTCTTCACCCTGATGCCGTTCTTCGGTTTCAGGGCGATCAGCCGGGCCCTTGGACCGGGCCAGATGCGCGAACTGCTTTTCGGGCGACGCAGGTACGCCCCCCGCAGCTGATCGGTCAGCCGATCACCGGCAACTCCCGCGGTGCACGCCGTGTCAGGAGTTCGGCCCCGTCCGCGCGCACCACGACGTTTTCCTCGTGCACGAGCGACTTGCCGGGCGCGTATTCCATGCCGGGTTCGATCGTCAGCACCATCCCCTCGCGAATGACGGTTCGGTCGCCCTGCCGGTGCGAGGGAGGCTCCGTCAGCTGCAGGCCGAGGCCGTGGCCGAGACGGCCCGCACTGTTGCCGAGGGCGCCCGACTTCGCGAGCATGTCCGACATGACCCGCCAGATGTCTTCCGTCGTGACGCCAGGCCGCACGGCGGCGATGCCGGCCTCCGTCGCCTGCCACACCGCCTCGTGGGCCTTTGCGCAGGCAGGGCTCGGGCGACCGACGGCGAAGTTGCGGTCGAAGTCGCAGAAGTAGCCGTCGTAGGTCATGCCCGTGTCGACGAAGAACACGTCACCCTCGGCGAGTTCGCGGTCGCCGGGGCCAGCGATGATCTGCGCGACGCCCTCGGGCCCCGACACGCCCGGCATGAACGGAATGGCGTCGACGCCGCGCTGCGTTGCATCCGACCGGATCGCGCGCACCGCCTCGCGCTCGCTCATCCCGCGCCGGACGATGGTCGGCACCTGATCGAAGCTGTCGCAGGCCAGCTGGCAGGCGGCGCGGATGCGCTCCACTTCACCCGCCGTCTTGATCATCCGCGCCTGCCAGATGGCGGCGGCGCCGTCGACGAGCTCGATGCCGGGAAGGAGGTCCGGCAGCCTGAGGTAATCGGCGACCGACATGCGCAGGTACATCTCGCGGCCGAGTTCGGCGCCGACGCGCCCGAAGGTTCGCGGCAGGGAGCGCAACGCTGCGGCGAGCAGGCTTACCCCGTCGTCTTCCGGAACGGGGGCGGGCCAGGTGCGGATATCCTGCACCCAGGTGGTCGCGAGCGTCGCCGCGCCGAGTTCAGGGATGACGGCGGTCGGCTGACCCTGCGCCGGCAACACCGTGAACCAGGGCCGCGTCGGGCTTTCCCAGAATTCGGTGGCGAACCCCGTGAAGTATCGGAAGTTCTGCGGCGTCGTGATGAACACGCCGTCGAGGCGATGCTCGCGCAGGATTGCCTGGAAACGCGTGAACCGGTGCTCGAACTCGGCGTGCGGAAAGCCGTGCGGCGGTAGTGTGCGGTTCATGGAGGCTCGATCCTGGGGTGTCCGGTTCTTCAAGCAAAGCATAGGACAGGTTGCCGTCCCGCGCCGCCTGCTTTCACCGCGTCCGATGCATGCCCGTTTCGCGTTGGGCGGTAGACCGATGATGCGTCTGGCGCCGTCGCAGCCCGGCGAGATAAGCTTGGCCTGAGAAGGTTTTCCGGGGAGGTCGGGTTTCCGGTGAAGTCGGACGGCGAACTCGCTGCGCGCCTCGCACTGCTGGAGCGCGAGCTTGCCGAGGCGCGCGCCCAGCAGGCGGCGACGTCGGATATCCTGCGCGTCATCAGCCGGTCCGCCGTCGACGTCGACGCGGTGCTGTCGCAGGTGATCCGCTCCGGGATCGAGCTGTGCGACGCAGCCCGCGGCGTGATCTGGCTGATCAAGGACGGTCTGCTGTGCCTTGCCGCGCACGTGGGATACGCGCCGGAGTGGGTCGAATTCGCGCTCGCCAACCCGTTGGTGCCCGCGGCCGACTCCGCCACGATCTCGGGTATCGCCGCCTTTACCGGCGAGATCCTGAACGTCGAGGATATCCCGTCCGACCCGCGCTTCCGGTCGTTCGCGGGTCATTCGTACGGCAATTACCGCGCCGGCCTCGCCGTGCCGCTGAAGCGTGACGGGATAGTCGCCGGGGTGATCGCCCTGTCGCGCCCGGAGGCCAGGCGCTACACCGACCGGCAGGTGGCGCTGGTGCAGACCTTCGCCGACCAGGCGGTGATCGCGATCGAGAACGCCCGCCTGTTCGCCGAGGTCGAGACCAAGACGCAAAACCTCACCGAGGCGCTCCAGCAGCAGACGGCGACCTCCGACGTGCTGAAGGTGATTAGCCGCTCGACCTTCGACCTGCACGTCGTCCTTGACACGCTGGTAGCATCCGCTACGGCGCTCTGCGATGCCGAGCAGGGGATCATCAGTCTGTTCGAGGGCGATGCCTTCCGCGCCTATACGGTGCATCCGCCCGAACCCGAGTTCCTCGCGTTCCTCCGCGCCAGGCCGCAGCGGCTTACCGACCCCGGCCTGGCACCCCGCGTCGCCCGCGCGGGCGGCATCGTTCACATCCCGGACAAGCTGCTCGATCCGGATTATGCGACGATCCCCGGTGCGACCAAGTTCAGCGATACCCGGACGCTGCTCGGCGTGCCGCTCTTGCGCGAAGGCAAGGTGGTCGGTGTGTTCGCGCTGATGCGGTTCGAGGCGCGCCCGTTCACGCAGCGCCAGATCGACCTCGTGCAGACGTTCGCCGACCAGGCGGCGATCGCGATCGAGAACGTCCGGCTCTTCGAGGAAGTGCAGTCGCGCAACCGCGACCTGACCGACTCGCTCGAACGGCAGACGGCGATGAGCGAGATCCTGCGCGTCATCTCGCGCTCACCCAACGATCTCGCCCCAGTCTTCCAGGTGATCGCAGAGAGCGCGGCGAAACTCTGCAACGCCCGGTTTTCCGTCGTCTACCGCTTCGACGGTGATCTCATCCACTTCGTCGCACAGTACGGGCTCACGGCGGACGCGATCGAGGCGGAGCACCGCGCCTTCCCGATGCGGCCCGGACGGGCCAGCGCGGCGGCGCGGGTGATCCTCACTGCGGACGTCGTGCAGATTCCCGACGTGACGATCGATCCCGACTACCAGCTGGGCGAGACCGCAAGGGTGCTCGACGCCCGCAGCACGCTCGCCGTACCGATGCTGCGCGACGGCCGCCCGGTGGGGTCGATCAACGTAGCGCGCGCGGAGACGGGCGCGTTCCCGGAACGCCAGATCGAACTTCTGCGCACATTCGCCGACCAGGCGGTGATCGCGGTGGCGAACGTGCAGCTCTTCGAGGCTTTGCAGGCCCGCACGCAGGAACTCGCCCGCTCGCTCGAGGAACTGCGCACCGCGCAGGACCGGCTCGTGCAGACGGAGAAGCTCGCCTCGCTCGGGCAGCTGACGGCGGGCATCGCGCACGAGATCAAGAACCCGCTGAATTTCGTGAACAACTTCGCCGCGCTCTCGGGCGAGCTGCTCGACGAGCTGAACGAGGCGCTTTCCGGTGCGTCGCTCGATCCAAAGACTGCTGAGACGATCGAGGAGGTCACCGGTCTGCTCAAGGGCAATCTCGATAAGGTCGTCGAACACGGCAAGCGCGCCGACTCCATCATCCGGAACATGCTGCTGCATTCCCGCACCGGATCGGGCGAGCGGCGGCCCAGCGCCATCAACGATATCGTCGAGGAGGCGCTGAACCTCGCCTACCACGGCGCTCGCGCCGAGCGGCCCGGGTTCAACGTCACGCTGGAAAGGACGCTCGACCCGGCCGCCGGCGAAATCGATGTCTATCCCCAGGAGATCACGCGCGTGCTTCTCAATCTCGTCGCCAACGGCTTCTACGCGACGGTGAAGCGCCGGGAACGGGAGGGTGAGGGGTACGAACCGATGCTCTCCGCGGCGACGCGCAGCCTCGGCGATCGCGTCGAAATCCGCATCCGCGACAACGGGACCGGTATTCCGAAGGACGTCAGGGACAAAATGTTCGATCCGTTCTTCACCACCAAGCCGGCCGGGGAAGGGACCGGGCTCGGGCTGTCGCTCAGTCACGATATCGTCGTGAAACAGCATGGCGGCACGATCCAGGTCGAGACCGAACCCGGTTCGTATACGGAGTTTCGCTTGGTGCTGCCGCGCGGCGCCGCCTCCGCGGGTGGTGAACCATGAGCCTCCTGGTCCTGGTGGTCGACGACGAGCCCGACGTCGAAGATCTGTTCCGCCAGCAGTTCCGTCGCGACATCCGGCAGGGCCGGTTCGCCCTCGAGTTCGCCCTGTCCGCCGCGGAGGCGCTGCACAAGATCGACGCGGCGAGAAGCGCCGCGCTGATCCTCATCCTCTCCGACGTCAACATGCCCGGGATGAGCGGTCTCGACCTGCTGCCGAAAGCGCGCGCGGTACGTCCCGACGTTCCCGTGATCATGATCACTGCCTACGGGGACGACGAGACGCGGCGCACCGCGCTCGCGCGCGGAGCTGCCGCCCTGCTGACAAAACCGATCGACTTCGCGGCGTTGCGCGGCGAAATCGACTCGCGGATCAGTGAGGCCCCATGACGACCAGCCGGATCCTGGTGGTCGACGACGAGCCGGACCTCGAAGTCCTCGTCACGCAGAAGTTCCGCCGCCATATCCGCGAGGGGAAGGTCAGCTTCGTGTTCGCCCGCGACGGCGTCGAGGCGCTGTCGCTGATCGACGCCGACCGCACCATCGACATGGTGGTGAGCGACCTCAACATGCCGCGCATGGACGGCCTCACGCTTCTGGCGAGGTTGCAGGAGGCGCACGCGCAGCTCTCCACGATCGTTGTTTCCGCTTACGGCGACTTGGCGAACATTCGTACCGCGATGAACCGCGGCGCGTTCGACTTCCTGACGAAGCCCATCGATTTCGTCGACCTCGAAACAACCATTGCGAAGACGCTGAAGCACCTCGAGATGTTGCGCGACGCGCGGCAGCGGCAGGCGGCGGCCGAACGCGCGCACGCGGCGCTCTCGCGCTACTTCTCGCCGAAGCTCGCCGAGCGTCTCGCGCTCGGGAGCGATCTTCCCGCACTCGCCGGCGAGCGCCGCGAAATCGCGACGCTGTTCACGGACGTCGCGGGGTTCACGAGTCTTGCGGAGACGATCGACCCGGCGCAGTTGAGCGTCCTTCTGAACGAATATCTCACGGGGATGACCGACATCGTGTTCGCGCACGACGGCACCGTGGCGAAGATCGTCGGCGATGCCTTGCACGTCCTCTTCGGTGCTCCGGCCGACCAGCCGGACCACGCCGCCCGCGCCATCGCCGCCGCAGTGGAGCTCGACCAGTTCGCGCAAGTTTTTCGCGCGCGATGGGCAGGGCAAGGGGTCGCGCTCGGCGCAACCCGCATCGGTGTCCACGCCGGGCCGGCGATCGTCGGCAACTTCGGCGGCGGCCGGTTCTTCGACTACACGGCCTACGGTGACACCATCAACACGGCGGCGCGCCTCGAGGCGGCGAACAAGGAACTCGGCACCCGGATCTGCGTCAGCGCGGCGGCCGCAGAACGCGCCGGCTCATTTCACGGCCGTCCGGTTGGCGACCTGTTGCTGCGCGGACGGAGCGAACCACTGCGGGCCTACGAACCACTTCAGCCCGGGATGGGCGCGGAGGGGTACGTCGAGGCGTTCGCGCTACTCGAGCGTCGCGACCCCGGTGCGCTTTCGGCGTTCGCCGCCGAGGTTGCAAAGCGCCCGGACGACGGGCTTGCGGGTTTCCACTTGAGGCGGCTGCTAAGCGGTGTGACCGGGACGCAGATCACGATCGGCTAGATGCGACCCCGTCTCAAATGGGGTCCGCGGCGTGGCTGCTCGGGTGCCAGCGACCGGGACGAGGGGCTGATCTGCAAAAGCGGCAGTTCGCACGGGCGTTGCGATTGAGGAACATTCTTTGGCGCGGAGACCCTGCGCAGCGAGTGAAAGGACGAGCCGCAGGTGTTGGAACAGGTGAATACCGGCGATCTTGCTGAGTTCGATGTCGTCGTTGTGGGCGCCGGCGTGTCCGGACTGTACATGCTCCATCGGCTGCGGCAGGACGGTTGGCGCGTCCGCGTGCTGGAGGCCGGCAGCGATGTCGGCGGTACCTGGTACTGGAATCGCTATCCGGGCCTTCGCTGCGATATCGAGAGCCAGCAGTACAGCTACTCCTTCTCCGACGACCTCCAGCGGGAGTGGCGCTGGAGCGAGCGCTACGCAGCGCGTGAAGAGGTGCAGCGTTACCTTGCGCACGTCGCCGAACGCTTCGACCTCAGGCGCGACATCGACTTCAACACACGGGTGACGACTGCGGTCTGGGACGAAGCCGGGGGGGTGTGGCGCATCGGTCGCACGCCCGGGGGAGATCTGTCGGCGCGCTATCTCGTGATGGCGACGGGCGCGCTGTCGCAGCCCAATCTGCCGGACATTCCGGGCATCCGCGATTTCGCCGGCGCCATCTACCATACGGCCACATGGCCGAAGCAACCCGTAGACTTCACCGGTCTCGATGTCGGCGTGATCGGCACGGGCTCGTCGGCCATCGGCGCGATTCCCTTCATCGCGAAGCAGGCGAAGAGCCTCACGGTGTTCCAGCGAACCGCAAACTTCGTCATTCCGAACTGGAACAGGCCACTCACCCCGGACGTCGAGCAGGCCTTTCTCGAGCGCAGCGGGGAACTTCGCGAAACGATGCGAAGCAGTGCCGGCGGCTATCTCGTCGAGCCCGAGGCCGAACCGTTGCTCGGTCAGCCACGCGAGAAAGTGCTGGCCGTGCTCGATCGGCATTACCGGATCGGCGGACTTCCCTTCTCGCATGTCTACCCGGACTCAAAGATCGATCGCCGCGCCAATGACGTCGTCGCCGACTTCCTGCGGGACAAGATGCGGGCGCGGGTGAAGAACAAGGCGGTCGCCGAGAAGCTGCTGCCGAGGGGCTTCCTGTTCGGCACCAAGCGGCTGTGCGTCGACAGCGGCTATCTCGAGACGTTCGATCGGGAGAACGTAACGCTTGTCGACGTGAACGAAACGCCGATCGAACGCGTCGACGCCACCGGCGTCATCGTCGGGCACCGCCACGTCAAGCTCGATGCGCTCGTGTGTGCAACCGGGTTCGACGCCGTGACCGGCGCCCTCACGGCGATCGACATCCGCGGCCGCGGCGGGGTCGCGCTCAAGGACCGCTGGCGCGACGGTCCTTCCACCTTCCTCGGGCTGTCGGTGGCGGGCTTTCCCAATCTCTTCGCGATCATCGGACCGCAGAGCCCGACGATCCTCTCGAACGTCATCGTGTCGATCGAGCAGCACGTCGAATGGGTTGCTGACCTCATGGCGCACGCCCGGCAGCGTGGCGTCACCCGCATCGAGGCCGAGGCCGAGGCCGAGGTTGCGTGGAACGCGAAATGCGAGGCGCTGGCGGCGGCGACGTTCTATCCGGAAGCGAAGTCCTGGTACATGGGCGCGAACGTGCCGGGCAAGCCGCGCAAGATGCTCGCCTTCGTCGGCGGTGTCGGCACGTACCGCGACCTCTGCCGGGAGATTGCGACGCAGGGCTACCAGGGGTTCCGGCTCGAGTGATGTGACTCCGTTTCGAGGCGGCTTGCTGGGCCGGCGATTTTGCGCGACGGTTGGCGTGGGTTCGGCAAAGGGAGGCGCATCGTGTCGTACACGTCCTGGCAAGACTTCGTCTGGCGCTATGCGGACACCTTCGAGTACATGGCGCACACGCGCGCCGGCCTGCCGCCCCTGATGATCGTCGTCGCCGTCAACGGCGGCATCCAGGGGAAGGAGCTGCACGATCGCATTCCCGAGACGGCCGACGAGATCGCCGACGAAACGTATGCCGCCTACAAGGCGGGGGCGAGCGTCGTCCACGTTCATGCGCGCGATCCGAGGAATCCGTCGCAGGGAGCCCGCAACACGGAAAGCTGGTACGAGGTGAACCGGAAGATCCGTGAGCGCTGCCCGGACATCATCATCAACAACACGACCGGCGGCGATCTCGAGATGTCGATGGAGGAGCGGTTGTCGTGCCTCGACGCGAAGCCGGAGATCGCGTCGCTCAATCTCACGCCCGACATGAGCCGGTTCACCATTGCGGAGCGGAAGGCACCGCTGCCGTTCCCGCGCCCGGCCCGCGAGATCGATACGTGTCTCGCCTTCACGTACGGCCTGATCGAACGATTTGCCCGAATTATGAACGAGCGTCAGGTTAAGCCCGAAATGGAGACCTACCATTCCGGTGGCGGCTACGTCATTCGGCACCTGATCGAGGCGGGCCTCGTAAAGCCGCCCTATCTCATTCAGACGGTCATGGGCGTGCAGTCGGCGAGCCACCCTACTCCGTGGAACGTGCTGAACCTGCTCCAGGAACTGCCGCGCGACATGGTTTGGCTCTCGTCGGGCATCGGCGCCTTCCAGCTGCCCCTTGCGACGTTCGCCACGCTGATGGGAGGCCACGTCCGGGTCGGGCTCGAGGACAACCTTTACTATGCCCGCGGCCGGAAGTTCGTTTCCAACGAGGAGGCGGTCACCCGCGCGGTGCGGATCGCGGGCGACCTCAACCGGCCGGTCGCGACGCCGAAACAGGCGCGCCTCATGCTTGGCCTGGGCGAACCCACGACGTACTGATCAAGCGCGGCGGGTGTCCCGCATCACGCGGCGCCGGGCTTCGAGCGCAGGTAGGCGGGGCGTACGTGCCGCTCCAATGCCCGGATCAGGAACGCCGCCGTCATGCTCATCGCATAGTAGATCGCGCCCACGAGGAAGTACGTCTCCATGGTTCGAAAGGTCGAGGAGATGATGTAGTTTCCGTGTCGCAGGAGTTCCTCGACCGAGATGAACGAGACGAGCGCGCAGTCCTTCAACAGCGAGATGAAGTAGCCGCCGACGGTCGGAATGGCGATCACCATCGCCTGCGGCAGGATGATCTTCCGGTAGATCTGCACGGGGCGGAGCCCAAGAGCCAGGCCCGCCTGCATCTGGCCGTCGTCGATGGCGAGGATCGCGGCGCGGAACACCTCGCTCAGATAGGCGCCAAGATTGAAGCTCAGGCCCACGATGCCGGCCCAGAAGGCCGGCAGCCGGACGTTCAGGTCGGGGAGGGTGAAGAAGATGAACAGCAGGATCACGATCAGCGGCACGCCACGGCAGATGCTGACGTAGATGCGTACGAGCGCCCTCGTCACGCGGCCCCCGGCGATCATCAGCACAGCGCAGACGAGGCCGATGACGATCCCGAAGAACATGCTCCAAACGGAGAGCTCCAGCGTGACCACGGCGCCTTCGAGTAGGTAGGACAGGTGGGCCGGCACGAATTCGGTGAAGAAGGTGAGCATGGGCGGCGATCCGATTGGTCAGGCGAGGGGAATGAAGAGCGCTAACAGAAAAGGCGCAGCGATCGACATCGCCGCGCCCGTGCAACGGTTGGCCATCGAGGCCTCAGGTCATTTCGCCATCATCGCATCGCGCGACAGCGAGTCGTCCCACACGCCGTACTTCTTAAGGATGGCCGGACGGGTGCCGTCGGCATCCATCTCGTCCAGCGCCGCATTGATCGCCGCGAGCAGGGCCGTGTCCTCCTTGCGAACGCCGGCGCCGTCGCCGCCGTACTTGTAGGGCGCCTTGCTCTGGGCATCCTGCCACTTCGCATCGGCGACGAGGCTGTAGACGCCGCCGATCGTCTTGAGGTTCGGCGTCACCTGCATCTGGCCGGCGAGCGAGGTGTTGTCCATGATGATGGCGTCGACCTGGCCGCTGTTCAGGGCGAGGAACACGCCGGCGACGTCGTTGAACGATTTGAGCTCCCCGCCGATTCCCTTCGCGACGAGCTGCTTGCCCTGGATTTCCTCGACCGTGCCGATCGGGACGCCGATCGTCTTGCCGGCGAGGTCCTCCGGCTTCTGGAACGGGGAATCGCCCTTCACCACGATCCGGTCGCTTTCGAAGTAGTAGGGGCGAGTGAACTCGATCCCGGCGCCTTGGCGGCGTTCCTCGGTCACCGTCATACCGGAGAAGATGATGTCGAAACGCTTTGCCTTGAGCCCCGGTATGAGCGTTTCCCACTCGACCGGCACGTACTCCACTTTTTCGACACCGAGCTTCTTGGCGATGTACTGCACCATCTCGTGCTCCATGCCGGCGTAGGTGCCGTCGTCGTTCTTCCAGATCCACGGCTTGCTGCCCATGACGCCGGTGCCGACGACCAGAACCCCCCGCGACTTGATCTCGTCGAGGGTATCGGCGAAGGCAGGGGACGCGAAGCCGACGGCGACCGCGCCGGCCACGCCCGCCAGCATCGTCCGGCGGGTAATGCGAATAGCTTCAGTCATCGTGTTCCTCCCATGATGTTTCTCCGCCTTTCCCGGCGGATGATCAGTCACGTCCCGGCAGATGCTTGCCGACAGCAGCGGATACGCAAACGTGCAAAGAACTGCACCAACATTGCCAGTCCCCCCAGATCACCGCAACACGAATACTTGCAGCGTCTAGGGCTCGGAGATCCCCTGTCGGGCCGCCCAGTCGACCGGGTGCAGCGCATAGTAATACGCGGCGCGGCCTCGCGCGATGTACTTGAGCCGTGTGCCGTTCGGCAGCCAGACGATATCGCCGCAGTTGCACTCGTGCGCCACGCCGTCGAACTCGATGATGAGCGGTCCCTCGAGGACGAAGAGCACCTCGTCATAGGTCACCGTCCAGTCGATCGTCACGTTTTCAAGGTACTCGATCCCGGCACCCATCTCCCGGCTGATCGACGCATCGACGACGCGCGCGATCGCCGTGTTGCCGGATGGGGTAACGGCAGGCTTCAGCGCCATCTCCGCCCGCTTGAACACCCTGGCGCCGGCCATCGCTATCCCTCCGCTGCGATGTTGGCCTTCGACGGCGTCACGCCCGAGGGCGCGAGACCCGCAAGCCATCGCGTCAGTGGATCCGGGTGCCGACCCAGATGTTCCAACCGGTCTCGGCGCCGGACCGCGCCGCGCACGAAGTGGGCACCGACGTATCGGAAGGGTTCCCGCGGGAAGCCGCGCCGGACTGGCCGAACCAGGGCGCTGTTTGACCATTCGTCGTCCCGCTCGAGCAGCAGGGAGGCGAGGATGCGTCCGCCGACGTACGTCATGCCGATACCGTTGCCGGAGAAGCCGTACCCATAGAGAATGTCGGGGTTGGCCGGCAGGGAGCCGAACAGCGGCAGGCCGCTGTCAGTGCGGTCGATCGGTCCGTTCCAGGCGTTGTCGAGCGGGAACGATGCGAGTGCCGGATGGCCCGCGCGCAGGGCATCCCGCATCGCCTCGACGCGCGGGGAGGGGGCGTGGAAGCGGCGGTCGACGAGGCCGCCGAACCCGATGTGACCGCCAGTGACGCCAACGTTCAGCCGTCCGTCGCGCGTCACCCGCCAGCCCGCAACGAACACGCGGCTGTCGATCATCAGCGGGCCACGCCGGTAGCCGGCCTCCTCGAGGCGTTCGGGCATCGGCAGGGAGGCGGCATCATCGCTGGAGATGTTGAAGATCGCGGGGGCAAGTTCCGGCACGCCGGCGGACCAGGCGTTCATGGCGAGCACGATCCGTTCAGTTCGGACCCGCCCGCGTTCGGTGGTGACAACCAGCGGCGCCTCCCGGCTGAAGGTCGTCATTGCCGTCTTTTCGAAGATGCGGACCCCCCGCAACAGCGCGACGCGCCGCAGTCCCCGTACGAGGAAGCCCGGATGAACCGTTGCGGCCGAGGCGTCGAATGCGCCCGCAAGGAAGCCTGTGGAGCCCGTCATCGCTGCGATCTCGTCGCGCGAGACGCGCCGGGCGGGTTCGCGCCCCAGGCGTTCGTAGATGCGCAGCGCATCGTTCCAGGCGCCGTCCTGCGCGGCGCAGGTCGCGCCCCAGATCCAGCCCACCCGGTCGAACCAGCAGTCGATGCCGTTCTCAAGACAGAAGCGTTCGATACCCTCGATCGCCTGCCGGGACAGGTCGACGACCCGCAACGCTTCCACCTCGCCCCGCAGCGACGAGAGGGCAGCGAACTTGGTCCAGGCGCTCAGCAGCATGCCCGAGTTGCGTCCGCTCGGGCCGCCGCCGCAGATGTCCCGATCGATCACGACGACGTCGAGGCCGGGATTGGCCTCCCGCAGCCGGATCGCCGTCCAAAGGCCGAGATAGCCTCCGCCGACGATGCAAACGTCCGCCTGGGTCTCCCCGTCGAGGGGCGGCGCTACGTCCGCTTCCGCGGCGAGCGCCTGCCGCAGCCAATGGCTGCGCCAGACGATATCGGATTGAGGTAGCGTGTCCGACCCCACCAGCTCCTCCGGATCTTGGCCGCCATATTGACGTCTCCCATCCGGAATTGGAAGCGATAGCCCCCGACAGACGGTGATGGTGGCTACGATGCGTCCAGGATGGCGTCGAGAAGCTTCTGCGATGCGAGCACCGCGGTCGGTCCGTTCACGGCCGTCGCATCCGCGCCGATGGCCGAGGCAAGCTCCGGAGCATCCGCGAACACCGCGCCGCCGACCAGGACGCGCATCGAACGATTGCGTGAGCCAGCACGGATCCGGGCAATCTCCCGCCGGCAGTCGTCGATCTGGGATCGGCAGTTCAAGGTCAGGCCGAGGACAGCGTACCAGTTTGCATGCGCCAGCCGAACGACGTCGTCCACGCTGGCGCGCACCGAGACGTCGACCTGCCATCCCCCCGCGCGGAAAAACTTCTCGAGCATGGCGATGCCGAACACGTGCTGTTCGCGCGGTGTCGTCGCAAGCAGCACGCGGCGCTTTTCCACCAGCGTCGGGACGTCATGCGTCTCGTTGAAGATCGCGAGCAACTCCTGCAGGCGGCCGACGCCCAGCGTCACGTCAATGAAGTCGCACTCGTCGTTCTCCCACATGCTGCCGAGGTGGCGCGCCGAGGGCTCCAGGAGCTCGACGAACAACGTCTCCATCGACAGTCCGCGGTCGCGAAGGCCCCGGACGAACTCGGAGGCGGCGAGGACATCGGGGCCCAGCACGAGGTGGGCGAGGGAGATTTCGTCTTCCGAAGGATGCGCGTCCGGTGGGAGCGCCTGTTGATGCAGCAATTTCAGATGGGGGATGATGTCGCGGGCTACGACCTTTGCGAGCCGCGCCTGTCGCTCCGCCGCGTCGCTCCGTGCGCTGATGTCAGGCGCGACGAACGTGGACGCCGTGTTCGGATGATCGACCCTGGATCGATCGATCTCGGTCATTTCGTCCTCCCAGCCCCGCTCCATAAGCTGCACAAGAATCCTGCCTCAATCAATAGGCGGCAGGACAGTTGCCAACGGTTTTACATCGTCCGCTCCTGTGAACGCCCTGTTCCGGCGCTACCTTTATCGCCGGGGCGAAAGAGGTCGATCCTTGTCCTGCGTGACGGCGTCGACGTGACTGCTCGACGATACGCGCCCGTGGACCGCGAGTTCTGCTGCGATTGCTTCCGCCATGCCGCTTGCTACCCCGCGCGGTGGGCGCAGGGGTTCCAGTCCCAGAAACTCGACGAACCGGGTCGTCGTCGCCCACAAGTGATCTCCGTACAGGTATGGCTCGAAGGGCTTTATCCCCGCCAACGGAAGCGGGGAGACCACGGCGTCAACCCTGGGTTCGTAGAAGAACGGGATCGAGAACCTTTCCCGGCTAGAACCGATCACCCGGTGTTCCGTAGCGCGAAGGCGTCCGCCGGTCATGCTCTCGAGCGTGTTCCCGAAGTTCAGGGCGAAGGAGCCTTCGAGTGGCGGGACGTCGATCCAGTCGCCTGCGGTGGACCGCGCCTGCAAGCCGTCCACGCCGTCCTGCGCAATAAGCGTCAGGAACCCGCTGTCGACATGCGGCCGGCCAATCACGTACCGGCGTTCACCGTTGTGGTTCGTCCAGAGTTCTGGATTTGAGCCGTCGCCGAAGGACTGCGCGGTACGGACCGGATAGCGAATGAGCCGGAGGGTCGAGATGCCGCTCCGGAACATGTCATCGAAGGCCGTTTCGGGCAGGTTTAAGCTTCTTGCAATCGACCGCATCAACCGGTTGCACGTCAATTCCATACCACGGTAGTACGCGCTCACGTCGGTAAGCCAACCGGGCAGCACGTTTTCGTCCGGAACGGGAGTCGCTTCCCGCAGCGGATCGTTATCGTCGACGAGCGCCTGGCCGTGCGCCACGTCCGGCCCCATGTCGATTCCTTCCTTGTAGGTCGCGTGGCCATCCTGCAGCGGGAACCATCCCCGATAGATGTTGGGCCTCGCCGGATCGAACTTCTGGCGCCACAGCTTGCGCTTCTCGGCTTCGGGCAGGGCGAACAGGCGGAGCAAGGATGCCCGGGTGCGAGGCCCCGAAGGGACCGCGTCCGGCAGACCCGTGACGGTTATGAATCCGGGATCGTGCGCTGCCTCGAGAATCGCCGCATCCGCGCGCTCGCGGGCCTTCGATGGGCCGTCGAACAGGCTCGAGACGTCGATGATCGGGATCATGGTCCATCCACGTTTCTGGCGAGGCGCTGCCTCGCCGCGTTCGGGTTCAACCTTCAGCGGCGATGTACGCCTGGCAAGACGCACAGCATTTCAAACAGGAGATTGGCGCCGGTCAGGGCAGTGTTCCCGCTGGGATCATAGGGCGGAGAAACCTCGACGAGATCGCAGCCAACGAGGTTGAGACCCCAGGCGCCGCGGATGATCTCCAGCGCCTGCACGGTGGTGAGACCGCCGATCTCCGGCGTACCGGTGCCAGGGGCAAATGCCGGATCGAGGCTGTCGATGTCGAAGCTGAGGTACACCGGGCCGCTCCCCATCTGCTGGCGGACCTCGACCATCAGGGGGCTGAGCGACTTGTGCCAGCATTCCTCGGCCTGCACGACACGAAATCCCTGCTGCCTCGGCCAGTCGAAGTCGTCTGCCGCGTAGCCCGTGCCCCGCAGTCCGATCTGGATGCAGCGCCGGGTGTCGAGAAGTCGATCCTCGACCGCGCGGCGGAAGGGCGTGCCGTGGGCGATCGGTTCGCCGAACATGCTCTCGTTGATGTCGGCATGGGCATCGACATGGATAAGGCCGACCGGTCCGTACTTTTCTGCAACCGCGCGCAGGACGGGGTAGGTGAGCGTGTGATCTCCCCCGAGGGTCAGCGGCCGGCAACCGTTGGCGATGATGCTGCGATAGTCGCCGGTGATGATGTCCATGCACTTCGGGAGATTAAACGTGTCGATCGCCACGTCGCCGATATCGGCGACCATCAGGCTGTCGAACGGCGCCGCGCGCGTCGCCATGTTGTAGGGCCGGATCAGACAGGACTCCGCCCGAATCTGACGCGGTCCGAAGCGTGTTCCGGCGCGGTTCGAGGCCCCGATATCCAAGGGGATCCCGACGAAACAGGCATCGAGCCCGTCGGTGCCGGTCTGCGTCGGCAGGCGCATCATCGTTGCCGGTCCGCCGAAGCGCGGCATCTGGTTTCCGCCCATCGGCTGATTGAAGGCCCGAGTCATTTCGATTTCTCCGGTTTTCCGTTCCGAGGTCGGATTGAATGCGCCTCTCCGCCACGTTGGCCGATCAGCGCGCGGGGGGCAACACGCGAGGATCATGAAGAGGGTCGCGAGGACCTGCGGTCACGTTCACGTCGACTAGTAGGGATGCGTGTTCATGCGGCGGGACCTGCACTCGCGCACGCGCCGCCAGCTGAATTCGGCGTACTTGGCGCCGCAACTTGACCCACCCTCTCAACTTCACTAGCGTGTAAACGTTTACACAAAAGACCGGAGCGGCCTTGGCGCGCTTCGCTTTTCGGGAGAGGAAACCATGACCGTTCGGACCACCGGTATCTCGCGGCGGGCGCTGATGCAGCGCGCGGCCAGTCTCGCGGCGGCCTATGCCGCCTATCGCGCTTCGCCGGCCTTCGCCGACGTTCCCACGCTCAACGTCCTCAACAGCAATACCGCCTGGGCGAACGCGCTGACGGGCAGCGTGGCGGCTGCCTACAAGGATGCGAAGATCACGGGTGAATCGAACCCTTACGAGTCGCACTACGAAAAGATGACGATCGAGCTGTCGCAGGGCTCCGACACGTTCGACATCATCACCACCGATAATCTCTGGATCACCCAGCCGATCCGCAACAAGTGGGCGTCGAACCTCACGGAGATGAAGAAGAACAATCCGTCGCTGCCGGATCTCCAGGTGCAGAACCTGACGGATGCCTCCCTCGTGTACACCGAGAGCGACGGTCAGCGGTACGGTCTGCCGCTCGTCCAGACGACGCCGTGCTTCGTCTACCGCAAGGACCTGTTCGAGAAGTCGGGCATCGAGAAGGTGCCGGAGACGTGGGACGAGTTTCTGGCCGCAGCCAAGAAGCTGCACACACCCGACACCGCCGGCGTAACGCTGCTCCTGGGCGGCCAGGACGCGCTGACCAGCGGCGACTGGGGCTCCCGCATCATGGGCATGACGAAGCTCGGTCCGACGGACGACGGCATGCTGAGCCCCGACAACGAACCGGTGTTCAATTCCGAAGGCCAGGGCGAACGCGCCATCGAACGGCTGAAGGAACTCCTCCCGTATTGCCCGCAAGGCGTCCAGGGCTTCGACTACCCCGAAGGTTCCTCGGCGCTGCAACAGGGCAAGGCGGCGATGCTCATCACTTGGTCCGACGTCATCGTCGGCATCGAGGACGGGCCGCACAAGGGCCAGTTCGGATACACAGTGTCGCCGACCGAGAAGTACCAGCAGCAGATGGTCGGCGGCTGGTCGATCTTCGGCAACGCGCACTCGAAGAAGCTTGAGGACGTTTACAGGTTCTTCGCGTGGATGACCGAGGGGCGGGCCTACGAACTGTTCCGCGAGGGCGGAGAGTCGTCTCTCTGCCTCAAGTCCGACATCGCGAACCCGGACATCACGAAGCAGGTGCCGATGGTTCAGGTGTTCAAGGATTTCGCAAAGCGCAATACCTCTTCGATCTCGCTGCCTCCCTACCGACTAACCAACGCGGTCGAGGTGCAGCGCGTCGTGTTCGAAGAGCTGCAATCGGCGATCACCGGCAGCAAGACGCCGAAGCAGGCGATGGCGGATGCCTATGACCGCGTGAACAAGGCGATCAAGGGCTGATGGCCGTCACCGCCGACGGCGGCGGCCAGTCGGCAGCGAAAGCCGCCGCCTCGTCTGCGCCAGGAAGCGACCGCGCACGGCGGGCCGGGGAGGGGAGAACCGCGACGCTCCTCCTCGCGCCCACCCTCATCATCATGACGGTGGTGGGGTTCTTTCCGCTGATCCATTCGCTGTGGACAAGCTTCACCGGCTATCGGCCGACCAACCCGGACAAATTCCAGGGGTTCGTCGGGATCGACAACTACACGACGGCCCTCACGGATCCGCAGTTTCTGTACTCGATCGGGGTGACGCTGCTGTTTACGGCGCTTTCGGTGAGCATTTCGCTGGTCCTCGCGCTGGCGCTGGGCGTGCTGTTCAACCTGCGCCTTCCGGGCTTCGGCATCCTGCGCACCGTCATCATCGTGCCCATGCTGATCACGCCGATCGCCGTCGGCATCATCTGGCGCGTGATGATGATGCCTGATCTCGGCGTATTGAACTTCCTGCTCGGCCTCGCGGGGATCGCGCCGCAGCCCTGGGCCAGCAGCAAGGCGAGCGCGCTGGCAGCGGTGCTGCTCGTCGACATCTGGCAGTGGACGCCGTTCATGTTCCTCATCCTCTTCGCCGGATTGTCCGCCCTGCCGAAGAGCCCGTTCGAGGCGGCGGCGATCGACGGCGCAAGTCCCACCCAGACCTTCTTCCACGTCACGCTGCCGATGCTGAAGCCGGTGATCGTGATTGCCACGCTGTTGCGGATCATCGATTCGATCCGGACGTACGACACGGTCTACATCATCACCCGCGGGGGCCCCGACTTCGCCACCGATCTCGCGAGCGTCTTCCTGCAGCGGATCAACTTCCGCTTCTTCAACCTCGGCTACGGCGCGGCCACGAGCTGGCTCATTCTCCTCGTGATCCTCGCCGTCGTGATCGTCTTCGTGCAGGCGACCGGGTTCCTGCGGCTCGTTGCCGAGAAGGAGAACCGCTGATGGACTCCGTCGCTCGCGCGCGGCCCGATGGCGCACGCAGAACGCTCGCCTATGGCGCTGCTGTTCTCGCCACGGCGGTGTTCGCCTTTCCGATCTACTGGATGGTGATCTCGTCCCTCAAGTCGGATTCGGACGTGGCCGTGTGGCCGCCGCGGTTCCTCTTTGCGCCGACGTTCCACAGCTATAAACAGCTGTTCACCGAGCTCGACGCCGGCAAGGCGCTCTACAACAGCGCCTTGATCGTCGGCCTCGCCACCGGATTCGCGATGATGGCCGGCACGCTTGCCGCCTATGCGCTGGCCCGGTTCGAGGTGAACAACAAGACGTTCATCGCCTTCGAGGTGCTGTCGATCCGGATGTTGCCGCCGATGGTGAGCGTGATCCCGCTGTTCATGATCGCGAAGGCGCTCGGCGTGTTCGACACGCCGTGGCTGCTCATCGCGATCTACACCCTCAACGGCTTGCCATTCGTCGTCTGGGTGATGCGCGTCTTCATCCAGGAGATTCCGCAGTCGATCGAGGAGGCGGCGATGATCGACGGGTGCAGCCGCTTCGAAACCTTCTGGCGCATCACGCTGCCGCTGCTCGTGCCGGGACTGGCGGCGACGATGGTCATCATCTTCATGTTCGCCTGGAACGAGTACCTGCTGGCGAGCATCCTCACCTCGTCCGATGCGAAGACGCTGCCGGTGATTGCGGCGAGCGCCATCAAGCCGAAGGCGATCTCCTGGGGACTGGCCTCGGCTGCCGGCGTTCTCATGTCACTGCCGGTGGTCATCCTCGTGCTCCTCATGCAAAAATATCTGGTGCGCGGACTCACGCTCGGCGCGGTCAAGGGTTGACGGCAATGGGCATCGAGATCAACCAGCTCTACAAGCGGTTCGGCAGCCACACCGCCGTCGACGGAGTCTCCGTCGACATCGCCGACGGGGAGTTCTTCGTGATGCTCGGACCTTCCGGCTGCGGCAAGACGACGACGCTGCGGATGATCGCCGGCCTCGAGCTGCCGAGCGACGGGCGGATCGTGATCAACGGCCGGGACGTTACTTACGAAGAGCCGCGGCATCGCGACATCGCCATGGCGTTCCAGGACTACGGTCTCTATCCGCACATGTCGGTCTACGAGAACATCGAGTTTCCGCTGAAGATCCGCAAGGTTGCGCCGGACGTCCGCAAGCGGACCATCGAGGCGACGGCCGAGAAACTCGGGATCGGTGAATTCCTCGGCCGCAAGCCGGGCCAGATCTCCGGCGGGCAGCGCCAGCGCGTGTCGCTGGCGCGGGCGCTCGTTCGGAACCCGAAAGTCTTCCTGATGGACGAGCCGCTGTCGAACCTCGACGCCAAACTGCGCGCCACGATGCGCACGGAGATCAAGAAGCTCGTGACGAGTCTCGGCATCACCACCGTGTACGTGACGCACGACCAGGTGGAAGCGATGTCGATGGCAGACCGAATTGCGGTGATGAACAAGGGTTCGATGGTGCAGATCGCCGCCCCGATCGACATCTACGATCGTCCGCGCACCGCCTTTGTCGCCGACTTCATCGGCTCGCCCGCGATGAACCTCTTCGAGGCCGAGCTCAGTCACGGCGGGCTCGTCGTGTGCTCCGTGCAGGGCTTCGCCCAGGCAATGACCGCCGAGGAGCGTGACCAGGCGGCGTCGATGGCCGACGTGAAGGGGCACTTCCTCATCGGCATCAGGCCGGAGCACTTGCGGATCGTCGCGGCGGGGGCGAAGGGATCGACGCCGGCCAACGTCGAATTCGTGGAGCCGCTCGGACAGACCACCAACGTCTACGTCGAGGTCGGCAGCCAGCGGTTCGTCGTCGTCACCGACCGCACCTCGGCCCGCATCGGCGATGCGATCGGCCTCGTTCCCGAGGCGGGCAAGGTTCGCGCCGTCGCCAAGGCCGCCTGAAGCAGGATCACTCGTGGCGCCACGTACATACGACTACGTCGTCATCGGTTCCGGTTCGGCCGGGGCTGTGATGGCGGCGCGTCTCAGCGAGGACCGCAACGTATCCGTCCTCTTGGTCGAAGCGGGACCGTCCGACCGGCACATCTACATCCGCATGCCGGCCGCGCTCGGCTTTCCGCTGATGAATGACCGGTTCAACTGGTTCTATCACTCGGAACCCGAACCGCACCTCGACAATCGCACGGTGCACGAATCGCGCGGTCGCGTCCTCGGCGGCTCCTCATCGATCAACGGGATGAACTGGGTGCGCGGCAACCCGAAGGACTTTGATGACTGGGCGGCGGCCGGAAACGCCGGTTGGTCGTATGCTGACGTGCTGCCTTACTTCCGCAAGGCCGAGACGTTCGAAGCGGGCCCCGATGCCTACCGCGGGGGCGAGGGTCCTGTGTTCGTGGAGCGCTGCAAGGCTCGTAACCCGCTGTACGAGGCTTTTCTGGAAGCGGGTGTGGAAGCGGGGCTGCCTCTCATCGAAGATCACAACGCGTTCCGGCAGGAAGGCGTGCACGTCACGCAGCGCAACGTGCACCGCGGCATCCGGTGCAGCACGTCGCAGGCCTACCTGCATGCGCAGCCGCACAAGCCGAACCTCACCGTGCTGACGCAGACGCGCGTGACGCGCATCGAGACCAGCAACAAGCGGGCGGTGCGCATCCATGCGCGCACGCCTGCGGGCGAGGCGGCCTTCGATATCGGCCGGGAGGTGGTTCTCTGCGGGGGTGCGCTGAATTCGCCGCAGCTTCTGCTCCTATCCGGCATCGGCGATGCAGGCGACCTGAAGCAGGCGGGCGTTCCGCTCGTTGAGCATCTGCCGGGAGTAGGGCGGGGGCTGAAGGATCACGTCGCCGCGCCGGTACAATATGTGGCGAGGAAGAATGTTTCGCCGGCGCGGGAATTGTCCCTGCTTGGGCGTGGCAAGATCGGACTCCAGTGGCTTCTCTTCAAGAACGGAATCGGCGCCACCAACTTCTTCGAGGTTGGAGCGTTCCTCCGCACCCGGTCATCGGAAACCGTGCCGAACATCCAGCTCGAGTTCGTGCCGATGATCGGCGAGCTGCAGCACGGGAACGTGAAGCTCGAGAACGGCTTCCAGTATTTTCTGAGCCTGATGCGTCCGCAGAGTGAGGGCAGGGTCTGGATCGAGTCCGCAGATCCTCTTGCCGCACCGAAATTCCGGTTCAACTACCTGGAGCGCCGTGACGATCTCGACCAGGTGGTCGAGGCCGTGAAAGCAATCCGCACCATCGTCCGTCAGAAGGCGTGGGACGAATTGCGCGCCGAGGAGACCACTCCCGGCCCTTCGATTGCGTCGGATGACGACATCCGCCGCTGGCTGAGAACTGCGGCCGGCACAAATTACCATCCCTGTTGCACGTGCCGCATGGGGACAGGCAACGATGCCGTTGTCGACGCCGACGGGCGCGTACATGGCGTCGAAGGCCTGCGGGTCGTGGACGCCTCGATCATGCCGGAGATCGTGAGCGGCAATCTCAATGCGCCGGTGATCATGATGGCCGAACGCATTGCGGCCGTCATGCGCGGACAAACGCTTCCGCCCGATCCGCAGCCTTACTACAAGCCCGCCTAGGTCCTACCAGGTGTCGTTCAGGCGATAGCCGGTCGGGAACGGATCGGTCGGGTCGAGCACATGCTGGTGGAAGCCGGTAATCCACGCCTGCCCGGTGATCGAGGTAGACACCGCAGGAACCCCGCCGCAGACGGTTTCAGCCGTGACGACGCCGCGAAACTCCGTGTCGAGGATCGATACGTGCACGAACGTCTCTCCGGTCTTGATCAGCCCCTTCTGGTGGAGGAGCGCCAGTCGCGCGCTCGTCCCCGTGCCGCAGGGCGAGCGGTCGAGCCGGCCGGGCGACACGATCACGCCGTTACGCGATCGCTTGCCCTCCGCCGTCTGCTCGAGGGGGCCGGCAAACAGCGTCTGGTTGATCGTGTGGATCTCCGGGTTCTCCGGATGGACCGCCGGAATCTGCTCCGCGGCAGCGAGCTTGATCCGTTCCCCAAGCTCCACCATCGCGGCAGCTTCCGGGGGCTCGACCTTGAAGCCGACGGTGGCCGCATCGACGATGACGTAGATCATGCCGCCGTAGGCGACGTCGACGGTGAGTTCGCCGAGGCCCGGCACGTCGATGGTGCGGTCGGTCGCGAATACGAACGACGGCACGTTGCTGAAGGTGACGCTTTCAACCTTCCCGTTCCGGCACTTCGCGACGATCGGGATGAGCCCTGCAGGCGCCTCGAGCACGATACGCGTCTCCGGCTCGTGCATCGGCAGGATCCCGGTTTCGAGGATCGCCGTCACGGTGCAGATCGTATTCGTGCCGGACATCGGCACGTAGTAGTCGGACTCCATGATCACGTAGCCGAGTGCGGCCGCCGGGTTGTTGCTCGGCAAGAGCAGGTTCATGCACAGCGAGACCTTGCCGCGCGGATCGTTGAGCAGGAACTGGCGGAGATCGTCGCCCTTTTCCTGAAGCCACTGCATCTTCTCGAACATCGTGCCGCCAGGCACCGCGAAAACGCCGCCCGTAATGACGTCGTTGCCTTCGCCGGCCGCGTGCGCACTCACCACGTTGATCATTCTCGAGAAACGCATGGAGGCTCCTGTTGAGGGTTTGGAGATCAGGGAGGAGGTCCGGGCCGCAGTCGGCGACTGCGACGCGGCCTGGCAGTCGATCCGCGAACGACGACTTCCGTGTCCAGGCAGACCGACGTCAGCGGCTCGCCGTTCTCCAGGAAGCTCATCATGGCCTTTGCCGCGAGCCGCCCGATCTGTTCGGCCGGAACGGAGACTGCCGTCAGTGACGGGTCGAGCAGCGGCGCAAAGCTCAGGTCATCGAAGCCGGTCACGGAGAGTTTCTCCGGCACCTCGATACCCAGCCTTCGGCATTCGGAGAGGACGGCAAAGGCGATGTTGTCGCGATTGCAGATAATCGCTGTGGTCTCGTCGTGGTGCTCCAGCAGGCGATGCAGCGCCGCGACCGATCCCGAAAGCTCATCGCCCGTCTTGAGCACCTCCAGCGCAATTGGAGAGCCGAGTTCTGTCATCCGTTCGCCGTAGGCCGCAGCGCGCGCGGCCTGGCGATCATTGCCATCGGTGTCGCCGCTGATCATTGCAATCTGGCGATGGCCAAGCTCTCGCAGCACGTCGATCAGTTGCTGGGTCGCCCGTGCATTATCGATTCCGACGGCGGGAACAGTGCTGGTCCGGTCATAGGAATAAATCGACAGAAGCGGAAACCCGCGCTGGGCCGCATGGTCGAGCAGCCGCTGGTCGTCGATGCGGCCGAACACGAGAAGGCCTTCGGCGCCACCGTCGATCATGTGCTTGGCCTGCTCGAAGAGGCGGCGGTTGTCGAATCCGGACGTCTGCAGGAAGCCGACGTAACCATCCTGGGCGAGCGCCTGTTGCACCCCGTTCGCGACTTCCGAAAAGAGGGGGTCGTTCAGGGCCGGCACGAGCGTGCCGATGATCTGCGTGCGCCTACGGCGCAAGGCCTTGCCAATGGAGTTCGCCGTGTAATCGAGTTCCGCTGCCGCCTTGAAAATCCGGTCGCGAACCTCCGGCCGCACCATTTGCGGAGTGTTCAGCGCGCGAGACACCGTTGCGATCGACACTTCGGCCCGCTGCGCAACATCGTGAACGGTCGCACGTCGAATGCCCGAGGTATTGTTCGCATCCTGCAGCTTTTTCAAGTCTTTTGGCCAGTTTCGGAGGGCTGGGTTAGAGCAATAATGCCCCATGTAAACGTTTGCAAGCCGGGTGATGCGCGGGCCGGAATCCGACGGTTGGCGGGAAAAATCCCTAACGCGAGGGACATTGGCCAACATCAACGGACGGTGGCCGGCCCAGCGTTCCTTGAGCTACCGACGCCAGATCCTCGCGCTCAAGCCTTACTTCGCCCGACACGGCTCGACAGGGCTGATGCTTGATGACCGGACTACAGAAAGCTACGACAAAGCGGCCCACAGCGTCGCCCACGTGGTGATCGTTCTGGAGCAGCTCGCGCCGGTCTACGGGACCGAGCGGCGACGCCTGCACGTCTCGAAGTACCATGGGCAGGCCTTCAACGGCGGCCATCAAGATTTCACCTTCCGTCGCGGCGGCGTGGCGGTCTTCCCGCGTCTTGTCGCGGGATCAAGTACGGCTGTACTCGGTCCGGCGGGAGCCAGCAAGAGCACGTTCACATTCCTGTTCGTGGCCACCACCTGCAAAAAAGGGTGGAAAGCCGCAGGGAAGTTCGTCTTCGAGAGGAACTCGGGCTGCTTATCGAATGAGCCAAAAGCATGGGCTTCGGTCTCGCACATGCGGGACCACGCGACAGGCCACGATCCAATAGATCATTTCTGATCCGCAACGGTCGACGGAACAGATACGGGGACTCGGTCGGGTGTCCATAGTCGTGTTCTTCTTCAGTGGCCGGTCGCATCGACGCTCCAACTGCACAGGCCTCGGCGATGGGCTAAGGTACGAACCAAAGGGGATGTCGACAACTACGCGCATGCATTGAAGCGGTAGCCGAGGCCGGGTTCCGTTGTTATGAGGCTGGGGGACTGCGGGTCATGCTCGATCTTCTGACGCAATTGCCCGATGAGGACACGCAGGTACTGCACGTCCTCTGTATGCGCCGGTCCCCATACGGAGACCATAATCTGGCGATGCGTGAGCACGCGGTCGGCGTGTCGCGCGAGAAGTTCCAGCAGACCGAATTCCTTCGGTGTCAGATGCACCGCAACTCCGTCGCGGGTCACCCGGTGACGGGCGATGTCGATTGTAATCGCACCGACCGTGATGACGTCATTCGGTTCAGCTGGACGATGTCTGAGCGCCGTCCGAATCCGAGCCATCAGCTCGCCGATCCCGAACGGCTTGTTGATGTAGTCGTCGGCGCCGAGGTCGAGGGCGGCGATCTTCTCCTGCTCGCGGTCGCGGGCCGACAGCACGATGATCGGCACCTGCGAGGCTCTCCGCACCTCCGCTATCACGTCCTTGCCGTCGCGGTCGGGCAGGCCGAGATCGAGCACGATGACGTCTGGACGGCAGGACGCCGCTTCGCGGAACGCGGCTGCGGCGGTATCCGCCGTCGCCACCCGGTAGCCTCCCGCCTGCAGCCCGTGGCGCAGTACGCGCAGGATCTGTGGCTCGTCGTCCACGACCAGCACCATCGGCTTTGTCACGAGGTGGCCTCCGCCGGCAGTCGTACGACGAGGCGAGTTCCGCGGCCATCCCGTACCGGGCTTTCGGCCGCCACGTTACCGCCCATGGATGTTGCGATTCCCCGGCAGATGGCTAGACCGAGGCCAGTGCCGGGTGGCCGGCCGTCGCCAGCCTTCACGCGATAAAACTTCTCGAAGACGCGCTCCAGATCTTCAGGAGGTATGCCAAGTCCCTCGTCCTCAACGATGAGCTTCGCTTCTGTGCCGGCGCTGTAGAGCGAAACGTGGATCGGCGATCCCGGCGGCGAGTACTTGTGCGCGTTGTCGAGTAGATTGAAGACGAGTTGCTCGACGAGCGCCGCATCGCCGCGCGCCGCGATGGATTGCGCGGGGGAAGCGAAATCAATCCGCCGACCGGGCCACGTCGCGCGCCCGCGCCGAACTGCAGCCGCGACCACGTCGACGAGGTCGAAGGTATGTCCACCGCCAGCGAGTGCCCCCGATTCGATCTTGGTCATGTCGAGGAGGTTTGAGACGAAGCGGGACAGCCGAGTGGCTTCCTCCTCGATCGTCGCGAGGAGGTCGTCGCGCGCCGGTTTCCGGAGCTTCGAGCCCAGCGCCCGCAGTGTCGTCACCGAGCCGAGGATCGAGGAAAGCGGCGTGCGAAGGTCATGCGACAGCGAAGAGAGGAGCGCCGAGCGCAACCGCTCCGTTTCCGCATTCGTGCGTGCTTCGGTGGCTTCGTCCCCGAGCCGGATCCGCTCGATGGCGACGGCGAACTGGTTCAGCAGCGCCTCGAGCATGCGCACCGATTCCTCCGACAGCACATCGCCCTCGGGCCGCACGCCGACCACCCCCACTGTCGCCCCGGCCGCCCGTAGCGGGCGATACTGGAAGCGGGCGTTGGGCAAGGTCGTCGACTTCCACCCGGCCGCCTCGCCATGAGCAAAGGCCCAACGCGCCGCAGTCCAGTCGGCGGCGCCGAGCGTATCTTCCGGCGGCATTGCCGCCACGATAGCAACCTCGCCCTTTTCCGGCAGCAGCACGATCGACTGGCCCCTGACGGTTGCCGCGACGCGCGTTGCGATGATCCAGATGACGTCGTCGAGCTTCGTTGTCGCCGAGAGCTTGTGCGAGAGATCGTAAAGAGCCTCGATCTGCCGGACGCGGGCGAGCGCCGCGTCGGATTGCGCGCGCACGCGGCCGGCGAGACTGCCGGTGAGCACCGCGACCAGCAGGAACATGACGAGGGCCAGGAACTCGTGCGGACTAGCCACCGTCAGCGTGTAGAGCGGCTCGATGAAAAAGAAGTTGTAGGCCAGGAACGAGAGCGCCGCGGCGACGACGGCGCTCGCTGTGCCGTACGTCACCGCGCAGAAGAGCACCGCGGTAAGGAAGATCATCGACAGGTTCGGCAGCTTCAGGAAGTGCACGAGCGCCTTGCTGGCAAGCCCTGCAAGGACGACCGCGCCGCCCGCTGCCGCAAACCCCTGCGTCGTCAACCCCAGCGGCCAGCTTCTCGCCGAGAATTCCTGCCGCACCGACTTTCTGGCCGAATTCTCGCCAGTTATCACATGGACGGAAACGCCGCTCGCCCGTCGTACGAGGTCATCTGGCAGCGGGCGGCGAAACAGCCTGCTCCACCCGCCGTTCCCAGCGTGACCAATCACGATCTGCGTTATGTTCTCCTGGGCGGCCAGCCGCAAAAGCTCGCCGGCGATGTCCGAGCCTGTGACGCGCCGCACATCCGCCCCCAGCCGGGTTGCCAGCGCCATCACCTCATCGATCTGTACGGGACCGGCGCGCTCTTGCGGGCGTGCCACGTGTACCGCAAGCCAATCGGCGTTCAGCGTGCTCGCGATCCGCGCTGCTACCCGGACCACCTTCTCGGAAAGCTGGTCGTCGCCGACGCAGACGAGCACGCGCTCCGCCGCAGGCCAGGGCCCTTCGATCGCGTTGCGCCGGAGGTAATCGACCATCTGGTCGTCGACGCGCTCCGCCGTCCGGCGCAGCGCAAGCTCGCGCAGGGCCGTCAGGTTTCCAGGCTTGAGGAAGTTGTCGGCGGCGCGGCGGGCGTTCTCCGGCAGATAGACCTTGCCGTTCTTCAGCCGCTCGATCAGCTCGTCGGGCGTGATGTCGACGACCACCACATCGTCGGACGCTTCAAGGACCGTGTCGGGAACCCGCTCACGCACCTTGACGCCCGTGATCGCGGCAACGACGTCGGACAGGCTTTCAAGATGCTGGATGTTGAGGGCCGTCCATACATTGATGCCCGCCGCCAGCAGCTCCTCGACGTCCTGGTATCGCTTCGGGTGGCGGCTCTCGGGTGCATTGGTGTGGGCGAGTTCGTCGACGATGACGAGGTCTGGCCGCCGCGCCAACGCCGCATCCAGGTCGAATTCCATGAGCACGTGGCCGCGGTAGTCGACTACTCGGCGGGGCAGAACCTCCAGCCCGGCAAGCAGGGCTGCCGTCTCCGGGCGTCCATGGGTCTCCACGACGCCGACGACCACGTCGCGCCCCTCGGCCCTCAGGCGCTGGGCGGCGGAGAGCATGGCATACGTCTTCCCGACGCCGGGTGAAGCGCCGAGAAAGATCTTCAGCCGGCCGCGGCCTTCTTTGCGCGCGAGTTCCAGCAGCGCATCAGGGGAGGGTCGTCTGTCGCCGGCATCCGCCATGTCACGAGTTTAACCGATCAAGCGCGAGGTTGAGACGAAGAACATTGACCTGGGGTTCACCGAACACGCCGGCTGCCGGAGTTTCCGTCAAGCGCGTGACGAGCGCGCGTACCACGGTTTCAGGAATGCCCCGCGTTTTGGCCACGCGCGCCGTCTGCGACAGTGCGAAGGCAGGGGAAATGTGCGGGTCGAGACCGCTCGCGGAAGCCATCACGGCATCGGCCGGTACGGCCGAAGGGCCATCGACGGATGCAAGGCGTGCAACGTCGGCCTTGATGCGGTCCATCAGCTTTTGCGATGTCGGGCCGAGATTCGACCCCGACGAGGCGTCGGCGTCGTAACCGTTGCCGGCAGCAGACGGCCGCGGCCAGAAGTAACGATCGGAGGTGAACGCCTGACCGATGAGGGACGAACCCACGAGCCTGCCTCCGACGATCTGTTGGCTACCGTTGGCCTGCTCGGGGAATGCAAGCTGGGCTATGCCTGTGATCGCCAGGGGGTATGCGATGCCGGTGAGCAGCGTCAGCGTAACGACCATTACGAATGCGGGGCGGAAATGGGCGAGCATGACAGGTTCCTTCAGGCGAGGTGCAGGGCATTAACGACGAGATCGACGAGCTTGATGCCGATGAACGGCACGATCAGCCCGCCCAACCCGTAGACCAGGAGGTTGCGCCGGAGGAGCGCCGCCGCGCCTACCGGTCGATAGGCCACGCCCTTCAGGGCCAGCGGGATCAGCGCCATGATGATGAGTGCATTGAAGATCACCGCCGACAGGATGGCGCTGTCGGGCGAAGCCAGCTTCATCACGTTCAGGGCGGAAAGCTCCGGGTATGTCGCCACGAACAGCGCGGGAATGATGGCGAAGTACTTCGCAACGTCATTGGCGATCGAGAAAGTCGTGAGCGAACCGCGGGTCATCAGCAACTGCTTGCCGATTTCGACCACCTCGATCAGCTTCGTCGGGTTCGAGTCGAGGTCGACCATGTTGCCGGCCTCGCGCGCTGCCTGCGTGCCGGACTGCATGGCGACTCCGACGTCGGCCTGGGCGAGCGCCGGGGCATCATTCGTGCCGTCGCCGCACATCGCGATGAGCCTGCCGCCCTTCTGCTCGTTGCGGATGTAGGCGAGCTTGTCCTCCGGCGTTGCCTCCGCAATGTAGTCGTCGACGCCTGCTTCCGAAGCGATCGCTGCGGCTGTGAGCGGGTTGTCGCCCGTCACCATCACGGTGCGGATGCCCATCGAGCGCAGCGCATTGAAGCGCTCCTTGATGTCGGGCTTCACGACGTCCTTCAGATGGATGACGCCGAGAAGCTTCCCGCCGTCGCTCACGGCGAGGGGCGTTCCGCCGGTACGGGATATTCGCTCGACCGCGTCGCGGAACCCGACCGGGCCGCCTTGGGGACCGACGCCGATGTCCTTCAGGATCGCATCGACCGCTCCTTTGCGGATGCGCCGGGTCCCGAGATCGATGCCGGACAGGCGCGTGGTGGCCGAGAACGGGACGGTAGCTACCTCGGGACGGCCCGCCATGTCCGGCTCAACGAGGCCGTGCGGCGAGCGACAGAGCGCGACGATGGAACGGCCTTCCGGCGTCTCGTCTGCCAGCGAGGACAGCAGCGCCGCCTCTGCCAGTTCCTTCTCCAATACGCCGGGGACGGGCAGGAAGTCGCTGGCAAGACGGTTGCCGAAGGTGATGGTGCCGGTCTTGTCGAGGAGCAGGGTATCGACGTCGCCAGCGGCCTCGACCGCCCGGCCCGAGGTTGCGATCACGTTGAAGCGGATCAGCCGGTCCATGCCGGCGATGCCGATCGCCGAGAGCAGCCCGCCGATGGTCGTCGGGATCAGCGTCACAAGGAGCGCGGCGAGTACCGTCACGTTCAGCACCGTGTTCGAGTAGCCGGCAAGTCCCCAGAGCGTCACCACCGCGATAAGGAAGATCAGCGTCATACCGGCCAGCAGGGCCGAGAGCGCAAGTTCGTTCGGCGTCTTCTTGCGTTCCGCGCCTTCGACGAGCGCGATCATCCGGTCGATGAACGTGTTGCCCGGCGCGGCCGTCACCTTCACCTTGATCCAGTCGGACAACACGGTGGTCCCTCCGGTCACCGCCGAGCGGTCGCCGCCCGATTCCCGGATCACCGGCGCAGACTCGCCCGTGATCGCTGCTTCGTTGACGGAGGCCACGCCTTCGATCACCTCGCCGTCGGCCGGGATGACGTCGCCTGCCTCGACCAGAACGATGTCGCCCTCCGTAAGGTCGAGCGCGGAGACGGGCTCGTAGAGCCGGTCGCTGTCCTCGAGCAACAGCAGGCGCTTGGCAATCGTGTCGGTCCGCGTCTTGCGCAAGGCGTCGGCCTGCGCCTTTCCGCGGCCCTCCGCGACGGCTTCGGCGAAATTGGCGAACAGCACCGTGAACCAGAGCCACGCTGCGATCTGGCCCGAGAACCAGGCCTCACCGTTCCCGACCAGCCAGTCGCGCACGAAGAAGCCGGTGACGAGCGCGGCAACGACTTCGGTCACGAAGATAACCGAGTTCTTCGAAAGCGCGCGGGGATCGAGCTTCCGAACGGCATCGATTGCTGCCTGGCCGAGGATGGCGCGGTCGAACAGCGCGTGGGCTGAAGCTGTCTTGGACATCGTGGTCACCAACGTCAGAACGTTTGGCCGGCGAGCATCAGGAAGTGCTCGACGATCGGGCCGAGAGCGAGGGCGGGGAAGAATTGCAGCCCGCCGAGGATGAGGATGATGCCGGCGAGCAGCGCGATGAACAGCGCGCCGTGCGTCGGGAAGCTGCCGGCCGTCGCGGCGCTTCGCGTCTTCGCGCCGATCGAACCCGCCATCGCCATCATCGGTACGATGTAGGCGAAGCGGCCGAGGAACATCCCGATGGCGAGCGTTGTGTTCCACCAGGGTGTGTTGGCGTTGAGACCGGCGAAGGCCGAACCGTTGTTTCCGGCTGCGGAGGAATAGGCGTAGAGGATTTCGCTCAAGCCGTGCGGTCCCGCGTTGTTGAGGCTCGACAACCCCGCCGGGATCAGTGCGGCAACCGCGCTGAAGCCGAGGATCGCCAGCGGCAGGATGAGAAGCGCCAGCACCGCAAGTTTCATCTCGCGCACCTCGATCTTCTTGCCGAGGTAGTCCGGCGTACGCCCCACCATGAGGCCCGCGACGAACACCGTGAGCACGGCGATCACCAGCATGCCGTAGAGGCCGGAGCCGACGCCGCCGGGCAGGATCTCGCCGAGCTGGATCATGAACAGCGGCACGAGCCCTCCAAGCGGCGTGAGCGAATCGTGCATCGCATTGACGGCGCCGCAGGAGAGCCCGGTGGTGGCGACGGCGTAGAGCGCCGACATGGCCTGCCCGAACCGCACCTCCTTGCCTTCCATGTTGCCCATCGCCGGATCGACGCCGAGCGCCGTGGCGATGGGGTTGCCGGCAGCTTCCGCCCAATAGACGACGGCGGTGCCGGCGATGAGGAACAGCGCCATCGTCACGAGCAGCGCCCGGCCCTGGCGCAGATCGCCCACCATGCGGCCGAACATGATCGGCAGGGCAGCCGACACGGCGAGCATCGCGACGATCGACAGGTCATTCGACCACGTCGAGGGATTTTCGAAGGGATGCGCCGCGTTGGCGTTGAGAAAGCCGCCGCCGTTGGTGCCGAGCTGCTTGATCGCCTCCTGGCTCGCGATCGGGCCGATGGCGATCGCTTGCTTCGCCCCCTCAAGCGTGGTCGCCGCGAGGCTGGCCTGCATCGTCTGCGGAATGCCCGTCGCCACGAACAGCAGCGCGACGAAGATGCTGAGAGGCAGGAGCACGTAGAGCGTCGACTTGACCAGATCGTCCCAGAAATTGCCGAGGCTCTCGGCGTTCGATTTCGCGAAGGCGCGGGTGAACGCAACCGCCAGCGCGATGCCGGTCGCGGCGGAGACGAAGTTGTGTACCGTAAAGCCCGCCATTTGTACGAAATGGCTCATGGTGGTTTCGCCGGCGTAGGACTGCCAGTTCGTGTTGGTGGTAAAGCTCACGGCCGTGTTGAAGGCGAGCGGCTCGGGGACTGCTGGAAAGCCCTGCAGATTGAGCGGCAGAAAACCCTGCAGGCGCTGCAGCGCGTAGAGCGTGAGGAACGCCGCGAAGTTGAACGCCAGCATCGCCAGCGTGTAGGTCTTCCAGTCCTGGCCCACCGCGGGATCGATCCGCGCCACCCGATGGAGCGCTTGTTCGACGGGCAAGAGCAACCGCGACAGGACGGTACGCTCACCAGTGAAGACGCGCGTCATGTAGCCGCCCAGCGACCAGGCAGCGACAGCAACGATCGCTAGGAGCAGGAGGATGTGCAGCCAACCGGCGAGGGTCATGGCGAGATATCCAGGTCAGTATCGTTCGGGGTGAAGGAGCGCGTGGATCAGGTAGGCGCCGAGCGCCAGCGCCACGAGCAGGCCGATGAGCGGTTCCGACATGGCGCGGTCCTAGAGCCTAGCGCACAGGTCAGCGTAGACGGCGGCGGCGGCAAAAAGCGCGGCGCCCAGGGCGATGAAGGCGAGATCGAGCATGGCGAACTCCCGTTGGGTCGCCCGAAGATGTGCCGGTCAGCGCATAAGTTTTCGATGTGGAATCTTGGGGTTGAAACTCTCTTTTGTGCCCGATCAGCGTGCCAGCGTCTGCGCAAGATGCGCGTTGCGTCTGATGTGAGGCTGATTTCTGCGGAAATCGATGGCTGTGCAGGCAGTCTTCTGCGAACTCGTCTCAGTGCGGAATTCCCTGCTAACAGGGAAAGGAACAGGGAATTCACCGGAAAACGACCTGGGAAGACCCAACGGGGTTGATTTCCGACAAGCAAATCAATGGATTACTGCGCCATTCCCTAAGAAGAGGAACAGGGAAAGATACCTACCAGAACAGGGAATTCTGCGTCGAGTAACAGCGAATCGGAAACTTGTAACAGGTCCAACGGCGCCCCGTGGCCCACGACAAATTTTGCCGTTCGACCAGCGACTCGTCGCGAAGCTTCAAGACCGGCTTGAGCATGTAGGAGCTTGCCTTGGCTGACCTTCTCCAGCTCCGGGTCAAAGGCCAGCTTGTTCGCCGTAAGCCCAGTGCAAGATGGGCTTGACAGACAGTGTTCAGCAATATATGAACGTTAAATATGAATAAGGCAGCCACATTCGCGGAGTTTGGGCGCCGGGTCCGGCGGAGGCGGGAAGATCTGGATATCGGGCTGCGGGAACTTGCGCGTCGAGTAGCGCTGAGCCCAGCATACCTGTCCATGGTAGAACGCGGCGAGCTGCCGCCGCCGGCGGAGGAGAAGGTTGTCGCACTGGCGCGTGAACTTAAATTCGATGCGGACGAGTTACTGGCTTCTGCCGGCCGCGTATCCGACAAGGTTGCGGAGCTCGTCCGGACCCATGCCGACGAGCTCCCGGAGCTCATTCGGCAATGGCCAAAGCTCCCAGCCGAGCAGCGTCGAACAATCCTTGCTTCGGCAAAAGCGCGCAGCTCACTTCGCGCAACTGCGGAGAAGAAGTAGCAAAGTCACTGCATGAGCATGAGGTCAGACGGGAATTGCGTTTGGGAAGACTGTTCACTAATTACCTAACGAAGAACAGTAAGGGTATCTGCGATGCCAACTTCGATTACTGCTGCTACCACCGCCGTTGCCGCCATCCATAGTCTGAAGCCGCGTGATCGAAACCCGCGCACGCACACGAAGCGGCAGATCGGCAAGATTGCGAAGAGCATTGAGGCATTCGGGTTCGTAAACCCGGTCCTCGTCGATGCTGACAACCGGATCATCGCCGGGCACGGGCGTGTGCTTGCAGCCCAGAAGCTCGGCCTTACGGAAGTGCCGATTGTCCGCGTCGAGCACCTGTCTGAGGAGCAGCTGCGGGCCTATGTGATCGCCGATAACCAGCTCGCCTCTCTCGCGGGATGGGACCGGGAGCTGCTCGCGATTGAGCTTGGTGCGTTGATCGACCTCAACTTCGACGTCGAGCTCACGGGGCTCGACATGGGCACCGTCGACATCGTTATCGGCGAGCATGAGTACCAGAACGCCAATGCCCTGCAGGAAGACTCGGTCGAGTTGGATGCCAAGGCTGCGAGCATCAGCCAGCCTGACGATCTTTGGGAGTTGGGGGCGCACCAAATCTTCTGTGGCAGCGCACTTGACGGCGAGGCCTACGAGGCCGTGCTGGGCGAGGAGAGGGCGCAACTGGTGCTGACAGACCCTCCCTTTAACGTCCGCGTCAGTGGTCACGTGACGACGCGGGACGATCATGAAGAATTCGCGATGGCGTCCGGAGAGATGAGTCGCGACGAGTTCACTGTTTTCCTCCGGACCATGTTCGAGACCACAAAACGGTATGCATCACCCGGTTCGCTGGCGTTCGTCTTCATGGACTGGCGGCACCAGCAGGAAATCCTCGAAGCGGGGTAGGTCTTTCACTCGCTGTTGAACATGGCGGTATGGGTGAAGAAGACGGGCGGAATGGGGTCGCTCTACCGATCACGCCACGAACTCGTCTTCATGTTCAAGGTCGACGACAAGCCGCACATCAACAACGTCATGCTCGGATCCCATGGGCGCAATCGCAGCAACGTCTGGGAGTACGCGGGGTTTTCGCGCCTGGCGAATGATGATCCAGAGGCTCTGGAGCATCCGACGCCGAAACCGGTGCGACTCCTCGCCGACGCTATCCTCGACGTGACGAACCGCAATGATGTCGTGCTCGACCCGTTCGGGGGATCGGGGTCAACGCTCATAGCCGCGGAACGGACTGGTCGTCGCGCGCGGCTTATCGAACTCGAGCCCCGCTTCGTCGACCTCACCATCCGCCGCTGGCAGCGGTTGACTGGAAAGAAGGCTGTCCACGCAAGGACGCGGCAGCGCTTCGACCTTGTTGCTGCGGAGAAGTGACCATGACCGCGGACAACGATGACGTGGGGTACTGCAAGCCCCCGAAGCGCTCCCGGTTCAAGCCCGGGGTTTCCGGAAACCCTCGCGGTCGACCCAAGGGGGCCTGGAGCCTTCGCGATGAGTTACAGCGCGAGCTTCGGATGAAGGTCACAGTGACCGAGAATGGAAAGACGGTGGTCGTGCTTCGACAGACCGCATTGTTGAAGCGCCTCGTCGCTGAAGCACTCAGCGGTAAGGCATGGGCCATGAAGCTGGCGCTCGACCTAAGAGTTCGGCTTCTCGATATCCCACAGGAGGTTGACCTCTCCCTCTCGGACCGCGACTTGGAGATTCTGCAGCAGTTTGCGCCTGACCTTCTCAAGGACGTCGAGCCCAACGGCGGGAGTGACGCATGAATAGTCCCTCGACGCCGAACGATGTGCGAACGATGTCGCGCATTGCCGACATCCTGGTCGGCCGCGACTTTCGGGCCTTCCTAATGCGGGTGTTTCAGACTTTGAACCCTGGGGAGCACTTCATTTGGAACTGGCACATCGACTCCTTAGCGTCTGCCTTGATGGACGTTATCGAGGGGAGGGGGAACCGGTTGATCATCACGCTGCCGCCGCGGTGCCTGAAGTCCATCGTGGTATCGGTCGCACTGCCGGCCTGGATTCTTGGCCACAACCGCTGCGCAAGGCTTATCGTCGTCAGCTACGCGCAAGATCTTAGTGCCAAGTTCTCGGTCGACTTCCGTCGCGTGCTCGAGAGCGACTGGTATCGCCGGCTGTTTCCCAAGACGCGCATCGACAAGAACTCGGAGCGCGAGATAACCACGACGGCGGGGGGCAGTCGGCTCGCGACATCCGTGGAAGGGGTTTTGACCGGGCGCGGCGCCGACATCATCATCTGCGACGACATCCTAAAGCCGCAGGACGCCATGTCCGACGCGCGCCGCTCTGCCACCAACGAGTGGGCCCGCTCCACGCTGTTCTCGCGGTTGAACGACCCGGCCAATGGAAAGATCATCGTCGTTGCGCAACGACTTCATGTCGATGACCTGATTGGCAATCTGCTAGGGTCCAGTCATTGGGACCATCTGAACCTACCGGCGATCGCCGACTGCGACCGGGAGATTCCAATTGGTCATGGTCGCGTTCATCGTTTCGCCGACGGGGAGCTCCTGGATTCGCGACGCCTCCCTCGGCATGTGCTCGACGATCTACGCCAGCAACTCGGCACCGCCCACTTCAGTGCGCAGTATCTGCAAACGCCGATCCCGGTGGAAGGCAACCTGGTCCACTGGCAGTGGCTGCAATTCTTTGATCAGGCCCCGCCGCGCCCGAGATACGAAGTTTATCAAAGCTGGGATGTGGCGCAACGAACGTCCGAGCAGAACGACTACTCGGTCTGCACGACGTGGTTCGTCGTGGACGAGCGCTTTTATCTTGTCGATTTGGTCAGGTTCCGTGCCCTCTACCCAGACCTTCGCAAGAAGGCACTGGAGCAGGCGCAAGCATGGCGGCCGAACACGATCATCGTCGAAGATGCAGGCGTCGGAACCGCCCTAGCCGAAGAGCTCAATCGTTCCGGATTTTCGGCGCGGGCGTTTCGGCCGGACAAGGACAAGGTGTCGCGTCTCTCTGCGCAATCGGCCAAGATCGAGTGTGGCCGGGTGTTGCTCCCTCGAGATGCCAATTGGCTCCCGGACCTGAAGGCCGAACTGCTCGCCTTTCCCATGTCGAGGCATGACGACATGGTAGACAGCATTAGTCAGATGCTGACGTGGTGGGATGAGAAGCCCGGCTGGGCGCGCATTCGGCGAGTCTAATATCCAGCCACTCCCCAAGTTTCGTCCAGCGCCTGCCGCCAGAGGCGTTCTTGATGGGAATTGCGATCGAACGTGGTGGGGGGATGAAATTCTTCCGTTATTGCCGCCGGACATGGTCAAGGCAATTTATCGAAGTTCAACGCCCGGAAGGTCTGCCGCCAAACAAGCTGCTAGGTGCTCGCAGGTATGGCCGGAATTCAAACGAGCAAACCCGTCTCGATGCAATGGCAAAGTTGCAGGACAAGATCATCCCGGCCCTGCGCGGCGGCAATCTGCGCGCCGATAGGAAGACCTGAACTTGCCCGGCCGACCGGAACGGACGCCGCAGGCTGACCTGTGGCATTGAAGAGGTCAGTGAACGGAGCAAATCGTGCCGACTGGTCGCACCATCGCGCGTATTCGAAGCGCTCAGTCCGGCTGTCGAACTCGCCCAACCGGGGCGCCGTCTGCGCCGTAGTTGGGGTGATGAGGGCATCGTACCGTTCCACTTGGCGCGTTAGCCCCGCTGTGATCAGATGCATTCTGTGCCGGTTCTCCAGATATGACACGGCGTCGATCGACTTCACGCGGTCGAGAGCGAGCACTGTGATTGCCTCGAGTTCGTCCCGGCGAGGCTCGCGCCTAAGCGTGTTTGCGCGCTGGCGAACAAGAAGTGCTATCTCTGTGAAATACAGTGCTTCAGCGGTCGTCGCGAGACCTGGATCGTACGGCATTGCAATCGGTTCGATGATATGGCCTTGCCGTTCCAGGAGCGCCGCTGCGTGTTCGACGGCGGCCGCTATTTCGGGGTCCACGACACCGCCGCTAGGATGCTGCGTGACCAACCCGATCCGTTGCGGCGGCAGGGGCTGGTTAAGAGCCGCTAGATAAGATGTGCCGGCCCGTACCACCCGGTACTGTCCCCCCGGTTCCGGCCCTGCAACACAGTCAAGAAAAAGGGCGCTATCACGAACGGTCCGGGTAAGGACGTGTTCGCTGTCGAGGCCGGCTGCAAGCTCCGGAAATACCGGACCAATGGGGGTCAACCCTCGCGTCGGTTTCAGCCCGTAAATACCGCAGACAGCAGACGGCACCCGAATTGAGCCGGCGTTATCATTGCCGTGCGCTACGGGAACCATCCTGCTGGCGACCGCGGCTGCGGATCCGCCGCTCGAACCTCCCGGCGAGTGACCGGTGTTGCAGGGATTACGAGTTGGACCACGCCAAGTTGGTTCCGTAGTCCAATCGGAGGCAAACTCCGGAGTGTTTGTCTTGCCGATAAGCACCGCGCCCGCCGCCCGCAGCCGCCTGATGAAGTGGCTGTCCGACTCCGGAGCGGCGCCTTCGAAGAACTTCGAGCCGTAGGTCGTCGGCCAGCCGTCGACGGACAAATTATTGTCCTTGACGAGGACCGGCACGCCGGCGAGCGGAGCTTGCCGATCGACGCGCGACGCCTGGAGCCGCGCGCCGTCCACATCCAACAGGACGACAGCGTTCAACGCCGGATTGAGGTCTGTTACTGCCGCAACGGCGGCCTCGGCGACTTCACTCGCGCTGACGTCGCCCGCTTTCACCAGCGAAACAATTTGCGCAGCGTCAAGCTGCCGGTAGGTGCGCTGGTCCACCGAGCCTGTCCCGTCTATTTCAGCCACTCATCGACGGTGGTGGCGTGGGCGGCCAGCCATTCGTCCGCGACCTCCTGCATGGTTCGGCCCTTAACGTCGGTCTCTTCGGTAGCACGGCCGACATCATCGGCCGACAACTTCAACTTCTTCAGGATCGATGCGGCGTAGGGCACGGTGGCAATGAACTGCTTGTTCGCTAGCTTGCCGATCTCGCCGCTCTTGTAGCCGCAATCCCATGTGGCCGTCGGGTTGACACCCCAGGCCGGATCGGTAAAGCAGGCGTCCTCAGCTTTCGGAAATTCGACCCAGGCCCCCTCGTACTTTGTCGTCAGCCAGTACGGCTTGTAGCCCCAAGCAAGGATGGGCTCCTGCTTGTCGACCGCACCTGTCACTGCGGCCGCCAGCGCAACAGGGGTTCCGGCAGAAATGATCTCGATATCGATCCCGAATGCCTGGGCCCGCTTGTCAACGTCCGTCGTCCAGTCGGCCGGGGCATTGACGAAGCGTGCCTTTGGCGCGGTTTCGGCAGTGGCCAAGGCCTTGATGCAGGCTGTCTGCTTCAGTGCCTCGTAGTTCGGAAGGCCCGGGCAAATCTTCTCCATGTACTTCGGGTACCACCAACCCTCGCGCACCGTGATGCCGGTCGAACCGAAGTCCTCCACCTTGCCGGAGGCGAGTGCATCTTGCACAGGGGCGGGAGTGGTCGCCCAGGCGCCTGTGGTGATCGGGAAGTCGCCCGTCACAACGCCCTGAAAATGTGCCGTGTAGTCGACAGTCGAATATTCGACCTTGTAGCCCGCCTTCTTCAACGCGCCGCCATAGACCATCGAGATGAAGTCGAAGTCCGCCGAGTTAATCAGTGGCAACTTGATTGGTGCGGTAGTCTCAGGACTTCCGGCCATGGCGGATCCCGGCAGGACCGTCAGGAGGAGTGCGATGGCAAATGGCAGGCGAACTTTCCCAGTCTTCATTGCGACGTCTCCTCTGGCTTTACCGCTCCATACACGCAAGCCGCACGCTGCAGCGAAGTCAAGCACTGTGGCGTCATGGGTGGACCCTCGCGGAACCGCTTTCGGCAGCAGCCGACACGAGACGCTCACAGGCGATCGTTAGCGCTACCAGCGCAAGGCCGGCAAGCAGGCCTTCTCCGGTGTCGATTTTGCCTAGCGCGAGGAGGGTGTTGGCCTCGAGTCCGCGGGTGCCGACCATGGCGGTAATCACGAGCATGCCGAAGGCCATTATTATCGCCTGGTTGAGGCCGAGAAGAATGCTGCGGCGGGCCAACGGCAGCCGGACTAGACGCAGCGCCTGGGTTTTCGTGCAGCCGCTCATAATGGCCGCCTCGATCACGCTGCCTTTGATCTGGGTTAAGCCGGATTGAGTAAAGCGCACCGGTGGCGCGATTGCATAGATGGCGATGGCGGCAAGCGCAGGCACATCGCCAATGCCTAAAACTAGCATCACTGGCACCAGATATACAAAAGGCGGCAGAGTCTGAATGAGGTCCACGAGGACGTCGTTGACCGATCCGATTCGCGGCGACAGCGCGCCCGCAAGGCCGATGGGAAAGCCGATGAAGCATGCGAGCACGGTGCCTAGCAGCGCAAGATAGAGCGACGTCATCGCCGGCGCCCAGTACCCCATGATGACGATTGACAGCAATAACGCCGCAACCGTCACAGCGAGCCTCAGCCCCGCAATGTAGTACGCTGCGATCGACGCGATCGCGACAAAAAGGCTCCACGGTACAGCGAGTAGCGTGTCCTTGATCGGACGAAGCAGTCCGATGATGAGTGCATCACGGACAGTCCCAACTGTGTCTCCAGCAGTCCGATTAATCACAGAGACGAGTTCATTCGTCCAACGACCAGTCGACAGAGTGTAGGCTTTTGGGAACTGCGCTAATTCCGGCGCAAAGGCCATGATGGCAAGCGAGATCAGAATCAGTGCGGCTGCGAGCGTGCGGTGTGGATGCGTTGAGAGGGAGAACCGCCTAGTCGGATCCGCGTGGACGACGCGGCGCATAGACAGGGACCGCGCGGTGCGATCCAGCACGATGGCCAAAAGCGTTATGGCAATGCCGGCTTCGATCGCCGGTCCCAGACGCAAAGATTTGAGCGCGGCGAAAAGGTCGTTCCCAAGGCCGCCTGCGCCAATGATAGCGGCAAACACGGCAACGGCGAACGATAGGTTAACAACTTGGTTCAGGCCGACCAGAAGATCCGTGCGCGCTGCGGGCAGGAGGACAAGTAGCATCGTCTGGCTGCGATTGCATCCGGCCATCCTAGCAACCTCATGGATGCTGGCCGGCAGCTTCCGTAGCGCAATCGTGGTGACGCGCGCCATCGGCGGCATCGCGAAAATAACAGTGGCAACCAAGCCAGCGAGGGGGCCGAAGCCGAAGAAAACGACGATCGGCAAGAGGTAGGAGAAAATCGGTAGAACCTGGAGAAGATCGTAAAAGGGAACAAAAATGCGCTCGATAGCTGGACTGCGCCATGCGGCGATGCCGAGACCTATTCCTAGTACCGCCGCCACTCCCACGGCACTAATCACAAAGGCGAGCGTCATCATCGCGCTTTTCCAAAGACCGAACAGCAGGAGGTAAGCGCCAGTGACGGTAATGAGAGCTGCAAGACTCCACCCTCCGGCCCAATGCGCAAGAAGAGCCGCAAGCCCGAGCAGCGTAAACCAGGGTGTAGCAGGGATGCTGAGCTCCGGACCAAACGCCTCCGGCAGCATGAAGCCATTGGCGAGAATCTTTTGAAAGATGATCACTGGCCATTCGATAACCTTCGAGGCAAGACGCATCATTTCGCCGATCTCAACGCCGCCGATTGTTGCGTCGCGTGATAGCCACTTGAAGCCGCTCGTTAAGGACGGCGCGAGCCTGGGAACCCATTCCTTCGGCCAGCTCCGTCCCCACGTCGTGAGTACAGCAAGGAAGAGCCCGCAAAGGGCCATTAGAATTGCAGGGATGTGCCGTCGCAGCGTCCCGACTCCGAGCGATCTGCTCGTCGACGTCACCGGCTTGCCCCAGACCAGCGGCGTGCTAGCACGTCAACGACGGCGGATGGAGCGACAGCACCTACGATACGTCCATTTTCGTCTGATACACAAATTGGCCTACCCGCATCGAGGATGCGTGTTGCGACATCACGAACAAGCGCGTTGGCTGGGATTGGCGCTTCGTCCGAAGCAGCATTGCCCTCGCGCATGATCGTGCGGACGCGGATAACATCGGCGAACGACACCTTGGCAGTAAACCTTGCTACATAGTCGTCAGCTGGCATGACGATCAGCTCTTCGGGTTGAGCTAGCTGGACGATCCTGCCCTCGCGCATGATGGCGATGCGGGTGGCGAGACGAACCGCCTCGTCGAAATCATGCGTTATGAACACGATGGTCTTGTGCAGCATCGCCTGCAGGCGCAACAGCTCGTCCTGCATGTCCTGCCGAATGAGCGGGTCGAGCGCCGAGAACGGCTCATCCAGGAACCAGACCTGGGGATCGGTCGTGAGACTGCGAGCGATGCCGACGCGCTGCTGTTGACCGCCCGACAGTTCGTGGGGATAGAACTCCTCTCGGCCTGCAAGGCCTACAAGATCGCACATGCGACGGGCAATCTCGTGACGTTTAGGGACGCTCGTGCCGCGCACCCGCAGCGGAAATGCGATGTTCTCAAGAACGGTCAAGTGCGGGAGGAGGGCGAAATCCTGGAACACCATCGAGATTGCGGAGCGCCGAAGGGCGACGAGTTCCGGCTCGGCCGCTTTCACCAGGTCCACGCCGAGCAGGCTGACTGTCCCATGAGTCGGCGTAAGCAGGCTCGCGAGACAACGCACAAGGGTGGACTTGCCGGACCCCGACAGGCCCATGATGCAGAAGATCTCGCCGCGGTTGACGGTGAAAGATACATCCCGCACGGCCGCCACTAGCGATGATCGCGCCAATTCCATCTCAAGCCGACTCGGATCCTGGTCCCAGTGGACGGTCCTCGCGCCGGCACCGAAGACTTTCCAAACCCTGTTGCAATGAACAACGGCTGAAGAATCGTCTCCAGTAGTCCTGCCGCTCATCGCTTCCCGCCCCGTGCCGCCCTATGTCAGTGCGCCTGATAGTGCTTCAACCACGTCTGTTGCCTCAAGCCCATCCCGTTCCGCACCGAGGCTTTTTCGGTGATTTTGGCCCCGGTCATAGTTGCTGCGGTTGAGTCGACAGGTGCATCAAGCCTTGGCCGGCCAATCGAATGCAGTTAGCCACGCGGGAGGTCAGATCAGAAGTAGTTGCGATAAGCACATGCTCACGCTGACAGATGGTGTTCAGTGATGCCGCTCGGTCGGAAATTTCGTAGCGAAAGAAGCTTCATCAGAGGCAAACCCAAGCGACCAAGGTAGCGACATCTTCGGCGTGCCCGACATAATCAACGTGGTCGATATCATGCCGGAAGAGCATCGCAAGACCACTATTTCTGTAAAACCTTTCGACCCGTTCACTTCGGCCACTGCACCGTCAAATTCGCGCCGATAGCCGATAACAATTCGTGCTCACTTAGGGCCGTTTGGCAAAATTGCCCACGGCGCCCTGTTTCCGGGCGCCTGATCTGGCGCGTTTGCCAGCCACATCTACGAGTCGCCGGAAAGTAGGACATTCCAAATGTGATGGTGCACGGCATGCTGCGACATGACGAAGTGTGTCGCGAAGACCGGCCAGTTCATGGATCTGCCCGTCGATCGCGTCTGCTTTCTGTTGGAGCGCAGCACGTGGCAGGTTGGGCATCCCGTTCTTCCCAAACATGCCGGCGATCTCATCGAGTGAGAACCCCGCCGATTTACCCATCGCGATGAGTTTGAGTTGCAAAAGCACTTCAGGCCCAAACTGCCGCCGAAGCCCATGCCGCGATACGGATGAAATCAGTCCAATTTTCTCATAGTGACGCAGCGCTGACGGCTTAACTCCACTCTTCTCAGCAACCGTTCCGATATCCAGAAACTTCATGCTTGACCTCAAGTCGACTTGAAGTGGCAGCCTGCGCCTAGATGGTTCTCTCTGCAAGGGTCAACATGTCAGAACACGCTGAAACGCTCGTAGCCTCAAAACGCGTGCAAATAGGAACTACAATCTCATTGGCTCTGGCGATGGGTATTGCCTCACTCGGTACCAGTATTGCCAATATTGCTCTACCCACGATGGCTGAAGCTTTCTCGGCACCGTTTCGGCATGTGCAGATGGTTGTCGTCGCTTATCTCGCGGCGCTGACGCTATGGTCCTTGGTCGCGGGACGGCTAGGGGACCGCTATGGACTGAAGCCCATGCTTCTCGTCGGGCTGGGAGTATTCCTCGGCGCGACAATTCTCTGTGCGATCTCGCCAACGCTGTGGTTGTTGATAGGGGCACGGTTCGTCCAGGGAGTAGGCGCCGCGTTCCTGATGACGCTCGCTATGGCGCTGGTGCGCCAATCGACAAGTGAGCTGCGCGTTGGGAAGGCCATGGGGCTTCTCGGAACGGTTTCAGCTTTGGGAACAGCGCTAGGGCCCTCGCTCGGGGGGCTGCTTATTCCCGTTACGGGATGGCGCAGTATCTTCTGGGTGCAAGTGCCGCCGGCGGCCGTCGCGCTGCTATTCGCGGTGGCGATGCTACCCAGCAACGCCCGGAAGGACGGCGCCGCCGATCCGGGCGTGGTGCTGGACACAAACATCGTTCCCAGCCTGTTCGTCAATCTGTTGGTCGCGGCCGTGATGATGACGACACTGGTGGTCGGGCCGTTCTATCTGAGCCTCGGTCTCGGTTTGAAGGAAGCGTCGGTGGGCGTCGTCATGGCGATCGGGCCGATCATCTCCATCTTCAGCGGCGTGCCCTCGGGGCGGCTGGTGGATCAATGGGGAACCCGCCGCGCGCTCGCCATCGGGCTCACCCTCCTTGCAGCGGGGGCGATTTTGTTGGCACTTTTGCCCAGTATGATTGGCGTTGTTGGTTATGTGCTCGCTATGATCATTTTGACGCCTGGTTACCAGCTCTTCCAGGCAGCCAACAACACGTCCGCACTAGCCGACGTGTCGAAGCATCGGCGAGGTACGATATCTGGCCTACTGAGCCTATCTCGGAACATTGGTTTGATCGGCGGTGCCTTAGTTATGGGAGCTGTATTCGCCACCGGCGTCGGGACGGATGAATTCGCGCAAGCTGCGCCTGCTGCTATCGAGACAGGAATGCGGCTGACCTTCATGATTGCGGGCGCGATGATATTTGCTGCATTCCTAGTTGCTTTCGGTCGCGGTAAAGGGGAGTTCTGAGTTGGGGATGGCGTATGAGCGCGAGGATCAGGTCTCCGGCACCCAGTCTCCGCCGCTTTTTATCCCCGCGCAGCCTCGCGCCACAACTATCAGGATGACAGTCCGGCAGTGTTGCCATCTTGGTCGAGAGATTATCGAGATCGTCGGGGTGAGGCGCGCCACCCATTTCGACCGCTGTCGTGCTTGAGCCCTTGTGTTGCATCGAAAATAAAAATGGCGACGACCGTTGCGGGACCGTCGCCAAGTTTGGCTACAACAGTGCCCTTCCCGAAGAAGGGCGAAAGAGGAATAGCACCTCACAAACATTCTATTAACCATTTTTTGCAACTGCCTCACACGAGCTGCGAGACCAAGAAACGTTGTCAATCTGAAATCTTGATCAGATCGCGCGAGGACAAACTTACGTCAGCGCGAGTCCCAACGGCTGGCGGTGGTGTATCCGTGCGATTAAAAATATCGAGCGAGAACTTCGCTTCCGCTGTGCTGACCTTCAATCTTATGACGCTACCAAGAAAATGCACTTCCTCGATCGTAACTGGTAGAACGAAGTCACTGCCCTGGACTTTGCCCAAGTGTAGGCTCTCTGGTCGAGCCGCGAGCCACACGCGTTCGCCCTTTCGGGCATCGATTGCATGACCAAGTTTCAGCGGCATCCCTGAAATCCAAACTCGTCCATGGTCGCCGCTTTCAACTTCGGCACTGAAAAGATTAAGGGTGCCAACGAAGTTTGCGACGAACCGGGTGGCAGGACGATTATAAATCTCAAATGGGGTGCCAACTTGCTCGGCTATACCTCCATTCATCACCACAATTCGATCGGAGATGCTGAGCGCTTCTTCCTGATCGTGCGTGACAAATATCGTTGTAATTTTGAGTTCGCGCTGGATCTCGCGAATTTCGCTGCGCAGTGACACCCGGATTTTGGCGTCGAGCGCCGACAGCGGTTCGTCAAGCAAGAGCACTCGGGGACGAGGTGCGAGTGCCCTGGCGAGCGCCACTCGCTGCTGCTGGCCGCCCGAAAGTTGGAACGGATAGCGGTTACCGAGGTCGGGTAGACTGATGAGTCGCAGCATTTCTGCTACGCGAGCGTCGATATCTCCGCGCGGGACCCCGGCGACCATCAGGCCGAAGCCAATGTTTTGTGCCACCGTGAGGTTCGGAAACAGCGCATAGGCCTGAAACACCATGCCGATGTTGCGGCGGTTGGCTGGAAGCCTCGTGATGTCCTGTCCGTCGATGTGGATCGCGCCACCGGTGGGTTCCTCGAAGCCCGCGACCATGCGCAGAACCGTGGTTTTCCCGCACCCTGATGGACCGAGTAGGGAAACGAACTCACCCTTATTTATGCCGAGATTGAAATCGTTCACAACTCGCGTCGCGCCGAACAGTTTTTCGAGGTGGCTTAGATCAAGATATGGCATCAGCGGTTCACGCGAGCGGGAGGGGCGAGGCGAGTCGCTAGCTGGATCAGCATCATGCAGGCCCATGTGATCGCAAACGCGATGACGGCAAGCGCCGCGGGTTCATACGCGCGGTTACCACCGATCCAAACCATGTAGGGACCAAAAGCCGGCCGATTTAGAAGTGCAGCGAGGACGTATTCACCAATGACGATTGCAAACGTGAGAAAGGCACCTGACAGGATCGCCACAAGCACATTAGGCAAGATTAGCCGCCCGATAATTGTGACCCAGCCAGCGCCGAGGCTTTGCGCGGCTTCCGTCAACGTCCTGATGTCGATCGTGCGCATGCCCGTGTCGATTGCTCGATACATGTAGGGAAGCGCGAGAGTCACGTAGCCGAACGTTAGGAGCACGTTGGTGCCCATGCTGGAGCCTGTGAGCGGTAGGAAGCTCGACGTGTTGTAGAGACGGATGTAGCCGAACACGATCACGATCGGCGGTATGACAAGTGGCAGGAGCGTTATGAACTCAATGTACGGCCGTAACTTGGGGAGTTTCAGGCGTACCCAGAAGGCGGTAGGCGTCACGATCAGCACACCAACGACGATCGTCGCCAGAGCGATGACCACCGAGTAAGTGAATGTATCGCGAAACTGCGGGTCCGCCAGTACGTTGCGATAGGCGTCGAACGAGTAGACGCCGCGACGCGCCCTGAGCGAGAACTCGAACGTGCCAATGAGGGGCAGGAAGAAGAACAGCATGCCCAGGAGGAATGTGATCCACGACGAAAGCCGGGCGAGCCTCATCGGAGCCACCTCTCCGCGCGGCTGCGCAAGATAATATAGACGAGGTTTGCAAGCCCTGTGATGACGATCATCCCGAAGGCGATTGCGTAGCCAAGGTGCGGGTCCTGCAATACATCGCCGCGAATTTGCGCGAAGAGAATAATGGGGATGATGGACAGTGACGAGCCGGTGAGCGCCATCGCCGTCGCGACCGCCCCGAAGGCGTTGGCGAACAGGAGCGCGAACGTGCCGAGCAGCGACGGCCACAGCACCGGCAACGCGATCTCCCGCCAATATTGCCCGTTCGTTGCGCCGAGGCTTTGCGCTGCTTCCCACCACTCACGCTTCAATCCGTCAATCGCGGGCGTGATGATGAGGATCATGAGAGGGATCTGGAAATAGAGATAGGCGAGTGTCAGGCCGGTGAAGCTGATGAGGTTGAAACCCATCGCCATCAGGTTCACGCCGAACCAGTCGCGCAGGAGCACGGTCACGAGACCGAGACGGCCAAGGGTCGCGATGAAGGCGAACGCAAGGGGGACGCCTGCGAAGTTCGAAGCAACCCCGGAGAAGGTCAGGGTCGCATCGCGGATCCAAGCAGGAAGCCCGCCGCGCGTGATGGCGATGGCGAGCAGCACGCCGAACAGGCAACCAAGAAAGGCTGTTAGGACGCTGATCTTTATCGAGATAAGAGCAGCGTTGACGATGTTTGGTGCTGACAGTCCTGCGAGGTTCGCAAACGTAAACTCTCCAGCAGGGGTCCGAAACGCGCCGAGCACGATCTGGATCGTCGGCAGGATGAGGAAGAGGAGCGCAAAAGCGATGAACGGCGCCACCCCGAGCCAGCGCAAAGGCAGACGAAGGCGCGGCCGCGGGATGTCCCCGCCGCCGCGCTCCCGTGCATTTTCTGACGACCCGGACGCAATCCGCGTTGAAGCGGACGGCCGGACGGCAAAATCGGTCATTTCACATTAGCGCCTACGACCTTGTCCCAATTCGCGGTGATTTCACCCTTATTGGCCGCCTGCTGCTCCACCGTAGGGAACACCGCCTTGGCGTATGCCTCCGCCGGCGGGAGCTTGTCGAGAAGCTCCTTTGGCACCTTGTTGGCCGCAACCATTGCGTTGAAACGCGCAGGATGACAGTAGCCCTTCAGCCAACCGAGCTGACCCTCGTCGGAGTACAAATATTCCATCCAAAGTTTCGCCGCGTTCGGGTGCGGTGCATAGGCCGATATCGCCTGCACATAAACACCAGCGAGTGAGGCGGAGGAGGGAATAACCACTTCCATCGGCGGGTTGCCCTTGAGGCCGTCGCGCCAAGAGAGAAGGTTGTAATCCCAAGCCGCCACGATCGGCGTCTGGCCTTGCGCGATAGTGCCGGACTTCGCGGTCACTGGTACGAAGTTGCCAGCCTTGTTGAGTTCGGCAAAGAATTCGAGGCCCTTTGTTCCGGAGTCCTTGCCGGGTTCGGCACCGCGCGACATACCGGCCGACATAATCGCCAGCATTGCTTGGTTCGATGCACGGGGGTCGCCCGTGAGCGAGACCGAATTCGCGTATTCTGGCTTCAAAAGGTCAGCCCAATCTGCTGGCGAAGATTTCACAAGGTCCTTGTTGATACCGAGTGCCATCACGCCATAATAATCAGCATACCACGAGCCATCCGCATCCTTGACGTTATCCGGGATCTCGCTCCAAGTCGCGACCTTGTACGGTTGGATGAGCCCTTCCGTCTTCGCCTGCGGGCCGAATGCAAGGCCGACGTCGATCACGTCCGGCGCTTGCGGGCCTTTGTTGTCCTTGTTCGCCCGGATAGCTTCGAGTTCGTCTGCAGAACCCGCGTCGGGGTTAAGCTCATTCACTTTGATATCTGGATATTTCGCCTTGAACCCGGCGATGACTTCGCCATAGCCGCACCAGTCGTGCGGAAGCGCGATCAGTGTGAGCTCGCCTTCCTTTTTCGCCGCAGCCTCGAGATCCTGGAGCGATTGGGCAGAGGCGATGGACGGTGCCAACAACGCCACAACGCTGACGGTGGCGGCTAGGAGTGCTGTGTACTTCATTGTGTATCCACTTCGTTTCTGATCGCGGTTGCAAGTTTTTTGCCGGACGCAGGTCGCCATACCATCCATTCGTTGCATCTGTACGACGGCCTGTTAGGCACGAAACTGAGGGGCCGAAGCTCGCCAGTCCTCCTCCCGGTGGTTGCATCGAGTACGGACCCATCATCAATGATGGCCTAACGTAAGGCAAGCGGGCGACGAACATTCTAAAATGGAGCCTGATAGGCATCTCGAATGCCTCCCGCTGGCAAGTCCGCGCGTCTTCACCGTGCAGAGCGCATTGCCGCTTCTCGCGCCAGGTGCGTCGATCATACTCAATGGATCGGCAGCTGCGGCATCGACACCCGAAAGCCGCCATCCACGCATTGACGCGAAACTGGATGGCTGACTCAAAGGTCGCGGCATTCGCATCAACACGCTTGTACCAGTCCCGACTGCAACCCCCGGCCTCCGCGGCCTCGCAGGTTCAGACGCAGCAGAGCAATAGGCTCTGCTGGATCAGTTCGCGCTTCGCATTCCGCTCGGCAGGGTCGGAACCCCCAACGAGATCGCGAAGGCAGTCCTTTTCCTGGCATCGGACGATTCTAGTTTTATCACGGGCTCGGAGCTCTTCGTCGATGGTGGCGAAGGCCACGCCTAAATGACTACAGCCTGGCACGAGGAAGGGTAAAGTTAGAACCTGGGCGCGGTGGCGCCTCGCGCTAGCGGCGCCAATAGGTCCGACCTACGTGCGGGCGAACATGCTGTGGATCTGTGCAACGACAGCGGCTCCCTCGCCAACGGCGGCCGCAACGCGCTTCGTCGATCCTGCACGTACGTCGCCTATTGCGAATACGCCCGGCTGGCTGGTCTCCAAAGGCAAGGCTCGCCCGCCGGTGACGATGAAGCCCTTGTCGTCCGTTCGAAGGCAGTCACGAGCCCAATCAGAATTGGGATCCGCCCCGATAAACAGAAAAAGATGCCGTACCGGCCGGGACTCCGACGCACCATTTGTCTTGTTGACAAACGTCGCTGTGGCTAGCCCCGACTCTCGTTCCCCATCGACGGAGAGGAGCTCGCAGCCAATGTGAATTTCCACGTTAGAGCACGCCCTGATCCGATCGATCAGATATTGCGACATTGTCGCCGACAGATCTCGTCGGACAATCAAGTGGAGCTTTTTCACATGGGGCGCGAGGAAGACTACGGCTTGGCCGGCTGAATTCCCGCCGCCTACCAACGCCACCTCTTCGCCCGCACAAAGGCGCGCCTCAATGGCCGATACCCAATAGGATATTCCGGCACCCTCGAACGTCGACAGATTTGGTACGTCGGGTCGGCGATATCGAGCGCCGGATGCAATCACCACAGATCGCGCTCGTATGAAACGGGATCCGCTGCAATGGAGCGTCAGGTCCGATTCATTGCAGGCCAACCGCTCTACACAGACGAGAATCGCGATCTCCGCTCCAAATTTGAGCGCTTGGGTAAAGGCGCGTGCGGCAAGCGCCTGTCCTGACACGCCAGTCGGAAATCCGAGATAGTTTTCGATCCGCGCAGAAGCGCCGGCCTGACCTCCCATCGCATGAGCATCCACGACGATGACCGACAGCCCCTCGGAAGCCGCATAGACCGCAGTAGCGAGACCGGCCGGACCTGCTCCCACGACCGCGACGTCATACCGTTGCATCGGGTCGATTGAAGGAATGATGCCAAGACAGATGGCCAATGCCTCGTCAGTCGGACGCTTCAAGATGTCTCCGCTCGGACAAACCACCAGCGGGAGTTCATTAGCGAGAACGCCGGTACGTTCGACGAGCGTCCTGCCTTCCTCGTCCTTGCTGGCGTCGAGCACCAGACTCGGCCAGCCGCCGCGACCGAGGAAGTCCTGTAGGCGGACTACGTCCGTGCTCAGGGGATCTCCGATGAAGATGACACCGGATCCGCCCTGCTCGATCAGGCCGACGCGACGCAAAATGAGCGCTCGCATCACGATCTCTCCGACCTCGGCCGAACCGATCATCAGGGCGCGCAAATGCGCTGCATCAAACGGCAGGGCGGTACATCCCAAAGGTCCCGCATGACCTGCTGCCATCGATGGACGACCGGCCAGCTGGTTGACCTCACCCGAGAATTGGCCGGCGCCATGAGTGGTGATTGCGGCGACGCCGCTCAAACCGTCCCGACGGCTCACCTCGATCGAACCATCCAGCACCAACCACGCCGGCGCGCCCTGCTGTCCAATGTCGTAAAGCACCTCTGACGGCGCGAAGAATCTTGCTGGGCCGCTGGCGAAGCGTCGCGCCACTTCGATCTGAGCCGGATTGAGCACCGGAAACATCTGGTGGCCACGGCCATCGACGGTCGCCATAGGTCTCTCCATCCTCTTAGTGCTCGGGCAAGAAGAAACACCCGCAGCAACGCTACAACGGCTCCAATCTTTTCTAAGCCAGAGTGCTTTTGGCCGCTGAACCTATCGCGATATGGCGCGATCCAGAACCCAATCTAGCGTTCTAATGGCCTATGAAGCTCACAATCGCTTCGATTGCCTGCTTCGGCTGTTCCTCCATGATCCAGTGACCGGAGTTGGAAATCACCTTGCTCTGCACGTTGCTAGCCGCAGCACTGATTTCGACTGCAAGGCTAGCTCCGTAGGAGTGGTCACCACCGATCGCCAGCACCGGCATTTGTAACTTCCCCCTCTGAGCAAGAAGATTTTTGTTATCCACCGCGTCCTGTTCAAAGGCAACGAACTGCCCACTAAAAGCATCATGAAACGCCTTGGGCATTGCGAGCAGTTTTGCATAGTGAGCTCGCGTTTCCTCGTCGATCGATGCCGGGTTTGCGGAAAGCTCATTGTAAAAGCGATCGAGAAGAATTCGCTCCCGCCCAGCCACGAGTTTTTCGACGTCGGGGCCGCGGAAATTGAAGTGCCAGGTTTTTGGATTAGTTAGTTGCGCCTCCCAATTACCTAGTCCAGGCAAGGGGGCATCCATTACAACCCATTTTGCCACCCGATCGGGGTAAAGAGCTGCGAAAGCATAGCCGACCATATTACCAATATCGTGGGTGACGAGATCAACCGTCGTCACGTGCAAACTGTCTAGGATTTGCGCAAGGTCTCGCGCCTGCTCGATCTTCGTGTACCCTCCATCCGGATGCGACGAGAGACCCATTCCCCTGAGATCCGGCACGATGAGCGTATGATCCTTTACGAGCACCTCGGCCAGTGGAGCCCACATGTCTCCCGAGTCGCCAAATCCATGCAACAGCACGACCGCCGGCCCATGCCCGCCGATGCGGACATACTGCGTGCCTCCTGATACCGGCATTTGCTGCCCTTCAAAGCCGGCAGGAAACGGGGACAGTGCAAAGGCCTCATGAGCGACTTGCAGGTAGACAATGCAAAGGAGCAAACCAGAAAGTACCGACTTATACATTCGCATGTGGCGCGTCCTGCTATAACCAATCCCAGAAAAATCAATTCGAGGAGTTTGCGAATCCTGCCAGAGACGCTGGCAGGGGACTATTGGCGTTCGCCGAACGAGATCGGATAGGCTTCGTTGCGGAGCACAAGCATCGGGTCCGCTGGTTCGACGCCGTCGTGAGGCTGTCCCGGCAGCAACAGAAGCGATTTGTCGACAGCCAGCGGATCCGGCGGCTGTCCGGTTATCGTAACGGTCCCGAGCTTGACCAATCTGCGCGTGTCGGGCCAGGCGATCGATGGGTCTGTGACGACATCGCTCGGCTCGGCGATCTGCGCATACCAGTCGAATACGATTGGCGTGTGCTTGACCCGTTCCAGAACTTCGTCATGCAGGTATGTTGCGCTCTTCACCTTGCGCTCATCCGTGGTGAGATAGTGTTCGCGAGCACGGGGGATCAGCTGGTAGCGGGCGTAAACCGCAGCGCCTGCCGTGTTCGTGAGCTTCACCGCGTTCACACCAAAGTACTTGGCTTCGGCATAAGACGCCGGATAGGTGCGGGACGCCAAGAACTCCCTTGCATGCGGATGGTCTGCCAGAAATTTCTCGAGCGGCGCCGTGTCTCCCTTTCCGGCCTCTCCGATCGCCCGCAGGAGCACGGCAAATTCGTCAAAAGTGGCAGTGATGAAATCTCGGTGCTGGTTTACTTCGAGATCGAAATCGTCGCCGTCAGCGGCCTTGATCTTGATGCCCATGCCGGTTGGTGACGCGCCGTCATCGTTGTCGGGGAGATCCGGCAGTCCTGCAAAGAGCGAGAACCGGACGATGGCCGAACTCTCGCCACCAAGAAATATCGGCGTCTTGACAATGGCCTGCGCATCCGGCGATGGCGTAAACTTGCCGATGAACACAAGTCCCTTTGTGTGAACCGCGCGTGCGTGATGGGTACCGAACGCCGCATGAAGCGCTTCCACCATCGAGGCCGGCGTTTCAACAGCCTGCTGCGCTTTCGCTGCGGGAAGTGAAAGTCCCAGGCCAACGGTGAGACATCCAATTGAGTAGGCCAACGATCTGGTTTTCCACGCCATCGCTCGATCCTCTGAACTTGTGTTCCCGATAGCGGTGGAGTGGCTCTTGTGCGGCGTTCGCCTTGCGTGGCCATCGACGTCACGGTGGTCGTGCCCGGCGACGATTGCAATGGAGTATTCCACTTGCTGAAGGTCGTTTTCGAATATTTCGCATACGTATCAAAATATGCGCCGACCAACTCTGTCGGGTCAGCTTCACGCGCTGAGCACTATTGTCAGCGATGCTGCAGCATCCATTCCCCGACGAAGCTCAAGGCAGCATCAATCTCGATCCGGCGCGCCAAGCGGAAACAGTGTTCGGTAGACCCGCGCTTCCTCGACAATTCGCGCGAACGACGGCCGGGTGAGCAATCGGGCACGGTAGGCAAGCGTGTTTGGAAATTCGTTGCCGATCGGATGGGTCCACGCCGCGTAGAAAAGGGATGGTGCCGCTGCGCAATCCGCCAGCGAGAATGTTTCGCCGTTGGCCCATGTCTTGCCTTTGAGCCACGTTTCAAGCCAAGCGTACGAGCGCTCGAGCCGGCCTTTTGCAACTGAACGGCCATCTTCGGCAGTCATTGGTATTCGACCGAGAGCTGCGCCAACAGCAAGCTGGACTGGATCCATCACATACAGGTCAAAGAAACGATCGAGGAAACGAATATTGAGTGCTTGCGAGGAATCGGCAGGAATGAGCCAAGCAGGGCCGGGGTAGTTTATCCCCAAATACTCGATGATGGTCGATGCTTCGACCACCTGTCTTTCGCCGTCGACCAGCAGCGGGAACTTGGCGATTGGCCAGCGGCGGAGCCATTCTGCAACGTTGTCGGGCTGTTCAGGCGCGATAGTGCGAAGCTCGAAGGGGATGTCGTTCTCATACAGCGCAATCAGCACTTTCTGGGTGTATGAGGAGAAGCGATGTCCGTAGAGCGCAAGGGGCATTGGCGAGTGACCTGAGGGTGATTGGCGTGAAGTCCCTTTAAGAATGATGACTGCTGCAAGCCGACCTTCCAGCGAGTCAAAGTTACTTGGGGCGTGATTCTCTGAGCCCGTCGTCCGGCTGAACGAGATTGCCACTGCGGAGCTGGCGAACGGCATGGATGAGCGCCGTTGCAGCCGATCTAGTATCTTCCTGGAGCCCGACATCCTTATCCAAGAAGAAATGGCTCTCGGCATAGCTCTCCAGGTAGCCAATGAACGCATCGATCTGCCCGTGCCGGCCGGCCGGGATCATTCCGAGATCGGACAGCCAGTCAACGAGAATGCGCCGCAAATTCTCAGGACCCGCCGCATCTCCGTGGACAATGACAGAAAAGGTCCTGCCGGCGAGATGAAGCGGGTAGTCCCATCCTTTCAGTTCAATTTCCTTGGCGATCTGCGGGTTCTTTCCTGTACTTGTCAGATCGGGATTTCCGCCATCCGCACACACGAGCCGGTCAATCATCGATTTCAGACCGGAAGGAGCCTGATACCAGTTGACGGGCGTCACAATCATGATGCCATGGGCTCCTACCCACATGGGGTAGATTTCACTCATCCAATCGTTGACCTGGCCCATCGCAAAGTTAGGGTAACAAGAGCACGGCCAATGACACAGCGGCTGCGCGGTCGAAACACATGCCTTGCAAGGCAGAATTTGGCGGCCGTACTGCGATGTCAGCAGGCTGAGGTCCAGAAAGTCGACGTCGAAGTCACCGGCCGCATCGATAGTGTCCTTCGCGAGAGTAAGCAGGCGCCAGGTTTTTGAAATCTCGCCCGGACAGCTTTGGTCAGAGCGCATTGACCCGTTGATCAACAGAATGCGATTCCTTGATTTTGGATCCTTCTGCTTCTTCTCTGCAGCCATGATGCGCTGCCGGGTTTCCAGCCACTCCACGGGCAACTCAAAATCTGGTTTGGCGAACCCTTCGCCGGCACGCACGGTCTTCGGATTTTTTCGATATTGATTGTACCCGTCCCACGCGGTCTCGATCACGGAAGCGATGGCCGCCGCGACTCCTTCAAAGGCCGGATCGAAAAATCGTTCACGTAGGCGGCGCTCGAACTCCGACCGAGTTAGCTGTACATCTGGCATACCTTTACGGGGCGTGGTTCGATCCATAAGCCTTCTCTACGGTCCAAACCGAAATTGTTACACCGGCCGATCAGGGCTAAAGGCCGACATCTGCGATTCGATGTCCGTATTACTTGTCGGAAACTCCACGCCACCGGTGTACGAATTCACTTAGCTCATCCTGCGCGAGGTCCGAAACCGCAGTGTAGTCGAAATCCCGGCCCTGCCACTGGAAAACGGAATAGCCGTCCTTTGTCCCCGCCAAGTTCGGCGTAGTTGTCACCGTGCGGTGAGAATGGGGAATTGCGACAACACTGATGATATGGGCCCGACGTCGATAAACAAGGACGGGGACCGGCTTGCCGTTAATCACCTCGACACGGCCTCCCGCGAGCGGAAACCCGTATCCAGCAAGGTCAATGACCTCCGGCGAAAGCGCAAGCTTACTGTCAAACCAAGGCTTTACGGTGTGTTGATCGCTGGAAGCAACATCAAATGGAGAAGAGGCGAGAAGAGCGCGCTGATGGTCCGAGACAATTGAGGCAACTTCATTTGGTTCAAGATTTGGACGCAGAACGCCGAACGTAGCCCCCGCTGAAATGACAGCTGCAACCGCTGCAGCACTTCCCAACTTCCGCCAATCAGCCTGACTTGGCGGGTAGGCCGATTTTGAAACGGCGACACGGGAAGCCAAGCGTTTTGGCTGGTGTGCAATTTCAGCAATTCGGCTCCTGAATGCATCGGAAGCCTTGTCTGATTTCGCATGAAACGACAGAGCCTTGCGCAACTGCACAAGACGATCGTGCTCGGCGCGAAGCGCAGGATCATTTGCGAGGCGATGCTCGACGTCCACGCTGGATGCGGCATCCAACTCGTCATCAAGATACGCATTGAGCAGGAGAAGCGACTCTTCGAGCGAAGACCATGATGAGGGCCTTGTCACGCGGCGCCTGCCTTTCCTTCCGAGGGTGCGCAAATCCGCTGAATGAGCATCTTTCGGGCACGCGCAAGCCTCGACATAACTGTGCCGATAGGGACGGATAGAGTTTTCGAGATATCCTGATAGCTCAGGCCTTCAATCTCCCTCAGGACCAATACCTCACGGTACGACAGAGGCAGCGCTGCAATCGCACTGTGCAGTTGTCTGGAATCCGCCTCTTGAATCAGTGACGCTTCAGGAGACACCTGAGACCCGAGCAGTTCCAAGCCTGTTCGTTCGAACACCGCTTCGTCATCTGTGCTTATGACCGAACGCGGTCGGTTCTTTGAGATCCAGGTCAGCGCTGTGTTCCGAACGATAGCTAGAAACCATGCGCGGCCGTTGTCGGTCCTCACAGACGCAATTGCCCTGAATGCGCGTATGCATGAGTCTTGAACGACATCTTCCGCATCTGTCGCATTGCCCGTAATCCAGCGGCCTAACGCCAGCGCATCGTCGATGTACGGAAGCACCGCCTCATTAAATCGCTGTCGGTCGTCCATTCGGCCTCGCATCGTGCCGTAGTCGACGGTGAACTGCGCTCATTTCGCCAGTTCTTTTAGGTATTCGATGACGTCGGCGCGATCCTGAGCGGCGTCAACGTGAAAGAACATCCTCGAACCTGGCACAAGCTCCTGTGGATCGGTGAGCCACTTGTCGAGAGTGACTTTGTTCCACGTGATGCCGGAATTCCTGAGGGCAACCGAATAATTGTAGTCAGGAACGGTGCCGGCTCTCCGGCCGAACACGCCCCTATGCTTGGGCCCGACATCGTTAGAGTCAAGGGAGTGGCAATCCTGGCAACTCTGGTAGATTGCCTCGCCTCTTGTCGCATTTGGCGCTGCTTCGGCGTGCGGAATGACCAGCAGCACTCCGACTGCGGTAGCGCTCAGCCGCTTTATATTGTGATGCACCTTGAGCTACTCCTCCAGCGACGTGTCGGTAATGGCTAGTCGCGCTTCCGTCCTCTCCAGCGACACACTTGTGATGCCAAGCACACTGCGCAGCCTGTCGGTTGGAACAATCATTGGACCAGGGGACGCGGCGGCTCCTGGAGCGGGTTGCGGAAATGCCGTCGAACGTGCCGTATGAAAAGTCACGTTTCCTTCGACCTTCTGCATGAGCTGGTGGATGTGACCATTGAGAATGGTCACTGAACCGAAGCGCTTCAGGTGATCGAGCGCAGTGGCCGCATCATCAGTTCCCCATCCCCAGTTTGGGTAGATGGACCATAACGGAATGTGTGCAAAGACAACGATGGGCGTCGAGGACGAGAGCGGTCGGAGATCATCCTCAAGCCATTTCAGTTGTTCGGGGCCAAGAAAACCCAACCCGAATTTCTTCAGATTGACGACGTTGTTGAGTCCGATGAAGTGTACGCCGTTCTGATCAAAACTATACCATCCACCTCCCATCGTTCCCTTGCCATACCGCTCCAGGTAGGCCTGCTCAGTCGCTTCGTCCGTTATGTCATGTTCGCCCGGAACATAGTGAACGTCCACTCGCGCGGATCCTATGATTTGGCTGGCATCGTCGAACTCGGCCGGCTTCGCGCTATGCGTGATATCACCCGTATGGAGCATGAACTGAGGCTTGCTAGGCAGTCTGTCGATCAGACCTATCGCTTCCTTGAGGGTATCAACCGCATGGGGATTGGCAGGTTTATTGAACCCGACGTGACTGTCAGAAAGCTGCAAGAATGTGAGGCCGCCTGCCATAAGTTCTGCAGCGTTAGCCTCATCGAGCAAAGACAGCGACTTGGGTACACCACCTACGACTGTCCAGATCACGCCTGTTCCCGCCCAAATCATACATTCCAATGCATGGCGCCGATTTAGGCCGCTGCCGCTTCTCGTTTCCATCATAGTGCTTCCTTTCCCAGCTGAACCAAACTGTTCGACTGATAGGAAGACTCAGGCGTGGAAGGGTTTATTCCGTTTGCCCAAAAATTTTTGGTGCGCTCGCGATTTAAAGAACCCGCTGGTTTCACTTGATCGGTTATGGTCTGGCGGAAGTCGCTTGGTTGGTGCAATTGAACTGTCAGCAGGCAAAACCTGCGTTCAATTGGATTTGTTCGGTAGTTACAGGAGTATCACCATGGGCGAGAATTTGCGCATCAATCCCAGGGAAGTGTCTGATCGATATAGACATCGACATCGGTAAGCCCGATGTCCCGGCGCGTGTGCCGATCAAGATCGATTGGCCTCCTTCGCCTGCGACCGCAAAGGAAGGCGGACAGAATGTAGGGAAAGACGAGGGAGAGCCGATAGCCACTGGCGTTGGCGATGGATGCTTCACTGAAAGCCATGTTGATGGTTCCATATGTGGAGGTGTTCGAACGCGATGAGTCTATGGAGATCAGTCTGAGCTCGACCAAACCAGCGGGCTGATTTCTTTGCAGAGCTAACCGTCAGCAGAACTGCGGAGCACGTTGAGCATTTAGAAGGTTAGCGCTGTTCGTATGCGTGCTTGGCGGACTTCGCTGCAGAACGATCGTCCTTCAATGCGTTGCCTTCATTTGGCGCTCGCGAAAACTCGATGGTTGAACTGAAGACTCCGGCGCAGATGTATTTATTCCGTCGTTTCTAAGGGATTCTTTGGATATCGACTGCGGTCTTGGGCAATATCTGCTGATTCAGATGGATGGGTCTCTGAAAGGCGGGACAGCTACATGCCAATGTTGTTTTTTGCTCTCACCTCAGCGTGCGCGACGCGCTAACCTTCGCAAACATTTTTCGCCCGTCAGCCGGGCCATCTTTTTTGAAGACTGGTTGCCGGATGAATCTCCACTACCATTCCCCAGCCGCAAACAATTGCAGGGCGAAGTGCTTGCGATACGGGCAGAGCACAATGTTTCATCGGATACTGCCATTGGCGATGTAGCGGGGGCACTTCGACGACCTATCGAACAGAGAGATTTGGATCGAGTGCTGGCCGCTGTATCGGCTGGGGCGAAGGACTCTTGGCAAGTCTATGGAAAATAGCGAGTGCCGACCGGTCCATGGGACAACCGCAGACTTGACCAATTGGCGCGTTATAGGTGATCTCGGCCACCGTTCACTTGACTTGATGAAGCGGCGCATTTCTGCGCATGTGCGTTGGCGGAATTGGTCATCGGATCTGGGTGAAGGCATGGACCCCCACTTGTGGCTCGGCTTTGTCGCTGCGTCTTTGGTCATGGGGCTGGTTCCTGGGCCCGCAGTGATGAACATCGTGGGTTTTGCGATTAGTTCTGGTCGCAGAACCGCTCTGGCTTCAGTCGCCGGGCTGGCAATCGGCAACCTTACGGCAATGACAATCTCGCTTGCTGGCGTAGGCGCACTGCTAGCAGCGTCAGCGTTCGCCTTCTCGATCCTCAAGTGGGCTGGAGCGCTCTATCTAATCTTTTTAGGCATGATGACGTTGGCAAAGACCGGCGGCGGCAGTTCGCAGGCCAACTCTATTTCCCGCGGAGCAGTTTCACCACGAATGGCGTTTGCCAGTAACGTGGCAGTCGGTACATTCCACCCGAAAACAATCGTCTTCTTCGTCGCCTTTGCTCCTCAATTCATCACTCCAAGCGGCAACTACCTTTTGCAGGCGGTGATTCTCATCGTCACTTTTACAATGGTAGTGGGTTTCACGGACGCACTGTATGCCCTCGTTGTTTCTAGGGCCGCAGATGTGCTGCGCACGCCAGCAGTCGATCGATGGTCAAAGAGAGTTGGAGGCGGCGTGTTAATTGCCGCAGGCGTAGCTACAGCCGCCAGCCGCAACGGCTCTTGATATGAGCTGGCCCGCTGTCGGGGACTTTTCTGATCTAAGTCTCCTCTTCATTGGTGCTGCTTCTACTGCAGTCGCCTCGATGGCAATGGCGTCCGTATCCCGACGCCTAATCTTCAAGTCCGGAAACCAAGACGCAGACATACACAGCAAGCTTGCGGATCTGGTCCACGGCAGTCTGTTAGCGTTTTCCGTCTTTACCTTGGCGTTGGTTCTGAGCGACGTCCGCTCAAACCTTGGTAAAACTCTGGATGCCACGCTACGAGAAGCTTCAACAATCACGCGCTTGGATGCGGAGCTAGCAGACCTCGGCACATCGTCATCAACGTCCGCACGAAGCGCATTGCGAAAATACGTTGATACGCTCACGGGATGGGACTGGCCAGCGCTTGGCCAAGCAAAACCTTCACTTTCAATCGAAGGAGATCATGCGCTGAAGGCCTTAAGAATCGAGTTACGAAGTACGTCAGCCACAAGCACAGGATCGGCAGAGACGCTGAACTCACTTCTCAGCCAACTCGAAGATGAACGTTTAGGTCGATTGGAGAGTGCGACAAAATCGGTGCCCAACGTCTTCTGGTGGATCATTGGCGTTTTCTTGTTTGGTGCCATGGCCATGAATGGGCGTTATCCGCTTGATCGAATGAACATGGGTTTGATTGCTCTCCACATGAGCGCGATAGGACTGGTCTTGGCACTCATTCTAATTATGGACCAGCCTTTCCGCGGAGAAACGAGCGTGCCTTCCGATCCAATTGCAAATGCACTTAGTGGGCATCCGCTAAGCGAGTGAACCAGCACCCAGTACAAAGGGGGTCCATCTATGAACCTATCGCCGATGATGTCCGATTGATGTCGGATCCTGATCAACGCGCGTGAGATATGAGACTAAAAGATCGCTGACTACGGCCTTCCTCTTTTTGAGCCATTGTTGGTCAGCGAAGTTCCTCTGAAACATTGTGCCTAGCGTGTGCCGATTCGATACGTGGATGAAACATAGGCCTAGGATCGAAATGTACAGGCTCTCAGCATCAATGGTCCTGTGAAAGAGGTTTTGCTCCTGACCTCGCTTCAGTATCGAATGCAACTTCAGCAAAAGTGGGCGAGTCATCTGGGGAATGATCTTCGACTTTTGAACCATTTTTCCCATCATCAAGTTCTCGCCTATGATGAGACGCGCGAAGTGGGGATCGGTAGCAAGGAAATCGAAGGTCAGCTCAATGAGCTTCCTCATGCCATAAATGGCATCGACTCCATCAACATCTAGTGTTTGCTCCCTTTCACGTATTGAGAGATAGGATCGTTCGAGGACTGCTAGGTACAAAGCGTCTTTGTTGCCAAAGTAATGATATATCATACGCACGTTGACCCTCGCCTTTCGGGAGATTCTGTCGACGCGGCCACCGCTATAACCATGCGTAGAGAATTCAGACATTGCGACGCCTAATATGCGTTCACGCGTCGCCGCGCTGTCGCGTCTAACAACCGACCTTCTGGTGATGGGTGATTTTTGCGTCGCCGCTCGCGGTTCAAGTGCAGGCCGCGTTCGGTTCACTAAGCGTGTAGCGGTAATCTTCTTAGCGGCTTTCGTCATTGTTGGAATTTCTCGCCCCCTCAGAATTCATGCTAGCCGCCTGCGAGACATTGGAAACGTGCGCAGATACAATCCGCCATCCCTCAGGCATCCGAACCCAAAATTGGCTTTGGCGCCCGATTGCTTCCTGGCCTCGCCTCTCGAACTCAAGATTGACGGTCGCAAAGTCGGTACCAAAAGTTGTCACCTGAATCCGACGTATTGTTCGCGAGAGGTTTGTCGTGTTCCGCGACTTACGAAATGCAGCAATCTCTGCTGCGCCGTATAGCATTTCTGTGGCACCATAACGGACAGTCTGATCGCTATTCCAGAAAAGTTCGTCCAGCGTCTGGACGTGGTTGTTTACAAGCGCATTCTCGTAACGCATCGCGGCTGCGAGGACTTCGATCTGGATGCTCGACTCATTGACTAACATGATTTTGTCAGTTCGAGAGGCGGACATGCTGTTACAGAGCGTGTAACTTCCTTCGCAAAAGCCAGAAGATCTATGTCCGTGCCCCTTCGGGCCAGGATGGACAACCCGATCGGCGCACCAGCAATATCAGCGACGGGAAGGTTGATCTGCGGTAATCCGCCAAGACCAGCAACGCAAAGGAGCGCCATGGCTTGGTTGCGTTGCCTTATTTCAACTTCTGTGACCGGCGTTCCCAATAGAGGTGCGGGCCTCGGGGTCGTTGGTAAACACACAACGTCTCCCACCTCAATCAATTCTTCAAGTCGTGTACAGATTTCGCTCCTGCGCTTTTTCGCGCCTTCGAGTTCGTCTTGTCGGATTTCGGAAGCTGCATGAAATCTTTCGCGCACGCCTGGCCCAAACTCTGGTCGGACTGTTGAGATCCAGTCACCAAAGGATTTCCAGATCTCAGCCGCCTGCATTATCCGAAATGCTTCGAACCACTCGTCTAGTCCTTCATCGCTCAGCACTACTTCGCGTGCATTGCCTAGATGATCCGAGATGCGCGCGATATGACTCACCGTCGCCGCCTTCACCTCTGGATCAGCACGTTCAAATGCGTCCTTGGCTACCAGCAACCTCCGAAACGGTTTCGGGGTTCGGGTGTCGTTCAGCAACACGCGGCCTACCTGCAAGAGAATGTCGGGATCCAAGGCGAACCAGCCCGCACAATCAAAGCTGGGGGCAAAAGGGTGAACACCGTTGAGGGAAACACGCCCGTGGGTCGGCCGAACGCCAAATATCCCACAGTAGCTCGCGGGGACGCGTACGGACCCACCGCAATCCGTCCCTAGGGCGAAGTCAGCGGCTCCGCCGGCAACAGCGGATGCAGATCCACTAGATGAACCACCCGGAATCCGTGTGCGTGCCCGGGGATTGAGGGGGGTCCCATAATGGTAATTCTCACCCGACAGGGAATAGCAGAGCTCATCGCTGATCGTCTTCCCAACAAGCGATGCTCCGGCATGTAACAACAACTCCACAGCTCGAGCAGTATGTTGGGCTGGGGGATGTGTCTTGAGCCAATCGGGGTGGCCGAAGCCTGTTCTGTTGCCAGCCACATCAAATACGTCCTTAATGGCAAACGTTCGCCCTGACAGCGCTCCACCAGGTCTTCCTTTCAATGAAAGGGCACTACCAGGACAGAAGGCCCCGAGTTGGTCAGTGGTCGAAAACTTTTCCATCTGTGCGGCCACTCAGTTTGGCTTGTGGAGCACAGCGGGGGAGCGGGTCACTGTCCGTTTGCCGCGCTTATAGGCGTACAGTACAGGAGCAAGTTCCGCGACTGCCTCCTCTGGCGTTCGGCAATCGAGCACAACAAAATCTGCAGATTTTCCAACTTCAATTCCATACGACTGGATGTTCATCAGGCGCGCTGATCGTGTAGTGATCATTTGAAAGCACTCGTGAACATCTTTTGTCGAGCCTATGTGACAAATATTGGCATTTAAATTCGCCATTCTAATGAGGGAGCAGTCTCCAAAGGGTGTGAAGGGGTTCAGAACATTGTTTGTTGAAAGCGAACAATTCACCCCGTGCTGAATGAGTTTGTGCGTGTGGGTCACGCCTCGAATGGGGCCTTGGGCGGCAGTTCTTCCCATCAAGAATAAGTCAGTCGAGGGGAGCACAGTCAGGGCCACACCCGCACTCGCAAGGCGATTAGCAGCGGCTTCAAACCGATCTGGGTTCGCTAGGGCAAGTTTTGTTACGTGGCCGATTGCAGTCCGACCGCCCCATTTATAGCGGTCAGCCATTTCACAGACATAGTCGAGATCGAGGTTGTCGGCACTGTGACCAAAATCGAGGTGCATATCGATGTCGATGTCGAATTCGCGCGCTGTCCTGAACACGAAGTCAATCTGCTCGTGTGGATTCGAGTCCGTGTAGGGTGCGGCACCGATGACTTTCGCGCCCTTTCGTAGAGCCTCGACCATGAGTGCGTCTGTGCCTTCGTTGTTGGTAAGCCCTTCTTGAGGGAAGACGCATATCTCCAGATCGACTGCCCATTTGTAATCGGAAATCAGCGGAAGAATTCCGTCTAAACCGCGTAAGCCAATACCAGGGTCGACTTCGAGCTGGGTGCGTATATGGGTCGTTCCATTTGCAATGCATTTCTCTAGCGTTCGGCGGCCGCGCTCGTACACGTCTTCGGGCGTGAACTTTCTCTTTGCCTTCGCCACTTCAGCAATCGCCTCGTCAAGATCCCCCTTGGTGGCAGAACATCGGTCGAGAATGCAGGACTTATCCAAGTGGATGTGGGTTTCTACAAATCCCGGCGAGACCAGCTTACCCTGCACATCAAGGGTCTCGGCATCGGCGGCCAGATTGGTTTGGATTGCTGCAACAAGACCATTCGTGATCCCGATGTCGACCAGCGAACCGCCTGAAGGCAATTGGGCATTTCGTACAATGAGATCCATTTGCCACTCCGTCGAACAAGCGTTTCAGGAGTAAGTATGTCTTTACATGCCGCGTATGTCCAGCGGACGCGCGCCGGGCCGAGCCATTGACATACGAAGTAAATGCATATTTACTTTATGGGTGAGGAATCTATCGGTGTCGGACTGGAAAGCCAGCCGGTACGATAATTGATCGTTTGCCTATTAGCGGACCAACCAGGAGGGTACCATGCGTCGGACGTTTGCATCCCGGACTGCACTCCAGCTCGCGTCAACACTGGGGATTTTGAGCGTGGTGGGTTCAGCCGCCGTGTGCGCGGCCGATTATTACTTGCCGATCGTAATGCCCATAACGGGCTTTTTGTCTGTCGAGGGCGGAAGCCAGCGGAACGGAGCTGTTATGGCCTTAGAGACAGCCAAAGGTCTGAAGATCCAATACCCTGTATTTGATACAGGTACGTCAGCGACTGGTGCTGCATCTGCGCTGGATAAAGCTTTGAGTGGCGGATCAGCAATTGCTGTTGCGTCGTCCGTCTTCGGAACAGAAATGGTAGCTATGAAGCCGGTGGCAGAGGAATACAAAGTTCCGTTGCTAACGATTTCTGGCCTCGCTGCCCTGACGGAGAATGGTGGAAACTACGTCTTCCGGTTCCTTCCCAACGACCGCGAGATCAAAGTCGCGCATGCCCGGTACGTTGTAGAGGAACTCAAGAAGACGAAGCCGGCCCTTTTGGGTGACACCACGGCATATGGACAAGGAGGCTTCAAGCTTCTCCAAGAGGATTTTGCAAAGCTTGGTGTGAAGCCCGTCTATGAAGACTCCTCGATAGCGCCTGACACGAAGGACATGTCACCCCTTCTGGCCAAGATCAAAGAGTCAGGCGCAGACTCCATCGTGGTACACATGGTTTCGGCCCCAATGACGTTGATCGCGAAGCAGGCGCGTGCGGCTGGCATTGATCTTCCCATCATTAATAGCTCATCGATCGTCGAGCCGACTGCCACGGCACTATTTGAGCCAGCTGAACTTGCAGGTATGTGCGCCGAAACTCCATCCGCGCCCGAAGCTCGCGCAAACCCGCAGATGAAGGAATGGGCTGACGCTTACCACGCTCGGTTCGGCATCGAGCCAGACGGGCTCGCGTTGGGTCAATACGATGGTGTGATGATGACTTTGCAGATGATTGCCGATGGAGCTCAAACCGCCGACGATCTCGTGGCTGCACTGTCGAAATCCACCTACAAGGGCGTCGCCATGACTTACAAATCAAATGGTCATGGCGACATGGCCCATGATGCCGACATTGTTTGTTGGGATGGAAAATCTCGCATTCCAACCGTGGTCAAGCACTACGCAGGGGAAGAACTGATCCTGAAGTAGGAAGCCAAAGATGTCGCTGATCCAGCTCATCTTGAACGGAGTAGCACTCGGGGCTGCATATTCCCTAGTCGCACTCGGCTTCGTTTTCATTGTCAATGCGACAGGTGCGGTCAATTTTGCTCAAGGTGATCTCGTGATGGCTGGAGGGTACACAGCCATCACGGTCTCCTCACTGATTGCACTTCCTTTCATTCTTCTGTTGCCATTGGTGGCGTTCGTCACATTCCTTTTGGGTGTCCTGTTCTCCTTGGTCGCCTACTTCCCGCTCATGCGACGACCCCCAGCCACGATCTTCATAAGCACACTTCTTTGCGGGATGATTCTTCAGAACCTGTTTTTGGTTCTGTTCGGTCCGGAAGCGAAGTCAGGTCCGCCGCTGGTCGGTAGTGGAATGATGCACTTCGCCGGACTGGAGCTCAGCCGGCAGGGCGCTGGGACGATCGTGGTTGCCGCGATCGTAATAACCTTGCAGCACGCACTGTTCACCCACACGCAATTCGGTCGTCAATTGCGTGCGACTGCTCAAGACAGAGAAATGGCTGAGGCAATTGGCATACCGGCCAAAGTGCTGATTGCTGTCACCTTTGGCCTGGGAAGTGCCCTCGCTGGCATTGCAGGAGCGCTTTTGGCCAATCAGTATTTCGTGTACCCGACCGGGGGGATCTCCTTGAGCATTTTTGCTTATATTGCGGTAGTTGTCGGAGGGTGGGGCAGCCTTCCTGGAGCAGTCATCGGCTCGCTTCTGATTTCAATTTTTCAAGTCGTCGTTTCTGCCTACGTCTCTTACGCCGTGGCTACCGGAAGCCTGTATGCCTTCCTCCTATTGATCTTCCTTCTGCGGCCCCAAGGCATATTCGGCGAGAACGTGCAGCGAAGGGCCTGAGGAGTATGGCGTCTGGCTTTGCGAAGAACTTGCTCGACTGGGTAAGAGCCGGAATCAGGCTGCCGTTGCTAGCCGCCGGGATATCGTTTGCAGCTTACGCTGTTTACTTCGCAAATCCATATGAACTTCGGATGTTTTCCTTATGCGGCGTATACGCACTTCTGGTCCTCGGATTCCAGTTCATTTTTGGTTACGCCGGTGCTGTGTCGCTAGCGCAGGCGACGTTTTTCGGAATTGGTGCGTATGTAACCGGGATTTTGGGTGCAACATACGGCTTCGAATTCCCTCTGACGTTTCCTTTGTCGATTCTCCTGCCGACGTTATTGGCGCTGGTGATTGCCGTCCCGGTCCTCAAGCTGGAAGAGCACTACTTTGCACTCGCCACGATGGGCATCGGCTTAGTGGCAGTCCTAATCGTTGTGCAGTGGCAGGAACTGACAGGTGGCACCAATGGGCTGGCCGGAGTGCCGCCAGTTCGGATCTTTGGTTTTGAAGTTTCCCGTCGGCTTCCTGCATTCCTATTCATCTGGGGTTTCGTCTGCGTGGGAATGTTGATCTCAAACCAGGTCACTAGGGGACTATATGGTCGAGCATTCCATCTCATGCGGGAAAGCAGAATTGCAGCGGCAAGCCTGGGAATAGATGTGGCCCGCTTGCGGTTCGTCGCTTTTTTGTTCAGCGCGGCCTACGGTGGCGCTGCAGGCGCATTGATGGCGCATCTTGTGAGAGTGGTTTCTCCCGAAAACCTCGAACTCCCCGTAATGGTGACTTGCCTGACAATGATTGTCGTAGGGGGCAGATATCAAATCTCCGGGGCGATCGTTGGGGCCGCCGTAATTATAGGCCTTCGTGAGCAGTTTCGCATTCTTGAGAACTATTACCTGATGGCCTATGGGGCAGCCGCGTTGGTGGTTTTGATCTTGGCGCCCTACGGTCTCGTAGGTGCCGTCGAACGTGTGCGCGAGCGGCTGTTTCCGAGCTCCAGTGGTATTGCACCGGCTCCTGCGCAAATAGATTTTCTTGTGGGTGATCGCCAATCAGAACCTCTCCTGGAACTCCGCGATGTAGGAAAATCCTTTGGTGGGGTGCGAGCAGTCGAAAGTGTTAGTTTCAGTCTCAATCGGGGAGAGATAATCGGTCTGATAGGACCGAACGGGTCTGGAAAAACCACTCTGGTCAACCTGATTTCTGGACTCTACAGGTCGGATCGTGGGTCTATCAGGTTTGACGGTCGGGACCTTATCGGTCTTGAGCCTCACCGAATTGCAGACCTCGGCATCGCTCGCACGTTTCAGCACATCCATTTAGCGGACGACATGAGTGTGCTCGACAACATTGCAGTCGCCCGGTTCGGCCACGAGAAAGCGAGCCTCCTAAAGTCCTTGGTCACCCTTGGCCCAGACCGGGCGCTAGCACATGCTCAATCAGTCGCAATTGCTGCCGCGGAGCTAATGGGTGTAGCAGCAGACGCCCTACGCCCCTGCGGCACACTTGCTTACGGGACGAGACGGCGAGTTGAAGTTGCGCGCGCACTCGCAGCTGAGCCGAAGCTGTTGCTTTTAGACGAGCCAGCCGCCGGCTTGAACGAGGAAGAGCAGAGGGATTTTGCCAACCGCATCCAGTCAGTGGCGCGATGCGGTGTGACAATCTTGGTGATAGAGCACAATCTCGTGTTTCTGCGGGCACTTGCGACGCGCATGATTTGCTTGGACAGAGGGCGAGCCATAGCTTCCGGTTCACCTGCGCAAATGCTGAACGACCCTGCTGTTATCGAGGCTTATCTGGGTACACCGGTCGAAACGGCGGAGCGGGGTACATTAGCTTTGTCCGTGTCCGGGTCAACCTAGTGACGCTCGCGCCATGCTCAGTGTAGGAGATATCGTAGTAAAGTATGGAAGCGTTACCGCGCTTCGCCGTGCAAGCGTAGTTGTAAACGAAGCGGAGGCAGTTGCATTAGTTGGAGCAAACGGGGCAGGGAAATCAACACTGTTCAAGGCGATCGCTGGACTACTCCCTGTCACGTCCGGTACGGTGGCCTTCGCTGGCCGTGATTTGACGTCACTTTCACCGTGGAGCAGGTGCCGACTAGGTATTGGATATGCCCCAGAAGGCCGACGAGTCTTTCCTGGCTTAACTGTCCGCGAGAATCTTGAGGTTGCTGTTCGAGGAAGCAGAAGAGATCGAGATCGACTCGTTGATTTTGCGTTTCAGCTGTTCCCTTATCTCTTGGAGCACAAGGACGCAAAGGGTTGGCAACTCTCTGGTGGACAGCAACAAATGCTGGCTATTGGCCGCGCCCTCATGGGCGAACCCAAACTTTTGCTTTTGGACGAGCCCTCTTTAGGACTGTCGCCTAAGCTCGTAGACGAAGTTCTAAGGCAGTTGCCGGAGATCATTCGACGCGGCACATCTGTGTTGCTGGCAGAGCAGAATGTAGCAAAGGCGCTCGAGCATTGTGATCGAGCATACGTTATTGAAGTTGGAAGGGTTGTAGACTCTGGCAAAGCTGCGGAGCTTCTCCATTCCGACAGCGTACGAAAAGCTTATCTAGGTGGCTGATCAGAAGGGGAGGTAGCCCGTGAATGGCTCTGACATTATGCGTCGCGTGCTTCAGCTTGCACGCACGGGGATGGATAGGGAGTTTGGCTATCCCTACGGCTGCGTGATTGTCAAAAATGGCGAAGTCGTCGGTGAAGCCCACAACGAGGTTCTTGCCACTCACGATCCAACTGCACACGCTGAATTACTCGCGATCAGAAGGGCGAGCGCGAAACTCCAAACTCACGATCTATCGGGATGCGAACTTTATACCAATGCGACGCCCTGCTGCATGTGTATGTCGAGCATGCTATGGGCAAACATTAGCCGCGCATACTACATACTACCCGAACAGGAATCGGTCTCGATCGGTTTTGGAGATCGACACTTTTATGATGAAGTCTCCCGTCCCATCGACAAAAGGGAAATTATCCCGATGGTCCACCTGCCAAGCTTGGAAAGCGAGGCTCTGGCTATTTGTCAGGAATGGGTCGCAAATCACGCCAGCAAGACGTGAAAAAGGCCTCAATAAAAATCATCCGCGGCGGGCGCGTCTTAAACCCTAAGACGGGAAAGCAAGACCGAGCGGACATCCTTGTGATCGGTGACACTATTGCCGACATCGGCCCGCCTGATCTTCCCGCACCTTCAGAGGCTGAGCTTTTCGATGCGTCCGAAAAGGCGGTCGTACCGGGTCTTGTGAATGGCCATATCCATGGGCATGGAACACTCGCCAAGGGGTTGGTCGAGGACCGTTGGCCGCTCGAATTGTTTCTCAATGCACTTCCTGGACTTTCTGGAAGCCGCACGTTGGAAGACAAGTACTTAAACGGTCTCGTTTGCGCAGTGGAACTTATACGGAAAGGCTGTACCGCATGTTACGATCTCTTCTTTGAGTTTCCGCAACCTAGTCTAGAGGGCATAGAGGCCATTGGTCGAGCCTACAAGGATGCCGGCATTCGAGCCCTGATTGCTCCAATGGTGGCCGACACCACCCTCTACAACGCGTATCCCGGACTCCTGGAGGCTCTCCCAGATGGGCTGCGCGAACGTGCGGCTGCAATACGCCTTGCTCCCGAAGCCCAGTCAGCGGCAGCTCTCGAAGAAATCTACAACAAATGGCCCTTTGACAGAACGTCGGTTCGCCCCGCGATCGCGCCCACCATTCCACTCCATTGCAGCGACCAATTTCTTGTCCGCTGTAAAGACTTGGCAGCGGACTATGGTTTGCCTCTTCAGACGCATTTAGCTGAGACAAAGGCCCAGGCAATTTTGGGCCAGCGCCGGTATGGATCAACGCTAGTCTCGCATCTAAATCAGCTGGGGATCTTGGGGCCTGGTTTTTCGGCAGCACATGCTATTTGGCTCGATCGGGATGATCTGCTGCAGATCGCAGATAACGGCGCATCAGTCATACATGCACCAATGAGCAATATGCGCTTTGGCTCAGGTCTAGCTCACCTGCGACCTATGCTCGATCTGAACATAAACATTGGAATAGCTACTGATGCAGCGAACAGTTCAGATTCGTTGAACATGTTTGAGGCGACCCGGCTGGCGAGTTACATTTCGCGCGTCCAAACGCAGGATTATTCGCGCTGGCTTGGCTCGGACGAGGTCTTTCAAATGGCCACCGTAGGTAGCGCTCAGGCAATGGGTTGGGGTGCTGAACTGGGGCAAATCGCAAAGGGTCACAAGGCGGATCTAGTCTTTATCGATCTACGACATATCAACTACGTGCCGCTGCACAATTTGCTTACGCAAATTGTATTCACGGAAAATGGTGCCGCCGTTGATAGTGTAATGATCGGCGGACAGCTGGTCCTTGACCACGGTCGGATGACCACAGTCGACGAGACGAAGTTACGCCGTGATGCAAATGCGGCGGCGGCGAGATTGGCGTCCTCTAACGAGGTTTCAAGGGCATTGTCCAAGCAACTTCAACCCTACGTCGGCGCCTTCTGCAGCAGCCTATCTAATGCCCATTATCATGTGGACAGGCTTGCAACGAAATCCCACTGAGTGGGCGGAAAGATCAGCAGCGGAGCAAGTTCCGTTTCGTAATTGATGAACTTTCTTGGTGGAAAGTCCGGTGAGACGTGCGACCTCTTTCAATCGTGTAGGCCACTTTGAAACCGCCTTACTCTGGGAAGCGGCTAAGGGAGCAGTAAAATCTGTAGTTGCCGCCGCCAAGTGCATCGGGAATCGGCAAATCAACCACCCTCGGAACCAGGTCACTATCATTCGGTCCAAGAGCTGCGACTATCTCGACGAGACTACCCGAGGCCCCGAGGTCATCCTCGCGGTAGGCAATTGTGATGTCTTGAACGAAGGGTAATCTGCGAACACCAGGCATCGCCTGTTGAAGTCGGCCCCGCAGCGCCTCGGCAAATCCTGGCCACCGTTCGCCGGTGTCGGCGTCATCCCAGTAGCTATTGAAGAGTTGCGCGCCGTCGACCGTGATCTGGAGCGATATCTCATCGGCGCCAATTATGTTCGGGCCGGATTCGTCTGCGATGAAAAATCCCGTCGGCAGGTCAAGCGCTAAGAAGCAAACAGGTGAGTTCCATCGAATGGAGAAGTCGACAATATCCTTCGAGCCGCGCGCAAGTGTGAAATATACCCACTCGGCCCCTTGAGTCGGGCGCACTAAATCCAAGCCGATTTCGCTGTCGCCTTCGACTGTCGTGACGTCCTGCAACGCGCTATCTTTCAGTGTAAAGGCAGCGTACGCGCCAAATGGCTTTCTGAGAGCAAAAGATTCAGTGCGCAGTGCGCTATTGAAAGTCTTCGGCAGGAAAGCTCGGAACCAACAAATGTCGTCGATACCGAGTGGTTGGCCGTAGGGAAAACCGGTGTCTGCGTCCGTGTGGGGCGTCAGCACGATGGCGCGTTCGGGCGAGTCACCCCTATGGTGGTAGACGGCTATGCTGGGATGCTGGATGCCATTCGTCCTATTCCGCACGGCGATGAAAAACGGCCGGCGCAGGGCGAATGTACTACCCTCATGACCGAGCCCCTCGACGCTGGCTGACAAGGCACCCGGTAGATCGTTGGTATCGAGGGTTGCTGCTGGCGATATCGAATGACTGAAGTCGTCATCAAGATAGAGGCGCACGCTGAGGTCCGGCGCGTAGAATATCGTGTAGGTGCCTGGCGTATCGACATAGATCCATTGGTAGCCGTCACGATCGACGAAGTTGAGCCGAATACGCTTAAATTCCGGGCTTCCTGTGAAAGGAAGTGCCGAGTGTACGAAAGCGGTGGACGGTGAGCAGTGAGCGAAGTTGCGGCAGATGTAGGACTCCAGTGCAAAATGATCGCTCTGATCGCGCAGCCTTATCTGCATGTGATGCGGCACGAGGTCGGTGGGGTGGTAGGGTGGCGGAAGCACTGGTAATCGAGCCGGCGCATGACGCCATCCTCGAAGTCGATGTTAGTGAGACCGTCGTCCTTGCGAGATCCCTGCGGTGACGCCATCCACTGATGCCAGCCATCGGCAAAGATCGCACCGAGCGGACCATTTTCGAAAACCGCACTCCATTCGTTCGTGCTAGAACCGCGGTCGCTGCGGATATTTAAATCGCCCACGAAGATAACGTTACGCCAGCGTTCTGAATGGTTCTCGTTCAGCGCTTCCGCAATGGTACCAATTACAGAGAGCAGCTGCGCTTCGCGGACATCAGCGTGTTCGTTATCACTATTATAGGACGCCTGGAGGTGGGTGAACGCGATAGTTACGGCGTCGGTAGGCTGGTTTATTTGCACCACGCAGACGCCCTTGGCCGCCTGGGAATCATCACCAGCGCTGGCATCATAGATGTACTCTAACGTCCGCTTGCCGCATGGCATAACGACGAGCTCATGCTTCGAAAAAAGCATGAGGCCTGAATCTTCAAGGTAGAATGTACTGTCCATCTTCTGCATGCGGTTTGGATAGCCAGTCAGCCTGTCGACTAGGCGCTTCCGTCCGTCTTCGTCGAACACCTCATTGAAGACAATAACGTCGGGCTGCTCGTCAGCCGGCAAAGACAAGATGGCTTGGGCGACGGTGTCGGCGCGTTCCTCCGCATTGTTCGTCTTGCCCGTCAATAGCATCGCGCCTAGCGGAAGCATCTGAACGTTGAACGTCATCAACCTCAGTGCCGGCATGAGTGCCTCCCTTGCAAGACGATGAGACTTCTTGGGCCGCGTGCGCGCCGATATAAATACCTGCTACGCCACAGGAAAGATCACCAAACTCTACTGCAACAACCATTTTTCGGCTATTGGCTCGGTTTGATGCTTTGAATCGGTGATGACAAGCAATGATCCAATCAAGGCTCTGTTGGTCGTCTGTGATACCTTGCTGCGAACGAGCGCCGTCAATGGTCAGATGTTTAATATCTTATCAGAATTCGAATCGTCGCCCTGATGGGCGCTCCAATGCAGTTAAATATTCAGTTGGCAAGTGCCATTATGTGGCTAAACGCTTCTCTGTGTTCTGGAGGCAAATCTTTGAGTGGTAATCGTGCGGAGCCAACGTCCACCCCGCGAAGCGCACAACCAAGTTTACATAGTTGAATGTACGATTTGCTTTGTGCCATATAGTCAAAAATAGGCCGAAGTTGTTTAGACAAGTTTCTAGCTGCATGCAGGTCACCGACTTTTACGAACTGCAACAGTTGACGATGTTGTTTTCCCAGAAAGCATGCAGAGCCGCCCAAGATGGATTTGTAGCCCCACGCGAAACATTCATACTCTAGCTCGTCAACACCACAAATGAGCTCGAGATCCCTCTCCAAGCGGAGTAGGGCCTCCTGGACCCGCGCGACGCTACCACTTGTGTCTTTGTAGCCGATAATGTTCTTGTGGGCGATTAACCTCGCCACTATCGCAGGCGTTATGTCACTGCCAAACTTGCTGGGGTAATTGTACACGATCAATGGGCCAGAAATCTCTGAAGCTATAAAACGAAGAAAATCCTCGATCTCGTCATCAGTCATTACGTATCCGACTGGCGTGGAAACTAGAATACCATCATACTTCAGTCGCACAGCTTCGTGACACAGTTCCAGGATGTTGGAAACCGACGTGCTAAACGTGCTAGCAATTTTGGCGCAGCCAAGTCCGGCTACGCGGCTCATCAATTGCAAGCGTTCGTTCGCGGTGAGCGAAAAGCATTCGCCAGATACACTGGCAGGTACAACAGCTTCTATGCCTTGGTCGATTAAGGAATCGACCAGTCGATCAAAGTTGGACCAATGGATATCTCCTTGGGAGTCGAAGGGTGTCACCAGCGCTGCTATTGGACCTTCAAATCTCATGGCGCAGAACGCAATCGGTCGGCTATTAGGCTGACGATTTCATAGGCGATGGCAGCAGCCGCCATAGACGTAATATTGTTCGGATTATCTTTTGTAGGCATGAGGCACACGACGTCGCCACCGATAATGTTCTTCCCGCGCATCGAGCGTAAAAGATTGAGCGCTTCGTCCATCGTCCACCCGGTTTCGCTCATCTCGATATTTGAAACACCAGGAGCAATCGAGGGATCTAGGCAGTCCATGTCAAACGTGATGTAGATAGGGGTATCGTCCGTAACCTGGACGATCTGGTCTGCGCAGTCCTTGAGTCCTCGCCGTCTGTATTCGTCCATTGTGACGACGTTGTAGCCCAGGTCGTACGAGGGTTGGAGAAATCCCTCAGAGTCTGAATCGTAACGACCGCCATGTTTTCAAGGCCTTGCGAGCCTGCGGGTGAGCATGCGGATATTTGCGATGAAGACCCATGCCTCGGCGGAAGCAATGGTTCGTTCGAAGTCCTTTGCGAGCCTGCGGCATCGTCCGAGCCAGGCGAATGTCCTCTCGACCACCCAACGGCGCGGCAGGACCTCGAAGCCTTTGGCGCTGTCGGAACGCTTGATGATTTCGAGCGTGAACTTGCCGACCTTCTGCAAGGCTCCCCTCAGCTTCGGCCCGGCATAGCCGCCATCGGCGAAGACATGGCGCAGCCACGGCCAGCGCTTGAGGATCGATTTCAGGACGGCGGGCGCTCCGTCGCGGTCCTGAATGTCGGCGGCATGGATGACCAGCCCGACCATGAGGCCGAGCGTATCGACGACGATATGCCGCTTGCGGCCCATGACCTTCTTGCCCGCGTCAAAGCCACGTATTCCGCCGCTTTCGGTGGTCTTGACCGACTGGCTGTCGATGATGCCGGCACTGGGGCTGGCCTCTTTGCCTTCGCGCTCGCGTGCCACCATCACCAGTTCATTGTTGATGGCGCGAAGCCGACCCTCGTCACGCCAGCGGTAGAAATATTTCTGCACCGTCGAGAACGGCGGAAAATCCTTCGGCAAGAGCCGCCACGCGCCGCCCGCCGACGCCATATACAAAAGCGCGTTCACCACCTCGCGCAGCGCCGTCTTGCGCGGCCGACCGATGCGGTTCGGCGACGGCATCAGCGGTTCGATCAGCGCCCACTCCGCGTCGGTCAAATCGCTTGCGTAACGGGCGCTGCGGCGCTCATAGTGCCGGCGAGTGGTTTCGGTCCAGGCCATCGTGATCTCCGTCGAATCTCAGAAATCCGACTGAATCATAACCTGCTGAAATCACTCGCTCCTTTTTGGAACGGACACTCAGTGCGAGGATTGCCTCTGATGCCGATCTGCACACTTTTCTCGGGATCGACGTTACCTTGACGGACCAAGTAGGCGGCCCAGTGAGCGCTCGATTTATGAGCTCCGAGCCAATGCGGCATGGTTTCATAGGCGTCGATATGGGCATCGAAGTGCACTAGGGCTGCCTTCTTTCCGCTCACGAGATTGCTCTTTGGGTCTGCCACACTTTGTAAGATTGCGCCCGTAATCGAGTGGTCGCCGCCTATGGAAACGGGGCGTGCGGAGGCTGCTGCTATATCCCGATAGAAAGCCGAAATACGCTCGACGCACTTTTCGTTATCCATTGCCTCCGGGAGCGGCACGTCACCTAAGTCGTTGATGCGACATGCTTCCCAGGGGGTGAACCCAAAGAACTTGTGATAACGCCGATTGTGGGCAGAGACGTGCCTGACGAATCGTGGTCCCAAATGCTGGTCACGTTCGGTTGAGCCGTTCCCAGAACTATGAGGAACTCCCACAAGGGCTATATCGCAATTTTGTGGATTCGCATCGTGTTCACATCGAAAGAGGGTCGGAATGCCCCACCAGTACAGCACATCCATCTGCGCTTTTGCGGCAGAGACTTCATCTTGATTTTGCATCGCGCTGGGCCGTGTTCGTTGTGGATTTAGTTCGTTTACGATCGCCACCAGCGTTGAGCTATCTTCATGCCGTCGTGATCCCAGTTCGCCGCCAATTTTCCATGGCTAACGTGTTTGCTATGCGCCGAGACGTAATTGTTGAATGCGAAGTTAATCGCGCCACCGTCGTCATGAATTAGCTGCTGCATCTCGTCATACATTTTTTGTCGAGCAGCTGGATTTGTCTCCTGACGCGCTGCCACCAACAGGGAATTGAACTGGGGGTTCTTCCAGAACGTTTCGTTCCATGCGGCGTCGGCCGCGTATGCCGTTGTAAACATCCAGTCGCACGTTGCGCGTCCGTTCCAGTACATCGCAACGAAAGGCTTTTTCATCCAAACGTTGTCCCAGTATGCATCGTTGGCCTCACGTACGACTGTAATATCGATTCCAGCTTTTTCCGCGCTTGCCTTGAAAAGTTCAGCTGCGCCCACGGCGCCCGAAAATGCTGCGTCTGCCGCTGATAGTTCTATCTTCAGCGAGTCTAGACCGGCTGCTTGCAACAACTCCCGGGCTTTCTGCGGATTATAAGAGTGGACTGGAACCGGATTAAATGCGCAGCTAAGGCTCGGTGAAATTGGATTGTCGTTTCCTACGGTCCCGTGGCCGAGTAATATTTTATCCAAGATGGACTGCCGATCGATCGCGTATTTGAGAGCTTCTCTTACCTTAGGGTTGTCGAATGGGGGTTGAGTGACGTTCATTACAAACATGTAGTGAGCGTACCCTGTGACTTCGTCGATTTCGACGGCTTGATTGCGTTGTAAGAGCTCTAGCGTCTTGAGATCGCAGCGATCAATGTAATCAACGTCGCCAGCGAGCAACGCGTTTGTACGGGCCGCGGGGTCTACTACCGAGAGGATCTCGACCTCTTCGAACCATGTGGGACGGTAGTAACGTGCGTTTCGCTTGAATCGCGCGCGAACTCCGGGTTCGAAACTTTCCAAAGCGTAGGGTCCTGTTCTAATGCCGGAAGACCAGTCAGCAGAGCCGTCGCTATTAGCTGGCATGATGGGCAAGTGCCAGTCGCTGACTAGAAATGGAAAATCCAAGTTACCATTCGACAATGTGAACTTAACGACGTCACCGTCGGGGGTAATGTCGATGACATCGGCAAGGATTGATTTTGCTGCTGATTTTGATTTTTCCCCCATGTGATGACGCATAGAGGCAACGACATCGCCTGGGACAACTTTCTTGCCGTTGTGGAACTCCACGTCTTTGCGCAGTTTGAAGAGCCAGGTTTTAGCGCCGTCGGCAGTTTCAAAGCTTTCAGCGAGATCCGGTGCGACTTTGCCGTTCGCATCAACCTCGGTTAGGCTGTTGGAAAGCGTTCCCCAAAAGGACGTGCCGGTGAAGTAGTCTAGATACGTGGCTGGGTCGAGCGTATCTGTGCTCGACCCGTGCCCTATCGCCATTTTAAGTGCCCCGCCCTTTGCGGGGGTCGCGAGAATGCTTGGTGAAAATGCTGGAACAAGTGCTGCAGTTGCCAACCCCTTGAGGAAAGTCCGACGCGGAAATGATAAGCCTTGGCGAAGCGTCATGGGTTGCTCTCCGTTCACTAGCAGTGAACAAAGTACGGCCAGAGTGAACAAAGTGTCAATGATGAATCTGCGTTTGCGCACCCACACATGAATGATCATACCTTTGGTATAGGCCGGAAGATCCGCACGCTGCGGCTAGAGAAATCTCTTACGCTTGATCAGCTGGCCGAGAGAACGGCGCTTACAAAGAGCCACTTGAGTTCGATCGAACGAGATCTTTCGTCGCCTTCGGTGGCTTCGTTGATCGCAATCTGTCAGGCACTTGGAGTCTCTGTTGGTTCATTGTTTTCGGAACCGGAGAATTCCCTCGTGCGTCGCGACGAACGGAAGCCGATCGAGTTCGGGGGGGAAGGTGTTGACGATTTTCTACTGACGTCGAGAAGCAATTCAAAAATCCAGGTCATCCTTAGTCAAATGCGGCCTGGCGCAACTGCTGGTGACGCGCTCTACAGACTGGAAGCAGATGAAGAGTTTGTATTTGTGTTGGAAGGTGATTTGGAGATCCGCTTCGAGACGGAAACAGTGCAACTCGAAACAGGAGATGCCTTCAAGTTTTCGCCTCGACTCCCGCACTCATTTTCCAATCGCAGCAAAGAAAAAAGAGCTGTCGCTATGTACGTGTTTACGCCGCCGGTGAGATAGTCGATCTGCCGATGCAGTAGGAGCACATAATAGGTGCTTTCCATATCTCCGGATTATGCGAATGAGGAGGCGGCGCAAGCCTATTAAATTGACCGCGCGGGTTAACGCGTGAGTGGGGGCTTCGTCGCCGGGACGGTCAAGAAGCGCCATGGTTTCTCCATTTTCCAACTCACCAGCACGGGCGGCACTCCGGCGACGCCGATGCGAGGGCCGCCGGGAGCTTCCGCCCGGCGGCCCTAATCGTTCTGCGCAGCGTTTCGATGCCGAATCGTAATCTGCGGCGCTAGAATGATTGGAGTATTAGCGACTGCGGAAGCCGTTGATGCTTGTGACGATTTTCGACAAGTCATTCATCCATAGCATCACCACGGATGAGGCAGCCGTATTCGACATGCATTTCGCGTCGAACCTCACGCCGCTCTTCTTCGTGGAGGTGCTTGCTGATCTGGAAAAGGCGAACCTCGATAGCCCCGAGGCGCGGAGCAGATTAGTCCGGACGCTTGCGGCAAAGACGCCGAGTTTCCGATCCTATCCGAATGTTCACCACACCACGCTTGTGTTGGGTGATCTGCTTGGCCAACGGGTGGCGATGACAGGCGTTCCGGTGATCGCAGGAGGGCGAAGAGTTCAGTCAAGCGAAGGCCTGGGCACTGTATTCGATCACCCGCCTGAGATGCAGGCCGCTGAACGCTGGCAGGACGGCAAGTTTGGGGAAAAAGAATACGCGCTGGCCAGTCTTTGGCGAGAGCAGCTGCGGCGTGCGCCGGAGGCCTTCGAACAGATACCCCAGCAGTACGACGATGGCGGCCTGTCGGGTGGGACGATGGATAGGCCAGCCCTAAAGCGGTTGCTGGGAGACGTCGCAGCGAGGCGGGTCCAAATCATTGTAGTTTACAAGGTTGACCGGCTGACGAGGTCGCTCGCGGACTTTGCCAAGATCGTCGATGTGCTCGATGCCCACGGCGCCTCATTCGTCTCGGTGACGCAACAGTTCAACACGACGACTTCCATGGGCCGTCTCACCCTCAACATGCTGTTGTCGTTTGCTCAGTTCGAGCGCGAGATCGCCGGTGAGCGCATCCGCGACAAGATCGCGGCCTCGAAAGCGAAGGGCATGTGGATGGGGGGTAACGTCCCGCTTGGGTACGACGTCCGGGAACGCAAGCTGATCGTGAACGACGCTGAGGCCGAGGCGGTGCGCCTGATCTTCCGCCGCTACGCCGAACTTGGATCCGTACGGTTGCTTCGCCAGGAACTTGACCGGCTGGGAGTGGTCAGCAAGCGCAGGGCAGGGGCGGGAGGCTCGCTTGCCGGTGATACGGACTTCACCCGGGGCGCCCTCTACACGCTGCTGCAGAACCGGCTGTACCGGGGCGAGATCGCCCACCAGAGCAAGATTTATCCAGGTCAGCAAGAGGCAATTGTCGATCTCGACCTCTGGGACAGTGTGCAGGCCCGACTTGAACGAAACCGGCAGGTCCGGACTCTGGGAAGCGCAGCGGACGAACCGAGTCTGCTTGCAGGACTGGTGATTGACGCGAATGGCCAGCGGATGACACCGACCCACGCGACCAAAGCCGGCCGTCGCTACCGGTACTACGTTTCAGCACCCCTGATCACCGGCACCCGGTCCGACAAGGCCAGGGGCTGGCGTATTCCCGCTGGCGACATCGAAGCTCTGGTCCTTGATCGCCTAACCGACCCGATTAGCCCCCCCCCCGGGGGGTGTTGGGGCCCCGCAGGGGCGGGTGCGATGCTGACCCCGATTGCTTAACCCATGCGACCGCTAGGCTTGGTAAGCGAATAAAACATCGGGCCTTCAACCCGCGACAGCGACGCCAGGAGGTGCCCACGCTTGTTGCACAATCTCCTCGCCCGGCATGTAGGCACGGAGAATGAGCAGGAAGCCGCCTTTCTGCGTCGAAGGTAGCCAGTTGGAAGCCCGCTCTTTACCCGGAGAAGCGGCTTGAATGTAGATCGTCAGACCGCCGTCGGGGTCAGGCTTCAATCCCGCTGTCCGGTTGCCAATGGAGTACCTGTTGATTGGGTTGGGCGTCAGATTGTAGGTCGGATCGTAGAGCGTCATCGACCAGAACGCGTTGACTTTCGGAAGCGTACCAGGCGCGAAGCGGAGGGTGTACCTTTTCGACCCGTCAAGAGGCTCGCCCGAGGCATCCATCGCCGTATTGAAGTAGACGGCCTCGGCAGGATCGTTCGCGATGATGCCCGCCAGGCATTGAAGCGAGGCTCTTAGAAGAAAATCATCGGATAGCCCCGCGCGGCCTAATGCGGCTGGAGGGATGTTCCAGCCATTGACCCGTTTGCCCAGCACCCCGGACTTGATGACATCGTTGAGCAGCTTTCGCCCGTCGACCGATGCGCGGATAAGCCCGCGCTTTGTCGGGTCGTCCAGCGCATCAACGTCACGGCCGGGTCCGATGCCTATATTCGCGAACTGTTCCGCCAGCTTCGCTAGTCGCGACTCAACAGGATCCTCGCTCATGGCCCGGTTCATCGTCTTCCATTCCCCGAGCGGGTCAGCCTTCGGATCATATGGAGGCCAGACGTCTCGGCTCTCCGGCAACGTCGCTCCAACCTGTCCCCAAAGGCTCAAGGGTATCAGGCGATATTGGTCCTGAAGGGCGTTGACCGTGGCCTGGTCGGCCGGCCCGTCGATCAGGGTCCGCCCGAATATAAGAACGCTGTTTGTACGAGACCGAGGGAGCGGCTTCAGTCCCGGCGGCAGGCTTCCTTCCCAACCTGGCCCGACAATGGCGAAAGTGCCGGCGGCACCACCCGTCGTGCGCTTGCCCACATAGGCGAAGTTATCGCTATCGAGGCAGGCCAACTCAAAGGTGAAGTAGCGATCCCCCATGTCCGGATGCGAAAGGACAACAGGCTCTTTCGACAGATCGACCCAGGCAATGGAATAAAGGGTATCGTTGTTGGGAGAGCCGCCGTCCCTGTATTCAGCGGTGGCGAGTTTGCGGACGTTGTAGAAGTGGTTCAGCGGTGCATATGGCGTTATGGATCCCGCCGGCTTCGGCACCGTCACCCAGTTCCATCGAAGGGCCGGCAGGTAGATCCACGGGAAGCCGAATATGTAGGCCTGCAGTCCGAGAGTGTATGCGTAAGTCTCGCGCCAATCGGATGCAGATGAAGTAGTCGAGCCGCTTGCGGGCGCTTGTTGCGCAGCAGCGCCTGTGGAATTCAGAATGCTTGCGATAGCAGGCAGTACCGCAGCAGCAGAAAGCGCTGCCGAGTTCAATGCTCTTCGCGAAATCATTTTGGCGCTCCCCCGGCAAATTGTGCCGCTCACTATAGGCGCGGATTTCTCGGGTCGAAACGGCTTACGACCTGTCATCGGGACTTCGCGCAAGAGTGGTTGTTCCAGCGCAGAAGATGCAAAGCCCTAAGGCGGGCTTTGCAGGTCCCATGTGAAGACAGTCGATCATGTAGGCAGTCCGTCAGTCCACCTTGACGATCTGCGGCGGCGCCCACGTGCCGTCGAGGATGGATGGGTTCTTCTCCTTTGGCCAGTACATCCGGATCATCGGCAGGAAGGCGCCCTTGGGGGCAGGAAGCCAGTTTGCTTCCTTGTCCTTGCCAGGCGACGCGTTCTGGAAATAGAGCGTCACGGAGCCGTCGGGGTTGGGCACGAGGTTGTCGCGCGGGCTAACAGTAAACTTGTTTAGGGGGTTCGGCACGAACCACCAGCCTTTGTCGATCTCGTACATTGTGATCGACCAGAACCCGTTGACCGGCGGCTCCTGGCCTTTCGGGAAGGTCAACGTGTACTTGTTGGCGCCGTTGAGTGGATGGCCGTCCTTGTCAGTCATCGTATACGGATAGACAGCGTCCACTGGCAGATTAGCAGGCCATCCGAAGGCCGCGACAACGGCGCGCTTCACGTAGTCCGTGCCGTAGGCGCCGACTTGTGCGTAAACCCAGCCGTCCTTCACAACACCCATCGTCGATTCGTTCTTGCCGAGGAAGTCGAGGGCCTGCTGCGGCAGATCCTTGAGCGCGGCAGCGGTCTCGGGGCCGAGCGCAGCGAGACTGAACGGCTTGCAGGGCTGGATGCCGATCTTTGCCATCTCAGCCAGAATTGGTGCGTCTTCCGCGGCAGGCGGCGCGTCATGACACATCAACGTGGCAAGTCGGTTGAAATAACCTTCCGTACCCATGCCAAGGATAACGTCCTGCGGCTTGTCGGTCATCGAGTAGCCCGGGTTCGGATCGACCGGCGGCGCCTTGTAGACATAATCTGCTTTGCCGTAGCTCGAGAGCGGGCGCAGGTCATATTGTGCCTGCAACGCGTTGACTTCGGCGTAGTCCTTCTCGCTGCCATCCGCGTAAGTGCGGCCGAGGATCAAGACATAACGTGTCGGGACGTCCAGCTTCGTCATCCCCTGTGGAACTTCGCCCTTCCAGCCCGGCCCTGCGAGCAGATAGCTCGCCGCTTTGCCCCCGGTCGTCCGCGATCCAGGCGAAGCGATCACCGGCATCCAAAGGCTGTAGGTTGGGAAGAGGAAGTAGCGGTCCCCCATGTCTGGGTGTGAGAAAATCCAAGGCTCCTTGTCGAGATCCATCCAGGCGAGCGAATACAGCGTATCGGCATTCGGTGCCGAGACGCCGCGATAGTCCGCCGGCGGGTAGCGCTTTACGTTGCCGAACTGGCCCATCGGTGCGTGCAGGCCCTCAGCCTTGTCGACATTTGTCATCTGCACCCGGGTCACCTCGGTGGTGATCAGTGAGTAGCCGTATACGTAGGCATCGAGGGCGATCTTCTTCGCTTCGTCGACCGTCAGTGCTTGCGCGGTACCTGCGGACGCGACCATGCTTGCGGCGAGTAATAGGCCAGAAATCTTCTGCATAAGCGGCTCCCTTAATTAGCTAAGGCGCGCCGCTCGCCCGGCGGCAAACGTCATGTTAACGTGCCGCAATTTTCGAACGAGCAAGCTCTGCCGCGAAGGAATGATCGGACTTGGTCGGGCCCGCCACTCATTTTGCGCCACAGCCGCAAAGGCTCCCCCGTGGGGGAGGCAACGGCACACCGACCATGATTTCGGTGACCGCGCTCGCCAACGTGCCAGCTATGGTCCGGCATGCCTTTGGGGAAACGGTACTGCGTTACGCCAACCGAGCGGCCATGCTCGATATCGAGCTAATCGAGGATCGAGACTGCTTCATTCCGCATGTGACGATGACCGACTTTCTCGGGGAAATCGAAAGGCGGACGAAAGAGCGCCATATCGGCCTGATGGTCGCGCCTTACCTGTCATTCGAAGGTTATGGATGTTGGGGCGATTATGTGCTCGCGAGTGACAGCCTTGGGACGGCCATCAATCGGGCTGCATCGACGATAGGCTATCACAGCTGCGGCGAGGCGATCACACTGACGAGCACGGGCGGCTTAGCCAGGTTCGCGTATTTTAGTGCGGCGCGCGGAAGTCTGGCCTATCCCCACATCGCCTCGGGCGCCGCTGCGGTGATGTTTAATCTCTGTCGGTCCTTTGCCGGACCGGCATGGCGGCCGTCGCGCATCGATCTCGACATCCCGCGGCCGCGTGAAGTCGCCCAATTCGAAGAGACTTTCGGCTGCCCGGTCGTTTTCGAAGCAGCTGCAGTTGCGGTCTGGTTTCATGCCAAATTTCTTGGTGCTACGCGCCCGCGTCCGTCCGGGATACGGCTGATGACTGTCGAGGATCTCGCTCGCGCAAGGCTCGAACCTGCCAGCCGCGGAGATATGATCGGCGTCATCTCCACGCAGATCTGGACGCAGGTTCTGGCCGGGGCCGTTTCGATCGACGGTGCCGCGCACGCGCTTGATGTAAGCACGCGGACGCTACAGCGATGTCTGCAGGAACAAGGCACCACTTTCCGCAGGCTGGGGAATGTAATTCGCGCCAAAAGAGCGAGCGAATTGCTGCACGGAACGAATGCGTCCGTCACTGAAATCTCATCCGAACTCGGCTATTCTACTCCGGCGAATTTTGCTCGCGCGTTCCGCAAATCAACCGGCCTCGCGCCTGAGGATTACCGGCGGAATCTGAAGAGAGGAGACACCTGAAGGCCGGGCGAGCCGTTGGGCTTGGAAGCGGTCGAGCCCGACATTACCCGAACCGCGTCCACGACCTCCGCAAGGGGCATCCTAAGCTATACGGGAAGTCAACCTTACGAGCCCCCGGGGGGTGGTTAGGGTCCCGCATGGGCGGGTGCTATGGCTTCACAACTTCTTCCGCATACGAGCGGATGACGGGGCGGTATCGGTCAACTTAAACCTCTGAACGTCGAAACATTTTCAGTCGCAAAAATCCTCGGCTTCTTGAGCCAGATTTGAAGCTGGACGAGCATCGTCAGCCACATCACGACCAATTACTTCGACGCGGCGTGCACTGCTCTGGCGCAATCGATCAGCGCCTCGACTTTGACTATGGCCGAAGCGGGCGTGCCTCCATCGACCCACGAAGCCGAAGCGTGCGCAAATCACGCCACTCAATAGGCCGTATTCGGCGGATCTGAACGCCCATGTCTCTCAAAAGTAAGCGATACTTTGCGCAGGCGTCGGCGCAATACGCTGCGACTCTGACGGTGCGAAAGCGTGCGCTAGAGACGGAACCCCATTTGCCGGGCGAAAGGCGGCGCTGAGACGGTCTCTGGTCGCGGGTAAGCGAATCCTGGTGTGCTAACTGGCGGAAATGTCGCGACTAATTTGGGTGTTTTGAAATCAGAAAAAAAGGAGGTTAAACAAGGTGCTAGCTGGCTGCATCGAATAGATTCGAACCATCGCCGGCAGAGTCAGAGTCATCGTCAGGCAAGTCTTTGAAATATTTGGATAAATTCTGTAGCAAAGTGGCAAGCTGCGCGAAATTTGGCCACAGAGACACGAAACGGAATGGGCAGGCATCATGCGAACCCGGAAAAATTCTCCCAGTCAAAATCGAGATTACTGATCCACCCCTGAACACGGACCTGCGGGACCGCTACGAGTGACCTGGTTGGCAACACTGTCGAGCATCCTAAAGTCCGCGGACCATCTCTCGTTCGACCAGTTCTGACGCATGTGGGTGCGGTTTGGTATCCCCGGTGTATCGGAAACCACACCGCTCATAGAGTGTTGCCGCAGCAAGGTTGTCTGAGGCAACCCAGAGCGCGAGCTGCGCTCCGCCGCAACTCCTTGCCCACGCAGTAACGGCGTCCACCAGCCTCACACCAACGCCGTGGTGGCGCTCGGCGGCGACGACGAACATTGCCACAAGGAGCGGTATGCCATTCGCTGCGGCGAATTGATTGGCCAAACCCGTAACAGTTCCAATCCACACCCCATCGAGCTCGGCAATGAAGGTCACCCGATCACATCCGCTCGATGCACCCAACGCTCGCTCTCGCCAGACGTCATCAGCATAAGTCTGTTCCACGGCGAAGGTCGAACCAAACGCCCTGGGGGCCTCTACCAACGCACGAAGCCGAAGCGTGCGCAAATCACGCCATTCATCAGGTCGTATCCGGCGGATATGAACGACCATCTCTCCCAACAAGAAGCGCTAGGTTGCTTCGGCATCGGCAAAATACGATGCGACTCTGACGGCGCGAAGGTGGGCGACAGAGACGAAACCCCATTTGCTGGACGAAAGGACGCACAGAGACGGTCTCTGGTCGTGCACGGGCGAAACCATGTGGCCTAACCGGCCGAAATGTCGGGACGAATTCGGGCGCTCCGAAATTCGGAAAAAACGAGCAAAAACAAGGGGTTAACTGGCTGGGGGACTAGGATTCGAACCTAGACTGGCGGAGTCAGAGTCCGTCCATAACCTTTGATATTGCGGCGGTTTTTCTCCGACCAAGGAGAAAACCGGTATTGGCAGAACAAACACTTACGAATGAATTCCCGACTGCCGAAGACACAACTGTCACGACCATTTCCATCTATCGCCGTTGCGTCGGCGTAACCGCAATTGGCCAAGAGTTTGAATACTGCGCAGCAGGAAAATCGGCCGTCCAAGCTCGCCACGTCTACGACGCCGCCAGGGCCTTTATCGAGCTCGGACTGTCAGGGCCATTCCAAGTTGTCGCTGACGGCAAAGTTGTCTGGATGGACTCTTTTGAACGTGCCGCGCGGCTCACGGCCGAAGAAGACCCAGACTTACGGGTCCGCAAGTGGCGACCCAAATCTCGAGTCAGAATGGCCGCTAGGGGGTGGCCGCAAGGGGCTGGAAGCAAAACTAAGGGGGAGGGGCACTCTTCTAGCCCGAAAAAGAAGCGCGCGTCCAAGGGTGCCTGCCCACCCCAAGTCGGTGACTGGATCTACCAGACGCAACATGGAGCGACGGTAACCCACGATGGGCAACAATGGATCGTCGAGTACAAGGATCACCGGCATTACTGCCGGTCAAAGGTCGGCCTTAGACGCTGGCTTGGTGGAGACCCCATCCTTGAGACCCTGCCCGAGCACTTCCACGAGTGGCATCAGCCCTGCCCCAAAGGCACTCCCTGATGGCGTCCATTTCACGAAAGATTTCAAACAACCAGACAGACTGCCTAAGTGACTCTTGCGAAACGAAAAATCGTCCGGCGGAACGACCAATTTGTGAGCCTTCCTACTCTAATAGTTACCACTCACCGCCACAGCGGGGTTCGAAGAGGAGGCGTAGCCGGAAGCGGGGGAGGAAGAAGAAAAGAGATTGGGCGGGAACGTCTGCTTATAACAGAAAGCGATGTGCCAAACGTCTCAGGCGTGTGGACGTCGAGAACATCTTGAACGCCTACAATCGCGCCCGTGCATTAGGGGGGCCGCTTGACACATTCATTACCATCCGTTGGGCCTTAACGGGGAAGGGAGAGGCGAAAATTCAGTTCCGGTGGCAATGCCTGCTTAATGCATTTCGAATTTGGGCCAAACGGCACGGCTTTAAGCTTGCTCATGTGTGGGTTCACGAGAATCCCCATTACGGATCGTTCAACACCCATGTGCTGGCGAATATCCCGGCCAATCGCCGGCAAGAGTTACAAGCCTGGATAGAGGCGCAGCTCAACGCGCAGTTTGGCGGGGTCGATGTGCAGCCCCGTGTTGCGTCCGGCTGGTATCGCGATGACCGCGTTAGGTACATGGTAAAAGGAACCGATTGGGTCACTGCGAAGAAGTTTCGACTAATGACGCCGAAAGGATGGGATTGCAGGCAAGGCCCGATAGACTTTAAGAGGTGTGGCTGGTCAAATACAGAGCGCTGATAACTTTCATTGTGCGTGCTCAGATTGAAATTTGACTACTTAGTGTAGACCAACACCTCCATTCGACGACATGACCAAAGCGTAACCGCCAGCGCTGCCAAAACTTGCGGGCGCAAACAGATCGGCGAATAAGATGGTATTGGCTTTTGTGTTCGTCGAAAGCCTCGACGGACGGGTTGTCCAACAAGAAGATTTTGACTGCAAGCAACGAACTTCGGTAAGCTATCCAAATCGCACTCATTTAATGAGTACGAAATTGAGGATAGCGGATGGCCCGTAAGACAGCACCGCATATGAAGCTGGGTAAAATCCTAGCAGCGCAAAGATTAGAGGCAGGGTTTTCACATCAACGCGAGTTGGCAAAAAAGCTGAATGTAGTTCAGCAAACCGTTAGCCGCTGGGAGCATGGCAGCTCGAGGCCACGTCCAGATCAAATCCCAGCCGTTGCAGCCGCGCTCAAAATCGAACCCGACAAGCTTTTCCTTGCGGCAGGGTACACCGCGGCCTCTACGACGGTATCATTCGACCAATCCTTCCCAGTAGACGCTTTATCGCCGGAAAGTTTTGAACGCTTCATCCAGGCGCTTTTACAGGTGAAGTACCGAGGGGCGTCCGTGCATAGGTTCGGTGGCCCCGGGCACAAGCAAGACGGTCTCGATATAGATGTCGGATTTAGTAACGGGACGACATTTACATTTCAGTGCAAACGCGAGGCGCAGTTTGGTCCTTCGAAGGTGCGGTCCGCAATAGCGAAGCACACACGAAAAGCAAAGAAACGATTTATCGTGTTAAGTCGAATTGCGACGCCGGCCGCGCGTCTGGAAATCAAAAATCACAGAAACTGGTCGCTGTGGGATAAAGAAGACATCTCGAACCTCGTTCGCGAGCTACCAAAGGAGGAACAACGGCGGCTCGTCGATACGTTTTTTCCGGGTCAACGAATAGCATTGCTTGGGGAAAGCGAGTCCGGTCCGTGGCAGACTTTGGACGAATTTTTTGCTCCCTTCATCGATCCGCAAGGCAGCTTCAACCACTCCTGGGATTTAGTCGGGCGAGAAGATGAACTGTTAGACATTGGCCGCGCGTTAGCAGATGCGAATGTTGCAATCGTTAGCATTATAGGCGCAGGTGGATCTGGCAAAACTCGGCTGCTGAAAGCAGTTCTCGAAAATTTCAGTCATACCAATCCGGATGCATTGATTCGGGTGTTGTCGCCTACGGAACAGCTAACGAGAAAAAGTCTGGATGACCTTGGGAGCGCTTCAAAGCTCTTAGTTGTCGACGATGCTCACGACCGGGAAATCGATCTCCTCTATCAGTTCGTTGCGAGCCGCCCTCAGAATACAAAGCTTATAATCACTGCAAGGCCATACGGCGCAACTCGTATTCAAACCCACACAGCGCGGTTTGGCATTATTGGTCATGCGATCGTCAATGTATCACTAAAGCCGCTATCCAAAGAACAGGCAGCTGCCCTTGCAACATGCGTGCTGAAGGCGCGGGGAGGCCCTTTAAGTGCGGCGGTTGAGATCGCAGAAAGTACACGTGATAACGCGCTTGCAGTTGTGATGGGATCTCACGTCGTCGCGAAGAGCAAGAAGCACCTTCAGCTAGCCAAGAACGAGCAAGATTTTCGCTCGAGCTTGCTGAAAAGCTTTTGGGTCGTGGCGTCTGGTGCAATTTGGAACCCTGCTGATCAGGAGCGTCTTCATCGGCTGCTTCGTATTCTCGCGCTTCTACAGCCGTTCGTGCCTGACGATCCGGCACTACTGAAAAGCATTTACGATGTCGAAAAGATTGAAGGGCACGAAGTATCGCGTCTCATCCGCGTGTTAAGGGACGGCGGAATTCTATTTAAGCGAAGTGGTCGCTATCGCTTGTCGCCCGATGTATTGGCAGACCATCTCATTGAAGAGAAATGTATCGATGTTGACGGAAAGTCGACTGGATATGCAGAGCTTGTTTTTGACAATGTGGACGGAGACCGCCTCGAACATCTCGTTCTAAACATCGGAAAACTAGATTGGAGCCGGAGTAACGGTGCATCTTCCAACAGCAAACTATTAGACGGAATCTGGGAAAAACTTAGACCTACAGGCGAATTCGGCGATCATCATTTGAAGGCCATCACAGAAGTTGCATTTTTTCAACCTGAGCGAGCCCTGGTTTTCGTCGAAAAGTGTGTTCGGCGAAGGTTCCTGTTGGAAAAGCTTCCAAACGTCTTGAAATTAATCGCTTATGATTATTCCTATCTTACGAAAGCGTCGGAATTACTTTGGTTGATTGGCAGTGCTGATGAAAGAGATTTCGAACGGCACCATGACCACGGAATACAGGTCCTCAAAAGCCTTTGCCAAGTCTCAAATGAAAAGCCAAGAAAGTACATAGATTTGGTGGTTGATTTTGGTCTGAGCTTGGTAGCCGACGCCGACGCTTGGAAACAGAAGCACTCGCCTCTCGACTTTGTTGCTGGAATTCTAGACGCTGATTTCCAGCAAATTACGCACGGGGATATGTCCGTCACCCTCACCAACTTCGGCGTCGCACATGCATTTGTCGCTTCAATTCGAGGGCGAGTAATCAATGCTATCCTTGACCTTTTGAACTCGGAAAACCCCGTCAAAGCTCTAGCAGGAGCTCGCTACCTGTCGAATGCGCTAAAATATCCGATGACCGGGAAGGGCGAGAGAGCCGAGTGGACCAGAGAGTTTTCTGCAACGCTTAAGATGCTTAAGCAGAAAGTCGACACCGAGCATCTCTCTCCTGTTGTCCTTCTGGAAATCGCGCGCTCCATCTCATGGCACGCTCATTACGGATCGGGCTCACCTAAAGCCATTTCGAGAAGCATCTTCGATTCGTTACCGAACTCAATTGAGTTCCGCACGGCGCTCGCGATGCTTGAGGGTTTTGGGACGCTCAAAGCCTTTCGAAGTCAAAAAACGGGGGAGGACTTCCAATCTCTTATCAGCGAGTTGAACAAGCAGTTTGCAAGTTCGAGGTCACTTTACAACTTCATACGCAAAGTGGCGTCTGGTTTTGCTTCGCTTCCTGATGTTCGACAGGTGTCATGCCGACCGTTTTTGAGGGCGCTCTTTAGTGCACGACCCGATGTTGCAGCGCTGTTCGCCAAACTGGCTATTTCAGAGCCCGCAGACCGATTAAGCCGACACGCGGATCTGGCGTTCGGGTGCCTGCTTTTGAACAACCGTCGCAAAGCATTAGAACTCGCGGAGAACATGCTAAGATCGGCCGATGTGGGTGTTGTCTCGTCAGTTGGGTATGGTTTTGGTCTTGTGCAGTTCGAATATCCTCCAACTGAGCGCGAATTATCAATTCTCATTAAGCTGGTTAGCTCGCAGGACGAAAGAGTTGTGCAAAGCGGCGTCGCTGCATTTCGATCACTTGTTGATTATCCAAAAAGCCTGCTCGAACTTCTTGGCCATGCCGAAATCGGGCTTGATGCATCTCTAGCAAACAATGCCATGATGTATATTTGTTGGGAAAAGAATAAAGTTTACCAAATACTGGGCCAAGATGATGTAAAAATGCTTTTCCAACGGTTGTTTCCGTTAAAGGAGCTTCGTGGTCATTGGATAGACGTTTTCTTAGCTACCACCTCGAAGGATTATGCTTGGATATGTCTGAATTTTTTCATTCAGCGAATTGAGCGCGCTGATGAACAAGAAGACTGGGGTTTGAAACCATGCACCGGTGCGTTTGCATCTGTCGGATTGTGCTTTCGGCAAGCTGACGAATTTGCGCCGATTTTAGACCACGTGCTAAAGTACATAATCACGCGGAAGAACCCTACAGCGCTGTTCACAATCCGGTCTGGAGAACTGTTCAATGCGATGTTTCCCATTATGGACGTCGAGATCGTGTCGCGCCTCCAAAAGTGGGTCCGGGCAGGAGACGAAACAGCGCTAAAAGCCATCGGCGGAATACTGCGCGACGCACCACATGATTTTGTTTTCGACCAACAAGATTTCGCTGCAGAACTACTAGAACGAGCTAGCACATATGGTCCTGGTTGCTATCAAACGGTGATGGGACATTTGTACGCAGCATCTATTTCTAACTTGAGGTCGGGCGAACCCGGAAAGGAATTTCCGCAAGACCTTGAACTAAAGCGCGCTGCTCAAGAAGCATTAAGTAAGTTATCGAGGTTTAGCGCGGCTAGAGAATTATATAATCAACTTGGAGAATATGCTCAGGGCTCAATTGAATTCTCAACACAAGACGAATTGCTCGATGATTGAATGATTGATCAAATAGGCAAATTGATATCGTTCGGATACTGTCCATTATCGCTGCAGCATCGCGGCTATCGACTTCGCCGAAAACTGCCTCCCGGTCGAGGATACGTGGCCTTGTTGTTCAAGCACGGCCGCAATCTTTCGAAGACTCAAAGGCTGTTTCCGCTTTCGCGCTAATGCTTTTGCTGCTTCTATTGCCTCGTCAGGCAAACGGGGGTAACGCCCCTCGCATTGGCCAGTGACCTCGCGCTTCCGCGTGCGGGCTGCGGCGAGCTTCGCGACCAAGCGCGCCTTCTCCAACTGGGCGAATGCCCCTGCGATCTGGCGCATTGCTACCTTCATCGGGTCGTGGGTCGCTGTCAGGTCATCACCATTTGCAGTCAGCACCATCACCCCCCGCTGCTGAAGGGCAATGACGCCAAGCTCCTGCGCCATTAGATCACGGGCGAAGCGAGACGCATCTTCTACGACGACGACCCGCACGCCGTTCTCCTCGATGGCATCAAGCAGCCTGCAGAAGCCTGGTCGGATCTCGATGCGATCGGAGCCGGACACCGCCTCGTCGTTGAACTCGGCAACCAATTCGTAGCCCGCTCGCCTCGCAAATGTCCTAATCGCTTCTTGCTGCCGTCGGCCGCTGTCCTTGTCGGACCCTACATTTGTTGCGCTGGACGTCCGCAGGTAGGCGAAAGCCTTCTGACGCTTTGTCATTTCTTGTTTCCCATCGGACGTTTAGGTCAGAAATCGTTACTAATCTTGAGAATGGTAACACACATGAATTATGCCATCAACTCCTGAGCGTCCAATCCTAGACAGTCTGGAGCGGCTGACGTAAGGTCAGTCCCTGCTAGGAGCGTTGCGAATGTTCCACGTAGCTGTTTGGTTGATGGTCCTTGTTTCCCTAGGTGGATGCGCCACCTCTACTGAAATCGGGCTTCCGTCAGGGGAGAAGGGCTACGCTCTAAACTGTAGCGGCGAGGCCTTGTCGTGGGGTGCCTGCTTGCAGAAGGCCGGGGAAACTTGCGGTGGCCGTGGCTACGATATTCTGGCCAGGGATCAATCAACCGGACAAGTGACCATCGTGAGCCAAGATGCGAGCGGCGGTATTGCGAGCACGATGCCAACAACTCAGCGCGAACTCATAATCCGTTGCAAGTAAAAGCATGCTTTCTGGGCCTACACCCCCGGGGGTGCACCTCTTGACCAGCCCCTCAGGGGTGTCAGTAGCAACACCCTCCTGAAATACATTCCGTCAACGTTTCAGCTTTGGTGGTTGGCATCGATTATTGGTGTCAAATGGAGTGTTGGCCGCCTCACCGAGGCCGACTTCTGTAGGAATTGTAACGCGGAGGCCACAGTTAAGCCGCGGGTTTTGCAAACACTGTGGCGGTCTTGTGCAGTTTGTCTAGTCAATCGATGTGGACGCCGCGAATTCGGGGGATTAATCAGCTTCCATGCAGTCAAGATCGAAGGAAAAGTCAGTGGCCGCACTGCGTGCTGCAGATCTTCGGAAGGCCTTGAAGGCATGCCAGGCTGCATCAATTCAGCCTGATCGGCTCGAATGCCGACGGGATGGTTTCATCATTTACTTCAGTACGTCGACTGCTTCCTCGAATCCAGATGAAGATTGGTTCAGGACCTACGATGCGCGTCAGACTTAAGGGGCTCAATTCTCGTCGCAAGAAGTTGGCGGACGGTACCTGGAAAACATATTGGTACGCGTGGAAGGGCGGACCGCCCATTGCCGGCGCCCCTGGTACGACAGAGTTCATGGCCTCATACAACGCCGCTGTGGCAGCGAAGGTCGTTGAGACCGGATCAACTCTCAGGGTTATCATCGCGAAATTTGAAAGCAGTGCCGAGTTTGCAGGATTGGCCGCACGGACCCAGGCCGACTACGCAAAATGGCTTACAATCATTTCCGGCAGATTCGGGACCATGCCCATTCAACTGCTAAAGCACCGGCGGGCGAGAGCCGTCTTTTCAGAGTGGAAGGACGAGTTGGCCCGGCGGTCGCCGCGGCAGGCGGATTATGCCTGGTCGATCTTCGCTCGTTGCCTTTCATGGGCATGGGGCAGGGGACTCGTAGAGGCAAATCCACTGAAGGGAGGTGGTCGTCTCTACCGCAACTCGAGGTCTGAAAACGTTTGGAGCGACGAGGATGAACGACGATTTATGCAGGTGGCTTCCCTGCAGCTTCGGTTAGCGTTTCAACTCGCAGTGTGGACCGCACAGCGCCAGGGAGATCTGTTGCGACTTCCATGGTCTTCCTACGACGGTGAGAAGATCCGACTGCGACAACGAAAAACTAAGCGCTACGTTACGATCCCGGTTGGCTCTGATCTTAAGCGTCTGCTGGATGTGCAGGAGCGACGCTGCCCGATAATCCTCACTCAACGAAACGGCAAACCTTGGACCGAGGACGGTTTCAGGTCTTCGTGGGCGAAGGCATGCGCTGCTGCGGGCATTGAGAATCTGACATTCAATGATCTTCGCGGTACCTGCGTAACACGCTTGGCCGTCGCAGGTTGTTCAGAAGCCGAGATCGCGACTTTGACCGGCCACAGCCTGCGCGACGTCAAGTCAATTTTGGATGCGCACTATCTCGCAAGAGACCCATTGCTTGCCGAGGCCGCGATCAAAAAACTGGAACAAAGGAGAACAAAACTTCCCGACTGAGCGCCCGACTGTGCTCATTCGTTCTTTTGCAACTTGGGGAAAACCGTGTGATTTCAATGGCTGGGGGACTAGGATTCGAACCTAGACTGGCGGAGTCAGAGTCCGCTGTCCTACCGTTAGACGATCCCCCACCGCCGGTGGGCATCAAGACCGCGGCGTGTAGCACGTTCGCGTGAAGCTAGGCAAGCGTTGTAGCCGCGGTTTTCGGGTTCGGAACGTGCCGTTGTCAGGCACTTGTCGCGATCCGACGAACGCAGCCGGATTCTGCATAACGGTACGATCGTTCTTTTTGTCGAACATTGTTGTTGACAATCTCTACTCGATCGGTAGAGATTGAAATCGTCGCCAACGCAAGGAGGCTTTCGGTGTCCATACGATCCCTGATCGCCCGCCTGTTCCGGACGCGGTTCACGCGACCGCCGGAGACGTATGCGGAGGAACTCATGCTGCTCTGTAGTTCGGGCGAACTCGCCCGCTCGATGTCCGAGAGGAGCGGCAAGCTCCCGGGCTGAGGTTCGCCCGCCCCAACACCAACCGAAGTGCCTGAACCAGGGCCCTCGCCGAACCGGAGAGGGTCGACGATCAACCCTTGCCTCGATCAACGAGGCCACATCTGGAGACTGACCATGCTTCGCAGAACCTTCCTCGCGTCCGCCGCGCTCGTGGCGCTCATCGCCGCCGGTCCCGTCGTCGCGCCGGCGCCGGCGCATGCCGCCGAGGTGAAGCTCCTCAACGTGTCGTACGATCCGACGCGCGAGCTCTACAAGCAGTTCAACGCCGCCTTCGCGAAATACTGGAAGGAGAAGACCGGCGACACGGTGACGATCGAGACCTCGCACGGCGGCTCGGGCAAGCAGGCCCGCGCGGTGATCGACGGGCTCGACGCCGACGTGGTGACGCTCGCGCTCGACGCCGACATCGACCAGATCGTGAAGGCCGGCAAGCTCTCGCCCGACTGGAAGAAGAAGTTCGCCGACGGCAGCACGCCCTACACCTCGACGATCGTGTTCCTCGTCCGCAAGGGCAACCCGAAGGGCATCAAGGACTGGAACGACCTCGTGAAGGAGGGCATCCAGGTGATCACGCCGAACCCGAAGACCTCGGGCGGCGCCCGCTGGAACTACCTTGCGGCGTGGGCCTCCGCCGCCTCGGCGGCGGGGCCTGCCCCCTTTCGGCGGGCAGGCGACCTGCTCCAACAAGACGACCGACGAGGAAGGCCATGGCACGACAGTTGCCGCCGCTCACGGCGCTGCGCGCGTTCGAAGCAGCCGCGCGCCACCTGAGCGTATCGCTGGCGGCCGAAGAGCTGCGGGTCACGCCGGCGGCCGTCAGCCACCAGATCCGCCAGCTCGAGGATCATCTCGGTCTCGAACTCTTCCAGCGCAACGGGCGCAACCTCGCGCTGACGGATGCCGGCCAGGCGGGCCTGCCGTGGTTACGCGAGGCCTTCGACAAACTCGCCTCGGCGATCGACGCGATCGACGCGCTGGGCGAGACGGGGCTTCTCACCGTCTCCGTCGCGCCGTCGTTCGCGGCGAAGTGGCTACTGCCGCGACTCCACGAGTTCGAGAAGCGCTACCCCGACATCGATGTCCACGTGTCCGCCTCCATCTCCCTCGTGGACTTCGCGCGCGACGGCGTCGACGTCGCGATCCGCTATGGCAGCGGGCACTACCCCGACCTCGTCGTCGAACGTCTGTTGACGGAGTATGTGGTGCCGGTGGCAAGCCCGTCGCTGCTCGAACAGGGCCCGCCGATCGATGCGCCGGCCGATCTCGCGCAGCACGCGCTGCTTCATGACGACAGCCCGGACAACGATCCCTCGTGCCCGAGCTGGGAGATGTGGATGAAGGCGGCGCACGTCGACGGCGTCGATGCAACGCGCGGGCCGCGCTTCAACCAGTCGAGTCTCGTGCTCGAAGCGGCGGTGCTGGGGCGCGGCATCGCGCTCGCGAAGGCGACGCTCGCCGCCGCCGACCTCGCGAGCGGGCGGCTCGTCAGCCCCTTCCGCACGCTGCAGCAGCTCGACTTCTCGTACTTCCTCGTCGCGCCGAAGGCGAAGCTCAACCTGCCGAAGGTCTCCTACTTCCGCGACTGGATTCGCGAAGAGGTCGCACAGTCGCGCGGCGAGCTCGAGGAGCAGCTGCTCGCGCCGGAGAAGGGCCCCGCGCTGCCGCCCCGCGTCGTTCCGCTCAAGCGCGCGTCCTGAAGCCCAAAAAAAAGACCGCGGATCTTTCGACGCGCGGTCCAAGTTCAGGAGGAAACGCCATTAGGCATCCTCTTGATACGACGCGCCCGTCGTCAGCACAGCTGAGCAATATCGAAGTGCGGGGTGAATTCGCTTGGATTGAGCATGCCGCAGTCGTCCCGCACAACAGGGTCGGATCACTGGAGCGACCAACATGATTCACCTTCAGATATCGGCCCTCGATCCGCGCGCCGTTGCGCTGATCGCGGCTCTCGAACGCACCGGCGCGACGAAGGGAAGCCTGGAGCCCGAGCAGGCACGCATGCACTACCGCCTCACGCGCAAGCCGCTGACATGGCCTGTCGAACCGGTCGGCGAGGCACTCGACATTCGCCCGATCGAGCCGGGCGTGCCGGCGCTGAAACTGTTTCGGCCGCTGCGCACCGGAGCGGCGACGAAGACGCTGGTGTTCTTCCACGGCGGCGGTTGGACGGTCGGAGATCTATCCGTCTACGAACCATTGTGCCGCAGGCTCGCGAACGCACTGAAGGTGAACGTAATTTGGGTCGAGTACCGCCTCGCCCCGGAACATCCGTACCCGGCGCCGCTCGACGACGCGGTCGCGGCGACCCGCTGGATCATTGCCAACGCGCGTTTCCTCGGTCTCGACCCGCAGTCGATCGGCGTCGCTGGCGACAGCGCGGGGGCGAACCTAGCTGCTGCGACCGCGCTCCTCCTGCGCGAGCGCGGCGAACGTCTGGCGAACCAGGTGCTGATCTATCCATGCCTCGACCTGACGCTGCGCCACCATTCGCACGAAATGCTGGGGCAGGGCTATCTTCTCACCAGCGAGCGATACCGCTGGTATGTCCGCAACTATCTCGATGGCGCGGATGCGGCTGACTGGCGGCTGTCGCCGCTGCGTGCAGCGGACCTCTCCGGGCTTCCGCCGACGATCGTTCTGCACGCAGGGTTCGATCCCTTGCGGGACGAGGCGATCGAGTACGCCCAGCGTTTGCGGGAAGCCAAGGTGAAGGTCGCGGAGCTCTCGCACCCCGACATGATCCACGGGTTCCTGAACATGGGCGCGGTGCTGCCGCAGGCCGACGTCGCGGTGGCGCAGATCAAGTCGGCGCTGCAGGCGTTCGAGGCGTCCTAGAGGTCCGGTCGCTCGCGGATGCGGCGGATGATGTCCGTGGTCGAGATGCCTTCCGTGTAGTCGATGCGGCGGAAGTAGGCGCGGTCCATGTCCTTCCACAAGGTCCGGAAGTTCCGTTCCTCTTCCTGCGGCGACGCCGTCGCATAGACGCGCAGGGCAAAACCGTGCCGTTGCATGAACTCGTTGGTCACGTTCTCGTCGAGTTCGAGCACGGCATCCACGTAACGGGAGTTTTCGACGACCAGCCGGCGCTCCTCGAACGACAGCACGGGCGGCCGCTTGTAGCTCGCCGCGCGGCGATCGGAGATGAGGCCAACGGTCAGGTGGTCGCCCATGGCGCGGGCGCGTTTCAGGAATTCCACGTGGCCGAAATGGAAGAGGTCGCCCACCATGGTCGTGAACACCTTGATCATCGGTTCACACTCCGATGTCGCGGTAACCCGCGATACCTTCGCGCACGACCTTGGCCGGGTTGCCCACGACGACCGTGTTCGGCGGCACGTCGCGCACGACCACGGTACCGGCTCCGACCATGCTGTTGGCGCCGATCCTGACCTTCGGCGCGAGCGTCGCGCCCGCGCCGATGTAGGCGCCGCGCTCGATCACGCAGTTCCCGCAGATGGTAACGTTCGGGCCGACCGTAACGTAGTCCTCGAGCGCGAGATCGTGGCCGAGCGAGGCGGTGCGGTTGATCTGCACCTGTCGGCCGATTACGCCGTTCGCGCCGATCGCGGCCAATGCGTTGACGACCGTCCCGTCGCCGAGCACCGTCGTCCGCGACACGACGGCCGTCGGGTCGACGATCGCCGGTGGCACGACGAGCCCGGCGGCGATCGCTTCCTCCACGGCGCGCTTGCGGCGACCGGGCGTGAGCAGGGGGATGGTAAAGAGGGCGCCCCGGTTCGCCGTCGTCCACGCCGCGAAATCCTGGAGCGCCGGGACGCCGTGGGTGACCTCGCTGTCGAAACGCGACGGGAGGCAGGCGGCAATGGCGATGCCGGCGCGCGCGAGGACGTCGAGCACTTCGTGGATGTAGCGCGACTCGAGCCCGACGACGGCGACAGGGCCGAGCGATCGTGCGGTGTGAGGCATGTCCCCCCTCCCCGGTATTGCGCGGCCTATGGGCCTTGCCGCTCCCGATCTGTCAAGAGCGGGGAGGAACGCGGGCGCTTCCCCCGCCATGCACCGTCTGCGTACGGAGCAGTCTGGCCGCGCGCAGGCTGGCGTGTATGATATGGGCGTCCGCACAACCTTCGAGTCCTCCGACATGACCGTCGTCCAGCGCTTTCCCGCCGCCGTCGAAATGCTTGACGACGTGATGATCCCTATGCCCGACGGCGTGAAGCTTGCCGCCCGGATCTGGCGGCCGGTGACTGCGCTTGAAACGCCTGTGCCGGCGATCTTCGAGTTCATCCCGTATCGCCGCCGCGACGGCACGGTCGACCGGGACATGCTGACCCATCCCTATTTCGCCGGGCACGGCTATGCCTGCGTGCGCGTCGACATTCGCGGGTCGGGCGATTCCGAGGGCGTGCTGAAGGGCGAGTACCTGCCGCGCGAGCAGGATGACGCGATCGCGATCCTGAAGTGGCTCGAAGAGCAGCCCTGGTGCACCGGCAAGGTCGGGATGATCGGCATCTCGTGGGGCGGCTTCAACGGCCTCCAGGTCGCGGCGCGCCGGCCGAAGCAGCTCAAGGCCGTCGTCTCGATCTGCTCGACGGATGATCGGTATGCGGACGATATCCACTTCATGGGCGGCGCGTTGCTCCTCGACAAGATGTCGTGGTGGACGACGATGTTCTCGCTCAACGCCTGCCCGCCGGACCCGGCGATCGTCGGCGACAAGTGGAAGGCGATGTGGCTGAAACGTATCGACGAGAGCGGCTTCTGGCTCGAGGACTGGCTGACGCACCAGAGGCGCGATGCGTTCTACAAGCACGGTTCGGTGTGCGAGGACTGGAGCGCGATCGAGACGCCGGTGCTCGCGGTGGGGGGCTGGGCGGACGGCTACAGCAACACGATCTTCCGCCTGCTGCAGAACCTGAAGGGCCCGAAGAAGGGCCTCGTCGGCCCGTGGGCGCACAAGTATCCGCACTTCGCCAAGCCCGGCCCGCAGATCGGCTTCCTGCAGGAGTGCCTGCGCTGGTTCGACAAGTGGCTGAAGGACGTCGAAACGGGCGTGATGGACGAGCCGATGCTTGCTGCCTACGTCGAGGATCCGGTCCGTCCGGCAGGCTACAATGCCGAGAAGCCCGGGCGGTGGGTGGCCGAGGCGCAATGGCCGCCGAAGACCGTGAAGAACCGCAAGTTCGGCTTCTCGCAAGGGAGGCTTGGCCGCGCCAGCGAGGACGTGCTGACGGTGGGCTCGCCGCAGACGACGGGGCTCGCGGGCGGCAAGTGGTGCCCCTATGGCAACTGGGCCGACCAGGCGCTCGACCAGCGGCAGGAGACGGGCGGGCAGATCGTGTTCGAGACGCCGCCGCTCAAGGAGGCGCTCGACGTTCTGGGCGCGCCCGTCGCAACGCTGGAGGTCGCCTCCGACAAGCCGAACGCGTTCGTGGCGGTGACGCTGTGCGAGGTGTTCCCCGACGGCGCGGCGACGCGGATCAGCTACGGCGTGTTGAACCTCACGCACCGCAACGGGCACGAGGACCTGAAGCCGATAAAGCCTGGCCGGCGCTACAAGGTGCAGGTGAAGCTCAACGACCTGGGTCACCGCTTCGGCGTCGGCAACCGCATCCGCGTCGCCGTATCGAACGCCTACTGGCCGACGGTCTGGCCGTCGCCCGAGGCGAACCTGCTCAAGCTCTACTGCAAGGGGTCGAGCTTCGGCCTGCCGGTGCGCGCCGCCTCGCCGCTCGACAGGAAGCTGCCGCCGTTCCCGCCGGCGGAGTCGTCTGCGCCGTTCGAGACCGTGCAGCTTCAGCCGGCGTCCAACACCTGGACGGTGAGCGAGAACGTGATGACGGGCGAGACCGTGCTCGAGCGCGTAAACGACGACGGCTATCGCCGCCTGCCGTCGATCGACCTGGAGCAGGGGACGCGGGCCGCGTTCCGCTACACGATCAAGGCGGCGGACCCGCTGTCGGCGACGTTCGCCTCGCACGTGGCGCGCCGCTACAAGCGCGGCGACTGGGACCTCTCGATCGACACGAAGATGGAGATGACCTCGACCTTAACCCACTTTCTCGTGGAGGCGGTGCTCGAGGCGAAGGAGGCGAGCGAGGTTGTCCGGCGTCGGACGTTCTCGCTGAAGATTCCGCGCGATCACGTCTGACATGCGCCGCGGTCGCGTTGACTCCCGTCGCGCGACGAGCCTCTAATCCCGGCGCCAAGAACGAGAGACGTCCGGGAGAAGCGCCATGTTGAAGAAGGTGGAGGAGGGCGGCGTCGTCGCCTGCCGCGACGCGGTCGAGCACATCGAGATCGCGTGGGTGCCGATGAAGGACGGGCGCAAGCTCGCCGCCCGGCTGCTGTTGCCGAAGGATCCAGCACAGCGCCCGTGCCCGGCGGTGCTCGAGTACATCCCCTACCGCCGCCGTGACGGCACCCGCGTGCGCGACGACGAGACCCACTACTGGTTCGCCGCCAACGGCTACGGCGTGGCGCGCGTCGACATCTCCGGCACCGGCGACTCGGACGGGCTCGTCGAGGACGAGTACGTGAAGCGCGAGCAGGACGACGCGCTCGAGATCATCGACTGGCTGTCGAAGCAGCCGTGGTGCTCGGGCAGTGTCGGCATGATCGGCATCTCGTGGGGCGGCTTCAACGGCCTGCAGGTCGCCGCGCGCCGGCCGCCGGCGCTCAAGGCCGTGGTGTCGCTGTGCTCGACCGTCGACCGCTATGCCGACGACGTGCACTTCATGGGCGGCTGCCTGCTCAACGACACGCTCGACTGGGGCGGCTACTTCTTCACCATCGGCGCGCTGCCGCCCGATCCCCTGATGGTCGGCGACAATCGCTGGAAGGAGCTTTGGCAGCAGCGCATCGCGAACGCGAAATGTCCGCCGATCGAATGGATGGCGCACCAGCGGCGCGACGACTTCTGGAAGCACGGCTCCGTCTGCGAGGACTATTCCAGGATCGAGGCGCCGGTGCTCGTCGCTTCCGGCTGGGTGGATGGTTACACGGCCGCCGTGTTCCGCCTGGTCGAGAACCTGAAGATGGCGAAGGGCATCGCCGGCCCGTGGGGCCACAAGTATCCGCACGTCGGCGTGCCGGGGCCGGCGATCGGCTTCCTCCAGGAGTGCAAGCGCTGGTGGGACCGCTGGCTCAAGGGCGAGAAGAACGGCGTCGAGAAGGAGCCGGCGCTGCGCGTTTGGCTGCAGGACTCGGAAGTTCCTCGCCCGCACTTCGACAGCCGCGGCGGCCGCTGGGTCGGCTTCCCCGACTGGCCGTCGAAGAACATCCGCATGCGGACGAGCTGGCTCGGCGCGGGGACGCTCAACACGAAGCCGCAGCGGACAAAGCCCGTGTCGATCTCCTCGCCGCTCACCACCGGGTCCGCGGCGGGCGAGTGGTGCGCCTATGCACTGGGCAAGATCGCGCCCGAGATGCCGCTCGACCAGCGCTACGAGGACGCCGCCTCGCTCACCTTCGATAGCGACACGCTGAAGAAGCCGCTCGCCATCGTCGGGCGCACGTATGTGAAACTGCGCGTCGCCTCCGACAAGCCGCAGGCGCAGCTCGCCGTGCGGCTCAACTGCATCCACCCGAACGGCTCCGTCGAGCGGGTGACCTACGGCCTTCTGAACCTGTCCCACCGCGACAGCCACGAGAAGCCGACGCCGCTGAAGAAGGGCCAGTTCTACGACGTCAGGGTGGAACTGAACGAGATCGCGCAGACGATCCCGGCGGGCACGCGCCTGCGCGTCGCGGTGTCGACGAGCTACTGGCCGATCGCCTGGCCTTCGCCTGAGAAGGCGACCGTGACGATCGACCCGTCGAAGTCGAGCATCGAGCTGCCGGTGCTCGTCTCCGACAAGGGCTTGAAACGCGTGAAGTTCGAACCGTCCGTCCGTGCGGAGATCGCGGCGACGACGGTGACGCGCGCCGGTTCGGAGACGCGCCACATGATCGAGGACATCGAGAATGAAACGACGATGTTCGAGATCCGCCGCGACGACGGCACCTACGTGATCGACGAGATCGGCACCGAGATCAGCTACACGAAGCTTAAGCAGTACGTCGTGCACAACGACGACCCGGACCGCACGCGCTCGCGCATCGCCTGCACCGCGCACTACCGGCGCGACACGTGGGACGTGCGGATCGAGACCGACCTCGTGATGACGTGCGACCGCACGCACTTCCACCTCGAGGGCACGATCAAGACGTTCGATCACGACCGGACATTCCTCGACCGCGCCTTCAGGCAGTCCTACAAGCGCGATAACCTCTGACGGGCTCCCCGGCCCGTCAGCCGGATTTGCCGAGCGAGGGCAGGGCTTCGGCGACCTTCTTCGCGAGGTCTCCGCCCGCGTTCGCCTTGACGTAGGCGAGGACGCCGCTCGCGGCCGTCTCGATCTGCGCCATGGTGAGGCCCGAGCTTTCGAGCTGGTTGAACCCCGCCGCGAGCAGCCCCGCCCGCGCGCCGAACACGCTCGAGGCGAGCGATCCGAGGAGGCCGCCGCCATCCGGGCTTACCGCGTTCTGGTCGGCGAGCTCGCTCGCGCCCGGCAGCTTCTGGAACAGCGCCTCGCTGGTCGCCGGATCGAGTTCGCCCTGGATGACGGAGAGGATGGTGCCCGCCGCACGTTCGGCGGCGGACGGGTCGATCCCCGCTGCGGTAGCGATGTTGTCGATGACCTGCTGGATCTTCATGTCGTTCTCCCTGCAAAGCACCGCCCCAGAATGGCCCACGACTGTTGCAGGCCTTTTTCAATTCCGTTTCAGACTGTAACTGGCCGCGCTCAAGGGCTTCCCATCGCAGAGCCAGGCAGCCGTACCGGAAACCGCCGGCGGATTTCCTCGTCGACCGCCTTGGGAATGTGCGTCGGGTGATGTTCCGCGAGGATGCGTTCGAGCTTGCGACGCGCCCGCGTGATGATCGACGAACGGCCCTGCTCGGTCCATTCCTTCGGGCTCGTTCGGTCGCCGACGCTCGGGTAGACGTATTCCTTCTGCATCAGCCCCAGCGTCTGGTGGCTGCCGAGAAAGTGGTTCGGCCCGCCGAGGCAGGTCTCGCGGATCGTGTCGAGCGACAGCGCCGCGTCCGACACGTCGATGCCGCGGATCGTGCGCTGGGTCGCTCCGATGATGTCGTTGTCGATGACGAGCTGTTCGAGCGAGAACCCGAGGAGGCTCGCCATCATCCCCGCCGACTCGTAGACGAGGTTCGCACCGGCATTGCCGACGAGCGCATGGTTGTAGGCTTTCTCGTAGCCTGCCTGCGCGTCGGGCATCTTCGAGTCCGTCATGCCGGAGGGCGTGCCGCAAGTGAGGTCGTAGTATTGCGCCACCTGCGCCGCTGCCGCCGAGAGCAGCGCCTGTTCGGGACTGCCCCCAGACATCGCGCCGGTGCGCAGGTCCGACACGAAGCAGAACGGTCCGAAGATCGCCGGCGCGCCGCGCTGCACGGCATTCACGTAGAACAGGCCGGCGAGGCACTCGGCGATCTCCTGCACGAGCGAGCCCGCGATTGCCGCCGGAGAGGTGGCGCCCGCCTGACCTGCCGAAACGAGGAACACGGGCATTCCGGCCCTGACGGCCACTTCGAGACACCGGCACGATTCCGGCGCGAACCGGAGCGGCGGCACGACGAAGCAGTTCGACTGGCTGACGAAGGGGCGTTCGCGCCACTTGGACTCGCCGCCGGCGATCAGGTGCAGCATCTCGATCGAGGCCTGCATGTGCGCAGGATCGCCCCAGCTCGTGCCGACGTGCTTGGCGGTCCCGGCGACTGAGGCGTAGCAGGTGTTGAAGTCCATCTCGAAGGGATCGGACAGGTCGCGGCAGACGACCGAGCGCTGGAAGAAGTGGACGTGCTCCAGCGCGTCGACCGTGCGGGCGATGTCGTAGAGGTCGCGCGTCGTCGAATCCCGGTATTGGCCCGTTTCCGCATCGACCATGTGCACGGCCGCGCCGGCGGTGCCGAAATAGACGCGGCGGCCCCAGGGTTCGAGGTCATGCCGCGGATCGAGGCCGTGCAGCACGAAGTGGCGGCCGGCGGACGCGATCATGTCCTCGATCAGCGCGTGCGAGAAGGTGAGCCGCCCGTTCGGCTGGAGGTCGGCGCCGGCTGCCGTCAACAATTCGACGCCGGAGGGTGGGCAATCGGCCATGCCGATGTCCGCGAGCACGTCGAGCGCCGCACGGTGGATGCGCAGGACGTCCGGTTCCTTCAGCGGCTGGTACAGGCCGCCTTCCATCCCCGGCCACACCGGCCGCTCGTTCAGCGCGAGCGGCGCGGACCGCAGCGCCCGGCGGGCTTCTCGGCCGCCGCGTCGATGATCGCTCATGACCGGCAGAGTAGGCCGCGTGTCGCGATCGTGGCAACGCCGCAGAGAGCGGGTCCGGACTGATGATCCGCCCACGCATGGCCGATCCATTTGACAGGCCGCGGCCAACAGGTTGAGTATGATCGTCAAAGACGGAGACAATGCCGTCGAAGAGCCAGCGAGGAAGGCCGGGGCACCCCAGCCTAGAGCGTGGCAAGATAGGGAGAAAGCCTAGATGAACCGCCGCGAATTGTTGCGCAACAGCGCAGTGCTGAGCACGATCGCCATGCTCGGCATCAAGCCGGAGATGGTGCTCGCCGCCGATGGCGACGTGTTGAAGATCCGCACCGATGGCGATATCCAGATCCTCGATCCGGGCTACATGATCGGCGGCGCGGAAACCTCGATCCTCTTGTCGTGCATGCCGCGTCTCGCGATGCCGACCGTCGAGGCCGACGGCAAGTTCGGTTGGGTGCCCTCCGAATGGGTCGAGAAGGTCTCGCAGGACGACCCGACCCACATCTCGTTCACGCTGAAGCAGGGCATGGCGTGGTCCGGCGGCAACGGCGAAGTGACCGCCGACGACGTCAAGTATTCGCTCGAGCGGATGCTCAAGTCCGACTGGTCCGCCCGCTGGCCGACGCTCGACCATGTCGACGTGAAGGACAAGTACAGCGGCACGCTGGTGCTGAAGTCGCCGTTCCAGGCGACCTTCCTGATGGGTGTCGCAACGGAATCCGGCTCGATCCTGCCGAAGGCGCTGGTCGAGAAGCTGAAGGACCAGAAGTTCACGACCGAACTTCCAGCGCAGCACGGTCCCTACCAGATGACGGAGTGGACGCCGAAGCAGAAGATCGTGCTGAAGGCGAACCCCGACTGGAAGGGCACCAAGCCCCCCTTCGGCGAAGTGCAGTTCCTGGTGATTGAGGATCCCTCGGCGGCCGAACTCGCCTACGAGGCGAAGGAAGTCGACATCACCGGCGTCCAGCCCGCCACCGCGGCGCGCCTTCTCAAGCAGACGCCGCCTGGCTCGAAGCTCGTGAACCAGGCCGGTCCGTTCTACTCGTGGATCGGCATGAACACGCAGCACGAGAAGCTGAAGGACATCCGCGTCCGCAAGGCGATCCAGCGGGCGATCGACGTGAAATCGATCATCGACGCGGCCTACGGCGGCCTCGCGCCGGTCGCGCACGGCGTCGTGCCGCTGGGCCTCATCGGCAACCGCAAGGAGTCGAAGTTCTCCTACAATCCCGACGAGGCGCGCGCGCTTCTGAAGGATGCGGGCGTCTCCGACCTGCAACTTACCTTCAAGACGCTGAACGAGAGCTATCGCGTGACGGCCGCGCAGGTCGTGCAGGCGAACCTCGCCGACGTGGGCGTGAAGGTCGACATCGTGCCGGTCGACTCCGGCCCGTTCTGGAACCTCGGCCTTGAATCGAAAGGCGAGGACTGGAAGACCCTGGAAATCTGGTGGATGCGCTACCGCACCTCGGCCGATCCGTCCGACGCGCTCCAGTGGTTCACCAAGAACCAGGTCGGCGTGTGGAACTGGGAACGCTGGAGCGACCCCGAGTTCGAGGACCTGTGGAAGAAGGGCCTCGGCGAACTCGATCCGGCCAAGCGCGATGCGATCTACCTGCGCATGCAGGAGATCATGGAGGACACCGGCGCCTACGTGTGGATCACGCACGACCCGGCGAACTTCATCTACCGCGACACCATCACGCCGGGCTTCGACACGGCGAGCGAGCACATTCCGCAGAACTACAAGCGGTCGTGACGCCTTCGGGCCCGCTCCATTCGGGGCGGGCCCTTCTGCCGCTTCCGGTCAACTGGATCACGAGACGAACCTCCGGGGATGTTTCTCTACGCTCTCCAGCGCATCGCGCTGTCCGTCCTGATCATCATCACCTCGATGGTGATGCTGTTCATGGCGTTGAAGCTGATCCCCGGCGATCCCGCGACCATCATGCTGGGTTCGCGTGCGTCCGCCGAGATGCGGGCGCGCATCACCGAGGAACTCGGCCTCAACCAGCCAGTTTGGATGCAGCTTGCGACGTTCTTCAACCGGCTGCTGCACGGCAACCTCGGCACCGACATGTGGAGCCAGCGCCCCGTCTCGACGATGGTGATGGACAACCTGCCGTACACGCTGGCGCTGATTGCGGTGGGTCTCGGCTGGGCGGCCGCCCTCGGCATTCCGCTCGGCTGCTATTCGGCGGTGCGGCGCAACTCGTTCCTCGACAAATTCACGGGCGTCCTGTCGGTGGCGACGATCTCGATCCCGTCCTTCGTCGTCGCGATCTACGCGATCCTGCTGTTTGCGATCAAACTCGACTGGCTGCCGATCATCGGGGCGGGCGAGCCCGGCAACCTGAAGGACCAGATCGCGCATCTGATCCTGCCGGGTTTTGCGCTGGGGCTCGGCTGGGTCGGCTACCTGTCGCGGCTGGTGCGGGCCTCGATGCTCGAGGTCATGGGGGAGAACCACATCCGCACCGCGCGCGCCTTCGGCCTGCCCGAATTCCAGATCATCAAGTCGTATGCGCTGCGGCTTGCCATCCTGCCGACCATCACGCTGCTCGCGGTTGCGATCGGCGGCCTGCTTTCCGGCGCGGTGCTGGTCGAAGCGATCTTTGCGCGTCCCGGCATCGGCAAGCTGATCGTCGATGCGGCCAGCATGCGCAATTTCCCCGTGGTGCAGGGCGCCGTGCTGACGACCGTGGCGCTGTTCGCCCTCACCATGCCGATTGCCGACCTCCTCGTCGCCTGGCTCGATCCCCGTGTCCGCGCAACCCTTTGATACGGCGCTGCCCGTCAAGGCGGCCTCCGGCAACCTCGTCTGGCGGCGGCTGAAGAGCGATCCGCTCGGCCTCCTCGGCCTCGTGCTCGTGCTGCTCGTGATCCTCACCGGGCTGTTCGCCCCGTGGATCACGCCCTACGACCCGTTCAAGCTCAACATCCCGCAGAAGTTTTCGCCGCCCTCGTTCGAGCATCTTCTAGGGACGGACCAACTGGGCCGCGACGTGTTCAGCCGCGTCATCGCCGGCAGCCGCATCGCGCTCTCGGTCGGCATCTCGACGATCGCGATCTCGCTGGCGATCGGCATGATCCTCGGGCTGCTCGCTGGCTATGGCCCGCGCTGGCTCGACAACCTCCTGATGCTGATCTTCGATTCGATCTACTCGTTCCCCGCGATCATCCTCGGCCTTACCGTGATCACGCTCTTGGGGGCGAGCGTTTCGACGCTGATGCTCGTCATCATCGCGATCCAGACGCCGGCCTACGCGCGGCTCACGCGCACGGCCACGCTGTCGCTCAAGACCTCCGAGTTCATCCAGGCGATCGAGGCGATGGGCGCCTCGAAGCTCCGGGTGATCCTCGTCCACATCCTGCCCAACGTGGTGGGACCGCTGCTCATCATCGCGAGCATGGACATTCCCTCCGTCGTGGCGCTCGAGGCGGGTCTCACCTACCTCGGCATGGGCATCCCGCCGCCGGCCCCCAGCTGGGGTCGCATCCTGCAGGAGGGCTTCCAGGTGATCCGCGTCGCGCCGTGGATCGTCGTCGCCGGCGGCATTCCGCTGATCATCACCACGCTCGGGTTTACCTTCCTCGGCGAGAGCTTGCGCGATCTCCTCGATCCGAAACTCCGCCGCGTCGTATGACGGCGACCGTCCTCGACATCCGCGACCTGTCGGTCAGCTTCCAGTCGCAGGGCGGCACCGTCCATGCGCTGCGCAACGTCGACTTCGCGGTGCCGGCGGGCGAAGTGGTCGGCATCGTCGGCGAGAGCGGCTCCGGCAAGTCGACGCTGGCACTCGCGATCATGCGGCTCCTGTCGCACAACGCGCGCATCGAGGCGGGGCACATGCACTTCGAGGGGCGCGACCTCGTGGCGCTGCCCGAGGACGAGATGCAGGGCTTGCGGGGCACCCGCATGTCGATGGTGTTCCAGGACCCGATGACGTCGCTCAACCCGGTGCGCACCATCGGCGAACTGATGCTCGACATCCAGTACCGCGACCGTGGATCTTCGCGCGCGGCGAAGCTGAAGAAGGCGGCAGATGCGCTCCGCCGCGTCGGACTCCCGGACCCGGAGAGCCAGCTCAACCGCTACCCGTTCCAGTTCTCCGGCGGCATGCGCCAGCGCATCGCGATCGCGATGAGCCTGATGCAGCGCCCCGCGCTGCTCATCGCCGACGAGGTGACGACCGCGCTCGACGTGACGCTCGAGGCGCAGATCCTGCATCTCCTCCGCGAACTTCGGACCGAGATCAACGGCTCGATCCTCTTCATCTCGCACAACCTCGGCGCCATCGCGGAGCTCTGCGACCGCGTCGTCGTGCTCTACGCAGGCGAGGTAGTGGAGGCGGGTCCCGTGAAGGAGATCTTCGTCCGGCCGAGCCATCCCTATACGCGCGCGCTGATCGAGTGCGACCCCGCACGCATCCTCGACTCGACGCGCGACCTCCCGGTGATCGCCGGCGACGTGCCGGACCTGCGGGTGAAGCCGCAGGGCTGCATCTTCGCGCCGCGCTGCACGCTCGTGCAGGACCGCTGCCGCACGACGCGGCCGCCGGATGTCGTGCTGGGGCGCGGCCACCACGTGCGCTGTCATCTCGTCGCCGAGGCGCTGCCGTGAGCCTCCTCGCGGTCCGCAACCTGCATGTGCGCTACGCGCTCGCCGGCGCGCTGAAGGCCGCGATGCTGGGCCTGAAGAACCGCCATCTCGACGCGGTGCTCGACGTATCGTTCGACCTCGCGGCCGGCAAGACGCTCGCGGTCGTGGGCGAGAGCGGCTCCGGCAAGTCGACGCTCGCGCGCGCCATCTGCGGCCTCTTGCCGATCGCCGGCGGCAGCGTGGTGTTCGACGGCAAGAACCCGTTCGCGGGCGGGGAGGGCGGCAACCGCGCCTATCACCGCGACGTGTCGCTCATGTTCCAGGACCCGGTGTCGAGCCTGTCGCCGCGCCGTACCGTCGAGTCGCTCATCACCGAGCCGTTCGTCATCCACGGCATGCGCCGCGAGCGCGACCTCACCGCCGAAGCCGCGCGGCTCCTGCGGCTCGTCGGCCTGCCGCGCGATTTCGCCCGCCGCTATCCGCACCAGCTCTCCGGCGGGCAGGCGCGGCGCGTCGGCGTGGCGCGCGCGATTGCGCTCAACCCGCGCCTGATCATCGCCGACGAGCCGACGGCCGGCCTCGACGTCTCGGTGCAGGGCGAGGTGCTGAACCTGCTCGTGAAGCTCCAGAACGAGTTCGGCATCGCCTACGTGATCATCACCCACAACCTGCCCGTTGTTCGCCACATCACCGACGAGACGGTGATCATGTACATGGGCCGGATCGTCGAGAAGGGGCCGACGGCGGACGTGTTCCGCAAGCCCGCGCATCCCTACACGGCGGCGCTCATCGCCGCGCAGCCGTCGCCCGATCCGCGCCATCGCAAGCTCGGCGCGGTGCTCTCGGGCGAGGTCGCCTCGCTGCGCAACCGGCCTCCGGGCTGCGAATTCCACCCGCGCTGCCCGCGCGCGCAGGACATCTGCCGGCGGGAACTGCCGGCGCTCGCGTCCGTCGCGCCCGGCCAGACCGCGCGCTGCCACTTCCCGCTCACGCTCGCCTGACCCGCCATGCCCGGCCCTTCCCGCAGCCCCTCGGCCACCGTTCGCGAAGACTTTCCGTATGCGGTCGATACGATCGACCCCTACTGGGTGACGCTGAAGGACGGCACGCGCATCGCCTGCACGTTGTGGCGGCCCCGAACGGACGCGCGCGTGCCGGTGGTGATCGAGGCGATCCCCTACCGCCGCCGCGACGGCACGGTCTACCGCGACCTTGAACTCCACCCGTACATCGCCGGCCACGGCATCGCCTATTGCCGCATGGACCTTCGGGGCGCAGGCGATTCCGACGGCATCCTCGCGGACGAATACCTGCCGCAGGAGCAGGAAGACATCTGCGAGGTGATCGCCCATCTCGCCGCTGAGGCGTGGTGCAACGGCAACGTCGGCCAGACCGGCATCTCGTGGGGCGGGTTCAATTCGCTGCAGGTCGCCGCGCGTCGCCCGCCGGCGCTCAAGGCTATCATCACGCTGTGCTCGACCGACGATCGGTATGCGGACGACGTCCACTACATGGGCGGGGCGCTGCTGACCGAGAACGAGATGTGGTCGAACTTCATGCTCGCCGAGCAGACCATGCCGCCCGACCCGCAGGTCGTGGGCGAGCGCTGGCGCGACATGTGGATGGCGCGGCTCGAGGCGGCGACGTCGCTCTCCGAGACGTGGCTCGCCCACCAGCGCCGCGACGACTACTGGAAGCAGGGCTCCGTGTGCGAGGATTTCTCGCGCATCACGTGCGCCGTGATGGCGGTGTGCGGCTGGGAGGATTCCTATTCGAACTCCGTGCCGCGCCTGCTCGAGGGGCTCACTTGTCCGAAGCAGGCGATCATGGGGCCCTGGACACACACCTATCCGTGCCGCGTCGACCCCGGCCCGCATATCGGCTGGCTCAAGGAGGCGCTGCGGTGGTGGAGGCAATGGCTCCTCGGCGAGGACACGGGGATCCTCGCCGAACCGATGTACCGCGTGTGGATCGGCGAGGCGGAGCGCCCGCGCCCGTGGTACCGGGAGCACGCCGGGCGGTGGGCCGCGGAAGAAGCATGGCCGAGCCCGCGGCTCGACTGGCGCACGCTGCATCTCAACGCCGCGGGCCTCCGTCCGCAGCCGGAAGACGGCCCCGATCTGTCGTTCTCGTGCCCTGCCACCGCCGGCACGGACTACGGGCGGTGGGGCGGCTACGGCGGCGAGGCGCCGGACCTCGCGGTCGACCAGCGCCGCGAGGACGGGCTCTCGCTCACCTTCGACACGCCGCCGCTCGAGGCCGACCTGACGCTGCTCGGCGCGGTCGAACTCGATCTCGAGATCGTCGTCGACAAGCCGCAGGTCAATCTCGCCGCGCGGCTTTGCGACGTCTTTCCGGACGGCACTTCGGCGGTGTTCACCTATGGCGTCCTGAACCTCGCGCACCGCACGTCGCACGAACACCCGGAGCCGTGCCCCGTCGGCAAACCGTTCCGTGTACGGCTGACGCTGAACGACATCGGCCGCACCATCCCGAAAGGGCACCGTCTGCGGCTGGCGCTGCAGAACCAGTTCTGGTTCGTGCTGTGGCCACAGCCGGAACTCTCCATGTTCACCCTCGCGAGCGGCCGCTCGACGATGCGACTGCCGGTGCGTCCGCCATCGCCACTCGATGCCAAGGTGCGTTTCGAACCACCGGAGATTTCAGCGCCGGCCCGGCTCAAGACCCTGCGCGTCGGGTATCACCGCAAGACCGTCGAGGACGACATCGGCACGGGCCTGCGGACCATCACGCTCGATGCCGATTTCGGAGAGTCGCTGATCGAGGATCGCGCGATCGCCGTGGGAAGCAAGGCGCTGGACGTGTTCACCATCCACCCGGACGAACCGCTCTCGGCAAAGCTGGTGTCGCGCTACGAATGGACGTTCCGGTCCGGGCCAGCCGACGTTTCAGGGTCGGCGCAGACGCAACTCACGTCGGATGCCCAGAACTTTCACGTGACGTGGGAGGTGATCGCGAAGGAAGGCGAGGCGGAAGTGTTCCGTCGCCGCCGCACACGGACGATCCCGCGGTCGCTCTGATCATGTCTCGCCCGGCTGCGGGCCGTCGTAACCTTCGATGATGATGAGGTCGGCGGTCGCAGCATCCTGCCGGAACGCGAGCGCCGGCGCATACTCCGCGGAGTGATAGCAGGCGCGCGCCTGTTCCACGCTCGGGAACTCGATTACCACGTTGCGCGACCGCGCGGAACCTTCGAGAACGTCGAACGGGCCGGCCCGCACGATGAACCGGGCGCCGTACTTCGCAAACGCTGCCCCATTGGCGGCGAGATACTTCTTGTAGCCCTCCGGATCCGTCACATCGACCCGAACGATCCAGTAGCCCTTGGGCATCGGCCCCTCCGCTGCGAATTCAAGAAGATGAGCTGCGACCGTCGTTACAGGGTTCGTGCGGAAAATCACAGCCGGTCGACGCTCTCCTGATCATGCTGTGGGTGTTGCCACCCCCAATCCGGGAAGGAGAGATTGAGATGAACATCCCGTCTTGCCTTCGACGTGCGTACTTGAGGCCTACGCCGCGCGCAATCTGCGTATCAGCCATGGTGGCGATCGCAAGCGCGGCTCCCGCCATTGCCTTCGAGGTTCCCGGCGTCGGCTGGGAAGGTCAGGGTGCCGATGTCCTGATCTCCAACATCGACACTGATCCGCGTCCTGACATGTTGCTGATGGCGTACGACAACCCCAGCGGCGCCAACAACTTCCGCTACAAGATCGGCTTCAACCTCGACGCCAACGGCTTTACGTCCAATTGGGTCGGCTTCCCGCAGGTCGATGGAGTCGGCTGGGAAGGGCAAGGAGCCGGCGCGGCGTTAACCAACCTCGACGCCGACGCGCGGCCGGAGCTGATCTTGATGGCGTACGACAATCCGAACGGCGCCAACAACTTTCGCTACAAGATCGGTTGGAACCTGGACAATCGCGGCAACGCGACGCGGTGGGATCCGGGCTTCATCATGGTGGACGGCGTCGGCTGGGAAGGTCAGGGCGCAGACGTCCAGATGACAAACCTCGACGACGATCCCAGACCTGAAATGATCTTGATGGCCTATGACAATCCGAGCGGCGCCAACAACTTCCGCTACAAGATCGGATGGAACGTAGACTCGAACGGGCGAGCGCAGCGGTGGGATCCCGGCTTCATCATGGTTGATGGCGTTGGCTGGGAGGGTCAAGGCGCGGGAGCGGCTATCGCGAACCTCGACGGCGACCCTCGTCCCGAACTCGTGCTGATGGCCTACGACAACCCGAGCGGGGCCAACAACTTCCGCGTCAAGATTGGCTGGAACCTCGGCACGAATGGCGTTGCGCAGCGCTGGGATCCCGGCTTTTCGATGACTGACGGCGTGGGCTGGGAGGGGCAGGGCGCCGGTATCGCGCTCGCCAATCTCGATGGGGACGCCCGACCGGAGATGGTGCTGATGGCATACGACAATCCCAGCGGCGCGAACAGCTTCCGCTATGTCGTGAAGCCGAATTTTGCGCCAGCCCAGCAGGTCTGGCTCGAGATGGACAAGCTTGCCGGCGTCAATTGGCCCCCGGCGTCTGCAACTCGGAACGGGCAAACCCTCTCGCTTCCACAGATCTATGGACCGCTCGGCATCGCGCTTACGATCCGCCAGGACCGTGGCGACATCGCCGACCCGCTGCCTGGCACCTGCTTCAGCGACGCCGATCTCGACAACTTCCGGGCGGCAAACATGAACTCGCCTCCTGCGGCAGGGAGTGGAGCGATCCATTCGTACGCTGCCTATGTGACCTGCTACACGAGCGCCGGTACGCTGGGGATCATGTTCGACACCGGGCCCCGACGCTCCTTTGCTGTGTTCATGAACACGCTGGGAGGCGACCAGAGCCGCATCCTGCGCACGACCGCGCACGAATTAGGCCACAGTCTTTGCCTGTATCACAACGATGGAGACGCCTGGCGCCCAAGCGGTCCGATCGCCTCGGGCGGCAGGACTGTCATGAACCAGACGGCTGTGCTGGCTTCGGATTGGGGCTATGCATGGTCAGCTGGCGAACTGCACAAGCTGGAAGATCGCTCGAAGCGCCGCTGGCTGCCGGGCAGCGGCTATTCGTTTGGCAACTGTCATTGAGGAGAACGACCATGATCCGCTTTGCCATAACGTGCATTGCAGCCCTTGTCGTCGGCGCCTCGAGCGCGGTCGCCGCCGGCAGGCTCGAACTGAGCCTGAGGCCATCCCAACCAGATTTCGTGCTGGCCGAACCCGTGACCGTGATCGCGCGTCTTGCCAATGCAGGCGACGGTCCGATCCAGGCGCCGCGGTACCTCGAACCCGAGTATGCTTCGGTGACCTATACGATCGCCGGGCCGATTCAGGGAGCCTTCGTGCCCTGGGCGATCAAGGAGCCTGAGCAGCCCTTCGTTACGTTGCAACCCGGTCAGGTGATCGAGCAGGAGGTGGAGCTGTTCTACGGCGGCAACGGCTGGACGTTTCGCCAGCCGGGGCAATACGAGATCCGCGCCACTGCACTGGGATCGATTACATCCGCGCCGATGACGCTCAGCATCCGTGCACCGGGAAGCGATGCCGAAAGGAGTGCTGCCGAACGCATGATCAACTCCGACGAGGCAGGGCGGTTCCTGCTGTTCCGCGGCGGAGAACATCTCGCGGAGGGTCGGAGTATCCTCGAGTCGGTAGTCGCCACGGCGCCCGAAACGCCCCATGCGGCATTCGCGAACGTGGCGCTTGGCATCAACGACTTGAGGCAAGCGCGCAACTTTGCCACCGGGACTGTACGGCAGGCCAATCCCGAGGCGGCGTTGCAGCGATTGAACATGGTTCAGGTCCGCGACCTGCCGGTAAGCTGGGTGGTCGAATCTAACGTTGGGCTCGCGAAGGCGTTGCGCGACACCGGCCAGCCGGCACGCGCGATGGAAATCGAAGGGCGTCTACCGGACCTGGTTCAGCAGCAGTTCCAGGGGATCAACCCGGCAATTCTCCGGGAGCAGATCATTCCCGACGTTCGGCGCAACCTGCAACTCGAGGCCAATTAGGCTCGCGTTGGCCGACGTAATCATGCGGGAAGGAGGCGAAAGCCTCCTTCCACGTTTTCGCGACCTATTGGAAGCCCACCCATGCGTGTGATGAACTGCACGACGTCTGCCACCCCGTGGCCGCGCTTCAGATCCGTGAACTGGAACGGCTTGCCAGCACGCATGCGGGTCGCATCGGTCTCCATCACGGCGAGGTCGACGCCGACGTAGGGCGCGAGATCGCGCTTGTTGATGATCAGCAGGTCCGAGCGGGTGATGCCCGGTCCACCCTTGCGCGGAATTTCCTCGCCCTGGCAGGTCGAGATCACGTAGATCGTGAGGTCGGCGAGCTCGGGCGAGAAGGTCGCTGCGAGATTGTCTCCGCCGGATTCGATGAACACGACGTCGAGGTCCGGGTGGCGTGCACAGAGATCGGCGATGGCGGCGAGGTTGATGGAGGCGTCCTCGCGGATCGCGGTGTGCGGGCAGCCACCGGTCTCGACGCCGACGATGCGGTCTTCCGGCAACGCCTGGCAGCGAGCGAGGATCATCGCGTCCTCGCGCGTGTAGATGTCGTTGGTGACGACGGCGATCGACCAGCGCGCGCGCGTCGCCTCGCACAAGGCGCGTACGAGGCTGGTCTTGCCGGAACCGACCGGCCCGCCGATGCCGACACGCAGGGGAGTGCTCATGAGCGGAACAACCTCGTGTGCTGGATCTCGTGGTTCATCGAACAGATCTCCGCGGTGAACGCGAGGGTGGAGAGGCGGTCGAGCGGTGTCGCAATGGCGCGTTCCAGCGCGTCGTGCACGGAGGGTTCGAGTGCGGCCGTGATCCGCTGGCCATCGGTCTGGCCCAATGGCACCAGGCGAACCGCGGCGAACACGAGGCTCGCGCACGCCGCGTGCAGATAGGCCGCGAGTGCGGGCGCGACCGCGATCCCATGCCCGGCCGCCGCAGCCGCTACGGCGACGGGATAGGCGACCGAGGAGGGGAGTTGCGCCAAAGCAGGGCAGGGCCATGCGGCTTCGGTCGTCGTTCGAAAGGCCGCGCCGAGCGACATCGCCTCGAGCCGAAGTTCCGCGGTCACGAGGAAGGCAGCGGCGAACGCGGCGATGTCGTCGAGCGTTGCCCAATCCTCGCCGCAGGTCGCCTCGTGCGCACGCGCGAAGATCACTGCATCGCTCCAGAGCATGCCGCAGGTCAGGCCGTCTTCGATCCATGCGCGGGTAGCGTCCGCGTTGGTCACGAGGCCCTCTGTGACCGCGGCTTCGAGGCCCTGGCTGTAGCTGAAGGCGCCGACGGGGTAGGCGGGCGAAAGCCACGTCAGCAGTCGATAGAGCGTTGGTGTGCTCATCGATGCCCCCCGTGGCCGTGGCTGTAGGCGCCCGCTTCGGGTTGGAACCGTTCCGTCACCGGCTTCACCGTGGCACCGAGCTTTGCCAGCATGTCGGCGATCACGTGGTCGGGGCGGATCAGGATGCGGCCGGGCTCGATCTGCGCCTCGAGGTGACGGTTGCCCAGGTGCCACGCGAGGCGCACCAGGTGGTCTGCGTCCCGCGCGCGCACCTCCAGGAGCGCCTCGGGCGAAGCCTGTACCGCCACCACGCTCCCGTCGTTCAACTCCAGCCCGTCGCCGTGCCGCAGGGCCACCGCGTGGCCGAGGTCCAGCAGGAACTCGCGACCCGAATCGGAGGTCAGGAGGATGCGGCGGCGGTGGCGGTGGTCATGGTCGAGCGTCACGGTGTCGGACGGCGCCACCGTCCACCGTCCCGCCTGGAGCACGTTCACCGCCTTGAGCATGATCGTCAGTACAGGAAGTATCGCTGCGCCATCGGCAGCACGGTCGCGGGCTCGCAGGTGAGGAGGGCGCCGTCGGCGCGCACTTCGTAGGTTTCGGGGTCGACGGTGACCTTCGGCGTCGCCGCGTTGTGCACCATGTCCGCCTTGCCGATCGAACGCGTTCCCTCGACGCCGATCACGTTGCTGCGCAGCCCCAGCCGACCGGCGACCCCCTTCGCCAGCGCCGCCCTGGAGACGAACGTCACGCGGCTCTTCGCAAGCGCCCTGCCGAACGCGCCGAACATCGGCCGGTAGTGCACGGGTTGCGGCGTCGGGATCGAGGCGTTGGGATCGCCCATCGGCGCGGCGGCGATCATGCCCATCTTGAGGACGAGGTCCGGCTTCACCCCGAAGAACGCGGGCGACCACAACACGAGGTCGGCGAGCTTGCCCGGCTCGATCGAGCCGATGTGCTTCGACATGCCGTGCGCGATCGCCGGATTGATCGTGTACTTCGCGATGTAGCGCCGTACACGGACGTTATCGTTGTCGCCCTTCTCCTCCGGCAGCCTGCCGCGCTGGCGCTTCATCTTGTCGGCGGTCTGCCACGTGCGGATGATCACCTCGCCCACGCGGCCCATCGCCTGGCTGTCGGAGGCGATGATCGAGAATGCGCCGAGATCGTGCAGGATGTCCTCCGCCGCGATCGTCTCCTTGCGGATGCGGCTTTCGGCGAAGGCAACGTCCTCCGCGATCGAGGGATCGAGGTGGTGACACACCATCAGCATGTCGAGGTGTTCGTCGACGGTGTTGACCGTGTACGGACGGGTTGGGTTGGTGGACGAGGGAATGACGTTCGCCTCGCCGCACACCTTGATGATGTCCGGCGCGTGGCCGCCGCCGGCCCCTTCGGTGTGGAACGCATGGATCGTACGGCCGCCGATGGCCTTGAGCGTGGTCTCGACGAAGCCGGATTCGTTCAGGGTGTCGGTGTGGATCAGCACCTGCACGTCCATGTCGTCGGCGACGCGCAGGCAGCAGTCGATGGCGGCGGGCGTCGTGCCCCAGTCCTCGTGCAGCTTCAATGCGCAGGCGCCCGCCTCGATCTGCTCGACGAGCGCGCCGGGAAGCGAAGCGTTGCCCTTGCCCGAGATCGCGATGTTCATCGGAAACGCCTCGACGGCCTCGAGCATCCGCTCGATGTGCCAGGCGCCCGGCGTGCACGTGGTCGCGTTTGTGCCGGTCGCAGGGCCGGTGCCGCCGCCGAGCATGGTCGTGACCCCGGAATAGAGCGCCTCGTCGATCTGCTGCGGGCAGATGAAGTGGATGTGGCTGTCGAACCCGCCGGGGGTGAGGATCTTGCCCTCGCCGGCGATGATCTCCGTTCCCGCGCCGATCACGATGGTGACGCCCGGCTGCGTATCCGCGTTTCCGGCCTTGCCGATCGCGAGGATGCGCCCATCGCGCAGGCCGACGTCGGCCTTGTAGATGCCGGTCGAGTCGACGACCAGCGCGTTGGTGATGACCGTGTCGGCGGTGCCGTGCGCGCGCATCGCCTGCGACTGCCCCATGCCGTCGCGGATCACCTTGCCGCCGCCGAACGTCACCTCCTCGCCGTAGGTGGTGAAATCCTTCTCGACCTCGACGATCAGGTCGGTGTCGGCGAGCCGTACGCGGTCGCCAGTGGTCGGTCCGTAGAGAGAGGCGTAGGTCTGGCGGGAGATCGTGCGGGCCATCAGTCGAGCCCTCCCTGGATCCTGGCATTGAAGCCGTACACGGAGCGTCCGCCCCGGTAGGGCACCAGATCGACGGTGCGCGTCTGGCCCGGCTCGAAGCGCACGGCCGTGCCGGCGGGAATGTCGAGCCGCCGGCCGCGTGCCTTCTCGCGGTCGAAGGCGAGCGCCGCGTTGGTTTCGAAGAAGTGGTAGTGCGAGCCGACCTGGATGGGCCGGTCGCCGGTGTTGGCGACTTCGAGCGTGATCGCGTCCGACCCTTCGTTGATCGTGACGGTACCCTCGCGCGGCAGAATCTCGCCGGGGATCAACCCGGTTTCGCCGCTGTGCCGGATGCGTGCGCTCATGGTGATCCTCCGCGTTCAGACGATCGGCTGGTGGACGGTGACGAGCTTGGTTCCGTCCGGGAACGTCGCTTCCACCTGGATGTCGGCGATCATCTCGGGCACGCCCTCCATCACCTGCGCGCGCGACAGAACCTTCGCGCCCTCCGCCATCAGGGTGGCGACGGGCGTGCCGTCGCGGGCGCCCTCGAGCACGAAGTCGGTGATCAGCGCCACGGCCTCGGGGTAGTTGAGCTTCACGCCCCGCTCGAGGCGCCGGCGCGCCACCATGGCGGCGACCGAGATCAAAAGCTTGTCCTTTTCGCGCGGCGTGAGGTTCATGCGGTCACCGTTCTTCTAGAGACGCCAAAGATGCGGCACGCCCTCGCGGCCGCGCAGGATTTCGAGCACCGCGACGAGCTGGCGGCGCAAGGCGAACTCCGTCGGCGCGAGCAGGCGCACGACGAGCACCTCGCCGAGGTCGGAGCAGCCGGCCGCCGTGCCGCCTGGCGGCAGCACGCTCCGCACCGCATCGCGCTTGTGCGCGCTGTCCGCGCCGGCGTAGACCAAGGTGGCGACGGCAATCGCGCCGTTGGCGCCCGCCTTGCGGCTCAGAGCCGCGCGCACGTCGCCGTCGAGCCCGAGGCGGTCGATGAACAGGAGCTTCCCGTCGCGCTCGATGCGCCAAGCGTCGAACAGGCTTCCCGCCGAGACCGTCTCGCCCATGGCGGTGCGGCCGAAGACGATCGTCTCGCAGCCAAGGAAGGTGGCGTTGCCGAAGAGGGTGGCGTCGAGCGCACGATCGAGACGCGCACCTTCGAACAGGATCGTTGGCTGCGGCAGCCACGCCGCGGTGGCGCCGTCGGCCGCAATGACGTGGTTGCGCACGATCGCCGGCCGATCGCGACGCGCGCGGTACACCCGCTCGGCTGCCTGCGTGGTGACGACGGCCGAGGCGTCCGTCTCCCAGCGCGCGGTTACGCTGATCGTGTCGCCATCGGTGAGGCCGCCAGCCGTGTTGATGAAAATCGCCTCGGGGTCGGCGAAGGAGCGCGGCACGCGGACCTTGGCGCAGCCGCGCTGGTAGTGGTCGAAGGCCACCGTGCGCATGCCGGCGCGGCGAAAGGCGGTGCGCGCCTCGCCGGACGAGCGCTGCAACACCGGCTCAACCCGCGCCCCCTCCACGCTCCTGCCCCCTGGCTGTTCCAGCGGGCATTAAAGCGGGGGCGCGCGCCCGTGCAACCGGCGAGCGCCGAACCGTGCGAAAATCTTCATCGACTGCCGATTTCTTGTGCAGAATCGCCAGGGGTTGCTGAATTTTGCGCCAGATGACGGTCGATCAGCCGCCGCGCTCGTCCCGGTCGCTTCGCGGGGCACCGCTGATGAGCCCCCTGAGCCAGGCGAACGGCCCGAGCGCGAAGAATACGATGATCAGCGCCAGCAGCACGAGGCCGAGCATGCCGCGCATGATGTCGGCGCTCGCAAAGTCCGCCTCGGGAAACATCGCATTGACGAGCCGCAGCATCGCCTCGGACATCCAGTCGAACATCAGGCTCCCCCCGAGCGGGCGGAGGCGCGGTCAACGCTCCCTTTACCATCAAAGCGGGTAAGGACGCTCCCGGTAGCCTTGTTCAGCAAAATTGTGCTCTCTGTCTTGTGTTTTGACACATGCTAGCATGGGGGGCGGAGCGCCGGGAACGGTGCCGACAGGAGGACCCGAGGATGAGAGTGGTGAAGCTGCTGGTGAACGTGTTTCTGTCGCTGGCGCTGGTGACGGCGAATCTCGCCGTCGAAGCCTTTGCGGCGCAGCCGACGCGCGCGTCGAACGAAACGCCCCTGTGCGCCGGGGCCTGCACGATGTCGTCCGTCAACCTCGCAAGGGCCGGCGGCGGCGCGCACCGGAAGATGCCGTCGCGGGGCGGGCATTCCAAGGCGTCGATGCACCGCCCGTCGGGCGGCAACAAGATGGCCAAGCCCGCGCATCGTCCGTCCGGTAAACCTGGCAAGCCCGGCTACAGCAAGCCCGGCGGGAAGCCCGGCCACGGCAACAAGCCCGGGTATGGTGGCAACAAGCCGGGTAACAAACCGGGCAACAAACCTGGGCACGGCAACAAACCGGGCAACAAGCCGGGTCACGGCAACAAGCCCGGCAACAAGCCCGGACACGGAAACAAGCCCGGTCATGGAAACAACAAGCCGGGCTGGAACAAGCCGGGCCATGGCAACAATCATTACCACAAGCCGCCGAACTGGCATTATCGCCCGAGCTATTACCGCCCCTACTATCGTCCTTGGGTGAACCAGGGCTGGTACGGCGCCTATATCGCGGGCGTTACGCTGGGCACGCTGCTGACGGTCGCTCCGGGCGTCACCCCGTACGCGCCGAGCAACGAGCTCTGCTGGTACTGGGCGAACAGCTCGCGTACCCGCGGCTACTGGGACTACTGCTACTGACGACATCAGGCCGGGTGAGCGATTGCCCGGCCATTCTGTTTGCGGGGGCAGGCTGCCGGAAGGCGGCTTGCCCCTTTTCCTTTGCGCACGTCTCGTGCGGCGCCCGCGCATAGCCACTCGCGCCGTCGCCGGATATTCTCGAACCGTGGCGGTTGACGGGCGGGTGAGAAGGGTGGCAGGAAGCCGGCAGCACATGGTTCGCGGCAACGTCGCCGCGGTCTTCTGCATGTTGCTCTGGGCCACGAACTTCCCGGTTGTCGCGGTGCTCGTCCAGTCGTGGTCGGCGATCGCCATCACGGCGGGGCGGCTCCTGATCGGTGCGCTCGTCGTGGGCATCGCCGCGCTCGCGATCGGCGAGAAGGAGACGCTGCTGCGTCTTCCGCGGCATCCGGCGGCGCTCGCGGCCGGTGCGCTCCTCATTCTTTCGACGTTCCTCTTCGCGCAAGGCCAGACGCTCGTCGATCCCGTCGTCGCCGCCGTGCTGGTTTCCGCGATGCCGGTTTTCTCGGTGCTGATCGACTGGGTGTCGGGCGAACAGCGCCTCACGCCGCAGATGCTGCTTGCGATCGCGCTCGCGGTCGCCGGCGGCGTGATCACGAGCTGGCCGTCGTCCACCGCGGCGGCCGGTGAGACATCGTTTCTCGGCGCGCTGTCGATGCTGGGCGGCATGCTCGCCTACCTGTTCTACACCAAGCTGATGATCGGCACGCTCAAGGACGAGCCGGACGTTGCGAAGTCGGCCGTCAGCATGCTGATCGCAGGGGCCATCGCGGCGGTCGTCCTCATACTGACGGACATCGTCGGCGGCGGCGTGCGGGCCAATCTTTCGCCCAGCGACGTCGGCCTCGTCCTGTGGCTCGGTTCGATGTCGGTCGGCGCGTCGTCCGTGTTGTGGATGTGGGCCGGCCGATACGTCGGGCTGACGATTGCGGCCATGCATCACAACATGGTGCCGTTCTACGTGATCGTGATGGCCGCGATCGCGGGCGCCGCGATTACATTACAGCACGTCGTCGGCGCGACGCTGGTGATCGCCGGCGCCGCGCTCGCGCAGGTGCCGGTGCGCCGGCTCGCAACCGGACGACAGCCCTAGGAGGCGATCCGCAGCGCGCGGCCGCCGAGCGACTGGAAAGACCGCGCGCGGCAGGTCAGCACGATGACCTGCTGGTTGCGCCCAGCGCGGTTCAGTGCGTCGAACATCTGCTCGATGCGATGATCGTCGCAGAACACCAGCGCGTCATCGAGGATCACCGGCACTTCGAATCCGCGCTCGGCCAGCATCGCCGCCATGGCGAGGCGCACGAGCACCGCGATCTGCTCCTTCGTGCCGCCGGACAGTCTGTCGAAGCTCTCCGACCCCGCGCGCTTCAGACCCGCGACCGAAAACCCCTCGGCGAGGTCAAGCTCCGCGGAAGGGAACACGTCGTGGAGGAACGGCGCGAGGTGCCGCCGCAACGGCGCATGCAATTGACCGCGCCGGTCGGCGTAGGCCTTCGATACGACGTCGCGCAGGAGCTTCAGCGACTCGACGCGATGCGAAAGCCTGTTGACGTCGGCCTCGGCCAGCGCGTGCTGCTGGTCAAGGTCCGCAACGCGCTCACCAAGTCCATCGCCTCCCAGCGCCTGCACCTGGCCTTCGAGACCAGCGACGTCCTCGCGCAACCGGCGCACGCGGTCGAGGTGGTTCGCCAGCGCCTCGCTGCGCCGCTTGACGGCGATCTCCGCACGCTCCAGCGCAGCCTGATCCGGCGCGCTGTGCCGCAGTGCCGAGAGCGCAGTCGCTCGATCGCGATGGGCCATCTCCCGCGCCAGCACTTCACCCGCCAGTCGCGTCAGCTCCGCCTGTCGGCGTTCTGGCGGGAGGGCAAGGATATCGGCGTCGCGTTGGCTCGAAACGAGCTTCGCCTCGCCGCGCAGTTGACCGAGCTTGCCGGCAATCGCCGGGAGCCGACTTCCGGAGAGGGCTACCTGCGCCTCGGCTTCAGCACGTCGCCGCACGGCGTCCTCCCGCTCCGAGGCCAGCGCGCCGAGCCGCATTTCGATCTCGGCCGGCGAGGGAAGAGCACCGCCTGAGTCAACCGCGGCTTCGGCAAGAAGCGCTTCAACCTGCGCGACCTGGGCGGCGTAGCGCTTCACCGCCTCGGGCAGGGTGTGTTCGTCGCACCCGAGCCCCTTGAGATTGGCGCGCGCCACGGCAAGCTCCTGCTCGATGCTCCGTCGCTGCGCCGCACGCTCGCGCAGGTGGGCGGGTGCTGTGACCCCGTGCCGGGCCAGCAGCGTGTCGAGACGTTCCTTGAGCTTCGTGCGCTTCCCGTGCGCAACGGCCAGATCCCGCGCCGGCGGCGTAAGCGTGATCGTCACGCCGTTCATCTCGATCAGGGTCGGCGCGGTAATCGCCTGTCGAAGCGTCCCGGTGATCGGTTCACCCCCAACGGTAACGCTTGCGGCGCCCGACACGGCGATGGTGGCTACCGTCGCCGCTGCGTCGATCTGCGCCTCCAGCGTCTCCTGATCGCGCAGCAGGGCGTCGAGTTCGACCGTCACCGCGGCCGTCACGCCGTTGGCTGCGAGGGCGCCGGCATGTTTCTCGAGCGTCAGCGCGGCGGCCCGAAGCGATCCGAGACGGTGAACCAGGTCATCGCGATGGGACGCCGCGTCCGTCGCCCGGCGCAGCCGTTCCAGGCGTCTTGCCTCGGCGTCGATCCGTTGGATCGCTGCATCGGCGTCGCGCAGGGCCACCTGGTGGCGTGACAACTCGGCGCACTGTTCCGCCTCTACGCTCTCCTCCGCAGCAATCGCACCGGCCAGCGCCTGCAGCCGCTGATCAGAGGCGTCTATCCGGCGGGCTGTTGCCTCTGCCCGGGCCAAGGCGTCGCGCGCGACGTCGAGCATCTGGCGGGCAAGCGCTTCGCCGTCCTCGGCTTCCTTCACCTGCTTGGCTGCGGTCTGGCAGCTTTGCAGTGCAGCCGCCGCAAGCCTTTGCTCCTCTTCGAGCCGCAGGGTGACCGAGGGATCGCCGTCGCGCTGAAGCTCGGACTTCAGGCGCTGTAGCTGATCGATGCAGTGGTGGAGTTCGGCGAGTTTCTGACGCGCCGCGAGGCGGTCGCTGTCGACCTCGGCAAGCCGCGCCCGCGCAGCGCCGAAGGGACCTCCCTTGCGCTCCTTGTCGTTGTCCGTGAGGTTTTCGGCAAGCGTGGCGCTTACTTCGGCGAGCACGCGGCGAGCCCGTTCTCCGCCGACCAGCGTGCCGACCTCCTGCTGGATCGCCGCGTTGAGCGCACTGGTCGCTTTGTCGCTGAGGACCGGCGCTTCAAAGGAATCGCCCTGGCTGACCCACAGCAGACCATAAGCTGCATGGTCCAGCGTGCGGCCGCTTCCGGCTTCGAGGCCGAGCAATCGCCACACCTCTTCGTCGGCGGCATCGTTGCGCGCGACTTCGACGCCGTCACGCGTGAGGCTTGCGCGCGCGCTCTTCAGGAACGACTTGGTGATCTCCCAGACGATCCCATCCTTCTCGAAGGCGATTGCGATCGTCACCGGCAGCGACAGGCCTTCGGTGGCAAGCGCCCTGATGTCCTTGTTCTGCGAACGGTGGCGCTCGAACAGGCACAAGCGGATGGCACGGAACAGCGTCGACTTGCCCGCTTCGTTGCCGGCCGACAGGACGTTCACGCCCTCACCGAGCCCCTCTACCTGCGTCCGCTGGCCGAACCGGCCGACGCCTTCGACGGCCACCTTCAGGAGCTTCATGCGGCGCACTCCGCGGAGGCTTCCGCTCCATGCGATGCGGCCAGCAGATAGAGCTCGACCAGCGCATCGCTGGCGTGCCGCCGCTGGTCCTGCCCAAGCGCCTCGTCCTGCGCCATCGCCTTCAAGCGTTCCGCCGCCTCGCGCAACACGCCGCCGAAGTCGATCGCCTCGAGGTCTGCCTCCGTCGGCCGGACAGCGAGCGCGGTGAGGTCCGCATCCAGATGGGCCAGCGCCGCTTCGAGCCGTACGAGCGCATCCGTCAGCATCGTACGCGCCGAGACTGAAAGCGCACCTGATAGCTTTAGGCGCAGGATGGTGTGCCCGTCGCCCTCTGCCTGGAGCCGCGCCACGACTGCGGCGATGTCCGCCTCGCTGCCGAGATGCTCTTCTCGTTTCAGCCAGGTGAAGCTCCCCGTTCGCATCGTCGAAACGGTCGGCGGTGCGCCGGCAGCAGCAATATCGACCAGCAGCGCCTGTCCCGTCTCCTGGCTGCCGAAGCGGTCGGGCTCAGGGGTCCCCGCGTACCAGGTCGACGGCGAGATCTCGAGCGTGCGGTGCCAGTCCCCCAACGCCAGGTAATCAAGCCCGGCCTTCTTCGCGCGGTCGGGAGCGATGGGGTTGCCAGCCTCGCCCTCGCCGCCAAAGCCGGTCACGGAGCCATGGGCAAGGCCGACGCGGATGACGCCGGGGGAGGACGGCGCATCGTCCATCCACTGCGTGAGGTCGGCCGTTTCGCTGCGCCGTCTCAGCACGGAAGGCAGCAGCACGGCCTCGCTGCCGATTGCGACGGGCGCTGGTTCGAGATGCAGGCGGACGCTGTCCGGCACGCTGTCGCGCTGCAGGCGGTCCCAGGGCCCGCCGTTGCGGTGCGGATCGTGGTTGCCCGGAATAACGTGCCAGGTGATGCCTGGAAATCGGCGCATGCGCTGGATCGGTTCGCGCAGCGTCCTCACCGAAGGCTGCTCGCTGTCGTAGAGATCGCCGGCGATCAGGATGTGGGAAGCACCCTGGGCGATGGCCACCTGGCCCAGCCGCTCGATCGCATCGAGGCGCGCCTTGTGGAGCAGGCTCTCGCGCTCTGCGAACGCGCGGAACGGCTTGCCGATCTGCCAGTCAGCAGTGTGAACGAATCGCATACACGCTAGCATGAGCGCCGGCGTGAGGCCGTCAAGCGCGCCTGTGGAAAGACTAGCGTTTCTGGCGCTCGAGGCCGGGCTTCAGCTGGCGGATCAACGCGGCGAGGCTCATCTGGCCGTTGCCTCCGGCGGCCGCCGCCTGCCCGCCCACGCCGGCAAGAAGCTGCCGTTCGGCGGAGATCTCGGCCTGCGGTGCAGCAGGACGCGGACCAGCGCCCAGCGGATCGATCGCGGACGAGGGTGCAGCGGGAGCACGCGCGAGGCCGGGTGCAGCCATCTGAGGCGCCTGGGCTGCTGCGGGCCGCGCCTGCTGGCCGAACCCCGGCTGCAGGCCGAACGCGCCGGGCTTGCCGCCCGCGGCGGCGGCCTGGAGCGTGCGCGCTGCTTCCGCCGCCACGGCTTGCGCCTCGGGCTGCGCCGCCTCGAGGGCTTCGGCGTCGTACTGGCCCATGCTCTGCGTGCGCCAGCGGGTGACGACCTCGTGCAGGAACTGGTCGGTCCCGATGTCGTTCGCCCAGTTCTTGGTGAAGGACGCCGTAGAGCTCCGCGGCAGCTCGTTCGGCGCGAGCATGTCGAACTTGATGCGCGTGGGCAGCGATACGCCTTCGCCGAAGGTCACCGCTTCGCCGGTGCCCATCGTCGGCATGAACTCGAGAAGGCTCGCTGCCGAATCCGAGATACCGGCCCGCAGGAGCTGCTGGTCGCGTTCGTTCGTCAGCCGCATCGAGAACACGGTGTTGCACTGGGAGAGGATGGTCGGGTCGAGTTCGGCCGGGCGCTGCGAAACGATGCACAGGGAAACGCCGTACTTGCGGCCTTCCTTGGCGATGCGCGAGATCGCGCGCTTGGTCGGCTCGAAGCCGTTCGAACGGTCGATCGGCACGTAGCGGTGTGCTTCCTCGCACACGAACGTGATCGGCACCTTCCCGCCGCTCCACAGCCCGAAGTCGAAGGCGAGGCGGGCGAGCACGGACACCACGACGTTGATGACTTCCGACGGCAGTCCGCCGAGCTCCAGGATCGACATCGGCCGGCCGTCGACGGGAATGCGGAACAGCCGGCCCAGCACCTGGGCCATGGTGTCCTGCACGGTAAGGCTGCCGAACATGAACTGGTATCGCTGGTCACGCGTGACGGTCTCGAGCCGCGCCTTCAGGCGCTTGTACGGCGCGAGGTCGTTCTTGAGGTCGAGGCGGCCGAGCTGCTCCTCGATCAAGCCCATGAGGTCCGAGGCACGGTAGGGGACGGGCGTGTCGACGCCGATCGCCTGGAATTCGAGCAGGTCGCGCTGGCGCATCGACTGGCCGCGGTCGCGGCGCATGTTGGCCATATAGCGCTGCTTGGCGATCGGGATCAGTTCGCGCAGGATTTCCGTGTCGACCTCGCGGCTCTGGTGCTGGCCGATCAGGATCTCGGCGATCTCCTCGAAATTGAGCAGCCAGAACGGGAGGTTCATGTTCTCGGGGCTGACGACCTCGGCCAGGTCGCGGAACGCGGCCGCGTACTCGCGGTGCACGTCGAGCATCATGATGTGGGCGTGCGGGCTCTTCTCGAGGATGCGGCGCAGGATCAGCGCCACCGAGCACGACTTGCCGGTGCCGGTGGTGCCGAGCACGGCGAAGTGCTTGCCGAGCAATTCGTCGATGCGCACCATCGCGGGGATCGTGCGGTCCTGCTGGATCGAGCCGATGCGGATCGAGGTCTGCTCGTCGCAGGCGTAGGCCATCTCGAGCTCGAGCTTCGAGGCCCGGCAGACGATGTCTCCGAGCGAGGGGTAGGATGACACGCCGCGCCGGAAGGCGGTCGGACGGCCGGAGGAGTCCTTCGGCAGTTCGCCGATGAACTCGACCTCGACGATGCGCAGTTCCGGATCGCCGTGGGTATGGCTTGGCATCGGCGAGCTCAGCGCGGAGACGAGCGCCAGCGCGACCGCGCCTGCTGTCTCGACCTTGAGAAGGGTGCCGATCTCCGGGCTGCGGTCCTGTGTCTGCTGGCCCTCGTCGCTGTCGAGCAGGATGATCGCGTGGCTGCCAGTGACGGCGACGATTCGGCCGATGCGCTCATACATCGTTGGCATGACGGGTGCCGGCGGCGTGGCAGGCGCAATCGATGGAGACGTGTCGGTGGTCATGTCGGCTGGTCTGTCCGTCGTTCTTCGGCCGCGTCAGCGCGCGGCAACTGGAGGGGGAGTTCGATGTAGACGGTCGTGCCGACGCCCTTCTGCGAGTGGATCGACATCAGGCCGCCGTGGAGGCGGGCGAGGGCCTGGCAGATGGGCAGGCCGAGGCCCGTGCCCTCCTGCGCGCGATGCGGCCCGGCGTTGATCTGCCCGAACGGGCGCATGGCGATCTCCACTTCCTGTGTCGTCATGCCCGGGCCGTTGTCGGCAATCTCGAGCTTCAGGAAGCCGTCGTGGGCCGGAGCCGCGGAAATCTTCACGACGCCGTGCGGGGGTGTGAACTTCACGGCATTGGACAGAAGATTGATCAGGATCTGCTTGACCCGGATCGGATCGGCGTAGATCGGCGGCAAGTCGGCGCGCAGGTCGTTGACGATCTTGACCTGCTTTTCGCGTGCCCGCGCCTCGACGATGAGGAGACAGCTTTCGGCGGCGTGCTGGAGGTACATCGGCTCCGGGTAGACCGAAAGCTTGCCGGCCTGGATCTTCGATATGTCCAGGATGCCGTTGATCAGCGTCAGGAGATGCTCGGCGGCCTGCGTGATGTAGCCGGCGTATTGCTGGACCTTCTGCTTCTCCGGGTTCTTCAGCGTACCGAGCATCTCGGAAAAGCCGATGATCGCGTTGAGCGGCGTGCGGAGCTCGTGGCTCATGTTGGCGATGAACTCAGACTTCGCCTTTGACGCGAGTTCGGCCTCGACCTTGGCGGCCGACAGCGCAATCGACGAGCGCTGGCGCGTCATCGCAGCACCAAGGCTGTCCGAGAACTCCGAGATCAGCGAGCCTTCCCGGAACCAATGACTGCCGAATGTACGCATCCGCTCCTGACCCTAGGACGCACTGGGGTGAGGGGTACCAGAAAGCACATAATGAGCCGTTAACCCCGGGCCAGAGTAAGGACAGAACAACCAAGGATTGTAAAGGATGACGAGCGGTCAACGTCTCCCGTTTGCGCTCCGGAAGCGGTCGCAAATCAGCCGCGTGACATCGAGTTTCTGCCTGTTACACTGCCTGTGACGGAACAATTGGCTTTGGCGGCGCGCCTGGGCTTCGAGCCTCGTGACATGACGGGGGCGACGGCTCGGTCCGGGCGACGGGGCGCCGGAATGGAAAGACTGTGACCGCAGGCAGCGCGACGCGCTCCGGCATGAACGGAGCGCGCAATGGAGCCGCAGCCGGCAGATCGGCTGAGGGAGACCCGGCGTCGGGGGCGCGGGGCGAGGGGCTTTACGGCGCGCTCGACCTCGGCACCAACAACTGCCGGTTGCTGCTGGCCGAACCGGCCCCGGGCGGCTTTCGCGTCGTCGACGCCTTCTCGCGGATCGTGCGCCTCGGCGAAGGCGCCGGGTCCTCCGGCAGGCTCAACGAAAGCGCCATGCGGCGGACGATCGGCGCGCTCCGGGTGTGCGCCAACAAGCTGCGCTGGTGGAACGTCAGCCGGCACCGCCTGATCGCGACGGAAGCCTGCCGGATGGCGCTGAACGGCCCGGAATTCCTGGACCGGGTCGAGGACGAGCTCGGCCTCAGACTCGAGATCATCGACCGCCACACCGAGGCGCGGCTCGCGGTCGCCGGCGCCTCGCCCCTCATCGACCCGGAGGCCGAGCGGGTGCTCCTGTTCGACATCGGCGGCGGCTCGACCGAAGTGAGCTGGGTCGCAGTCGACCGGGGCGACTACGCGATCGAGGCCTGGACCTCGCTTCCGGCCGGCGTCGTCACCATCGCCGAGCGTTTCGGCGGCAACGACGTCACCGAGCAAATGTTCGCAGAAATGTGCGGGTTTGTACGCCCGATGGTGCGCGAATTTGCAGACGAAGTAAGGCGGGTGTCACCGCATCCGCTGCCCGATCACATTCTCGGCACCTCAGGCACCGTCACGACCATCTGCGGCGTCCATCTCGACCTGCGCCGGTACGACCGCGGTCGCGTCGACGGCTGCTGGCTGACACGCAAGGACATTGCGCGCGTGACCGAGGAGTTGCGCGTGATGGGCTATGCCGAACGAGTGCGCCATCCCTGCATCGGACCCGAACGCGCCGACCTGGTGCTCGCCGGCTGCGCGATCCTCGTCGAGATCCTCGCGGCCTGGCCCGCCGACCGCATCCGGGTCGCCGACCGGGGCTTGCGCGAGGGCATCCTCACCGACCTGATGCTCGAGGACGGCACCTATGGCCGGCCCCGGTAAGCCGAAAGGCCCCGGCGGCCCGTCGCGACAGGGACCCACCATCGAGGGGCGGCAGCTGAAGCAGCGGGTGAAGACCGCGCGCGGCCGGACAGTCTCCTCGAAGCTCTGGCTCGAGCGGCAGCTCAACGACCCGTACGTCGCGGCTGCACAGAAGCAGGGCTACCGCAGCCGTTCGGCGTTCAAGCTCGCCGAGATCGAGGCGGAGCAGCCGTTCCTGAAGCCCGGCATGACGGTCGTCGACCTCGGCGCCGCGCCCGGGGGCTGGTCGCAGGTCGCCTCCGCAAAGGTCGGCGCCAAGGGCAGGATCGTGGCGATCGACATGCACGGCATGGACCCGTTGCCGGGCGTCACGATCTTCAAGGAGGATTTCCTCGCCGACGAGGCACCCGCGCTCCTGATCGAGGCGCTGGGCGGCGAGAAGGCCGATGCCGTGATCTCCGACATGGCCGCGCACGCGACCGGGCATCGCCAGACCGATCACCTGAAGATCATGGCGCTGTGCGAGGCTGCCCTCGACTTCGCACGGCAGGTGCTGAAGCCCGGCGGCACGTTCCTGTGCAAGGTGCTGCGCGGCGGCACCGAAGGCGAGCTCCTCGCCGAGATGAAGCGCGACTTCGCCTCCGTCCGCCACATCAAGCCGAAGGCGAGCCGATCGGACTCGGCGGAACTCTTCGTGCTGGCGAAGGGGTTCCGCGGACCGCCGCAGGCGACGGCTACTTCGTGAGCGGCAGCGCGGCCTCGCCGTCCTGGAGAACGACGGACCGGCAGAACTTGTGAAACAGGAAGATCGCCGTATCGGTGTCGGCGTCGCTCAGGCCGCCGCTGACGATCTTGCGCAGCTCTTCCACGACGAACCGACGATAGTCGCTGTCGTCATCCTTGGCGGGGTCGTAGGAGCCGACGCTCCAGCCCGCTTCGAGAAAGCGCCGCTTGAAATCCGGATTCTCGCGCACGGCCGCCGCGAAGGATGCGTCCTTCAGGATCGGAATCATGTTCCCCTGGCTGTTCAACTTGAGAAACGTCTTGCCGAGGCGCGGCCCGACGACGGGGTCCTCGAACACTTCGGGCGGGAAGATGTAGTACATCTCGAAATCAAGCTCGCTCGGCAAAGCCATAGGACACTATCCCCCAACGGTCTTTTCGAGCATGCAGCCGAGAAGCGGCAATCTCAACTGGAGATTGAAAGCTCTTCCTTCAGCATCTCGAGCCGCAGCCACTCGTCCTCGGCCTCGGCGAGCGAGCCTTTCGCCGCGTCGAGTGCGGCTGTCGCCTTGGCGAAGGCGCCGGGATCGCGCGCGTAGAGCCCTGCGTCGGCGAGGACCCCATGCAGCCGGGCGATCTCGGCCTCGAGGTGGGCCATGCGCTTCGGCAGCGTTTCGAGCGCGTGCTTCTCCTTGAACGACAGCTTGCGCTTGCCGGCGGCAGGCGCGGGCGTCGACGCGGCGGCGGCGGACGAAGCGGCGGCCGCCTCCTCCTTCCGCTCGGCGCGCGGGCGCACCAGCGCGGCCTCGTTGCCGAGCTTGCGCTGCGCCAGCATGTCGCTGAAGCCGCCGGCATACTCGATCCACTTGCCGTCGCCCGCGGAGGCGATGACGGATGTCGCCGTGCGGTCGATGAAGTCGCGGTCGTGGCTGACGATCAGCACGGTGCCCGGATAGTCGGTGATCATCTCCTGCAGCAGGTCGAGCGTCTCGAGGTCGAGGTCGTTCGTCGGCTCGTCCAGCACCATCACGTTCGAGGGCAGGAGAAGGCCCTTCGCGAGCGCGAGCCGCCCCCGCTCGCCACCGGACAGCGCGCCGACCGGTGTGTTCGCCTGTTCGGGCGGGAAGAGGAAGTCCTTCAGGTAGCTCATCACGTGGCGCGGCTTGCCGGCAACGAGGAGCGTGTCGCTGCCGCCGCCAGTCAGCGTCTCCTTGAGCGTCAGCGCGCCGTCGAGGGTCGAGCGCGTCTGGTCGATGGTCATGACGTCGAGCCCGACGCCGAGCCGAACGCGACCGGTATCGGGGCCGAGGCGGCCGGTGAGCAGCGAGACGAGTGTGGTCTTGCCGGCGCCGTTCGGGCCGACGAAGGCGACGCGGTCGCCCCTGAGGATCCGGGTGGAAAAGTCCTTGACGATGGGGCGGTCGTCGAACGCCTTCGAGATGCGTTCCGCCTCGACCACGAGCTTGCCTGACGTATCCGCCTCGTTGACCTTGAACGTGACGGAGCCGGTGGCGCGGCGGGCATCGCGCCTTTCCTTGCGCAGGCCTTCGAGCTCGCGCATGCGCCGCTGGTTGCGCTTGCGGCGCGCGGTGACGCCGTAGCGCACCCAGTGCTCCTCGCGAACGATCGCGCGGTTGAGCTTGTGGCGCTCGATCTCCTCCTGTTCGAGAACCTCGTCGCGCCAGCCTTCGAACGCGGCAAAACCCTGCTCAAGCCGGCGCGCGATGCCGCGGTCGATCCACACCGTCGCCCGCGACAGGTTTTCGAGGAAGCGGCGATCGTGGCTGATGACCACGAGCGCGCCGCGCATCGACTTGAGCTCGCCTTCGAGCCACTCGATCACCGGCAGGTCGAGATGGTTCGTCGGCTCGTCGAGCAGCAGCACGTCCGGTTCGGGCGCCATCACGCGGGCAAGCGCCGCCCGGCGCGCCTCGCCGCCCGAGAGGCTTGCAGGCGACTCCTCGCCCGACAGGCCAAGCTCGTTGAGCAGGTATTGCGCCCGGTGCGCATCGTCACCCGGCGCAAGTCCTCCTTCGACGTAGGCGAGCGTCGTCGGATAGGCCGAGAGATCGGGCTCCTGCGGCAGGTAACGGATCGTCGTCCCGGGCTTCACCAGCCGTTCGCCGTGATCAGGCTCGATTTCCCCCGCAGCGATCCGGAGCAGCGTGGACTTGCCGGATCCGTTGCGCCCGACGAGGCAGATGCGGTCGCCGGGTTCGACCTTGAGTTCCGCGCCTTCGAGCAGCGGCTTGCCGCCAAAACTCAGGCGGATGTCTTTGAGGTGGAGGACGGGCGGGAGGGCCATGGCCGGGTTCATGTAGAGGGCCGGGCAGCCTGCGGCAAGCGGCTTGCCGGGGCGGGCAAGGGCGGCGCATACCTCGGACATGAATCCGCTCCTGCGTTCCGTTCGCACGCTGCTCGTCGTGCTGCCGCTCGCCGGCCTCGCGCTCGGGTTTGCGCTGCCGGACCGGTCGGCGCAGATCTGGACGCTCGCGACGCTGCCCGTGCTGGCGACGCTGTTCTTCGAGATCGCGACGACGCTCGCCAAAGGTGAAGTCGGTCTCGATCTCGTCGCCGCGATCTCCATGACGTTCGCGCTGCTCTACGGCGAGCCACTGGCGGCGATCGTCGTGGCGCTGATGTATGCAAGCGGCCAGTTCCTCGAGAATTTTGCCGAGCAGCGCGCGCGGCGCGAGATGACGGCACTGCTCAATCGCGTGCCGGACCGGACGATGCGCTATTCCATGGAAGGGCTCGAGGACGTGCCGATTGCCGACATCGTGCCGGGCGACCGCCTCCTCGTGCGCCATGGCGACGTGGTGCCGGTGGACGGCAAGGTGACGAGTTCGCCGGCGCTGCTCGACGAGGCGGTGCTGACGGGCGAGCCGCTCCCCAGAAAGCACGCTGTCGGCGCGCTCGTGCGCAGCGGCGCGACGAACGTCGGCGACGCCTTCGACCTCGAGGCAATAGCGCTTGCGGCCGAGAGCACGTACGCGGGCATCGTGCGGCTCGTCGAGGGCGCGCAGGCGGCGAAGGCGCCGATGGTGCGCCTCGCCGATCGCTACGCCGTGTGGTTCCTGGCGCTGACACTGGCGATCGCCGGTGCGGCCTGGTGGGCGTCGAACGACCCGATCCGGGCGCTCGCCGTGCTCGTGTGCGCCACCCCGTGCCCGCTGATCCTCGCCGTTCCCGTCGCGGTCGTCTCCGGCATGTTACGCGCGGCGAGCCGCGGCATGCTGGTGAAAGGCGGCGGCGTGCTCGAGAAGCTTGCCGACGCGCGCACGCTGGTCGCCGACAAGACGGGAACGCTCACCGTGGGCGAAGCGCGCGTCGCGGCGATCGAGCCGGCCGGCAAGCACGCGGCAGACGACGTCCTCGCGCTCGCGGCCTCGCTCGACCAGGCCTCGCCGCACGTGATCGCGCGGGCGCTGGTGGCGGAAGCGCACGACCGCGGCCTGCCGCTCTCGCCGCCCACTCGCGTGACCGAAACGGCGGGATCGGGAATCGCGGGCCACGTGGGACGGCATCGGGTGGCGGTCGGCGGCATCGACTTCGTGGCCTCGCACATCCGCCGCAAGGACAAGCTCCACGCGCACGGGGCGGAGGGCGAACTCGTCGTCGCCGTCGCGATCGACGGCGCGTTCGCCGGGCACATCCGGCTTGCCGACGAGGTGCGCCCGGACGCGCGCTCGCTGCTCGACCGCCTGCGCGCGGCGGGCGTGCGCCGTGTCGTGCTCGCTTCGGGTGACCGGCCCGATGTCGTCGCGCGGATCGGCGCGGAACTCGGCGTCGACGAGGCGAAGGGCGGCCTTGCGCCAAACGAGAAGGTCGAAACGGTGATTGCGGAGCGCGGCGACGGCAACGTCGTCATGGCGGGCGACGGCGTGAACGATGCGCCCGCGCTCGCCGCGGCCGACGTGGGCATCGCCATGGGCGCGCGGGGCTCCGCAGCGTCCTCGGAAGCCGCCGACGCGGTGCTGCTCGTCGACGACCTCGGCCGGGTCGCCGATGCAGTGGCGATCGCCAAGCGGACGCTGATGATCGCCCGCCAGAGCGTGTTTGCCGGGCTCGGGCTGTCGATTGCGGCGATGATCGCGGCCGCGTTCGGCTACCTCGTGCCCGTCGAGGGCGCGATTCTCCAGGAATTCATCGACGTCGCCGTGATCCTCAACGCGCTGCGCGCGCTGCGCTGAGAGCGGCGGAAAACGGGGCTGAAAACGCCGCTTGGCGGGGCGGGCGGGGGGTGGTATGAACCGCCGCCAACCCGAAGCCCGGAACACGTTGAGGAGAGGTTGGCCATGGCATCGCAGCCTTCCGCCGAAGCATTCCCCGAATACTTGACGTTCGACGACGTGCTCCTGAAGCCGGGCGCCTCCGAGGTGCTGCCGTCCGAAGTCTCCGTGCGCACGAAGCTCACGCGGTCGATCGATCTCTCGATCCCGATCCTCTCCTCCGCCATGGACACGGTAACGGAATCGAACCTCGCCATCGCGATGGCGCAGCTCGGCGGCATCGGCGTGGTTCACCGCAACCTCGAACCCGAGGCGCAGGCCGCCGAGGTGCAGCGCGTGAAGCGGTTCGAGAGCGGCATGGTGGTGAACCCGATCACGATCGGCCCCGACTCGACGCTCGCCGACGTGCTGAAGCTCAAGGAGCGCTACCGCATCTCAGGCATCCCCGTGGTGAAGGACGACGGCACGCTCGTCGGCATCATCACCAACCGCGACGTGCGCTTCGCGACCGATCCGAACCAGCCGGTGCGCGAACTAATGACGAAGGAGAACCTCGTCACGGTGCGCGAGGGCGTCGACCGCGACGAGGCGCGCCGCCTGCTGCACCGCTACCGCATCGAGAAGCTGATCGTGGTCGATCCCGACTATCGCTGCGTCGGCCTCATCACCGTCAACGACATGGAGAAGGCGGCACTCCATCCGGACGCCGCCAAGGACGAGCAGGGGCGCCTGCGCGTCGCGGCTGCCGTCGGCACCGGCGACCACAACTACGTGCGCGCCGAGATGCTGATCGACGCGGGCGTCGACGCCGTGGTGGTCGACACCGCGCATGGCCACTCGATCCACGTGATCCGGCAGGTGGAGCGCATCAAGCGCCGGTCGAACCGCGTGCAGGTGATCGCCGGCAACGTGGCGACGCCGGAGGCGGTGAAGGCGCTGATCGACGCGGGCGCGGATGCGGTGAAGGTCGGCATCGGGCCGGGCTCGATCTGCACCACGCGCATCATCGCGGGCGTCGGCGTGCCGCAGCTTTCGGCGGTGATGGAGTGCGCGGCCGAAGGGCTGAAGCACGGCGTGCCGGTGATTGCCGACGGCGGGATCAAGTTCTCCGGCGACATGGCGAAGGCGCTCGCCGCCGGCGCCTCGTGCACGATGATCGGCTCGCTGCTCGCCGGTACCGACGAGAGCCCGGGCGAGGTGTTCCTCTACGAGGGCCGGAGCTACAAGTCGTATCGCGGCATGGGCTCGGTCGGCGCGATGGCGCGCGGTTCGGCCGACCGCTACTTCCAGCAGGAGGTGAAGGACACGCTGAAGCTCGTGCCGGAGGGCATCGAGGGGCAGGTGCCCTACAAGGGGCCGGTCGCGGCGGTCATCCACCAGCTCGTCGGCGGCCTGCGCGCCGCGATGGGCTACGTCGGCGCCTCCGACCTCGCCGACTTCCGGCGCAAGGCGAAGTTCATCCGCATCTCCTCGGCCGGCATGCGCGAGAGCCACGTGCACGGCGTGCAGATCACCCGCGAGGCGCCGAACTACCTGCGCCAGGGTTGACGGGCGCCCATGAGCCTTGCCGAAAACCTGCTGCTCGTCGCGGTGTTCGCGCTGGTCGCGCTCGCCTTCGGGCTCCTGCTGTGGACGGGGGTGAGCCGCCGCGCCGCGATCATGGCGAAGCGCGTGCGCATCGCCGACATCGCGCTCGACAACGCGCGCTGGCCGGAGGCGCTGCGCCAGCGCGGCAATGCGTATGCGAACCAGTTCGAGCTGCCGGTGCTGTTCTACGTGCTCGTGGTGTTCCTGTTCCTGACGAAGCAGGCCGACCTCGTGGCAGCCGTGCTCGGGATCGTGTTCGCGGCCTCGCGCTACCTCCACGCCTGGATCCACGTGACGACGAACCACGTGCCGAGCCGGTTCCAGGCGTTCCTCGTGGGCGTTGCGCTGCTGATCACGATGTGGGTCTGGTTCGCGCTGCGCCTGGTGCTTGCCTGATGCGGCTGCCGGGGCGTCTCAGCGCGGCGATCGAGGTGCTCGCCGAGATGGCGTCGCACCACCGCCCGGCGGCGGAGGCGCTGAAGGACTGGGGCCGCGCGCATCGCTTCGCCGGCGCCGCCGACCGCTCCGTGATCGCGACGCTGGTGCACGACGCGCTGCGGCGGAAGAACTCGTTCGCGCATCACATGGGCGAGGACACGCCCCGCGCGCTCGTGCTCGCGGCGACGCGGTTCGGCCTCGGCGTCGCGCCGGAAGAGATCGCGCAGCTCGTCGGCTGGGAGCACGGCCCGGGCGTGCTGACGGCGGCGGAGGCCGACGCGCTAGCGAGGCCGCTCGCCACGGACGTCCCGGCCTGGATCGCGGGCGATTTCCCGGAATGGCTCGCGCCGTCGTTCGAGCGCGCGTTCGGGAGTGGGGCGGCGGCCGAGGGCGCGGCGCTTGCGGTGCGCGCGCCCGTCGACCTGCGCGCCAACACGATCAAGGTGACGCGCGAGAAGCTCGTCTCGACGCTGTCGAAGTTCGGCGCGGTCGAAGGTCCGCTGTCGCCCTGGTGCGTGCGCATCGCAGCACCGCAGGGGGCGGAGCGCGCGCCGCACGTCGAGGCCGAGCCGTCGTTCGGGCGCGGCTGGTTCGAGGTGCAGGACGCGGCCTCGCAGGTCGCGGCGCTGCTCTCGGGGGCGGAACCCGGCATGCAGGTCGCCGACATCTGCGCGGGCGCCGGCGGCAAGACGCTCGCGCTCGCCGCGCTGATGCGCAACAAGGGCCAGATCTTCGCCCACGACGACGACCGCCACCGCTTGAAGCCGATCATCGAGCGGCTCGGGCGGGCCGGCGCGCGCAACGTGCAGGTGATCCCGGCCGACGAGCCGGAGCGGCTCCAGGCGCTCGGCGAGCGGATGGACGTCGTGTTCGTCGATGCGCCGTGCTCGGGCTCCGGCGCGTGGCGTCGCCGCCCGGACGCCAAGTGGCGGTTCAACGAGCGCCACCTCGCGCAGCGGCTCGAGGACCAGAAGAGCGTGCTCGACAAGGCCGCGGGCCTCGTGAAGCCCGGCGGCCGTATTGTCTACGTGACGTGCTCGGTGCTGCCGGAGGAGAACGGCGCGCAGGTCGAGGCGTTCCTGAAGCGCGCGACGGGGTTCGCAGTCGTTCCGTACACGGATGTGTGGCGCAAGGCGATCGGCACGGCCGCGCCGGAGGGCGCCGGCGGCCTCGCGGGAACGCTCACGCTGACCCCCGCCCGCCACGGCACGGACGGGTTCTTCGTCGCGATCCTCGAACGGCGCGCCTGACGTCTACTGGATCTTCGGCGCCTTCGCGGCGAGCGCCTCGCAGGCCGCCGACTTCGCGCCGACGTCCTTAAGCGAGGCCTTCGTGTCGAGGAGCTTCTGCCAGCTCATCGCCGCCCAGCGGTAGACGCTCTTCTTCGCCGCCACCTCCTCGATCCCGAGGTCGGCCATCAGGCGCTGCGTCGCGGCGGTGTTGTAGCCGTTCATCGCCACCGTCATCTTCGCGACGTCCGCCTGCGGCGCCTTCGCATCGAGCGCCAGGTCGCGCTGGCGGAGCTCGACGCCCGCGCACGCGGCGAGCGACTTCCACCACGGCACGCCCTCCGGTCCGGCGAGTTCGGTCCCGGCAAACGCGGGTTGGAGGGACGCGGCGACGAGAACGACGGCAAGCGACATACGGAACGACATCGAGGCGGCATCCTTGCAAGCGGAACGGTGGCGGAGCGTTTGGAGCCAACGCGCGCCCGCGTCAAGCGGTCACCCCGTCGCGCGGGCCGCCCGGTTCTCGCGGATCTGGCCGAGCGTGTCCCTGAGGCTCTGTTCCAGCGTCACCGAGGGACGCCAGCCGAGGTCGCGGGCGATCCGCGCGTTCGACGCCGCCCACACCTTGCCCTTGAGCGCGGTGAGAAGCTCCGGCGCCACCACCCGCGGCGTTCCCATCGTCCGGTTGCCGAGCCAGTCGAAGAAGCGGGCGAGCGCCATCATCCCGTCGGGCGCAAGGCGCGGTGCAACCGGGATCGACCCGTCGATCGCATTGAGCACGCGGGTGAGTTCGAGGAACGAGGGGAACACGTCGTTCGCCGCGATGTAGCGGCCGCTCGAGGGCTTCTCCGCCGCGAGGAGATGCGCGCGGGCCGCGTCGCGCACGTCGACGTAGGGCAGGTTCTGGTTCGGCGCGGCCATCTTCATCGAGCCGAGCATGATGCCCTCGAGGATGTCGACCGTCGGTGTGTTGCGGAAGAAGCCCGGCCCGCCGATCGATCCGGGCAGGATCGTCACGAGGTCGACGCCGAGCTCGCCCGCCAGCCGGTGCGCCGTGCGGTCGGCCTCGACCTTGCCGCGGAAGTAGGGGACCGAGAGGTCGCTCGCCCAGTCGTCTTCCGTCGCCGGAGGCTCGCCCGGCCGCTTCGGCGGCAGCGTCACCACGGACGACGTCATCACCACCTTGCGCACCTTGGCTGAGGCCGCCGCCTTCACGGCGTTCGAAGCGCCCTCGACGCTCGTGCGCACCACCTTCTCGGCGTCGCCGGCCTTCAGCACGTAGGCGTAGATCGCGGCGGTGTGGAACACGGTGTCGACGCCCGCCATGGCGCGCGCCATCGCGTCTGGATCGAGCACGTTCGCCTCGACGATCTCGACGCCCGGCAGCTTCGCCAGCACGGCGACGCCCGGCTCCGTCGCGGCCGACAGCACGCTCGCCCGGACCCGGCCGCCCGCAGCGCTCAGCATACGGACGAGCGTCGAGCCCAGATGTCCATTGCCCCCCGTCACCAGCACCGTCATGGCGAGTCCCATCCTCCCAAGCAGCGCCCGCGTTATGCACGGCGCGCGCACCCCTGTCAGCCGGGGTCCTCGCTCACACTCGACCGTCTAACCGGCTTTCGTTCAAAGGTTGCGACCGGCGTGCCCACCTCTCAATTTGCAACCAGAGATTACAATGCCACTTGCCAACTTGCTCGATTGAGCCTCCACTGCTTGACAATCTGCAACGGACAAGAGGTGGAGGGACAGTGAACGGATGGCAGCGTCTTTGGCTTGTGGGTACCGTTGTGACGTGGCTGGTTGTTGCAGTCTTCATGCCCATGAAATGGCAAGCTGACAGGCTAAATAGATATGACCAATCAGGTTTGCAGGAGAAGCTTGAGAGCGATGTCTATAGCGGTAAGTGTAGCCGCTACATGACGGAGCCATTCAGCTCCCTCCCACAGCCAGAGTATCAAGGCGCATGTTACTATCTCTATACGGCTCGAGCCGTAAACGTGCGCAAAGCAGGCGATATAATTCCGTTCAACCTCGAACTTTTGGATACGGTCACGAGAGACTCGAGAGTCAATGCGTATTGGTCGAACATGGGTGTTCTGTCGATCATCACGTTAATCGGTTCGGCCTTGGTCTACTTGGCAGGACTGACTATCAGATGGATAGCCGCAGGGTTCTAAGAAAACCTGATGTCGATGCGGTCCGCTACGACATACATCTATGTCGGTCATCCGATTTCCGTCAGCAAGGAGATGTGCGGCCATACAGTTACGAGGTCACGAAGCACGACCACGAGACCGAAGATTAGATGGGTTCTGGTTGCTCGTCGGAGCCTAATCAGTTCTCACGTTCACGAGATCGGCTTGCGTTATGCACGGCCTGCGCCGGCCTGTCAGCCCAGCAACGGCGCGGCCTTGCGCAGGGGAGGGCGAATCGCTAATCCCTGTCCATGACGACCAGCGAACACATCCTCATCATCGATTTCGGCTCCCAGGTCACGCAGCTCATCGCGCGCCGGGTGCGCGAAGCCGGCGTCTACTCCGAGATCGTGCCGTTCCAGCGCGCCGAGGCCGCGCTCGACCGGCCGGGGCTCAAGGGCGTCATCCTCTCCGGCGGCCCCGCCAGCGTGCTCGAAGGCCAGAGCCCGCGGGCGCCGGAAAAGGTGTTCAGGCTCGGCCTCCCTGTGCTCGGCATCTGCTACGGCGAGCAGGTGATGTGCGCGCAGCTCGGCGGTGTCGTCGAAGCCTCCGACCATCGCGAGTTCGGCCGCGCGCTGATCGAGGTGAAGGAGCCCTGCGCGCTGTTCGACGGCGTGTGGGAGAAGGGCGAACGCCACCAGGTGTGGATGAGCCACGGCGACCGCGTCACCAGCCTGCCGCCGGGCTTCCGCGTGGTCGGCACGTCGGAGGGCGCGCCCTTCGCGGCGATCGCCGACGAGAAGCGGCAGTTCTTCGGCTTCCAGTTCCATCCGGAAGTCGTCCACACGCCGGACGGGGCAAAGCTCTACCGCGCGTTCGTGATCGACGTCTGCGGCTGCCGCGGCGACTGGACGATGGCGCACTTCCGCACCGACGCCATCCACCGCATCAAGCAGCAGGTGGGGTTCGAGCGCGTCATATGCGGGCTTTCCGGCGGCGTCGATTCCGCCGTCACGGCGGTGCTCATCCACGAGGCGATCGGCGCGCAGCTCACCTGCATCTTCGTCGACCACGGGCTGATGCGCGCGGGCGAGGCGGACGAGGTGGTGAGCCTGTTCCGCCAGACCTACAACATCCCGCTCGTGCACGTGGACGCTTCTGCTCTGTTCCTCGACGCGCTCTCGGGCGTCACCGACCCGGAGACGAAGCGCAAGACCATCGGCAAGCTGTTCATCGACGTGTTCGAGGCCGAGGCGAAGAAGGTGGGCGGGGCATCGTTCCTAGCCCAGGGGACGCTCTACCCGGACGTGATCGAGAGCGTGTCGTTCACCGGCGGACCCTCCGTCACGATCAAGTCGCACCACAACGTGGGCGGCCTTCCCGAGCGCATGAACATGAAGCTCGTCGAACCGCTGCGCGAGCTCTTCAAGGACGAGGTGCGCGCGCTGGGGCGCGAACTCGGCATGCCGCAGGCGTTCGTCGGACGCCACCCGTTCCCGGGGCCGGGGCTTGCGATCCGCATGCCCGGCGCGATCACGCGCGAGAAGCTCGAGATCCTGAGGAAGGCCGACCGCATCTACCTCGAGGAGATCCGCAAGGCGGGGCTCTACGACGCGATCTGGCAGGCGTTCGCCGTGCTGCTGCCGGTGCAGACGGTGGGCGTGATGGGCGACGGGCGCACCTACGACTCGGTGTGCGCGCTGCGCGCCGTGACGTCCGTCGACGGCATGACGGCGGACTGGTTTCACTTCGACTCCCAGTTCCTCGCCGCCGTCTCGACGCGCATCATCAACGAGGTGAAGGGCATCAACCGCGTCGTCTACGACATCACCTCGAAGCCGCCCGGCACGATCGAGTGGGAATAATTTTTGCCCATCCGAGGCTATCCGAAACTACGCCAGAATACGACGTAACCACCTGAAAAACAAAAATATTTCATCCGAGACCTATCGAGAGCTATCGGTGGGCATCAAACGCGTCTGTCGTGCCCGCTGACGGACCCTGCCCCCGTTGATCATCGGGAAAATCGAAAGTACCGTCATAGCGATTGAGGCTAATGACGGTACTTTTTTCAGCCTAACACGCTGACCATAAACAGATATTCCCGTCAAAAGCCTCCAAATACCGCGTGACGGTACTTTTCCGCGAGGAGGCCCAGAATGTTGACGGATGCGGCACTCAAGTGCCTGAAACCAAAAGCCAAAATGTACAAGGTGACCGATCGTGACGGCATGTATGTGCGTGTCGCGCCGACAGGCGGCATCTCGTTCAGGCTCGACTACCGGCTGAACGGCAGGCGGGAGACCGTCCATCTTGGCAAGTACGCCCGAGATGGGATCTCGCTCGCCCGAGCTCGCGAATTGTGCCTGGACGCGAAACGCATGATTGCCGAGGGGCGGTCCCCCGCCATCGAGAAGCAGCGGGAGAAGCGCCGGATCAAGGAGGCCAAGAGCTTCGGCGAGTTCGGCGAGAAGTGGCTGACGCGCGCGCCCATGGCGGACAGCACGCGCGCTATGCGCCGCGCCATATTCGAGCGTGAACTCATGCCCGTCTGGCGGAACCGTTTGCTGACCGAGATCACGCCTGATGACCTGCGCGCCCACTGCGCCAAGATCGTGGAACGGGGCGCGCCCGCGACGGCCATCCATGTGCGGGACATCCTGAAGCAGATCTACGGCTTCGCCATTCTCCACGGCGAGAAGGTCGCAAACCCGGCCGATGACGTCGGCCCGGCGTCGATCGCCACATTCACGCCCAAGGACCGGGCGCTTTCGCCGACTGAGATCCGCATCATGCTCAAGCAGCTCGAGCATGTCGCGACGCTGCCGACGATTCGCCTCGGCATGAAGCTCTACCTCCTCACCATGGTCCGGAAGAGCGAACTGCAGGACGCGGTCTGGGATGAGGTCGATTTCGAAAACGCCGTCTGGACGATCCCGAAGGAGCGCATGAAGCGATCGAAGCCGCACAATGTCTACCTGTGCCGGCAGACCCTCGACATCATGATCGCGCTCAAGACCTGCGCCGGTAATTCCCGGTATCTGCTGCCGTCCCGCTACGATGCGGATGCGCCGATGTCGCGGGCGACCTTCAACCGGGTCACCTACGCGGTCGTCGAACAGGCCAAGAAGGAGGGGCTGCCGCTGGAGCCGTTCACCGTGCATGACCTGCGTCGCACTGGTTCGACGCTGCTCAATGAGTTGGGCTTCAACCGCGACTGGATCGAAAAGTGCCTGGCGCACGAGGACGGGCGTTCATCACGCGGCGTCTACAACAAGGCCGAATACGAGGTTCAGCGTCGCCACATGATGCAGGAATGGGCCGACACCGTCGATGCCTGGGTCGAGGGGCGGAAGTATGTTCCGACGCTGCTGCCGACAGTCATGCCGTCTATCGCGCTCGATCCTGCCCTTTGACCGGGTGGGGCTTGCGCTTGGTGACGTCGGGATGCTGTGCGCGATGGATCGGCTTCGCGCGCCGCGCCAGCAACCAGGCGTGGACTTCGGCGAGATCCCAGACGATGCAGCGCGGTGACAGCGCGAAGCGGCGTGGAATTCGCCGCGCTGCTCTATTTGATAGATGACTCTGCTATGAAGGGCGGTGCCGATTGTCCAAGCGGCGCCCGCACTTGGGCTGTAACTTGTCGGCGACGCGATGAGCGCGACTTTCACTATCGACGAAATCAAAATCGGGGAGGCGGTCAAGGCGCCGCTCCTGTACCGGAAGGAAGCGAAATGATGATCGAATGCCTCGGAATGAAAGGGCTCTGACGGTGGCCGCGCT
>JAXMCR010000004.1:0-917830 GCA_046349255.1 Hyphomicrobiales bacterium | reverse complement strand
GACCACCCGATTGTTCGCAAGGAGCTTGGCGACGTATCCACGCGCGACGGTCAAATGCAGATTGTCGATGCCGTAGGTTTCCTCGACCGACTTGACCTGCGTCTGAAGCGCCGCCAGTTCCCGCTCCATCCGGGCGATCTGTTGACCCGAGGGCGTCGGCTTGCCGCCGCCCTTTCCCCTCTTGGTGGCGGCAAGCTGGTTTTCGGATGTCGCCGCGCGCAACGCGCGGGCAAACATGACCGTGAAATTGTTCTGGCCGATCATCAGATCGGCGGCTTCGATCTGCCGCACGGCCGTCATCTGGCGCAGAATGTCGAACACCTTCATCGAGCAAGGCGTGTCTTTCAGCATCTCGGCCGCCTCGGGGCTGATCCCTTCCAGCAGCCGGAAACGCCGCAGCACTGACTCGACCTGGAGGTTCAGGGCCGCAGCGATGTCGGCGGACGACACGCCTCGATCCATCGCGCGCGCAATCATCCGGTGCTCCTGGATCGGTGGGATGCGGTTGACGCGCTTGTTGTAGGTATAGGTGTCGTCGTCAGAGGCGAGCAGGCACTCGACCTCAGCGATGCCGAGTTCCTTCAGCGCCTCCAGCCGAAGGTGGCCATCGAGGAGAAACCAGGTTCCGACATTCTTTTCGTCTGCCATGACGACGGGGGCTTCGATCAGGCCGATCGCCTTGATCGAACTCAGAACCTGCGAGTAGGACCGGCTCTCCCTGGCACCGGGCGGCAACGTCTTTAGCGGAACGATCGCCGCGACAGGGATCGTCAGAAAATCGCGATCGAAGGCGAGGTGGATGCGGCCGTCATCCCGATCCTTCGGTTCTTCAGTCATGATCGCCTCCCGACACGCGGACCTTGAGCGCCCGAGGCATGGTCGCCAGCCCTTCCGCCCTCAGCAGGTTGATGAAGCCGTCGTTAGCGAGGAGATCCTTCAGCGCCTCGACGACGAAAAGCAGCCGGGTCTGCGTGAAATCCGACTTCTTGACGAGCAGACGCTGCTTTTCCGCCTCACGCTGATACACCTGCATGAGATCGGCGGCCGTCATCCGCCGAACGCCGGTGCCTTTCCGACCCAACCGCCCGGCAGGCAATCCTCCCTTGCGCTGGCTCCGCATCCGCATTTCGAGCAGACGGCGAACCGCGGCGAGCTTCTTGCCTCTGAGTTTGCCGGTTTCATAGGCGTCGAGAAGCAGGTTCTGCCCCTCTTCCGTCTCGGCCTTGGAAATTTCCATCGCCAGGGTGATCGGAATGAGCCCGGTTTCGACGGCCGACACGAGCCGCTCCTCGCCACGCTCGAGTAGCGAGGCGATCATGTTCACCCAGGATGCTCCGACGCCAATCTTCTCTGCGATGGCCATATCGTTGAAACCGCGGGACCGTAACGCGCCGATCTCTTTCATGAGGTCGATGGGGCGCGGCGTGCGCCGGGCAATGTTTTCGACCAGACTCATCACGAGGCACTCGCTCTCACTGGCCTCGATCACCACGGCTGGAATCTCGGTCTGACCCAGCATCTGGAAGGCTTCCAGCCGGCCTTCCCCGCAAACGAGATCGTATCTCGGCCCCCCGGCGCCATCACGGCGGCTCACCGTGATCGGACGCTTCAGGCCGATGGCCTCAATGTTGTTCACGATCTCCCGGTGCTGACGCTTGTTGCGCGCGCGTGGGTTCAGAACCGTGATCCGGGCGATAGGGATCATTTCGATCCGGTTCGGTCGAACGGCAGGCATCAGGCAGCCTCCGCAAGAGGAATGGGCCTGGCGATGTCGTAGAGAAGGTCGAGGTCGTCGAACCGATAGGCGTCGAGCCCGAGGGCATTATCCTCTCCCAACCGCAGCTTCTCGGAGAGCATGTCGATGCGCGGGAACAGGTAATAGTCGAGCGGCGCGCGATTGGCGCTGTCCATTCGCACGACGATCGTGATGTCGGGCGCGAGCGAGGTGTCGAAGCGCAGGTTCCACCGAAGGAGCCCGGTCGGCGTCTCCATGCAGCGGGCCACCACCACGGAGAGGCTGAACTCGCTGTTGACGATCACCCGGTCGGTCTGGAGATCCTGCCAGGCATCGCTGCCAGTGGCCCGCAATCCGTCGAGCACCTCACGGAGAATGCCGGGATGGAGCTTCCGCAGCTCGCGGTTGATTTCGACATAGCGGTAATCGCGATCCGGCGTGAAGCCCACGAGACCGTATGCGCGAAGCAGACTGCCAAAGCGGGAGCTGTAGGCGCTGCTCGACGGCATTCCATCGCATTCGTCGATGACGATGCCGGAGAGCAAACCCCGTTGCTGGTAGAGCTTCCTCAGAGACTTCAACATCTCCTCGTCGCTCAGACGGAAGGAGCGCGCACCGATGATGGTCCTGGCCGCCTCGAACAGTTCGCGCTCGACGACGGCCGCGAACGCATCCTGCGCCCTGATCCGCATCTCGGGATCGTTCTGGACGCGCTTTTTCTTCAGCTTGAAGGAGCGGCGATTCCATACGTTGTCGCCGACATATTTCTCATTGATGAGAATCTGGTGGACGGTTCCCCTGGTCCAGGGCCGCCCAAGGTCGGTGGAGATACCCCTTCTGTTGAGATCGGCCGCAATCTCGCGCTCGCTGTAACCCTGATGGACGAATGCCCGGTAGATCTCGCGGACCAGATCGACTTCCTCGGCAGGGCCGAGCGTCAGGATCACCCGATCGGTCTGGATGCTCTTGTGTTCGCCCCGCTCAAGGAACCCCTTGGTGGTTCCATGCTCATCGATCAGGGTCCGCCGCAGGCCGAAGCCGGCTGGCCCGCCCTGACGATAGCCCTTCTCGATTAGCCGTCCCTGACCGGCGAACACCTTGGTTGACAGCTCACGGCTATATTCGCCGGCCATCGCGCGTTTGACGCCTTTGACGATGGTGGAGATCGGACTGCCATCGTTGTCGAACTGCTCTGCGCAATACTCCACGGCGATGCCGGCGCGTCGGCAGAGATATTCATAATAGGCGCTCTCGTCGGCATCCTGGAATCGCCCCCAGCGGCTGACGTCATAGACGAGCACCAGGGTGAAATCGGCGATCCCGGATTTCACATCCTCGATGAGCTGCTGGAGCGCGTCGCGCCCCTCTATCTTGAGTCCGCTCTTCCCGGCATCGGTATAGGTTTTGACGATCTCGATCCCACGAGCCTGGGCATATTGCTTGATCGCGTCGGATTGGTTTTCGGTCGAATACTTTTGATGGTCCGTCGACATGCGGACGTATTCGGCAGCTCGAAGGGGACGCTCCGGCTGCCCTGACCGATCATCATCGTAAAGTCTCCGGTTCATCTCATCACGCCCTCCTAAACATGACTACGGCGGTCCGGGCGACCTACCGCCGCAGCGCATGACGGGCCTCTGCCGTCACTCCGCACGGAAACCAGTCTAGCTGCGGAGAAAACGGAAGATGTTGCCGAAAACGGGCAGGAAGTTACCCCTATGGACAGGCGTTCTTGGCGGACGCGACACCTACGCGCAGACCATCGCCGAGCTGCTGCGCAAAGAGCATGGAGACAGCCGCCGTGCGATCAAGCAGCTCATGCGTCAGACGGATGCGAGCGAGAGGACTGTGAAGCATTGGCTCTCAGCGCAGCACGGGCCGGATACAGTGTATTTCCTGCGCCTGGTGGTTTCGTCGCCCGTCATCAGGGCCTTCGTTCTCGGCTTGCTCGAAGGCCCGGCGGCGATCCCGTTGACCGGCTCTGTGGATCGCATATCGCTCGCCAGAACCCGTGAAGCCTATGCGGCCGGCGAAACCGCTGGCGGACGTTCAGCAACGGGTGCGCGAGAATATGACCCTGAACGTGTCCCTGAACGTGACCCTATAAATGTCCCTGATCGGGCAGAGATCAATGATCGACAACGCTGGTTTCTGGGCCGAGTCGTCGAGGGTCGATGCGACGCCAGGGAGATCGCGGCTGTTTGGGACGTCAGTCTGAAAACCGCGCGACGGGACATCGCCGCGCTCAAGGCCGCAGATCTCATATGCTATGTTGGATCACCGAGGAAAGGGCGGTATCGCAAGACAACTGGATAGCCAGAATCCCAACTCGTGGATGCCCCGAGGGCTCCGCCGAATCGGTGGGCTTGAATTGTGAGGCAGAAAGGATGAAGTTCGGTGTCGTGCGTGACGTGAACTCGCTGAGTGCACTGATGATCGCCCGTGACGATCACGATGGCGCACTAAGCGCAGCTCCCAAACCCCGGCACCACCTTCAGGGGTTCTTCAGAAAAATCGTTAAATATCAAAATGATAATGAACGCCGTAGGGTGATGCACAACCACCCGTCCGGAGACCCGACGCCCTCGCCCGCCGACATCGACATGACACGGCGCATCGTGGAAGCGGCCGACAAGCTCTCGATCGTGGTGCACGACCACATCATCATCGGCCGCACCGGCCACGCGAGCCTGCGCGGGCTGAAGCTGATGTAGCGACCGGCGAGTGCTATAAGAAGCCCGGGGGGCTCGACTCGGGGATCGGCACGGCGACCGTGCGAACAGCCGTTTCAAATGGCGCATCGTCGTGGCTGATACGCCTCACGGGCGCTCTCGCCGCATGGATGATCGCGCTCACCGTGAGCGCCGTCGCGCAGGAAGTAGAGATTCGGCGCTGGAACCAGCTGCCGGTCGACCAGAACTTCGCCGTCCTGAGCTTCCTGCAAACCTCCGGGACAATCGCGACCGACCCGGTGCTCCAGATCGAAGACGCGCGGGTGGACCTCAAGACCACGCTCGTCGGCTACATCAGGACGTTTGCGTTGTTCGACAAGACGGCCCGGTTCGAGCTTAGGCAGGCGATCCAGGACGGCACCTGGAGCGGCACCCTCAGCGGCGTGCCCACCACCGTGGAACGCACCGGCATCGGCGACACGGTGGCCCGGTTCGCCATCAACCTGATCGGCGGCCCGCCGCTGTCAGGCAAGGCATACGCGGATTATCGCGCGGGCGTTCGTGAGGAGACGATCCTCGGCGCGGCCTTGGCGGTGAGCCTGCCGACCGGCCAGTACGACCCCGACAAGCTGATCAACCTCGGCGCCAACCGTTTCTCGTTCCGGCCGCAGATCGGCCTGCAGCACCGCCAGGACAACTGGGTGTTCGAGGTAAGCGGCACGGCCTTCCTGTTCACGCCCAACAACGACTTCTTCAGTGGATCGAGGCGCACGCAAGCGCCGCTCTACAGCGCGGACGGATCAATCGAATACGACTTCGAAGGCGGCGCATGGATCTCGGCCGGCGCAGGCGTCGGGACGGGTGCCAGATCAACCGTCGACGGCGTCCCGAAGAACGACGAGCGCCTCGATGTCGGCTGGGAGGCCAGCGCCGGCTTTCCGATCACCAGTAAAGTTTCGTTCAGAGCCAGCTACCTCGGAACACAGAACCTCAACGCGATCGGTCTGGCCGCGCACACCGTGAGTGTCGGCCTGCAGACCACCTGGTAGCGGCTCAGCGCTTTTTGCGGCCAGCCTCCGCCTTCTCGAGCATCGCCACCATTTCGGCATAGCCGCGCTTGCGCGCGTGCTCGAGCGGGCGGACACCGTCGAAGTCGGCGATGAAGGGGTCGGCTCCCGCAGCGAGGAGGTCGCGCACGATCTCCTGGTGAACCGGGCCGCCGTCCGACAGTATCACCGCCTCGATCAGCGCCGTCCAGCCGAGCCGGTTGACGTGGTCGATGTCGATCTTCGTCTTCAGGAGTTCCCGCACCGTCTCCGGATGGCCGTGGTGCGCCGCCGGGATCAGCGCGTTGCCGCCGTAGCGGTTCGTATCCGTGAGATCCGCGCCGGCCTTCAGGCAAAGGCGCAGGATCTCGAGCCGACCTTCCGCGCCGGCGTACAGGTAAGGCGTGTCGCGGATGTTGTCCTTGGCGTTGACGTTCGCGCCGGCGTCGATCAGTGCGCGCGCCGCGTCGATGGCGTTGGCGCGGGTTGCGATGAGAAGCGCCGTACGCTTCGCGCCGTCGCGCGCCTCGAGGTTCACGCCCTCCTTGATCAGCTTGCGGATCGTTGCGGCATCGTTCTTGGCGGCCGCCTTGCGCAGCGCTTCCTCGCGTGTCTTTCCTGGCATCAGCGGTCCCCTTCCAGCGCGGCCAAAGCCTCGGGCGTATCGACGTCGGCAAAAATCGAACTTTCCCCGACGGGCACTTCGGCGACATCTTCAGCATGTCGCTGGATCAGCGACCGCGCGCCCTCATCGCCGCTGATCTCCTGCATCGCCGCGAAATGTCTCCGCGCGAAGAGCACCGGGTTGCCGCGGCGTCCCTCGTGCACCGGCACGCAGATGGCGCGCCCCTCCACCGGATTGAATGCCGCAACGAGCCGGCCGAGCACGGCAGGAGACACGAGCGGCATGTCGCCCAGCAGCACCACCACGGCATCGGCCTCCTTCGGCAGCGCCGCCACGCCCGCCGAAAGCGACGTGGCCTGCCCGTCCGCATACCGATCGTTCTGGGCGCAACGCACCGGCAGGTCGCCGACGGCAGCCCGCACGGCCTCTGCGTCGCGCCCGGTGACGACGACCACGGGATCGAGCTTCGCGGCGATCGCCGCCTCGACGGCGTGGCGCACGAGCGGCTTTTTTTGGAACGACTTCAGGAGCTTGTTGTCCGCGCCCATGCGCGTGCCCTTCCCGGCGGCGAGCACGACGGCGGCAACGTTCGGCGCCTTCTGCACGACGGGGCCTTTGCCTTCGCGGGGGGTTGGACGCGACGGGATTTCGACGAGGAGGCCGCCTGCCCCCATGTCCATGATGTCCTGCGGGCGCACGTCGATCCCTGCAAGGACGCGCGCCAGAACCCAGTCGAAGCCGTTCACCTTCGGCGAGCGCGCGCAGGACGGCACGCCGATCACTGCGCGATCGTCGAGGCGGCCCAGCATCAGGAGGTTGCCTGGATCGACCGGCATCCCGAGGTGCACGATCTTGCCTCCCGCCGCGACCAGCCCGGCCGGAACCACGTCGCCACGGTCGACGATGGCCGAGGCGCCGAACACCAGAATCGGATCGTGCCCAGAGGATTTGAGGCGTTCAACGCCGGCAGCGATCGCGTCCGTGCGATGATCGCAGACGATCACTTCGCCGAGCGTCGAGCCGAGCGCGGACAATCGCTCGGCGATCGCCTCGCGCGACTTCTCGACGAGCGACGGCTTCGTCTGCGGCAGCGTGGTGATGACGAGCCCGGCGCGGTGCGACAGGAACGGGCGCAGCGACACGAGCGGCTTCTCCGCGATCAGCTTCAGCGCCTCGTCCAGCACGGGGCGCGGCACCGCGAACGGGATCACCTTCACCGTCGCCAGCATCTGGCGCGCCTCGACGGTGTCGAACGGCTGCACGGTCGCGAGCGTCAGGCTCTCGTCGAGGCGGTTCAGCGCGCGCACGCGGCCTGCATCGACGATCGCGACGCCGGCGGCCGCTGCGTGCAGGTTCGCGCGCCCCGTGAAGGGCAGCTGCGCCTCCGCCCCCTCGCCCGCGATGGCGCGCGCGATGAGTTCGGCCGCCTCGTCCTCCGGCACGTCGTCGTTGCCGAGGCGCGCGGCGAACACGCGCTCGACGCCGGCGGCCTTCAGCGCCTCGACGTCGGCGGCGGTCAGCACCCGGCCCTTCTTGAATACACCGCCCGCATGCCTGGCGGTGTGGGCAAGGATTGCGCCTTCGGCGTCGGCGATGCCGATCTCGCCGAATCTCATGAGCGGGCTGCGCTGCCGAGCCGCAGCACCTGCGTCATCTCCGCCATGATCGACACCGCGATCTCGGCCGGCCCCCGCGCACCGATCGACAGCCCGATGGGGCCGTGGATACGCGCCAGCGCATTGTCCGTCACGCCCTTCGACTTCAACCGCTCGTGACGCGTGGCGTTCGTCTTCTTCGAGCCGAGCGCGCCGATGTAGAAGCAGCGGCCGCCGAGCGCGGCGACGAGCGCGGGATCGTCGATCTTCGGGTCGTGCGTCAGCGCCACCATCGCGGTGCGCTCGTCGAGCGTCTTGTCCGCGAGCACCTCGTCCGGCCATTCGGCATAAAGCTCGACATCCGGGAACCGGGCTTCGGTCGCGAACGCGCCGCGCGGGTCGATCACGGTGACGTCGTAGGAAGCCGCCTTCGCCATCGGAATGAGCGCTTGTGCGAGGTGCACCGCGCCGATCACGTAGAGCTTCAGCGGCGGGTTGTAGACGTTGACGAACAGCTCCTTGCCATCGGCCGCCCGCACGATTCCCGACCGATCGAAGCGGAACGCCTCCTCGAGTTCCTTCGCGAGCGCCTCGCCTTGCACCGCCTCACGCGCAACAAGACGCTGCTCGCCCGATTCGAGGTCGGTGAGCATCGCGACGGCGCGGCGATCCGTCCGTGCACGCAGCAGTTCGTCGAGGAGGTCGCGCTTCATCGAAGATCCTCAAGAGCCGAGCGGCTCGACATAGACGCGGATCTTGCCGCCGCACGCGAGGCCCACTTCCCAGGCGGTCTCGTCGGCGACGCCGAACGCCAGCACCTTCGCCTTGCCGGACTGGATGACGTCCTGCGCCTCGCTGACGACCGCGCCCTCGACGCAGCCGCCCGAAACCGAGCCGATGAAGTTCCCCTCGGCGTCGATGGCGAGCTGGCTCCCCACCGGCTGCGGGGCCGAGCCCCACGTCTCGATCACCGTGGCGATTGCCACTTTGCGGCCCTGCCTCAGCCAGCCGGCGGCCTGGTCGAGAACGGTTTCATCGGCAGCGCTCATGATGCACCTCCAGAGATGACCCGGTTATCGTCGCGCAGGAACAGGCGCGGATCGTGTGCGGTGTCCTTCGAGTATGTGAGGGCCCGGGCGAGGTCTTCAAGGCTTTCGAGATTGTGCACCGGGCGGAACTCGTCGACGAACGGCAGCATCGCCTTGATGCCGGCCGCGCTGGCCTCGAAACCCTTGAAGCGCAGGAGCGGGTTCAGCCACACCACGCGCTTCGCCGAACGCTTCAGCCGCGCCATCTCGTGGGCGAGTTCCTCGGTGTCCTCGCGTTCGAGCCCGTCCGACATGATCAGCACGTGCGCGCCCTGCGAGAGCACGCGGCGGCCCCACTTCCAGTTGAATTCCTTCAGTGTACGGCCGATCCGGGTGCCGCCCGACCAGTCCTTCACCGCGCCCGACACCCTGTCGAGCGCCTCGTCCACGTCGCGCCGGTCGAGCTCGCGCGTGATGTTGGTGAGGCGCGTGCCGAACACGAACACGGTGACGCGGTCGCGGTCGTTCTTGAGCGCGTGCAGGAAGTGGAGGAAGAGCCGCGAATAGGTCGCGCACGAGCCGGAGATGTCGCACAGCACCACGAGCGGCGGTTCGTGCGTACGCTGACGTTTGTGCTGGAGGTCGATCATGTCGCCGCCCGAGCGCATCGACCGACGCAACGTGCGCCGAAGGTCGGCGCGCCCGCGCGAGGAGGCCTCGAACCGGCGCATCTTCACCGGCTTGCGGTTGAGCCGCATGCGGGCGATCGCGGCGCGCGCCTTCGCCTCCTCCTCGGCCGTCATCTGCTCGAAGTCGCGCGCGCGCAGCACCTCGTCGGCGGAAGCCGAGTACTCGCCCTCGATCTCGATCTCGCCCGGCGGGCGCTCGCGCGTCGATTGTCCCTCCCGGTCCTGGAACATCGCGTTGGCGAGGCGGCGCTGGCCCGCCTCCTTCTTCTTTGCATGGCCTTCGACGCGCACCTGCTGGAACAGGAGCTGCATCATTTGCTCGATCATCTTCGGTCGCCGCCAGAACACGTGGAACGCCTGGTCGAACAGCGCCTTGTGCTCGCGCCGCTTCACGAACACGGCGTGGAGCGTCCAGTAGAAATCCTCCTTCGTGCCGAGCCCGCCCAGCGTCGCGGCATCGAGGGCGTCGAGCACCTGCCCCGGCCCCACGGGAAGCCCCGTCTCGCGCAACACGCGCGCGAAGTGCATGATGTTGTCGGCGATCTTGCCCGACGGCGGCCCCGGCGGGCGGTTCTGGTTCGCCGCCTGGAAGATCGGCGGTGGAGCGGCGCCGGCCATCCGCTAAACCCGCGCCATCGATGCGATCTCGGCGCGGATCTGGTCGACGAGTCGCTTTGCCTCCGACCCCTCCAGACGCACGATGTCGTCCTGGTACTTCAGCAGCACGCCGAGCGTGTCGTTCACCGTCTGCGGGTCGAGGACGATCGCGTCGAGCTCGTTGAGCGCGCCGACCCAGTCGAGCGTCTCAGCGACGCCGGGCGACTTGAACAGGTCCATCTGGCGAAGCTGCTGCACAAAGTAAACCACCTCGCGAGCGAGCGTCTCCGGCGCCTTCGGCTTGCGGGCGCGGATGATGTCGAGTTCGCGCTCGGCATCCGGATAGCCGACCCAGTGGTAAAGGCAACGCCGCTTCAGCGCATCGTGCACCTCGCGCGTGCGGTTCGACGTGATGATCACGATCGGCGGCTCGGCGGCCTTCATGGTGCCGAGCTCCGGCACCGTCACCTGGAAGTCGGAGAGCACCTCGAGGAGGAACGCCTCGAACGCCTCGTCGGTACGGTCGAGTTCGTCGATCAGCAGCACGGGCGCTGCACCCGGCGCACCCTCGAGCGCCTTGAGCAGCGGGCGGCGGATGAGGAAGCGTTCGGAGAAGATGTCGTCCTTGAGCCGGTCGCGGTCGGTGGCGCCGGCCGCCTCGGCGAGCCGGATCTCGATCATCTGCGCGGAGTAGTTCCACTCGTAGACCGCAGCGGCGACGTCGAGGCCCTCGTAGCACTGGAGGCGAATGAGGTCGCGGCCGAGCGCTTCGGCGAGCACCTTGGCGATCTCGGTCTTGCCGACGCCCGCCTCGCCCTCGAGAAACAGCGGCCGCCCCATCCTGAGACTCAGGAACAGCACGGTCGCCAGGGCCCGATCGGCCACGTAATCGGCCGCCTTCAGCATCTTCAGCGTGTCGTCGATCGAGGCAGGAAGCGGTTTCGTCATGGGCTCAGCGAGGGATCGGGGTTTGGCCGAGGCCCGTCATAGACCCGGGGCCGAGAGGCTTCAAGGCGACGTTCGGAGGGCGGGATGCGGGCGCCCCCTCGTCATCACCGGCCTTGAGCCGGTGATCCTCATTCTTCCGCCCCGGAAAAGGATGGCCGGGTCGAGCCCGGCCATGACGGTGGACTTGTTGCCGCGCCTCCACCGCGCCAGCGCCGGAGAGCGGGCCTCTCGTCATCACCGGCCTTGAGCCGGTGATCCTCTTCCTTCGGCCCCGGAAAAGGATGGCCGGACCGAGCCTGGCCTGACGGCGCGTGTGCGGAAGGGGCCGGCGCCTGTCATTTCTCGAGAAAACGACGATGGCCGGGACGAAGCCCGGCCATCGCTGCGATCATTGGCGAGCTTGCGGCTTACTTCGCCGCCTGTACGGCGCGCTTGGCCATCACGCCCACGAGGTGGGCGCGGTACTCGGCGGAAGCGTGCATATCGCTGTTGAGGTTTGCGGCCGGCGTCGAGACGCCCGCCAGCGAGTCGGCCGAGAACTTCGTCCCGAGCGCCTTCTCGAAGCCCTTGTGGCGGAACACGCAGGGGCCAGCGCCCGTCACCGCCACTCGGACGTTGCCGTTGCCGTGGTCGGCGACGAACACGCCCACCATGGCGTAGCGCGAGGCCGGGTTCGGGAACTTCGAGTAGCCGGCCTTCTTCGGCACCGGGAACTCCACCGCCGTCACGATCTCGTCGCGCTTCAGCGCGGTCTCGAACATGCCGGTGAAGAATTTCTCGGCCTCGATCTTGCGCGCATTGGTGACGACGGTTGCGCCGAGCGCCACCAGCGCCGACGGGTAGTCCGCCGCCGGGTCGTTGTTGGAGATCGACCCGCCGATGGTGCCGCGGTTGCGCACGTGCGGATCGCCGATGCCGCCGGCGAGCGCGGCGAGCGCGGGGATCTTCGACTTGACCTCCTTGTCGTTCGCGACCTCGGCGTGGGGCGTCCCCGCCTGGATCGTGATCTTCGAGGCGGTGGCTTTGATCCCGCTGTTCTTGAGCGCGCCGAGGTCGATGATGTCGGACGGGCTCGCCAGCCGCTGCTTCAGCGTCGGGATGAGCGTCATCCCGCCCGACATCAGCTTGGCCTCCTTCGCCTTCTTCAGGAGCGCCGCCGCGTCGGCAACCTTCGCGGGGCGGTGGTAGTTGAAGTCGTACATGAGTGTCCTCCCTCGCCCGATTACTCGGCGGCCTTCTTCATGGAGTTGAGCGTCTGCCACACCACCTGCGGGGTGGCCGGCATCGGGATGTCGCGCACGCCCAGCGCATCGGTGAGCGCATTGATCACCGCGGCCGGCGCCGCGATCGCGCCCGCCTCGCCGCAGCCCTTCATGCCGAGCGGGTTCGACGGACATTTCGTCTCCGTGAAGCCCAGCTTGAAGGACGGCACGTTGTCGGCGCGCGGCATCCAGTAGTCCATGTAGGAGCCGGTCAAGAGCTGGCCGGACTCGTCGTACACCGCGCCTTCCGTCAGCGCCTGGCCGACGCCCTGCGTGATGCCGCCGTGCACCTGGCCCTCGACGATGTTCGGGTTGATGATCGTCCCGAAGTCGTCGACCGCCGTCCAGTTCACGACCGAGACGACGCCTGTCTCGGCGTCCACCTCGAGTTCACAGATGTGGCAGCCGGCCGGGAAGGTGAAGTTCGTCGGGTCGTGGAACGCGCCCTCCTTGAGGCCGGGCTCCACTTCCGAGGTCGGGAACTTGTGGGCCACGTAGGCCGCCAGCGCCACCTCGCCGAACGCCATCTTCTTGTCGGTGCCCTTCACCGTGAAGGAACCGTTCTTGAACTCGATGTCGCCCTCGGCGGCTTCCATCACGTGGGCGGCGACCTTCTTCGCCTTGGCCTCGATCTTGTCGAGCGCCTTGGAGATCGCAGTCATGCCCACCGCGCCGGAGCGCGAGCCGTAGGTGCCCATGCCGAACTGCACCTTGTCGGTGTCGCCGTGGACGATCGACACGCTGTTGATGTCGATGCCGAGGCGGTCGGACACGAGCTGCGCGAACGTCGTCTCGTGGCCCTGGCCGTGGCTGTGCGAGCCGGTGAGGATTTCCACCGTGCCGACCGGGTTCACGCGAACCTCGGCCGATTCCCACAGGCCCACGCCGGCGCCGAGCGAGCCCACTGCGGCCGACGGCGCGATGCCGCAAGCCTCGATGTAGTTCGAGAACCCGATGCCGCGGAGCTTGCCCTTCTTGGCGGCTTCCGCCTTGCGGGCGGCAAAACCCTTGTAGTCGGCAAGCTCCAGCGCCTTCTTCATCGACGCGTCGTAGTCGCCCGCGTCGTACGCCATGATCACCGGCGTCTGGTGCGGGAACTGCGTCACGAAGTTCTTCCGGCGGAACTCTGCCGGATCCATCTTGTGTTCGCGCGCCGCCGTCTCGACGAGGCGCTCGATCACGTAGGTGGCCTCCGGCCGCCCTGCCCCGCGATAGGCGTCGACCGGCGCGGTGTTGGTGTAGACCGCGTCGACCTCGGCGTAGATCGCCGGGATGTTGTACTGGCCCGAGAGCAGCGTGGCGTAGAGATAGGTCGGCACCGACGACGCGAATGTCGACAGGTACGCGCCCATGTTCGCGATCGTGTGGACCCGCAGGCCCAGGATCTTGCCGCTGGCATCCGTGGCGAGCTCGGCGGTCGTCACGTGGTCACGGCCGTGCGCGTCGGAGAGGAACGATTCGGAGCGTTCCGCCGTCCAGCGCACCGGCCGGCCGCCGATCTTCTTCGAGGCCCACAGCGCCACGACCTCTTCGGCGTAGATGAAGATCTTCGACCCGAAGCCGCCGCCCACGTCCGGCGCGATGACGCGGAGCTTGTGTTCCGGCGCGATGCCGATGAACGCCGAAATGACGAGGCGCGCCACGTGAGGGTTCTGGCTCGTGGTGTAGAGCGTGAAGTGGTCCTCGCCCGCGTCGTAGGAACCGATGGCGGCGCGCGGCTCCATCGCGTTGGGGATCAGGCGGTTGTTGTTGAAGGAGAGCTTCGTCACGTGCGCCGCCTTGGCGAACGCCGCATCCGTCGCGCCCTTGTCGCCGAGCGCCCATTCGAACACCGTGTTCTTCGCGATGCCATCGTGCACCTGGGCCTTGGCCTTCTGCGCCTTGCCCGGCTCGACCACCGCCGGCAGTTCGCCGTAGGTGACGTTGATGAGCTCGGCCGCCGCCTTCGCCTGCGCATAAGTCTCGGCCACCACCACGGCGACGTGGTCGCCCACGTAGCGCACCTTGCCCTGCGCCAGCACCGGGTGCGGGCCGGCCTTCATCGGCGAGCCATCCTTCGAGTGGATCATCCAGCCGCAGATCAGGCCACCGATCTTGTCGGCCGCCGCGTCCGCGCCGGTGAGCACTGTGAGGACGCCCGGCGCCTTCAGCGCGGCCTTCGTGTCGATCTTCTTGATCGTGGCGTGCGCGTGCGGCGAGCGGAGGAAGTAGGCGTAGGTCTCATGCGGCAGATGGATGTCGTCGGTATAGCGACCCTTGCCGGTGATGAACCGGTGGTCTTCCTTGCGCGCCACGCGGGCGCCGATTCCGGTTGAGCTCATTCCTGGTCTCTCCTGAAGGATAACGGGCCGGACGGGATAGTCCTGGCCTCACATATTGGCGGCGCCGGTCTGAATGGCCTTCACGATGTTGTGGTAGCCGGTGCAGCGGCAGATGTTGCCTTCGAGCTCGTGGCGGATCGTGTCCTCCGAGAGCTTCTTGCCCTTGCGCTTCACGATGTCGACGGCGGCCATGATCATGCCGGGCGTGCAGAAGCCGCACTGGAGGCCGTGATGCTCGCGGAAGGCTTCCTGCATCGGGTGCAGCTTGCCGTTCTTGGCGAGGCCCTCGATCGTCGTCACTTCGGCGCCCTGGCACGACAGCGCGAGCGCGGTGCACGACTTGACCGCCTTGCCGTCGACATGGACGACGCAGGCGCCGCACTGGCTCGTGTCGCAGCCGACGTGCGTGCCGGTAAGCTGCAGGGTGTTGCGCAGGAAATCGACGAGCAGCGTTCGGCCTTCCACCTCGCCACTCACGTCCTTGCCGTTCACTTTCATGGAAACTTTGGGCATGCAGATCCTCCTGAAACGGATGCCCGGCCGTCCGGTAATCGACGGCCCGCGAGCCCGTTCAGCGCTTCGCAAGGCGGTCGAGGATGTGTCGGGCAAGGAAATCGAAATGTCGCTCCCGCACGAACAGTGCGTCAGTTACCCGACAGGGTCAAGGCAGGTTGACAGCGCGGCCGATGAAAATCTGTACCGTTTCAGCGCGTTATGTCTCGCCGTAGCGAACGCCCAGAAATGCATCACGGCCATCGCCAAGCGGCGAAGGCCGTGCGCAAGATACGGATGAGGAAATCAGCAGTAGTACACCCCGACCGCGCAGCGGCGGACGGTGCGGCGGGCGACGCCGGCGACGCTGACGGGGGTCAGCGGGCGGCCGATGATCGCCTCGGCGGGCGAGACGAACGAGGGCACGCCCGGCACGTTCGCCTCGTGCGCCATCTGCGCCGCGACAGCCACGCCCAGGGCGGCGAGCGAGCCGAGCAGGATCTTGCGGATCATCGTCATGGTCATTCTCCGAGCTTGGCGTTGGGGGGCAGGTCGCCAAGGCCGGCGGCGGCCTTGACGTCGGCGGGATCGATCTTGGTCGCACCGGCCGGCGGCGTGAAGTCGAAGACGTTCGCGGCGACCGCGCTGTCCCCGGTCTTGAAGTTGGAGATGGTGATCGAATACTCCGGCGCCATGGCGACGTCCGTCGTGGTGATCACGTAGCGGCACGGATAGGGTTCTGCGCCCTGCGCGATCCAGATCTGGAAGTCGAGGTCCTTCGCCCGGAACGCGAGGTGGTCGCATGTCTTGCCGTTGATGACGCCGGCGCCGAGGTCCTTCACGTCGGTCACGCCGTCCATCAGCGTGCCATAGACGTCCCCCGCAAGCAGGTCCGCACCCGGCAGCGCACGGTGCAGCTTCTCGCGGATCTCGTTGATGTCCTCCTCGATCGTGCCCGGCACCGGCGCCTGCAGGTACGCGTTGGCGTTCTTGCCGAACACCGTGAACGTCGGTCCGTTGAGGATCATCTCGATGTCGGCGAAACCGCCCTTGCGAGTCGCGCGCATCTTGTCGGGCCGCGACAGCTGCACCTCGCCGGACGCCGCGATCTGGATCTTCTGCTTGTCGGTCGTCACGATCTCGAACGTCGTGTCGTAGTCGAGCGAGATGTTCTTCTGCGCGCCCAAGTAGTCGGACATTGCCTTCAGCAGCGCCTTCGCCTCGGCTTCGGCCGCATGCGCGGTGGCGGAACCGACCGTCGCGGCGATGAGCGCCGCAAGCGATAGTCCCCTGAGGGTTCGGGATCGGGTAGTCCAGCGCATGCTTCTCTCCTCTGCTGGCTGGAAAATGGGGGGACGCACGACTCACCTGGGCCGTCAGCAGTCCGGCTGCTGGCGACCCGAACATCCCCCGTCCACGATAGTGGCGGGCACGCCTGCGGTCTTGCCACTTCACGCCAACGGCTCGGCCGTCCGGTCGCAGCTGAACGTCTTCCGCAAGCATGGACTTTTCGTGACGGTGGAATAATCGTTCTGCGTCTGGCTCGGCGTTGTCTGGTTCATTCGGGGGAACACGTACCGTGGAGCAGAGGAAGCTTGCGGCGTTGCTCGCCGCCGACATTGTGGGCTACAGCCGGCTGACGGGGCTCGACGAGGACCGCACACTCGCCCGGCTGCGCGCGCTCCGCAGCGATCTCCTCGACCCCACGATCGCAATTCACCGCGGGCGGGTGGTCAAGCGTACCGGCGACGGGCTGCTCGTCGAGTTCGCAAGCATCGTTGATGCGGTGAAGTGCGGACTCGAGATCCAGACGGGGATGATCGACCGCAACGCCGGCGTGCCGGACGATCGCAAGATCCTGTTCCGCATTGGCATCCATCTGGGCGACGTCGTGCAGGAACTCGATGGCGACCTGATGGGGGACGGCGTGAACATCGCCGCGCGACTTGAGGGCGTCGCGGAACCCGGGGGCCTCTGTCTCTCTGAAGACGCCTACCGCCAGGTGCGATCGCGACTCGACGTGGCGATCCATGACCTGGGCGAGGCGCGGTTGAAGAATATCGCAGACCCGGTCCGCCTCTACTCCGTCCGTATCGGCGATGCAGGGGCTCCACCCGCGAGGACCGAGCCGCAACCTGCGGCGGCCGCGCCGGCCAAGGCGGCCCAACAGGCATCGATCGTGGTGCTGCCGTTCAAAAACATGAGCGCCGACCCCGAGCAGGAGTTCTTCGCCGACGGGCTGACGGAAGACATCATCACCGCCCTGTCGCGCATCGGCGAACTGTTCGTGATTTCGCGCAACTCCTCGTTCGTCTTCAAGGGCCAGCAGACCCGCATCGACGCGGTGGCGCGCGAACTCGGCGTCCGCTACGTGCTCGAAGGCAGCGTCCGCCGGGCCGGGTCCCGCGTGCGGGTCACCGCGCAACTGGTCGATTCGACGGCCGACAAGCCCATCTGGGCGGAACGGTACGACGAACCCGTCGACGACATCTTCGAGGTCCAGGACAAGATCACCCGCTCGATCGCCGTCGCCATGCAGGTGAAGCTGTCCTACGGCGAGTTCACGCGGCTCTGGGACGGGCAGACCAGCGACCTTCGCGCCTGGGAACGGCTCGTTACGGCCCGTAACCTCTTCCTGAAGTTCACGTCTGCCGAGAACGCCGAGTGCCGGCGCCTCCTGAAGGAAGCGCTCGACATCGACCCGCGGTACACCGGCGCGATGGTGCAGCTTGGACTTGCGTACTGGTATGAGGCGCGGGCCAATCCCGCCGTTGACCGAACGGCGTACCTCGCCGAAGCCGAGCGCCTTGCGGATCATGCGATCGCGATCGATCCGATGATGGGAGCCGCCTTCATGGTGAAGGGTGCGGTGGCCCTTTTGCGCGACCAGCACCAGGAGGCCGTGTCACTGTGCAAGCGTGCGAACGTTCTATCGCCAAGCGATTCGTGGGCGCTTGCCTTCACCGGAATGATCCAGATCTTTGCCGGTCAGCCACAAGAAGCGGTGTCGCACCTCAAGGAGGCGATCCGCCTCAGCCCCTATCATCCCAACTGGTATGTGAAGAACCTTTCTCTGGCATACATTTGGGCAGGCAACGTGGACGATGCGCTGACGATCGCGCGGCAGTACACCGCCAGCGAGCCGAACGATCCAGGCGGCTTCGCAAACCTTGCCCTTGCCCTCGATCGCGCCGGCGACCCGGTTGCTGCAGCCGATGTGGTGTCGGACCTGAAGGATCGATTCCGCGATTTCACCCTGCGAACCGTTGCGCTCTCGCAACCGTACGGCAATCCACAGACTCTCGAGACGGTGTTATCGGTTTTGCAGAAGGCCGGACTGCCGCCTTAGGATTCTCGAGTCGCCGGCGCCCGCTAGGCGAGCGCCGGCGCGAGGCGGCGGGCTACTTCGTCAGCCACGCCTGGAAAAGGGCTTCCTCGGGGGTTGGACAGTTCCGGCGGGCGTTGCTTCATGCAGGCCTTGATGAGGCCGTTGCCGGACGACCGCGACCATAGCCTGTCTTGTTCGATTGCGCCCGTGTACGTCGTTTCCGGGTCCACCCTGCCGGAGGTTAGACTGCGGAGATGCCCGATTCGACTTACCATCCCCGTATAGCCTGGCCGTGGGCGGCTGCCGCCGCGGCGATCACTGCAACGACCGCTGCAATTCTGCTGTGGATGGGCCGCGTCCCGTTCTGCCGCTGTGGAAAGATCACGCTGTGGTCGAACGAGGTCTACTCGGAGGAAAGCTCCCAGCAGTTCGCCGACTGGTACACGCCCTCCCATATCGTCCACGGGTTCGTTTTCTACTTCCTCCTGTGGCTCGTCGCGCGCCGCCTGCCGCAGGGCGCGCGCTTCGTCATCGCCGTCCTCATCGAATGCGGCTGGGAGATGCTCGAGAACTCGGACGCGGTAATCGAGCGCTACCGCTCCGTCACCATCTCGCTCAATTACTTCGGCGACAGCGTCTTCAATTCGGTCGGCGACATCCTGGCGATGATGACCGGCTACCTTCTCGCCATGACGCTGCCGGTTGCAGCGAGCGTGGCGATCGTCGTGTTCCTCGAAGTGTTCTGCGCGTGGATGATCCGCGACAACCTCACGCTCAACATCATCATGCTGACGCACCCTGTCGAGGCGATAAGGCAGTGGCAGCTCGAGATCGCGCCGAAGGACCTCAAGCTCACGCCGTGATCACCGCGCGTTGAGCACGTGGTGCGGCGGAACCCGCCCGACCCATGGCAGCGCCCGCTCCAGATCGGCGCCGAGCGCGATCACGACGTCCTCCCGCGCGGGCTTCGCCACCACCTGCACGCCGATCGGCAGACCATTCGTGTGCTGATAGAGCGGCAGCGACATCGCCGGGGCGCCGAGGACGTTCCAGAGGAAGGCGTACTGCACCGGCTTTTCCGAGTGCACGAGCCAGGTCGGCAGGTCCATGTCGGTGATGTTCATGCCGTAGGGCCCGAGCGGCGGCGCAGTCTCTGCAGTGGCGGGCGTGATCACCGCATCGAAGGGCTCGACGAACGCGCCGAGTGCGCGGCGCTGCCGGTTCAGCCACTCGAGCCCGCGCAGGAAGCGATGACCGTCGATGTTCTTGGCCATCTCGTAGGTGGCGAGCGTGATCGGCTCGAGCGTGTCGGGCCCCGGCTTGCGGCCCGTGCGCTTGCCGAGCGAATCGAGCCACTGATCGAACTCGAAGAACCAGATCGCCGCCATCTCGCGGATGCTCGCCGCGGCGTCGAACGGCAGTTTCACCTCCTCCAGGTGATGACCCATGCCGGCAAGCGTGTGCGCGGTCTTCCGCACGGCCTCCGCAACCTCGGGGTCGACCGGATGATCCATCAGCGGCGTCACGGTGAAGGCGATGCGCAGTGGCTTCCTCGCGCCCGCGAGGAAGGAAGACCACGGCGCCTCCGGACGCCACAGCACGAACGGGTCGCCGGGTTGCGGCTTGGCGAGGCAATCGAGGAAGGCCGCGGTGTCGCGCATCGAGCGCGTCTGCACGAACGTCATCGCAAGGCCGTGCCCGCCCTCCGCCACGCCGGGTCCCGCCGAGATGCGCCCGCGTGAAGGTTTGAGCCCCACCCCGCCGCACCAGGAGGCCGGGATGCGGATCGACCCCGCGATGTCGGAGCCGTTCGCGACCGGCACCATCCCGGCGGCGACGGCGCAGGCGCCGCCGCCTGTCGAACCGCCCGCCGCGAAACCCTTTCGCCAAGGCGTCGAGGTCGCGCCGTGGAGCAGGTTTTCCGACGACGATGCCATCGAGTATTCCGGCGTGTTGGTGCGGCCGATGATGTTGAGGCCCGCCGCCTTCACGAGTTTCGCGTAGTTCGTCTCGACCTCGGAGACGAGGCCCTCGCACAGTCGCGAGCCGAACTCGATCTTCCGCCCCTTCTCGTGGCCGGTAACGTCCTTGATCAGGAACGGCACGCCGCGGAAGGGGCCGTCCCCGAGTGACGTCTCGTCGAGCGAGTCGATGCGGTCCGCGTACGTCTCGACAACGGCCATCAGGTCGCCGTTGAGCATGGCGATCGCCTCGGCCGCCGCGTGCGCGGCTTCCTTCGGCGACAGTTCGCCGCGGCGGATGACGTCGGCCAGACCCGTGGCATCGAGGGCGGCGTATTCCTTCAGCTTGACGGACACTTGAACCTCGTTTCTGATTCTAATTCTGAGGAACGGCGCCGGTCTCGACCAGCGCCTTCAGCCGTTTGAGACCGCGGTCGTATTCTGATCCGATGGCATTATCGAGCCACAGGCCCAGCCAGCGTTCGAACGGTGAATTCATCGTGGTGTCGAGGCCCCAGGTGACCTTGGTCCCCTGCCCCTCCGGCGCAAGGTCGAAGAACGCCTTCGCCTTGCCCATGTCGCCGAAGTCCAGGTTCGACACGACGCGCTTGTCCGGATCGCTCTCGACGATCGTCTGCGTGCCCTTGCCGACGTTCGGATTGTCGGACGACCACGTCATCGTCTGCCCCACCCCCTGGACCGGCCCGTCATAGGTCACCACGGTCTTGGGATCGTAGGTGCTCCAGGGGCTCCACGTGGTGAAGGCCTTGAGATCGTTGAGGTAGGGGAAGACCTTGTCCGGCGGCGCTTCGATCGTGACAGCACGGCGCACGTTCACGTCGGCCGGCAGCACGTAAGCGCCGCCGACGAACACGGCGAACAGCAACGGAATGGCGATCGTCAGCCATTTCACGAAACGCTTCATGGAATTAGGCCTCCCCGCACTGGTCAAGTGAAGCAGCCTCAGCGCACCCATGCAACTGACGAACGCGCTTTTCGGCCATGTTCGAAATGCCTATGGTGGGTCCCATGTCCCAACAGACGATCTTCCATCCTGATTTCAGGGCGCGCCCGTTCTGGTGGGAGGCCTACGCCCCCAACGCCGACGACCTCGTGGACCTGCCGCGTGAGGCACCGGTCGTGATGATCGGTGCAGGCTACGCGGGCCTCTCCACGGCGCTCGAACTTGCCCGCAACGGTATCCCCTCGGTGGTCGTAGACGCCAACGAACCCGGCTACGGCGGCTCGACGCGGAACGGCGGCATGGTGTCCGGCGGGGTCTCGGTCGGCAAGCGATATGCGGGCAAGGACAGCGAGGATCGCCTCGCCGCGCTCTATGGCGACGCCGCGGACAGCTTCGCCACGATCGAGCAGCTCATCCAGCGCGAGAAGATCGACTGCGAGTGGACCAAGTCCGGCCGCTTCGGCGGTGCCTGGTGCCGGTCGCACTACGAGGCGATGCAGGCGAAGGCGGAGAAGCTCAACACATACGCCCAGGCTGAAGCCTACGTGCTGCCGAAGGAACGCCAGCGCGAGGAGATCGGCTCCGACCTCTACATGGGCGGGCTCGTGACGCTGCGGTCAGCCCACCTCCATCCCGCAAAATACTATCGCGGCCTGATCGAGGCCTGCCGGAAGGCGGGCGTCACCATCTGCGCCAAGGCCGGCGTGACGAAGCTCGAGAAGCAGGGCGCGGCGTGGAAGGTCGAGACGACGCGCGGAACGATCCTCGCGAAGGACGTCGTCGTCGGCACCAACGGCTACACGGGGGCGGCGACGCCGGAACTCCAGCGCCGGGTGATCCCGCTCGCCTCCTACATCATCGCGACGGAGGAACTGCCGCCCGATCTCGCGCACTCGCTGATGCCGAACAACAAGTCGATCTACGACACGCGGCGGGTCCTCACCTACTACCGCATGTCCGGTGACCGGAAGCGGCTGATTTTCGGCGGGCGCGCGAAGTTCGGCCCGTTCGACGCTGTGCAGACCGCGCCGATCCTCTACCGAATCATGACGGAGATCTTTCCCCAGCTCAAAGGCTCGAAGATCACGCACGCCTGGACCGGCAACGTCGCCTTCACCCTCGACGAGACGCCGCACATGGGAACCCTCGACGGGATGCACTACGCGCTCGGCTGCAACGGTTCGGGCGTCGCAATGATGACGTACCTCGGTACGCAGACCGCCCGAAAGATCGCCGGCGTCTCGAATTACCAGACGGCGTTCGAGACGGACGAATTCCCCACCCACTGGGCCTACAAGGGGAACCCGTGGTTCATCCCGTGGGTCGGCCGCTACTTCCGCGCCCGCGACTGGTTCGACCGCCGCTTCAACTGATGGCGCACGAGATCGAGCGGAAGTTCCTGGTGTCGGGCGACGGCTGGAAGCCGCTCGTCACGGCGCGTCACAGACTTGCGCAGGGCTACCTCGCGACCGGTGATCGCAGCGCCGTGCGGGTCCGCATCCAGGACGATGCGAAGGCGTTCCTGACCATCAAGTCGGCGGTGTCCGGCACGACGCGGCAGGAATTCGAGTACGAGATCCCGGTCGCCGACGCCCGCGACCTGCTGAAGCTTGCGGTCGGCGCTGTCGTCGCCAAGACCCGGCACGAGGTGCCGCTCGGCGGCCACCTGTGGGAGATCGACGTTTTCGAGGGCGACAACGCTGGGCTGACGGTTGCCGAAGTTGAACTTGATTCGGAAGACGAGAACGTGGCGCTACCCGATTGGATTTCCACGGAAATCACGGGGGACAAGCGCTACTACAACGCCTCCCTGACGCACCGCCCCTACAAGGACTGGAAGGGCGCCTAGCGGCAGGTGGCCTGGAGCGCCCAGGCGCCGCTGTCGTAGCGGCTCGAGCCGGCAAGGACATAGCCCTTCTGCCCGTTCGGGCAGGCGAAGTGCCTGACGGTCGAGGATGCGATCTGCTCGACCACCTGCTGGTCGCCCGGCGTCGAGCCGAGCTTGCGCCCGCCGTCACCCGTGACCGTCATGTCGTAGGCGTTGAGCGTCTGGTTGTAAGTGAAAGAAACGTCGTAGTGCTTGCCGTTGTAAAACACTGGTTCGGATTGCTTCTTCCCCGGCTGGTAGGGCGAGGGTGTCCCGGACCGGATGTCAGCGGGCTGACGGGAGCTCGTGCAGCTCACCACCGCCAGCATCACCGTGACCGCCGCCAACCCCCGCCGGATCATCCGCCTGCCGTCTCCTCCCCGAAGGCCCTGCTCCCCACGAGCGATTCGGGCCTTGCACGACACCCGGGGCCTTCTATACGAGAAGGCCGCCGCCGTCATAAGGAAAAGACATGCCGTTCGATCCCGCTCAGTGCCTGTCGCAGCGCACCGCCGCCGTCGAGGAGGCGGCGATCCTCCGCATGGCCCAGAAGGCGCGCGACCTGAAGGCCGCGGGACGCAGCATCGTGAGCCTGACGGTGGGCGAGCCCGACTTCGACACCCCCGCCCACATCCGCACCGCCGCCGCCGAGGCGCTCGACCAGGGGTACACGCACTATGCGCCGGTGAACGGCATACCCGAGCTCAAGGCGGCGATCTCGAAGAAGCTGAAGGACGAGAACGGCCTGTCGTACACGCCGGCCGAGATCGTCCTCTCCAACGGCGCCAAGCAGTCGATCACCAACACGGCGTTCGCGCTCCTCGACGAGGGCGACGAGGTGATCCTGCTCGCCCCCTACTGGGTCGCCTACGAGGGCATCGTGCGCATGGCGGGCGGCGTGCCGAAGGTGCTGAAGGCATCGGCCGACGAGAACTTCAAGGTGCCGGCAAAGCGCATCGCCGCCGCGCTCACCGACCGCACCCGGTTCATCATCGTGAACTCGCCGTCGAACCCGACGGGCGCGATCTGGACGAGGGCCGAGCTCGAGGCTCTGGCGGAGGTCGTCTCGGGGCACCCGAAGCTCATGGTGCTGTCGGACGAGATCTACGAGTACATCACCTTCGAGGGCACCGCGCTGTCGTTCGGGTCGCTGCCTTCCATGAAGGAGCGCACCGTCACGGTGAACGGCTTCTCCAAGGGGTTCGCCATGACCGGCTGGCGGCTCGGCTTCGCGGCCGCGCCGGAACCGGTCGCCAAGGCGATCGGCAAGATCCAAGGCACGTTCACGGCAGGCGCGAACTACTTCGTCCAGCGCGCCGCGCTGGTGGCCCTCGAAAGCGACCGCTCCGCCGTCGAGGACATGCGCCGGCAGTACCGCGCCCGCCGCGACCTCGTGGCGCGCCGGCTCTCCGCCATCAACGGCCTCGTGTTCTCGCCGCCGCCGGGCAGCTTCTACGCCTTCCCGCAGGTCGCCCGCTATCTCGGCCGCACGGACCCGGAGACGGGCAAGGCGATCGCGACCGTCGACCAGATGTCGGACTGGCTGCTCGACCGCTGGGGGCTCGCCACGGTGCCGGGCTCGGCATTCGGCGACGACACCTGCATCCGCTTGTCTTTTGCCGCGAGCGAGGCTGAACTGGACGAGGGCCTCACCCGGCTCGAACAGGGCTTACGCTCGCTCGTCTGAGGCGCAACTTCGGGAAACATCGGCGATGAAACCGTTCTTTGTACAGATCAAGTGCGACCTCGGCCGCGCCTACGAGGTCGCGACCGCCATCGCCGACGCCGAGATCGCCTCCGAGATCTACTCGACCGCCGGCGGCTTCGACCTGCTGGTGAAGTTCTACCTCGCCGACGGCGAGGACGTCGGCCGCTTCATCAACGAGAAACTGCACACGATCGAAGGCATCCGCGACACCTACACGATCGTGACGTACCGGGCCTTCTGAGGCACTCACATCGCCTTGTGTTTGACGGACGGCCAGACTAAAGGACTGTCACAAGCCGGACACATTGGCGAAACCGGACTTCAAGGGACGCAGGGATGGAGTATTTCGTCCAGCAGCTCATCAACGGGCTGACGCTGGGGTCAATCTACGGGCTGATCGCGATCGGATACACGATGGTCTACGGGATCATCGGGATGATCAACTTCGCCCACGGCGACATCTTCATGGTCGGGACGTTCGTGGCGCTGATCACCATCATCGCGCTCGGCATCACCGCCTCGTCCGGCTTCCTCGTCATCATCCTCGCGCTGATGCTGGTGCTCGTCGTCGCGATGATCGTCGCCGCGGTCTACAACTGGACCGTCGAGCGCGTCGCCTACCGCCCGTTGCGCGGCTCGTTCCGACTGGCGCCGCTGATCTCGGCGATCGGCATGTCGATCGTGCTGCAGGAGTTCGTGCGCATCAACCAGGGCGCCCGGCCGAAACCGATGCAGCCCCTGATCACAGGCAACATCACGCTGATGGAGCACGTCTCGCCGCAGGGGAACTTCGTGGTGGCGATCTCCTACGTGCAGATCCTCATCATGGTGACGACCGTCGTGCTGATGACGATCTTTACACTGATCATCTCGCGCACCTCGCTCGGCCGCGCCCAGCGCGCCTGCGAGCAGGACATGAAGATGGCCTCGCTGCTCGGCATCAACGTCGACCGCACGATCTCGATCACGTTCATCATCGGCGCCGCCCTCGCCGCCGTCGCGGGCCTGATGTTCGAGCTCTACTACGGCGTCATCGATTTCTACATCGGCTTCCTCGCCGGCATCAAAGCGTTCACCGCCGCCGTGCTCGGCGGCATCGGCTCGCTGCCCGGCGCCATGCTCGGCGGCATCATCATCGGCCTGATCGAGACGTTCTGGGGCGCCTACTTCCCGATCGAGTACAAGGACGTCGCCGCCTTCTCGATGCTCGCCCTCGTCCTCATCTTCCTGCCGCAGGGCCTGCTCGGCCGGCCCGAAGTCGAGAAGGTGTAGCGCCATGGCGTCTACCCAGCCCGCCGCGACGGCTGCCGCGCCCGGCAACGTGGGAGCCGCACTGAAGAGCAGCTTCTACGCCGCACTGATCGCGCTGGTGATCGCCGCGCCGATCATGGGTCTGCGCACGACCACCGCGCCGGGCGGCCTCGTCCTCGAGGAGCACTGGGCGAAGGTCGCGCTCGCGGTCGCGGTCGTGTTCTTCGGCCGCCTCATCCTCGAACTCTTCGTCTGGCAGCGGCGCGACACCGCGGCGCCCCGCGCCGGCGTCCTGTCGAAGGCGGGCGAGGCGATCGCTCCGTTGACGAAGTATCTGGGCGTCGGCCTCCTCGTCTTCGCCTTGCTCCTGCCCTTCCTGCCGTTCGTCAAGCGCTACCAGCTCGACCTCGGCATCCTGATCCTGACCTACATCATGCTCGGCTGGGGTCTCAACATCGTGGTCGGGCTCGCCGGCCTCCTCGACCTCGGCTACGTCGCCTTTTACGCTGTCGGCGCCTACTCCTACGCGCTGCTGTCGACCACCTACTTCCCGATGTGGTTTCCCGACTGGCTGATGCCGTGGGCGTTCTGGATCGCGCTGCCGATCGCCGGCATTCTCGCCGCCTGTTGGGGGATCATCCTGGGCTTTCCGGTCTTGCGACTGCGCGGCGACTACCTCGCGATCGTCACGCTCGCATTCGGCGAGATCATCCGCGTCGTCCTGATCAACTGGTACACCTTTACCGGCGGGCCGAACGGCATCTCCGACGTTCCGCGTCCGACCTTCTTCGGCATCCCGTTCGACTCGAGCGACAAAGGCTTTGCCGCGACCTTCGGCCTCGAGCCCGCGCCGATCTACCGCATCATCTTCCTCTACTACATCATCCTGCTGCTCGCGCTCCTCACCAACTTCGTGACGCTGCGCCTGCGCAAGCTGCCGATCGGACGCGCCTGGGAGGCCTTGCGCGAGGACGAGATCGCCTGCCGCTCGCTCGGCATCAACACGACCAACACCAAGCTCACCGCGTTCGCCATGGGAGCAATGTTCGGCGGCTTTGCCGGCGCGTTCTTCGCCACGCGGCAGGGCTTCGTGTCGCCTGAGTCGTTCGTGTTCATGGAGTCCGCGCTGATCCTCGCGATCGTCGTGCTGGGCGGCCTCGGCTCGCAGATCGGCGTGGTCGTCGCCTCGATCGTGATGATCGGCGGCTTCGAGGCGTTCCGGAACCTCGACTTCCTGAAGCAGATCTTCGGCCCCGACTTCGACCCGCCGCAGTACCGCATGATCGTGTTCGGCCTCGCGATGGTCGCGATCATGATCTGGCGCCCGCGCGGCCTCGTGACCAAGCGCGAGCCGTCGGTGTTCCTGAAGGAGAAGAAGGCGATCTCGGGCGACCTCGTCGGCGAGGGTCACGGCTGATGGCGCCGGCACTCCTCACCGTCGAGCACATGACGATGCGTTTCGGCGGCCTCACCGCCGTGAACGACCTGTCGTTCGACGTGCGCCAGGGCGACATCACCGCGCTGATCGGCCCGAACGGCGCCGGCAAGACGACCGTTTTCAACTGCATCACCGGCTTCTACAAGCCGACCGAAGGCCGCCTCACCTTCCGCAAGCCGGACGGCTCCGAACACCTGCTCGAGCGGATGGACGACTTCCATATCGCCCGCTCCGGGATCGCGCGGACGTTCCAGAACATCCGCCTGTTCTCCGGCATGACGGTGCTCGAAAACCTGATGGTGGCGCAGCACAACACGCTGATGTCGGCCTCGATGCTCACGATCGGCGGGCTGTTCGGCCTGCCCTCCTATCGCGCAGCCGAACGCGCCGCGCGCGACAGGGGCGCGTACTGGCTCGAGAAGACGGGGCTGATCGACCGCGCGGACGACGCGGCGGGCGACCTGCCCTACGGCGCACAGCGCCGGCTCGAGATCGCGCGCGCGATGTGCACCAACCCGCAGCTCCTCTGCCTCGACGAGCCGGCGGCCGGCCTCAACCCGCGCGAGTCGGAAGAGCTCAACGCGCTGCTGCGCTCGATCCGCAAGGACGAGGGCATCTCGATCCTGCTCATCGAGCACGACATGTCGGTGGTGATGGAGATCTCCGACCACGTCATCGTGCTCGACTACGGCGAGAAGATCGCCGACGGCTCGACCGACGCGGTGCGCTCCGACCCGAAGGTGATCAAGGCCTACCTCGGCGTCGAGGAAGTGGAAGACCCGATCATCGAGACGATCGTCCACGAGGCCGTGGGCGAAGTAGCCCCTGCCGCGCTGCCGCTCGAGTCGGCTGCACCGGCGCGCAAGGCCCCTGCCCAAAAGCCCGCCGCCCGGAAGCCCGCGAAGAAGGCTGCAGCGAAGAAGCCCGCGCCCCGCAAGGGAGGCCCGCGATGAGCGAGATGCTGGCCGTCCGCGGCGTCGATGCATTCTACGGCAAGATCCAGGCGCTGCGCGGCGTCGACCTTTCCGTGAACACGGGCGAGATCGTCACGCTGATCGGTTCGAACGGGGCCGGCAAGTCGACGCTGATGATGTCGATCTTCGGCTCGCCCCGCGCCCGCAACGGACGCATCCTGTTCGAGGGACGCGACATCACCGAGATGCCCGCCCACGAGATCGCGCGCCTCGGCATCGCGCAGGCGCCCGAGGGCCGCCGCATCTTCCCGCGCATGACGGTGTACGAGAACCTGCAGATGGGCGCGGTCTACGCGGACCCTGCGAACTTCGACCAGGACCTTGCGCGCGTGTTCGGCCTGTTCCCCATCCTCGAGAAGCGGAAGGGCCAGCGCGGCGGCACGCTGTCGGGCGGCGAGCAGCAGATGCTGGCGATCGCCCGCTCGCTCATGTCGCGGCCGAAGCTGCTCCTCCTCGACGAGCCCTCGCTCGGCCTTGCCCCGCTCATCGTGCGGCAGATCTTCGAGGTCATCCAGGATCTGAACCGCAGCGAGAACATGACGGTGTTCCTCGTCGAGCAGAACGCCTTCCACGCGCTGAAGCTCGCGCATCGCGCCTACGTGATGGTGAACGGGCGAGTGACGATGTCGGGGACGGGCCGCGAACTCCTCGCCAATCCGCAGGTGCGCGCCGCCTACCTCGAAGGCGGCAAGAAGCAGGGAGCCTGAGCGATGTCGCTGTTCGTCGAGGACAATCCCTGGATCTTCCTGATCATGACGGTGCTGATCGGCGGCGGCGCCGCGTTCCTTGCCGGACGCGGCCTCGCGCTCAAGTGGCGGCCGGTGTGGATGGCAGTCGCCTACATGATCCCGCTCGGCGCGGCCCTGCGCTTCCTGCACTACGCGCTGTTCAACGGCAGCCTCCTGAGCCTCCACTACTTCGTCACCGACACGCTCGTCCTGATTGCGGGGGCGCTGCTCGGCTACCGGCTGAAGCGGGTGGACCAGATGGTGCGGCAGTACGGCTGGCTGAACGAGCGTGCCGGACCCTTCTTCTGGCGCGAAAAACCGCGGGTCTGACGGCTCTCGAAACGTTCATGTTTCAGACCGCTTTGGCCCTTCCAAATTGAATTGCGTTGGGCCAAGAATAGACACCAGGGGAACTGCCGCCCACCTCGGGCGCTACCTTAAACCCCTGTAAGTTAGGGAGAATCTCAACATGAAGAAGCTTCTACTGTCAGGCGTCTCGCTTGGCATCGCGATGGCGCTGGCCGCGTCGGCCGCGTGGGCCGACATCAAGATCGCCACCGCTGGTCCGATCACCGGCCAGTACGCGGCGTTCGGCGAGCAGATGAAGCGCGGCGCCGAGATGGCCGTGAAGGACATCAACGCCAAGGGCGGCGTCAACGGCGAGCAGCTCGTCCTCAGCGTCGGCGACGACGCGTGCGATCCCAAGCAGGCGGTCGCGGTCGCCAACCAGATGGCCTCGAGCGGCGTGGTGTTCATGGCCGGGCACTTCTGCTCCGGCTCGTCGATCCCGGCCTCGAAGGTCTACGAGGAAGAGGGCATCCTGCAGATCACCCCGGCCTCGACGAACCCGAAGTTCACCGAGGAAGGCGGCTGGAACGTCGCGCGCACCTGCGGCCGTGACGACGCGCAGGGTCAGGTGGCCGGCGCCTACCTCGCCAAGGCCTTCAAGGGCAAGAACGTCGCCATCATCCAGGACAAGACGGCGTACGGCAAAGGCCTCGCCGACGAGACCAAGAAGGCGATGAACGCGGCGGGCCTCACGGAAGTCCTCTACGAAGGCTACACGGCCGGCGAGAAGGACTACACCGCGCTCGTCTCGAAGCTCAAGGAAGCCAAGGTCGACGCCGTGTACGTGGGTGGCTACCACACCGAGGGCGGCATCATCCTGCGCCAGATGCGCGAGCAGGGCCTGAACGCCCAGATGGTCTCGGGTGACGCGTTCAACACCGAGGAGTTCTGGCAGATCACCGGCCCGGCCGGCGAGGGCATGATCTTCACGTTCGCGCCCGAGCCCCGCAACAACCCGGCGGCCAAGGACGTCGTCGAGGAGTTCAAGGCGGTCGGCTACGATCCGGAAGGCTACACGCTCTACACCTATGCCGCGGTGCAGATGTGGGCTGCGGGCGCGCAGGCGCTGAAGACGACGGACTCCAAGAAGATCGCGGAGTGGCTGCGCGCGGGCAACGCGGTGCAGACCGTGCTCGGCGAGCTCAAGCTCAACGCGAAGGGCGACATCACGGATCCGCAGTACGTCTTCTACAAGTGGACGAACGGCAAGTACGCCGAGGATCCGAGCATCAAGTGATCCGTCTCTGACGACGGGCGCGTCACGCGCTTGCAAAAAGTCATCCGCACCGTGGGGGACCACGGTGCGGATGATGCATTCCTGGGAGACACCACAAGGAAAACGAAAGGCGACCGGCTTGCGCCGGCCGCCCAGTAGGGGGAGGCAGGCAAGGGCAATATTGACTGCTCCCTCAGGTCGTTCGCTTCATCGAACGCGTATTGTATAGGGGTCGCGCGTGCGGGGTTGCAATTAGCGCAAAACGACTAATCGCTTTTGAGCAGCCCGCTCGACAGCGCGATCGCCACGGCCTGCGCCTTCGTCTTCGCGTTGAGGCGGCGCTTGGCGAACTGGATGAAGATCCGTACGGAATTCTCCGCGATGCCGAGTTCAAGCGCGGTCTGCTTGGCGGTCAATCCGCGCGCCGCGCAGCGCATCACCGCAATTTCGCGGCGCGACAGCGTGGGGGCCTCTTCCTCGCCGGCGGAGCCGCGCAGGATGCGGCGGACCATCATGTGGAACACGTGCGCCACGGCGAAGAAGTCGCGCGCGAGGCCGTTGCGCCGCGCGTGCCACTCCGCATCCGTGCAGCGGATGTTGAGGTTGAACAGGCTGTCGCCGGTCGCCTCGTCCCGGATCGGAAACGAGATGCCGCGCGGCGAGATGTGGAAGTCGTGCGCGGCCTCGAGGATCGGCCGGCTCTGCGCGAGGCTGTGGATGTCGTCCCAGTCGGTCGGCAAGAGCCGTTCGAAGCTCAGCGCGAACGCCGGATCGCCCTTCTGCAATTCCAGCTTCAGGTAGAGGTCGCGGTATTCTCTGGGGTAGGTCGAGATCCACACCGCATCGCCCAGATTGGCGCCGTGCGGACCGATGTGCCAATACGAGAGGTTCTCGACCTCGAGGTCGGCGCGCAGGCTCAGCAGTTGCGCCGAGGCCGCCTCGAAAGTCGGGAACGGCGTGGTGTTCAGGTCCAGAATGTCGAACGGTCGCATCGCATTGAGCCACTCTCCGGGAGCTTAACCTAAACGTGCAACCAACGTGCCAGTTAAGCCAAAAACTATAGGGCTTCGCGTGGACTCCGCAACCTCCGTTTGTATTTTGGCCCGGTTTTCCGCATGTGTTGCCGCGATCGGCATGCTAAGGACGCGGGCATGATATGGTTGATCCTGAGCCTCGTCGCGGGCGCTGCGCTCTATCTCGCCCTCAACAAGCAGCAGCTGAGTTCGACCGCGGTGATGACGCTCGCCGGCGTCGTCGCGGCGATCATCGGCGTTCTCCTGATCGTGATGGTGAAGCAAGCCGGCCTGCGCGCGCCCGGCGATGACGACGCCGCCGTCACCGGTGTCGAACTGCGCGACATCGACGTGGGGCTCGATCCCCTCTTCTCCGGCAACCCGCCGGAGTTCTTCAAGATCACGGGCTGGGTGCGGAACGGGCGCACGGTCGGCGCCCTCACCACGCTCAGGCTGAGGGTGCGCATGCAGAAGTGCCCCGCCGCCGCCGGGCAGGATTGCGAGACGGTGGCGGACGAGACGACGACGTTCCGCATCGACGTGCCGCCGGAACAGACCCGGGCGCTTTCGCAGACGGTTGCCATCCGCAACGCGCCCACTATCAATAGCCCGCGCTGGCAGGTCGACGTCGTCGGCGCCGAATTCCGCTAACCCACCTCGCCCGGGAAGATCGAGATGATACCGCGCTACACCCGCCCGCAGATGGCCGCCATCTGGGATCCCCAGACACGGTTCCGCATCTGGTTCGAGATCGAGGCGGCGGCGACGGAGGCGATGGCGGACCTGGGGCTCGTGCCGAAGGAGGCCGCGCGCATCATCCGCCAGAAAGGCGACGCCGCGACCTTCGACGTCGCCCGCATCGACGAGATCGAGCGCGAAGTGAAGCACGACGTCATCGCGTTCCTCACGCACCTCTCCGAGCTCGTCGGTCCCGAGGCGCGCTTCGTGCACCAGGGCATGACCTCTTCCGACGTGCTCGACACCTGCTTCAACATCCAGCTCGTGCGCGCCGCCGATATCCTCATCGCGGACGTGAAGGCGCTACTCGCCGTGCTGAAGCGGCGCGCCTTCGAGTTCAAGGACGCCGTCACCATCGGGCGCAGCCACGGTATCCATGCGGAGCCGACGACGTTCGGCCTGAAGCTCGCACAGGCCTACGCGGAGTTCGAGCGCTGCCTGAAGCGGCTCGAGGCGGCCAAGGATGAAGTGTCGACCTGCGCGATCTCGGGCGCCGTCGGCACCTTCGCCAACATCGATCCGCGCGTCGAGGAGGCCGTGGCGAAGAAGCTCGGCCTCAGGGTCGAACCCGTCTCGACGCAGGTCATTCCGCGCGACCGGCACGCCGCCTACTTCGCCGCCCTCGGCGTCGTCGCTAGTTCCGTCGAACGGCTCGCCACGGAAATCCGCCATCTCCAGCGCACAGAGGTCTACGAGGCCGAGGAATACTTCGACGCCGGGCAGAAGGGCTCCTCCGCGATGCCGCACAAGCGCAATCCGGTGCTGTCGGAGAACCTGACCGGCCTCGCCAGGCTGGTGCGCTCGGCCGTCACGCCCGCGCTCGAGAACGTGGCGCTGTGGCACGAGCGCGATATCTCGCACTCCTCCGTCGAACGCGGCATCGGCCCGGACGCAACCGTGCACCTCGATTTCGCGCTGGTACGGCTCACCGGCCTGATGGACCGCCTGCTCGTCTATCCGGAGAACATGCAGAAGAATCTCGACCGGCTCGGCGGGCTGATGAACTCGCAGCGCGTGCTGCTGGCGCTCGTCGCCAAGGGCCGGTCACGCGAGGAGGCTTATCGCCTCGTCCAGCGCTGCGCGATGCCGGTGTGGCGGGGGGAAGGCAACTTCCTCGACAAGCTGCTGGCCGACGCAGACGTGATGGCGACGCTGTCGAAGGAGGAGGTCTCCTCCCTGTTCGACCTCGACTATCACCTGAAGCACGTCGATACGATCTTCCGCCGGGTATTCCCGAACGGCGCGTAAATCCTCAGGGCACGATGCTGATGCGCACCGCGTCCTTGCCGTAGGTCTGCACGAGATCGAACAGCTCCGCCGCGTTCTGCGGATGGAGCCGGACGCAGCCGTGCGAGGCGGGCGTGCCGAGGCGGCGCACGTAGTTCGTGCCGTGGATCGCGTAGCCGCCCTTGAAGAAGATCGAGTACGGCATCGGCGAGTTGTCGTACTTCCGCGAGTAGTAGACGCGCTTCAACGCGGTGGCGCGGAAGTTCCCGACCGGCGTCGTATAGCCCTTGCGCGCGGTCGACACCGGCCACGTGGCGTAATGCATGCCGTCGACGATGACCTGCATCTGCTGGGTCGAGAGATCGATCCGGGCCACGATGTTCGCGAGCGAGGGCGCGGCCGTGCCGATCGCCGCTGCTATCCAGGCCAGGCCGAAGAGACACATCCGACGCATGACGCAACACCCGCTCGACGCTGATACACCGGTGATTGAGCGCGGTGCGGCGGCTTGTTCAGTCGATCAGGAACTCCCGGCCAACCTTGACCCGCGCCTCGTCACCATAGGCGACTATATCAGCGGTTGCATAAGTCTCGGTTAACGTCGCGGGCAAAAAGCTACCGGTTCCGACAACATCCACGGGGGCGTTGGCCTGCCCCATGATCTGGCACTTCTGCGGATCGAAACCGGAGGATGCAACGATCTGGGCCTGCTTGAAGCCGGCGTCGTCCAGCGCCTTCCTCGTGTGGATGACGGAGGCCACCGAGACGCCCTTGCCGAACAGGACGCGGCGCACCTTGTCGACGAGGATGTTGCCGGGATCGAGCTGGAAGGCGCGCTGGCCGAGCACCCGCTCCACGATGTTGTATTCGCCGTCGACGCCGAGCCAGCGGCCGACCGTCTCGACGGAGCGCTCGTAGTCGAGCCCCTCGGCGAACCTGCCGCCGTGCGTATCGAGCCGCACCGCGAACACCTTGCCGCGCTTCTCGAGATCGGACTCCCTGTAGAACCAGTGCGCGCAGCGCAGGGAGTCGGTGATCTCGAGACCGCGGTAGTCGACGAGCGCCGACAGTGTCGTGCCCTCGGTGATGCGGGCGGCAAAGAGCTTCAGCGCCTCGAGCACGTCGCCGCCGGTGTAGCCGACGAGCGCGTGCGGCATCGTCCCGATGCCGGCGGCCGCGTGGTAGAACGGCGCGGTCAGATCCTGCGAGGACCCGATGAAGCCCTTCACCGATGGGTCGAGCTTCTTCGCCGCTTCCGAGCCCACCGATGCGCCGTAGGCGGCGAGCAGGTTCATCTCCGGCCCGCTCGCGTGGCGGGCGTGCATGTCGATGAAGGCGGACTTCGGCATCGAGCGGCACATCTCGAACGCGTTGTTGGCGCACACGGCCGGGATGCCCGTCTTCTGCAGGATCAGCGTCTCGAGTTCGGAGAGCTTCGACATCGGCCCGCGGATCTCGATCATCTTGCGCTCGGAGGGGACGATCTCGCCCTCCTCGTAGAAGCGGGCGACCTTCGCCTCGGGCGCAAGCCGCGCCAAGAGCCGCACCACCGGTTCGAACGCCGCGATCGAGCGACGCCGCAGGAACAGGGCGTAGCGCACCTCGACGTCGCCGTTCGCCTCGACCACGCGCCGTGTGTTCGTAAAATACTTGTCGGTGACGCTGCCGATCGACCCGGCCGAAAGCGTGAACTCCACCATCCGGTCAAGCAGGTCCTCGCGGCGGTGCGCGGCAGGATCGGCGCGATGGGCGACAGCCGTGTGCGTCATCGACAACTCCCGTTCACGCGCCCCCGAGCATGGCCGCCGCGCCCGCCTTGAGCACCGCCTGGTCGGAACAGGCGGCGTTGAAGGTGAACCCCAGCGCCTCACGGGCGGCGGCCTCGGCGGCGTTCGAGCAGTATACCCCGGCCCGCTTGCCGTTGGCACGCGCCGCGTCGGCCACCGTCTTCAGCGCCGCCTCGACGCGCGGATGGCGCGGATCGAACGCGGCGCCGCCGAGCAGCGAGATCGACAGGTCGTAGGGGCCGACGAACAACCCGTCGATGCCCTCGACCGCTGCGATCGCTGCAACGTTGCGCAGCGCCTCTTCCGTTTCGATCATCGCGAACACGGCGGTGCGCCCGTTCGCTTCCTTGAGGTAGACGGCAAGGTCGAGGCCCAGCACGTCGGCGGCAAGTCCCGGACCCCAGCTGCGCGTGCCGACGGGCGGGAACTTCGTCGCCTCGACGAGCCGGCGCGCATCCTCAACCGTGTTGACCATCGGGCAGACGATCGCGGTCGCACCCGCATCGAGCGCCCGGCTCGACATGCCGAAGTCGCCGAGCGGCGGTCGCACGTAGGCGCCCTGCCCCGTTGCGGCAATGTGGGTGATCATGTCGACCATCTCGGCATAACCGATCTGGCCGTGCTGCATGTCGACGAGACACGGAAGACCGGCCGCCCGCGCGATCGCCCGCGCGGTGAGGCCGCCAGGCAGCGTCAGCCAGACGAAGCGCCGGCCGGGTCCGCCCACCTGGTCGGTCATCGGATCACGCCTGGCTGCGGACCTGCTCCACCGCCTTCGCCATGAGTTCGTCCATCGTGCGGCGCACCTGGTGCTCGGACTGCGCCACGCCTTTCGCCTCGAAGTCCTTCAGCACCTTGCGGAGCACGTCGTCGTCTCCCGGTTCGGCAAAGTCGCTCTTCACGACGTCCTTCGAGTAGGCTTCCGCATCCGCCCCCGAAAGGCCGAGCTTCTCGGCCGCCCACAGGCCCAGCATCTTGTTGCGGCGCGCGGTGGCCTTGAAGCGCAACTCCTCGTCGCGCGCGAACATCGATTCGAAGGCTTCCTGACGCTTGTCGAACGTCGTCATCATCGGCTCCCATGCAGACGGTCTGCTCACGACTTCACATAGACGGCCGGGCGCGCGGTTTCAATCACGTCTGGTTCAGGGCTTGTCCGCCCCGGATTTCCGCCGCTCGGCGAGGAGATTGGCGACGTCCAGATCGAATTCCGTATCGATGTTGGCGACGAGCCCCTCGATCAGGAGCGCGCCGCAGCGCCGGCCCTTGATCGAGCCCTGCCCGATCAGGCAGTCGCGGGTGATCGCGTAGGCGATCCCGTTGCGATGGTAAACCGGCTGGAGTTGCTGGCGGGCGATGATGGTCGCACCCCGGCTGTCGTAGTAGTCCATCGCCCCGTCCGGTCCGATGACGAGCTGCTTCAGGGGGTGCGCCTTGCTGTCGGTCTCGCTCACCGTCCACACCGCGTCGAAGCCGCCGTTGATCAGCATGCGGAGCGTGTCGCGCACGTTCTCGGGCGTGCGGCTGGGTGACGTCGGCTGCAGCATGAGCACGATGTCGTAGGTCACGCCGTCGAACACCTCGCAGGCGAGCAGCGCATGGTTCAACACGTCCCAGTCGGCGATGCGCGGACCGGAGAGGTCGTCGGGTCGCAGGAACGGCACGGCGAGGCCATGCTCCTGCGCCACGCGCGCGATCTCGGCGTGATCCGTCGAGCAGACGGCGCGGTCGATCTCCGGGACGGCCCGCGCGATGTCGCCGGCAAGCCCCACCAGAGGCACGCCGCCGACGAGCCTCAGGTTCTTGAGCTTCACGCCCTGCGAGCCGCCGCGCGCCGGCACGACGGCGAGAACGCGCCTTCCCTCGATCATGGTCGCACTCCCAAGAGGGCCCAAACGGGCGCAAGGTCGGGTGGCGCGAGGATCCGGTGGAACGCCGCGCCGTTCGCCTCCGCCGCCTCGGCGTCCGAAACGCCGTCGCCGATCACCACGGTGGCGTCGGCTGCATGTCGACCATCCATCATCAGTGCACGGACCACGTCGGGCTTCCGCGCGGGGTAGCCGTGGCTGCCGGCGAGAAAGCGCGTCCAGCCCCGGCGGTCGATCTCTGCGCGGAGCGGTTCGACCGGCGTGGCGGAGGCGACGTGCACTTCCGCTACCCGGTGCGCCGCGGCCAGCAGTGCGCCGGCGCCGGCGACTTCAGGGGCAGCCGACACCGCATCGGCCACGAGCCGGCCGTAGTGGTCTATGCGCGCGGCTTCTGGCGCATCGTCCACGTCGAGGCCGGCGATACGCATGCGCGCGGCCATCCGCGGGATCACCACGTGGCGCGATCCGTCCGGATCGGCGGCGAGCTCCGCCGCCACGATCTCCGCATACGGAGCGACCTTCGGGAAGACGTCGAAGAACGCGCGCTTCTTCAGCGGCGCGGTGTCGACGAGGGTGCCGTCGAAGTCGAACACGACGAGACTATATCGCGTGGCTCGTCCGGAAGTAGGCAAGCCAGTTGTCCACCTTGGTTTTGCGCTGCGGGCGCTCCATGCGCGCGATCTCGGGGTCTTCGTAGAACGAGTCGTTGTTGTAGCTCGTCGTCGAGACTTCCTCGAACACGCAGCCGTCGAGCGTGTGGAACTTGTGCCACTCGTTCGGCTGGACGAGGAACGTGTCGCCCGGCTGCAGGTGCGTGCGCGCGCCCTCCTTCACGATCTCGAGGTCGCCGTCGAGAAGCTGGAAGGTCTCTTCCTTCTGCTTGTGGAAGTGGTAGGGGTGCTTCTGCCGCGGCAGCTGGACCACGAGCTTCTTCGCATATTGACGATTGATACAGGTGATGATGACGGCCCCGTACTCGCGGAAGCGCCGCAGCCCGTAGTGGTGCGAGATCTCGATCTCGGCGTCCTCGTTGATGTGGATGTTCGCCTTGTTCAGCATGCCGCGCACCTGCAGCATGATCTGGTAGACGATCTGGTCGTCGTTCGACCCCTGCCCTGCGAGCTTCTCCGGCAGCATGGCTTTCGCCGGATAGTCGGCGTCCGCCACGAGTCCGGCGCGGAACTGCCCCGAGACGAGCTGGCCGTCCTGCACGGGCATCGCGAAGAACACGTCCTTCTGCGCCAGAACCTCGCCCTTCTTCACGTCGCGCTTGACGTAGACGCCGCGCTTCAGCTCCACCAGCGTCTGGCGTTCGGCGGGCGAGGTCGGCGCGCGCTCCTCGTTGCCGATCATCGCCTTGGCGGCGCGGTAGGCGTCGAGCCAGCGGTTGAGCTGCTCGGGCGTCGAGGAATAGGCATTGAGCGGATAGCGCCCGTCGTTGAGGCCGACGTGGCGCTCGAACAGCCGCGCCCCCTTGGCGTAGGCGATCTGGATCGCGGCCGTGTTGTTCTGGTCCTCGTGCGTCGACCAGCCGATCGGCACGTGGCGATAGCGCTCCTTCAGCACCTCGATCTGGTTCAGCTGCAGCTTGTCGTCGGGCGTTGGGTAGAGCGCGACGCAGTGCATGAGCGCGAACTCGACGCGTTCGCTTTCGAGGAAGTTCACCAGCCAGTCGATCTCGTCGGTGCGCAGGCCGGCGGTCGAGACCACCACGGGCTTGCGCGCGCGCGCCACTTTCTCGAGCAGCGGCCGGTCGTCCGCCGAACAGCTCGCCACCTTGATCAGGTCGAGCCCCATGTCGCAGATGATGTCGACGGACTCCTCATCGAACGGCGTGCACATCGTCAGGAGGCCCGCCGCGCGCACGGCCTTCGCAAGGTCGGCGAACGCCGCCATCTCGAGCCGCGTTTCCTGGAAGCGCTTCACGTACTTGAGATCGAGCCGGTTCTGGTAGTCGGGGTGGATGAACGAGTCGAGCTGGCGGAACTGGAACTTCAGCGCGCCCATCACGCCGGCCTTGGCGTTCGCCTCGCCCACCGCGCGCACGATGTCCTTCGCGTATTCCGGGTTGCCCTGGTGATTGTTGGCGAGGTCGTAGATGAAGAGGCCATCGAACTTGAACGATTTCATCATCGCCCGCTCCGTTCAGTGCAGCGCCGAGAGGTCGTAGCCGGCGTTCCAGTCGATTGTCACGCGGCGGCCCTCGCGGTGCGACTTGAAGATCGCCGCGATCACCATCATCGTGTCGAGCCCGCGTTCGAGCGAGATCGGCGACTGCTTGATCTTGCCGGCCAGCACGTCCTCGAGGTGCTCGATCTCGACCTTGAAGTCGTCGGCGCGCGTCTTGGCGATCAGCTGCTCGTCCACCTGTTCGCCCGCGCCGTGAAGAACGGCGTCGTGGCCCGGCTTGTAGCCGACCCGCCAGTCGATGAACCCCTTGCTGCCCTGGATGCGGCAGCTCTTCTCCACCGGGGCCGTCACCACGTCCTGGATCACGTCGCCGGTGAGACCCTCCGTCGTCGTCAGTGTTGCGAGGCACAGGCGGTCGTAATCGGCGCCGCCCTCCTGCACCATGTCGAGCGTGGCCGACACCGTCTTCACCTTCCCCGCGCCGAGACGGTGGGCGAAATGTTGCCAGATGTTGATCGCGTGCGAGTGCTCGCCCGTCGCGCCGCCGCCGCGGGAGGCAAAGCCGAGGTAGGTGTCCGAAGGTCCGGAGAGCCACGGGTGGGCGCGGAAGATGCCGCCCCAGTGCTCGCGGGTGCGCGAGGAGATGGTGGAGACGGTGCCGATGTCGCCCGTCGCCAGCAGCTTCTCGGCAAGCACGGTGTTGAGCCCGAGCACGTGATTGTAGCCGACGCCGCCGAAGATGCCCGCCTTTGCGATGCGCGCGCTGAGGGCGGCGCAGCCGGCAAGGTCCGGGCCGCACAGCGGCTTCTCGAGCACGATCGCCTTCGGCGTCATGCGGTCGAGGATCGCGTTGGCGATTCTGATGTGCGTGTCGGGCGGCGTGCCGATGAACACGACGTCCGCCGGATCGGCCATCGCCTCGTCGGTCGACTTGAGACGGATCGCGTCGTTCCAGCTGCCGTAGCGGCCGGGATAGATGCTCGTCTTCGTGCGCTCGAGCGCGGCCGGATCAATGTCGGTCAGCGTTACGGTCCACCCGCGGGAGGCGGAGGCGTGCGCGATGTGGTTGCCGATCGACCCGGCGCCGATGATCTTGATGGAGTGCATTTGACGAGAGTATGTCGGGGGAAAGTTTATGGTCCGCCGAGTTCTGCCGGTAACCCGGCACAGGGTCAAGCGGCACAGCCATGCGGCTTGTGGACTAGAGCCGCGCCCTCAGGGCCGGGACGAAGCGCAGGATTTCGTCATCGCGCACGGGTGCTCTTTCGACCGCGGCGGCGATGTCGTGTCGTCTTTCCACTTCCCGTTGCGCGCTATGCCGCACATTTCCCCAGAACACGGCCTGCTGCGCGAGCTTTCGTTCGAACTCGTCCCGCGATTTTGTGAAGTAGTGATTGATCCGCAATTCGCCGCTTTCCGCCGGGAGGCGTGTCGGGCTGCCGTCACGCAGCGTGAAGCGATGCGCGCTGAAGACGGTGGACACGCGGCAAGGGTCGACGATGCTCTTCACCTTCCTCAGTTGGTCGTCCTCGACATCCATTGGAGCGCGTGCCGTGTAGGATTCGATCACCGGTCCGGCAGGCTTCGACGCATGCCCCGAAAAGCCGAAGTTTCGCCAGGCCACTTCGACCGCCGCATGATCGGCAAATGAAGACTGCAGAACGTCGACCACCGAACTCGAACGTCCGGAGTACAGGAACTCGTCGATGTCGATGAACGCCATCCATCTCCAGAACCGCCCGAAGCGAACGATCGCATCGGCGTATGCGGTGAGTTGCGGACTTTCCGTCGATGGGTTCGGCCAATTGATGCGCGTGACGAGATTGCGGTCCTCGTAACTTCTCACAAGGCCGCGGGTGTCGTCGCTCGACTGATTGTCGTAGAGATAAACGTGCTCGGCCCCCATCATGAGGTGGAATTCGAGCCACTCCCGAAGGTACTCCGCCTCGTCGCGGGCGATGGCCACGATTGCCAGGGGCTTCCTCGGCGCCGCGGGCGCAAGCACTGGGATCGAGATCTTCAGTCTCTGTCTGGAAGTCCGCCGTTGCAGGGTTTCGACCAGCTTCAGCATCTGTCAGGTTGCCGAGAGTTCGACGACGCCGGAGGGAAGCACGGTGGTTTGCACGCTGCCAAAGCGTCTCAGGAGTGACGTGAACCGCAGGACCTTTCGCTGGACGGCGACCGGGTCGATCGGGGGATAGACGTGGCTGTTGTAGCGCCGTTCGACGGACCAGTCGGCGATCGTATCGACGACCATCCGAACGCCGGCCTTAAACTTCGTCTTGATGCCGGTGTCGCGCGGTTGCGCAAGCGCCGCACGATTTTCCCAAATGCTGTCCAGTATGCGTTCGCAGGCAAAGTCGCCGCGGATCGACGAGAGGTGCCGATCAAGAAGCCGGTCGACGTGGGCGCGATCGCCGGTATCACCGGCGTACAAGGCGGCTCGTGCGGCATCGATCACATCCGCGACTGTCCCGGCCTGCCGAGCGACCGAATTCGGGAGCGCCAGGTCGAAGATGTCCGACCGGACCGGCCGAAACGCGATGGAGGGAGTGCCCACCAACGCTGCTTCGACGGAGGTGGTGCATCCGTTCTGAACAAGGCAGGACGCTGCCATCAGCCAGGGCACCACGCCGCCTTCTGAAACGACGCTGACGTTGTCGTGGCGTTCGGCGAGGCGCTGCCACGGCTCCGGGTCCTCCGACGGGTGTGGACGGATCACGAGCTTTGCAGGGTGGATCGCCGTTGCCAGCGGTCCGATGAGGTCCTGGAAGCCATGAAACAGGCTGAGCTTGTGTTGCCGAAGTCCGGCCCAGACTGTCGAAAACGTCTGCGGATCAGCGCCGGCAGCCTTGCGGAAGCTCGTGTGGCCCCTCCAGAAATGGTTCACCATCGAGAAGTTCGTGTTGATGAGCACGAATTGCCCGAACCGGGACTGGATGGACTGCACCGCGCTCGAATAGTAGTCCCGCAGTTCAGGCCGCAGGAGATCGCCTCTGGGATTGCCTGCCTCGATGATCTTTCCGTCGTCGCAAACTGCTAGCCGGCGCCAGTAGTCCGCATTGTCCGGACCCCAGGCGAACAGCAAGCGCGGCAGTTTCAAGCTCCGCTGCTCGATCCGCATGTTTTGCACCGGGTCCTCGAAACGAACCAGGCCCTCCTCATCGAGCGCCACGATCGAGTGCCCAAGCGCCTCAGGCTTGTCGAGGACGAACCCGCCGCGGACATTCTTTGCAAGGTAGATACCGCGCGGTTGAACCGGAGAATCGATGTCCTGCCGGCGCCCCAGACGTACGCGCATGCCGCGCTCTGCCGCCATCAAGCCCAGCAACAGCTTGCCGTCGAGCTCGCGCGCTGCGATCTCGATCGGGAGCAGCAGCGTCTCCAGCACGGACGATCGGTCAGCCGCGCCCTTCGAGAAGGACGGTGCGGCCAACGATCTGCGCCCGTACGTCGCGGAACCGGCCGGTGACGCGCCGGAATCCCTCCACTTTGTCAACAAGCTCACTGCCCCCTAGGCCCCTCGCCAGATGCGCGACGTAACGCAACCTCCGCGTCAACGGAAAGCTCGTACCGATACCATAAATTGCTTTCCGTCCAAAAGCCCAAAACCGCTTCGACGGCGAACGCGTCTGCCCAGGGTCCGACAGAACTTTTGACAACGCGTCGGCCATGCGATCCGACGCCAGTAAGCCGTCCCGTGCGGCCACATGATGGCCAAGCAGCCGCTCATCCACCTGACCGGTCTCGGCTCCGGTCAACGTTTCCCGGACAGCCTCAACGAGGGCTGGTCTGGTTGCGAACTGCCGGCTGAGGGCATTCGGCAGTTCAAGATCATAATCGGGCGCGCTCACTGGCCGGAACGCGAACGCCTGGCGCCCCAGCATCGCCGCCTCGACGGCGCTCGTGCATCCGTTGTGGACGACGCAATCCGCGGCCATTAGCCACGGCACGATGGAACCCTCGTTCAGAACCGTCACGTTCGTCTGACCGTGTGCAGCCTGACGCCACGCGCGCCAGTCTTCGGACGGATGGGGCCGCAGGACGAGATGCGCCGGAGCGATGGCAGTCGCCAGCGCAGGGACCAGCTTCAGAAACTCCTGCATGAGCACCGCCTTGTGGGCAACCAGGCCTGCCGGCAAGTCTGCCGTACGATAGAAGGCGGGATCGAAGTGATTCACGAAGGAGAAATTCGTGTTGATGAGAACGAACCTGCCGAAACGTTCCCGCAGACCGCCCACCTCCTCGGTGTAGACGCCCCGTACGTCCGGTCGCAGCAGGTCGCCTCTGCAGTTCCCGGTAATCTCGATGGGCGTGCCGCGGTAGCCGTCCAGCCCTTTCCAGTAGTCGGCATTCGCCAATCCCCACGCCAGCAGCAGTCTTGGGACGGCAAAGATGTCCCGGTCGAGGCGTCGGTTCTGGACCGGGTCCGGAAACCGCACGAGCGCCTCCTCGTCGAACGCCGCCACGACGTGCCCCAACCGGTGCGCTTCCATGGACGCCCGGCCGTTGCGGAGGGTATGGCTCAGGAACAGGCCCGGTTGTGGGTGCGTGAGAATGTCCGCTTCGGCGCCGATGAGCACACGAAAGCCGCGTTCCGCCGCCGCAAGCCCGAGCAGCAGGCGCGCGTCGATTTCTCGTACGGCGACGCGAACGGGAAGTAGAAGTGTTCGAGGTCCCACCACCAGGAGCACGCCTTTTCGGATCGCCGGAACGATTTCTGACAGGCAAGTTACTCTACTATTGCGGCACGGATCAAACGAACCAATGGCAAAAATTATACATAACGCAGTCGGATTGGACCAACTCAAGGCGGTCCCGGGTTCATCCTGCCGCATGAATTGAACATTGATTTTGCACTGCGAACGGGCCAACTAGACGTCTTGGTCCGTCGACGTTCCTGTCCTGGCGGAATGCCGAAGGATCCCCGCAAATGAGGATTTATCCCATGAACACGCGCCGCACCCGCATTTACGAGGGCAAGGCCAAGATCCTCTATGAAGGACCGGAGCCCGGCACGCTGGTCGTCCACTACAAGGACGATGCGACCGCCTTCAACGCCCAGAAGAAGGCGGTGATCGAGGGCAAGGGCGTGATCAACAACCGGATTTCCGAATACGTCTTCACGCGGCTGAACGAGATCGGCCTGCCGACGCACTTCATCCGTCGGCTGAACATGCGCGAGCAGCTGATTCGCGAGGTCGAGATCATCCCGATCGAGGTGGTGGTGCGCAACGTCGCCGCCGGCTCGCTGGCGAAGCGCCTGGGCCTCGAGGAAGGCACCGCGCTGCCGCGCTCGATCATCGAGTTCTATTACAAGAACGACGAACTCGGCGACCCGATGATCTCGGAGGAGCACATCACCGCGTTCAACTGGGCAAGCCCCCAGGAGATCGACGACATCATGGCGATGTCGATCCGCGTCAACGATTTCCTGTCCGGCCTCTTCCTCGGCATCGGCATCAAGCTCGTCGACTTCAAGCTCGAGTTCGGCCGCCTCTACGAGGGCGAGACGGTGCGCACCGTGCTCGCCGACGAGATCTCGCCGGACAACTGCCGGCTCTGGGACATCAAGTCGGGCGACAAGCTCGACAAGGACCGCTTCCGCCGCGACCTCGGCGGCCTCGTCGAGGCCTACCAGGAAGTGGCCCGCCGCCTCGGCATCGTCCCTGAGAACGAGCAGCCGGAGCGCTCGCGCCCGGTGCTGGTGAAGACCGACTGAGGTTTGCCCATGAAGGCCGTCGTCACCATCATGCTGAAGCGCGGCGTGCTCGATCCGCAGGGCAAGGCGGTCGAGGGCGCGCTGCACACGCTGGGCTTTGCGGACGCTTCGAACGTGCGCCAGGGCAAGGTCATCGAGATCGACCTTCCCGACGGCGACGAGGCCAAGGCGAAGGCCTCGGTCAGCGCCATGTGCGAAAAGCTTCTCGCCAACACCGTCATCGAGAACTACTCGGTCGACATCCGCCGCTGAGGGCCAGCGCCATGAAGAGCGCCATCGTCGTCTTTCCGGGCATCAATCGCGAGCGCGACATGGCCCAGGCGCTCGAGAAGGTGACCGGGTCGAAGCCGCGCTTCGTCTGGCAGACGGAGCACGACCTCCCGGCCGGCACCGATCTCGTCGTCGTTCCCGGCGGCTTCTCCTACGGCGACTACCTGCGCTGCGGGGCGATCGCGGCGCGAACGCCGGTGATGCGCGCCGTCGCCGAAGCGGCACGCCGCGGCGTCAAGGTGCTTGGCGTCTGCAACGGCTTCCAGATCATCGTCGAGACGGGGCTCCTGCCCGGCGCACTGATGCGCAACGCCTCGCTCCACTTCGTCTGCCGCACCGTGCGCCTGAAGGTCGAGAACGCATCGACGTTCGTGACGAGCGCCTTCCGCAAGGGCGACGTCATCTCCTGCCCGGTCGCGCACGGCGAAGGCAACTACTTCGCCGAGCCCGAGACGCTCGCCCGCCTCGAGGGCGAGGGGCGCGTCGTGTTCCGCTATACCGAGGGCACGAACCCGAACGGCTCGGTGAACGACATCGCCGGCATCGTGAACGAGGGCGGCAACGTCGTCGGCATGATGCCGCACCCGGAGAACCGGATCGAACCGCTGCACGGCTCGGCCGACTGCCGGCCGCTGTTCGAAAGCCTGCTCGCCGCCTGAACCGCCGACCTTCGCGAGAGACAATGGACCCAGACGCCCCGATCACGCCCGCCCTCGTGGCCGAGCATGGGCTCAAGCCCGACGAGTACGAGCGGTTCGTAAAGCTCGTCGGCCGCGCGCCGACGATCACCGAACTCGGCATCGTCTCGGCGATGTGGAACGAGCACTGCTCCTACAAGTCCTCGAAGAAGTGGCTGAAGACGCTGCCGACCTCCGGGCCGCACGTGATCCAGGGCCCGGGCGAGAACGCCGGCGTCATCGACATCGGCGACGGCGACGCCATCGTGTTCAAGATGGAGAGCCACAACCACCCCTCCTTCATCGAGCCCTACCAGGGCGCGGCCACCGGCGTTGGCGGCATCCTGCGCGACGTGTTCACGATGGGCGCGCGCCCGATCGCGGCGATGAACGCGCTGCGCTTCGGCGCCCCGGATCATCCGCGCACGAAGCGTCTCGTGGCGGGCGTCGTCGCCGGCATCGGCGGTTACGGCAACTCGTTCGGCGTGCCGACCGTCGGCGGCGAGGTGAACTTCCACCCCCGCTACAACGGCAACATCCTCGTCAACGCGATGGCCGTGGGGATCGCGAAGACCGACGGCATCTTCTATTCGAAGGCGAAGGGCGTGGGCCTGCCCGTCGTCTACCTCGGCGCCAAGACGGGCCGCGACGGCATCCACGGCGCGACCATGGCCTCGGCTGAGTTCGCCGACAACGCCGAAGAGAAGCGCCCGACCGTGCAGGTGGGCGATCCGTTCACGGAGAAATGCCTGCTCGAGGCCTGCCTCGAGCTGATGGCGTCCGGCGCCGTCATCGCGATCCAGGACATGGGCGCGGCCGGCCTCACCTGCTCGGCGGTCGAGATGGGCGCCAAGGGGAACCTCGGCATCGAACTCGACCTCGACAAGGTGCCGTGCCGCGAAACGCACATGACGGCCTATGAGATGATGCTGTCGGAAAGCCAGGAGCGAATGCTCATGGTGCTACGGCCTGAGAAGGAGGCCGAAGCCGAGGCGATCTTCCGCAAGTGGGGCCTCGACTTCGCGATCGTCGGCCACACGACCGACGACCTCCGCTTCCGCGTGAAGCACCAGGGGACGGTGAAGGCCGACCTGCCGATCAAGCAGCTGGGCGACGACGCGCCCGAGTACGACCGCCCGTGGGTCGAGCCGAAGCAGCGCGCCGCGCTCGCCGCCGACGACGTCCCCGTGGTGAACGATCTCGGAGCGGCAATCGTGCGCATGATGGGCTCGCCCGACATGTGCTCGCGGCGCTGGGTGTGGGAGCAGTACGACCACCTGATCCAGTCGAACACCGCGCAGGTGCCGGGCGGCGACGCGGCCGTCGTGCGCATCAACGAGCGCAAGGCGATCGCGCTCTCGACCGACGTCACCCCGCGCTATGTCGAGGCCGACCCCTACGAGGGCGGCAAGCAGGCCGTCGCCGAGTGCTGGCGCAACCTTACCGCGGTCGGCGCGACACCGCTCGCGATCACCGACAACCTCAACTTCGGCAACCCCGAGCGCCCCGAGATCATGGGCCAGTTCGTCATGGCCATCAAAGGCCTCGGCGAAGCCTGCCGTGCGCTCGACTTCCCGGTCGTGTCGGGAAACGTGTCGCTCTACAACGAGACGTCCGGCGCGGCGATCCTGCCGACCCCGGCGATCGGCGGTGTCGGCCTCCTGCCCGACCTCTCGACGATGGCGACGCTCGCCTTCAAGGCGGAGGGCGACGCGATCCTGCTGGTCGGGGGCGAAGGCACTCATCTCGGCCAGTCGATCTACCTGCGCGAGCTCCTGGGCCGCGAGGAAGGTCCGCCGCCGCCGGTCGATCTCGCCGTCGAACGCCGCAACGGCGACGCGGTGCGCGAACTGATCCGCGCGAGGCGGCTTTCCGCCGTGCACGACATCTCCGACGGCGGGCTCATCGCGGCGGTGGTCGAGATGGCGCTGGCGTCGGGCCGCGGCTGCCACCTCGACCTTCCGCGCGGCCCGATCCACGCCCAGCTCTTCGGCGAGGACCAGGCGCGGTATGTCGTCACGTGCGCGCCGGCCGAAGCGGCGGCGATCCTGAAGCAGCTCCAGGGCAAGGGCGTGCCGGCGACGCGCATCGGCACGGTTTCGGGCACGGATTCGGTTGCAATCCTCGGCCACGCCACGGTGCCGCTCGCCAAACTGCGGGCGTCGCACGAGGGCTGGTTCCCCGGCTTCATGCAGGGCTGAGGAGCCTCCCCCTGCCCTTGCGTGAGCGGGAGGGGGCGTCTACATCAGAGACGAAACCATCGCGAAGGCCCGGGAACCCCATTCATGGCGATGCACGCGCAGGAACTGGAGCGTCTTCTGAAGGAGGCGTTTCCCGACGCCGCGATCGAGATCCGCGATCTCGCGGGCGACGGCGACCACTATGCCGTCAACATCGTTTCGGGCGCCTTTGCGGGCAAGAGCCGCGTGCAGCAGCACCAGCTCGTCTACCAGGCGCTGAAGGGACGGATGGGTGGCGAGCTGCATGCCATGGCGCTGCAGACCGCCGCGCCGAAGGGCTGAACACTTAACGGAAGGCAATGCCAATGAGCGACATCACGAAGTGGATCGACGAGCAGGTGAAGGGCAACGACGTGGTGCTCTTCATGAAGGGCACGCCGCAGCAGCCGATGTGCGGCTTCTCCGGCCGCGTGGTGCAGATCCTCGACTACGTCGGCGCCCCCTACCAGGGCATCAACGTGCTCGAGTCGGACGCGCTGCGCCAGGGCATCAAGGACTTCTCCAACTGGCCGACCATCCCGCAGCTCTACGTCAAGGGCGAGTTCGTCGGCGGCTGCGACATCGTCACCGAGATGTTCCAGTCGGGCGAGCTCAAGGAGCTGCTCACCGAAAAGGGCGTCGCCACCGCCAACGGCTGACGTCAGCGCCATGGCCGTCGGCGCGCAGTGATCGCGAAAGGCGGCCGTGAGTCAGACCCCATACACCACGCAAGGCCCGTCGCTCGAGCGGCGGGCCTTTTTCGCGCTGATGCTGGCGGGCACCGCCATGGGCGTCTCGCCCATCCTCATCCGGCTCGCCGACGTTTCCGCCATGGCCTCCGGTTTCTGGCGCCTCGCGATTGCGCTGCCGATCGTCGCGGTGATGCTGCCCGAGCCGAAGCGGGCGCCGCCCTCCTCCGCCGATCCCCGCCGCGACATGCTGCTTCTCACATTCGCCGGGCTGATGTTCGCCGTCGACATCGTCTGCTGGCATGCGGCGATCGCGCTGACCACGGTCGCGGATGCGACGCTGCTTTCGAACGGCGCGCCGATCTTCGTCACCGCCGCGGCGTTCGTGTTCCTCGGCGAGCGCATCTCCCGGCGGTTCGCGATGGGACTGGCACTCGCGATCGCCGGGTCGGTCGCGCTGGTCGTCACCCGCGCCAAGGGCGTGCACGGCCCCGTGGACCGCCTCGCGGGCGATCTCTTCGCCGTCGGCGCGGCGATGTCTTATGCGGCGTACCTCCTGATCCTGCGGTCGCTGCGCCAGCGCATCACCACGCGGCGGATCATCGTGCACACGACCGCCATCTCGGCGCTGGCAATGCTTCCGGTCGCCCTGTTCGCACCCGGCGCGTTCCTGCCCGGAAGTCTCGCGGGCTGGGCGACCGTGATCGCGCTCGCCGCCATCTGCCACGCCGGCGGCCAGGGGCTGCTGACGTTCGCGCTCGCGCACCTCCCCGCCTCATACTCCTCGACGACACAGCTGATCGCAGCCGTCGTGGCGGCGCTCGCCGCGTGGGCCCTTCTCGGCGAACCGATCGGGCTTCTGACGTTCCTGTGCGGCGTTGCGATCATGACGGGACTGTGGATCTGCCACTCCGCCCCGCGCGGTTAGCAGCACTCTCCGGAGCATGCTGCCAAGTGCCTGATTCAGAACGAAAAAGTCCGTCACAGACTCTTGACGAAACCAATCGGTCCACTTCAGTCTTTGATCTGTCATCAACGACGAGGAGCGACCCATGGGTCAATCGGACTTCGCCCGGCAACTCGACGGCTACAGCTTGACGACCGCCGAGATCATGTACCGCATCCCCGATCACCGGCATCTGCTGCAAACCTACATCTGGCAGAACTACGACCTCGCCCCGCGATTTCCGAAGCTCATCGCCTTTCTCGACTTCTGGGCGAAGAACCTGGATGGACCGCTGCACACGGTGCGCATTGCACACAACCGGCTCATCGGTCCGGCGGAGCTGAAGCTGGTCGGCAGCGAATGGCGCGTCCACTGACATAATCTTTGATCGAATGAGTCTGTAACTCCTCTTGTAACAGTTTAGCAGCGGAGGTAGTTCTCGGCTTCTGGCTTGGCTAGCGCCAGAATTCGAGGAGAGACTCATGAAGCTCTACTTTTCGCCGGGAGCATGCTCGCTCTCGCCCCACATCGTGTTGCAGGAATCCGGCCTGAAGTTCGACGCCGAGAAGGTCGATCTCGCCACCAAGAAGACCGCCAAGGGCAAGGACTACACCAAGGTCAACCCGAAGGGTTACGTGCCGGCGCTCGTCACCGACGAGGGCGACGTGATCACCGAAGGTCCGGCCATCGTCCAGTTCATCGCCGACCGCGTGCCGCGCAAGAAGCTCGCGCCGAAGAACGGCACGATCGAGCGCACCCGCCTGCAGGAGTGGCTGAACTTCATCTCGACCGAGGTGCACAAGCAGCTCGGCCCGTTCTTCAGCCAGGCGACGCCGGACGACTACAAGACCATCTTGAAGGACAAGCTCGCCGGCCGCTTCGACCTGCTCGAGAAGCACTTCAAGAAGAACAAGTACGTCCTCGGCGACGAGTTCTCGGTCGCTGACGCCTACCTGTTCACGGTGCTCGGCTGGCCGAAGTACGTCGGCATCGACCTGTCGCAGTACAAGGCGATCGGCAAGTACCTGCAGCGCGTCGCCGAGCGCCCCGCCGTGCAGTCGGCGATGAAGGCGGAAGGCCTGATCAAGTAAGCGCGGGCTTAACCAACAGCGATTGCGAACCCCGGCGGCTTCCGCCGGGGTTTATCGTTCAGATCGCGAAGGCGACCGCCGCGACGGCGAGCGGTGCGGCGGCGATCACCAGCACGATCATCGGATCGAGTTTGCGCCTGAGCGCCCACGCCGCAATCGGCGCAACGAGACAGACGACGACCAGCGCCACGAAGAACACGGCCTCCGGCATCATCGGGCCGGTGTTGTTCACCCCTTCGAGCACGAACCCCGACACCGCGATCAGGAGCACGGCGAGCGCCACGTCGGCGATCGTCAGAAGCACGAGCAGCGCGGTCATAGTGGGCACCCGCCGGAAGAGCCGCCGGACCGTTCCGGCAGCCGCACCATACGGCGGAGAGGAAGGCCTGTCGCCCCCGGGCGTCAGGCCACGGTCACTGCGTGGCGCAGCCGTCGGCAACCGGCTTGCCGGCAAAGCGGTCTGCGATCCACGGCACATAGAGAGGCTCCGCCGTCGGCGGAACGGTGAAGTGCGTCTGCGACCCAGGTAGCTCGACGCGCGCGACGTTGCCGCCGAGCGCGCACATCCGTGTGCGGTAGGTCGCGCCCTGCGACGGCTCGACGACCGTATCCGCGCTGCCCCAGTAGATCATCACTGGCGCGACCGGCTTCGCGTTCGGCGCGCTGCCGCCCACCAGCGCGTCCGCCCACGCCCTGACGTTGCTGACCTCCGGCTTCAGGAGGTCCCCGAACTTGTCGCCGTAGTTGAACTTCAGCGTATCGGCCGTGACGTGAACGCACTTGTTGGTGAGGATCGTCTCGAGCGCCTTCGCCCCCTCGTCAGTCATCCAGTCCGTGAGCTTCAGCGTGTCCGGAAATGCGGCCTGCGTGCCGAGCAGGTTCATCACGAGGTGCGAGAAGTTCAGGAGATCGCCCGACATAAGCTTCCGCGAGCCGTTCACGAACGCCGCAGCCTGCTCGTCGGTCATCGGGCCTGCTGGTGCGAGCGCAGCCGTGTCGGCCGGCGCCAGCCCGACGACGCCGACGATCTCGATGCCGTCGAACGCGGTGCCCTTCTTTGCGATGTAGTCACCGGAGCTGCCAGCCGCGAGCACCGCGGCGCCGCCCTGCGACCAGCCGTAGAGGATGGCCTTCTTGCCGGCGCCGGTTTCCTTCAGCGCGCCCGCAGCGCGAATGGCGTTGATCGCATCGCGCCCGTTGGTGGCGGACACCGTGTACTGGTGGATGCCGCCCCCGCCGAGCCCCTGGTAGTCGGTCGCGACCGCCACGTAGCCGCGCTTGATGAATTCATCGAGCCCGGCGATGCCGTAGTCGGTCCACGAATTGCCGTTGACGAGGAAGTACTCGTTCAGCGGAACGGCCGGGTTCTCGACCTGGGAGGGCCCGCAGTTCTGCGCCGTGCCGGTGGTGCCGTGCGCCCACGAGACGATGGGCCGCCCGCCCTTCGGCGGCTTGCCGACCGGCGCCACGAGGAGCGCGGTCGAGATCGTCTTGCGATCGTGCAGATCGGACGAGACGTAGGCGATGCGCCAGGCCTGCGCGCCGGGGATCGGCGTCGACACCCGCTGCATCTTGAGAACCTGGCCGAGCTTGCCTTCGGGCTTCAGCTTCGACACCGCGGCATAGAACGGGGGCAGCGACACCTCGGCGTGCGCCACCGGCGCGGCGGCGCCGACCGCAAGGCCTGCCAGAACCATCGAAAGCATCATCGAGCGCATGGCGCTTCTCCCAGGAATCGGATCGTGCCGACCTTAAGGCGAGCGTTGGGTCGCGATGTCAAAGGAATGGTCCGGTCGTCGTGTGCGATTGGTGAAGGCGTACGTCGGCCGGGACAGCAAAAGGCGCCTGCAGCACGCTGCAGACGCCTCGAACTGGCGGGAGATTACCGGGTCAGCGCGAGTAGAACTCGACGACCAGGTTCGGCTCCATCTGGACGGGGTACGGCACGTCCGAAAGCCCCGGAACGCGGGTGAGGCGCGCCGTCATCTTCTTGTGGTCGGCCTCGATGTACTCCGGCACGTCGCGCTCGGCGAGCTGCGTCGCCTCGAGCACCACGCCGAGTTCCTTCGACTTGTCGCGGATCTCGACCACGTCGCCGGCCTTGAGCCGGAAGCTCGGCACCGTCACGCGGCGGCCGTTCACCTTCACGTGGCCGTGGTTGACGAACTGGCGGGCGGCGAACGGGGTCGCCACGAACTTCGCGCGGTAGACGAGCGTGTCGAGACGGCGCTCGAGCAGGCCGATCAGGTTCTCCGAGGTGTCGCCCTTCATGCGCGAGGCCTCGGCGTAGACGGCGCGGAACGCCTTCTCGGAGATGTTGGCGTAGTAGCCCTTGAGCTTCTGCTTGGCCTTCAGCTGCGTGCCGAAGTCCGACAGCTTGCCCTTGCGGCGCTGGCCATGCTGGCCCGGACCATACTCACGCTTGTTCACGGGGCTCTTCGGGCGGCCCCAGATGTTCTCGCCCATGCGGCGGTCGATCTTGTACTTCGCGGATGCGCGCTTCGTCATTCAAGTCTCCAAACGGTGACGTCGATAATGGGAGGCTCGACCCGAAGGCCGGCCCGTGAAAGAACGCTCGCCCTCCTCGCCGCCGAACCCGAAGGCCCGGCCGACAGGGCCGATCCGAGGACCAGCCCGCAGGCAAGCAACGTTACGCCAAGAGCCCAACGGCCCTTGGCGGACGGGCCCGTATAGTCGAGCCCGGCCGGGAAGTCAAAGGCCAGAAATCCGCGCCGTTTCGGTTGCCGGAAGGTCGAGGATCTCGAGTCGGCCGAAACCGTTCGCGGCATACGCCTCGAGTTCGCCCGCGTGGCGGTTCCTGTCGGTGAGGAACAGCGTGCCGGCGCCATGTCTTTCCTGGGCGTGCGCCCCGGGCGGCAGCTCGCCGAGGAGCGAGACCACCCGCCGGGCGATCGCCGGGGCGGGGTCGAGGAACGTCACGGGCCAGGGCGCCGCCTGCGTCATCTCCTCGACGAGCAGCGGATAGTGCGTGCACCCGAGCACCACGACATCGGTGCGCTTGCCGTCGCGCTCGACGAACACGGGCGCGATCTCGGGGCCGATCGCGGCCGCCGCGTACGCCGAACCCTTGAGCTTCGCCTCGGCTATCTCGGCAAGCTTCGGCGCACCGTGCAGGACCACCTTGCAATGAAACGCGTACGTATGGATCAGCGCCTGCGTGTACTCGCGCTTGACCGTGCCGGGGGTCGCGAGAACGCCGACGATCCCGCTCTTCGTCTGGGCCGCGGCCGGCTTGATCGCCGGCACCGTGCCGACGAACGGTCCCGCATGCCGCAGCCGAAGCGTGGGCAGCGCGATCGTCGAGGCGGTGTTGCAGGCGATCACCGTGACGTCGGGCGCAACTTCCTCGAGGAGGCGCGAGATCACCCGGTCGATCCGCTCGGTGAGCGCCCCCTCCTCCCACGCGCCGTAGGGAAACGCCGCGTTGTCGGCGGCGTAGAACAGCGCGGCTTCGGGAAGCGCCGCCCGTACCGCGCGCGCCACCGTGAGCCCTCCCATGCCGGAATCGAACAGCAGTATCCGCCGCGTGCTTTCGCTCATCGCTCGCCCTGCGCCTTGCGCAACAGGTGCACGCGCGTCAGGCTCGCGATCATGCCGCGCAACGAGCGCACCTCCTGCTCGGTCAGTTCGGCGCGGGTGAACAGGTTTCGCATGTTGCGTACCATGCCGGGGCGTTTGTCCTCGGTCTTGTAAAAGCCGGCGGCGTCGAGTTCCCCCTCGAGGTGCTCGAAGAAGCCGAGGAGTTCCTCCTTCGTCGCCAGCCGCGAGTCGGCGGTGCGCAGGCCGGGGGCCTCGATCGCGGGGAGTTCGGGCGTCGCCTGGCCCAGCGTCGTCGCAAGCCCCTTGTAGTACTCGTAGCCGACGAGCAGCACGGCCTGCGCGATGTTGAGCGAGGCGAACGCGGGGTTGACCGGGGCCGTCACGATCACGTCGGCAAGCGCCACCTCGTCGTTCGACAGGCCCCAGCGCTCGCGGCCGAACAGGATGCCGAGCTTCTCGCCGCGCGCGAGCCTGCGGCGCATGTCCTTGCCCGCCTGCTCCGGCGTCACCACCTCCTTCACCATCCCGCGCGGGCGCGCGGTGGTGGCATAGACGTAGTTGAGGTCCTTCAGCGCCGAGGCAAGATCGGCGTGCACGGTCGCGTTCTCGATCACGTGCACCGCCCCCGACGAGGCGGAGACCGCCCGCTCGTTGGGCCAGCCGTCGCGCGGGTCGACGATGCGCAGCTCGGACAGCGCGAAGTTCGCCATGGCGCGCGCCGCCGTGCCGATGTTCTCGCCAAGCTGCGGATTGACGAGAATCACGGCCGGATGCGGGCCCTGGGGCGTCTCTTGCGTCTTGTCGGTGCCGGACATGCCTGTCGCATATCCGAGGCGTCGCCGGAGTAAAAGCCCTTTTGGAACGGCCGCCGATTGCGCGGTCACCCTCGACGTCCGTCCAATTGGACGCTCCCGCCCCGCTCTGCTAGGAACCGGGCGAACCACCGCCTTCGCACGTGCAAAATCCAGGGGACGAAAGAGCGCCAATGGCCAAGATCAAGGTAAGGAACCCGGTCGTCGAACTCGACGGCGACGAGATGACCCGGATCATCTGGCAGCTGATCAAGGACAAGCTCGTCACGCCCTACCTCGACGTCGACCTCCACTACTTCGACCTCGGTATCGAGAACCGCGACCGGACCGACGACCGTGTCACCGTGGAGGCCGCCGAGGCGATCAAGAAGTACGGCGTCGGCGTGAAGTGCGCGACGATCACGCCCGACGAGGCCCGCGTGAAGGAGTTCGGCCTCAAGGCGATGTGGAAGTCGCCCAACGGCACGATCCGCAACATCCTCGGCGGCGTGATCTTCCGAGAGCCGATCATCTGCCAGAACATCCCGCGCCTCGTGCCGGGCTGGACGCAGCCGATCATCGTCGGCCGCCACGCCTACGGCGACCAGTACCGCGCGACCGACTTCCGCTTCCCCGGCAAGGGCAAGCTCACGATCAAGTTCGTCTCCGAGGACGGCAGCGTGATCGAGAAGGAAGTGTTCGACGCCCCGGGCTCTGGCGTGGCGCTCGCCATGTACAACCTCGACGACTCGATCCGCGAGTTCGCGCGCGCTTCGCTGAACTACGGGCTCAACCGCAAGTATCCCGTCTACCTCTCGACCAAGAACACGATCCTCAAGGCCTACGACGGGCGCTTCAAGGACCTGTTCCAGGAGATCTACGACACGGAGTTCAAGACGGCCTTCGAGAAGGCCGGCATCACCTACGAGCACCGCCTGATCGACGACATGGTGGCCTCCGCGCTGAAGTGGTCTGGCGGCTACGTGTGGGCGTGCAAGAACTACGACGGCGACGTCCAGTCCGACACGGTGGCGCAAGGGTTCGGCTCGCTCGGCCTGATGACCTCGGTGCTGATGACGCCGGACGGCAAGACCGTCGAGGCGGAGGCCGCGCACGGCACGGTGACGCGCCACTACCGCCTGCACCAGCAGGGCAAGGCGACCTCGACGAACTCCGTCGCCTCGATCTTCGCCTGGACGCGAGGGCTTGCGCACCGCGCCAAGCTCGACGACAACGCCGCGCTCGCAAAGTTCGCCGCGACGCTCGAGAAGGTCTGCGTCGACACGGTCGAACAGGGTTTCATGACCAAGGACCTTGCCGTCCTCGTCGGCCCGGAGCAGACTTGGCTTTCAACCGAGGGTTTCCTCGACAAGATCGATGAAAACCTCCAGAAGGCGATGGCTTAGGCGCCGTTCCGGACTCACCGTCTGAACGCTGGCCGAAGCGGATTCTTAGTACGAGGAGTTTCGGCCATGTCCCTGACCGGCCTTGCTATTTTTGCAGTTGCCTACGCCCTGGCCGTGGCGTCCCCCGGCCCCGGCGTGATGGGCGTCGTCGCGCACGTCATGGGGCGCGGCATGGCGGGTGTCGGCGCGTTCATCGCGGGCATCGTGCTGGGCGACTTCGTCTGGCTCACCTGCGCGGTGCTGGGGCTTGCGGCACTCGCCCACACCTTCGAGACGGCGTTCCTCGTCGTGAAGTGGGCGGGCGTCGCCTATCTCGCGTCGCTCGCCTTCAAGCTCTGGACCTCGGGCGGCCTCGTGCGCGACCTCGAACCCGACCGGAAGGCGGCGAGCGCCTGGCGCGACTTCCTGGGCGGCCTGTCGCTGACGCTCGGCAACCCGAAGGCGATGGCCTTCTTCCTCGCCCTGCTGCCGGTGATCGTCGACCTCAACCGTCTCACGGTCGCGGCGTTCGTCGAAATTGCGACGGTGATGCTCGTGGTGCTCCCCGGCGTGATGATCGCCTACGCGATGCTGGCGCGGCAGGCAAAGCACCTGTTCCATACGCCGCGCGCGGTACGGATCCTGAACCGCACCTGCGCCGTTGCGCTTGCAGGGGCGGCCGCGACCGTCGCTGCGCGAGGATGATCTCATGGCTGAAGGAGCAACCGGCGGGTGCCAGTGCGGCGCGGTGCGCTACCGCATCACGGCGCCGCTGAAGAACGCGAGCATCTGTCACTGCCGCATGTGCCAGAAGGCGTTCGGCAACTATTTCGCGCCGCTCGTCAACGCGGACCGCGGCACACTGCATTGGACGACGGCCGAGCCCGCATACTTCCAGAGCTCGGAAGCGGTCACGCGCGGCTTCTGCCCGGCGTGCGGAACGCCGCTGACCTACGACTATGACCGCGCCGACCACGTCTCCGTGTCGATCGGCTCGCTCGATCACCCGGAGGCGGTGACGCCGCAGGTCCAGTACGGCGTCGAGGGGCGCCTGCCGGCGTTCGCACACTTGCACGAGCTGCCGGGAAGCCGCACCGAGGACGACACGCCAAAGGAGGCGCTGGCGCGGCTGAAGAGCCGGCAGCATCCAGATCACGACTAAGGGGGAACCATGACGAAGGCCATCACCGGAGGCTGCCAGTGCGGCGCCGTGCGGTATCGCATCGAGGGGCCGCTCGGTGACGCCGGCTTCTGCCACTGCCGCATGTGCCAGAAGGCGTTCGGCTCGTTCGGCGCGCCGCTCGTCTCCGCGCCGATCTCGGCGCTGACCTGGACGCGCGGCAAGCCGTCGGAGTTCCGCTCCTCGCCGATCGTGGCGCGCGGCTTCTGCGCGAACTGCGGCACGCCGCTCTACATGCTGGAGGACGGCTGGCCAGTGTACGAGCTGGCCATCGGGTCGCTGGACGATCCGGCCGCCGCCGCGCCGACGCACGTGGTCGGGACCGAGAGCAAGCTTCCGTGGGCGGACAGCCTCCCGACTCTCCCCGGCCACTCGACCGCGGACGACCGCACGCCGGACGACCTGAAGAAGCTTCGGTCGCTGCAGCACCCCGACCACGACACGACGGAGTGGCCGCCCCGAAAGGGCTGACGCCCAGGGAGCGCAAAGGATGGCCGGGTCAGGCCCGGCCATGACGCGTGTGGGCGGTCGCCTTGCGCTCGCCAGCGCCTTGCACTCGGGAGCCCCTCGCGCTGGGGAGCCCCGCGCTCTCGTCCCTTCCCCCGCCCCTTTCCGTCATCACCGGCCTCGAGCCGGTGATCCTTTTACCCGCGCAGTCAGCGTGCCGGCCGAAAGAGGATGGCCGGGTCAAGCCCGGCCATGACGAGGGTAAATCCCCTTCGTCATCACCGGCCTTGAGCCGGTGATCCTCTTGCCCGCGCAGTCGGCGCGCCGGTCGAAAGAGGATGGCCGGGTCAAGCCCGGCCGGGACTCGTGTGGGTGGCGGTGACGCGACCGAAGGCGTTCCAGCGCCGCTGGCGTTCAGCCTGCCCCGGCGATCGCCTCGCGGACGGCGGCGAGCGCGGCGTCGGCCTTGGCGCCGTCGGGGCCGCCGGCCTGCGCCATGTCGGGGCGGCCGCCGCCGCCGCGGCCGCCGAGCGCCGCGGACGCCAGCTTGACCAGGTCGACGGCGTTCAGCTTGCCCGTGAGGTCGCTCGTCACGCCGACCACGGCCGCGCCCTTCCCGTCGTCCGAAACTGCGACGAGTACGACGACCCCGGAACCGACTTGCGCCTTGCCCTCGTCGGCGAGTCCTTTCAGATCCTTCGGATCGATCCCCGGCACCACGCGACCGATGAACTTCACCCCGCCGATGTCCTCGACCTCGGCCGCCTGCCTGCCGCCACCGCCCATGGCGAGCTTCTTCCGCGTCTCGGCGAGTTCGCGCTCGAGCTTGCGGCGCTCCTCGACCAGCTGGCTTACGCGCGACTCGAGCTCGTCCGGCGTCGTCTTGAGCAGATGGGCGAGCGAGGCCACCTTGCGGTCCTGCTCGTCGAGATAGGCTTTTGCGGCAGGCCCGGCCAGCGCCTCGATGCGGCGCACGCCGGCGGCGGAGGCGCCTTCGCCCACGATCTTCACGAGCCCGATGTCGCCGGTGCGGCCGACGTGCGTTCCGCCGCAGAGCTCGAGCGAGAAGATTGCGTTGTTGCCGTCCTTCGACCGGCCCATGGAGACGACGCGCACTTCATCGCCGTACTTCTCGCCGAACAGCGCGCGCGCGCCTTCCCCGATCGCCTCGTCGACGGACATGAGCCGCGTCGTCACCGGATCGTTCTGCTGCACCACGTCGTTGGCGATCGCCTCGACGCGGGCGAGTTCGACATCGTCGATCGCCTTGGGATGCGAGAAGTCGAAGCGCAAGCGGCCGGGCGCGACGAGCGAGCCCTTCTGCGCCACGTGGTCGCCCAGCACCTGGCGCAGCGCCTCGTGCAGGAGATGCGTCGCCGAATGGTGCATCCGCGTCGCGGCGCGCCGGCCATGGTCGACCTCGAGCTCCACCGCTTCGCCGACACGCAGCACGCCGTGCTCGAGGCGGCCGACATGGACGAACAGGTCGCCGAGCTTCTTCTGCGTGTCGGTCACCTTGAACACCGCACCGCCCGCCGTGCGGATCACGCCCTCGTCGCCGACCTGGCCACCGGACTCGCCGTAGAACGGCGTCTGGTTCAGCACGATCATCGCCTCTTCGCCGGCGCCCAGCGACTGCGTCTCGCCGCCGCCCTTGTGGACGATGGCGCGGATCACGCCTTCGGCCTTCTCGGTGTCGTAGCCGAGGAAGTCCGTCGCGCCGACCCGCTCCTTGAGTTCGAACCAGATCGTCTCCGTCTTCGCCTCGCCCGACCCGGCCCAGGCCTTGCGGGCCTCCGCCTTCTGGCGCTCCATCGCCTGCTCGAAGGCGGCGGTGTCGACGGCGATCTTCCGAGCCTTCAGCGCATCCTGCGTGAGATCGAGCGGGAAGCCGTAGGTATCGTAGAGCTTGAAGGCGACGTCGCCCGGGAACGTGCCGCCGTCGGCGATACCCTCCGATTCCTCGTCGAGGATTTTCAGGCCGCGGTCGAGCGTCTTGCGGAAGCGCGTCTCCTCGAGCTTCAGCGTCTCGGTGATCAGCGCCTCGGCGCGGATGAGTTCCGGATAGGCCTCGCCCATCTCGCGCTTCAACGCCGGGAACAGCTTCCACATCAGCGGTTCCTTCATGCCGAGGAGCTCGGCGTGGCGCATGGCGCGGCGCATGATGCGCCGGAGCACGTAGCCGCGGCCCTCGTTCGAGGGCAGCACGCCGTCGGCGATGAGGAACGAGGAGGCGCGCAGGTGGTCGGCGATCACGCGGTTCGACGCCTTCGCCTTGCCCTCGGCCGGCACGCCGGTTTCCTCTTCGATCGCCCGGATCAGCGAGCGGAAGAGGTCGGTCTCGTAGTTGTCGTGCGTGCCCTGGAGCACGGCGGAAATGCGCTCGAGGCCCATGCCGGTGTCGATCGACGGGCGCGGCAGCGACACGCGCTCCTCCTTCGTCACCTGCTCGTACTGCATGAACACGAGGTTCCAGATCTCGATGAACCGGTCGCCGTCGGCGTCGGGCGATCCCGGCGGGCCGCCCGGAATGTGGGGACCGTGGTCGTAGAAGATTTCCGAGCACGGGCCGCAGGGGCCGGTGTCGCCCATCGCCCAGAAATTGTCCGACGTCGGGATGCGGATGATCCGCTCGTCGGGTAGCCCGGCGATCTTCTTCCACAGGCCGAACGCCTCGTCGTCGTCCACGTAGACGGTGACGGAGAGGCGGTCCTTGGGCAGTCCGTACTCGCGGGTCACCAGTGTCCAGGCGTACTCGATCGCGAGGTCCTTGAAGTAGTCGCCGAACGAGAAGTTGCCGAGCATCTCGAAGAACGTGTGGTGGCGGGCGGTATAGCCCACATTCTCGAGGTCGTTGTGCTTGCCGCCGGCGCGCACGCACTTCTGCGCCGTCGAGGCGCGCACGTAGGGCCGCTTCTCCGCGCCCGTGAACACGTTCTTGAACTGGACCATGCCGGAGTTCGTGAACATGAGCGTCGGGTCGTTGCGCGGCACGAGCGGCGAGGACGGCACGATCTCGTGGCCCGCCTTGCGGAAGAAATCGAGGAAGGTGGAGCGGATCTCGCTGACGCCCGTCATGTGCGCGAATGCCTCTTCAGTCGAAAAACACCGGTCGATCGGCTGGTTATTACCCACCCCCTGCCCGCGCGTCCACCGTTGCGGGCCCTCCTTGGGCGCTCGTGGCAGCGTCGGGTCGTCGCGCATCGTGGAAAAGCGTGGCGGCGGGGGAGCGGGACCGGGTTCGCGGAGCCTTTGGCGGAGACGCCGCAAACGCCGATCCGGTTGGACGGGTGGGGGCTGAAGGGGCGAGAAGAGCGTCTTCCCTCTCGGGAGCGCAAACAGCTTTCCGCCCCCATACCGGGAGCATGCGGCGCGATAAGGGGACCCGTTCCGGGGCTGCGACCGTGCGGCGGTGCGAAAAAGGGGCGTCCTCGGGGAGGGAGGACGCCCCTTCGCGGGGTGCGGGGGTCGCACGCACCTCAGCCAGCGCCCCGGGGCGGGGATCCTGAAGGCGCCGGCAATGGGAAGTCGGGGCGGAACGGGACCCGAAAGGGGTCCCGCAACGTCAGGTGAGGGTCGAATTCATCAGGGCGGCGACGTCACCGACCAGCCGTCTCGGCCGAAGCCCGCGGCCGGTCGCTGCCGGCGGACGTCAGGCGTCCGCGCCGGAGTCGCCGCCTTCGTCGCCCGTGCCGGTGATCTTCTGCGCGATGAGGCCCGCATTGCTGCGGATCGCCAGTTCGATCGCCTGCGCCGTTTCCGGGTGGCTCTTCAGGAACGACTTTGCGTTCTCGCGGCCCTGCCCGATGCGCTCGCCGTTGTAGGAGAACCACGAGCCGGACTTCTCGACCACGCCGGCCGTGACGCCGAGGTCGATCAGTTCGCCGACCTTCGAGATGCCTTCCCCATACATGATGTCGAACTCGACCTGCCGGAACGGCGGGGCCACCTTGTTCTTCACCACCTTCACGCGGGTCTGGTTGCCGACCACCTCGTCGCGGTCTTTGATCGCGCCGATGCGGCGGATGTCGAGACGCACCGAGGCGTAGAACTTGAGCGCATTGCCGCCCGTAGTGGTCTCGGGGTTGCCGAACATCACGCCGATCTTCATGCGGATCTGGTTGATGAAGACCACCATGCAGTTCGACTTCGAGATCGACGCGGTGAGCTTGCGCAGCGCCTGGCTCATCAGGCGCGCCTGCATGCCGGGGAGCGCGTCGCCCATTTCGCCCTCGATCTCCGCCCGCGGCGTCAGGGCCGCGACCGAGTCGATGACGAGGATCTCGACCGCGCCGGAGCGCACCAGCGTGTCGGCGATCTCGAGCGCCTGCTCGCCGGTGTCGGGCTGCGAGATCAGGAGTTCGTCGATGTCGACCCCGAGCTTCCGCGCATAGACCGGGTCCATCGCGTGTTCGGCGTCGATGAAGGCACAGATGCCGCCGCGCTTCTGGGCTTCGGCGATGGTCTGCAGCGCGAGCGTCGTCTTGCCGGAGGATTCAGGACCGTAGATCTCGATCACGCGGCCCTTCGGCAGGCCGCCGATGCCGAGCGCGATGTCGAGTCCGAGCGAGCCGGTCGAGACCGCCTCCACCTCGATCGACTGGTTCTGGCCGAGCTTCATGATGGAGCCCTTGCCGAACGCCCGTTCGATCTGCCCCAAGGCCGCGTCGAGCGCCTTCTTCTTGTCCATGGACGTGTTCTCTAACAGCCGAAGGTTGGTCTGCCCCATCTCGCGCGCTCCTTATCGACCACACCGCCGTTTTCCACAAGCGACCGGCGGAAAGACACCATGTACCTATTTTGTTCTCATTGCAACAGGAATGTTCAACCACCTGTGAAGAAACGACTTTTTCACGGAATTGGAACGGAGGCGGAACGGCCGCTGTCCACAGGAGGAGACCCATTCGGCTCGCGAATCCCCCTTGCGCTTCAGGCCTCCGGGCGGCGATCTTCGGCGCACGCGACTACAACCAGCAAGTGATCGGCAAGCCCCCCTGTGATCCTCATCGACGGACTTCAGTACACGGAGCTTTCGGAGACCGTGTTCCGGCAGATGCGCGACGGCGGCGTCTCCGCCGTCCACGCCACGATCTGCTACCACGAGCTGTTCCGCGAGACCGTCGCCAACATCGAACGCTGGAACCGCTGCTTCGAGCGCTTCGGCGACCTGATCTGCCACGCGCGCAGCGCCGACGATGTCCGCGCTGCGGTGGCGGGCGGGCGCACCGCCATCGTCTTCGGCCTGCAGAACTGCTCTCCCATCGAGGACGACATCGGCCTCGTCGAGATCCTGCACGCGCTGGGGGTGCGCTTCATGCAGCTCACCTACAACAACCAGTCGCTGCTGGCGACCGGCTGCTACGAAGCCGAGGACACCGGCCTCACCCGCATGGGCCGCCAGGTGGTGAAGGAGATGAACCGCGTCGGCATGGTGATCGACATGTCGCACTCGGCCGAGCGTTCGACGCTCGAGGCGATCGAGGCGTCCACGCGCCCGATCGCGATCACGCACGCAAACCCCCATGCGTGGCATCCGGGCAAGCGCAACAAGTCGGACACGGTGCTGAGGGCGCTCGCGCAATCGGGCGGGATGCTGGGCTTCTCGCTCTATCCCCACCACCTGAAGGGCGGTTCGGCCTGCACCCTCGAAGCGTTCTGCGAGATGGTCGCCCGCACCGCCGACCTGATGGGGATCGAGCACATCGGCATCGGCAGCGACCTCTGCCAGGGCCAGCCGGACAGCGTCGTCGAATGGATGCGCAACGGCCGCTGGACGAAGGAGCTCGACTACGGCGAGGGCAGCGCGGCAGCAGCCGGCTTCCCGCCGCAGCCGGCGTGGTTCCGTGACAACCGCGACCTCCGCACCATCGCCGAGGGCCTTCGCCGCCACGGGTTCAGCGAAGGCGAAGTCGAGCGCATCATGGGCCTCAACTGGCTCGCCTTCTTCGACAAGAGTTTTGGCCCCCGTTAGCGCGCGAGCGTCGCCTCGACGGATGCGGCGACGTCGAACAGCGCCTGGTCGCTTCCCGCCGGCGCCATCAGCATCAGCCCTACGGGCGCTTCATCCTTCGGCGTGATCGGCAGCGAGATCGCGCAGGTGTGGAGGAAGTTGCCGAGGAACGTGTTCCGCAGGCTGAGGAAGTTGAGGCGCAGGTACTCCTCGTCGCGGTCGAGGTCGGTGATCGCCGGCGGCACGATCGCCACCGACGGCAGCACCACCGCGTCGAACCCCTGCACCATTGCCCGGAACGCCGCGATCAGCTCAGCCCTCCGGCGGTGGATCGACAGCAGCTCGTCAGACGAGATGCCCTTGCCGAGAAGGATGCGGTTGCGCACCCGCGGATCGTACTTCTCGCCGTGCGCCTCGATCAGCGGCCGGTGGTGGCTGTTCGCCTCCGCCGCGCTGATGCCGCCCTTGGCGTTGATCGAGGGAAGCTCGCTCAGCGCCGGGAACGCCAGCTCCTCGATCCGCGCGCCGGCCTTCGATAGCCGCGCGAGCGCCGCGCCGTAGGCCGCCGCCACCGCGGCATCGAGCCCCTCGGTCGCAACCGTCGTCAGCGCCGCGAGCCTGAGCGACGACGGGGAACGCTCGCGGATGCCGCCGTCGCGGTCCTCCGCCATCAGCGCGTCGGCGAGTGAGCAGTCGGCGACGGACGTCGCGAGCGGGCCGATCGAATCGAGCGTGTGCGAGAGCGGGAACACCCCCGTCGTCGGCACACGGCCGACGGAGGGCTTCCAGCCGACGATGCCGTTGTAGGCGGCGGGGATCCGGCAGGACCCGCCGGTATCGGATCCGATCCCGAGCGAACACATGCCGTCGGCGACCGAGACCGCGGCGCCCGAGGACGAACCGCCCGGGATGCGCCCGGTCTTTCGATCGTACACGGAGCGTGGCGTGCCGTAGTGCGGATTGATGCCGACGCCCGAATAGGCGAACTCCGTCATGTTGGTGCGGCCCAGCACGACGAAGCCCACGCTCTTCAGCCGCGCGATGGCGCGCGCGTCGCGCGTCGCCTTCTCGGTGATGATCACCGAGCCCGCCTTCGTCACTTCGCCCGCGAGGTCGAACAGGTCCTTCACCGAGAACGGGACGCCCGCCCACGGCGACGGGGCCCGGCCGCGCTTGCGCAAGCCGTCGATGTAGTCGGCGGTGGCGCGGGCGCCGTCAGCGTCGACCGAGACGAACGTCCGCGCCCCCTCGCCCGCCGGGTCGGCGATCTTCGCAAGGCTCTCATCGACGAGCGCACGCGCGCTCGTGCGGCCGTCCGACAGGCGGCGCGCCAACTCCAGTACGGTCGTCATGATGAACTCATCGCCTCCTTCACCGCCTCGGCCAGCTGCTTCAGCGTAAACGGCTTCGGCAGGAAGGCGAAGTCGGTCGCGCCCTCGAGGTTCTTCTCGAAGGCGTCCTCCGCGTAACCCGAGATGAACACCACCTTGGTGGTGATCCCGCGCTTGCGCATCTCCTTGAGCAGCGTCGGCCCGTCCATCTCCGGCATCACCACGTCGGAGAGCACGAGGTCGAGCTTGCCCGGATTCTCCTCGACGATCGCCAGCGCCCGCTCGCCGGTCTCGGCGGTGAGCACCGTGTAGCCGCGCGACTGGAGCGCGCGCGAGGCGAACGAGCGCACCGCGTCTTCGTCCTCGACGAGCAGGATCGTGCCCTTGCCGGTGAGGTCGGCGGCCTTCGCATCCTTCGCGGGCTCCTGCGCGGCCGCCGGGGCCTGCTTACGCTCGGCTTCGGCATGGCGCGGCAGGTAGATGCGGAAGACGGTGCCCTCGCCCACCTCGCTGTCGCAGAACACGAAGCCGCCGGTCTGCTTGATGATGCCGTACACGGTGGAAAGGCCGAGGCCCGTGCCCTTGCCCACTTCCTTGGTGGTGAAGAACGGCTCGAAGATCTTCTCGAGCACTTCGGCCGGCATGCCGGTGCCGGTGTCCTCCACCTCGCAGGCGACGTACTCGCCCGGCGTCATCAGCGAGGGGCTGATCGTGCGCGACTCTTCCTCGGAGACGTTGAAGGTGCGGATGGTGAGCGAGCCGCCCTTCGGCATCGCGTCGCGGGCGTTGACCGCGAGGTTGATGATCACCTGCTCGAACTGGTTGATGTCGACCTTGACGAGGCCCACGTCGCGGCCGTGCACGATCTTGAGCTCGATCTTCTCGCCGAGGAGCCGCCCCAGGAGGTTGCCGAGTTCGGAGATGATGTCGGTGAGCGACGTCACCTCCGGCCGCAGCGTCTGCCGGCGCGAGAACGCAAGGAGCTGGCGCACGAGGTTCGCCGCCCGGTTGGCGTTCTGCTTGATGTTCATGATGTCGGCGAACGACGGGTCCGTCGGCTTGTGGCGTGCGAGCAGCAGGTCGGAGAAGCCGATGATTGCGGTCAGCACGTTGTTGAAGTCGTGCGCGATGCCGCCGGCGAGCTGTCCGATCGCCAGCATCTTGCGGCTTTGGGCAAGCTGCACCTCGAGTGAGGAGTGCTGCGTCGTGTCGACGGCGTAGACGGTGAGCGTCTCGCCCTCGCCCGGCGGCAGCCGGCCGAAGAACACCTGGGCCGTGCGACCAGGATCACCCGCGAATGTCACGTCGAGCGGATCGCCGGGCGGCGAGCCGGACCATGCCGCCTCGAGCGCCGCCGCCACCGGCTGACGGTAGTCGTCGAGCACCACCTTGTCGAGGCGACCGCCGCGAACCGCTTCCTTCGCCATCGCGGCGAACGCCGTGTTGAAGCTCGCGATCGTGCCGGCGCGGTCGATCTGCACGATGCCGATCGGAGCGTTGTTGATGAGGCGGGCGAGGCGCGCGTCCGCCTCGCCGGAGGTCGTGTCGCCCTCGTAGACGGACCGGTCGAGCACCAGCGAGCGCGACGGCTGCGGGTTGCCGGAGGCGTCGAAGTCGGTGCGGTGGATGATGCGAACCGGCACCGCGCGCCCGTCCTTCGCGGCGAGGTCGATGTCGAACGACTCCGTGCGGACCGTTCCGGGCTCCGCCTCGATGCGCGAGATGAGTTCGGCGCCGGCAGGCGTCACGATGTCGGCGAGCTTCAAGCTTCCGTCCGTCGTCGCGGCGAGGTCGAGGCCCAGCCAGCGGGCGAGCGTCGCGTTCACGTACGCCACCTGCCCGTCGGGCAGCGTCGAGAAGAAGCCGGCCGGCGCATTGTCGAGATAGTTGATGATGTATTGGAGGTGCTCGAAGGCCGCCTCCTGCTGGTCGCGCTCGTCGGTCACGTCGGCGAGGCGCCAGAGCGCAAAGCTTGATCCGTCAGCCATGCCGAGCGGTGCGACGCTCGCCATCACGAAGGCGGGCTTGCCGGCGCGCGCGAGCGGCGCCGTCGACCCGGCGGGAATGCGCAGCTCCTCGCGCAGCTGCTTGCCGTCGCGGGCGGCCTGGGAGAGCCGATAGATCTTCTCGGAGAGATCGGGAAAGCCCGTGTAGAGATTTTCCACGCCGACGAGGCGCGCCTGCCCGGCAGCGGCAAGGAGGTCGCGGAACACCTTGTTGGCGTAGACCGCCCGCCCGCGCCCGTCCGTGACCACGCTCGGCTCGGCGAGCGCATCCGCCATCGCGTCGAAGAACGCGCGCTGCTTCGGCAGCCGTCCCGCATGCAGGAAGCCGGTCGCCGCGAGGATCAGGCCCGCGGCGCCGACGAGTGCAAGCACCCCCAGCACCACGGCCGCGGCGAGACCCGCGTGCGGCGCGACATGCCGGTCGAGCAGCAGCACGACGGCGGCGGCGATCGCCACCGCAAGCACCGTCAGGCCGGCGCGCACGACCGCAGCCCCCCGCGGCGCGTCGCTGCGCGTGTCGCCTTGCTCGTCTATCTGCCGCTCCAAGACGTTGCCCTGCATCCCCGTCCGAAACTTGCCGTCCGGACCAATCCCCGCCAGCCCGAATCGTCCGCCCCCGAATCAAGCCGCGCGCGAGTATAGGCGTTTGGCTCGAAACCGGCAGAAACCTCTGACCGGCCCGGCAAAATCAGCGCGCCTGTCGTCAATCGGCCACGGTCGTGACGCAAAGTTAACCATTCGCGTGTGGTTCTGTACCGGTTCCCGCCGTTTTCGAAGGTCCTTTGCATGCCCGATCTCCAGCCTTACCTGCCCTGGATCATTACCGGAGCCATCGTCCTCCTCGCGCTCATCCTCCTGTTCCTGGTGATGAGCTTCTTCCAGCGGAAGGTGCGTGGCCGGAAGGGCTCGCGGCTCGGCATCAGCGAATACTACGAGATCGACAAGATGCGCCGGCTGGTTCTGATCCGCCGGGACGAGACCGAGCACCTCCTGCTGATCGGCGGCGACCAGGACCTCGTCATCGAGACCGGCATCTCGGAGGCGGTCGAGAACGCGATCAGTGACGCGCGGCGCGCCCGCATGGCGCCGCCGGAGGACCGCCTCGGTCCGGATCTCACGCGTCCGGTTCCCTCGCCGCTGCCGAGCCAGGAGCCGCTGCGGACGCCCGTACTGCGCGCAACGCGGCCGGCGCCTCGCCCGGCCGTGTTCGGCGATCGCGGCGGTGCGCCGCGCACCAAGGTCGCCGAACCCCGCCTCGCCGACGAGGAGCCGACGCTCCCGCGCGAGGACTGGGACCGCGACGAACCCGATCAGTCTTCCCGGTAAACCTTTTCGCGGCGCTCGTGCCGCTCCTGCGCCTCGATCGACAGCGTGGCGATCGGGCGGGCATCCAGGCGGCGCAGGCTGATCGGCTCGCCCGTCTCCTCGCAGTAGCCGTAGCTGCCGTCGTCGATCCGCTTCAGCGCCGCCTCGATCTTCGAGATCAGCTTGCGCTGGCGGTCGCGGGTGCGCAGTTCGAGCGCCCGGTCCGTCTCCGTCGAGGCGCGGTCGGCGAGATCGGGGAGGATGTTGTTCTCGTCCTGCAGGTTGAGCAGCGTCTCCTTGCTTTCGCGCAGGATGTCATCCTTCCAGCGCAGGAGCTTCTGGCGGAAATACTCCCGCTGGCGTTCGTTCATGAAGGGCTCGTCGTCCGACGGCACGTAGGATTCGTCCAGGATAGTCGCGACAGCAGCCGAACTCATCATTTCGGAAACTCCAAGAGACCGACTCCTCGAAAAACGGGCGCCTATATATCGGCCTCGCAATCGCTCCACAATACCCGCGACGCGTTTCTCGCAAGGCGCGGGTCCGGGGCTCGCGAGCGTGCCCGATCTGGCAGGAATCGGTGACAGGTTTGAGACGATGAGGGCCGCATGCGGGCCCTCGGGACGGTGCCGGATAACGCGCTCTGGCCCGGATCGTTCCGTTGCGATATGACACCGCGCGCTGAAAGCTCGAGGACCCCCATGCGTTTCGAAGGCACCGAGGATTACGTCGCGACGGCCGACCTGAAGGTCGCGGTCAACGCCGCCATCGTGCTGGAGCGGCCGCTCCTCGTGAAGGGGGAGCCCGGCACCGGCAAGACGGTGCTCGCCCACGAGATCGCGAAGGCGCTGAACGCCCCGCTGATCGAGTGGCACATCAAGTCGACCACCAAGGCCCAGCACGGGCTCTACGAGTACGACGCGGTGAACCGCCTGCGCGACAGCCAGCTCGGCGATCCGCGGGTGAAGGACATCTCGAACTACATCCGCCGCGGCAAGCTGTGGGAGGCGTTCTCCCACCCCGCGCGCCCGGTTCTCCTGATCGACGAGATCGACAAGGCCGACATCGAGTTCCCGAACGACCTGCTGCAGGAACTCGACCGCATGGAGTTCTTCGTCTACGAGACCGGCGAGACGGTGAAGGCCGAGCGCCGGCCGGTCGTCATCATCACCTCGAACAACGAGAAGGAGCTGCCCGACGCGTTCCTGCGCCGCTGCTTCTTCCACTACATCCGCTTCCCCGACGCCGACACCATGCGCGAGATCGTCGAGGTGCACTTCCCCGGCATCAAGCAGCGGCTGGTGAACGAGGCGCTGACGATCTTCTACCAGGTGCGCGACGTGCCGGGGCTGAAGAAGAAGCCCTCGACCTCGGAACTCCTCGACTGGCTGAAGCTCCTGATGGCCGAGGACATGAGCCCCGAGACGCTGCGCGAGCGCGATCCGCGCAAGGTGATCCCGCCGCTCCACGGCGCGCTGCTCAAGAACGAGCAGGACGTGTCGCTGTTCGAGCGCCTCGCCTTCCTCGCCCGGCGCGAGCAGCGGTGATCCGGCCATGAAGTTCGCCCGCGCGCAGGACTTCCGCGACTGGCCCTCGAAGGCGGTCACCATCTTCGGCATGTCCGGCGTCGGCAAGACGACGCTGGCGCGCCTGCTGCGCTCGAGCGACTGGTTCAACTACTCCGTCGATTACCGCATCGGCACGCGGTACATGGGCGAGCACATCGTCGACAACTTCAAGCGTGAGGCGATGAAGAACCCGTTTCTGCGCGACCTGCTGCGGACGGACTCGATCTACATCTCCTCCAACATCTCTTTCGAGAACCTCGATCCCTTGTCGACCTACCTCGGCAAGCCCGGCGACCCGGGTCTGCACGGGCTGCCGTTCGCCGAGTACAAGCGGCGGCAGGCGCAACACCGCCAGGCCGAGATCGCCTCGCTGCTCGACGTGCCGCTGTTCATCGAGAAGTCGCGCGAGATCTACCGCTACCAGCACTTCATCTGCGACTCGGGCGGCTCGCTGTGCGAGGTGGTGAACCTGTCGGACGGCGGCGACCCCGTGCTCAACTGCCTCGCCGAGCACACGCTGCTGCTCTACATCCGCGGCACGCCGTCCCACGCCAAGAAGCTCGTCGACCGGTTCCGGCTTGCGCCGAAGCCGATGTACTACCAGCCGCAGTTCCTCGACCAGAAGTGGGCCGAGTTCAAGGCGCTGAACGGCATCCGGTCGGACGACGACGTCGACCCGGACGCCTTCGCCGTGTGGGGCTTCGAGCAGCTCCTCCACCACCGCATCCCGCTCTACGAGGCGATCGCGCGCAAGTACGGATACATGGTCGAGATGGAGGACATCCCCGCGATCCACGACGAGGCCGGCTTCGTCGATCTCGTCTGCCGTGCGATCGAGGGTGGAAAGCGGTGATTGCGCGCGGCTGGAGCGGCCGTTAAACCAGCCGGTTCAACAAACCCAAGACGACGACGATGCCGATCAAAATTCCGGGCGATCTTCCGGCGCGCAAGACCCTCGAGCATGAAGGCGTGATGCTCATGACCGAGGACGATGCCGTGCGCCAGGACATCCGTCCCCTGCGCATCGGCCTCCTCAACCTGATGCCGGACAAGATCCGCACCGAGACGCAGTTCGCCCGCCTGTGCGGGGCGACTCCGCTGCAGGTCGAGCTCTCCCTCGTCAAGATGACGCATCACACGCCGAAGAACACGCCGGCCGACCACATGATCGCGTTCTACCGCGACTTCGCGGACGTGAAGGCGGAGAAGTTCGACGGCCTGATCATCACCGGCGCGCCGATCGAGCTCCTCGACTTCGAGGACGTGACCTACTGGAACGAGCTCGCCGAGGTGTTCGACTGGACGCAGACCAACGTGCACTCGACCATGTGCATCTGCTGGGGGGCGCAGGCCGCGATCTACCATCACCACGGCGTGCCGAAGCACACGCTGTCGCGCAAGAAGTTCGGGGTCTACCGCCACCGGAACCTGAACCCGGCATCGCCCTACCTGCGGGGCTTCTCGGACGACTTCTCGATCCCCGTCTCGCGCTGGACGGAAGTGCGCCGCGACGACCTGCCGGAAGGCTCCGGCCTCGAGGTGCTGATGGAATCGGACGAGGCCGGCCTCTGCCTCGTGGCGGACGCGGCGAAGCGGTCGCTCTACATGTTCAACCACATCGAGTACGACACCGCGACGCTCGGCAAGGAGTACTGGCGCGACGTCGAGAGCGGCAAGCCGATCTTCCTGCCGGCGAACTACTTTCCGCACGACGATCCGCACCAGCCGCCGGAGAACCGCTGGCGCAGCCATGCGCATCTCCTGTTCGGCAACTGGATCAACGAGGTCTACCAGACCGTGCCATTCGATCCCTCCCGTATCGGCTCGGGCCGCACCCGCTAGCGCGGGCCTTGCATTGGGCGTAACGGCAACGTCATCTTGACCGGGGACAAGCGGGTTCGACCGAAGTCCGAGCCGGAGATTCGCCATGCTGCGCCTGCTGCTGTTGCGACACGCCAAGTCGAGCTGGGCCGAGCCGGGCGTCGCCGATCGCGACCGGCCGCTCAACAAGCGCGGCAAGGACACGGCGCCCACCGTCGGGCGCTACCTGAAGCGGATGGGCTGGCTCCCGGACCGGGTGATATGCTCGCCGGCCGAGCGTACGCGCCGCACGCTCGACCTGGTGCTCGAGGCGGGCAACCTCATGCCCCAGGTGATCGTCGACGAGGCCGTCTACGACTTCGGCGACGGCACCGCGCTGATCGACGCGATCCGCCGCAACGGCGGACCGGCGAGGACGCTGCTTCTCGTCGGGCACAATCCGTCCACGGAGCTTCTTGCGCTGCGCCTGTCGCGCAGCGGACCGCCGGACGCGATCGCTGCCCTCCGGCGGAAGTTCCCGACCGCCGCGCTCGCAGTATTCGACGTCGATGTCGCCGACTGGGCCGATTTCGACCCGCTGAAGGCCATGCTCGTCGCGTTCGTCACGCCCAAGGCGCTCGACGACTGACCCGTTCCGGCCCATTGCAGGGCTCAACCCCCGCGCCCATATTGGCAGGCGGAACAAGGGGCCCATCGGCGAGGCCAAGCGGTTGACATTCCTCGATGAAACGCGCGTGGCGCTGGGCGGCCTCGGCGACCTCTTCACCGGCCTCGTATCGCCCTCGGTGCGCCTCGGCGTCACCGGCCTGTCGCGGGCGGGCAAGACCGTGTTCATCACCGCCCTCGTCCACAATCTGCTGCACGGCGGCCGGCTGCCGTTGTTCAACGCCTATGCGCAGGGCCGCATCCTGCGGGTCTACCTCGAGCCGCAGCTGCACGACGAGCTGCCGCGCTTCGCCTACGAGGAGCACGTGCATGCGCTGCTCGGCGAGAACCGCCATTGGCCCGAAAGCACGCGTCGCCTTTCGGAACTGCGCATCACGATCGAATACGCCGCGCGCGGCATGATCGCGCGCAACACGCACGGCGGCGCACTCAACATCGACATCATCGACTATCCGGGCGAGTGGCTGCTCGACCTGCCGCTGATGACGCTGCGCTACGAGGACTGGTCGCACCAGACCGTGTCGCAGAGCCGGAAGGCGCCGCGCGATGCGCTCGCGAAGGACTGGCACGTGTACATGGCGACGCTCGACCCGTCGGCCGAGGCGAGCGAGCTCGCCGCGCAGGAGGCCGCGCGGCTGTTCACGCAATACCTCGCGAAGTGTCGCGACGACACGGTGTCGCTCTCCTCGCTCCCGCCCGGTCGCTTCCTGATGCCCGGCGACCTCGAGGGTTCGCCGCTCCTGACCTTCGCGCCGCTCGACGTGAAGCCCGACACGGTTGCGCCCCGCGGCTCGCTCCACGCCATGATGCAGCGGCGCTACGACTCCTACGTGGCACATGTCGTGCGGCCGTTCTTCTACAACCACTTCGCCCGCCTCGATCGGCAGATCGTGCTGGCCGATGTGCTGACCGCGCTGAACGCCGGCCCCTCCGCGGTGAGCGACCTCTCGGCCGCGCTCACCGGCGTGCTCGCCTGCTTCCGGCAGGGGGCGAACAGCTGGGCCTCGGCGCTCACCGGCCGCAAGATCGACCGCATCCTGTTCGCCGCGACGAAGGCCGACCTGTTGCACCATTCGAGCCACGACCGGCTCGAGGAGATCCTGAAGCTCATCGTGAAGGGCGCGGTGAAGCGCGCGGAGTTTTCCGGCGCCACCGTCGACGTCGCCGCGATCGCCGCCATCCGCGCTACGCGCGAAGCCTCGGTGAAGCAGGGGCGCGAGACGCTGCCCTGCATCGTCGGCGTGCCCGCGGCGGGCGAGCGCATCGGCGATGACGTCTTCGATGGGAAGACCGAGGCGGCCATCTTTCCCGGCGACCTGCCGGACGATCCCGCCAAGGCGCTCGACGGCTCGCTCACCGACGCGATCCGCTTCGTGCGCTTCCGCCCGCCGCTGCTCGAGAAGGCGCCGCCGCTGGTCGAGAGCCCGAGCTTCCCGCACATCCGCCTCGACCGGGCAATCGAGTTCCTGATCGGGGACAAGTTCAGATGACGGACGAACCGCGCAAACCGCAAGCGTTCAAGATCGGCCCCGCCGCTGACGCAGCACCTGCCGCGCCGAAAGCCGAGGAGAAACCGGAGCCGAAGCGAGAGACGGCCAAGGCGCGCCGGCCGCGCGCCATGCCTGCACCCGAAATCGTGATGGAGCCCGATGAGCCGGAGGCGCCGCTCGTTCCGGCCGAGCCCGTCGTCTCTACCCTCTCGGGCGCGATGCGCTGGGGCAGCGTGCTCCTCTCCTCCGGCTTCTCGCTCCTGGTCCTGTGGTTCTCGCTGTCGATCACCAAGTTCATCGAGGACCTGTTCGCGCACTCGCCCGCGCTGGGCTGGGTGGGCCTCGTGCTCGCAGCGCTGTTCGTGCTGGCGGTGATCGCCATCATCGGCCGCGAGATCTGGGGCCTCGTGCGCCTCAACGCGCTGGGCTCGATCCAGGAGGACGCCGCCCGCGCGATCACCGCCAACGACAGCAAGGCCGCGGAGGCCGCCGTCCGCCACGTACAGCGGCTCTACCGCGGGCGGCCCGAACTCGGCGTGGGGCTCGCCGCGCTCGAGCGACACGGACGGGACATCATGGACCCGGCCGACCGCATCCGGCTCGCCGAGCGCGACGTCGTCTCGCGACTGGACGAAACGGCGAACCGCATGATCACCCGCGCGGCGCGCCGCGTGACGCTGACGACGGCGCTCTTGCCGACGCCCGCGCTCGACATGCTGTTCGTTGCCTGGCAGAACCTGCGCATGATGAGCGAGCTCGCGACGCTCTACGGCGGCCGCCCGGGCACGCTCGGCACTTTCCGCCTCGCCCGCCTCGTCATCGGCCACCTCGCGGTGACCGGCGGCATTGCGCTGACCGACAGCCTCACGCAGCACGTCCTCGGCCGGGGCGTTCTTGGCCGGCTGTCGTCGCGGTTCGGCGAAGGCGCCGTCAACGGCATGATGACGGCGCGCATCGGCCTCGCCGCGCTCGACGTCTGCCGCCCGCTCCCCTATCTCACGCGGCAGAAGCCCGGCCTCTCCGACATCCTGCAGAAGATCGGCGACTTCGGACCGCTCGTTGCGACCGAAAAAGAAAAGCGCGGCGGGTCGTGAGACCCGTCGCGCCAGTCAGGGAGAAAGTCAGCCGTTGTTGGTCTTGCCCTGTTGCGGTTTGCCGCTGTTTATCTCGTAAAGCTGCTGTCGAAGGTTGCCGTCGCTATCGCTACTCAGTTGCCGGCTTCGGGCGGCGGCGCTGAAACTTCCACCACGTCGCCCTTGCGGGTGAAGCCCACTTCCTGTGCCGGGTAGCCGACCGGGCCCGGCACGGAGATCGTCAGCTCCTCGTTCTGATCGAGCATCGCCGTGACCTGGATCGGGGTGCCGTCCTGCTGCGCGACGGTCGCGACGAGCCGGCACTTCGAGCCGACCATGTCGAAGTAGGCGACGCCCTCGACGTTGCCGAGCTCGATCTGCGCCGACTGGATCGGCTTGATCTCGAATGCCTGGGCCGTCGCGGCGGAGCCGACGAGGCCGGCAATCACGATCAGGGAAAACATGCGCATCTGGTGCCTCCAATATGCGTTGACAGGAACTGGTATCGCCGATGGGCGAACCGTAGGCTGTGACAAATCACACAGTCGCCTCGGCCCCCTCCGACTCACGGTCTTCATGCTGATGATTTTGCATTGCACAATGACGAAGACGCGACAGGAAATTTCGCGACATACCGACACACCAGATGCCATAACTTGCCTCGCCAGCGCGCAAGCCCTGATCAAAAATCAATCATTTGCAGGCATTTGCGTCAGTTTTCGATGATCCAACCGCGCTCGATCGATCCAGCCGCCAGCCTGCCGAAACCGGCGTGGCTCCGCATGGCGCCATTCATTTTTCTCATGCTTTGGTCATCCGGGTTCGCATGTGCAAAAATCGGTTTGCACTACGCGCCGCCGATGACGTTCCTCGCCATCCGCTACGCGTTCGTCCTGCTCCTGCTCCTGCCGCTCGCGGTGATCTTCCGCCCGCCGCTGCCGAAGCGGCCGGTCGACTATCTGCACATCGCTGTGACCGGCTTCCTCGTGCAGGGCGTCTACTTCGGCTTCTCGTACCTCGGCTTCTGGCTCGGTGCGTCGGCGGGCGGTCTCGCGCTGATCGTTTCGCTCCAGCCGATTCTCGTCGCGCTGCTGGCGCCCCGCTTTGCCGGCGAGCGCGTCGGCTGGACCAGGTGGGTGGGACTCGTGCTCGGTCTCGCGGGGGCGGCCATCGTCATCATCGCGCGTTCGGAAGTGGAGGTGACGACGCTCGGCGGCACGCTCTGCGCCGTCGGCGCGCTCGCCGGCATGACGGCGGGAACGCTCTACGAGAAGCGCTTCGGCGTGCAGCAGCACCCCGTCACGGCGAACGCCATCCAGTACCTCGTCGGCTTCGGCTTCGTCGCGCCGATCGCGGCGTCGCTCGAATCGTTCGACGTCCAGTGGACGCCGACGCTGATCACCGTGGTGCTCTATCTCGTCGTGGCGAACTCGCTTGTCTCGATGACGCTCCTCCTCGCCATGATCCGCGCCGGCGAGGCATCGCGTGTCTCGGCCCTGTTCTTCCTCGTGCCGCCGATGGCAGCCCTGATCGCGTGGGTGCTGATCGGCGAGGCGATGCCGCCGGCGGCATGGATCGGCATGGCGGTGGCGGCCGTCGGCGTGTTGATCGCCACGCGCGGATGGCCGCCGTTCCGGCTGCTCGCGCGACCGGCAGCCTGACGCTACGTAAATCGTGCTTCGCGGCGGGCGGAATGTCGGATATGGTTGCGTGTGCGCCGGGAGGCCCTCCAGAGGAGGCCGGCATGGCCCAGATCGAATGGGAAATACGCGGTCCTGAAATCGCGACCTGCAACTGCGACTACGGTTGCCCCTGCCAGTTCAACGCCTTGCCGACCAAGGGCGACTGTCGCGCAACCGTCGGCATGCGCATCGAGAAGGGCCACTTCGGCGACCTGTCGCTCGACGGCGTGAAATGGGCGGCGGTCGCCGCGTGGCCGGGCCCCATCCACGAAGGGAACGGCGAGATCTTTCCCATCATCGATGAGTCCGCCACGCAGAAGCAGCGCGAGGCGCTCCTCACCATCATGTCGGGCGGCGAGACCGACCCGATGGCGACGTTCTTCGCCGTGTTCACCGCGATGTGCACGACGGTGCACGAGCCCGTGTTCAAGCCGATCATCTTCGAGGCCGATCTCAAGGCCGGCACCGGTCGCGTGAAGGTCGACGGCCTGGTCGACACAAAGATCGAGCCGATCCGCAATCCGATGACCGGACAGGAGCACCGGGTGCGCGTCGTGCTGGCGAAGGGCTTCGAGTTCACCGACGCCGAGTTCGTCTCCGGCACCTGGAAGACCGACGGCCCGATCATCAACGACCACGCGGGCCGCCACGCGCACATGGCGAACCTGCATATCGGCGGCCACGGCATCATCCGCTGACCACCCGTCGGCAATGAACCCTCCAACGGTGATCGCGCGCCTCGCGACCCACGAGCGGGCGCTCGTCGTGGGCGGGCTGGCGCTCGTCGCCATCGCCGGATGGTGGTGGCTCCTCGCGCAGGTGTATGCGCCTCCCCCGATGCCCGGCATGGACATGAGCGGGATGGACATGGGCGGGATGGACATGGGCGGGATGGCGATGCAGCCGACGCCGTGGACGCCGCTCCATGCGCTCGAGATCCTCGCCATGTGGTGGATCATGATGGTGGCGATGATGCTGCCGTCAGCGCTGCCGGCGATCCTCCTCTACGCGGCGCTTTCCCGCCGCACCTCGGCGCGCAGCGCAACAGCGGTCGCCGCGCCGGCGTGGCTCTTCGCAGCGGGCTACCTCGTCACGTGGGGCGCCTTCAGCCTGGCCGCAGCCTTCGTCCACTGGCTGCTCGACCGCGCGGGCTACCTTTCCCCTTCGATGGCGGCGACCAGCGCCGGCATCGGCGGAACGCTGCTCCTGCTCGCCGGGCTCTACGAGATTTCGCCGGTGAAGAGCGCATGCCTCACCCATTGCCGCTCGCCGCTGGAATGGCTCGTCAGCCACTGGAAGCCCGGCAAGCTCGGCGCGGTCGAGATGGGCATGCGGCACGGCCTCTGGTGCGTCGGCTGCTGCTTCATGCTGATGGCGCTCCTGTTCTACGGCGGCGTCATGAACCTCGCCTGGATCGCCGGCCTTGCGCTCTACGTGCTGGCGCAGAAGCTCGCGCCCGGCGGATCGTGGATCGCCCGTTTCGGCGGGCTGGCGCTGATCGCCGCCGGCGCGTTCGTCCTCTGGCGCGCGTTCGGGATGGCGATGGCGTGACAGGCCCGGCGGTCCCGCGCTAAAAGCGCATCCATGTTCGTAACCTTCTTCCAGCGCCTGAAGGTGGGCGGCGTGCCGGTGACGGTGCGCGAGTACCTCACGTTCCTGAAGGGCCTCGATGCCGGCGTCGCCGGCTTCAAGGTCGAAGACTTCTACTATTTCGCCCGCGCGAGCCTCGTGAAGGACGAGCGCAACATCGACAAATTCGACCGTGTTTTCAGCGAGGTGTTCAAGGGACTTGAATCGGTTTCCGAAGAGAACCTGATCGCCCAGATTCCCGAGGAGTGGCTGCGCAAGCTCAACGAGAAATTCCTGACCGAGGAGGAGAAGGCCATGATCGAGGCCCTCGGCGGTTGGGAAAAGATCATGGAGGAGCTGAAGAAGCGCCTCGAGGAGCAGAAGGGCCGTCACCAGGGCGGGTCGAAGTGGATCGGCACTGCCGGCACCTCCCCCTTCGGCGCCTACGGCTACAACCCGGCCGGCGTCCGCATCGGGCAGAAGGAGAACCGCAACAACCGCGCGATCAAGGTGTGGGACAAGCGCGAGTTCCGCGACCTCGACGACACGGTCGAACTCGGCACGCGCAACATCAAGGTGGCGTTGCGCCGGCTGCGCAAGTTCGCCCGCGAGGGTGCGGCGGACGAACTCGACCTCGCCGACACGATTCGCTCCACCGCCAACCGCGGCTACCTCGACATCAAGCTCGTACCGGAACGGCGCAACGCGGTGAAGGTGTTGCTGTTCCTCGACGTCGGCGGCTCGATGGACCCGCACATCCGGGTGTGCGAGGAGCTGTTCTCGGCGACGCGGACGGAGTTCAAGCACCTCGAGTATTTCTACTTCCACAATTGCCTCTACGAGTCCGTGTGGAAGGACAACCGCCGCCGCCACACCGAGCGCACCCCGACGTGGGAGGTGCTGCGCACCTATCCGCACGACTACAAGGTGATCTTCGTCGGCGACGCGGCGATGAGCCCTTTTGAGCTGACCCACCCCGGCGGATCGGTCGAGCACATGAACGACGAGGCGGGCCTGACCTGGCTCCAGCGCGTCGTCACCACGTGGCCGCACACGGTGTGGCTCAACCCCGCCGCCGAGCGGACCTGGCACTACACCCCCTCGACCGACATGATCCGCTCGATCTTCGAGGACCGCATGTACCCGCTCACCCTCGAGGGGCTCGATGCGGCGATGCGCGAGCTCGTGCGGTAGCGCGCCCGATGAACCGAGGTACGATCGGCGCGCACGACGCCGACCCGCAGAGCATCATCCTCGGCATCGTCCAGGCGCGGCACCGGTCGGCGCGCGTCGCGCTCGCCGCCCGCTTTCTTGTCGCCGAGTTCGACGCCTACTACCGCGAGGCGCGCTCGATCCCGGAACAGGCGCAGCACGCCTTCGAGACCCGCGCGGTCGCGCTGTCGATCTACCTGTCACGCCGGCGCATGTCGATCTACTCCTCCTCGATCCGCTCGGCCGGGGCGCGCCTCGTCGAGGCGATGCCGGACCTCTCGGACTCGAAGCGGCTGTGGGACGAGGTCGAAGCGGCCTACGAACCGCTGGTCGAGCGCCGCTACGAGCACGACGTGGCGATGGCCTGGCTGCACTCGCTGCAGCGCGCGCTCACCCGGTCGATCTCGGGCCCGGTCGACTACACGTTCGGCCGCGCGCCGCCGAAGCGCCGGCGCGTGCTGCCCGACGCGGTGCTGAAGCGTTATTCCGGCGGCGCACTGGTGTCGGCGCAGACCATCGAGCAGATCCTGCAGATCCCCGGCTGGAGTGTCGGGTTCCGCAACCTCGCCGAGGACGCAAAGCTGATCGCCCGCCGTCTCAACGACACGCTCGGCCTCGACGGCTTAGATCCCGCCGCCGTGGAACTGATCGAGATGATCGACGCCGGTTTCTTCAGGAACCGCGGCGCCTATCTCGTCGGCCGCATCGTGCTGGGCGACGGCACACGTCCGCCCTTGATGATCGCGCTCGAGAATACCCGCGACGGCCTCGTCGCCGATGCGGTGCTGACGCGCGAGGGCGACCTCCACAACCTGTTCTCGACGACGCTCGCCAACTTCCACGTCACCTCGACGCGCTTCCACGAGCTTGCGACGTTCCTGCACCAGCTGATGCCGCGCCGGCCGCTCGGCCTGCACTATTCGACGATCGGCTTCAACCACACCGGCAAGATCGCCGTCATCCAGGAGCTTGCGCGCGAGTTCGAGGAGTCGGGCGAATTGATCGACACCGCCGCGGGCTTTCGCGGCACCGTGGCGATCGGCTTCTCCTCGATCGCCTCGAACTACGTGCTGAAGGTGATCCGCGACCAGCCGACGAAGCACTACAAGTGGGGCGCCTTCGTCGGGGTCGAGACCGTGCTCGACAAGTATCGCCGCGTGCACGAGATCAACCGCACGGGCTCGATGCTCGACAACATCGTGTTCGAGGGCGTGCGGCTGCCGAAAAAGTGGTTTGCGGAGAATCTCACCGTCGAACTTCTGGAGTTCGCAGGCGGCAGCGTCAGCGTCGACGGCGACGACCTCGTGTTCCGCCATCTCATCGCGCAGACGAAGATGGTGCCCCTGCCCCTCTACGTGAAGTCGGCAACGCCCGACCAGGCGGCGGCGGCGATGGTGAACCTCGGCCACTGCATCAAGAACAACGCCGCGGGCAACATCTTCAACAAGGACCTCGATGCCCGCAATTACGGCGTGAGCCGCTACGGCAAGGTCTACCTGTTCGATTACGACGCGGTCGAAGCGCTGCTCGAGGTGAAGATCTTCACCAACGTCGGCCGCGAGGAAGGCGAGGAAAGCGTCCCTGAGTGGGTGTTCGAGAAGGGCGTTGTGTTCCTGCCCGAGGAACTCGACGCCGGCCTGATGCTCGACGACAGGGGTTTGCGCCGCATCTTTCGCGAGGCGCACCCGGACCTCCTCACCGAGGGCTACTGGAAGGGCATGCAGCGCGCGCTGCGCAAGGGCTGGGTGCCGCGCATCGAGGTCTACCCGGCGGACCGCAAGCTCAGGCGGTAGCCGGACGTCGGGCTTGACCGTCTGCGTCGCACGCACGAGATAGGAACCGGGAACTATCCGGCCACGTTTCGTGGTCTTGGAAAGGATCGCAATGTCCGACAGGTTCAGCCGGATCGCGCTCTCGGTGCTCATCGCGCTGATTGCGCTCTACGTCGCCAACCCGTGGCTCGAGCGGTACTTCCTCAAGACCGATCAGCCGCGCCCGATCGAAGCCCGCGGCGACCTTGCGCCGTCCGAGAAGGCGACCGTCGACCTCTTCCGCGCGATTTCCCCCTCGGTTCTCCAGGTGGCGAGCAAGACGGCGCAAGGCGCCGGCACGGGCACGGGGTTCATCTGGGACACGGTCGGGCACGCGGTGACCAACAATCACGTCGTCACCGGCGCCCAGCAGGTGGCGGTTAGGCTTTCGACCGGCGACATCGTCCCAGCGACGGTGGTCGGCACCGCGCCGAACTACGACCTCGCGGTGTTGAGGCTCGACACGACAAAGACGTTGCCGCCGCCGATTCCCATCGGCTCGTCGCACGACCTCGCCGTCGGCCAGGCGGCGTACGCGATCGGCAATCCCTACGGGCTCGACCAGTCGCTGACGACCGGCGTGATCAGCGCGCTGAACCGGCGGCTGCCGACGAGCGGCGGGCGCGAGCTCGCCGACGTGATCCAGACCGACGCGGCCATCAACCCTGGTAACTCGGGTGGGCCGCTGCTCGATTCCGCCGGGCGGCTGATCGGCGTCAACACGGCGATCTTCTCCCCCTCCGGCGCGAACGCCGGCATCGGGTTCGCGATCCCGGTCGACGTCGTCAACCGCATCGTGCCGCAGCTCATCCGCGACGGCCGCGTGCCGACGCCGGGCATCGGCATCCTCGCGGCCGCCGAAGAGGAGGCGATGCACGCCGGCATCGACGGCATCATCGTGGCGCGCACGCTCCCCGGCTCGCCCGCGCAGAAGGCGGGGCTCAAGGGGTTCGAGGACACGGGCGGTGAAGGCGACGTGATCGTCGCCGTCGAGGGTGTGAAGGTGCGCCGCCTCGCCGACCTCACCCGCGCGCTCGAGACGGTGAAGGTCGGCGACACGGTCACGCTCGACATCGTGCGCTCCGGCGCGCAGCTCCAACTCAAGGTCGGCGTCGCCGATATCGGTCAGCAGTAGGCCGTCGCGCCGTGGATCCTCGGGTCAAGCCCGAGGATGACAATGAATGCGAGGAAGATCGGGAAACGCCTGCGATCGACCGGCCTGCAAAAGGCCGGTGCGTGAGCTATCGCCGCCCTACACTTACTTGTCATCCTCGGGCTTGACCCGAGGATCTATCGCCATGGCGATGGGCGACTGCGGCGGGTCCTACGACCCCGGCTGCGGGAAGTGCTGGTAGAGCCACGTTTCCGACAGCGCACGGCCGTCGGGGGCCTTGAGGTAGGCGCGAATGTCAACCGGGTCGACGCCGTCGGCCTTGATGTCGAACCACATGCGCCACTTGTTCGTCTCGTCGACCCGCAGCGCCGCCACGTTCTGCAGTTCGCCGCGGGAGGCCTCGACGTTGGCGATGAGGCCGTCGGTTGTCTTGAACTGGTCGATGCCGCCGCCCTCGAGGTCGATCACGTACTTGGTGAACCCCGGCGCCGGCGGGTCGCCCGGCCGACCGCCGCGGCCGGAATACGTGTTGATCACGCGCGCGGTCTGCGGCGGGAACGGCTCCTCGGCGGTCCAGTACATGCGGTAGGCGAACGTCATCGCATCGCCCTGCCGCACCAGCTTTTCGGGCACCCAGTAGGCGACGATGTTGTCGTGGATCTCCATGTCGGTCGGGATCTCGAGGAGTTGCACCGCGCCCTTCCCCCAGTCGCCGATGGGCTCGACCCACACGGACGGGCGTTTGTGGTAGAACACGCCGTCGTCCTCGTAGTCCTCGAAGCGCCGGTCGCGCTGCAGCAGCCCGAAGCCCTTCGGGTTATTGTCGGTGAACGTCGACGTCATGACGCGCGGCGGATTGTTCAACGGTCGCCAGATGCGCTCGCCCCACCCCGTCCACATCGACAGGCCGTCGCTGTCGTGCACCTCCGGGCGCCAGTCGGGACCGCGGTGCGTTTCGGAATACCAATACATGCTGGTGAGCGGCGCGATGCCGAGGCGGTCGATGTCGGCGCGCGCGAAGAGCCGCGCCTCGATCCCGCCCACCATGTGCGGGTCGCTCACCCATTCGAAGCGATAGGCGCCGGTGATGCTCGGCCCGTTCATCAAGGCGTAGACGATGAACTTGTCCGCCGTCGGCTCGAGGTAGAAGTGCGTGAAGTCCGGAAACTCCTCGCCCTTCTCGAGCCCCGTGTCGACGGCGATGCCGCGCGCCGACAGGCCGTACTGGTGGAGGTCGCCGGCGGTGCGGAAGTAGGCCGCGCCGAGATAGGCGAGCCAGTCGCCGCGCAGCGACGGGTTCATCACCCGGAAGCCGGCAAAACCGATGTCGTCCGGGAGCGCCTCGGCGAACTTCGCCTTCGGGCCGTAGGTGAAGAGGTCGTGCGAGTAGACGATCTCGCGCGACGCATCGCCCTCGATCACGGAGATGTGCACCGGCACCTTGAAGAACTTGCCCGGGTGGAACAGCCGCACGGGATAGTGCGTGTCGGCAAACAGCGTCGCGTCCTCGCGGAAGCCGATCTCGATGTGCTGCTCGAAGTCGATGCGGCCCAGCATCTCGTCGGCACCGCTCGATTCGCGCTGGAACGGTTCGCGCGCGAGCTTGCGCGCGCGCTCGGTCAGGTCGTCGAACGAGAACGGCTCCGGGGCGTGGAACTTCAGCACCTGGGCGGCCGCCGCCGCGGACGGAAGCCCGAGCCACACGGCGAGCGCGCCGAAGGCAATCCCCGAGATGGCGTCGCGGCGAGTGGTGTGTCTGGTCATCGTCCTGTCCAGGAGGGTTCGGGCGTGCTCCTCCCCGTCTAACAAAGCCGCCACGCCGATTACAAGGGGAACCGATCCCGCGCGGAATTCGTACACGGAACCATGAGCAACGCCCCTGCTCCCGCCCGGTCTCGCAGAAAGGGACGCCGCATGCTGATCTTCGCGCCGCTGGTTCTCGGCGGTCTCGTCGTCGCCGCCTATGGCGCATGGTATCTCATCGGCCAGAACGTCGAGACGCCCGCCTACACGGTGGCCGAACGCGACGATTCAATCGAGATCCGCAACTACCCGCCGCTGGTCGTCGCCGAAGTCGACCGCACGGGCGGGAGATGGGAGGCCGTGAACCAGGGGTTCCGGGCGCTTGCCGCCTATATCTTCGCCAAGAACCGGCCGGGGGACACGATCGCCATGACCGCCCCGGTGACGCAGCAGCCGGCGATGGCGGTGGGGCCGGATGTCGGCGCGGCGAAACCGTGGGCCGTGCGCTTCATCATGCCGGCGCAGTACTCCCTCTCGGCATTGCCGCAGCCCGGCGGCGACGTGAAGCTCGTGCCGGTGCCGGCGGGCAAGCGCGCTGCAATCCGCTTCTCGGGCGTCGCGACCGACGACCTGCTCGCGCAGAAGGAGGCAGAATTGAAGCGCTGGCTCGACGCCCGCGGACTGGCGGCGAAGGGTCCTGCCACGTACGCGTACTACAACGACCCGTTCACGCCGGGCTTCCTGCGCCGTAATGAGGTGATGTTCGACCTCGGGCCCTGAGGGCCGTCCGTTCAGCCGCGCGCGATCGTCCTGACCAGCCGGCCATCCTGCGTGATGTGGATTCCGCACTCGGTCTTCGCCGTTCCCGCCCAGCGACCGGCGCGCGGATCGTCGTCCGTGCCGCCAGCGACCGTGCAGGGCTTGCAGCCGATCGAGCGGTATCCCTGCTCGGCCAGCGGATGCGCCGGCAGCGCGTGCTCTTCCATGTACCGCTTGAGGTCGAGGGCGGTGAATCGGGCAAGCGGCTCGACCTTGAGGCGCGTTCCGTCGAAATTCACCGGTTCGATCTCGGCCCGGCCCGCGCCGTGGAAGCGCTTGCGTCCGGAGATCAGCACGTCGAAGCCTTCCGTCGCCCGCTCGAGCGGCAGCGTCTTGCGGATATGGCAGCAAAGATCCGGATCGATGGCGTGCAGGTCGCCCTGCGGGTCGTCGCGCGCGAGATCGTCCGCATCGGGAGCAATCGAACGAACGTCGGTGAGGCCCAGCCGGTCGATCAGGATCGAGCGGTAGCTGCGCGTCTCCCAGAACAGCTTCCCGGTATCGAGGAAGATGACCGGCAGCGAGGGATCGACCGTCGACACCATGTGGAGAAGGACCGCCGACTCCGCGCCGAACGAGGAGACGAGCGCCGTGCGCCCGGCGAAGTCCCGAACGATCGCCTCGATGAGCTCGCGCCCCTCGAGACCTGCGTATTGTTCGTCCGCGATCGGCATCAGGCAGCCTCCGCCACGAGCGCGCCGTCGACCAGCGTGAGGGTCAGACCGTCGAGCGCTTCGGAATAGATGATCTGGCAGGAGAGGCGCGACCCCGGCTCCACCATCGGAACGGTGTCGAGCATCGCCTCCTCGTCCTCGTTCGCCGGATGGATCGCCGCGCGCCAGGCGTCGTCGACCAGGACGTGGCAGGTGGCGCAGGCGCAGGCTCCGCCGCACAGGCCTTCCATCCGGAGGCCGTGCTCGCGGATGATCTCCATCACGCGCCAGCCCTCCACCGCATCGAGGCTGTGGAGCACGCCGTTCTGGTCCCTGACATTGATCACGCCCATGACCGCCAATCCGTTCTGAATTCCGTCCGAGGAACTCCGCCGAGCTTCGAAGCCCAACGATTGCCTGGAAAAGTGGCAGGAAGGCTGGGTGGGAGGAGTCGTTCTTTATTACGAACGAATGGATAGGCAATAAAAACGCATCTGTCAACGCACGGAGCGGGACGCGCTCGCCTTCGAGCGCCGGGCTTTTCACCATCCGGTGGATGCGGCTAGCATCGGCAGATCCACGGGGCCGGCGCCCCGCCCCTCCTCCAGCCAAAAGGATCCGCATCTATGGCCCAGGACCGCATGCTCGTCGTCTGGCACGACCTGGCGCTCGCCCACGACACCGGCGAAGGCGTGTTCGAAGGGCCGCCCTCGGACATGCTCGCCCACCAGATGAAGCATCCCGAGAACGCCGAGCGGGTCGCCAACATGAAACGGTCGCTGGAGAAGGGCCCGGCGGCGCCGTTCATCGACTGGCGCCCGGGGCGGCTCGCCACGGCCGAGGAGATCATCCGCGTCCACGACCACGACTACTACGCCGAACTCCTCGCCGCCGAAGCGATGGGTGGACGAAGCTTTTCGGGCTCGACCGTGTTCGGGCGTCATTCGCTCGATCCGATCCGGGCCGCGGCCGGCAGCGCGCTCGTCGCCGTCGACGCGATCCTCGGCGGTGAAACGAAGATGGCCTACGCCCTCGTCCGCCCGCCCGGCCACCACGCGCAGCCGACGCGCGCCGACGGCTACTGCTTCGTCAACAACGCGGCCGTCGCCGCGCAGCGCGCGCTGGATGCCGGCGTCGAGCGGGTGGCGATCATCGACTGGGACGTCCACCACGGCAATGGAACGCAGGAATGCTTCTACGACCGCGACGACGTGCTGACGATCTCGCTCCACATGCACCACGGTTCGTGGGGACCGAGCCACCCGCAGACGGGCGAGCCCGACGAGACAGGCACCGGCAAGGGCAAGGGCTTCAATGTCAACATCGACCTGCCGCTCGGCCTTGGAGATGAAACCTACCGCGCCGCCTTCGAGGAGATCGTCGCGCCGAAGGTCGACGCCTTCCGCCCCGGGCTGATCATCATCGCCAACGGCCAGGACGCGAACCAGTTCGACCCGAACGGCCGCCAGCTCGTGACGACGAAGGGCTTCCACACACTGGGCGCGATGGCGCGCGAGCTGGCCGCGCGGCACACGGGGGGCAAGCTGCTGTCGGTACAGGAAGGCGGGTACAATCCCGCCTACGCCGCGCTCTGCGCGCACGCCACCGTCGAGGGGTTCCTGGGGCTCGAGCGCAAGACGCCGGACCCGATCGCCTACATGCCGGAGGATGTCGCGCTCGGCAAAAGCGCCGTTCGCGCCCTCAAGGACCGGCTTCTTTGAGTTGGACCGGGGTTTCCTGAGGCTGCCGGGTCATGCCGGCCATGATCTTGCCCATCATGCGCACCCTGCTCGCCCGCGGCAGCGGCTTCAGCGCGGCCTCCAGCGCCTTGGCAAGAAAGCCGGGCCGCACCGTGCCCTTGCGGCCGAGCGCACGGAGACTTCCCGCTGCGACATCCTCGGGCGTTCCACCGGACGTGATGCGCATCCCGGCGCGCGCCCCGAAGCCACTCAGCACCGGACCCGGCGCCGAAGCCAGCACATCGACGCCGTGCGGGCGGAGTTCGAGGTTGAGCCCCTCCGCCAGGCTTTGCACGAAGGCCTTGGTCGCGGCGTAATTGGCGGCGCGCGGTACGCCTTGGAATGCCACCAGCGAACTCATCAGGACGATGCCGCCGCGGCCGCGCGCGACGAAGCGCCGGGCGAAGGCGTGCGTGAACTGCGTGAGCGCCCGGCAGTTGACGTCGATCATGTTGAGTTCGGTCTCGAGATCGCCGTCGACGAACGGCCCGGAGGTGCCGAACCCGGCCGCGGCGACCAGCAGGCCGATGTCGCGAGCAACCGTCGCCTCGATGACCTGCCGCACGTCCGCGGCATCGGAAAGGTCGGCCGACACGACCTGCACGTCCACGTGATGTTGTGCGCGCAGTTCATCCGCAAGCGCGGCGAGCTTCGCTTCCCGGCGCGCCACGAGAACGAGGTCGAAGCGTGCCTGCGCCAGAGCGACGGCAAACGCGCGGCCGATGCCATCCGACGCGCCGGTCACCAGCGCCGCCGGTCCGTATCGTTGGTGAAGGTGTCGGGATGCCTTTGCCGGAGAGACGAAACGGGACATGCGGGCAACTCCCTGCTAAGATGTCGATCAACATCTATTTATGGATGTCGTACAACATCTAAAAGTCAAGCAGCAAATGGAAGGGGACGTGTATGCGCGTATCGAAGGAGGCAGCCGCCGCCACGAGAAACCGCATCATCGGAACTGCATCGCGCCTGCTTCGGGAGCGTGGCATCGAGGCCACAAGCATCGCCGATGTGATGGCCGCGGCGGGCCTGACGCACGGCGGATTCTACAAGCACTTCCAGTCGAAGGACGACCTCGTCGCCGCCGCCATCGAAGCGGCCTTTGCAGCGCAGCTTGCCCGATACGACCAGCGTTGCGACGAGCAGGGACCGCGCGCCGCACTCGAGGCATACGTCGCCGATTACCTTTCGCCGGAACATGTCGCCGGCGCAGCGACGGGCTGCCCGGTCGCAGCTCTCGGAGCAGATGCGGGCCGGGCACCCGCGGCCGCTTCGACCGCAATGGCGCGCGGCGTCGAGAGCATGATCGAGCGCTACGTCAATTCATTGGGCTCCGCAGCGGATAGTGCGATGGAACGTGCCGCGGCGATCCGACGCCTGGCGATGATGGTGGGCGCCGTCGTGGTCGCGCGTGGCGTTGGACCAGGCAAGCTCGCCGACGAAGTGATCGGCGCCTGCGCGGTGACGGAAGACTTGCCGCCTCGCACCAGCCGGGCACCAGCGCGATCGCATCGGCCAGGCAGCACGCGCTGAAAACGAGCGAGGCGAACTGGGACGATGCCCAACCCGCCTCAAGCTCCCCTTCACGACCCCCCACCGTTCGGTGTTACCGGCCGGCGGCCCCGTGACGGGACGAAGAAGACCAGCAACTTTTCTGTCGCGCAAGCTTCAATTCAATGTTTTGTCCACCTTTCGACCAATTTCGTTGCAGATCCGCATCAAAAAGCAACCAAGAGACGCGGGTTCGAGTCGAATCACAAGCCATCCATGCGCGCGTACGCGTGGAGACGGCGCGCCAAAGACGCTAAAAACACACGATGCGCGTCCGTAAGTGCAAAGTGATTCGCCCATGAGCAGGACCGAGGTGCGGCTTTCGGACGCGAGCGGCTGGCGTTCGCCGGCAAACGCGCTGATCGTCATGTCGGCGGCAAACTATCTCTCCTTCGCCACTTGGAATGCTCTGCACACGAACTTCGCAATCAACGTCCTGGGCTTCAACGGCACGCAGATCGGCATCCTGCACACGGTGCGGGAGATCCCGGGCTTCCTTTCGTTTGCGGCGGTGTTCTTCCTGCACATCATGCGCGAGCAGACGCTCGGCCTCCTGTCGCTTCTCCTGATCGGCGGCGGCGTCGCCATCACCGGCTTCTTCCCGACCGCCATCGGCTTCTACGTCACGACGGTGATCAAGTCGCTCGGCTTCCACTACTACGAGACGGTCGCACAGTCGCTGTCGCTGCAGTGGTTCGAGAAGCGCGAGGCGCCGCGGCTCCTCGGACGCGTCATCGCCGCCACGTCGTTCGCGACGATCGCCTCCTATGCGTTGATCTTCCTCTTCTGGGACTGGCTGAGGCTCGACTACTTCTGGCTCTTCGTCGCAGGCGGCGTCGGCACGCTGCTGATGGCGGCGTTCGTGTGGCTCGCCTTCCCGAGTTTCAAGGAGGAGGTTCCGCAGCACAAGAAGCTGATCCTGAGGAGCCGCTACTGGCTCTACTACGCGCTGGTCTTCATGGGCGGCGCGCGCCGTCAGATCTTCGTCGTGTTCGCCGCCTTCCTCATGGTGCAGAAGTTCAACTACGGCGTCGGCGCGATGACGCTGCTTTTGCTCGTCAACGCCGTGTTCAACACGCTGCTTGCCCCGAAGATCGGCCAGATGATCGGCAACTGGGGCGACCGCAAGTCGATGCTCGTCGAGCATGCGGGGCTCGTGATCGTGTTCCTGCTCTACGCGGTCGTGCACGATCCGTGGATCGCAGCGGTGCTCTACATCCTCGACAACGCCTTCTTCTCGTTCTCGATCGCGCAGAAGACCTATTTCCAGAAGATCGCCGCGCCGGCCGACATCGCGCCCACGTCGGGCGTCGCCTTCTCGATCAACCACATCGCGGCGGTGGGACTGCCGATCCCGCTCGGCATCGTGTGGGATTTCTCGCCGCCGGCCGTGTTCCTGTTCGGCGCGGCGATGGCGGGCGTCGCCTTCCTCCTGTCGCTGCTCGTGCCGCACGATCCGGCGCCTGGCTACGAGACGACGCTGCAGACGAAGCCCGTCGCCGCGCCCGCGGAGTAGCGCATGGCGTTGGACTGGCCAGAGGTGAGGGAATGGCGCAAGGCGGAGCGTGAGCGGCTGCTCGCCCTTCGCCGCGACATGACGGCCGAGGCCCGCCACGCGGCGGCGGACGCGATCGGCAGGACGGTGGAGGACGTCGTGCGTACACGGAAGGCACGTTCCTTCGGCGGCTACTGGCCGATCAAGGCGGAGCTCGACTTCCGTGCGCTCTTCACGCGGCTGGCGGAGGCGGGTGTCACGGTCGCGCTCCCGGTGATCGTCGAACCGAAGACGCCGCTCGAGTACTGGCGCTGGCTGCCGGGCGCGAAGATGGAGCGCGGCTTCTGGAACATTCCCGTTCCAGCCCAGCGCGACGTGGTGCACCCCGACCTCGTGATCGCTCCGCTGATCGGCTTCGATCCGGCCTGCTACCGTCTGGGCTACGGCGGCGGCTACTTCGACCGCACGCTGGCCTCGCTCGAGCCTCGCCCCTATGCTGTGGGCGTCGGCCTCGAGGCAACCCGCCTCCAGACGATCCATCCGCAGCCGCACGACATTCCGATGGCCTCGATCGTCACCGAGCGCGGCCTCGTCCACTCCAGAGACTGAAGACAGGCAGAGACCGAAAAGATGACCGTCGTCCACCGCGCCAACGATCCCCTGCTCCAGCCCTACCAGCTGAAACACCTCTCGCTGCGCAACCGCATCATGTCGACCGCGCACGAGCCCAACTACGCCGAGGACGGGCTGCCGAAGGATCGCTACCGCCTCTACCACGTCGAGAAGGCGAAGGGCGGCATCGCCATGACGATGACGGCGGGCTCAGCCATCGTCTCGCGGGACTCGGCGCCCGCGTTCGGCAACCTGCACGCCTACCGAGACGAGATCGTGCCGTGGATGAAGCGGCTCGCCGACGAGTGCCATGAACACGGCACGGCGGTGATGATCCAGCTCACGCATCTTGGCCGGCGCACCAACTGGAACAAGGCCGACTGGCTCCCCGTGCTCGCCCCCTCGCCCGTCAAGGAGCCCGCGCATCGCGCGATTCCTAAGGAGCTGGAGGACTGGGACGTCGAGCGCATCGTGAAGGACTACGCGGCCGCCGCCCAGCGCATGAAGGAGGCCGGGCTCGATGGCTTCGAGTTCGAATGCTACGGCCACCTGATGGACCAGTTCTGGTCGCCCGCCACCAACCTGCGGACGGACGAATACAACGGCTCGCTCGACAACCGCCTGCGCTTCACCTACCGCGTGCTGGACGCGGTGCGCGCCGCGGTCGGGCCCGACTTCATCGTCGGCGCGCGCCTCGTCGCCGACGAGGATTGGGACATGGGCCTCAGCCGCGCCGAAGGACTCGAGATCTGCCGAAAGCTCGTCGCGACCGGCCAGATCGACTTCCTCAACATCATCCGCGGCCACATCGAGCACGACACGCCGCTGTCGCGCGTGATCCCGGTGACCGGCATGCGCTCGGCCCCGCATCTCGACTTCGCGGGCGAGGTGCGCCAGGCGACGAAGTTCCCCGTCTTCCATGCCGCCCGCATCAACGACGTCGCGACCGCGCGCCACGCGGTGGCTGAGGGCAAGCTCGACATGGTCGGCATGACGCGCGCCCACATCGCCGACCCGCACATCGTGAAGAAGATCATGGAGGGCCGCGAGAACGAGATCCGCCCCTGCGTCGGCGCCACCTACTGCCTCGACCGCATCTACGAGGGCCACGAGGCGCTGTGCATCCACAACCCTGCCACCGGGCGCGAGGCGACGATGCCGCAGGCCATCGCGCGCACCAGCGGTCCGCGGAAGACCGTGGTGGTCGTCGGCGCCGGCCCCGGCGGCCTCGAGGCGGCCCGCGTCGCCGCCGAACGCGGCCACAAGGTGACCCTGATCGAGGCCTCGCCCAGGGCCGGCGGGCAGATCGCGCTCGCCACCCGCGCCAAGCGGCGCGCCGAGATCGTCGGCATCGTCGACTGGCGCGTCGACCGGCTGGAGAAGCTCGGCGTCGAGACGCGCTACAGCACGCTCGCTGACGCCGACCTCGTCACCTCACTCGCACCCGACGTCGTGATCGTCGCGACCGGCGGCATGCCCGGCGTGGCGCGCCCCGTCGCTGGCCAGGAGCTCGCGGTGTCGAGCTGGGACATCCTGTCGGGCGACGTGAAGCCGGCCGACGAAGTGCTGCTGTTCGACGACAACGGCGCACACCCGGGCCTCGCCGCGGCCGAGTTCCTCGTCGACGCCGGATCGAAGCTCGAGCTCGTGACGCCGGAGCGGTTTTTCGCACCCGAGATGGGCGGGCTGAACCTCGTTCCCTACGTGCAGAAGCTGCACGGCGCCGGCGCGGTGATCACCACCATGGCGCGGGTCGGCGAATTGAAGCGCGTCGGCAACCGCATCAAGGCGACGCTCTGGTCTCCGTATACGGAAAAGCCGTTCGCGGAGCGCGAGGTCGACCAGGTGGTGTTCGAACAGACGACGCTGCCCAACGCCGACCTCTATTTCGAGCTGAAGCCGCTGTCGTCGAACCGCGGCGAGGTCGACTATGAGGCGTTGGTGCGCGGCGCGCCGCAGGCGGTCCGCAGCAATCCGTCAGGCCGCTTCCAGTTGTTCCGCATCGGCGATGCAGTTGCCTCGCGCAACATCCACGCAGCGATCTACGACGCGGCGCGACTGTGCAAGGACCTGTGACGCCGGCGCGCAGTTCGGCCGCAAGGTCCGGGACGCCGAACAAGAAGTCCGGCCGCTAGGAAGGCGGAAGCGGAACACAAGGGTTACGGACGGATGGCAGAGCACGTCGCGATCAAGCGCGAGATGGGACCGGTGCAATGGGCGCTGTTCCTGTCGCTCGGCTTCATCTGGGGCCTGTCGTTCTTCTTCAACGCGCTGGCGCTGAAGTTCCTCGACCCGATCGCCATCGTCGCGCTGCGCATGGTGATCGCCACCGTCGCCCTGTGGGGCGTGGCGTTCGCGATGGGCCTCAAGGTGCCCTCCGAGCCCGAGCGGTGGCGCGACCTCGCGGTGATGGGCTTCCTCAACAACGTGGTTCCGTTCACGCTGATCGTATGGGCGCAGAAGGGCATCCCCTCGGGGCTCGCCTCGATCCTGAACGCCACGACGCCGTTCTTCGTGCTGATCGTCGCCAATTACACGACGCGGGACGAACCGCTGACCGCCAATCGTCTGGCAGGCGTGGTCGTCGGGCTCGTCGGCGTCGCCATCATGGTCGGTCTCGACGCACTGCACGCGGCGGGCACTCACATCTTCCACCAGATCGGGAGCCTCGCTGCGGCGCTCTGCTACGGCTTTGCCGCGCCGTGGGGGCGCCGCCTCGCCGTCAACCCGCCGATCGTCACCGCCGCCGGCCAGACGCTGTGCTCGGCGATCGTCCTGTCGGTCGCCGCGGCGGTGACCGGCGAATTCGCACCGCTCGGATCGCTCACGTGGGCGGACGTGGGCGTCCTGCTCGCGCTGGGGCTCGCCTGCACGGCGGTCGCCTACGTGCTCTACTTCTCCATTCTCAAATCCGCGGGGGCCGGCAACGTGAGCCTCGTCACCTTCATCGTGCCGGTTTCGGCCATCCTGATGGGCGTGCTGGTGCTGCACGAAACCCTGTTGCCCCGCCACCTGTTCGGCATGCTGGCGATCGGAGCGGGCCTCGCCCTGATCGACGGGCGCGTCCTGCGGCCGTTTTACTCCCGGTCGTAGCGATTGCAGGACCGTCGGCGCGGACCTACGTTAGAGGTCGTCCGGGGGCGGACGAAAATTGCGGAGCCTTGAATGACCCAAAGACCCGACGTCCAGGGCTTTTTCGACGAGGCCACCAACACGGTGAGCTACGTCGCCTCCGACCCGGCGACCGGCGCCTGCGCGGTGATCGACTCCGTACTCGACTACGACGCCGCCGCGGGCCGCACCAGCAAGACCTCCGCCGACCGCATCATCGCCTACGTGCGCGCGAAGAAGTTCGTGTGCGAATGGCTGATCGAGACGCACGTCCACGCCGATCACCTCTCGGCCGCGCCGTACGTGCAGAAGGCGCTGGGCGGCAAGCTCGCCATCGGTTCGAACATCAAGACCGTGCAGGAGACCTTCGGAAAGGTCTTCAACGCTGGCACCGAGTTCGAGCGCGACGGCAGCCAGTTCGACCGGCTGTTCGAGGACGGCGACGAATTCGCGCTGGGTTCGATTCCGGCCTACGTGATGCACACGCCCGGCCACACCCCCGCCTGCATGACCTACGTGATCGGCGACGCGGCATTCGTGGGCGACACGCTGTTCATGCCCGACTACGGCACCGCGCGCTGCGACTTTCCCGGCGGGTCGGCGCGACAGCTCTACCGTTCGATCAAGAAGATTCTTGCCCTGCCGTCACAGACGCGCCTGTTCCTCTGCCACGACTACAAGGCGCCGGGCCGCGACCACTTCGCCTGGGAGACGACGGTCGAAGCAGAGCGGACGCTGAACGTCCACGTGAAGGAAGGCATCAGCGAGGACGACTTCGTGGCGATGCGCGAAGCCCGCGACCGGACCTTGTCGATGCCGAAGCTGATCGTGCCCTCGATCCAGGTGAACATGCGCGCCGGACAGATGCCGCCGGCCGAGGACAACGGCACGGTCTACCTCAAGGTCCCGATCGACGTGCTCTAGAGCACCTTGCCGGGGTTCATCAGCCCCACTGGATCGAGCGCAGCCTTCACCGCCCGCATCATCGCGAGCTTGCCGGGGTCGCCATGCTTTGCGAGCGCCGTGCGCTTCTCGAGACCGATGCCGTGTTCGGCCGAGAACGACCCGCCCATCGCCTTGATGCCTTCGTAGACAAGCGGGGAGATCGTCTCATAGAACTCCGGGATCGGCCTTGGCCCCGCGATCGTGACATGCAGGTTGCCGTCGCCGAGGTGCCCGATCACGAACGCCGTGAGCGAGGGATCGAAGGCGCGCAGGCGCGCCACGAGACCTTCCGTGTACTCATCGAGTGCCGCGAGCGGAAGCGACACATCGAACCAGAGGCCTCCCGGATGAACGCGCTCCACCGACCAGGAATCCTCGCGCACGCGCCACAGGTCGGCGCGTTCGCGCTCGCTGCCCGCGATCACGCAGTCGACGATCAGTCCTGCAGCGAGGAGTTCGCCCAGCGCCTCCTCGAACGCGGTCCTCAGTGGTCCAGCATCCTCCCCCGTCACCTCGAAGATCACGCACACGGGCGCGGTAGCAAACGTTGCAAAGCGCGCATTGCCCTGCTCCCGGGCCGCCGTCTGGGCATAGTCGCGCCACATCACTTCGGCGGTGAGGAGGTCGAAGGCGGGCGCAGACCTGAGCGCGTTCATCGCCGCCACGGCGTCTCTGGCGTTCCTGAAGCCCGCAGCGGCAGTCACCCGGGTGACCGACACCGGAGCGAGCCGCACCACGGCGCGCGTGACGATGCCGAGCGTGCCCTCCGCGCCGATCAGGAGCTGCTTCACGTCGAGCCCCTCGTTCGCCTTCAGCACTTCCGTCAGATCACGGACGATCGTGCCGTCGGGGAGCACCGCCTCGAGTCCCAGGACGCGCTGGCGCATGGTGCCGAGGCGGAAGGCTTCGCTGCCCCCGGCGTTGGTGGAGATCATGCCGCCGATGGTGGCGCTGCCGCGCGCCGCGATGTCGATGCCGGCGGAAAGCCCGTGTTCGGCCGCCGCAGCCCGGAGCGCCTCGAGCGTCACGCCGGCCTCGACACACGCCGTTCGGGCCTGCGGGTCGAGCCGCTCGATACGGTTCATGCGCTGAAGCCCCACAATCAGCGTGCCGGGCGCCGAAGCCGCTCCCCCGGCGAGGCCGGTTCGACCGCCCTGCGGCACGATCGCGACACCCTCCGCGCGGCACAGGCGGACGATCGCCTGCATCTCCGCCGTCGTGCGCGGAAAAACGGCGAGGCCAGAAGCGAGATTGTCGTCGTGGAACCCCGGATCGGGCCGCCGGTCGGCTTCGCCGCGCCACACGTTGGCGGCGCCGACGATCGTCACGAGCCGGTCGATGATGGATGCCGAAAGCATGCGCCCGTCGTGCCCGAAGGGCGCGCGGCGATCAAGCGGGGACGGCGGCCCCGGTGTAATGGAAGGTAAGCGCCGGCAAGGCGCGGTTGGCGTAGAACGTCTCGAGCCACGTGATGCGGAAGCCGCCCTCGCCGAGCAGCGCGGCCACGTCGCGGTTCAAGTGGCAGCCGCCGCCATAACGGGTCCAGAAGCCGTCGAGGCGATCCTGCATCCGCGCCACGGGGCGGTCGTGCGAGCGGCCATGCTCGCAGAACAGCAGTCGGCCGGAGGGCTTCAGCACCCGGCGCACTTCGGAAAGCGCCCGCTGCACGTCGCCGAGCGCGCACACCGTGTAGGTGAGCACCACGGTATCGGCGCTTGCGGTGTCGAACGGCAGATCCTCGGCAATCGACTGGTGCAGTTCGAGGCGAACGCCGTCAGCCTTGCGCTCGGCCTGCCCGAGGCTCGCCGCGTCCGGGTCGACGCCGTGGACCACCGTCACCTTGTGGGGATCGTAAAGGGGCAGGTTGCGGCCCTTGCCGATGCCGGGTTCGATGACGACGCCGGTCGCTTCCGGCACGACGCGTGCCCGTGCATTGCCCGAACACCACGCACAGACGCCAGAGAGAGCGCCGACCGGGCGCCGAGCAACCGAAAGCATTTTCGAACTCCATTGAGTTCGTCCCTTGTTTCACGAAATTGCTGAACGGCCGGTGAACGCGCGACCCGTCCGAAAAGCTACTCTATTGATTTTGTAGACTTTTTCAGACGGACCTTCGTCCGCAAGACTACCCTCAAGATAGCTGATTGCGCATTTAGGAAATTGACCCCGAGGCAAGTTCGTGATGCCATGACGCGTCGCGTCGCGTCGCGCGCGGTCGACCGGCGGGCCGGGGGAGCCCGACTCCCTGCGGGAGCTCCCGGCTCCATCAGCCGACGCGACGGCCGGCCGCGTCGATCAGGAGCGAGCCGTCCTCCTTCTGCAACGGGCCGGGTGGCAGACGGTCGAGCAGGTCGAGCACCGTCTCGCTTGGCCTGCACAGACGCACCCCTTTCGGCGAGCAGACGATCGGTCGGTTCACCAGGACCGGATGCTCCAGCATCAGCGCAAAAATGCGCTCGTCCGGGACCTCAGGGTCGAGCAGACCGAGTTCGGCCGCCGGCGACTTCGTCGTCCGCAGCCCGGTGCGCGGCGTCAGGTCGGCCGCGGCAAACAGGCCGAGGAGCTGTCCGCGCGTCCAGCCGGTCTTCAGGTACTCGATGATCACCGGCGCGTAGCCCGCAGCCTCGACGATCGCGACCACGTTGCGCGAAGTGCCGCAGTCCGGGTTGTGATGGATCACGATGGTCATCGCTGGCGTCCTCCATTCGTGTTGGCAAGCAGCCAGCGCACCAGTGCCATCGCCGCCACAGCGCCGATCAGTTCCGCGGCGATGAAGCCCGGCAGATCGACCGGACGTATTCCTGAGAATGTGTCCGTCAGGCTGCGCGCGATCGCGACCGCCGGGTTGGCGAACGACGTCGACGCGGTGAACCAATAGGCGGCCGTGATGTAGAGGCCGACCAGCGCCGCAACTGCCGACGGCTGGAAGCGGATGGCCAGCAGGATCGTGAGAAGCAACCCGGCGGTCGCCACGAATTCGGAAAACCACTGCGAAAGCCCGGTGCGCGCGGTTGCGGAGGCGGCGAGCATCGCATGGTCGAACATCACATGTGCTGCGATTGTGCCGAGAAGACCGCCCGCGACCTGCGCCGCGACGAAGCCCCAGAGTTCGCGCTTCGGCAAGTCGCCCCTGAGAGCGAAGACGGCGCTCACTGCCGGGTTGAAGTGCGCGCCCGAGATCGGCCCGAGAACGGTGATCAGCACGGCGAGGATCGCCCCCGTCGGCAACGTGTTCGCGAGCAGCGCCAACGCCGTGTCGTGTGTCAGACGATCCGCCATGATGCCCGAGCCGACAACCGTCGCCACGAGAATCCCGGTGCCGAGCGCCTCGGCGACGAGGCGCCTCGAATAGGTGAACGCGTGCACGTGTCCCTCCCCTGCCGCAGGGACCATGCCACAGGCTCGCCGTGTCATAGTCAACCGCACCCACGCATGACCGTTTGATCTCCGGGCCAAGCCGACCTAGGACTGTCGGCGGCCAGGGAGGATCTCATGACGAACGACTGGAAGCGGACGCCGAAGGGGAAGGTGCGGGCGCGCGGCCTCGGTCTGCCGCTGCCGGGCACCCCCGGCTCCTTCAATGCGATCACCGACGTCGAGGGCGTCGAAGTCGGCTACGCGACGATCATCGAGGGCGAGGGCCCGCTCGTCGTCGGCAACGGACCGATCCGCACCGGCGTCACCGCCATCCTGCCGCGCGGACATTCGGGCGGGCGCATCCCGTGCGTTGCGGGCAGTGCGGTGCTCAACGGCAACGGCGAATTGACCGGCCTCTCCTGGGTGGAGGAGTCTGGCCAGTGCGAGGGGCCCGTCACGATCACCAACACGCATTCGGTCGGGCTCGCGCGCGACGCCACGATCAAGTGGATGCTGACGCAGCCGGGTCGTCCCGACCAGTCCTGGGGCCTCCCCGTGTCGGGCGAGACCTATGACGGTGAGCTCAACGACATCAACGGCTTCCACGTTAAGGACGCGCACGTGTTCGCCGCCCTCGAAAGCGCGCGCGGCGGCGCCATCGAACAGGGCAGCGTCGGCGGCGGAACGGGCATGATCACCTACGACTTCAAGGGCGGCTCTGGCTCTTCGTCGCGGCGCGTAGCGGTCAACGACCGGACGTACACGGTCGGCGCGTTCGTCCAGTCCAACTTCGGCATCCGCCCGGAGCTCAGCGTGCTTGGCGTGCCGGTCGGGCGACACATTCTTGGCGGCGAGGTGCGCTCGACGCCGATGGGCTCGATCATCGCGGTCGTCATCACGGATGCGCCACTCCTGCCGCACCAGGTGAAGCGCCTCGCGCGGCGCATCCCGCTCGGCATGGCGCGCACCGGCGCGATCGCGCACAACGGGTCGGGCGACATCTTCATCGCGCTCTCGACGGCCAATGCGGAGAGCTTTGCCGCCGGCGACGACGTGCGCACGATGGCGTTCCTGCCGAACCCGGCGCTCGACGACCTCTTCCAGGGCGTGGTCGAGGCGACCGAGGAGGCGATCCTCGACGCGATGGTTGCGAACGAAACGATGGTCGGCGCGAACGGCGTCACCGTCCGCGCGCTGCCGCACGGCGAGCTCGTCGACGTGATGAAGCGGTACGGTCGGCTCTAGGCGCGCTTCACGGCGCAGGTGTTGATGCCGAACAGCGTGTAGGCGCCGCACCAGCCGGCGAGCGCCGAGAACATCACGGGCACGCCGAACCAACCCAGCCAGTGCCACGATCCGGTGCCCGCGATCGCCCAGTAGAGCAGCGCCAGCGCCAGAACCACGCGCACCGCACGGTCGATCGTTCCCACGTTTTTCGTCATGGCCGTCTCTCCTCCGTCCGAGGGCGCGATTATCGCTCAGAGGATGGGGAGACGCAAAGCCGGCGTCAGGAGACGCCGAGCTTCTTCTGCAGGTTGGTGCTCGACGTCGTGTACTGGAAGACGAGCCGCTCGCCCGGGTTCTTGATGTGGAACACTTCCTGGGCCATCAGCGCGGCCTCGTGGAAGCCCGACAGGATCAGCTTGAGCTTGCCCGGGTACCAGTTGATGTCGCCGATCGCGAAGATGCCGGGCGTCGAGGTCTGGAACTTCTCGGTATCCACCGGCACGAGATTCTCGTGCAGGTTAAAGCCCCAGTCGGCGACCGGACCGAGCTTCATGGTCAGCCCGAAGAACGGCAGCATGGCATTGCACGGCACCTCGAAAGTGCCCTCCGGCCCCTTCACGATTGCCGCCTCGAGCATGCCGTTAGCGCCCTTGAGGCCCGTGACCTGGCCGATCCTGAACTGCATCGCCCCGTCGGCGACGAGCTTCCGCATCCGGTTGACGCTGTCGGGCGCGGCGCGGAATTCGTCGCGGCGATGGAGCAGCGTCATCGACTTCGCGAGCGGATGCAGGTTCAGCGTCCAGTCGAGCGCCGAGTCGCCGCCGCCGACGATCAGCACGTCGCGGCCGCGCAGCGCTTCCATCTTCTTCACGGAATAGAAGACGGACGTGTTCTCGTAGGCGTCGATTCCCGGAATCGGCGGCTTCTTCGGCTGGAAGCTGCCACCGCCCGCCGCGATCACCACGGCCTTCGAGCGGAAGGACAGACCGCCGTCGGTCTTCACCTCGAACTCGCCGGTCTCGAGCTTCTTCAGTTCGGTGACCATCTGGTTGAAGTGGAAGGTCGGGTTGAACGGCTTGATCTGCTGCATCAGCCGGTCGACCAATTCCTGCCCGGTCACCGTCGGCAGCGCCGGGATGTCGTAGATCGGCTTCTCCGGATAGAGCTCGGCGCACTGGCCGCCCGGCCGGTCGAGGATGTCGATCACGTGCGCCTTGATGTCGAGGAGGCCGAGCTCGAACACGGCGAACAGGCCGCAGGGGCCCGCGCCCACGATCACGACGTCGGTCACAATGGTTTCGTCAGCCATCGAAATCCCCAAAAATCAAAGGGTTAAGCGCGAGATCTGAATCGGTTTCAGAACTGCTTCTCAGGTACCTTCAGAACCAAACCGTCCAGCGTGTCGGTGATCTTGATCTGGCACGAGAGGCGCGAGTTGTCGCGGACGTCGAACGCGAAGTCGAGCATGTCCTCTTCCATCTCGTTGCGCTTGCCGACCTTCTCCTGCCACTCGGGCTCGACGTACACGTGGCAGGTGGCGCAGGCGCAGGCGCCGCCGCAGTCCGCATCGATCCCCGGCACCATGTTCTTCACGGCGGCTTCCATGACCGTCATGCCGACCTGTCCGTCGACCTCCTGACGAGCGCCATCCTTCTGAACGAACGTGATCTTCACCATGTCGATGCTCTTGGTAATCTCTGGGCGTGAGGCCGGAATTGGCGAGGAAATCCCGAGGCGCGGGACCACCGGTTGCGCCGGGCTTTTAAGCGATTGATTTGACGAACACAAGCGGCCGGTTCGGCGGACGGAACAGGCCTGCGCCGGTAACGGGACTTGGCGAGAGCGCCCTAGCCGGCGAGCGCCTCGATCGTCGTCTCGCAGTCGACTATATGGGAGAGCAGTTCCTGGGTCAGCGTGCGCCGGCGGTCGGGGTTCGTGAACGGGTCCGTCTCCTCCAGCGCCTGCGCGGCCGTTGCGACCCGCCCCGCCCCGATGCAGCGCGCTGCGCCCTTGATCGAATGGGTCGCAAGGCGCCAATCGGCCGGATCGACGATGTCGTTCAGCCGGTCGGCGTACTGGCGAGCCTGCATCCGGAACAGCGACAGGAGTTCCTGCTCCAGCGCCTTGTCGCCCATCGTGTAGCGGTCGAGGTGTTCGAGATCGAGCACGGCGCGGTCGACGGCAGCCCGACGCCGCTCCTCCGGCGACGAGAAATCAAGCTCCGGCTCTGCGGAGAAGGGGGCTGGATGCGGTCGCGACGATGCCAAGGTTGCTTTTCCGGCTGCTCGATTTCCCCCATGACGCAAAATGATAAAGGTCCGGCGATACCACAAGGTTAACGCGCACCCCCTAAATTGTTAGGTATTCTTGGTTGCCGGAGTGACTCGTTTCGGTTCACAATTTTAACCAAACTTTTAAATATTCTCTGACCCTCCGGTAACGATTGTTCATTACCGGAGGGAACTGGGGTAGCGTTTACGATTGCGGGCGAAGGGTTAAGGGGAACCGCATCGTTTCGTCGTGTTCGGCCGGCAATCCACGCGGGGGCGGTTGCGGGACCAGGGACAACGACGGACCGGCGCAAAGGCAGGGGTACCGGGTCGGTATGCCGTCTCACCTTAATTCAGTCGCGATACGCGGCGTGCTAGAACGTGGGTGCGGCCATCCTGGCGAAAGACCGGGAAGGCCGGCAGGTGAGGCCAAAGTGAGTATGGGTGGTTCCAATGGCGAGTGACGCGAACGAAACGAGGCGCATGCCCCGCAGGGCGACGCGTCGGGAAGATCGGGCCGCCGCAGCGGCCGTGCGCCGCGAACCGGATCTGCGCGCCAACGCCCAGGTGAAGGAGCCGCCGCCCCGCCCCCGTGCCGCCAACGAGAACGAGGCGACCGCGGCCGCACTCGTCGCGAACTTGCGCCGCCGCCCGTCGACCGCGCCGTTCTGGGTGGCGTTCGTCGCCTCCCTCCTGTGGATCGGGCTCTGCACCTTCCTCCTCTTCCGCACGCAGCCGCAGGTGCTCGAGCAGGCCGGCATCCCGGCGCTCGCTGGCGCCCTCACCGCGCTCGTCCTGCCGATCCTCCTCATCTGGTCGGCCGCCTATCTCCTGTGGCGCGCCCAGCAGATCCAGCACGTCTCTGAAGCGCTGGTGCAGACGGCGCTGCGCCTGATCCGCCCGCAGGACGTGGCGACCGAGGGCCTCTCCTCGATCGCCTCGACGGTGCGCGGCGAGATCGACCAGCTCGTCGGCGGCGTCGAGCATGCGGTGAACCGCGCGGCCGAACTCGAAGGCATGGTGCACCGCGAGGTCGCCAACATCGAGCGCGCGTTTGGCGCGAACGAGGAACGCATCCGCACCCTCCTCTCCGGCCTCGAGAACCAGCGCAACGCGCTGCAGGACGCCGGCATGGTGTTCGGCACCGAGGCGAACCCGATCATCGGCCGCCTGATGGAGAACACCTCCCACCTCGAGTCGGTGATCAACAACGCCTCCTCCGCCCTCGTCACGCTCGAGCAGGGCCTCAAGGGCTCGACCTACGAACTGGCCCGCACGATCGACGAGATCGCGGCGCGCGCCGCCTCCGCCACCGGCGAGATCGGCAGCCAGATGTCGCGCATGGAGCAGGTGTCCGGGCTCCTCAACACCGAGACGCGCGTCTTCTCGGAAAGCCTTGCAGGCCAGATCGAGCACCTCGCGTCGTCGGCGCAGGCGATCCGCGCCGAGAGCGCGCAGTTCTCCGAGCACGTGAAGTCGCTCGAGGGCAGCATCATCAACCAGATGCGCGCGGGCGCGGCGGAACTCAACGCCGTGAACGCGGAGGTCGCCCACAACGTCGACCGCATGACGAACACGCTCGCCGAGAGCATGCGCGTCGCCGGAACGCAGGTGACCGAACTGCTCCAGGGCACGACGAACAACGTCACCTACATGATGAAGGCCTCGTCCGGCGAAGTGGCCGAAGCGCTGGCCAAACAGGCCGAGCGCCTGAGCGCGCAGATCGAAGGCACCAGCGTCCAGATCTCCGACCGGCTGCTGTCGGCTTCGGGCGGCTTCATGCAGAACGTCGCGCGTGCCCGCGCCGATCTCGACCAGTACTTCGAGCAGGCCTCGGCCGGCATGGCCGAGCGGCTCGACCAGACGACGGGCGAGCTCTACGGCCGCATGGGCGAGAAGATCACGCAGATCGCGACGCAGCTCGACCAGTCGGCTGTTGGCGTGCTGGCGCGCCTCGAACAGTCGACCAACACGATCAGCACGAAGGTCGTCGATTCAACCGCGAACCTCGCGGGCCAGATCGACCGGCTCGACCAGACCGGAGCGGAGTTCGCCCAGCGCATCGACCAGACCGGTCTCGGCCTCACCGACCGGCTGCTGGAAGTGTCGGGCCGCTTCGTCGAGAACGTCTCGCGCGCCCGCGCCGAACTTGCGAATTACCTCGACGAAGCCTCGACCGGCATGGCGATGCAGCTCGAGACGACGTCGGAACAGCTGTTCGGCCGCCTCGGCGAGAAGACGGATGCGATGTCGGCAAAGATCGACAACGCGACCGCGACCCTGTTCGATCGCGTCGAGCGTGCGACGAGCGAGGTCGCCCAGCACTTCTCGGCCCAGACCGAAGCCGTCACCAACGAGCTCGAGGGCACCTCGGGCGCGCTGCTCACACGCCTCGAGACCGTCACCGGCAAGATGTCGGAACTCCTCGACGTCGCCTCCGACCAGATGACGACGCGGCTGGAAAGCACGACCGCGCAGCTCGCCCAGCGACTCGACGATGCCTCTGGCGTCATGACGTCGCGCCTCGACGAGACGGCGCTGAAGCTCGCCGAGCAGCTCGATCAGACGAGCGACGTTCTGACGAGCCGGCTGGCCGACACGTCGCTCGGCGTCACCGAGCGCCTCGACCAGACGGCGCGCGAGGTGGCCGAGCGTCTCGAGAACACCTCGAGCCGCGTCACCGGCTACTTCGCCGACGCCTCGACCGGTCTCGCCGACCGGCTCGAGACGACTTCCGCCACCCTGCTCCAGCAGCTCGAGACGACCGCCGGCGATACCTCCGCCCGCCTCGACGAAACGACCGCGCGGCTCACCGAGCAGCTCGACCAGGTGTCGGGGGAGCTCATCTCGCGTCTCGACACCTCCTCGTCCGACCTCACCTACCGCCTCGAGGAGGTCTCGGGCCTCCTCGCCGAGCGGCTGGAGAACACGACGACGAGCCTCGGTTCGCAGATCGAGAAGACCACGGGCACGCTCACCGGCCGCCTCGGCGACACGGCGAAATCACTCGCAGCCCAGCTCGACGAGACGGCGAAGGCGCTCGCCGCGCAACTCGACGACACGAGCACGGTGCTCGCCGGTCGCCTCGACCAGACGAGCCTGTCGCTCATCGGCAGCCTCGACAAGACGTCGAACACGCTGTTCTCCGAACTCGACCAGGCGACCGCGGCGCTCGCGAACCGCCTCGACGAGACGACCAACCGGCTCGCGCTGCAGCTCGACAGCGTGGCGGGCGAAATCACCGGCCGCCTCGAGGAGACGACCGCGCGCATCGACCAGACTTCCGGAGACGTCACCGGCCGCCTTGCCGAGACGGCAGGACGCCTTGGCGACGTGCTCGACTCGACGACGACGCGCATCGCCACCCACATCGACGATGTATCCTCGCGCCTCGACACGACGACCACGCGGCTCGCCGGCAAGCTCGAAACGACCTCGACCAACCTCTCGAGCCGGCTCGACGAGATGGCGAACAAGCTGTCGAGCGAGCTCGACCGCACGTCGGCGAAACTCCACAAGAACCTCGAGGACCACTCGGGCCAGATGACGGACCGGTTCGCCTCGACGTCCTCGGAGATCATCCAGAAGCTGTCGAACTCGGGCGAAGCGATGTTCATCCGCATCGACGCCGCCTCGCGCGAGCTCGGCAAGCGGTTCGACGTCGCGACCTCGATGCTCGAGGAGATCACCACCGAAGTCATCGGCAAGATGGACGGCACCGGCGAAGGCTTCGCCCGCACGCTCGACGACCGCGCCACGCGCATCGCCGAGGAGCTGACGAACGCCAAGACCGACTTCGTCACGATCCTCGACCAGCGCTCCGGCACGATCATCGAGGAGCTTGGGCGCGCCCGCTCGGCGTTCGCGCAAGGGCTCGACGGGGCGCGCGAGGAAATCGTCGCCGAACTCGACAAGGCTTCCTCGACGTTCGTCACGAGCCTCGAGATGTCGGTCACGAGTTCCGGCCGCCGCCTCGACGAGGCCGGCTTGAAGTTCTCCGACCACGTCGGCCGCGCCACCGCGCTTCTGTCGAACAAGCTCGGCGAGTCGGCGCAGGATCTCGACAACCGCCTCGAGACGGTGTCGACGGAATTGACCGGCCGGCTCGAGCAGACGAGCGTGCGGTTGTCCTCGCGCCTCCAGGAAGTGTCGACCGCGGTCGACCGCTCGATCGATCGGTTCAACACCGAGATCGAGCAGCTGGTGCACAGCCGCGAGGACGTGCTTGCGGGCCTCCTCGACCAGCTCGGCAAGCGCCATGCGGAAGTCGACGCCACGATGCGCACGTACGCGGCGACGATCTCCGACCGGCTCGCCGCCGCCGAACAGCGCACCGAGGAGATCGGCCGCCTGTTCGTGTCGCAGACGGATGCCGCCTCGCAGAACCTGCAGGACGAGATCCGCCGCCTCGAGCAGGTGTCGGACGCAGCCGTGTCCTCCGCCGCCAAGACGCTGCAGGCCCAGCACGAGCGCCTCATGGCCTCGATCAACCAGGCGATCGCGGCGACCGCCGGCGAGTTCAGCGAGACGGCGAAGGAACTGCACGCCACCGCCCAGCAGGTGGTGCGCGAAGTCGACTTCGTGCGCAACGAACTGAAGCGCGCGATCCTCGACTTGCCGGAGGAGACGCGCCAGAACGCCGACGCCATGCGCCGCGTGGTTTCCGACCAGATCACCGCGCTCAACGCGCTTGCCGACGTGGTCAGGCGACAAACCGGGGCACTGGGCCTCACCGGGCCCGGGGTCCACACCCCAAGGCGGGAGAGCGGCCCGGGAAAATCTGAGGGCGCCGCGTCCGAAGCTCCGCAAGAGAGGACGTCAGGCGCCCGGGGAAGCAAGGAAAAGCGGAGCGCGGTGGCCGAGATCGAACATCTTGGTTCGAACGGCAACGGCAACGGGAACGGCAACGGCCATCACGCCGAGGAGCCCGCCCTGCCCTCAACGCGCGAGACCGAGACGCTGGTCGTGAAGCTCAACGCGGCGGCCCGCGACCTCGTCGAGGCGCTGGAGGGACGCATCCCGGCCGAGCTCGAGCAGCGCTACGTCGCGGGCGAACGGAAGTCCTACGTCCACCACCTGTTCCAGCAGCGCGGCGCGAAGGCCGTCAAGGAGCTGAAGGCGCGCTACGCGGGCGAGCGCATCGTGAAGGGGCGGGTCGACTCCTACATCCGCCTGTTCGAGCGCCTGCTCGACGCGATCGCCGAGACGGAGGACAGCGCGGTGCTCGTCGACGCCTGCCTCGCGTCGGAAAGCGGAAAGGTGTATCTCCAGCTCGCACAAGCATCGGGCCGCGTCGCCCGCGAATGACGGGTGATTAGCGATGGAGATTGCCAAGCCGTACCTCCTCTTCCTGGGCGACGTGCACGACCAGCTCGCCGCCAAGACCGCGCAGGGCATCGTCGACTGGCGGCGTGACTGGTGCGTGGGCCAGGTGCGCTTGCCAGGCTGCAAGGCCGACTGCGGGCTCGAGGACATAACGATCGCCGAGGCGGTGAAGCGTGGCGCCAGGACGATGGTGGTCGGCGTCGCGAATGCCGGCGGCGTCCTTCCGGCGCATTGGGTCGCCTCGATCGTCGAGGCGCTGAAGGCGGGGCTGGACGTCGCGACGGGGCTGCACAAGAGGCTCGAGAGCATCCCGGAGATCGCGGACGCCGCGCAGGCGCACGGCCGGAAGCTCTTCAACGTGCGCCACAGCGAGAAGACGTTCGACACCGGCAAGGGCGTGAAGCGCCGCGGCCTGCGGCTCCTCACCGTCGGCACCGACTGCTCGGTCGGCAAGAAGTACACCGCGCTCGCAATCGACATCGAGATGAACCGGCGCGGGCTCAAGTCGGATTTTCGTGCGACCGGCCAGACCGGAATCCTGATCGCCGGGCGCGGCGTCGCGATCGACGCGGTCGTCGCCGACTTCATCTCGGGCGCCGCCGAGTGGCTGACGCCGGAGAATGACCCCGACCATTGGGACATCGTCGAGGGCCAGGGCTCGCTCTTCCACCCCTCGTTCGCCGGCGTGACGCTCGGCCTGCTGCATGGCGCCCAGCCCGACGCGTTCGTCGTGTGCCACGAGCCGACACGCAAGACGATGCGCGGCGTGAAGCATCCGCTGCCGTCGATCGGCGACGTGATAGAACGCACCCTGATCGAAGGCCGCCTCACCAACCCGGACATCCGCTGCGTCGGCATCGCGATCAACACACAGGCGCTCGACGAGGCCGCGACGAAGACGCTGCTCGCCGAGACGGCGGCGTTCTACCGGCTCCCGTGCGTCGATCCGGTGCGCACCGGCGTCGGCCCGATCGTCGACCACGTGCAAGGCATCTGGCCCGCCGCATGATCACCGTCGCCGCCGTCCGCGAGAGCTGGCCGATCGCCGGCACCTTCACGATCTCGCGCGGTTCGAAGACGGCCGCCGACGTCGTTGCCGTCACCGTGCACCGCAACGGCGTCGAGGGCCGCGGCGAATGCGTCCCCTACCCGCGCTACGACGAGACGGTCGACCAGGTGATCGCCGAGTTCGAGACCCTGTCGGCGCAAACCATCGGTACGCTGACGCGGGCCGAGGTGCCGTCGCTGTTAAAGCTTCACGCGAGCCGCAATGCGCTCGACTGCGCGCTCTGGGACCTCGAGGCGAAGGAGACGGGCGTGCCCGCCTGGCAACTCGCGGGGCTGCCGGAGCCCGAACCGAAGGTCACGGCATACACGTTGAGTCTTGGCGAACCCGAGGCGATGGCCGCTGCGGCGGCCGCCGCCATGCACCGCCCCCTCCTCAAGCTCAAGCTCGGCCGCCCCGACGATCGCGCGCGGCTTGAGGCCGTGCGCAAGGCCGCGCCGAGTGCCCGTCTCATCGTCGATGCGAACGAGGGCTGGAGCGGCGATCTGCTCGTCGACATGTTGAAGGCGTGCCGCGATCACGGTGTCGAACTGGTCGAGCAGCCGCTGCCCGCATCCGCCGACGCAGCGCTTGCCGACGTCGAGCACCTCGTTCCGGTGTGTGCGGACGAGTCGTTTCACGACGTCCATACGCCGGAGGCGTTTGCGCGCCTGAAGCAGCGCTACGACGCGATCAACATCAAGCTCGACAAGGCCGGCGGACTGACGCCGGCGATGGCGCTCGCCCGGGAGGCGCAGCGCCACGGGCTCAAGACGATGATCGGCTGCATGGTCGGCACCTCGCTGTCGATGGCGCCTGCCTTCCTGCTGGCGAAGGACGCCGCCTTCATCGACCTCGACGGTCCGCTGCTGCTGGCGCGCGACCGCGATCCCGGCATCCGCTTCGACGGAAGCCTCATGCATCCGCCGCCGCGGGCGCTCTGGGGATAGCGCAGCGCGCCCAGAGCGCGAGCCCGGCGAGACAGGCGACGGCGGCAAGGCCCGCCATCAGCACGAAAGCGATCGACGGACTTTCCGCATATGCACGGCCGGCCGCCCACGTCGAGGCGAACAGCAGCACGCCGCCCGAGATCGCCGAATAGAGCGTCTGCGCAGTCGAACGCAGCGCTGGCCGCACCGTGTGCCGGATGAAGTTCATCGCGCCGAGATGCACCATGGCAAAGCTCGCCGCGTGCAGGCACTGGAGCAGGAACAGCGCAACGAGCGGCGGGGTCAGCGCGAACCCCAGCCACCGCACGATCCCGCCGAAGGCGCCGCCGGCGATGAACAGCGTTGCCGTGCGCAGCGACAGGGGCTTGCCGATCGTGAAGAACAGGAGGATCTCCGCGACGACTCCCGTCGCCCACAGCGCGCCCACGGTGAGCCCGTCGTATCCGAGCGTGCGCCAGAGCAGCGAGGAGAACGTGTAGAACGCCGCGTGGCTCGCAACCGCTAGGCCGGCCGCCAGCACGAAGAGCGTGAACGCGAGGTCCTTCAGCAACGTGGCGATCGCGCTGGTCGACAGTTCGGTCTGTTCCCGCGCCTCGGGCTCCTGCGGCAACGCACGTGAGGTCACGGCAGTTGCGAGGTGCGTTGCGGCGAGCAGCGCCATCAGCGCGCCGGTGCCGATCCCGTCGATGATCGCGCCTGTCCCAAGGTTCGCCGCGACGAACGCTGCCGACCCCCACAGCCGCAGGCGGCCGTAGTTGATCCCGGTGACGCGGGTCACCTGCAGCACCTCGCCCTCGGAGATCGGGATCAACGGCGACATCGCCGCCGCCATCAGGAGCGTCGCCGCGACGATCTGCGCCTTCGACGTGGCGAGCGCCAGCCCCGTCGCCGCCAGCGCCGAGACAAGGGCCAGCACGGTCAGCACGAGCGGCCGCCGGTTACTGCGGTCGGCGAGTGCCCCGGCGAGCGGCGTCGAGACGACGCGGATGGCGATCTGCGCCGCGATCAGCGAGCCGATCTCGACGGTCGAAAAGCCCCGGTGAGCGAGCCAGACCGGGAAATACGGGAGGAAGATCCCGATCGCCAGAAACAGCGCCACGTACTGGAGGCGCAGCCGCGACGTGGGCGCTTGCGGTGGCATGGGCGGGGGACGGATCCGGCTTGGCTCAGGTGGGCCGGGGTGGGTCACCCCGCTAACCAATCCATAACCGTTGCGGGGCGATAGGTGAAGCGGTTGGGGATCGGCGTGGGGTATTCGCGATGGCGGACCAGAACTGGCAGACGGACGTACGCCAGGGCGATTACGAAGAAATCGAGGAGGCCGTCCTCGAGACGCAACGCGGGCGCTGGTTCCTTGCCGAATTCGCCCGCCGCAACCGCACCGCCGACACCCGCATGCTGCTCGAGGCGATGGGCCGGCTCGAACGGGTCGTCGCAAACCGCCTCGAGGCGACGACCGCCCAGCCCGCCTTGTCGGCACCCGAACTCGAGAAGGCGAAGGCCGAGATCGCGGCGCTGCGCCAGGACAATCTCGACAACGGGGGCGCTCTCCCTGCCGGCGCCGATCCGTTCGCCGCCACCGCGGCCGCAGCGGCTGAAGCCGCGACCGGCATCGTCGAGACGACGCAGGCGCTGCAGGCGCTGGCCGCTTCCTTGCGTGAAAAACACCCGGACGAGCCGCTGCTCGACCAGATCGACGCCGCCGTGGGCAAGCTTCACCGCGAAGGCTGGAAGAGCGACCTCGCCAGCCGCCGCGTCGCGGTGGCGATGGGCGTCCTGGCGCGCGCCGGCGCCCCGGCGGCCCGTCCGGTCGCGCAATTGCAGAAGCCGACGCTTGAACCGCGGAACCTGAAGTACTTCGCCGCCGACGAGGAGCTGTTCCAGCCCATCCCGTTGTCGGGCAAGCCGCGCATTTCGGCCGCCGTCGAGGCGATCGCCAACTCGGAGACGTTCCACTTCCATGCCGAACAGCCGGCCGTCGCACAGCCCGCCGCGGAGACGAAGGATGAGAAGAAGCGGATCGTGATCGTCCGTCGCGCACCCGGCGAGGGCGACATCCCGCTCGAGCCCGAGAGCCCGCCCGAGGCTTCGAAGGCCAACTGAACGATCAGGCGGCCGTCAGGATCCGCGCAAACATCGCCGGGTCGACGTTGCCGCCCGAAACGACCACCACGGCGGTCCGGCCGCGGATGTCGATGCGCTTCGCCAGGATGCTCGCGAGCCCGACCGAGCCGCCGGGCTCCGCCACGATCTTGAGCTTCTCGAACGCGAACCGCATCGCGGCCTCGACCTCTTCATCCGTCGCCGTCACGCCGCCGCGCAGCCGCTTCTGGTTGATCGCGAACGTGAGTTCGCCCGGCTGCGGCGAAAGCAGCGCATCGCAGATCGAGCCGACCTTCGCCTCGTTCGTCTCGCGATGGCCCGAGGCAAGCGAGCGGCGATGGTCGTCGAACGCGTTCGGTTCGGCCGTGTAGACGGCGGTGTTCGGCGAGAGCGTCTCGAGCGCCAGCGCGATGCCGGCAGTGAGGCCGCCGCCCGAGGCGCAGACGAAGACGTCGTCGACCTTCACGCCCTGCGCCTGCGCGTCCTCGAATATCTCGAGCCCGACGGTGCCCTGCCCCGCGATGATCCAGGGATGATCGTAGGGCGGCACGAGCACCGCGCCCCGCTCGGCCGCGATGCGGCGTGCGATCTCCTCGCGGCTCTCGCCCGCACGGTCGTACATCAACACTTCGGCGCCATAGCCGCGCGTGTTGGCGACCTTGATCTTCGGGGCATCCGACGGCATCACGATCACCGCCGGGAAGCCGCGCAGCTGCGCCGCCGCAGCGACCCCTTGCGCGTGGTTGCCCGACGAGAACGCGACGACGCCCTTCGAGCGGGCATCTTCCGGCAGCTGCGAGATGAAGTTCCAGGCGCCGCGGAACTTGAAGGATCCGGTGCGCTGCAGGCACTCGGCCTTCACGAACACCTGCCCTCCGGTGATGCGGTCGAGTTCCTCCGAGCGCAGCAGCGGCGTGCGTACCGCCTTCCCGAGGAGTCGGCCCTTCGCGCCCTCGATATCGGCGAACGTCGGCTGGCGTTCCTTGAGCGGGATCGTCATCGGGGGGCCTCCATGCTAGGGTTTCCGCGGGTTCCACGGCCATCTTGAAGCGGGCTCAGCAATAACCATATCCGGTCCGTGCGGGTTTGGAAGCCCGCTTGATCGGGAGACGAGAATGAACACTGTCGCAACCTGTTCCAGCCGCTGGACGCCGACGAGCGTCGCCGCCGTGGTTCTGGGTTTCGTGGCGTGGTGGCCACTGGGCCTCGCCGCGCTCGCCTACATCGCGATGGGCGGGAGCTTCGACCAGCTCACGAGCAAGCTGTTCGCGAAGGCAAAGGGCAAGACGATGCCCTACCGCACGTCGGGCAACTCCGCGTTCGACGCTTACCGCGCCGAGACGCTGGATCGCCTTGAGCGCGAGCAGGAGGAATTCCGCACCTACGTGCAGAAGCTGCGCGAGGCGCGTGATGCGGAAGAGTTCCGCCGGTTCATGGAAGAGCGCGCGAAGAACGTGAGCGCCTAAACCGACGACAGTCGTGTGTGGCGTCAAGGCGGGGCCCGGTTGGCCCCGCCTTTCGTTTAGGCGGGTTGCCGATCGACGATCCGGGCGCTACGCAAGGTCCACCACACTGGGAGCTTGTGCACATGGACCTCGGAATTTCGGGACGCACCGCCATTGTCTGTGCCTCGAGCCGTGGGCTCGGGCGCGCCTGCGCGGAATCGCTCGCCGCCAATGGCGTCGATGTGGTGATCAACGGGCGCGACACAGCGATGCTCGAGAAGACCACGCAGGCGTTGCGAGGGCGATTCAACGTGAAGGTGACGCCGGTCGTCGCCGACGTCTCGACACCGCACGGGCAGAAGGCGCTCCTCGATGCCTGTCCTTCCCCGGACATCCTCGTGAACAACAACGGCGGGCCGCCGCTGAAGCCCTATCTCGACGTGACGCGCGAAGACCTGCTCGCCGGGGCGATCCAGAACATGGTCACGCCCATCGAGCTGTTCCAGAAGGTGCTACCTGGCATGCGCGAGCGCTCCTTCGGGCGCATCGTCAACATCACCTCGACGTCCGTGCGCATGCCGATCCTCGGGCTCGACGTGTCCTCAGCAGCGCGCGCCGGCCTGACGGCCTTCCTCGCAGGACCGGCCCGCGACGTTGCGAGGCACAACGTGACGGTAAATGCGGTGATGCCGGGCATGTTCGACACCGACCGCCTGCGCGGCTCGACCGCCAAGATGGCCGAGATGCGCGGCAAACCGCGGGAAGAAATGGCGGCCGAGCGCGCGGCGTCCGTGCCGGCGAAACGGTTCGGGCGGCCCGAGGAGGTGGGCGAGCTCGTCGCCTTCCTCTGCTCCGCGCAGGCAGGCTACATCACCGGCCAGAGCCTTTTGATCGACGGGGGACTGTTCAACAGCGTCACTTGAGGCCATAAGGCCCATCTTGTCGGGCGGTCTCGGTCACAAGAATTCACGGTTACACTTAAGCAGCTGATAAGACAAACCTATAGAAGGTTTACGGTCCGACCTTTGCCCGGTCCGCCTCCGACCTAAGAGAGAGTCCTTGGTTTCGTTTGTGGCTCAAGCGGCCTACGCTTCCAGTGTGGAGTTGATGGCGAACTCGGCGGGTGTGAAGTGGCTGATGAAACAAACTGGTAGAAGGTTCGGAGGCCCACCTTTTGCATTTGCTCACTGGCACTCGTGCGGAGGTTGAGCTGTGCGATATGTAGTTAATGCACCTTCATACAATCCCAACTCTGGTGGCATTATCTTTCTTCACCAACTCACCCATGAACTGAATGTTCTCGGCGAGCGTGCGGTGCTCACGCCGATGCGGCGCGGCAAGCTGGGCTGGCTAAGACCATACGTTCCGATACCCTATCGCGTAAACCGATACCTCAACACGCCAGTCGAGCGGCTGCCGCGAATGGGCGACGACACGGTCGTGATCTATCCTGAAATCGTCCCCGGGAATCCGCTGAATGCGCGCCACGTGGTACGGTGGCTCCTGTACAACGAACCGGGTTACTCCTACGACTTTGGCGCAGACGACATGTTCTTCACGGTCGACAGGAATTTCGACCATCCCGTCGTATCGGGCGGAGCGCCGAGCTTGTTCTTGTACAAGATCAACCCGGTCTATCAAAACCTAGGAAGGACCGACCGGAAGGGCGCTTGCTACATGGTACGCAAGGGCGCCCACAAGATGCGCATTCCAGAAACGGAGGGGGCCGAATGTCTCGACGGCAAGTCGCATGAGGAGATCGCAGAGGCGTTCAACCGCTGCGAGGTTTTCTACTCCTACGACGAGGCGACGATGTATTCGCAGTATGCAGCGCTCTGTGGCTGCCTCAGTATCGTGATCCCCGGGAACTACTCATCGCGCACTGCTTGGGTCGAGGGCTACTCGATTGCGAAGTACGGGATCGCTTACGGCCTCAACGACGTCGAACATGCGCGCGCGACCATGCACCTGGTGCGGCCACTTCTGGAACATCGCGAGCAGGAAGGTGTCGAATCCGTTCGCGCGTTTGTTGCACTTACCCGGGCTCGTTTCGGAACCAGCCGCCCAGGTGTCTGACCGCACCACTCAGCGTGCGAGGGACGTCAATCAATAGTTCGTGATCCTCACCAGCCTTCCGTTCTTCGCATCGGTGATGACATAGACCTCGCCCTTTGGTCCCTGGACGACGTCGCGGATTCTCCCGAGCGCGCCCTGGAGCAGACGCTCCTCGTGGGTGATGCTGCCATCGGGCGCCCGTTCGAGGCGCACGATCGTCTGCGTCTTGAGGCCGCCGACGAGGATGTTCCCGCGCCACTGCGGAAACGCGTCGCCCGTATAGAAGATCATCCCCGACGGCGCGATCACCGGTGTCCATTGGTACACCGGGTCCGTCACGCCCTGCATGTGCTGCTTTCCGGTACCGACGGGCGTCCCGTCATAGTTCTGGCCGAACGAGACCAGCGGCCAGCCGAAATTGAGACCGGGGAGATCGTGGTTCAGTTCATCGCCGCCCATGGGGCCGTGCTCGATGGTCCAAAGATCGCCGGTCGCGGGGTCGATGGCAGCCGCCTGCACGTTTCGGTGCCCCAGCGTCCAAATCTCCGGTCGCGCGCCCGCCTTGTCGTGGAAGGGATTGTCCTGCGGCGCGCTGCCGTCCGGGTTGATGCGCACCACCTTTCCAAGGTCCGAGTTCAGTTCCTGCGCCTGCCCGCGGGTGTCGTACTTGAAGCGCTCGCCCATGGTGACGAAGAGATGCCCCTTCCCGTCGAACACCAGCCGCGATCCGTAGTGCATGGTGCTGTCGAGCTTCGGCGCCTGCGAGAAGATCACCTGAACGTTCTCAAGTTTCGTCTCGTCGTCGGAAAGTCGGCCGCGCGCCGCCGCGGTCGAGTTGCCGCCAGGACCGGGTTCGGAAAACGAGAAGTAGACCAGCCGGTTTTTCCCGAACTCCGGATCGAGGGTAACGTCCAGAAGACCGCCCTGCCCGCGGCTGTCGACCTTAGGCAACCCGTCGAGCGGCTTGCTGACGGTGCCGTCTGCGGAAACGATGCGCATGCGGCCGGCCTTTTCCGTTACGAGGAATCGGCCGTCCGGCAGGATCGCGAGGCCCCACGGCTGCTCGAGGCCCTGGGCAATGGTTTCGACCTTGAGATCGGCCTTCTCCGTCCTAACGACCTCTTGCGCCATCGCGACGCCGGCTGGCAGAACCAGGATGGCAAGGCCCGCAATCACACGCTGAAACATCCAGAGAACTCCGTTCATCGAACGCGCAGTGTCTCACACAACGAGGCGCGCGGGCGATTGGTTCTCTTGACGATTTGGTGATGCGCCGGGGAGGCTTACGGCCGCTCATCCGTGAAGCCGTAGAGCGCGTAGGCGCCCTTGAGGTAGGGAACGCGCAACTGCGGCATTGGAAACTTCCTCAACGGCCCGCGCATCACCACGGGAATCTCGTTCTGTGCATCGGTGCCGCCCGCGATGCGATCGGCGACCAGACGTCCGGCATAGCTGCCCATCGCGACGCCGTTCCCGTGCCAGGCGACGGCCGCAAATGCAGTCTCCATCCCGTCGATCGGCCCGATGTAGGGCACGAGAGATGCCGTGAGGCAGACGAACCCGCCCCAGGTAAACTCCGTTTCGACCTTGGCCCAGGCGGGAAACATCTCGTCAAACTGTCGCCGAAGCGTTCGCGTTATGGCGGCCAACCCTTCAGGCGAGGCATCCGTTCCGCCACGGCCCCCGAACAGGAAGCGCTTGTCGGGCAGCAGTCGAAAGTAATGGACCAGACGGCGCGTATCGTAGGCCATGTTGTGGCTCGACCAGCCTTGCGCCGCAATCTCGGCATCGGTCAGCGGACGAGTGACGATGATCCGCGACAGCGCCGGCAGCAGGCGGCCGCCAATCCACGGCGGCAGCCGTTCGTCGGTGTACCCGTTCGTTGCGAGCAGCACGCTCCGCGCTTGCACTTCGCCCCGGTCGGTCGCCAGTACGTGCTGGCCACGCTCTGAACGCCACGCGGTCACTGCCGATCGGGGATAGATCGTCACGCCAGCCTTTGCGGCGGCTCGCGCCAGGCCGCGCACATACTTCAACGGATGCAGGCCGAACCCGACCGGCGAAAAGAGCCCGCCATGGAACGCTGGCGAATGCATCCCATGCCGTCGCAGGTCTTCCCGGTCGAGCACGTGCATGCGGACGTTGTAGGCCTCGCCCAGCACCTGCTGCTCGGTCCGCAATTCCGGCAGAACGCGTTCGCGGTGAGCAAGCTGGTATTCGCCTTCGCCGGAGCGGTCTGCCTCGATCTCGTGCTCATCGAGGAACGCGCCGACATGGGCAACCGAGGCGACCTGCGCGCGCTGGAAGGCTGTTGCCGCGGTCTGCCCGTACCGGGCCGCCATTTCATCGAAGGAGAGCTTGGAGGAGCCTGCGCAGCAGAAGCCGCCGTTACGGCCGGAGGCCCCCCAGCCGACGTCCGCCGCATCGAGGACCGCCGTTGAAAGGCCGTGCGCGCTCGTCAACCGGTGGGCTGCATGGAGCCCGACGAACCCCGAGCCGATGATCGCGACATCCGCCGTGCGTCGCCCCTCGAGAGGCGCAAGATCGAGCCCGAGCGGAGGCGCCGAGGCTTGCCAATAGCTGTCGACATGCTTCGAGAAATCGAAGGCAGAGGAGTGGTAGAGACGCATTGGCTCTTGTCGGGCCTCCTACCTGCGTTCGTCAAGGAACTCGTCGATACCGGATGCATTGGCTGCGGCCGGCGGAGTATCAACAGGAGAATCGAAGGTCCCTCCATGCGCCGTTGGCTTTCCGCAGTTCTCTTTCTCCTGTCGGTCTTGGCCCCGCTGCCCGGCGTGGCTCGGCCTGTTGGCGAGGCGCTTCTCGCCACGGGACAGGCGTTGGTCGAACGGGAGATCGGCTCGCTGATCATCGTCGGCTTTGCGGGTACGCGTCCCGGCGACGCCGGCGTCGAAATCGCCGCCATGAACCTGCGTGCCGGACGGATCGGCGGCGTGATCTTTTTCGACGAGAACGTCGTGTCGCGCTCGCAGGTCAAGACGCTCGTCGCTTACTTTCGAACTGCGGCGCGTGCTGGCGGCAGTTTGCCGCTTATCGCGCTCGACGAGGAGGGCGGCGCTGTTCAACGGCTGACCGCTGCGAAGGGCTTCGCATCGGAACCGAGCGCCGCGCGCATGGCGAAGACCCGTACGCCCGACGAGGCATTCCTGATCTATTCCGCCATGGCGCAAGAGCTTGCCGCGCTCGGCTTCAACCTCAACCTCGGCCCCGTGGTCGATCTCGACCTCAATCACAAGAATACGATCATTTCGCGAGTTCGCCGCAGCTACGGCGCAAGCCCGGATACGGTCGAAGCTTACGCTGAGGCCTTCATCGCTGCGCACCGACGCGCCGGCGTGCTGACCGCCATCAAGCATTGGCCCGGGCATGGATCAGCACTCGGCGATACGCACAAGACCGTCGTGGACATTACCGCCACGTTCGACGCCGCCGAGAAGGAACCATTCGAGCGACTAAGTGCGGGCGGCTACGCGGACATCATCATGATCGGTCACCTTGCGAGCGCGACCTTCGATGGCGAACGCGCCCTCCCCGCCTCTCTGTCGCCGGCGGCGAACGCCGTGCTGCGACGCGAAGCCCGCTACAATGGGGTGACCATGACCGATGACCTGAGCATGGCCGCCGTGGTCAAGGTGATGAATCCAGCCATGGCTGCCGTCGCCGCGATCCGGGCGGGAAACGACCTGGTGCTGTTCGGCGACCCCACGTTGATGCGAAGCGATCCAGGCTCGGAGATCTTTCATGCCCTCCAACGGCAGTCGACGTTGCCCCTGATGGCCCAGCGACTTCGGGAAGCGCACGACCGTGTCACGGCACTAAAACTGCAATTGAAGTGATGGGAACGACAAGAAAATACAATCTATAGATGCAATCATAAACTGCGCTACACAGCCATTTGATGGATTTTGCTTGTAAGATTTACTCATTAACTACCCTTAATTTGGACAAGTCGACCGTTTTCGTTTATGGTACGTAAGCGGATAAGAAACAGGGAACAGGGATGAAGCTAACGACGCACATTGTTGCGTCCGCGATGGCTGCGGCGCTGATCACGCCGGCATTGCCGTCGACGACCGGCATTGCCTCGCCGGTGCGGGTGAGCGCCTTTGCGCCTGCCAAACTCAGCCTTGCCGCCTCCAAGGCTCCAACGAAATCGAAATCCATCATTGCGAAAAGCAAGGCCGCCAAGACGGTGTCGTCCGTCAGGTCGACGAGTAAGAAACCTGCGGCTCCGAAACTGCTGACGCCGTCGGCTCCTCCCACCGTCTCCACCGGCTCGAAGGTCGGTGAGAAGAATTTTGTTTTCAGTGGCGTTGTCGGTGGCGCTTCCGTGAAGATCAAAAACGGACCATCCGGGGCCAGCATCAGCTTTGGTACGCCTGCGTCGTTGGGCAATGGAACGAGCGGAAAGCCCAGCATGATCACGGTGGCCCCGGGCAGTTCGCCTCCCACGATCGGCACGCCTCTGCTGAGCGCAGTGCCCTTGAATTCGCTGGTCGCGTCGACGCTCTTGCCGGGATCGAGCATCGACTTCAACCTTCTGAACCTGACGCACGTCAACGGCAAGGTGGCAAGCAACACGGGCATCGATTCCGTGCTGTTGTCGTTTCAACTGCAGGCCGGCGCTTTCCTGAGCCAGCCGCTCACGCTGAAGCTTTTCCACTTCGGCAACAACGGCAACGCACCCGACTCCATCTGCCTCGCCCAAGTGAGCGCCAGTACGTGCGCGACGCAAAGCCTCGAGTACGACCTCGGCAACATGATGTCCCTGGCAATCACGGGCCTCGGGACGATCGGAGCATTTATTCAGGCCACGCCGGAAGGTGCCGGCAACACTCCTTCATTGAGCCGAACCTACCCCATGTTGGCCACGCTTACACTGGCTCCGGTGCCCGTACCTGCCGCGCTCCCTCTCTTTGCAGCCGGCTTGGGCGGCGTTGCATACGTCTCGCGCCGTCGAGCGAAGCAGGTTGCGTCTGCTACTTGATCGCGATCTCCTGATCGTCCAGAAGCGTACGGCGGACGCTAAGCGACATTATGAAAATCGAACCCCTTGCCCTGAGCGGAGTCAAGCTGATCACCCCCGTCCGTTTCGAGGACGCACGCGGTTACTTCAGCGAGACGTTCAAAGAGAGCGCCCTTGCCGAAGCGGGCATCGACACCCGCTTTGTGCAGGACAACCAATCGCTTTCGGTTCCCGCCGGCACGGTCCGCGGCCTGCACTTCCAAAAACCGCCATTCGCCCAAGCGAAACTCGTGCGCGTATTGGCGGGCGCAATTCTCGACGTGGCGGTCGACCTGCGGCACGGCTCGTCAACGTACGGCCAGCATATCGCCGTCGAACTATCGGCCGCCAACGGCCTGCAATTGCTCGTGCCCGTGGGGTTCGCGCATGGCTTCGTCACGCGCAGTCCCGACACCGTCGTGCTCTACAAGGTTTCGGCACCGTATTCCGCCGCGCACGATGCCGGGGTCCGATGGAACGACCCGGCCTTTGGGATCGAATGGGGCGTGCCGGCGCAGGGCGCCACGCTGTCGGACAAAGACCGGTCACTGCCACTGCTCGCCGATCTGGCAGACCCCGGTTTCAAGGCCGAATAGCCATTTTTTGACAGATTTCTCCGGCAGTTGCAGGGGAGATCATTGCTCCATGATTACGCCATTGTAACCTGTTCCAGTTAGTTTCGAGCGGGTTGGCGTTGCGCAGATTGACGCCTGGCGGAGGACGTGCGTGACCCTTCATACCCCGACCGAAACTGTGGTCCCTATCGTGTCAGCCGCCCGCCGACGCCGTATCAAGATTTCTTCGCAGTTCCTTGCCGGGCTTCTTGGTCTCCTCGACACGGTGTCCATTCTGGGATCCGCGCTGTTCGTCTACTTTGCATTCGATATCACGGGTGACGCCGTAAACCAGTACATCGCTGCGGTCACGTTCGTGTGGCTTGCGACGCTGATGCTGTATCAGTTCGGCGGACTCTATCAGTTCGACGTCATCGTACGACCCGGTGCGGTCATCGACAGGCTGATCGTGGGGTTTGGCACCTCTGTTCTGCTGCTTCTCGCCGCCGCCTTCGCCTTGAAGATATCATCCGACCTGTCGCGGTCGGGCATCGCCGTGTTTTCGGGCATGAGTTGTACGGCCCTTCTCACGATGCGCTGGATTTCGGCCAAGATCGTGCGGACGCTCTCGGAACACAACATCTTCATCCGGAACGTCGTCATTGCCGGGAGCGGAGCACAGAGCAGGCAACTCCTCCAGTTTCTGGATCATGCCCGTCCCCGCTTCATGTCGGTGCTCGGCGTATTCGTCGACGAGGCGGGATCGAGTGCAAAGACCTTCGAGAAGATGCCGGTGCTCGGCGATATGTCGAAACTCGAAGAGTTCGCCAGGCTCAACGACGTCGATGACATCATCATCGCCGAGCCCTGGTCGGCAGATTCGAAAATCCAATCGTACGTAAATCGTCTCCGGGAACTTCCTGTTAACGTCTACCTGAGCGCCGACCTGATCGGGTTCAAGACGAGCTTTCGCCCTCCTCCGAGTCATTACGAGGAGATGCCGGTCGTCGAACTCGTCGGCAAGCCTCTCTCGGGCTGGGACGTCGTCCTGAAGTCGACGTTCGACTTCGTCATGGCTCTGATCGCGTTGATCCTGTTCTCGCCGCTGCTGCTCCTGATCGCGATCGCAGTGAAACTCGACAGTCCAGGTCCGATCCTGTTCCGGCAGAAGCGGCTCGGCTTCAACAACTCGGTATTCGAGATCTACAAGTTCCGCACCATGCGCGCCGACGCCGGTGACGCGCCCAAAACCGTCCAGGCAACCAGGGATGACCCGCGTGTCACGCGGGTGGGCCGCATCCTCCGGCGGACGAGCCTCGATGAGCTGCCACAGTTGCTCAACGTGCTCGATGGCACGATGTCCCTGGTCGGTCCTCGTCCGCATGCGATCGATCACAACGAGGAATACTCGCGTCAGATCCGCGGTTACTTCGCACGCCATCGCGTGAAGCCCGGCATCACCGGCTGGGCGCAGGTGCACGGCCTGCGCGGGGAGACGCGCGCGCTCGAGCACATGGAGCAGCGCGTTAAGTACGACGTCTATTACTCAGAGAACTGGTCGCTGTGGCTTGATATCCGGATTCTCATCCGGACTGTCTGGATCGCAATACGAGGTCAGAATGCCTACTGAAAAGACGAAACCCGTTAGGGCTGCGAAGACCTTGCAGAAGGCCGAGAGCGATCTCGCGACGGCTGTCCTCATTTGCCCGCGCACCGGCGGCAGGCTGTGGCCGCTCAGCCGACAGGACTTTCCGGATCTGTTCGTTCCCATCGACCATGGCGCGAGCCTGTTCGATCGCGGCGTCGAACTCGCACACGCCATCGGCGGTTCATCGCGCGTGCTGACGACCATCGAGGAGCCACACCGGTTTCTGGCCAGCGAGGCGATCGAGAAAGCCGGCCTCGAGGGTACCGTGATCCTGGACAACGGCACAGGGGGCCTGCTTGAGGCAGCGATCATGGCGGCACTCACCGCGTCCAAGGCGAACAGCGACGTCATGCTCGTGCTTGTACCGATGGGTAAGGGTCTGCTGAACGCGACGGGGCTTGCAAAGGCGATCTCGGAGGGTGTGAAACGCGCTTCCGAAGGCGCGATTTCAGCTATCGGGTCGACAGGGATCATCGTGGCGCGTGCGGCAACGCTGCTTGGCCTTGCCGAGCGATCGGCACCGGAAACACTCAAGGCGTGCAAAGAGGCATTCCGTCAGCAGACGGTCGATCCCCCCTTTATCAGACCCGGGTCCTTGCACGACCATCGACCGGTCCGATCGCTGGAGGAAATCTTCCTGTCGCCCGCTGCAAAGCCGGAAGTCGTGCCCTTCGGCGCCGTTGCCGCAGCGCCGCTGGCGCTCGGTTCGGTCCTTGCACCGGGCGATAGTGCAGGCAACGTCGAACAGATCGATTGCCGCTCGACGAGCGTACTGAGCGAGCATCGCCTCGCGATCGCCGTCGGACTGGACGACGTGGTCATCGTGGATACGCCGGACGCGTTGCTGGTCGCCAAGCGTGACAAGCTCGACCCGGATCAGATCGCGCGTCGCATCGAGGGGCGCCCGGAGCACGCTGCGCACCGGCGCGTGCTACGGCCTTGGGGAGCATTCGAAGGCATCGACCGCGGCCCGCGCCACCAGGTTAAGCACATCACGGTAAAGCCGGGGGCTGCCCTGTCGCTTCAGTATCATCACCATCGCGCCGAGCATTGGATCGTGGTGCGTGGAACGGCGCGCGTCACGTGCGGCGAAAGGACCTTCATCCTGCACGAGAACGAGAGCACGTTCATTCCGTTGGGAACCGTTCACCGCCTCGAAAATCCGGGCAAGATTCCGCTGGAGATCATCGAGGTGCAGTCCGGCTCCTATCTCGGCGAGGACGACATCGTGCGCATCGAGGACGTATACGGACGAACGGACGAAGCAAAGCCGAAGGCCGGCTGACGGCTTGGACCTTCTGCCCTCGAAGATCCTGACGCAGCTGGTTCTGCCGCCTGGCCAGAACCTTCTGCTCTTCCTCGCCGCACTCTCCTGCGCAGCCGTCGGCTATCGCCGCGTTGGCCGCGCCGTAGCGATTTCGTCGGCGCTGTTACTCTATCTCTACTCGATGCCCTTCGTTGCAGGCCTGCTGGAACGGACGCTCGAGGACCAGTACGCCATGATCCCGGCGTCAGCATCGCCAACGGCGGATGCGGCGATCGTGCTCGGAGGGTTGTCCGGGCAGCTCAAGTCGGGCGGCGATCCGCAAGTGAATGACTCCGCTGATCGCTTGTTCCACGCCGCCCGCCTCTTCAAGGCGGGCAAGGTGCAGATGGTCGTCGTCTCGGGCGGAAACCTGTCGTGGGATTCGATCCAGCGCCCGGAAGGCGAGGTCATTGCAGATCTCCTCGTCGAACTGGGTGTACCGCGCGATCATATCGTGATGGAAACGACGAGCCGAACGACATACGAAAACGCACTCGAAACGCGGAAGCTTTGGGATCAGCTGCGCCTCAATTCCGCGCTCTTGGTAACGTCGAGCTGGCATATGCCCCGCGCGATGGCCGTTTATCGCGCCCGCGGCATGAACGTGTTGCCGTCACCCACAGATTCGCGCGTCAACCGCGACGCGGCGGTCAGCAGTTTCGCCTTCCTCCCCGACGCGGGAGCCTTGGCCCTTTCAGCTCTGGTGCTGAAAGAGTGGATCGGTCTGGCGATGTATCGCGTACGGGGCTGGACCTAGGCCCTCGGCGTTTGCGCCAGAGCAGGATTGACTACCGGCTTGATCTTGAAGCCGGTCACCCAAACACTGTGCCGGATGAAGTCTCCAAGCATATGAGGCGGATCGGAGTCCTCTTCGCGCAAGATCCACCTGCGAAATCTGCGACCGGCAAATCCTACGATGAACGCTGCGTCCAGCAGAGCCGCCTTCATGGAGCCGTAGTTGTTGAGGTTGCAGCGCCGGCGCGCCTCGAACCAATAATCGGGCCGGCGCTTGATCAGGCGCGTCCCGATGCCGGTCGAGGCGCCTTCGAGATGCACGACTTCACTCTCGTGGACGTACCATGTCTCCCAGCCCGCCCGAGCCGCACGCTGGCAAATGTCGATGTCATCGAAGTAGGTGTACAAATCCTCATCAAGAGGCCCGATCTGCTGGAGCATCTTGGAGCGCAGGATCATCGCGGCGCCGGGTACCCATTCGACCTTGGTTGTCCTGCCGGGATGAGGCGGAACGCCCATGTAAGGGTCGAACAGTTTCGAGATCGGCCCGATTGACAACGCTCCTGCAAACTCCCCGGCAACGGTTGGGAAACGGAACGCCGGGGATTGATCCTTTCCTTCCGGGGAGAGTAGCCGGCTCCCGGCGATGCCCGCCTGCGGATGACGATCCATGAAATCGACAAGCTCGGCGAGAGCCCGCGGCCTGACGATGGTATCCGCGTTCAGCAGCATGATGTATTGCGGCGGAGGCTGCAGAGCGAGCGCCTGGCGGAGGATCACGTTGTTCCCGCCGCAAAATCCCCGATTGGGCATGACCTTCGACAGGTTGATCCAGCTGTCCCAAAGATTGTCTCGGACGAACCGCGACAGCCTCTGGTAATCGGCCTCGCCGGTACCGTTTTCCAGAACAGCGACGCCAAAACCATCCGAAGACGTGACTTCCTCGTGCAGGGAACGGAGACAATCGATCGTAAGGTCCGTCACCTTATAGTTCAGGATCACGATCAACAGCTTGCCGACAATCGCCATCATGTCTCCATCGTCGGTCGCGCAAGATGAACTACCGCTGAGCAGCCGAGCGCGACCCTGATCCAAGCGTCATAACTGCACAGTTTTGACAAACGGTGATAATTGGAACGGGGTTCGCAATTCAATGGGTACACGTCGGCTGGAGGCCACGCGACGACGGACCCCGACCAACGGCGATGGGCTCACAAGCCCAGTTCGGCACATGATGGCGCCTATTTCGCCAGACCCCGTCGTAAGGTTCATCATGAACGGCCGTCAGCAGAGAATTGTCTCACCCACCCGGATCTGGAATGGCGTTCTGGCATGGACGTCGGCCGCTGGTGCCATTGAGGAAGCCCGCGACCAATCGGAAACCCAAATCCTACGCGATGATAGCCGCGCTTCACTCGAGCCAGTAAGCTCGAGCTGATTCGAATAGCCAAACCATGAACCGGGGGCATTTGACCTTGAGCCTGAAACCATCTGAAGTACCCGTTTTCGTGCTTTGCGGGGGACTGGGCACGCGCCTGCGGGAAGAAACCGAGCTGCGGCCGAAGCCGATGGTGCCGGTCGGCAACAAGCCGATCCTCTGGCACATCATGCGATCGTACGCTCATCACGGTTTTCGCAACTTCATCCTCTGCCTCGGCTACAAGGCGGACGTCATCAAATCCTACTTTCTGAACTATGCCTCGATGAACAGCGACTTCACGGTCGAACTCAAGTCGGCGAACGTGACCGTGCATTCGATCGATCACGAGCAGGATTGGAACGTAACGCTGGCCGACACCGGCGAATTGACGATGACCGGGGCCCGTGTAGCGCGTGCTGCAAAGAAATACCTGCGCGACGCCTCGACGTTTGCAGTGACCTACGGTGATGGCCTGACGGACGCGAACCTTTCCGAGGAGCTCGCCTTCCACAAGGCCGAAGGCCGGATTGGCACCGTGCTCGGCGTCAGTCCCCCGTCGCGCTTCGGCGAATTGCGTCTCAACGGCACCTGTGTCGAGGAATTTGCCGAAAAACCGGACTTCATCGATAGCTGGATCAATGGCGGCTACTTCTTTTTCCAGAAGGAGTTCCTGCCCTACCTCTCGTTCGACGAATCTTGCGTGCTTGAACGGGAGCCACTGGTCAACCTTGCGCGCGACCGGGAGCTCAGCATCTACCGGCATCGCGGGTTCTGGGCGTGCATGGATACCCAGCGCGACCGTGAACAGCTCGACAAGACGTGGGCCGGAGGCAACGCTCCCTGGGCGCCGAGGTAACGCCAGTCAGCCAGCAATACCATCGCGATAGTAGCGCGCCATACCATCCCACGCGGCGGCTTCGTCCCATCCGAGGGCTGAGCCGACGACGACGTCGGTATTGATGCGCACCATCGGTTCGGGGAATTCGGTCTGGCGCTTCAGCTCTACGGCGCACGCCATGCCAAGCCGCGGCCGCATCGCTTCCGCGAGGCGCAGGGTGAAGGCACCTTGGCTCTCCGGGTAGCCGCTTGGATTATAGCGCACGAAGCCCGGAGATTCCGGCAGCGCATGCGCGAAGTGCACATAAGCCTTGGCGAGCAGCGAGACGTGGATGTTGTCGCGCACGTTCAGCGGAAACCCGCACACAGCCGTCTCGCCCTTCAGCCACTGCTTCATGACGTAGGCGGTGTAGCGCGGCTCCTCCCATTCGCCGAACGGGTTGGGGATCACGAACTTGCCGAAGCTCACGCCGTCGCGCTGGCAGTAGTACTCGAACATGCGCGAGGTCAGCGCCTTGGACAGGCCGTACGGGGAAAAATCGGGAAGCCCCTGGCTACCGGCGCCCTCCCCGCCTTCGAACACGCTACCGGTCAGCAGCACGCGAGTGCCGCCCTTCTCCTTGAAGGCCTTGATCACCGCCGGCAGGGCGCGCGTATTCTCGGCCAGCGCTGCGGCCGTGTCGAAATCCGGGCTCTTGTAGTTCGTCACCATCGCGCCGTGATGGGCGAGGAGATCGAACGGGCGCGACTTGAGGAGGTCGAGAAACGCCGCGTCGCCGAAGCGCGGACCGATGACCGTTTCGCATCCCTGAACAGCCCAAGCGGTGCGCTTCCGCCTGAGCGCATCTGGATAGGCGTCCGGCTTCGAACCGAGCACGGCCACCACCTCGTGACCGGCGGCCACGAGTTCGCGCAGGAACCACGCGCCGGAGAACGAGCTCGCGCCCGTGAGCAGGATGCGCATGCGCGGTCAGCCTTTCAGGTGCCAGGCCGGATCGAAGTCGCGATGGCCCTTGTCCTTGTCGGAAACAACGGTCGGCTCGATGGGCCAGGCGATCTTGAACTTCGGATCGTTCCAGCGCACGCCACGCTCCTGCTCGGGCCCGTAAAACTCGTCGACGAAATAGAACGCCTCCGTGTCGTCGGCGAGCGTGATGAAACCGTGCGCAAACCCCTTGGGCACGTACATCATACGGCGATTTTCCGCGGACAGCTCCGCGCCGAAACTCTGGCCGAACGTCGGTGAACCTTCGCGCAGGTCGAGGATCACGTCGTAGAGCGATCCGCGAATGCAACGCACCACCTTGGTCTCGGCCTTCGGAGCCAGCTGGTAGTGCATGCCGCGAAGCGTGCCCTTCTGGGCGGAGAGCGAATTGTTCACCTGAACGAAGTTCGTCGCGAGCTTGTTCGCGCCGAACTCGTTCACGCAGAAGGCGCGCGCAAAGAAGCCGCGGTCGTCGCCACGCTTCTCCAGATCGATGACGTAGGCGCCCTTGAGGGGGGTCTCCGTGAAGATCATGCCGCCTTCCCCAGCGACAGCAGGTTCATGCGGTCTTTCAACGTCCGCAGCCGGACGAACTGCGAGCCCTCGAAATCCTTCTTCGAGAAGCCGTGCTCGACCATCTTGCGATGCAGCTCTTCCATGCCCGAAGCGAGGTCGTACTGGAGCCGGAAGTCCGGCAGCAGCGTATTGAGCAGATCGAATTTCACACGATAATTCCGCGGATCGGCGCCGACCTCTCCGGTGTAGGTCACCTTGGCAGACGGTACGAGGCGCTGCACTTGGTCGCCGACGTCGCGCACCTGGAAGTTCTGGCTGTTCGCGCCGATGTTGATCGCCTTGTTGTGGATCTTCTCCTTCGGGGCCTTCGACAGCGCCACGAAGGCGCGCGCGATGTCGCGGCAATGGATCAGCGGACGCCAGGGCGAACCGTCGGACTGGATCCGGATTTCGCCGTACGAGAGCGCGGACCCGAGCAGGTTATTCACGACGAGGTCGATGCGCAGCATCGGCGAGTGGCCGTACGCGGTCGCGTTGCGCAGGTAGACAGGCGAAAACGACTTGTCGGCGAGCTTCGAAACCTCCGTTTCGGTCTCGATCTTCGACTGCGCGTAGGCGGTGAGCGGGTTGAGCGGATCGCTCTCGTCGAGGTCGAGCTTCTCCCCCTTGCCGTACACGGAGCAACTTCCCGCGAATAGATACCGCGGCACGCCCGCTTCCTTGGCGAGCTTCGCGATGCGCACCGAGGCGTCGCGATTGATGTCGAGCGTGAGGCTCGAGTCCACGGCGCCCATCGGATCGTTGGAGATGGCGGCGAGATGCATCACCGCATCGCATCCCTCGAGGTCGCCCTTCTCGATCGAGCGGACGTCCTTCTTGAGGTCGCGGTCCGGCTTCACGACGGGCTCCCACTCGCAGCCCTCGAAGAGGCCGACATCGCAACCGACGACGGTGTGGCCCTCCTGCTTCAGGAGATCGACCAGATGACACCCGATGTAGCCGCGATGGCCGGTGACGAAGATTTTCAAGATAGTGGTTCCTCTCTGTATCGGCGAGCTACGGATACCAGCGACCTGTTAAAGCCGATTGAAATTGGTGACGGAAGTTGAACGCTACTCGTGTCATGCAAATGGCGAACCGCACGACTGAGTGCCCCCCAGATCGACCGGAGGTAGTTATCGGACGCACCCCCACCCGTCAACGTCGAGTGTGCAGTTAAATGAAAAAGGGGAGCTCGGAGGCTCCCCTAAACTGGGGTTCAAACAGGTACAGGTAATCAGGCCGTCGCGGCAGCCTTCTTGCGGCGCGACATGACGCCGACGCCACCGAGCGCGGCGCCGAATAGCAGCGCCGCCATTAAACATGAATCGCCGCACGCAGAACCTCTGCTGCGACTGATGAAATCAGCTCTGCGACGATGGTTTGAAATAAAATATTGTCACTTCAACAAGTTTTTCAGCGCAACAGCGTGAACTCTCGCTTTATGGTTGCAGTAAAGAGATTCTCGTTCGCGTAATCAGCGCTGCCGTCACCGTTGTTGTCGAACTTCGAGCGTTCGAACGTGTAGCCGAGCGACGCGGACCAGTAGCGCCAGAGCTGCCGGTTGTAGACGACGTCGAACGTGATGTTGTTGGTGGCCAGCTCGTTGCGGAACGCGCACGGCTGTGAAGGATCCGCGCATACGCCCGCCGTGGTGCCGCCGCTGTTCTCCGAGTAGTTGAAGCCCAAGCTGATGTCTGAAGCCTCGTTGATCGTGTGCGAGAAACCCATGCCGATATTGAACGTCGACTGCAGATCGCCGAACGAATTCGGCGACGTACTCTCGGACGCCGAGAAGGTGAATGTGGAGTTGTCCCAGATCTGATCGACCAGCGTTACGCTCCACACCGGCACGACCGACCAGGTTGCAACCTTCTTCGGCTTGTAGGTGCAGTTCGGGAAATTGGGATCCGCCGCGCACGGCTTCTGCACCGTCGGGTCGGTCGGCGGGTTCAACCAGGGAGTCGAACCCGTGTAGTTGAACTGGTCGCGGCCATCGTAGGCCTGATTGAAGATCCCTACGCCGAATGTGCTGCGCAGTGTCAGCCGCTTGGTCAGCCGTGCGTTCCACCAGCCCGTGGCAGTGAGTGACGTTATGTCCGGGGGCGGTATGTCGGAACCGGAGGGGGCAACCATCGCTGAAATCACAGGCGGGCCCGGATCCAGCGTAAAGAACGTCGGCGATGGCGTGAACGAGGAAATGTTGTAGTTGTACCAGTTGAACGAGACCGTCGGTCCGATGTCGTGCAACTTGTTCATGCTGTGTGACCACGTCACGGACGAACTTATACTGGTGGTCGGATAAAGCCCGTCTCCGACCGGATCGTACGTCGTGACACCGTAGTCCGCTGTCCACGTGAACGAGTTGATGGGATCAAACTTGTGGGTGAAGCCGCCACCAGCATTCAGGTTGGTGGTCGTCCCGTTGACGTTCGTGAACCGGAAATCTTCCTGCTGCAGCGTGGTCTGCAGATCGGATATCGACGCAGACGCATTCAGGAAGAAGTCCGTGGTCTTCGTCGTCTTGGTGATCGAGAGATTGAGGCTTGGGTACGGAAAGTTCGACTGGTTGTCCCAGCCGGGGCCCCAGTACGCTGTGTAGTTGATGCCGGTATTAAGGTCCATCTTGAGGGTCGGAGTCCGGCCCTCGATATTCAGGTTCAGGAACGAATCGGAGGACCCGCCCCATGCCGGCGGGATCTGGAGGTTGGGGTTATCGCTCTGGGTGAGCGTCTCGCCGGCGTTACCGGTTATCGTCCAGTCCCAGGCGAACGCCGCGCGGCCCTGCGCCATCGCCGCTGCGGCGATGACCAGACCGATGAGTTGTGCGCGGCGTAGTCCCAGCCTCACGAAGCGTCACTCGAAGATGCCCTTTTCGGGCACCACGATTACATCGCCATCCTTGAGAAAGATGTTACCGGTGATGTCTCGGCCCTCTTCGACATCGTCGTAGTTGAACGGGAACATCACTTCGGTCCCATTCTGCTTGCGTCGCACCTGGATGCGCTTCTTCGCGGCGAACGGGCCCAGCCCACCCCCAAGCGCGATCGCCTGCAGCACGGTGGTCTTCCGATCGATCTGAACATTGCCGGGCTTGTTCACCTCACCCGTAACGTACACCATCGGGAAGTATTCCTTCTTCTCCTTGACTGGCTTCTCAAGCTGCTTGGCCACGCCGACCGAGATGTCGAGATCGGCCGTGTACTGCGCCTGCAGTTTGCTCTTCAAGGCTGCCTCGACCGCGGCGGTGGTCTTCCCGCCAGCCTTGATCTGCCCCGCGAGCGGGAACGAGATCATCCCGTCCGGGCCGACGACGACGGTGCGGTTGAGCTTCGGCTCCTGCCAGACGGAGATGTCGATCGTGTCACCGGGCTGGAGTCGGTACGCGGACTGCGCCGCCGCGGGCAGGCACAGGCCAACGAGAATGAAGATGGCCAAGATGTAGCGCATGAAGAATCCCCTGAATCCCCGTAAATTCAAGTCTGTGCAGCCAGTCATGTCAATGTTTGGGGGTGGTTCTGGAAGAACTGGACGCGAGAAAAATTCTATCTGCGGCGAAAATGCCGCAAGAATTGCAATCTTCAGTCGAGGTCGGTTTCAAGTGGAATCAGTAGTAGGTATCCAAGGCCTCCTCGGCCTTGTTGAGAACGATGCCGAGATAGTTATCGGCCGCGATGTGCCGTTCGCATTCCTCAACGTCCACAACGGACGACTGGCCCACGGCCGCAACCAGCATCATACAGTCGACCAGCGGCATGAAAGCCAGCATGTCGTCCGTGGACAGCATTGGCGACATGTCGAAGATGATGATGTAGTCCGCGAACCGTCGCCGCAGCGCGGACACCATTTCGCGCACATGAACCGACGAAATCAGCTCGGCTGAGTTGCCCACCGGTTGGCTGTTGCCGAGGACGAGGAACCCCTCCCCCGGCACGTGCGGCGCAACGAGCGCATCGCCCAGTGGAACCTCACCCAGGAACACGTCGAGAAGGCGATACCGCGGCTGGAAGCCGAGATATTCGGCGACGTGCGGGTTGCGCAGATCGAGATCGATCAGCAGCACACGCCGATCCGGCTGGCGGGCAATGCTGAGCGCCAGGTTGACCGAGGTCACCGTCTTCCCGCAACCCGGCTTCGGCGACGTGATCGCCAGGTTCTGCCACCTGTTCTCGACCATGCGCTGCACGACCTGGGTCCGCAGCATGTCGAACCGGCCCGCGCGCGGGTCGGTCCCGTCCAGCGCGACGATCCGGTTGGCTTCGAGGTGCCCACGATCAAGGGTAACGGATGCGAACGCAGTCTGCGCCGGCGAAGCATCATTCACGCGGCCAGTCGGCAGCGGCGCCATCGGGCGCTGCCGCGACGGCACGTCCTGCGACTTCTGCCGCGCCGCCTTTGCGCGTTCGATCGCTTCCTTGATGCGTTCCATGGTCTGTTTCCGCCGCTTGTTCCGAGAGACGCCGCGCGCAGATTGATCAGATCTGCAGGCGGCTGAGAAGCTTCAGCATCAGGATATCGAGAGGCTGGTAAAGGAAGTGAAGGCCGATCAGGCCGAGTGCAACGCACGTGACGACACTGGCGGCACCAAAGATGATGCGGTTTCGCCGCTGCTGAATCTCCCGGCGCGTGGTGATGTAGGGAATGAGGACCAGCGGCCGATGATAGAGCGTATTGGCAAGATCAGCGCTGCTGCGAATGCTCTTGTTGAGGAACTCCACGCCGAAGATGGCGGCGAACGAAGACGCCGACGCCAGTACGAAGGACAGGGCGAGGATCTTGCCACGGTTCGGGCGCACCGGTTCCTGCGGGAATACGGCCTGCTCAATGACTTCGAACCGCTCGCCCTGCTGATCCTGCTCGAGCTTCTGTCCGAGCTGCGCCGCCGAGTACTTGGTGCCGATGTCCTCGAGCTGCTTCTGGATCCCCTCGCGCTGACGGTCTAGCGCGGTCAGACCGCGCTCCACTTCCGGCCCCCGGGCGATAATGTCGCGCAGCTTGCCGATCAAATCTTCGACTCCCTTGCGCTGCTGCACCAGGAGTTCGCTGCGCGCGTCGACCGCGGCGATCTTCTGCGCGACGAGGCCGAGCTCGGGGTCGGTCTTCGCCAGCTCCGCCAAGCGCTCCTTCGTGAGCGCGGGCGCATCCTGCACGGCAGGCAGAGCCGCCATCTGGTCCTCGACGGACTTGATCTGTTGCTTCAGCGCCTTGATGTCTGGATGGGTCTCAGAGTAGATGGCGCTCTTCTGGGTGAGCTCCGCGCGCAGCGCCGCAAGCGTCGCTGCGAGATCGTTCGGGGCAGATGTCTTGTCACCGGAAGACGACTTCGCTGCCTTCATGTTGAATTCGAATTCGAGCAGCCGCCGTTCGTCCTCGAGTGACTTCTGATCGCGCGACAGGTCTCCCAACGACGTGTTCGCGCGTTCGAGCGACTGCATCTGGTACTCGATGCGATCTGGAAGCGAGTCGCGGTTCTGTTCCTTGTAGTTGGCAATCTCCGTCTCGACACGCTGCAGTTCGGATTGGAGCCGTTCAGACTCGCGTTCCAGAAACCGGGTCGTCTCCTGGGCGCGAGTCGTTCGCACCCGCGCGTTCTCGCTCAGGATGTTGGTGACGAGCTCGTTGGCGACCTGCGTGGCCGCCTGCGGGTCCTCGTAGTCAAACCCGATGGTGAAGGCGAGTGCGACCGAATCCTGGTTCTGCCGACGGTTCGATACGTCCAGATTGAGTGCGGTGATCGACACGCGGTCGCGCATCAGATCCACCTTCTCGGAGTTTGACAGAGGCAACTGCCGATTGTTGAACAGGTTGAACTTCTGCGCGAGCCCGATCAGCGTGTCGCGTGTCATCACGCGTTGCTTGATGATCTCGATGCGCTCCTCGGCGAAGCTGTTGACCGTCGACTTGACGAGGTCTGACGGGATCTGCTGCGACTCGACGAGAATCTTCGCTTCCGACCGGTAGACCGCAGGGAGCAGAAGGGCCACGGCTGTACCCGCGGCCAGCACCAGAACGAACGGGATCAGGCCGTAGAGAAATCGCCGCTTGAGCAGCGAGAGGTAATATCGGAGCTCAAAACTCTGTTCCATGTCCGCCTGGAAACCTCGGGTTGGAAACCGGCCTGCTCCGGCTCAGGATTGCTACCACTGAACGATTGCCGAAAAGCAAATGGGGGAGCGTAAAGCTCCCCCACCGTGATGGTTCGCGATTGGGGCCGGATCAGGCCGTCGCGGCAGCCTTCTTGCGGCGCGACAGGAAGCCGACGCCACCCAGAGCCGTGCCGAACAACAGAGCCGCCGGGGGAAGCGGTACCAACGCAAACTCGAAGGCGGCTTGCGACGTCGTAAAGCGAAGAGCGGACACGCCCCTCAACTCGCTAAACGTCAACAAAGCGACAACCTCGTAGTTGCACGGCAAGGACGCGCAGCTCAACGCGACATTACTCAGGGCCGAATTGTTCTGAACAAGGTCCTGTCCAGTCAGCGTGTAAAGCGGATTGTTCGAGGAATCCAGGAATTCCAAGACGTTGAATGAGTCAATCGAACCCCAAAGCATCTGGAATGACGTCGGAACGTTTTGGGGGTCGAACGTATAGAGCAGCGGGGACGGAGTACCCCCCTGAGGGGTATTGGTCCACACCGAGAAGAACGAATTCACGTCGGCCAACGGAGTATTGTTGAACGGCGACTGATACCCGTTAAACACCGAAGCAGGGGGCGGCGTGACGGTCGGATCGCTGCTAAAGCTTCCGCCAAACGGGTTAAAAGCCCCAAAGTTGGGGGCGTACTGATCGGCTGTATTCCCCGCCCTCTGCGTGGAGGAGGCATCAAGACTGTAAGTTACCGCCTGAGCACTAACCGTGCTCAACGCCAGCAACCCTGCCCCTGCAAGTGTTGCAGCGAGTTTTCGCTTAAACATATCGTATCTCCTTAGTCCCTGTTCGAACAGCCGCATTCTTCTTACGCCTACACTGAAAACTCTTTTCGACGAATCTTACCTGCCAGACTGGCACATTGTCAACCTATCGGGTTCATCTAAGTGAGGATGATTAACGTCCTTCAACTTAAAATTGCCTTGGCTCGTTAGTGGTTCAATTTCGCTTCGATCGCAATCATCTGTCGTTTACACGGAAGTGCTAGTTTCCATTGAACTTACTGGGGCAAGGGCCCACCTTCTGATCTTCACAACCCCGGTGTCGTCAGCATGTATGAGAGTTTTTACGGCCTGACGGAAAAACCGTTCTCGATCCTGCCCGACCCGGACTTCCTGTACTGGGGCGAGGCGCACAGCATGGCCTTTGCCATGCTGGAGTATGGGGTGCTGAACCAGGCTGGCTTCACCGTCATCACTGGCGACATCGGCTGTGGCAAGACCACCCTGGTGCGGTACTTGCTCCGCTCGGTGCCACAGGACGTTTCGGTCGGAATGGTGACCAACACGCGCCACAACCCGGGCGACCTGCTGCACTGGATCATGATGTCGTTCGGCCAGCCGTTCGACGGCCTCTCGTATGTGGCGCTCTACCAGAAGTTCCAGCAGTTCCTGATCGATGAATACGCCGCCGGCCGGCGCACCGTTCTGATCATCGACGAGGCGCAGAACCTGTCGATGGAGTCGCTCGAAGAACTCCGCATGCTGTCGAACATCAACGCCGACAAGGAGCAACTCATCCAGCTGATCCTCGTCGGCCAGCCGCAATTGAAGGACCTGCTGCAGCGGCCGGAACTCATCCAGTTCGGCCAGCGTGTCTCGTCGGATTTCCACCTACGTCCGCTCGAGGCCGAGGACGCGGTGCCCTACATCGACCACCGCCTCTACGCGGCGGGCGCCCGCGAGGCGCTGTTCTCGCGCAACGCCTGCGCGATGATCTACCAGGCGAGCCGCGGCATCCCGCGCACGATCAACATCCTGTGCGACACCGCGCTGATCTACGGCTTTTCATCGGGCGCGAAAAAGATCACCACCCACATCGTGAAGGCGGTGATCGAGGACAAGCAGCGTTACGGGCTGTTCAAGCTTCAACAGCCGCCGGCGCTGCAAGTCGTCGGCGGACGCGAGAACGAAGCGCAGTAGTGTTTCGTCAGTTCGACGCGACCGGCAGGTAGCCCTTCAGTTCAGGCAACATCGTCTTCGCAAACTCCTGCAAGGTGCTGTCGGCCTTCGCCTCCGCTGCGGCGCTGTCGCCGTCGATCGCGGTGGTGAGTCGGACCAGGGCCCCGTCCTTGCGCGACGCAACCAGGCGACCCTTGAGCAGGTTGAGCTTCATCGTGAACTCGCTCGCCACCCGTTCACCGCCCTGCTGATACCAGTAGTAAACCAGATACTTGGTGCGGCCCTTTTGAATTACGACCCGATTGAAGGTCCCTTCAGCGCCCGGCTCCAACTCCGTAAACGGCCGTTGTTCGAGCGTCGCGATTTCCCAACCGTCTCCTGGCAAGCAAACACGGGGAGAGTGCAACGCCGCACCCTTCGACAGGCTTTCGTAGAACGCGACGAAAAGGTTTGCGCCCGGCCCTGTGGCTGAAACAAAGTCGGCTGAGAGCTGATCGGTCGACTTGAGGGCGTTCAGCGTCGGTTCGTCGATCGTGTTCGTCCTGCCCTTCCAATCGCCAACCGTCATCGGGAAAAGCGCAAAAGCGTTGCGTTCGAGGGGAACGGCTGCGGCCTGGGCAGCCTGGTGAATATAGATCGTGCCCGCCGCGAAGACCGCTGTCATCACCACGATGGAGGCAAGCGTACCGAAGCCCTTCGCAAGCTGGGCCGTCATCGGGATCCCGCCGTCCGGCGCAAGCGATGCCAAGGATATGTTGGAAAGTTTGAAACCTTCAAGCGCGAGCATCACGAGCAGCATGAGCGCCATGCCGGCGAGAAACACCACCCAGCCCTCGAAGTAATGGATGAAACCTTCGGCCATTTCGATGCCGAAGCGGTCCACCAGTACGGCCGTCGACGCTATGCGCACGCCGTTGAGGAAGATGGGTACGGGAATGCCCATCAGGAAGACGATCACGCGCTTCCAGAGCGGTGCCTCGTAGAGATAGGCGAGCAGGAAGCTGAGGCAGATGAACGGGAAGAGATAGCGAAGGCCGCTGCAGGCTTCGGCGACCTGCAATTGGTAGACGCCGAGGTCGATCACGTTGCCCTGGAGGAAAACCGGTATTCCGAGAAGGCGCACGAGCGCGACGCCGAACGACGACGAGATGAGCTGCAACTGAACCGTCACGATGGCCTGCAGCGTGTAGGGAAGAGGAATCGTCAGGAGCACCAGCACCAGCAGCGGCACGAGGGTGGTGAGCGTGCCAGCCCCCAACGCAGCGATGCCGGCGCCGAAGAGAGCGATGAAGAATCCGAGCTGCTGGGCATAGAACGACTCAGCTGCTTCGCCAAGAAAGCACATCACCAGACCGACGAGCAGGATCGCGATCCCCGGCCACGCGGCACCCCCGACTCGCGCGGCGATCGTGCTCCATCGCGCCCACAGCAGGTAGGCCACGAGCGCGACCACCATCGGACCGAAATTGTACTCAGGCTCGTACTGCCAACGCCCAACCAGATTGAGGAGCGCATCGTAGTTGGAAAAGATCAGCAGTCCCGCGAGTCCTGCCAGCATGACCAGCACGGTGAGGACCGGAGACGCCCCCCTGATTCCAGCCGTTGTCGAAATGCTCATGTCAGCCTCGCCTTGCCCAGTTCGAGTGGTACGGAGTTTCTGGCGTCGCTTGCGACGGCTCCGTAGATCTGAAGAACCTTGCGCGCCTTCACGCGCCAATCGAATTGCTTCTCGACACGCTCACGACCGTGCCGGCCCATCTGACGGCGCAACTCCGGGGCACCTGCCAGCCGCTCCAAGGCCTCGGCAAGCTGGTGCACGAAAACGTCCGGTGTTTGCGGCGGAATGAGGACCCCGCAATCGTCGTCGAGGTAATCAAGCGGCCCGCCCCACGCCGCCGCGATCACCGGCTTGCCGATGGCCATGGCTTCGAGAACGACGGCTCCGCCGCACTCGCGCATACTCGGCAGCACGAGAACGTCCGACTGCGCAAGCAGAGTTGCGACCTGCGGCTGCGGTATGTTGCCATGGAACGTGACACTTTTGCCGAGCGGCAGAGCCTGTGTTTCGAGCGCGGCACGCAGTGGTCCATCGCCGATCACGTCGAGATGGAATGGAATCCTGCCGTTGAGCTCAAGGCAGCTCGCGACGAGGAGATCAACGCGTTTGAAGTCGACGAGACGACCAACGAACGCAATGCGGAGGGAGGAGTTTGGGCCGGCGAACGAAGTCTCGTGCTCCCTGAACAGGCGAAGATCGACACCGTTCTCGACGAGAGTCTCCACGGTGCCCTTCACCACATTCGGAAGCGCCTGCCTCGTCCTGTCGTTGGCGACCAGCAGCAATGCCGCACGGCGCTTCCCCGGGATCAGCACGTTCAGGAACCCCGACAGGCTGCGCAACGCTGCGATGACGATGTCTTCCACCGACGACTTCACGCGGTAGGCGGAGGGATAGTCCATCCCGCCATTCATCGGCCCGATCACCACCGGGGCGCCGAGATCGTAGAGGAACGACGGCAACTTCGGGCTGACCGGTATGGGTTGGTGGACGACCGCAATGTCATGCTGCCGGATGAGAAGACGGGCAGCTTTGCGCTGGCGAAGTTCGTCGTGCCACATGCTGACGGCGCGGGTCGTGAAGTCCGCAATGCGGTTCGGCAGGTAGCCGCTCAGCCGGTTGAGCCAGATGTTGACCGAGTCGTCCTTGAGATAGGTGATCCTCGCGGCGTCGGCGCCGAGCAGCGCGTCGAGCTCGGCACGCGTGCGCTCATGCACGAGCATGCGGACGTCGATACCCATCTCGCGCAGGAAGCGGAAATAATGCAGCGGCAGAATTGCCTCGCCGCCGAAGCGCGCCGATGCATGATTCGCCACGATCAGTACCCGTATATCTTCGCCCGGCTGCATCGTCGCCGTCATGTCGGGTTGATCGCGCGGTAGTAGCCCACCTTGTGCAGCACGGTCTTGGCGAACCGCTCCGCCGCATAGCGCTGGGGCATCAGCTCGACGAAAGGCCGCACCGGCGAGTCGGACTCGACCGTTGCATCGCGATCGAACAGGCCCAGCTTGCATGCGTCTACCACCCACCACTTCGACTGGCCCGAGGCATGGAAGCACTTGGCCTTAGAAAGATCGTCGTACTTCAGGATGCTCGCACCGGAGGCGCCCAGCTTCAGAAGGACGCGCTTCCAGTGGTCGCGATGCCAGCAGCGCCAGGCGACGGCATCGAAATAGCCGCCGCCGATCCTCATGGCGAGCGCCGCCCACGTAACCGCCTCGACATGCATGTGACGCGGCAGGTTCTTGCCGCCGATCGTGGCTACGAACCAGTCCAGCCAGTCGAGATCGAGGGGCGCGCGATACTGCGCGACGCCGATGTCAACGTGATGCGCAAGGCGGATACGCTGCGAGATCGCCTGCTCGACGACCTCCGGCGGATAAAGGCAGTTCGGCCGCTGCCACATCAGGTAGACGCCTCGACCAGGCGAAGGCTCGAACCGGAATCGGTTCGGGAAATAGACGTCCGGATCAAGGATGATGACTTCCTCGCCGTTCTCCGCATACAGCAGAGGGTCGGTCACCTTGCGCCAGCATGGGTGGCCCTCGCGAAACTGGCGGAATGTCGGCTGGGCCGCTAAGCGGCTCGCGGCGATGTCGTCTCCCTCGACTTTCGCATGCACGCTGATCCGGTGTTGCGCTGGCACCGACATCGCTGCAAGCGCCTCTTCGATCTTCACCTTGTCGATAGCCTCGTCGGTTACGATGCGCAGGCGCAAAGGTTCGAGCGCGTTCCGCAAAAGGCTGTTCAGGCAATACGAGGAGTATGTCAGCGACGACGCCGACATGACGAGGTAGACGCTTCTAAACGCTCCGTCCTTCACGATGCGCTGACCTCCTCGAACGGAGCGATCACGTCCCGCGCGCCTGCTCGAGAGCAGCCCGGACCTTGGCCTCCGGAATACCGCCGTTGGCAATGAGCTCCAGCGCCTTTGCCAAGGCGGTCGCCGCCTTGTCCTTCTGGCCCTGCTTCAGGTACGCCATCCCGAGGTGATATTGAACGACGGGCGCGTTCGGCAGTTCGGCAGCAGCCTGTTCAAGGAGCGGAATTGCATCGTTCAGCTCGCCCTGCTGGAAGTAGATCCAGCCGAGCGTATCCTTGAATTGCGGGATGGGCGACCCCTTCAGCTGCTGGGCGAGTTGAGCAGCCTTCTGGTGGCTTGCATCGTCATTGCGAAAGTCGGTGAGCAGGCTCGCGAGATTGTTGATCACCACAAGCGAGCCAGGCTGGTCGGCGAGCAATCCTTCGTAAATCGCGATGGCCCCCTCGTAATCTCCTTTGATCTCCAACGCGCCTGCCTTGGACAGGCGCAGCACCGGGTTGTTCGGTATCTTGGCCAGACCCTGCTCGATGACCGCGAGAGCCCCGTCGGTTTTGCCCTGACCGAGATAGAGGTCGGACAGCGCCTTGTAACCCGATGTATTCGTCGGCGCCTTCTCGATCGCGGTCTTGAAGGCGGCCTCGGCCTGATCTGGAGCAGACTGTGTGAGTTTCAGCGTGCCGAGCAGCACATACGCCTCGGCGTTCGCAGGATTTGCCTGCAGAACGGACGTCAGGAACTTCTCGGCCTCCTCCGGCTTCTTTGCACTCACGTAGGCGCGCACCAGTGACACAAGAGGCTGTATCGCGTTCGGCGCAGCCGTATATGCATCGCGCAGAGCGGAGATGCTGTCGTCGAATTTCTTCTGTCCGAACAGAGCAGCGCCCAGAAGCTCATTCGGCCGCGAGGTCGTGTCGCCGAGAGCCTTCACCTTCTCCGCAAGTTCCTGTGCGCCGGCCCAATCCTGCTTGGCGAGCTTCATCTCGGCCAAGGCCTTCAATGCCGTCACGTCTTCGGGATTGCGATTGACCGTTTCGGTCAGGACGTCGTCGGCGCGGTCCTTGTTGCCTCTGGCGATCAGGAAGTTTGCGTACTTGATGGCGAGGTCGGGGTTGTAGTTCGACACCTTCACCGCCTGTGCAATGCGCTCTTCTGCCAGCTCCATCTGGCCTTTCTTGGAGTAGGCCGCCGAGGCAAGCATCAACAGTTCGGTCGAGTTGGGGTTGTCGTTCAACGCCGTCCGAATATCCGTGATGGCGTCATCCACCTGCCCCTGATCGATGCGGATGGCGGCGCGGATCGCGAGCGCATCCGTGTTCTTCTGATCTGTGGAGAGAATGGTGTCGATGATCTTCTGTGCCTCGTCGATCTTCTTGTCGGCGATCAGCACGCGGGCGAGCTGAACCCGTGCGGAGGCAACGTCCTCCGGCTTCTGGTCGGTCGCAATCACCTTGTTGAGCAAGGCGACAGCGTCGGCGGTTTCCTTGCGTTCGAGGTAGAAGCGCGCGAGCGCCATCTGGTACGGGAACACGTTCCCGCCCTTGTCGATGATGCCCTGCAACTCGGCCTTCGCCGCGTCCGGACCCTTCGTCGCGTTGATGTAGCGCACGACTTCCATTCGGGCATCGACGTCGTCCGGATGCGCCTCGGCGATCGATCGCAGTTCCTTCTCGGCGTCAGCCGGCCTGTTGTTCTTCTGATAGAACGCGGCGAGCGCCTGCCGGAATCCCTTCTCGTCGGGATAGTATTCGACCAGCTTCTTCAGCACGCCTTCGACCTGGGCGTTGTCGCCCATCTGCTCCAGCACCTTGATCTTGAACAGCTGCAGTCCAAGGTCCTTGGCGTTGTCGGCGAGGCCGCGGTCGAGGAAGAGGAGTGCGCCCTTGGGATCGTTCGCGGCAAGCCGATCAGCGGCCAGTACCGCCAGGGCCTCCGAATTATTCTTGTCGATCGAAAGCGCCTTCTCGGCGTCGGCGATGGCGCCTTCCTTGTCGTTGAGCTTGAAAAGGGTCGCCGCGCGGACCGCGTACATGTCGGCGCGGCTCTTGTCGATGTCGAGCGCCGCGTTGATCTGCTTCAGGGCTTCCTGGAGGTCGCCCGACAGCAGCATGAGGCGGCTGTAGCGCACCAGCGCATCGACGTGTTTTGGATTGAGCTCGAGCGTCCGCTTCAGGGTTGCGGCGACGCCCTTCCAGTTTTGGTTGGCCTCTTCGATCTGCGACAGCCCGTACCACGCATCGGGCAGGTCCTCCTTGAGCTGCAGCGCGTTGCGCAGCTCAAGCGACGCCTTGACCTTGTCGCCCTGCTGCAGAAGTTCGATCCCCTTCTGCAGGTGCTGCTGGGCGCGTTGCTCGGGCGAGCTGCACGCAACCAAAGCGGCCATTGATGCCACAATGAGCGCCCTGCCCAGCGTTTTGCGGAAAGTCTTCATCAAGGTGCCTCACCGATTGCGGTCCGATGAACGTGACGTTCACGGGAAACGCTACTTTCGTGCTCCGCCAACAACGGCCGAGTTTCGCTACGGCTGTATCAAATTACATACCAAAGCTCAGTCAATAATGACGCCGCTCACGCCAATTTTTTCGAGAGCGCATTGTTAATGGTAAACGGTTTATCGAGCAGATAGCCCGCTCCATGCAAATGGAATTGTTTTTCTACCTTTGATTGTGACGCAACAATACTCAACTCCCGCTGCCGATCCCTGAGCTCGCGACCAAACATCTGTAAAAGGCCCAAAAGCCTGCTGCTGACGAACGTCATGCCGGACAGATCGACTGTGACCGGGCATCCGTCGTGAAGCGCGTTTCGGAACGCATTCTGACAATGCGCGATGGCAGCGGGTGTCGCAGATCCGGACAAACTGAGGACGCGGACTTCGCCAGACCACGATGCCGAAATCGTCGTCGTCCCCTGCGCAGCCGACCGAGCCAGCGCCCGGTGCTCGTTGATCAACCCCAGCATGCGACCCGATACGATCCTCGCCATCAATGCGGCGTCAGAGGCGTAGCGGGACCACAACTGCGGCTCCTGGCGAATTCGCCAAAGCCATTCGAGTCCGGCTTTCTGGAACAGCAGCGGCGCACGCTCGACGGAGCCCGCGACGAAGTTCACTGCCGCACCAAAGTGACTCAATACGGGAATGGTGAGACGCTGCCGGTTCGCCATGAGCCACGCTTGCCCCTTGCTGGCGCCGAGCGAGGCCATCACGAAGTCGGCGTCCGAAGCGTTGATCTTGTCGATGATCGCAGCGTCGCTCATTTCTTCCACGCTGCCGAAGCCCGGAAACACGAACCCGCAACAGGTCAGGCCTCGCCCTTCAGCAAGCGTGCGGCACGCCCGTTCGGCAACGCCCTCGAGACCGCCGAAGATGAACACCTTCAGCTGGCGGCCGCCGTGCTCGCCGCGTTCCATCGCCTCGAGAAGGTCGGCCCCGCTCACGCGTTCCGGCAGCGAGACGCCGAACAGCTTCCCAAGCGCGATCACGCCGATGCCGTCAGGCGTGACGAGATCGCTGTCGAGCAGCGACTGAAGGAACTCGGGCGATCGTTGGCTCAGCGCCACGAAATTGAGGTTGGCCGTCGACAGAAAAAGTCGGCGGCGGCGCTCCGCCGCGTCATAAATCCGCGCCAGCGCCTGATCCATATCGACTGCGTCGACCGGAATGCCCATCAGACAATAGACATCACGGTCGAGATTATCGTTCAGGTTGTGTATTGGCATCCCAACAACCAATTGACTGAATTCCGCAACTATAGATTTCATTACCCTGAAAGGAGAAGCAGGTAGTCTAATCGGCGTTACTGATGCTTTACATGCGGCATGAAACACGAACTCGGCATCGTTGTCATAGGTCGGAACGAGGACACGCGCCTTACCGCGTGCCTGCGCTCCCTGGCTATGGCTGACGCCCCGATTGTTTACGTGGATTCCGGCTCGACCGACGGCAGCCAGGCGGCTGCGCGGGCGCACGGAGCAGCCGTCATCGACCTTGATGTGAAAGCTGCGCCGTTCACCGCGGCGCGCGCCCGCAATGCCGGCTTTGCGCACCTCAAGCGACTCGAGCCAGACGTGAAGTTCGTCCAGTTCATCGATGGCGACTGCGTCCTGGACGAAGATTGGCTTGCGATAGCGTTGCAAACGCTCGAAGCGCAGGCGGATGTCGCCGCGGTGTGCGGTCGGAGACGGGAGATCGAACCGGAGCGTTCCATCTACAACGCCCTGTGCAATGTAGAGTGGAACACGCCGGTCGGCGAAGCGCTTGCGTTTGGCGGGGATGTCATGATCCGCAGCGAGGCCTTCATCGCCGTACGCGGCTTCAACGATGCCCTGATCGCCGGGGAGGAACCGGAACTCGCGTTGCGTCTGCGCGAACAAGGATGGCGAATCTTGAGGTTGGACCACGAGATGACGCTGCACGACATCGCGATGACGTCGCTATCGCAGTGGTGGAAGCGTTCGGTGCGCGCGGGACACGCGTTCGCCGAAGTGGCGTGGATGCATCGCGCTTCGACCCATGCGATCTGGAAGCCTGAGGTCGTGCGTGCTCTCGCCTGGGGATTCGCACTGCCGCTGGCGATCCTGGCGCTGTCTCTCGTCTCGCCGTACCTGCTTGCGTTGTTCCTCATCTATCCCTTGCAGATTGCACGCGTCGCGATGCGGAGTCGCTCCACCGGACATCCTTGGGCGTACGCCAACCTGATGATGATTTCGAAGTTTGCGGAGACGGCGGGCATTATTCGATTTGCACTCAATCGCGTGATCGGACGAACCGCGCGCATCATCGAATACAAGGGCGCTGCTCAGACGAGCGAGGGCGGCCGATGACCGACGCGCCGCTGCGCACAGAAGTGCCACCGATGCCCCGCGGCGTCGAGAACTGCAACCCCGCAGGGCTCGGGTTCTGGCAACTCGTCGCCGAGGACTACCGCACGCACGACCGCGACCCGTTTGCGCAGGGACTTTGGGCGTTGTTCGTCCATCGCTTCGGGAACTGGCGGATGGGTATCGAGAACCGCTGGCTGAGGCTGCCGCTCAGCCTCCTCTACAAGATCCTGTACAAGCTTTCGCAGTTCGTATGCGGCATCGATCTTCCGTACACGACACGGGTGGGCAGGCGTGTGAAGCTTGAACACTTCGGGGGGATGATCCTCGTTGCGCGTTCGATCGGCGACGATGTCGTCATCCGCCAGAATACGACGTTCGGCGTGCGCAACACGCGCGAACTCGAGGCCAAGCCGATGATCGGGGATCGCGTCGACATCGGCGCGGGCGCCGTGCTCCTCGGCCATATCCGTATCGGGGACGATTCGGTCATTGGCGCCAACGCCGTGGTGCTGGACGACGTGCCCGCAGGCGCGCTGGCGGTCGGCGTGCCGGCGCGCATCATCGACAGAGGGGCTCGCTAGGTGAAACCGCCCGAGCGTCCGTTCAGCGTTGGCTATGTCGTCAACCAGTATCCCAAGATCAGCCACAGCTTCATAAGGCGCGAGATCCGGGCGCTCGAGCGCCGCGGCGTGCGTGTCGAGCGCTACGCTGTGCGCAGAACGGGGGAGACGCTCGTCGATCCTGCCGACATCGAGGAACAGCGCTTGACGCGCATCGTGCTTGCGCAGAAGCCGATCGCCCTGCTCATGGCCCTGCTGTCCTGCCTCGCCCAGTCGCCAGCGCGGGTGTTCGCGGCACTGAAGCTGGCGTTCAAGGCCGGCTGGCGGTCCGAACGCGGCATGCTGCTGCACCTCGTCTACCTTGTGGAAGCGGCTTCGATCGCACAGTGGGCGAAAGCCGATGCGGTGAATCATCTGCACGCGCACTTCGGCACGAATTCCGCGACCGTCGCGATGCTGGCGGGCGAACTCGCCTCCCTGCCCTTCAGCTTCACGGTTCACGGACCGGAGGAGTTCGACAAGGTCGAGGCCATCGCGCTGCCGCTCAAGATGAAACGGGCAGCCTTCGTCGCGGCGATCAGCGACTACGGCCGCAGCCAGCTGATGCGCTGGATCGACGCCAGTCAGTGGGCGAAACTCCAGGTCGTCCGTTGTGGCATCGACGAGACGTTTCTCGGTCGCGACGCAACACCGTGCGAAGGCCATCGCCTGCTCTGCATCGCGCGGCTGTCGGAACAGAAGGGGCTGCCGATCCTGATCGCGGCGGCGGATCTGCTTGCGCGACGCGGCGTGACGTTCTCCCTGGTCGTCGCCGGCGACGGGCCGTTGCGGCAGAGTTTGGAACGACAGGTCGCGTCGTTCGGTTTGCGCGACCGGGTCACGTTCCTCGGATGGGTGGATGAAGCGCGAGTGGCCGAAGAACTGCGCGCGGCGCGGGGCTTCGTGCTGCCGAGCTTCGCGGAAGGTTTGCCGGTGGTGCTGATGGAAGCGCTCGCGCTGGGCAAGCCGGTGGTATCGACGTGGGTAGCCGGCATCCCCGAACTCGTCCGCAACGGCGAAGTGGGGTGGCTCGTGCCGCCCGCCGACGCGGTTGCGCTTGCTGCGGCGATGGAGCGGCTGTTGTCGACTCCGGTCGAGGAGCTTGCCCAGATCGGGGCGGCAGGTCGCATTGCCGTCGCCCGACTGCACGATATCGACGTATCCGCCGGCCAGCTCGATGCGCTGATGCGACGGAAGGCGACGGCACCGGCATGATGAGTGTCATGACCTGGCTTCTGATCGCCGCAACGCTGGTGCTCGCCATTCCGGCGGTCGTGCTCTTCGTCGAGGTGATGGCCGCGTTGATCGGCGGGCGGCGTCTTCTCGACCAGCCGGCCGATCGCAACGGGCGGAGACCGTCCGTCTGCGTTCTCATGCCGGCGCACGACGAGGCAATGGGCATTCGCAGCACCATCGAGGACGTTCGGCGGCAGCTCGGCCCAGACGACCGCCTGCTTGTCGTGGCGGACAATTGCAGGGACGACACGGCAACGATCGCCCGCGCTGCTGGCGCGGAGGTGCTCGAGCGGTTCGACCGCGAACGCCGCGGCAAAGGATACGCGCTCGCGTTTGGGATCGATGGACTGCGACCGTCGCCCCCACAGGTTGTTCTCGTCGTGGATGCCGATTGCCACCTGGGCGCCGGCATGCTGGACCTGACGGCTCGCCGTGCGTTTGCGCTGCAGCGCCCCGTGCAGGCCTATTACGAGATGCGGCTGACTCCGGGCAGCCCGCCCGGGCAACTGGTCTCGGGGTTTGCTTGGCTGGTTAAGAACCTCGTTCGCCCGCTCGGCCTTGCTGTCTTGGGTCTGCCGTGCCAGCTGATGGGTACAGGCATGGCCTTCCCCTGGCCTGTCATCGCGCAAGCCAACCTCGCGACCGGCCACGTCGTGGAAGATCTCAAGCTTGGGCTGGAACTGGCCGCTCGGCGCACAGGCGCCGTTTTCGAGCCCCGCGCTTGCGTCTGGAGCCGGTTCGCCGGCACTTCCGAGGGCATCGTATCGCAGCGGAACCGCTGGGAGATGGGCTCGACGGCGATCCTTCTGGCGGAAGCACCGAGGGCATTTGCTCGTTCGATTGCCGCGCTGGATCCGCACTCCGCCGGCCTTTCGCTCGATGCGCTGGTGCCGCCGCTCGTTCTTTACCTCGCGTTGTTGATCGTCGCGTTCGCGCTGGCCCTGCTCGCCGTTCTGCCGACGGGTTCGCTGCTTCCAGCCGTGATCCTCCTCGTCGCGCTGGCGCTCGTCGGCATGAGTCTCATCATTTCCTGGCTGGCCTACGGACGATCGACGCTGCCGCCTGGAAGCGCGCGGGATGTGTTGGCATACATTCTGCAGAAAACGCGGATCTATCGGCGCCCCGCAGGCTGGGTGCGCACCGACCGCAACGACCACTGAGAGGCCACCAGGTGGGCGCCCATATAGCTTCGATCGTATACGCAACCGTCTCGATCATCGGCGCGTACCTGGTCGCTTACGATAATCAGGGCATGAACCGGAAGATCATCATCTTCTGGTTTCTGATGATCATACCCCTCTTCGTCGTGGCGAACCCATTGGTCGCCCTTGCTGCTGCCGCGATCCTGCTGGCGCTCCTGTCGCCGAGGACACCGATCGAGAAAGTCTGTTTCTATATCGGCACGTTTGCGGCGATGTCAGCGGACGTCAACTACTACATGCCGTTTCCCGGCATCAACTATCTGATCATCATCGACTACGCGAAGATATCGTTCCTGATCCTGCTGCTGCCGCTGCTGTTCAGGAAGGCTCAGCAGTTCTCGCGTCTCGAGCGTTCGATGTCGATCGCGCTTGTCCTGTTTGCCCTGACGGCAGCCGCCCTCAGCTTCCGCGATTTACCCTTCACAAGCGCGCTGCGCGCCGCTGTCGACCAGTGCATCCTCGTGTTGCCGGCGATTGCCATAGCGGCGACGATACGGAACGCCGAGGACTTCCAACGTATCCGGAACGTTCTGGTGACCTTCGCGACGATCTTCGCGGCGATCTCCGCAGTGAGCCAGCTCGTCCGCTGGAACTTCTACGCCGACGGCGGCATGGCTGACGTCCGTTCCGGGATCCTGCGTATCGGTGTGACCACCGTACCGGCACTGGCAGGCTTTATCGGCTTTGTCGGGATGATGGCGTCGACACAGGTTTTCAAAAACAAGCCGATCGCATGGTATCGCGTCTGGTCGCTCCGCATGGGCTTCGTGCTGCTCGCCGTCTTTTCCTATTCGCGCGGCGCTTGGGTCGCCGCCATCGTGGGCATGGGGATCTATCGACTCATGCTGAGCAAAGTCTCCAATGCAGCAGTTGCGCTGATAGCGATCGCCGGGGCAGTTGCGGGCTTCATTGGCGGGACCACCACATTGCTGGATTACGACCCTTACGGAACATTCTCCTATCGCGTGGCGCTTCTGCGGGCCGCGAAAGTGCAGTTTATGGACGCCCCGCTGTTCGGGTCGCCAAACTTCCTGCAAAGCGGGCACTTCGATCATCTGTGGACCGGCATGGGGATCATCGATGTCGTCAACACGTACGTTCAGGTCACGATGCTGTATGGCGCTATCGGCATGGCGCTCTTTGCGCTACCGTTCGTATTCTTCTTCCGGCGCTCGATGCAATTGCGCAATCCGTCGGTCGCCAGATCCGACGAAGCTCAGCGAAAGAAGAACGAACTGATAGCATTCTCATGGTCGCTCATGACGGCCTACCTCACGTTGATCCTCACGATATCGAGCGTCAGCTACATTCTAAATTTCGGATACTTGCTCCTGGGTATCTGCGTCGGGCTCGCTGCGCGCGGAACCGAATCCGTCGCCGAAGCTGTTCCGGTCATGGCTATGCACAAGGAGTACGGGCGCCGGCTGGCTGGCCGGGGCCCGCAGGTCCCTCGCACATTGCGATAGTTACCTATTGCAGGATAGCGTCGTGGTAGACGTCTACTGCGACCGATGCACGCGTGAAGTTTCCGTTGTGGTCAGTGGCCCAGTAGTAGAACTTGTCGGTGCCGACGAAGCCGTGATCGGGCGTGTAGGTGATTGTACCATCGGCGTTGGTGACGATCGTCCCATGGTCTGGGCGCGTCGTTCCGTCCACAAACAACTGATTGCCTTCCGGATCGCTGTCATTGCCGAGGACGTCGATGGTCACCGAGTTGCCACCGCCGGTAGCCGCCGAGTCATTCCCAGTCACCGGCGCTTTGCTCGATAGATCGATCATGCCGTTGTACTTCCAATCAGCAGCAGGGCGGAGCCAAGGTTGATTAGGATCATCCTGCGGAATGCTAACGGGGATGCCGACCTTTTGTATCTCCCCCGTCGCTCGATCGCTAAAGTATTCCTCCACCAACATGATGACTTTGCCGTCAGAAGTTTTCCAGTACCCTTCGTTTTTGACGATTTCTCCTAGCTTGTACAAATCGATGCCCAAGTTTTCGGTGCCCGTTTTGTACGGAACGGCTCCGACGCTGTCGTACTTTGTAATGGTGTTCAGCGAGCCTGGCATGTTATCCCATCCCCAAGGAGCTACGCCGGTCCAAGGGGTCTTGAGATAAAGTTGCCCTTCTTTCAGCTGTGAGGCAGTTAGAATAGTATCATACGAAGTCGCGGTGTTCTCGTAATTTATATATTTGTTGCCATGACTTTCAACATCTACGAGAATTACTCCCCAATCTGGATGCTGGGTTCCCGAAGGATCCACCTTATCCGCCCTCAGTCCACTACCGAATCCAGAAATATTCACGTTGTTCAGCGCCATATCGTAAGTCAGCACGCCCAGATTCAAGCCAAAATTCATAGCAGCCCAGCCCCAGCTTTCTCCACTCTTTGTTCCAATCAGATCGAAGTTCTTGAACGTATAGTGCGCAGTATACTCCACATGCGCGCCGAGCCATACTTCCCACGCCTTAAACCCGTCAAAGACGGATCGAACGTCGTGTTCCTGCGACGGTTGCGCCTTAGTGACCCACAATCCAGCCCACGACGCCATCACTTCGTTGTTAAGGAAGTGCTGGATCGGCGCATGATCAATTAAAGTAGTACTCGTGAGGCCTCGAAGCGCCTCAGGCTGATCCATGTTGTCGGCGACAAGCTTGGCGTCTGTCCCTCGAGTCATATAGACGAAGCCGTACTTGACCCCGGCAGCAACGTTTCCTTGGGATTCGACCAATCGGCCTTGAAACCAGTACCCTTCGCCATTGCGCGCCAGGTCGAACGCGAGCACGTCCGTCCCTTCTTTCACGAGGTTCCAGGTGGCATCACCCTCCGCCTTGATGGCGATGTTGTCGAGCCATTTTCCCGTCTCGTCCCCCTTCTCCGCCACGTATCCGGCGCCGAAGGTGTTGTAGGTCGCATTGTCCTGGAAGAGTGCCGACGAGGAATGCTGTGCAAACCCCCAGCCCGGCGACCCCCAGACGGCGTTGCCTACGACGGTTGCTTCCGGTGAACCGGGGTCCGTCCCTGTCATGTGCAGGTGGAAAGCGTACCTGCCCTTGACGTTCGTGTCGCTCGTGTCGGTCGAAGCATTTGCATCGACGGCTCGATATGACTTGTCGGTGCGACCGAGTTCGTTGAACTCCGCGTACTGAACGTCGACGTTCGGGCTGTGCATGAACATCGTATGCCCACGCTCTGACACCGGTGTCGTGTCCGGATGTTCGGTTTCAAACACGACGTTACGGGTATAGTTCGCCACGTAGGCTTTCAGGTCCGCCTGCGGCGTATCGTGATTGTACTGCAGCGGGCTGTCCAACGTGATGACGTTGCCGTCGATCGACTTGATGGTGCGGACTTCGTCCTGCGTACCGTTGTAGCCGTTCTGGCCCCAGGGCACGTAATGCGTGCCCGTAAGCACGATCTTGTCGCCGACCTTCCAGTTGGCGCCGCAGCCGCAGCCGCAGCCGGTAGCGAGGTCCTGCATGACGATCTGCGTATCGCCCGCCATCGGGTCGACCGCCACCTTGAGATGGCCGCACTTCTCCTGCCCCTGTACTTCCACCGAGCCCTGCGAGATCAATCCGCGCGACAGAAGCAGAGGATCCCACTTCACGTCGATCGGCCCGTTGTCGGCGAACACGATGTCGGCAGTGACCCCGTCCTGAACTGGATGCGTTTCGGTGCCGATCGTCATGTGCCCGGTCGGAGACACGACCATCGTATCGAGCTTGAGCTTGGTGCTCTGATCCGTGGCGAAGTCGAGATGGCCGTCAACGCGCACAGTGAAGATCGAGGCGTCGCTCTTGCCGTCGTATGTCACGGCGATCGCCTGCGGGATCAGGACCTTGGCACCGTCGCCCGGCACCTTGCCGTCGGCCCACGTGGTTGGATCGAACCAGCTGCCGTCCTTGACTGCGACGCTCGTCGCCTGGTCACGGGGCACCAGAGCCAGTACCGCGCTGTGCTCGGCGTTCATCTTGGCGTCGCCCATGTCCATGGGCATCTCAGCCTGCGTCTTCACTGCCGCGACGAACTCTGCGACGGACGCAAAGGAAGAAGGCTGAAGGCCTTCCGGGCGATAGTCGTGCCAGGTCGCCGGGTCATTGGTGCCGGCGTGGTGGTCCATTCCGTCCATCGAGCCCGTGGTGCCGCCGCCGGGCGTTGTGCCGCCGGTCGTCGTACCGCCGGTCGTAGTTCCACCCGTTGTCGTGCCGCCTGACGGCGTTCCTTCATCTACACCATTCACGACGACCTTGACCGTCTCGGTCTTCGACCCGTCGAGGGATTTGATGGTGAAGTTGTCCGTCGCAGTCTGGCCATTGCCGAGCGCCTGCACCGACGCCTTGGTGTTATCGAGCTGATACGTCCATTGACCGTTCGCGCCGATGGAGAACGTACCATACTGACCGGCAACGTTGGTCTGCGCCTGCACCTGCGCCTGGCCCGCATCGGCGTCGGCCACCGTTACGGTCCCGACGATCTTCGACGTCGCGGAATCTTCCGTGACACTGCCCGTAAGCGTGCCGTTGATCGTCGCCGCGTCGTTGGCGCCGTTGACAGTCACGTTGACGGTGCTCGTTGCCGAGCCGTCCTTTGACGTGACGGTGAACGTGTCAAGAGCCGACTGGCCAGCGCCGAGTGGTTGCGCCTTGGCGTTGTTCAGCGCGTACGACCATGTGCCGTCGGCACTGACGCTCAGGGTGCCATATCTGCCGACAAGGCCGCTCTGGGGGACGAGCTGCGCCTCGTTGGCGTCCGCATCGGTGACCGTGAGCTTACCCGTCGCCGAGAGAGCCGAATCTTCGGTCACCGTCCCGGCCGCTATCCCCGAGATGGCGGCAACGTCGTTTGCGCCCTTCACCGTGAGGGTAACGGATTGCTTAAGTTTTCCATCAGCGGACTGGACCGAGAACACTTCGTTATAGGAAGCACCTGCGCCCAGCGTCTGCGCCAGGCTGGTATTGAGCTTGTACTTCCATGCTCCGTCGCTTCCGATCTCGAAGTCTCCGAATTTGCCCAACTGTTGCGAGGCAAGGAAGGCTCGCGCGGCACCGTTTTGGCCCGGGATCTGCAAGCTACCGGTAAGGGTGGACGAACCGTCTTCGGTCGTATTGCCCTTGAGGTTCCCGACAATCGCATTGTCCGAAGCGCCCTGCGGAGTCTTCGTCGGACCCTTCTTCCAGAATCGAGCTCTGTAGAACCCCATCTGAATCCCCTTTTCGCTTTCCAACCGTCCCCAAATTCTTTTTGCCGAGTAGTTCGGCTTAAATGCGTTTTTATCATGCACAAAACTAACGGTTCTGCTTTCGAAGATGGAAAAATTTGTCTGAACTTCTTCAGAAATAAGGCAAGTGCCCAAGGTTAATCTAAAGTTTATTGCTGCATTATCGTGGAATGATGCTGGAACTATCTGCGCTGCAAAGCTGGGAAAAGACGCATAAAGTACAGACGCGAGAGCTATCAGCGTAACAACTTTCAGTTGCATGACCAGCTTCACGATTCGCTCCTCCGAGTTCACGGTTCACGCCTCTGTGAAATCGTGCCCAACATGCGAAATGTGCGCCGCATCAGGAAAACGGAACTGGACTTACTGGAAACTTTCTGCGATGACGACGTTTAGAGGCCAAATAAAACATACCTGCGGCTACAACAGGGGTTTAATATGTTAATGAACAGGGCCTTGCTGGCATTCGTTGTCGGCTCGGCGCTCGCAGCGTCCGGGTCTGTTTCCGCGCATGCGTCCACCTGCAAGGTGAGCGGCAAGCGCGTCGAGTGCACGTCGTCGGCAAAACTCAGTGCAGCATCGTCAGTTGGTCTCGGGAGCCTGTCATTCTCTAACACCACTGCGTCGTCTGCGATCGCCAAAGTTGCGAGCTCGAAATCGGTCTCGACCAAACGTGCGTCGAAAGGGTCGAAGCAGAAGAACGCCTTCACATCGGTCGGCCTCAGCATTCCGAAGATCGTGACGTCGAACCCGAACCCGACGATCACGAAGACAACCTTCGTGCGGCAGCAGGAGATCGTGGCAAATCCGATCCCGCCGGCGGCTCTGCTGTTCGGCACCGCGCTGCTGGGCATCGGATTTATCGCCCGCAGGCGGAACCCTTCTCCTGCGGTTGGTTGATCGAACAGAGACAATCGGTTGAAAATCGGCCTACCCCGGCTCCTTAATGTTTTGCGTTGTGGGCCTCACGAGCCACGATTTCCCGATAAAAGCTGACGAGCTGCGACGCAACCGGAGCCGGTTGATAACGCGCAAGAGCATCGACACGCGCCTGCGCGCCAAGCTGAGAAGCCAGCGTCGGATTCCGATGCGTTTCGACAATCAGTCTAGCCAAATGGCCGGGATCGTGCTTCTCGTACAGTCGCCCGTTGACGCCATCCTGGATGATTTCTGGAATGCCGCCGACCCTTGAGGCGATGATCGGGCACCCTTGGATGGCAGCTTCTGCAACGGTGTACGAGAAGCTCTCGAACCTCGAACAAATAAGCATTACGCTGGCTCGCAGTCTCTGCTCCCGCACAGCGGGCGGAGGAAGGCCACCGATTATGGAAATCGAAGCCGCCACGTCTGGCGGCAAGCTACTAGCAATGTACTCACGAAAACTGACCCAGCCGGAGGATGAGTCAATCCCCAGGTCAGGCCCGACTAGGACGAGTTTCAGGTTCGGCAGTGTCTGCTTTGCCTTGACAAATGCATCGAGACAGATATCCGCGCCTTTCAGGTGATCGAGTCTGCCCACGAAGAGTAGAGTGTCCGGGTCTGAAGAGTCGCGCTTCCACACCTCTCCGGGCGCTACATCTGCAATCGGATTGGGAATGACACAGGAAGAATATGTTCCTGGCAGCCGGTAGAACTCTCGCACGGCATCGTGCACAAATTGGGATGGAGCACTAAAGGCGCCCACCGATCTTATTGCCCGACCCTCGCGTCTGGTGCGCGCCTGATCCGCGCCCGGTGGTCCGACGAGAAACCAGGGGCCATGCAGTCGCAGCACGACGGATAGTCTGATTTGCGAACGAAGTGCCGCCGCGACGCCAAAGGCCTCGTCAATTTCGAACAGGTCAAGCGCTTGAGACCGATCGAGGACCTTGACTGCATTCACCAAAGACTGCGCCGCAAGTTGGTACAATGCTTCCGATTTAGCGAACCGCCAAAGTACCTTCTGAAGCATTGAGTTGCCCGGATGCTCCATTGGGTGAACGTGGTCCCGAACGTCGATGCCTGGGCCGAGAATGCGGGACACGATATCAACGCTGTGGCCCATTTTCTTGAGTTCAGGAATTACCGACGCCACATAGGTCGTGATCCCGTTCGGGTGTAAGCCCATGGGCCACGAAGGCACATAGAAACCAAGCTTCATTGGATCTCAGGGGTCAGGTATTGCCGGCTTGGCCAGCAAGTCTTCGGAACGGCAACGAGTTGGACAAGAGCTCTTCGTAACTACCGTCGGCGACAATTCGACCTGCTTCAAGCATCAAGATTCGGTCGCAGGTTTGTACTGTCCTCAGGCGGTGAGCGATCAGGATGATGGTCCTGGTGCCCGACAGCGAACGAACAGCGTCCATGACTGCCGTCTCGGTTACTCCGTCGAGAGCACTGGTCGCTTCGTCGAAAACGATGACGTCAGGATTGAGATATAGGGCTCGCGCGATCCCCAATCGCTGCCGCTGTCCTCCGGACAACTTCACCCCGCGCTCGCCGACGACTGTATCGTAACCGTTCGGAAGCAGGACGATGAATTCGTCCGCCTGCGCCATCCGGGCCGCCTGCTCGGCTGCCGACCGGTCGATCTTCGTCTTGCTTACGCCAAGCGCGATGTTCTCGAGAATCGAGGCGTTCTTGAGGAAGATATGCTGGGGCACGTAACCGATATGGCGCCGCCACGATTTTGCGTTCGCCGAGGTGAGCGTCGTTCCGTCGACGGTGATCTTGCCGGAGTTTGGGCTATACAGACCAAGGAGTAGATCGACGAACGTCGTCTTTCCGGAACCCGTCTTGCCAACGAGTCCGATGGACTCGTTGCGACGAATCTCGGTGCTGACGCCGTCAATGGCGGGCCGGTTCGCGGCGGGGTACCCGAACACGACGTTTCGAAAACTAATCGCCTTATCGAAGCTCGATATCATTGGCGCGCTGCCGGCCTGCGGCACGCTCGTCTTGACGAGTTCGAGGTCTCGCTCGAGGTTGGCGACGGAGGGCGTGAAGAACTTGATATTGACGGCGGATGCGTAGAGCTGCTGGATCGCCGGAAGGATGCGATACCCGGCGAACGCATAGAGGGCGAGTGTCGGGATTGCGGATTGGGCGTCGCCGCGCATCAGCAGCAAAAGTGTGATCGCTACAATTCCGCCGAACGCAATGGTCTCCAAAGCGTAGCGCGGCATCATGCCGGTCAAGCTGCTGACGATCTCCGCCTGCGTTATGGCACGCGTTTCGGTGTCGAGTTCGGCCACTGCGTCTGTTGTGCGGCCGAGGACGATGAGCTCCTTCACACCTCCAAGAGATTCGTAAACAATTCGGTGGCGGGCGTCCCCGGCCAGCATGATCTGTTGCCCGAGCGCGTTCAGCTTTTCCTTGGCGAAGAAATAGACGGCCCCATAGGTGCCGCCCATCACGACCACCACGCCAAGTGCAACGAAAGGATCTTGCAGAATGATCAGCGCCACGAGCGCGAAAGTGACAAACGAGCGCGAGATGAAGCCCAGAACGGAGTTCATGTAGCCCAGCACGGCGAGCTGAACGTCCTGGATGACGAGCTTGGCAAGTGATGAGGAATCGCGCGCGACGTGGAACAGGTACGGTTGACGCAGATATCCCTCGAAGAGCTCATGCGTAAGTTGCCTACGCACGCGCGCCAAGAACTTGAGCTGGACCCATTGGTTCAGCGCAGACGCCGCGTTGCCGGCGCAAATGGCAACGACCGTGGCAAGACCGACGATGATAAGTCCGTTGGTTCTGCCCTCGACACCGTGTTGCGCAAGAAAGTTTAGAATCCGCTGCCCAAATCCCCCGTCGGTGTTCATGACCATCGCCATGAAGGGGAGGATCGACGCAACGCTGGCGAGTTCGAAGATACTTGCCACGAGGCTTACCAAGAGGACGCCGAACAGCATCGGCCGTTCCTGCGGCTGTAGGAAATGATAGATGTGTCGAAATGGGTTTGACGTCTGTGGCATACGGGTCGCCTTTTCGGTCACGCCACCTGCATAAGCAAGGGACTTTTCCAAAGCATAACTCTCGATGGTTAGAAGTTCCTGATTCGGCGGATTATTTAACTTCAGATGCTACCGATTGCTCCTATGGGCTGCGACTATCAGACGATGAAGAACGGTTCACCAATCGATCGATCGCCAGTCTCGGGAGTGGTCTGGCCGCCTGACTGGCCTCGTGAAAACCGCCAGCCGATGCGGTCGAGGCTGCTGCTGCAATCGATCCGACAGTACCAGCACCACCACCTGCAACCTTCGATCTTTAACCGCCTAGCCGCTCGCTACTGGTACTTGCAGTACCGGTTCTGGTCCGTAATCACCCAAGCTGAGATAGCAATCACCACGCCCCTGGGCGGAGGCCTCCTGATACCTCACCCTAACGGCATCGTGATCCATCCTGCTGTGGAGATCGGGACCAATTGCATGGTCTTCCAGCAAGTGACAATCGGCGCCGCCAACAAACACGGCGTCCCGAAAATTGGCTCTCACGTCGACATTGGGGCCGGAGCGAAGATCCTTGGCCCAATTACGATCGGTGACCATGTGATCGTCGGTGCGAACGCCGTGGTGACCAAGGACGTCCCGTCAGGCGCAATAGTGGCAGGCATACCAGCTCGAATTATCGGGAAGCGCTAGACGCTTTTGAAGCGTTGTCTCGCTTCATGATTCGGCGAAGCTTGTAATTGAATTGTTCAGGAAGGTATTCATAGAAAATCTTGGACATCGTCCACGACAGCCGGGAAGATTGCTCGCGGAGCGACGCCCACTGCGGATGGTAAATGTATTCAAAGGGGCGCCAGGAGACTTGAGCAATTCTGTATCCGAGAGCTCTGGCCCTTATGGAAGTGAGAACCTCTGTGGCGATCGCCTCGATTTTGCCCCCGGACGTCAAAACAAACCCCCCGATCGCCTTAAGGGCATCGCCACGAGCGCCAATCACTAACGACTGAAGGTGGGTGGGGTTATTGCCTAGACTTATTCCGATATCTTGACATATGTCGCGGCATGTCTCGTAGAATCCTCGATACTTTTCGTACTCGCTCCAAGAATTATGATAAACTATACTTTCTCCAACCAAACCAACTCCGGAAATATTGGCTACGTCTCTAAAAGCCCGAAGCCAACCAGGCTTGCGGATCACACATTCATCTTGGAGAAACAAGTAGAACTCGTATCCTGGATTCTGCTCCCAACCATATTGCCAAGCCCCGATGTTGTATCCCGTGTTGGGGCGGTAAAGGACTTTTGCGCCTCCTATTGAGTTTATCTTCTTTCCGATCTCCGAATTGACGACGATACACAAGTCGAATGGCATACCCGCGTCGATAGCAGACATCTGCGAAACAAGACGCTCAAGGTCAGCAGTCGGCCACGCATCATAGTGCGACACCACGACAAGAGCGGGATTTTGGGGGCTAGTCATCGCAAACCGCCAATCGCCTGCTTGAGATACTCGCACCAGCGTCGTTCAGCGCAATGGTCGTCTGCAAAACGCTGGGCGTTTGAGCCCAGTTGTGAACGCAATGCGTCATTAGTCCAGAGCTCTTCTATTCTTGCAGCGAGCGCGTCCGCATCGCCGTACTCGCACAGGAGGGAATGATCCGTGCCGGTGTAGTCCATCAAACCATCAGACCGGGTGGCCACAATCGCCCGACCCAATTGGAGCGCCCCAACCACTGTGATGTGACCGCAAGGCGTCTTGTCGTCGCGCAAGGGCAGGACCATGAATTGGCTATCGGCGACGAAGCGCCAAAATCGCGGAGGGTTGTGGTCCGTGAATGCTGTGACATTCGGCGGCAAGCTCAGTCCCTGAAGGTTAGACGGACGGACCTGAATGACGAAGGGAATGGAAGGCAATCGATGGATCGCCTCAATCAGGGTCCCGTAATCCCGCCCTTCTCCTCCACCCGCAAAGACGAATGGTCGCGCTGGCGTTTCTCGCGTCGGCGGGACGTTTGGCCGTTCCATGGCCCAATGGATGAAGTCGATCCGGCCAGGATCGAGGTCGAACCATTCGGCATAGAGCTTTTGTTCATACCGGCTGAACACCGTGAACCGATCTACATGCCGGAAGCCTCTTGCAAAAACCCGCCGCTGAAAACCAGTCGGGAGGTCTGTAAAATTGAACGCGAAGGCGAGATGAGGAGCCTGCACCTTGTAGAGCGAGCGAAAGAACTCCATCGGCAGTGTCGCTCGGGGCAAATGCGAGATAAGAAACGGCGCGCGTTGCTCGCGGGCGCAGCGCACTGCATTGCTGGCCTGGTGATACCGTCCGATGTTTGGACGCTTGACCAAGCGCTCGAGTAAGGAAACCTGTTGTGTTCTGAAGAAATGCCAAGACGCGCCCAGATCCGCGCAGCGAGGTTCCACAAATCGCCACTCCGGACCAACGACATCGCCAAAGTTAATCAGATCATAACCCACAGCGATTTCCTCTGGCGCCTAACCTTTTCTTATTGCAGACACGATACGCAGAGCTCCGTTAAGTCAAGGTGTCTACATCGATGCAGCATGTACTCGTCACCGGCGGCGCCGGCTTCATTGGCTCCGCCGTATGCCGGTGGCTGATCGCCAACACGCGTCATCGCGTGACGGTCATCGACAAGCTGACGTACGCGGCAAACATGGACTCCCTGGGGCCGATCAGGTCAGACCCTCGCTTCACTTTCCATAAGCTCGATATCTGCGACGCCGAGGGTGTTCGAAACGTTCTGGCAAGCGCCCGGCCCGACTGGGTCATGCACCTCGCGGCGGAATCGCATGTCGATCGCTCGATCACCGGGCCTGCAGACTTCATCCAGACGAACATCGTCGGCACATACACACTGCTCTCTGAGGCGCGCGCCTACTGGGACGAACTCCCGGCTGCTCAGAAGGAAGGTTTCCGGTTCCTCCACATCTCAACCGACGAGGTGTATGGCTCGCTCGGTCGCGATGGCTACTTCACCGAGGAGACATCCTATCATCCGACCTCACCGTACTCGGCGAGCAAGGCATCGTCGGACCACCTCGTCACGGCGTGGGTACACACGTACGGCTTCCCGGCGCTCATCTCGAATTGCTCCAACAACTACGGGCCTTACCATTTTCCGGAGAAGCTGATTCCGCTGATCATCACGAACGCGATAGACGGGCACGCCCTGCCGGTTTACGGCCGGGGCGAAAACGTGCGCGACTGGCTGTTTGTGGACGACCACGTCCGCGCGCTTCTCGCGATCCTGGAACGTGGCGTCATCGGCCAGAGCTACAACGTGGGCGGCAGGGCTGAGCGCAAGAACCTGGACGTCGTCGAAACCATCTGCCGTCTTCTGGACGAATTGCGGCCTGCAAGCGCTTCGAGGACCGAGCTCATCAAATTCGTGGAGGACCGACCCGGCCACGACTTCCGGTACGCCATCGATCCATCGAAGATCGAGCGCGAACTCGGCTGGTCGGCGCAGGAGACGTTCTCCAGTGGGCTTCGCCGCACCGTGAACTGGTATCTCGAGAACGAGGCATGGTGGCGGCCGCTGCGAAAGCGCTATGCCGGGGAACGTCTCGGCCGGCTCGAAACGACGAAACGGCAATCAGCAGGCTGAAGGCAGCTCCCCATGCAGACCAAGGGCATCATCCTCGCGGGCGGCCTCGGCACGCGGCTTTATCCCGTCACGCTTTCGGTGAGCAAGCAATCGCTGCCGGTATATGACAAGCCGCTGATCTACTATCCGCTGACGACGCTCATGCTCGCCGGCATCCGCGATATTCTGGTCATTTCGACCCCGACGGACCTGCCCGGCTTCGAGAAGCTTCTCGGCGACGGCGCGCAGTGGGGCATCTCGATCAGTTACGCCGCGCAGCCGAAGCCCGAAGGCCTCGCGCAGGCCTTCCTCATCGGCGAAAAATTCATCGGCAAGGACCGCAGCGCGCTGGTGCTCGGCGACAACATCTTCTTCGGGCACGGCCTCACGGAGCAGCTGCAGGCCGCCACCGTGCGCGACGAGGCGACGGCATTCGCCTACCAGGTGCACGATCCCGAGCGGTACGGCGTTGTGGCGTTCGACGATACCGGACGCGCCTTGTCGATCGAGGAGAAGCCGAAGACGCCGAAGTCGCGATGGGCAGTGACCGGCCTCTACTTCTACGACAACCAGGTCGTCGACATCGCCAAACAGGTAAAACCCTCCGCGCGCGGCGAACTTGAGATCACGTCGGTGAATTCTGCGTACCTGGAGGCCGGACGCCTCTCGGTCGAGAAGATGGGTCGCGGCAATGCCTGGTTTGATACCGGTACCCACGACAGCCTGCTTGACGCAGCAAACTTCGTGCGCACCATCGAACAGCGTCAGGGCCTCAAGATCGCCTGCCCCGAGGAGATTGCCTATCGGCTTGGGTACGTTCCGTCATCCCAGGTCGAAAACCTTGCGAAGACGCGCTACGCCAAGACAGGGTACGGGGCCTATCTCCTCTCGATCCTCGAGCCGTAGAAATCAACGGGAGCTGTCCATAAGACTTCGGCAGGGATCTGACATTCTTCCAATGATCTTTGTTTGGCAACGTAACTCCTAAAGTGCAAGATGACCGAAAATCGGGCTTGCCCATGAATAAAGCTGATATTCTAGCGCAGAGTAACCAAGGATTTTTTTGGCGTTTTTGGCCAATACAATCTCGTATTATTACTTACGTTACAAAAATTCCCATCACCCGTTTTGCAGTTGAAATTGTAGAACTGGCTCCAGGCGCTTCGCGCCAAGTAGCACCGGCAATATCGATTCCGGGCGAAGTAGATCGTGCCTTGCTTGCGCCGCTCGAGGATTTAAATGCTGCAAAGGCTTTGATGAAGGGGGGTGAATTCTATGACCCACCTACGATGGCTTACAAGCTTAAAAACGCCATCGTTGCGGACGGATGTGTATACTTACCCTATTCGTTCAGCCGTATTGGTCCAGGTAAGGCGAGAGCGATTTTGAAGGAACCTTTGAACAAGCACGATTCGGCTCAGATCTGTAGCGAACAGACTACAACAACGTTCTTTGGTGACTGGTTGACAAGTGGCACATTAATCGAGCGACTGGCTGAACAAAGGGGAATACCTCCATTGACTTTTCCAAATAAGTTCTGGCCTCATCAAGAGCAGTATAGACAACTATTAGCTCTGCCCACGCCGCCGTCATTGCCATCGGTTGTACAGTTCAAATCCCTCTGGCTCGTGGACGATCGTGGCATGAATCCCGGCCGGCGTTCTCGTGTCACAGAACTAAGATTAGCACTAGCGGTACCGGGAGGCTTAACTGACAGGAAGGTCTTTTTGGAACGAGGGAAACTCGGCGATTTGCGAGAACCAAATAACAAAGGCCCGCTGCGGGAGTTTCTGAAAAAACAAGGGTTTGAAACGATTTACCCAGAGGATTTGAGCATCGCTGAACTACGGGGGATCCTAGGCAATGCCAAACTCGCCTTAGGCGTTGAAGGCTCGCATTTGTGTCATTGCTCAATGCTTATGAAGCACGGCTCTGCAGTCGTTGCAATACAAGAACCGAACCGAGTAAGCGGTGCGATTAAGCGACAATGTGACGTTGCCGGTCTGCTGCACGGATTCGTTGTAGGAGATCTAGAGGAAACCGGCTTTTCGGTGCCGTTGGATCGACTTCGTAAGACTATTGACATGGTCGAAGCCGAAATTGAATTGAGATGCAAGATCGAACGCTAAATCCATTTGGGAACGGGCGATGTATTGCACTGCCAAGGATCGGGCGAACAGGGCGGCTCCAAACCTCTTCGAGAGGTAACCCCAGCGAGCCGCCGCTACCTTAAGTCGGTTGGCAGTTTTCTTGCAACAATTGACTCAATGTATTTGTCACCACGTAACATCAATGACCCTTACGGCGGCCCATATGGGCGATTCCAAGACTCGGAAACAACCTAAAAAGATTTTTTACGCAGGCGGACCTGGCAATGTGATCCGTGCCCACAAGCATTGGCGTTCGGGTGATCACGATCCAACAGAGGTGTCGATCACTTTCTCCAGCCAAGTGGAGCAATTTGCGGCAGATATTGGTGCTGAGCTCTACATTGTGTGTCATCACAAGCAAGCCGAGACGCTCGTAGACGGGAATGTAATAATCGAAGACCTACCGAAGCCGTGGCCAAATAGTTCAGGTGTTTTTTTTCATATTCGAGAGCTCGTATACACAATACAACTTTTGATTAGAGCGGTGAAATTTCGTTCCGATTTGGCTATTATTGATTCAGGCACTACTCACTACTTCTTGCAATCAGTTTTCGCTCTATTCGGTATACGAGTGGTTCCGGTTTTACATAATGCGTTGTGGGCCAACGGATTTCCGCCTTCGACGACGGCATCCAAAGTGATTGCTTTCCTGGATCGCTACTTCTGGAAGTACGTCCCCGAAGTTACTCTTTGTGTTTCGCCTGTTTGCGAGCGGCAGGTAAGAAGCGTCGCGGGCGATACCGCTCGCCCACTCGTCCAAATCCGGGCGCAATTCAATACTGAGTATTTCGATGCAATTCCGCCGCCTCCACCACATCATCAACGGCCTTTTACAATCATATTCGTTGGTCGTGTTGTTGAAAGTAAAGGCGTGTTTGACATTGTGAAAATCGCGTCGATACTGGAGAAAACGGTCCCCGGCGAGGTGAAATGGATCATCTGTGGGACTGGAGCTGACCTCGAAACGCTGCGAAGTACGGTTACGAGCTCCAACCTCGATCACGTAGTGACTGTGAGGGGGTGGACAAGTCCCAAGGATCTACAACAGGTGTATCCGGAATCGCATTGTTTGATTGTTCCGACGCGCAGCTCCTTCGCAGAAGGTCTAGCGATGACCGCGGTCGAGGCGGCATTGGCGGGCCGTCCGGTCATTACCAATCCGGTCGTACCAGCTTTGGAAGTGCTCCGTGACTGTTCCATTGAGTGCAAACCCGACGATCCCGAGTCGTATGCGAACAATATCCTTAAACTCATTGTCGATCCGGGTTGGTATCGCAGAATGCAATCCGCCGCCCGGTCATCGGCGCGCCCGTTTCTCGATCGATCACTCGGGCTGACCGAGGTTCTAAAGCGGCTTCTTTAGTGTCACACACTTGCCGATGCCTCGGAGCCTCGAAGCGTCTGCGTTCCGCCTTCGACCCATGTTCCGCTAAACCATTGCCGAACTTGTGGGCGTCGCTCTCGTGCGAATACCGGATCTCGCGATCCGTTTCGTTCATGAGGATCCGTGGACGCCTGTCGCCGATTACTAGGCCAGTAACCTCGGCCGGTCCATGATCGAAAAAGCCGTCTGCTTTAACTGTGCCTCGTGCTGTCGAGTTTCCTCAAGCGACGCGAACACGCCGGCTAGCGGTACGATCGTGCGCGAACAATGTGCTTCGAAACGAGCTAGGTGTTGGTGCCTTCAGTGTCTGGGGACCTTCCAACTTTCCCCTTTAGCCGCACTCCCGGTCCCATCAAATCGTCTTCTGCGATGAAGATAATGCCCGCATCTTCTAATGCCTTTTCTATAGCCCAGATCGAATTCGCTGTGCCTCGGACGGGGCCGGTTCCAGCTTCCAAGCGCTTTATCGTCATTACTCCTAATCTGGATACAAGAGCCAACTTCGCTTGGCTCCAATTCAGCAGCGCCCGAGCGCTTCGAATTTGCTCCGCAAAAATCATTTCAGAATTCGCACTTGCAAGGACGAAGCGAAGATGGTACAAAAAGTACCAATATAGATGCCAGAGGGTACAAAGATGCAGTTATCATCAGAAGCTAACCGATTCGCCGAGCTTCGTCGTCGTATCGTTGCATTCAATCCTACGCTTGATGCTGAAACGCTAAATGACACGTTGGAAGGTGCAACGAATTTCAAAGAGGCACTCGGAAGTGTCATTCGGTCAGCAATCATGGACGAGAAGCTTGTGCACGCTCTCGGTGAACGTCTTAGCGAAATGCGAACTCGGATGGAGCGAATTCGCCAGCGGGCCGAAGGGAAACGCTCACTGGTGCTGCAAGCGATGCAAGAAACATCGCTGCAAAGAATTGTGGAGCCGGACTTCACCGCCTCCATTCGCAGAACCACGCCAAAGGCGATCATCGTTTCCGATGCGGAAATTCCCGACCGCTACTGGATCCCGCAGCCTGCGAAGCTCGACAAATCGGCGCTGACGCATGCATTGCGCGGCGGGGAACACGTTCCGGGGGCGATTCTTGAGAACAGCAGTTCAACCCTCTCAATTCGGGTAGGATAAAAATGACATTCACGAGCAGCCAGCTGCGTGCCCTTAAGGCACAGATCCGTCCCAAGTACATCAAATCGCGCGAAGCGGGCGGTGCGATCCTAAACTATCTCGAAGGATGGCATGCCATTGCGGAAGCCAACCGCATATTTGGCTATGATGCCTGGGATAGAGAAACGATTTCGACGCAATGCGTATGGACCAAACAGCTTACTGGTCGTTTCGCAGCGGCCTATTTAACGCGGGTGCGAATTACCGTGCGAGCCGGAGAAACCAAAATCATCCGCGAAGGATTTGGCGCCGGTGAGGGGAGCGGAAACACTCCCGGAGAAGCACACGAGCGGGCGGCGAAAGCAGCTGAAACGGACGCGACGAAGCGCGCCTTATCCACTTTCGGAAATCCTTTTGGCTTGTCCCTATACGGCGGAAAATCAGTAGCACGCGCTGCCGAAAATGCGGCACCAAGTTCAACTGGTGTTCGCAAGATCGATAAAAGCCAGCTGACCTTGCCGGAACCAAAACGCATCAGGAATGAGGAGCATTTAAAGTTCGTTGCGAGTCAGCCTTGCACAATATGTGATCGACAGCCTACGCAGGCGCATCATCTCCGTTTTGCGCAGCCAAACGCACTTGGGCGTAAGCCGAGCGACGAATTCACAGTCCCTCTCTGCGCGCTTCATCACAGGGAACTTCACAACTGCGGCAATGAACGAGAATGGTGGAGGAAACATCGAGTCGATCCCTTAGGTGTGGCGGAACACCTTTGGACACGAGGGAAGAATACGGATCCTGTCGAACTGACAAATGGTCAGATTGCAGGGGATGATACGGCCGAGGGGGCGACTCTGGTGTAATGAGCACGAGCAACAATAGGTCTCTCCGAACGATAAACTGCCCTAGCGCTTGCTCAGTCCCTTCATTGGTCACGAAATGGGATTTGATCCATTATCCCTTTGCGCTTAGCGGCCTGAGCCGGCCGCTTGGGCACGTCGCAACAAGTTGTCAAACGCCGCCTTAAGAGGCGGCGTAAGCTAATGCAGATGTGGCAAAGACAGCCCTTAGAAATCATTCGCATAAGATGCGTTTGAGCCAAAGCGAGTTGGGCGCCACTCTCCGATTCTAATGGCCCGCGAGAGCGTCGTGGTTGTGTGTCGTAAGTCCCCGGAAACAGGAACCGAGAAACCAACTACGTGCGCTCGAGATGAGCTCCCCAGTGGCTACTTCGATGTTAAATTTCTTCTTTAATCGCTTGAGGGCTTCCGGATGCCTCCTACGGATGAATGGCGGTCACTATCAGTCCCTACTCGAAAGAAGTCTTAATTCAGTGTTTAGCCCGGCTATACCCGTTCTTTAGCGGTTTGGGCCGTCTCGCAAACAACGAGCTTGGAAAGCGACTACTCCCTCCACGTAAAAGCACAGCTGAAAGTAGCTTTAACGGCAATAGTATTGCGATCCCTCTCGACGATTACGTTGGAAGAAGGCTACTGTCCAACGGCGATACTGTAGTCGATATAGGCGCTAACCTTGGAATTGTGACGTTGGTTTCGGCTAAAGCAGTAGGACCCAGTGGAGTTATCCACAGCTTTGAACCGAAACCAATACTTGTATCAATGTTGAAACAGAGTTTGCAATTAAACCAGTTCAATAATGTCGTTCTTCATCCTACAGCATTAGGTGAAGAGAGATCCATCGCAAAGTTTTTATCCCGGTCGGGAATTTTGGGGAAGGATCTGTAAATCTACATCCAAATAAAACTATAGGGTCGGAAATTAAGGTAAAAGTCGATACGCCGAACAATATTTTACACCGCGTAGCATCGATCAAATTGATTACGTTAGACGTCGAAGGAAATGAAGCAATGGTCCTCAAAGGAGCGCGAAAGCTATATCAATATGCTCCTCCAAAGTGTCCTCTACTCGAAACCAATGACACCCATACACGGCTGGACCAAGCGGCGTTTGCTGACTTGTCGCAATACGGCTATCACTACTTCCAAATCCCCAATCGAATGATTTCTGTCACTCTGCAGCCAGTCTCTGTCAGAACCGCGCCCGGGTTCCACGATTGTCTCGCGGTGCACCCGAATTTTGTTTCCGACTTCCAGCGCATTTTCAAACGGCACATTGCGCCTTTAGCGGAATAAAATTCGTTTCTAAAGAAACAGCATCGCATCTGTAAACTCTATAGAGTGTCGCGCCCCCACTGGCGAGCGATGCAATTCGCTTCAATTATTGCTCGTCGCTTCGCCGCTCTGGCGCGGCGCTCGTATCGGTCAAGCCTTTCGAGATTCTCAAAGGCTGTGCTGGGGAAGCCATTAGCTAATGCAGCGCTGAGTACAGCGCACTTAACGTACATCACTCGCTCAAGCTCAACCTGGGCCGTGGCGATTTGCCGTGCCACGCTTCGGTTTCCAATCTCCTTCACGAGCAGCTCGGATAGTTCTGCTGCACGTTTTGATTCCCGACTTCCCGCCCTAACCGGGACTGATAGTGAGTGCTTTAAGGCGTTCAAAGAGGACCTGCTTTTACCCTTTGGAGTCCGAGGGCCACCGCGTCGTCTCCCAGATACTTCTCCAGGTCCACGTTCACTCATTGGCCTAACCTGAATTGGCCGCCAACTCGACAACAGTCGATTTAGCCGCGTTCCGGAGAGCACTTCCGAACACGGACTGACGTCGCTCGATTTCCTGTAGTACGGTGTCTCTCCGCTTTTCAGCCCTCGTAATGAGCCGGTCAATCGCTTCTATCATCGCCAGCTTGGACACAAGCGCTGCCGAACTGAGAGATGTCAAAGCAAGACCATGCTCTTTCAGTACCGAAGCTGCCTCCGTTTTTTCAAACGGACGCTCAATCATCGCATCAATAATCAGCCTCTGCCCCTCCTCGTAGTCGTTTTGAGTTGCGACCAAAGAAGCAGGCGACTCGCCGGTAGTCACTCGCTGCATGAATGGTGCGGCAGCAAATGGAAGCTCTAGTTCGATAACTTCGGACTTTGCGCGTCTGTATCGGATGATTTCCCACGTGAGGTCGACAATGTCCTTCACGTATATCCACTCAATTATATTAGTTGGGGCAACTGACGCGGCAATTTCTGCAAGCAACCTATGGTAATCTTGGCTTGATTCGCCGCGAATCAAGGGCGGAGGTCCGAAAATACACTGTATGTGTTCGGGAATAAGCTGCGCCACATCTGTATCCGCAACCATATTCACATCTCCTTGCAGCAGAGCGTGACGAATCGAGAATGAGCTATTGATATTGAAGGGGCGCACATCCTTGGTCTGCAACAAACTTTCCACACTAGTTATATGTTTATAAGCAATCTTAAGTTGTTGGTTTGCAAAGCGAACGGCTTGTCCGCCTCAAGGCGAGCTTGAGTGAACGACCGTGCTTTCTGCAGAGAGCGCTTATCCGCGACAGTTGCGTGGCGTGCATTAAGGTTAAGCGTAGCAACCCGTCACGCTTGATACCGCTTGACCCAGTCGCAACCGTGAGGTTGAGCCGCTAGTTCCACCAGCCGGCTGCAGCAGCCGGCGTCTGATCGATCACGATTAGGGAGCCTTGGCAGGACGACCGGCCGTTCTACTTCGATAACAACCACCTGACGGTGGACGCCTCGAAGCGCCTGCGTCTGTCTTCGACCCAATGTTTCGCTGAACGCACCTACTGCGACGGCTTGCCGAACTTGTCGGTGTCGCTTTCGTACGAATACCGGATCTCGCGATCCGTATCGCTCTCGACGATCTGCGAACGCCCGTCGCCCGCCTTGAGGCCGTAGCTGACGATCCGCGCGCGGACAGGGCGTCCGAGGCTGTCTTCCTCTTCGACCCTTGCGCCATCGCGCGTGTACTTGGCGGTCGTGCCATCCCGCGTGCGCACCCAGCCCAAAAGCCGTCCGGTCCCATCGTAAGAGTAGGTATCGGTCCAGCCGAGCCGCGGAAAAATGGCCGGATCAACGTAGCGCTTGTCGAGCTCGGACGGTGAATACTCGATCTTCAAGGGCGCGCTGTTCTCCGTGAACGCGCGACGTTGGTCGGATGGCAGCAGCACCGAGATGAACGACGGCGCCGAAAGCTGCCGGCCATTATCCGCAAACACGCCGATGTCGACGCGATTGCTGGACAGTTCCGGTCTTCCCGGCACCCGGCGTCGCTGTTGCCACCCGATCGAGATGTCGGCCTGTGCACCATCCGCACTCGGAATGATCGACACCTCCGCCTCGTTGCCGCGCAACAGCCGCCAGATAAGTTTCGGCTCGTTCTTCGGCTGCGACGGCAGGCCGATCGTCCGTGCCCTGACCGTCAAGTGCATCGCCCGTGCGGTCGTACGATAGACGCGAGCGATGGCGGCGGGGGTCGTGAACAGAACGGACGTATCGGGCTCGAAGGTCTCGCGTCCACGCGCCGGTTCGTCCTCTTTCACCACTTCGAGGGCGACGAGTGGTGGCACGTCGGCAATCGTCAACGATTGCGCCAACGCAACCATGCGGGTCACGCTCATCGCTCCCGAATCGAACACGCTCGGATGCGCGGCGCCCGACAGGTAATCCTCATCGTTCTTCACCCACGACTGGCCCCGGCGGAAGATCATTTGCGTGGTGGGCATCAACAACCCGCTCTGCACGAGCGCCGACTTCACGTCGGGCCGGAACGCCGCGAGGATCTGCGCCACCGCTTCGACGAACGGCATGTCGGAGCCGGAAGACCCCTGGGAGACGATCATGTAGGGCGTGTTTGCCGGAAACAGGTCGCCCATCTCCGGGTCATGGTCGTGGTGGGCGGGATACACGTAAAGCATGTTGCGGATGTACTGGTCGAAAAGCGACATCGGCCCTATCGGCTGGGTGAGCACGAGACGGGGCAGTGATCTCCACAGCGGCCCGCTGACGAGTGCCTTCGAACAATTTCCCACCGTCGGCGCATTGAACCGCAGGAACAGGTTCGCGCCGTCGTTGACGCGATACTGCTTCGCGAGCGGACCGTATTCGACGAAGGTCAGTTCGCCATTGGCATTGCGTTCAAGCTTCGAATGGCCGCCGTCCCGGTTGTCGTACAGATCCCCGGAATTGCCGGCTGCCCTGCCGTCGGCGATCAGCTTTGAAAGCGCCGGGTTGGAGGGAATTGCCGCCGGCGCTTGTCCAGGTTTTCCGGCTGCGAACGCAAATGCACTGACGAGCACGCCCCGCCGATCGTCCCAAACGGTGTTCGCCTCGTCGACCGTTGCCGTACGATCGCTTACCGTGCCGGGTGATTTCGTCGCGACCTTGCTCGCCGCTGCCTGAATGCGACCAGCGACCTGCTTGAATGCATCGTTGTTGGCAAGCGAGCCCAGATTGCCGATCGCTGCAACGAGCGCGGGCTGCGCGAACCCAAGGTCGGCCGCCTTCCCCAGCGCTTCGATCGATTTGTCCGGCATGCCGTTCAAGGCATAGGCGTAGGCCATCGTGAAGCGAGCGGTCGGATCGTTCGTTGCGGCTGAAATCCCCTGCCCGGCCATCGTCAAGCCGTCAGCGGCGCGGCCCGCCGAGGCGAGGGCCGTGAGAATCTGCAGCCGCTCCATCACCTGAGGCATGGCGAAAACGGTCGCGGACTGTCCGGCATTGTCGGCTCGCGCGAACGGCCCGGCGTTGGCCATCGAGATCAGTGCCAGGAGGACCAGCAGCGCGAACCTGGCGGCAAGCAACCCGGAGGGCTTCATCCCAACCTCCGACGGTGCGCTTGCCCTGTTGCGCCGCGCAGCGCACTGGACATCACGACCAATGCAAACCCCACCCAGAGCCAACCGATGATCATCATTCCGAAGGCGCTCCGATACATCAGCGCGTCCCATCCGTGGAGCGAAAGGATTTCCGAAGCGAACAAGGTGAGTATGGCGAACGTTGCCACGAGCGCCAGCCTCTCTTCGATTCCTCGACCACTCCTCAGGATACGGACGGCACACACTCCGAATACCAGCAGCAATGCGCCCACCAATACGGTCTGGGGTCCACGACGGGCGCCATAATCGCCAGCGGACATAAGCATGTGGGCAAACTGATCATGCAACGTATAGCGAAGACCAGTGAACATTTCGGCGACAAGGCCGGTATAAACGTAGGTCAGTCTCCGCCAAGTTCGAGTCCCGCCCTTCGCGCGCCAGGCGGCGATGAGGCAGGCAAGCGCGCTCGTGGCGAACGCCGCGATCGCCGCCAGTTTCGTCGCTTCGACACTCGAAAGCTGCAACACGTCCCGGACCTGGGCTACGCTCGCCGCTATGAACACGGTTATCCTATCCTACGGCGCATTCTGCTGTGCATGTGTTGCCGCGTTTTCCGTAGCGAAGGCCGATCGCGCAGCCTTCCTGATGTTTTTCGGCGGGTGGTTAACACTGCCGGTTGCAACGTTCCGGCCATCGGACGTTCACACCGAATTTCCCTACTGGATCACCGGCCTCGCCGTCCCCTCCGACATCCTCATCGACAAGGCCTGGGTCGTGCCGGTAGCGGTCCTGTTGTGCTTGCTTTGGCGCCTGCCCGACAGGTTCTTCCGGCTTCGCCTATCGCTCTTCGATCTGCCGATGATCGCCTTCTGCGCCTGGCCCGGGCTCCAGGCGCTCGTCGTGGACCATGCGAACCCGGCGGGCGTCATTGCTACCGCCTACCTTGCCGGATCTTGGGGAGCCAGCTGGATGATCGGACGCATAGTTGTTGATGATGATGCCACCCGGAGACGTCTCGTCAACGCCATTGCCTGGTCCGGCATCGCCTGTGCTCCGATCGCAATCGCGGAAGGCGTGATTGGCCCGAAGCTGTACGGATGGATTTACGGCCTTCATCCGTTTCGCGACGACGGCGCCGTGCGGTACCTCGGCTTTCGACCAATCGGTTTCTTCGAACACGGCAATCAGTATGGGCTCTGGGTCGCAATGGCGGCGATTGCGGGAACGTGGCTTGCCCGTCGAGACGGTCGAACAGTCGCAGTGCTGGGCGGTCTCGTCACGTGGGCCATCTGCCTCGCGTCCCAGTCGGTCATGGCGGTCGCCCTGGCCCTGGCGGGCTCGGTCGCCCTGCTGTTCCCGATCCGGCTGACGAAGATAATCGTCTTCGCCGCGTGCGCAGCCACGCTTCTGGCTGGCGTGCTGCACGTGTCGGGTTTCGTTCCCGTTCGCCAACTCGTCGAGTCGACATCGATCGGACAGTGGTCTCTCGACGCGTTTCGAGCAGCCGGCCGTGGATCGTTCCCTTGGCGGATCGCGCAGGATCTGAAAGCTCTTCCGCTGCTGAAGAACAGCTTCGTCATGGGTACCGGCCAATGGGACTGGTGGCGGCCGCTGGAAGGTCGCCCGTGGGGTCTGTGGATGCTCCTGCTGGGCCAGTTCGGACTGGTCGGTGCCGCCTGGGGAGCAGCGGCTTGGGCGGGTACCGCGCTCGCCCGAATCGTCACCATACACCGCGAGACGGGAGGCTCGAGCCTCGTCCTGGCGATCATCGCGCTCGCGGCTTTCGCTGATTCCCTGTTCAACAGCTTTATCTACTTTCCCGCGCTGCTGGCGGCAGGTGGCATCGTCGCGGGGATGCCTCGGGCGGGAAAGACGAACGCATGAGGCTCAGATTTCCTCCCAGGACCGGTATTGCGCTTGTTCTCAGCCTGACGATCGGGGCAGCCACATACGCCCGGCCCGGCACGGGGGCAGAGGCCAACACCTTTGTCGAGCGTATCGGGGCAGAGGACGTGCCGATCGACCTGTCGTTCCTCAATGCGGACGATCGTCCCGCCGGCCAGCACGGATTCCTTCGCGCGGTCGGCGAGCGGTTGGTTTTCGCCGACGGCCGCGCGGCTCACTTCTGGGGCGTCAACATAACTGCCTACGCGCTGTTCTCGACGAGCGAGGACTCCATCTGCCGACAGGCCAACCGACTTGCCGCCTTGGGGATCAACCTCGTTAGGCTGCACCACCATGACTCGCCGTGGGTTTCTCCAAATGTGTTCGGCCCCGCCTCCGATACCCTGACCCTAGATCCACAATCGATGCGGCGGCTCGACCGGTGGATCAGCTGCCTGAAAGGCGCGGGCGTCTACACCTGGCTCGATCTCGAGGTCGGGCGCGCCTACGTCGCCGCCGATGGGATCGACGACTTTGCCGACATCGCAAAGGGTCAGGACCGCGTCCACGGCGCACCCTACGCGTACGTGAACGCTTCGATCCGCAAGCGGATGCAAGAATTCTCGGAAGCTTATCTCGGGCACGTCAATGCGTTCACTGGTCTCGCCTATAAGGACGATCCGGCGGTGGCCTTCGTGCTGATCACGAATGAGAACGATATGACCCAGCACTTCGGCAACGCGCTGTTGCCGTCGGCTGGCTCTCCGCGGCATTCGCAGCGATACATGGAAGCGGCAGCAAGGTTCGCAAGCGAGCACAAGCTCGACCCCCAGCAAACGTGGAAAGCCTGGGAACACGGACCCGCCAAATTGTTCCTGAACGATCTCGAGCACCGCTTCAATGCGGAGATGATCAGGCATCTTCGCTCGATCGGAGTGAAGGCGCTCGTCGCAACGACGAGCTACTGGGGCAACGACCCCCTCGCGAGCCTGCCCGCACTGACGGACGGCGACATCATCGACGCCCACACCTATGCCGATCCCGGCTTCCTGCAACGCGGCCCCGACGAAGCGCCCGGACCGGTTCACTGGATTGCTTCAGGTGCGGTGAAGGGCAAGCCGGTGACAGTAAGCGAGTGGAATACCCTCGGCTGGCCGTCGGCCGATCGGGGCGCCCTACCCTTGTGGATCGCGTCGATCGGCGCGCTCCAAGGCTGGGATGCGATGCTGGAATTCGCCTATGCGCAAGGCCCCCCCGACGATCAGCGTCCGGCCAACCAATGGGAATTTTACAACGATCCCGTTCTCCTCACGGCGATGCCTGCCGCGGCGCTGTTGTTCCGCCGAACGCAGTTTGAAGGGATGGACACCGTGGAGGTGCAGCCCGACAGGTATCTCGAAGAGCCCGTCTCTGCGCAAACGTCGACACTCCTCAAGAGCTTGCCGGAACGACAGAGCATGGCGCTCGTGTTGCCGTCACGGCCCGAACTGCCGTGGTTCAAGGGACAGCAAACCGTCGGCGGGCCAAAGCTCGACGAGGATGCCCGTACCGCGCCGAGCCAGATCTGCTCCACGCCGGCATTTGTCTGCCGAGACTTCGGCTCTGGCACGCTGACGATCTCGAATACCATGGGTCTGATGGCAGCCGGTATGATCGGCGGTCGGACTCTTGACGGGGATGGGGTTGCAATTTCGGTCGATTCGCCGGACCAGGCGCTGGTAGCGGTTCAAAGCCTCACCGATGAACCCCTGCGGACATCCAGGCGGATCCTGATCTCTTTCGCCGGTCAATCGATTCCAACCGGAAGCGATCCTCCGGCGATGCGAACGAACGCGGTGTCGGCAACCGTGCGGCTGGCTGCCAACCCCGGCCTCAAGGTTTTCAGCCTGGACAGCGCGGGCCGTCGATCTCCTGCAGTTATGTCCTTTTCTGCAGGTCAGTATCAGATCTCAGTGACGCCTTCATTGGCGACGCATTGGATGCTTTTGGAGCGCTAAACTTGTAAAAGGAATTCTCGAGCCGCTGGAATTCATGTAGGCGCGCAAGTCATGTGGTCATGCCGCGCACGGTCCGGTAAAGAACTGCCCGTCAAAATTTCTCCAAGCATATTGGTTCCTGAGAAATGCGATTCCTTTTAGTCACTCCGAATTCAATCGACGAGTCTTACGGAGGGTCAATCCGAACCTCGATGATCCGGTTGGCTTTGAAGCGGCTCGGCGAGGTGAATACGGTTGTGTTCCAACCGGGCAAAAGGGAAGCCTACGACGCCGAGTGGAATAGTGAAAACATAAAGAGGATTACTTATACGACGATTGGGCCTTCAATCACCGGACTTTTCCAACGAAATCGAATCCGAAATTGGTTCAAAGCGCAGTTTGCGATCGAGAACTACGACTTGATCGTTGTATGTTTCGTCAGCACAGCCGCGCTCCTCCCGCGAGACGTATTGCGTAAGGTAATCATTGATGCGGACGATCTCGGCAAGACGTTCTTGACGCGACAAAAACTATCCTCCCGGCTGAAGACCCTCGCACTCGACGGCTTGGCACAAATCTACGGGCGGCAGGTCGGCCATGTCTGGTATGTAAATCCCGCGGACGAACCGAAAATCCTGACGAACAACAAGTCCTACCTCCCGAACACGATCCGCTTTCCCGATTTAAAACGACAAAGAAAATCCCCCATCCCTGGCCGGATTTTGATGGTGGGGCTCATGGAACATGAGCCGAACTTCTTTGGAGCAACGTGGTTTGCGTTGAATGTACTTCCACGCCTCTCGAATGTTATGCCAGTCGAGCTTCATATCGTCGGACGAATTTCTGGAGAACGAAAGGCGGCACTAGAAAAAAACAATATCGTGGTTCGTGGATTCGTAGAAAATATTACTTCCGAATATGACAGCGCTGCTTTAGTGATAGCGCCGATATTCTCGGGTGGAGGAACTCAAATCAAGGTTATCGATGCCTTGGCGCATGAGCGCCCGCTTGTCTGCACGCCCTTTGCGCATTCAGGCTTTGCAGACGATTTGCAGAACGAACGGGACCTGCTCCTGGCGGCACGAGACGTGGAGGATTGGGTGAAAGCCTGTGCAGGGGTACTATTGCGTCCCGATGATTACTTGCGCATGGCCAGGCACGGCCGCGACTCAATCGCACGGTACAGTACCGAGAATTTCGAGAAGACAGTAACCGCCACCGTGGAAATGCTCGTCAAGCACGGCGAGGCATGAACCTGGAGCGCTCGGTTAAAAAATTGTTGGGAAGGGCGACTGAGCAAGAGATTGGCCCCTTTCCGCCAAGCCTAGTTGCGCGGCCGACTTGAAGCGGTCCAAGTCAGATGGCGCGAACGGCAAACTCGAATTTCAGCCCGCTCTATCCGTCGTCGATAAAATTCACGATAACGAAACCGATCGGAAAGAGCCAATTGCATCTCCCGGAACCGAAACGCTTAAGAGATGAGGCGCATCTGAAGTTCGTCGCCAGCCAGCCATGCATGGTATGCGATCGACAGCCTGCGCACGCGCACCATTTGCATGGTCTGTTCAAGGGCGGTCGCCAATTAGCTTATCTTAAAGTTGTATTATTGTATATAATTTTTACCTTAGATTGCGTCTTTGCAAAACGAACTTATGAGTACTTTAGACAGAAATTCGCAACAAATGCGCCAATCGAAGACAACCGGTTAGTTACACCCTTCCTGCATTACTTTGGACACGAGCGCACAACGACCGCAATGTCGTTGCCATCGGCCAGATCGGTTCTGGCCTGCTTGTGGCGAGAGAGATGAGGGAGAGCATGATGCTCAAGAAGCTAATGGCGACGGCGGTCCTTGGGACCGGCCTCACTGCGGCGGCCGTATCGGCCGACGCGGCGACGTATCAGATCAAGTTCTTCGACGGCGCCCTCAATGTGATCGGCACCAGCACGTTCGATGCGACGACGATCGGTGGAGCAACGACACCGTTCACCATCGCCTTGTCCGGCATCGATACGTTCACCGTCACCAACGGCATCTTCGCCGGGTTACCCGCAGGCGTACAGGGCAGTTCGGCGGCCAACTCCACGATCAACAACCTTCCCACCTCCATCACGTTCATCGCGAGCAGCCTCAGTATCTTCACCAGCACATTCCAGTGGACGGCGAACGTGACGACCAATGCTTGTGCGCCAAGCTGCGTGTTAAGCTCGGCCAATAGCAAGGGCACATATTCCCTTGCTGCCATCCCGCTTCCTGCCAGCATCCCGCTGTTCGCGGCCGGCCTCGCGGCAGTGGGCTTCGCGTCCCGTCGGAAGACGCGCTCGGCCTGATCTTCGACTGCTCTCCCCACAACGGGCTGGTCGCGAAAGCGGCCGGCCCTTATCGGTTGAGGAGCAGTTGCCTCACCGCGGTCATCACGCTCTCCGAATCCCACGCCGTAGCGCCGACGAGGCGCCCCACCTCTCGACCCTCGCGGTCGATCAGGAGCGTCGTTGGCAATCCCGGCACGCGCAAGGCCTGCAGCACCGCCTCGGGCTCGCCGCGAAACAGCACCAGCTCATCGATGCCGCGGGCCTTCAGAAACGCCTGAACCTGGGCCGCGCTCACCGTGTCGACAGACAGCGCCAAGACGGCAACGTCCGTTCCACCCTTCAGGTGCTCTGCCATCTTGTCCAATGCAGGAAGTTCTTCCCGGCAGGGTGGACACCACGTCGCCCAGACATTCAAAACGAAGGGGCGCCCCGAATAGGCATCCAGCGATGCCGCAGCCCCATCGGGGCCCACAAGCTGGAGACGCGGGAGAGGACGGGGCGGAATGGTCGCCTCTGGAACGGGTTGCGCTGTCCAGTTGCGCAGTGCGTTCGTCAAAACAGGCTGTAACGCGACGAACAGGACGAGGATGGCGATCAGAGCCATCAGCGGCAATGGCCCGCGGCTCGACTGCCTTGGTGGAACGTGCGGTGCATCGGTTGCCATGCCGGCATCCTATGCGATGTTCCGGTCCGCGTCGCCTTAGCGCGGCAGAGGGGCTCTAGCCCTTTACTGCCTGACGACGCCGCGACAGGTATCCCACCCCGACAACGCCGAGTCCGAACAGCAATGCGGCGGGCGGGATCGGCATTTCGATCAGGGGCGACGGCTCAGATTCCTCCGCAAGCCACGCTGGTCCGACGGGAGATCCGACGCTTCGAATGACCCACTGCTGGCCGCGGTCGCTGCTGTTCAGAAGATCGCCCTTCGAGGACGACAACCCGGTGGCGACGACTGGCATGTCGACGTGAAGCTCGGTGCCGGCGACGGTGTATCGGAATTGCGCCGCGTGAACCTCGCCCGCAAACAGCCCGATCGTTATCAGCAGTAAACTGAGCAGCGGACGAGCCCGCATGCATTCCCCCGTGACCACACTTCCGTCGCGCAGGAGTAATAGTCCACACACCCTCATCGTGCCCTTAAGCACCCGGTGCAAATTCGAGTCAAAGACGCAGTGATTCGAGGGCGATGACAGGCAGCGCGTCGTCAGACCATCCCGGAACCGAGGGAAGACGACGTTTACGTCAACGTGGAGTTTATATGGCGGCCTCAGGAATTCAGCTTTTGGAACAGACACTTATCAAAAACGAAAAACACAATTGTATTGATGTTCCTCAAACGAAAGGGGAGCAGCTGGAAGGCTGCTCCCAAGTTTTTGCGGCTAACCTTCTCCAACAGGGAAACGGGAGAAGCACTCACCTGATAACACGAGCCAGACCCCAATTCAGCAGAAAACAACAACTTTCACACGTTTTTCGTGAGTTCAGAAGTCGCCGGTCGGCGGCCAAATCTGTCACAACGGCGCAACGATCGATGCGAACTGGCGTGGAACCTAGTCAAGGTTACTGCCCGATCCCTGGAAACAGCATCTGGTGGGAAATCGCGGTGGCAAGAAACAAAACCATCGCCAACAGCATGACGACCGGACGAAGGTCCGGGCGACGGCCCTTGTGAAGGTCGAGTTGCGCCCGGGAAGCCCTCGCCTGCCGCAGAAGCACTTCCGTCTTGTTGAATCCGAGGGTCATGCGTTACGTCCGTCTCTGGTAATTGCGCTGCCAGGACAGAGTAAGGCGCGAGGCGCAAAGGAAGACTCAGCGCCCGGATTCGAATTTTATCTGCTTCAATTGCGCCGCAGCCATTTCCTAAAATTCTCAGAAATTCCTCCGGCTCGAGCGAACGAACACTTATGGCGGCATCGATAGATTGTTGCCTGCGCGACACAACGGAGCCCAAGTAGATGCAACTTCTCAGACGCTTTATGGAGGACGCCGGGGGGGTGACATCGATCGAGTACGCGCTGATTATCGCCGCGACCGGCCTTACGCTGATCGCCGTCATGCCTGCGATCGGCACCGGACTCGTCACCAAGTTCGGCGAGGTCTCCGTCGGCCTCAAGTGAGGCTGAAGCCTTTTGGCTTTCGCTCCCTCTCGAGGAAACAACTGCCGAAGTTCGCAGGCGCTTACCTGTTCTCCTGCTGAACACAAGGCCTTCGTCCCAACTCCTTCGCGTGCAATAGCCCTTTTCGCTGGGGATTCGGGGGCGTTTACTGCCGCCTGACCGGGACTCCCTCATGGCCTTCCTGCTAGGAAGAGCGGGATAGGTCATACGGTATCGGGCAGGCCGATGAACGAGCGCGCAACACAGGCGGGAATCGAGGCGGCGCAGGCGACGCCGATGATGGCGCAGTACCTCGAAATCAAAGCCGCAAACCCGGGAAGCCTGCTCTTCTACCGGATGGGCGATTTCTACGAGATGTTCTTCGAGGACGCAGAGATCGCCTCGCGCGCGCTCGGTATTGCCCTCACCAAGCGCGGCAAGCACCTCGGAGAAGACATCCCGATGTGCGGCGTACCCGTGCACGCAGCGACCGATTACCTGAACCGGTTAATTCGTCTGGGCCATCGCATCGCGATCTGCGAGCAGACCGAAGACCCGGCGGAGGCGAAGAAGCGCGGGTCGAAGTCCGTGGTGCGCCGTGCGATCGTGCGTCTCGTAACGGCCGGTACGCTCACCGAGGAGACCCTGCTGCCGGCGAAGGCCAACAACTACCTCGTCTCGATCGCCCGCGTGCGGTCGGAAGCCAGCGTCGCGGTTGCCTGGGTCGACATCTCGACCGGCGACTTCGCCGTCACGGCAACGAGCGACGAGCGACTTTCGGGCGAACTCGCCAGGCTCGAGCCGAGTGAGATCATCGTCGCGGACTCGCTGTCGATGGAGGCTTCGATTTCACGGGCGCTCGAAACCTGCGGCGCCACTGTGACGGCGCTTCCGGCATCGCGCTTCGACTCGACGAGCGGAGAAGATCGCCTGCGCCAGCATTTCGCGGTCGCAGCGCTCGAGGGTTTCGGCAGCTTCTCGCGCGCGGAGATCGCTGCCGCAGGCGCACTCGTCGACTACGTCCTGCTCACGCAGGTTGGACGGCTGCCCCACCTGTCCCCCCCGCGTCGCGTGGATGACGGCCGGCACATGCTGATCGACCAGGCGACGCGTGCGAACCTCGAACTTACCCGCACGCTGCAGGGTGAGCGGCGCGGCAGCCTGCTCGATGCGGTGGACCAGACGGTGACGGCCGCAGGCTCCCGCCTCCTTGCCCAGCGCCTCTCGAGCCCGCTGACCGATCCCGCCGCAATCGCGGTCCGGCTCGACGCGGTGGACGTCTTCGCAGCAGACCCGGACCTGCGGCGCGACGTTCGCCAGCGGCTGGCGCGCACACCCGATCTCGAGCGTGCCCTGACGCGCCTGACCGTGGGCCGTGGCGGTCCCCGCGACCTCATGTCGATTGCCGCCGGCACGATGGCCGCAGCCGATCTCGGTGCAGTGCTTCGGGCGGCAAGTGATCGATCGGGGCTCGCCCAGCTGCCGAGCGAAGTGGACTCCGCATGCGCCTCGCTGTCGGCCGACCGTGCCACACTGGTCCGAGCCCTCACGGACGCGCTTGCTGACACCCTCCCCCTCGATCAGCGCGACGGGAACTTTGTCCGGCACGGTTTCGATGCCGCACTCGACCAACAGCGGGCGTTGCGCGACGAAAGCCGTCGCGTCATCGCCGGACTCGAATCGAACTATGCCGACCTCGCCGGCGTCAAGGCACTGAAGATCAAGCACAACAACGTGCTCGGGTACTTCATTGAGGTGAGCCAGCAGCATGGTGAGAAGTTGCTGCAGCGGCCGCTTTCGGAGACGTTCATCCACCGCCAGACGATGGCGAACGCAATGCGGTTCTCCACCGCCGAACTCGGCGACCTCGAGCAGCGCATCCTGCTCGCAGGCGAACGCTCGCTCGCCATCGAGCTCGCCGTGTTCGACCGCCTCGTGCGCCTCGTGACCAACGCGGCCGCTGACCTCCTCGCCGTGGCGCGCGCTCTGGCGGCGCTCGACGTCGCAGCAGCCGCTGCGGAAATTGCCGTGAACCGCCGCTGGTGCCGGCCAATCGTCGACGGCTCGCGCATGCTGAAGATCCTCGAAGGGCGGCACCCGGTCGTCGAAGAAGTGCTGAGGCGCGACGGTGCCTCCGCTTTCGTACCCAACGACTGCGACCTCTCGGCAGAGGATGGCGGCCGCCACATCTGGCTACTCACCGGTCCCAACATGGCCGGCAAGTCAACTTTCCTGCGCCAGAATGCGCTCATCACCGTCTTGGCCCAGACGGGCCTGCCGGTACCGGCGAAGGAGGCGCACATCGGCGTTTCCGACCGCCTGTTCAGCCGCGTCGGCGCCGCAGACGACCTCGCGCGCGGTCGGTCCACGTTCATGGTGGAGATGGTCGAGACAGCCGCGATCCTCAACCAGGCGACCGATCGATCGCTCGTGATCCTCGATGAGATTGGCCGCGGAACAGCGACCTTCGACGGATTGTCAATCGCGTGGGCCGCCGTCGAGCATCTGCACGAGGTGAACCGCTCGCGCGCGCTCTTCGCGACCCACTTCCACGAGCTTACCGCGCTTGCCCAGCGGCTGCCCCGTCTCGCGAATGCGACGGTCAAGGTGAAGGAGTGGCAGGGCGATGTCGTCTTCCTGCACGAGGTGGGACCCGGCGCGGCTGATCGTTCGTACGGCATCCAGGTAGCGAAACTTGCGGGCTTGCCTCCCTCCGTCATCGCGCGCGCCGCCCAAGTACTGGAGGCGCTCGAGTCCAATGAGCGGTCGCGGCCGAAGCAGGCTCTGGTCGACGACCTGCCCTTGTTCACGGCCGCACGCGCCGCTGAACAAGGGCCATCGCCAAACGATCCGGCGACCGAGTCTATTGTTTCCTGCATCGCGGCCGTCAATGCAGACGAACTGACACCGCGGGAAGCGTTGTCGCTGGTCTACGAGCTGAAATTGCTGGCAAATTGTAAGCAATAGACGGTCAACAATCGACTCTCGTTTTCGTCAAACCCACGGCCTTTAGTTAAGTCATCCTTATAAAGAAGACGGCACGCTACTCATCCTAAGTGAGCGAGTGAGGGGTTTGCCGTGAAAAGTCCGTCGGTCGACATTGCAGATCACATTCCATGGAATCCAATTCCCGCACATTCAGCATCGCGGGCCGTTGGCGCTTCGCTCGGCGCGTCGGTTCGTCGCGTGATGTATGCTTGCGGTCCAGGCAACGCCATCGGCGCACACGAAAGCTGGCGGACACGCAATGCGTATGCAGGTGAGTTTTCAATCACCTATTCGAGCCTAGTCGAAGACCTGTGTGCCGACATTGGTGCCGAGGCGTATCTGCTGTCGTATGATTCGAAGCCCCGCAAGATAGTAGATGGAAAATTTACCATAGAACACCGGCCCAAGATCGGTTCGAGCAAGAGCAAGTTCTCCTACTTAACTCGAGAAGCGCGCTATGCGCTGAGCATTTTCTGGTCAGCTTTGAAGTACCGCCCCGATGTAGCGGTCGTATCGTCCGGAACTACCTTTCCCTTCTGCCTCTGGCTGTTTCGATTATGCGGCATCCCAGTAGTTGTCGTACTGCACAATTCCCTTTGGCCAACCGGATTTCGGCCGCAAGGCAAGCTTCAGCGCGCCCTTCAATGGTTAGATGCTACATTTTGGAAATGGGGAGCTTGTGGAGTAATTGGGGTCTCCCCCGAATGCATTCGTCAGGTCGCGGAACTCGCGGGCGGCCACGATGATCGCCTTCAGGTGATGCGCCCGATCTATGACCGCTCGCGGTTTCACACGCCGGCACCTCTGGACGTAGGTGACGAACCGTTTCGGATCGCCTTCTTCGGCCGTGTGGTCCGCAACAAGGGCGTGTTTGACATCCTCGAGATGGCAGAGCAGGCCGAACGTAAAGCGCCAGGTCGTGTTCGTTGGGAAATCTGGGGTGATGGCCCCGACTTGAACGAATTGAAATTCGAACAAGAGCGCCGCGGCCTTAAGGACGTCGTCGCTATTGGTGGATGGGCACCGCCGCAGGATCAACACAAGATCTACGCCCGCTGTCATGCGTCGATCGTTCCCACCCGGAACGACTTTGGCGAAGGCCTCGCGAAGACGGCCGTAGAAAGCGTTCTGTCCGGCCGACCGGTAATCACCAATCCGGTGGTCCCGGCACTAGAAGTCTTGAGACCCGCCTGCGTGGAGACGAAGACAAACGACATCGATAGTTACGTGAACGCGGTCTTACAGCTGCAATCGGATGCTAAACTTTACTCGGATTTGCGCCAGGCCTGCGTTGGCCTCAGTCAAGAGTTCTTCGATGCGAGAAACGGCTTAGGCAGTGCGCTGCGCAAAGCCCTCACTTCGACGTTCGCCAAAGCAACCTCTAGGCCCGGAGCTTCAGAATATGTGCTTCCGGCGGGTTCACGTTTGCGAAAAGCTTCCGCACGCTAGCCATTGAGGAAAAAGGTCCTGATCTTGAAGACAAATAAGTTCTTCTACGACGTTAAGGTATCAAACTTGAGGGACTGAATATGCGGCAGGTCCCGCTCTTGACAGCACGCGCTCCGCGGGTGCTCTTGACGGGATTATGAACAAGCCGGCCGTCATCGCCGTCATGCCGGACGAGGCCGCGATCGCGGCCCGGCTGAAGCCCGTCGTGGCCAGGGAAACGGAGCCCCTGCGCCTGCGCAACGCGCTGGTCCCGGTGATCAAGGGCGCCGTCGCGGAAGCCCGGAACGCGGCCGAGGCGCAGCTTTCGGCCGATGGCCAGGGCACCGCGTGCGCGCGCCGCCTGTCCGATTTCCAGGACGCCCTGATCCGCGCCCTGTTCACGCTCGCGAGCCAGCTCTACATGGCCGCAAATCCCTCCTCGTCCGAGCGTATCGCGGTGGTCGCAGTCGGCGGCTACGGTCGCGGCACGCTCGCACCCGGCTCCGATATCGACCTCCTGTTCCTGCTCCCGTACAAGCAGACCGCGTGGGGCGAGAGTGTCGTCGAGTTCATGCTCTACGTCCTGTGGGATTCCGGCTTCAAGGTCGGCCACGCGAGCCGCAGCGTCGATGAATCGCTGCGGCAGGCCCGCACCGACCACACGATCCAGACGGCAGTGCTCGAGGCGCGCTACATCTGCGGCGACGAGGCGCTGTTCGCCGATCTCGAGCGCCGCTACCGCAACGACATCCGACCTTCAGACGTCAAGGCATTCATTGCCGCGAAGCTTTCGGAGCAGGACGCGCGGCACGAACGCGCCGGACAGTCGCGGTATGTTGTCGAGCCGGACGTGAAGGACGGCAAGGGGGGCTTGCGCGATCTGAACACGCTGTTCTGGATCGCGAAGTTCGTCTACGGCACGAAATCGCCGGAGGAGTTCGTGGCGGACGGCGTGTTCACGCGCGCCGACCTTGTCCGCTTCGAGAAGTGCGAGGATTTCCTCTGGGCCGTGCGCTGTCACCTGCACTTCATGACGAAGCGGGCGACCGATCGGCTGAGCTTCGACCTGCAGCCCGAGGTCGCCAGCCGGCTCGGATACAAGGCGCACGGACCGCTGCGGCAGGTCGAGCGCTTCATGCGCCACTACTTCCTCATCGCCAAGGACGTCGGCGACCTGACGCGCATCTTCTGCTCGGGCCTCGAGGCCCGGCAGATGAAGCAGGCGCCATCCCTGTCGCGCCTGTTCCTGCCTTTCCTCAAGGCGGAGTCACAGTCCGTGCCGGAGAGCGCAGACTTCCGCATCGAGGGCCGCCTGCAGGCGGTGAACGACGAGGTTTTCGCGCGCGACCCGGTGAACCTGCTGATGCTGTTCCACATCGCCGAACGCCACAACGTGGCGATCCATCCGGATACGCTTGCTCTGGTGCGTCGCTCGTTGCGGCTGATCGACGACCGGCTGCGCGCCGATCCGGAGGCGAACCAGCTCTTCCTCGATCTGCTCGTCCACAGCCGCGACCCTGAAGCGGTGTTCCGCCGGATGAACGAGACGGGCGTGCTTGGGCGCTTCATCCCGGACTTCGGCCGCATCGTCGCGATGATGCAGTTCAACATGTACCACCACTACACGGTGGACGAGCATCTGATCCGCTCTCTGGGCGTTCTCGCCGAGATCGGTCGCGGATCGTTCAAGGAAGAACATCCGCTGTCGACGACGATCTGGAAGGCGCTGTCGGAATCGGGTCGTCGCTCGCTGTTCGTCGCGACGCTGCTGCACGACATCGCGAAGGGCCGAAAGGAGGATCATTCGGTGGCGGGCGAGCGCATCGCGCTCGAACTCGGACCGCGCTTCGGCCTCACGCCATCGGAGACGGAAACGGCCGCGTGGCTCGTGCGCCATCATCTCCTGATGAGCGAGACGGCGCAGATGCGCGACCTCAACGACTTCAAGACGATCCTCGACTTCGCCGCGGTGGTGCAAAGTCCGGAACGGCTGAAGCTGCTCCTGGTCCTGACGGTCGTCGACATCCGCGCGGTTGGACCCGGCGTGTGGAACGGCTGGAAGGGCCAGCTCCTGCGCACGCTGTATTTCGAGACGGAGCCCGTACTCTCCGGTGGCCATATCTCTGTGTCGCGACGCGACCTGGTGGCGGCCGCGCAGAACGAGTTCCGTGCACTGATGACCGATTGGCCCGAGGAGCGCGTCGCCGCCTACATCGCGCGCCACTACGACGCCTACTGGATGAACCACGACGCCGTCCACCACGCAGCGCATGCACGCCTCGTCGCCGCAACCGAAGCGGCGGGCGAGAAGATATCGACCCACATCGCGACCGACGGGTTCACCGCGATCACCGAGATCACGGTCTATGCACCGGACCACCCGCGCCTCCTCGCGATGCTCACCGGAGCCTGCGCCGCCGCCGGCGCCAACATTGCGGGCGCGCAGATCTACACCACCGCCGACGGCATGGCGCTCGATACGCTGTTCATCGGCCGCGAGTTCGAGACCGACGACGACGAACGCCGGCGCGCGGAACGGGTGTGCGAACTGATCCGCAAGACACTCGCCGGCGGCGTGCGCCTGCGCGAACTCGTGGCGCAGCGCCGGCCGCAGGCGCGACTCAAGGCCTTCCGGGTCGAGCCGCGCGTGGTCGTCGACAACACGTCCTCGAACCGTTTCACCGTGATCGAGGTGGCGGGCCTCGACCGTATCGGCCTCCTCTACTCCCTGACCGAGGCGCTGTTCCGGCTTAACCTGAACATCGTGTCCGCGCAGATCACAACGTTCGGCGAGCGCGCGGTCGACGTGTTCTACGTGACCGATCTGACCAAGGCGAAGATCGTGAGCCCCGAGCGGCACGCCGCGATCGAACGGGAGCTGATGAAGGCGCTGGCTCCACCCGAGGGAGCCGCGGAACCGGCCTCGCGCGCCGTCTCGATCTGATCGTCCCGACGCCCCCGGCAAGCGGCCCCTTGCAGCCGCGCGGCCGGCCCTGCAATGTGCCGCTCGTCCGGGATGAGGGGAGCGCGATGCGTTACGTCGCCGACGTCGAGGAAATGCGCCAGATCGCACGCCGCCGCGTGCCGAAGATGTTCTACGACTATGTCGATTCCGGCTCCTGGACGGAAGGCACCTACCGCGCCAACGAGACCGCCTTCGACAAGATCGGGCTGCGCCAGCGCGTGGCCGTCGACCTGTCCAGCCGCTCGCTGAAGTCGACGATGATCGGCCAGGACGTCGCCATGCCGGTCGCGCTCGCACCTACCGGGCTCACCGGCATGGTGCACCCCGACGGCGAGATCATTGCGGCGCGTGTCTGCGAGTCGCTCGGCATTCCGTTCACGCTCTCGACCATGAGCATCTGCTCGATCGAGGACATCGCCGAACACACCTCGAAGCCGTTCTGGTTCCAGCTGTACGTGATGCGCGACCGTGACTTCGTGCATCGCCTGATCGACCGTGCCAAGGCAGCCCGCTGCTCCGCGCTCGTGCTCACGCTCGATCTCCAGATCCTCGGCATCCGCCACAAGGACGTGCGCAACGGCCTGACCGTGCCGCCGAAGCCGACGCTGCCGAACCTGATCGACCTCGCGTTCAAGCCGCGTTGGCTGATGGGGATGGCGGGAACGCCGAGGCGCACCTTCCGAAACATCGCCGGCCACGTGCAGGGCATCTCGGACACGTCTTCGCTCTCGATCTGGACCGCAGAGCAGTTCGATGCGGCATTGAACTGGGACGACGTGAAGTGGATCCGTGATCGCTGGGGCGGAAAGCTCATCCTGAAGGGCATCCTCGATCCAGCAGACGCCGAACGCGCCGCCGAAACCGGGGCCGATGCGCTGATCGTATCGAACCACGGCGGCCGGCAGCTCGACGGCGCAGCCGCGACGATCGACGCGCTGCCCGCCGTGGTGGCCGCTGCCGGCAACCGCATCGAGGTGCACCTCGACAGCGGCATTCGATCGGGCCAGGACGTGCTGAAGGCGCTGGCGCTCGGCGCCAAGGGAACATACATCGGCCGCGCCTACCTCTACGGGCTGGGCGCCTACGGCGAACCGGGTCTTCGCCGCGTCCTCGAGATGCTGCGAACGGAGCTCGACCTGTCGATGGCCTTCTGCGGACGGCGATCTATCGAGGAGATCGACGAGACGATCCTCCTGCGGCCCTGACGCCCATCGCGGCGTCAAAGAGAGGGCCGAACAGGACGGGGCCGGATCTCTCCGGCCCCCTCGGTGACTAGTTGAACAGCAGGTTGTCGTCGGTCCAGATCGTCACGAAGTTCGTGCCATCCGTGACGACCTTGGCCTGCAGGCCCAGTTCGCCAAAGTTGGTGGCGCCTGCGGCATCCGCGATGAGTCCCTTTTCTACGTCTGTAAGTTGAACCGCCGTACCGGACGTTGCCGCGATCCAGCCGTTGATCACGTTGATCACATCGTTGCCACCTCCCGTGTAGGCAACGAACACCTTTTGAGCGGTGCCGGTGTCGCTCTGCGAGCCGGAGAAGAAATCATCCGGATTGAGGATCAGCGTTTGGACGGCCGTATCGCTCCTTTCGACAACCACCGCTTCGATCTTGTTGGCTGCCCTGTCGACGTCGAAAGCTGCGGCTGTTCCGGCGGCGATCCTAACGACATCGAAGCCGTTGCCACCGTCATAGCGGAGCCCACCCTTCAGATCGTCGTTGGTGAAGATGAAGCGGTCGTTGCCGTCTTCGCCGAACAGCTTGTCCGCCCCCACACCGCCGTCAAGGATGTCGTTGCCGGCGCCGCCCTTGAGGATATCATTGCCCGCGCCGCCGATCAGAACGTTGGCTCCGCCATTGCCGATAATGGTGTCCGCGCCGCCGCCGCCGGTAACGTTCTCGATGTTCAGCAGATTCTCGGTCACGTTGCCCAGCTTAGTGGTCCCCGCCGCAAGGTCGATCACGAGAGATCCCCTTGCGAGGTCCGAGTAGTCTGCCGTGTCGACTCCGTCGCCGCCGTCAAGAACCTGACCTTTCACCACATCGCCACCGAACAGCCTGTCGTTTCCACCACTGCCGTTGAGGATGTCCACGCCGGCACCGCCCTTCAGGGTGTCGTTGCCGGTTCCGCCGGTGATTGAGTCGTTGCCGGCAAGCCCGCTGATCACGTGTTCGCGGGCGTCCGTCGAGGCCACCGAAATCTTGTCGCCACCTTCGGTACCGTCGAAAACTGTGGCGTCCGAGAGTCCAAGTACCTTTTCGGCTGGCGATGTCGTAAAGGTGAATGCCGAGCTTTTGCTGATGCCCGCAAACTTGTTGCCGGTCGTGTCCGTAATGGCCCCACTCGTGATCGTTACGTAAGCCGAACGTGATCGTGCTGGCGATCTCGCTCCCGCCGATCGACCAAGGGCTTTGCGCATCGATCTGCGCAACGATTTTCGCGTCGGTGAAGAGTGGCTTGGTGGTGGTGGCCATCGAGAGCTCCTGGCGATTCGCCAAAAAATATACACGGAAATTCCAAATCACAACTTAAAGATGCGAAAGATTCGCGGGAACGTTCATCGGGTATTCCCTGTTTGACCGATTGCTCGGGCAGCAGCACGAGCAGGCCAGAAGGAGCCGAGGCATGGCCCGTTCGAGCGAGCGGTCGCCGGAAGGCAGCAAGACGTCCCGGGTTACGACCAAGCACGACATCATCCGCCAATGGGTGGAGGCTCGCGGTGGTCGGCCCGCAACCGTGGCCGGTACAGCCAGGAACGGCGCGCCGGGCGTGCTGCGGATCGACTTCCCCGGTTATGGCGACAGCGGTAAGCTCGAAGAAATCTCGTGGGACGAGTTCTTCGAGAAGTTCGACGCCGCGGGACTGGCCTTTCTCTACCAGGACGAGACTGAGAGCGGGGACACCAGCCGCTTCTCGAAGTTCGTACGCCGCAACGGTCGGTGAACACGCCGCCTACAGGATGAAGTCGGCCACGGTCAGCGTCTGGAGGCCGGCGAGCTTGAGTTGGAAGTCCGCCACCTTGTCGCCGTTCACGTCTCCCGACACGAGCAGGTCTGAGCCCGCCTTGGTGAGCATCAGTTCGCCGGCGTGGCCGGTGAACAGCGCGACGATGCCGCTGAAGGCCTGGTCGCCGGGTGCGTTGGCGTTCGTGTTCGCGTCGATGCCGCTGAGGTCGACCCTGTCGATGCCACGCTCGAAATCCTGGATGACGTCGCCCTTCATCTCCTGAAGGCCCTTGAACACGAAGTGGTCCGCGCCAGAACCGCCCGACAGGAGATCCGCCCCGTCGCCGCCGATCAGCGTGTCGTTGCCCGTGCCGCCGCTGAGCGTGTCATTGTCCGCCACGCTGCCGTATGGCGCGGGCCGAAGCGTCAGGGCCGAAACATCGTCCCAAAGCTGAACCGCGAATGTGGCCTGCTTCTGCTCCTCGACTGAAAACCCGGTGCCGGTTTGAACGGCACGCGACCAATCATCGTCGGCAACGGCTCTCGCCCAATCCATCGTCGTGGGAAACCCGAAACTGACGGTCTTTGCCTTCTCGAAATTCGGCGTTCGCCAGTAGGAACCAGTGTCGATCTGACGAACGATTTGCTCATCGCTGTACCAAGGCTTCATCACTCTCCCCCGTCAACCGGGAGGGAGAATATACAACCTTTACGAGCATTTCATCATTTTTGTCCGTAAACGGATAACCCCCCGATTGCATTCGCAGGTTGAGGCTGCTGTGGCCTGCCGGAGGAAATGCGACATCGTCAGACGGGGTCGATATGTCCGTCCACAAAGGCACCACGCGTCGAAAAACCTTGCTCCGCGTCGAATTCGTTGCACCATGCCGGCCGGGCCTGCCCAACACTTCCGGCCGAGAAACTGGATGGAGGAAACGACGAGATGAAGTTCCAGCTCGCCATCAACATGGAGCGCATGGACGACACGGTCGACATGCGCGAGGTCGCGCGCCACACGCTCGAGATGGTGCAGATGGCCGAGGAAGGCGGCTTCACGATCGCCTGGGCGGCTGAACATCACGCGCTCGAGATGACGATCGCACCCGACCCGTTCCAGATCCTCACCTGGTGGGGTTCGCACACCAACCGCATCCGCCTCGGCACGGCCGTTGCCGTCGCCCCCTACTGGCATCCGATCCGCCTTGCCGGCGAAGCGGCGATGACCGACCTCCTCACCGGTGGCCGCCTCGAGTTCGGCATCGGCTCCGGAGCCTACCAGCGCGAATTCGACCGCATGTTCCCCGGCCTCAAGCAGACGGACGGCTGGCGCTACATGCAGGAGATGCTGCCGGCGGTGATGGCGCTCTGGAAGGGCGACTACGAGCACAACGGCGAGTACTGGAAGTTCCCGCTCTCGACGTCTGTTCCGAAGCCCTTGCAGAAGCCGCATCCGCCGATCTGGGTCGCCGCGCGAGCCCCGGTCACCTACGACTTCGCGGTGAAGCACTCGCTCAACATCCAGTGCTGGCCGCTGACGCGCCCGATGTCGGAGGCCGAACTCTACGTCGGTCGCCTGAACGAGGCGCTCGCCAACAACCCGGGCAAGCCGCGGCCGAAGATGGCGATGATGCGCCACACGGCCGTCTACGCGAAGAAGGACGACTGGATGGTGCCGGTGCGTGCCGCGCAGCGCCAGCTCGGCCAGTTCGAGAACCTGTTCAAGAACCTCGGCGACGTCAAGAACGGCTTCCCGAAGGAAGTCGACCTCGCGGCGATCAACAACCGAGACGAATACGATCCGAAGATGCTGTCGACCAACCTCATGTTCGGCACGCCGGAGGAAGTCATCGCGAAACTGAAACCCTACGAGGCGCTGGGCGTCGACGAGTTCATCTACTACGCGAGCCTCGGTCTCGGCATGAAGGAGCAGAAGCGGTCGATGGAGCTGTTCTGCAAGGAAGTGGTGCCGGCCTTCGAACGCGCCGACACGCCCGCCAAGAAGCGCGCCTGACGGCTCCGGCGGCGCCCACCCCTGACTTTGATGCCCGGCGATTGCGCCGGGCATTTTCGTTGGCGGGTACGGAATGCGGATGACGCTGCGTCGAAATGCGATTGCAACCAAACCGAGGCGTACGGGGTTATGGCGCAGGGTTGATCGCAAGGGAGTTCGCACTGATGCACATCCTGTGGACCATCATCATCGGTTTCGTGGCGGGGCTCCTCGCCAAATTCATCTTTCCGGGGCGCAACGAGCCATCGGGTTTCATCCTCACCACGATCCTCGGCATCGTCGGAGCCTTCGTGGCAACGTGGCTTGGCCAGGCGCTGGGCTGGTACCGGGCCGACCAGGGCGCCGGCTTGATCGGAGCGGTGGTCGGGGCCGTCATCGTACTTGCGATCTGGGGCGCCATCTCCAGCCGCCGCACAGGCACGGTTTGAGCATCCACCGCGGATACTCCGGCGGCACCCTCGTTGCCGCCGGCACTTTCGGGGGAATTTTGTCGGCACTCGCCGTGGCCGCCCTGTCGTCTGCTCGCGGCGGCTCCACTGTCCAGCCCCTCAATGCGACGAGCCATTGGCTCAACGGCCCGCGTGCCGGCTCCGTCCGGCGTGCCGATTTTCAGCATACGGCGGTGGGTTTTGCGACGCACCAGGCGTCGGCCTACTTCTGGGCAACGATCTACTCGGGCCTCCTTTCGGAAGACGATGGGGCGCCGGAGGTGATCGGCAAGGCGATCATGACCGCCGGCATCGCAGGCATCGTGGATTATGGCATCCTCTCGCGCAGGCTCACGCCTGGGTGGGAACTCGTCGCCGGCCGGGACGCGGTGTTTGCGGGCCTGGCTGGACTGGCAGCCGGGCTTGCCGCAGGCGCGATGTCCGCCCGCCACAGACGCGGCCGGATGCTCAGCCGACGCTCGCGTCGGCGATAGCCCGCTCAAGAGCGGGCCACACGGGGTCGCCCGGAAACAACCGCGCCATCGACTGCGCCATCGATCGCGCCTTCGCAAGATTGCCGAGGCCGATCGTATTGGCGAAGGCATCGCCGACGCAGGCGAGCATCCACTCCCGGTGCGCCTCGCTCTGGATCGGGCCGGACGTTATCCAGTGGTAGTTGCGGTCGGGCACCCGCCAGTTACCGTACTGGAATTCCAGCATCGCCTCCGCTTCGTCCGGTCGCCAGGTTTCGATCCCTGCAATGGCTTGCTGCACCAGGCCAATCGGCTTCGGGAAAAGCCGCTCGAGCGGCATGCCGCTGCAGAACGACACCCAGCGCGTGCCGTCGGATGCCGTGCGAAACTGCTTCACGTCGATGCGCACCCCATTCGCGTGGATGAGCTCGACCTTGGAGGGGGTACCTGCGTGGACGCGGCTCTTGCCCGCGCGAAACACCGGCGAGTTACGCAGCGCGCGGTCCAGCGCATCGAGCGCTCCAGGTTCGAGCGCGCCCATGTCGATGTCGCCGTCACCCGGGATGAAGCGGCCGTCGCGGATTGCGCCGAGCAGCGTACCGAAGACGATGAACGGCCTGATGCCGAGCCGTTCCGTGAACGTCATGCAGTCTCGCAGCGCTTCCGCGAGTTCGTCCGTTGCCGGCACGCCACGCTTCTTGATGGTCCCCTTGAGGCTCCTGATCAGCGCAGGCGATGCGGCGAGCTGGCCGACCACCGCACGGCTCAGCCGCCGGCTCGGCTCGGCGATTCCCCGGTGCATGCAGAAGTGCAGCGCCTTCCGGGTGGCGAGGTAGCGCGCGCGCTCGAGCATGCGGAAAGCGCCTCAGGCAGCGTCGCGAAAGATGAAGAAGGCGGCGCCGACCATGCACAGCCCGGCCCAGGCGTAATTCCACGTCAGCGGTTTGCCCATGTAGCCCCACGCGAACACCGCGAACACGCAGATCGTGATGATCTCCTGGATGATCTTCAGCTGCCCGAGCGTGAAAATCGTGTAGCCGATGCGGTTTGCCGGCACCTGCAGCACGTACTCGAAGAACGCGATGCCCCAGCTCACCAGGATCGCGATCCAGAGCGGTTTGTCGTTCAGCGTCTTCAGGTGCCCGTACCAGGCGAAAGTCATGAAGACGTTGGAGGCGGTCAGGAGGAGGATCGTCTGCATGGGGAGCAACCGGCGTGCTGTGGCGGGATCCCTGCCTCTATCGCACGCCGGACCTTTCGCGCAAGCCGAGCGCCCGCGTCACACCTTCGCGGGGTTCTCGATGTCGGCGCCGATCTCGGCGAGGTCCTGGTAGCGGTCGCCGATGCGGTGGTGCGGACGCCCGCCCGTCGCTCCGCCGAAAGCTGCGATCAGTTCGTCGTCGGCGGGCGCGTCGTAGATCGAGAACTGGACGGTGAGGTAATGCGACCGCCGCCCGGTGTCGTTCTTGTCCATCAGCGGGATCTGGATCTGCGTGTTCGCCGGTCCCCGCCCGTTGGTGAAGCCGAGGTAGGTCTTTGCCTTCAGCGCCTCGCGGTAGAAGTTGCCGAAGTGCAGCGTGTGGATGAGGGCCGAGGCATGCTCGAGCTCGCAGTCGAGGCCGGCCATCGCGGCCTTGCCGTAGGCCTCGATCTTGTCGCCACCACCGGCGAGCGTCACCATCCGCTCGGTGAGGAGCTGTCCGAGAACGGGCCCGAACGCCTTGATCTCAGGCTTGAGGTTCTCGACGTAACCTCTTCCATGCCATGGGTTTTTCACCACCGCAGCCGCCGCGATCATGCGCAGCGGCGGGTTCGCGGCGCGTTCGCCCTCGAGGCGGATCTCCTCCTCGAACGTCACGATCTTGCGGATCTTCAATTCCATTCGCCTGGTCCTCCGTGTGCGTATCAGCGTTCGCCGCGGCGCGAGCGGGCGAGCAATTCGTCCGTATCCTGACCCAGCCTAGGAGCCGCCGTCGGCGGCGGCGCGGGTGTTCTCGAAAAGCGGATCGGGTTGGCGGCGACCCGGAAGCCGCGCCCGGCTTCCTCAGCAGGCGGAACGTCGGCGATCATGCCGCGGGCGGCGACATGCGGGTCGTCAAAAATGTCCTTCACGTCGTTCACCGGTCCGAACGGCAGACGGCCGCCCAGAAGCTCCGTGAGCTGTCGTTTTGTCCGGGCGCGGGTGAACGCGGATACGATGTCGTTGACGAGCGCGGCGTTGCGCCGGCGCGCAGACTTCGTGGCGAAGCGCTCGTCCGATCCGAGCGCGGGCTCGCCCATCGCCTCGGCGAGCGCGCGCCAGAACGCATCGTCGACGATCCCGATCGCGATGAACCCGTCGGCCGCCGGAAACAGGCCGAAGGGCGCGAGCAGCGGGTGGCCGTTGCCCTGGGGGCCGGGCACCGTGCCCTCGATGTCGTACTGGTAGACGATCCGTTCGCACAGCGAGATCATCGCGTCGTACATGGCGAGGTCGACGAACTGGCCCTCGCCGGTCCGCTCCGCGTGGCGGACTGCGGCGAGGATGGCGAAGGCCATCATCATGCCGGCGAAGATGTCGCCGACGCCGGGGCCGACCTTCGTCGGCGTGCTGGCGTCGGGCCCGGTGATGCCGATGAGGCCGCCCATCGCCTGCGCCACGACGTCGTAGGACGGCCAATCCGTATACGGACTCCTGCCCGTGCGCGGGTTGCCGAAGCCGCTGATCGCGGCGTAGACGAGGCGCGGGTTGAGGCGGGCCAGTTCCTCGTACGAGAGGCCGAGCCGCTCCATCACGCCGGGGCGGAAATTCTCGACGAGCACGTCGGCGGTCTTCACGAGGTCGCGCACTGCCGCACGGCCGGCGTCCGACTTGAGGTCGAGCAGCACGCTCTTCTTGCCGCGGTTGAGGCTGACGAAGTAGCCCGCCCATTCGCGCGCCGCGTCGTCGGCGCGCCAGGGTCCGTTGGTGCGGCTCGTGTCGCCCTCCGGCCCTTCGATCTTGATCACCTCGGCGCCGTGGTCGGCGAGCATCATCGTGCAATACGGGCCGGACAGCATGCGGCTGAAGTCGAGCACACGCAGTCCGGCAAGGATGCCCGTCATGGCAAGACGCCCGTCATTTCGGCTCTGGTTTCCAGGCGACGACCTCGACCTCGACTCGCACGTCGACGAGGAGTTCGCTCACGAGGCCGGTGCGGGCCGGCGGGTCCTCCGGGAAGTATTCTCCGTACACGGCGTTGAAGCCGGGGAAATCGGCACGGTCGCGCAGCCACACCGTGGCCTTCACGACGTCCTTCAGCGCGCAGCCTGCCATCGCGAGCGTCGCCTTGATGTCGTCGAGCACCGCGCGGGTCTGCTCCTCAATCGTCCCGGTGGTCATCACCGCGCCGTCCCTGAACGGCACCTGGCCGGTGAGGAACACGAAGTCGCCGGCCCGGATCGCGCGCGACAGGGAGAGTTTCCGCCCGCCGATCACCAGTGGTCCGCCGATCACCTTCTTCTCCGACACCGGGCGCGTTTCCTCTCCAAAAGCCGCTTTCGCAGCAAGGGCCAGCAGGGTGGCGAAGGGTAAGGGCTCGACCGCCGGCACCGATAAACAAAATTCGTCGCGGGGCGACGAAAAATTCTAGTCCCTCGGCTGGCCGGGCGATAGGCTTTTCCGCCGATCCCGAGGAAACGCGAAAGACGACGCCGATGGCCGAACTCAAGACCTACCGCATGCTGATCGATGGCCAGTGGGTGCCAGCGGAGGACGGCAGGACCTTCGAGAGCGTCAACCCGTCGACTGGCGAGCCGTGGGCGCTGATCCCGGAGGCGACCGCCGGCGACGTCGATCGCGCGGTGAAGGCCGCTTACCGCGCCTACTCGGAAGGCGAGTGGGCGAAGCTCCTGCCGAGCGGGCGCGCAAAATATTTGCGCAAGCTCGCCGACCTCCTTGCCGACAAGTCGGAGGAGCTCGGCCGGATCGAGACCATCGACACCGGCAAGATGCTGAAGGAAACGCGCTGGCAGGCGAAGTACATCGCCGAGTTCTTCAACTTCTACGCCGGCTGCTGCGACAAGGTGATGGGCGAGACGCTGCCCATCGACAAGCCCGACATGATCACGATGACCCTGCGCGAGCCGCTAGGCGTGGTCGCCGCGGTGGTGCCGTGGAACTCGCAGCTCTTCCTCCTCGCGGTGAAGCTCGGCCCGGCGCTCGCGGCCGGCAACACGATGGTGGTGAAGGCCTCCGAGCACGCTTCCGCGCCGGCGCTCGACTTCGCAAGGCTGATCGAGCAGGCGGGTTTCCCGCCGGGCGTCGTCAACGTGGTGACGGGCCACGGCGACCCGTGCGGGCGCGTCCTCACCTCGCATCCGCTCGTCGCGCGCATCTCGTTCACCGGCGGTCCCGCTTCGGCGCGCCACATCATCCACAACTCGGCTGAAAACTTCGCCGAGGTCTCGCTCGAACTCGGCGGCAAGTCGCCCTTCATCGTGTTCGACGACGCCGACGTCGAAAGCGCCGTGAACGGATCAATCGCCGGCATCTTCGGCGCCTCGGGCCAGAGCTGCGTCGCAGGCTCGCGCCTCTATCTCCACGACAAGGTCGCCGACAAGTTCCTCGACACGATGGTCGGCCAGGCGAAGGCGATCCGCATCGGCGATCCGCTGCTCGAGGAAACGCAGATGGGGCCGCTCGCAACGACGGGACAACTCTCCCGCATCGAGACGGAAGTCGCCCACGCCCAGGAACAGGGCGGCAAGCTGCTCACCGGCGGCCGCCGCCCGCCGTCGATGAACCGCGGCTGGTACTACGAGCCGACGATCATCGAAGCCCCGAGCCAGTCGCTGCGCATCGTCGACACGGAACTGTTCGGCCCGGTGCTCACCGTGCTGCGCTTCAAGGAGGAGGAGGAGGTCCTCAGGCTCGCCAACGACTCCAAGCACGGGCTCGCGGCCGGCGTGTTCACGAAGAACGGCGCGCGGGCACTGCGCGTGACGAAGCAGCTGCGCGCCGGCATCGTGTGGGTGAACACCTATCGCGTGGTCTCGCCGATCGCAGCCTTCGGCGGCGTGAAGGAATCGGGCTACGGGCGCGAAAGCGGCATGCAGGCGATCTACGACTACACGCGGCCGAAGACGGTGTGGATCAACACCTCCGACGCCCCGCTCGCAAACCCGTTCGTGATGCGCTGACCAGTCACGCTGATCCGTACACTCACGAAATCGTGAAGCCCCAGGTGTGACGGGGTCTCGAAAAACTCTCTGCCAGTCGCTAAACTTCCGGTTGTGTTTTCGTGAAAACGCCACCCGACAGGTGGCTCACTCCGGGAGTGATGACCGATGTGCACACTATGCGCGCAGCAAGCACTTGATGCGGTTGGCGGACTGCGATCAGCGACCCTCGTGAATGGCAAGCCGGTCTTTACCGACGCGCAGGTCATCAAGCAGATCCGTGATTGGGCGGGCTGGGGCACCCAAAACTGGAAGAACCTGGATGGTAGCGTAGCCACCACCGTCACATATGGCTTCAACCCCGGAGGCGAGCGTTACACGCTGTCCGGATCCAACCAAGTCTATACCACCCCGGTGTTGCCGCGTGACGTGATGGAAGGCGCGCGATTGGCTTTCGAGTTGTGGGACGAGGTCACATCGCTCACGTTGAATGAAAGCCCATCGTACCGCGCGGCTGACATGGCGCTCTCGTACAATGGTTATTACAGTGGTGGACACACAACTGCGCCAGGTTACGTTGGACGGGCGGACGGTTGGGGGGATCCTGTTGTTGGCCCCGACTCTCCTTCACCAGGCGCATGGGGTTTCAGACATATCCTCCACGAAATCGGCCACGCGCTGGGTCTCTACCATCCAGGAGCCTACAACGGCGGCGGCACTTACGAAGCCAATGCGGTCTACGCGCAAGACAATCGAGTTTACACTGTGATGTCGTACTGGGGCGAAGGGTACGGCGGCGGCAATTGGTTTTCGTATTCCAATTTCGAACAGCGTTACCAGCAGACGCCCATGGTGCACGACATCATGGTCATTCAGGCCATCTACGGCGTCGACACTACCACACGCACGGGCGATACCGTCTACGGCTTCAACTCGAATGCCGACCGCTGGATATTCGACTTCGCGCGCAACTCCAAGCCCGTGCTGACGATCTGGGACGCGGGCGGCAACGACACGCTCGACGTTTCCGGGTTCACAGCCGCCGCCCGCATCGACCTGACGCCCAGCGCCTACTCGGACATCAACGGCATGAAGCTGAACCTCGGCATCGCGAAGGGAGCGGTGATCGAGAACGCGGTCGGAGGAGCGGGCGCCGACCGCATCACCGGAAACGATGCCGCCAACAAGCTGACCGGCAATGGCGGTAATGACACGCTCTTGGGCGGTCAGGGGGACGATACGCTGGACGGCGGTGCGGGCGACGATGTGCTCGACGGCGGCGCCGGAAGCGACACGGCGGCGTTCAAGGGGAGCTACAACGACTTTGTGATTTCGTGGGTGAATGGCCTCGCCCGTGTAGCAAGCCAGAAATGGGGAACCGACACGCTGTCGAACATCGAATGGCTGAAGTTCGACGACCGGACGATCCAGAACAAGGAAAGCGGTTCGCCCCCGCCCGTCGACAGCAATGCGCCGAAGCTGTCGTCCAGCATTCCCGGCGACGATGCAATGAACGTGGCGGTCGATGCCAATCTGGTCCTGACGTTCGACGAGGCGGTCAAGGCCGGCAACGGCAAGATCGTCATTTACGACGCGGCCGGCGCGATCGAGACGATCGACATCAACGATGCCTCGAAGGTCGTGATCGCCGGATCTGTCGTGACGGTGAACCCGGCGACGAACTTCAAGGCAGGCGCGGGTCATTACGTGCTGATCGACCCGGGCGCGCTGACGGATCTCGCCGGCAATGCCTTCGGCGGCATCACGGAAAAGACCGCCTTCAACTTCACGGCCATCGGCGAGACCACGCCCCCGGCCAATGGCACGGGCACGAGCGGCAACGACACCCTTACGGGGACCGACGGCAACGATACGCTGACCGGGCTTGCCGGCAACGACAGGCTGAACGGCCTCGGCGGCGACGACCTGCTCGACGGCGGCACGGGTAACGACACGATGGATGGCGGCGGCGGCAACGACATCTTCGTCGTCGACAGCCTCTCTGACAGGGTGATCGAAGCGGTGAATGGCGGCACCGACACGGTGCGCACCACGCTGTTCTCGCACATGCTAGCAGCCAACGTGGAGAACCTCGAGTTCGCAGGCGCGGGCGCGTTCTTCGGCATCGGCAACGCCCTCGCCAACGCCATCACCGGTGGCGCCGGCAACGATCACCTGCAGGGCCTTGCCGGCGACGACGTGCTGCGCGGTGGCAGCGGCAACGACGTGCTCATCGGCGGCATCGGCACGGACGAACTCTGGGGCGGGGCCGGCGCCGACCGGTTCGACTTCGACACCATTGCCGACAGCCGTCCGGGCTCGCAGATGGATGTGATCCAGGACTTTGTCTCCGGGGTGGACAAGATCGACTTGTCGACGATCGACGCCAACACCGGCCGGGCGGGCGATCAGGCGTTCACGCGGGTTGACGTGTTCACCGGCCTCGCGGGCCAGTTGACGGCGGTGAAGGTCGGCAGCGACGTCATCGTGTCCGGCGACATCAACGGCGACCGGCTGGCTGACTTCCAGATCAAGCTCGCAAGCGTCGCGGCGATCACGGCAGCGGATTTCATCCTCTAGGGTCTGGGTGACAATCCGCGCTCGACGTCGAACCTGAACTGATCCCCCGGATCGACCGTGTCCGTCATCTTGCATTGGCCGCAGACCGCATCGCGATCGCGACGCCGGCGAGGCAGATGCAAAGCCCGACGATTTTCGCAACCGGCACCGGCTCGCCGAACGCGAGCCACGCGACAAAGATCGTGAACGGGGGACTGATGTAGAGGATCGCTCCCACCTGCGTGGCCGTAAAGTAGCGAAGGCAGAACAGGAAGAACGTATACGCACCGATTGTCGAGAACAGCATGAACCACGCGATCGATGCGAGGAACATCGGATCGCCAATCGGCGGCAGAATGTGGTCCCCCTGCAGGACGAGGGGCAGCAGGAACAGCGCTGTCACCGCACATTGGACGCCGATGGAGGGCAAGAGCGGCGTGGATACGGGAAACGCCTTTCCGATCAGCATGCCGATGACGAGGCCGAACATCCCGGCAGCGGCCAGCGCATAGACGATCGGCGCCGCGCACGATCCGTCGAACCCGCTGGCGAAGACGACGCCGGCGAACGCCACGAGGAGGCCAAGCCACTGGCGCCCCGTGACGGCTTCGCGCAGCAGCGGTCCGGTAAGCGCCGCTGTGGCGAGCGGTTGCAGCGAGTAGATGATGGCGAGCGTGCCCGCGGGCATGCCCTTGTCGATGGCGACCACGCCGCAGACGATATTGATGCTCATCGCGAAGAGGCCGAGCGCCGCGTTGATGGCGAGCGGCCTCCAGCCGGACTTCGAGAACTCGCGCACGACGAACGGCGCGAGCACGAGCGCCAGAAGCAGAAAGCGCCAAAACAGGATGAGGAGCACCGACCCCGCCGCCGAAGCGATCTTGGCGCCGATGTAGCCGGAGCTCCACATGACGACGAGCCCCGCCGCCAGGAACACGCCGTATGCGCTCCCGCCGGTCGACCCATCGCCCTGTCGGACCTTCACGCTCCGATCCCCTGCCGCATGGCTTGGGCATTAGCATGCTTCCGGGGCAGAAAGAGCAGGATTCAATATGCCCGTCGACGTGGGCTCGTCTGCACGTCGAACCGCTCAGACGCCGGCTTGCGCGGTTGGTCTTGCAGCCTGCGCCAAGTCGCTATCGTCGCGGGGAACGAGTGTTGCAACCTGCGGGCACTTGAAGCAGATGGCGCTCCCCTGCTCAGCATGCCAGCGACAGGTGCGCCGGATGTTGCACGGCGGGAGCGCGTCAACCACATCCGGAAGCATCTTCGCGATACGCTCGCCCAGTCCGCACCGACCATCTGCAAACTGTGCGCATCGGGCGTTCTCGCATTTCGCCGAAATACGCACGACGAGATTGACCATTTCGTCGGGCACGTTGAGGGCACGCGGATGGACCTGTTCCCGACCTGTCAGATAGGCGACGCGAGGCCCCCGGTCGGTGGCTTCGACAACACCCAGAACACGGGCGTTCTCCATATCCGGCTGGGCGCTTGGACAAGCGTAATCAGCCACAGTCGCTCCGCTCCGCATGACGTCACCCGTCCGGGCTAGAACTGCAGTTCGCTGATGCGTTCGACGGGAAACACACCCGCGATGATGCCGCCTTTCGGCAGGACGATCGTGACCGGTTCGACGTTGATTCCCGCTTCCTTGAGGCCGGCGCTGACGGTTTCGGAGAACTGGCTCGCCGCCTTGAGATCGGCCTCCAGCAAGCGGCGCCCGATCAGTTCCCAGTTGATGAAGATCGTGTTCTTTTCACCATGCCGGAGATTATGCTTTTGAGCGGCCAAACCGACGGCCTTGTCCAGCGCGGAGGACAACTGGTTCAGCGAAAGGGTGGCGGGGCGCGAGGTCATCTTGGTCTCTCCTGTGCTTGAACTTCGAGCGCTGTCGCGAAGGCAAAGGGTAGAACGACGAAGAAGGAACTGCTCTTGCGCACGAAGCTATGACAAGCCAGCAGCTGACGCTGTGACTTTCCGCACAGAACGCCGACGGCACGGCGGTCGTCCATTCATTCGATGGGTGTTCAGGCAAGGAATGGCCGGACCAATTCCTTGGCGGCATCGACATGCACCGTTGCTGGCGCGAAGGCCAGTCAGTCAATTCTGACGGCGGGGTCCGAGGAATGCGATGGACGCTTCGTGTCCTGGGATGTGCTGCGCCAGAACGATCTTGGCCCCTCCGCCCGCAAGATGCTCTTCGGCTGTGATCGCCATGGCGACCACGAAGACAAACGACAGGGCCGAAAAGAACCTGCCGGGGGAAGGCCGGAACCGACCCCACCCGGCGCTGCGGTCGTTGTACCGCTCCATCGATCGGGTACACGGAACGAAAAGGCGTCCGAGTGACTCGATCTTGCCACCACTCCGGTCGTCCACGTGCGCCTCTTTCAGCCGATGCACGCGTCCTCTCTACCGAAGTCGGTGTTAGCCCAGCGCTTGCCCGCCGTTAGCCGACCGTCAAATTTCGGTCCTTGGGCACACGGCGGCGCCCCGCGACCGGAACAGGAAGGCGCAAAAAAGGACCGCTGGACAAACGGGCCTCCGGTTTGTTAGGAGACCGGCCACCACGAGGGGATCGGCGCTGTCCGTCCCCTCTTCTTGGTTCGGGTGTGTAGCTCAGGTGGTAGAGCAGCTGACTCTTAATCAGCGGGTCCAAGGTTCGAATCCTTGCACACCCACCAATCTTTCCGAAACCGATAGAGCCGGCCCCGAGCATCCCGCCCGAATTCCGGGTATTTGCTGTCGCGATTTCAATCGCGGCTTTCCTTGATGCGGTCCGGGAGCTTGTCCACGCCGGCTTCCTCCGGGTCGGGCTTCTTGCCGTGCGCGCCTTCGTTCAGCAGCGTTTCGGCGACCTTGTGCTTTTCCCGGTTATCCGTCGGGATCGGTGCGGTGTGCTCATCCGCAGTCAGCTTCTTCGATTTCTGCCCGCGTGCCGACTCGGCAAATTGCGCGAGTGCCTCCGGGCGCTCATCGGCCGCCCCCGCAATACCCTTTCTTTCGTCTGCCATGGACTATCTCCGCTGAAGGTTGACGCGCGACCTAACGGAGTGCGTCTCAATTGGTTCCGAAGCCGGCTTCGCCTCGCGGTGCCGCACGCCCGGCGATGCAAGCGTGGCGGCGGCTACTGGCCTGAAGGCCGTTGCAGGCGCGGCCCCACCAGCCGCGCCACCCACACCCCGGCGACCGCGGGAAGGGCGAACACGGCGTAGGCCGCGAACTCGAAGGGCCACAGGTTGTGGCTCGTCGGATCCCGCTGCATCTCGACGATCGCGGCGAGGACGAACAGCGCCATCGTCGAGAGTCCCATCAGCCAGGGCCGGCGGGCATCGAAGAGACCCAGGCCGAGCCCCAGCGCAAACAGCAGCGGCGCCGCGTAGAGCAGGTACGATCCCTCGACGATCGTGCGCACCAGCGGAAAGACTGGCGCATCGAGAAGGCGGTCCGTGGGACGGAAGGCGAAATAGACGACGAGGCAGGCAAGGAACCCCAGCACTGCCGACGCCACTGTCGTGAGGACCGTCCGCACTTGGTAAACCCTTCAACGGCGCATCGGCAGAGGTCGGCGTTCGCCCTCCTCTGCCGATCGGTGATGCCTCAAGGGCCCCGCATCTCGGTGCGGGTGAGCGCCGAGACGGGCTCCGGCTTGGTCCTGAGCCGCTTCACCTCGAGCTTGTTCAGCGCCGCGATGTAGGCCTTCGCAGAGGCGACGAGCGTGTCGGGATCGGCGGCGCGGGCCGTGACGGTCTTACCGGCCGCCTCGTCGTCGAGACGCACCGAAACTTCCGCTTGCGCGTCGGTCCCTTCCGTCACCGCCTGCACCTGATAGAGCGCGAGCTTCGCCTCGTGCGGCATCAGCGCCTTGACGGCGTTGAACGTTGCGTCCACGGGCCCGTTGCCGGTCGCCTGCACGGTGCGGTGCGTGCCGTCGATGTCGAGCGTCAGCGTCGCCGACTGCGGGCCCATGGTGCCCGCGATCACGGTGAGCGCCACGACGTGCGTGCGGTCGGCCTGGGTTGCGATTTCCTCGTCGACGAGCGCCTCGATGTCCTCGTCGTAGATGTGCTTTTTGCGGTCGGCGAGCGCCTTGAAGCGCACGAAGGCGTCTTCCAGCGCGTTGTCCGACAGCCGGTAGCCGAGCTCCTCGAGCTTCGACTTGAACGCGTGACGGCCCGAGTGCTTGCCCATCACCAGCGAGGTCTTGGCGACGCCCACCGATTCCGGCGTCATGATCTCGTAGGTCTGCGTGTGCTTCAGCATCCCGTCCTGGTGGATGCCGCTTTCGTGCGCGAAGGCGTTCCGGCCGACGATCGCCTTGTTGTACTGCACCGGGAACGACGTGACGGCCGAGACGAGCTTCGAGGCGCGTGTCAGCATCGTCGCGTCGATGCGCGTGCCGAACGGCAGCACGTCGTGGCGCGTCTTCATCGCCATCACCACCTCTTCGAGCGAGGCGTTGCCGGCCCGTTCGCCGATGCCGTTGACGGTGCACTCGATCTGCCGGGCCCCTGCCCGCACGCCGGCGAGCGAGTTCGCAACCGCCATGCCCAGGTCGTCGTGGCAGTGCACGGAGATCACCGCCTTGTCGATGTTCGGCACGCGCTCGCGCACCATGCTGATCAGCGCGTAGTACTCCTCGGGCACCGTGTAGCCGACGGTGTCGGGGATGTTGATCGTGCGGGCGCCCGCCTTGATCGCCGCCTCGATGCATCGGCACATGAAGTCGTGTTCGGTGCGCGTGCCGTCCTCGCAGGACCACTCCACATCGTCGACCAGGTTGCGCGCCCGGCTTACCGAAGCGATGACCAACTCCAGAACCTCGGCGGGCTCCTTCTGGAGCTTCCACTTCATGTGGACGGGCGAGGTGGAGATGAACGTGTGGATGCGCGGCCGGCGCGCATGGCGCACGGCCTCGCCGGCGCGGTCGATGTCCTTCTGGCCGGCACGCGCGAGGCCCGCCACCGTCGCCCGCTTCACGCGCTTGGCGATTTCCGTCACCGCCTCGAAGTCGCCATCCGAGGCGATCGGGAAGCCCGCCTCGATGATGTCGACGCCCATCTCGTCGAGGAGATCGGCAACCTGCAGCTTCTCTTCGAAGGTCATCGTGGCGCCGGGCGACTGTTCGCCGTCGCGCAAGGTCGTGTCGAAGATCAGCACACGGTCCTTCTCGGACGCGGCTTCCTCTGTGATCGTCTGGATCTTGCTCATGGTCTGCTTCTCTTCTTTGTCTGCCGGCGGCGCTCGAAAGCGGCACGCTGCGGCTCAATTCGGTTCGGGTGGTGGCTCTGGCGGCATCCCCTGATCGCCCGTCCGGATACCCGGACAGCCGGCCATCAGGGGCTGGTAAGGAGAAGCAGCGCGCGAAGGATCATCCTGCCCGCCGGGGCAGCGATCACCGTCGAATATGCGCGCGCATGGGTCATGAGACGCCCGAAAACTCCGAACTTTCGCGGAAAGTATGCTCCCGCGACGGTTAAAGGTGATTAAACCGCAACCCACCGCGCCGTCAAGCGGCTGCCGGTCGGCTGGCGTCAGGCCTGCTTGATCAGGCGCACGATCACCAGGACGATGATGGCGCCGATCGCGGCCGAGAGGATCTCTCCGACGAGGCCTCCGCCGAGCGCGATCCCGAGAAGCGGGAACAGCCACCCCGCCACAACTGCTCCGACGATGCCGAGAACCATGTCCCCGACGAGCCCGAACCCGCCCCCCTTGACGACCACGCCTGCGAGCCAGCCGGCGATCGCGCCGATGATCAGCGCCACGATCAGTGCACCCAGCATGCCGATCTCTCCCCTCATCAATACCCCGCGGAAGCCCATCCTACAGGCGCAAGGACAGACTGTCGCGCGGCAATATCAGGTCGTGGGCGATCCGGCGCCGAGCAGCCGGGCGTCGACGCCCGTCCGCTCGCGCCTGTTGTCGAGCGTGATCTGCCAGCCGAGCCGTTCGGCGACGGCGCGTGCAATCGACAGGCCGAGTCCCGTGCCTTCGGCCAGCTGCGGGGAGGCGCGGTAGAACCGCTCGAACACGTGCGGCAGCTTTTCCGCCGGGATCCCCGGTCCCTCGTCGATGACGGCGACGCCGAACCGGTCGCCGTCGACTGCGGCTGCGAGATCGATGTGCGAACCGGTCGGGGCGTAACGTAACGCGTTGTCGACGAGGACATCGAGCACCGTGCGCAGTTCCGCACGGGGCACTGGGATGTCACCGCGGCAGGTCAGGTTGAGCGTCACCCCGCGCTGGTTCGCGATCGGCTCAAAGTCACGTGCGCATTCCGAGACGGTTTCGGCAAGGCTCGCGGTTGTCATCGCACCGGCCGCGATCGGCGCGTCGCTGCGCGCCAGCGCAAGGAGCTTCATGACGAGGTCATTGGCCCGACGCGAGCCGGCCTCGAGCGTCTTCAGACGGGAGAGGGCCTTGGGCGAGCGGGCGACCGCACGCAGGTTGTCGATCTGGAGACTGATCGCCGTCAGCGGCGAGCGCAGCTCGTGCGCCGCGTTTGCGACGAACTGCTTCTGCCGCTCCGCACTGTCGCGAGCGCGCTCCACCAGGGCGTTCATCCCCTGCACGAAGGGCTGGATCTCGTCCGGCACCCCTTCCGTCGATATCGGCGTCGTGTCGCGCGGGCCGCGGCCGGCGAGGTCGTCGGCGATCCGATTGAGCCGACCCATGATGCGGTCAAGGATATAGCCAAGCATCAGCCACGACAGCGGGAGGATGACGATGAGCGGCACAGAGATCTGCGCCGCTGCATCGAACGCGATCTCGTTCGGTTCGGCGATGGGCATGGACACGCGCACGGTCGTGTCCGGGCTTACGATCGAATAGCTGCGCCACTTGCCGTCGGGAAGCTTCAGGTTGCGGAAGCCCGTGTGTTCCGGCGGGGCCAACGGCGTGTCGCGCGAGAGCGAGGAGCGGACGAGATTCTTTTCAGCGTCCCATACCTCGATCTGGAACAGGTCCTCGTCGTCAGCAGCAGAGGGTCCGCTCGATGCCTGCGGCAGGGGATAAGAGCCCTTGCTCACGAATTCGGCCACCTGCTGGATCTGCAGATCGAGCGCCGCCACCGCCTCCTTGCGCACGAAATGATAGGTGGCAGCGGACGAGACGATACCGACCAGCGACAGGAGCACCGCCATGGACAAGAGCATCTTCGAACGTAGCGAGGTCATGCGGGGCTTGCCTTGCGGACACGCCAGCCGAGACCGCGCACGTTCTCGATCACGTCCTTGCCGAAGCGCTTTCGAATGGCATGGATCAACACCTCGACCGCGTTGCTCTCGACCTGCTGGTCGATCCCGTAGATGTGCTCCTCGAGTCGCGGGCGCGACCAAACCATGCCGGGCCGTTCCATCAGGCACTGCATCAGTGCCGATTCGCGCTTCGTCAGCGCGTGGCTCAACTCGCCGCGCCGCAACTCGTGCGTCGACAGGTCGAGCACCACATCGCCGGCGCGAATCGTGGAGACAGCCTGCCCCGCCCGCCGGCGGAGCAGCGCGCGGATGCGCGACAAAAGTTCGCGCGTGTCGAACGGCTTGACGAGATAGTCGTCGGCGCCCTTGTCGAGCCCTGCGAGCCGGTCCTCGACCGTATCGCGGGCGGAGATGATCAGGATCGGCGTACGGTCGCCTTCCTTGCGCACGGCGTCGAGAACGTCGAGGCCCTGCTTGCCGGGCAGGTTCAGGTCGAGCAGGACGAGCGCGTAGGCCGCGGCCAGCAAGGCTTCCTCTCCCTCGGGGCCGGTGCGGACCCAATCGGTCTCGATCTTCGCATCACCCAGCGCCTCAAGGAGGCTCTCGGCGATCATCGCATCATCTTCGATCAGCAGAACGCGCATGGCGTGGTGCGCCTGGGGTTATGGGGCTCTTCGGCCCTTGGACAGGCAAACACTTAGACCAGACTTAGCGCTCCGCCAAATCGCCACAGGTGAGCGAGGGACTAATCGCCGGCTAAGTCTCCGGTGGTCGACTCCGCCACGACCCCGAAAACACAAAGGAGTTCGGCACGATGCCCGACCCGGCGGTACAGGAAGAAATTTCGACCATCCCCGCCTCACGGCGTGGACTTACCGGCGTCACGCCCGCGAACCAGGCGCTTGCCCGGCAGACCTACGCGCGGTTCTGGATGCGCACCGGCGCGACGCTCATCGCCTCGCGCTACTCGCTCGCCCAGCTCGCGCAGATCGTGAGCGACCGCAAGCCTGCGCGCGTGCTCGAGATCGGCGCAGGCATCGGCACCGTCACGCACCTGCTGCTGTCCCACCCGCAATTCATCACGAAGCTCGTGTCCGTCGAGGATAACGCGTTCTGTCGCTCGGAACTTGCCAAGAACATCACCTTCGCCGACTGGCGGCGTTGGTCCGTCGTTCGCAGCGCCACGCAGATCGATCCGGCGGAGCGGTTCGACCTCATCGTCTTCGATGGCTTTCAATATGCGGAAGACATTCTCGACCGCTTAAGCCCGGGCGTCACCTGCTTCGTCGACGGCAACCGTGCGTCGACACGACGTGCCCTCGAGCAGGGCGCGCTTGCACGCGGCCTCGCGGTCGACATGCAGCCTTTCTGTTCGGGCCCCCGGGTGCGCATGCGCAAGCACGATAACGCGCTCGGATTCGCGCTGCGTCTTGGAACCGACACATGCTGGTCGTTCACTTGCCGAAACCCTTCAGCGTCATCGCTCGGGGAGGTGGCAGCATGACACGGGAAGCAACGGATACCCTGATCCTGCCGATCGAGATCGCCGCGCGCGAACTCGATGGGAAGCTGCTATTGTCGCTCTTCGCCCTGCGCAAGGGGATGCGCGTGATCCTCGGACCGCGGCAGGCCGTCGACGTGCCGCACTTCGGGAGCGCGGTCTATCTCGCGAAGAACGTTCGCCGCAGCTTCATCCTGGACCGGCCGGAGGCGTTGGGCTACGCGATCGTCGCGCTCGACGAGGAAGGGCTGGTGCGGTTCCCGGACCCGGTGCAGGCCTTGCGGCTCGAAACGCGCGCGCTCCAGCTTCCGAGACTGCTCTATGCCTGGGGACGCGACAACGCGCAGTACTGGAAGGGGCTCGCGTGCTGCGAGGGCCAGACGATCCTCGAAGTGGGCAACCCCCGCGGGGACCTGCTCAGACCCGAACTGCGCGCGTTCCATGCTCCGGAGGTGAAGGCCATCCGGGAGCGCATGGGACATTTCGTGCTGCTCAACACGAACTTCTCGATCGTGAACCATTTCCGGAAAGGCCACACAAGCTTCCGCCGGTCGAGCGACGCAAACCGCGACACGTTCGAGCATGCCTGGCAAGGCGTCAGCCAGCACAAGCGTGCGCTAATGGAGCACTTTCTCGAGCTGATCGACCCGCTCGCACGAGCGATCCATCCCCATCGGGTGGTGGTGCGACCGCATCCATCCGAGGATCCCGCGCCGTGGATCGAGGCGGCAAGCCGCTATCCGAACGTGGTCGTCGCCAACAACGGCGGGGTCGTGCCGTGGCTGCTCGCTTCGTCAGGCCTCATCCACAACGGCTGCACCACGGCGATCGAGGCCGCCATGCTGGGCGTGCCGTCGGTCGCCTACCGGCCGGTGAAGTCGCCGGAGTTCGACCTCGAGACCGCAAACCGCTTCTCGACGACTGCCGAGTGCGAGCCGTGTACCGTCGACCTCGCGCAGCTGATGCTGCGTCAGTCGCCCGCCGCAATGCCGCAACGCGACGCGCAGGCGCTGTCGGATCTCATCAGCTCTGCGACCGGAGCCTTTTCGGGTGAACGGATCGTCGCAAGTTTCGCCGCCTACCACGACGTGCTGGCGGAGCAGCGCAAGGCGCCGCTTGCCCGGCGCATGCGCGCCACCGCGCGGATGATCGGCGACACGATCTCCGGATGCTCGCTCGAACGCAGATACAATCGGCACATCTTCCCGAGCATGTCGCCGGACGCGGTGGTGGATCGCCTGGAGCGCCTCGGCTCGACGGTGGGCAACGTGCCGCCGGTCCGCATACGCCCGGTTGCCAATCAGGTGCTGTCGCTCGAAGCGGCCTGAGCCGGGTCAGACACCCTCTGCCAGCACCACGACGCGGGTGCCGACGGGTGCGAGCGCAAACAGCTCGACCACGTCCTGGTTCACCATGCGGATGCAGCCCGACGAGGCATTCTTGCCGATCGACAGGGGCTCTGTCGTGCCGTGGATGCGGTAGAGCGTGTCGGTGCCGTTCTGGTAGAGGTAGAGGGCGCGGGCGCCGAGCGGGTTCTGCGGGCCGCCCGGCATGCCGTTCGCCCATTTCGCCTTCTCGGGGCTTCTGGCGATCATTTCCTTCGGCGGCGTCCAGCGCGGCCACATAACCTTGCGGCCGACGTCGGCAACCCCGGCCCACCGGAACCCGTCCTTGCCGACCGCGACGCCGTAGCGGATCGCGGTGCCGCCCTCCTGGATGAAGTAGAGCTGGCGCGCGCTCGTATCGACGATGATCGTGCCCGGGCGGTGGCGGCCCCCGTACGGCACCACCTGCCGGCGGTAGTCTGGCGGCAGCTTCGTGTAGTTGAAGGGCGGCAACGGATACGGATCGTCGTCGGGCGTAGCGTAGGCGAAAGCGGACGCCGGCAGAACCGCGCTTGCAAGCGCGCTGCCGATGCCCAGAAGCGCCTGCCGCCGTGACTGGTTGAACTCGCTCATCCCGTTATCCCCCGGTTCGCGCGTGAATCGAAGCTTCGCTCAGCAATGAAATCCCGTTCATCGGCATGCGATGGCATCGTGACGAAAAAGTGTCACGCCGGGCGCATCACCCGGTCGCCGACGGTGAAGGCCGTGCCGTCGGACGTGAACGGCTTGCAGGTCGAGGGCGTGCCGCGCGGCAGCGCCGGTGTCGGGTCGAACGCCTCGCAGAGCTTGTCGTTGCTCGGCTGCCAGACGCCCGTCCCCTGCCCCCTCGTGGCATCCTGGTAGGAGAACGTGCCGTCGTTCTCGAACGTGATGGTGCCGTTGCCGCCCGGACTCGAGTAGGCGAACGTCTTGCCGCCTAGCGCCTGGGCGATCGACGTCGACGTGAACGGCCCGGTCGGCAGCGCAGCAGGCGGCGGCGCGGCCGGCTGCCCGTAGTTGGCGAGCGGCGGAGCCGTGCTCGTCGTGGAGGCACAGCCCGCGAGCGCCAACGCGGCGAGGAGCCCGAAACCCGTGATGGATGTGCGCGCCATGCGGACCGCCGGACCCCGTTTCTGCAGATCGCGAATCATTATCCGTTTATAAATTGTGGCGGCGTTCCGGCGCAATACGCGGCGGCTGGTCGCAGACCACGGTGACCCTTGCGTCGCATGGGCGACTCCCCGATGCTCCGGGGCAAGTCAAAATTCCCTGCAGGAGACGTCGATGACTACCCGTTTCGTCCGCGCGTTCGCGCCCGCTTTCGTTTTCGCCGCGCTGGCGCTGGGCGTCCCATCGGTTCGCGCGGAGACCGGCTGCGAGGCGGACCTGCAGGCGGTCGCCGACGCGATCGCGAAGAAGACCGACCTGTCGGAAAGCGACAAGCAGCAGCTCGAGGACATGCAGGCGCAGGCGGGTGCGCTGTGCGACAGCGGCAACGCCGATGAGGGCAAGAACGTCCTTGCCGAAGCCAAGGCGCTGCTCGGCATCGACAAGTAGCGCGCAAGCCGAAGCGCTTCAGCCGAACGACTTGTCGAACGCCATCACGGCCAGCACGATCGCCGCGAGAGCACAAAGCCACACGCCGGACGTCAGCAGTTCCATGCGCGGATAGAGGCGGTCACGGTCGCCGGTGCGTGCGAGTTCGCCGCCCGTCCTCCGAGCCAGGAAGTGGCAGACGGTCAGCAGCACGACGAAGGCGACCTTCGCATAGAACCATCCGCTCGGCTCGTAGATGCCGAGCGACATGCGCGTCCACACCAGGACGATGCCAGTGATCCAGATCAGCGTCAGCACCACGTCGCCAATCTGGCCGATGGTGCGCCGCACGTAAGCCAGCACGGCGAACCGTTCGCCCTTCTCCCCGGCGGCGACCCGGATGTTGATGTAGTTGGAGAAGGCCATCCCCGTACCGGTGGCGATGAGGATGAGGTGCGCCATCAACAGCAGTTGATGCATGGTGTTCCGCCGTGGTGTTTGCTTGTCCCCGTGGGCACGAACTTAGGCGCGTCGCGCAGCGTTGGGAAGGCTCGCCGGCGAGCGCGAAACCCCTCCGAAAGTCTCAAGCTCGCTCAATCGAGCAGCAGGATGCCTTCCGTCACGCGCACCGCGCTGCCGGCGATCCGGACGGCCTTCAGCGCGCCCGCATCGACGTCCGCTTCGACGAGGATGCGGCTGGGCCTACCCATTTCGACACCCTGCTCGATCGCGAAATTCGCGGTGCCGGCGGCAAGCTTGCCCGCCGCGAGCAGCACCGCCGGGAACGCGGCGGCGGCCGATCCCGTGGCGGGATCTTCCGGCACGGAGGCCGCCGGCGCAAACAGCCGGGCCCGCCATTCCGCCTTCTCTCCGACCGTATACGGATAGATCCCCATCGAACCCTCGGCCTTCGTCAGCGCACTGAACGACGGCTCGGCGATCCTGGTGCGCGCCAGCGCCTCGAGCGACCGGACCGGTGCGGCCATGAACGGGTTGCCCGCATTCATCACCATCGCCGCATGGCCAGTGAGACCGACGTCGGCAGCAGCGATGCCGAGCGCCGACGCGATCTCCGCCGACGTGGCCTTCACGGCTGCGGCGGTGGCGATCTTCGGCGCGGTGAGCTTCGCGACGATGGGGCCGCCGATGCGCGTGACCGTCACCGGGATCAACCCGGCCGGCGCCTCGAGCGTCAGGCGCGTTTCAAACGAGCAGCCCTCCTTCTGCTTCAGCGAGGCGAGCAGCACGGCGCAGCCGACGGTCGGATGACCGGCGAACGGCAGCTCGCGCTCCGGCGTGAAGATGCGCACCGCGCACGTGTTGGCGGAATCCTTGGGCGTGCGCACGAAGATCGTCTCGGAGAGGTTGAACTCGCGCGCGATCGTCTGCATCGCCGCCGTTTCGAGGCCGTCCGCCTCGAACACCACGGCGAGCGGGTTGCCCGCGAACTTCTCCTCGGTGAACACGTCGAGCGTATGGAAGGGCAACTTGCGCATGAACGATCACCTCAGGAGATACCGAGCGATTTCAACGGCGTAGGGCGGCACTTCGGAATCGAGGTCTGAACTGTGCCGGATTACGTGCACACCCTCAAGCTCGGGATGTTCCTCGGCCGCGATGAACCGCATCGCGCGGGCGGCAAGCTCCGCCGCCGCCTCCTCGAACTGCAGCACCTGCGCGATCGACAGCCGCTGCCCGTCGAACACGGCAAGGAGTTCGCCCCGTCTCGCGTGACCAGCATCGAGCCCCGTCTCCTCGGCGAGCTCGCGCACGATCGATCCGTGTACGTCGACGGATCCGTCGGGAAGCACGTCGCCCGGCTCGAGCGAGCCGCCGGGCGGGTAGACCTTGCCGGCGTTGGCCGTCCCTGCCCCCATCCGCCCGTAGAGCAGCGCGCGATCGGACGACAGGATGATCGGCGAGCCGAAGGTATTGCGCACACCGCGGTCCGGCCAGCCCCAGTCGCGCCAAGCGACGAAGCTCGCGAAGTCGGTCTCGGCAAGCGTCGCGCGCAGCACAGCCGCGTCGTCAATCACAGCCTCGAGGGTCAGCAGCACGCGACCGTTCCACAGCCACGGCTTGGTCTGCAGGAGCGCTTCCCAGTGCCGATCGATGTCCGCGCGGCGCTCCTCGGCAAAGGCCCACGTCGCGTCAGTAAACCGCAGATCGACGCCCGCAATCGGGATGAGCCGTACGTCCCCGCTCATAGCGACTTGACGAACGCCACGAGCGCGTCCCGATCGCTCTTCGACATCGCCTCGAACGCCTTGCGCGCCGGCTCCGCTTCCCCGCCGTGCCAGCGGATCGCCTCTTCGATCGACGCGGCGCGCCCGTCATGCAGGTAGCGGCGAGTTGGGCTTGCGTCCTTCGATATCGCGGCGAGCGGCGGTGTCCGCCATTCGGACGGCTTCACGTCCGCCTCGCCCATGCCGTCGCTGAGGCCCTCGCCCATGTCGTGCAGCATGAGATCGGAGAACAGCGCGACCGTGCCGCCGCCCGTAACGGGGGCGTCCGGCAAATGGCACGCCGCACATCCCGCAGCCTCGAACAGCGCATTGCGCGGAGCAGGTCCGTCAGGCGTGACGTCGAGGCTGTCGACATAGTCCGCAACGAGCGTGACGAGTTCGGGCGACACCTCGTAGCCGCCGTACTCGACCTTGCCCGGCGCCGGCACGGCGAGGCACGCGGCCTGCTCTGCGGTGCAATCCCCGTGCGGCTGAGGCCGCGCGGGGCTCGACAGCCCCATGTCGAGCATGAAGGCGGAGGCCACCTGGTCGGTGAGGCTCGTCTGCCCTGCCCGCCAGCCGAACCGGCCGGCTACCGCTTGTCCGCTCGCGTCCTTGAACCAGCGGACGCGGCCCTTTGATACTCCGAGGCGTTCGACCGCCGCCATGTCCACCCGGTCGATGGAAGCGGCACTGCGCGTCGAAGGGGCAACCCTCAGCGCCGCGCGCACGCCCTCACCCAGCGGCGGCCCGAACGGCTTCACCGTAACGTCTACCCGAGCCAGTCCGCCGGCCGCCGGCACGAGACGCGCATCGACCGCCGCCTCGGCCTCAACGCCCGCGGTGCCGTGCGTCTGCACCTGGATGCCGTAGAACGGGTCAGGCCGGCCGTGTTCGTCCGCCAGACGCACCACCGCGCCCGCAATCGCGAGCGTACCGTCCGGCGCTGCTGCGAACCGCGCCGGGCCGCCGTCCTTGTGGCAGGCGGCGCACGTGCGCTCGTTGTAGAGCGGGCCAAGCCCGTCGGCCGCAGATGTCGACCATTTCCGATCGAACAGCGAGCGGCCCATGTCCGCCGCAAGGTCGCCAGCCGCGGCGGCAGGAGCCGCCAGAGCCAGCAGGATCAGCGCAATCGCCCGCCGCATCGGCTCATTCCGCCGCCTGCGGCGCACGGCGCGCGCTGCCGTCGGCGAGCTCGCGCTCGAGCAGCCGCTCGAGGTGGCCGCGCGGGCGAGTATGGCGCGCGAGCACGAGGTAGAGCACGGGCGTCAGGAACAGCGTCAGCACCGTCGCGATGCCGAGGCCGCCGACGATCACCGTGCCGATGGCGATGCGGCTCTCGGCCCCTGCCCCAACCGCCAGCATCAGCGGCACTGCGCCCAGCACGGTCGCCACCACCGTCATCACGATCGGGCGCAGGCGCAGCACGGACGCCTCGAGCACGGCGTGCCGCACGTCGCGGCCTTCGTCGCGCAGCTGGTTGGCGAACTCGACGATCAGGATGCCGTTCTTCGCCATCAGGCCGATCAGCAGCACCATGCCGATCTGGCTGTAGATGTTGAGCGACAGCCCGCTCGCCTCCATCGCCAGCAACGCCGCGGCGAGTGCCAACGGCACCGTCAGCATGATGATCAGCGGGTGGATGAAGCTCTCGAACTGCGCCGCGAGCACCAGGAAGACGATGAGCAGCGCCATCACCAGCGTCACGTAGAGGCCGCCCGACGCCTCCTTGAACTGCTGCGACTGGCCGGTGAAGGCGAGCTTCGCCTCCGGCGGCAGGATTTCGCGCGCGGTCGCCTCGGTGAAGTCGATCGCCTGGCCGAGCGAATAGTTCTCGGCGAGCGACGCGGTCAACGTGATCGACGGCAGACGGTCGTAGCGGCGCAGGGTCGGCGGCGCGGCGTTCTCGCGGATCGTCACCAGCGCGCTGAGCGGCACGAGCGTCGTCCCGTCGCCCGCGCGGATGAAGATGTTGGCGAGGTCGCCGGGGGTCTGGCGATCCTCCTTCCGCGCCTGGACGATCACCTCGTACTCGCGGCCACGATCCACGTACTGCGTCACCTCGCGCGAGGCGATGAGCGTCTGCAGCGTCAGCGCAATCGTCTCGACGCTGATGCCGAGGTCGGCGGCGCGCAGGCGGTCGATGTCGATTGCGAGCTGCGGCTGGGTTTCCTCGTAGTCGAGTTCGGCGTTGCGCAGGCCCGGATTCTTCTCGGCCGCTTCGAGCATCTGGTTCGCCCACTGCTTCACGCTGTCGAAGTCTGGCCCGCCGATGACGACGCTGAGGGGCGTGCGGCTACCGCGCAGGCCGAGGCCCGCCGGGCTCGTCGGAAACGCGCGCACGCCCGGCAGGCTCGTGACCTTCGGCAGGATCTCGCGCAGCACCTGCTGCTGGCTCACGGTGCGCTGCTCCCACGGCGCGAGCCGCACGACGAGGAAGCCGCGATAGGGCTGCCCCTGGAAGCCGGTGATCGAGAAGATCGCGCTCGCGACGCCGCTCTCCTTGAGCGGCATCAGCCTGTTCTCGAGTTCGCGCATCTGGCCGTCGGTGTAGGCGGTGGTGCTGCCCTGCGGCGCGGTGACGGGGATGATGATCGCGCCGCGGTCTTCCGTGGGCGTCAGCTCCTTCGGCAGCGCCTGGAACGCGAAGAACCCCGCGCCCGCGAACAGCAGCGACAGCGCGAACACGACGAGCGGCATGTTCAGGCAGCGGTCGAGCAGCCAGCGGTACGCCTTGAGCGGGCGGCTCAGGTGTTCCGGATCGTCCGACGGGGAAGCAACATGCGACTTGAGGATGCGCGAGGCGATCGCCGGGCAGAGCGTCAGCGAGACGAACATCGAGATCAGCACGGCGGCGGCCAGCACGAAGCCGAACTCGACGAACAGCTTTCCGACCTGGCCCTGCAGGAACGACAGCGGGATGAACACGGCGACCAGCGTGAGCGAGGTCGCCACGACCGCGAACGTCACCTGCTGTGTCCCGAGATAGCTCGCCACGAGCGGCGTCTCGCCGAGGTCGATCCGGCGCTGGATGTTTTCGAGCACCACGATCGCGTCGTCAACGACGAGCCCGATGGCGAGGATGATCGCAAGCAGCGTCAGCACGTTGATCGAGTAGCCCATGGCTGCGATGAAGATGAAGCAGCCGATCAGCGACACCGGGATGGTGACGGCCGGAATGATCGTGGCGCGCCAGGATCTCAGGAACAGCAAAATCACCAGCACGACGAGGCCCAGCGCCTCGAGCAGCCCCTTCAGGACTTCGCGAATCGAGGCGGCGACGAACAGCGCGTCGTCGGCGCCGATCTCGATCCGCATGTCCTGCGGCAGGAGCGGCCGCAGCGCCTCGATCTCCTGGCGGACCCTGTTGGAGATCTCGACGGTGTTCGCCTGCGACTGGCGCAAGATGCCGAGGCCGACGGCCACCTCGCCGTTCTGGCGCACGACCGTGTCCTCGTCCTCGACGCCGCGCTCGATGCGGGCGATGTCCCCGAGCTTCACCGGATAGCCGGCGACGCGCGCGATGACGATGCTCGAAAACTGCTCCGGCGTGTGCACGCGACCCTCGAGCTTCACCGTGAACTCGCGGTTCAGCGACTTCACCTCGCCCGACGGCAGGTCGAGGTTCGACCGCTTCAGCGCCGTTTCGATGTCGGCGACGGTGATGTTGCGCGCCGCCATGGCGGTGCGGTCGAGCCAGACCCGCATCGCGTACTTGCGCTCGCCGAAGATGCTGACGCTCGCGACGCCCGGCAGCGTCGCCAGCCGGTCGACGACGAAACGGTCGACGTAGTCGGTGATCTCGGCCGGCGTCATGCGGCCGGAGATGACGGCGATGCGCATCACCGGATCGGAGTCGCTGTCGTTCTTGACGACCTGCGGCTCGTCCACCTCCTGCGGGAGCTGCCCGCGCACGCGCGCCACGGCGCTGCGCACGTCGTTTGCCGCCTCGTCGATGTTGCGGCCGACCTCGAACTCGATCACCGTCGAGCTCGTGCCCTGCCGGCTCTGCGAGTTGATCGACTTCACGCCGGAGATGCCGGCGACTGCGCCCTCGATGATCTCGGTGATGTCGGTGTCGACGGTTTCCGGACCCGCGCCGACGTAATTCGTCGTCACCGTGATCACCGACGTGTCGATGTCGGGAAGTTCGCGCAGCGGCAACCGCAGTGCCGCCGCGATACCGAACACGATGATCAGCAGGCTCGCGACAGTGGCGAGGACGGGCCGCTTGATCGAGAGGTCCGATAGCCTCATCCGGCCGACCCGGTCTTCGCCGTCGTCGCGTTCGGGTCGAGCGGGCGTGCCTCGACGGCCATGCCGTCGCGCAGGCGCTGGACGCCGCGCACCACCACCTCATCGCCGTCCGCGACACCCGACACGATCTCGACGAGACCCGGCTCGCGCAGCCCGAGCTTCACCGCCTGCTGCTTCGCCTTGCCGTCCTTCACCACGAAGACAGTCGCCTGCTCGCCGGTGACCACCACCGCCTCTTCCGGCACGACGACGCCGGGCTTCTGGTCGAGCACCACCGAGATCAGCATGAACATGCCGGCGGGCAGCACGAGGTCGGGGTTGGGGAGCAGCGCCCGCACCTTGAAGGCGCGGGCAACGGGGTCGATCCTGTTGTCGATCGCCGTGATGCGGCCCGTGAACGTGCGCCCCGGAAACGCGGCCGCCGTGGCGGTGATCTCCTGGCCCTTGCGAATCTCGCCAAAAGTGCCTTCGGGAAGCGAAAACTCGAGCTCGACCTCGCTCACGTCGTCAAGGCGGGTGATCACGGTCTTGTCGTCGACCTGCGCGCCGACGTCGACCTGCTTCAGGCCGGTGATGCCGGCGAACGGCGCACGGATGACGCGGTCGGCGAGACGGCGGCGGGCGCGGTCGAGCTCGGCCTGCGCCGCCGCGGCGGCCGCCTGCAGCTGCTCGATCGTGGCACGCGTCGAGATGTTGTCCTTGCCGAGCGTCTGGGCGCGGCTCAGCGCGAGATCGGCCTGCATCTTCTTCGCCTCGGCCTCCATCGCATCGGCGCGCTGGATGTCGTCGTCGAGGCGGACGAGGATTTCGCCGTTGGAAACCTTCTCGCCCGATTCGAACGTCAATTCCACGATGCGGCCGGTTGCGAGCGGAACGATATCGACGGAGCTCTTGGCCCGCGAGGTTCCCACCGCTTCGAGCTTTTCCGTGAGATCCTTCACGCGCGCCGGCGCGGTTTCGACCACGGCGCGCTGGCCTGCGCCGCCCGGCATGACTGCGGAGGCCTTCGGCTTCGCGGCCCCGCCGAACTGATGCTGGTAGCCCGCATAGCCCCCGGCCGCCAGGAGCGCGAGAAGGACGAGAACGCCCAATTGCTTGATCAAGCTCATCTATTCCAACCGCGAGAGGGGTTCGCCCAAAGCGCCAGGCCTGTGCTAACGATACGAACGGGAGCCGTCGCAGGACCGCTTCCGCCGACGGCGAAGAGTACGATGTCCGGGGTGAGGAAGAACACGCAAACCGTGGTGCGCGCAAGGCAGAGGCCCGAAGGCCAGCGTTTCAGCCGCGAAAGTCCGGACGTCCGGCGCAGGAGCCTCATCGAAGCCTCGATCCGATGCATCGCGGCCGGCGGCATCCAGGCGTTCACCGTCGATCGCATCTGCAAGGAGGCGGGCGTCTCCCGCGGGCTGATCAACCATTACTTTCGCGAGAAGGACGACCTGCTGGTCGAGGTCTACCGCACGTCACTCTACGAACCCGTGATGGCGCTGCTCGAGGCCGAGGACGACGGGCCCGCGGTTGCGACTCTGAAACGCATCCTCGACTCGAACTTCACGCCGACCGTGTTCGACAAGGCCAATCTCCTTGTGTGGCTGAGCCTCTGGGGCGAGGCCGCGACCAATCCGGCGCTCAACGCCGCGCATCGCGAACTCTACCGCCGATTCCGGCAGGTTCTGGCGGATGCGATCGCGGCGGTGGCGGCGGAGCGGGACAGGCGGGTCGAGGCGGTGGAACTCGCCCGCAATGTCATCGCGCTGATCGACGGGCTCTGGCTCGAGTGGAGCCTCGACGACACGGCGGTCGATCCTGCCTCGGCGCGAGCGGCCTGCTACGACCTTGTCGAGGGCAAGCTCGGGCCGCTCTAGTCGGCGGGGGCGCCGCCCTCGCGCTTCCGGCGCTCCATGTAGTCGCGCAACGCCTCGTCCGTACCCGGATCGATCGGCGGCTGCTCGTAGTCGGCGAGCAGTTTCTTCCAGATCGCGTTGGCGCGCTGCGTCGCGGTCAGCGAGCCGCGTTCACGCCAGGTGTCGAAGTTGTCCCAGTTGGAGAGGAGCGGCGCGTAGAACGCCGTCTCGTAGCGCTCGATGGTGTGGGCCGCGCCGAAGTAATGGCCCGCAGGACCGACTTCGCGGATCGCATCCATCGCCAGCGTCTTCTCGTCGACCACCGGCGGCACACAGTAGGCCGCCATCATCTGCAGCATCTCGGCGTCGAGGATCAGCTTCTCGAACGACGCCGTGAGGCCGCCGCCGAGCCAGCCCGCCGCGTGCAGCACCATGTGCGCCCCGCCCATCACCGAACCCCACAGCGACATCTGGCTCTCGTAGGCGGCCTGGGCGTCGACCGCGTTCGAGGCAGTGACATTGCTCGACCGGAACGGCACGTTCAGCCGCCGCGCCAGCTGCCCGGAGGCCTGCGCTGCGAGCGTATACTCGGGCGTGCCGAAGGCGGGCGAGCCCGTCTTCATGTCGACGTTGGAGGTGAACCCGCCGTACATCACCGGCGCGCCGGGGCGCACGATCTGCACCAGCGCAATCCCCGCCATCGCTTCCGCGTGCTGCTGGGCGAGCGCGCCCGCGAGCGTCACCGGCGACATCGCGCCCGCCAGCGTAAACGGCGTGATCACGTTCACCTGTCCGTGCTCGGCAAGCGTGATCAGCCCCTCCGCCATCGGGATGTCGATCTGAAGCGGCGAGTTCGTGTTGATGACGCCGGTGAACACCGATGTCCCGTTCAGGCCCTCGCGCGTGGTGCCGAGCGCGATCGCCGCCATCTCGAGCGCGTCGATCGTCCGTGCACGCCCAAACGTCTGCGGCTGCCAGTTCTTGTCCGTGAGCGTGATCTCCGCGTAGTAGAGATCGAGGTGCCGCGTCGGCGCCGGCAGGTCCATCGGCTCGAGCGGGCCGCCGCCTTCCTGGTGGATCACGTTGAGCGACTGGATCAGGCGGATGTAGTCGCACATCTCCTGATAGGTGCCGCTGCGCCGGCCCTTGTCCTCGTCCATCACGAAGGCTGGTCCGCCCACGGAGGAGAAGATGAAGTCGCGGCCGCCGACCTTCAGCGACTTCTGCGGGTTGCGGGCAGCCAGCGTGAACGAGGCCGGCGCCTTCGCGACGAGCTCTTCCATCAGCGCCGGGTCGATCCGCACACGCATCGATGCCTCGTCGACGTCCGCGCCGGCTTTGGCGAACAGCGCGCGGGCCGGCGCATCGAGCACCTTCATTCCGATCTCTGCGAGCACCTTCAGGGCCGTGCGATGGATCGCCTCGACCTGGTCATTGGAGAGCACCGCGATCGGCTGATACGGCAGCGACAGCTGCCGAAACGGCATCTGCTTCAGCTGCCCGAGCTCGCGCCCGACGCCGGTGGTGCGCGCCCGCCGCCCTGCCCGGCTCATGCGACCGACGCCCGCTCGAAGGCCGAAACCTTGCCGACGGGGAAGTCGCGCTTGACGCCCTGGTTCGCGGTCGCGCCCAGTTCACGCGCCGTCTTGTGGCCGTTGTAGACGGCATGGACGATCGCGCCCGGCGCCATCGCGTCTCCGGTGATCGTCAGCGTACGGATGCCCGCCTTCGCAAGATCGGGTTCGGCCTTGAGCGCGCGATAGAGGTCGTCGACCGGCGCCCGGTGGCCGACGATGACCAGCGAGCGCGCAGCGATCGGCGTCTCGGCGCCGGAGAAGATGTCGGCGAGCGTCACCGTCTCGCCGTCAAAGGCCTTCACCAGCGACAGCGTGCGGATCGGGATGCCGCGCCGGTGCAGCGCCTTGTGGATGAGCGGCTGCTCGTTCGTGTAGATCGTCCACGCGGAGGCAAAGCCCGCCGACGTCACGTACTCCACCTTGAGCCCCTGCGCCGAGAGGTGTTCGGCGATCGCGCTCCCCATGTAGTAGTTGTCGAAGTCGAACACGACGACCGGTCCTTCGGGCATCTTGCCCGCTGCAATGTCGGACGGCGTATAGACGCGCGGGCCTTCGATCGGTCCCACCGGATACTCGTCAGCCGACACCGCGTTCGGCAGCCAGCGCGCGCCGGTCGCCACGATCACGTGTTCGGCGCCGAAGTCCATGACGTCGTTCGCCGCGAGCCGGCTCGCCGGATAGAGCGATACGTTCGTCATCTCGTTAAGGCGGCCGAGGCGATAGTCGACCACGCGATGCCACTGCGAGAGGCCCGGCAGGCGCGATTCCCAGGCAAGGCGTCCGCCGAACTTCTCGGACGCATCTGCGAGCGACACGGTGAAGCCGCGCCGGCCCAGCGTCAGCGCCGCCTCGAGGCCGGCCGGCCCGCCGCCGACGATCAGCACGCTGCCTTCGGCGTCCTTGCGCACGATCTCGGGATGCCAGCCGCGGCGATACTCCTCGCCGATCGTCGGGTTCTGCGTGCAGCGCGCCCACACGCCGTCGTGCCAGCTTGCGATGCACATGTTGCAACCGATGCACTCGCGGATCTCGTTCTCGCGGCCCTCGGCAAGCTTCCGCGGCAGGAACGGGTCGGCGATCGAGGGACGCGCGCCGCCGACCAAATCGAGGATGCCGCGCTTGATCTGCGACACCATCGTGTCGGGCGACGTGAAGCGGCCGACACCCACGACGGGCTTCTTCGTGATCTGCTTCACGATGTTAACGACCGGCTCATGGCTGCCTTCGGCCGTGAAGCGCGAGGCGGCGCAGTCGGTGGCGCTGTAGTCCATCTTCACGTCGAAGAGATCGGGATCCTCCTTGAGGATCTCGATCACCTCGTGGGCTTCCGTCTCGGCGTGCGTGCCGGGTGCTGCGCGCAGTTCCTGCAGCGAGATGCGCAGCGCCACGGCGCAGCGTCCGCCGGTTGCCTCGCGGGTCGCCTCGATCAGCTCGCGCGTGAGCCGCACGCGGTTGGCGATCGAGCCGCCGTAGGCGTCGGTGCGCTTGTTGTAGAGCTTCAGCATGAACTCGTGCGGCAGGTAGCCCATGCCGGCGTAGACGTAGATGATGTCGAAGCCCGCCTGCTCGGCGCGGCGTGCGCCGTCGGCCTGCCAGCGGATCAGGTCTCGGATGTCGGAGAGGTCCATCACCTTCGGGCGCTGCTGGCCCATGAAGCCCGGGTGCGTCGCCATCCACGGGATGCCCGAGGGCGACAGCGGCGCCATGCGCGTCGTGCGGTTCATGACGAAGCCGCCGCCGTGCCAGAGCTCGACGCCGGCGAGCGCGCCGTGGCGATGCACGGCCTCGGTCATCACCGCGTGCGAGCGGATGTCGTCGTCGTCCCACAGCGTCGCGTTCGGGAACGGGGAATCGTCCGAACTCGGATGAATGGAGCACGCGCCGGTGCAGATGACGCCCCAGCCGCCTTCCGCCTTCGTCTCGCGGAATTTCGCGCGCACCAGCGGGTTGTCGTTCTTCATGCCGGAGGCGTGCGGCACCTGGTAGAACCGGTTCGGCGCGGTCTTGGGGCCGATCTTCACCGGCTGGAAGAGGATGTCGTAGGCGGGATTGCGCGGCATGGCGGTCACGGTGCGGATGCTTGTTGAACGAATGTACAACAACGTATCCCAACGTCGTCCCGCAAGCAAGAGGCGAGGGCCCCGAGCCAAGTCCGGGTCATGGCCGGGCCCGACCCGACCATCCTTTCCCGCGCCGAAGAAGATGCCCGGCTCAAGGCCGGGCATGACGAGGGCGCGTCCGCTCAACCTCGTGCCCGGGCCCGACCAGAAACAAAATGCCCGGCGCGAGGCCGGGCATGGTCATGCGTGGGATGATGCGCTCCGCCTATTTCGCAGCGGCCTCGATCTGCTCGGCCTTCTTCACCAGCACCTCGGCCTGGCGGATCGACGCGTAGTCGATGAGGCGGCCGTCGAGCGACACGGCGCCCTTGCCGGCCTTCGCCGCCTCGTCCATCGCAACGAGGATGCGCTTGGCGCGCGTCACTTCCTTCTCGGACGGGCTCATCACCTCGTTGGCGAGATCGATCTGCGAGGGATGGATCGCCCACTTCCCCTCGTAGCCGAGCACCGCGGCGCGCTTGGCCGCCGCGAGATAACCGTCGGGATCGGAGAAATCGCCGAACGGTCCGTCGACCGGGCGCAGGCCGTTGGCGCGGGCCGCGACGCACATCTTCGACAGCGCATAGTGCCACATGTCGCCCCAGTGCACGGCGCGGCCGTTCTCCGCGTCCTTGTCGGTGAGCACGGAGTAGTCGGGGTTGACGCCGCCGATGTTGGTCGTGCGCGCGCGGGTCGAGGCGGCGTAGTCGGCGACGCCGAAATGCAGCGATTCGTTGCGCTTGCTCGCTGCCGCGATCGCTTCCACGTTCTGCATGCCGAGCGCGGTTTCGATGATCAACTCGAAGCCGATCTTCTTCTTGCGCTTCTTCATCGTCTCGACCTGGGTCACGAGCATGTCGACCGCGTAGACGTCCGCCGCGGTGCCGACCTTCGGGATCATGATGAGGTCGAGCCGCTCGCCCGTCTGCTCGAGCACGTCGACGACATCGCGGTACATGTAGTGCGTGTCGAGACCGTTGATGCGCACCGACATCGTCTTGGTGCCCCAGTCCATCTCGTTCAGCGACTTGATGATGTTCTTGCGCGCCTGTTCCTTGTCGTCGGGCGCGACGGCGTCCTCGAGGTCGAGGAAGATGACGTCGGCGGCGGACTTCGCCGCCTTCTCGAACATCTGCGGCTGGCTGCCCGGAACGGCGAGCTCACTGCGGTTGAGGCGGGCGGGTGCCTGTTCGATCGTAAAGAAGCTCATCTGCGTTGAACCATCGCTCGTGTTGCCGGTGCCGGCGACACAAACCCGAATCGTCACGCGCGAGTCAAGCCATGTTCCCGCCGGCGAATGGTCTCACCGCGCCTTCGCCCGACGAATAGTAAAGGGCGATCGCCTGCGCCCGGTTCTTCACGCCGAGCTTTTCGAACAGGTTGCGCAGGTGAAACTTCACGGTGTTGACGCTGATCGCCAGTTCATCGGCGAGCGCCTTGTTGGTGAGGCCGCGCGACAGCGAGACGAGCAGGTTGCGCTCGCGCTGCGTGAGCTGGCTCAGCGGGTTCTGGTTCAGCGCGCGGACGTCGACGAACGGGAACACCATCTGGCCGTCGGCCACGCGCTGCACGATGTCGAGGAGCTGCTCGGGCGAATGGGAACGCGGGCAGAAGCCCGCAGCGCCCGCCGCCATCGAGCGGCGCACGATGTCGGGCACGTCGATCGATCCGTACACGACGATGCGGGGGCCCGACCCCTGCTGGCGCAGGAACTCCACCACGCGTTCGCCGCTGCCGTCGGGCAGGTGCCAGTCGAGGATCGCCACGTCGACCGGCACCCGCGTCACCGCGTCGATGAAGGCCTGCGCGCTTTTCACCGTGGAGACGAGGCTGAAGCGCGGATCGCCCTCGATCACCTCCGACAGGGCGGTGAGGATGAGCGGATTGCTGTCGGCGAGGATCAACGAGACGCGGCGGGTGCGATGGGGCATGAAACCTACCCGTTCGGGTAATCAATTTAACGCCAAAATCACAAACATATGCTTTCGGGCAGGTCAATAGCCCACCCTTTAGGACACTCGAAAGCAGGAGTTCCGGGTGTTGTGACGGTCGTGACGGTGGTGTCCATTGGCCAGCGTACAGCAGGTCTACCCGGAGGAACCGATGGACATTCACGAGTATCAGGCCAAGGAGCTCTTGTCGAAATTCGGGGTGCCGATCCCCAAGGGCGGCCTCGCCTACAGCCCCGAGCAGGCGGCCTACCGCGCGCACGAGATCGGCGGCTCGAAGTGGATCGTGAAGGCGCAGGTTCACACCGGCGGCCGCGGCAAGGCCGGCGGCGTAAAGCTCTGCAAGACCGAGCACGAGGTCGAGGAAGTCGCCAACGAGATGTTCGGCAAGCGCCTCGTGACGCACCAGACGGGACCTGCCGGCAAGGTGGTCTATCGGCTCTACGTGGAAGGCGCGGTACCGATCAAGCGCGAGCTCTACCTGGGCTTCGTGCTCGACCGGAAAACCGAGCGCGTGATGGTCGTGGCCTCCGGCTCCGGCGGCATGGAGATCGAGGAGATCGCCGAGAAGGCGCCGAAGTCGATCATCCGCTCCGTCGTCGAGCCGGCCGTCGGCATGCCCGCCTTCCAGGCGCGCGAGATCGCCTTCGGCCTGGGCTTCGACGCTGGCCAGATCCCGCAGGCGGTGAAGACGATCCTCGCCTGCTACCAGGCGTTCGAGGAACTCGACGCGACGATGCTCGAGATCAACCCGCTCGTCGTCACCGAGGACAACCAGGTGCTGGCGCTCGACGCCAAGATGACCTTCGACGACAACGCCCTCTTCCGCCTGCCGCACATCGCGGAGCTGCGCGACAAGTCGCAGGAGGATCCGCGCGAGACGCGCGCCGCCGACCGCGGCCTCGCCTACGTCGGCCTTGAGGGCAACATCGGCTGCATCGTCAACGGCGCGGGCCTCGCGATGGCGACGATGGACATGATCAAGTCGGCGGGCGGCGAGCCTGCGAACTTCCTCGACATCGGCGGCGGCGCCACGCCCGACCGCGTGGCGAAGGCGTTCCGTCTCGTGATGTCGGACCACAACGTGCAGGCGATCCTCGTCAACATCTTCGCCGGCATCAACCGCTGCGACTGGGTCGCCGAGGGCGTCGTGCAGGCGCTCGAGAAGAACCCGGTCGACGTGCCGGTGATCGTGCGCCTCGCCGGCACCAACGTCGAGGAAGGCCGCAAGATCCTGGCCAAGTCGGGCCTCCCGATCATCCGCGCCAACACCCTCGCCGAAGCGGCCCAGCGCGCCGTCTCGGCGTGGAAGTCGAATTCGCAATCCCGCAAGGCAGGCTGAGGACCATCCGATGAGCATTCTTCTCGATCGCAGCACGCGCGTCGTCGTCCAGGGCATCACCGGCCGCATCGGCGCGTTTCACACCAAGGAAATGCTGGAGTACGGCACCAACGTCGTCGCCGGCGTAACGCCCGGCAAGGGCGGCACCACCGAACAGGGCGTGCCCGTGTTCGACACCGTGAAGGAAGCGGTGGAGAAGACCGGCGCCACGGCGTCGATCGTCTTCGTGCCGCCGCCGTTCGCGGCCGACTCGATCATGGAGGCGGCGGATGCGGGCCTGAAGCTCTGCACCGCCATCACCGACGGCATCCCGGCCAAGGACATGATCCGGGTGAAGCGCTACATGCGCCGCTACAAGCAGGAAAACCGCATGCGGCTCGTCGGGCCGAACTGCGCGGGCATCATCTCGCCCGGCAAGGCGCTGCTCGGCATCATGCCCGGTCACATCTACCTTCCCGGTCACGTCGGCATCGTCGGCCGCTCGGGCACGCTCGGCTACGAGGCTGCCTCGCAGATGAAGGAACTCGGCATCGGCGTGTCGACCAGCGTCGGCATCGGCGGCGACCCGATCAACGGCTCCTCGTTCAAAGACATCCTGGAACTGTTCGAGGCCGATCCCGACACCCACGCGGTGATGATGATCGGCGAGATCGGCGGCCCGCAGGAAGCCGAGGCGGCCGAGTACATCAAGGAGCACATGACGAAGCCGGTCATCGCCTACGTCGCGGGTCTCTCCGCGCCGAAGGGCCGCCGCATGGGCCACGCGGGCGCCATCATCTCGGCGTTCGGCGAGAGCGCCAGCGAGAAGGTCGAGATCCTGCGCGAAGTGGGCGTCGCCATCGCCCCCTCGCCCTCGGAGATCGGCATTGCGGTCGAGAAGGCGATCAAGAAGGCCGCCTGACGTTCAACGACCGGCCGGGCGCTGCACGGATGCCGCGCCCGGCTCCAACGTTCTGTGGGGGAAGTGATGGCCGACGTCGCGACGCTGCATGCCGTGCCCCAGCCGGACCTCTCGGCTGATCCCGACCGCGATTCCACCTACCTCGACCAGCTCATAGAACTGCTCTGGGGCGAATTCCTCGGCGTGGTCGGCAAGCGCGAGCCGAACCTCCGCAAGCTGATCGACGATCCGAGGAGCTTCGAGGAGATCGACCCGACGCTGCATGTCGGCCTGATGCAGGCGACCGGCATCTGGTTCCAGCTCCTGCACATCGCCGAGGAGAACGCCGCGATGCGCGCGCGCCGCCGCGTCGAGCAGGACGGCGGGCCGGACGCGGTCGTCGGCTCGTTCTCCAACGTGATCAAGGACATCGCCGCGGCGGGCGTGGGCCCCGACGAGATCGCGGCAATGCTCGCCAAGGCGGACGTGCGCGCGACGCTGACTGCGCACCCGACCGAAGCCAAGCGCGTCACGGTGCTCGAGATCCACCGGCGCATCTACCGCAAGCTGGTCGACCTCGAGCACAGCCGCTGGACGGCCCGCGAGCGTGGCCGCCTCGTGAACGAGGTGCGCGCCGAGATCGACCTCCTGTGGATGACGGGCGAACTGCGCCTCGAACGGCCGACCGTCGACAACGAGATCGCCTGGGGCCTGCACTTCTTCCGAGAGGTGCTGTTCGACATCATGCCGCAGGTGCTCGAGCGCATCGAGTACGCCCTGAAGCGCCACTACCCCGAGACGCCGATCGACGTGCCGTCATTCTTCCGCTTCTCCTCGTGGATCGGCGGCGACCGTGACGGCAACCCGAACGTCACCGTCGCCGTCACCGCGCGCGCGATCGAGGAAGGCCGGCGCGCCATCATCGAGCGGCTGCAGGGCCGGCTGAGCGAGATGCTCCGCACGCTCAGCATCAGCGAGAACGTCGTCGAGGTGCCGCTCCGCTTCAAGCACCGCCTGCGCGACCTGCTCGACGAGAGCGGCCGCGGACCGGAGATCGAGGCGCGCAACAAGAACGAGGTGTTCCGCCAGTATTTCACGGCGATGCACGACCGCCTCGCCGCCTCGACGCTGCTCGCCGCGATTCCGGGCGGGGCGAAGCCCTACAACGAGCCGCGCCAGCTCGTGGAGGACCTGCAGATCGCGGAAACCGCGCTGCACGACATGAACGCCGAGAGCGTCGCCCGTCTCAAGGTGCGTCCGCTGCGGCGCGAGGCGGAAGTGTTCGCGCTGCACACGATGAACCTCGACGTGCGGCAGAACTCGACGGTGATCAACCGCTGCCTCGCCGACATCTGGAGCAAGATGCCACAGGGCCTCGCGAAGGACTGCCTGCCCGGCAGCCCGGCCTGGTCGCAGCGCCTGCGCGACGATCTCCGCAAGGTGCGGATCGGCCACCCTCCGCTCGAGGGGCTGGCGACCGAAACCATCGAGACGATCGAACTCTTCGAACTGCTGCGCGACAAGGTCGAGGGGCCGCAGCGCACCGCGATCGGCGCCTTCATCCTGTCGATGACGCGCTCGGCGGACGATCTCCTCGCCGTCTACCTCCTCGCCAAGATCGCCGGGCTCGCGAGCGACCGCGACGGTGTCGAGGGAATCCGCCTCTCGATCGTGCCGCTGTTCGAGACGATCGACGACCTGCGCGCGGCGCCGGAGATCATCGAGGCGCTGTTCACGGTGCCGATCGTGCAGCGCTCGGTCTCCCGCCGCGGCGGGGTGCAGGAGGTGATGCTCGGCTACTCCGATTCGAACAAGGACGGCGGCTTCCTCTGCTCGACCTGGGAGCTCGTGAAGGCGCAGAAGCAGATCGTGGCGGCCGCGAAGCGGCACGGCGTCGCGGTATCGTTCTTCCACGGTCGCGGGGGCTCTGTCAGCCGCGGCGGCGCGCCCACCGGACGCGCCATCGCCGCGCAGCCGGCCGGCACCGTGTCGGGCCGCCTGCGCGTGACCGAACAGGGCGAGGTCGTCTCCTCGAAGTTCGCCAACCGCGGCACGGCGCTCCACAACATCGAGCTGCTCGCCGCCAGCGTCATCGCGCATACGCTCAAGTCGGAGCACGAGACGGCGCTGAAGTCGAACCCCGAGCACGACGAGGCGCTCGAAGCGCTCTCGGGCATGTCGCAGGCGCACTACCGCAACCTAATCGAGCTGCCGCGCATGGTCGAATACTTCCATGCGGCGAGCCCGGTCGAGGAGCTCGCGCTCCTCAACATCGGCTCGCGCCCCACGCGCCGGTTCGGCGCCAAGGGCATCGACGACCTGCGCGCCATCCCGTGGGTGTTCGCGTGGAGCCAGAACCGGCATCTGATCACCGGCTGGTACGGCATCGGCACCGCGATCGCATCGTTCCTGAAGGTGCGCGGCAAGGCGGGCGAGCGGACGCTGCGCGACATGTACGAGCACTCGCGCGTGTTCCGACTCGTCATCGACGAGGTCGAAAAGACCATCTCCACTGTCGATATCAAGATCGCGCAGCGCTATGCGGGACTGGTGCAGGACCGCGCATCGGCGGATGCGATCTTCGCGGCGATCCTTGCCGAACACGAACTGACCGTCGAGCAGGTGCTGCGGCTCACCGGCGAACGCGATCTCGCGCGGCGCTTCCCCTCGTTCAAGCGGCGCCTCGAGCACGTGCGGCCGCTGCTCGAGCGCACGCACGCCCTGCAGGTGGACCTGCTGGCGAAGTTCCGCGAGGAGCGCGCCGCGGGCAGCGCCAGCCGCAAGGTGCTGGTGCCGCTGCTCCTGTCGATGAACTGCATCTCGGCCGGCCTCGGCTGGACTGGCTAGGCCGCTGCGGTTGGGCGCGCGCAGTCCGTCGAAAGCCGCAGCTTCCGCGGCAGGTGGTGATTGATCAGGGCGAGCTGGCGCGGCAGGCAGCGGTCATACAGATCGTACTGCGAGACCGCGAGCTGCCGGGCCGCTTTACCGAGGCGCGCGTGCTCGCGCGGCGCAGCCAGCACGTCTGCGACCGTATCGGCAAGTTGCTGTGGAGACAGGAAGTCGACCAGGCGGCCCGTCTTGCCGGGCGTGATCACTTCGCGCACCGAAGGTACGTCCGAAGCGACGATGGTGGCGCCTATCGACATCGCCTCGATCAGCGACCACGACAGCACGAACGGCACGCTGAGATAGACGTGGCAGCGACTCACCTGAAGGAGCTGCTTGAACGCCGGGTACGGCACCTGCCCGAGAAAGTGGACGCGCGACCAATCGACTCTTCCGTCGACCTCCGCCTGGTACTGTGCGCGATAGCCGCCGGGATGATCCGATGCCCGGCCATAGGAGACGGCCTCGCCGCCGACGATGATGACCCGCGCCGAGGGGCGCCGTTCGAGCAGGTCGGGCAGCGCACGCATCAGCGTGTGGAAGCCGCGGACCGGCTCGAGGTTGCGGGCGACGTATGTGACCACCTCATCCGCGCGCGTCAGCGGCCGGTCGAGGCGACCGAGCTGAACGCTCGCATTGGGGTCCGGCGTCAGCGTTCGCGTGTCGATCCCTTCGTGCGCCACGGTGATCTTGCGCTGAAACTCCGCCGGGTAGCGCCGGTACTGCCAATCGGTCGCCGTCTGTCCCGCATCGCAGGTGCCGAGCGCCAGATGGTTCGTGGCGTTGCGGGCAGTCATGATGAAGATCATCTGGTCGGAGATCGGGAACTCCGGGTCGAAGCCCACCGCGCCGCCGACCGTCGAGTAGTAGTATTCGAAGTAGGCGATAACCGGCACGTCCGGCCAGACGTCCTTGATGAACAGCGTCTCGCCCCACCCCGCGTGCCCCAGCACGATGTCGGGCCTGAACCCCTCGCGCTCGAGGTCGCGGCAGATATGGGCGACGCGCAGGCCCGCCGCGCAGTTCTTCTCGAACTCCTTCGACAGCGCGAACGTACCCTCGACGGGTCGCGACACGGGCTTGTAGCGGATGACCTTGTGGTCTGTCGGGTTTCCACCACCCTCGCGTTGCGTGAGGAACACGATGCGGTGGCTGCCCTGCCCCCGCAACCAGTCGAGCAAGTGCCGGTATTGCCCCGGATAGTTCTGGTGCACGAAAAGGATGTTCACGACTGCCCCCGCCCGTCGCCTCCCTCTTTAATTGTGCATCTGAGGCTTAAGATCAACTTAAAAGGGAAAAGTGGATGCACTCGCCGCATTGTTGCCAGTCGGGTTTACCTCGGCGAAACCAGCGGAAGAGGGTTTGGTATCTTTTCGCGTGCAATCGGTTAGGGTTCATTCTGCGCGGACAGAACGCCCCCGGATGTCCGCTCGCTACAGTGAGGGCTGCAGCCTGACCGGTTGCAGCCCTTACCCGTTTCAGGCTTGTTTGAGCAGGAACGGGAGGGTGGCATGCGCGTGATCGTCGACTGCGATCCGGGACTCGACGATGCTGCGGCAATCGCGATGCTCGCCGCATCGAAGGGTGTCGACCTCGCGCTCCTCTCCACGACCGGCGGCAACGCCCCCGTCGACCGCGTGACGTCCAATGCAGCGGCGATTGCCGCCGCGCTCCGTCTCGCCGTACCGATCGCCCGCGGCGGCGACGGCATCGGGCGCTTCGCAACCGACGTCTGGGGCAGCGATGGCTCTCTGCCGCTCGCACCGGCGCATATTGAGCCGGAGACCTCGAGCCTCGACGCGATCCTGGCGGGCGCCGGCGCTCCGTTCGACGTGATGGCGATTGCACCGCTCACCAACATCGCGCGTCTTGTCTCCCAGCAGGCAACGCGCGCAAGGATCGGCGCGCTGGTGATCATGGGCGGGGCCGTCGGGCGCGGCAACGTGAAGCCGCACGCCGAGTTCAACATCTGGGCCGACCCCGGGGCGGCAGCGAAAGCGTTCGACGCGGGCCTGCCGCTCACACTTGTGCCGCTCGACGTCACGCGTCCGTTCGTCTGCCCCTCCGGCCTCGCCGAGCGCATCGGCACCGCGACGCCTGCTGCCAGGCTGGTGGCGACGCTGCTCGACCATCTCGGCAAGCCGGGGCACCCCGCAACCCTCCACGACGCGGCGGCGGCGGGCTTTCTCCTGTGGCCCGAATGCTTCACGACGCAGCGGGGGCGGATCGCCGTCGACACCGGCGGTGACAGCGAGGGCCGCACGACGTTCATGGACGATCCCGGCGGCCCGCATCGCATCGTCACGGCGATCGACACCGGGGAATTCTGGGACCGCTTCGTCGACCTCCTCACCCGCTGACAGGCAGGCGGGGTTGGGATAGGCTCGCAGGCGGTTCAACGCCTGAAACCCCGTCGAGGTCGCGATGCTCCGCCTGTCCCGCCGTTCTGCCCTGCTTCTCTCCGCCTCCATGGCGATCGCCGGCAGCGCCCGGTTCGCCCGCGCCGCCAACGAGCTGAAAGTGCTCAACTGGCAGGGCTACGGCACCGACGAGAAGTGGGCGGATGAGATCTTCGAGAAGAAGACCGGCTTCAAGGTCGTGCACGACTACTTCAACTCCGAACAGGAGATGCTGACGAAGCTGCGCACGAGCCCGGGCGTCTACGACGTCGTCCTCATGAACAACATCTACGTGCCGGAAGCCGCCAAGGAAGGGCTGATCCAGCCGATCGACACCTCGAAGATCACGAACTTCGCCGACCTGACGCCCGCCTTGCGCGACTCGCCGCGCTTCGTCGACGGCGACAAGCACAACGGCATCTCGTGGGTGTGGGGCCTGACCTCGTTCGCCTACAACACCGACAAGATCAAGGAGAAGCCGGACTCGCTTCAGGCGCTCTGGGATCCTGCGCACGCCGGCAAGGTCGGCTGGCGCGACGATGCGCTCGAGTCGGTGCAGCTCGCCGCCCTGGCCACGGGCCAGGACATGAACAAGCCGACCGACATGGACGCGATCAAGAAGAAGCTCCTAGCGCTGAAGCCGCAGATCAAGACGTTCTGGTCGTCTGAGGACGAGTGGAACAAGTACATGGCGGCGGGCGACTACGACATCGCCGTCTACTGGTCGGGGTCGGCCGCGCGCTCGAAGAAGGCGATGAAGCTCCCCGTGGAGTTCGTCGTCCCGAAGGAGGGCGCGATCGGCTGGTACGACGGCCTGACCGTCGCCGCCAACGCCCCGAACAAGGACGCCGCGCACGCCTTCATCGACTACATGGTGTCGCCCGACTTCTACGTCCGCTGGGACACGGACGTGGGCGCGCCGGCCTCGGCCAACGCCAAGGCGAACGCCATGCTTCCCGCCGACGCACTGAACCGCGTGGTGCTGGGCGATCCGGAGGTCGTCAAGCGCGTGCAGTGGATGGCGCCGGTGAGCGATGAGGACCGCAAGAAGAACCAGGAGCTGTGGGACGAGGTGAAGACCACCTTCGCCCAGTAGCCCCGGCATGGCCCTGACGCGGCGCGAGCGATGGACCGTCCTGTCGCTCGCGGGCCCGACCTACGCGTGGCTGACGCTCACGGTGTTCCTGCCGCTCGTCGCCATGGCCTACTTCAGTTTCCTCACCGTCACGCCGATGGGGAACCGCACGGCCGAATTCACGCTCCAGAACTACGCCGACTTCTTCACGAAGCCGCTTTACTGGCAGAACGCCTGGCGCTCGATCGAGCTCGGCCTCTACGTGACGGTGCTCTGCATCGTCATCGGCTATCCGGCCGCACTGGCGCTTGCGAAACAGATCCGCGGGCGCTGGCGCGAGGCGCTGTTCCTCCTGATCATCCTGCCGTTCTGGAGCAACGCGCTGGTTCGCACCTTCTCGTGGACGATGGTGCTGCGCTCCCCCTTCGACATCCTCTTCACCTACCCCGCGATCGTCATCGGGCTCGTGCACGCCTACCTGCCCTACGCGATCCTCACCTGCTACATTTCGCTCCAGGCGATCGACGACCGGCTGATCGAGGCCGCCCGCAGCCTCGGCGCGACGCGCGCCCAGACCTTCCTGAAGGTGATCCTGCCGCTCTCGACGCCCGGCCTCGTCGCCGGGATCCTGCTGATCTTCGTGCCGGTGATCGGCTCGTTCATGGAACCGCGCATCCTCGGCGGCAAGAACGCCATCATGCTGGGGCCGATCATCGAGAACCAGTTCATCACCGCGTTCAATTGGCCGCTCGGCGCGGCGCTGTCGTTCATCATGCTGGCGATGGTGATCGCGATCCTGCTCGCCGCGACGCCGCTGCTGCGGCGCTACTCCGGGATGGCGTGATGGCGGCGCTGGGGCGGCTCTATATTGGGGCGATCCTCGCCTTCCTGTACCTCCCGATCATCGTGATGATCGTGATGGCGTTCAACCAGTCGCCGCTCTACCAGATGCCGTTCGTGTTCGATCTGGTCTGGTTCAAGGCGCTGACCACGAACGACAGGCTGCTCGCCGCCAGCTGGAACAGCGTGTGGATCGCCACGCTGACCTCGCTCATCGCAACCACCATCGGTACGCTCGCGGCGATCGCGTTTGCGCGCTACGAGTTCCGCGGCAAGCGCTTCCTCGAGCTGATGCTGCTGCCGCCGATCACCATCCCGTGGCTGATCATCGGCACCGCCATGCTGATCTTCTTCTTCTGGACCGGCATCGGCCGGGGCCTCCACGCGATGCTCCTCGGTCACGTGGCGCTGGCGCTTCCCTACGTGATCTTCGTGGTGAGCGCCCGCCTGCGCTCGTTCGAGCGCGTTCTGGAGGAGGCGGCCGCGTCGCTCGGCGCGACCCCGGCGCAGGTGCTGACCCGCGTCACCCTGCCGTCGATCCGCCCCGGCATCGTCGCCGCCGCGCTGTTCGCATTCGCGGTGTCGTTCGACCAGTTCGTGATCTCCTACTTCCTCGCCGCCCCCGGCGTCTCGACGCTGCCGGTCGAGATCTACACCGCGATCCGCAAGGGCTTCACGCCCGAGATCAACGCCGTCTCCTCCATCATCATCCTCGTCTCGATGGGCACGATGCTGCTGGTTGCCCGCACCTATCGCTTCGGCGGAGACGAGCGGCGATGAGCGAGGTCGAGATCCGCGACGTCACGAAGGCCTACGGCGCAACGCGCGCGCTCGACGGCGTGACCCTGACCGTGGGCAACGGCGAGTTCTTCGGTCTCCTCGGGCCCTCGGGCTCCGGCAAGACGACGCTCCTGCGCGCTATCGCGGGGTTCGTCCCGACCGATTCCGGCACGATCCTCTTCGACGGCGAGCCGGTGGAGAGCGTGCCCGTGCACCGCCGGAACATCGGCATGGTGTTCCAGAGCTATGCGCTGTTTCCCCACCTGACCGTGGCGCAGAACGTGGCCTTCGGGCTCGACGTCCGCTCGATCGACCGGTCGGCGCAGGAGGTGCGCGTCACCGAGATGCTCGAGATGGTGCGGCTCAAGGGCTACGAGGCGCGCAAGCCGCACGAACTTTCGGGTGGCCAGCAGCAGCGCGTGGCGCTCGCCCGCGCGCTTGCCACGAGGCCGCGCGTGCTGCTCCTCGACGAGCCGCTCGGTGCCCTCGACCGTCGCCTGCGGCAGGAGATGCAGATCGAGCTGAAGGATATCCAGCGCGAACTTGGCATCACCACGATCTTCGTTACCCACGACCAGGAGGAGGCGCTGACGCTCTCCGATCGCATCGCCATCCTGAGCGAAGGGCGGCTCGTGCAGGTCGGCAAGCCCTACGAAGTCTACGAGCGGCCGGCGACGGTATTCGCAGCCCAGTTTCTGGGCGATGCGAACATCTTCCGCGGTGATGCCAAGGGGCCACTGCTCACGCTCGCCGACGGCACGGTCATCCGCACCGCCGGCCCCTCGGGCGGGATCGCCGTGGTGCGGCCGGAGAAGATGCGCATCGCCGAGGGGACGCCGCCCAGAGGCCACAACACGTTATCGGGCGAGATCGTGCAGGAAACCTACACGGGGGCGAGCGTGACCTACCGCATCCGCTGCGCCGCGCTGGGCGACACACCGCTGCTCGTGTTTGCGCAGAATGCCACCGGGCGGTACCAGAAGGCGGGGGAGCGCGTGACGGTGACGTGGGAACCGTCGCAAACAATGCCGGTGACGCCATGATATCGGGGATCCGCTTCGGACCGGTGGGCAAGGACGCGGTGCACGTCTGCGTCGACATGCAGCGCTTCTTCGCCGAGAAGAGCGACTGGGCCGCGCCCGCGACGTTCGACGTGCTGCCGTTCGTCGAACGGATCTGCGAGCGGGCGCCGGAGCGCACCATCTTCACCCGCTTCCTCACGCCCCGCCACGTGGAGGACGCACAGGGCCAGTGGCGCACGTACTACCGCCGCTGGTCCTCGGTGCTTGCGACGAAGCTCGAGCCGGACCTGTTCGACCTCCTGCCGCCGTTGCGCCGGTTCGTGCCGCCGGCGCTCGTGATCGACAAGTTCGTGCACTCCTCGTTCGAGGCGCCCGAGTTCCAGCCGGCGCTCGACCGGTTCAACGCCTCGACCCTGATTTTCACCGGCGTCGAGACGGACGTGTGTGTGCTCGCGACCGCGCTCACCGCGGTCGACCGCGGTTACCGGACGATCCTCGTCGTCGACGCCATCACGTCCTCGAGCCCGGCCGGCCACGACGCCTCGCTCGAGGCGGTTTTCCCGCGGTTCGACATGCAGGTCGAGACCGTCACCTCACACGATCTCCTGAAGGCCTGGGCATCATGAAGCAGAGCCCCTATCTCGCCACGCCGACCGTGCCGCTCGCACGCGCGTTCAACACGTGGGCCGCCGACCGGTACGTCGAGATGACGTTCAAGCCGCTGGGATTTCGCATCACGCCGCTGTTCTTCTCGGCAAAGGCCGGAAAGACGACGCTCGTCGGACCCGGCGATGACGTGCGGCTCGGCGCCCATGCGGTCGATGGCTCGCTCGTCTCGGCACGCCTCACCCACGCGGGTACGACCATCGACTGGCGGTACGAGAAGCCGAACCCGTTTACGCTGGTAGGCCACTGGCGCGGCGAGAAGCTCGACGAATGGGGCCTCAGGTTCTGGGTGTGCCTGTGCCTCTCGATCGACGGCGCGGACATCCAGTTCGATCAGGACGCAGGCGTGGCGTGGGCGACACATGGCCCACGGACCGTCGCGATCGCCACGGAACGTGCGCCCCTCCTGGTGACCGGTCACGCCGACATCAAGGCGTTGCAAACGGAATACGAGACGGCCGGCTACTGGTACCTCGGCTCGCGCGCCACGGCCGCGCCGCTGCTGGCGCTGCGGTTCAATCTCGAGGAGGCGCTCGAGAACCGCTTCGCGGTGGCGATCGCCGACCGGCGCGATGCGGCGATCAATGCCGCCCGCCACGCCTTGCAGAGGCCGGCGAAGAGTGCTCCGTCTACGGAAGGTCCCGTCGAGGCGGTGCGCGACGTGATGGGCTGGAACGGGATCTGGGACGACGTGAACCATCGCCCCTACATCACCTGCTCGCGCAACTGGGATCTCAAGAAGTTCGGCGGCTTCGGCTTCTGGCTCAACGACACGGCGATCAACGCGCTGCTCGTTTCGCTGTTCGACGGCGACCAGGCGCGCGAGTCGATCGCGACGCTGCTCTCCGGCGCGACGCCGCAGGGCAACCTGCCGTGCATCCTCACCGGCAACGACCAGTGGGTGGACCGCACGCAGAGCCCGATCGTATCGTTCATCGTGTGGCAGCTGTGGCTGAGGACGGGGAACCGAACGCTGCTCGAACTCGCCTATCGCGAGCTTGCGAACAACAACGACTGGCTGTGCGCCGTGCGCGACGGCAACGGCAACGGTCTCCTCGAGTTCGGTTCCTCCGACGTCGGCTGCGGGCTTTACGTCGGCACAAAACTCGCCGCGAAGGACGAGTCGTTCATGGACAACTCGCCGATCCACGACGAGGCGCGCTGGAACGAGGAAAGCCGCACGCTCGACTGCGAGGACGTGGGGCTCAACTCGCTCGCCTGCCTCGACGCCGAGATGCTGTCGCGGATCACCGCCGAACTCGGCCACGCCGTCGAAGCGGACCGGTTCGCCAAGCGCGCCGAAAACCTCCGTACACTGATCAGAACGCGGCTCTGGGACGACGACCGGAAAATCTTTGCCAACCGCCTTTGGTCCGGCGCGTTCGTTCGCTCCGTCGCGCCGACGAGCTTCTATCCGCTCCTCTGCGGCGCCGCGACCGATGATCAGCGGGCGCACCTTCTGAAGCACCTCGACGATCCGCAATGGTTCGGCGGCGCGTTCGGCCTGCCATCGGTCTCGCGGGACGACCCGGCGCTCAAGGACAACGTCTACTGGCGCGGCCGCATCTGGCCGATCCTCAACTTCCTCGTCTGGTCGGGCCTGCGGCGGGCCGGCGAACTCGAGGCGGCGTCGCGGCTGGCGAGACGGGGAGAGAACCTGTTCCTGCAATCGTGGACCGAGCGCCGGCTCTGCCCGGAGAATTACAACCCCGACACGGGCGAAGGCCTCGACCAGGCCGACACCGATCCGTTCTACTCGTGGAGCGCGCTCCTCCCCTTCATCGCGGTGGCCGAAGTGATGGACATCTCGCCCTGGACCGGCTGGACGCTCAGCGCCGCGGGGCCGGACGTACGGCTTCCCGCTGTCCAGTCACCAGTCGGTCCTGTGGCGGTCGAGCGGATCGACGGGCGGCTGCGCCTCCTCCGGCACGGCGAGACGATGTTCGAAACCGACATTCCCCGCATCACGGAGCTGTCGATCGGCCGCGAGCTGATCGCCTTCACGCCGCATGCGTCCGGCGCTGTGCGCTTTGCGACGAACGCGGTCCATTGCCCCATCGCCTGCCGGCTCGGCGATCGCGACGTTACCTTCGCCGTGAAGGACCGGATGGTCTCGATCATGGTTCCCGAACCTGCTACACCCGGCGAAAGGCTCGTCGTGTTGAGCCGGTGACGGAACAAAATTGCCCAACGACTGCAAAGGTTTGTCGGAAGCGGCATCCTCGCCCCTGCCGAAATCGCTGTACCGCTTCGTCTGGGAAGCGAGCCGCGAACAGCAGATCCGACTCTGCCTGATCACCGGCGCGCTCGCCCCTCTCGGCCTGCTGCCGCTCGAGATGCAGCGCCGCATCGTCGACATTGCGGTAAGCCAGAAGGACCTGCACCTTCTCTACGGGTACGGATCGTTGTACCTCGCCTCGCTGCTGCTCTACGGCGGCATCAAGTATCTGCTCAACCTGCAGAAGGGATCGGTCCTCGAGGGCGTGACGCGCAACCTTCGCCACCGCATCCTCACGCGGCTTGCGGCGAACAGCGGCCCGGAGCCGGTCGGCAACGATACGATCGCGCGCTTTCGCGGCACGATCGTCTCCGTCCTGGCCGCCGAAGCGGAAGACCTCGGCAACTTCGCCAGTGAATGCCTGTCGTTGCCCATGCTCCAGGGCGGCACCATCGTCTGGACGCTGGGCTACCTCCTGTGGGTGCAGCCCGAAGTCACGATCATCGCCGCGCTCGTCTACCTGCCGCAGGTCATCCTGGTGCCGAAGGTGCAGGCAGCGATCAATCGCCTCTCGCGTCGACGCACCGTGCTGATGCGCACGATGGAGCAGAGCGTGGTCGACGCGGGCGGCCATCACAAGGTGGTCAACCGTCCCCGCCGGCATGCGCACGCGCGCGTGATCACCGATCTCGTGTTCCGCACACGGATGAACATCTACCGCAAGAAGTACTTCCTCACCTTCCTCGGGAACCTGCTCGATTCACTCGGGCCGCTCTCGATCCTTATGGTCGGCGGCTACCTCGTCATCAAGGGGCAGGCCGAGATGGGCACGCTGGTGGTGTTCATCTCCGGCTTTCACCGCATCGCCGAGCCGTGGGACCTGCTCGTCAATTTCTACCGCTCGGTGTCGAACATGCGCGTCGCCTACGACCTCGTCCGCCGCGCCGTTCAGCACTGACGCGGTCAGCCGTTCATCGCCTCCGGGTTCATCCAGAACAGTTCCCAGATGTGCCCGTCGGGATCGGCGAAGGCGCGTCCGTACATGAAGCCGTGATCCTGCGCCGGTCGCGGCTCCGAGGCTCCGGCCGCCAGCGCCTTTTCCATGAGCGCATCGACCTCGCCGCGATCGTCGCACGACATCGCGGTGAGCACCTCCGTCGCCTTGTGCGCGTCGGCGACGGCGAGCGGCGTGAAGGTCGAGAAGAACTCCCGCTTCAGCAGCATCGCGAAGCCGTCATCGCCGATCGGCATGCAGAGAGCCACCTCGTTGGAGAACTTCGGATCGAACGAGAACCCGAGCGCCGAGAAAAACGTCCGTGTACGGTTGATGTCGTACACCGGCAGATTGACGAAAACTTTTCTTCCCATCTCGCGACCTCGAATTAGCGGACCAGCGCCAGCGCGCGGGCGATCTTCGCGGCGCCCCAGGCACGCACCGGTCCGGGCGGCGCGCCTCGGCGCGGGATGTCCACGCCCTGCCCCGCCGCAAGGAGCACCGTCCGACCGCCGGCCGCGACCGTCACACGGCCCGACGCGCAGAACACTCCGAAGGTTTCACCGATCGTGCCCGCAAAGAAGCGCGTACCGCGAATGCCTACGATGCCGTAGGGGCTCGTGACGGTCAGCGGTTTGCGGAAGCTCTTCGCCGCGGCGTCGACGAGCAGCGCGCCGGAGGACAGCACCAGGTTGCCGCCGACCCCGGCGACGTAGCGGTCGATCACAAGGCGCGCATCGCCGGAAAGGAAAAGCTTCGTCGACGTGCCGAGCACCGCTGACAGCTTCGCGTTCGCGCCGGTGAGCACCGTGTCATCGAGCTCGAGGTTGGACGATGCGCCGAGTGATCGCCTGAGACTTCCCGCCTGCGCGATAGCGGAACCCTTGACCTCGACCGTGTGGCCCACGACCTCGCCGGCCGCTGCCGCCATCGGGAACAGGATCGCGAAGAGCGAGATCATCGTGGCACGAAGGGGAGCCATGATCGTCCTTTCGCATTGATCGAGGTCATGGGCAGTACGTTGCAGGCAGGGCACAGGGTATCATGCCCGACATCTCGAACCGAACGGAGAAGCCGACATGAGCGAATTCAGGGTGGAACTCGACTGGACGCTGGGATCGGGCGAACTCACGTACGGCAAGTACCTGCCGGACCACACGGTTCGCTTCTCCGACACCGCTTCGCTCGTCATGACGACGGCGCCCGCCTACGGCGGCAACGTCGAACTGGTGAACCCCGAGCAGGCGCTGACGGCGGCGCTCGCCAGCTGCCACATGCTGACGTTCCTCGCGCTCGCCGCCAAGGCGAAGTGGAAGGTGGTCGCCTATTCGGACCGTCCGCATACGGTTCTGGGCAAGACGCCGGACGGACGCATCAAGATCGGCGCGATCACGCTGAAGCCGCGCGTCACGTTCTCCGGGGGACCGGCGCCTTCGGTGGAGCACCTGCGCGAGATGCACGAGAAGGCGCACAAGTTCTGCTTCGTCGCCAACACGCTCGACTGCGTGATGGCGGTCGACCCGATCGAGGTCGCCGAGATCGCGCTCAACCCCTGAGAGGAAAGCCATGCCGCGCCATGTCGTCTGCCCGAAGTGCCGCGCCGTGAACCGGGTGCCGGACGAGAAGCCGGCGGAGAAGGCGACGTGCGGCAAGTGCCACGCGAAGCTGTTCGAGGGAAAGCCGGTCGATCTCGATACGGCGGCCTTCGACGTGCACGCGCGCCGCAACGACATCCCCCTCGTGGTCGACTTTTGGGCGCCGTGGTGCGGCCCGTGCCGCGCGATGGCGCCCGTGTTCGACCGCGCGGCGGCCGAACTCGAGCCCGGCGCGCGCTTCGCGCGGGTGAACGTCGACGAGGAGCCGGAACTCGCCCAGCGCTACAACATCCAGGGCATCCCGGCGCTCTTCGTCTTCAGGAACGGCGCCGTCGCCGCGCGACATGCGGGCCTCATCGACTTCGCGACGCTCAAGTCCTGGATTGCGACGAACGCCTGACGCCCGCAGCCGCGCCTTCACGCCGGTGTCACACGGCCGCGATACCGCGAGTCATGTCGAGATGAATCGGGAGAATCGCCCGTGGCCGATGCAGCCCAGCCGATCGAACAGGAACGCCGAACGCCCCGCCTGCTGGCGCGCGCCGTGCACCGGCACCGCGCCTTCACCCGCGAGGGGATGAGCGAGCGGCTGTTCACCCTCGCCTTCTCGGGCCTCGTCTACCCGCAGATCTGGGAGGACCCGGCCGTCGATCTTGCCGCGATGGAACTCACCGGCGAGCACCACGTGGTGACGATCGCCTCGGGCGGCTGCAACGCGATGAGCTACCTCGCTGCGGGACCCGCGAAACTCACCGCCGTCGACCTCAACCGCGCCCACGTCGCGCTGACACGGCTGAAGCTTGCCGGGATCCGTCATCTCCCCGGCTACGACGCCTTCTACCGCTTCTTCGGCGAGGCGGACGAGCGGGCGAATCTCACCGACTTCCGTCTCTACATCGAGCCACGGCTCGACGAGGAGACCGCGCGCTTCTGGAAGAGCCGCACGGTCCATGGCCGCCGCCGCATCGCGATGTTCGGCCGGAACATCTATCGCAAGGGGCTGCTCGGCCGGTTCATCGGCGCCGGCCACGGGCTTGCGCGGCTCTACGGCATCGACCTGCGCGAACTGCTCGCCGCCCGCAGCATCGAACAGCAGCGCGCGTTCTTCGACGAGAAGATCGCGCCGCTGTTCGACCGCAAGCTCGTCCGCTGGCTGTCGAAGCGCCCGGCCTCGCTGTTCGGCCTCGGCATCCCCCCGGCGCAGTACCGCGAACTCGCCGCAGCCGGCGGCGGTGACGTCGCTCTCGTCCTGAAGGAGCGGCTGGAACGGCTCGCCTGCGGCTTCCCCCTCAGCGAGAACTACTTCGCCTGGCAGGCGTTCAACCGCGCCTACGCGCCGGCAGCATCCGGCCCGCTGCCGCCCTACCTTCAGTACGCGAACTATCAGGCGATCCGCGAGGCGGCCGCGCGCGCCGAGGTGAAGCGCGTGTCGTTCACCGAGGCGCTCGCCGCGATGCCGGATTCCAGCGCCGACCGCTACGTGCTGCTCGACGCGCAGGACTGGATGAAGCCCGATCAGCTCGATGCGCTGTGGACCGAGATCACCCGCACCGCCCGGCCGGGCGCCCGGGTCATCTTCCGCACCGCGGGCGAGGTCTCGATCCTCCCCGGCCGGCTGTCGCCGGCGCTCCTCGACCGCTGGCGGTACGAGGAGACGCGGTCCCGCGCGTTGACACGGCTCGACCGCTCGTCGATCTACGGCGGGTTCCATCTCTACGTCCTGAAGGACTGAGCCTTTGCCGCCGACACCGCCTCTCGCACCATCGCATCGCGCCGGCGGCGCCGCCCTGATGGACGGCATCTACCGCTACCAGCGCCATCTCTACGACGCGACGCGGCGTTACTACCTGTTCGGCCGGGACGAGATGCTGGCGGGGCTTCTGCCGCCGCACGGCGGCACCGTGCTCGAGATCGGCTGCGGCACAGGGCGCAACCTGATCCAGGTGGCGCGGCGGACGCCGGACGCACGATTCTTCGGGTTCGACCTCTCCGCCGAAATGCTGAAGACCGCGAACCTGTCCGTGAAGCGCGCGCACCTCGGCGACCGCATCCAGGTGCGCCAGGGCGACGCCGTATCGTTCGACGGCGCCAGCCTGTTCGGGCGCCCCACGTTCGACCGGGTCTACTTCTCCTACACGCTCTCGATGATCCCTGACTGGCGCAGTGCCTTGCGCCAGGGGTTTCGACACGTCGCCCGCGGCGGATCGCTGCACGTCGTCGACTTCGGGCAGTGCGAGAACTTGCCCCAGTCGTTCAAGGCCGGCCTCTTCCGCTGGCTCGACGCGTTCCACGTGACGCCGCGAGCGGAACTGTTCGACGCGATGTCGGCACTCGCGCAGGAGACCGGCAGCCGCGCGGACTGCGAACCGCTCTACCGCGGCTATGCCTGGCACGGGGTGGTGACGCGCTCGATCCGCTGAAGCGTCAGGCGGCGCGCACGTTCCTGCGCGCCGGCACCATCAGGTCGGCGAATAGTTGCGCCGTCCGTTCCCACGTGAAGCCGAGCGCATGCGCACGAACGCCCGCACGCGACACGGCGACCGCCCGGTCGATCGCAACGCCGAGATCGGCGTCGAGTGCACCCGAGACACCATCGGCCACCACATCGATGGGCCCCTGCACGGGATACGCGGCAACCGGCGTACCGCAGGCCATCGCCTCGAGCATCACGAGGCCAAACGTGTCGACCCGGCTCGGAAAAACCTTCACGTCCGCATCCGCCATCCATTGCGCAAGATCGCGGCCGAATTTGTAGCCGGTGAACAGAACGCGCGGATAGGCCCGCTCGAGCGCCGGGCGTTCCGGCCCATCGCCGACCACGACCTTTGTGCCGGGTTGGTCGATCCGCAGGAAATCCTCGATCCCCTTCTCCGCGGCCACGCGCCCGGCGTAGAGCATCAGGGGGCGCGGAAGCCCATGGTCCTCGCGCCGCAGGCCCGGATGGAAGAGCGCATGGTCCACGCCGCGCGTCCACGTCCTGACGTTGCCAAAACCCGAACCCGCGATGTCGCGCGCAACCGTTGGCGTGGGCGCGAGCACGGCGGACGACGGCGCGTGAAACCAGCGCAGGAGGCCGTATCCCATCCCGAGGACACCCGGCAGCGGCACGCGCGCGGCAACGAACTCCGGGAAGCGCGAATGGAAGCCGGTCGCGAACGAAAGCCCTGCGTCGAGGCATAAAGCCCGCGCGGCAATTCCGAGCGGCCCTTCCGTCGCGATGTAGATTGCGTCCGGCGAGGCCTCCCGGATCGCAGCCCCGACGCTGCGGTTCGAAAACAGCGCGAGCCGGATCTCCGGATAGAGCGGCATCGGCAGGGTCACGCGGCCCTCCGGCGTCACCAGCACGACCTCGTGGCCAAGCGTGCGCAGCGCCGCGGTGGTCGAGACCAGCGTGCGGACGACGCCGTTAACCTGCGGCGACCAGGCGTCCGTGACGATCAGGATGCGCAAGGGCCACGTGCTCCATCGTTTGCGTGAGCTTCGCCCATTCGAGAATCTCGAACCGCCCGTCGAGGTGCTCGACAAGCGCCGTGCAGCTTTCCACCCAGTCGCCGTCGTTCAGGTAGTGGATGCCACCGATGTCCCGGTCGGCCGGCGTGTGCACGTGGCCGCAGATCACGCCCTCGGCGCCGCGCGACCGCGCCTCGCGCACCACCGCCTCCTCGAAGTGCGACAGAAATTCCACCGCCTGCTTCACGCGATACTTCAGGTAGGCGGAGAGCGACCAGTAGGGCAGCCGCAGCATGCGGCGGAAGCGGTTCACCAGCACGTTCGTGCTCATCGCCACCTCATAGGCGTGATCGCCCAGCACCGCGAGCCACTTGGCGTAGCGCACCACGCCGTCGAACTTGTCACCGTGGAGCACCAGGTATCGCTTGCCGGTCGCCGTTATGTGGACGTAGTCGTTCACCACGGCGACGCGCCCGAACCGCATGTTGGCGAAATCGCGGAAGTTTTCGTCGTGATTGCCCGGAATGTAGATCACCCGCGTGCCCTTGCGCGCCTTGCGCAGGAGCTTCTGGATCACGTCGTTGTGGCTCTGCTCCCAGAACCACTTCTTCTGCATCGACCATCCGTCAATGAGATCGCCGACCAGGTAGAGCGAGTCCGATTCCGTCACGCGCAGGAAGTCGAGGAGCAGTTCCGCCTGCGCTCTGCGCGTCCCGAGATGCACGTCCGAAATGAAGATCGCGCGATAGCGGCGCGGGACGGGCATGTGGACATTCATCGAACACCCTGGGTCGGTTACCGAACGCGCAGGTTGAACCGCGCGAGCCTCCCCTTGAAGGATTCGCGTGAAGCCTTGATGACGGGAACGTCAGTCGGCGAGCGAGAACGCTTGCCCTCGTGCGGTTACATCTCTTCCGACTCGAGGTCGGACACCGGATAGCCCAGAAGATCGAGCGCCACCTCGAGGTAGTCGCCCAGCAGCGGCGTGCCGATCAGGTACCGCGCCGTGCTCTTTCGGCGGTGGCTGGAGGCGGCCTCAGCCCGCACGCTCTCCCAGTCGTCGGCCTCGTAGTCGTCGCGGCCGAGCCACATCAGCGCGATCAGGTCGACCTGCTCGTCATCGTTCAGCGCACCGATGAATTCCGTCAGTTCCTCCTCGAGGGGATCGTCGGGATGATCCTCCAGCACCTCGAGCATGCCGTCATCGGTCATGTTCGAGGATTCGTCGGGATCGGTGACGACGTCCTTGACGTCGAACTCCTTGGCCTTCTCGATGACGTAGACGACCTTCCCCGGGGAGATGGTGAGCATCGTTGGCTGCCTGTTGGACGATTGTTGCATCTCTCCTACCATGGCCCGGTTTGCGTCGACATCCTTTGATCGAAATCAATGAGGAGCATCGAGGTTCCCGCCAGCGTGGCGCAAGTGGAGAAGGAGCACGCGATGGAAACGCCGCTACAGATCGACTTCCAGGGGCTCGAACCCTCGGCCGCGCTGGAGCACACGATCCGCGAAAAGATCGATCAGCTCGACAAGCGCTTCGGCCGCATTATCTCCTGCCGCGTGGTGGTGAAGAGCCCTGGCCAGCATCATCGCCAGGGCCTTTACGAGGTGCACGTGCAGATGGCGCTGCCCGCCGGGCGCGAGGTGGCGGTCGGCAAGCTGCCGCAGGAGGACGAGCGGTACACCGACGTGAAGTTCGCGGTGAACGACACCATCAAGCGGGCGCGCCGGCAGCTCGAGGAACAGCTGGAGCGGCTGTCGGGGGACCGCAAGGCCGGGCCGCCGCTCGCCGTGCCGATCACGGCCACGAGCGGCCACGTGGCGCGGCTGTTCGACGACTACGGGTTCATCGAGACCGACGACGGCGACGAACTCTACTTCCACCGGAACGGCATGGCCGGCGGCAAGGGCTTCGAGATGCTGTCGACGGGCGAGGAGGTCGCGTTCGCCGTCGAGGACGGCATGAACGGACCGCAGGCGCGCGGCGTGAAGAAGAAGCGCTAGGCGCCGTCCCTCACATGCCGGACTCGAGCGGGCGGTCGATCTCGCCGCCTGCCTCGATCCAGTCCTTGAATCCGCCGAGGTTGTAGACGCGGGTGTAACCCATGTCCTTCAGGACCTTGCCGGCGAGTGCCGCACGGCCGCCGGAGGCACAGTAGAGCACGATCGGCCGGTCCTTGCGGAAAGAAGCGTCGTGCGTGGGCATCGTGTCGTCGGCGCGAAACTCCAGCATGCCGCGCGATACGTGATGCGCGCCGGCGATCTTGCCGGACGTCTTGACCTCGGGCACCTCGCGCACGTCGACCACCAGCGCCCCCTCGTTCATCAAGGCGCGCGCCTTGTCGGGCGTGATCTTCTCCACCGCGGCATTGGCGGCGGCGAGCATGTCTTTCACGGTCAACGGCATCAGCAAACGATCCTTTGTGCGCGCAGGTCGGAAGGTCCAAAAGTTTACCATGCCCGGTGCGTCGCCACACCGTCCGCCAGCGCCGGGCCGCCTTGCATTCGGTTCAGACGCGACGAACGACCGCGGGCCCTTACACGAAGGAGGCGGGCGCCGGAACGATGCGGTCGAGGATGCGGGCCGACGTGAGCACGCCGGGAATGCCGGCCCCAGGATGCGTTCCGGCGCCGACCAGGAACAGGTTCCGCACGTCCTCGCTGGCGTTGTGCGGACGAAACCATCCGCTCTGGAAGAGGCTCGCCTCGAGGTCGAACGCGGCGCCCTTCTCGGCATCGAAGGTTGTCGCGAAGTCGAGCGGCGTCACGATCTTCGACGATACGATCTCGTTCTCGAACCCCGGCAGCAGCGAGCCGGAGAGCCGGCGCAGGATCACCCGGCGATAAGGCTCGGCGGCAGTCCGCCAGTCAATCGCGGCGCCCATATTGGGCACCGGCGCGAGCGCGTAGAACGCGTCGTGCCCCGGCGGGGCGCGGTAGGGATCCGTGGCGGTCGGGCGCGTCACGTAGAGAAACGGGTCCTGCGACAGCATCCCGCGCTCGAAGGTATCGCCGAGGAAGGCGTCGAACCGCTCCGGGATCATCACCGAGTGATGCCGCACATGCGGGTACCGCACGCGCGTTCCGAAGTGCCACACGAACACCCCCATCGAGTGACGCAGGCGGTTGAGCCGGCGGTTCGTCCACGTGCGCCGGTGAACGGGTGCGAGCAGGCGGCGATAGGTCGCGAACGGCCCGACGTTTGACACGACGATATCCGCCCGCACGGTTCGCCCGCCCTGGAGCCGCACGCCTTTGGCGACGCCATCCACCACGAGAATCTCCTCGACGGGCTCGCTGAGGCGTACCCTGCCGCCCAGCGCGTCGAAGAGATCGACCATCGCTTCGACCAGCCGTCCGGTCCCACCGGAGACGTACTGCACTCCCCATTTGCGCTCGAGGTGGAACAGGAGGGCGTAGAGCGCCGGGACGCGCGCCGGGCTCGCGCCGATGAACAGCGGGTGGAGGGCGAATGCCGCGCGCAGGCGGGGATCGCGGACGTGCGCAGCGACCAGCGATTGGAGCGAGCGCGGGCTTTGCAGCCGGACGAGAGACGGCAGAAGCCGCGCGAGGTCGGCCATCGAGGCGAACGGCTTTTCACCCAGCTGCTGGAAGGCGACGCGACAGGCCTCCGCCTGGCGCGCCATCAGCCGCTTCGCCCCGTCGACGTCGGCGGGCGAGAGCCTCCGCACCTCGGCGAGCAGCGCTTCGTCTCTCCCGTAAAGGTCGAGCCAGTCCCCGCCCTGGAACAGCACCCGGTAGAACGGGTCGAGCGGTTTCAGCTCCACGTCGTCCGACAGCCGCCGGCCAGCCACGGACCAGAGCTCCTCCAGCAGATGGCTCGCGCTGACCATCGTCGGGCCCGCGTCGAACGTGAAGCCGTCCTGGCTGTAGACGGCGGCGCGGCCGCCTGGCTGCGCACACCGGTCGAAAACGGTCACCCGGTAGCCCCGGACCGCGAGCCGGATCCCGGCCGCGAGCCCGCCGATGCCGGCGCCGATGACGACGGCATCTGCCGTTCCAGACGTGGCACGGTGCAAAGGCTCAGGCCGTGGAAGCATCGGGCTGCCGGAAAGGGATGAGCATTCTGAACCCTCCGGACTCGGAACCGCTACAACGATCCTGAACCGATCGGACTCGGATGGCACAATCTTCGGTCGGATCTTCCGAAATGTGGCGGATTGCGGACGGTTCCGGTGAAGTTCCGAAATGCATGAAAGCCCCCGCTACGCCCGTCGCGCCCGCCGGGCCGCGACGTCATGCACCCTGGCCGGCGTCCAATTGCAGCAAATCTTTAACCGCAAAAAGTCGGTTCCATAGCAAAAAACCTTTTTTGCATCGAACCGGCACACCGCTTGCTGAGTTTCTAGCGACATCGACGGCGCTGTTCCAAACCCGGAAAAAGGCCCGCAAAACTGAACGCAAGATGAATGCAGCGTTCAGCTACGGTTCCTGAGGCGGGGAGTAGAACAAGGCCAACGATCGAAGAAACAGATCGACCGAATGCATTGGGAAGGTAGTCAACAATGTCACGCCCCCTCATGACCCTCGCCCTCGTGACGGCGTTCATGCTCGCCGGCGGTTTCGTGCCGGCCCGCCATCAGCTTTCGGCGCCCTCGTTTGCGTACCAGCAGCCGACGGCTGTCGGTGTGATGCCTGCGTCGAACATCACGGTGATCGAGAAGAACCAGATTTGGCCGGTGAAGGTGCAGGGCTGCCAGAAGCTGCGCTGCGTCGCCGCCTGACGAATTTCGCTGGCCCGTCAGCCCCTGCGGACGGCCAGTGTGTGACCCGGGGAGCGGTTTCCCCTTTGCGACCGATCCCCCCCTCTCTCGCCGCATCCGAGAGACCGTAAGCCCCGGGTCACCCTCTACAATCGAGCTTCCCCCGGCTTCCCCGTCCCCTGCACCCCTTTGCGGAAGCCGACACTAAAGGGCCCCCACCCATCCGGGGGCCTTTTTTTGCCCTCCCGCAAGCGTTTGGTCGGGGACTGGATTGTGACAAGGTGGCCCGGCTAATGTCCTTGCGCGGCAATGGAAAATCGCCCTCGGCGGCGGGAGACGGCAGCATGGGGAAGGATCTGGCGTGGGCTTCGGCAGCGAAGCTCGCCAAGGGCTACCGGAAGAAGCGCTTTTCGCCCGTGGAGGCGACCGAAGCCGTCCTCGCGCGCATCGCCGCGCTGAACGGGGAACTCAACGCGTTCAATGTGGTGGATGCGGAAGGAGCACGCGCAGCCGCCAAGGCTTCCGAAAGGCGCTGGCTCAAGGGCGAGCCGAAGGGCCTCCTCGACGGCGTTCCGGTGAGCGTGAAGGACCTCATCCTGTGGGCCGGCCATCCGACGCTGCGCGGGTCGCGCACGATCGACCCCGCCCAGGCAGTCGCGGTGGACGCCCCGTCCGTCGCGCGGTTGAAGGACCACGGCGCGGTCATCGTCGGCAAGACCACGACACCCGAGTTCGGCTGGAAGGGTGTGACGGATTCACCACTCACCGGCATCACGCGCAATCCCTGGGACCTAACGAAGACGCCGGGCGGTTCGTCTGGCGGCGCATCCGCTGCCGTGGCGGCCGGTATGGCGCCCCTCGCACTTGGCACGGACGGCGGCGGATCGATCCGCATCCCGGCAGCCTTCTCGGGCATCGTCGGGCACAAGCCCTCGTTCGGCCGTGTGCCGGCCTGGCCGCCGAGCCCGTTCGCCTCCGTCGCCCACGTCGGCCCGATGACGCGCACCGTCGAGGATGCCGCCCTTCTCCTCACCGTGCTCTCCGAGCCCGACCCGCGTGACTGGTTCGCGCTCCCCTACGAGGCGCGCGACTACACGCAGGGTCTGACCAAGGGCATCGAAGGGTTCCGCGTGGCGTTCGCGCCGACGTTCGGCGGCGCGGAGGTCGATCCGGAGATCGGCCGGCTGGTGCGGCAGGCCGTTAAGGTCCTGAAGGACCTCGGCGCCAAGGTCGAGGAGACCGATCCCGGGCTCGGCAACCCCGTCGACACGTTTCGCACCATCTGGTGGTCGGGCGTGCGTGCGCTGCTCGGCGCAATGCCCGCGGAAAAACGCGCGCTGGTCGATCCGGACCTCCAGGACGTTTACCGGCAGGCGCAGGCCTTCACGATCGACGATCTCCAGGCCGCGCTGATCCGGCGCGCCGAGTACGGCTCGAAGATACGCCAGTTCATGGCGGGCTTCGACCTTCTCGTCACGCCGACGCTGCCGATCCCCGCGTTCGAGGTCGGGATGGTCGCGCCGAAGGTCGACGGCACGGGCAAGTGGGTCGACTGGACGCCGTTCACCTACCCGTTCAACCTCACGCTCCAGCCGGCGTGCTCGGTGCCGTGCGGGTTCACCAAGGCCGGGCTGCCGGCCGGCCTCCAGATCGTCGGGCGGATGTACGACGACGTCTCGGTGCTCCGGGCGGCCTATGCCTACGAGCAGGCGCAGCCGTGGCGGAAGATGCATCCGCCGCTCGCGATGAAGGCTGCAAAGGCCGAGAAGACGCCGGAGCCGGCCTAGCCGTTCGCCTTCTCGATGTAGTCGAGGAAGCGCCTGAACAGGTAGTGGCTGTCCTGCGGGCCGGGCGAGGCCTCCGGGTGATACTGCACGGAGAACACCGGCCGGTCCTTGAGCTGGATGCCGCAGTTCGACCCGTCGAACAGCGACACGTGGGTCTCGACCACGTTCTGGGGCAGGCTTTCGCGCTCGACCGCGAAGCCGTGGTTCATCGAGGTGATCTCGACCTTGCCGGTCGTGTGATCCTTCACCGGATGGTTCGCGCCGTGGTGGCCCTGGTGCATCTTCATCGTCTTCGCGCCGAGTGCGATCGCCAGCATCTGGTGGCCGAGGCAGATGCCGAACACGGGCTTCCCGCTCTCCACGAGCTTCCGGATCTCCGGCACGGCGTATTCGCCGGTCGCGGCCGGGTCGCCGGGTCCGTTCGACAGGAAGACGCCGTCCGGGTTCATCGCGAGAATTGCGTCGGCCGAGGTCGTCGCGGGCACGACTGTGACGGCGCAGCCTGTCGACGCGAGGCAGCGCAGGATGTTGCGCTTGAGCCCGTAGTCAACCGCGACCACATGCCGGGTTGGCTTGTCCTGCCGGCCGTATCCTTCCGGCCACTGCCACAGCGTCTCGTCCCAGGTGTAGCGCTGGGTGCAGGAGACTTCCTTGGCGAGGTCCATGCCCACGAGGCCGGGCCATCCTGCCGCCTGCGCCTTGAGTTTCGCGAGATCGAACGTTCCCGATGCATTGTGCGCGATAACCGCGTTCGGCATCCCCTGCTCGCGGATGAGAGCGGTGAGGGCGCGCGTGTCGATGCCGGTGAGGCCGATGATGCCGCGCACCTTCATCCACTGGTCGAGCGTGCGGCGCGCACGGTAGTTCGACGGCGGTGTCACGTCGGTGCGGAAGATCGCGCCGCGCACACCCGCGGTGCCCGCCAGGTTCACCGTCTCGATGTCCTCGTCGTTGGCACCGACGTTGCCGATGTGCGGGAACGTGAAGGTGATGATCTGCCCGGCGTAGGAGGGATCGGTCATGATCTCCTGGTAGCCGGTCATCGCCGTGTTGAAGCACACTTCGCCGACTGCGCTGCCTTCGGCGCCGATGCCGTGGCCCTCGAGCACGGTGCCGTCGGCGAGCACCAGCACAGCCGTCGGGCGTTCGACGGTCCAGCCGGACGCATCGTGCGTGCGCGAATGATCGCTCGGCGGGTGGCTCATGCTCTGCCTGTCGGACATCGTCGCTTTACCTCGGGAGGTCTGCGGGCTCGAACCGATGGGCCAGCGACCGGGCGAGGTAAAGCATGCGAGGGGAGAGTCGTCAACGGCATGGCCGCCCTGTGTCATGCACGGCTCGACGGCATCGGTTGCGGAACGGCGCGGCTTGCACTATCTCCCTGTAAATCCCCGCGAAATCAGGAGTGAGCCGCCATGTCGAGCCTTGCCGAGCGCATCAATGCCGAACTGAAGGACGCGATGAAGGCCCAGAACAAGGCCCGCGTCTCGACGCTCCGGCTGGTGACCGCCGCGATGAAGGACAAGACCATCGCCAACCGGGCCACGCCGAAGGAAGGCCCGCTGACCGACGCCGACATCCACGAACTCCTCGCCAAGATGATCAAGCAGCGGCGGGAGTCGATCGAGACGTACCAGAAAGGCGGCCGCCAGGACCTCGTCGACGCCGAGTCGGCCGAGATCGCGGTGATCGAGGAGTTCATGCCGAAGCAGCTCTCCGAGGGCGAGATGCAGCAGGCGATCTCCGACCTCGTGAAGGAGATCGGCGCGGCCGGCGTCAAGGATATGGGCCGCACGATGGCGGCGCTGAAGGAGCGGTTTGCCGGGCGCATGGACTTCACCAAGGCGAGCGCGCTGGTGAAGCAGGCGCTGACCGGCTGATCCCTACTTCTCGGTGAGGACGAAGGTGCCGTCCCAGCCCTTGGCAGGCGCAGTGGCCGCGTAACGCTCGACGCGCTCCCGCAGGACTGCGGACGGGCGGTCCGCGGGTGCGAGCGCGAGGCAGGCGTCGAACGCCCGCTTCGCGCCCCGCCAGTCGCGTCGCCGGTAGGCCTCGAGCGCCGCGGCGTAGGTTTCGCACAGCTTCAGCTGCGCATCGCTCGCCGTGTCACGCTGCGCCATCAGTTCGTACACGGAGACGGGCTCTTCCTTGCCGGCGAGCAGCACGCGGTCGATCTCGCGGAACAGCAGCGCCGGGCTTCCCCCACGCATGGTCTCCTCGTTCACGAGGATGCGCGTGCCGTAGACCTTGTTCACCGATTCGAGCCGCGCGGCCGTGTTCACGGTGTCGCCGATGACTGTGTAATTCATCGCCGTCGCCGAACCGATCGACCCGACGACCACCTCCCCGGTCGCGATGCCGACCCGGATGCCGATGTCGGCCATGAACCGCTTCACCCCGATCATCGCCGGCAACTCGGTGCGGAATTCCTCGAAGCGGGCAACCTGCGCCAGGCCCGTCTCGCCGGCGAGCCGCGCCTGGTCGGCGGGATCGACGAACGGCGGTCCGAAGAAGGAGAACACGGCATCGCCCACCAGCTTGTCGACGATACCGTGGCGACTGCGGACCTCCGCGGTGGTCAACGCGAAATAGCGGTTGAGCAGCGTGACCATGAGGGTCGGCGAGATCTGCTCGGTGAGCTTCGTAAAGCCCTGCATGTCGCAGATGACGATCGTCATCACCCGGCGATCGCCGGTCGTGCCGGCGAGCTCAGGCCGCTCGACGAGATCCTTCACCAGCCGGGGATCGACGAACCGGCCGAACGTCTCGCGGATGCGTTCCTTCACGCGCAGTTCCGCCAGCATGCGGTTGAAGCCGCGCGCGATCTGGCCTATCTCGTCCTCCGAAACGACGGGCACCTCGCGCCCGTAGTCGCCCTTCTCGACGTCGTGGGTCGCATCGACCAGCGGTTCGACCGAGCCGAGCAGGCGGCGGGCGATGCGGATCGCCATGGCGATGCCGATCAGCGCCGCGAGCGCCAGCGCGAGGAAGCTCAGCCCGACGACCGTGCGCTGGTCGGCGTCCGTCTTGCGCACGGCCTCGCTCACCAGCACGAGCGCGTTTCGGCGTGCGGTCTCGAGTTCGGCGGCGATCCTGTCGCGCAGGTCGTCGATCTCGGCGAGCGCCGGGTCCATCGCCGCGTGGTCGCCGGCGAGGATCGCGGCGCGCAGCCGGTCGCGCACCGCTCCGTATTCCTTGCGGTCGCCCTGCAGCTCCTCGATCTCTGCGATGATCTTGCCGAGCAGCACCTGGTCGTCGAAGCCGAAATCCTTTTGCGCCTGGGCCTCGAGTACGCCATGCGCCGCCGCGAGTTCCCGGGCGACCGTGGCCGCCGCCTTGTCTTCGTCGCCGAGCGTCGCGGCGATCGTCGTGTCCGGGTCCTTCTCCAGCCGCTGGATGACGGCCCGGCGCAAGAGGAACGACTGTTCGAGCGAGCGGATCTGGGCGCGGGCGAGATTGCCGTAGGACGGGAGATAGGTCTGTTCGACCGAGGAAACGAGGTGACCGACCTCGCGCGACATCAGCGCGCTCATCACCGTGATCGCGGTCATCAGGACGAGGAGAATCGTGGTGATCGCGAATACGTTGTTTGCGATCGTGGGCGTGATGCGGAACCGCATGCGGCGCTTCAGGGACTCCTCAACGAATCGGATCGGGCGAAGCCTAGCAGGCTGCCCGGTCCCGAAACATCAGCGCCCCGAAGCGTTACGGGAGGCTTAAGCCACCGCGCGGGAGAGGGCGCACTGGCGCCAGAGTTCGTTGAGGGCGGAGACGAGCGCCTCGATGTCGGCATCGGTGTGCAGCGGCGACGGCGTGATCCGCAACCGCTCCGTCCCCCGCGGCACCGTCGGGTAGTTGATCGGCTGCACGTAGATCCCGTGCGTCTCCATCAGCCAGTCCGAGATCCACTTGCACTTCACCGGATCCCCCACCATCACCGGCACGATGTGGCTCTCGTTCGCCATGTACGGGATGCCGATCTGGTCCAGCCGCTTGCGTAAGAGCGCCACCTGCCGGCGTTGCCGCTGCCGTTCGAAGTCCGACCCCTTCAGGTGCCGGATGCTGGCGATCGCCCCCGCCGCAACCGCCGGCGGCAGTGCGGTCGTGAAGATGAACCCCGACGCAAAGCTCCTGACGAAGTCGATCAGCGCCGCAGACCCCGTGATGTAGCCGCCCATCACGCCAAAGGCCTTGCCGAGCGTCCCCTCGATCACGTCGATCCGGTCCATCAGCCCTTCGCGTTCGGCGATACCCCCGCCGCGCGGGCCGTAGAGCCCCACCGCGTGCACCTCGTCGAGGTAGGTGAGCGCGTTGTGCTTCTCGCAGACCTCGACGATCTCCTTCAGCGGCCCGATGTCGCCGTCCATCGAGTAGACCGATTCGAACGCCACCAGCTTCGCCCGGCCCGGCGCCACTTCGGTGAGCTTCCTCTCGAGGTCCTTCACGTCGTTGTGGCGGAAGATCACCCGGTCGGCCCGGCTGTGCCGGATGCCCTCGATCATCGAGGCGTGGTTGCCGGCGTCCGACAGCACCACGCAATCGGGGAGCTTTGCCGCAAGCGTCGACAGCGTCGCCCAGTTCGACACGTAGCCCGAGGTGAACAGCAGTGCCGCTTCCTTGCCGTGCAGGTCGGCGAGCTCCTTCTCGAGTTCCACGTGGTAGTGGTTGGTGCCCGAGATGTTCCGTGTACCGCCGGCCCCGGCCCCGCACTTCTCGAGCGCCTCGTGCATCGCTTCCAGCACCTTCGGGTGCTGGCCCATGCCGAGGTAGTCGTTCGAGCACCACACCGTCACGTCGCGCACGCCGTCCGAATGGTGGTGGTCCGCCTTCGGGAACGACCCCTTCTGGCGCGCAAGGTCGGCAAACACCCGGTAGCGCCCTTCCGCGCGCAGACCCTCAAGTTCCTCGCGGAAGAATGACTCGTAGTCCATGTCCTCTCCACTCCTGGGCGTTGACCGGTAGATAGCCCGGACGAGCGTCTCTCGTGGAGTGGCAGGTTGGCGCATGGCAGCCTACGCCACCTTGACGTGAGTCAAGAAATGGCGGCATTGGTTCGATATTTTCGAAGTAACGCTCCCGAATAATTCGCTTTCGGAAACTCCGAGGCTGCGTCATCCTGTCGTCAGGATCGAACCACGGGTCTCCTCGCCATGGAATTCAACCACTTCCTCTCCGCCTATTACCCGGACGTCTCCTACGGCGGCGACCGGCTTTACCGCGACATGATCGAGCAGGCGATCCTCGTCGACCGGCTCGGCTACCGCGGCGTGACGATCCCGGAACATCACCTGATCAACATTCTTCTCATTCCAGATCCGCTGCAGTTCGCGGTGAAGATCGCCTCGGTGACGAAGCGTGTGGAACTCGTGACGTCCGTTTGCGTGCTGCCGATCCACGACATGCGGACCTTCGCCGGCGCCTCGATCCAGGCGGACATCCTGTGCGAGGGCCGCCTCATCGTCGGCGTGGGCCGTGGCGCGTTCGCCTACGAGCTGAAGCGGCTCGGCTCGCCGATCGAAACGTCGCGCGAAAAGTTCGACGAGTCGCTCGATCTCCTCATGGCGCTCTACACGCGCGAGGAAGTGTCGTGGGACGGAAAGTACTACAAGTTCGACCCGATCACCGTGATGCCGCGCCCGGTAACGAAGCCGATGCCGCAGATCATGATGGCGGCGCTGATCCCGGAGGCGATCTACGCCTCGGTGAAGCGCGGCTTCCACATCCAGACGACGCCGCTCAACGCCACCAACGAGACGATGCGCCAGCAGACCGACGCGTTCCACCGCGGCAAGGCGGAACTCGGCAAGGCGGGCGAGCACCTGCGCCTTGCGCTGTCGCGCGTGTGCATCGCGGCGAAGGACCAGGCGCACGCGCGCCGGCTTCTCGAGCACGCCGCCGACTACTACGCCCGGTTCGACAACGTGTTCACCGGGCCGGGCCTCGTCGACAACGGGCAGATCCGGCTGATCCCGGGCACGCGAACGCTCGAGCAGCTGAACGAGAACCTGATGATCTGTACACCGAGCGAAATGGTGGACCGGCTGGGCCTCTACCAGGACCTCGGCATCGACGACTTCATCATGAACGTGAACGTCGGCGTGCCGCAGGAAGAGCGCCTCGAGGCTATCGAACGATTCGCGTCCGACGTCCTGCCGTGGTTCTCCAAGCGCGGCTTGCAGCAGCCCGCCGCGGCCGAGTGAGGGACGCTCGATGACCGCCATCCGCTCCGCCCTGTCGATCGAGGGCGAAGGCCCGGCGATCTTCCTGATCCACGGCATCGGCGCCTCGCGCCATTCCTGGGACGGACTCGTGGCCGCGCTCAAGCCGCACTACCGGGTGTATGCGTACGATCTCCGCGGCCACGGCAAGTCGCCGACGCCGAAGCCGCCCTACACGCTCGACGACCTCGTGGACGACCTCGAGGCGCTGCGGGCCGAACTCGGCGTCGGGAAGGCGCACTTCTTCGGCCATTCGCTCGGCGGCATGATCGCGCCAGCCTATGCACGCCGCTATCCCGACCGCGTGCTGAGCCTCGGCCTCCTTTCGACCGCGGCCGCACGTACCGCCGACGACAGCACGCGCGTGAAGGGCGTGGTGAAGGCCATGCGCGAGAAGGGCATCGCGCCGGTACTCGAGACGCTGAAGGACCGCTGGTTCACGCCGGAGTTCGCGCAGCGCCGGCCGGAGGTAATCGAACGGCGCATGCAGCAGGTGATCGACACGAACCCGGACGTCTTCCTCTCGGTCTTCGACATCTACGCCGAAACCGAGATGGCGCCCTGGCTCTCCGAAGTGAAGGCGCCCTCGCTGGTCCTCACCGGCGAGTTCGACGGCGGCTGCCCGCCGCGCCTCAACCAGGAGATCGTGCGGCTGATGCCGAACGCGGAACTGGTGGTCCTGCCGGGCCTGCGGCACGCGATCCTGCTCGAAGCGGCCGATGTCGTCGCTCCGCCCGTACTGGAGTTCCTGAAGCGCCACTGACGCGCTATCCTCGCCGGATGATCGTCGTTCAGGATACGTACCATCCCGGAGATGACGGGCTGTTTCTGCTGCTCGACCTGCTGCGGCAGGCGCGCAAGCGGTGGGTGGCGCGCCACGGCCAGGATCTTGGCGGCCGTCTGCTCGTTCCGTTCACGGGATTGGGTCGCCAGGTGATCTGGCAATTCGAACTCGACTCCTTCGGTCTCTACGAGGCGCTGCGCCTCGCCTCCGAACAGGACGACGAGGGCGCCCACCTCGCCCGCCGCATCGACGCCTCGTGCCGGAATCGTACGTGTACGTTTCACACGGTCGTCGGGCACGAGGACGAGGATGCCGAGGTTCGCCTCGACGGCGTGGTCGTGCAGGCGCGCTACGTTCCGCGCCACGGCCAGCGCGACCGCTGCCTGTCGCTCCTGCGCGAATGGCAGCGCGACTGGGCGAGCGCGCACGAGCCGGCGATGAAGGGCCGCATCCTGGGCTTTACTTCAACGGGCGTGACGCACGACCTGATCTGGCAGGCGGAGTATCCATCCGCTGCCGACTACGAACGCGCCTACAAGCGATGGTCATCGAGCGAAGCTTTCGATGCGTGGGCGCACGACTTCCGCGACAGCTACGCGAGCAACACGCATGCGATCCTCAGGATCGAGGACGCCTGACGCTTCAGGCTAGCGCGGACCACCCAGCAGGTTCTCGGTCGAGAATGCCTGGTCGAGCTGCGCTTCCGTCAAAAGCCGTTCAGCCAGCACGACGTCGCGGATCGAGCGGCGCGTCTCGAGCGCCGTCTTCGCGACGCGGGCCGCGGCCGCGTATCCGATCAGCGGGTTGAGCGCAGTGACGGCGACGAGCGAGTTCTCGAGCAGCTCGCGGCAACGCTCGCGATCGGCCTCGATGCCGAGAACGCAGCGCTCGCGCAGCACCTGCATGCCCCTCGTCAGCATGCGCATCGACTGCAGCGTGTTGAGCACGATCACCGGCTCCATCGCGTTGAGTTGCAGCTGCCCCGCCTCGGCCGCGAGCGTGATCGTCAGGTCGTTGCCGATCACCTGGAACGCGATCTGGTTCACGACCTCCGGGATCACCGGGTTCACCTTCCCCGGCATGATCGAGGATCCCGCCTGTACCGGCGGCAGCCGGATCTCGCCGATGCCCGCGCGCGGGCCGGAGTTCAGGAGCCGCAGATCGTTGCAGATCTTCGAGAGCTTCACGGCGATGCGCTTGAGCACGCTCGAGAACGTGACGAACGCGCCGAGGTCGGACGTCGCCTCGATCAGATCCACCGCCGGAATGAGGCCGACCCCCGACACCTCCGAGAGGTAGGCGATCGCCTTGTCGGAAAAACCTTCCGGAGCGTTGATACCGGTGCCGATGGCAGTGCCGCCGAGGTTCACCTCGCGCAACAGCCGCGACAACTCCTTCAGCCGGTCGATATCCTCGCTGATCGTCACCGCGAACGCGCGAAACTCCGAGCCGAGGCGCATCGGCACGGCGTCCATCAGCTGCGTGCGGCCAACCTTGATGACGTCGTGGAACTCCTCCGCCTTGATCAGGAACGCGTCGATCAGCGCTTCCTGCGCCGCGATCAGGTTCGGCACGCAGCGCAGGATCGTAAGCCGCACGGCCGTGGGGTAAACGTCGTTCGTCGACTGCGACAGGTTCACGTGGTCGTTCGGGTTCACCACGCGGTAGTCGCCGCGCGCGCGGCCCAGAAGTTTGAGCGCGATATTGGCGATCACCTCGTTCGCGTTCATGTTCGTTGACGTACCGGCGCCGCCTTGCAGCATGTCGACGACGAAGGAATGGAGCCCCTCGCCCGCCTCGACTCGCCGGCATGCCTCGATGATCGCATCCGCAAGCACGGGGTCGAGCAGGCCGAAGTCGCGGTTCGCCATCGCCGCCGCCTGCTTCGTCATTGCGAGCGACTGCACAAGCTCCGGAAAGTGCCGCAGCAGGATGCCGGTGATCTGGAAGTTTTCCGCCGCGCGGGCGGTGTGGACGCCGTAATCCGCTTCGGCCGGGACGTGAAACTCGCCGAGCAGATCGTGTTCCTGACGGTGCCGGTTCATGCTGGAACTCCTTCACGCACCTTGATCACCATCATGTCGTGCGTTCCTTGCGTGAAGTCAAACGAAAGCGGCCGGCGCTGGGGGCGCCGGCCGTTGAGTTGCTTCCCGGGATTGCTGGAAACGGAGGCCCGGGAAGGGGATAGGAGTTCTTATTCGACCGTCAGGTTGCTCCACATGCCGGCCTCGTAGTGGCCCTTGATGTTGCACAGGAGCACATAGGAACCCGGCTTCAGCGTGACGTTGAGATTGCCCTGGGAGCCCGGCTTCAGGTCGGCGACCTCGCCCATGGACTTGAGCTTCTTCTCGTCGATGCGGTGCTTGGCGGCATCGAGCGGCAGCGCCTGGTCCTTCGACTTCAGCTTGATCACGACCATCTCGTGATTCTCGGTCATCGCATCGTTCTTGACGACGAACGTGACCTTGCCCGCGGGAACCGCCGGCTTGTCGAGCTTCATTTCCATCTTGCTGCCGCCTTCGCCCGACAGCGACACGTTCACCGTGGTGTCGGCGTAGGCGGCGGTCGCCGCAACAAGAGCCCCTGCTGCAATGGCGGCCCGCAATGCCGCATGAGAAAACTTCAGAGTCATGGATTGACCTCTCCAACTATTCGCTCGCGAGCCAAAGCCGCCGCGCGATTCGCACTGCGGTCGCTCACGGGTTCGTGATTGCAGGTCGAAGCTGTCATCCCGCTGAACGCAGGGTGCGGCAACCGTGCGCGGTTTACGCATCGTTAATGCGTAAATTAATGGTAAAAACCTTTCCAAATTGAAACAAAAATGCGCTTACCGCACCGTGTGCCATCGAACCGGGGGCAACGGTTCGGGGCTCAGACAATGATCGACGGACGTTTACTCTCCGCCTTTCGGTCTTCCACCGCCGGCAACGTCGGCGTCATGTTCGCGCTTGCACTCGTCCCTCTCATCTGGGCGGCAGGAGCTGCGATCGACTACCATCGCGCGACCAACGCGAAGCAGGAGTTGCAGAGCGCGCTCGACGCCGGCGCTCTTGCTGCCGGCGCCCTCAAGACCACGGACCAGAAGGTGGCGTTCGATGTCGTCGACCGTTACCTGAAGTCCAATCTTCCTGCTGAGGACTACGGCAAGGTTCAGGGCCTGACGGTGACGGTCGCGGCCGACGGCAAGGTCAGCGCCACGGCGAATTCGCACGAGGAGTCATCGCTACTCGCCGCTGTCGGTGTCAGCGACATGCCCTTCACGGCGCGCACGGAGGTCGTGCGCTCGAAGGGCAATCCCCTCGAACTCGCGCTCGTGCTCGACAACACCGGCTCGATGGCCGGCCAGAAGATCGCGGACCTGAAGTCGGCCGCGACCGATCTCGTCAACACGGTGATGATCCCCGACGTCGACGTGAAGATCTCCGTGGTGCCGTTTGCGCAATACGTGAACGTCGGCACGGCCAACCGCAACCAGCCCTGGATGAGCGTGCCGCCCGACTCGAAGACGAGCACGACGACCTACCAGTGCACGCAGGTGCGCGACGTGCTCAGCACGACCAACTGCGTGACGAAGCCGGTCGTGCAGACGAGCTGCAACGACGGCGTGTGCACGAGCAAGACTGTCAACCAGACCAGCTGTCAGTACACGTATGGCCCGTACTACCAGAAGTGCGGCAACGTCACGACGACGAACACCCAGGTGTGGAACGGCTGCGCCGGCTCGCGCGCCTACCCGCTGAACGTCCGGGACGAGGCCCCATCAACGCCCTACCCCGGCATCATGAACGTCTCGTGCCCTTCGGTGGTCACGCCGCTCTCTAAGGACAAGCCGACCGTGACGGCCGCGCTGTCGAAGATGGTCACCACCGGCGAGACCTATATCCCGGCAGGATTGATGTGGGGCTGGACCACTCTTTCCGCTGACGCTCCGTACACGGAAGCAGTTCCTTATTCGAACAAGCAGGTGAAGAAGGCGCTGGTGCTCATGACGGACGGCGCGAATACGAAGTCGTTGTCGGCGCTCACGGGTTACACGGGAATGCCCGATCACAAGGGTTCCAACGTGACGCAGGCCAATACGTACACGTCCGAACTGTGCACGAACATCAAGGCGTCGGGGATCACCGTCTACACCATCGCCTTCCAGGTGACGGACGCCACGATCAAGACGCGGCTTCGCGATTGCGCCTCGGACCCCGCATTGGCGTTCACGCCCGACAACGCGAGCCAGTTGAGTTCGGCATTCGCGGAGATCGCGGATGCGCTGAAGACGCTCGCCCTCTATCGCTGACTGAAAATCGCTACAAGTCTATCAATCATTTTCACCGGTGCTTTTCCCTAACGCAGGGTTGGCAGCGCCCCCTACGCAATCCGGCAAATTTGTTGCTGGTCATTCACTTGTGTCCATCGTGAAGGGACCAAGACATGGGCCTGCAATTGCTGAAGACCTTTCGTTCCTCGACTGCCGGAAACGTCAGCCTGATCTTCGGACTGGCGATCGTGCCCCTGATCTGGGCAGTTGGCGCCAGTATCGACTACAAGCGCGCGGCGGACGACCGGGCGCAGCTGCAAAAGGCACTCGATGCCGGTGCGCTGGCCGCCGGCGCCCTGAAGTCGACGGACGCGACAGCCAACAGGCAGGTCGTCGAGAAGTATCTCCAGTCGAACATCCCGCCGGAACTCATGGCGAAGGTCGAGGGTCTCACGGTCACGGTGGCGGCCGACGGCAAGGTCGTCGCCGACGCGCGCGGGGCGACCGACGCGACGCTGCTCGCCGCCGTCGGCGTTGGCGAAATTCCGTATTCGGTCCACACCGAAGTGGTACGCTCGAAAGGTAACCCGCTGGAACTTGCCCTCGTGCTGGACAACACGGGGTCCATGTCGGGGCAGAAGATCAAGGATCTCCAGTCGGCGGCGACCGATCTCGTCAACACGGTGATGATCCCGAACGTCGACGTGAAGATCTCGGTCGTTCCGTTCGCCCAGTACGTGAACGTCGGAACCGGCAACCGCAACCAGCCGTGGATGAGCGTGCCGCCGGACTCCAAGACGAGCACGACGACCTACCAGTGCTCGCAGGTGCGCGACGTGCTCAGCACGTACAACTGCGTGACGAAACCCGTGACGCAGACAAGCTGCAATGACGGCGTCTGCACGAGCAAGACCGTCAACCAGACGACCTGTCAGTACACGTATGGCCCGTACTACCAGAAGTGCCAGAACGTCACCTCGACCGTCACGCAGACCTGGAACGGCTGCGCCGGCTCGCGCGCCTATCCGCTGAATGTGCGCGACGACACGCCGGGAACGCCCTACCCCGGTATAATGAACGTCTCCTGCCCGTCGACGCTTACGCCGCTCACGTCGACCAAGGCGACCGTGACCTCGGCCCTGTCCAAGATGGTGGCGACGGGCGAGACCTACATTCCGGCGGGCCTCGTCTGGGGCTGGGCGACGCTGTCTCCGGACGCGCCGTTCACGGAAGCCGTTCCCTATAGCCAGAAGACGACCAAGAAGGCGATGGTGCTGATGACCGACGGCGCCAACACCAAGTCCGTCAGCGCGCTGAGCGGCTATACCGGTTCGCCGGACCACAAGGGGTCGAACGTCACCCAGGCGAACCAGTACATGACGGAGCTGTGCACCAACATCAAGGCGCAAGGGGTCACGATCTACACGGTGGCCTTCCAGGTGACGGATGCGACGATCCTGAGCCGCCTCCAGTCGTGCGCCTCCGACCCCGGCATGGCGCTGACCGCGAGCAACGCCAGCCAGCTTTCGGCCGCATTCGCAAACATCGCCGAGGCCCTCAAAACCCTCGCCCTTTACCGCTGACCGCCCTCCCCGGTCATCCCCGGCGCCCCGCGGCGGCAATCCGCGGGGCGCCGTTTCGCGTTACAGGAAGGGCGGCCACCTGCTAGAGTTCGCGCAAAGTCTGGCGGCAGCCGGCCGAAATGGCCCGGTCCACAAGAGTAGCGACCCCCTATGAACGAACGTTCGAAACCCCCTGCTGAGGCGGCCCTGCCGGTTTCGGCAAAGATCCGCGCCCGCCTGCAGCGCGCGCAGCGGCGGTTCCATGCCAACGACAACATCTCCGAGTACATCGAGCCGGGCGAGCTCGAGGCGCTGCTCGACGAGGTCGAGGGCAAGATGAAGGGCGTGCTCGAAAGCCTCGTCATCGACACCCAGAGCGACCACAACACGCAGGATACCGCGCGCCGCGTCGCGAAGATGTACCTGAACGAGGTGTTCCGCGGCCGCTACGCGCCCGAACCTCCGGTAACGGAGTTTCCGAACGCGGAGCGCCTCAACGAGCTGATGATCGTCGGGCCGATCACCGTGCGCTCGGCGTGCAGCCACCACCTGTGCCCGATCATGGGTCGGCTGTGGATCGGCATCATGCCGAACGAGCACTCGAACCTGATCGGCCTGTCGAAGTACTCGCGCCTCGCCGAGTGGATCATGAGCCGCCCGCAGATCCAGGAGGAGGCCATCACGCAGGTCGCCGACCTCCTGATGGCCAAGGTCACGCCGGACGGCCTCGCGGTCGTGATGGAAGCCGATCACTTCTGCATGCACTGGCGCGGCGTGAAGGACACCGGCGCCAAGATGATCAACAGCGTGATGCGCGGTGTGTTCCTGAAGGACGCCGCGCTGCGCCGCGAGTTCCTGTCTCTCATCAATTCCCAGAAAGGCTGATCCGTCGATGCTCGTCCGCTGCCTCTATGCAAGCCGCGCCTCCGGGCCGGTGACCGCTGCCGTCATGGACCGCATCCTCGAGCAATCGCGCCGCAACAACGTGAAGTTCGGCGTCACGGGGCTTCTGTGCGTGAGCGAGGACATCTACATCCAGGTGCTCGAGGGCGGGCGCGACGAGGTCGGCGACCTGTTCAGCCGCATCATCCGCGACGACCGCCATACGCACGTTCGGTTGCTCGCCTTCCAGGAGATCCCCGAGCGTCATTTCGGCAGCTGGACCATGGGCCAGGTGAACGCGTCGAAGATCAACCCGTCGCTCCTGCTGAAATACTCCGACCGCGCCGCGCTCAACCCGTTCGGCTGCCCGGCACGCGCCACCATGGCGCTGCTCGAAGAGCTGGTCTCGACCGCCGCGATCGCAACGCGAGGCAACTGAGTCCGGCTTACGCGAGCGGGCGCACCGTGCCCTGCTCTTCGTCGCCCATGTAGATGGCGAAGCCGCCCTGCGCCGCCTCGCGGGCGTAGCGTTCGAGCATGAAGCGGCACGCCTTGTCCTTCACCTTGTCGAGGTCGAGGTCGGCGAGCGGCACGTAAGCCGTCCCCTTCGGCGGGTCGCCCGTGGCGTGGCCGCGGTAGTAGATCGTCACCGACCCGGTGCCGCGCTCTTCGAACACGGCGTAGACGAACTCGATTGCCGCGTTGAACCCCTCCGCCGCGTACTTCTTGCTGAGCCGGTCGAGGCTCGCTTGCTCCCCGTCGCGGCCGACGGCGGGAACGCGGTAGTCGCCGGTCGCCTGATCGACCTCGAGCAGGACGGAACCGCCGTTCGCGTAGACCGCGCCGATCACCGTGCCGGCGCGGCGCGCCACGGCGTCGACCAGCGAGTTCTCCTCGCCGAGCGTGAAGTAGCTGCCGCGGTAGTAGCCGAGCGGCCGGCCCTGCCCGTAGCCGAAATCGACGACGCGGCCGATGAGGATGATGTGGTCGCCAGCCTCAACCGCCTCGTGCGGCGCGCACTCGAACCACGCGAGCGCGCCGCCGATGACCGGCATGCCGCCACGCCCTTGCCGCCAGTCGGCGACCTGGAACTTGTCGGCGCGGCGAGTTGCGAACAACCCGGAGACGGCCTTCTGGCCCTCCTCGAGGATGCTCACCGAAAAACCGGGCGTGCCGCGGAAGACATCGAGGCTCGCCGCCGAGCGCGCGATGCAGACGAGCACCAGCGGCGGATCGAGCGAGACGGACGTGAACGAGTTGGCGGTGAAGCCGCGGGGCGTGCCGTCGGGCTCCGTCGTCGAGATCACGGTCACGCCCGTCGCGAAGTGGCCGAGCGCGGTGCGGAACTCCCTCGGATCGAACGCCTGCGTCTGCGCGTGCGCGTGCGCGAGGAACGACAGGAGTTCGCGGTTGAAGATCTCCGGCTTCTCGGCGAGGCCCATGTGGCGCAAGCCGTCGGCGATGACGAGTCGCGCGCCGGGAATTTCCGCGGCGATGGCGCGCGACATCTCGGGGGAATTGCCGTGATCCTCGGAGCCCGTCATCACGAGCGCGGGCATTGCGATCGGCGTCTTCGGCGAAACCAGTTCGTCGACGCCGTCAACCAGCACCTGGTAGATCGGCGCGTAGACCTCCTTCGGATTGGCGAGCACCCAGCGCGAGACGAGCTCCATCACGGCAGGGTTGGCCTTGCGGTAGTCGTCGCCGAACCAGCGTTCGAGTGCGGCGTTCACGGTCGCGCCCGGCCCGTGTTCGCGGGCCTGGTGCACGCGCGACTGGACGGCCGCCCGCGCCTCGTCCGTGCGGGCATGTGCAGAGTTCAGGATCGCCACACCCCACAGCCGCTCCGGGTAGTCCATGGCGAAGCGCCGGGCGATCATGCCGCCCAGGGAAAAGCCGGCGACAGCGACACGGTCGGCCCCCACGTGGTCGATCAGGCTCTTGAGCTGCCTTGCGAACACGCTCAGCGACGGTGTCGCGGGTGGAACGGCACTCTCGCCATGGCCGAACAGATCGTAGGTCACGACGCGGTACCGGGCGGCGAGCGGCTCGAGCTGCCACTGCCACATTGCCCGGTTCATGCCGAGGCCGTGAATGAGGACGACGGTCGCGGGACCGTCGCCGGTGATCGAATAGACGGTGCCGTCCGGGGTCGTCGCGCGAGTCTGGGTCATCGGGGCTGGACCCTAGCAGATCAGCCACGCCCGGCAATGGTCTGCGCCGCCGGGGAAAGCGTACCTCCCAGACGTCGCGGAAATGGAACGGACATGGGTACGGGAACGGCAGACAGCCTTGCGGTGGTCGTGGGCGCAAGCGGCGGCCTTGGCCGAGCCTTGGCCGATCGCCTCGAAGCCGATGGACGGTACCGGACGGTGCTGCGCGCGGCGCGGCAGGGGCCCGTGCGCGTCGACCTCGAGGACGAGGCGAGCATCGCGGCGCTCGCCGGCCAGGTGGCGGAATCAGCCCTTCCCCTGCGCCTCGTGATCGTCGCGACCGGCTATCTCCACGGCGAAGGCGCGATGCCGGAAAAGGCGCTACGGGACCTGGACCCGGCGCGCCTGCAGAAGGCGTTCTCCGTCAACGCGATCGGCCCGGCGATGATGCTCAAGCACCTCCTGCCGCACCTGCCGCGCGAAGGGAAATCGGTCTGTGCAGCGATCTCGGCGAAGGTCGGCAGCATCGGCGACAACCAGCTGGGCGGCTGGTACGGCTATCGCGCCTCGAAGGCCGCGCTTAACCAACTCGTACGCACCGCGGCGATCGAACTGCGCAGGTCGCGGCCGGAAGCCGTCTGCGTGGCGCTGCATCCCGGCACGATGGACACGCCTCTTTCGGCGCCGTTTTCCAAGGCGGGGCTCGATACGCGGTCCCCTGCGGTGGCCGCCGGGCAGCTGCTTGCCGTGATCGATCGGCTGACGCCGGCACAATCCGGCGGTTTCTTCGACTACCGGGGCGACCCGCTGCCGTGGTAAGCCATCCGACGGATACACGCCGGGAGGTTGAACACGCGAATGGCTGATCCTGCCCGCCCCTGGCCCGAAGAGATCATCGATCCGCGCAAGGGTGACGTCGAGGCGGACGCCTCGAGCCCGAAGCAGCAGTCGCTGCTGGCTCTCGCGGGCAGCCTGTTCGCCGAGATCAGCCTGCCAAAACTCTTCGCGGCATGGTTCCTGTCGATCGTGGTGCCGGGACTCCTGCTCGGCGCGACGCCGATCGTCGCGACCGCCTGGGTCCAGACCTTCCGCGTGGACCCTGCGGCGCTCGCGGGCCTCGGCACGCTTCTGTTCCTCGCCGCGATGGCGCTCGTCGGCTGGTACGGTTTCCGGCCGCTGTTCCGGCTGGCGGAGGCGAACTTCTGGGCGCTCAACGCGCTCGCCGTGCAGCCGCTCTACGCGCTGGTGCGCGAGACGATCCGGCACGTGTCGGAATCGATCTGGGCACGCGACGCCGACAGTCAGCGGGCGGACGACCAGCGCGGCCGGATTCGCGCCACGAGTTCGGCCGCGGCGGGCGTCATCCTCGCGCTGATCGCCGCCGCCGTCATCGCCTGGGCGTTTCCGCACACGCGCTGGAACGGCGTCGTGGCCGACCTGATGGCGCCGCACCGGTTGATCGTGCCGGTGCTCGCCAATGCCATCGTCATCGTGATGGTTTACCTCGCCGCCGCCGCGCTGATCTGGGGCATCGCGGACGCGAACATGCCGCAGCCGAAGAGCCTACGGGCGTTCGATGCCGCCCCGGATGGGAAACGGACCTGGCGGGTTGCCCACCTATCCGACGTCCACGTCGTCGGGGAGCGTTATGGCTTCCGCATCGAGTGCGGGCGCGCCGGACCGCGCGGCAACGTGCGCTTCGAACAGCTCATGCAGAAGCTCGAGGAGATTCACGCGGCTGCGCCACTCGATCTCGTGCTGATCACCGGCGATATGACGGACGCAGGCAGCACGGCCGAGTGGGCCGAGTTCCTCGACACGCTGGCGCGTCATCCCGTCCTCACCGAGCGCACGCTGATCCTGCCCGGCAACCACGACGTCAACATCGTGGACCGCGCGAATCCGGCCCGCCTCGACTTGCCCCTCAGTCCGGGCATGCGGCTGCGCCAGTTGCGCTGCGTCTCGGCGATGGATGCCGTGCAGGGCGATCGCGTGCGGGTGATGGAGCCGAACGGAGAGCGCGGCGACACCGTGCGCCGGACGCTCGACCCGTGGCGCTCACGCATCGAGGCGTTCGCCGACCGCGGCACGATCCGGGAATCGCTCGCGCTGCGCAAATCGTGGCAGGACCTCTTCCCGATGATCCTCGAGCCCGAGACCGAGGACGGCCTCGGCGTCGCGGTGCTCAACTCGAACGCCGAGACGCATTTCTCGATGACGAACGCGCTGGGCATCGTTTCGCTCGAGCAGACGCTGGCGCTCAAGGCGGCGACGCGGCGGTTCCCGAAGGCCGTGTGGATCGTGGCGATCCACCATCACCTGGTCGAATACCCGATGGCGGTGAAGGCGTTCTCGGAGCGCATCGGCACGGCCTTGATCAACGGCAGCTGGTTCGTGCGCGAACTGTTGCCATTCGGGCAGAAGCTGGTGGTGATGCACGGCCACCGGCATGTCGACTGGATCGGCAGGATCGGCCGGCTGAAGATCGTCTCGGCCCCTTCCCCCGTGATGGGCGGCACGGACGAAAAGCCGACGTACTTCCTGATCCACACGCTCGCGAATGAGGATGGCACGATACGGCTGACGAAACCGGAGCGGATCGACCTGCCGGGCGAGGCTTCAGCCGGCGCCTTGCCGCAGCAGCGCCTCGACATCGGCCCGGCTGGGGGCGGCGGACGCAGCGCCCGCGCGCGTGGTCGAGAGCGCGCCGCAGGCTGAGGCGAAGCGCACGGCATCCTTCAGCGGCAAGCCCTCCGCCAACGCCACGGCGAGCCCGCCGTTGAAGCAGTCGCCCGCGCCCACGGAATCGATAGAGCTTACCTTGAAAGCCGGCACGACGCCCTCGAACGCTACGCTGCACACGTAGCACCCGTCGGCGCCGCGTTTCACGATCACCGTGTCGACGCCGAGATTGCGCAATTTGTGCGCAGCCGCGCGCGCAGTCTCGGTCGAGGTCGGGAGAATGCCGGTCAGCGCCTGCGTCTCGCGGGCGTTCGGTGTGACGATGTGCACCGGCGCAAGCACCTCCCGCGTCGGGGCGTCGTAGGGCGCGGGCGCCGGATCGTGGATCACCGTGATGCCGCGCGCATTCGCGATCTTCGACACCTCGAACGACGCCTCGTGCGGGGCCTCGAGCTGCGTCAGCAGCACGCGCACGCCATCGAGCGCTGCGGCCTCCTTCCCGAGATCGCCGACGGCCAGCACGTCGTTGGCGGCCGGCACCACCGTGATTTGATTCTCACCGTGCGCATCGACCGAAATCAACGCGATCCCCGTCTGCTGATCGCCCGCGCGGCGGACATGGTCGGTCGAGAGGCCGTATTCGGTCAGCCACCGCAGCGCCTCGACGCCGAACGGGTCGGCGCCGACGCACCCGATCAGCCGCACCCGCGCCCCGAGCTTCGCGGCTGCCACCGCCTGGTTCGCGCCCTTGCCGCCGAGTCCGGTGGCGTACCGCTCCGCCTTCACCGTCTCGCCGGCCAGTGGCAGCCGGTCGCCGTAGCCCGTGATGTCGACGTTGATGCTTCCGAAGACGGCGATGGTCATGCGGGTGTGCCCGATCAGACGGAGGGAACCGAACTCTGTCTCGCCGTTTGATTCCGGTCAAACGGGGAAGCGCCGAAGAGGCGTATCGTCATCGCCATGATCTTCGCCACCAGAGCTGAGGCGGGCCGGATGCTCGCGGACCGGATCGCCGCCGAACGGTACGAGCACCCAGTCGTGCTCGCCCTGCCGCGGGGCGGCGTGCCCGTAGCCGTGCCGGTCGCGCAGCGCCTGAATTGCCCGCTCGACCTCGTGTTCGTGCGCAAGATCGGCGTGCCGAGGCAACCGGAACTCGCGGCCGCTGCGGTGGTCAACGGTGATTCCCCCGAGCTCGTCGTCAACGAGGACATCGTCGCGATGGCGGGTGTTTCGCGCGAGTTCATCGAGCAGGAAGAGCAACGGCAGCTGAAGGAGATCTCCCGGCGGCGCACGGTCTATCTGCAAGGCCGCCGCACCGTGCCGCTTGCGGGACGAACCGCGATCCTCGTCGACGACGGTCTCGCCACCGGCGCCAGCATGCGGGCGGCGGTGCACGCGGTGGCGCGCAAGCGGCCGCTGGCGGTGATCGTGGCGGTCCCGGTCGCCCCGCTCGACACCGTGAAGGCGCTTCGGCGGGAGGCGAACGACGTCATCGTGCTCGACATGCCGGACCCGTTTCTCGCGATCGGCTGCCACTACGGCGACTTCCACCAGCTCGAGGATCACGAGATCGTCGAGGCGCTGGCTGATCCGTCACTCGGCTGAGTTGAGAGACGCCGCGGCATACGAAAGGCCCGTGAGGGCCGGTTCCGCAAGCGTCAACCGATTGACGGGAACGCGCCGCATGCGGTCGGTCATCGCGCCCTTCGCCTCGAACGCGGATCGGATGAGCAGAGGATCAGCCACTTCGGCTAGCCGCAGCGCCACGCTGCCGCAGAGCCACACGCCGCCCCAGGCGCCGAGCGCCAGCACGAGATCGCCAGCGACCCGGCCAAGCGCCTCGGCGAGGTCCTTCACGACCCGTGCCGCCACCGGATCGACGGCAGCGCGTGCGAAGACCAGCGCCCCGTCGCCGAGAGTATCCGAGCCGCCAAGCGCCGCGTAAAGCTTCGGCACGCCCGCGCCGGAGAGGAGATCCTCGACGCAGTCGCCATTCGGTGATGCCAGCGACATGTGGCCGGCCTCTCCCGCGACGATCGACCAACCCTCGCCGGCTGGCACGGCCGCCGCTGCGCCGAAGCCCGTCCCGACATTCACCGCAATGCGTCCGCCGTGCAGCGGAGGTCCCGCGGGCTGCCAGAGCGGAAGGCTGTCCCGCACCTCAACGTAGGGGAGAAGCAGCGCCACCGCCTCGAGATCGTTGACGATCTTCACCGGCGCGCCACCGATCCGTCTACGGATCGCTTTGCCATCGAGCGTCCACGGCGCGTTGGTCAGCGTCACGGCGTTGTCCGCCACCGGACCCGCCGCCGCGAGCACGGCGCCCGCACAGTCGCCGGCTTCGAGCCCCGCGTCCTTGAAGAACCGCTCGAGCGTCTCCTCGAACGTGGCGGTCGCGGCGGTCGGATAGCCGCGCGTCAGCGTCAGCACGCGCGGCGCGGTCGAGATCGCGAACCGGCAGTTGGACGCCCCGACGTCGGCAAGCAGGAACCAGCGATCAGCCATGCGCGGTGTGGACCCGCGCGTTGAGGGTCGTCCCCTTCGGGAACCCTTCGGCGAGCGCCTCGCGCGCCTTGAGCCCGCCCGCGAGGTCGACGGCGTTCACGATCCCGAGCCGGAAACCGCCGGGCGGCATCGCATGCGCTTCGGGTGGCTTCTCCTCATGGAACGTGATCTGGACGGAGGAGACACCCGGCATCGCCCGCACGCGCTCGACCAGATCGGCGGGCGGATGACGATACCGCTCCCCGTGCCGGCCGAAGAGCGGCAGCGACCAACCGGTGCGCCGGTCTATGTCGGGAAAATCCCACGTGCCTTCGGCGTAGAGTTTCACGGCCGACTCGACCCAGCCCTCGCCGTAGAGGTCGGGCCATTGGTCGGCGAAGCGCAGATGCACCTCGATGATCCGTCCACCGATCGTTTCGAGGTTGAGGAGCCCGGTGTAGTCGGGCAGCACGCGGGCGATCCACTCGCCGCAATACGCCTCTATCCCGGATCGCGCGTCGGCATGCACGATCCAGCGGTCGAACATGCCGTCGGCGAGCGGCTCGCCCGTCGTGTGCCGCCACCATTGCGGCCTTCCCCTTACCACCGCCACGTCGGTCGACACGTGGTCGCCGGTGAGCATCGGCATCCAGAACAGGCCGGGTGAAACGGCTGCGTCGTAATCAGCGCGCGTGGCGAGCACGCGGCTTCCGGCCCCCATGCCCTTGAGGTTCACGATGGGCTTGGCGAACACCGGGAACGACGGCGGCACGACGCCGTGCGGTGCAGCCGTCATGCCCTGGCTCAGCGCCACGAAGAGTTTGTCGTAGACCTTGCGATGGTCGGGATACATCACCCACGCGTCGCCGTCGTCGGTGGGGATGTCGACGTCGTCCGGGCACGCGACGTTCTCGAAGTACTGCGTGCGCCAAGGATCGATCTCGATGATCGGCATGCGCTCAGTCTAGCACAGCCCCGCCGACGCAAAAGGCTTACGCTGCGGCCTTCGTCGGCAGCAGTAGCTCGACCGCCAGCCCGCCGATCTTTGCCCGCGAGAACGCGACGCGCATGCCGTAGGCGTCGACGATGTCGTGCACGATCGCCAGTCCGATGCCGGACCCTTGCGAGCGTTCGTCGAGGCGTCGACCGCGTTCGCCCAGCGCCGGCAAATCCCCTTCTGCAACCCCCGGCCCGTCGTCGCTGATCGTCATGGCAAGCCCGTCCGCACGACTCCTGCCGTCGATCACCACTCGCGATCGAGCCCACTTCCGCGCATTGTCGACGAGGTTGCCGATGAGCTCGGTGAGGTCGTCCCTGTCGACAAGCACCGCCACCCCGTCTGGCACGGTCGCCTCGAAGGCGATCTCGTTGCCCCGCGGCAGACGGCGCATCGTCGACAGAATACGGTCGACGAGCCCCTTGAGGTCGCGCTCCGGCACACCGTGCCCCGCCGCGAGCCGTGACCGGACAAGTTCGCGCTCCACGTGACGCCGCATCGTATCAGTCTGCTCGGCGAGGTCGTCCGCCACCTGCCGTTCACCCTTGCGGCCAATGTCCCGGCCGATGGCATCGATCACCGTCAGCGGAGTCTTGAGTCCGTGCGCAAGGTCGCCGGCGCGGGCCCTGGCGCGTTCGATGGTGCGCTCCTGCCGGTCGAGCAGGCCGTTGAGTTCGCTGACCAGCGGCGCAATCTCCGCCGGATAGTCGCCGGCCAGCCGCGTTGCCTTGCCGGCATGAATTTCGCCAAGCCTCCGGCGCACGGCATCGAGCGGCTGCAGGCCGATCCGGATCTGGCTCCATGCCGCGACTGTCAGCGCGATGCCGAGCAGCAGCAGCGATCCCGTGAGCACGCGCCGGAAGCTCGAGACCGGCGCAGTGACCTCCGCTTCGTCGATCGCCACGAGGAGCCGCACGGGGTACGGCTCGCCCTGTCGCTCGACGGAGATCGTGCGCGTCAGTGCCAGCGTCGGCTTGCCGTCTGGTCCTTCGAGTTCCGTGAACGAATCATCGCCGGGCGTCTGCGGTCCTTTCGGCGAGGGAAACTGTGCGTCCCACAGCGATCGCGACCGTAGCGGCTCCTGCTTCTCCCAGTCGATCTGCCAGTAGAGCCCGCTGAGGGGCTGCGCAAAGCGCGGGTCCGCCATCGTCCGCGACAGCCGAAGGCTGCCGTCAGTCCCTTCCGAAATGGCCCCCGCAAGCTGAAGCAGGTGGTTGTTGAGTTCGCGCTCGACCCTCGCGGTCACTTCGTTCTCGTAGAGCGAGACGAGGCCGAAGCTCGCGACGGCAAGCGCCAGCGCATTGGCAAGTGCCGCGGCGAGGAAGAAGCGGACGCGCAGCGAACGCGTCATGCTGGTTGTTCCGCCGGCACGAGATACCCGAAGCCCCGGCGCGTCTCGATCACGTCCACCTTCAGCTTGCGCCGGACGCGACCCACGAGCACTTCGATCGAGTTCGCATCGCGTTCATGGTCGTGCGAGTAAAGCGCGTCGCCAAGCTCGGTCGCCGAGATCACGCGCCCCTTGTGGAGGAGCAGATAGTGCACGAGGCGGTATTCGAGCGGCGTGAGCTGCACCGGCACCCCGTCGACCGTCACCTGCGCCATGCGCGGATCGATGCTGACGACGCCGACCGTGATCGACGGCGCCGACTGGCCGGCGCTGCGCCGCACGAGCGCGCGGGTGCGCGCAAGGAGTTCCTCCATGCGGAACGGCTTCGCCAGGTAATCATCCGCGCCCGCATCGATCCCTTCGACGCGTTCGCTCCAGCTGCCGCGCGCCGTCAGAAGCAGGATTGGCGTCGCGATGCCTTCCGAACGCAGGCGCTTCAGAACCGTGATGCCGTCGAGCGCGGGCAGGCCGATGTCAAGGATGACGGCGCTATACGCTTCGGTGCCGGCGCGAAACCATGCGGTCTCGCCATCGGGTGCGATTTCCACAGCAAATCCGTTCGCCTTCAGCGCAGTCTCGATATCCGTGGCGATCTTCGCCTCGTCTTCCGCAAGGAGCACGCGCATCGGCTAGAGCCCCTTCACCTTGATGATCGCCTTGGTCTGCGCGTTCACGCTGACCTGCAGCAAGCGCCCCTGGCGGTCGATTACCTTGAGGCTATAGGTGAGCTTCCTGCCGCTGCCTTGCAGGTTCACGTCGACGACCTGTCCGCCGTAGCTCTTCTGCACGACGCCGATGATGTCCTTCAGAGCGGCCGCATCACCGCGCGCCCGCGCCGCCCGCGCGGTATTGTGCTCGTTCTGGTCGTCGCTGCTGGTCGTGCTGCGGCCGAGGGCGTTGTTGCTTCCCTTGCCCGAGGAGCCGCTTTCCCCGGAATCGCCATCGCCGGACCCGTCACCCGATCCGGAGCCACTGCCCGAACCGGAACCTCCGCCGCTGCCGGACCCGCCACCAGCGCCGGCTCCATCTCCACCCCCGTCGCCGTCGCCACCACCCCCGTCGCCGTCGCCGCCACCACCGTCTCCACCGCCGTCGCCGCCGCCACCGTCGCCGCCACCACCACCGTCGCCGCCGCCACCTTCGTCGGCGAACGCAGCGTCAGAGTGCAAGACGCGGGCTAGCGGCTCCAGCAAGAAGATGGACGCCACCAGCGAAAGAAAGCGGCGGCGAGTGAAGGACATCGTCTGAAACTCCCTGTCGATCTCCGGCCCCTACCGGGGGGCTGGCAAGGGCCGGAGATCTCGGGAGAGCCTAGCATGGCGCTAGCCGCCGCGCCAAAGGCACCCCGGAACGTGCTCGCTAGCGATTATCGGTGGCCTTGTCGTCGTCATTGGCGTCGTCATCGGCGCCACCTGCCGGACCACCCGAGCCACCGGCAGCACCTGTTCCACCGGCGCCGCCGGCCGAACCCGCGCCGGCGCTTTCGCTGCTGTCGTCATCGCCGGCATCGTGGTCGGCGCCATCATCGTCGCCGCCCGCGCCGCTCGACCCTTCCGAGCCGGAGCCGCTACCCGAGCCGGACCCATCCGAACCAGACTTGCCGCCGCCCGAGTCATCCCCGCCCGAGTCGTCACCGCCCGAGTCCTCGCCACCACCCGAATCATCACCACCGCCGTCACCGCCGCCATCGCCGCCGCCGTCACCGCCGCCATCGCCGCCACCGCCTTCATCGGCGAATGCCAGGCCGGGGACAGCGACGAGCGCGGCGAGGCCGAGCATCGTGAGCAGTCTGCGTCGTTCCAGGTCCATTATGGTCTCCTCTCTCCTAAGATGGAGCATTGGACCACGCAGGCGCTGACAGCTTTCCGAATCCGGCGGTCAGCATTTTGTCAGTTTTGGAAAGGATCTTGCCGATCACATGCCTGTTAGGGCGCCGAAGCTGTATTGAAACAGAACCGTCAGAATCTCCAGCTAACCCATTGTTCACCAAGCTGAGGGTTCGCGGGATGATCTTCGAGAAGGCTGCCACGACCGGCGCGCTTGCGACAGGCGGAGCGCTCGGCCTCGTCTACAAGCGAACGTCACGCTACGACCACCTCAGGGACAGGCTCGAGCAGACCCTGCCGGCGATGGGCGGTCTCGAGCCGCTCGAGGCCAAGGCCGTACCGTCGTTCGAAGCGCGGTTCATCACGTTGCCCTCATTCCTGCCCGCCCCCGTCTTCGAGCAGATCTGCCTTGAGATCGAGGCGCTGGTCGATCACGAGCGAAGCTTCATACCCACGCACAAGAAGGGCGGCACCGTCGCTTACGAAACCATCATCGAGCGGGCGCCGAAGGTGGCCGCGCTTTACCACAGCCCAGCACTGCAGGCGTTCGTGTCGCGCATCGTGGGCGCGAAGGTTTTCCCGACGCCGATCAACGACCAGAGTTCGCTGTCGGTGCTGTTCTACGACCGGCCGGGCGACCACATCGGCTGGCACTTCGACCACAACTTTTATCGCGGCCGCCATTTCACGCTGCTGCTGCCGATGGTGAACCAGGGCCACGCCGAAAGCGGACTGTCGCACGCCCGCCTCGAGGCGAAGCTTGGCGGCCGCGATACCTATGTCGCCACGCCGCCGAACAGCTTCATCCTGTTCGAGGGAGCAAAGGTGCTGCACCGGGTTACGCCAATCGCGGAGGGCGAACGCCGCGTTGTGCTCTCGATGACGTACTGCCTCGATCCGCGCACGACGATGGTGCGCGATCTCGCCCGCCGCGTGAAGGACACGGCCTTCTTCGGCGTGCGCGCACTCTGGACGTGAGGCTCATGCTTAGCCCTTGAGCGCGCTCGCCTGGTGCCTCGCCTTGTCGAGCCATTTCGGGTCGATCTCGATACCCCATCCGGGCGCGTCCGGGATCGTCGCCTTGCCGTCCTCGATGCGGTAGGGATCGCCAAGGAACAGGCCTTCCTGCCAGGGATAGTAGTCCGGCCCCTCGATCGAGAATTCGAGATACTTCCCGGCGTTCGGAATCGCACCCAGGAGGTGCATCGTGCACATCGTGACGAGCGACAGGTTCGCGGCATGCGGCGTACACGGAAGATTGGCCTTCGCCGCCATCTCGGCAACCAGCAGCGTGCGCGACAGGCCGCCCATGTACATCACGTCGGGCTGCACCACGTCGACCGCGCGCATGTCGATCATCCGCTGCCAGGTCGCGAGATCCCAGTCCTGCTCGCCGCCGGTCACGTCGATGTCGAGCGCATCCGTCACCTGCTTTGTTTCCTCGAGCTTCCAGTAGGGCGTCGGCTCCTCGAAGTGACCGACGCCTTCCGCCTCGAGCAGGCGCCCCACCTCGATCGCACGCTTTACCGAGAAACCGCTGTTGCCATCGACGAGCTTTGCGACACCGTCACCCAGCGCGCGCGCAACCGTGGGGATCACGGCTTCCGTGCGGCCCGGCCACTCGTCGACGTCGCGCCCGCACTCCGCGCCGACGCGCCACTTGAAGGCATCGTACCCATAGGTGTCACGCAGCTCCAGGAACCGCTTCGCCTCGTCCTCGGGCGTGATGTCGCGCTTCATCGATGAAGCGTATGTGCGCAGCTTGCCGGGCTTGCCGCCGAGCAGCGCCACCACCGGCTTCTGCTCGACCTTGCCGCGCAGGTCCCACAGCGCCGTGTCGAGGCCGGCGAGCGCCCGGCACCGGTAGCTGCCCGGGAACTTGTGCTCCTTCTCCTCGATCCGCTGCACGAGGCCGAGGATGTCCCCCGTCGGCGCACCGAGCGCCCACGGAGCGACCTGCCGGTGGAAGATCGTCGCCGTGATGTCGGCGTTGTACGTCGAGGTCTGGCCCCACCCCACGTGGCCCTCGTCGTCGGTGACGCGGACGAAGCAGACGAACTCGGTGGCGAAGGTCTCGAGCTTGGCGATGCGGCTCAACTGCGGCTCCTGTTGTCGTCCGCGATCATCGCCGCCGCCTTGAAGGCGAGCATGATCGTCGGCGCATTGGTGTTGGCGGACGTGACGTTGGGAAACACGGAAGCGTCGGCGACACGAAGGCCCTCGACGCCGTGGACTCGCAACCGATGATCGACGACGCCGCCCAGGGCCTCCGGCGCCATCCGGCACGTGCAGGTCGGGTGGTAGACGGTGCCGGCGCGTTTGCGGAAGTCCGCAACGACCGCCTCGTCGTCCGCGTCTGCAACGTCGAACCCGTGCGGCGCCTCGATCAGCGCGCGCATCGCGGCGGTATTCCTCAGGGCACGGATGAGCCGGGCACCGGCGACGACGTCGTCGAGGTCCTTGTTGGTTGAGAGCGAATTCGGCCGGATCGCGGGCGGGATTGTCGGATCAGGGGAGACGATGTCGATGCGCCCGGTGCTCGTCGGCCGGCACGGGTTAAACGACAGGAGAAAACCCGGAAACGGGTCCGGCTTGAACAGCTGCCGCTTGCCGGGCGTCGATATCGTATAGCTCGCCGGCGAGAAGTAGAGCTGGCAGTCGGGGCGCGGCGCATCCGGCCTCGTGCGCACGAGTCCGCCCATCTGGTTTACCGACAGGCTCAGCGGTCCGCCGCGTGTCGCGAGATACCTGAGCCCCGCGCGAAGCCGCCCGCTCCACGAGCCAAGATACTGGTTCAGCGTCGGTTCGGTCGCGCGATAGAAGTAGCTGACGGCGAGATGGTCCTGCAGGTTTCCGCCAACGTTCGGATTGTCGTGCAAGACCCCGATCCCCGCGGCCTTGAGCACCGCGCCCGGGCCGATCCCCGAGAGCTGCAGGAGTTGCGGCGCGTTCACCGCGCCGGCCGCGACGATGACCTCCCGGCGCGCGTTGGCGCGATTGGAACCGCCGTTCCAGCGATACTCGATACCTGACGCGCGGCGGTTCTCGACCACGATCCGCGTGGCAAGCGCCTGCGTGCGCACGACCAGGTTCGACTTTCCCATCGCAGGATGGAGAAAGGCGTCGGCGGCCGAACAGCGCAATCCATTCTTCGTCGTGATCGCGTACGCGGCGACGCCCTCTGGGCGTACGCCGTTCATGTCGTCCGTGGACGGAAGGCCTATCTCTCGCGCCGCGGCGTAGAAGAACCGCTTCAGCGGATGGTACTCGGGCTCGCGATAGGAGACCGAGAGCGGTCCAGTCCCTTCGACGCGGCCGTCCGGCAGCACGCGGTGCTCCACCGCGCGGAACACCGGCCCGACGTCGTCCCACCCCCAGCCGGGATTGCCGGCGTCGCGCCAGTCGTCGAAGTCGGTCGGCAGACCCCGCGCGTAGACCATCGCGTTGATCGAACTCGACCCGCCGATCACCTTGCCGCGCGGCCAGTAGGCCTCTTCCCCGTCGAGCCCCGGATCGGGCTGCGTCGTGTACTTCCAGTTCACGGCGGGATTGAAGAACGTCTTGCCGTAGCCGAGCGGCGTGCGGATCCAGAAGCGGCGGTCCGACCCGCCCGCCTCGATGAGCAGTACGCGCTTGGTGCGGTCCTCGCTGAGTTTGCCGGCAAGGACGCACCCCGCAGAGCCGCCGCCGACGATCACGTAGTCGAAATCTTCCATGGCGCGGCGATACTGGCCGGGCGCACGCGCGCCGGCAAACGAAGAAAACGCGGGCTCAGGCGCAAGCCTGACCTGCTCAGACGAGTGCCTGGTATGTCAGGACGCGGAGCTGGCGGCGCAGCGTGTACGTGCTCGACGGCACGAGCTGCGTCATCAGGATCACCGTCATCTCCTCGGCGGGGTCGACGAAGAAGGCGGTCGACGCCATGCCGCCCCATGCGAACTCTCCGGGCGAGCCGAGAATCTTCGCCCGCGTCGGATCGAGCATGACGGAGACGCCGAGGCCGAAGCCGATGCCCTCCATCGTCGTCTCGCTGAAATGCGTCTGTCCGCGGCTCGCCAGATCGCCGCCCATCTGGTTCGTCACCATCTGGTCGAAGGTCTTGCGCCCGAGAAGGCGCCCGCTCTCGTGGACGCCGCGTGCAAGCAGGCAATCGGCGAAGCGCTGGTAGTCGCCCATCGTCGAATAGAGGCCGCCCCCGCCGCTCTCGAGCGGCACCGGACCAGGGCCCGCAGGCAGCAGCCGCGGTTCGATCTTCACGAGGCCGCCGGCCTTCGAGGCGGGACCATAGAGCGAGGCGAGCCGCGGCGCCTGTTCGCGCGCGAGCGCGAAGCCCGTGTCGGTCATGCCGAGCGGCTCAAGAATCCGGTCACGGAGGAAATGCCCGAGCGACTGGCCCGACACCACCTCGACGAGGCGGCCGAGCACGTCGGTCGACACGCCGTAGCTCCAGCGCGCGCCCGGCTGGAAGGCAAGCGGCAGCCGCGCGAGCCTCTCGACCGCGGCCGCCATCGTATCGCCGGCCCGGTCGAAGTTCATGCCCTCCGCGATGTAGGCCTGCTCGAGCGCCGTTTTGTCGTCGAAGGCGTAGATGAAGCCCGACTGGTGCGTCAGCAGATCGTGTACAGTGACAGGTCGGTGCAGCGCGTGCGTGTCGGTCAGCGGCGCATCGCCGCCCGCCCACACGCGCAAGGCCGCGAGCGCCGGCAGAAAATCGGCCACCGGCTGGTCGAGCTGGAAGCGGCCTTCCTCGTAGAGCATCAGCGCGGCGACGGTCGTCACCGGCTTCGTCATCGAGTAGATGCGGTAGATCGTGTCCGCCCCGAGCGGCAGTCCGCTCTCGACGTCACTTCGTCCGCACGCGTACGAAAAGGCGACGCCGCCGCGGCGCTTCACCTGAACGGCGATGCCGGGCAGTCGATGCTCGGCAACGTGCGCCTCCATCCACGGTTGGATGCGGTGCAGTCTGCGCGGATCGAACCCCAGGTTCTCGGCATCGGAATGGACGGCCGTCATCGCTTGTCTTCTCACTCCAGCTGTTCGAGCGCCGGCGGCAGCGGCCGCAGCGGATCGCGTGCGCGGATCCCCTTGACCGTCTCGCGCGCCGCGACCGCATCGCCGCGCAGGAGCTGGTTGACGGCGAGCAGCGTCTCGAGGTCGAGGTTTCCCGGCGCCGCCTTCAGCGCTGCATCGATGTATGGCGCAGCGGCCGCCGCATCGCCCGTCTGCATCAGGGCCAGCGCCAGCGTGCGGTTGAGCGTGGCGTCCGTCGGCGCGGCTGCGGCGAGCTCCTTCAACAGCGGGATCGCCTCCTGCGACCGCCCGGTATCGAGCAGAACGCTCGCGAGTTCGCTCTTCAGCTGGACACCGTTCGGATCCTTCGCCACGCCGTCGCGCAGCGCCTTCTCGGCACCCGCCGCGTCGCCGAGGGCTGCCGAGATGCGCGCCTGCGTGAGCCATCCCTCCGTGAGCTGAGGATCGAGCGCAACGGCTTCCGCGAGCGCCGCCTTCGCGGCGGGCCAGTTGCGCATCGCCATCGCGAGGCCCGCGATCGCCATCTGCGTCTCCGGGAAATCGGCGCGCGCGGCGAGCGAAGCCTGCAGCTCGCGCGCCGCGCCCCCGTACGCCTTGGCACCCTCCGGCGACAGAAGTGTCGGCGAGACACCGGTGAGCTCCATCGCCGCGGCAATCCGGACCGATGCGACCGGATCCGAGAGGAGCGGGGCCAAGAGCTTCGCGCGCTCCTCCGCTGGGCTCGAGCGCAGGAGTTTTGCCGCCGCCGCGCGCACGAGATCGCTCTGGTCCTGAATCAGCGGAGCGACCGCCTGAGCCCTCTCCGCCGGGAAGCCGTCGCGCACCGCATCGAGCGCCGTGGCGCGCCGGATGGCGGGCTGCGCCTGGTCCGCCGCGAGCGCGAGGGCGCGCTCCAGCGTGTCGGGCGCGACGCCCTGCCGGAACACGTCGGCGAACAGCTTTGTCGAGGACCGCTGCGCCGCATAGGCTTGGTCGGGGAACCATTGCGCGACATGCTCCGCCGCCCACTCCTGCGAGTTGTCCTGGTGGCACAGCGTGCAGGCGTCCGGGCTTCCGGCAATCTTCGATCCGGCCGGATCAGGCATGCGGAAAAAGTGATCGCGGCGCGCGTCGATGCGCATATAGGTGCGCTCGGGCATGTGGCAGGCGACGCACTGGGCGCCGGCGCTTCCGGCCGGGTGGTGCGTGTGTTCGGGCGTATCGTAGACGGCGTGCTTCAGTGACGGGAAGCCCGCGTTGCCCTGCGCGTTGTGGCACTGCGTGCAAACGGCGTTGCCTTCCGCGACTAGTTTCTCCGTATGCGGAGCATGGCAGTTCGAGCAGGTGACGCCCTTCTGCGCCATCTTCGACTGCAGGAACGAGCCCAGCACGTACACCTCGTCGTTCTGCTGGCCGTCGGGGAAGTAGAGCCCGTCGCGCAGGAGCGAGAGGTTGTAGTGATCGGCAAGCGGCGCGCCGACGGGCGGGCTGTCCGCGCCGAGCTGCTCGCGCCGCGCATGGCACGGCCCGCACACGGCGATCTCGCTCGCCTGCTGGCCCGGCCCCAGCCGGAATGCAAACCCCTTCGCGGAAGCGTTCGCGCCCGTTGCTGCGTACCCGGACGGATTCTTCGCCCACGCGAGATGGTTCGTCGCATCGCCGTGGCAGGAGGCGCAGGAGACGGTGAGTTCGCTCCAGCGGCTCGCGAACGTCCTCGCCTTCGGGTCATAGCCCTTCACGAAGCCGGTCTGGTGGCATTCGGCGCAGCGCGTCTGCCAGTTCTTGTAAGTGCCGGTCCAGTGGAACGCGTTCCCGGGCGACGTGTCGGCATCCGGGTAGAGATGGATCCACCGCTTCTGATCCACGTCCCACGCGTAATCCAGAACCTGCAGGCGCCCCTGCCCGGTATCGAAGAGGTACTGCTGCAACGGCCAGACGCCGACGGCGTACTTGACCGGATACGTCGTCAGGCGGCCGTCCGGTCCGTCCGTCTCGACGAGAAAGCGGTCGACCTTGCGAAAGAATCGCGTCGTCACGCCCTTGTGGTCGACGGTCTGGTTGTCGAAGCTGCCGAGGACATTCTCCGCCGTCGGTTCGCGCAACGCCCAGCCGTGATGCGAATGCCGCCAGTCCTCCACCTCAGCCTTGTGGCACCCGGCGCACGCCGTGCTGTCGGCCCTCGCGACGGGTATCGCCGCGAGCACCGCCAGAGCGAACACGAGGCGAAACAGGAGGCGCAGCGCGTCAGGCATCCGGAAACACGCGCAACCAGTCGTTCTTCATGCTGATCACCGTCCACCCCTGCTCGGGCGCTGCGTCGAGCGCCCGCGCCAGGCGGCCGACGGAAGACGTCCGGTCGTAGGCGTATTCGCGCTCCGCATCGTCGTGGTGCACGATCATGGCGAGCCGCCGCGGCCCGCTCGCCGTCGTCCATTGCAGCATCTCGAAGTCGCCGTCCGAATTGCCGAACGCGGCGACTGGGCGGCGGCCGATCGCGCGATTGATCCCGAGCGGCTTGCCGGCCTTGTCGTCGACGAACTCGACATCCGGAAGTCGCGCGATCACCGGCACGCCGTTGCGCACCTCGAACTTCGTCCTGACGGTCGAACCGATGACCTGCTGCGGCGGTATTCCGTACACGGGCTCCGTCCACGGGCGCATGAACTCGACGCCGCCGCCGGAGACGATCCAGGTCTCGAACCCGCTCTGCCGCAGGAAGGCGAGGACCTCGAGCATCGGCTGGTAGACGAGCTGCGTGTACGGACGATTGAACTTCGGATGGCGCGCCGTCGCGATCCAGTCGGAGACGGTGCGGGTGAACTCCTCCGTCGTGTTGCCGGCGTGGCTGGCGGCGATGATCTCGACGACGCCCTTCTCGCCGCCCGCGACGATGCCGGGGATGTTGTTCTCCAGCACCGACTTGAACGGCTCCGTCGTCTTCCATTCCGGGTGGTTCGGCGCCAGCGCCTTGATGCGGTCGAGCGCGAACGCGAACTGCACGTAGATCGGCTGTTCGCACCACAGCGTCCCGTCGTTGTCGAACACGGCGATGCGCTCTTCCGGCGGAATAAAGCCATCCCCCGGCGTGACCGAGCGCAGCACGAAATCGAGGATCGCTTGACGGGCCGTACCGTCGCGCCAGGAGGGGAGCGGATCGTCCGCAGCCTGAGCAATCGGCGGCAACCCCAGAACGCCGGCGGCGACCGAAAGCCCGAGAAGGTGCGTGAGTTCGCGGCGGTTCATGTATCCCCTCTTCCTGCGCATGGAGATAGCACAGGTCGTCTCGCGAGACGATCCGTCCGGCGCCTAGGGCTTCGCCGGAGCGTAGGGTCCCGTGAGGTCGGGGTTCGGCGTGTAGCCGGGCCCGACCACCAGCGGACCGGCGGGAAAGAGCGAGGGATCGGCAGTGCTTGCGAACGTGCGGCTGATCCGTTCGATCTCGCCCTCGCCGCCGGGGTTCTCGAGCGTCAGCGTCGCCGTATAGGGCTTGTCCTTGACCACGCCCTTCACGGGCGGTGTTCGGAACATGTACTGCGCGCGGCCCGGAACGACGGGCTGCCGGTCGATGATCTCGGCGCCGCCGGCGGGATCCTCGAACCGCGCCACCAGCACCGCGCCGTCCGGCAGCTTGCGGTGCACCTGCGCGACGAAGCCGTAGTACATCTCGCCAATGCGGTAGTTGTAGACAAAGCCGCCGCCGCCGAACGACAGGTACGGCTTCTTCTCGTCGGAACAGGCCGCGAGCACGAGGGCGAGGCAGGAAACGATCAGCAGACGGATCATGGCGATGAGTCCCGGCGCAGGGAAGAGCCGAGGAGGCCCTCCGGCTTCAGGAGGAAGATCGCGAGCACGAGGCCGAACACCGCGACGTCGCGGTAGTCGGACGTGAAGAACGTCGTCCACGCCGTTTCGAATCCGGCGAGCAGGAACGCGCCGAGCACCGCGCCGGCGATCGAGCCGACGCCGCCGATCAGACTCGAGAACAGCGCCTTCAACCCGAAGACGAGGCCCATGTAGAAGCTGACGCCGCCGTAGTAGACGGAGAGCACGTAGCCGGCGGCCGCCGCGAACCCGGCAGCGGTCGCGACCGACAGCGCCACAACGCGACCGGTGTCGATGCCGGACAGCTGCGCCAGCCGGTGATCCTCGGCAGTGGCGCGCCAGATGCGGCCGATCCGCGTGTTGTTGAGTGCGAGAAAGAGCAGCGCCACCAGCGCGAGGTCGAGGCACAGCATGGAGAGCTGCATCCAGTTGATGCGCATACTGAATGGTTCGCCCGTGAGCACGATCGCCGTATCGGTCAGCATGGGCGAGAGCCATTGCTCGCGCCCGCCGGTTGCGGCGCGCATCGTCTCGCTGATGACGATGCCGGCGCCGACCGACGAGATCATCAGCGCCTGCGACGGCATGCCGAACAGCGGCGCAAGCGCCAGCCGGTTCACCGCCGCACCCGTCAGCGCGGTGCCGAGCACGGTGACGAGGAAGATCGGCGCGAGGATCCAGGGATCGAAGAAGCCGACCGTGGTGGCGAGCGTGAAGGCGTAGATCGCGTACATGGCGCCGAACGTCATCAGGTCGCCGAAGCACAGGACGATCCGGCCGGTGACGGTGTGGACGAGAGCGTACGCCACCGCGAGCAGGCTGTAGAACGAGCCCACGAACACGGCGTTGAACGCCTGCTGCAGGTAGTAGCCGCTCACCCTCTCAAGCTCTCTCGTTGCGGCGAAAAATCCAAGCAAAACGCCGGACTGGACGCAAATGTTCCGGGTACGCGATGATCCGGCAGCATGGTTGACTCGTTTCTCGAACTCAACCACGCTCCGGCGCAATCCTAAAAACAGATCGCAGGGACCAGAACCGCCATGGGAACCATCTCCTCGCTTCGCCGCGCCTTCCTGAAAACCGCCGCTGCGGCGGCCTTCGCGCTGGCCTTCGCCGCCGGCGCGCCGGCCTTTGCGGCCGACCAGCTCAACGCGCTCGTGTGGTGCGACCACTCCGATCCGAACCTGCTGAAGCCCTTCGAGGACGCCAACAACGTCAAGGTGAACGTGAAGGAGTTCGAGGGCACCGGCGCGGGCCTCGCCATCGTCGAGCAGTCGCAGCCGGGCGACTGGGACGTGATGGTGATCGACACCGTTGATGTGCGCCGCGGCGTCGAGAAGGGTCTCTTCGCGCCGTTGCCGGAAGACAAGCTGCCGGTCGCCGACATGTTCCAGGAAGTGCTGATGGACCAGCACTCGAAGATCGACGGCAAGCGCTACGGCATCACGGAGAAGTTCGGCTACAACACGATCGGCTTCAACAATACTAAGGCCGATCCAAACGACATGCAGTCGCTCGCCGCGCTGGCCGACCCGAAGTACAAGGGCCGCATCGCGATCTACGACTACTACCTGCCGGTGATCGGCATGGCGGCGCTCTCGATCGGCAAGAAGACCGCGGACCTCACCGAGGCCGACCTTCCGGCGATCAAGGACGTGCTGATGAAGTGGAAGGCGAACGCCAAGCTCGTCGGCGAGGTGACGGCGAGCCAGACCGCGCTCGCGACCGGCGAGGTGGACGTGCTCGTCGGCGGCGGCGAGTGGGTGACGGCGGGTCTCGCCAAGGAGAACCCTGCGCTCGACTTCTCGATCCCGAAGGAAGGCGGCATCCTGTGGTCGCAGTCGCTCGCGATGTTCGAGGCCTCGAAGAACAAGGACCTGGCGCTGAAGTTCATCCAGTACGTGATGAGCCCGGAAGGCCAGGCGCGGCTCGCGACCTCGGCCTGCTACTGGGGCATGCCCGCGAACAAGAAGGCTGCGCTCGACGACCAGCAGAAGAAGGTGCTGCGCTTCGACGAGCAGCCGGGCTTCCTCGCGCGCGCCCAGGCCTACCCCGCGCCGAACGCCGACCTCGACAAGAAGATGCAGGACATGTGGACCGAGATGCTGCAGTCCAACTGATCGTCTACTGACGATCGGCAAGGGGCCATGAGCGGATCGGCGGCGGCGCGGGCGCCGGGCTGGGCGGCGGTGACGCCCGCCCTGCTCTGGACACTCCTGTTCTTCGTCGTCCCGTTCATCGCGATGGCCGGCGTGAGCCTCGTGACGCAGGACGGCACGGGGTTCGGCAACTACCGGCAGTTCCTCGACAATCCCGCCTACACGCGCGCGCTCTGGAACTCGCTCGAGGTGACCGCGATCGTCACGGTCGTGTCGGTCCTCCTCGCCTACCCCTTTGCGTGGATCCTCGCCGAAGTGGTGCCGGAACGCTGGCAGCGGCTGGCGCTGATCGCGGCGATCCTGCCGTTCTGGACGTCCTACGTCGTGCGCTCCTACTCGTGGCTCCTCGTGCTGGCGCAGAAGGGCGTGATCAACAACGCACTCGTCGGTGCAGGACTTCTCGAGGCGCCGGTGCAACTCGCCAACACGCGCTTCGCCACCGTCACGGGCTTCGTCCACTTCTTCGTTATGCTCCTCACCCTGACGATCTTCGCCAGCCTGAAGCAGCTCTCGCCGAGCTACCGCAAGGCCGCGGCCGATCTCGGCGCGGGGCCTGTCGCGACGTTCGTCCACGTCATCCTGCCGCTGACGCTGCCGGGCGTGATGGTCGGCGCGTTCCTCACCTTTGTTCTGTGCATCGGCGACTACGTCACGCCGCAGATTCTCGGCGGCAACAACGAGCTCCTGATGCCGCAGCTCATCATGATGCAGATCGGCCGGCGCGGCGACTTTCCGCTCGCGTCGGCGCTGTCGGTGATCCTGATGGCGATCGTCACCCTCGCCTACGTCGCCTCGGCGCGCTGGGTGAAGCTCGACCGGGTGTGAGATGCGCGCGCTCGTGAAACCGCTGGCGATCGTCTACGCGCTCCTCGTCTACGCGTTCATCTTCCTGCCCGTCGTCGTGCTGATCCTGTTCTCGTTCCAGGCGACGTCCTTCCCGATCCCGCCGTTCACCGGCCCGTCGCTGCGCTGGTATCAGGCGGTGCTCAGCGATCCGCGTCTCACGTCCGCGCTCCTCAACTCGGCGCTCGTCGGCATCCTCTCCTCCGCGCTCGCGACGCTGCTCGGCTTCCTCGCCGCCTGGGGTTTTGCCCGCTACGTGCTGCCCGCGTCCGCATTCCTCCGTGGGCTGATCACCCTGCCGCTGATGGTCAGCTACCTGATCATCGGCATGGGGCTCCTCATCGTGTTCAACCGGATCGGCATGCCGAAGTCGCTGCTCGCCGCCGGCATCGGCCACGTGGTGATCAACATGCCGCTCTGCTTTGCGATCCTCTACAGCCAGATGGGCGAGCACCAGGCGAACATCGAGCGCGCCGCGCGCGACCTAGGCGCGAACACGCTGACCGTACTTACGCTCGTCACCGCGCCGATGCTGTGGCCCGCGCTCTTCGCTGCCTTCTTCCTGTCGCTGACGTTCTCGTGGGACGAGTTCGTGATCTCGTTCCTCCTCACCCGCTTCGACACCACGCTGCCGGTCGAGATCTTCAACCTACTGCGCTCCGGCCTCAATCCGAAGACGAACGCGGTCGGCTCGCTGGTGTTCGCCGTCTCGGCCGTCATGGTGGTCGTCCTGGAAATCGTCCTGCTCCGCCGGAAGCCCGCATGAGCGCGCTCGTCGAGGTCGAGAACCTTTCCCACAGCTTTGGCGGCGCGGTTAAGGCGCTTGACGGCGTGTCGCTCGTCATCGACAAGGGCAGCTACACCGTGCTGCTCGGTCCCTCGGGGTCCGGCAAGACGACCCTCCTTTCCGTGCTCGGCGGCTTCCTCGTGCCCCAGTCCGGCCGTGTGCTGATCAATGGGGCGGACTGCACGGCGCTGCCCCCGGCGAAGCGGCCGACGACCACCGTGTTCCAGGATTATGCGTTGTTTCCGCACATGACGGTCGGCGCCAACGTCGGCTTCGGCCTGCGGATGCGCGGTGTGCCCGCGCCCGAACGCCGCGAGAAGGCGCTCGCCGCGCTGGCGCTCGTCGGGCTCAAGGAGGCCTTCGACCGCCGCCCGCACCAGCTGTCCGGCGGCCAGCGCCAGCGCGTGGCGCTTGCCCGTGCGCTCGTCGTCGAACCGGCCGTCCTGCTCCTCGACGAACCGCTCGGCGCGCTTGACCTGAAGCTTCGCCGCCAGATGCAGGACGAGCTGAAGGCGATCCAGGCGCGCGTCGGCACCGCCTTCGTGCACGTGACGCACGACCAGGAGGAGGCGATGGCGCTCGCCGACCATTGCGTCGTCATGAACCACGGCCGGATCGAGGACGAGGGCGCGCCCGAACGCGTCTATGCGCGGCCCGCCAGCCGCTTTGCCGCGACCTTCATGGGCGAGTCGACGCTGCTCGAGGGCGAAGTGGTCTCACGGTCGAAGGGCGTCGTAACGGTCGAGACGCCGCTCGGCGCGCTCGACGTCCAGGGCGAGGCCGCGGCCGGATCCTCCGTATGCGTTGCGATCCGGCCCGAACACATCCACGCAGGGCCCGCACCGAAGGGCGCGCAGACGCTGGGCGAAGCAACGGTCGAGGACGTGCTGTTCCAGGGGAGCTTTCGCCGCGTCACGCTTAACTGCAACGGCGCCGCCATCACGGCGCGGCTCAATCCGGCCGTCACGGTTTCGCCCGGAGACCGGATCACCCTCTCCTGCCAGCGCGATCACCTCGTGCTGCTCACCCGCTGACGAACGAAATCCATGACGACGCTCCGCATTGCACATGACCGCTGGTATGAAACGATCCGCTTCGCCGACGGCGTCACGCTGATCCACGAGCCGTGGATCCATCCCTTCTACCGCTGCAACATGTGGCACGTGCGCGGGCGCGACCGCGACCTGCTGTTCGACTCAGGTCTCGGCCACGTGAGCCTGAAGCGCCACGTGGCGCTCGTCGCCGAGCGTCCGCTCCTGTGCGTCGCGAGCCACACGCACTTCGACCACATCGGCTGCCATCACGAGTTCGCGCACCGCGCCGTGCACCGCGCCGAGGCGGACATCCTCGCCGACCCGCGCAACGACCGCACGCTGGCCGACCGTTACGCGACGGACGAGATGTTCATCGCACAGCCCGACGGCTGGGAGACGTCTCGTTACAGCATTAGGCCAGCGCCCGCGCAGACGCTGCTCGAGGAAGGTTCCGTGATCGATCTCGGCGACCGGGTATTCCGCGTGATCCACACGCCGGGCCACTCGCCGGGCGGCATCGCGCTTTACGAGGACGCGACTGAGACGCTGCTCTCCGGCGACATCGTCTACGACGGCCCGCTCATCGACGACACCTACCATTCGAACCGCGACCAGTACGTCGAGAGCCTCGAACGGCTGAAGGACGTGCGTGTACGGATCGTGCATGGCGGCCACTTCCCAAGCTTCGGGGAGACGCGGCTTCACCAGCTGATCGACGAGTACGTTATCGGCCAGCGCAAGCGCGGCTGCCACCTCGCCTGAGCACCCGGCAAACGAAAACCCCTCGGGGCGACGCCCCGAGGGGTTGAAGCTGTCGCGGTCTTGGCCGCCGTCAGCGGTCGGTACGGACCAGTTCCACGCGGCGGTTCAGCGCGCGCCCCTGCAGCGTCTTGTTGTCGCCGATCGGGTTCGCTTCGCCCATGCCTTCGTAGGTGAGCCGCGCCGGATTGATGCCGCGTTGCGTCAGCGCAGTCACGACCGCCTGCGCGCGCTGCTCGGAGAGCCGCTGGTTGTAGCCCGGATCGCCGATCGAGTCGGTGTAGCCGACGACGCGCAGCGTCCACTGCGGGTTGTTCTTCAGCGTGACGGCGATGTCGTTCAGGAGCTTCGCCGTATCGGGCTGGATCACCGCCTTGTCGAAGGCGAAGTGGATGCCGTACGTGCGGTACATGCCCATCGTGCGCAGCGCCTGCTCCATCGCGGCGCGCTCGGAGTCGCCCACGGTGTAGCGCACCACGCGCTCGGTGCGCGGCAGCGCTTCCCACGCATACTGGACGTTCGACTGCATCATCACCGGGTTGTTCTGGTTGTCGAGGATGAAGAAGTCACCCTGCGACGAAACGCGGCCCTGGCCAAACTGTCCGCTCGCGTGGATCGCCGGCACCATCTGCTGCTGGCCCTCGAGGATCACCGGCACCTTGGTGCGCTCGATCATCCGCATGACGCCCGGCATGGTCGAGCCGGCCGTATCGTACACGAGCGAGATCTGCGCCTGCCCCGTGTTGCGGAGGTCGTTCAGCACGGCCGTCGACACGCCGAGCGTCGTCGTGCCCGGCATCACCACCGGCAGCTTCGGCGAGTAGCCGGTGACGAACACGCGGGCAGTGGCGCGGTCGGCCACGAGCTGCTGGCGCTGCGCTGTCAGGCCGCGCGAGCTCGAGTAGTTGATGAAGATCGTGTCGGGCGTAACGTTCGTGATCTGGATATAGGACTCGGCGTCCGGTCCGTACGAATTCGTGAACGCCGTGGTGATCTGCGACCCCGGGTTCGGCATGAAAGGCCCGAGGTTCTGCGCATTAGAACTGCGCGGCAGCGAAGCGGCGAACGCCGCCCCGAGCGAAAGGGCGGCGAACTGCCGCCGGTCGAGGTTGGTGGTCATGGTCTTGCGGCTCCTTGAGGCGCTCCGCCTCTATTGTTTGGTCAGTCCCTGGTAACAGCCCAGCTCGGCAGCGGGTTGAACCGCTTTATTCGCTTCACGATCTCCGCCGTGTTCGGCCCAAGATTGCGCTCGTACACGACGCCCGCATGGCTGCATGCGAACGTCATGATCCCTGTCTCGCCCCATCGCACGGGCCATGCGATGAGGGCAAATCCTGCGATCATGTTCCCGTTGATCACGTAGTCGTAGGCACCGCCCGCGACGTTGTCGCCCTGCTTCGTCAGGATGCGGAAGTGGTAGCCGTAGTAGCCGTCACCGACCTTGCCCTTGTCGATCTTCTCGGCGTTGACGAACGGCCCGGCCGGGCTTTCGTCCTCGCCCGGTTCGGCGTGCCAGTAGAGGCCGTCCTGCTTGCCGGGGGTCGAGATCAGCTTCTGCGCATATTCGAGCACGTTGTCGCCGTCGCGGTCCTTGCTCGCGTAAACCTTCTGCGCCGCGATGTAGTCGCGGCACACCTTGATCGCGTTGAGCTCGTTCTCGCCGATGCGGCGGTCCACCACTTCCTGGATGCCGGCCTTCGTGTCGAACGACCACTGGCCGTCCTTCTTCACCAGCGGGAACGGGAACGGGTAGACGAGGTCGCCGAGGTTCACCACCTTGCGGTCCTCGCCCTCGTCCTCGACGTAGACGCGCTGCTGCGCCGCATTCTTCAGCTTGCCAAGACGGGCATCGAAATCTTCCGTCTTGGCCAACTCGTCGGCGTTGAGGCCAAGCAGCTTGGCAAGACCCGGCACGTCCTGCGCCGCAAGCCGCAGCTTCAGCGCAGCGACCGCCTGGTCCGCGTCCGCGAACGTCTCCGATGGCGCGCCGACGAAGCGGTTCATCGTCGCCTGCGTGACGGCGAGCGCCGGGAGCGGCGCAGCCAGAACGAGCGCCAGTGCGGCAGCGGAAACGAGACGGCGCACCATGGCAGAACCCCTGTTCGATCCGTTGGTCATGATTGCCTCCTCAGCCCCGGCGCCCGCGGCCGCCGCCGCCGTGATGTCCGCCACCGCCGCCGCCCATCTGCGGCCGCTTCATCTGGCCACCACCGCCTCCGCCCCCGCCGCGGTTCATGTTCGGCATACCGCCACCGCGGTTGCCGCCATTGAACTGCGGCGCCTCGCGGCTGACCTTGGCGCGGTTCGAGGCCGCGTTGACGCGATTGCCACGATCGTAATCGCCCATCGGCGACGGCTTCGCCGGTCGCGTGTCGGGGCGGGATCCCGGTTTCGGACCTTGCGCCGGGCGGCTTTCAGGACGCTGCAGCCCCTGGCCGATGTCGTTGCCCGGAAGCTTCGCGGGCTTCGCCTGGATGCGGTCGCCGCCGCCGAAGTCGGACGGCAACCGGTTGGCGACGTTGCCGCCGCCGGCGTTCCCCGGCAGCTTGTTCGCCGCGTTGCCCGGCAGCTTGTTCGCCGCATTCCCGCCGCCCTGTCCGACGGCCCCGGGCAGCTTGTTCGCGACGTTTCCGCCGCCCTGCCCGACGGTGCCGGGGAGCTTGTTCGCCACGTTGCCGGCGCCCTGGCCGACATTACCCGGCAGCGTCGACGGACGACCCTGGCCGGAGGGGCCCTTGAGGCCCTGCTCGATGTTCTTGCGGATATCCTTCGTCTGCGGACGATTGCCGAGATCGCCCGGCAGCGTGGACGGCCGGTTCACGTTGCCGAGCTTGTTGTCGAGCCGGTTCTGGTCGCGCGACTTGAGGTTCGCCTCGATCTTGCTGCGGTCGATCTTGGTCTTGTCGAAGTTGAGCTTCGAACGGTCGACCTTCGACAGGTCCAGCTTGCTCGCATCCACCTTCGACAGGTCGAACTTGTTGAGGTCGAGGTTGTTGCGGTCGATGTTGAGCTTGTTGAAGTCGACGTTGTTCACGTCGAGTCGGCCGATGTTCACGTTGCCGATGTTGATGTCGCCGCGATTCCAGTCGACGTTCACGTCGACGTTGCCGCCGTAGAAGTGGTCGTGGTGCCAGTCGATCGCGCCGGCCCACACGGCGCCGGTGACGAAACCTGCCCAGTAGGTCGCGCCCGGCCAGTAGTACGCCGGGTAGGCCGGCGGGTAGTAGATCGGCTGCGGCGGCATCACGTAATAGGGATCGTAGAGCATCTGCGGCTGGTACTGCGGCACGTAGATGACCTGCGGATCGGCCGACTTGATGACGATCGTCTGCTGCGGCGGGGGCGGAGCGTACCCGCCGCCACCCGAGCCGGCCGGCGGAGCCGGCGGGGGTGCGGAGGTCTGCTCCACCACGACCTTGTCGCTCGACTTCAGCACGCCCATCGCGACCGCCTTCTCGCGCAGCTGCTGGATCGAGCCAAGGAGATCGGCCTGCTGGTTTACGGCCGCCTCGCCGAGCGCCTGCGTCCAGTCGAGATCGTCCGACATCATCTTCACGATCTCGGGATAGTTGAGCAGCGAGATCACGGCGCCGTCCCAATCCTTGTCGGGCTTGGCGTCCTTGTTCTTGTCCTTCGTCTCGAGGAAACGCTCCGCCTGCACGATCTGCAACGGATAGAGCGAGGCGGAGACGATCGCCGCGATCAGATCGTCCGGGTACAAAGCGATCCGCGCGACGAGGATTTCCATCTCCTCAGGCGTCAGCGCCGCGTTTTCCGCGTCCTTTTCTTCGCTCGCCGCCGACGGGGCGGCGGCCTGCCCCTCCTGGGCGAAGGCGCGCGGGGGCGATCCGGCGCCGGCGATCAGCAGCGCGGATAGGCAGGCCGTTGCGAACAGCGCAGGGAATTTCATCTCGCTCCTCCCCAGACGTGGAAAACGGCTGTCCGGGGAAAAGGGCGCGCAGGCCAAGGCTCGGCTGCGAAACCCTCCCCCCGGAGAGACGCGTCCGTCATATAGACCCTGACAACGAGCCGCAAGAAGCAACGATGCTGCCGCATGTGGCAGGAAGTTGGATGGGACGTCGGAAATCCTTACAGGACGAGGAAATCGTCCACCGTGAGCGCCGGCTTGGTGGTGAACACCGCCACCGCGGTCGGCGCCTGTCCGCCGGCGCCATCGGCGTCGAACGACAATTGCCCAAGCCCGATGTCGTATAGGAACGTGGGCGCTGCAGTATCGGCCGTAGCGTCCGGCTCGAACACGAACGTGTCGAAGTGGTAGAGCGTGTGGTCGAGGGCGATCTTGTCCTGGCCCGGCGTGAAATCCTTCACAGTGTCGCGCCCGCTCGCGGGCGCGAAATAGAACGTGTCATTGCCGAGGCCACCGGTGAGCGTGTCTGCGCCGAGCCCGCCGTTCAGCCAGTCGTTGCCATCCCCGCCGGAGAGCGTGTTGGCGAGCCCGTTTCCGGTGATCGTGTTGTCGAGCGCGTTGCCCGTGCCGATGGTCGCCTTGCCGGTCAGCACGAGCTGCTCGACGTTCGCCGACAACGTGAAGTTGATCGACGACGTGACCGTGTCGTTGCCCTCGCCGAACAGCTCGATGACCCGGTCGCCGATCGCGTCGACGCTGTAGCTATCGTTGCCTGGCCCGCCGTACATCACGTCGCTGCCTGTACCGCCGACGAGCTTGTCGTTGCCGGCGAGGCCCTTCAGGGTATCGTTGCCGCCGAGCCCGCTCAGCGTGTCGGCTTCGCCCGTGCCCGTGAGAACGTTCGCCTTCTTGCTGCCCGTCAGCGTTACGCCGGCGACGTCCTGCAGGGAGATCGTGTCGGTCTCGTCGTAGATTTGACCGCTCGAATCGATCGTCCGCAGGGTGATCTGGTGGCTCGTCGCGGTTTCGTAGTCGAGCAACGCGCCGTTTTTCACGAGCAGCGTGTTGCCGCTGATGGAGAACCGGCCGCCGGCATCGTCGAGCAGGACGTACGTGAACGCATCGCCGATGGTCGGATCGACGGTTCCGAGCGTTGCGACCACGGTACCGTTGACCGCGTTCTCCCTGACGCTCGTCGCGCTCAACGTGATGTCGACCGGTCCGTCGGAGGTTACCGGAGACTGGCTTGCCGCGTCCGCCAGGAAGCGTTCCGAGATCAGCGAACCGTCGGGGCCGAACAACTGCGTATGGGTGGCCCAGGGTTGGGTATTGGCGATATCCCAGTCGATGACCTGCTTCGATCCGCTGAGATAGTTCGTGACCTGCTCGAAGAGGCGCCAGGCGGAATCGTAGAACTGCGTCGTGGTCGACCAGCTGGACACGGCGTTGCCGGTGAGCGCCAGTTCGGCCTGTTCGATTCCCCAGCTGGTGAAGTCAACCTGCGTAAGCGAGTCGGCGAAGACCAGCGTGTCGGTGCCCGGGCCGCCGTTGAACACGTCCTGGGAGTCCCAGACGAGAAAGTCGTTGCCGTTGCCGCCGATCAGCGTATCGGCGCCAGGCCCGCCGATGAGGGTGTCGTTGCCGTCGCCGCCGTCGAGCGTATCGTTGCCGGCGAGCCCCTTCAGGATGTTGTCGAGCTTGTTGCCGGTGATGGTGTCGTTGCCGGACCCGCCGGTCGCGTTCTCGATCCAGGCGTTGAAGGCGATGGCGACATTCTTCGTCATGCCGTTGAAGTCGCTGTACGCGCCTGGCTCGAGGCTCAGCTTGGCCGGCGAGGAAAAGCCGGAGAGATCGATCGTGTCGGTGCCGCCGCCGTCCCAGATCGTCAGTACCGGGTTCTTGTTCACGCGGAAGTCGAAGACCATCTCGCCCGCGGTCGAATTGAACCCGTAGACCGTGTCTCCTGCCCGCGTCGTCAGGTCCGCGCCGTAGATGGCCTGGATCGCCATCACGTCGTGCACCATCGGCGTCTGCGCGTAGTAAAAGACGCCGTTCGCGCCATACCAGTCGGCCCCGGTATTCACCGAGTCGAAGTACGACATCACCGTGTACTGCCAGGTGTCCTCGGCGTAGACGGCGTCGGTCTGGTAGCTTGCGCCCGCGCCGTCGTAGGGCCCGGGATGGTTCAGTCCCAGCGCGTGCCCGAGTTCATGCAGGAAGGTCTGGAATCCGTAGCCGCCGACCGTCGCGACGGCGAGTTCCGGGTAGGCCCGGTTGAACCAGGATGCGCCCGAGACCTGCTCGTCGATGCTCGAGTCGTTGTTCGTCAACCCGGGGAAATACGTCTGCGCGTAATCGATGCTCGACGAGTTCGAGATCCGGATGTCGGCGGCGTTCGGGTTGTGGCCGGGCGCACTCCATTCGACCAGCGTCGGGGCGATCAGGTCATCCCAGAGCGCCATCGCGTGCCGCGCGGCGGCGGCCTGCGTCGGACTGAACGCCGACCACCCGGCGTACTCGGGCTGCATCGAGGGGAACCAGCCGCGCGCCGTCGGGAAGCCGTAGGTGATCGTCATCGCCGGCGGCCCGCCGGGCGAATCTTGCCAGTACCAGCCGCTCAGGAGCTGCGCGGTGATCTGATCGTTGGTGAAACCGGCCTGAGGCATCCCCATCCGACTGCTGCTAGCGTCCCAAAACCATCCCTATACGGACTTTCTGGAGATGGACAGCCATTTCGAGCAAGCGCCGTGCCATACTCGTTCCGCCTACGGATGGTTGTATCGCCTTCGCGAGCACGATCGGTGCGAGATTGCTCCCGTTCGGCAAACGGCAGGTTAACGCCTGCATGAGAACTGTCTTCATCAACGTCCGCGGCAGCCGCCGCGCAAGAGATCGAGGCCCATTGAGATCGTCGACGTCCTGTTGTCCTATGGCGGCATAATTCCCCAGTTGGACGTCGGAGGGACGGCATGTTGACGGTGGCCGCATTGGCGGGCGAAGGCTTGGGCCGCGCGCTGCGCGAGGACTTCCTGTCGATCTTCGGCCACAAGGAGGAGGAACTCGGCCACGCGCTCGGCACGGTTGCGCGCCTGGTACTGGAGATGATCGGCCGATCGAACGCGCTCTACCACAACCTCGAGCACACCATGCTGGTGACGCTCGCCGGCCGCGACATCCTCCGTGGCCGGATCCTGCTCGAGCCGGTGTCGGCGAACGACTGGGCGCACTTCCTCCTCGCCTGCGTGACGCACGACGTGGGCTTCGTGCGCGGCGCGCTCGCCGGCGATAGCGCGACGGAGTTCGTGATCAACGCCTCGGGCGACCGGGTGAGCCTGCCGCGCGGCGCTTCCGATGCAGCGCTTGCGCCCTACCACGTCGACCGCAGCAAGATGTTCGTGCGCGAACGCCTCGGCCAGCGCAAGCTGTTCGACCTCGATCCCGACCGTATCGCGGCGGCGATCGAGTTCACCCGCTTTCCCGTCGCATCGACCGAGACGACCGACAACCAGCCGCTCGAAGGTCTGCTGGTGCGCGCCGCCGATCTCGTGGGCCAGCTCGGCGATCCGAACTACCTGCGCAAGGCGAACGCGCTCTACTGGGAGTTCTACGAGACCGGCATCGCGGCCCATCTCGGCTACCACTCGCCCGCCGACGTGATCGAGAGCTACCCGGAGTTCTTCTGGCGCGCGGCCCACCCGCACATCCGCATCGCCGAGCGCTACCTCGAGGTGACGGACTCCGGCCGCGGCTGGCTTGCCCACCTCGAAAGCAACGTGTCCCGCGCCGGGCGGGCCTCCTGGCACGGCCCGACCGTGCCCGAGGGCAAGACCGGGACCGCCGACCTGCGCGACAGCGCGCCACCCCGCTGAAATCCTGAGCCTGGACCGTCCGGACTCGGACGATCCCCGATCAATCTTGTACCGTCCGGACTCGGAAGAACGCTGCTCGGACGGAACAAACAGCCGTCCGCCGGCATTTCCGGGCGTCTGCTCCGTGTCCTGACGATCGCTTCGTCTTGCCGCCTTAACGTTTGAGTGGCAGGGTGATCGCCGTCATCGGCGTAGCGTGGAGTAAGTGTGAGAGCATGGCCAGGCCCGGACACGTCTACTGGAGAGGCTTCCTCCGCCTGTCGCTCGTCTCGATCGCGATCGAGGTCTACAGCGCCATCGACAGCGGCGCGGAAGTCCGCTTCAACCAGATCCACAAGCCGTCCGGCAAGCGCATCCGGTACGAGAAGGTCGTGCCCGGCCTCGGCGCGGTGCGCAACGAGGACATCGTCAAGGGCTACGAGGTCGACAAGGACGTCTACGTCATCATGGAGCCGGAGGAGCTCGAGAACGTCCGGCTGAAGAGCAAGAAGACGCTCGACCTCGTCCAGTTCGTGGACGTCAACGACATCGACCTGCGCTACTTCGAGCGCGCCTACTACATCACGCCCGCCGACGAGGTGGCTGCGGAAGGCTACCTTGTCATCCTCGAGGCGCTGAAGAAGGCCGGCAAGGCAGGCCTCGGCCAGATCACTATGTACGGCCGCGAGCATCTCGTGGCGGTCAGCCCGCTCGAGAACGGCCTCGTGATGGGCGGCATGCGCTACGCCAACGAGGTCCGCCCGGCCGAAAACTTCTTCGGCTCGATTCCCGAGCGCCGGCTCGACCACGAGATGGTTGAACTCGCGACACAGCTGATCGAGAAGAAGTCCGCGCCGTTCCACCCGGAGGCGTTCAAGGACCATTACGCCGACGCCGTGCGCGAGCTCGTCGAGGAGAAGGCCAAGGGCCACACGATCTCCGCGCCGCCGGAAGAGCGCCCGGAAGGCAAGGTCATCGACCTCATGGAGGCGCTCAAGCGCTCGGTGCAGACGAGCGGCGGTCGCGGCGCGAGCCGGGGTCGGGCGAAGGACGCCGAGGAAGAGCAGCCCGCCCGCAAGGAGCCGGCCCGCAAGACGGCCAGCGGCGGAACGCGCCGGCGCAGCAAGGCGTAACGGGGGGAGAACGGGCGTGCCGACGTGGTGAAGCGCCGTTCCTCGCTCGAGCCCTACCGCCAGAAGCGCGACTTCACCAAAACCCGCGAGCCGCCCCCCGAGGCGCGCGCCGCCGACGTCGAGGGCCGCCGCTTCGTCGTGCAGCACCACTGGGCGACGCGCGAGCACTACGACTTCCGCATCGAGCTCGACGGCGTGCTGAAGAGCTGGGCCGTCACGAAGAGCCCCTCGCTCGACCCGAAGGTGCGCCGTCTCGCCGTGCGCACGGAGGATCACCCGATCGACTACGCCTCGTTCGAGGGCACGATCCCGAAGGGCGAGTACGGCGGCGGCACCGTGATGGTGTGGGACGAAGGATCCTGGGAGCCCGCGCAGCCCGATCCGATGGCTGCGCTCGAGAAGGGCGAGCTCAAGATGGTGCTGCACGGCAAGCGCATGGTGGGGCGCTACGTGCTGGTGCGGCTGAAGCCCGAGGGCAAGCGCGAGAACTGGCTCCTGATCAAGGAGCGCGACGAGTATGCCGAGGGCGGCGTTGGGGCCGATCTCGGCGAGCGCTACGTGAAGAGCGCCAAGACCGGGCGCACCAAGGGGCAGATCGAGCGCGGCGCGCCGGAAGGCGATCCGCCCTCGGAAGATCCGCCGCAGAAACACGCACCGCCCGCCGCGCCGGCCATGCCGCAGACGAAACCGAAGACCGGCGACGCGCGCCGCCTGCCCCCGTTCCAGAAGCCCATGCTGTGCGAACCGCACGAGGAAGCGCCCGACGGCGATCAGTGGCTGCACGAGGTGAAGTACGACGGCTACCGCGTCCAGGCGGCGGTCGCGGGCTCCGCAGTAAAACTCTACAGCCGCGAGGGGCTCGACTGGACGCACCGGTTCGGCCGTGTCGCGCCGGCGCTCGCCGCGCTGAACCTGCCGCCGTGCCTGATCGACGGCGAGATGGTGGTGTTCGACGAGACCGGCGTCTCGCGCTTCTCCCGCCTCGTCGACCTGCTCGACACCGGCGGGCCGGAGATCACCTACGTCGCCTTCGATCTCCTCGCGCTCGACGGTCGGTCGATCACGGACCTGCCGATCCTCGAACGCAAGGCGCGGCTGGCGGAGGTTCTCGAGCATGCCGACGGCCAGCGCATCCGCATCGCGTCATGGATCGAAGGCAACGGGCCGGACGTGTTCCGGCACGCGCTCGAGGGCGGCGCCGAAGGCATCGTGTCGAAGCGCATCGACAGCCCGTGGCGGTCCGGGCGCGGGCGCGACTGGTGGAAGATCAAGGGCGATACGCGCGACGACGTCGTGGTGGTCGGCTACATGCCGTCGGAGAAGCGGCCCTTCGCCTCGCTCTGCGTCGCGTTCGAGACGAAGGACGGCCTCGCCTACGCCGGCAACGTCGGCACGGGGTACACGGACAAGACCCTGCGCGAGACGATGGCGAAGCTGAAGCCGCTCGTGCGCAAGTCGCCGCCGGCCGGCCTCGTGTTCCCGGAGAAGCCGCCGCGGCAGGCGGTGTGGGTCGAACCGAAACTGCGCTGCGAAGTGGCGTACACGGAGCGAACCGCGCAGGGCGCCCTGCGCCATCCACGGTTCCTCGGTTTCCGCGAAGACCGCACGAAGGACACGCCCGTGAAGCCCGCGAAGACGATCGCCGCCCGCAAGGCTGCGCCTGCAAAACGCGCCTCCGCTGCAGCAGAGACAGCGCCGCTCGACGGGCCGCCGGCGCTGATGAAGCGCATCTCGCATCCCGAGCGCGTCGTCTATCCGGAGGCCGGCGTCACCAAGGCGGAGGTCGCCGCCTGGTACATCGCCGTTGCCGACCGCATGCTGCCGTACCTGAAGGATCGGCCCGTCAGCTTCGTGCGCGCGCCGGAGGGTCTTGGCGGCGAACGCTTCTTCCAGCGGCACGCCCTGCCCGGTATGGAGAAGGGGATCGCGAGCGTGCCGGACCCGGTCGGCGGCGACAGCGTCATGGTGATCGAGTCCGTCGACGGCCTCGTCACGGCGGCGCAGTTCGGCGTCGTCGAGATCCACGGCTGGGGCGCGAAGTTTCCCGACATCGACAAGGTGGAGCGCATCGTCTTCGACCTCGATCCCGACGAGGCGGTGAGCTTCGACGAGGTGCGGACCGCGGCGTTTCTTCTGCGCGACCTTCTGGCCGCGGCGGGCATGAAGAGCGTGCCGCTCGTCTCGGGCGGCAAGGGCGTGCACGTGATCGTGCCGCTCGACCGCACGCAGGACTGGACGGAAGTCGGCGACTTCGCCGAAGGGATGGCGCGCGGCCTCGCTGCGGCCGAACCGTCAAAATACCTGGCGGTCGCCTCGAAGGCGGCGCGCAAGGGGCGCATCTTCATCGACTACATCCGCAACCGCCGCACCGCCACCGCGATCGCGCCCTGGTCGCTGCGCGCCCGCGCCGAGCCGACGGTCGCGATGCCGATCACCTGGAAGGAACTCGACACGCTCGACGCGGCCTCGACCTTTACCCTGCGCAACGCCGTCGGCCGCAAGGACCCGTGGGGCAAGACGTTCGAGAAGGTCACGCAATCCGTCCCGAAAGGCGCGCTCGAGGTGCTGAAGAAGATCGGGCGGTAAGCGTGCCACGGCTAAACCGTCAGGCGTTGTGATCTTCCGCACACGGAGAATCTTCCCCCTGCCCTAAGCTCCGGGCCAGGGCAGCCTGCGCAGCGCCGCACCGGCCGGCGCCGCGCGCAAGGCGGGCGGCGCCGGCTTCGGCCTAAGCGGACGTCAGGCGGCGGAGTTCTGCCGGCGCGGCAGCTTCCAGTTCGGCCGCGGGAAGTGGCAGGTATACCCGTGCGGGTAGCGCACCAGGTAGTCCTGGTGCTCGGGCTCGGCCTCCCAGAACTCGCGCGCCGGCGACACCTTCGTCACGACCTTGCCCGGCCAGAGCCCCGAGGCGTCGACGTCGGCGATGGTGCGCAGGGCTTCCGCCTTCTGCGCGTCGGACGTGTAGAAGATCTCCGAGCGGTAGGACGAGCCGATGTCGTTGCCCTGCCGGTTCGGCGTCGTCGGGTCGTGGATCTGGAAGAAGAACTCGAGCAGGTCGCGGAAGCTGATGCGGGCCGGATCGAACACGATCTCGATCGCCTCCGCGTGTCCCGGATGGTTGCGATAGGTCGCGTTGGCGTTTTCGCCGCCGGTATAGCCGACGCGCGTCTTGATGACGCCCGGCATCCTGCGGATCAGGTCCTGCATGCCCCAGAAGCAGCCTCCGGCGAGGACGGCCCGTTCGGTCGTGGTCATGGTGGTCTCCCGTGTCGTTATCTCGTCCTACGCAAGGCCGGCCGATGCAGATGAGCGTATCGTGCCTTGAAGCGGCAGCGTAGGCTACCGGAAATACGCACGACAGCACGGAGACGTTACATTCGATGGCACCCGTCTTTCCCGGCCGTTACACCGCAGTTGCCGAAGGTCCGTTCGTCGTGTTCCTGATCGGCATGCGGATCAACCGGCCCTGGCGGGTGGACCTCTGGTGGCCCGCGTTCCGCGCGATGCCGAGAATGCTCCGGGAACTGACGAAGGCGCGGGAACTGGGGCTCCTCTCGCACGAGCTCATGCTTTTCCGCACCGGCTTCTCGGTCGTCCAGTACTGGCGCTCGTTCGAGGCGCTCGAAGCCTATGCCTGGGCGAGGAACCACGAGCATTTCCCGGCGCAGAAGGCGTTCAACGCCGCCGTGGGCGACAATCCGGCCGTGGGCGTGTGGCACGAGACCTACGTGGTCGAACCGGGGCGCCACGAGGCAATCTACCGCAACATGCCGCGCTTCGGCCTCGCCCGCGCCTTCGAACACCGGCTGATCGACGCGCCGCGCGACCGGGCCCGCGGCCGGATGGGCGCCTCGTCCTGACCGTTCGGCCTATTCCGGTTCCGCGCGCGGCCGTGCTAGAGTCTTGACGTCACAAACTGTCAAGAACGCATGTCAGCCGCTTTTCCTTTCTCTGCCATCGTCGGCCAGGACGACATGAAGCTGGCCCTCCTGATCGCCGCCGTCGATCCCTCGATCGGCGGCGTGCTGGTGTTCGGCGACCGGGGCACCGGCAAGTCGACAGCGGTGCGCGCACTCGCACAATTGCTGCCGAAGATGAAGGCGGCGGACAACTGCCGTTACAACTGCGATCCGGACGACCTGAAACACGCTTGCAACGATTGCAAGAAGGCCGCGAAATCCGGACCCTTGAAGGCGCATTCGATCCCGATCCCGGTGGTCGATCTGCCGCTCGGCGCAACCGAGGACCGGGTGGTCGGATCGCTCGATCTCGAGAGCGCCTTGACCCGCGGCGAGAAGAAGTTCGAGCCCGGACTCCTCGCGCGCGCCAACCGCGGCTTCCTCTACATCGACGAGGTGAACCTGCTCGAGGACCACCTCGTGGACCTCCTCCTCGACGTCGCCGCCTCCGGCGAGAACGTCGTCGAACGCGAGGGCCTGAGCGTCCGCCATCCTGCCCGCTTCGTGCTCGTCGGCTCCGGAAATCCCGAGGAAGGCGAGCTTCGCCCGCAGCTCCTCGACCGCTTCGGGATGTCGCTCGAGGTGCGCACGCCGGGCGATGTCGCGACTTGGGTCGAGGTGACGAAGCGGCGCGACGCATACGAGCGTGACCGCGACGCGTTCGTTGAGGCGTGGGCCGCCGCCGACGGCAAGGTGCGCCGACAGATCGTCCGTGCCCGCACGAAACTGCCGGATGTCGACGTGCCGGCGAGCGTGCTCGAGCAGGCCGCAGCCCTCTGCATCGCGCTCAAGACCGACGGCATGCGCGGCCAGCTCACGCTGATCCGCGCCGCCCGCGCCCTTGCCGCCCTGCAGGGCAAAGCCGCCGCGACCCTCGACCACCTGAAGGCCATCGCACCGTCGGCGCTGCGTCATCGCCTGCGCAGGAATCCGCTCGACGATACGGGATCGACGGTGCGCATCGAACGCGCGCTCGCGGATCTTTACGGATGAGCACGGCGGCGATCGCTGCCGCCGCGGCGCTGCCGCGCGACGCCGTTCTGGCGGCATGCCTTCTCGCCGTCGATCCGTTGCGCCTCGGCGGCATCCACCTCACCACCTCGCATGGACCGCGCGTGCCGGCGTTCCTCGAACTCGTGCGAAAGCTCTCGCCGCGCGCGCCCGTCCGGAAGGTGCCGCCGCAGGTGAGCCTCGAACGGCTGGTGGGCGGCCTCGACCTCACCCGCACGCTGAAATCGGGTAAGCCCGTGATCGAGCGCGGGCTGCTCGCCTCTGCCGACGGCGGCTTCGTCACCATCGCGATGGCCGAACGGCTCGACCCGCAGGCCGCCGCCGTGATCGCCTCGGCGCTCGCCGAGCGCACGATCGAGATCGAACGGCACGGTGCGCGCGAGTCCGCCCCGTGCCGCTTTGGCGTGATCGCGCTCGACGAAGGCAGCGCGACCGACGAGCGCATGCCGCAGGCGCTGTCGCAGATGCTGGCGATCCACCTCGACCTCGACGCGCAAGCGGAGCCGGACAGTACGCTGACGAAGCGCGCCACGGCAGCGCGCGTCATCAAGGCGCGCGACCTGCTCCCCGACGTCGAGATCTCGGACGACGCGGTCCAGGCGCTCTGCACGGCCGCCGTGACGCTGGGTGTCCTGTCGCTGCGGGCGGGCCCGCTCGCGGTCGCCGTGGCGCGCGCGCATGCCGCGTTCGACGGTCGCGACGCGGTGGAGGAAGACGACATCGTCGCCGCCGGTCGACTCGTGCTGGCGCCGCGCGCCACGCGTGTGCCGATGGCGCCGCCGGAGGAGGCAGAGCAGCCGCCCGAAGAGCCACCGCCGCCCGAGCAGGAGAAGGACGACGGCGACCGCGCCGACGATCAGCCGCTGCCCGATCGGCCGCTGGAGGACGTGGTGCTCGAGGCCGCGCTCGCGACGCTCCCGCCCGATCTTCTTGCGGAGCTTGCCGCAGGGGGCGCGGTCCGGTCGCGTTCGTCGGGCCGCTCCGGTGCGCGGCTCAAGGCGACGAGCCGGGGCCGGCCGATCGGTTCGCGACGCGGCACGCTGGGACGTGGCGCGAAACTCGATCTCGTGGCGACGCTGCGGGCCGCAGCGCCCTGGCAGCCGCTGCGGCGGAGCGCATCGAAGCCTTCGCGGATCGAGGTGCGCGAGGACGATTATCGCATCGTGCGCTTCCGGCAACGTTCGGGCACCACGACGATCTTCGCGGTCGACGCCTCGGGGTCGCAGGCGCTGAACCGGCTCGGCGAAGCGAAGGGCGCGGTCGAGTTGCTGCTGGCCGAATGCTACGTGCGCCGCGACCAGGTGGCGCTCGTTGCGTTTCGCGGCGCAGGCGCCGAAGTGCTGCTGCCGCCGACGCGCTCGCTCGCCCGCGCCAAGCGCAGCCTCGAGGGGCTGCCCGGCGGCGGGGCAACGCCGCTCGCCGCCGGCATCGCCGCCGCGACGGTGGTCGCCCGCGCCGAGCTCGCGCGCGGGCGAGCGCCTACCATCGTGATTCTCACCGATGGGCGCGGCAACGTCGCACTGTCGGGCGAACAGGGTCGACAGGCGGCGGAGACCGACGCCCTCGCGATGGGACGCCTCGTGCGGAGCGAAGCGCTCACCGCGATCGTCGTCGACACGGCGCAACGCAAGAGCGCCAACGCCGAAAAGCTCGCGGCCGAGATGGGCGCCCGCTACGTCGCCCTCCCCCACGCGGATGCACAGCGCCTGTCGCGGGCGGTGCAGCAGATCGCGGGCGGGCGATGATGCGGCCCCGCCTCGACTTCGAGCGCGAGGGCCGGGCCTGGCCGCATCGCGAGGCAAGCCGGTTCGTGGACGCGGCCGGCTTCCGCTGGCATGTGCAGACGATGGGCGACGGGCCGTCGCTCGTTCTCCTGCACGGGACCGGCGCGTCGACCCATTCGTTCGCTCAACTCGCGCCTCGCCTCGCACAGCGGTTCCGGGTCATCATGCCGGACCTTCCGGGGCACGCCTTCTCCCACGACGGAGGCCCGGACACGCTCTCGACCGCCGGGATGGCGAAGGCCGTCGCTGCCCTGCTTCAGGCGCTGGGCGAGAGCCCGCCGGTGGTCCTTGGTCACTCTGCCGGCGCCGCGATCGCGATCCGCGCCACGCTCGACGGCCTCGTGCAGCCGAAACTCATCGTCAGTCTCAACGGCGCGCTGCTCGCGCTGCGGGGCGTTGCCGGACATCTCTTCGCGCCGATGGCGAAGCTGATGTCGTTCAACTGGTTCATGCCCTGGATCTTCGCGTCGCGCGCGGCGGACGAATCGGTCATCGACCGGCTCCTGCAGGGTACCGGCTCGACCGTCGGGGCGGACGCGCGCACCTGCTACGCGACGCTCGCGAGAAGCCCCCAGCACGTGTCGGCCGCGTTCGGCATGATGGCGAACTGGGACCTGCCCGGCCTCGAGCGTGACCTGCCGAAGCTGCGCACGAAGCTTCTTCTGGTGGCCGGCGAGCGCGATCACATGATCCCGCCGGAACAGGCGACGCACGCGGCCCAGCTCGTGAAGGACGCCGACGTGATGACGCTGCCGTCGGTCGGCCACCTGCTGCACGAGGAGGCGCCGGACCTCGTCGCCGGGATCATCGTGCGCGCCGCCGAGGATGCGGGCGCCCTACCCAAAAGCGAAGAGCCGGGTCGCTGACCCGGCTCCTCCAATTCGTGGGCGGATGATCGTCGCTTACTGCTGCTTGATGCTGCCGAGTTCGGCCGCGTAGTCCTTCAGCATCGACACGCCGTTCAGCGGCTTGTTCAGGCCCTGGTGGCAGGTGGCGCAGTTGACCTTCGCCACGTCGCCATGCGGGCCGAGCCGGTTCGGCGGGAACACGTCCTTGAGCCCCTCGAGGTACTTGCCGTTCACGTCGCGCGCCAGACGGATGCCGTACCAGGCGGTGACGCGCTGCGGCGTGCTCGCCGGCCAGCTCGCGATCGAGCGCGTGTTGTGGCAGAAGGTGCAGTTCACACCCAGCGCCTTCGACATGTGCATCATCAGCGAGTAGGTCGTCTCCGTCGTCTGCAGCGACACGTTATGCGTCGGCACAGGCAGCGCTTCCGGACCCTCGACGCGGATGTTCGCATCCGAGTTGAGGAGCGGCGTGAACGGATCGTGCGGCAGCGACGTATCGGCGACCGAGACGCCGTCCTGCCCGCCCGTGTAGCCGAGCATGCCGGCGGTCGGGCCGGTGTCCGGGCCCTGGTACCAGACGTTCTTCGGCACCGGGTTGCCGCGATGGCAGGTGTAGCAGGTGACGCCCGTCTGGGCGACGTGCTTCTGCCAGTTCGCGTTGATGTTGCCCGTCATCTGCAGCATCCGGCGGGCGACCTTCTTCGTGTAGAGCGAGTCGTCCGCCATGTTGTCGGTGTTGTGGCAGTACGTGCAGCCTTCCTCCGGCGAGACCCACTCGGTGATCGCCGCCATCAGCCGGTTGAACTGGCCCTCGTCGAGGTCGCCCAGCACCTGCACGTTCTTGTAGACCTCCGACGCCTTCTTGCCGGAGAGGTCGGCCGGGGGCTGCGCCTCCGGCACCACGTTCGCGTCGAGCAGCTTCGCCAGCGTGCGCGGGTTCTGGACGATGTCCATGCCCGTGCCGCGGTAGCCGAGTTGCGTCGACTTCATCGGCGGCGCTTCCCATCCGGGGAGAACCAGCAGGGCGAGCACCGCTACGATGGCCGCCGCTGCGCCAAGAACTTGTCTCATGATGACACCCTCTCCCATCTTAGAGCGCCGGATCGACTACCGGGGGCGTGACCGGCGGCGGGTAGGCAGGCGCAACACCGTGCTTGACGGCCCACAGGAACCAGTTGTCCACGACCGTTCCGGTGAGCAGGATTCCGATGCCGCCGGTGATCGTGGTCAGCACCGCGAACCACCAGGCCCAGCGATGGATCGACTCCATCGTCGCGTTGAAGCCCATCGTCCAGCGCCAGAACAGCGCCGCACGTTCGGCCGCGGTGCCGCGATCGGTGATCTGCTCGAGCTCGCGCTCGCCGCCCAGCTTGCCGACCGCGAGGATCGTCGCGCCGTGCATCGCAAACAGCAGCGTCGAGCCGTAGAAGAACACGATCGAGAGCGCGTGGAACGGGTTGTAGTGCAGGTTGCCGTAGCGCAGCGAGAACGCGGTGGTCCAGTCGAGGTGCGGGAAGATCCCGAACGGCACGGCCTCCGCCCAGCTCCCCATCAGCACCGGCCGGATGAAGCCAAGCGTGAGGAACAGGAAGATCGCCGAGGCGAACGCCCACGGAATGTGCGTGCCGAGGCCGAGCGCCCGGGCGCGCCGGTAGGTGCGGGCCCACCAGAGCAGGATCGACATCGTCAGGAAGAAGCCGGCGATCAGCCACCAGCCGCCTTCGTTGAGCGGCGGCAGGATGGTGAGGCCGTACTTCGCCGGCGGCGGTTCGAGCGCCAGCCAGAACAGCTGCCGGACGAACTGGATCGGATTCCAGTTCACCGAGGCGAGCATGTTGAGGCCGATGATCTCGAAGGCCACGAAGCCGAAGACGAGCGACAGGAAGCCCAGGTAGCCGAGGTAGATCGGCCCGATCTGGGCGTTGCCGATGCGCCCGAAGAGATGCACGAAGCGGGGCGTTCCGCGGCGCGGGGAGTCGGACGCCGGCAGGTGAATGCCGAAGTCCGGCGCGGTGCGAACCTGAACCCGTGTGAAGATGTTCTGATATTCAGCCATGACACATGTCCCCCCTCGATCAGCCGTTCCAGATCGGCAGGTTGAGCCACCAGGCCCACCATTCGGGCCAGCCGCGCGTCCAGAACGGACCGCTGATCAGGATGCAGGCGGCGCTCCACAGTCCCGCGTTCACTGCGAGGAACAGGCCGAGGCGATGGATGCCGAGCGTGCCGATCGAATAGCCGATCGTGTCGCGGAAGAAGGTGTCCTCGTATTCGGGCGTCTTCATCCGCTCGCCCTTCTTCGGGTTCGCCGCCGAGAGCACGAGGCCGCCGTGCAGCGCGAGCGCCAGGATCGTCGTGAAGAAGAAGGTGATGGCCAGCATGTGGGCCGGGTTGTAGTGGAAGTGCAGGTACTGGTACCCGACGTTCGTCACCCAATCGAGGTGACTGAAGATCCCGTAGGGGAAGCCGTGGCCCCAGGCGCCGAGCAGCACCGGGCGCACCACCACGAGCGTCACGTAGGCGGCGATCGCCGCGCCGTAGGTGATCGGCACGTGGTAGCCGATGCCGAGCTTGCGACAGATCTCGACCTCACGCAGCGCCCACGAGACGAAGGCGCCGATCGCGCAGATGGTGATCACCTGCCACAGGCCGCCTTCCTTGAGCGGCGCGAAGCCCAGGCCGTACTTCAGGTCGGGCGGCGCAATTGAAATCTGCCAAAGGTTCCATGTCGGACCGATCGCGGCGCCGTACAGGATCATGAGCGTTCCGAGGGCAGCGAAGAAGATGGTCGTCACCCCGAAGAACCCCACGTAGAACGGACCGATCCAGAAATCGAAGAGATCTCCGCCGATCAGCGTGCCACCGCGGACCCGGTACTTTCTCTCGAAGCTGAGCATTGCCATCTGTGCACCCTCCGCCACCGTTCCTCGGTGGCCTCATCCGGTTCAGAGAAAAAGGGGTGCGGGCGGGGATGCGATTGGCGTCGCCCCCGTCCGCACTCCGAGTCGTCAAACGACCGAAGTCGTCTCGACGGTCGGCGCGAGCGCCCCGACCTTCGCAGGGCCCTCGAGCCAGTTGAACCTGCTGGTGCTGAGCAAGATCAAATGAATGACGATTGCGAGCACGAACAGGAACGTGAAGAGAGCGACCAGCGCCCGGCGCGGATCGAACAGGAGCCATACTTTCCACATATTGCTCCCCTCCTTACGCTAGGAATTGGCCGATGGTGGTGAGGGCGTAATGAGCGCCGTCAATCAACGACGTCTTGTAGCCCCCTACCGGCGGAAGCCATGAGCGCCACTGCCAAACGAGGAAGTGGGCGACCACGGCGACCGCGGTGAAAGCGAGGAAGCTTGTCACGAAGATTCCGTGAAACTCCCTTGCCTCAGACTCGGTGAGCCCCGAAAGGGACCCACTGCGGTTATCAGCCATCAGTTCACCTCTTAAGTTAGGGTCCGTCCAAAGGGTTGGACCCTTCCCGCACTTTGCCCGGCGCGGATCGGGACCGGCCGCCGCTTCGGGAACGTCATGTTCCTTCGCGAACGGCAGATCGATGGAACCCGAAGGGGCGAACCCCCGCGGGCAAACCGGTGTCCGCTCAGCCCATGAAGGCGAACGGCAGAAGCGTATCGGTCGCCGCACGGGCTTCCTCGATCACCGACATGCGGTGGCTCGAGGAACCGAGCGGCCGCAGGCGGCGCGGCAGGAGCCGGGTCGCGAGCGCGACGATCACGAGGAGCGCAAGGCACACGCCGTAGAGCAGGCGATATTCGCGCTGCTCCGAAACGCGCTGGCGCGTCCAGTTCACGTCCGAGATGTGGGCCATGGGTCCTCCTGAGGTCGGGACGTTCGTCCCGTGAATGGGGTGATGGTCGAGGGTCAGGCTCATGCGGCTCTCCCCTCTTCGCTGCGGCCGCGCGCGGCGTCGACTTCACGCGCCGTGACGCGACTGCCGCCGGCGCGCCGGACGGCGCTTTCGGCCGCATCGCGCAGGCGCTTGGCGGCGGAGATGCGCACGAGCACGGGCTCGGCGGCGATGATGGCGTCGAAGGCGGCGCGCGCTTCATCGTCCCAGGGCAGCTCTTCCACGAGCCGCGAGGGCGTGGCGACCGTCTTGTCGAGCTCGGTTGCGAGCGGAAGGATGTTGAACAGCGCATCGAACAGCGCGTTGCACACTTCCTGCACGAGGTAGGTCGCACCCGCGTAGCCCATGAACGGCGTGCCGGTGTGGCGGCGGATGATGGCGCCCGGGAACGAGGCCGGGATGTACATGGCCCGCCCGCCCGCTTCGGCGATGTACATGCGCTCGTTGTAGCTGCCGAACACGACGAGCGGCGCGTTCTCGCGGATGGCGCGGCGCACCGCCGCGTTGTCGGGCTTCACGCCGGCCTTGCGCGCGAACGCGAAGTGGCACGGCAGCCCGAGCTCGTCGGCGAGGAAGTGCTTTACGCCCCGCGCATACGTTTCGGTGGCGGAGATGCCGAAGCTCGCGGTGCCGAAGAAGTCCTGCGTCACCGAGCGCCACAGGTCCCACACCGGCTTCAGCGTGGTGTGCTTCTCGCGGGCGATGAACGGCTCTGGGTCGAGTCCCAAGAGTTCGCCCAGCGTGCGCAGGAACTGCGTGGTCGACTCGATGCCGATCGGCGCCTGGAGATAGGGCCGGTCGAGCGACTCGCACAAGAGCCGGCCGAACTCGCGATAGAGGCAGACGTTGACGTCGGCATCGGCGAGCTTGCCGATCTCGGCAAGGTGGACGCCGAGCGGGAACACCAGGTTCACCTCGGCGCCGATGCCTTCGACGAGCCGCCGGATCTCGGCGATGTCGGAGGGCATGTTGAACGTGCCGTAGATCGCGCCGATGATGTTGACCCTCGGCTTCTCGCCCTCGCGGCGGGCCTTCTTCGCCGGCGCCTTCTTGGGCCCGTATTCCGTCCACAGCCAGTTGAGCGCGCGGTTGGCGCTCTGCCACTGGTCCTCGTCGATCGTGCGCGGCAGGAAGCGCTTGATGCCGGTGCCTTCGGGCGTCACGCCGCCGCCAATCATCTCGGCGATCGAGCCGGTCACGACGACGGCCGGCTGCGCTGGGTCGAGCGTTTGGTGCGCCCGGCGCATCGCGCCCTCGGTGCCGTTCTTGCCGAGTTCTTCCTCGGAAAGGCCCGTCACCACGATCGGCAGTTCGTGCGGCGGCAGCGCGTCCGTGTAGTGCAGCACGGAGGTCACCGGCAGGTTCTCACAGCCCACCGGGCCGTCGATGATGACCTGCAGGCCCTTCACCGCGGTGAAGACGTACACCGCCCCCCAGTAGCCGCCGGCGCGATCATGATCGAGGACGAGCATCAGCCGAGGTCCTCCATCTTCGGAGCGCCGCGGGCCTTGAGCAGGTTGTGCTTCACCGGCGGCGGCTTCGGCATGTCCTGCCACACGCCGGTCGCATGCCCCTTGCCAACGCCCTCGAAGAACGCGGTCATGCGGTCGAAGCGCGCCTTGTTGGCGAGCGCCGCGTTGACGACCTGGGCGAGCGAGCCCGCGCCGGCCGGTCCCATTAGCGGGCGGGCCGAAATCAGGTTGGTGAAGTAGAGCGCCGGGATCGACAGCTCCTTGGCGCGCTGCACGACCGGCGTCGTGCCGATCGCGAGGTCGGGCCCATGCTCGAGCATGGCCTCGATGTCCTGCTCGAGCGAGGCGCGGTACTGCACCTTGCAGCCCTTCGCCTCGAGCCACTCGGCGTCGGCCGTCGACCACACGGTGCGCGGCAGCGCGGTGCCGACGTAGGGGACCTCTGCGCCGCTCTCGATGAGCAGGCGGGCGACGAGCAGTTCGGAACCTTCGTAGCCCGAGAGCGTGATGCGGCCGCGGATCGGCAGTTTCGCGAGCGCGCCCTCGATTGCCGGCAGTGCGCGATTCTTGGCGGCGGCGATCTTGTGCGGCGCGACCGCCAGCGTCTGGCCGATGGCGTCGAGCCAGGCGGCGGTGCCGTCGCGGCCCACGGGTGCCGAGCCGACGATCGGCCGGCCCGCGGTTTCGAACTCGCGGATCGAGGCGGTGTAGAAGGGATGGATGGCGGCGACCGCGGAGCCGGCGAGCGCGGCATAGAGCTCGCGCCACTCGCGGACGGGAACGACCGGGCCGGCCGCGAGCCCCATCGGCTCGAGCAGCATCGCGATGCTCATCGGGTCGGCCGGGAACATCTCGCCGAGCAGCGTGACGGTCGGCCGCTCGCTGCGGCCGCCGCGCGGGGCGAGCACCGGCCCCTGCTCCGCTTCGCGCCGCGCATAGGCGAGCATGGCGCCGGAGAGCACATCCTTGGCTTCCGCGTGCGTCGGCACGCCGAAGCCCGGCACGTCGATGCCGATGATGCGCACGCCGTTGATCTCCTTCGGCAGGAGCTGCAGCGGCACGCCGGACGCGGTCGGGACGCAGAGGTTCGTCACGACGATCGTGTCGTACTGGTCGGGATCGGCAAGGTTGAAGACAGCTTCGCGGATGTCCTCGAACAGCTTGCCGGTGACGAGCGTCTCGGAGTTGAACGGCACGTAGCCGACGGTGCGCTTCGCGCCGTAGAAGTGCGACGTGAAGGTGAGCCCGTAGACGCAGCACGCGGAGCCGGAGAGCACCGTCGCCGTGCGGCGCATGCGCAGGCCGACACGGAGCGAACCGAACGCCGGGCACATCGACTGCGGCTGGTCGTGCGGGCCCTTCGCGTAGTCCTTGGCGTAGCGCTCGAGCAGTTCGCTCTTGCCGGCCTTCTGCGCGGCCTCGCGCAGGACGTCTCTCCCGGCGTGGCAGCCTGGCCTATCGGCGGCTGTCGCGACCGAGGCCGAGGCTGCCAACGCCGGCGCGCCAGGGACTGCCGGCTTAGGGAGAGCAGCAGCCATGCTGTCGCGTTTGAGAGCCGTGTCGTCCATCAGTCTCTCACACCGTGTCGTAAATCACTTCGAGCGAGGGCTTCTGCACGAGCTGTCCGCCGCACATGTCCTCGAGGCTGGCCGACGTCAGCTCGACGTTGCGGCCCACCTGGTCGCCGGAGAACAGGCCGAGGAGCCCGTCCTGCGTCAGCGGCGCGGGGCGCACCGGCGGCGCGTCGGCGACCGCTTCGGCGAGGCTCGCGAAGAGCGGGCCCCAGCGCCCGTCGGGGCGCGCGATGATCTCGTAGTTGGCGCTCTTGCGGCGGATGTCGTCGTCGGCCGGGATGGCGCCGAGCACCGGGATGCCCGCGGCCTCCGCAAAGGCCATCGCCTCGCCCGTGCCGTCGTCCTTGTTGACGACGATGCCGGCGACGCCGACGTTGCCGCCGAGCTTGCGGAAGTATTCGACCGCCGAGCAGACGTTGTTGGCGACGTAGAGCGACTGGAGGTCGTTCGAACCGACAACGATCACCTTCTGGCACATGTCGCGGGCAATCGGCAGGCCGAAGCCGCCGCACACCACGTCGCCCAGGAAGTCGAGGAGCACGAAGTCGAAGTCCCAGTCGTGGAAGCCGAGCTTCTCGAGCGTCTCGAAGCCGTGGATGATGCCGCGGCCGCCGCAGCCGCGGCCGACTTCGGGGCCGCCGAGCTCCATGGCGAACACGCCGTCGCGCTTGAAGCACACGTCGCCGATCTTCACCTCTTCGCCGGCCGCCTTCTTGGCGGACGACGTCTCGATGATCGTCGGGCAGGCCTTGCCGCCGAAGAGCAGCGAGGTGGTGTCGCTCTTCGGGTCGCAGCCGATCAACAGCACGCGCTTGCCCTGCTGCGCCATCATGTAGGAGAGGTTCGCGAGCGTGAAGCTCTTGCCGATGCCGCCCTTGCCGTAGATCGCGATGATCTGCGTGTTCTTGGCCGGTTTCTCGGACTGTTGAAGCGGCCGCTCCAGCGTGGCGGTTTGTGCGCCGGTCATGAGCAGTGCCTCCAGTTCAGGATCATCTTCAGGCAATAAGGATCATTGAACGCGACGCGGTAGGCGTCGCTCGCCTTGTCGGCGCGTTCGCGATGGGTGATGAGGCCGCGCAGCGACAGGGAGCCGTCGTCGACCATCGCCTTGACGGCGGCGAGGTCGTCGGCCTGCCATTCCGCGGCGACGCGCAGGCGCGCCTCGCGCATGAAGGCGGGCGCGAACACGAACGAGAGCGGCTCGGTGTAGAAGCCGGCGAGCGTGACCTCGCCGCGCGGGGCGAGCCGCGCGATCAGGTCGTTGAGGAGGTCGGGATCGCCGCTCGCATCGCAGATCGCGTGGTAGTCGAAGCGGTCGTCTTCTGAAGGATCGAGCACCTGGTAGCCGCGCTTGCCGCCGGCGCGCACCGAGTTGCGCTCCCAGACGACCGGTGTGCCGCCCTTGGCGAGCACGATGCGGGCGATGAGGCGGCCGAGCACCCCGTGGCCCACGATGAGTTCGGGCAGCGTGTTGCCGCCGGCGATCGCGTGGTAGGCGGTGGCGGCGAGCGCCAGCAGCACCGCTTCCTCGCCGATGGTCTCGCCGAGGCGCAGCACGCGCGATTGCGGGACGACGATGCGCGAGGCCGCGCCGCCGAAGAGACCGCGCACTTCGCCGAAGCAGCGCGCGCCCGGGACGAACACCCGTTCGCCGACCTCGATGGTCGCCTTGGGCCCGGCAGCGGTGACACGGCCGACGGACTCGTAGCCCGGCACCAGCGGGTACCCCATGCCGGGGAACTTCGGCATCGTGCCGCAGTAGAGAAGGCGTTCCGTGCCCGTGCTGATGCCGCTCCACTCGATGTCGACGACGAGATCGTCTTCACCCGGATCGGTGAGCGTAAGCCGACTGACCACCAGACGCTCTGGCGCTTCTAGGACGACGGCGACGGTTTGCATCGTGAACCCCGGCGAAAGGTCCCACAGGTTGGCTTGAGACTCTACGCAAGTGTCAGTCTAGATTGACTATCCATAATGTCAACATCTCCTTACAGAGATATCAGCCATGCGGATGCGCAATCATCACGCGGGTGAGGAGCGGCCGGTGCGTCGTCAGGAGGCGCGGCTTACCGAAGCCTGCCTGGGCGAGGAAATCCGCCAAAACCGCCGGGCTGCGCGGCCGTCCCTTGCCCATCGCGAGGAGGTAGAAGCCGAAGTAGGCATCCCCTGCCGGTTCGGCCCCGGGCGTGTCGGACATGGGCTCCGCAATGAGCAGGGTGCCGCGCTTCGGCAACACCTCGCGAACCTTGCGTAACAAGGTCAGCACATCTGCATCGTCATGATCGTGCACGACCCGTACAAGCGACACGATATCGGCCCCTGCCGGCAGCGGATCGGTGAGGAAGCTGCCACCCACCGTCCGCGCCCGAGTCTCGAGTCCCGCAGCGGCAAGCCGGGCCCGCGCCCGTTCGGCGACGGCCGGGAGATCGAACAGCATCAGCGACAGGGCCGGGTTGCGCTCGGCCGCCGCCATCAGGAAGGCCCCCTCCCCGCCACCCACGTCGAGCAGGCAGCGGTGCCGTGACAGCGGGTAGGCGGCGAGCACCTCCTCCGCGATGAACGGCTGCGACAGGGTCATCAGCGTCGAGTATTCGGCGACCCGTTCCGCCGCGAGCGCGCTCGGCCGGTCGGTCTTCGCGTACGACCAGTAGTTGGCAAGCCCGGTATCCGGATGATCGGCGCGCAGCAACTGCACGGGATCCTTGAGATCAGCGTAGAGAATCGCGTGGTGCTCGATCATCGCCGCAACGCCGGGATTGCCGACGAGGGCCGCCCCCAGCGGCCCCAGCGAGACGCGGTCGCGGTCGCGCCGCGACAGCAGCTTCAACGAGACAGCCGCGTCGACCAGGCAACGCGTCGAATCGTCGGAGAGGTCGAGCTTGCGGCCAAGCTCATCGACGGTCAGCGGCCCGTCCGACAGGATCTCGAACACGTTGAGGCGAACGCAGGCGAACAGCACCTGCGAGTAGACGAAGCCTGCGCAGATATCGAACAGCGCGCGGGTGCGCCGGCGCGCCATCGGCCGCGTCAGCGGAAAGCCGGACGCCCAGCGCTGGAACCCCGCATCGGCGAGCAGCGCCGTGTAGCGGTCCCTCCAGAGGTCGGCGAGGGAGTTTCCCCCGCGCTCCGGCGTTTTCCGCGACATCAGGCGGCGCGACGGGCGATGTCCTTGGGCAGGAAGCGGTTCGCTTCGGCCACCACGAGCTTGCGGAACAGATAGGCGCCCGGGCACGCTGGAATGGCGTCGATCGCGCCGTCCACGAGTTCCTCGAGAAGGTGTTTTGCGCCCTGGACGCCATACTGCGTCACGGCGCTCGGCCGCCCGAAGAGCTGGTCCTGGCCGACGGGCTTGCCGAGCTCTTCCGGGCTCGACTCGACGTCGCGGATGTCGTCGGCGACCTGGTAGGCCTCGCCCAGCCGTTCGCCGAGGAGACGCCAGCCGGCGATGTCATGGCCGGCCGCCGCAGCGCCGGCCGCGGTCGCGGCTGCAAACAAGGCGCCCGTCTTCGCCCGCTGGTAATCGCCGAGCGGCGGGGACGGTTCACATTCCCACGCCTGGCCGGCCGCGATGCCGGAGGGCATGCCGACGGACTGCGCGACGATGAGGGTGACGGGGGCGAGCCGCTCCGGCGATTTCGTCGCCGAATGGGCAAGCGCCTCGAAGGCGAGCACGATCAGCGCATCGCCGACCAGAACGGCGATCGGCTCGCCGAATGCTTTGTGTACGGAGGGTTTGCCGCGCCGCGTGGCCGCGTCGTCGAAGCACGGCAGGTCGTCGTGCACCAGCGAGGCGCAGTGCAGGAGTTCGATGGAGGAGGCCGCCGCATCGGCAAGCGCCGGATCGTGATCGCCGCAAGCCGCGGCGACGGCGAGGCAGAGCCGCGGTCGCAACCGCGTGCCGCCCGGAAACACCGCGTAGGAAAGCGCCTGCGCCAGCAATGGCGGCGCCTGCGGACCGGATGCCCTGGCAATCGCGGCCTCAAGGGTCCGCTCGATCCGCGACATGGCGTCCATGTCAACCTCCGTTGGCAAACGCGTGTGTCATAATAACTTGACAGCACGAACTATCAAGCGAAATTGACACTCGTCGGATCAATGGAAAGGCACGAGGTCTTGGGCGAGACGCCTGTCGTCATCGTCGGAGCAGGAATCGGCGGTCTCGTCGCCGCGCTGACGCTGGCCGCGCGCGGGGTGTCCGTGCGGGTTTTCGAGAAGGCCGCCGTGCCCGGCGGCAAGATGCGCACCGTTGCCCCGGGCGGGCGTCCCATCGATGCCGGGCCAACCGTGCTCACCATGAAGGCGGTGTTCGAGGACATCTTCGCGGCGGCCGGCGCCTCGTTCGACGCGCTGGTGCCGACGCGGCCCGCCGCGGTGCTCGCACGGCACTGGTGGGGGACGGACGGCCCCCTCGACCTCTACGCCGATCGCGAAAGGTCGGCCGCGGCGATCGGTGCGTTTGCCGGTGCGCGCGCGGCCGACGACTACCGACGCTTCTGCGCCGAGACGAAATCGGTGTTCGAGACGCTCGACCGCAGCTTCATCCGCGCGGAACGGCCGACACCGGTGTCGCTGGTCACCGGGGCGGGCCTGAAGGGACTCGCCGGCCTCTGGCGCATCCGGCCGTTCGAGACCTACTGGCAGGCGCTGCAGCGCTTCTTCCAGGACGCGCGCCTGCGCCAGCTGTTCGGCCGCTACGCCACCTACTGCGGATCCTCCCCCTTCGAATGTCCCGCGACCCTGATGCTCGTCGCCCACGTCGAGCAGGCTGGCGTCTGGTACGTCGAGGGGGGAATGGTGCGCCTTGCCGAGGCGCTGGCCGCGCTCGCACGCAAAGCGGGCGCCGACATCCGTTGCAACGCAGGCGTCGCCGAGATCGTGACCGACGGTGGCCGTGCTTGCGGCGTGGTGCTCGACACGGGCGAGCGCGTGGCTGCGCGCGCCGTCATCCACAACGGCGACGAGGCGGCGATCCGCACGCGGCGACTGGGCGCCGGCGTCGCCAACGCGATCCCTACCGAGGCGGCGAACCGGTCACTGAGCGCGGTGACGTTCTGCCTCGAGGCGGAGACGGCGGGCGTCGACCTGTCGCGCCACGGCGTGTTCTTCTCCGCCGATTACAAGCGCGAGTTCGACGAGATCCTGGGAGAGCGGCGCCTGCCCTCCGACCCCACGGTCTACGTCTGCGCGCAGGACCGCCTCGATGGCGCTCCGCCCTCGACCGGGCGCGAGCGCCTCCTCTTGCTCGTCAACGCGCCGGCCGACGGCGATACCCGACCGCCTTCCCAAGGAGATCTCGACCGATGCCTCGAAACGACGATCGCGAAGCTCGCATCGAGCGGGCTGACGCTGACCAGCGCCACGACGCCGGTCACGACGGGACCGCGCGAGTTCGCGGCGATGTTTCCGGCGACGGGCGGAGCGCTGTACGGCCGCGCGTCGCACGGGTGGAAGGCGTCGTTCGCGCGGCCGGCGTCGCGCACGGCGATTCCGGGGCTCTACCTCGCGGGGGGCAGCGTGCATCCGGGGCCGGGCGTGCCGATGGCGGCGCTGTCGGGCCTCAATGCGGCTTCGAACGCGATCGCGGACCTCGGTTCGACAAGCCGGTGGTCCCGCGCGGCTACATCTGGTGGTACGTCGACGGGCTGAGCGACGACGGCCGCAACGGCATCACGCTGATCGGCTTCATCGGCAGCGTGTTCTCGCCCTATTATTGGCTCGCCCGCAAGCGCGGCGGCGGCGATCCGTTCAACCACTGTTCGCTGAACGTCGCCGTCTACGGCAAGGACGGTCGCCGCTGGGCCTTCACCGAACGCGGCCGCCAGCATGTGCGGCGGGACGAGAACGCGTTTTCGATCGGTCCCTCGTCGATGACATGGGACGGACGTGCGCTGACCGTGAGATTCGACGAGGTGGGCTGCCCCATTCCGCGCCGCGTGCGCGGCACGGTGCGGCTCGTCCCGCAGGCGCTGACCGGACGCATGTTCCATCTCGACGAAGATGGGCTGCACCGCTGGTCGCCGCTGTCGCCGTTCGCGCGCATCGAAGTGGACCTCGAGGAGCCGCGGCTGTCCTGGCAGGGCGCCGGGTACTTCGATTCGAACGATGGCGACGTACCGCTCGAGGAGACGTTCCACGGCTGGGACTGGTGCCGGGGCGCACAGCGCGAGGGCGCGTCGATCCTCTACGAAACGCGGCCGCGGACGGGCAGGCCCGTGTCGCTCGCGCTGTCGATCGACCGCACCGGCGACGTCTCGGCCTTCACGCCGGCCTCGCGTGTCACGCTGCCGAAGACGTCGCTGTGGCGCATCGAACGCGGCACGCGCGCCGAGGCGCCTGGCGCTACCGTCTTGAAGACGCTCGAGGACACGCCTTTCTACGCGCGCTCCGAACTGCTGACGCGGCTGAACGGCGAGGAGTGCCGCGCCGTGCACGAGAGCCTCGACCTCAACCGCTTCGACACGCCGATCGTGCAGTTCATGCTGCCGTTCCGAGAACCGCGCGCGCTGCGCTAGGGTTTCGGATCGCTGTTGCCGTCGCGGGCGTCTTCCTCGCGCGCCTTGCGCTCGTCCTCAAGCCGCAGCTTGCGGAGCTTGTGCAGTTCCCAAAAACCCCAGACGAAGATCGCGCCGTAGAGCAGCACCGGCTCGATCAGCTTGACCCAGCCGCTCACGCCCCCTGCTCCGCCCGCAGCGGGCGGCCGTTGCGGTCGCGCGCCTCGAGCCGGCTGTAGAGGTCGACCACCCAACCCGCGCGCTCGTCGAGGGCGGCCAGTTTTGGCGTCCGGTCCGGCGTCTCGGGTGCAGGCGTTGCGAGCACCGCGTCGACGAGGAAGCTGGCTTCGGGAATATTCGACACCGGCACCGGCGCGGCTGCAAGCACGGAGTCACACACCGCCCGCGACAGGAGCGCGAACTTGCGTCCCCGCGGAACGACGCTCCGGTGGCGAACGGGGTCGACGCCGTCGCGATGGATGCGCCGGCCGATCTCGCCGTAGAGGAGGCGCGCCGCATGGATGCCGGGGCGGCAGTCGGCCGGAAGCCCGTCGATGCCGGTGCGTCCCTCGTCGTAGAGTCGGTCGGCTTCGTTCGTCAGGCGGCGGACGACCCTGGCGATCGAGCTTGTATAGACAGGGCTTCGGAGGAATGCTTCCGGGTCGACCCCCTCCTCTACAAGCCATTGAAGGGGAAGGTAGATTCGCCCCGCACGCGCATCCTCGCCGACGTCGCGGGCGATGTTGGTGAACTGCATGGCGATCCCAAGCGTCACCGCCCGGCTGACGAGCTCGGCCGAGCGCGCGCCCATGAGCAGCGCCATCATCGCCCCGACCGTTCCGGCCACGCGGGTAGCGTAGGCATAGGCGCCAGAGCGATCGGCGTAACGACGCCCTTCGACGTCCCAGGCCAAGCCTTCGAGAAGCGCCTCCGGAATCGCGACCGGGATGGCATGGCGAGCCAGCACGTCGGCGAGCGCCCGGTCGAGCGGCGTGTTCTGCGGCCGCTCTCGCGCCGCCGACAGGAGCCGCTCGCGCAAGGTGTCGACCGCAGCGAGCGGCGAACGCTCGACATCGACCGTATCGTCGGCCTGGCGGCAGAAGGCGTAGATCACGCCCGCCGGCTCCCGCACACGGCGCGGCAGCAGCAGCGAGGCCATGTAGAAGCTCTTCGAACCGTGCTTCAGCGCCGCCCGGCAGGCCCGGACGTCTGCTTCGGTTGCAAATGGACGCTCAGACGAAATGCCGGGCATCGGGCACCACGTGGTCGAGGACGCGCGCTGAGGACAGAACGCCCGGAATGCCGGCGCCGGGATGCGTGCCCGCGCCAACGAGGAACAGGTTCTCGACGTCCTCGCTCTTGTTGTGCGGCCGGAACCAGGCCGACTGCAACAGCGCCGGTTCGAGATCGAACCCCGCGCCCTTGGGCGAGAGGAGCCGGCTTTCGAACTCGAGCGGAGTCATGATCTTCGACGTGACGATCGAACGCTCGAACCCCGGCAGCAGCGTCTGGTCGAGGTGCCGCGCGATCGCCTGCCGGTAGGGCTCGGCCGCCGTCGACCAGTCGATCGCCGCGTCGAGGTTCGGCACCGGGGAGAGCACGTAGAACGCGTCGCAGCCGGCCGGCGCGACCGATGGATCGGACGCGGACGGGCGGTGGAGGTAGAGGCTGAAGTCCTTCGCAAGCACCTTGCGCGTGAAGATGTCGGTGAGGAGCTCGCGATAGCGCTCCGAGAGCAGGATCGTGTGGTGCAGGACGTCCGGGTACTGACGATTGAGCCCGAAGTACCAGACGAAGAGCCCCATGGAGTGGCGCGCGCGGCCGAGCTTGCGGTCGGTCCAGGTCCTGCGGTGGCTCTTGTCGACGAGCTTCCCGTAGGTGTGTGACGCCGCCGCATTCGACACGACCACGGAGGCGGGAAGGGTCTCGCCGGTCGCAAGGCGCACGCCGCGCGCGGCGCCGTCGCGCACCACGATCTCCTCGACCTGGGCATTGAGCCGGAGCGTGCCGCCCTGCCCCTCGATCAGCTTCGCCATGCCCTGGACGAGCGCGTTCGTGCCGCCCATCGCGTAGTGCACGCCCCAGCGCCGCTCGAGGTGCGCGATGAGGCTGTAGACCGCCGTGACGGTCGTCGGGTTCGCGCCGACCAGGAGCGGGTGGAAGCTGAACACGACCCTGAGGCGCGGGTCCCTGATGTACTTCGAGACCACCGAATAGACCGAGCGCTGGCTTTCCAGCCGCACGAGGTCCGGCAGCACGCGCGCCATGTCCATCACGGAGTTGAACGGCACGTGCCCGAGCTCCTCGAACGCGATGCGACAGGTCTCGGCGCTCCGCGCCATGAAGCGCTCGTAGCCGGCGACGTCCCGGGGCGAGAACTTCGCCACCTCGGCGCGCATGCGCTCGGCGTCACCCGAGTAGTCGAACGTGGCGCCGTCGGAGAACAGGATGCGGTAGAATGGCGACATGCTCTTCAGGGTCACGTCGTCCGCAAGGCGCCGCCCGCACAGCGCCCAGAGTTCCTCGAGGAGAAACGGCGCGGTGACGATGGTCGGACCGGCGTCGAACCGGAACCCGTCCTGCGCGAACAGGCTGGCGCGCCCGCCTGGCTGTTCCAGGCGGTCCACCACGGTCACGTCGAAGCCGCGCGCGCCGAGACGGATCGCCGCGGCAAGCCCGCCGAAGCCCGCCCCGATCACCACCGCCTTCGGCCGCGCCGGTCGGACGTTCGGGACGAAGGCGGGGCGCTGGCCGACGGGCGTGTACATGCGTCAGGGTGCGGAGGGTTTCAGGCCACCGCGCGGGAGAGGGCGCACTGGCGCCAGAGTTCGTTGAGGGCGGAGACGAGCGCCTCGATGTCGGCATCGGTGTGCAGCGGCGACGGCGTGATCCGCAACCGCTCCGTCCCCCGCGGCACCGTCGGGTAGTTGATCGGCTGCACGTAGATCCCGTGCGTCTCCATCAGCCAGTCCGAGATCCACTTGCACTTCACCGGATCCCCCACCATCACCGGCACGATGTGGCTCTCGTTCGCCATGTACGGGATGCCGATCTGGTCCAGCCGCTTGCGTAAGAGCGCCACCTGCCGGCGTTGCCGCTGCCGTTCGAAGTCCGACCCCTTCAGGTGCCGGATGCTGGCGATCGCCCCCGCCGCAACCGCCGGCGGCAGTGCGGTCGTGAAGATGAACCCCGACGCAAAGCTCCTGACGAAGTCGATCAGCGCCGCAGACCCCGTGATGTAGCCGCCCATCACGCCAAAGGCCTTGCCGAGCGTCCCCTCGATCACGTCGATCCGGTCCATCAGCCCTTCGCGTTCGGCGATACCCCCGCCGCGCGGGCCGTAGAGCCCCACCGCGTGCACCTCGTCGAGGTAGGTGAGCGCGTTGTGCTTCTCGCAGACCTCGACGATCTCCTTCAGCGGCCCGATGTCGCCGTCCATCGAGTAGACCGATTCGAACGCCACCAGCTTCGCCCGGCCCGGCGCCACTTCGGTGAGCTTCCTCTCGAGGTCCTTCACGTCGTTGTGGCGGAAGATCACCCGGTCGGCCCGGCTGTGCCGGATGCCCTCGATCATCGAGGCGTGGTTGCCGGCGTCCGACAGCACCACGCAATCGGGGAGCTTTGCCGCAAGCGTCGACAGCGTCGCCCAGTTCGACACGTAGCCCGAGGTGAACAGCAGTGCCGCTTCCTTGCCGTGCAGGTCGGCGAGCTCCTTCTCGAGTTCCACGTGGTAGTGGTTGGTGCCCGAGATGTTCCGTGTACCGCCGGCCCCGGCCCCGCACTTCTCGAGCGCCTCGTGCATCGCTTCCAGCACCTTCGGGTGCTGGCCCATGCCGAGGTAGTCGTTCGAGCACCACACCGTCACGTCGCGCACGCCGTCCGAATGGTGGTGGTCCGCCTTCGGGAACGACCCCTTCTGGCGCGCAAGGTCGGCAAACACCCGGTAGCGCCCTTCCGCGCGCAGACCCTCAAGTTCCTCGCGGAAGAATGACTCGTAGTCCATCGCCTGATCCCCTCAGTTCACCGTTTTGACGCTGCACACGTCGAAGGCTGCTTCGAGCGCCGCCCGGTCCACCGACCGGCCGATCGCCATGACTCGTGGTTCCTCGCCCGCGCCGGCGGCGAAGGCGGTGATGCTGGCGCGACCGCCGGCGACGTCGAAGTTGATCCAGCCGCCATGCGTGCGGGCGATCCCCTTCATCCGCTCGATCTCGCCGAACGAACCCTTCACGACCTTGTCGAGCACGCTCGAGAGCCCGTCCTGGTCGCAGGATCCCTGAAGACGCGTCGACCAGTGCGTGAAGCCCAGCGCCTCGTCGGCGTGATGATGGTCGTGGTCGTGGTCGTCGTGACCGTGACCATGCGGCTGCGCCGATGCAGTCGGCCGCTTGTGCGCACCGTTTGCATGCTTGTGGCCGTTCGAATGCGCGTGGCCGTTCGCATGCGCGTGGCCGTTCGCATGCGCGTGCTCGTGTGCATGCCCGTGCTCGTGTCCATGACCGTGATCGTGGGCATGCCCGTTCGCGTGCCCGTGGTCGTGATGGTCATGCCCGTGGTGATCGTGGTGCTCATGCGCATGATCGTGATCGTGCGCATGCGCATGATCGTCGTCGTGCTCGTGCGCAACGGCCGCCTCGCCTGCGCCACCAAGCGCGAGGTCGGCGAGCGCCTTGGCGCTGACGCCCTCGACGACGCCGTAGCGCGCCACGTGGATCTCACCCGCCGGATTGAGCGAGCGCAGCGTGGTCCTGACGGTCGCGAGCTCCGCCTTCGACACGACATCGGCCTTGTTGACGATGAACAGCCCGCCGAGCTTCGCCTGCGTCGAGAAGTATTCCGGCATCCGGCCGAAGTCGCGCACGAAGGCGCCGGCGTCGATCACCGTGTAGACCCGCTGCCTGGCGACGTGCTGGGCGACGTCCGGCTGCGCCAGCACCCGCAGGAGCGAGGCGACGTCCGCGACGCCCGACGGCTCGATCACCACCCGGTCGGGACCGAACTTGCTCACCACTTCCTTGAGCTGGTTCGCAAGATCCTTCCGCAGCGAGCAGCAGATGCAGCCGTTCGGCAGTTCCACCACCTCCGCGCCCGATCCCTTGAGGAGCGAGGCGTCGACGCCCAGTTCGGAGAAGTCGTTGACGAGCGCCACCGTCTTCTGCGCCGGGTCGATCTCCGCCATGAGCCGGCGCAGGAAGGTCGTCTTGCCCGCGCCGAGGAAGCCCACCGCGATGTCGACGTCGAACGGCTTCTTCACCTCGCGCGAGGCGAGGCCCCACTGCCACAGCGCCGCGCCCGGCAGCGGCAGCACCAGCAGCCAGTGCTCGAGGATCGCCAGCGCCATCAGCGTGGTGAGGAACGTGTAGCCCGCCACCTCGAACGGCGTCGCCGACGAAGAAAGCGCCGCCTGCGCCAGCATCACGCAGATGACGGTCGAGACCGACACCGAGATCGGGAACAGGAGGTTCATCGGCTTCTTCTTGAGGAAGCCGGTGAGGAAGGAGAGATGCTCGGGCAGGAACTCCTCGTTGAGGTTCCGCACGCCGAGGAACACGTTGAGCTTCGCCGACTGGTGCATCCACCAGAGGATCATGAAGGTCCACATGCCGATCTGGTTCGGCTGGCCCCACGAGATCCAGACGACGACGACGGCGGAGGCGATGATCGCAAGCTCGTGCCAGATCGAGGTCTGGATCGCATGGATGAAGTGCGGCCATCCCGAACAGCCGTCCCGGCACGGTTCCTTCCGCGTGCCGGTGACGTAACCCATGTAGAACGAGATCTCCTGCCAGCCCCAGGCGAGCAGGCCCCACGTGAAGGCCCAGTAGGCGGCCTTCACCGAGGTGTCGCCGGCCGTCTGCGCAACGCCGTAGAGCGACAGCGCGAGCATGGCGGTCGCGCCGATCATGCTCCACTTGAAGGTCTTCTGCGGCAGGCCGTCGAGGAAGATGATGACGCCGGTGGAGAACCACCAGACGAACAGCGCAAAGACCGCCGGCAGGATGTAGGCGCTCATCGGAAGCCTCCTACCAGGCCGGCTGCAGGCGGCTCGAGTCGGGCATCGCGTTGTCCTTCACCGGCATCAGGAACAGCCGGAGGAACGTGAAGCCCGCTGCGGCTGCGAGCCCCGCCTGCTTCACCTTGCCGACGACGCCGCCCTTCGCCTTGGCCGCCTCGATGCCGTAGTTGATCTTCAGGAGGCGCTTGAGGTTCGCCTTGAAGGCCGGGTTGTCGAGGTCGATCGTGATCGGGAAGCACTGCTTCGAGATCTCCGTCGTCAGCCGGAACACCTTGTCGTCGAACTCGTCGATGCTCATGCCGAGCGCCTTGTGGAACTCGGGCCGGGCATGGTCGCGCAGGTACATCGTGGCGAACACGGCGAGCAGGAAGAAGCGCACCCACAGCTTGTTGCGGCCCGCGAGCAGCTCCGGGTTCGCGCGCATGAGCAGCGCGAACGCCTCGCCGTGGCGGAACTCGTCGTTGCACCACTTCTCGAACCACTTGAAGATCGGGTGGAAGCGCAGCTCCGGATGCCGCTCGAGCTGGCGGTAGATCGTGATGTAGCGGGCGTAGCCGATCTTCTCCGAAAGATACGTCGCGTAGAAGATGAACTTCGGCTTGAAGTAGGTGTACTTCTTCGCCTTCGTCAGGAAGCCGAGGTTCACGCCGATGTCGAAGTCCTTCAGCGTGTCGTTGATGAAGCCCGCGTGGCGCGCCTCGTCGCGGCTCATGAACGAGAACAGCTCGCACATGTCCGGGTTCTTGCCGCGCTTCTTCATCTCCTTGTAGAGCACGCAGCCGGAGAACTCGGCGGTCAGCGAGCTCACGAGGAAGTCGACGAACTCCTTGCGCAGGCCTTCCGGCAGCGTGTTGAGGTCGACCTGGTCCCAGTCGGCGGTGCGCTTGAAGTGGTTCCGGTTCGGATCCGAGCGCATCTCGTCGAGGAGCTCGTCCCACTCCTTGCGGATCGAGGAGACGTCCATCCGGTCGAGTTCCTCGAAGTCGGTGGTGTAGAAGCGCGGTGAGAGCAGCGTCGTCTCTTCCGCCATCTTCTGGGTATTGGGTGCGAGAGAAAGGGTTTCGATGGTCATAGCGTCGCCTCCGGCGAGAAGCTGAACTCGAGGAGTTCCATGAATTCGAGGTCGCCGGTCGCACGCGTCCAGGCGCGTTCGAGGGCGGTGGCTCGGGTGACGGTGGCGGTGCGACGGATCGTGCGCACCTCCCCGTACGGCACGATGATGGGCTCACCGTGCACCTTCACGGTGTCGCCCGGCTGGATCTCGATATCGCCGTCGAGTTCCACGTGCGCATGCAGGCTTTCGAACGTGTGCGACACTTCGATGGTGCAACCCACGTCAAAGCTGCGTCCTTCCTGATTCACTGCTGCAGTCGTCATGGCGTTGTGCTCTCCCTAATGAGCAGTTCGCTGAAAAACTTGCTGTTGGACGAACCGAACCCGCGCACGTCGAGGCCGAAGCCCGACGCCGCATCGACGAACTCGAGTGCGCCGTCCGCGCGCAGGTCGAGTTTCAGTTGCTCCGGCCCGCCGCCGGCGCGCATGCGCTCCCGGTCCATCACGTGCCGGATCGACCGGAAGAAGCTCTCCTTCTCGGGCTCGATCGTCGCGAGCACCTTGCCGGAGGCGGCGTCGCTCACGGTGGTGCTGCCGTCGGCCGCATCGACCACCGTGAGCTTCAGTTCCTCGACGATGGCGGCAGGCGGCTCGACGGAGGCGGGATCGGCACGACGCTCCATCCGGATCATCGCCACCATGGCGATCACCGTCACGATCAGCGCGCCGATCATCATGACCGGAACCTTGAGCGGATCGCCCTGGTGCGTTTCTGCCGACATCCCCGTTCCTCCCTCAGGCCGTGGCTGCGCCCGCCATCGGCCCGACGGCCGAGGGCTTCAGCGTGCGTACGTTCGACGTCTTGATCTCGCCTTCCGCCGTCGCCGCGATCGCCCGGCCGAGCAGCCGTGCAACCGTTTCGGCATTGGGCACGGACCTGAGCGCCGGTTCGGGCTTGAGCCAGCGCCACGGCCGGATGCTCGGCCACAGCGCCACGAGCGAGGCGCGCTGCCGCGTGTTGAGCCCGATGGCGATGTTGCCGCGCCCGTTCGCGAGCGGCTGGAGATCGGCCCTGTCGACCAGCGCGAACGGAATGTTCACGGTGACCGGCATGGCGATGCCGTGCCGCATCACGATGCGGCGCGACGTGATCGTGTAGATGCACGATTTCGAATAGAGGCGCGCCCACAGCACGATGAGCAGCACCGGGATCGCCGCAAGGGCGAGGAAGAACAGGCCCCGCGACAGCGTCTCGGCGAGCGGACGGCCGTCGTCGATCGAGACGACGACCTGCCAGCCCACGAGCACGGCGAGATAGATCGCGATCTTGCGCGCATGGAAGGCGTTGACCGCGAAGGTCCGCCAGTCCGGGGAGCCCTGCCAGAGCACCAGTTCGCCTTCCGGCGGGCGCTCGGGCAGGCCCGGAATGGGCTCGACCGCGAAGTCGTCGTGGCTCATATGAACGGCTCCGCACGGGCCGGGGTCGCATAGAGCGTGCCGCCAGCGTAGTAGCCCATGATCTTGTCTTCCTCGAGCAGGGTGACGCGATCAGGCGCAGCCGTCTTCGGCACCCCGGCGAACTGATCCGACAGGATCGAGCCGACATGGATGCGGCCGCGGCCGTCCACCGAAGCAAAGCCGCTCGGCAGCAGCACGACCGTCGGCTTGCGACGACCTTCGGCGGGCAGCGCGACTTCGTAGTAGCGGATGATCATCTCCGAACGGTCGACCCAGATGTCGCTGACCGTGCCGGCCACGCGGCCATCGGCGCCGATGACGTCCTTGCCGCGCGGATCGGGATCTTCCTCGGCGACCGTCACCGACGAGGCGACGCGCAGGGGAACGATCTTCACGTGGCCCTCGGCGGTGAGGTCCGGCTTGTCCGCGCGCTGCGCGTACGAGGCCGGGCCGACACCGTCGGCCATGGCGTCGCCGGTGGGCTCGAGCGGTGCGCCCGGCCAGGCGGCGGTGCGACGGGCCTTGATCGGGCGCGTATCGCGGTCACCGGCACGCGGCGCCTGCACCTCGCCGCCATGCGGCAGGAGGAAGGTCTTCGGCGGCGGGATGAGCAGGAAGCCCTGCGGCGAAACCTCGCCGGTCGGGTCGGACTCGAGCGGATAGCCCTCGCGGCGGTCTTCGCGGCGTAGATAGAAGATCAGGCCGGCGAAGAAGATCCAGAACGCCCACAGGGTCACCTGTGCGACGTCCATGTAACCAGTCAGTGCTCCAGTTTGCATCGGGAACCTCCCCTCGAATGCCGTTATCCGGGAAACTCTGCGAAACCGAACGAAGCCGATGGCGACCCGCTGGCCCATGCCTGGCGCACGAGCGGGCCGATCACGGCCAACGTGACGAACAGACCGATCACCTCGATCTGGTAGACGATGCTGTAGGACGCCCACGGCGTGCTGAGCGCGCTGCCGAGCGAACCGGACGCGGCAAGCGCCGCGAACCAGTCGCGCAGCGCGCCGCCGAGCGCGAGGCCCGCACCCGCGGCCGTCGCTTGCGCGGCGCCCCAGGCGCCGACCGCGAGGCCCGCGCCGCCGCCGTGCGGCAGGCGCACGGACGCGGTGAGCGTGCCGATGGTGAAGAGACCACCGCCCAGGCCCATCAGCGCCGCGCCGGCGCGGAACAGGAGCGCGGAGTCGACCGGCGCCGCGAGGCTGACGGCCGTGAGGGCGGGGATGCCGATCAGCGCGCCGAGCGCGGCAAGCCGACAGGCGTTCATACCGCGGGTGAGCGCGGTCGCCGCGATCGCGAGGCCGATCAGCGCGCCCATCGCGGTCAGCGCGGTGAGGTCGGTGGTCTGCGAGACGGAGAGCTTCAGGATCGCGCCGCCATAGGGTTCGAGCAGCACGTCCTGCATGGCGAACGATGCGGTGCCGACGGCGGTGGCGACGAGCAGGCGAACGCTCCCGGGAACGGCAGAGTAGCGGCTCCAGCCGGCGACGAAGTTGTCGTCCTCCTCGGCGGGACGGTTCGGGCGGCGCGCCTCCTGCTTCCACAGGGCGATGCAGTTCAGCGTAATCGCGAGCAACGCGGTGCTCTGGATCACCTGCACGAGGCGCGTGTTCGAGAAGTTGTCGAGCGCAAGGCCGTAGGTCAGCGCCGCCGCAACCATGCCGACGAGCAGCATCACGTACAGGAAGGCGAAGACGCGCGGGCGCTTGTCTTCGGGCGACAGGTCGGACGCCAGCGCGAGGCCGGAGGTCTGCGTGGTGTGGATGCCGGCGCCGGTGATCAGGAATGCGGCCGCCGCCCCGATCATGCCGGCGGTGCGGTTCGGGCTGTCGGCCCCGAGCAGCAGGACGGCGAACGGCATGATCGCGAGGCCGCCGAACATCATCAGCGAGCCGAACCAGATGTAGGGGACGCGCCGCCAGCCGATGGCCGAGCGATGCACGTCCGACTTGAAGCCGACCAGCGCCCGCATCGGCGCGAACAGTACGGGCAGCGCGATCATGATGGCGACCACGGAGGCCGGCACACCGAGCTCGACGATCATCACGCGGTTCAGGGTGCCGGCGAGCAGCACCATCGCCATGCCGACCGACACCTGGAACAGCGACAGGCGCAGCAGCCGCGGCAGCGGCAGTTCGCTGCTGGCGGCATCCGAGAACGGCAGGAGCCGCGTTCCGATGCGGCGCCAGCCCCTGATCGCGAGGTCGTTGATCCGGCTCATGCGCGCACGAGCTCCAGCGCCTGCGAGATGTAGAAGCCGCGCGCGATGCGCCGCGTGCGGTGCGGCCGGAAGCCGGTGAGCGCCGCCGAGGCGGCGATCAGCTTGCGGAGCTTCGCCTCCGATACCGGCTCGATCGCGGGCGAACGGTCGCTCTTCGGGAACGCCTTGCCGGCCGCATGCATCAGCGTGAGGGCAACGGTGCGCGGCGCGAACGTGAAGAGCAGCGACCCGCGCGTGCGCCTGGCGAAGCGGGCAGCGACCTTCGTCACGTCGTCGGCGCGGTAGTGGATGAGGCTGTCCATCGCGACCACGTGGTCGAACTCGCCCAGCGCATCGTCGAGCATGTCGCCGACCATGAACTCGATGCGGCCCTTCATCGGCTCGCCGCCGTGACGCTCCTCGGCGAGGCCGACGAGCGTCGGCGACAGGTCGATCGCGACCACGTGCGCGCCCCGGCGCGCCGCCTCGACCGAGAGCGCGCCCGTGCCGCAGCCGGCATCGAGCACGCGCTTGCCCGTGAGATCGGCGGGGAGCCAGTCGAGCAGCGTGCGCCGCATCTCGTCGCGCCCTGCCCGAACCGTCGCACGGATGCCGCTGACCGGGGCGTCCGAGGTCAGCCGCTTCCAGGCTTCGGCGGCCGTGCGGTCGAAGTAGGTCTCGAGTTCGCCGCGGCGGGCTTCATACGTGAGCGTGGGCATCAGTCGAACCCCAGGAGATCGAAGATGTCGCGGTCCTTCAGCGACTTCGGGTTCTTGCCCTCGGTGCCGGCCCAGAGCGTCGCTGCAAGCTTCAGGTATTCGTTCTGCACGCGCTCGAGCTCGGGCGAGGATTCCATCTCGAACAGCGTCGACTTCTTCAGCCGCGAGCGGCGGATCACGTCGAGGTCGGGGAAGTGCGCGAGCTTGTCGAGGCCGACCTTCTCGTTGAAGCGGTCGATCTGGTCGGTGCCGGCCGAGCGGTTGGCGATGACGCCGCCGAGGCGGACGTTGTAGTTGCGCGACTTCGCCTCGATCGCCGCGACGATGCGGTTCATGGCGAAGATCGAGTCGAAGTCGTTGGCGGTGACGATCAGCGCGCGGTCGGCGTGCTGCAGCGGCGCGGCGAACCCGCCGCACACGACGTCGCCCAGCACGTCGAAGATCACGACGTCGGTGTCCTCGAGGAGGTGGTGCTCCTTCAGGAGCTTCACCGTCTGGCCGACGACGTAGCCGCCGCAGCCGGTGCCGGCCGGCGGCCCGCCCGCCTCGACGCACATGACGCCGTTGTAGCCCTCGAACACGAAGTCCTCGGGCCGCAGCTCCTCGGTGTGGAACTCGACCGATTCGAGCACGTCGATCACGGTCGGCACCAGGCTCTTCGTCAGCGTGAACGTCGAGTCGTGCTTCGGGTCGCAGCCGATCTGCACCACCCGCTTGCCGAGCTTCGAGAAGGCGACCGAGAGGTTCGACGAGGTCGTGCTCTTGCCGATGCCGCCCTTGCCATAGACGGCGAACACCTTCGCCTTGCCGATGTTCACCTTCGGGTCGAGGTGCACCTGCACGCTGCCGTCGCCGTCCGGGGGACGGCGGCGCGCGGGCTCGCGTACGAAGACTGCGGTCATGACGCGATCCTTTCCTTGGCGCGGGCGGTCATGCGGCCGCTCCCACGCCGATGCCCTCGAGACGATCCTCGAGTTCCTCGCCCGCCTCGCGCAGTGCCGCGAGAACGGACTCGTCCGGGTTCCAGTAGTTGCGCTCGTGCGCCTCGATCAGCCGGTTGGCGACGCGCGCCGAGGCCTGCGGGTTGAGCTCGGCCAGCCGGCGGCGCATCTCGGGGTCGAGCACGTAGGTCTGCGACAGTTGCTGGTAGACCCACTGCGCCACCTCGCCGGTGGTCGCCGACCAGCCCATCGTGTTCGTCACGTGGGCCTCGATCTGGCGTACGCCCTCGTAGCCGTGCTTCAGCATGCCCTCGTACCATTTCGGATTGAGCATGCGGGTGCGGGTCTCGAGCGCCACCTGTTCGCCGAGCGTGCGCACCTGGCCCTGCCCGCGCGTCTGGTCGCCGATGTAGACCGGCACCTGCTCCTGGCCGGAGGCGCGCATGACGGAGCGGGTGATGCCGCCCAGCGTGTCGAAGTAGTGGTCGATCGAGGTCACGCCGAGCTCGACCGAGTCGAGGTTCTGGTAGGTGAGCTCGACGCCGGCGAGCATGCTCTTCAGGAGGTCCGCCTGCTTGGCGGGCTTGCCGGTGCGTCCGTAGGCGAACGATTTCCGCCGCGTGTAGGTCTCGGCGAGCTCGTCCTCGTCGTCCCAGCGACCGGAGTCGATGAGGTGGCTGACGTTCGAGCCGTAGGCGCCGTCGGCGTTGGAGAAGACGCGCAAGGAGGCGGTCTCGAGGTCGCAGCCGTGCTTCTTCTGGTGCTCGAGCGCGTGCGCCCGCACGAAGTTCTGCTCCAGCGGCTCGTCGGCCGCGGCGGCGAGGTAGCACGCTTCGGCGAGGAGCTTCATCTGCAGCGGCAGCAGATCGCGGAAGATGCCGGAGACGGTCACCACCACGTCGATGCGCGGGCGGCCGAGTTCGGCGAGCGGGATCAGGTCGGCCCCGGCAAGGCGGCCGTAGCCGTCGAAGCGGGCGCGCGCGCCGATCAGCGCCAGCACCTGGGCGATCGGGCCGCCCTCGGTCTTCAGGTTGTCGGTGCCCCACAGAACCACGGCCACGGTGCGCGGCAGGCCGTGCCCGTCCGCCTGGTGGCGGGCGAGCAGCCGCTCGGTCTGGCGCGCCCCGTCCGCCGCGGCGAACGAGCTCGGAATGCGGAACGGGTCGAAGCCGTGCAGGTTGCGGCCCGTCGGCAGCACGGCCGGCGTGCGCAGCACGTCGCCGCCCGGCGCCGGGCGGATGTAGCGGCCGTCGAGCGCGCGCAGGAGGCCCAGCACCTCGTGGTCCTCCGAGAGCAGCCGGTCAGTCTTCGCGAGATCCTCGAGCAGTTGCAGGTCGAGCGCGTTGGTCTTGCCCTGCGCCGTGCGCAGCCGCTCGGGCGAGGCGCCGGCGGCGATCGCCTCGGCCACCTTCCGGTCGAGCGTGACGCCGTGCGAGGAGTCGGCGATCGCGACCAAGAGGTCGGCGCGCTCCTCCTCGTTCATCGCGCCGCCGACGACGTGCAGGCCGTGCGGGATCAGCGTGTACTCGAGTTCGAGCACCTGGTGGGCGAGCTTCAGGATCTCGGCCGAACCGTCACCGCTCCAGGCGGGCTCTGCGGGAACCATGTCGAGCACGGCCGCCTGCGCCTGGATTGCCTCGGCGAGCTTCATGCGCTCAGCCTCGGCGTCGGGCGCGACGGCGCGCCAGCGCTCGATCGTCGCCTTGAGCTCGATCAGCCCGCGGTAGAGGCCGGCATGGCTCACGGGCGGCGTGAGGTAACTGACGATCGTGGCGGCCGACCGGCGCTTCGCGATCGTGCCTTCGGAGGGATTGTTGGCGGCGTAGAGATAGATGTTGGGGAGCGAGCCGATCAGCCGATCCGGCCAGCACGCGGCCGACATGCCGACCTGCTTGCCGGGCATGAACTCGAGCGCGCCGTGTGTGCCGAAGTGCACGACCGCGTGCGCGCCGAAATCCTGGTCGATGTAGCGGTAGAAGGCGGAGAAGGCGTGCGTCGGCGAAAAGCCCTTCTCGAACAGCAGGCGCATCGGATCGCCCTCGTAGCCGAATGAGGGCTGGATGCCGACGAGCACGTTGCCGAACTGGCGGCCGAGCACGTAGATGCCGCGGCCGTCGGAGAGCTGCTTGCCGGGCGCCGGGCCCCACTGCGCCTCGATCTCGGCGAGATGACGCTCGCGCTTCACGTGGTCGCTCGCGGGGATATGGAAGTGGACGTTGGCGTCCTGGCCGTAGCGGCCGCCGTTGCCCTCGATGATCGCCTCGCGCAGCTCGTCGACCGTCTCCGGCATGTCGACGGCGTAGCCCGACGCGCGCATCGCGGTGAGCGTGTTGTGGAGCGACTCGAAGACGGAGAGGTAGGCCGCCGTGCCGATCGCGCCGGCGTTGGGCGGGAAGTTGAACAGCACGATCGCGACGCGGCGTTCGGACGCCGGCGTGCGGCCCAGCGCGATCTGGCGCACGACGCGGTCCGCGAGCCGCTGCGCCCGCTCGCCTTCGGAGCGCATGTCGCTGCTGCCGTCGGCGCTCTGCTCCTCGTCGGAGCGGCCGCCGAACACCATCGAGCCGACCGAGCCGTCGAGCTCGGGGATCGCGACCATCATCGTCGCTTCGACGGGGCTGAGGCCCCGGTCGGAGTCCTGCCACTGCTCGATCGTCTGGAATTCGAGCGGCGTTGCCGAGATGCAGGGCACGTCGAGGGCGGCGAGCATCTCCTCGGCGGCGCGGGCGTCGTTGTAGGCGGGGCCGCCGACGAGCGAGAAGCCGGTCAGCGAGACGAGCGCGTCGATCGCGGGCCGGCCGCCGTTGAAGAAGTACTTCGTCGCCGCCGGGCGCGCATCGAGGCCCGAGGCGAAGGCCGTCACCACCGCGAGACCGCGGGCTTCGAGCGCGGCAATCACGCCGTCATAATGAGCCGTGTTGCCGGCGAGGATGTAGGAGCGCATCACGAGCAGGCCGACCGTGGCGCGCGTGTTCTTCGGCCGCGGCAGCTTCTCGATCCGGTCGGTGACGCGCCCGGGGATCGCCGGATGATAGAGCCCGGTGTCGGGGTACTCCGCCGGGAGCTCGACCTTCACCTTGCCGCGCAAGCCTTTGCGCGGACCGTCGGCGAACCGGTCGATCAGCAAGCGGATCATGTTGGCGACGTTGTGCTCGGAGCCCGCGAGCCAGTACTGCAGCGTGAGGAAGTAGGCCCGCACGTCCTGCGCGGTGCCGGGAATGAAGCGCAGGATCTTCGGGATGCGCTTCAGCATCTTGAGCTGATCGGCGCCGGAGCTTTCGCCGCCCGACTTGCCGCGCAGCCGCTTCAGGAACGACAGCGAGCTCGAACTCGCATCGCCCATCCGGAAGCGGCCGACCTTGGTGAGCCGCACGACTTCCGAGGCCGACATGCAGCCGACCATCACGTCGCACGAGTCGCGGCGCGCCTTCAGCGCCGGGAACACCGCCTTGATGTGCTCTTCCATGAATAGCATCGTGGCGATGATGATGTCGCCCTTCGCGATGTCGGCGTTGCAGCGGGCGAGCGCGTCCGGGTCCTCCGCCCACTCGGACGCCGCGTGCATCGTCAGCACGATGCCCGGGTAGTCGCGCTTCAGCATCGCATAGGCCCGCCCGAACGCACCGCCGAGGTGCGAGTCGAGCGTGACGATGACCACCCGGACGGGGGTCGTGTCAGCGGCTGTAGTGGGCTTTGGCATCGTAGAGCGTATCCACGGTGACGACGGACAGTCCCTTCTCACGGGCGAACTTTTCGGTGTTGCGGCGGGCCTTGCCGCGCACGAAGAACGGCACCTTCTTGAGCTCGTTCTCGGCTTCGGCGAGCCAGATGACTTCGGACGACGTCTTCTGCGCGACCGGCTCCGGCGCGGCCGCCGGCGCAGGGGCAGCAACGCCGAGATGCGAGGGCGTCGCGCCGTCGCGGAACTCGAAGTCGTCGCGGAACATGCTGAGGAGGTGTTCCTCGAGCCCCATCATCAGCGGATGCACCCACGTGTCGAACAGGACGTTCGCGCCCTCGAAGCCCATCTGCGGCGAGTAGCGCGCGGGGAAGTCCTGCACGTGCACCGGCGCGGAGATCACTGCGCACGGAATGCCGAGCCGCTTGGCGATGTGGCGCTCCATCTGCGTGCCGAGCACCAGCTCCGGAGCAGCTTCCGCGACCTTCGCCTCGACCTCGAGGTAGTCGTCGGTGATGAGCGGCTCGACGCCGTAGAGTTTCGCCGCTTCGCGCACGTCGCGGGCGAACTCGCGCGTGTAGGTGCCGAGGCCGACGACGGTGAAGCCGAACTCGTTGGCAGCGACCCGTGCGGCCGCGATCGTATGCGTCGCATCGCCGAACACGAACACGCGCTTGCCGGTGAGGTAGGTCGAATCGACGGACGAAGAGTACCAGGGCAGCCGGCTCGTCTCGCGTTCGAGCACCGGGGCCGGGTCGACACCCGCGATCGCCGCCACCTCGGCAACGAACGCCTTGGTGCCGGTCACGCCGAGTGGCACGGTCTTCACCAGCGGCTGGCCGAAGGTGCGCTTCAGCCACTCGGCCGCGCTGAGACCCGTCTCGGGGTAGAGCACCACGTTGAAGTCGGCATCGCCGAGGCGCGCCACGTCGGCGGCCGAGGCGCCGAGCGGCGCAACGACCGACACGTCGATGCCGAGCTGCCCCAGCAGCCGCGTGATTTCCGTCACGTCGTCGCGGTGCCGGAAGCCGAGCGCCGTCGGCCCGAGGATGTTGCAGGCGGGGCGTGCGCCGGCCGGGCGAACCTTGGCGGTGCCGGGGCGCGGCGCGTGCGGACCGGCGAGCGCGCGCACGAGCTGGTAGAACGTCTCCGACGCTCCCCAGTTCTCCTTCTTCTGGTAGGACGGCAGTTCGAGCGGGACGACCGGCACCGGGAGATCCAGGGCGGCGGCAAGGCCGCCCGGATCGTCCTGGATGAGTTCGCCGGTGCACGAGGCGCCGACCAGCATCGCTGCCGGACGGAACCGTTCGAACGCATCGGCGGCCGCCTGCTTGAACAGGTTCGCGGTGTCTCCCCCGAGGTCGCGGGCCTGGAACGTGGTGTAGGTCACGGGCGGGCGGTGGTTGCGCCGCTCGATCATCGTGAACAGGAGATCGGCGTACGTATCGCCCTGCGGGGCGTGCAGCACGTAGTGCACGTCCTTCAGCGCGGTCGCGACGCGCATCGCGCCGACATGCGGGGGACCTTCGTATGTCCACAGCGTCAGGTGCATGGGGCGGCCTCGAAGGCGAGACGGGAACGGCGGTTGAGCGGGCGCGCGAACAGCTCGGCGAGATCGCCGGCCTGCTCGTAGCCCTGCGTCGGCGAGAACAGGAGTTCGATCGACCACTTGGTCGCGAGGCCTTCGGCCTCGAGCGGATTGGCAAGGCCGAGGCCGCATACCGTGAGGTCCGGCTTCGCCGCGCGGCAGCGGTCGAGCTGGCGATCCACGTCCTGGCCCTCGCTCAGCATCGTGCCGGCGGGCAACAGGCGCAGCTCCTCGTCGAGGTGCTGGCGGTGCAGGTAGGGCGAGCCGACCTCGAGCAGTTCCGCGCCGAGCTCGCGCGACAGGAAGCGCGCGAGCGGCACCTCGAGCTGCGAGTCGGGGAAGAAGAAGACGCGCTTGCCCTCGAGCTTGTGGCGATGCGCGGCGAGCGCGCGACGGGCACGCTCGCGCGGCATCTCGATCACGCGCTGGAAGGCGACGTCCGGCACGCCGAAGGCGCGGGCAGCGGCGGCGAGCCAGGCGGTGGTCCCATCCGCGCCGAACGGGAACGGGGCCGCGAGGCGACGCGCGCCGCGCTCCTCGAGCAGGCGCACGGTCTCGCCGAGGAAGGGCTGCGCGAGAAGGAGGCGCGTATCGGGACCGACGCTCGGCAGGTCACCCGAGCGACGCGGCGGCAGGAAGGCCACGGGTCCGATTCCCAGCTGCTCGAACAGGCGGCGGAACTGGTCTTCGACGACGTCGGCGAGCGCGCCGACGACGAGCAGGTTGCGCGGCGTGCCGGCCGGCAGCACCGGCATGTCGGGCACGAGGGAGGCGAGGCAGGCATCCTCGCCCTGCGTGAAGGTCGTCTCGATGCCGCTGCCCGAGTAGTTCAGTACACGGACGTTCGGCATGAGCTTCGCGTTGAGCCGCTCGGCGGCGCGCGACAGGTCGAGCTTGATCACTTCCGACGGGCAGGAGCCCACGAGGAACAGCATGCGGATGTCGGGGCGGCGCTCGATCAGCCGCACCACGACCTTGTCGAGTTCCGCGTTGGCGTCGGCGAGGCCGGCGAGGTCGCGTTCGTCGATGATCGCGGTGGCAAAGCGCGGCTCGGCGAAGATCATCACGCCCGCCGCCGACTGCAGCAGGTGCGCGCAGGTGCGCGAGCCGACGACGAGGAAGAACGCGTCCTGGATCTTCCGGTGCAGCCAGATGATTCCGGTGAGGCCGCAGAAGACTTCGCGCTGGCCGCGCTCGCGCAGCACCGGCGCGTCGGCGCAGCCTTCGGACCGGGCGGTGGTGGTGGGGGCGCGCGGGCTCATCGGGCGGCCCCTGCGACGGCCGGCGCAACGGATGCCGCCTCGAGGCGCGCCGCGCGCAGCTTGAGGAGGAACTGTGCGGCGTTGATGACGTAGGTCGCGTAGGCGACGAGAGCCAGGATCGCGAGCCCGCGCGGGTCGAGCGCCCCGGTCACGACCGCCCAGAGGTACGCGGTGTGCAGCGCGATCACCAGCATGCTCACCACGTCTTCCCAGAAGAAGGCGGGCGCGAAGAGATACTGTCCGAAGACGTCGCGCTCCCAGATCGCGCCCGTCACCATGATCGTGTAGAGCACCAGCGTCTTGACGACGACGGAGACCGTCGCGGCCCACTCTCCCTGCCCGGTCACGAGGAAGCGGAGCACCAGCCAGAGGCTCACCAGGAACACCAGGAACTGTAAGGGCGCCAGGACACCTTGCACGATCGTCCAGGGCGATGCGTCGCGGCGCCGGCGTTCTTCCTCCGTGTAGAGGCCCCGCCGTTCGTCCTGCCGCTGTGGCCTGTGAAGCATGTGTCCTGCCCGTCGAGGACCGGTTTGGTTACCTAGTCCACCGCGAGTCAGAGTAGAGCCGTCAAAAGAGGACTGTCAACTAGATTGGACGTAAATTCTGCTTTACATCGGGCGATATCTGTCTCACAAAATTGACGGCATGGTGACTCACTCTGGCGCCTTGCCGGCAAACGTGTTTCAAATACCGGCGTGGGCGACACGGGTGGTCCCCATGATGTCGGCGAGGCCGAAAAAGAGTCGAACGAAAGACCTCACCGCCTTGATCTGTGGCAGCTGACGGGAAGGAGGATACCGATGGCTGACCCGCGACTGGACGAGGCGTTACAGGTTCAAAAAGACGAAGGACGCAGCGATCACGACCAGGCCGGACGCTCGCAGGAGGACCGGCTGAGCGATCGCGACTTCCTGTACCGGACGATCGAGAGCGAAATCATTCCCCGGCTGATGATGGTCCAGTGCAATCCGAACGGAATAGCACACACCCTCGACAACGCGTCGGGCGTGACGCCGACAGACGCGGACATCGTGGCTTTTTGCGCCGCCATCGTGTCGAACGAAGAGCTCGCCGGCGCCCGCTTCGTTGGCCGGATGCGCGCCCGCGGATGCACCATCGACCGGCTGTTCCTCGACCTTTTGGCCCCCGCCGCGCGCCTGCTCGGCGACAAGTGGACCACGGACGATTTGAGCTTCACCGAGGTCACCGTAGGCCTCTCCCGCATGCAGAATCTGCTGCGCGACCTGACGGCCGATTCGTCCAGTTCCGTGTGGGCCGAGCCCGATGCGCCGACCGTGATGTTCCTTCCCGCGCCCGGCGAACAGCACACCTTCGGCATCATCATGGTCGAGGAGATGTTCCGCCGCGCCGGCTATCATGTCGCGACGCCGCCGGGCACGAACCACCGGGAATTGATCTTCCTCGTCCGCCAGAACTGGTACGATGTCGTCGGGTTTTCCCTGAGCTGCGACCAGTTGATAGACAAGCTGGCGTGGGCTATCAGGGCCGTCCGGCGGGCATCCCGCAATACGGAATTGCGTATCATCGTAGGAGGGCGGGCGTTCGCGGAACGGGCAGACCTCGTCCAGCATTGTGGAGCGGATGCCTGCGCGCTCGACGGACTTGAAGCAGTGCAAGCGATGCCGACCCTGATCGGGAATCGGCAACGCGCCAAGATGAACGTCGGCAACTCGAGCAAGAGACAAAGCTCCCGCAATGGAGACACTCGCCAGACGCCATGAGCCGGGCCATTTCCAGGCCCCGGAGAAGTCTCTTGGCGACATTGACGTGCGAGAGGCCGCGAAGCTCGTCGCGGCATCGGCCGATATTGCCCTGATCATTGATTCCAAAGGCATTATCCGGGACATGGCGTTCTCGAGCCCCGAACTCGCCCGCGAGCACGCTGACCACTGGCTCGGCAAGCGCTGGATCGAAACCGTTACCATCGAGAGCCGTCCGAAGATCGAATCGCTGCTGGCTGACGCAGCCCAGGGCGCGATGCCGCGCTGGCGCCAGGTCAACCACCCTTCGCGCAAGGGCCCGGATCTGCCGGTGCTCTACGCGGCCATTCCGGTGGGCGACAAGGATGCGATCGTCGCCGTCGGCCGCGACCTCTCTACCCTCGCATCCCTGCAACAGAAGCTGATCGACGCGCAGCAGTCGATGGAACGCGAGTACGCGCGGCTCCGCAACGCCGAGACGCGCTATCGCCTGTTGTTCCAGCTCGCGTCGGAAGCCGTGCTGATCGTCGATGCGACGACCCGGCGAATCGTCGAGGCGAACCCTGCCGCGAACCGCGTGATTGGCGCCGACCAGCGCCAACTCGTCGGCCGCCCGTTCGCCGACTTCTTCCACGAATCGTCCTCGGACGCCCTCCAAAGCGTGTTTGCCGCCGCACGCAAAGGCGACCGGCTCGAGGACGTACCGCTGCGCAGCCGCGCCGGCGACCGCGAGTTCCTCGTTACTGCCTCGCTGTTCCGGCAGGGCTCGAATTCGTACTTTCTGATGCGCCTGTCGCCCGTTCACATGAACGGCAACTCGCTGCCGGTGCCGAGTTCGAAATCGAAGGTCGTGAAGGTCGTCGAGGACCTGCCCGACGGCTTCGTCGTCACCGACACCGAACTCAACATCCTCACCGCCAACGCGGCGTTCCTCGACCTCGCCCAACTGGCGAGCGAAGAACAGGCCGTCGGCCAATCACTCGGGCGCTGGGTCGGACGCCCGGGTGTCGACGTCAACGCCCTCGTATCCGGCGTGCGCGAGCACGGCAGTGTACGGAATTTCTCGACGATCGTGCGCGGCGAGTACGGCGCCACCGAGGACGTGGAGCTGTCCGGCGTTTCGGTCCTGTCCGGCGATCAGTCCTGCTTCGGGTTCACGCTCCGGCCCGCGGCGCAGAAGATGTACCAGGCCGATACGCCCGGCACGCGCGCCCTGCCTCGCTCCGTCGAGCAACTCACGCATCTCGTCGGCCGCGTGTCGCTCAAGGAACTGGTTCGCGAGGCGACAGACGTGATCGAGCGCCTGTGCATCGAGGCCGCCCTCGAACTGACCAACGACAACCGCGCCTCGGCCGCGGAGATGCTGGGCTTGAGCCGGCAGAGCCTCTATTCCAAGCTGCGCCGCTACGGGCTTGGCGACCTCGACGCCAATGATGCGAACGAGGCCGACGCCGCGAGCTGAAACCGCGGCGTAACTGTCCACTTTCTCCGACACTAAAACGTCAAGATTCATTGACAGTCACGCGCGCTCGATTCTAAGTTTCGAGCATGGCGCGTCCGGCCCTGTCTGCGGTCCTGGAGCTCTTGAAGCCGATCACCTGGTTTGCCCCGATGTGGGCATTCGGTTGCGGCGTGATCTCCTCGGGACAACCGCTCTCCGGCAGGTGGCTGTTGGCCGCCGCCGGCATCGTGCTCGCAGGTCCGATGGTCTGCGCCACGAGCCAGGCGGTCAACGACTGGTTCGACCGGCACGTCGATGCGATCAACGAGCCCAACCGGCCAATCCCGTCCGGTCGGGTTCCCGGCCGATGGGGTCTCTACATTGCGATCGCCTGGACCGCTCTCTCGCTGCTCCTCGCCTGGGTGCTGGGGCCGTGGGTGTTGGCGGCCTGCGTTCTCGGCCTCACGCTTGCCTGGATGTACAGCGCCCCGCCCTTTCGCCTCAAGCAGAACGGCTGGGTGGGCAACGCCGCCGTCGGGCTCTCCTATGAGGGCCTGCCCTGGTTCACGGGCGCGGCGGTCATGGCCGGCACCCTGCCGCCGCAGCCGATTCTCATCCTCGCCCTCCTCTACAGCGTCGGAGCGCACGGCATCATGACGCTGAACGACTTCAAGTCGGTCGAGGGCGATCTGAAGTTCGGCGTGCGCTCGCTGCCTGCGACGCTGGGCGTCGACAACGCCGCGCGTCTCGCCTGCGGCGTGATGCTCGTGCCGCAGATCGTCGTGATCGCGCTGCTCTGGTCGTGGGACCGGCCATGGCACGCCGCGGTCGTCGCGCTGCTGTCACTGGTGCAGGTGGTCCTGATGGGCAGGCTGCTCGCAGCGCCCAAGGAACGAGCCCCCTGGTACAACGCCACCGGCACCACGCTCTACGTGCTAGGCATGCTCGCCTCGGCCTTCGCCGTTCGAACCCTTCCCATGGTGATTTCATGACCCGCGCGCCCTTGAGCTGGTTCGGCATCATTCGCCTCGGCCTCGTCCAGACGGCACTCGGCGCGATCGTTGTGCTCATCACCTCCACCATCAACCGCGTGATGGTCGTCGAACTCGCCATGCCCGCGATGCTGCCCGGCATCCTCGTCGGCTGGCACTACGCAATCCAGCTGCTGCGGCCGCGCTGGGGCTTCGGCTCCGACCGATCGGGGCGCCGCACCCCCTGGATCATCGCCGGCATGGCCGTCCTCGCAACGGGCGGCATCGGCGCGGCGCTGGCGACGGCGTTGCTGAGCTTTAGTCCCGTCCTCGGGACGCTCGCGGGCTTCCTCGCCTTCACCATCGTCGGTATAGGTGTCGGCGCGGCGGGAACGTCGCTGCTGGCGTTGCTGGCGAGCCTCGTCGGCGAAAAGCGGCGCGCGGTCGCCGCGACGGTCGTCTGGATCATGATGATCGCGGGATTCGCCGTCACGGCTGGCATCGCCGGTAAGCTCCTCGATCCGTTCTCCCTCACCCGACTGATCCAGGTGACGGCGGCCGTCAGCGCTGGCGCCGTGCTCGTCGCAGCACTCGCCCTCTACGGGATCGAGGGACGCGGACACGCTTCTCCCGAAGCCGGCAAAGCGCTGCCGAAGGGCACGTTCAAGGCGGCGCTCGCGCGCGAGTGGGCGGACCCCGAAGCGCGCCGTTTCGCCATCTTCATCTTCGTCTCGATGCTCGCCTACTCGGCGCAGGACCTGATCCTCGAACCGTTCGCGGGCGCGGTGTTCGCGATGACGCCGGGGGAGACCACCTCCCTCTCCGGCCTCCAGCACGGCGGCGTGATGACGGGCATGATCCTCGTGGCGCTCGCGGGCAGCGGCTGGTTCGGCCCGCGGCTGCGCTCGCTGAGGCTTTGGTCGATCCTCGGCTGCATCGTCTCCGCCCTGGCGCTGGCTGGTCTCTCCGTCGCCGGGTTTGCATCGGCGCACTGGCACCTCCCTGCAAATGTCGCGGTGCTCGGCGTCGGCAACGGCGCCTTCGCGGTTTCCGCCATCGGTTCGATGATGGGGCTCGCCGAAACCGGTCGCGAGGCGCGCGAAGGTGTCCGCATGGGTCTTTGGGGCGCCGCGCAGGCGATCGCCTTCGGCCTCGGCGGCTTCCTCGGCACCGCGTCCGCCGATCTCGCGCGCCATCTGCTCGGCTCGCCGCTCGAAGCCTACGCCAGCGTCTTTGCCGGCGAGGCGGCGCTGTTTCTCGTCTCCGGCGTGATGGCGGCCGGCATCCTCGCGCCTCGCATCAATGCTTCCCCCGCGGCCATCGCCGCGCCTCGCAACGCAACGGTGACGTCATGACCGACGAACTCTTCGACGTGGTGGTGGTGGGCGGCGGACCGGCCGGTGCGACCGCCGCGGCCGATCTTGCGCGCAAGGCCCGGCGGGTGGCACTGCTCGATCGAATCGGCCGGGTGAAGCCGTGCGGCGGCGCGATCCCGCCGAAGCTCGTCGAGGAATTCGCGATCCCGCCATCGCTGATGGTGGCGCAGGTGCACTCCGCGCGCATTGTCGCGCCAAGCAACCGGGCGGTCGACATGCCGATCGAGGGCGGCTACGTGGGCATGGTCGATCGTGACGTCTTCGACGAATGGCTGCGCGAGCGCGCGCGACAGAACGGCGCGACGCGCATCGCCGGCACGTACACGGACTTTTCCCGAGACGCGCAAGGCAACGCCGTCGTCCACTTCGAGGCGAAGGGCACGAAGGCGAAGGGCACGCTCACGGCGCGCGCAGTGATCGGGGCGGACGGCGCCAACTCCGCAGTTGCGCGCACCGCCGTGCCGAACGCCGGCAAGGCGCCCTTCGTGTTCGCCTACCACGAGGTGGTCCGCACCGAGCGCACGGAGCGCGCCGCGTACGATGCGAAGCGCTGCGACATCTACTACCAGGCGGAGTTCTCGCCGGACTTCTACTGCTGGGTCTTCCCGCACGGCGAACACGCGAGCATCGGCACTGGCAGCGCCCACAAGGGCTTTGCCCTGCGCGAGGCGGTGACGGCGCTGCGCCGGCGCACCGGGCTCGACGGAGCTGAAACGGTGCGTTGCGAAGGCGCGCCAATCCCCCTGAAGCCGCTGAAGCGGTGGGACAACGGGCGCGACGTGGTGCTTGCCGGCGATGCGGCGGGCGTCGTCGCGCCGGCATCGGGCGAAGGCATCTATTACGCGATGACGTGCGGACGCATGGCCGCGGACGCGGTCGAGGGATTCCTCGCGACCGGCGACGCGCGGCAACTCGCGACCGCCCGCAAGCGGTTCATGAAGGCCCACGGCCGGGTGTTCTGGGTTCTCGGGATCATGCAGCACTTCTGGTACAAGAACGACGCGCGCCGCGAGCGCTTCGTATCGATGTGCGCGGACCCCGACGTGCAGCGCATCACCTGGGAAGCCTACATGAACAAGCGCATGGTGCGCTCGAAGCCCGCCGCACACGTGCGCATCTTCTTCAAGGACCTCGCGCACCTCCTGGGCCTCGTCCCGCCGTGACGGCGGGCCCATGCTCGAAGCGCTGATCCGCGACGGCACCATCGTGCCGCTGATCCTTGGGCTCATGGCAGTAGAAGCGCTCGCGCTCCTCCTGTGGCGCGCCCGCACCGGTACGGGTCCTCGACCGTTGCCCCTGCTCGTCAACCTTGCCGCTGGCGCAAGCTTGCTCGGCGCGCTTTGGGCGGTGTTGTCCGGAGCAGGTATCCCCATTGTGGGCGGATTGCTGGCGCTGGCGCTCTTCGCGCACGTTGCCGACCTGGCTCTACGCTGGCGGTCCTAGCCGGCCACGTGGCGCTTTAGGATGCGCCGCGCGCAGCTGATGAAGGTCGCGATGCTCGGCGGCGACCGTTCGCACCTCCCGTCCGGGCAGAGCCACGTCGCTGATCTCGGCGAGGCAGCCTATGCTCTCCCTCGAGTAGCTCGACGGCCACCGCTGACCGCTCGCCGAAGACTCGCCACTCCCATCGCGCCTCGCTCGGTTTCATCTGTCGCCCTCTTTGCCGTCGCCGCAAAGTCTGCTCAGATCGCTAGGCAATGCGCGTCCACCCCCTGCAGTTTCAGAACATTGACTCTACGCCATGACCGAGGACCGTCCTTTCCTGGTGACCGGCTTCGAACCCTATGGCGGGCGCCCATTCAATCCGGCATACGACGTCATGCGGGCGCTCGATGGGAGCTCGATCGCCGGCAGGCGCGTGATCGGCCGTGCGTTGCCCGTCGTTCTCCATCCGCTGGCGGCGGAAATCGCCCGCCTGATCGAGGAGTTTCGTCCTGCGGGGATCATCGCGCTCGGTCTCTATCCGGGCGAGCCGATGCTTCGGCTCGAACGCATCGGCATCAACGTCACCGATTTCGATATTCCCGACAATTCTGGCGCGGTGGTGCGCGACGAACCGCTGCGGGAGGACGCTGCTGCGGGACTCTTCGCGACGTTGCCGTTGCGCTCGATCGAAACACGGCTCCTCGCCGAGGGCATCCCCGCCAAGCTGTCCACCACGGCGGGCGCGTATCTCTGCAATGCGTGCCTCTACACCTTGCTGCACGAGTTGGATCGGCAACGTCTCCCAGTCCCGGCCGGGTTCATCCATGTTCCGTACACGCCGGAACAGGTCGCTGCCCTGATCGTCGAGGGCCGCTGCAGCGCAGCGAGCGACATGCAGAAGCGCACGGAGCTGCCCTCGATGGAACTCGCCCGCATGGTGCGGGGCGTCGAGATCGCGATCGAGACGACGGTTCGGGAAACTGTAACCGCGTAGCGCACCGGATTCGTTTTGTTACGCAGTGAAACACTGCGGACAACGGGTGGAAACGCGTGCAGTCGATGATGCATGCATCGAACGGCGCCTGCCGCACCGAAATGAACTCCAAAGCTCGATGACGGATCGGTCTTGGCAGTGCTGGTCGAACCCCTGATCCCCGATCCAACTGGTGGAATGACCATGAAACTCCGCACACTGATCACCGTGGCGTCGCTCGTCGCGTTTTCCGGCTCCGCGTTCGCGGCGACGGAGTACTACATCGTTCGCGACGCCAAGACGGGCAAGTGCGAGATTTCCGAGAAGAAGCCGGACGGCAAGGCGATGGTGCAGATCCATCACCAGCAGTTCACCAGCAAGGCCGAGGCCGAGAAGGTACTGAAGTCCGACGACAAGACGATGGCGCAGTGCAAGAAGTCGTAAGCTTCGCCTAAGGCTTGATGAAGGGGCGGCCGCGCTGGCCGCCCCTTCATCGTTTCAGGGCAGCGACATAGTTGGCATTGAAGCGCGCATACCCCCGCTCCGTCACCTTCACGTGCCGCGCCGCCAGCGCGTGGAATTGCGGTAGCTTGTGGAAGGGGACGGCCGGATACGCGTGGTGTTCGGCGTGGTACGGCATATTCCACGCGATCGCCCGCACGAGCCGGTTGGTGAAGGTCGTGCGACTGTTCTCGAGCATGTTCTGGACGAACGGGCAGCGCCCGTGCTCGGCGAGCAGGTATAGCCGCAGAAACGGCTGCCCTAGCAGGGCTGGGATCAACCATACCCACAGCAGCATCGTCGAGTGGATCAAAACGGATGTTGCCAATAGGACGGCATACGCAGCGAGCATCTGCCGAGACTCTGACACGATCCGCCGTCGCGCCTTCTCAGGGACATAGGCGTCACGGGCGCTTCCCCATGCATTGCGCAGGAGCGTGGTGAGGTTGCCGCGCCACACGGGGAATCCCGACACATACTTCAGGTACTGCCACCGCGTCTCCGGCTTCGGTGCGGCAAGTTCGGGATCGCGCGCCGGATCCTGCGTGTGCCGGTGGTGCGCGAAGTGGAAATACCGGAACCACTCGGGCGGCAGAAACAGAAGAAAGCCGGCGGCGCGGGCGCAGATGTCGTTCAGCCACTCCGAGCGGAATGCGGTGCGATGGCTCGCCTCGTGCATCAGCGTGAACAGGAACACGACGAGGATACCGAGCGGCACCAGCGCCAGCGGCCATCCCGGCATGCCGGATGCGATGATCGCCGCGAGCAATGCGATGGCGCCTGCGTGCCCGGCGAGATGCCGGAGGCCTGCGGCATTCGAGGTCGCCGTCAGTTCCGCACGCTCAGTCTCATTCAGCGAGGCGATAAGGGCCTTGTGGTCCATGTCACTGATATAGCACGGAACCCGACCCGGTCCTGAACCGTTCCGTCGACAACGGCAGGGAGCCACCGATGAGCGAACGCGACACCAACACGAGCCGGGAACGCATTATTGAACCGACGCAGGCGCGGCAGGCCGTTACCGGTCACAACGTGCATCGCGTGCTGTTCGTGGCGCTTGCGGCTGTGATCGTCGGCTTCATCATCGTCTACCTGGCGTTCTTCCCGAGATGAGCCCGCATCGCAAGACAGCGAAGTCCGTTGCTCTGGCACCCCGCTTCCTGTGCGCGCAGGCGGCAGGCGGGTGCGCGGTCGGCCTCGGTCTTCTCGACGTGATGATCGCCTGCAACGTTTTCGACCTGCATCGCATGCTGGCGGGGAGCGACAGCACCACCGTGGCCTGCGCGATGCTCGCGGTGGCGTTCGCCAGCACGTTCTCCGCCGCAGCGTTCGCGACCGCTCTCGGCAACATCCCGACCGAGTGAGCGAAGCGGGAACCTTGGGGCCTGCGTGCTCGTTCCAGCACCAGTCAATGGAGACGGAACGAGGGTTACGATGGCCAACACGAGAATGAATGAGCGGCGCTCCGGCGGCCGCGGAAATACCGGTCCGATCATCGAGGAGATCCTGAAGATCACGAGTTCGTTCGCCACGCGACGAACCGCGGGCGCAGATCAGCTCGAGGCGCTTGCGGAATCGACGAGGGGCCTCGCGTCGAGTTTCGAGGATCTTCCGGCCCTGCAGGAGCAGGTGCAGACGGTAGCCGACCGCATGGACGAATGGGCCGAATACATCCGCGACAGCGACATGCGAGACATGGCGACCGATGCGCGCGATTTCGTCTACGAACACCCCTATACGACGGTCGCCATCGCGCTCGTCGGTGGCGTGGCGATCGGCGGCTACATCCGCGCCCGGGCACGGGAGGAAGAGCGCCGGCAGCGTGAACGGCGCGCCGTGGGCGTTCGGCGCAATGCCGGTCGCAGCGGCCAGCGCGGCGGTCAGCAGGCCATGGGAGGTCTCGGAGCCGATGCGGCCTGACATCCGCGATGTGCCCCCGGCGGAACGCGAGAGCCTGACGGTTCTCGCGCATCGCCTCATCGATGAAGGCAAGGGCCTTGCGCTGGTCGAGCTTGAGCTCGCTCGGGCGGAGGTTGGCCACATCGCCGGCAAGTGGGGCGGCGCGGTGGCGCTTCTTTGGGTGTGTTCGGTATTGCTAACAGCGCTTGTTGTCGTCCTGGCGCTCGCAGCGGTTTTCATCCTCTCAGCTACGCTGCAGTCGCAGGCGTGGGCAGTGGCGGCAGTCGCCGGAGCGCTCGTCGTGCTGATCGCGATCCTCGCGCTCATCGCCCGGTCGATGATGAAGCTGCCCGACCATCCGGCAAGCCTCCTAATGCAATGGATGCTCGGCAACCGCCGGAGCAAGACCCATGGGTAAGCGCCAGGCTCTCGAACGCGAGGCGCTGGACCGCCGCGAGGCTTTCGTCACCACGCTGAACGAGGCGCGCGAGCGCCTGCGCCCCAATAATCTCAAGGACGAGGCGGTCGCCAAGGCGCAGGCCTATACCGATCGCGTTTTGTCGACAGGCAATCGCAGCAATCTGTTCGAAGTGCTGATCGTCGGCTGCGTCATCGCCGCAGTCGCCTACAGCATGATCAACGGTCGCGCAGACCGAACCGACGTCCTCAGCACCAGGCGGGTGCCGGGACGGCGACCTTTCAACCCAGCCTCAGAGGAGACTGATCATGGCTTCGAAGAACGCTCCGCATTCGGCAGCGACGAAGAGCGGCGGCCGCGGTCGCAGCAAGCAGCAGACTAGTAGCGCATCGAACGGCGGCGCGCCCAAGGGACGCCGTAGCGGCGGACGTAGTGGGGTCGCGTCTCGCGGCCGACAGGAGAGCGACAGCTACATGCGCTCGGCAGAGCAGATCGCCGGCCGCATGAAGTCGGCGCTCGCCGAATGGGCCGAAATGGCGGGCGACAGCCTGCCCGAGCGGCGCAGTATCCGCAACTTCGTGCAGGACAACGCGGTGGTGCTGGGCCTTGCCGGCGCAGGCCTCGGCGCGCTGATCGGTGCCGCGATTGCCGGCGGCATGCGGGATTACGGCTCGCGAGACTTCGGCAGTTCGCGTCCGGATGATTTCTCGAGCGGCATGGACGAATAAGGCAGGGGCGATAACGATGCGCGGCGCACTGTTGTGGCTCGTCGGGGTGCCGATCCCGATCATCATCCTGCTTTATCTGTTCCACGTCCTTTAGGACGAATTCGCCGTCCCGTTCTCCGACTTGCGTTCCGACAGGAACTCGCCCAGTCCCGCCAGGCTCGGCAAGTGATCGCAAAGGACACGCAACGTTACGAGGAACGGGACGGCGAGCACCGTTCCCGCTATTCCCCACGCCCACGTCCAGAACGCGACCGAGATCAACACCGCAACGGCGTTGAGGCTCAGGTGCCGGCTCACGATGCTCGGCGTGACCAGATTCGATTCAGTCGCCACCACCACGGAATAGGCGATCGGTACGAGCAGCGCCTGGTGCAGCGTCGGGAACGCCACAATCGCCACGGCCGCGGACAAGGCGATTCCGAACAGCGGCCCGAGGTAGGGAATGAAGTTCAGCGCGAAGGCGAACAGCGCCCACAAGTGCGGCGTGCTCATGCCGAGAAACAGGAACGACCCGCCGACGGCTGCACCCACGCCGGCGTTGATTGCGGCGGTCGTCACGAGGTAGCGCGAAACTTCGTGCTCGACGTCGTACGTTATGCGCAGCGCGTTTTTCTTGTCGGAGAGGGTCGGCAGGACCTTGATGAGCTTCTCGTAGAAAAGATCGCCCGACGCCATCAGGAACATCGTGAGGACCAGAGCACCGAGCGCCATGACGGCGATGCTCAGCGGGTAGTTCGCCGCGAGCATGAGCAGATCGGGCAATACCGGTGCCTTGACGACGACCTCCTGCACCGGCTCCCCCGGCGTCGTCGCTGGCGCAGCCGCCTTTCGCAACTGCTCGGTGAGCGTTGCGAGGTTGCGAAGCATGTCGCCGATGTCGTGCATCTTCCGCACGAACTCGCGCTGCAACTGCGGCGCATCCGCGATCCACTGCGCGATCGCGCCGCTGAACAGGTAGAACGCACCGATTGTGGCGATGAGGAGGACGGTGACAAATCCAAGAGCGCACACCCAGGCCGGGATATGCTTCTGCGCGAGCTTCCGGATGAGTGGGCGGAACGTTACGGCCGTGAAGAAGGCGAAGGCGACCGGCACGAGCACGTCTCGCGCCAAGACCGCGGCGCCTATGCAGGCGAGAATGAAGAGGCCTACGAGCGGCGGTGGTGACCGCCGCCACGCGGAAGACCGTGGTCGCCCCAGGACTGGCTCATTCTCGGCGGGCGCACGCGCGTCCAAGCTCACACTCTGTTCATCAGAACCAGAATGACCAGTATGAGAAGCAGCAGACCGACGCCACCTGAGGGCCCGTAACCCCACGAACGACTGTAGTTCCAGCTCGGCAAGGCTCCGACGAGGACCAGAACGAGGACGATGATGAGGATCGTACCGAGGGTCATCCGCTTCTCCTTGCCCGGGTTCCGGCAAGGAACGGGGATCAGGACCCTTTGGTTCCGTCTTCGTCGTCCGCCTTGGGCACAGTCTCACCGGGGCGGTGACCGCCCTCGAGGATCAGGGCGAGGCGCGTGCGGGCGCGACTCACGCGGCTCTTCACCGTGCCCATCGCGACGCCGCAAATTTCGGCAGCCTCCTGATAGGAGAAGCCGGAAGCGCCGACGAGGATGATCGCCTCGCGCTGGTCGTCCGGCAGCTTCATCAGGGCGCTGCGCAGTTCAGCGATGTCGATGTGCCCTTCCTGACCGCCGGGCACAGCGAGTTGGCCCGCGTAGAAATCGTTGGCGTCCTCGACCTCGCGACGCCGCTTGCGCATCACGCTGTAGTACTCGTTGCGCAGGATCGTGTAGAGCCACGCGCGCAGATTCGTACCCGGCTTGAAGGTGTCCTGGTGGTTCCACGCCTTCATCAGCGTTTCCTGCACGAGATCGTCGGCGAAATCCGTGCGCGAGGAGAGCGAGATTGCGAACGCACGCAAACTCGGGATCGCCTCGGTCAACAGTTTCCGGAAGTCGTGCGCTGGATCAGCGGATGGGGGATCGCCGACGGGCGCGATCTTGGGTTCGGCCAATCTACTTGTCCTGTTCCGGCTTTCCATTGTCCTCGAGCTTTTTCAGGAGCTCTTCGAAACGGTCGGGAATGGGTTGCCGGGCGACGCCGTCGAAGTAATCCCTGAGCCTCTGGCCGATCATGCCGTAGACCTTGGGCTTCTCCTGCTTCTGCCCCGACTCTTCTTCCCGCCGGTGGATGCGTCTGGTTTTTCCCGCGGTTTCGTCACCGTTGTCGGGCATGGCTCGTACCTTGGTCGCCTCGGTCATGAAACGCCGGAAATTGGCGTCCGGCGATCAAGATTACACCACCCGCGCCGACTGCGTGATAGCTTCATCGTCAAGACTTCCCCTTACTCTGCGGCCATTGGCTGGACCTGGCTCATGAGCGAACGCGCGATGATACCGAGCTCCTGATCGGCGGCGCGTTCCTCGCCGAGCGTGAGCGTCAGGAGCTGAGCCACGGCCGGCAGCTGCGCCTGATTGGCGAGGTTGCAGGCGGTGAGGTAAGCGGAGATCTCGTAATGCTCGACCTTTTGGGCGGCGGCGATCACTGCCAGGTCGGCGGTGGCGGGCAGCCGTCCATCCATTGCGTTGATCACTTCGTTGCCTTCCTCGACGAGCCCCTGCATGCCACGGCAAGTCTTCGAGCGGGCGCTCACGCCCATGAGCTTGAGCGCCTCCTCGAGACGTGCGACGTGAGTGCCTGTCTCGATATTGTGCTTCTCGATTGCCTGCGCGAGCTTCTCGGAGTTCACGACCTGGATCATCTTCGGCAGCGCCTTCAGAAGCTGCTTTTCTGCGTGGAGGAGCTCTCGCAGATGCTCCGCCAGAACCGATCGCAACTCCTCGCTGTCCGGCGTCGTGCTGCGCGTGTCGATCACGGGCATCCCTTGCTCGGCAAGAGACGTGTTCTCGACGAATTCCCACTCGCCACCTTCGTTCCAGGGACCGCGCGCGTCGATCTCGCCCAGATCGCCCTCTCCGGTCGAGTCGTTGAAGTACTTGTTGGTGAAGGCTTCGGTTGGCGGCAGCGAGCCGATCTGGAACCTTGGCAACCCGAGGGAGTCGAGCGCGAAGGCAAACGCCTTCATGTGCGCGATCTCGCGCGTCATCAGGAACTGGAGCGCGTCGCGCGTTCCGGGGTCGTCGCAAAAGTTGATGAGCCGTTCGTACACGATCTTCGCGCGGGCCTCTGCAGCAATATTCGAATGCAGGTCCACCGCGAGATCGCCGGTGATCTTCAGGTAATCGGCCGTCCATGCATTTCCCATGGAATTGCACAGCGTCACGCCACCGCCGCCGGCGATCGCGATCAGCGGATCGGCCTCCGCCTCGTTGCGCTTCGCCTTCATCGGCGACAGATGCATACGGGCCAGCGTGCCGATGATCTCGAGGTGGCTCAGCTCCTCCGTGCCGATGTCCATCAGCATGTCCTTGCGGGCCATGTCCTCGCAGTTGAGGCCCTGGATCGAGTACTGCATGGCGGCTGCAAGCTCGCCGTTGGCTCCGCCGAACTGCTCGAGCAGCATGTTGCCAAACGTCGGGTTGGGTTCGCCGACGCGGACCGTGTACATGAGCTTCTTGACGTGATGATACATTTCGCCCTGCCTCCAGCCGCCACCTACGTAAAGCGGGCGGGAAGGCATTTGGTTCCATCGCGACTTGCGCAACAAACCGGCTGGAGCGCCAACAAATATCCTGCACGCGGGAACCAAATTCGACGAGCCGCATTATACGATGCGTCAGGGTGGTTGTTTCGGGGTCTCCCGCTGCCGTTGCGGGCTTGTCCTCCCCTAAAACCCGATGCGACCTTTCTGATGCGGGAGCGGGATTCCTCAGGGAATCCCGCTCTTTTTTGTCTCCGGATCGCGGGGGATAGCAAAGAGGGAGGCGGTCCGCCTCCCTCCTTTCAAACCGTATCCTGATTGATCAGGCCGCCGCGCGCTGGTTCACTGCCTCTTCTGCGAGCATCGTAAGCTTCTCGTCGGCCGCCTTCTCTTCCTCGAGCGTGGACTGCAGCAGCTTCTCTGCGTCGTCCATCCCGAGCTCGCGCGCCCAGGCGCACAGCGTGCCGTAGCGGGCGATCTCGTAATGCTCGACCGTCTGCGCAGACGAAATGAGAGCGGCGTCGACGACCTCTTCCGCCTTCACTTCACTGGCGACTTCCTCGGCCTCGCTGACGATGCCGTCCATCGCCTCGCACTTCTTCGCGCTCGCTCGCTTGCCGAGCCCCTCGAAGATCTCCTCGACGCGCTGCACGTGCGTCTTCGTTTCTTCGAGATGCTTCTCCATCGCCTGCTTGAGATCGGGCGACTGTGCCATCTTCGCCATCTTCGGCAACGTGCTCACGAGCTTCTTCTCGGCGTAGTAGATGTCGCGAAGCGTTTCCGTGAACAGGTCTTCCAGTGACTTCACTGCCATGTTGGCCTCCGTTTCCCTGACAGATTGATTTAGGACTTCCTCGAGCTCGACGAGGAGCCCGACGACCCGGACGAGCTGCCGCTCGAACCGGAACTGCCCGACGACCCGCTCGACGCACCGAGGCCCGACGAGGAGCCAGAGCTGGTGTCGCTGTCGCTCGAACCTGATCCCGACAGTCCCGACGACCCGGCACTCAGGCTGCCAAGCCCCGACGAGCTGCTACCCGACTGGCCGGACGAACTACCGCCCTGCCCACGCTGCTTGCGCCAGCTCTCGAACTCGTCCGAGAACTTCTTGCGCCGTTCGGTGCGCCAGTTGCGGTAATCCTCGTCCAGCTTGCTCAGCTGCTCGTTCCGCCAGTGATGGTAGTCGTCGTCATGCTCGAAGCCCTGGCCGGAGCCCATCTGACCGCCGTGCTGACCGAAGCCGCCTTGCGATCCAGATTGCCCGTAGCCGCCGAGGTTGCTCTGCCCGGAGCCGCCCTGGCCGTAGCCCTGCGATCCGGAACCGTAGCCCGACGAGCCGTACATGCCCTGGCCCGACATGCTGCCGGATGAGCCTTGGTGATGGCCGCCCTGGGACCCGTAACCGCCGGAGCCCATGCTCCCGCCGCCCATGCTGCCCGCACCATACCCTTGGCTGCCGCCATAGCCGCCAGACCCGTAGCTTGAGCCGCCGGACGATCCGTATCCGCCGTGGGATCCGCTAATCCCGCCAGAGCCGTAGCCCCCCGAACCGTAGCCCGACCCACGCGAACCTCCAGAGCCGCCTTGGGTTCCAGAGCCATAGCCGCCGGAACCGTAGTCCTGCGAGCCGCTCGACCCGTAGTTGGACGAGCCGTAACCACCTTGTGAACCACCGGACTCGCCGCCCCAGCCATAACCACCGCCGGAGGAGCCGTAGCCGCCCTGCGAGCCCGAGCCGTAGCCGCCTGATCCATAGCCGCTTGACCCATAGCCGCTCTGGGAGCCGCCGGACGCGCCATGACCGGCCTGGTAGCCGAAGACTCCGCCTTGTCCGCCATGGGAGGCGCCGCTGTGCCCGTAGCCGCCCTGCGAACCATAGCCGCCTTGCGAGCCGTAGCCGCCCTGCGCACCGCCGTAGCCCTGTCCGCCCTGCGAGCCGCCATAGCTGCCCGGGCTGCCGCCACCGTAACCGGCGCCGTATCCACCCGTGCTGCCGCCCTGCGAGCTGCCGTAGCCCTGCCCTTCACTGCCGTAGGATCCGCCCTGGCTGCTGTATGTGCCGCGGGTGCCCTGTTCCTGCCCGCCATAGGAGCCGCCGTGGCGCGACTGCCCGTAGCCGGAACGATCTTCCGACCGCGAGCCATACGAACGGCCATAACCCTCGCCGTACCGCTCACCCGAGCCGCGCTCGCTGAAGGATCCCGAGCGCCGACCGGACTCGTCGTCGCCGTACGAGCCGCTACCGCGATCCCAGTCCTCATCCTGTCGGCCATTGCCACTCTCATAGCGGCTGCCGGCACTGTAATCGTACCTGCCCATCTCATCATCCTTTCGCTGGATTGAAAATCGGTCGTCCTGTCGACAAACGAGACCACTGGAGAGTTGTTCCGGTGGGGAACCGAAAATGACTGCGGCCCGGCGGGTCTCCACCGGGCCGCGACGCAGCGCGTTACTGGTTGGTCGTTGAAGAGTTCGTGCCGGTGCCAGTCGTGGAGTTCGTGTTGTTGCTGCTGGTCATGTAGTAGGCGTCGTTCTGGCGGCGCCAATCCGAGTTCGCCCACCAGCTGTTGTTGCCGCGCTTCACTTTCGGCGCCGCCTCGAGGCGTGCGCGATCGAAATCGACGAACAGGTAGTTGTCGCGCGACACCTTGATCGCCGACATCGGAACAGCGGCGAGGTCCTTGCCGATGCCGAGGAAGCCGCCATAGGACACGACCGCATAGCCTGGTTCGTTGTTCGCGCCGACCACGATGTCCTCAACTTCGCCGATGGCGCGGTTGTCGGTGCCGTAGACGTCCGAGCCGATGATGTCATTGGCGCTCATCTGCTTGCTCTGCGTGAGCGGTACGGCGGACGCGCGACGCTCTTCCATGGACGACGAACCGGCCGTGCCGATAGAACCCGTCTGGTCGGTGGCCGTATTGTTCATCGCCGTGGAGTTGGTCGTGCTGCTGCCGACTGCGGTGCCGGTCGCGGTGCCCGTTGTCGCAGTCGTATCGGTGCTCATGTTGGTGGCGGCACCGTTGCTCGCCGCCTGAAGCGACTTCTTCGGATCCTGCAGCAGCTGGTTGATCGAGTCGACGACCTGCTGGCATGCCTGGTCCTGTCCGTACTTCTGCAGGGTGTAGGCCGTCGTGCGAAGCTGGCGCATGTCACGGCGCAACGCGCCGTAGTCGCCGCTATAGATGCCTTCGACCTTGCTCAGCTTCTGCTCGGCCTGATCCGCATTGCCGATGTTGCAGGCAGCGAATGCCGCCGACGGTGATGCGACGAGAAGCGCTGCCCCGAGGGCGCGCACCAGAAATCTCGACATCGTAGAACCTCCTGTTGAACCTGAGAGCGTGACCGCTCGTGTGGACAACAGTCGGAGCGTGTTCTGGTTCCGCCAAAGGTGCGGCGGAATCTCGCTTCAAAGCGGTCGCGCAGCTTCCAATTCTTCCGCGGACGCGCCATCGCGATGGTTCCCGCCCCAGCCGGCAGCGGCATAGGCTGCGATCGCTCCGACCAGCGCAGTAACCGCGCTGACGAACGCTGCAAGAATGCCGTACTTGCGCGCGCGCTCAGCCTCCTGGCCGAACTTGGCCATGAGATCATCGATGCGCGCCCGCGCCTCCTGGTCGGTGAGCCCGGTACGGCGGGAGACCACCTGCGCGACATATGTCTTGTCGGACTCGTCCAGCTTGAAATCGGATACGCGTTCGAGGATGCGACCGACCACTGCGGAGTCGTCGTTGCCATTTGCTGTGTTTGGAGGAGAAGGCGTGCCGGGAGCCTGCGTCCCTTCCTTCGGGCGCATCAGCTGATCGACGATGTACGCCGTCGAGGGCTTCGCGATGGTCTGCGCAGCACCGCCCGCGACCGACAGCGCACCTGAAATACCGCTCGAGATCGCACCCACTGTGACGATCGCCATGGCGGTGGATGCGACCGCCCATACCGCCAGCCCGTTCATCCCGTCTCGCACGCGCATCTCTTCAGGGGCTGCTTCACCCGAAGGTCGCCGCATGCGCCCCGCGACGTAGCCGCCGGCCACCAGGCCAGATAGCTGCGTGAAGATCACCCAAACGCCCATCAGAACGACGAACGCGGTGTCCGGAAAACCCCATCGCACCGTTCCTGCTGGAAGCGGTGCGATCGAGAGCCCGAGTGCAAGTCCGAACTTTACGAAGACGGTCCACACCGCGAAGGCGACGAACGCGCCCGCCAGAATGCCGGCCCAATCGAGGAACGAGTTGCTCGCGGCAAAATCGTCCTCACGCTGAAGCGCTTCCGTCGCCCTGCTCGTGTCCATCCTCAGCGAAGCCCGAGGAACGACAGGATCGCCAGAACCACCACGACGAGGCCGATCAGATAGATCACCGAATTCATCTTCCAAACTCCTGTTGACGACGACGCGCCGTCCGCGGCGTCGGCAACAAGAACCCGCAGTGACGGATCAGGTTCCATGGCTCGAAACCCTCGGGAACCATTGCTGGCGTCGTTCGATTAAGGAACCGGACTGAGACGGGCGGTCCGGTGTGTGTCCGTTGCAGTCGCGGGTTTGAACCGGCAACAAAAATGACCAGGAGCAACACACGATGAGCAGATATTCGAACGATCGCGATCGCGACGAACATGGCCGCTTCATGAGCGACGACGACGAAGGTGGTCGCGGCCGTTCCTACGGGCGCGGTGGTGGCGGCGGCAGCCACTCCGGCGGTGGCTACGGTTCCCGTTCGCGTCACGATGAAGATTACGGTGGACGCGGCGGCGGCGGCGGAAGCCGAGGAGGCGGCCGTGAGCAAGGCCATGGTGGCTGGTTCGGTGATTCCGAGGGCCACTCGGAAGCATCCCGCCGCGGCTGGGAACACGAGCGCCGCGGTGAGAGCGGCTGGTATGGCGATCCGGAAGGTCACTCGGAAGCGTCGCGCCGCGGCTGGCAGCACGAGCGTCATGGCGAAAGTGGCTGGTTCGGCGACTCCGAGGGTCACTCGGAAGCCTCCCGCCGCGGCTGGGACCATGAGCGCCACGGCCAGAGCGGCTGGTTCGGCGATCCGGAAGGTCATTCGGAAGCATCGCGTCGGGGCTGGGAGCACGGCCACGGCGGCGGACGCAGCGGTGGCGGTGGTGGCCGCGGCGGACGTGACGACGAGTACGAGAGCCGCAGCGGACGTGGCGGTCGCGCCGGTAGCGGCGGCCAGGGTCACGGCGGCTGGTTCGGCGACTCCGAGGGTCACTCTGAAGCATCGCGCCGCGGCTGGGAACACGGTCACAGTGGCAGTGGCGGCGGCGGACGCGGCGGCCGGTACGAGGACGATGATCGCGGCGGCCGCTCGCGTCGCTGACGACATTCGGTTCCCCCGCGCGAGACTCGCGCGGGGGAACCGTTCGCGTGTGTGGATGACATCAAACTGATGGGTGCACTGATGAACCTCGTCGAGCGCGCCTATGCGATTGCACGAAGCGGCTCCTGTAGCGGCCTCGTCGAACTTCGCAAGGAATTGAAGAGCGAAGGCTACTCGTGGCTTGAGCTCGATCTGATGTTGAACGGCGCAAGTATCCGCAAGGATCTGCGCGAGCTGTGCGCGCGGGCCACCCAGCGCAATGGCAGCGAGGCCTGAAGGGTCGCTGGAACAAATCCGACGTCGGTCGGTTGTTTTCATGCGCGCCGCAAGGCGGTCGCGCGACGTCCTCAGACAGTCAGGAAAGGATGAGGCCATGAACAAAGAGATCAAGGCATCGGGCGGTTCGGGCGGCAGCTCGGGCGGGTCCGGCGGTTCTTCGGGCGGCCAGGGCGGTCAGCGCCAGGGCGGATCCGGCGGTTCGGGCGGCGGTTCGGGCGGCCAGGGCGGCCAGCGCCAGGGCGGATCGGGCGGTTCGGGCGGCAGCAGCCGCTGAGGCCGATTCACGCACATGAGCTTCGGAGGCGGGTCCATCGTGGCCCGCCTTCTTCACGTAAGCGATACTGCTTCACCGATCACGCGCGACAGGAAGTCGTGGAAGATCTCGTCGACCTGACGATGGCCGAACGCGTCGACAGGACCCCAAAGTCCGACGTCGTTCATCCCCGGATCGAACCAATGGCGAAACGAAACGATCGAATAGAGACAGACGCCTTCGACCCACACCCCTGCGGACCGCGCCTTTCCCGCCTCCGTCAGCACATAGTGCAGCCAGGCCGCCTTGCCGCTGCCGTGAGCGCCCGTCTCCGTCAGTAGCACCGGCCGTCCGTAACGCTTCTTCACCGTTTCCAAAAGCGCACTCAACGGCTGGTAGTCCCAGTGACCCAGCGGAATCGTGTTGCCGGAAGCGTACCACTGGTTGTGCGGGTAGTAGTTGATTCCGATGAGATCGATCAGATCAGGACTTCCGTCGAGCTCTTCCGTTCCGACGCCCAGCACCCGCTCCACAGCGTCGAACTGGGCGTTGTTATAGCCTTCGCCGGACGCCTCGTTCGTCGAGCGCACATGGATCAGCGGCTCGGCCGAGACGATGATCGCCTCCGGCAGCACGTCTCGGATCGCGCGAGCGCCGGCGATGAACGCGCGGGCGAGCTGCCGCTTCAGTTCGTGCGCGCGCTCGTGCGCACACGGATAGAACAATCCAGCCGCACCGCCGGCCCATGCCCAATATGACATCTCATTGACGGGGCAGAACCGGAACGGCGGGGACGAATAGTCGGCGACGAAGCGAGCGGCCGCCGCTGCATACGCGGCGAAGCGCTGGACGAATGCCTCGCTCCAGATGTCGACGTCCGGCGGGCAATCGTAGTGGCAGAGGTCCCAGATCACCTCGACGCCCATCTCGCTCGCCACCCGTACCTGGCCGATGGCGCTCGACCAGTCATAGTAGCTGCCGCGGTCGATGAGGTACCAGCGCAGGCCGTCGCGGGCACCGAGGATCCCCGTTTCCGCTAGGCGCCGGTAGTCGGCCCGCGCATGTGCGGCATGGCCGGTATCGTCGATGTAGTCGAGGAGTTCACCGTCGGGCTTTGCCAATACGGCGCATTCGAACCCGCCCAGGAGAAAGCTCTTGAACACGCTCATGACGCCGAGATTGAATTCTCCACGGTGATCACACTGCGCCGCGCTGGAGCCGGCAACGTGTCGCAGATATCGCGGAACGTCTTCAGCGCCTGCGCCACCACCTGATCCATATTGTAGTAGCGGTAGTTCGCAAGGCGTCCGACGAACCACATGTTCCGCTCGTGCCGCGCCAGCGTGTCGTAGCGCTTGAACAACGCCGCGTTCTCAGGGCGCGGGATCGGGTAGAAGGGTTCGCCAGCCGCCTGCGGGAACTCCCGGCTGATCGTGGTCTTGGCATGCCTCTGGCCGGTCAGCTTCTTGTATTCGGTGATGCGGGTGAATTGCTCCGTCTGCGGATAATTCACGACTGCAGCGGGCTGAAAGCTTTCGCGATCGTGGGTTTCGAACTCAAATCGGAGCGACCGGTACGGCAGCTTCCCGAAACGGCAGCCGTAATACTCGTCGATCGGCCCGGTGAAGATCATGCGCCGGTAGGTTCCCGTAGCCACTTGCGCCGGCGTCATGCCAAGGCTCACCGCGATCTTCGGATGCGACAGCATCTTCTGGAACATCGGCGTATAGCCCTTGAGCGGCATCCTCTGATACGTGTCGCTGAAGTAGCGGTCGTCGTCGCCGAAGCGAACGGGGATGCGCGCGGTTACGCTCGCGTCTAGCTCGGTCGGGTCGAGGCCCCACTGCTTCGTCGTGTAGGTGCGGAAGAACTTCTCGTAGAGTTCGCGGCCGACCTGGCTGACGACCTTCTCTTCCGCGTTGCGCGGATGCTCGATCGGCTCCGCGCGCGCCGCGAGAAACGCCTCCGTCTCCACCTCGCTCAGTTCGAGATCGTAGAGCGCGTTAACGGTCGTACGGTTGATCGGGATCGGAACCAGTCGACCATCGACTTCCGCAAGCACGCGATGCTCGTACGGGCGCCATGACGTGAACCGCGACAGATAGTCGAACACGGGCTTCGCATTCGTGTGAAAGATGTGGGGGCCGTACCGGTGAATGAGGACACCGTCTTCGTTCAGGTGATCGAAGGCGTTGCCTCCAATGTGGCCGCGCTTGTCGATGACCAGTACGGTCTCGCCCCGCACGTTGGCGATCCGCTCGGCCAGCACGCTACCCGCAAATCCGGCGCCCACGATAAGCCAGTCAAACATGCGCCGCTTCCAGGATCTCCGGCATCGGCTCAGTTTTGCGGTCCAGCGCCTCCTCGATGCGCGCTTCCATTTTCTGCCACGTCTCACTCCAGGAAGAGCGCTGCAGATGGGCGTCCACCCGCTCGAGCCAAGCGGTACGCTCGCGCCGCATTACAACGTCGAGCTTAGCAACCGCCTCCTCCGCCGTCGCCGCGATCTCGACCAGCCCTGAGGATCCGTACTCGCTAACCACGTCAGCAACCGGCGTCGACACGACCGGCAATCCGGCAGCCAGGAACTCCGGCGTCTTCGTCGGGCTGATGTATCGTGTGGACTCGTTGAGCGCGAACGGCATCAGCACCGCATCCCAGCCCCGCATGTAGGAGGGCAGGTCGCGATAATCCCGCATGCCCAGCCATTCGATGTTGTCCTCGTGCGGAAGATCCTCCTCGGAGATTTTCGCCACCGGGCCGATCACGACGAAGGTCCAGTCGGGGCGCAGCTGCGCCACCTTGCGGAAGAACGGAATGTCGAAGCGTTCGTCGATGACCGCGTAGTAGCCGATGCGGGGCTTGCCGAGCGCGGCCTGGTCTTCTGGTTCAAGTCCCGGAGCGCGAGCTGGCAGGAAATGGGCGACGTCGACACTGCTCGGAAACAGGTGAACGTTGTCGTGCAGGCGGCGCTTCGCGTCGTAGAGGCTCCGGCCACCGGCAAAGACGAGGTCTGCTTCCGCAAGCAGCTCGCGCTCCTTCGCGGCGATCTGGTTTGGGGCGTTCTTGAAACAGGAAAGTTCGTCCATGCAGTCGTAGAGGGTCGCGTCGAACGGCACGCTTCCTGCAAACGAGTACGCCATCGGCGTGTAGTACCAGGCGATCGTTTGCTCGCCCTTGCGATCCTTCGTCAGCGTTTCGATGAACTGGCGCTGCACATCGATGAGCTTTGCCAGCGACAGGTCCTTGTCGACATACGGGGTGGCGATCGACACGTGGTCCAGCACGCGCTCAATGCGCAGCCAGTTCGGACCTTTGCCGTGCGCGACGGGTTCCTCGAAGAACACGACGTCGTAGTTCCGGCCAGCGCGCGACATCAGATGCTGCGGCCGCTGCCAAACCCCCTTCCACCTGAGATGCGACAGACAAATGAGAAGGGGTCTCGCGGAAGCTCGCGTCAGCATCGTCATCCTTCGATGTTGGAAGTATGTGGATCGTGAACGGAAATTTCTGCGGTTGGTTCCGGTATTGCATCTGCAGGTGAAACGGCGCCGCGCGCTGGATGCCAGCATCGTTGCGGGCGGAGCCGAAGCCCCGCCCGCAAGCCAGAGAACGAATGGAAGAAATCAGAGATGGCCGTGGAGGAAAGCCCCGGCAGCAAGCGGGCCCCACACCAACACAGCGGCAGCGATGAACGGCGCAAAGTCGATTCCGCTCATCCCCTCGCGCCGCATCGGCGGCACGTAGCCGGGCTGGTTCGTCGTATTGGGATCATATGTCATGTTCGCCTCCGTCTTGGACAACGAAGGCGAAATGGTCCGTCTACCGCCGGAGTTCCCGCTCGTGCGGGATCCGCCGATCACGCCGGGACGTGCACCGCGCTTTGATCGAAGAACAGCGCCTGGCTAATGATGCCGCGCAGCGATTCCGGCAGGAACGGCTTCGTTACGAGGAACGTCGGTTCGGCGCGTACGCCGCTCAGGAGGCGCTCTGGATATGCCGTGACGAAGATCGCCGGTACCTCGCATTCCTTGACGATCTCATTGATGGCATCGATGCCGGAACTGCCGTCGGCAAGATGGATGTCGGCGAGAATCAAACCGGGGCGACGCTTTGATACCGCCTCGATCGCCTCCTCGCGCGTTCGCGCGATGCCGATCACCGCGTGCCCGAGTTGCTCCACGATGTTCTCGATGTCCATCGCGATCAGCGGCTCGTCCTCGATGATGAGAACGGTGGTGGCAATTCCGGCGGCCATCTCCTGTGACGCCGTATCGAGAAGCCTGTCGAGTTCCTCCGACGTTGCGCCAAGAATCTCGGCGGCCTCTTGGCGGGAGAAGCCCTCCACGTTGAGCAACAGGAACGCCTGCCGCGGACGCGGCGTTATCTTTTGCAACTTCTTCGAAGGATCGTCGCGATCTGAAGCCCTGCGATTGGCGGGCAAGCCGTCCCAGAGGCTCAGGAGAACCTTGTAGAGGTCGACTTTCGCGTCCGCCGGACGCAACAGGCTCGGGTCGGCGATGATAGCCTCAAGGGTCGCCGCGACATACGCATCACCGCTTTCCTGACTTCCGGTAAGCGCCCGGGCAAATCGGCGCGCATACGGCAGATGCGGCCTGATGCATTCGGCGAGGTTCATGACCCCTCCCCCTTGTTGGTGAAGTTGGCGTTCTATCCGGAGCTCTAAACGCGTCATCCACACCCTTTGTTCCATTGGTTGGGGAACCAATTGCCCGTGAAGCCGTTCCGGCAGAGGTGCTCACAAGCACAGGTAATGGTGAAACAACGGTTTGGGCCTGAAATGCCTGCAAGACTTTCCGGGGAAACCCGGGCCACAATCGGAGCGCGGCTCCGGGTGGCAACCGATGAGTGTCTCGCGGCGCCGCTTCCCGTCACGCTGTCGATGGCGCTCTCCCGCTTGGAAGCGTTGAACACTTCCGTTCCGACGCGACGTCCGTTTCCGGGTCTGAAGTCCACCGTAGAGGCGTGCGTTACAGCGAGGGTGTCCTGCGATCCGTTGGACCTGCCCTGCTCCCGGGGCACCTTGGCCCAGGCAACCCTTATAGAACGCAGCATCACCCGGAAGCGCTACGCCGGTCAGTAGGCCTCCGTCTCTCCGGTGAGCGCGCGATGCGGCACTTCCACACGGATGATGCTGGGTCGCATTGCAGTTCCCGGACGTGTACTGATCGTCGCGCCCATTCCAAGCACAATCGCGTTCACCGCCTTAAGGCCGAGACCCTTGATGCCATTCGCGGTCTGCTTCGGCCCCGCCTCCCCGTCCGTCACGTCAATGAGCAGTGCCTCGCCCGTACTCTCGCAACTCACATGGATTCCTTCGCGGCCTGTCGACATTGCGTGTGCGACGAGTTCACTGACGATGATCGACAGGCGCGTGGCGACATCGCCGTCGACCATCAACGGCTGAGCGGCAGGCGTGAATCGCAACCCAGCGTCACGGCTCGCCCGTAACTGGTCGCAGATCGAGGCGATGATGCGGTTGACGTCGAAGCCCTCGACCATCGGCGCATTGTCCATCGCGGTGAAAGCCTCGGCGACCGCCGAAAGGTCGCGCGTCACCTCGCCCACAACCGACTGAACCTCCTCGTTGCCGTAGCGGTTGGACCGCAGCCGAACGAGACTCGAGACGAGCTGCAGGGCATTCTTGAAACGGTGATGCATTTCACGCGCCGCGAGCGCGGTTACTTCGGCCCGTTGACGCAACCTTTGCGTGCGAAGGGCGTACGCTGCAAGGGCAAGGAACATCAGATCGGCCAGAACCGTGAGGCTTGCGATCAGAAATGCGCGCAGGCGCCACCCGTCCAGCAGGCTCGCAAGCGGCTGGGAGCTAGTGGCCGTTACGTCCGGTACGACGCGTGAACGGTCCCACGCGATCAACCGCAACGCGCCGTCATCATCGACGAAGCCGGTCCCGCTCGGCGCCGTGGCAAACGTCTTGCGCAAGTTTGAAAGGTAGCCTGGCGAAACCGGTGGTCCGGATTCGAATGCTGCGAGCTGGTGGCCTGTGTCCGAATACAGCGCCACGCGAGCATCCGGCCAATTGGCGACTTCCCGGTACAGCGTCTCGAAATCGCTGCGATAGAAAGAGACAGCGATCAGCGCCTTCAGCGTGTCACCTTCCCGAATTGCTTCGCTGTAGCTGAATTCCTGACCCTGTGCGTCCGGAGCGGCCGTCGTATCGTCGACGTCGATGACGTGCGCCGGTCGGCCGTTCTTGTGGGCTTCGAAGAAGGCCCTGCCCGCAACCGATGATTGCGGGGGTGGATACCTTCGGCTGTCGGCCACGACCAATCCGGTACTGTCGATGATGCGGATGGCGGAAATCAGCGTATCGCCGGTGACAAGGTGCGCGAGACTCTCCTGCACGAGCCTTGGATCGCCGTCGCCGACGGCTTGCAATGCCAGAGGTGTCGCAGCACGCACCACCCTCGCCGCAGCGTCCGCAGCCGCATCGACGTGCGCCACCAGCATGTGCACGGTTGCGGTGGCGCGTTCCTGCATGGCTCGAATGGTCGCCTGCCGGTCGAGCGTGATCAGGACTGTCGAGAGAATCCCGGTGATGACGACGAACCCGCCCGCAGCAAGTCTCCAGCTTCGCTGCATCCCCCGGTGTCTTTCCTTCGTGGCTCCGCACGATGCACGGGCCGAGTTCATTGGGCAGGCTCGGGACCTGCCAAAGCGCGTTCGGTACGAGCGCTGGCCACCAACGCCGCAGACCGACTTTGGTTCCGTCTAGATGCGCAATTCGAAGCGCGCCGTCAGCCCATCACGCTCGAACCGCCTCGACACACGCCGGGAGCTGCTGTCGATGAGGCGAGTGCCAAAGCCCGACTTTTCCGGAGGTTTCTCGATCGGGGGGCCGCCGCGTTCGCGCCAGGTCAGACATAGCCGACCGCGCGACGCGAGCCAGCGGATCAGAATTCGGCCGGTTGGAACCGAAAGTGCCCCATGCTTTACCGCGTTGGTCGCAAGTTCATGCAGGATCATGCCAAGTTGCGTCGCATGCTCGGACGTCAGCGCCACGTCAGGCCCCTTCAGCTCGAGGCGGTCGTCGATATCGCCCACGATACCGGAGAGCTGGCCGCGAATGATGTCGGACACGCGGGCGGAGGCCAGTTCGCCCTCCGTGAGCAAGTTGTGCGACTGCGCAAGGCTGCGGACGCGTCCCTCGAACGCTTCCACGAAGCTCTTCGGATCACTGTGCGTGTGCAGGGTCTGGCGCGCGATAGAGAGGACGATCGCCAGGCTGTTCTTCACCCGGTGCGACAGTTCCCGCAGCAGGATCGCCTGCCGGCTTTGCAGGTTCTTGCGCTCGGTGATGTCCTGACAGATGCCACGCGCCGCGAGGGGCGTGCCGTCCGGGTCTAGAAAAATGTCGCCTGACATCATCGTCCAGGTCTGCGTGCCGTCAGACCGCACGATGGGGTACTCGAGCGCAATCGAGCGGCCCTCCTTCAAGGCAGAGCGAAACTCGAGATCGACCCGCATCCGGTGTGATGGTTCGACCATCTCGAGCCTCGCCTTCTCGTCCGGGACGGCGCTGCCGGGATCGAGCCCGTAGAGCTCGAACATCTCTTGTGACCAGTGCATCTCGTTGCGCACCGCATCATAGTCCCACGCGCCAGCGCGTGCACCCTTCAACGCGAGCCGGAGCCGCTCCTCGCTCTGGCGCAACACCTGGAGGTGACGCAGGCGATCGGTCAGGTCCCGGGCGATCGTCGAGGCGCCGATGACGTGCCCCGACTGGTTGCGGATGGGAGACACCGACAGCGACACGTGGACGACACGACCATCCTTCGCCATACGCCGGGACTCGTAAGCCGCGATCGATTCCCCGCGCGCAATGGTGGCGAGGATCTCTGCTTCCTCAGACTGCGCTTCAGGCAGAAGGATGTGAGTTATCGGCGCGCCGATGATCTCCTCGGCGGTGAAGCCGAACATGCGCTCGGCAGCACGGTTCCAGCTCGTGACGATGCCGGTCATGGTTTTCGACAGGATGGCGTCTTCGGAAGACGTGATGATGGCGGCGAGGTGCGCGGCGGCCTGCTCGGCCTGCTTCCGCTCGGTGATGTCGATCATCACGCCGTATGATTCTATCACCGTGCCGTCCATCCTGCGCGCGACCTCGCCGCGCGACAGGAACCAGCGCACCTCGCCGCCGGCCCCGCGGCCGCGGAACTCGACCTCGAAGGAATCGTCGGCGAAGAAAGGACCCCTGCCGGAGCTGTTCCACAGCCTCACGTCGTCGGGATGAATGAGCTTTTCAAAGGTCGACAAGTTGCCGTCGAACTCGCTACGGGGAATACTGAACATGGCAAGCAGTTCATCGGAGCACGCAAGCAGCCGATGCGCCGGATCGTAGTGCCAGGCACCCATCCGCGCCGCCGCAAAGGCGACAGACGTCAGCCGCGCTCCCTGGCGCAACTCGACCTCGCCGCGAATGCGGGTGCTCAGGTCCATGATGGCCCCGCGCACGTGCGTGCGGTTGCCTTCCTCATCGTATTCCGCCTCGCCGCGATCAAGCACCCAGAACCGGAACCCCGTGAGGCCGTGGCGGATGCGGTACTCGACTTCGTAGCGGGGAAACTGTGGCGTCAGCCCACCCATCGCGGCCTGGAAATAGGCGCGGTCCTCCGGCACGATGAGTTCGGACCATTCTCCCGAATGCCCGCTGTCAGACACGCCGAGCACGCTCATGCTGTTTGACGAGCGGGACACTACGCCCTTGTCGACGTCGCAGGAGAAACCCACCACGCCGGCGATCGTGACCGCGTGCTGGAGCCAATCCGGAGGCCCTTTCGGGGAAGGTGTGTCCGGAGCGAGCAAGTTCCCCTGAAATTGCGACATATCCGGCAGGAAACGCGCTCGACCGGCCTACGGTTCCCCTACTGCCCGCGTGCTGCTCAAAACAAGAACGAGCGCCCCATCTCCGCTTGCAGGGTACGCGACGCGATCATCGCCTTCAGATGTCCATTCGTGCACGTATGAATTTCCATCCCTGGCCGAACCTCCCTTAGCCGTTCCAGGAGCGCATCGGTGCGCGCCGCCGGCACGAAGGGATCATTGCGACTGACGAGGAACGCGCTTCGCTTTCCGATGCCCGAAAGATTGTCGACGGGGTTGTAGCCGCGGAATGCCCATTCGAAGTCGGACAGCCCATATCCCATTGATAAGGCTGCATTCTTTACTTTGCAGGCCGCATTGCTCTCCCAGATCATCGGCGCGCCGCGGTCGGCCGAACAGACCGAGCAGAGCGTCGCGCCCCAGCGGTTGGCGAGCATCGTCGCTGGAAACGTACCAATGCTGAAGGCGACCATCAGCAACGAACTCGGCGTGAGCCCTGCTTCCCGGACGAGCGCCTCGGCATCGTCGACCACGTCGTTTACCGCACGAACACACTCCGCAGGCACGGCGCTCACGACCGCGTTCGGCATCTCGTAGCAAGCGAGAAAGTCGAGCGCGACGAGGCCAGCGGCCCGCGCGAGCTTGAGCGGCGTGTGCCACGGCAGGAAATAGATTACGCGCGACGTTGGCGTGCCGTCGATCCGACGGAAGCGATTGCCATCCGGTACCTGACTCAGGACCGTGGCGATCAGCGCCGTCTCCAATGCATTATGCACGACGCCCGTCTCCCAGCAGTGGACCGGGAAAAGGGATGGGCGGTATCGCTCGGTCCAGCCGTACAAGCCATTCGCGCACGATCGCGGCCACGTCGGCCGCAAGCGCCTGCGGCGCATCGCACATCGAGATGCGCACGCCGAAGCGACCGCTGCTTGTCTGCCGGAACCACTCGCAACCAAAGAAGTCGAAGCCGAAGGAGCCGGCGTGCCGTGCCGGGAGACCAGCATCGGCGATGGTGCGGGCAAGGCTGCGGGCCAGCGACCGCGCGGCATCCTCACTGTCGGCCGCTGGAACGAGCAACGCAAGGTAGAGGCCGTGCGGGAACGTCAAAAGCGTGGAATTGCGCACATCGCGCAGTGCCCGAGCGATCTCGCGCCCATTGCGGATCATCGCCGCGACCCGCAGTCGCGTCAGTGTCCGGAACTCCGCACCCTGTGCAAACGAGGCGAAATGATTGGGCACCGGCGCCGTTCCGGTGAGTCGCACCGCCGTTTCCGCCGCTTCCGAAAGCGGCCCACGCTCAAGGAAGACGATAGAGCCCAGCCTGCCATACTCGACGCCGAGCGAGTCGAGTTTCATGTGGCTGCGCACAAGGGCGACCGGAACACCGGTTGCTGCGAGCCGCGATACCAGCGCCCGCAACCGTCCGGATGTTCGCGCCACGCACGACGTGTCGATGACGAAGAGCGAAACATCGCGGGCGCGAGCCTCGAGGGCCGCCACGCTGTCGATCGTCGTATCAATCACCCGGACCTTGCATTGAGCCGCGTCGGACATTCCTAGTAGATCAGCAAGCTCCCGCGTCTCGGGATAACAGTTGGGGGTCGCCTCGACCGAGCAGGGTCCAAGTACACGAGCCGCGCCGACCAGCACCGCGGTCATCGCGGCCATCCCTGCGCTCGTATAGATCGTATGCTGATGGGGATGACACCGCAGCAGCTCGTAGTCGTCAGGTCCCTGAACCTTCAGATCGGCGCGCTGGTAGTCATAGCCAAAGCGGAACGGGCCGGATCTGCAACTCGCTCCGCTCCAGCGCGTCTCCGTGCTGTGCCAGTTGCTGACCATGGCGTCCGCCTTGCATTGGGCTGCCAGGCGAAACTTCAGGTCTACGATGTCGCTCGGCCGCGACACGGCGGACAAGTCTATGCGCGACCGGAGCGCGGAAGCGATCAATCGTAGCTCGCGCACCTTTCGATCCAGGTACCCATGCGCATCCGGCGCTGTGATGAAGTCGGACAACGGCTCGCTACTCACGTGTGACTCTCCCGGAAGCGGTGTCGCGAGGAAATGCGAAAGCCGCTCCACGGTTCCTGCCACAGGAACGCCTCAAGCCCGCCCCGCGTTTCAGCGGAAGCAGTCACAGGGAGACCATCTCATGCCAGCCAAATCGAAAGCACAGCAACGGGCCGCGGGCGCTGCACTCTCCGCGAAACGAGGCGAAACGCCGGAGAAGGAGCTCAAGGGCGCCTCGAAGAGCATGTACGAGTCGATGTCGGAAAAGCAGCTCGAGGAGTTCGCTGAAGGATCTGAGAAGGGCAAGCCCGAACACGTTTCGGACACCAGAAAGAGCAGCAAATCCTGAGGTTTGTGCGCGTGCACAGTTCCGACATGGAACCGCACGTCCATGCGAGGCGTTTGCGGTGCGTCATCAACGCTGAAAGGAGTTCGCCATGAACTGGGATCGCATCGAAGGAAACTGGAAAGAGTTCAAGGGACGCGTGAAGCAGAACTGGGGCCAGCTCACCGACGACGACATCGCCACGATGAACGGGCGGCGTGACGAGCTCGAGGGCCTTTTGCAGAAGCGCTACGGGCTGACGAAGGACCGCGCCAACGCGGAAGTGGATTCCTGGCTCGGCACCATGTGAGGCCGCCGACGCACACGAACGATTGAAGCAGGGGACGACGGGGTGAAAGAGGCTATTGCCGCAACTGCGTCGTCGTCAGCGGATGGTGAAAGCGTGGGCGAGCTCCCGAGGCTCGCCGACGCCTTCGCCTATGCCTGGTTCCTCGACTTCGACGGGACACTCGTCGACATCGCGCCGCGTCCCGATGCCGTTCGGCTCTCGCAGCGCACGCGCGCGCTCGTTCAATGCCTTATCGCCGGCACCGGCGGCGCGGTCGCCATCCTCACCGGCCGAACGGTGGATTGCATCGACCGTTACTTCGAGCCGTTGCGCCTGCCCGTCGCAGGTGTGCACGGAAACGAGCGGCGGGATGCTGTGGGACGATTTCGTGAAGCGCTGCCAGCCGAGCACTTCTGCGAGACGGTCAGGCGCGTGCTGTGTCCACTGATCAACGCCGAGCCGGGGCTTCTGCTCGAACGCAAGCATGGCGCGGTCGCCCTTCATTATCGCAACCGTCCGGAGCTCGAGACCGACTGCCTGCACGCGATGGAAACAGTGGTTGCGGCCTTGCCCGGATATCGGGTGGGTCGCGGCAAGATGGTGGTCGAAGCATTGCCGGACCATAGCGACAAGGGTCACGCGTTGCTCGCCTTCCTCGCCGAACCGCCGTTTAAGGGTCGATTGCCGGTGATGGTCGGCGACGACGTGACTGACGAGGACGCATTCCAGCGCGTGAACGACCTCGGCGGCGTGACCATCCGCGTCGGAGAAGGTGCGACGATCGCCCGATATCGCGCAGCATCCGCGCACGCTTTCATCACTTGGCTCGAACAACTCGTTGCCTCTCCTCCGTCCGACGGGAGCGCCTGATCCGTGACCGCCGGGCTACACCTCGCGCTGATCGGCAACTGTTGCGTCAGCGCATTGCTCGACCCTGCGGCTCAGCTCGTATGGGGCTGCTTCCCGCGCTTCGACGGCGATCCCGTCTTTCACGCACTGCTGGGGGCGCCCACGGATGATCGCGACGCCGGTGTGTTCGCGGTGGACCTCGACGGTCTCACCGAGACCCGGCAGGAGTACGAGCCCAACACCGCGGTCGTTCGCACACGATTGATCTCGCCGGCCGGCGCCGTCGAGGTCACCGATTTCGCCCCGCGCTTCAAGTGGCGCGACCGCAGCTTCAGGCCGCAGATGCTGGTGCGTCGCGTAAAGCCTCTGTGGGGGAGCCCGCGAATCCGGATCCGGCTCAAGCCGCGATCCAACTACGGCGCCGACCGCTTCGTCACGGCGCGCGGCTCCAACCACGTCCGTTTCGTTTCGGATTCGCTGTCCCTGCGCCTCACGACCGATGCCCCGATCGACTACATCGCCTCCTCGACGTGGTTCATCCTCACCGCGCCCGTTGCCTTCCTCTTCGGCATCGACGAAGCGCCCTCCGAGGGCGTTTCCGAGACGGCAGCCGATTTCGAGGCGCGCACGCTGAGCTACTGGCGCGAATGGGTGCAGCGCCTCGCGGTTCCGTTCGAATGGCAAGACGCCGTGATCCGCGCCGCGATTACGCTGAAACTGTGCAGCTACGAACCGACCGGCGCGATCGTCGCGGCCCTCACAACCAGCCTTCCAGAAGCTCCGGATTCGGGGCGCAACTGGGATTATCGCTACTGCTGGCTGCGCGACGCGTTCTTCGTCGTCCGTGCGCTGAATTCCCTCTCGGCGATCCGCACGATGGAACTGCACTATCGCTGGCTCATGAACATCGTCGCCGCCGCCGAACACGACGCGATCCAGCCCGTGTACGGCGTGGCGCTCGAACCGACTCTGACCGAGCGCATTGCGCCCGCCCTCCCCGGGCTCAACGGCATGGGGCCCGTGCGCGTCGGCAACCGCGCCTACGAGCAGCCGCAGCACGACACCTACGGTCACATCATTCTCGCCGCCGCACCCGCCTTCTTCGATCAGCGCCTGCTGATGGGCATCGGTGAGGCCGACTTCGTGCGCCTGGAAGGTGTGGGCGAACACGCCTACCGACTCTACGATTGCCCGGATGCCGGTATCTGGGAGTACCGGACCCGCCAGCGCGTCCACACCTCGTCCGCCGTCCTGTGCTGGGCGGGTTGCGACCGCCTCGCGCGCATTGCCCGGCGCGTCGGCAGGCCGGACCGGGCGGGACTGTGGGAGGATCGCGCGGAGGAGGTGCGCCGAACCACGCTGGCACGGTCCTGGTCGGAGGAGCGCCAGGCGTTCGTCGAGAGTTTCGAGGGACGCCATCTCGACGCAAGCGTTCTGCTGATGAGCGAGGTCGGCATGATCGCAGCCGACGACCCCCGCTTCGTCTCGACCGTCGACAAGCTTGAACGCTCCCTCGCCCGCGGAGCATTGATGATGCGCTACGAAGAGCCGGATGACTTCGGCCCGCCGCACACCGCGTTCAACGTGTGCGCCTTCTGGCGCATCGCCGCGCTTGCCCGCATGGGGCGCAAGGATGAAGCGCGCGAGCACTTCCAGGAGCTTCTCTCCTACCGCAATCCGCTGGGCCTCATGTCGGAAGACACCGCGATCGCAACCGGGACGGCCTGGGGAAACTTTCCCCAGACCTATTCGATGGCCGGCATCATCAACGCCGCCATGGGTCTCTCGGTGAAGTGGGAGGAGATGGTATGAGCCGGCTCATCGTCGCGTCGAACCGGGTCGTCGACCTCGAGAAGTCGGTGCAGTCGGGGGGACTGGCAACCGCGCTCGGCGACGCGCTGCACGAAGGCCGCAGCGTCTGGTTCGGCTGGGACGGCACCATCGTTGACGAGGTTGGCGCCGGATTGCGCCTCGCCCAGCAGGACAACATCCGAACCGCCACGGTACCGCTGACGCGGAAGGACCACGAGGAGTACTACCTCGGCTTCTCGAGCAAGGTGCTGTGGCCGGCGTTTCACTATCGGCTCGACCTGACCGTGTTCGATCCTGCCTTCCTCGAAGGCTACAAGCGGGTCAACCGCGATCTTGCCCGCGTGCTCGCCGCCTTGATCGAACCGGACGACCTGCTTTGGGTACACGACTACCACCTCATTCCGTTGGCGGACGAATTGCGCACGCTCAGGGTGAACCAGCGGATCGGGTTCTTCCTGCACATCCCGTTTCCGCCACCGGAGATCTTCATGGCAGTGCCGGACCACGCCTGGCTCGCCGGCTGTTTCTTCGCCTACGACCTGGTCGGCTTCCAGACGGTGACCGATACGGCAAACTTCATTCGCTACGCGACGGAGCAGGCCGGCGCGGAACTCGTCTGCGAGGATCGGCTCAGGCTGGGCAACCAGTCGGTGACGGTGAAGTGCGTGCCGATCGGCATCGATCCCGCCTCGGTTTTCGAAAGCGCCCACACGGCGGACGCCGAGGCGCACATTGCGCGTCTACAGCGGCGCAGCATGGCGAACCTGTTCGTGCTCGGCGTCGACCGGCTCGACTACACGAAAGGACTGCCGACGCGTATGAAGGCGTTCCGGCGGCTGCTCGAACTCCACCCCGAGATGCGCAAGGCGGTCACGATGATGCAGGTCGCCTCGCCCACGCGCGAAGGTGTCGAAGCCTACGACGACATCCGCCAGGAACTCGAAGGGCTTTCGGGCTCGATCAACGGGGAACAAGGCGACTACGACTGGACGCCGGTGCGCTACATCCATCGCGCGGTGCCGCGCGAGACGCTGGCTGCGCTGTTCCGGGGAAGCCACGTGGGCCTCGTCACGCCCTTGCGGGACGGCATGAACCTCGTCGCCAAGGAATACGTGGCGGCGCAGGATGACGACGACCCGGGCGTGCTCGTGTTGTCGCGATTTGCCGGCGCTGCCGAAGACCTGACAGACGCGGTGCAGGTCAATCCCTACGATATCGACGAGGTCGCCTCAGGCCTGCACCAGGCGCTGACCATGCCGCGGGCGGAGCGCCGGGAGCGGCATCGCAGCCTGCTCGAGCGCGTCCGCACCAACACCGCGAAGAGCTGGCGCGAAACGTTCATCAGTGCGCTGAAGGCTCAACCGGCACGGGATGCCGCGGCGTGATCCGCTGAACGTTCGATCACCACTCGGGACAGATCGCCGGAAGCGAACCCACGAGCACGAACACAACGATGAAGGCTAGAATGTCCAAAGGCCTTCTCCAGGGTTCGATTGCGGGCCGGCAAAGCAATGTTCGAAAGATCGATTCGTTCCGCCCACGGGAACCCGATGCCGACCTTCTCACTTGGCGATGGATGGCGAGTGGCTCTTCTGCGTTGAATCTGTGGCGGCTGACGAAAGCGGCGGTCGTGCGGTGGTGGAATGACGACCCGCAGAGCCAGGGCGCGTCCATCGCATACTACACGGTGTTCTCGATGGCCCCGCTGCTGCTTCTCGTGATCGCGGTGGCCGGCATCATTTTTGGTCGCGACGAGGCGCAGAGGGCCATCCTCGAAGAGTTCCGGGGGATGATGGGCGCGCAAGGCACGAGCGCGCTTGAAACAGTGCTGTCGTCAGCAAACGCGTCCGGAAACGGCGTCGTCGCTACAGTCATCAGCATCGTCCTGCTGCTGATCGGTGCAACGTCGGTGCTCGGCAACCTGCGCGAGGCCCTGAACAAGGTGTTTCGAGCCGATCCTCCCACGAGCAGCGGCGTCTGGCGCTGGATCCGCGATCACGTGGCGAGCTTGTCGTTGATCGGGGCAGCCGGATTCCTGCTCGCCGCCTCTCTGGTCGTCAGCACCGTGTTGACGGCGCTCAACGGATGGATCGCCAAGCACCTGTCGGAGGTCGAGGCGCTTCTCTTCGTTGTCGAGGTGGTCGTTTCGGTAGGCCTGCTCACAGTCCTGTTCGCCGCGATCTACATGATCCTGCCGAACATCCGGCTGTCATGGCGCTCCGCCTTCGTCGGCGGCTTCGTCACGTCCGCCTTCTTCAACGTCGGGAAGTATGCAATCGCTCTCTACATCTCGATGGCACACGTCGCTTCAGCATTCGGGGCGAGCGGCGCGCTGATCGTTCTGCTGGTATGGGTATACTACTCGGCGCAGATCTTTCTGCTGGGGGCGGAGTTCACCGCCGTCTACGCGGGGCGGCCGGAACGGCGTCGCGTCGATGCAGGGTCAGTTGAGCGGTCGAATGGCAAGCAACCGTCGTAGGCACTGGTCGGCCATCTCACCAAACTGCTGGAGATGCGAGCGCAGCAGCTCGACGTTCGTGAGGGCCTCGGCGAGCGCCATGGGGTCGCGCGCGTATTCCGCGTTGATCGCGTCAGCATCCTGCATCGCAACGGCCAGCATCGTCTCCCAAAGAGAACCGATGGTTCCGTCCTTGTCGGCTTCGATCAGCGTCTGAAGCTCGTCCGCGGTGATGAGCGGGCGGCCCTCGTCTAGGAAGATGGTCATCGGGATTACCTCCGCTGGTCCGTGATCCACATCGTGCGGGCTCGCGCGATATCGTCGAGCTGGATGACGCGGTCGAAGTCGCGGGCGTTGCCGCGTCCTTCGGAGATGCGCCGCTGGAGTTCTTCGCGTTCCAGCCGCTCGTAGTGGTCGTTCATTGCATGCTCCATGTTCTTGCTCTTGTTGTGCTGTTGGCCAGGAATGCGTGATTGCCGCTCCTCGTTCCCGGTCGCGCACCTGGTCGGAACCATTCGCCGGTGAGACCCATTGCGTCCGCAAAGGACCACGGAGGACCGAGTCATGGCGCGAGCCGGCACGATCAGGACGAAAGCAGCGAACTTCAGGGGCACCAGCAAGCTCGCTGGGGCCGCGAATACGAAAAGGCGTCCGCCTGCGATGGCGACGCCAGCGATGCCCGAGCCGGGCAAGCCGGACACTCCGCAACCCGCTGAGGTCCCGACCGCGCCGCCGGAAGTGCCGAACGTGACGCCGCCGGTGCCGCCCTCTCCCACGCCGCCGTCGATGCGGTCGGCGCCGGGTTTCCTGGACAGGATTTCCTGGTTCTGGCGGCGGGCGGGACGCGCGTAAGATTATTGCGTTGATCGGATATGAGTGGGACGAGACTCCTTCGCGCAAAGGAGCCTCGTCCCGTTTTCATGAGCCGCGGTCGGCCCGCCTCTGTGAGGCGGACGGCTCGCCGGGGGGCGCGCGTTGAACGATACCGCAACTACATGACGACATTAGAAACGCGGCTGCGGACCAATGGTTCCGCGCGATGCGAAAAAATCTTTCGACGCGCTCAACTGCCTGAAATGCCGGCCTTCTGCTCGAAGTACAGCGCCTGGCTGATCATCGCCTTCAGCACTTCGGGGCGGAATGGCTTTGTCATCAGGAAGGTTGGCTCGGCCTTCACCCCCTTGAGCGCCCGCTCAGGATAAGCCGTGACGAAGATAGCGGGCACCTCGTATCCCCGCACGATGTCGTTGATGGCGTCCACGCCCGAACTTCCGTCCGCGAGTTCGATGTCGGCGAGAATGATGTCCGGCCGCTTGCGGCCGACGGCTGCGACCGCCTCGCTCCGCGTGCGGGCGATCGCGGTGACGCGGTGGCCCAATTCGTGCGCAAGTTCATTGAGGTCCATCGCGATCAGCGGCTCGTCCTCGATGATCAGGACGTCGCGCGCGGGACCCGACGCCATCTCCGCCTGGGCCTCGCCGAGCAGTCGGTCGACTTCCGCGGGACCTACTCCGAGAATCTGCGCGGTATCGCCGCGCGTAAAGCTCTCGACGTTCATCAGGAGATACGCCTGGCGACAGGCGGGCGTCAGCCGTTGCATCTGGCGATCGGGCGAAAGCCGCCCCGGCGACGGGTTCGTCCTTCCTCCACCGTACATCTGCACGAGCAGGCGGTAGAGGCCGAGGCGGGCGCGGCCCTCGTCGAGCGCAGACGGATTGCCGGAAACCGCCTCCAGCGCGCGTGCAACCAGGGCATCGCCCTCTTCCTGGCTGCCGCACAACGCGCGGGCAAAGCGCCGAGCGTTCGGCAGGAGGGCCCGGATTTCGTCAGCGAGCGACATAGCGATGACTCCGCGTGACTTCAGGTGCCTAACGCATTGTTAACATTGTTGTTAAAAGCACCCTCGATCCATGAAACATATGACAGGGCTCGGGCATTGCAAGCTCGAACAGCAAATCTCCGAGTCTATCGCGATGAAGCACCTGCCACCGACATCGAGCATCGTTTCGCTGCTGAAGCGGCGACTCGACGCCCCGTCAGACGGCATTCCAGAGGAAATCGAGGAGCTCATGGATCGCCTGGCGCGCATTCGCGTGCATGGCATCCGCCGTCACGAGGGCCGCGTTATCATGAGCCACAGGATGGCGAGAACCGACGCGAACGCCGGGAACCCGAACCAGAACCAGGTCCAGAAGAGCCGGTGGTAGGCCGCCGGTAGGGGAAGGCCGTGATCGGCAGCGGCACGCGCGAGGTTTCTGAGCCGCATCTGGATCCACACCACCGGCAGCCAGAACAGCCCTGTGACGACGTAGAGCGTGAGGGACAGAACCACCCACTTCTCCGTGTACGAATAGCCCGCGACCTCAATGAGCAGTGCACCGGTGACCGGCTGCACGACGACGGCCGTCGCCGTGAACACGAAATCCGCTAGCACCACGATGCCGGCGACGTCGGCCACAGTCGAAGCCCGCCCCGAAAGATGCGCGATCAGCATGAAGAAGGCGATGCCGGCGCCGGTCCCGAGGAGGACCGCGGCGCCGATGACGTGCAGGAACTTCAGGAAGAAATAGAGGTCCATCGTCTCGTCCCCGCAACGGGCTGCTACAGCCCTCGGTTCCGGCAGCATTTCCGGGAACGAAATGCGCGTTGCCATGGTTGTCGACGAGCAACTCTCGTCAACCGAGCCGAGGACCATCGATGGCTTCGCAACGTCTCGCGGTGATCACAGGCGCATCGTCGGGCATCGGCTACGAACTCGCCCGCTGTGCGATCGAAAGCGGGTTCGACTTGCTGATCGCGGCGAACGAACCGGCCATCCACCAAGCGGGTCAGCGCCTCGAAAGGCATGCGGCTGGTCTGAAGGACGAGACAAGGCGATCCGCACCGGTGATCGACACACTCGAAGTCGACCTCGCAACTGCTGCGGGTGTGGAAAGGCTTTGCGGCTATGTGGGCGCGAGACCTGTGGAACTGCTCGCGGCGAACGCGGGTGTCGGGCTCGGAAGCGCGTTTCTTGAAGAGGACCTCGGCGACATCAACCGCATGATCGCCACCAACGTTCTCGGCACCGTGCACCTCGTGCATCGGCTCGGACGCCGGATGGCGACGCGAGGGTCAGGTCGCATCCTGATCACTGGGTCTATTGCCGGCACTTTCCCAGGGCCGTATCACGCGGTCTACAGCGCAACGAAGGCTTTCCTGAACTCGTTTGCGCAGGCAGTGCGCGCAGAACTCGAGAACTCCGGCGTCACGGTGACGTGCCTCATGCCGGGCGCGACAGAGACGCAGTTCTTCCGTCGGGCGGGCCTGCTCGACACGAAGATCGGCTCGAGCCGCAAGGCCACCGCCGCATCGGTGGCGCAGCGGGGCTTCACTGCCGCGCTTAACGGCAAGGCCGATATCGTCACCGGAATCGGCAACAAGGTTCGGGCTTTGATTGCAAAGCTCACGCCGGCCGAGACGATGGCGAAGCGCTACCGCCCGAAGGCCAGGCCACGCGGGCTCGTCCCCCGCGACAAGGCACGTGCGACGTAACTGATGCTGAAGCCAGGCAAAACCCCCGATGCATGAAGAGTTCACCCCAGATGCGCAGCATGGCATCCCCCGCGACGGAGCCGTTCGAGCGTCGAACCGGCCCATCCAGCGACCTGCCCCTCGACGATAGCGGAGCAAAGCCGCTGGACATCGCGATCGTCGGCGTGACCGGGCTCATCGGTTCGGCGGTTGCTGCGCGACTCGTGGCGGAAGGGCAGCGCATTATCGGCTACGCCCGCAATCTCGACCGTCGACCGCTGGTTCCGGGCGTACGCGGCGTCGAGGTCGATCTGCGCAACCCGGAATTCCAGTTGGACCTTCAGGGCATCGACGTGCTCGTGAACTGCGCGGGCGTGCTCGAAGGCGGCGGGACGGACAGTCTCGCCGTGAACGATCGGGCAGCCGGACGGCTGTTCGAGCAAGCCGCGCGTGCAGGTGTGAAGCGCGTGATCCACTTCTCGGCGATCGGTGCGGACCGCGAAACGCCATCCGGCTTCTCGCAGTCGAAGAAGCGCAGCGAGCAATTGCTCGAGGCCTCGCCGCTGGACTGGGTGATTTTGCGTCCGTCCGTGGTTGTCGGAAGAGCTGCGTATGGGGGGAGCGCGCTGTTTCGCGGGCTGGCCGCCCTTCCCTTCCTTGCGCGTTTTCCCGGCGCCGGCAAACTGCAGATCGTCACGCTTGACGATGTCGTCGAAACAGTGGTCCGGCTCATCCGTCCAGGCGCACCGGCTCGCGTCGCGCTCGACGTGGCAGGACCGGAACCGCTGTCGCTGGAAGCCGTCGTGGCGACGTTCCGGAGTTGGCTCGGCTGGCGGCCGCAGCGGCACGTTCAAATTCCCGGCTGGCTTCTCTCGCTCGGTTACCGGCTGGGTGACATCGCGGCTCGTCTTGGTTGGCGCACTCCGATGCGCACATCCGCCCGGCGCGAGATGCGGCGGGGCGCAGTTGGTGACAACACTGGGTGGCGCCAGGCGACCGGAATCGAGCCTACATCGCTTGCGTCCTTCCTCGCCTCCGAGCCCGCCTCTCTGCAGGAGCGCCGTTACGCGGTTCTATACTTCCTGAAGCCGCTCATCTTCGTCGTGTTTTCCCTGTTCTGGCTCGGAACAGGCTCGATCGCGCTCGGCCCAGGCTGGGAAAACGGCATGAGCGTGATGCTCGAGGGTGGGTTGCCGCCGTGGCTTGCGGCGCTCGGAATCATCGCCGGCGCGCTCGCCGATATCGTCATCGGCATCGGCATTGCGGTGCGCCGGACGTCGCCGCTTGCGCTGAAGGCGGCCATCGGGCTGTCGTTCGTGTACGTCATTCTGGGCACGATCCTCGTGCCGCGGCTGTGGGCCGATCCGCTGGGTCCGATGCTGAAGATCTGGCCGGTGATCGCGCTCAATCTGGTTGCGCTGGCGATCGTCGACGACCGCTGATCTCCCCTCATTGCACATGCCCGCGGTCCCACCTCACCCCGAAGGCATCACGCTGAGCCCGAAAACTTGTGTCCCCCGGAGGTGCTGTACACCCCGGGGGACATTCGCACCGCGCCGCGACAACCTGGAGAGGGGGATTGGCGATGGTCGCCGGTGTGACGCCGTATCAATGCCGCTGCTCCGCAAACGGTTCCATGCCCGAACGATTCGCGGCAACAGCGACAAGTGACGCAACGCCACTACTGCTGTTGCTGCTCCGTGGGCTGGGCTCCCGATTGCGTGTCGGGCTTGCCCTTCTTTTGCTGAAGCGTCTTGCCCGACTGGCTGTCCTGGTCGACTGCCGGCCCGCTGATGCTGCCGGTGGTACCGGCCGGATCCTGCTGCTGGCCGGACTGGGTGCCAGGTTTGCCGTTGGTGTTGTCAATCGTTCCGGACGACTGCGGCTGGACGGTCGTCTGGCCCTGGGAGTTGGTGCTCGACGACTGCGCCGAAGCCGTCGCGAGCGGCGCTGCCGCAAGCGCCAGTGCGAACGACAGTCGCGCCCATGTGTTTGCGGTCATGATTGTGTGCTCCGTTGTGCTTGCCGGTCCCGCAGGTTCAACCTCTGCGGTCGCCGCTTGGTTCCGGCCGCGCCCAGCGATGGAACTCCTGCGGAGCCTGCCCCGTTTGGGCGCCATCGGTCACCGGAACGGAGTATCAGTACGTGTACGATGTGTTGGTCGTCGGCGGCGGGGCGGCGGGCCTCAGCGCCGCCTTGCTGCTGGGGCGCTGCCGGCATCGCGTTCTCGTATGCGCAGCTGGCGCGCCTCGCAACGCGGCCGCCCCGGCCTTGCATGGCCTGCTTGGACACGAGGGAACGCCACCGCTCGATCTTCTCGCCAAGGGTCGCGAGGAACTTCGCCGCTACGAGACGGTGACGGTGCGCGAAACCCGCATAGAGGCGATCGAGCCGACGACCGAGGGCTTCGCATTCAGCTGCTCCGACGAAACGTCGGGAACGTGTCGCCGCGTGCTTCTCGCAACGGGCCTCACGGACGAGTTGCCGGATATTCCGGGCCTCGCGGACTGCTACGGCCTCACCGTGCATCACTGCGTCTACTGCGACGGTTTCGAGCACGCCGATCAGCCGATCGTTGCATTCGGGAATGGTGACAAGGGCTTGGGTCTTGCCGCGATGCTGAGGCACTGGTCCGCCGACGTCGTGCTCGCAACCAACGGCAGCGTGCCGGCGGACGATGCGGCGACGCTGCAGCGGACGAAGGACGTGGGCATCTCGTGGCGCCCGCAACGGATCTCGCGACTGGATGCGGACGATGGGCGGATACGGCAAATCTGCTTCGAGGACGGGGAGAAAGTCGATTGCCTCGCGATGTTCTTCTGCACGGGCTCGCACCAAACATCCGACCTTGCAGAGCGGCTCGGCTGCAGACGCGACGATCGCGGCAGCATCGTCGTGGATCCGGTCACGGAGGAAACGAGCGTGCCGGGCGTCTACGTCGCGGGCGATGCGTCCCGCGAGACGCTTTTGCTGTCGGTCGCGATCGGCGAAGGTGCGCGGGCAGCCGTGGCGATCAACAGGGCCCTGCTCAAGGAAGCAGGGCTCCTGCTCTGATCGTCACTTGGTCTGCAGCTTCTCCGACATGCTGAGATGCTCCTTGAGCGTCGGCAAGCCCTTCTGGGCAAACTGCTTCAGCTGCGCATTGTCGCCGCTCTGTGCATAGGACTGGAACAGCGCGATGCCTTCCTGGTGCGCCTGCACCTGCATCTGCGCGAAGAGCTTGTCGAAGTCACCCTTGTTCGCCTGGTTGAGCTGGTCGAGCATTTGCTGGTGCCGATCGTCGAGCTTCGTGGGCATAGGGGCGCTGACGCCGGCCTTCTGCGCAAGCGACTGGAGTTGTTTGCTCGACTTCGTGTGATCCTGCACAAGATGCTTGGCGAGCTGATCCGTCGATTTCGCGCCGCTCTTCTTCTCGGCGAGCTTGCCGCTCTGGATCTCGAACATGTCGGACATAGCGGCCTGCGTCACGAAGTCCTGCGCGTTGGTCGCAGTCGGCGATGCGGTCGTGCCGGTCGTCTGTGCTGCCGCCGGAAGCGCCATGACGGCCATTGCGGCAAGCGATGCGAATGCGATGCGGGAAAGCATGGGAAACCTCCGTGGGAATGCCGTCTCCAGGCTTGGCTAACTGGAGATGGAAGCGAAGGTTCCGGCAGAGATCAGAGCTTGCTCGAGTCGCGGGATTCACGAATCTCGGGGTTTTCCGGATCGCGCGTCGTCGCGCGCGGCGAGCGCCATGTCTGCAGTCCGAGGGTGCCGCCGTAGGCCAATCCGGCGAAGATCACGAGCGCAAGGTAGAGCTTCTCGCCCGTCGTCACCCGATCTTCCCCGTGGGGTCCGACTCGACGTCCTTCGAGAGCCAGGTCTCGTAGAGCCACTGCATGCACTGGCCCGCATGATCGCCGGATGCGGGCACGGACCGAGGCCGAAACGTATTGCGAGCGCAAAGAGCCCGCTGCTGCACGCCGGGACGCACGAGCACGACCTGTTCGTCACCGTGGGGCAAACCGGGGATTACCGGCTTGTTGATGAGCGTATCCATGGGCCTCTCCTGGAATGGGATTCTCGTCGTCCCTGGCGAACGCAACGCGCGCCACTGCCGATGGTTCCGAAAGGTGCACGAACAAACTGACAGGCCGATGAACGAAATGTGGAATGTTCCAGGCCGGTCAAAACCCCGTCGGCGCGGCGATGCAGTAGACTTCCGCTCTGCCGAACGTGGCGACATCGCAAGGGCCGGTTCTCGAGGAGCGCCGGCAGCACACGTGATAGCGACCATCCGGCGACGGCAACACGCGGTCGGCGGTCACCTCCAGCTTCAGCGAGCGCAGGTAGTAGCCGCCGTTGCTGCGCGGATCGACGTCGGTCGCGGGCCACGGGCCGCAATCCTTGCCGCTGCAGCATGACATCCCGTTCCCCGGCTGCTGCCACGTCGCGTAAGGGTCGGCGCCCTCCGGGTGATCATGCGAGAACGATTGTGCCGCAGCCGGGCCCGCAGCCAACAGGAGAAGGGCGCCAGAAACAAGAAGCGCCCGGAGCTTCATGAGAGAAAGCCTCGCACCGCGATGCGCCCGAGACTGTAGTAGGGCTGCCCGCACGTCGCGCAGGCGAGCCACTCCTCGCCGTCCACGAGATCGCCTTCATCGTTCACCGTGGCCCAAAGGATCTGGCGGACGAGGCGATGCTCCGGATGCTGACGCACGGAGGCGCAGTACTCGCAGGCGTGGCGCGCGACCGCGACCATGCTGTGGCGGTGATCGTCGTCGCCTCCGGCATGTTCGTGTCGGCGATGGTCGTGATCACCCTCTTCCTCGGGGTCATGCATGCCGCCTGGGGTGCTTCTGTGGACGAGACGGTCGATGCGCTCCTTGAGCGAGCGAAAGACGCGCGACAGCGCTGCCGGCGCCGGCGGGGCGTTGACGAGAGCATCCATGAGTCAGGTTCCGGTTCCGATTGGCCTTTGCGCCGCAACGAAAAGTCTCCCCTCTTCGTTCCCGGTCCAGTCGAGTCGGAGGATCGGCTCCTCCCGTAACGGCAATCGTACCGGCGCCCCCGGAACCGTCGTTTTCTCTGTTGCGTTCAGCCTTCACAAACGGCGGCGGAGATTGGAAATGGCGAAGAAACCGAAGGAGAAGGCGAAGAGACCGAAGGTGCCCAAGCGCATCGCGGGCGTCAAAATTCCCAAAAGCATCCGCAAGTCGGAGCTCGCAAGGTGGTTGATCGCAAATCCGCTCGGTCGCTCGGTCGTGACGGACGCTTTGGTCGCAGGCGTCGCCGCCGTGGGCTCGAGCCTCGCCCGGAACGCCCCTTCGTCATCGAACCTTCGCGAAACTGCCAACGAAGCCGTAGACAGCGGCAGCCGCGCGGCAGGGCGGGCGGGCGACGCCATCCTTTCGGCAGCGACGACGATCGGTCAGGCTCTCGCGGCGGTTGCCCAGCAGATGCGCGGTGCAGGTAGCCCTCGCGATGAGGAACCTCGGACCCCAGCCGACGACCGCAAGCAGCGGCGCGGCAGCCGGTATCGCATCGAAGACGACGACGTTTCGCATCACTGATCGCCGGATCGAATAATTTGGGCGCAGCGGTGTTCACCAGGGTGACGGCCCACCCAACGGAGAACACGCCATGTCCATCGCACGTCACCCCCTGAAGCGCATCGCCCTCTATGCAGCCGTTGTCGCATTCGGGATCGGATCGGGGTCGCTGACCCCCGCCTTCGCTGCCGGCGGCGGTGGCGGCGGCGGGAGCGGCGGCAGTGGTGGTAGTGGCGGGAGCGGGAGTGGTGGCAGCGGCGCCGGAAACGGTGGCAATGCCAAGGCCAAGGTCTTGCCGACCTGCCCCAATGGCCAGATGTACAGCCAGAAAAAGAAGAAGTGCGTGCAGATGTCGAGCGAACAGTTCGACGATGACGAGTACCTCGACTACGCCTTCTCGCTCGCCAAGGCGACACGCTACCAGGACGCGCTCGACACCCTCGCCTACGTGAAGAACGGCGAGACGCCGAAGGCGCTGAATTACCGCGGCTACATCACCCGCAAACTCGGGCGCACCGAGGAGGGCATCGGCTACTACCTCCGCTCGGTCGCGCTCGATCCGAAGTACGTGCAGGTGCGCGAGTATCTGGGCGAAGCGTATGTCATCCAGGGCAAGCTCGAGCTTGCCAAGGAGCAGCTCCAGATCATCGGCGGCCTGTGCGGCAACACCGACTGCGAGGAGTACGAGGACCTCGAGCAGGCGATCGTCACCGCCAACGTCGAGTAACGACGGCCCCGCGAAAAGAACGTGTCGCACGAACGGGTCAAAGGGGATTATCCTCCGTGTGAGGATAATCCCCGGTGGTCGATGAACGAGGCCGGACCGCAGACGGTGAAGCAGGCGCTGGCCGGGCATCTGGCCCGGCTGTGGCGCTACGGGCTGGTGCTGTCGCGCCGGTCCGACGTGGCGGAGGATCTCGTGCAGTCGACGTGCGTGCGGGCGATCGAGCGGGCGCACCAGTTCGAACCCGGCACGCGGATCGACCGCTGGCTGTTCTCGATACTGCACTCGATCTGGCTCAACGAGGTGCGCGCGCGCCGGGTCCGTACGGGCGCCGGCGTGGTCGACGCGGAACAGGAACTGACGGTGGACGGAGCAAGCCTTCTCGATCAGGCAATCCTCGCCCAGCAGGTGCTACGCGAAACCATGGCGCTGCCGGAAGCGCAGCGCGAAACGGTGTTTCTGGTGTACGTCGAAGGCATGACCTATCGCGAGGCGGCGGCCGTGCTCGATGTGCCGATCGGCACGGTGATGAGCCGGCTCGCCACCGCGCGGTCTGCTCTCGCGCGGCTGAACGCCGCCACCGAAACTCGCATGCCGAGCGGGAGGCAGGGATGAGCGCACGCGACGGCGATTTCGACGATACCGTGCTCGTCGCCTATCTCGACGGCGAACTGCCGCCGGACGAGCGGCGCCAGCTCACCCAGCGCATCGCCGCCGACCACGAGCTGCAGCGGCGGCTGATCCAGCTGTCGGGCGGCAACAGGCCGTTCCGCGAGGCGTTCGACCCGCTTTTGGACGAAGCCCCGCAGCAGCGGCTCGAGGCGATGCTCGCCGGCTTGCCGGACCCGGTGCCCGCCGAGCGCCGGCCGACCGCCCAGGACGCCCCGCCCCGCCGGACGCCCCGTTGGCTAGCGATCGCGGCTGGAATTCTGCTGTTCCTCGCAGGCCTCGGCGCGGGCCGCCTTGTTCCCTTCCCCGAGCCGCAAGGCCAGCCGGTGGCCGACATGTCGGTCGAGGAGGATTGGCGCACCGCCGTGGCGGATTACCTTGCCCTTTACACGCCGGCGACCCTTGCGGCCATTCCGGACAATGCCTCCGTGCGCGAGGCCGAGCTCGCGGCGGTCGGCAGCGCGATCGGCTCGCATCTCACACCTGCGGATGTCGACCTGCCGGGGCTGTCGCTGCGCCGCGCGCAGCTCCTCCAGTACGATGACCGGCCGCTGGCGCAGATCACCTACCTAGACCCCGAGCACGGGCCGGTGGCGCTCTGCATCATCGCTGACGGCGCCGCAAACCAGTCGCCGCGGGTCGAGGAGCGCGGCGGCTTCAACATCGTCTTCTGGTCGAGCGACCGTCGCAGCTACATGCTGATCGGCAAGACCCCGGTCGACAGGCTCCAGAGGCTGGCGGCGGGCTTTATCAGCCGGGCCGGGTGACACACGCGGATTCGTGAAGGCGGGCCTGTACCGCCACGCCCTTTACGGCGGGCACTGGTCACGCTAGACCCTCGCCTCCAACCAATCGGAAGGCAGGGCAAATGGCTGTGCAACAGGCCAGGCAGAAAAGCGAGGCCGCAGCGGCGGATGATTGGCCGACCGGGCTTTACGACGTCCTGAAGGCGAAGAACGTGCGCCAGATGAGCTACGTGCCGGATGCCGGCCACAGCAAGCTGATCTCGCTGCTCTCCGCCGACCCCGAGGTCAAAACGACGGTGCTGACGACCGAGGAGGAAGGCATCGCGATCGCGGCCGGCGCATGGCTCGGCGGCGAGCGCAGCGTGATCCTCATGCAGTCGAGCGGTGTCGGCAACTGCATCAACATGCTGTCGCTGCCGGTGATCGGCCGCTTCCCGCTGCTGATCCTCGTGACGATGCGCGGCGAGTGGGCGGAGTTCAATCCCTGGCAGGTGCCGATGAGCCGCGCGACCGAGCCTTCCCTCGAGGCGATCGGCGTCCGCGTGCTCAGAGCCGAGACGCCGGCAGACGTGATCGAAACCGTCGAGGCGGCCGCAACGCTCGCCTACGACGCCGACCAGCAGGTCGCCGTGCTGTTTGGCCAGCGCCTGATCGGCCGCAAGAAGTGGTGACCGCGATGACCTCCAGCGCCTCTCTCGATCGCCGTGCTGCCGTCGCCGCGTTGCTGGCGGACGGCGCCGACCTGCTCGTGGTGACGGGCCTCGGCTCGCCTACCTACGACGTTCACGCCGCCGGCGACCGGCCGGGCAACTACTATCTGTGGGGCGCGATGGGTGGCGCGGCGCTCGTCGGACTTGGCCTCGCGCAGGCCCAGCCGTCGCGGCGCGTGGTCGTCATCACTGGTGACGGTGAACAGCTCATGGCGATCGGCAGCCTGGTGACGATCGCGGTGGCGAAGCCGAAGAACCTCGACATCGTGGTGATCGACAACCAGCACTACGGCGAGACCGGCATGCAGGCGAGCCACACGGGGCATGGCGTCGACCTTGCAGCCATCGCTGCCGCGAGCGGCTTTGCGACGACTCGCACGGTGCGCACGATGGCGGAGGTCGAGGCGCTGGCAAAGGCGCTGCGCACGCCCGCCGAGGGCCCCCAGTTCTCGGTGCTCAAAGTCGCGTCCGACAACCCGCCGCGCTCGTTGCCATCGCGGGATGCGGTGTTCGTCAAGAACCGCTTCCGGGCCCACCTCAGCCTGCCGCAGGGCTAGCAAGCATCTGATTTCACTGGACTTTGCTGACCTGTACCGTTCGGACTCGAATTCATCCTGAACCACCCGGACTCGGATGATCAGGGGGCGAACGCCGGATCGTAGAGGTGGCACTCGACTGCGCTCTCCCCGGCGACCGAAACCTTCGGCATTACCTGTTCGCAAGGGTTGCCGAACGCCTTCGGGCAGCGGGGATGGAAGCGGCATCCCGCCGGAATGTGCTCCGGGTTCGGAGGATCGCCCTTCAGGATGATGCGCTGCGCCCGCCGGTCCGGATCGGGCTCGGGCACCGACGACACCAGAGCCTGCGTGTACGGATGTTTCGGCGCGCGCAGCAGCGCCTCCGCCGGTCCCCGTTCGACCACGCGGCCCAGATACATCACGGCGACCTCGTCGCTCATGTACTCGACAACCGAGAGATCGTGCGAAATGAACACGTACGAGAGGCGCAGCCGCTCCTTCAGTTCGCTGAGCAGGTTCAGCACCTGCGACTGGATCGAGACGTCGAGCGCCGACACCGGTTCGTCGAGCACCACGAGCTTCGGCTCCAGTGCGATAGCGCGGGCGATGCCGATGCGCTGGCGCTGACCGCCGGAGAACTCGTGCGGGTACCGCTTCGCCGCCGCCTCGTCGAGACCAACGAGCGACAGGAGTTCCAAGACCTTGGCCTTGCGCTCGCTCCGCGTTCCGATGCCGTGGATATCGAGCGGCTCGGAGACGATGTCGCCCACCGTCATGCGCGGATCGAGTGAGGCATACGGGTCCTGGAAAACGATCTGCATGTCGCGGCGCACCCGCTTCAGTTCGCGCGCGGACAAGCGGGTGATGTCCTCGCCGTCGAAGCGGATCGTGCCGGCGGTCGGGTCGATCAGCCGCAGCATCACGCGCGCCAATGTCGACTTTCCGCAGCCGGATTCTCCTACGATTCCAAGCGTTTGACCCCTATTGAGCGCAAGGCTCACGCCATCGACGGCGCGCACGACGCCGTGCCCGTCCCGCGCCGGGTACTGTTTTTCGATGCCGGCAAGTTCGAGCAGCGCGGTCAAGGCTGCGGCACCGGGTTGAAGCAGGCGGCCCAATGGTTAGCGGCGAGCGGTTCGAGGCGCGGCGTCTCCGCGGTGCAGCGGTCGAGACGCCGGGGGCAACGGTCGGCGAAAGCACACCCCACCCCGCGCTTGCCGGGGGGCGGCACCATGCCGGCAATCGTCGGCAGCTTCTCGCCCTTCCTCGCGTTCACCGGCGAGGCTGCCAGCAATCCGGCCGTATACGGATGAAGCGGCCGCTTCAGCACCGCGCCGGCACGCCCGCGCTCGACGATGCGGCCGGCGTACATCACGACGATCGACCTGCAGGTTTCGGCGACCACGCCGAGGTCGTGCGTGATCAGGAGGATCGCAAGCCCCATCTCCTGCTGCAGCGACTTCAGCAGCGCGATGATCTGCGCCTGGATCGTGACGTCGAGCGCCGTCGTCGGCTCGTCCGCGATCAGGAGCTTCGGGCCGCACACCAGTGCCATGGCGATCATGACGCGCTGGCGAAGGCCTCCCGAGAGTTGATGCGGGTACTGATCGAGCCGGCGTTCCGGCGAGCCGATGCCGACCTTCCGCAAAATGTCGAGCACCTGCGGGCGCGCGGCGCGCGCATCGAGGCCGCGGTGCAGCGCCAGCACCTCGGCGATCTGGTCGCCGACGGTCATAGTCGGGTTGAGGCTGGTCATCGGCTCCTGGAAGATCATGCCGATGCGGTCGCCGCGCACCCGCTGCATCTCGCGCTCGGCGGCCGTCGCGAGATCGACGCCGTCGAAGCCGATGCGACCGCCTTCTATCCGTGATGGCGGCGAGGGCAGGAGCCGCATGATCGTCTGCGCCGTGACGCTCTTGCCGCAGCCGGATTCGCCGACGAGTCCGACCGTCTCTCCCGCCGCCACCGCGAACGTCGCGCCCTCGACGACACGGACGAAGCCGGTCTCGGTCGCAAAGCCGATGCTCAGGTTTTCGACGCTGAGCAGCGCCTCGCTCATTCGAAGACGACGCGCGGGAAGTAGAACGAGACGACCCAGTTCGGGATGTCGACGATCTCGCTGATGCGCAGGTCACCGCACACGCTGCAGAGCATGTAGGCGTCGACCGGCTTCATGTTGTAGCGCTTCGAGAGCAGCTCGATCATGCCCGAGACCGCGGCCTTCGCGCCGGCCAACAGGTCGGGGCCGATGCCGGTCGTCACCTCGTAGCCCTTCACGTCCATGTGGCGTGCCACGGGGCCGGGCGTCGTGAAGCGCGGAAAGGCAAGGTTCGCGCCCTTCACGAGTTCGAATTTCGCCGCAAGCGAGCACGGGCTTTCGATCGCCGTGCCGCACACCTCGCCGTCGCCCTGCGTCGCGTGCGTGTCGCCGACGCTGAACAGTCCGCCCGCCACCTCGACGGGGAGATAGAGCTCCGTGCCCGCGGCCATGTCGCGGATGTCCATGTTGCCGCCCATGCGGCGCGGCGGCACGATCGAGTGGAGCCCGGGCTCCGCCGGCGCGAGGCCGATCGTGCCGCAGAACGGCTTCAGCGGGACGCGCCCGCCGGGGCCGAACATCGCGGGTTGAAGCGTTGCGGGATCGTACTTCCAGATGTGCAGCGCCGGGTCCTTGAAGTCATCGGCGAGGAGGCCGAAACCCGGGATGTTCGCCGTCCAGCCCCAGCCCGAGGGGGTGAAGTCGAGGAGCGTCACCTTGATCGCATCGCCGGGCTCCGCGCCCTCGACATAGACCGGGCCCGCCACCGGATTGACCTTGCCGAAGTCGAGCGTGGCGATGTCCGCCACCGTCGACTTCGGCGTGAGCTGACCGCCCGAGGAGTCGACCGGGTGGAACTCGACGGTCTCACCGGGCGCGATGCGCACCACCGGCGCGTTCTCCCGGTTCCAGCCGAAATGGCACTGGTGCTGGTGGATCGTGTGGTTGTGCATGTGCTTGGTCATGTGATCCTCAGGCTCGAGGCGACAAGACGCCCGGGCGTCGCCGCCCGGGCTCGTCCGTACACGTTCGAACGCCTACTGGGCGTCCTTCGCGTAGATGTAGTCGTAGTTCACCGGGATATGGATCGGATCGGTGAAAAGCGCCGGATCGCCGCCAAGCCGCTCGGAGTGGAACGTGAAGCGCTTCTCGTTGAACACCGGCGCCCACGGGGCGTCCGCCAGCACCTTGTCGAAGATGCCCTTCCACGCTTCGACGCGCGCCGCCTGCTGGTCGCCCTTCACCATCGCGTCGGCCTTGGCGGCCTCGGCGTCGAGGTCCTTGTTGCAGTACTTCGACCAGTTCCAGCCGCCTTCGACCGCGCCGGCGCAGCCGAGGATGCCGTAGTAGAAGTTGGCCGGATCCGGGAAGTCGGCGATCCACGCCATGCCGCCCGACCAGATCATCGGCGCCTTGCCGGAGCCGCCGGCGGAGATGACTTCCGCCTGGGCGAGCGACTTGATCTCCGCCTTGATGCCGACGGCGGCAAGGTCCTGCTGGATCGCCTGCGCGATGCGCGGGTTCGGGTCGACGTTCATCGCGTAGAGCTCGGTCTCAAAACCGTCCGGCACGCCGGCTTCCGCCAAGAGCTTCTTGGCGCCCTCCGGGTCGTACGCAAAACCCTTCTGGTCCTTGTTGTAGCCGGGCATCGCGGGCGGCAGCGCCTGGTTCGCCGGAACGCCACGGTTGTTGATCAGGCGCACGATGCGATCCTTGTTGATCGCCATGTTGACCGCCTGCCGCACCTTCACGTTGTCGAACGGCTTCTGCGTGACGTTCATCGTGACGTAGCCGGTATGAAGCTGGTCGCCGGTGGCGATCAGGTCCTTCGTCGCGGGATCCGCCATCAATTCGGCGAACTGCGCGGGCGGGATGCCGTCGCCGACGATGTCCACCTCGCCGCGCTTCAGGCGCAGCACGGCGACGGTCGGGTCCTGGCCGAACTCGAAGGTGATCTGGTCGAGATAGGGTACGCCCGGATGGTGGTAGTCCTTGTTGCGCTCGAGCACGATGCGCTGCCCCGGCACCCACTCCTTGAACTTGTAGGCGCCGGTGCCGACCGGCTGCTTGCCCCAGTCCGCGCCCGCCTTCTCCACTTCCTCCTTCGGCACCACGTAGCCGAAGTTGATCGCCATCAGGTGCAGGAAGGTCGCGTCGGGGCGGGTGAGCTTGAACACGACCGTCTTGTCGTCGGGCGTGGTGATGCCGGAGAGCTCGGTCGCCTTGCCACCCGCCACGTCGTCGTAGCCCGCGATCATGCTGAAGTAGCCGCCGCCGGGGCTCTGCGTCTTCGGGTTCACGGCGCGCTCGAAGGAGTACTTCACGTCGCCGGAGGTGACGGCGCGCCCGTTGTGAAACTTCAGGCCGTCGCGGAGTTTGAACGTATACGTCAGGCCGTCATCCGAAACGGTATAGCTTTCGGCGAGGTCGGGCTCGAGTTCGGTCGTGCCGGGCTTGTAGTCCATCAGGCCGTCGAAGATCGACTTGATCACCGACCAGTTCTGCCAGTCGTAGCCGACCTGCGGGTCGAGCGTGGTCAGGTCATTGTTGAAGGTGATGACGGCCGCGCCACCCTGCTTGGGCTGGTCGCCGGCGAGCGCCAGCGGGCTTGCGAGCATCAGGCCGAGGGCCGCGGTGGCGGCCAGCAGAAGCGATTTCATGGGGCACTCCCTGGGTTTATCGATCCTTGTTGAACGGCATATCAACGCAAGCGGATGCGCGGGTCAATGAGCGGGGCGATCAGATCGGCAATGAGATTGCCGACTATGATGAACATGGCCGCGACGGTCGTGACGCCCATGATGACGGGAATGTCGAGCGACTGGATCGCCTGCCACATGAGCTGGCCGATGCCCGGCCAGCCAAAAACGTTCTCGACCACCACCACGCCCGACATGAAGATTCCGATGTCGAGGCCGACCATGGCGATGATCGGCAGCACGGCGTTGCGGAACCCGTGCTTCATCACCACGCGCCACTCCGGCATGCCCTTGGCGCGCGCGGTGCGGATGTAGTCCTGGCGCAGCACTTCGACCATCGAGGAGCGCATCATCCGCGAGTACCAGCCGCCGCCCGCGAGCCCAAGCGTGAGCGCCGGCAGGATCAGGTGCGACAGCGTGCCGTAGCCGCCGAGCGGGAACCAGTTCAGCGTGTAGGCGAACACGTAGAGCAGCGTCAGGCCGAGCACGAACTGCGGCGTCGAGACGGTGAGGAACGAGGCTGTCATGGCCGCCTTGTCCGCCCATTGCCCGCGCCGGCTCGCGGCGTAGATGCCGGCGGGCAGGCCGATCAACAGCTCGGCGATGATCGCGCCCAGCATCAGGAGCAGCGTCGGCGGCAGGCGCGAGGCGATCAGCGGGCCGACCTCGCTCTTGCGCGCGTAGGAGCGGCCGAAGTCGCCCTGCGCGAGGCGCGAGACATACGCCACATATTGCTCCGTGAGCGGACGATCAAGCCCGAGCTGCGTGCGGATTTGCTCGCGCACCTGCGCCGTCGCCGTGCGCCCGGCGATCATCGCAACCGGATCGGCGGGGATCAGGAACGTCAGCGCGAAGGTGACGATCGTCACGCCCACCAGGATGAGGAACGAGGCGGCGAACCGGCGGGCGAGGTAGCCGAGCATCAGGACCGCCCCCTCTGCGTCGGGTCGAGCACGTCGCGCAGGCCGTCGCCGACGAGATTGAAGGCGAGCGCGAGGATGAGGATCGCCGCCCCCGGGATGAACACGAGCCACGGCGCGTTGAGGAAGTAGGACTGGCTTTCGAAGATCATCATGCCCCAGGCGGGCGTCGGCGGCTGCACGCCGCGGCCGAGGAACGACAGCATCGCCTCGAGCAGGACGGTGGTGGCGATGCCGAGCGTGGCGTAGACGACGATGGTCGGCACGAGGTGCGGCAGGAGATGGCGCCAGAGCACGCGGCCCGTCCCTGCGCCGAGCGCACGCGCCGCCTCGATGTAGTCGCGCTGCGACAGGCTCACCGTCTCGGTATAGATCACGCGGGCGATCTGTACCCAGTTCACGAGTGCGATCACCAGGATGACGATGCCGAGCCCCGGTTTCAGGATCGCGGTCAGCGCGATCGCCAGCAAGAGCGGCGGGAACGCCATCATCAGGTCGGTGAGGCGCATGATCGTCGCGCCGACAAGGCCGCGGGCATAGCCCGCGAGCACGCCGAGCAGCGTGCCGATGGCGATGGCGATGCCGTTGGCGAGGATGCCGATCAGGAGGGACGTACGCGCGCCGTAAAGCAGGCGCGAGAACTGGTCGCGGCCGTTGGTGTCGGTGCCGAACCAGAATCGAGCGCCGGGCGGCAGGGGCGCGCCCTCGAGCGTCAGCCCGTCGAAGAACTGTTCGTTCGGGTTGTAGGGCGCAAGCCACGGAGCGAGGACGGCGGCGGCGACAAAGAGGAGGATCACGACCAGCCCGAAGACGGCCGTCCTGTCGCGCCTGAACCGTTTCCAGAAATCCCGCATCCTGGCGCTCGCATCGCAGCGCATGTGGTGGCTGTCAAGCAGCGTTGCTGCAATCCGGGCTTTCCGAGCCGCGCGGCGACCGGCTATCGTTCCGCGCAACGAAAGAACATCGCCAGAGCCGCATGACCCCCTCGATAAAACCCCTGCTCGACCCGGCGTCCGTCGCCATCGTCGGCGCCTCGACCGACAAGACCCGGATCGGCGGGCGCGTGCTCGACTACATGATCCGCGGCAACTTCCGTGGACGGATCATCCCAGTGAACCCGAACCGGACCGAGGTGCAGGGGCTGCCGGCCGCGCCCTCGATCCTTGCGATGGACGCACCCGTCGACACCGCCATCCTGGCCGTGCCCGCCCCGGCGACAGCGCAGGCCGTGCGCGATTGCGCGGCGAAGGGCGTGAAGGCGTGCGTGATCTACTCCGCCGGTTTCGCCGAGACCGGGGCCGATGGCGCCGTCGCGGAAGCCGAACTCAAGGCGATCTCGCGCGAGACCGGCGTGCGACTGCTCGGGCCGAACTGCCTCGGCGTGTTCAATTCGTTCAGCGGCTTCTACGGCTGCTTCACCAGCGCGTTCGACCGCGTGTTCCCGACGGAGGGCCCGCTCTCCATCATTTCGCAGAGCGGCGCGGTCGGCTCGCATCTCTTCTGGATCGCCCGCGACCGCGGCCTCGGCCTGCGCTACTGGGTCTCGACCGGCAACGAGTGCGACGTCGACGTGGCGGAGTGCCTCTCCTTCGTCGCCGATGATCCGCATACGAAGGTTGCCGCCGTCTATCTCGAAGGCGCGCGCAACGGCCGGGCGCTGATGGCGGCGATGCGCAAGATGGCGGCGCTCGGGAAGTCCGTGATCGCACTGAAGGTGGGACGTTCCGAAGTCGGCTCGATTGCGGCGGCCTCGCACACGGCGTCGCTCGTCGGCGGCGACGAGGTTTACGAGACGGTGTTCCGGGAGTGCGGCGTCTATCGCGCGCGATCGGCGGAGGAACTCGTCGACGTGGCCGAACTCGCCGTGCAGGGCCGGATGCCGAAGGGCCCGCGGCTCGGCATCGTCACGATCTCGGGCGGCGGCGGCATCATGGTCGCCGACGAGGCCGACGCGGTGGGCCTCGAGATGCCGGAGATGCCGGCCGACGCGCAGGCCGACCTGAAGGCCGCCCTGCCCTTCTCCTCGCCGCGCAACCCGGTGGACGTGACGGCGCAGGCGTTCAACGACCTCGAACTATTCGGCCGGTATCTCAACCGCATCGTCGACAGCGCCGCCTACGACGCGGTGATCGCGTTCTTCACCACCGTGGCGGGTTCGCCCGCCATGGCGCCGAAGCTGCTTGACGCGCTGAAGTCGGTCCGGGCGCGCCATCTTGACTTTCCGATCATCATGTCGATCGTGGTGAACCCGGACCTCGTGGCGCAATACGTTGCCGAAGGGTTCGGCGTGATCGCCGACCCGAACCGCGCTGTGCGGGCGCTGGCGGGGCTCGTGGCGCTGGCGAAAGGACCGCAGCCGGCTGGTGACGCCGTCGCACCGGAGCCGCTGCCGCCTGGACCTTACGGCGAGGCGCGCAGCAAGGCGGTGCTTGCCGCGGCAGGCGTGCCGGTTGCGACCGAGACGCTTGCCACGAGCATCGACGAGGCTGTCGCGGCATGGCGGATGGCGGGGCGTCCCGTGGCCATGAAGATCTCGGCCGCGGCCATCGCGCACAAGAGCGAGGTCGGCGGCGTAAGGCTGAACGTCGGCAGCGAGCAGGAGGTTCGAGCGGCGTTCGTGGCACTGATGGACATCGGCCATCGTCACGCTGGCGGCGGCCCGGTCGACGGCGTGCTCGTGTCGCCGATGATCACCGGACATGTCGAGGCGATCGTCGGCGTGAAGCGCGATCCCGTCTTTGGTCCCGTCGTGATGTTCGGGCTGGGCGGCATCTTCGTCGAGGTCATGAAGGACGTGGCCTTCCGGCTGGCGCCGTTTGGCGAGGCGCAGGCGCACGCGATGATCCGCGAGATCAAGGGCTTCCCGCTGCTCGACGGAGCGCGCGGGCGCCCGAAGGCCGACGTCTCCGCGCTGGCGAAGGCGCTCGTCGCCGTCTCGCGCTTTGCGGCGCGCTGCGGCGACACGCTCGAGAGCCTCGACATCAACCCGCTCGCCGTGATGCCGGAGGGTGAAGGCGTATTCGCCCTCGACGCGCTGATCGTGCCGCGGAACGGCAGCGACTGATCAGGCCGCCTCCACGCGCATCAGCATCCACTCCGTCGCGCCACACCGCACGCGGATGTAGCCCTCAAGCTCCCGATCGAGGGCCGGATCGCCAGTGTCGACCAGGAGCCGGCCATCCGTCAGATGCGCGAGCTTCTGCCGGCCGGCGATCACCAGCAACCCGTCGCGCCCTGCGCGCCGGATGATCTCGGGCGCGATCTGCTGGTTGCCGCGCCCGAACAGGAACCCCTGCCCGCCCGTGATCCCGGCGATGATGCGCACGGGTCGTGCACCGACCCGATCGATCAGCATACGGTCGCCGATGTCGCGTCCGACAATGCGGCCGTCGATCAGGAGGTCGACGCCGAGCAGCGTACCGGTGAGCCCGAGCGTATCGAGAACCGCTTTCGCGCTGCGCCCAGGACCGACCACGTAGCCGACGGCAGGATCGAGCTCACGCGCCAACGCCTGCGCTGCGTCGTGCACGGACTGTTCATCGTCCGTGTACCCGCCCTGCTTGGGTTGCTGCAGCAGGCGGCGTGCCTCGGGCACGGCGAGGTAGCCATAGAGTCGCGCCGACAGCCGGTTGTTCCGGAACGCGGCTTCGTCGATGTCCATCACCTCGGCCTTGCGCAACGAGAGCCGCCGCCAGTCTGCGGACTCGAGGAGCGTCGCCACCAAGCGACCGGCCGCCAGGGGGCTCGTCGCGAACACCCCGGAATGCATCTTCACGCCGGCAGGTATCCCGACGGCAGGCGTTGCCTCGCCCAGCACGCTTTCTACGTCGCGCGCGGTGCCGTCGCCGCCGCAGAACAGGAGCAGGTCGACGCCGCGCAGCGCTTCTGCCGCGGCCCTCGTGTCGGCCGCGGTGGTGGTCGACGGTGGCGTGTAGACGATCGCTGCGGCAAGGCCAGCGGCCCGCGCCGCATCCGCTCCCATGGCGCCCGCCGCCGTCAGGAGCGTGAAGCGGTCCGCGAGCGGCGCAAGAAGCGCCATCGCTTGCCGGGCGCGCTCGCCCGCCCGTGCTTCGCTGCCCAGCGCGCGCGCGCGGGCGAGAACGTCTGCACCGTCGGTGCCCTTGAGACCCACGGCGCCGCCCATCCCGGCGACCGGGTTCACGATCAGACCGATGCGGACGCGCTGGTCAGTCAATCACGGCCTCGGCCTCGATCTCGACGAGGTAGTCGCCGACAAGCTTTGCTTCGACGAGCGTATTGGCTGGCCGCACCGTGGAGAAATACCGGCCGTGCACGCGCGATACCGGCTCCCACAGGCTGGCGTCACGCACGTAGATCCGTGTGCGGACGACATCATCCAGCGCGCCGCCGAGCGACTGGAGCGCGGCGGAGATCTTGTCGAGCACGTAGACGGCCTGCGCGCCCGGATCGTTCGGCGCAATGCCGCGCCCGCCCGGATGCGTCGCCGTGGTGCCCGAGACGAAGATGCGGTTGCCGTCTCGGACTGCGCGGGAAAATCCGCACACGGACTCCCAGATGCTCCCCGAGTCGATCCGCTGCCGCTGTCTGCGGCCCTCGACCGGTTGCGGTTCGTAGACCTTCGGGAACGATGCGAGATGATGCGACAGGTCGCCCGACGCCGTGAGATAGGGCGGCTTTCGATATTCGTCGCCGCAATCGCCGGGGATGGGTGTGGCGTGCGCCATCGCCGCGTCGAGCAGCGCGTGGTCGCCCGCATCGAGCCGCAGCGCAAAGACCCGCGCATTGTCGCCGCGGTGCTCGGCCTCCATCAGGCGGGCGCCGACGATGACCGCCGCGACGGCCGGCTGGTCCAGCACCCACCGGGTCGCGACGTTGGCAATCGAGACGCCGTGCTTCTTCGCTACTGTGTTCGCCGCCTCGAGGATCCGCTGCAGCACGCCCCAGCCGCCGGCGGCGTCGATGAAGCGCTTGTACTTCATGCGGCTCCAGTCGGGGATCGACGCGGGCTCGGGCGCGCCGAGATAGCGCTCCGACAGGAAGCCGCCGCACAGCGTGCCGTAGGCAAGGAGCCGGACGCCCGTCTCGCGGCACACGGTCGACATCTCGCCGAGCGCGCGCCGGTCGAGCAGCGAGAGGCACACCTGGTTCGAGACGACGGGCACGCCGTCCGCGAGCACGAGGCGCAGATGGTCGGCGTTGAAATTCGTGAGGCCGAGGTTCCGGATCAGGCCGGCGCGCTTCAGCACCGCGAGCTCGTGCAGGGCGTCGAGATAGCGCGGATCCTCGTAGATCCACCAGTGGAACTGCATGAGGTCGACCGCGTCCGTCCGCATACGGACGAGCGCGCGGTCGACGCCGCCGCGCACCGCTTCGGGCGTCATCGCGGCAGGCTCCGGACACCACTTGGTGAAGGCGCGGAACGACGGCGCGCCGCCCCTTGCGGCGAGCGCACCGAGTTCGCCGGTGATGACTTCCGCCGATCCGTAGTGGTCGGCCATGTCGAAGGTGTCAAAACCCTCGCGCGCGTAGGCGGCAAGCGACTGCGCCGCCGCCTTCGGCTCGAGCGTGCGGCCGTCCTTCTCGAGGTCCGCCACCTGCCAGAGGCCAGTGACGAGTCGGCTGATCGAAAGGCCGTCGCCGAGGGTGCTTCGTTCGAGACTGCTCACGCGGCGGGCTCCTGTTCGTTCGGGTCCGGTTCGACGGGACGGGCGAGTGTGGCGATGGGCGTGGGGCGCAGCGGCGGACGGGGTGCTGCGAACCAGCGCTCCGAGCAGGGCTCGCCAGCCTCGGCGCTGAGGCGTTCGGCTGCAAGCGGCACGCAGTACCGTCCCTGGCACCGTCCCATGCCGAGGCGCGTCTGGCGCTTCACGGAGCCAATGAAGGCGTCGCCGCCCGCGCGCACCCGCTCGACGTCGCCGAGCGCGAGGTCCTCACACCGGCAGACGGTTGATGTTTCGCGCACGATCCCGTCGGGCACCTCGCCGTGAAACACCGTCCAGAGCGCCGACTGGAAGCGGCGGTGCCGCTGCGCCGTGGCGACCGCAGCCGTCCGTTCACGGAGCAAGATGGATGACGGCGTGCGCCCCGTCGCAGTCTGCGCGGCCGCGAGGCCGGCAATCACGCCCTCCGCCATGGCAACCTGCGCGCCGTTCAGCCCGCAGCAATCGCCGGCCGCGAAGACGCGCGGCACGCTGGTCAACCCTTCCGCCGTGCGCACGGTGGTGAGCTGGCAGTGGCGCGCGTCCCAGTCCTGCCGGCAGCCCAGAAGCCGCAAGAGTTCGTTCGACGGATGGAAGCCGTAGCCCATGCAGACGGCATCGGCGGCAAAGGCGCCGACGGTCGTTCCATCGGCGCGCGCGAGCGTCGCCTCGAGGCCCGGGCGCACGTCCGCCAGCAGTGTCGCGTGGTGGAGCGGGATGCCGAGACGGTAAAGCCTCGCAACGTAGCCTGCGCCCTTCGCGAGCAGCTGGGGTGCGGTGCGCGCCATCTCGAGGAGCGCGCCGGATACCTTCGGGCCCGGGCGTGGCGCGAGCTCGGCGACGGCCACGACCTGCGCCCCCGCCTCGGCAAGCTCGACCGCGACCTGCAGGTTCAGGGGTCCGTTCCCGGCAATCAGGATGCGTCGGCCCGCGAGCACGCGATAGCTGCGCAGCAGGGTCTGCGCCGCCCCGGTCGTCATCACGCCGGGCAGCGTCCAGCCGGCCACCGGCAGCGGCCGCTCGTAGGCCCCCGTCGCGACGACGAGCGCGCCGGGCGCAACCTCGATGAGCGCGGAACCGGTCGAGACCATCACCGCCAGCGGCTCCGCGGCGGCCGCGACAACCGCGCCGTCAATCTTCACGACACCCGTGCGCTGCGCCCGGTCGAGCAGCGCCCGGCCCTGCCGGAACTGCGAATCGTCCGTGGACAGACTTACAAGCGCGGGGATCGCCGGCTGCTTCAGGAACTGCCCGCCCGCGGTTGGCCGCTCATCCACCAGGGCGACGCGCGCGCCCGCTTCGGCGGCGACGCTTGCCGCCGTGAGGCCCGCCGCGCCGCCGCCGACCACGAGCACGTCGATGTCGCGCGGCGCAGTTGACCCCGGCGATGCGGCAGCGCGCGCGGCGCCGATCCTCGCCGGAATCGTCTGCGTACGGATCTCGTGCGCGCCCGACACCTTCGTCATGCAGGCGCGCACGTTCGGCACACCGTCGACCTCGACCAGGCATTCGTGGCACACGCCCATGCCGCAGAATGGCCCGCGCGCTGCGCCCTCGCGCGTTGTGCGGAAGCGCAAGGTACCGGCAGCGACGAGCGCGGCCGCAATGCTTTCGCCACGGCGCGCCGGCACGGTACGGCCGTCGAACGACACCGTCACCGTCTCTTCCGGTCGAAGTGCGCTGCCCTTCGCCCTCACGCGATCATCCCTTCCGAGGCTGCATGGCGAAGCGATGTATGCACGCTGTATACTCGCGCCTCAAGCATGTGAAACAGCGAGGGGCGGCGATGTTCGAACTCAACGGCAAGACGGTTCTGTTGACGGGCGCTTCGAAGGGCATCGGCGCGGCGATCGCGGCGAGCCTCGGCGAGGCGGGCGCACACGTGGTGGCGCATTACGGCTCCGACCGCGACGGCGCTGCGGAGGCGACCGCCTCGATCCCGAAGGAGCGCGTCACGCTCGTCGGTGCGGACCTTGCCGACATGGCGGCCGTCGACCGGCTGTGGCGCGAGGCCGTCGCGTGGCGGGGCCGGATCGACGTGCTCGTCAACAACGCCGCGGTCATGCGCCTCTCCGGCCGGATCGAGGACGACGAGGCGACGTGGGACGCCGTCTGGTCGGAGGCGCTGCAGGTGAACGTGCTCGCGCCCGTCCGCCTGATGCGCCACGCGGTGCGCCACTTCGTCGGCAACGGCGGCGGCATCCTCGTGACCCTGTCGAGCTGGGCGGCGCAGCGCGGCCCCGGCAATCCGGCGCTCATCGCCTACGCCGCCTCGAAGGGCGCAGTGCTCTCGGCGACGAAGGCGATCGCCCGCAATTATGCGAAGCAGAACGTGCTCGCCTACGCCGTCGCGCCCGGAGTCGTCCGCACACGGCTCTCCGAACAGGCGGCGGCGCTCACCGGCGGCGAAGCAGCGGTCAGCGCAGGGCTCGCGATGGGCGAATGGGTGCCACCGTCCGACCTCGGCAGCCTCGTCGCCTTCCTCGCCAGCGGTGCGTGCCGGCATCTCACCGGCGCGACGCTCGACGTGAACGGCGCGAGCTACATCCGATAGGTCAGCGCTCAAGCACCGCCGCGCGTCGGTCGAGATAGAACGCATACTGTTTCGGCAGCACGGACCACGGCTGGGCCAGCCCCAGCGCCTCCGCGGCGCGAAAGACCCAGCCGCCGTCCGCCAGCATCTCCCGGCCGAGGGCGACGAGGTCGGCGCGGCCTTCGGCGAGAATGGCTTCCGCCTGGGGTCCATCGAGGATCGTCCCGACGGCCATCGTGGCGATGTCCGCGCCCTTTCGCACCGCTTCGGACAACGGCACCTGGTAGCCCGGCCTGATCTTGTTGGTCGACAGTGTCGCCGGGCCGGACATGCCGCCCGAGGAACAGTCGATGACATCGACGCCGCGCTTCTTGAGTTCGATGGCGAGCGCGACGGTATCCTCGATGGTGGTGCCGCCTTCGACCCCGTCGACCACCGAGGCGCGATAGAACAGCGGCTTGTCCGCCGGCCACACGGAGCGCACCGCCTCGGCGACGGCCAGCGGGAAACGCATCCGCCGTTCGAGAGACCCTCCGTACGCGTCGCTCCGGCGGTTCGTGAGGGGCGAGAAGAACGAATGGATCAGGTAGCCGTGCGCCCCATGGATCTCGACGAACTCAAAGCCCGCCCGCAACGCCCGTCGCGCCGCGCTGACGAAATCCGCGAGCAATCCGTCGATCTCGGCGGGAGTGAGCTCGCGCGGTACGGGATATCCCTCGCGCTCGGCGACCGGGCTCGGCGCCACCGTTTCCCAAGGCGTCTCTTCGGTGCCTGCGAGCGTGAGCGGCTTTGCCCCGTCCCAAGGGCGCTGTGCGGACGCGCGCCGCCCCGCGTGCCCGATCTGGATGCCGGGCATCACGCCGTGCTTGCGGTGCATCGCGGCGATGTCCGCCATGCCCGTCACCTGCCCGTCTTCCCACAGGCCGGTGCAGCCGTGCGTGATGCGGCCGATGCGCTGCACCGCGGTCGCCTCGACGATGACGGCAGCGACACCGCTCAGGGCGAAGCGCGCGTGGTGGGCGCGGTGCCAGTCCTGGATGAACCCGTCGATGGCGAGGTACTGGCACATCGGCGAGACGACGATGCGGTTGCGCAGCGTCGTTCCGCGAACCGTGAACGGCTCGAACAGCTTCGGTGTGGTCAAGCGATGAACCTTACTCGGCAGCGATGGCGCGCTTGCCGTCGATCTTGTCCATGAGCCGGTCGAGCTCGCGGATGACGGCCATGATCTTCTTCACGCGCGTCTCGCCTTCCTTGCCGAGCGACTTGAAGGTGGTGATCGGCGGCCGCACGTCGCCGACCGGATAGCCCTGCGCGGCGGCCACCGCCTTCGAATAGCACTGGTGGCCGTAGCGCGGATGACCCTCGACGATGATGGCGTTGATCTTGTTGATGAGGCGCTCGATCTTCTTGGCGTCTTCCCAGCGCCCTTCCGCGCAGAAGTCGCAGATACGGGTCGAGGCGCGCGGGAAGTAGTTGCCCCACGGGTTCACGTAGCCCACCGCACCGTAGAGGTAGGACTCGACGATACGCTGGCCGGCAAACACGTTCATCACGCCGTCCGTCTCCTCGACGATGTCGTATACGCGCGCCATGTCCTGGCTTGCTTCCTTGATGTAGCGGATCTGCTCGAACGAGCGCGTCAGGCGGCCGACCAGCTTCGCCGACATGTCCACGTGCGACGTGAACGGATTGTTGTAGAGCATGATCGGCAGCGAGACCTTCTCACAGATCGCCTTGTAGTAGCCGAAGATCTCGTCGTCGGTCGGCGTGTAGTAGTAGGGCGGCAGGATCATCAGCCCGTCGGCGCCGAGCTTCTCCGCTTCCGCCGCGTAGCGTACGGCGTTCGGCGTGTAGGCGTTCATTGCGCCGACCATCACGGGGATGCGCTTGCGGATGTGCTTCACGGTCGCCTCGACGAACTGCGTGCGTTCGTCGTCGGTCAGCGTCAGGAATTCACCCGTCGTGCCCAGGATGATGATGCCCGGCACACCTTCCGCTAGCTGCCAGTCGAGAAAACGCTTCCACGCCGGGATGTCGAGCCTCTTGCCATCTTCGGTAAAGGGCGTGACGGTGACGGAAAAGCTGCCTCGGAAGTGATGCGCCATGGTCGAGTTCCTGAAGAATCGGATCGGGGTCGGTTCGGCTGAACCGGACAACCTTGAATCTACCACGCGTCCGGGGCGCTGCAAAGGCGCGAGCCCTGCGCCAAACGGCGGTTTATCGTGAAAAAAACGGATGTTGCGGTCATCGGCGGCGGCCTGTCCGGGACCGCCGTCGCCCTGTTCCTCGCGCGCCAGGGCGTGAGCGTCACGCTGATCGAGCAGTTCGATCTCGGGACGCTTGCGTCGGGATCGAACGCCGGCAGCCTGCACGTGCAGATCCCGTTCGAACCGTTCCTCGAGGACGGCGAAGACTGGGCGCGCGCCTTCGCGCCCGTCATCCCCCTGCTCCTGCGGTCGATCGAGATGTGGAAGGAGCTCTCGGTCGAGCTTTCGCACGACTTCGAGGTCGATACGCCGGGCGCGCTCATGGTGGCAGAGACCGACGAGCAAATGCGCCACCTCGAGCGCAAGGCGCGGATCGAGCGGGCTGCGGGACTGGCGATCGACCTCCTCGACCGGGCGGCGCTCCGGGCCAAGGCGCCCTACCTGTCGGAGCACCTCGTCGGCGCCAACTTCTGCGCCGTGGAAGGAAAGGCGAACCCGCTCGGCGCCTCGAACGTGATGGGCCAGGCCGCGACGCAGGCCGGGGCGACGATCCTGCGCCAGACGACGGTGACGCGGATCGACCGCAGCGGTGATTCGTACACGATCGATACATCCGCCGGACCGATCGCCGCGCGCCGCGTGGTGAACTGCGCGGGGGCCGATGCGGCGCGCATCGCCGCGATGGTGGGCCTCGATATCGCGCTCCAGGGGTTTCCGATCCAGGTGAACGTGACGGAGCCGGTGGAACCCCTCGTCAAGCACCTGATCTACTCGGCCGGTGTCCGCCTCACGCTGAAACAGACGCGGCTCGGCGCGCTGCTGATCGGCGGCGGCTATGCCGCACGCTGGGATGCGGCGAACCGCCGTCCGGTGGTCAATCTCGAGTCGCTGCGGGACAACGTGGCCGCGGCAGTGAAGACGGTGCCCGGCCTCGCCGGGGTCTCGGTCATCCGCACGTGGCCCGCGATCGTCAACGGCACGGCCGACTGGCGGCCGATCCTCGGCGAGGCGCCGAACGCCAAGGGCTTCTACTGCTGCCTCTTCCCGTGGCTCGGTTTCACCGCCGCGCCCTATTCGGCAAAGCTCGTGGCCGATGCGGTGCTCGGCAAGCCGCCGCCCAACGCGCTGGCACAGTTTTTCCTCTGAGGGCGCGTCACGTCGCCAAGAATCCTCCGTCTACGGAGAGTACGGTGGCGTTGACGAACGAGGCGAGCGGCGAGGCGAGGAACACGACCGCTGCGGCGATCTCCTCGGGGCGGGCGGGGCGGCCGAGCGGCGTGCGGGCCATCAGCTTCGGGCCGAGCTCGGGATCGTCGTACATTCCCGCGGTCATGGGCGTTAAGACATCGCTCGGCGCGATCGCGTTGACGCGAATGCCGTCGGCGGCGAGTTCGACGCCGAGCGAGCGCGTGAGCATCACGAGCAATCCCTTCGACGCAGAATAGGCGGAAGCCTTTTCGGAGGCCGTGAAGCCGCGGGCAGATGCGATGTTGACGACCGCGCCGCGGTGTTTCCGCAACGCGGGAAGGAAGGCGCGCACGAGGTGGAACGGCGCGCTCGCGTTCACCGCCAGCGTCTTCTCCCACGTCGCGGCGGCAGCGGGATCATCGACGGGGCAGCGGGCGAAGATCGCGGCGTTGTTGACGAGGATCGAAACGTTGGGTTCCGATGCCGCAAGTGCATCGATCGCCGATTGATCGGTAACGTCGAGTCTGACCGCACGGGCACGCATCCCGCATGCCTTCGCCGCGGCGCGCACCGCATCGCCTTCGATGTCGGCGAGGATCGCCTCGGCGCCGACCGCCAGAAACGCCTCCGCGATGGCGAGGCCGATGCCACGCGCAGCGCCAGTCACCAGCGCCGTTCGTCCAGCGAGGAGATCGGGCCGAAAGCCTTCGATCACCGCCATCTCAGCGCTCCCGCGCAATATGGCGGGCGGCGATATAGCCAAACGTCATTGCCGAGCCGATCGTGATGCCGGCGGCCGGATAGTCGCCACCCATGGCGCTCGCGGCATCGTTACCGGCAGCGTAGAGGCCGGCGACGGGAAGCCCCGCCGCGTCGAGCACGCGGGCATCGGCATCCGTCTTCAGCCCGACGAACGTCGCGATATCGCCCGGCACCACCTTGACCGCATAGAACGGCGGCGTCGCGATCGGCGCGAGGCACGGGTTCGGCTGGTGCTCCGGGTCGCCGTTCGCGCGGTTGTACACGGACGATCCCTTGCCGAACGCCGGATCCTCGCCGCGCGCTGCGTCGCGGTTGAAGGCGGCGACGGTCGTTTCGAGAACGACCGGATCGATCCCGCAGGCGCGCGCGAGATCAGCGATCGAATCGGCCCGCTTCAGGTAGCCGCTCGCAACGAACGGAGCCACGCGCGCCGGCGCCGGCGGCGCCGCACCGAGGCCGTAGGCGCGCTGCGCGCGGTGGTCGGCGATCAGCCACACCGCCACCTCGGGATCGTCGCGGCACGCCTCGATCATCGCCGGGACGAAACGGTGATAGACGTCGGCCTCGTTGGTGAAGCGACGGCCGTGGCGCGTCACCGCGATGACGCCGGGCTTGCCGCGGTCGATGTAGTGCGGAAACGGCACCGAGGCGCCATCCCTTTGCGGCACGAGGGACACCGGCGTCCACGCCGCGGGCTGCGCGAGGGTCGTGTTGAGCGCACCGCCGGCCGCTTCCCCGAGTGCGAGACCGTCGCCGGTGTTCGTCGACGGCGCAAGCGAGTGATGCGACTTGCCCTGCTTCACGTGCGGATAGAACCGGGCCTGGTAGGACGTGCTGCCCGGCGCCCCGCCACAGGCGAGCACCACGCCGCGCCGGGCGTGGATTTCTCCCTGCCGGGCCCCCTCGAACGCTGCGCCGGTGACGCGCCCGTCGTGTGTCGCGAGCGCGGCTGCGCGGGCGCCGAGCAGCACCGGCACGCCGCGCGCCTTCAGCGCTTCGTAGAGCGCCGCGACGAGCCCGTTGCCGTTCGCGATGCGCGTGCCGCGCCGGTACCCACTGAGCCGGTCGAGCGCGTAGCGGCCGGCGACCTTCGCGACGTGCGCCGCCGACGGTACGGATTTCCGCATACGCATGAAATGGGGAAGGTCGGCCGAGGCGACGGTCATGCCGCCGAGCAGCATCGTCGAGGCGAGCGGTGATTTCAGCGTCGCGAAGTCCGCCCCGAGTCGCCGTCCGTCATAGAGGCCGGGATTGTAGGCCCGAACGCCCTTGGTCGCGCCGGGCAAGTCCTGGTGATAGTCGATCGAGTACTTCGCGAGCGTGAACCGCAACGGCGAATTGTCCTGCACGAAGGCGAGCATCTCGGCTGCGGCATCGACATAGGCCGCAATGCGCTCGGGTTCGGCGTGGTTGCCGGCCGCAGCGCGGATGAAGGCGATCGCCGCCTCGCGCGTGTCCGGCAACGTCGGGTCGGCGAGCGGCGCCCAGATCATGCCTTCCGACAGCGCGGTGGTGCCGCCGAACACCGGCTCCTTCTCGGCCACGATCACGGAGAGCCCCTCGCAGGCGGCCTTCAGCGCCGCCGTCAGGCCCGCGGCGCCCGAACCGATGACCAGTACGTCGCACTCCATGTAACCAGAAGACCGCTTGCCGTTTGCATTCGGGAGGCTTCGACCCTACGCTGCATACGAAGTGTATACAAGGGAGGGGGTAATCTGGTCATGATCAAGGTCGTCTGGCTCCTGAAGCGCGCGCCGTACCTGTCGCTCGAGGAATTCCGGCGCTGGTGGCTCGAGAGCCACATCCACATGATCACCGACCTCCAGAAGCCCTACCTCAAGCGCTACATCGTGAACGTGCGGATCGCCGACGACACGCTGCCGGGCAAGCCGCCCGAGGAGCCGGAGTGGGACGGCTGCGCGGAACAGTGGTTTGCGACCGAAGACGATTTCCGCGCCGTGTACGGAAAATCGACGCCGAGCCCGTCGCGCGCCGACACATTGAAGCATGTGAGCCGGTTCCAGCGCCTCGTCGTCGAGGAACACGAGATCCCGGTGAAGTCGTGAGCGCGCCCTCCGTTTCGCGCGTCGTCGTCACCGGGGCGTCGGGCGGCATCGGCCGCGCGATCGCCAGGCGCTTCTGTGACGAGGGTGCGCGCGTCGTGAATCTCGACCGCGCCGACCCGACCGAGGCTGCAGCACTGTGCGGGAAAAACTTCTCGACCGTCGCCGTCGACCTCGCTGACGCGGCCGACATCGCGCGCGCCTTTCGCGAGGTCGACGCCGCGTTCGGCGATGCGCCGGACCTCCTCGTGTGCTGTGCGGCGATGAGCGTCGCCGCCGACATCCTCGCCATGACCACGGCCGACTTCGACCGGCAATTCGCGGTAAACGTCCGCGGCACATTCCTGTGCGCGCAGGAAGCGGCTCGGCGGATGAAGGCGGTGCGGCGCGGCCAGATCGTGGTGATCACCTCGGTCGCCGCCGAACAGGCCTGGGCCGGCGAGCCCGTCTACTGCATGACGAAGGCAGCGCAGCGGTCGCTCGTGCAGGCGCTGGCGGTCGAGCTTGCGCCCTACGGCATACGGGCGAACGCGGTCGGCCCCGGCATCATCGACCACGCGAGCCAGAACATGGCCCGCACCCGCGACCAGGGCGGCGTGCTCCAGCACGATCTCGACCGCACGCCCATGGCGCGCTTCGGCAAGCCCGAGGAGATCGCAGAGGCCGTGGCGTTCACGACGCGGGCAACGTGGATGACCGGGCAGACGGTGTACGTGGACGGCGGATTTCTCGCCTCAGGCCTCGCCTATTTCGGCGAGCGCACGGCGAAGCTTCAGGCGTGAGGGGCAGCAGACGAGCATGGCGAAAGCGGCAAAGAAGACGCGCAACGGCAAGGGCACAGGCGCGCGCAAGACTTCGACGCGACGTCCGCGCGGCACCGGCGGAAGCTTCGTGTACGACAGCCTGAAGTCGAAGATCCTGAACCTCGAGCTGAAGCCCGGCACGCTGCTAGACGAGACGGAGCTCAGCCGCTCGTTCAAGCTGTCACGCTCGCCGGTGCGTGAGGCGCTCATCCGACTGTCGGCGGAGGGGCTGGTCGAGGCGCTGCGCAACCGCACCTCGATCGTCGCGCCGTTCGACTTCTCCGTGCTGCCTGCCTATTTCGATGCGATGCAGCTGCTCTATCGCCTGAGCGCGAGGCTTGCCGCCGCGCACCGCACCGCGGCCGGCCTTGCGAACCTGCGCGACATCGAGGAGCGGCTCGAGCAGGCTCACCGCGACGCCGACATCCTCGGCATCGTGCAGCTCAACCGCGACTTCCACACGGCGGTCGCGGAGATGAGCGGCAACCCGTTCATCGTCACGTGGATGAAGAGCCTGCTCGACCAGGGCCAGCGCGTGTTCCGCCTCTACATCCTGCGCCTCGACGACAAGGTGCCGGTGCTGAAGCTGCGCCAGCACGTGGCGATGATCGAGGCGATCGCGGCGGGAGACCCGGAGGCTGCCGAGGCCGCCGGCAAGGCCGATGCCGAGACGCTGATCGAGGAGGTGGTGCACTTCCTCGGCAAGCAGCCGACGGCGTCGCTGTCGCTCAACCCCGCGGCGCGGCCGGCAGCCTGACGCCTTACGTGCGCGTCTTCGCGGCCATGCGCGCGGCGGGCGTGCCTTCCCGCGCGATCGTCCACATGTCGGCCGCGATGAACCCTTCCGGAAACGGATCGTCGTCCTCGAGGATGTAGCGGCCCCGCCCGGTGATCCACGTTCGGCCGCCGATCTCGAGCGTGACCGAGGGATACGGCCCCACGGTTCCGCTCGACACGATGCGCGCGTGGAACGGGTTCCGGAACATGCCCTCGATCTCGAAGACATCGCCTGCCTTGCGCATACCCTTTGCCGCCATCACGGCCGTGGTGGCCGAGAGCCCGGTGCCCGACGGCGTGCGGCCGACCGTGCCTCCGGAGGTCACGGGGATCTGCCGGATGTTCCTGCCGTCGCCTGGGTCGCGATAGAACAGCGCGCCCTCCACCATGTTGACCTCCGGGTTCTCGGGATGCCGGAAGCCGATCGCGGCGTTTGCCGCCTCGCACACCGCCGCCGCTGCGTCCTGCACGATGTGCGCCTCGCCGGGCGTGATCTCGAGACGCAGCTGGGCGGCGTCCACCACCGCATAGACCATGCCGCCGTACGCGATACTCACCTTCAGCGTGCCGAAGCCGGGAACGTTCACGGGCACGTCGATGGCGGTCGCGAAGCTCGGCACGTTCTCGAAGTCGACGCGCCGCACACGGCCGTTCTCGCAGTGGGCGCGCAGCCGGACCGGACCGGCGGGCGGTTCGAGCCAGAACTCCGTCACCGGCTCGACCATTGGGATGAGGCCGAGCTCGAGCAGCACGGTCGCGACCGTCATCGTGTTGGTGCCCGACATCAGCGGGTAGTAATCTTGCTGTTCGAGGATGATGAAGCCCGCCGCACAGCGGGGATCGGTGGGCGGAACGATCAGGTCGCAGCACAGGTGCGGGAATCCGCGCGGCTCGCGCAGCATGAGCTTGCGTAGCCAGTCGAGGTTTCCCTCCATGTGCTTCATCTTCTCGAACATGGTGGCGCCCGGCAGTTCGAGCATCCCGATGCCGCCGCCGAAGATCACGCGCGCCGGGTCGCCCTGGCAGTGCGCGTCCACGGCCTCGATCGACAGACGCATTCGTCGCCTCCTTCAGTGGCGCAGGATCTTGCTCATGAACTCGCGGGCGCGCTCGGTCTTCGGCTGGTCGAGCACCTGCTTCGGCGGGCCTTCCTCGATCACCTTGCCCTTGTCCATGAGCACGACGCGGTTCGCCACCTCGCGCACGAACGCCATCTCGTGACTGATGATCAGCATCGTCATGCCGTCGCGCGCGAGCCCGCGGATCGTGTCGAGCACCTCGGTGACGAGTTCCGGATCGAGCGCGGAGGTCACCTCGTCGAGGAGCAGGATCTCGGGCTTGAGCGCCAGCGCGCGGGCGATGGCGACGCGCTGCTGCTGGCCGCCGGAGAGCTGGTCCGGGTAACTCCTGTGCTTGTCGGCAAGGCCGACCTTGGCGAGAAGCTTCGCCGCTTCCGCCTCGACGTCCGCCTTCTTCCGCCCACGGATCTTCACCGGCGCGATGGTGACGTTGGTCATCACGTCCATGTTCTGGAACAGGTTGTACTGCTGGAACACGATCGCCATGCGCTCGCGCAGCGCCTGCACCTTCGCGCGCGAGCGGTAGTCGACCGGCTGCCCGTCGATCTGCACTTCGCCGCCAGTCGCATGGTTCAATCCCATCAGCACACGGAGCACCGTCGACTTGCCCGAGCCGGACGGGCCGACGAGCGCCACGGTCTCGCCGCGCGCCACCGTGAACGAGACGCCGTCGAGGACCTTAAGCGGTCCGTACGCCGCGCTCAGATTTCTGATGTCGAGATGATGCAAGGCGAAGCTCCAGCGACCGCCCGAGCCGGGTGAGCGGATAGGATAGCAGGAAATAGATGAGCGAGATCATGCCGAACGCAACGAGGCCCGACATGCCGTGGTTGACGAGTTCGCGGCCGCGGAAGGCGAGCTCGAACACGCCGATCTGGCTGACGAGCGAGGTGTCCTTCACGAACGCGACCATGAAGGCGAAGGCCGGCGGCAGGATCACCGGCCAAGACTGCGGGACGATCACGTGCCGCAGGGTCTGCCAGCGCGAGAAGTTCATCGCCTGCGCCGCCTCGATCTGCTGGCGCGGCACCGATTCGAAGCCGGTGCGGATGATCTCGGACAGGTAGGCGGTCGCGTAGATCGAGATCGCGACGATCGCGATGATGAAGAGCGAGGCGCCCTTCACGAAGGCGGCAAGGAAGAAGAGCACGAGATAGGTGATGACGAGGAACGGGATCCGCCGGAACATCTCGACGAATAGGATCGCCACGGCGCGCAGCGGCAGGCCGGCCTTGCCCGGCGCCTGCCGCGCCATGACGACGAGGAATGCGGCGAGGAACCCGGACACGCAGCCGAAGAACGTCAGCGCGAGCGTCATGCCCGTTGCCTTCGCGAGCAGCCCGAGCGATTCGGGCGCGAAGAACATCTGCAGCTGCGAGAGGAACCACGCCATCAGAGGATCTTCGGCTTCACGCGGAACGCCCGCCAGCCGACGAAGGCGAGGAGCAGGCTCATCACGAAGGTGATGACGATGTAGAGGCCGGCCACCACGGTGAACATCTCGAGGTGGCGATAGTTCTCCGAGGCGAGGTTGTACGCGCGACCCGTGAGTTCCTCGACGCCGAAGATCATCGCCATCGAGGTGCCGAGGGTGAGCACGATCGCGTAATTGGCGACCGCCGGGTAGATCGTCTTGGCGATGTGCGGAACGATCACGTGACGGATCTGCTGCCAGCGGGAAAATCCAAGTGTTTCAGCGGCTTCCATCTCCGTCGAGCGAACCGAGAGGAAGCCCGCGCGCATGATCTCGCAGAGGTAGGCGGCGGTGTTGAGGGTCAGGCCGATGACGACCGAGGTGAAGGCGTCGAGCACGATGCCGAGGTCGGGCAGCCCCCAGAAGATGAAGTAGATCTGGATCAGGACGGGCGTGTTCGTGAAGAAGGTGACGTAGGCGTTGGCGACCCGCTTGAGGATCGGTCCGCCGAACGTTTTCAGCGAGGCGAGCAGCAGCCCGAGCAGCGCCCCGCCCCAGAACGACAGGAGCGCAATCTCGAGAGTGACGATCGCCCCCGAGAGCAGCTCCGGCATCTGCCGGAACACGACGCCGAACTGGAAGGTGTAGTTCATCGGCGAGGCGGTCCCGCGGGGTCAGACGAAAGGGGCAGGCGTTCCGGAAGGGAGCGCCCGCCCCATGCGATCAGGCGACGATCAGAAGTACGGCTGTGCGGGAACCTTCAGCAGCATCTGGGAGCCGAAGTTCTTCTCCCAGGCCGCGTCGACCCAGCCGCCGGACTGCAGCTTGAACATCGCGATGTTGATGCAGTCGCGCAGCGTGTAGTTGCCCTTGCCGATACCGACGCAGTCCCAACCCACGTCGATCTTCTCGTCGAGGATCTTCCACTTCACGTCGGGGTGGTTCTTGGTGAAGGCGGTGAAGAAGTCGAGCATCTCGACGAGCGCGGTGGCGCGGCCCTGCGCGATAGCGCGCACGGCGTCGGCGCTCGAATCAACGATCTGCATCTTGGCCTTCGGCAGGTTCTCCTTGGCCCAGTCGATCGTCCAGGCGGAGCGCACGTCAACCAGCGTGTGCTTCTCGTCGTTGAGCTCTTTCCACGAGGTGACGCCAGCGCCTTCGGTCGTCAGTACGCCCATCACTTCGGTGTGGAGCGGGAACGAATACTCGATGAGCTTGGCGCGCTCGGAGTTGCGGGTAAGGCCGCCGAGCGAGATGTCGATGGTGTCGGCGACGAGGAACGGCACGCGCTGGGCCGTCTCGGTCGGCACGAACTCGACCTTGGCGATCTTCAGTTCCTCGGCGAGCTTGTTGGCGAAGTCGATGTCGAACCCGACGAAATTGCCGGATGCATCGCGCGAGGAGAACGGCGGCGAGTTCGGATGCACGCCGACGCGCAGCACGCCGTCCTTGATGATGTCGTCCATCGTCTTGGCGTTGGCTTCGCTGACGAAAAACCCGGCCGTGATGACCGACGTCAGGCCGGCGAGTGACCGGCGGGTGAACTTCATGGGCATGTGGCTTCCTCCCGTTGGCGGTTCTTCGACGGCTCCGGCAGCGCCGGAGGGGCCAGTTCGGCCCGGAGGCAAGCCGGTCGGCTCCCCTCGAGAACCTGGGGCCATGTTGGGCACATTCCGCCGATGCGTCAAGGCGTATACGCCGTGTATGCAAAAATGCGGGACGTGTTTCCATGCGAATACGGGGACTTGGGCGGTGACAAGCGCCGCCGCCAGCGGCATCATGCGGCGAAGACGACAAATCTCCGGAGGACATTGCCGTGAGCGTGAACGAGGCGCGCGCCCATCCGTGGATGGCCAACTCGGTCGAGGCGACGAAGCAGGCGATGCTCGCCGCGATCGGCGCCAAATCCATCGAGGAACTGTTCGAACAGATTCCGAGCGATCACCGCCTGAAGCGGCCATTGAACCTGCCGCCGCAGCTGGCGAGCGAAAGCGAGCTGCGCCGGCATCTGGTGACGACGCTGGCGAAGAATGCGACCTGCCTTGAGACGCTGTCGTTTCTGGGCTCCGGCGCATGGCCGCACCACGTGCCGGCGGTGGTCGACGAGATCGTCGGACGCACGGAGTTCCTCACGCCCGTCTGGGGCTCGCCGCAGTCCGATCACGGACGAAACCAGGCGTGGTTCGAGTTCAACTCGCAGCTCGGTGAACTGCTCGACATGGAGGTGGTGCAGCTTCCCGTCTACTCGTGGGGCTGCGCCATCGGGCACGCCATCCGCATGGCGTCGCGCATCACCGGGCGGCACCAGGTGCTCGTGCCAAAGCATCTCGACGCGGAGCGGCTGTCCGTCGTGCGAACCTACTGCGAGCCTACCGCGATGGCGAGCCACATCGACGTGGTGCTGATCGAGACCGACCGAAAGACAGGTCGACTCGATATTGCCGACCTCAGGGAGAAGCTGTCCTCCAAGACCGCCGCAGTCTACTTTGAGAACCCCTCCTCGCTCGGCATGATCGAAGCCGAAGCGGCCGAGGTCGTGAAGGCGGCCAAAGGTGTGGGCGCGGAAGTGATCGTCGGGGTCGATCCCCTGTCGCTTGGAATCATTACACCACCGTCGCAATACGGGGCCGACATTGTAGTGGGGCCTACCCAACCGCTTGGCATCCATATGAATGCGGGCGGTGGGGTCGGCGGCTTCATTGCCTCGCGCGATGAGGAAAAATACGTACGCCAGTACAACGGCTTCCTCGTCTCGATCACGGAGACGCTCAAGCCCGGCCAGTTCGGCTTCGCGCTCGCCTCCGCGCACCAAACCTCCTACGGCATGCGCGAACAGGGCAAGGACTGGACTGGAAACTCCGTATACCTCTGGGCGATCGCGGCGGCCGTCTACATGTCGCTGCTCGGGCCCGAGGGGTTCCGGGAGATCGGCGACCTGATCATCGCGCGTTCGCACTACGCCGCGAGGCGGCTCGGCGAGATCAAGGGCGTGACGATCCCGTTCGGCGCGGGCTTCTTCAAGGAGTTCGTGGTGAGCTTCGACGGCACGGGACGCTCCGTCGCCGACATCAACCGTGCGCTCTACGAGCGGCACCGGATCTTCGGCGGCAAGGACTTGTCGAGGGAAGCGCCGGACGTCGGCCAGAGCGCGCTCTACTGCGTCACCGAAACCCATACCGCGGACGACATCGACCGGCTTGCCGCCGCGCTAAAGGAGGTGCTGGCATGACGACGCTGCGCGATTACCAGGCCCCCGTCTGGAACGAGCCGGTGGTGATGGAGCTCTCCTCGCCCGGCCGGCGCGGGCAACTCTTCCCGGCGCCCGAGAAGCGCGTAACGGATGCTGTCGGCAAGCCGGAGGACCTCGTGCCGGCGGCGCTGCGCCGCAAGGACCGGCCCGCCCTGCCGGAGATGTCCGAACCCGAAGTGCAGCGTCATTATCTGAAGCTTAGCCAGCAGACGCTCGGCATGGTGAACATCTCGCTCTTCGGCACCTGCACGATGAAGTACAACGCGCGCGTCTCAGAAGACGCGGCGCGCATGCTGGAGCACGTGCACCCATTGCAGCCGGAGGAGACGCTGCAGGGCGTGCTCGCGATCGTGCACGGTTTCGACCTGATCCTGCGCGAGCTCTCCGGCATGGACCAGTTCATCTTCCAGGCGGGCGGCGGCGCCGATGCTGCCTATACGCAGAATGTCGTGACGCGCGCCTACCACGCCTCGCGCGGCGAACTCGAACAGAGGAACGAGGTGATCACCTCGATCCAGGCGCATCCCTGCAACGCGGCGACTGCCGCGGCGGCAGGGTTCAAGGTGATCACCCTGCCGCTCGGCCCCGACGGCTATCCGACGCTCGAGGCGCTGAAGGCCGCCGTCTCGAACCGCACCGCGGCGCTCCTCATCAACAACCCGGACGACATGGGCATCTACAATCCGCACATCAAGGAATGGGTGCGGATCGTGCACGAGGCCGGCGGCCTCGCCTTCTACGACCACGCGAACTTCAACGGCGTGATGAGCAAGATCCGCGCGCGCGACCTCGGCTTCGACGCGTGCATGTACATGCTGCACAAGACCTTCGGCGCGCCGAAGGGCGGCGGCGGCCCGGCGGTCGGCGCCTACGGCTGCACGGAAAGGCTCGCGCCGTTCCTGCCCGGCCCGGTGGTGACTTTCGACGGCACGCGCTACCGGCTCGATTCGGACCGCCCCCAGAGCGCCGGCAAGGTGCGCGAGTTCTGGGGCAACATCCCGCAAGTGCTGAAGGCCTACGCCTGGGCCCGTGCGATGGGCGCGGAAGGCATCAGCGAAGGCGCCGATCTCTCGGTGCTCGCCAACAACTACATGGACAAGAAGCTCGCCGAAATCCCGGGGCTCTATCGTTCGAACCCGGACAATCGCAAGTGGCGCATGGAGATGACGCGCTGGGGGCTCGGGCCGATCAAGGAGGAGACGGGGATCGGCACGGTGGAATTCGCCAACCGCATGGCCGACTACGGCATCGACCCGTGGTGGATGAGCCACGAACCGTGGGTGGTGCCGGAACCGTTCACGCCGGAAGCGGGCGAGATGTATTCCAAGGAGGACATCGACACGTGGGTGGCCGTCGTCGCCCAGATCGCCAAGGAAGCGCGCGAGACGCCGGACCTCGTGAAGTCCGCGCCGCATCGACAGGCGATCGCGCAGATCAAGGGTGATGTGCTCGACGATCCCAGGCGTTGGGCGATGACGTGGCGCGCCTACCTCCGCAAGCACCGAACGCCGCCGAAGGGGTTCAGCCAGGCAGCGGAGTGAGCGCGAAGGTCTAGGCGGCCTTCAGCGCGCCGAGCCGGTCGAGCACCGTTGCGGTCGAGGTGATCCAGCAGTAGCCCTTGAAGGCGTTGAGCGCCGCGTCGTGGCGCGCCTGCGTGTAGGTGGCGCAGGCGTCCTCCGGCAGCGTCACCAGATAGCCGCGGTCTGCCGCGTCGCGCACCGCCATGTCGACGCACTGGTCGGTGACGACGCCGGCGACGATCAGGTAGTGGATGCCGAGGTTGCGCAGCACGTAGTCGATGTTGGTCGAGTTGAAGACGCCCGACGACGTCTTGGGCAGAACGATCTCGTTCCGGATCGGCGCGATCTCGTCGATCGGCGGGGCCAGCGGATGCCCTTTCGGCACGAGCAGGTCCGACAGCTTGTGATCGAGCGAGGCGTCGCGGCAGTCCTCGGTGAGCGCCTCGATGATCGTGTGCATCACCTGCACGCCCCGCGCCCGCGCCATCTGGAGCAGCTTCACCTGGTTCGGGATCACCGTCTCGCGCAGGCGGCGGAAGTAGTAATGGTTCGGATCGTTTTCGGGATGGGCCGGGTCCATCCCCGGGATGCAGAACATCTTCTGCATGTCGACGAACAGGAGCGCGGTGCGCCCGTTGTCGTACGTCGCCTCGCGCGGATCGCGTTTCTGGGCCATGGGTCTCATCCCTCCGTGTTCAGACAATCGGCCAGCCGCGGCCATCGCGGCGAAGTGCGCGCAGCCCGTCGATGAATGCAGCGGCAAAGATCTCCGCGTAGCGCTCGGCACCGGGTCTCGTCGAGACGATGTCCTGCCGGAACTCGACCTGCACATGCGGCAGGCCGAAGCGCAACGCGTGGCGCGGCGTCGAAAAGTCCTCGCGCGGGTCAAGGGCGTAGGGTTCGTTGTCGCCGACGGTGAGAACCTCGACGGCCCGCAGCGCCACCAGCACTGGATCGGTGAGCCGGCGGTCGTCGTGCGACGACAGCGCGATCTGCCACGGCCGGTCCTGCCCGCGCATTCGGTGCGTCATCGTGTGGACCGAAAGGATCACCGGCGCATGGCCGCGATCGATCCGGTCACGGACGATCTCGTCGAGCTGCGCGTGATAGGGCCAGAACCACTGCTCCTGCCGGCGCTCGCGTTCGTCCCCGTCGATGCCCTCGTTCCCGGGGATCACGACACCGTCACTCACCGCCGGAATGGACGTCGGATCGTCGAGGTGGCGATTGCAGTCGATGACGAGCCGCGACACGCCGGAGAGCACCGCCACCGCGTCGAGGCGCTTCGACAGGTACGTCGCGATATCGGCCGCGCCGATGTCCCAGCCGATGTGCCGGGTGATCGTCGCCTCGTCGAGGCCGAGGCGATGGAGCTGCGCCGGCGTGGCGTGGCTCGCGTGGTCACAGGTGACGACCACGTTGGCGGGCCCCGCCGCGTTCAGCACGCGGAAGGGCGCGGGATCGACGATCTGGGGGGAGCGCTGGTCCATTGCGCTTGGACACTAGTCCGCGGCGCCTTGCCGTCAAGCGCCGCCGGTTGAACAACCCGACCCGTCGTGCTGTTCTCGTGCGCAACGCTGCTTCGATGCCGGGGAGGAATGCAAGTGACGGACTGGGCCGCGGCGCGCGATGTCGCCTACCTGTGCTGGACCGACTACGTGGGCCTCGTCCGCACGCGCGGCGTGCCGGCGGCGGACTTGCTTGCGCGCATGGCCAAGGGGCTCGGCTGGGCTGTCGCGGGACAGGCGCTGACCCCGTTCGACGACATCGCGGACAACATCTGGGGCCCGATGATGGAGGTGCGCCAAACGCCGGTGCCCGAGACGGAGGTGCGCCTCGACCTCTGGCCGGGCGTTCCGCCGTTCCACGTCGTGCTGTGCGACAGCAACACCAGCGACGGCAAGAGCTGGGAATGCTGCGTGCGCGGCTTCATGAAGCATGCGCTGGCCGATTTCGAGGCCGAGACGGGCTTGAGGTTCGCCGGCGCGTTCGAGCACGAATTCCTGCTGGAAGGCCCGCATCTCCCGCCGATCCCCTGTTTCACACTCGAAGCGATGCGCGCGGTCGCGCCGTTCACGGGTGAACTGTCTGCGGCGCTGACGGCAGCGGGGCTCAAGCCGGAAACGATCGAACCCGAATACGGCGTGAACCAGTACGAGATCTCGACGCGGCCTGCGATCGGCGCCGCAGCAGCCGATCGCGCCGTGCTGACGCGCGAGGTGATTCGGGAGGTGGCGCGCCGAAACGGGCTGCGCGCCATCTTCACGCCGAAGCCCATGCCCAAGGCGATCGGCAACGGCGCCCACATGCACTTCAGCTTCGTCGACCACGACGGTCACAACGCCGCGTTCGATCCCGCGGGCGAGGCCGGCGCCGCGAAGGTCGCCCAGCACTTCATCGCGGGCGTGGTGCGGTATATGCCGCAGATGTGCGCGCTGCTCGCCGGCAGCCCCGTCTCCTACTACCGGCTCGGACCGCACCACTGGTCGTGCGGCTACGCGAGCTTCGGCGTGCAGAACCGCGAGGCGGCCGTACGCATCTGCCCGTCGCCGGACCCTTCGCCGGAGAAGCAGCGCTCCGGCTTCAACATGGAGGTGCGCCCGCCTGACGCGACGGTCAGCCCCTACATGATCGTGGGCGCGGTGGTGCGGGCGGGTCTCGAGGGCATCCGCGCAAAACTGCCGTTGCCGCCGGCGATCGATCGCGATCCGAGCGAACTTTCGGCAGAAGCGATGCAGCGGCTCGGCGTGGTGCCGCTGCCCGCTTCGCTCGGCGAGGCGCTCGACCGGCTGGAGACCGACAGAACGGTGGCCGGCTGGATGTCGCCGACCATGCTCCAGTCCTATGTGGCGGTGAAGCGCAAGGAGATCGCGCTGATGGAAGGGCTTTCCGACGAGGAGGTTTGCGCCCGCTATCGCGCCGTGTACTGAGCGTCAGCGTGGGCGTGACGCCTGGAACATCGGCCCGCCCTTGTGTCGCGGGAAGCCGTAGCCGTTGAGCAGCACGACGTCGATGTCGGACGGGCACGCCGCCACACCTTCCGCGAGGATCGCCTGGCCTTCCCGCGCCATCGTCTCGAGCACGCGGGCCATGATCTCGGCCGGCGCAAACGTGCGCTGCGGCCGGCCCGTGGACGCCGCATGCTTGCGGACCAGCGCTTCGACGTCCGGATCGGCGATGCGTTTGCCGTTCTCGTAGCGATACCACCCGGCGCCCGTCTTCTGGCCGAAGCGGCCCATCTCGCACAGCTGGTCGGCGATCGGCACGTAGCGGTCGGTCGGCTTGCGGAACGGCGCAAGCCGCTTGCGCCGGGCCCACGAAATGTCGAGGCCGGACAGATCCTGCACCGCGAACGGGCCCATCGCGAAGCCCCAGGACTCGAACGCCTGGTCGACGTCCTTCGGCAACGCTCCCTCCTCGAGCATGAACTCGCACTCCTGCCGGTAGCGCGCGAGGATGCGGTTGCCGATGAACCCGTCGCAGACGCCGGATACGACCGACACCTTGCCCAGCGCCTTGCCGACCGCGAGCCCGGTCGCCAACGTCGCCGGCGACGTCCTCCGTCCACGGACGACCTCGAGCAACTTCATCACGTTGGCGGGCGAGAAGAAGTGGAGCCCGAGGAACCGGTCAGGATGGGGAACGACCTCGGCCATCTGGTTGACGTCGAGGTAGCTCGTGTTGGTGGCGAGCACCGCGTCCTGCTTCAGCACGCTGCCGAGCCGCACGAACAGCTCCTTCTTCACCGCCATGTCCTCGAACACGGCCTCGATGACGAGGTCGCAGCGGATGAGCGCCTGGAGGTCGGTCGACACCGTGAGCGCGGCCAGGCGACGGTCGCGTTCCGTCTCCGACAGGCGGCCGCTCGTCACCGCGCGGTTCAACAGGCCCTCGATCCGCGCGCGGCCGGCGGCGGCCCCTTCGGCCGACTGCTCGACGACCGTCACCGGGTAGCCGTTGTCGAGGAACGCCACGGCGATGCCGGAACCCATCGTGCCCGCGCCGATCACACCGACGGTTTTGACGGGATAAGGCGCAACTCCTTCGAGCGCGGGATGCTTCGCCGCCTCCCGCTCCGCAAAGAAGGCGTGGCGCAACGCCGCCGCCTCCTCGCCGTTCTTGAGCTTCAGGAAGGTGGCGCGCTCGTCCGCGATTCCCTCCGCATACGGACGCGATGCAGTTGCGAGAACGAGCCGCGCCGCTTCCGCGGGCGCCGTCTGGCCACGCGTCCGCTTGAGGAGCGCATCGGCCGCCTCCTTGGCCTTCGCCGCGTCGTACGCGGGCACGGGCTGCGCGGACGTGCGCCGCGGCGCGGTATCCGCGAGCGAACGCGCAAGCGCGATTGCTTCCGCGCGCACGTCTCCCTCGGCGACACGATCGACGAGGCCGATTGCCAGCGCCTCGGCGGGCGGCACCCGGCGGCCAGGCACGATCATGTCGAGCGCCGCCGGCACGCCGACGAGTCGCGGCAGGCGTTGCGTTCCGCCCGCCCCCGGCGGGATACCGATCGTCACCTCGGGCAGCCCGACGGTTCCACCCTTCGCGATGACCCGCGCATGCGCCGCAAGGCCGATCTCGCACGCACCACCCAGCGACGTGCCGTGCCAGGCGACGACCACCGGCTTCGCCGCCGCTTCAATGCGATCGAGCAGAACGGGCAGGTACGGCTCCCTCGGCGCGCCGTCGAACTCGCGGATGTCTGCCCCGCCCGAAAACAGCTTCCCGGCCCCGGCGATCACGACGGCCTTCACGGCCCTGTCGGCGTCCGCCTGTTCGATCGCCTCGAGCAGCGCCTTGCGAACCTCCTGCGACAGCGCGTTGACCGGCGGGTTGTCGATCTCGATGACGGCCACGCCCTCGGGCGTGCGACTGAACGTGACGGGCATGCGCGAACCTCGATTCTTCAGGGTACGGACGACCACCGCGGCGTGACCTTCGCCTTCGGCTGGCGGCCGTAATCGGCGTAGCGTTCGGCGACCAGCTTCATCTCGTCCTCTGTTAGGAGCACCGGCTCGCCGATCGTCTTCGCGAGGAGATACTGTCGGGCTAGCGTCTCGAGCCGGATCGTCGCGTCGAATGCCTGCCGCAGCGTCCGGCCGCGCGCCAGCATTCCATGGTTGGCGAGAAGACAAGCCGTGCGCGTCACCAGCGCCTTGCCGGCCGCTTCCGCGAGCGCCCGAGACCCGAATGCGAAGTAGGGCACGCACGGCACATCGTCGCCGCCGAACCCGTAGATCATGTAGTGGAACGCTGGAAGCGGCAGGTGCACGGCCGCGAGCGCCACGCACGAGTCCGCGTGCGTATGGACGACGGCGTTGGCGTCGGCGCACCGCTTGTAGACCTCGGCATGCATCGCCCACTCGCTCGAGGGCGCGATGTCGCCCTCGTAGCTGCCGTCGAGTGTGGTCTCGATGACCTGTCCTGCCGAGAGCGTATCGTCCGTACACCCTGTCGGCGTGATCAGCATGCCGCGGCCGTAGCGCACGCTGACGTTTCCCGACGTCGCGAAGTTGAGCTTCTGACGCCCGAGTTCGAGGTACGCCTCGACGATCGCCTCGCGAATCTGCCGTTCATTGCTGGCCAAAGGTCGTCCTCCGGATCGGTTTCACGAATTCTGCAGCGCCCGCTCGAGCATGTCGATCGCGCCGAGCTTGCCGGGCTTGAGGTAGAACGACATCGGGTCATCGCCGAGCGTGACGGCGCGCGACGTCCCCGGCCCCTCGTAGGGACCGACGTCGAGCACCCGCACACCCAGCGCTTCGAGCACGGCCCCCGATGTTTCGCCGCCGGCGACGACGAACTTGCGCGCGCCCAGCGCCGCAAGGCCCTTGGCGACACGCCCCATAATCTCCTCGGCAAGGCGCGCCGCGGCGAGACGGCCGAGCTTCTTCTGGAGCGCCGCAACCTGTTCCGGCCGACTCGACACCGCGATTGCGATCGGCGACCGGTCCACCAGCGGTTTAGCCCACGCGAGCGCTTCCTCGGCCGTCGCATCGACGCGCCCCACGCTGGCGACCGGATCGATCATCCGCACCGGATGGCGCGCACCGAACACCTCGAGCTGCTCGAACGTCCGCTCCGCGCAGCTGCCGGCAAGCACCACGCCGTGCCCACGGCCCTTCGGCAGGCGCGTGGGTGGTGTGTCGGCCCTGGTCAGCCCACGCTCGCGCCACAGCGGCGCATAGAACTCGCACACCGTCGATCCGCCGGTCATCAGCGGCCAGTCGATCACGGCGGCGGCAAGTCTTCTCAGGTCGTCGTCGTCGGCGCCATCGCTGATCGCGTAGGAGATGCCCTGTTCCGTCAGCCACGCGACGCGGGCCTCGATCGCCGCCGTTCCGCCGCGCAGGTCCTCGTGGCGGATCAGCCCCACGCGACGCTCGGTCTGCGCCTGGAGAACGCGCACGAGATCGGGCTCGCGCATCGGCGTGAGCGGGTCATTGCGCTTCAGCGAACGCGAGATGAGCTGGTCGAACGCGAAGAGGTGCCCCTGGAACACGGTGCGCGCCACCGCGGGGAACGCCGGGCAGAAGGCGGTGAACGGCGCGCCAACAAGCTGCATCAGGCGATCCGCACACGGACCGATGTTGCCACGGGGCGTCGAGTCGAATGTCGCGCAGTATTTCTGGAACACCTGCCGTGGCCGGTGCGGCGCCAGGATCCGGTAGGCATCCTCGACGGCCTTCACCGCGACGTTGCGCGGCGCGACGCGGCTCTTCAGGCAGACGACCGCAGCTTCGAGTCCGTCGACGTCTTCCGAGGTCGCGAAGCGCGTGAGCAGGCGCGTGCGCACGCCGTCGCGCACCATGATCGAAGCGAGTTCGAGGCCGCCGGTGAAATCGTCCGCGATGCCGCCGAGCAGCAGGGTCAAGCGTCCTCCCCGATATCCTGTTCCAGCGTTTGACTCGGATCGTAGATGATATATCGTTCCGGACAAGATATATCATCGGAGAGCGCCATGAACGAGACGTGGGTCGGCGTCGATCAGAAGCTCCGTACACGTGCAGCCCGCGTAATCCCTGGCGGAATGTGGGGCCATCAGAACGCGGCGCGGCTTCCCGCCGCCTATCCGCAATACTTTTCGCGGGGCGAAGGATGTCGCATCTTCGACGTCGACGGCCGCGAGTACATCGACTTCATGTGCGCCTGGGGACCGATGATCCTGGGCTACGGACACCCGGCCGTCGAAGCCGCGGCAGCGCGACAGACGAAGCTTGGCGACGCGCTGAACGGCCCGACGGAACGTCTGGTCGAACTCGCCGAGCTGATGGTCGACACCATTCCGCATGCGGATTGGGCGATGTTCCAGAAGAACGGTACGGACGCCACCACCACGTGCGTGATGATCGCGCGTTCCTCCGGCAAGCGGAAGATCCTGATCGCCAACGGCGCCTATCACGGCGCGGTGCCCTGGTGTAACCCCTACCCCGTCGGCGCGACCGAGGGCGACCGCGAGCACGTCATCCGGTTCGACTGGAACGACACCGCGAGCCTGGAAGCGGCGGCGGCGCAGGCGGGAGACGATCTCGCCGGCGTGATCGTCTCGGCCTTCCGGCACGATCTCGGCAAGCCGCACGAACTGCCCTCACCCGCATTCGCGAAGGCGGTGCGCGCTCTGTGCGACCGCACGGGTGCCGCGATGATCGTGGACGACGTGCGCGCGGGCTTCCGGCTCCACATCGGCGGCAGCTGGGAACTCGTTGGCGTGCGCCCCGATCTCTCGGCGTGGAGCAAGGCGATCGCCAACGGCTATCCGCTCGCCATGGTGACGGGCAACGACAAGTTCCGCGAGGCCGCCTCGAAGATCTTCGTCACCGGCTCGTTCTGGACGGGCGCGACCGCGATGGCGGCCTCGCTCGAAACGATCCGTATCCTGAAGGCCGAGGACGGCGTGTCGCGCATGAAGGCGATGGGTGAGCGTCTGCGCTCGGGTCTTAACCGGCAGGCTACCGCGCACGGCCAGAAGCTTCGGCAATCGGGCCCGCCGCAGATGCCGGTGATGCTGTTCGACGACGATGCGGAGCGCAAGCGCGGCTGGCATTTCTGTACCGGCGCGCTTGCCCGAGGTGTCTACCTGCACGCGACGCACACGATGTTCCTCTCGGCCGCCCACACCGAGAAGGACATCGACCGCGCGCTCGAGGCGACCGAGGAGGCGATGCACGACACGGCGCAAGCTTTCGGTCGGCAGGCATAGGTCCAAAGGGGATGGCGGTTCGCGCGCTCAAGGCACCGGTGCCGACCTACGAGGAAACGGGCGCGCCCAGCCGGTCCGACCACGTGTACCGCTACCTGCGCGAGGAACTGATGCGGGGCGAACTCAAGCCGCACGAGCGCCTGCGCATCCGCGATCTCGCCGCAAAGCTCTCGACCAGCGAAACGCCGGTCCGGGAGGCGATTTTCCAGCTCGTGCGCGACGGCGCGGTCGAGCTGAAGCCGCATTCGTATGTCCGTGTACGCCGCCTCAGCCTTGTCGAATACCTTGAGGGCCGCGACATCCGCCTGATGCTTGAACCCTTCGCTGGCGAGCGCGCGCTCGATCACGTGACGACTGCGGACATCGCAAACCTGCGCAAGGTGCATCGCTCCCTGATCGCGGCAGAGAAGGCGCGCGACTACCAGACGGCGGTCTTGCGCAATTACGACTTCCACTTCGGCCTCTACCGGCGCTCCGGCATGACGCAGGTGCTCGACATACTCGAGACGCTTTGGATGCGGCTCGGCCCCATGCTGAACCTCTATCTCTATAGGGATGGCACGCCATACAGCGGCGAGGGGCACCAGCACGAGGTGGTGATCGAGGCGCTGGAGCGACGCGACGCACGCGCGCTGAAGAAGTCGATCCGGGACGACATGATCGAGGGCGGCCGCAACTTCGTCCGTGTGCTGACGGAAGCGGAGGCCCTCGCATGACCGCGCTGCGCCGAAACGCTTCGCCCGAGTTCCTCGCCGACCGCGCGAAGTTCATCCGACGGGAAACGGTGCGCCTGTCGAAGATCGCCGGGGCGGGTCATTATTCCAGCACGTTCTCCTGCGCGGAACTCTTCGCGGCGCTCTACTATGCACACCTGAGGATCAACCCGTCCGAGCCCAAGTGGCCGGACCGCGATCGCTTCGTCCTCTCCAAGGGCCACGCGGCGATCGGGGTCTACCCCGTCCTCGCCGATCTCGGCTACTTCGATCCGAAGCTCCTTGACGAGTACACCCGGCTCGGCAGCCCGTTCGGCGATCATCCGGACATGAAGAAGGTGCCGGGCGCCGATTTCAGCTCGGGCTCGCTCGGGCACGGCCTGTCGATCGGCGTCGGCATGGCGCTCGGCGGACGGGTCCAGCGGCGCGGATATCGCACCTACGTCATGCTCGGCGACGGCGAACTGCACGAGGGCCAGGTGTGGGAAGCGGCGATGGCCGCCTCCCACTTCCGCCTGCGCTCGCTCGTCGCGATCGTCGATCGCAACGGCCTGTGCATCGATGGGCATACGGAGCAGATCATGACGGTCGAGCCCATCGAGGAGCGCTTTGCCGCCTTCGGCTGGTCGACGCAGCGCATCGATGGCCACGACTTCGACGCGATCCTCGGCGCGTTTGACCGGCTCGAGCCAGCGGGTGACGGCAAGCCGCAGCTGATCGTGGCCGACACGGTGAAGGGCCGCGGCGTGGAGCGCATGGAAATGGCGCTCAATTGGCATGTCGGCAACCTCGCCGGCGGCGACTATGATGAGGTGCTCGCCGAGATAGAGGCGGGGCTCAAACCCTCGCGCCATGCGCGGCGGAAGGAACCTGCGTGATGGCAGACGGCCAGAACCAGAGCGACATCTTCACCGGCACCAGCGCGGAAGCCCAGGCGCTGCGCGACAAGCGCTCCGTACAAGGAACACCCGCCGCGGCCATGCCCGCCTTCGTGCTGGGCGACGAACTCTCCCGCCTCGCCGACGCCGACCCGCGCATCGTGGTGCTGACCGCTGATCTCGCCTCCGCCAACCGCACGGTCGAGTTCAAGGCGCGCCACCCGGACCGGTTCTTCGACTTCGGCATCGCAGAGAAGAACATGATCACCGCCGCCGCAGGCCTCGCCTCGACCGGACTGGTTCCGTATGCGGCGACGTTCGCCTCGTTTTGCGCGTTGCTCGGCGCCGAACAGATCCGCACCGACTGCGCGTATCCGAAGATGCCGGTGCGGGTGATCGGCCACCACAGCGGCATTTCGATGGGGTTCTACGGCACGAGTCATCACGCGCTCGAGGACTTAGGCATGATGCGCACCATCGCCGACCTCACCATCGTCTCGGCGGCAGACGGCAATTCGCTGCGGGCGATCCTGCGTGCGAGCGTGGATCATCCGGGCGCCATGTATATCCGGCTCGGCCGCGGCCGCGACCCCGATGTCTATCCCGACGTGCCGGCGGACTTCCGCATCGGCAAGGCGGTGCGGATGCGCGAGGGCCGCGACCTCACCATCATCACCTGCGGCACGGAAGTGCGCCCGAGCCTGCAGGCCGCGGACGCGCTCGAGGCCGAAGGCGTGTCGGTGCGCGTCGTCGACATGCACACGCTGAAGCCGCTCGACCGCGACGAGGTGCTTGCCGCGGCGCGGGAGACCGGCGCGGTGCTCACCGTCGAAGAGCACAACATCATCGGCGGACTGGGGAGCGCCGTGGCCGAGGTGCTGGTCGACGAACCCCGCGTGCCGTTCCTTCGCCACGGCGTGCCGGACACGTTTGCCCCCGTCGGACCGCCGGCGGCGCTCTATGCCCACTACCGACTCGACGCCGAGGGGATCGCGGACGTAGCGCGAGAACTCCTGCTATGAGATTTGCCTGCGCCTGAAACGTGATTGGACCAGGGCCGCCTCGGAAGAAGGCGTCCGCAACGATGGGAGAACGACCATGAGGACTACCAGCTTCACGCGCCGCGCGCTGCTCGCGGCGACCATGCTCGCCGGGCTCGCCGGCGCCGCGATGCCGACAGTCGGCTTCGCCGCCGACAAGCCGCTCGTCATCGCGCGCGCGTTCGACTTGAACTCGCTCGATCCGGCGCGCGCATGGTGCGACACCTGCCAGATCTATCTCACCAACGTCTACGAGACGCTGATCACGCTCGGCGACGACAACAAGACGCTGGTGCCGCGGCTCGCGACCGCCTGGCAGGCGAACGGCGACCAGACGGAGTACACCTTCAAGCTCGACCCGAACGCGAAGTTTTCGGACGGCTCGCCGGTCGAGGCCAAGGACGTGAAGTGGTCGTGGGAGCGGCTGAAGAACATCAAGGGCGGCGGCTCCTACTTCATGGACGGCGTGACGTCGATCGAAACGCCGGACGCGCACACCGTGGTGGCGAAGATGGCGTCGCCGAACTCGGAGTTCCTCAACATCCTGACGTCTTCCTACATGGGCGTGATCAACTCCGACGTCGCGACCGCGAACGGGGCCAACGCCAATGCCGACGCCGACAAGAGCGACACAGCGGAAGCCTGGTTCCTCGCCAACTCGGCCGGCAGCGGGCCTTACGTGCTCGCCTCGTACAAGCCGGATGACGAACTGCGCCTCACCAAGAACCCGAACTACTCGCACGGCTCGATCGGCTTTGCGGACGTCGTGCTGAAGCACACGAAGGATTCGGTCGCCCAGGCGCAGATGCTCGAGTCGGGCGCGGCCGACATCGCCATGCAGATCGATCCCGACTCCGCCAAGCGCCTCGCCGACAAGGCGACGGTCGAGACGATCCCGTCGTTCAACTTCGTGTACGTCGCAATGTCGCCGGGCGCGAAGGAGAACAAGGTGAAACTGACGAAGGAGGTGCGTGAGGCGCTGGCGCTCGCGCTCGACTACGACGGCATCATCCAGATGACGGTCGGCGGCGCGGGCAAGCCGCTCGCCGCGCCGATCCCGAACGGCTTCCCGGGCACGACCGACCTGCCGATGCCGAAGCAGGACGCGGCGAAGGCGAAGGAGATGCTGGCGAAGGCCGGCCTCGCCGACGGCTTCGAGATCGAGGCGACGTTCCCGAACATGAACGTCTACGGCGTCGACATGTCGCTCCTCATGCAGAAGGTGCAGCAGGATCTCGGCGCCGTAGGCGTGAAGGTCAACCTCACGCCGGTCGAGTTCTCGGTGTGGCGCCAGAAGGTGAAGACGGACGGCATCCCGCTCACCTCGGTCTTCTTCGCGCCGGACTACTTCGGCTCCGCCCAGTACGTGCAGTACTTCGGCATGATCGAGGGCAATCCGTGGTGGAAGCGCGCCGGCGGCGCAAACGACCCCTCGATCACCAACAAGGACGCCGCAGATCTTCTGAAGCAGGCGATGGCGGCCGATCCGACGACGGCCGACCAGGTCTACCACAAGCTCGCGCAGGGCATGATCGACGACCGGATCATCGTGCCGGTGGTCAGCCCCGATGTCATCCTCGCCTACGGGAAGAACATCGGCGGCGTCGGCTACAGCGCCTGCTGCAACCTGAAGATCGACGAGATCGTGCAGAAGTAACGTCCACGGAGAAAGCGCGCCGGGGCGGAAGATCGCTTCCGCCCCGGCTTCATGAACGATGGGCCGCTACATCATCAGACGCCTCGTTGCGATGCCGCTGCTCATCCTCGGCATCATCACGGCCGCGTTCCTGATCAGCCACAACACGCACGGCGACCCGCTGGTGTCGATCATCGGCGACCGGCAGATGGACAATCCGGACGTCGTCGCGGCTGCCCGCGCACGCTGGGGGTTGGACAAGAGTCTCCCCGAACAATACGTCGTATACGTCAGGAACCTCCTGTCGGGCGATCTCGGCACGTCGATCCGGACCAAGCGCCCGGTGTTCGACGACCTCGCCGATCGCCTGCCCGCCACCCTCGAGCTCGTGATCGCGGCGATGTTCGTCGGCGCCGTTTCCGGCATCGTGCTGGGCGTCGTCGCCGCGCGGTATCGCGACGGACCCATCGACCACTTCGCGCGCTTGTTCGCACTGATCGGCTCCTCGCTGCCCGTGTTCTGGTCGGGGCTCATCCTGCTCTACGTCTTCTGGGTGAAGTTCAAATGGCTGCCGGGACCGGGCCGGCTCGATGCGCGCACGGAGGCGCCGCCGTTCGTCACCGGGTTCTTCACGGTCGACTCGCTGCTCGCTGGCAACGTGCCGCTGTTCTTCGAGGCGCTGCATCACCTGATCCTGCCGGCGCTGGTGCTGGGCTGGGCGGTGATGGGCATCATCTCGCGTCTCGTGCGCGCCAGCATGCTCGACGTGCTTTCACAGGACTATATCCGCGCGGCCCGCGCCCGTGGCGCCGGCGAAACGCGGGTGCTCTATCACCACGCGCTGCGCAACGCGCTGATCCCGGCGCTGACGATCATCGGCTTCACCTTCGCCTACCTGATCACCGGCGCTGTCCTCACCGAGACGATCTTCTCGTGGCCGGGCATCGGTTCGTATGCGGTCGATGCGGCGCGCAACCTCGACTATCCGGCGATCATGGGCGTCACCATCGTCGGCGGCCTCGCCTTTCTGCTCACGAACCTTGCGACCGACGTCGCCTACGCGCTTGCCGATCCTCGGATCGAGATGACGTGAGGAGCGAGGGGTGAGCACCGAGACCCTGTCCCTGCCCCGCCGCCGCCGCATCGCCTGGCTCACCGCGCCGGTGATCGTCGGCGGCGTGATCGCGCTCGCCTGGATCATCGCCGCGATCACGGTGCCGTGGTGGACGCCGTATAATCCGGTCGGGCTTGCGGGTAAGCGCCTGCTGCCGCCGGACACCATGCACTGGCTCGGCACGGATTCGCTGGGCCGCGACGTGCTCACGCGCACGATTTGGGGTGCGCGCTATTCGCTCGTGATCGCCACCTGCGTGATCACCGCCGCCGTCGCCATCGGTTCGGCGCTCGGCGCGATGGCGGGCTATGCCGGCGGCCTCGTCGACGCGGTGATCATGCGCCTCGCCGACATCACGCTATCGTTCCCGGCGATCCTGCTGGCGATGGCGGTGACGGCCTCGCTGGGCCCGGGTCTGCGCAACGCCGGCATCGCCATGGTGATCGTCTGGTGGCCGGTCTACGCGCGCCTGATGCGGGCGCAGGTGCTGTCGGTAAAGGAGCGCGAACACGTCGAGGCGGCGATTGCCGCCGGCGCACCCCCGGCACGAGTCCTTACCCGGCATATCCTGCCGCTGTGCTGGAGCCCCATCCTCGTCAACGCGACGATGGACTTCGGCCAGGTGGTGCTGCTTGCCGCATCGCTTTCGTTCATCGGGCTGGGCGCGTCTCCGCCGACGCCCGAGTGGGGACAGATGATCTCCGAAGGGGCGAGTCGCTTCTACGAGTGGTGGATCGCGTTCGGCCCGGGCGTCGCCATCCTCTCCGTCGTGCTCGCGTTCAACTTCCTGGGCGACGGCGTGCGCGACATCCTCGATCCGAGAAGCCGATGACCGCGCCGCTCGTCGAGGTAAAGGATCTGAAGGTCGCATTCCCCGGCGCGGATAGCGCGGTGGAGGCGATCTCGGGCGTGTCGATCGGCCTGCAGCCCGGCGAGACGCTCGGCATCGTCGGCGAGTCCGGCTGCGGCAAGTCAGTGACGATGCTGGCGCTCATGGGACTTCTGCCGAAGGGCGTCGCCACCTCCGGCTCGATCCTGCTCGACGGGCGCGAGATCCTCGGGCTTCCCGATCCGGAACTCGCGAAGCTGCGCGGCAAGCGCATCGCGATGATCTTCCAGGACCCGCTGACGGCCCTGAACCCGGTGCTCACCATCGGCGACCAGCTCTTCGAGGCAATCCGCCTGCACAACCGCGACCTCTCGCCGGACCAGGTGAAGGCGCGTGCGATCGAACTCCTCAACACGGTCGCGATCCCGGAGTCGGAGCGGCGGCTTCGTCAGTACCCGCACCAGTTCTCCGGCGGCATGCGACAGCGCGTGATGATCGCGATGGCGGTGGCGAACGACCCCGACGTGCTGATCGCCGACGAGCCGACGACCGCGCTCGACGTGACAGTGCAGGCGCAGATCCTCGACGTCCTGAAGGCGATGCGCGACCGCCTCGGCCTCGCCCTCGTCATCATCACGCACGACCTCGGCGTCGTGGCGGGCATCGCGGACCGCATCGCGGTGATGTACGCGGGCCGCATCGTCGAGGAGGGTCTCGTCGACGATGTCTTCACGTCGCCTGCCCACCCCTATACGCGCGGCCTGCTCGCTGCCGTGCCGCGCACCGATGCGTATGCGGATCGCCTCACGCCGATCGAGGGCAACCCGCCGTCGCTCACGGCGAGGCCGTCCGGCTGCCCGTTCCACCCGCGCTGTCCGATCGCCGCCGACGTCTGCGCGCGGGTGCGCCCCGATCTTCGGCCTGCCAAGGCATCGCGCGCCGCGTGTCATTTCGCCGAGGAGCGGCGGGAGGCTGCCGAATGACGCCGGTCCTCTCGGTCGAAAATCTCGTGAAGGAGTTCCCGGTCAAGGGCGGGCTGCTGTTCGACCGTCCGATCGGCACGGTGAAGGCGGTCGCCGGCGTCTCGTTCGACATCGCGAGCGGCGAGACGCTCGGGCTCGTGGGCGAGTCCGGGTGCGGAAAGTCGACGCTCGGCCGCTGCGTGGTGCGGCTGCTCGAGCCGAGCGGTGGGACGGTGAAACTTGCGGGCCGCGACATCGCGCACCTCTCCGCTGCCGAAGTGCGTCCGCTGCGGCGCGATCTGCAGATCGTGTTCCAGGATCCGTATGCGTCGCTCCATCCGCGACTGAAGGTGCGCGACATCATCCGCGAACCGCTGCGTCTGACGGGACTCTTCGGGGCAGCCGCCGAAAAGCAGATCGACGAACTGATCGAGACGGTAAAGCTGTCACCCGAGCACGGAAATCGGTACGCACACGAACTGTCGGGCGGACAGCGCCAGCGCGTCGGCATCGCGCGCGCGCTGGCGCCGGATCCGAAGGTGATCGTGCTGGACGAACCGGTCTCCGCCCTCGACGTCTCGATCCAGGCCGGAATCCTGAACCTTCTCAAGGAGTTGCAGGAGCGCCTGAATCTCTCCTACCTGTTCATCGCGCACGATCTCGCGGTGGTGCACAACATCTCGCACCGGATCGCGGTGATGTATCTCGGGCGGATCATGGAGATCGCGCCGGCGAGCGCACTATTCGCCGAAGCGCTTCACCCGTATACGCAGGCGCTGCTCTCGGCCGCACCGATCCCCGATCCCGTGCGCGAGCGTAAGCGCACCCGCATGGTGCTCAAGGGCGACGTGCCGAGCCCGCTCAATCCACCCTCTGGCTGCCGCTTCCGCACACGCTGCTTCAAGGCGCAGGCGATCTGCGCCGAAGTCGAGCCGGCGCTGACCCAGGTCAAGCCCGGGCAGTCCGTCGCCTGTCATTTCCCCGCCCCCCTCGACCGTGGAGGACCCGCATGACCGCACCCGATTTCTCGCAAGGCGCTGCCTGGATCGACGGGCAATACGTGCCGATCGCCGAGGCGCGCATCCCCATCCTCGACCGCGGCTTCACGCGCTCCGACTGCACGTACGACGTCTACCATGTGTGGAAGGGTCTCGCGTTCCGCCTCGAGGACCACATGGAGCGGCTCGAGCGCAACATGAAGGCGTTGCGCCTGAAGCTGCCGATGAGCCGCGACGAGATCCGCGACATCAGCCTCGAGTGCGTGCGCCGCACGGGCCTGCGCGACGCGTTCGTCAGCATCACCGTCACGCGCGGCATGACGCCCAAGGGCTCGCGCGATCCGCGCACTGCGGTGAACCGGTTGTACGTGTACGTCATCCCCTTCGTGTGGATTGCCGACCTCGAGAAGCAGAAGGAGGGACTGAACCTCTGGATCTCCGAGATCCAGCGCATCCCGCCCGCCTCGCTCAACCCGCAGACCAAGAACTACCATTGGGCCGACCTGACGATGGGGCTGTTCGAGGCCTACGACAACGATTGCGAGATCGAGGTGCTGCTCGACGGCGAGGGCAACGTCACCGAAGGGCCGGGCTTCAACATCTTCGTGCTGAGGGACGGCCGCCTGCATACGCCGCTCGAAGGCGTGTTCGACGGCATGACGCGCCGGACGATCCTCGAACTCGCGCGCGAAACGAACGTGAAGGTCGAGGAGGGCCTCGTGCCGGCAGAACTCGTGCGTGCGGCGGACGAGGTCTTCATCACCTCGACTGCCGGCGGCGTGATGCCGGTGACGAAGATCGCCGGCAAAACGGTCGGCGACGGCGCGCCGGGACCGCTGACGCAAAGCCTCAGCCGGCTCTACTGGTCGAAGAAGGAAGCGGGCTGGCTCGGCACGCCGATCGACTACGGCGCGAAGGACCGCGCCGCGTGACGCATACGGACGATCGGGCTTCAGACGCGCTCGATCACGGCCGCCAGCCCCTGCCCGATGCCGATGCAGAGGCTCACGACCGCGCGCTTTCCCCCGCGCCGCTCGAGTTCGCGCACCGCGGTCAGCGCGAGCCGCGCGCCGGAGCAGCCGAGCGGATGACCCACGGCGATCGCCCCGCCGTTCGGGTTCACGCGCGGATCGTCGAAGGGAATGTTCAGCTCCTTGAGGCAGCCGAGCACCTGCGGCGCGAACGCTTCGTTGATCTCGATCACGTCGACGTCCGCGAGGCGAAGGTTCGCGCGCTCCAGCGCCTTGCGGATCGCAGGGACCGGCCCGAGTCCCATGACGCGAGGCGGGACGCCCGCCGCCGCAGCCGCGACGATCCGCGCGCGCGGCGCCTTGCCGTGGCGCTCACCCATAGTGCGCGAGCCGACGACGAGCGCCGCCGCGCCGTCGTTGACGCCGCTCGCGTTGCCGGCGGTGACGACGCCGTCTTCCGCGAGCGGCTTGAGCTTCGCCAAAGCCTCGAGCGTGCTCGACGGGCGCGGATGTTCGTCGGTCGAAACAATAGTCGGCGGAGCATCCTTGCGCTTGGCGGGCAGGGTCACGGGCTCGATCTCGGCCGCGAAGAAACCGTCCGCACGCGCGGCCTCATAGCGGCTCTGCGAGCGCGCCGCGAACGCATCGCTGTCGGCGCGGCTGATCTGCAGTTCCCGCGCCACGTTGTCGGCCGTCTCAGGCATCGTGTCCGCGCCGAACGCCTTCAGCACCTTCGGGTTCGGAAACCGCCAGCCGATGGTCGAGTCGTAGATGTGCGCCTCGCGGGCAAACGGCTGCTCCGCCTTGCCCAGGACGAACGGCGCGCGGCTCATGCTCTCGACGCCGCCCGCGACGAACAGGTCGCCCTCGCCGACCGTGACGGCGCGCGCCGCATCGACGACCGCCTGCAGACCGGACGCACACAGACGATTGACGGTAGCCCCGCCCGTCTCCACGGGAAGGCCCGCCAGCAGCCCGGCGAAGCGGGCGACGTTCCGGCTGTCCTCGCCCGCCTGGTTGGTGCACCCGAGGATCACGTCCTCGTACGCGTCCTGCGGAAAACCCGCCCGCTCGACGAGCGCCTTCACCATCATTGCGGCGAGGTCGTCCGGACGGATGCCGGACAGCGCGCCCGCGTGGCGGCCGATGGGCGAGCGCAGTCCGTCGTAGATGTAGGCGTCGAGCATGGCGGTATCCGGTCGATGGGCTATATGCGGCACGACAGTAGACGGAGCGCTTCGACCGCCGCAACGTCGATGCGCAGGAAGGCCGCCATGCGGCAAGCGAGGGGACGATGATCCGCGACGAAGCGATGCTCAGCGAACTGGTGGCCGGCGTGCGCCGCTTCGTGCGCGAGCGGTTGATCCCGAACGAGGCGCGGCTCGCCGCCGAGGAGCGGATGCCGGATGAGATCATGGCCGAGATGCGCCGCATGGGCCTGTTCGGCCTGTCGATCCCGGAGGAATACGGCGGCCTCGGCCTCACGATGGAGGAGGAGGTGCTGGTCGCCTTCGAACTCGGCCAGACATCGCCCGCCTTCCGGTCCGCGTTCGGCACCAACAACGGCATCGGCGCGCAGGGCATCCTGATGGACGGCACGCCCGAGCAGAAGGCGGCCTGGCTGCCGAGGCTGGCGACGGGCGAACTCATCTCCTCGTTCGCGCTCACCGAACCCGAAGCCGGCTCCGACGCGGCGTCGCTCCGGACGCAGGCCCGGCTCGACGGCGACACGTACGTCCTCAACGGGACGAAGCGCTACATCACCAACGCGCCACTCGCCTCGATCTTCACGGTGATGGCCCGCACCGGCGCAGGCGGCGCGTCCGGCGTCACCGCCTTCATCGTCGAACGATCCGCACCCGGACTGTCGGTCGGGACACCGGAGCGGAAGATGGGCCAGCAGGGCGCGCCCGTCGCCGATGTCGTGTTCGAGGACTGCCGCGTGCCGGCCGCCAACGTGATCGGCCTCCGGGAGGGCCAGGGCTTCCGCACGGCGATGAAGGTGCTCGATCGTGGCCGTCTCCACATCGCCGCCGTGTGCGTCGGAACCGCCGAGCGCCTCATCGCCGACAGCCTGCGATACGCCGTGGAACGCAAGCAGTTCGGCCAGCCGATCGCGCAGTTCCAGCTCGTGCAGGCCATGCTCGCCGACAGCCGCACGGAGGCCTACGCGGCGCGCACCATGGTGCTCGATGCCGCCCGCCGCAAGGACGCCGGCGAGACCGTCACGACGGAAGCATCCTGCGCAAAGCTCTTCGCCTCCGAAATGGTCGGCCGCGTCGCCGACCGCGCCGTCCAGATCCATGGCGGCGCCGGCTACATCGCCGACTACGGGATCGAGCGGTTCTACCGCGACGTCCGTTTGTTCCGGCTCTACGAGGGAACGAGCCAGATCCAGCAGCTCATCATCGCGCGCCGCATGATTGCCGAACTTTCCGGCGAATGATCGGCTTTCCGGGAACGTCTCGGCAATGCCCCGGTTCTATGGGGTGTCGAGCCGTACCTTTCGCTTTCAGGACTAGCCGATGACCAGATATGCCTCGATCGCCCTCGCCCTGCCCCTCGCCATCGCTTCGGCATCGGCCGCGCGGGCCGGCAGCCAGTGCGTCCCCTGCCTCGAGTTCTACGATGTGCGCGCAGGCTTCCACCAGTTCGTCGGCGCGCAGGACGTGAAGCGCTGCGGCAACCGGACGACCGCCGGCCGACAGTACGTGTACGGATACGTCGACGGCAGCGATGCCGGCAACTTCAGCCGCATCATGGCCGGCGATCCGGGCTTCGATGCCGCCGTGCCGATCGGCCGGGCGTGCGGCGCGCGCAACGTGAGCGAAATCAAGCGCGAGCTCCAGCAGATGACGGATGCCGCAACCGAGAAGTATGCGAACCTCGGCTACACGATCCTCCGCCAGTCGGCCTCGCTCCTGCTCAACACTGCCTGCGCGGAGGAAGCCGAGCGGGTGCGCATGCGCCTCTCCCAACACGGCTACGTGTCGCCGGGCCCAGTCGTCGAGTCGCCGCTCAACCTGACGGACGGCTCGATTCCGCCGGCGCCGCCGCCGCCCTGATCATCGGGGTTTCAGGATCGCCGCCCAGTGCGGCTGTTCGAGACCGCCGGGAGAGGCCGAGACGACGCGGTCGAACGTTGCCTGAAGGCGCGCGCGGTTTGCCTCGACCAACGCCGCACGCGCCGGGTCGACGGCCACGATGCGGCGCACGAGGGCGTCGAGGTCCGTCACCGGTTCACGCCGCACGAACGTGAGACGCTCCACGGCGTCGAACTCCCCTCGATCGACCGCCGCGTCCAGCGCCGCGCGGGCGTGGGCGCGCACCTCGGTTTCGTCGTCGACGATCTTAACGACCTCGAAGAACGATCCGTACACGTCAGGCTCAATCACCACGAGGCGGCCGTCGGCCGCGAGCACCCGGCGCGCTTCGGCGAGCGCCTGCTGCATCAGTGACGTCGGCACGTGGTGGAGCGCGTTGGAAAAGACCGCGAGGTCCGCCGCACCGTCCGTAAGCGGCAGCGCTTCGGCGCCTGCCACCTCGAACCGTCCAGCGGGCACGACAGCTCGCGCCCGCGCGATAGCCTCGGGATTCGGATCGACGCCCGCCACTTGAGCACCGACCGCCATGAGATCGCGCGCGAGCCGTCCGTCGCCGCAGCCGATATCGACGACGCGCACGCCCGAAAGGGTCGGGACGGCGTGGCGGACAACGTCGAGAGGGCCGGAAACATCTGTCATGGCCGCACCTCAGGCGATCTCGAACAGGCCCGCCGCGCCCATGCCGCCGCCGACGCACATGGTGACGACCACGCGCTTCGCCTTGCGGCGACGACCTTCCAGCAGCGCGTGGCCGACGAGGCGCGCGCCCGACATGCCGTAGGGGTGGCCGATCGAGATCGCGCCGCCGTTCACGTTGAGCTTCCCGGGATCGATCCCGAGACGATCCCGGCAGTAAAGCGCCTGGCAGGCGAACGCTTCGTTCAACTCCCAGAGGTCGATGTCGTCCATCGTCAGGCCAGCCCGCTTCAGGAGCTTCGGCACCGCGAACACGGGCCCGATCCCCATCTCCTCCGGCGCGCAGCCCGCGACAGTGAAGCCACGGTAGATACCCAGCACCGGCAGGCCGCGCTTTTCCGCGGCCGAACGCTCCATCACCACGCACGCCGACGCGCCGTCGGAGAGCTGGCTCGCGTTGCCCGCGGTGATGGTTCCGCCCTCGACGACCGGATTGAGCTTTGCGAGACCGTCCGCGGTCGTCAACGGCCGGTTGCCCTCGTCCTTTGCGAGCGTCGTCTCCGCGAAGCTCACGTGTCCCGTCTCCTTATCCTTCAGGGCACGGACGACCTTGATCGGCACGACCTCCTGGTCGAAACGGCCCTGAGCCTGCGCGGCAGCGGTCCGCTGCTGCGAGATCAACGCGAACGCATCCTGCTGCTCGCGCGTGATCTGGTAGGTGCTCGCCACGTGCTCCGCCGTGAGCAGCATCGGCATGTAGGCATGCGGCGCGTGACGGGTGACCGTCTCGTCCTTTTCCTCCTGCACCCACGGGAAGTACCGGTTCTGCACGGCGGAGATGTTGTCCTGGCCGCCCGCGACGACCGGCCCCATGCCCTCCGCCGTCACCTGGTGCGCGGCCATCGCGATCGCCATGAGACCCGACGCACACTGACGATCGACCGTCTGTCCGCCGACGCTTACCGGTATCCCTGCGGCGAGCGCGGCAAGACGTGCGACGTTCATTCCTGCAGTCCCGGCGGTGAGCACCGTGCCGAGGATCACGTCCTCGACCTCGCCCGGCTCGATGCCGGCGCGCTCGACGGCATGGGAGATCGCATGCGCCGCCAAGGTCGGTGACTTGATGTTGTTCAGCGACCCGCGAAACGCCACGCCGATCGGCGTACGCGCGGTCGAAACGATCACCGCTTCCTTCATCGAACCTCCAGCTCCGCTGTCGCAATGAGATCGCGCACTGCGGGTTCAGCGGTCAACCCGACACGCCGGGAGCCAGCACTGCGGCGGGCTCAGGCCTCTCGACCGGGCTTTGTACCGGACGGACTCGAATGCGTCCTGTACCGAGCGGACTCGAATGGCTCAATCGCCCGACAGCAATTCGAGCGTCCGCGGGTCCGCCTCCCCGCCGTAGAACTGTCGCAAGCCGTGCTCGAACAGCACGCGGTCTTCAGGATCCAGCGCCGCCTCCCGAAAGAGCGTCAGGCAGGAGCGGAATTTCCTGTCGTCGGGAGACCCGAAGATCGCATGCGCCGATCTGTCCGTATGCGACAGGACGAGCCGCACGTGCTGCCTCAAGCGAGCGCCGAGCACGGGGTGCGCGAGATACGCGCGAGCCTCCTCGATGCCGCTGATCGCGTAGCGCTGGTTCATCGGGCTCTTCCCCAGGCCAGCGATCTGCGGAAAGAGGAACCACATCCAGTGGCTGCGCTTTGCGCCTGCCGCAAGTTCGAGCTCGACCTGCGCCAACACGGCACCTTGCGCCTCGAGAAAGCGCGCGAGGCCCTGTTCGATCACGGCGTAGCGCGACCGGCCTTGCGGCCACGTTCGATCCACGCGATCGCCTCGTCCACGTCGTCGGTGAGCTTCACGATGCCGAGGTCTTCGCGATTGATCAGGTTACGCCCTGCGAGATTGCGCAGGAACGTCGCGATCGGCTCCCAGTAGGCCGTCCCCATGGCGACGATCGGAAACGAGGTCAGCTTGCGCGCCTGGATCAGCGTCGCGATCTCGAACGCCTCGTCCAGCGTGCCGAAGCCACCGGGCAGCACCACGAACGCGCACGAGTATTTGATCAGCATTACCTTGCGCACGAAGAAGTGGTCGAAGCTGACGTAGGAATCGAGGTAGGCGTTGCGCACCTGTTCGTGTGGCAGTTCGATGTTGCAGCCCATGCTGAAGCCGCCGGCGTCCCTGGCCCCGCGATTTGCTGCCTCCATCAGGCCGGGTCCACCGCCGGTGATCACGGAATACCCGCTGCGGGCGAGCGCCGCGCCGAGGCTGCGCGCCATCGCATACTCCGGGGTGCCATCGGGAATGCGTGCCGAGCCGAAAACGGTGACGCGGGGCTCCGGCACGTCAAACTTCTCGAAGCCGTCGAGGAATTCGAGAAAGATCGCGACCGCACTCTCGATGTCGGCCTGCTTGTGCCGACGGCCTGCCAGGAACCGTTCCTCGCCGTCCCGCTCCTTCGGCTTGTCGTCGGCGCGGCCTGTCACGCCGCCTCGCCGCCGGCCCGGCGTACGGCCGGATGGATCGCCCGATCGAGGATGTGACCCGCCCCGCCCAGCACCTGGCTTGCCCGCCCGACGATCAGCGGATCGGGCGGGATCACCACGCTCTCATCCTTGCCTGGATAGTCGATGCCGGCGAGGAAATGGCGCATGCAGTTGAGGCGCGCCCGTTTCTTGTCGTCCGACTTGACGATCACCCACGGCGCATCGGCGGTGTCGGTGTAGAAGAACATCGCCTCCTTCGCCTCCGTGTACTCGTCCCACTTGTCGAGGCTCGCCTTGTCGATCGGCGACAGCTTCCACCGTTTCAACGGATCGGTCTCGCGTTCGACGAAGCGGCGGCGCTGTTCGTCCTGCGTGACTGAGAACCAGTACTTCGCCAGCCGGATGCCAGACCGCACCAGCATGCGCTCGAGGTCCGGCACCTGCCGCATGAACTCGAGATACTCCGAGGGCGAACAGAAACCCATCACGCGCTCGACGCCGGCGCGATTGTACCAGCTGCGGTCGTAGAACACCATTTCGCCCGTCGTCGGCAGGTGCGCCACGTAGCGCTGGAAGAACCACTGCCCCTTCTCCGTTTCGGTCGGCTTGGTGAGCGCCACGACGCGGGCGTAGCGCGGATTGAGGTGCTCCATGAACCGCTTGATCGTGCCGCCCTTGCCGGCCGCATCCCGTCCCTCGAACAGCACGACGAACTTCTGCCCGGTGTCCTGCGCCCAGATCTGAACCTTCAGGAGCTCCGCCTGGAGCTTCAGCTTCTCCGCCTCGTAGGTCATCCGCCCCATCGGCCGCGGATAAGGGTAGTCGCCGGTCTCGAACGCCTTGCGGATCTGGTCCTCGTCCACCGCCGGAAACTGCTTAGGGCCCGTCACGTCCTCTGTCTGGGTCGCGCGGGCGGACGACGGAAGCGGGCCTGCATCGTTCATCGTGAATGACTCTCCCTGTCAGTGCGTGCCGAAGACCTACTGAAGGATAGTCACAATCCCGTCGTGCAACTTGATCCCGATCAATCGGCCGGCCCATTTGATGCACATCAAGGACCCGGCTGATGAACCTGGCGAACGATGCGGCGTTAGCCAGGCACGCATCTTCTGTCATGGGAGCAAGCACGTGAAACAAAAACTGACGATTCTGGCCGCATCGCTCGGCGCAACGGCCATCTACGGCGCGGGCCTTGCCGCCGCGGCCATCGTCGCGCCTTCCCTCGTGCCGGGCGGATCGGACCTCATGGTCGAGGTGCGCAGCGGCGGCGGCTTCGGCGGTGGTGGAGGCCATTCCGCCGGCGGTGGCGGTCCGGGTGGCGGGGCGGTCATGGTCCCGCCCGGCGGCGGTGGAGCCGGCGGACCACCGCCCGGCGGCGGCGGTGGCGGTCCACCTCCCGGCGGCGGAGGTGGTGGCGGTCCACCTCCCGGCGGCGGAGGCGGCCACTGGGGCGGCAATGGTGGTCACGGGAACGGCAATGGAGGGCATTGGACCGGTGGTGGCGGCAATCACCCACCGCCAGGTGCAGGCGGTGGTGGCGGCGGCTGGCCGGGGCATCATCCGCCGCCTGGCGATGGCGGCGGTCATGGCGGCCATGGCGACCACGATCACGATAACGACCACGGGCATCATCGCCACTACTACTACGGCTATGGCGGCTACTGGCCGGGAGGCTGCGGCGTCGGCTGGGGGTACGATCCCTATTACTGTGCCGGCGGCTGGTACGGCCCGGGCTATTACGACGATTACGCGCCGTCGACGCAATATGCGCCGCCTTCTCGCAGCGCGCATGTCGCATGGTGCAGCAACCGCTACCGGACGTATGATCCCCGCACCGACACGTTCGTCGGCAAGGGTGGCAAGCGCTACCGCTGCCGCGGCCCCCGGTGACGGACCCGCTTTTGGGTCACTTCTGCGAACGCTCCACGCGCCCGCCGGTGAATTAGTTCGTATACGCAGCGTTGCGCGCCGGACCGCATCTCCTCCGGAGACCGCCTCTCGACGGGCTTTCGGCCCGGCACGGAAGCCGCTACAAATGATCACTATGCGGGAATCATGGAGCATCGCCCGCGCCCGGGATTTCCTCTCGGCGCAGGGTTGGTTCGCCGAGCAGCCGTCCTGGTTCCGGGACGAGGTCTTCGCACGTTCGGTGATCAAGGTCGCCGGCGCCGGCACGATCATTGGCGATGCGTCGGGATATGCCGACGGCGCCTACGCCGTTCTCGAGGGTCAGGTCGACTACATCCTCGAACTGCCGGGTGGTGGCGAAGGGTTTTGCTGCACGATCCTGCCGCGCGGATGGTTCGGCTACGGAGCCTCGCTCGACAGCCAGACGTGGTCGATGCGCCGCGTGGCGGCCCGGCCCACCGTGGCCCTCTATCTGCCGAAATTGGAATTCGATGCGCTGAATACGGAGCGGCCCGAAAGCTATCGATTCTGGGCGATCCTCATGGATCGCTTCGCCTGGCGAATGGTCACCTACCTCATCGACACGCACAACCTGCCGGCCAAGGCACGCGTCGCCGCTGCGATCGTCCACCTTTCGGAGGATGCGGCGCTTGCCGGCGACGGGAACCGGATTCAGGCCTCGCTCACCAAGGCCGACCTCGCCTCGCAACTCGGCATCACGCGGCAGTATGTCAGCCGCTTCTCGAGCGAACTCACGCGCGAGGGCCTCATCGAGTGGACCCGGCAGGAGATCGTCATCAAGAATCTGCCGGCGTTGCGCAGGATCGCCGAGACGCGCGGCGGACCTCAGCGCTGATCAGCTTGTCGCGCGGCTTGCCTTGTAGGCTGCGATCTTCGGCTTGAGCGCCTCGAAGCGTGCCAGGCTGTCGGCCGGCCAGAATTCCTTCCGGTCGTAATACTCGAGAACGGCAGGCGTTCCCCCCGGCAGCACTAGCCACGGCTGCTTCGAGGCCGTGAAGATGTGGATATCGGGCGGCAACAAGTCCGGCTCATCCAGCGTGCCGACACGCACGAAGGCGGTGATCGGCCCGGTGCCCGCGTAGTGGCTCCAGACGGCGATCCGGCAGACCGCACAGCGCGCTATTTTCTGCCCCTGCCCGCTGGCCGAGGGCGTATTCACCATCTCCGGCGCAACGCCGAGGTTCGTCACGCGGTCGGCCTCGATCATCGCGTTCAGCGCGAAGGACGAGCCCGATTCGCGCTGGCACCAGCGGCAATGGCAGCAGTGGACGAACAGCGGTCGCGCCTCGAGCCGGTAGCGCACAGCCCGGCAGTCGCATCCACCTTCGGCCGAAAACGTCGTCATGCAGCCTCCCTTTCCAACCGGCCCAGCCTGACGCTTGACGAACGCGAGCGCAAGGCGCGAGGGTTCCATCCGAGGGGCGAGGCCGCCCATGGCGGCGCAACGAGTCGACGGTCATGACCACCGAGTCCGATCTGCGCGCCGCGCTCGACGCGGGCCTTCTCACCAGCGAACAGCACGCACGCATTGTGACCTTCCTGCGGGGGCGCGACGCACCGGCGCCGCACGACCGCCACGCACCGCCGCCGAAGTTCGACCTCACCCACGTGCTCTGGTACGCGGGTGCGCTTCTGATCATGGGCGCCATGGGCCTCTTCACCACCGAGGCGTTCAACCGGCTCGGCGGTTGGGCACTGACGGCCATCGGCGTCGCCTACGCGGTCGGGCTCACGGCGCTCGGACGATACTTCTGGACGGTGAAGAACCTGAAGACACCCGGCGGGCTCCTCATCGCTGCCGCCGTCGCAATGGTGCCGCTCGCGATCTACGGCGTCCAGGACGCGCTGTCGCTGTGGCGCACGGCCGAGGGCGGCGATCCCGGGCAGTACCGCGACTTCTACCAATTCGTGAACGGCAGCTGGTTCTGGATGGAACTGGGCACGATCGCGGCGTCCGCCGTGGCGCTGCGGTTCTTCCCGTTCCCGTTCATCCTGCTGGTCGCCGGCATCGCCGCGTGGTTCATGTCGATGGACCTCGCGTTGTGGTTCACCGCGACGCCCGGCTCCTACGACGACTTCGAGACGCGCCGCACGGTGTCGCTGATCTTCGGCGTCGCGATGATCGCGCTCGCCTGGGCGCTGGACGTACGCCGAAAACCGGGCGAGCCGGACTTCGGGTTCTGGCTCCACCTGTTCGGCGCGCTTGCGTTCTGGGCGGGCCCCACCTGGAGCGACGGTGGCACCGAACTTGCGAAGTTCGCGTACTGCCTCATCAACGTGGGGCTCGTGTTCTTCGGCGTGTTCCTGCATCGCCGCATCTATGGGGTGCTCGGAACATTCGGCATCGCGTCCTATCTCGGCTACCTCGCTTACGACGTCTTCAGCGACGCGATCCTGTTCTCCTTCGCGCTGACCGTGGTCGGCCTCGCCGTGATCGGGCTCGGCCTCGCGCTTTACCGCAAGCAGGACGCTATTTCGGCGAGGCTTGATACGCTGCTGCCGCCGTCGCTGCGCTGGCTAAGGCCCGTCGTCGGATGAGGTCCCGGCGAAGCACCGCGGCGCTGCGAGCGCGTGCGCGTCCATCGTGGCCCGCTGCGCAAGCTGGTGAAGGGGCGCACTGCTGACCGGGCACGAGTCGGCGATGATCTTCCAGGAGCTGTTGTTGAGGAACATCTCGCAGCGGGCGAGTTTTCCGCGCAGGCACAGCACCTGGCCCTGGGGGTAGTTCTGCCCGCCGGCGCGGCAGGTGCAGTTGTGCGCCGACGCCTCGCCGGCCGCACCCGCGAAGATCGCGGCGGCCATCACGACGCTGCATGTGAGCCGCGTTACCCCATGACCCTCGCATACTAGCACGCCGCCAGAGGGCGCGACACCGGGCAGCAAAAAGGGCCGGTCGCGGGACCGGCCCTTCGAAGCAAGGTCTCGTGGCGCCTCAGCTCGGAAGCTGGAAGAACCGGTCGGCGAAATACACCACCAGCGCGCCAGCCACGAGCGTGAGGTACGGGAGTATCCCGGCCTTGCGCTCGCCGAGGTCGTCTCCCTTGAGGCCGAGGTCGTCGAGCGCGCCTTGCGGGAAGCGGCCGCCGTCCTGGATGTAGTGGCGGTAGAAGAACACCGGGATGATCAGCGCCGCGAACACCAACCCGGCGGTGAGCGCCGTCGAGTAGCCCCACACCTTCGCCCCCGCGCCCAAGAAGAGAGCGTTCACGAAGGCAAGCAACGTGTTGAGGCCGATCAGCCACGTCGGCGCCTTCCAGGGGCGATACACGTGCCCGGAGTCGACGCGGTGGATCCATCCCGCGTTGAGGTTGAGGAAGTTGAAGATGATGTAGCCGACGTTCGAGATGGCGAGCACGTAGAAGTACCCCGCCACGTCGGAAGCCAGCGCCAGCAGGAACAGGTTGAAGCAGAAGTCGGTCCACATCGCGCTGGTCGGCGCGCCGTGGTCGTTCACGCGGCTTAGATACCGCGGCAGCCAGCCGTCGACCGACCCCTGGTAGAGGGTCCGCGAGGAGCCGGCCATCGCGGTCATGATCGCGAGGAACAAGGCGAGGATCATCAGGATCACGAAGATCTGGGTGATCGTCTTGCCGCCGCCCACCATGTTGCCGAGCGCCTCGCCCACGCCCGTGCCGTCGACGATGCCGGGCGCCAGCATGCCGGACTGGCCGAGCACGCCCTGGAACGAGAACGGCACGAGGAAGTAGAACAGGCAGCAGAGGAGGCCCGAGTAGAAGATCGCCTTGAAGGTGTCGGTCTTCGGGTTCTTGAGTTCGCGCGTGTAGCACACCGCAGTCTCGAAGCCGTAGGTCGACCAGGCGGCGATGTAGAGACCGCCGAGGAACAGCGTCCAGCCGCCGAGCGACCATGTGCCGTCGACGCCCGAGTAGGCAGCGGTCGGGGGCACGAGGCCGGTGACGTTGGCGTAGTCGATCTGCCCGGTGAAGATCGGCACGAGGCCGACGAGCAGCAGGGGCGTCAGCACGATGATCGCCAGGATCTTCTGCGCCCGCGCCGTCGAGGCGATGCCCTTGTGCTGGATCGCGAGGATCAGCAGCATCAGCAGCGCGCCGATGACGAACGTCGCGTTGAAATGCAGGCCACCAAGACCTGGCACCGGAATGTTCAACGCTTCCCAGGTTCGGATCGCCGGCGTCAATGCAGCGACGCCATCCGCGGTCGCAACGGCCTTGATGGCGTCGGCGGGCGCAGTGCCGGCGTGGGCGGCGATGTAGTCGACGACGGACTTGGTGGTCTCGGTGTAGTTCGCCGCGTTCGCGGCCACCCAGTCGAGCACCGGTTTCGAATCACCGGCCGGGATCGGGTAGAGCGCGTTGAGGATGTAGCCCGCCGCGATCGCGCAGCCGAGCGACAGCACGGGGGACCAGGCGAACCAGTTGCACCACACCGACAGCGGCGCGATGAACTTCGAGTAGCGCAGCCAGGCCGTTGCGCCGTAGACGGAGGCGCCGCCCGACTTGTTGCCGAACATGCCGGCGATCTCGGCGTACGTGAACGACTGCAGGAAGCCCATCGTCATCGAGATCATCCACACGAGGAAGGCGAGCTTGCCCGTGGTGCCGGCGATGCCGCCGATCGAAAACAAAACGAGTGGCGGCACGCCTGCCGCCACCCAGAATGCGCCTTTCCAGTCGAGAGCACGAACGAGGCCACCCGATGCCCCGCTCTCCTCGAGGGCACGGGCGGCGCCCGAGACCGTGTTGTCAGACATTGAGCATTTCTCCCCTTTTCGTCGCGAGACGACCGAATTGGTTCTTATTGGTCCGCGCGTGGTCGCAAGGACCATGACGACTACGTTACCACAATCCGCCCAATTTGAACGGGTGAAACATTTGGGACAGGCTTCGTATCGACGGTCAAGCGGGTCCGTGCGATAGTTCCCTCCGCCTTGCGCTTCCCACAGGGAGACCATGACGCGTTTTTCCAGCATTTCCGCCGTTGATCCGAGGCCCAGCCGCATTCTGCGGCCCGGCATCCGGACGCTGCTTCCGGGCACCCAGCGCTACCGTGTCGAACCGGGCGGGAGCCTCGTGGCGCCGGTCGCGGCAGGCAACCGGGTCATCCTGCGCGACGTCGAGGGGGGCCAGCCCTGCGAGGTCGCCTTCGTCGATTCCGTGGGCCGCTTTGATCCAATTGGTATGGGATTGGCTCGCGCCGACGGTGCGGGCGCGTGGCTCAAGGCGACGCTTTCGACCGGCAGCGAGGGCGCACAGCGCACCCGGGCGGCGCTTGCGCGGCGCGGCATCGATGTCGGCACCGCGAAGACCGTCCGCCTGTTTTCCGCAGACGGAACGCCGGGCGAGACGGCGGAGCTGACGATCGCCCGCGACGGCATCTTGATCGTCGCCCTGCCGTCTGTTGCGATGGCGCCCGAGGGGCAGGACACCGTCACCGAGATCGAGGTTCTCGTCGTCGGCACACCGACCGCGACCGGCGCCATCCAGCCGCCGCCGATTCCCGAATCGCTCGCCGATCCGATCGTTGACCGCCGGATCGCCGCGGCGACCGCGCAGGCCTACATCGTGAAGGCCGGCGAGTGGATCCAGATCATCGACGTGTCAGGCCGTCAGTGTACGGATTTTCAGGCGATGGCGCTGCGCAAGGTCGACAAGGGCAAGGACCTCGCGCTTGATTCGACCGTGACGCGCACGCTGATCGGCCGCAGCTACCCGACGCCGGGCCTGCCCTCGAAGGCGTTCGACCGCGAGTTCGAGCCGCTGGTCGAGATCGTGCAGGACACGGTCGGCCGCCACGACGCCTTCGCGACGGCCTGCAACTCGCGCTATTACGACGACATGGGCTATCCGGGCCACGTCAACTGCACCGAGAACTTCAACGGGGCGCTTCAGCCGTACGGTATCGCCCCGCGAAAGGGCTGGGAGGCGCTCAACTACTTCTACAACACGAACATCGACCACGCGAACCAGCTCTACCTGGACGAGCCTTGGTCGCGGCCCGGCGATTACGTGCTGATGCGCGCGCTCACCGACCTCGTGTGCGTCTCCTCCTCCTGCCCCGACGACATCGACGCGGCGAACGGCTGGGAGCCGACCGACATCCACGTCCGCACCTATTCCGCCACGCGCACGTTCAAGAGAGCGATAGCCTACCGCATGACACCCGACGCCGACGCCCAGCTCACCCGCGAGACCGCCTTCCACCCGCGCTTCTCCGCGCTCACGCGGAACTTCACCGAGTACCGCGGCTACTGGTTGCCGACGCGCTTCAACAACGACGGCCCGGTCGCCGAGTACTGGGCCTGCCGCGAGAAGGCCGTCGTGCTCGACCTCTCGCCGTTGCGCAAGTTCGAGGTGACGGGGCCGGACGCCGAGGCGCTGCTTCAGTATTGCCTCACGCGCGACGTCAAGAAGCTGTCGACCGGCCAGGTCGTCTATTCGGCCATGTGCTACGAGAACGGTGGCATGATCGACGACGGCACGGTGTTCCGTCTCGGCCAGAACAATTTCCGCTGGATCGGCGGCGACGACTACTCCGGCCTCTGGCTGCGCGAGCAGGCGCAGAAGATGGGGTTCAAGGCGTGGGTTCGTTCGTCCACGGACCAGATGCACAACATCGCCGTGCAGGGCCCGGCGAGCCGCGACATCCTGAAGGAGATCATCTGGACCTCCGCCGCCCAGCCGGCGATCGGCGAGCTCGAATGGTTCCGCTTCCTGGTCGGCCGCATCGGCCACTTCGAAGGCGCGCCGGTCGTCGTCTCGCGCACCGGCTACACGGGCGAGCTCGGCTACGAGATCTTCTGCCATCCGAAGGACGCGCTCGCCGTGTTCGACGCGGTTTGGGAGGCGGGGCAGAAGTACGGGCTGACGCCGATGGGCCTCGAGGCGCTCGACATGGTACGCATCGAGGCGGGCCTCATCTTCGCCAACTACGAGTTCACCTCCGAGACCGACCCGTTCGAGGCGGGCATCGGCTTCACAGTGCCGCTCAAGACGAAGTCGGACGACTTCGTCGGCAAGGCCGCGCTGATCGAACGCAAGGAGCACCCGCGCCGGAAACTCGTCGGCCTCGAGGTCGACGCCAACGACGCGGTGGGTCACGGCGACTGCGTGCACATCGGCCGCGCCCAGGTGGGCGTGGTGACGAGCGGCATGCGCTCGCCGATCCTCGGCAAGACGATCGCGCTCGCCCGGGTCGATGCGCTCAACAGCGCCATCGGCACCGAGGTCGAGATCGGCAAGCTCGACGGCCACCAGAAGCGGCTGCCGGCACGCATCGTGAAATTCGCGCACTACGATCCGGACAAGACCCGCCCGCGATCGTGAGCTTCGCTCCGCCTTGACACTCGCCACCCCCGGCCTTGAGCCGGGGGTCCTCTTCGGCAGGCGTGTAGCGCCTCAAAAAGGATGCCCGGGACGAGCCCGGGCATGACGATCGCGGTTGTGTAGCCGAAAGCCGCAGCGCGCCTACTTCGCAGGCGCTGCTTCCTTCGCGGCCGCGACGGCCTTCGCCTTCCTCTCGGCGGGCCCGTTGAGGTAGGCCTCCATCGAGTCGTCGAGCGCGTCCTTCCACGGCGTGTGATGCTTCGGCGACATGTTGCCGGTCATCAGCGAGCGGTAGGCGTTGTTCCGGAAGCCCATGATGTCGTCCATCTTGTGGTGTTCCCACTCCATGAACGTCTTGTTGACGGCCTCGATGTCGAAGGTCGGATAGTCCGTCGCCTCGATCAGCTCCTTCACGTAGTCGCCCTGGAACCAGATGCACTGTTCGGCATCCTCGAGCTTCTCCTCACGCTTCAGCCACTTCTTCCAGTCCTTCTTCATCGCCTCAGCCGACGGCAGCTTGATGCGGCCGAGGATGATGTCGCGCACGTACCACGCCTGGGCGTCGAACATGTTGAACGTGTAGAACTGGTCCTGCATGCCGATGTAGAAGAAGCGCGGGTTGTCCTGCCACACCACGCCCTTGTAGAGGTTCGGCGGCCACATGCGGTTGTGCGTCTTGAGCCGCAGCTCCTCCGGCAAATACGGGAAGTAGTGCTGGTAGCCCGTGCACAGGATGATCGCGTCGACGTTCTTCGTCGAGCCGTCCTTGAAGTAGGCCGTGTTGCCGACGACCTTCTGGAGGAGCGGGCGCTCCTCGAAGTTCTTCGGCCACTTGAAGCCCATGGGACGCGAACGGTAGGTCGTCGTCACCGACTTAGCGCCGTACTTCCAGCACTGCGATCCGATGTCCTCGGCCGAGTAGCTGCGCCCGACGATGAGGATGTCCTTGCCCTTGAACTCCAATGCGTCGCGGAAGTCATGCGCGTGCAGGACGCGGCCATTGAAGGAGTCGAGACCCTCGAAGAACGGCGTAATCGGCGTCGAGAAGTGGCCCGAGGCGCAGATGACGTAATCGAATTCCTCCGTCCACATCTTGTCCTTCGGACGGTCGTGGACGGTGACGTTGAACTTCTTCTTCTTCTTGTCGTAGGTGACCATGCGGACCGGCGTGTTGAACCGGATCCACTTGCGCACGCCCGCCTTCTTCACGCGGCCGACAATGTAGTCCCACAGCACGGCGCGCGGCGGATAGGAAGCGATCGGCTTGCCGAAGTGTTCCTCGAACGTGTAGTCGGCGAACTCGAGACACTCCTTCGGGCCGTTCGACCACAGGTACCGGTACATCGAGCAGTGGACCGGTTCGCCGTACTCGTCGAGGCCGGTGCGCCAGGTGTACTTCCACAGGCCGCCCCAGTCGTCCTGCTTCTCGAAGCACACGACTTCCGGGATCTTCGCGCCCTTCTTCTTGGCGGACTGGAAGGCGCGCAGCGCAGCGAGTCCGGACGGACCGGCGCCGATGACGCATACTCGTGTCATGGGATCATACCCCTCTGGTTTTCCTCTACGATCAGCAATTCGGTCTTGCCGCTTCTTGGGACGGCTTCGTCTTGCGCAGACCAATTCCGCGCATTATTAGGCCAATTCCAGACCTCCTTGTCCACGCGAAAAACGATGCAGCGGCTCTCCAACGACGAACTGATGCGGTACTTCCTCGGCTGGCAGTGCCGCGTGCGCCAGATTGCCGTGCGCGACTTCGGCGGCATGCCGACGCCGGGCATGCGCCCATCGGTTTGGACGAAGAAAGGCGAGCTCGTGCTAGAGGCGATGACGGTGCTGCTCGCCGAGAAGCACCCGCGCGACACGGCAGCGTTCTTCCGCTTCCAGGTGCAGAAGACGAACGAGGCGGAGAAGGCGCGCCAGGCCGGCCTGCGGTTCCTCGGCGCCGAGTACTTCCAGCAGCCGGAACTGTTCACCGGCGAACTGACGGCGGTGTTCGCGCCGGGAAGCGAAACGGCAGCGCGGCTCGTGAAGCTCAAGGAGGTACTGCTCGCCTTCGAGCAGTTCAGCCAGCGGTTCCGCATGTTCTCGAAGGTGCGCGCGCTCAAGGCGGGCGACGGAAACCGCGAGGCGACGCTCTGGCACAACCGGCTGTTCAATCCGAACGTCCCCAACGACGCCGTCGTCCTCGCTTTCAGGCCCGACTGGAAGAACACCGAGGCCGACCCCTGGCCGGCCCCGGGAAACCCGATGGCGAACTGACTGTGATGCCCGTTCGCCATCGCCCGATCAGAATTTGCGATAGGCCTTGTTGAGCTGAACCATCGGGTGGTTCGGCGACATCTGGAAGCGCAGCAGCAGTTCGCGCGCGATCATGTCGCGGTCCTGCTGGTTGTTGGGCAGCTTGATGCCCTTCGGGATACGCACCCAGCCGTTCACGTTGCGGTCGAAGATGGCGGGCTCGCCCTCCTCGTACCCCATGTGGACGTCCTCGAGCCAGTTGAGGTCGTCCCAGCCCATGAACTCCATGTAGCCCTTTAGGAAGGGCGTGAGCTTCGCGTAGTCGGGAATCAGGTTCACATCGTAGCGGTAGCCGATGTGCTGGCCGATCTCCTTCTCGCGCTCCGACCCAAGGCCCTTGGAGTCCTTGATGAACTGGTCGACGTCCTTGATCTCGGAGCCCTTGTAGCTTGTTCCTGCCATCGTCGTTCTCCGTGATCAGTACTTGTGATAATTCCCGCCCTCCATGCCGACCACGTAGTTCGTGCCGGCGAGGGGGACCTTGCACATGGCGGACGCTTCCATCGTGAGAGCCGCGAGATCCTCGGGCTCGAGCGAATGGATGTTCGTCTTGCCGCAGGCGCGGGCGAGGAGCTGGGCTTCCATCGTCAGCGTGTGCAGGAAGTTGTAGACGCGCTCGGCCGCCTTGTCGGGGTCGAGGCGCTGGCGCAGCACCGGATCCTGCGTGGCCACGCCCACCGGGCAGCGGCCCGTGTGGCAGTGGTAGCAGTAGCCGGCCTCGACGCCGATTTCGTTGGGATAATCGGTGACGCCATCGATGTGCTTGTTGCAGTTGAGCGCCATCATCACCGAGTGCCCGATGGCGATCGCGTCGGCGCCGAGCGCCAGCGCCTTCGCCACGTCGCCGCCGTTGCGGATGCCGCCGGCGTAGACCAGCGAGATCTGGCCGCGCTTGCCGAGCTCGTCGATGGCGCGCCGCGCCTCGCGGATCGCCGCGATGCCCGGGATGCCGGTGTCTTCCGTGGCGATGTGCGGACCGGCGCCGGTGCCGCCTTCCATGCCGTCGATGTAGATCGAGTCCGGATCGCACTTCACCGCCATGCGCACGTCGTCATAGACGCGCGCCGCGCCGAGCTTGAGCTGGATCGGGATCTCCCAGTTGGTCGCCTCACGGATTTCCTGGATCTTGAGCGCCAGGTCATCCGGGCCGAGCCAGTCCGGGTGACGGGCGGGCGAGCGCTGGTCGATGCCGGCCGGCAGCGAGCGCATCTCGGCCACCTGGTCGGTCACCTTCTGGCCCATGAGATGGCCGCCGAGGCCCACCTTGCAGCCCTGCCCGATGAAGAACTCGCAGGCATCGGCCAGCCGCAGGTGATGCGGGTTGAACCCGTAGCGCGACTGGATGCACTGGTAGAGCCACTTCACCGAGTAGCGACGCTCGTCGGGGATCATGCCGCCCTCGCCCGAGCACGTGGCGGAGCCCGCCATCGTGGCGCCGCGGGCGAGCGCGATCTTCGCCTCGTAGGAGAGCGCGCCGAAGCTCATGCCGGTCACGTAGATCGGGATGTCGAGCTCAATCGGGCGCTTGGCGCGCGGACCGATGATCGTCTTCGTGTCGCACTTCTCGCGGTAGCCCTCGATGACGAAGCGCGTCAGCGTGCCGGGCAGGAACGTCAGGTCGTCCCAGTGCGGGATCTTCTTGAACAGCGAGAAGCCGCGCATCCGGTAGCGGCCGAGTTCGGCCTTGATGTGGATGTCGTTCATCACGTCCGGCGTGAAGATGCGCGACGAGCCGAGGATGTACTTCTTCGTCTCGGCGGGCTGGCGGGCGAGCGCCACCATGCCGGTGGCGGTGCGCTTCACGCCGCTGTTGCCGTTGGCGCGCTTGGCAGGCGCCTTCTTCGCGGAGGCGACGGCAGTCCGCTTGGCAGACTTCACCGCCCCGCGGTTCGATGCCGCCACCGCCTTGACGACGGCCTTCGACTTCGCGCGCCGCCCGGTCTTGGTTGGTTTCTTAGCCATGAATTGCTCCGGTATTCGATGCGTTGTGTTGCGACGGCTAGAGGACGAGCTTCTTTTCGCTCGGCTCGAGGTTGTCGTAGTTCCACAGCTGCTTGCCGGCGACGATCTTCTTGAAGTGGCCGATGCCGTTCTTCGGGTAGAGGTCGTACATCTTGAGCTTGCGGGTCAGCCACTCGCGGTCGAGATCGGTCATCGGACCCGGCACCGCGTCGACGCCGAGGCTTCGCGCCTCGCCGCCGAGGTAGATGGTGCCGTCGTACATCGAGTCGCCGAGGTTCTTGCCCGCGTTGCCGCAGATGACCATGCGCCCGCGCTGCATCATGAAGCCCGTGAACGAGCCCGTGTCGCCGCCGACGATGATCGAGCCGCCCTTCTGGTCGATGCCCGTGCGCGCGCCGACCGAGCCCTTGCAGACGAGGTCGCCGCCGCGCAGCGCCGCGCCGAACTGGGAGCCCGCGTTCTTCTCGATCACGATCGTTCCGGCGAGCATGTTCTCACCGCACGACCAGCCCACGCGGCCGCGGATGCGGATGTTGGGCCCGTCGATGAGGCCGCACCCGAAGTAGCCGAGCGAGCCCTCGATGATCATGTTGAGGCGGTGCAGGATGCCGACCGCGATCGAGTGCTTCGATCCCGGGTTCTTCAGTACGATCGTCCCGTAGCCGCGGCGCGTCAGGTCGCGGATGGCCAGGTTGATCTGGCGCGGATCGAGCGCCTCGCAGTCGATCTCTGCACGCTTGTTGAAGTCGACGTCCGGAGCGTCCGGATAGCCGTAGCCCGGGGTGTCTTCCGCGATGTCGAAGAAGCGCTGCTGGGTGCGCCCGAGGAGACCCTCGGTGTGCATCCCCATTTCATGCGAGACGTGGTCCCGCTTGGCCGTCGTTACGCCCGCCATACGCGAACCTCCTCATCGTAAGGGTCCCAGGTGTCGATCTCGTGGTGAATCACGCTGCGGATGGCGACCTCTTCGGACGCGAGCGCAACGAGGTTGTCGCTTTCGTAGAGGACCATCGGCTTGGCGGCCATCGTGTCCTTGGCCATGCCGAGCTCGTCCTTGGTCGACACGAGGTAGGTGAACACGCCGTCGATCTCGCTGATCGACTGGCGCAGCGAATCCTCGAGCGTCGCCCCCTGTTCGAGGTTGTAGGCGGTGTAGACCGCGAGCAGCTCGGAGTCGCAGTTCGACATGAACCGGTGGCCGCGGCGTTCGAACTCGCGGCGCATCACCCAGTAGTTGGTGATCTGGCCGTTATGGACGACCGCGATGTCGTTGTAGGGGTAGGCCCAGTAGGGATGCGCCGAGCGGATGTCGACGTCCGACTCGGTCGCCATGCGCGTGTGGCCGATGCCGTGCGTGCCCTTGAAGTTCTGCAGCCGGTACTGCCCGGCGACCACCGCGGCGTCGCCCAGGTCCTTGATGAGCTCCAGCGAGTTGCCCATCGACAGGATCTCGGTGCCCTTCACGTCTTCCACGAAGTCGGCGAGCTTCTTCATGTCGCCGTCGTAGTGGATACGGTAGCGGTAGGCGTATTCGGTCGCATCGTCGCGGTCGATCACCGTCACGCCGAGCTGGGCGAGCCGGTCCTCGACGACCTGGCGGCGGCGCTTCACTTCGTCGTGGATGTCAAAACCCTTCTTGAGATCGTCCTGCTCGGCGACCTTGAAGCGCATGACGTATTCGTTGCGTCCCGGCACGCCGTAGATGGCGTAGCCGGTCGAGTCGGGCCCGCGATGCTTCAGGGACTGGAGCATCGCCGTCATTTCCTGGCCGATGTTTCCAGCACCGTCGCGGTGGATGAGCCCTGCTATCCCGCACATGATGGTTGCTCCTTTCGTCGTTTCTCGAACCGCACCGCCGCATGGCGCGGCGGCGCGGCAATCGTTCGTCCCGAACGCCTGGCGATTACGGCAGGCAGTCGAGGTACGTCTTGAGGTCCCACTCCGTCGAGGTGTGGAGGAAGCGCTCCCATTCGTCGCGCTTGTACTCGTCGTAGAGGCGGTACATCTCGCCCGGCATCGCCGAGCGGATGACGTCGTCCTTCTTCAGCGCCTCGAGCGCGTCGCCGAGCGTCATCGGGAGCTTGCGCACCTGCTTGCCCTGCTCCATCGCCTGGTAGATGTTGCGCTCTTCCGGTTTGCCCGGGTCGATCTTCCGGGTGAGGCCGTCGTCCATCGCCTTGAGGAGACCCGAGGCCATCAGGTACGGGTTCACCATCGAGTCGACCGCGCGGTACTCGAAGCGGCCGGGCGCCGAGACGCGCAGGCCCGTCGTGCGGTTCTGGAAGCCCCAGTCGGCGAACACCGGCGCCCAGAAGCCCGTGTCCCAGAGGCGGCGGTAGGAGTTCACCGTCGAGCAGCCGATGGCGGTGAGGCCGCCGAGGTGGCTGACCATGCCGCCGATCGCGTAGAGGCCGACCTGACCGGGCAGCTGCAGGTCGTCGGTTTCCGGCATAAACGTGTTGGTGCCGCCGCGGCGGTACGAGAAGCTGTAGTCGAAGCCGGGGAGGTTCTTCGGGTCGTTGCCGAGCGCCTTCACCTCGTCCTTGCCGCCCTTCCACAGCGAGATGTTGTGGTGGCAGCCGTTCGCCGACACGCCCATGAACGGCTTGCACATGAAGCAGGCGATGATGCCGAACTCGCGGGCCACCTGCGCGCAGATCTGCCGGTAGGTGGTGAGGCGGTCGGCGGTGCGCAGCGCATCGTCGTAGTTGAAGTTGAGCTCGAGCTGGCCGGGGCTGTCCTCGTGGTCGCCCTGGATCATGTCGAGGCCCATCTTGCGGCCATACTCGATCACCCGCATGTAGACCGGGCGCAGGCTCTCGAACTGGTCGATGTGATAGCAGTAGGGGTTCGAGTAGCCGCCGTTCGGGTTGCCGTTCTCGTCCTTCTTGAGCCACATCATCTCGGGCTCGGTGCCGTGGCGCATGCGCAGCCCGTGCTTGGCCTCGAACTCGTCGTGGATGCGGCGCAGGTTGCCGCGGCAGTCGGCGGAGAGGTACGCGCCCGGATCCTCGCGCTCCTCGCGGTTGCGGAACAGCGTGCAGAACATGCGCGCGACGCGCTTGTCCCATGGCAGCTGCATGAACGTCTCGGGCTCGGGCACGCCGACGAGTTCGGCGGCCTCGGGGCCGTAGCCGAGGTATTCGCCGCGGCGGTTGAGGAACAGGTTGACGGTGGCGCCGTAGACGAGCTGGAAGCCGCCGTTGGCGATGTTCTCCCAGTGATCGGCCGGGATGCCCTTGCCCATGATGCGGCCCGTCACGGAGACGAACTGCAGGTAGAGGTACTCGATCCCGAGCTTGTCGATCTTGGCGCGGACCTGCTTGATGAGGTCGTCGCGGCCGGGGGTAGAGATGAATTTCTCGTAGTCCGAATTACCCTTCTTCGCCATTCCTGGGTCTCCCCTGTGCCTTATCGTTGAGGTGATGCGGCTTTCGTCTCGTCGCCGTTCAAGGAGCAAGCGAGCACGACTCGCCTGGCAAGCATCCGCCCGTGCCGATCCCGCCGGCATGGCGCGCGGCGAGAGGTGCGGTGCGGACGATTTCCGGTTTGGGTCTTGATCCTCCCTAGATCGTTTTCCCGGTGGACCCGGGAAAATCTTGTTGTGCTGCAGCCGGTGCAGTCTGCATAATTGATCCACAGATCAGGACCGATTGCAAACCAATTGTTGCCAATTGGGACCAATCAAAACAACCTGACGGAAACGGCGCGCATAAATGGTTGCCTCCAAAGACTCTTCCGCCCTACAGGCGTCGCTCGGTGACGAGCTGAACCAGCTCGGGCCGGCGCCGGCGAAGGGCGCCTTCGCCATCACCGCAAGGCTGCGTCAGGCGATCGAGTCGGGCGTGTTCGCCCACGGCGACCAGCTGCCGCCCGAGCGGCAGTTGACGCTGGCGCTCGGCACGGCGCGCTCCACCATCCGCAAGGCGCTCGACACGCTGGTGCAGGAAGGCCTCGTGGTGCGCCGCGTCGGCTCCGGCACGTTCGTGAACTACGCGGGGCCGATCCGTCCGACGTCGGACGACATCGCCGATCTCATCAACCCGTTGCAGCTCATCGAGGTCAGGACCGCCGTCGAACCGGCGATGGTGCGCCTCGCCGTCCTGAACGCCACCCGGCGCGACCTCACCGAGATCGAGGCGGCGCTCGACAAGCTCGAGGCCTCGACGCGCGATCCCGACCAGTTCACCCGCTGGGACATCCGCTTCCATCTCGAGCTCGCACGCTGCTCGCGCAACCCGCTGATGGTGCACATCTACGAGGAGATCAACGACGTGCGCGCCCACCCGCAATGGGACCGCATGAAGTCGATCGTGCTCACCACCGAGACGATGCAGCAGTACAACGTCGAGCACCGCGCGATCTTCGGCGCGATCCGCGACCACGACACCGTGACGGCGGTCGACGCGATTACCCGCCATCTCGAGCGGGCGAAGCAGCACCTGATCGGCGCCGAGAACGCCGACGGCAACATCGGAGGGAAAGGCCGTGATTGAGCTGACGCAGGCGCACCGCGACGCCTTCGACCGAGACGGGTTCGTGATCGTCGAGAACGTGCTCGACGAGAAGACCGTGCTCGCCGCCCGGGACCGCTTCGAGCCGCTGTTTTCCGGCAAGTTCGAGACCGGCCTCTACCCGGACGAATGGAACTGGAAGATGGGCCGGGACCGCGAGGACGTGACGCGCCAGATCTGCAACGGCTGGAAGAGCGACCGCACCGTCGCCTCGATCGTGCTGCGCGAGGACATCGGCAAGGCCTGCGCCACGCTGCGAGGCTGGCCGGGCGCCCGCATCAACCAGGACAACGTGATCTGGAAGCCGCCCGGAACGAAGCCGCTGGGCTTCCACCAGGACGACAGCTACCAGACGTGGATCACGCCCGCCGAGATGATGACCTGCTGGATCCCGCTCGACGACACGCGCGCCGACCAGGGCACCATCGAGTACGTGCGTGGCTCGCACAAGTGGCCGCTGTCGCCGCCGATCAAGCAGTTCCACGCGCCGGACGATCCGCTGGCGGACCTTTGGCCCGCCGCGGAGGGCGCAGGCGTGAAGGAGCCGGAGATCATCCCGATCGAGATCAAGGCGGGCTGGGCCGTGTTCCACCATGGGCGCACCTGGCACGGCTCGCGCGACAACCGCGGCAAGAACCCGCGCCGCGCGGTGATTTCCCACTGCATGTCGTCGGACGCGAAATTCCACCCGACGAACGTCGGCTACATCTACTCGCGCTACAAGCAGCACGGCTCACTCGAGATGGACGAGAGCTTCTTCCCCGTGCTGTGGCGCAAGGACGGCTACCGCACGCCCTGGCTCGACGAAGCGATGATGAGGGCCGCATGACGAAGATCGCGCCGATCAAGCCGGAGGACCGGCTGGTCCTCAACGTGAACACTGCGAAGTTCAAGCAGTTCGTCTCGACCAACGGCACCGTGGACGGCAACGGCTACCTGCAGCTCGACGACACCTTTCCCGAGGGCGCCGGCTTCACGCTCTACAAGATGGAGCCCGGCTCCTCGAGCCAGCCGCACGAGCACACCTGTCACGAGCAGTTTTTCGTGATCGAGGGCGAACTCACCGACAACGACGGATACACCTATCGGAAGGGCGACTTCGTGCTTCTGAAGAAGGGCACGCAGCACTTCTCGACCACCAGGACCGGGGCGCTGCTCGCGGTGTTCGTCCGCGACACCGAGAGGGATCTTTAGCGGGTCACGCTGAAGGGAGAGGGAGAACTGCCATGACGACGAAGATACTGGCCGCAACCGACGGGACCGGCCATTCCGACCATGCCATCGAGGCCGCCGCGCTGCTCTCGGCGAAGACTGGCGCGCCACTGACCATTGCAACGGTGAACGTGTCGCTCGGGTCGCGCGGGCCGATGACGCTGTCGCATTCCGACGCCGAGGCGAAGGCGATCGCCGACAAGGCGGCGGCGACGGCGAAGAAGCTCGGCGCGAAAGTCGACGGCGCGGTGGTGCTGACCGGACGTGATCCTGGCGCGACGATCGTCGGCTACGCCGAGCAGAACGGGTTCGACCACATCGTCACCGGCACGGGCGACAAGCACGGCGTGTCGCGGCTCGTCCTCGGTTCGGTCGCGGGCGACATCGCGGCGCGGGCGCACTGCACGGTCACGATTGCGCGCTGAACCGGCGCGATACTTCGAAACTCGAAAGGGCGGCCCGCACCATCGGACCGCCCTTCGCATTCGTCAGGGGTCGGAGGATCAGGCGCGCAGCCGCGCCCCTTCCGGGTCGAACGGCGGCTTCGCCAGCACCGTCGCCTTGTGCGGCCGGCCGAGGATGTAGACGTTGACCTCGCTTCCGGGCTTCACGGTGGGCTTCAGGTAGGCGATCGCCAGCGACTTGCCGACGAAGTAGCCGTAGGCGCCGGAGCTCACCTGGCCGACGGGTGTGCCGTCGGGCAGGAAGATCGGCTCGCCGCCGGACGCGTCCGCTTCCTTCGCCTCGATGTCGAGCATCATCATGAGCTCGCGCGGCGGCTCCTTCGAAATCTTCTCCCAGGCGGCCTTGTTGAGGAAGTCCTTCTCGGGCTTCACCAGCCGGTCGAGGCCGCTCTCCTGCGGCCAGTATTCCGGGCTGTAGTCGCGACCCCAGGAACCGTACCCCTTCTCGACACGCATGCTCATGAGCGCGCGGCTGCCGACGGGTCCAGCGCCGAATTCCTTCCCGGCTTCGAGCAGTGCCTTGTAGAGCTTCGGCTGGTCTGCAGCCTTGCAGTGGAGCTCCCAGCCGAGATCGCCGGTGAAACTCACGCGCAAGGCGACGAGGTCGACGCCGCCGACCGTGATCCTTGCCGAGCGCATGAACGGAAAATCCTCGTTGGCGAGCGACGTGTTGGTGAGCCGCTGCAGGAGGTCGCGCGACTTCGGACCGGCGACGTTGAAGCCGCACATCGCTTCCGTCTCGCTCTTGAACAGCGTGCCCGGGGGCAGCGGCACCTCCTTGAAGAAGCGCTGGTGGAAGCGCTCGGCCATGCCGGAGCCGATGATCATGAACTCGTCGTCGGCAAGTCGCGTCACGGTGAAGTCGCCAGCGACCCCGCCCCGCTTGCCGATCAGCGGCGTGAGGCAGGAGCGGCCAACCTGCGATGGCATCTTGTTGGCGAAGAGCTTGTTCAACCACTCTTCCGCGCCCGGACCCTTCACCGAGTATTTCGCGAAGTTCGAGATGTCGATGATGCCCGCCTTCTCGCGCAGCATCTTCACCTCGCGCCCGACCGGCGACCACCAGTTCTGGCGCACGAAGCCGTAGGTCTCGGCCTCGGGCTCGTCGCCAGCGGCGAACCAGAGCGGATGCTCCCAGCCGAAGTTCAGGCCGAACTTCGCGCCCATCTGCTTCTGCATCTCGTAGATGGGTCGGGTGCGCACCGGCCGGCCGGCCATGCGCTCCTCGTTCGGGAAGTGGATCTTGAAGCGGTGCGCGTACTGGTCCTGAACGCGCGCCTTGGTGAACGCCTTGCCGGCCCAGTGGCCGAAGCGCGCCATGTCCCAGCCGAACATGTCGAGCGTCGGTTCGCCCTCGACGATCCATTCGGCCGCGAGCTTGCCGATGCCGCCCGACTGCGAGAACCCCGGAATGATGCCGCACGCGGCGAAGTAGCCCTTCAGTTCCGGCACGGGCCCGAGCAGGATGGCGCTGTCCGGCGACCAGATCATCGGGCCGTTGATCACGCGCTTGACGCCGGCGGAGCCGACCGCCGGCACGCGATCGATGGCGCGCATCATGTTCTCCTCGATGCGCGACAGGTCGTCCGGGAACAGCTCGTGACCGAAGTCCATCGGCGTGCCGTTCTCGGCCCAGAACTTCATGTTGCGTTCGTAGGCGCCGATGAGCAGGCCAAGGCCCTCCTGGCGCAGGTAGTACTCGCCGTCGCGGTCGGCGACCGACGGCAGGCGGCGGCCGAGCGAGGCGATCTCGGGGATCGTCTCGGTGACGAAGTACTGGTGCTCGGTCGGCATCAGCGGCAGCTCGAGGCCCGCCATCGCGGCGACCTCGCGCGCCCACAGGCCCGCGGCGTTGATCACCCAGGGCGTGCGGATATCGCCCTTCTCGGTGCGCACGATCCAGGTGCCGTCCGCCTGCTGCTCCGTGCCCGTCACCGGCGTGAAGCGGTGGATCTCGGCCCCGCGCTGGCGCGCGCCGATCGCATAGGCGTTGGTGACGCCGGAAGGATCGACGTTGCCGCCGTCCGGCTCGTACATGATGCAGCGGATGCCGTCGAAGTTGACGAGCGGGTGCAGCCGCTCGGCCTCGTCCCGCTTCACCTCGTGGAAGTTCATGCCGTAGCGCTTGGCCTTCGCGGCCTGGATGCGCAGCTGGTGTTCGCGCGCCTCGGTCTGCGCGAGGTAGAGCGAGCCCGGCTGGAAGATGCCGCAGCCCTGACCGGTCTCCGCCTCGAGCTCCTTGTAGAGCTTCATCGTGTAGTGCTGGAGGCGCGAGATGTTGGTGACGTCGTGCAGGCCATGGATGTTCGCCGCTGCATGCCAGGTCGACCCGCTGGTCAGCTCCGAGCGTTCGAGCAGCACGACGTCGCTCCAGCCGAGCTTTGCGAGGTGGTAGAGGATCGAGCAGCCGATGACGCCGCCCCCGATCACGACAGCTTGGGCATGGGATCGCATCGAACGATTTCCTCCGGGAATGGCTTTGTCGTTGGTCTTACGCGGCTTCGTTCCGAAGCTCCAAGATCAGCCTGCGTTGGGCTGCCATGTCAACAGGAAACGGACCAATGCGAACCAATCGGTCCGCACCGCAGAGACCGCCAAATTGCCGGGATTCAACCCGTGGCAGATCGAGACTGGGCGATCCGGACGGCGAAATTGGTCCGCTTTGGTCGCCTCAAGCCGTAACGCCGCCGCGCCACCGCGTCGTCTCCGGCCGCATCGCCTCTTTCGGCAGGGCAATGGGGAAGTGGGCGCGCACCGCCGCGTCCGCGGAATCGTCGGGACTAGCAGGGAAATGCCGCGACAGGATATCGACCACCTGCCGGCGCGCATGGTCGACGATCGAGGCCTTGCCGCTCGAGGACCAGTCGGCGAGCGACTGCCGGTCGGCGACCTGCGGGTAGAGGAATTCGCGTTCCATCAGCGACAGCGTCTGCGGATGGCCGAGGTAGTGGTTCGGCCCGCGCAGCACGACGTCCTCGATGACCTCGTAGGACAGCGTGTCGTCCGTCACCTCGATGCCGCGCAGCGTGCGCTGCACGGCGCCCAAGAGCTCGTTGTCCATGACCATCGCCTCGTACGAGGTGGCGAGCAGCGACGACATCATGCCTGCCGCCTCGTAGACCATGTTGCCGCCGGCGAGCCCGGCGAGCGCGACGGTGAGGCCCTTCTCGAGCCCCGCCTGGTAGTCCGTATGCTTCGAATCCGTCATGCCGGCGGCGACGCTCCCCGGCAGACCGTAGAAGCGCGCCATCTGCGCCGCGCCCGCCATCAGCAGCGCTTCCTCGCCCGATCCGCCGGTGAACGCGCCGGTCCTGAGATCGGACACGAACACCCAGTTGCCGAACAGCATCCGCGCGCCGCGGCGCGTCAGGTGCACCTGGACGAGGGCGGCGAGCGTCTCCGCAACGGACTGCACCAGCGCTCCCGCGAGCGCCGCCGGCGCCGTCGCCCCGGCCTGCGGCGCGACGCACATGTCGGACACGAGGCCAAGCTCGGCACAGCGCACCTGGACTTCGCTCGTGTCGCGCCCGAACCGCAGCGGCGAGACGACGGGGCAATGCCCGATCATGCAGAAGGGCCGCCTGAGAAACGCCCCCTCCTCGCCGAGCGCGGTGTCGAACATCGCGACGATCTGGTCGACGTGCGCGGCCGTGGCCGTCGAAAAGCCGAACGACTTCGACGTCCCGCGGAAGCCCGCGTAGGCGACCGAGAGGTCGTGCGTGCGCAGATCGGTGATGTCGGTCGCGACGATCGGCTGGCCGACGTGGTGGATATGCTCGAGCCGGTCGGCGAGGCGGTAGAAGTCGTAGAGGTCGACGATCGTGGACGGGCGATGCTCGCCCGTTTCGTGGTCGATCACGCGCACCGCTTCGCCCGCGGTGCAGAAGTAGACCGTCTCCCCGCCCACCTCGCGGTCGTGCCGCGGGTCGCGGGCATGGAGCGGATAGCGCCGCGGCGCCAATGCGATCGCATCCTCCACGAGGGCGCGCGGAAAGCACAGGCGGCCGTGCGCGTTGAGCCGGCATCCGGCGGCAATGGCGCGATCGAGCGTCGCCGGGATCGGATCGCCCATGCCGATGGTCTCGAGCACCTGCAGGGCCGTTTCATGGATGCGCTCGAGATCGCGCTGCGACAGCGGCTTGTAGCGCCCACCCTTGAGACCCGGCCAAACGGCCTTGGACGAGTCAGCCGAACGCCGGGCAGAAACCCGCGCCGCCCGTCCCCCGGGCCGCCCCACTTGAACCGCCCCCGATGCCGCTTCCATGCGTCGCCCTCAAAATTCTGAATGAACGTTCAATCAGGTTCTAGACTGCCTGCGCGCCTTGGACAAGCGTTGCCCTTGCAGTAGCGTCGGCAAGGGGAAGGACAGCCCGCCCTGACTTTGAGCGAGGCTCTCATGACGTCGAGTTTCACCGTCCGTCGGGCAGACGGGTACGAGCAGCTGATGGGACGTTGGAGCCGACGGCTCGCGCCTCTGTTCATCGACTTCGCGCAAGTGCCCCGCAACGCGGCCGTGCTGGACGTCGGCTGCGGCACCGGCAGCCTCGCGCTGACGCTGGCGGACGATCCCTCGATCGCTCGGATTGACGGCATCGACTTCTCGGAGGTGTTCGTCGCGGCGGCGAAGGAGCGGACGAACGATCCGCGCATCTCCTTCCGCCAGGGCGACGCCTGCGCCCTTCCCTACGCCGATGGTTCGTACGACTGCGCACTCGCGATGCTCGTGCTGCACTTCATCCCCGAGCCGCGCAAGGCGGTGGAGGAGATGCGCCGCGTGGTGAAGCCGGGCGGCGTCGTTGCGGCGACCGTCTGGGATCACCTCGGCGGCATGAGCGGCATGCGGATGATGTGGGACACGGTCGCCATGCTGAACGAGGCGGGTCGGGCGGCGCGTCATCGCTACCTGTTCCAGCCGATGATGCGGCCGGGCGAATTGCGGGCCTGCTTCGAGGCGTCCGGTTTGCGCGACGTCGAGGAGACCTCGCTGATCGTGCGCTTCGACTACGCCTCCTTCGACGACTACTGGGCGCCGATCGCCGCCGGGGAGGGACCGCTCGGCCGCTACATGACCACGCTCGACGCCGCCGAGCAGGCGAAGGCCGAAGCCGCCGTGCGCGACGCCTACGCGGGCGGCGAACCGGACGGCCCGCGCTCCTTCGCCGGCATCGCCTGGGCGGCTCGCGGGACTGCCGCCTAGCTCTAGGCAGCAGCCTGGAGGCGCGGCTCCTCGGCCCGGCGTTTCAACGCCTCGTTCATCGCCACAAAACCCCTTTGCGCCGTTTCCAGGAATGATGGCGTCACGAGCACCGGCGCGAGGATGCCCGAGAATGTCTCAGACTGCGTGAAGCGCACATGCCGACCGTCCAGGCGTTCGAGAACGAAATCGTGCGTGCCGTCGAACAGGCCGCGGAAGAGGACCGACCCGCGCCAGGTTAGCCGCCGGCCCGGCTGGACGACCAGAAGCGTCGGCTTGAACCGCATCGCCCTGCCGCCCGGCGGAGCAATCAACACCTCCATCGTCGCGCCCTGCTGCACTGTTCCTGCGGCTTCCGGCATGAAGGGATTCCATATCCGCCACGACCCGAGATCGGCAAGGACAGCCCAAACGTGTTCTGGGCTCGCGCCGATATCGATCCTTGCAGTGAGCGACATGCCAATTCTCCCGTAGCAGTCGGCGCTGGACGTGGATGACGAGTCAGCGCAATATTGACATCGTCAACATATGAGCAAATATGGACGCCGTCAATATGAGTCGAGAGACCTATCACCACGGGAACCTGAAACCGGCCTTGCTTGAAGCTGGTTTCCGGCTGCTGGATGAAGGCGGCGTCGACGCGGTGACGGTTCGGGCGCTGGCCCGTCAGGCGGGCGTTGCCCATTCTGCACCGGCAAACCATTTCAGGGACCGCGCCGCCCTGATGTCGGCTCTGGCCGCGACGATCTTCGAAGACCTCGGTCGCAGGGTCGCGAAGGCATTGACGACGGCGCCCCCGACACGGGATGACCGGCTGCATGTCTTCTGCGCTGTCGTCGTTCGATTTGCGCTGCGGCACCCCAACAGATACCGGCTGATGTGGCGGCGCGACCTGTTCGGCGGCGCGACAAAAGAGGTGGACGCGGCCGGCGGCCGTCTATACGCAGACCTGAAGGCGGCACTGACCGACACAGGCGACACCGTGCTCGCATCGGAGTCGGACGTGATCGCGGCGTGGTCGCTGATACATGGCTACCTTAGTCTGCGAATTGACGGCGTGTTGACCGACGGGCGCGACCAGATCACCGGAAAGCCGCGGTCCGTCGCGATCGTCGACGTGCTGATCCACGGCCTCGCTCGCCAGGCGGGTAAGCGGACGTGAACATGCATCCTCGCAAGCGACAGGCATCCACTGGAAAGGGAGCCGACCGTGCCCAGGCGATTTGACGAGCTGACCCTGCTCGGCGCAAAGGCGGAGCTGCCGCAGCGCCCCGAGGACGCCGTGCTCGAGCGCGTGCGCAACGACCATCCGGACACGCCCTATGTCGTCCGGTTCGTCGCGCCCGAATTCACCTCGATGTGCCCGATGACCGGGCAGCCCGACTTCGCGCACCTCGTGCTCGACTACGTGCCGAACCGCTGGCTCGTCGAGTCGAAGTCGCTAAAATTGTTTCTCGGCGCGTTCCGGAACCACGGCGCCTTTCACGAGGACTGCACGGTGGCGATCGGCAAGCGGCTGGTGAAGCTCCTGCAGCCGCGGTTCCTGCGGCTCGGCGGCTACTGGTATCCGCGCGGCGGCATCCCGATCGACGTGTTCTACCAGCACGGGCGACTGCCGAAGAACGTCTGGCTGCCGGACCAGGGCGTCCCCTCCTACCGGGGCCGCGGCTGACGGCGACAGCGGCGTACCTCACCTGCCGCATGCGGCCCCCGCGCCCGGCTCCATTGCGGGGTGGTTCGATCCGCCCCTAGACTGCGCACTCCGAAACGGAGAGTGCACGACATGGACACGTCCCCCGGCGACCGCTGGCAGCGGTTCACGCCCACGTTCGCGGAGAACCAGGCAAAGGCGGCGGCTGGCATCATCGGGCTGTCGACCGACGAGGTCGGCGTGAGCGACTTCCAGGACTTCCTGTCGCCGCTCGCGCACCGCATCGCGATCTACTCGACGCGCATCCCGATGGCGCCCGTTGCGACCCCTGAGACGCTTGCCGCAATGGGCCCCCATCTCACCGGGTCGGCCGCGCTGCTGGTGCCGGAATCGCGCCTCGACGTGATCGCCTTCAGCTGCACGTCGGGCACCGTGGCGATTGGTCTCCACAACGTTCACGCAGCGATAGAGAAGGCGCGCCCCGGCGTGAAGGTGTCGACGCCGATGGAGGCCGGCGCCAAGGCGCTGAAGCTGATGGGCGCGCAGAAAATCGTGCTGCTCACGCCCTACCGCGTGGCGACCGCCGAGCTCGTGGCCGGGTTCTTCGAAGAGGCGCAGTTCTCGCTCCAGGGCTGCGGCACCTTCGATCTCGACGGCGACCCCGACATGAACCGCGTGAGCCCCGACGCGATCATCGGCGCCGCCGCGGACCTGTGCGCAAGGACCAAGGAGTTCGACGCGGTGTTCGTTTCCTGCACGGGCATGCGCACCTACCGGACGATGGCGCGGCTCGAGGCGGCGATCGGCAAGCCCTGCGTCTCGAGCAACCAGGCGCTCGCCTGGGACACGGCGCGGCAGGCGGGCGTGACCGACCAGGTGAGCGGACTCGGCTCCCTGTTCCACAGCTACTGACGCGCGACGCCCGCGATGGCTTTCGTCACCGCCGCCGACGGCTGCCGGGTCCACTTCACCGACGAGGGCCAAGGCCTGCCGGTGCTGATGATCCCGGGTCTCGGCGGCGATGGAGCGTTCTGGCGTCCTCTCGTCGAACGGCTCGCGCCGTCGTTCCGTGTACTGACGATGGATCATCGCGGCGCGGGCAGGAGCGACCGCCCGGCCGGGGCTTACGAGATCCCGCAGATCGCCCGCGACGCGGTGGCGGTGCTCGATGCGGCGGGGATCGAGAAGGCTGTGATCGTCGGGCACTCGACGGGCGGGCTGATCGCGCAGGTTCTGGCGCTCGACCATGCCGATCGCGTCCGCGCCGTCGTCATCGGCGGCAGCTGGGCCAAGCCCAATCGCCGGTTCCGACTCCTGTTCGATGCCCGCCTCGCGCTTCTCGAAGCACGGAACTTCGCGGCCTACCAGAAGCTCACGCAGGTGCTGGGCTACCCCGGCGACTGGATCGAGGCCAACCGGGAGCGCCTCGAACGCGACGTCGCATCCGCCGCCGATCGCCTGCAGCCGGTCGAGGTGCAGATTGCCCGCATCCGGATGCTGCTTGGCTACGACCGCGCCACCGACCTCCACGGGATCCGCTGCCCGGCGCTCGTCGTCGGCGCGGAGGATGACCTGATGGTGCCGCTCCCGCACGCCCGCGCGGTGGCGGAGCGCATTCCGGGCGCGCGGCTCGTCGTGCGCTCCGGCGGGCACTTCTTTCCGACCGTCGACCCGGACGGCTACGCAGAGACGCTGCGCGCCTTCCTGGAGGAAGCCGCATGAGGGCGATTCGCATCGCAGCGATCGGGTACGGCGCGATGACCCGGGCGCTCGAGGCCGCTCTCGTGAAGGGCGACCATGGCCTGCGCCTCGACGCGGTTCTCGTGCGCAACGCAGCGCCCGACACGGCGGCGACGATCTATTCGTCCGTCGACGCACTGATCGGCGCACGGCCGCAGCTGGTCGTCGAATGCGCGAGTCACACGGCGGTTCGTGACACCGTGCCCTTGCTTTTGGCCGCCGGGATCGACGTGGTGATCGCCTCGATCGGCGCGCTTGCCGACGATGCGCTGGTGGTCCGCCTCGAGGAGGCAGCCCGCCAGGGCGGCGCGCGGCTCACCGCGGCATCCGGCGCGATCGGCGGCCTCGATGCCCTGCGCTCGGCGCGCCTCGCCGGTCTCACGTCCGTCGTCTACGAGGGCCGAAAGCCTCCCGCCGCCTGGCGCGGCACGCCGGCGGAAGCCTATGTCGACCTCGGCAGTCTCAAGCGCGAGACAGTGATCTTCGATGGCACGGCGCGCGAGTCGGCCGCGCTCTACCCCAAGAACGCCAACGTCACGGCCGCCGTCGCGCTGGCGGGCGTCGGGTTCGACGACACGAAGGTCCGCCTGATCGCCGATCCCGCCTCGTCCGGAAACAGTCATGCGCTGACGGCGGAAGGCGCCTTCGGCCGCTTCACGATCACGCTGAACAACACCGCCCTGCCCTCGAACCCGAAGACCAGCTGGCTCGCAGCACTCAGCATCGAGCAGGAAGCGCTGCGCCACTTCCGCCGGCTCGACCTCTAGCGAGGGCGCGCAAAAGATCATTCGTATACGTCACGAAAAGAAAGGGGAGACGCCATGTACATCGAGGAACGGGACTACATCGTGAAGCCGGGCTGCGTGCCGACGTTCGTCTCGCGCTACGAGCAATACGGCCTGCCGCTGCAGCTGAAGTATCTCGGCACGTTCCATGGCTACTTCACCACCGAGATCGGCGAGCTCAACCACGTGGTCGCCTGGTGGTCCTACAAGAGCCTCGACCAGCGCCAGGAGGGCCGCGGCAAGATGCTCGCCGATCCGCTGTGGGGCCAGTATCTCGACATGGTAACCCACCTGCTCGAGCGCCAGTCGAGCCGCATCCTGAAGCCCGTCTCGTTCTCGCCGCTGAAGTGACCCGCATGGCCATCGAGCGGGTCGCCATCGTCGGCGGCGGCATCATCGGCAGTTCCTGGGCGATCGTCTTCGCGCGCGCCGGGTTGAGGGTGGCAATCTACGAGCAGGACGAGGCGCGCCGGGCCGCGGTGATGGACCACATCGCCGAGGCGCTCGACCGTTCCGCCGCGATGCTGCGCGACGGCGACACACAAGCCTCCGTGCTCGCGCGGATCGAGGTCTCGGCCACGCTCGCCGAAGCGCTCCAGGGCGCCCGGTTCGTGCACGAGTGCATCCTCGAGAAGGTCGAGAGCAAGCGCGCGATCTTCCAGGCGTTCGATGCGCTCGCCGAGCCCGACGCCATCCTCGCCTCGACGACGTCGAGCTTTCCCGTTTCGACCTTCGCCGCCGACCTCGCCTGTCGTGATCGCGCGATCGTTGCCCATCCGGCGACGCCGCCGCACCTGATGCCGGTGACGGAGATCTGCCCCGCGCCGTTCACGCGGCAAGAGGTGACGGACGCGACGTTCGCGCTGATGGAGCGGTGCGGGCAGGTGCCGGTGCTGATCCGCAAGGAGGTGCCGGGGTTCGTGATGAACCGCATGCAGGCGGGGCTTCTGATCGCCATGTTCCGCTGCCTGAACGAGGGATCGATCTCGGCCGGCGATATCGACAAGATCATCAGCGCCGGGTTCGGGCTGCGCTGGGCGTTCCTTGGCCCGTTCGAGGGCGTCGACCTCAACGCACCGGGCGGCATCCGTGAGTACTTCGAGCGCTACGGCTTCATCTTCAACAACACCGCCCGCGAGCTCGGCATGACGGAGGACGTCGTGACGCCCACGACGATCGCGCGGCTCGAGGAGTATGCGCGCGGGCAGTTGCCGCTGGACGGCATCCCCGGCCGGGTCGCCTGGCGGGACGGCGCGCTCGCCGCCCTCAACCGGCTGAAGGCCGACCGGCCGCGCTGATCAGGCCGGCTTGTGCTCCGGCACCCAGCGGCGCCCCACTTCAGTGCGGTCCTCGTAGCTCGCCTCGAAGATCGGCGCGGCGAGGATCGCCCGCATGTGCAGCGTGCCTTGGCCGATGTTGCGGAAGCCGTGCCAGTAGCCGGGAGGGATGAGCACGGACTTCCACTTCGTCCCGATGATCTTCTCCTTCTCGACCCAGATTTCGGCTTCGCCCTCGAGCAGGGTCAGCACCTCCTCGACCGCATGGAGGTGCGTCGGCGCGCCCATGCCTGGATCGCACCACTGCTCGAACACGGTCAGCTGCATCGAACCGGTGAGCGCCGATACCTGCATCTGGGTGCGCACGCCCTTGCGCCAGTCCTCGCTCGACTGCGTGGCGTGATCCAAAATCCGCATGCCATCCTCCCCTGCGTGGCTGCTCCCGACCGATGCGACGCTAGCAAAGCGCCGCATCGGCTGACAGGAGCAGACCAATGCACGGGAAGGATGGCTGCGCTGAGGCGCGATCAGCAGCCGTGGTAGCGCATGCAGCCGCGCCAGTCGTGGTTCCGCCAGCCGTACCGGTTCGCGCAGCGATGCGCCCAAGTGTTGCAGCGGCCGCCTGCGGTGACGCCGGGTACTACGACGCCGACGCCGACGCCCGGCACCGTCCACCACGGCGTGCGGTAATAGTAGCCGTGGTAGTAGTGGCGATACGGACCGTTGCGATAGCGATAGCGCGGCCCGTCACGGTGCTGGTCCCAGCCATAGTACGCAACCTGCTGCACCTGCGTGCCCGCAGCCGTCTGCACCGCAGTCTCTGGCACCGGCAGCGGCGCTGCGTACGCGGACGCAGATCCGAGCATCACGACAGCGGCGCCGAGAGCAGCGAAAGAGAAGGACGTGGTCTTGGTCATGGAGTACTCCTTTCTGGCACCCCAAACCCCAAATTCCGGCTGAGGTTCCAAGGCCTTCGCCCTGTTGCCCGGTATGGTTGATGCTTTGGTTGGGCCGGGCTATGACGTTGCGCTCCAACGCTCGCGCACGTGGGATCCCATGACACCCGCCATGGCCTTCGCTTTCTTCGCTCAACCGCTCGGGACGTCGGTCCGATGACGGCGAGCGCGTCCTCGCTGATCCAGGTGGCGCTCGCGCCGATCTTCCTCCTCACTGCGATCAGCGGCACGCTGGCCGTGATCGACACGCGGCTCAACCGCATCGTCGACCGCACGCGGCAGCTCGAGGCGCGCATCCTGGATCGTCCGGCGCTGGCGCTCGAACTCGAGGAAGAGATCCGCTACTTCGAGCGACGGGCGCGCGGCATCGCCGTCGCCGTGGCGCTGTGCACGCTCGCGGGCCTGTGCATCGCGGCCGTCGTGGTGCTGATCTTCATCGACCTCCAGATCCCCGAGGACCTGACGATGGTCGAGGAACTCGTGTTCACGGTCGCGGTCATCTTCTACGTCAGCTCGCTCGTGATGTACCTGCGCGATGTGCTGCGCGTGGCCGACGGCATCGAATTCGCCAGCAAGCGACTGGACCGGGCGGTGGCGGCAGGACGCAACGGCGACTCGGCCTGACGATCGCCCGCCACGCTGGACCGATCGGACTCGGATGGTCGTGGACCGCTCGGACTCGAATCCTGCAAAACCTCAGAAATCCGCGGCTGATCACTCGACTGGCGGTGTGATCCGCGGCGGCTGACGCCACACGTTGAGCAGGTAGAACAGGAGCGAGGCGATGACGAACGCGCCGCCGATCAGCGTGCGTACGCCCGGCACCTCGCCGTGCACGAGCCACACCCAGAAGGGCCCCAGCACCGGCTCGAGCGTGCCGACGAGCGCCGCCATCGCCGCTGCCACGCGCTTGACGCCGGCGACGAAGAACGCAAGGCCGAGACCGAGGTTGAACGCGCCGAACAGGAACAGGTAGCCCGCATCGTGCAGGTTCGGCCACTCGGGCGTCATCGATCCCGACACGGCGGTCGCGATCAGAGTCGCGAGAAACACGGCGGGCACCATCGGCACGTGGGCCCACCGCCACGTGATCACGGTGGCCGTTGCAAAGCAGGTGGTGATGAGCAGCGACAGTCCGTCGCCGATCGGTGAGACCTTTCCGGTGAGCGAGGCCGAGACCATGATGGCGATGCCGATGACCACGCCCGCGATCGCGAGCCAGGTCTCCGCCCGCACGCGCTCGCCGAACAGCGCCCACGCCATCACCGCCGCGATCAGCGGCGCGCCCGCCTGGATCAGGAGAATATTCGCGACGGTCGTGTACTGGAGCGCCATCACGAACGACATCGAGGCGGTGGCGAAGCATCCAGCCACCGCGAGCCCCGGCCAGCCCATGCGCCGGAAGCTTGACACCATCCCGCCGAACCCGTCGCGCGAGAGCATGTAGACGAGAAGGAACAGTGCGGCGAAGAACGACCGCCAGAACACGATCGTCCACGGATCGGTGAGCTCGATCGAGCGGGCCAGCATCCCGCCCATGCTCCAGATGATGGCCGAGCCTGCGACGAGCGCGAGACCGAGGCCCCGCTGGTCGGGAGCGCGAGAGGCGGCCGTCGTGGTGGTCATGCTGGGGCGGAATCCGGTCGGGAGGCGAAAGTGATCGTCGATTGCTAGCAAAGCGGCTGCGGTTCGGCCAGCGCCGTGGCCCCGCTCTAGTGGAGCGGCAGGATTGCAGCGCTTCAGGCCACCTGCCTGTCGGCCGCCGCGGTGCGCATCACGGAAGAAACCAGCGTGGACGCATCGAGACTGCCCAGGACCCGGTCGCCGTCGAGCACATCGACCCGGTCGACGCTCGCCTCCAGCATCACCAGCAGCGCCTGTTCGAGCGACAGATCCCGGGCGATCCGCGGCCCGCCGGCGCCCGCGGGACCCAGCGGCACGGCCATCACCGGCGTGGTCCGCAAAAGCTTCAGGAGGCGGTCGTGACCGAGGAGATCGGCCACGAACGCCTCGACCGGCCGCGCCAGGATTTCCGCTGGGCTGCCGAGCTGGACGAGCTTCCCCTCCTTCATCACCGCCACGACGTCAGCGAGCCGGATCGCCTCGTCCATGTCGTGCGTCACGATCACGACGGTCTTGTGCAGTTTCTTCTGGATACTGACGAGTTCGTCCTGGAGCCGCAGCCGCGTGATCGGATCGAGCGCACCGAAAGGCTCGTCCATGAGGAGCACCGGCGGATCGGCCGCGAGCGCACGGGCGACGCCGACCCGCTGCTGCTGGCCGCCGCTCAACTGGCGCGGCCGCCTTGTGCGATACTCCGCCGGCGGCAGGCCCACGAGTTCGAGCAGTTCGTCCACCCGCCGGTCGATCTTCGCGGCCGGCCAGGAGAGCAGCCGCGGCACGACGGCGACGTTCTCCGCCACGCTCATGTGCGGAAACAGCCCGACGTACTGGATCACGTAGCCGAGCGAACGCCGCAGGTCGTAGACCGGCACGTCGGAGATCGACCGGCCGTTGAGCAGGATGTCGCCGGACGTGCGCTCCGTCAGGCGGTTGATCATCTTCAGCGTCGTGGTCTTGCCGCACCCGGACGGCCCGACAAGGGCGAGCGTCTTTCCCGACGGCAGGGCGAAGCTCAGCCCGTCCACCGCGGGGCGGCCGCCAGGGTAGACCTTGCTGACGTTTCGGAACTCGATGGCATGGGTCATGCGCACACGGACAAAGCGTCAGGGCCGCCGAACGGGTCGACGGCCCTGCGGAACGATGCAGTCTAGAGGACCTTGATCTCCTTGAGATAGTCCTCGGCGACCTTCTCCGGCAGCGCGCCGCCGATATCGGCCTGGCCGTTGAGCCGGATCTGCACCGGCGTCTCGAGCGTGCTCGTCACCGCCTCGACCGCGGCGGCGATGTCCTTGTGCGCGTCGAGCACGTCGTCCCGCACGGTGATCGCAGCGTTGTAGGAGGGGAAGAACAGCTTGTCGTCGGCGAGCACGCGCAGGCCCACCTTGCCGATGCGGGCGTCCGTCGCGAAGGCCACGATCACATCTACGTCGCCGCTGTCGACGGCGGTGTACATCAGACCTACGTCCATCGGCTTCACGGTGCCGAACTCGAACCCGTAGTGCTTCGCCATGCCGGGGTAGCCGTCGATCGGCCGGCCGGCGAACTCCACCGAGCATCCGAGCTTCCAGCCCGGCGCCTTGGGCGCGAGGCCCGAGATCGTGGTGATGTTGTTCTCCGCCGCCTTCGCCTCCTTCAGCGCGAGCGCGTAGGTGTTGTTGAACGGCGTCGGCTTGAGCCAGGTGATCTTGTACTGCTTGTAGCCGTCGCGCACCGCTTCCCACGCCTTCTGCGGGTCGGTGATCGGGTCCTTCTTCAAAACGTTCGCGAGCGCGTCGCCCGTGTAGTCGGGGTAGACGTCGATCGCGCCGTCGATGATCGCCTGGTGGGCGATGCCGGTGCCGCCGAGGTTCGGCACCCGCTCGACCGGGATGTTGAGCTTCTTCTCCAGCACCAGCGCGACCATGTTGCCGAGGATCGACTGCTCGGTATCGGTGGTCCAGCCGACCTTCACCGGGTTCGCGCTCCATGCGCCGCGCGGCAATGCCGCGAGCGCCGCCAGCGTGCCGGCCGCGCCGAGCACGCGGCGGCGGGAAATCAGTCCCGTCCTGTTCGTCATGTCACTCTCCCTTTGGGTTCCTTGCCGTTGCCACCCGTCGCCGTCGATCGCGGGATCGAGAGATCCCACGAGCGTTCGAAGAAGATCGTTTCGCCGTCGCGCGCCTCGAGACGTGCTTCGAGCCGCCAGTCGCCGCCCTGCATCGTCAGGGTCGACCGCGTCTCGACCGCCGCGTGCCAGTCGGCGCGTCGGAATTCCGCCAGCCGATGCGTTTCCGACCGGACCGTGGAGGGATCGTCCGGGCGTATCGTGTAGGTTTCCGATCCGAGCGCCTTGAGCTCGAGATCCACATCCTCGATCCGGAGCGCGCCCAGATTGCGCACCACCTCAACCCGCGACAGACCGGAGACGAGGTCACGGCCCATGCGCAGGCGACCGCGCTCAGGCGGCACCAGCACCTCGGCCTTCAGTGGCGAGGGCGACACCGGCGGCCCCAGTTCGACGGGGGCGACATCGTGCGCCCGCGACTGGCGAAGCGGGACAGCGAGCCCGCCGCCGTGGATCGTGACGCACAGCGGGCGCGCCGAGGCCGGCATCGCGAGCGGCCAGTACGCCGTCGACACGGCGACGCGCAGGCGATGGCCCGCCTCGATCGCGTAGGCTACGTCGTTGAGCTTCACCGTCACCTGGTAGCGCTCGCCCGGCACGAGCGGCTGCGCAGAGGCGAACCCGCCGCGATGCTGGAGATTGAGAAGCCCGTAGGTGATGCGGTTCGAGGTGCCATCCGGCGCGACGTCGCACAGGCGAACGGCCACCATGCCCTCGGGGCCATCCACGGTGAGGTCCAGCGAAACGCGGGCGCCGCCCAGTATCTCGAAGGCGAGGTCGAGCGGCGCGCTGTCGAAACACGCCGACTGCGCATCGTCCTCGCGCTGGTCGAGCGGCATGTCGGGGCCCCAGCCATAGGGGCACCACTCGCCCGACGCCTGACCCGTGCTCGCAAGCGAACGCACGACGCGGTGCGGCGGGCCGCCGTCGACGCCGAGACCCCGGTCACTGAAGCACAAGAAGCGGACAGCCACGTCCGGGCTCGGCCAGGCAGCTTCCGCGATCCAGCGACCCTTGCGTTCGGTGTAGCGCGGCTGCGGCGGCTCGTATTCCTGCAGCCAGCAGGTCAGCATCGGCTCGCGCATGATGCCGGTGTCGCGGCCCTTCAGCCAATGGTCGAACCAGCGCACCACGTAGCAGAGGAAGTCGACCGCCGGACCCGGTGTCGCGACATGCGGGAACGCGTGGCCCCAAGGCCCGATCAGCCCCTTGCGCGGTCCCGAAAGGCCAGCCAGCAGCCGCATCACGGCATTGGTGTAGCCGTCGGCCCAGCCGCCCACGGCGAGCACCGCGGCCTGGATACGGCCGTAGTCCTCGCAGACGGAGCCGCTGCGCCAGTAGGCGTCGCGGTCCGAGTGGCGCATCCAGCGCGCGGCGGGGGGCACCTCGACCGCCTCGAGGCGCGCCTTCCAGAGGTCACGCCACCGGTCGCCGACGATTGCCGGGTCGGGTGGCGTCGCGAGCCAGGTGAACAGCGTCGAACCGTACTGGATGTTGTCGTTGAGGAGACAGCCGCCCATGTAGTGCATGTCGTCGGCGAAGCGGTCGTCGGAGGCACACGTGGTGACGATCGCCTTGAGAGCGGGCGGCGCGAGCGCGGCGATCTGCAGCGCGTTGAAGCCCGACCACGAGAGCCCGATCATGCCGACTGCGCCGGAACACCACGCCTGTCGCGTGATCCAGTCGATCACCTCGACCGCATCCTTCCATTCCCCCGGGGTGTATTCGTCCGACATCGTCCCGTCGGAGTCGCCGGAGCCACGCATGTCGACGCGGATCGAGGCGTAGCCGGCAGCGGCGAGTGCCGGATGCAGGATCGCGTCGTCGCCCCGGTGTCGGTCGCGCCGGCGATACGGCAGATACTCGAGGACGGCCGGCACCGGGCCCGCGCCTTCGGGCGGCAGCCACAGGCGGGCAGCGAGGCGGCAGCCGTCGGAAAGCGTGATCCAGACCGTTTCCTCGACGCGGATCGGCTTCACGGCGCCTCCAGGAGCAGGCCCAGAAGCTCCCGCACGTCAGCATGACCGGCGAGGTCATCAATTGCGCGGGCGATGGCCGGCGTCCGGTCGCCGAGCGTCGGCGACGCGACGGTCACGTACTTCTGCCGGATCTCCTCGTCCGACAGGGGTCGTTCGGCATCGCCGCGCGCCGGCGTCGTATCGCTCTTGAGCACCCGCCCGTCGGTAAGGCGGAACGTCACCCGCGCAAAGCGCTCGGCGGGGAACCGGGCATTGAGGTCGTCCGCCTCGCGCAGCGTGATGCGGTCACTCATCGCGAGGATCGCCGGATCCTTCAGCGCGGCACCGGAGATGTCGCCGGGGGCAAGCCGTCCCGCGACGATCGCCGCCGCGACCGGGAACGGCAGGCTGTACTGCGCTTCCTCGGTGGTCGCCGGCCGGTGCTGGTCGAGTCGCACGGCCTCGTGGAAGGTCTCGACCTCGACGGCCGCGACCGCTTCCGGCGTCACGCCGTGCGTGCGGCGCAGCGTCAGCGCCGCCTCGACCGCCGGCTGCGCCCAGCGGCAGATCGGATAGGGCTTGAAGTACATCTCGGTCATCCGCCAGCGCCGGCCGAGATCGCTCCAGAGGTCGCGCACGGGTTCGCTCTCGACGACCAGCGCAGGCGCGCCCGTAAATCCGTCGGCGGCAAGATCGGCGGCGCTGAGCCCCACCATCGCGCCCCAGCCGGAGCCGTCCTTCAGCATCGTCGGGTAATCGATGCAGCGCATCATCTGGCTGCGCGGCCCGTGGTACTCCGCGATGCCGAGGGCGTGTCGGAACACGGACGGATCGAGCTTCTGGAGCCGCGCCGCCACGGCGACCACGCCCAGCGCGTTCCAGGCGCCGGAGGTGTGGTAGTCCGGGCACGTCGCATGTTGCGCGATGCCGGCGCGGATCGCGACTTCGTAGCCGATGACGAGCGCGGTGAGGAACGCCTCGCCGGAGAGTGCGCCGTGCGCCGCGTCGGCGAGCGCCAGCAGGCCCGGCAGAACTGCGCACCCGGCGTGACCCTTGGTGAGCACGTGGCCGTCGTGCGCGTCGAAGCTGTCGATCGTCATGCCGCCGGCGAGCGCCGCGCCGAGCGGGCTCGCACTGCGGCCGTCGAACAGAAGCCGCGCCGACGGCGCGCCTGCTCCTGCCCCGAAGGCACGCACGGCATGGTTCCGGATGATGCGCGACAGATCGGTCGTGAGCCCTGCGGCGGCCGTGCCGACGAGGTCGAGGAGGCAGCGCCGCGCCAGCGCCTGAACCGGCGGCGGCAGATCGGCGTACCGCGTGCCGGTGACGAACCGGTACACGCCCTCATGGTCCATCGCGCTCGACCCTCTCCCGGCATTCACTGTCTGCAGCATACGAGCGTCCCTTATCGGCAATCTGACTGGAATCGACACAAACTGTCCTGCGATCGCCAGAGCGGATAACCGCTCAGTGATCGACGTCCTTGAGCTCCTCGCGCCGCTTCCGCACGAAGGCGTCGAGCGCCTCCGAAGCGGCCGGGTCCATCGGCGGCGTCTCGTAGGCCTCGAGCGCGCGCTGCCACACGGAGGTGGCGCGCTGCGTCGCGGTCAGGCCGCCGGCGATCTCCCAGGCCTCGTGGTTCTGCCAATCGGAGATCAGCGGGTCGTAGAAGGCGGTCTCGTAGCGGGCGAGCGTGTGGCTCGCGCCAAAGAAGTGGCCGCCGGTCGGCACCTCGGCGAGCGCGGCGAGCCCGGCGTCGAGCTCGGCGGGCGAGGTGTCGATGGGGGTGAGCGTGCGGGCCATCATCTGCAGCATCTCGACGTCGAGCACGATCTTCTCGAACGATGCGGTGAGTCCACCCTCCATCCAGCCTGCGCCGTGGTAGACGAGGTTCGCGTGCCCCATCACCGACGACCAGATCGACATCTCGGACTCGTAGGCCGCCTGCGCATCGACCGCGTTCGCCGCGCACGAGTTGCTGGCGCGGTAGGGCAGCCGGTAGAAGCGGGCGAGCTGACCGGCGGCGAGCGTCGCCTGGGCGTTCTCCGGCGTGCCGAAGGCCGGCGCGCCCGACTTCATGTCGACATTCGAGGTGAAGGCGCCGTAGACCACGGGCGTTCCGGGCCGCACGAGCTGGGCGAGCACGAGGCCGGCGAGCGCCTCGGCATTCTGCTGGACGAGCGCCGCGGCGAGGCTCACCGGGGCCATCGCGCCCATCAGCGTGAACGGCGTGATGACCAGCGGCTGGCCCCATTCGGCCATCGCCATCAGCCCGTCGCTCATCGCCTCGTCGAACCGGCGCGGCGAGTTCACCGAGATGATGGTGAGGATGCCCGGGCTCTCGATCATCTCTTCGCGCGTCATCCCGCGCGAAATCGCCATCATGTCGATCCCGTCGATCGCGCGGTGCCGCCCGATGGCCGAACAGTGGCACACCTTGTCGGACCAGGTGATGTTGGCGAGGTAGCAGTCGAGGTGGCGCGTGCGCGCCGGAAGCTCGACCGGCGCGGTCGGCTGGTTGCCGACGTAGTGGATGATGTCGAAACTCTGCGCGAGCTTGATCAGCTTCACGTAGTCCGGGAGGTTGCCGGAGCGGCGACCGTTGACCAGGTCCTCGACGTTCGGCGGGCCGGCGACGAGGCTGAACGAGATGTAGTCCTCGCCGACGATGAGCTGGCGCGCCGGGTTGCGCGAGTTGATGGTGAACCGGGAGGGCGCCCTGCCCATCGCGTCCATCACGAGTTCACGCGGCATCCGCACCAGGCCCGTCGTATCGTTGACTTCCGCCCCGGCGCGGCGAAAGACTTCGCGCGCGCCCTGCCCCATGAACTCGATGCCGATCTCGGCCAACACCTTGAGCGAGGCGTCGTGGATCGCCTCCACCTGGTCGGCCGAAAGCGGTTCGAGCGGTCTCATCGGGTTGCGCAGTGGGGGAAGCCCCGAAAGCTTCAGCCCCAGCGCATGGCTGTCGCGGCTGCGGCGGGGACGGCGGGGTGCGCGGACGGTCGACATCTTCCTATCCTGGGCCGTTTGGCCTTAGGTGTATCGACCGAAGCCGAAGCGGACTTGACTCAATGCGACATCGAATGACGAAGCCCGGCAAGGAAAAGTCGGCCCCCGCGGAGCCCTTCCACGTCGGCATCGTGTTCACACCCGGCTTCTCGTTGATGGCCTATTCGTCCACCGTCGAGCCGCTCCGGATGGCCAACCACATCGGCGCGGCGAGCCTCTACCGGTGGTCCCATTTCTCGCCCGCGGGCGGCAGTGTCGTCTCCGGCGGTGGCCTCGAGGTGATGACGGAGCCATTGCCGAAGCTCGACCGGCATCGCCTCGACATGGTCGTCGTGTGCGGGGGCATGACGAGCCACCTCTACCGCAACCCCGTGCTCGACCGGTTCCTGCGCGACGCGCTGCACCGCCGCGTGCTGATCGGCAGCGCCAGCACCGCGACGTTCATCCTCGCCGCCGCCGGCATCCTGCGCGGCCGCCGCTGCACCATCCACTGGGACTATCTCGACGCCTTCCGCGAGGCCTATCCGGAGATCGAGACGAGCGGCGAGCTGTTCACGATCGACCACGGCGTCTTCACCTGCGCAGGCGGCATCTCGGCTATGGACGTGATGCTGCGCTTCATCGGCGAGCGCTACGGCCGGGAGTTCGCCGCCAAGGTCGCCGAGCAGTTCATCTACGGCGGCGGCCGCGACCCGTCGGACCGCCAGCGCATCGGCGTGCGCACGCGGCTCGGCGTGGCGCAGCCGGTGCTGATCCGGGCGCTCGAGATGATGGAGAACGCGGTGGAGACGCCCCTGCGGACCGCCGAGGTTGCCGGCCGCGTCGGCGTCTCGATGCGCCATCTCGAGCGGCTGTTCTCCGAATACGTCGGATGCACGCCGTCGCAGCAGTACCTGCGCATCCGGCTCGACCGGGCGCGGAAGCTTCTGCGCAGCACCTCGCTGTCGGTGATGGAGGTGGCGCTCGCCTGCGGCTTTGCCTCAGCCTCGCACTTCGCCCGCGCCTACAAGGCCCATCACGGCCTGTCGCCGCGCGACGATAGGGCGTCCGACTACGAGCCGGCGCAGATTCAGGACTGAAGGCCGACCGTGTAGGCCGCGCGCCGTTCGAGCAGCAGCATCACCTGGTTGACGATGACCGCGAGCATCGCCGCCAGCGCCGAACCAACCAGCAGCGCGTTCGGGTCCATCCGCGCGATTCCCTGCAGGATCAGCGTGCCGAGGCTCTCGACGCCGATGTAGGCCGTGAGCGTGATGATCGACATCAGCATCACGGCCGATACCCGCAGTCCCGCGAGCACTGCCGGCGTCGCCGACACGAGCTCGACCTTGAGGAAGATCTGGCGCTCCGTCATGCCCATGCCGCGCGCCGCCTCCTTGAGGTTCGGATCGACTGCCGCGAGCCCGCTCATCGTGTTCTGCAGGACCGGCAGCACGCCCTTCACGAACAGCGGCACGAGCGCGCCCGTGTAGCCGATGCCGAGGAACGGGATGGCGAGCGCGAGCAGCACGATCTCAGGGGTCGCCTGCAGCAGGTTGATCGCCTGCACGAGCAAGGTCTGCGAACGGGCGCGATGCGCGGCGATCCCCAGGAGGAGACCGAGGATCCCCGCCGCCGCGAAGGCGACCGCGAACAGGAGGATGTGGCGGATGGTAAGGTCGACCACCGTCGGCCCGAACATCTTCAGGTAGGCCTGGAGCGACATCAGGCCGGCCGCTCCTCGCCGGTTTCCCAGGCGAAATGCATCTCGAGACGCCGCGTCAGCGCATCCGCGATCAGCGCCATGGCGATGACCGGAACGCTCCCGGCGGCGACGACGCCGAGCGACACCGTGGCGATGCCCCGGAACACGAGTTCCCCGAGCCCGCCCGCCCCGACGAGGGATGCGAGCGTTCCCATGCCGATGGCGTTGACGACCGACACGCGCAAGCCCGCGAACAGGATTGGCAGGGACAGCGGCAGTTCCACCCGAAGCAGCCGCTGCGTCGGGCTCATGCCGATGCCGACGGCCGCTTCGGTGACGTCGGCGCGGATCGTCGTCAGGCCGGTGTAGACGTTCTGCACGATCGGCAGCAGCGAGTAGAGCGCAATCGCCGCGACCGCCGGCACGAGCCCCAGTCCCAGGATCGGCAGCATGAGGCCGTACATGGCGAGCGTCGGCACGGTGTAGATGATGCTCACCGCGGCGAGGATCGGCATCGCGATCCCGCGCACGCGGGCGGCGAGGAGGCCGAGCGGCACGCCGACGAGCACGGCGAGTGCGATCGACCAGCCGCAGATCTGCAGATGGCGCAGCGCCGCGAACCCGATGCGGTCGTAGTTGTCGAGGATGAACTGCATGGCTGTGCGCATCGTGACATGCACGGCGCGGCAGTTCAATTTCGCGCACCGCGTTGCATACTCGCCCTGCGACAGGATCATCCGTTCGAGGGAACCCGCATGGCGGAGGCGCTGAGATTCATCCCGTTCGGCGACAGCTGGCAGATGCGCATCGACCACCCCTATTCGCTGTTCGTGCGCGACGGCGACCTGGTCTGGTCGTGCGGCCAGTGCCCGCTCGCCGGCGACGGCGCGGTGCTTCATCCGGGCGATCTCGCGGGCCAGGCAGAGGCGGTGATCGGCTTCATCCACCGCCATCTGGGCGAGATCGGCGCAGACGCCGGCGCGCTGTGCCAGCTCGTCGTGTACTACGTTGCGACGGGTGAGCATGATGCCGCGCTGCTCGCAGACCGGTTCCGGGCGGCTTTCGGACACGGGGTGCTGGTGACGCCGGTGGCGATCCCGCACTTCTACTATGACGGCATGCTGATCGAGGTGGACGTGTTCGCCTCGGCGCGACCGAAGCAGCGCCACGCGGCTGCCGAGGGGGATGCGCGACTGGAGGCAGTGTCGGCAGGCGGGCTCACCTGGGTTTCCGTGACGTCTCAGGAGCCCGTGCCGCTGTCGCTGTTCGCCCGTACGACGCTCGACCCGGCCCGCCTCTTGTCGGCCCACTGGTTCGTCACCCGGGACGACGGCGCCGTTCCCGACGCACTGGCGACCGCCGGCAGCATCGTTCTCGCGACCGCAGGCCCGCGGGTTTCAGGCGTGCTCCTCTTTGCGGACGGGCCGGTCGAGTCGCACTCCGCGCGCACTGCGTCCGGCGTCGCATTGACCACCCGCCGTCACGGGCGAGACGTTGCGCTCAGCGGCTGCGTTCCGACAGCGGGCGAAAACCTCGTGCGCGAAACGGTGGCGATCATGGCGGCGGTCGCCGACGCTCTCGCCGAAGCTTCCCTGACGTTTGAGGCCGTCCGCAAGGCGACGGTGCACTACGTGGCCGGGAGTTCCGCCGACGAGCTCCACGACAACATGGCGGTGCGCAACCGCTACTACCGCAAGCCCGGCCCCGCCTCGACGGGACTGCCGGTCGAAGGTTTCCCGCGCATGCGCGGCCGGATCGCGATCAGCCTCTTCGCGCGTCAGCCGGCCTAGCGAATACCGTCCGCGAACGGATCGTTCGGATCGCGCACCAGGTTCGCCTCGCCGACGACGTAGGCGCGCCCCGTGATCGACGGGATCACCGCGCCGGAAGGATCGCGGCGGTAACGGGCCGTGAAGCGGCTGTCGACGATGCTTTCCTGCACCCAGTCCGTGCCCTCGGCGAGCTTGCCGTCGTCGGCGAGGCAGGCGAGCTTGGCGCTCGTGCCCGTACCGCACGGCGACCGGTCGTAGGCGCTCCCCGGGCAGAGCACGAAGTTCCGGCTGTGCGCATCCGCGGCGTGCGGCGGCCCGAAGATCTCGACATGGTCGACCTCGGCGCCGTCCGTGCCGGTGATGCCGTTCGCCACGAGCGCGGCGCGCATGGCGTCGGCTGCGCGCGTCAGGGGCGCGATGTTCGCCATCGTGAGGTCGCAAGGCCGGTCGTTGGTGAGGAAGAACCAGTTGCCACCCCACGCGACGTCGCCTGTCACCTTGCCGATCCCGTCGACAGCCACGGTCACGGCCTTGTGGTGGCGGTAGCTCGCCACGTTCTCGATCGTCACCGTGTTGCGGTCCTTGAGGTCCACCGTGACAACGCCGACCGGCGTTTCGAACCGGTGCAGGCCCGGCTTCAGCCGCCCCATGTGGGCGAGCGTCACCGCGGTGCCGATGGTCGCGTGCCCGCACATGCCGAGGAAGCCGACGTTGTTGAAGAAGATGAGGCCGGCGGCGCAGCTCTTGTCGACGGGCTCGCACAGCAGCGCGCCGACCAGCGCGTCGTAGCCGCGCGGCTCGTTCACCGCAAAGCTCCGCACACGATCGAAGTCGCGCGCGAAGATCGCCCGCCGCTCCGCCATGCTGCCGCGGCCGAGGTCCGGGCCGCCCTCGACGATTAGCCGGGTGGGCTCGCCCTCGGTGTGGGAATCGAGAACGCGCAACGTCCTCAGCCCTGCTTCGACCAGTTGGCGTACCAGCTCTTGAACAGCTTCAGCTGCTCGCCCGCGTAGTGGCGCTGGCTGTCGCTCAGCCGGTCGGTCTCGTTGAAGTGGAGCTCGTACTCGGGGTTCCCCTCGAGGACCATCAGGTGCTTGTAGTAGAGAACGAGGTCGACGCCCTCGTCGAATGAGGAGAGCACGCCCAGCGCCTGATCGAGCTCCATCGCCTTGCGCCGCGCCACGGGGTCGCCCTTCGCCGCCTTTTCGGAGAGCGAGACGAGGTGCAGCACCTCCTTCGGCAGCACGTTGCCGATGCCGGTGATCGCGCCCTTCGCACCGCAGTTCACGTAGCCGTGCACGACCTGGGTGTCGACGCCGACGAGCAGGATCAGCGACGAATCGCGGCCGGTGATGTGCTCTGCCGCGTACCGGAGCGCCGCGGCGCCGCCGAACTCCTTGAAGCCGACGAGATGGGAAAAGCGCGCCCGGAGGTCGAAGAACAGGTCGGCCTTCGTCTCGTAGCCATAGTACGGGCTGTTGTAGATCACCGACGGCAGGTCGACCGCCGCCTTGAGCACGCCCTCGAAGTGGGCGCGCTGGGCAGCGACCGAGGAGCCGCGCGACAGGACGCGCGGAATGATCATCAACCCCTTCGCGCCCGCCTTCTTGGCGTGCGCCGCAAGTGCTGCCGCCCGCGCCGGGTTCTGCGCGCCCGTACCGACAACCACCGGGATCCCCGCCCCGATCAGTCGCTCGACGCCTTCCATGCGCTGCTCGTCGGTGAGCAGCGGCCAGTCGCCCATCGAGCCGCAGTAGATGACGCCCGACATGCCGGCGGCGATCAGCTCCTTGCCCTTGCGCACTAGCGCATCGAAATCGGGCCGGCGATCCTTCGTGCACGGAGTCATCAGGGCGGGCATGGTGCCGGCGAACACGCTGTCGGACATCTGTCGTTTCCTCCAAGGGTAGCGGCGACGTTTCTGCCAGACTTGGGGCCCGGCCGTCTTGCCGGAAACTATGGCGCAGCCTGAAGAATCGGCACAAGGTCTTGCCAGCCATGCAATCCGAGGAGGTGCGGGCGCGGTTCCTCAAGGTTCTGGGCGAACCGTGGCTCGCCGAAGCGCTGTTCGACGCCGTTCCCGACACCGTCTTCTTCGTGAAGGACGGCGACGGCCGTTACGTCGTCGTGAACCGCACCCTCGTCGAGCGCGTCGGCCTGAAGAGCAAGGCGGACCTGCTCGGCCGCACCGCGGCGGAAGCCTTTCCGCCGCCGCTCGGCCCCAGAATCTTCCGGCAGGACCAGGCGGTGCTGCGCGACGGCAAGCCGATTCACGCCGCGCTCGAACTGCACCTCTATCCGGGCGGGGTCGAGGGCTGGTGCCTCACCTGGAAGCAGCCGCTGCACGATGCGCACGGGAAGGTCATCGGCGTCACCGGCCTGTCGCGCGACCTACACCCGCTTTCCGGCGAACGGGCCGAGACCGAGGGGCTGTCGCGCGCCCTCGACCACGTGCGCGACCACCTCGACCAGCCGCTGCGGCTCAACGACCTCGCCGCGATGGCGGGGCTGTCGCTCTACCAGTTCGACTCGCGCGTGCGGGCGCTCTACGGCATCTCTCCGGGACAGTACGTGACGCGGGCGCGGATCGAACTCGCCTGCGCGCTGCTGCGGCAGGGCCGGCGGGCGATCAGCGACATCGCGCAGGAATGCGGCTATTCCGACCAGGCCGCCTTCACGCGCCAGTTCCGCAAGCTCGTGGGACTCACGCCGATGGCCTATCGCGCGGCGCGCGACTGACGAGATGGGGCACTGCGTCCTCGATCTCGCGGCACACCAGCGCGCCCTCCGCCTGAAGCTCGGACGTGACGTCCACCGGCAGGCTCGTGTTCGAGCCCTTCGGCACCTGGTTGAGCCGGCCGCCGATGAGGATCGGGATCGGCTTGCCCAGCGCCGCGCGCAGGCTCCTGTAGAAGTCGAGCGCGATGCCGTTGTAGGTCGAGATCATGATGGCCGACGCGTTCTGTGCAAGGGCCGCCTGCGCAAGATCGTCGGCGTCGACCGACACGCCCCCGTCCAGCACCTCGACGCCGAGCCGCTTCAGCACCGCCTCGAGCGCGATCTTGCCATGCTCGTGCACGTCGGTGCAGGCGACCATCACGGACGGGCGTTCATCGCGCACCCTCTCGGCCAGCGGCTTCGGCACCTTGGCGAGGCGTGAATCGGCGATCGCGTAGAGATCCTCGACGAGCGACGACTGCACCACGGGCTTGCGCCCGCGCAGCTTCTCGCGATCGGGCGTGCCGGCGCCAAAGAGCTCTTCCACGCGGCTTGCGCCGAGCCGGCGGAGCGCCAGCAGGAGTTCGAACGGATTGTCCGTGTCGATGCCGGCGTTGGCGAGGCCGGTCGTCACCGCCGCGACGAACCGGCGGCCACCCTCGACCATCTGCGCGGCGAGCGCCTTCGCCGGCGCGACGTCGATCAGCTGCGTATACGTCTCCTTGAACTCGAACAGCCGGCCGGCGAAGAGCTGCGCCTCGATGATCTCCTCGATGTCGGGAATGCGAACGTTCTCCGTCGCGGGGACGGGGTTCAGCGCATGCCCCGTGGGCGACACCGCCTGGCCCACCATGTCGACCGTAAGGTAACTCGCGAGCCCCGCGTAGTTCGAGCCCTCCCCGCCCCGGTAGCTCACCGTGCTGCCGTTCACCATCGTGCCCGGCAGTTCGTCGATCTCGGCCAGCGCGAACAGGAATGCGAGCCGCCGCATCGGGTCGCCGAAGTGGTTGCCGTAGCAATGGGCGACGCGCGCCCCGAGCAGGTCGTTGACGATGCGCCGCTCGAGGATCGCCATGCCGAGCGTGGAGGATACGTCGGCGAACAGGCCGCCGAACCCGTCGTCGAGGTTCGAGTGCACCATCACCGGCTCGGGCTGCGCCGCGATCAGCGCGATCGCCGTCAGCGTGCGCTCCGTCATCATCACGTCGTCGTCCCAGCCGGGCGGGCGGAAGGTGAAGTACTGGCTGAGGTTGCCGATCGAGGTCGACCCGGCGGCGAGCGCGGCGCAGGTGTTCTCGATCGCCGCCGGAAAGCCCAGCGCCCAGTCGCCGAAGTGCGGCGCGACCGGCGCCGACGACGTCAGGCGTGCAAAATCCTCCGGGCCGTCGAGGATCAGCCCCGTGCCCTTCATGCCCTTCGCGCGCTGGTCGCGCGGCAGGCCCATCGACCAGTCGAGCGACACACCGTACCGGGCGATCGCCGCGCCGTGCTTCTCGCACGCCTCCCACACCTCGGCCCACGCGCGGCAGGTCCGCTCGAGGTCGCGATAGCCGATGTTGGCGTGCTGCGTGATCCGGCCCGCCGCGATCTGCTGCTGCTTGTACTCGACCTCCGAGGCGACCTTGCGCTCGACGAGGAAGGCCGACTTGCCCACGCGCCAGTCGCGGGCAAGCGCCCGGCCGCGCGCGACGATCTCGCCCATGTCGGGCAGTTCTGCCTCAGGCAGGAGCTTCTGGCGTGTCAGCATACTGAGCGATTCCGGGATTGCCGCATGGTGGGCAGTCTAGCCGGATTCGACCGGGCCCTGGCCTGGTTCCTCGGAAACTCTGGTGTGCACCCGTCGCCGGGGCTGTAGGCGGCCCTTCGACTTCTACCGGGGATCGCTGGCGGGATCGAAACGCCGTGATGAGAACTGGCCCTCGATGTCCAGCGGGTCGAGATCATGACGGTCGCCGCGCTGCAAGGCGCCCCAACGGTCGAGCAAACCGTGCGCGGTCGACGCTGGCTCGATCGCGGCGTGCTCGTCTACGGCCCGCGCAAGGCCGGCACCACACTGTTCCACACCCTGCTCGACGGCAGCCCTGACCTGTTCGTCTACCCGGAGGAACTGAAGCTCAAGCGCTATGCCCGGAGCGCCGAGACACTGACGGCGGACGAGTACATCCGAGGCTCGCGAATCGGGAAAGTCAACAGCGGGAGACTGTCGAACGAGGGATACACGGCGCTTTGGGAGGCCGCCCGGCGAGACGGCCATCGCCACGCGCTGGGCGATCTGATCCGCTTCGACGTATTCGCCGTGCAGCAGAGCAGCGCGTTGCGCGACACCGCACCCGGCGCCTGGTGCGCGAAGGAAGTGGGCGGCGCCCGGCGTGATCTCCTTGCCTTCTGGCAGGGACTGTTCCCGAAAGGCCGGGTGCTGTTCATCGTCCGCGATCCGCTGTTCACGACGGCAGCGGTTCTCCGCGACCGCCAGCGCAAGGGCATCGCGCTCGACATGCGCCGGATCGGGCGGGAAACCGTCGACCCGCTGCGCAGCCTGCGGCGCATGGCGGCATACCTCGAGGACCCGCGCGTGCATTTCACCGTCTACGAGGACCTCGTCGCCCGGCCGCGCGAGGAGATGGAGAAGGTCGCCCGCTTCCTCGACGTTCCGTGGACGGACGCCTTTCTCACGCCGACGATGTTCGGCGAACCGATCGTCGTGCGCACGTCGTCGCGCCGGACGACCGAAATCTTCCGTGGCGGCGAGGACTGGCGCGAGGGCCTCACGAAGCGCGAAGCGGTCACGGTGAGCGCGATCGCGAAGGCGGCGCAGCTCATGCCGCAGTACCACCTGAATTACGACGCGCTGCGCGCCGCGATCGCGCGCCGCGGCTACTAGCCCGAAAGCACTTCCGCGAGGATCGTCGCGTGATTGCGGTCGCGCTCCTTCGCGCCGTACAGAAGCGTGAGTTTTCCTTTTCGCGACAGGGACTTGAGCTGCGTCAGCAGAGCGCCTTTCTCGGGCGTATCAAGCTCGCGCCGGTAGCGCCGCTCGAACTCGGCCCACTGCGTGCGGTCGCGGTGGAACCACTGGCGAAGTTCCGTACTCGGAGCGATGTCGCGCATCCATGCGTCGACCGCGGCCTTCTCCTTGGTGAGCCCCCTCGGCCACAGGCGATCGACCAGCACCCGCACCCCGTCGTCAGGCGCGGGCGGGTCGTACGCGCGCTTGACGGCGATTGGTCGGGCCACGGGCGCCTCCGTCGGCTGAGGACGATGTGACTTGCGCAGAACGCGCGAGCGCTCGCATCCTCAGAAGCCTATCGTACCGCGACGGACCGATCGAGAGACACGACGATGACCGACGCCCTGCGCACCCCGCTCTGCGATCTGCTCGGTTGCACGTATCCCATTCTCCAGGCCGGCATGGGCGGCCCTGCCCGCTCTGCGCTCACCGCCGCCGTTTCTGCGGCCGGAGGGTTCGGCTGCCTCGGCATGGTGCGCGAACCGCCGGAGCTCATCCGCCGTGAGATCCAGATCGTCCGTCAACAGACGAGCGCGGCGTTCGGCGTGAACCTGATCCCGGCCGGCACCGATCCAAAGCTGTTCGACGAGGAACTCGCCGTCTGCGGCGACGAAAAGATCGGCACGATGATCTTCCACTGGGACGTGCGGCCTGACGCGATCGCCAAGGCGAAGGCCATGGGCGCGACGGTGCTGTACCAGGTGGGCAGCGTCGCAGCAGCGCGCGAGGCCGAAGCCGCGGGCGCGGACGCGATCATAGCGCAAGGGGTTGAAGCCGGTGGACACGTCCACGGCAAGGTGACGTCGCTCGTTCTCGTGCCGCAAGTGGTGAAGGCGGTGCGCGTACCGGTGATCGGGTCGGGCGGCTTCGCCTCCGGCGGCAGCCTCGTCGCCGCGCTGGCGCTCGGCGCGCAGGGCATGCATTGCGGCACCGCGTTCCTCGCCGCGGAGGAATCGTTCGCCCATCAAATCCACAAGGAGCGCATCGTCCGGGCGACGTCGGAGGAGACGGTCCACACCGATGCATTTGCGATCAACTGGCCGCCGGATTCCCCCGTCCGTGTACTGACGAGTCCGGAAACCGAAGCGCTCGGCGGCAAGCTGTGGGGCCACGATCCGGACGCCATCCCGCGCGAGGTGATCGCCGAGGAGGAAGGCCGCCCGATCTATCTCTACTCGACCGACTCCCCACTGCAGTCGATGACCGGCGACCTGAAGCGGCTTGCGTTCTACGCCGGACAGGTCGCGGGCCAGGTCGATCGCATCCGGCCCGCTGCCGAGATCCTGCGCACGATGGTCGCGGAAGCCGAGGCCGTGCTCGCCCGCTTCAGGTCCTAGGGGCGTTCCGGCTGTACATCCGTGTCCCGCCGACCACCTGGTGCGTCGGCACGATCTCCATCTGGGCGATGCACACGTGCGGCGGCGCGGAAAGAACGTAGCGGATCGCTTCCGCGATATCCTCCGGCATGAGGCATTTGTAGGGGTCGTAGAACAGCGCGTCCGACTTCGAATAATCGCCGCCGAACATCTCCGCGTGCATGCCGGTGCGCACGCGCCCCGGCCGGAGTTCGGTCACGCGCACGTCCGTGCCGAACAGCTCCATCCGCAGGTTGGAGCTGATGCTGTGCACCGCTGCCTTGGTGACGCTGTAGATCGGCTGGCCTGTCGAGGGATAGGGCCCTGCGATCGAGCCGATGTTGACGATGTGGCCACGGTTGCGTTCGACCATTCCCGGCACCGTGGCGGCGAGCACCGCCTGGATGCCGACGATGTTCACGTCGAGAAGGCGCCGGGCCTCGTCGGTCGCCGTCGACCAGATCGTGCCCGTCATGCCGAGCATCGCGGCCGCGTTGACGACGATGTCGATCCGTTCATTGGCGAACCGCGCCTTGAGCGCGCGGTCGTCGGTCACGTCGAGGAGCACGGGTTCGACGTTCTCGATGCCCTCGAGCGCCGCGAGCTTCGGCGCGTCATTGGAGAGCGCAATCGTGTGCACCCCGTGGCGGGCGAGCATCCGCACCGTCTCCGACCCCAGCCCGCCGCTGCCGCCCGTCACCAGCGCCCGCGTTCCCGATTGAAGCATGGCTGCCCTCCCCTCAAAGCCAACTCGGTTTCGTGCTAAGGGAGCCTGCCGCCGGCAATTATTCAAGCAGCAAGGGGAGACGCACCATGAGGCTCTGCTGGATTCATCCGACCACGGACAATGAAGCGCTGAAGCCGCTGTGGACGAAGCTCGACCAGGCTGTCCGCCCGGTTCTGCACCCCGGGACGGAGCTCGAATTCCGCTTCCTGCCGAAGAGCGGCAACTTCACCCGCTCGCTCTACGCAGAGCACCTCAACTCCGTGCACATGGTCGAGGCGGCGCTGAAGGCCGAGGAGGACGGTTTCGACGGCGTCTACCTCGGCTGCTGGAACGATCCGCTGTGGGAGGCGCGCGAGGTGCTGTCGATCCCCGTCGGCTCGGTCAGCGAACAGGCGATGCTCGCCGCGATGACGATGGGCAAGCGCTTCGCGGTCGTCACCGTGTCGCCGAAGACCACCGTTGCGATCGAGAACGACCTCCTCGCCTACGGGTTTCGCGATCGCGCGATCGTCCGGCCCGTGCGCTCGATCCTGCCGGAGTCGGACGGAAAGCTTCTGCTCGGCGCCGTCGAGGACCCGCGGCGCGAGTTCATCCCGCGCTTCGAGGCGGTGGCGAAGACCTGCATCGACGACGGCGCCGACGTGATCCTCGTCGGCTGCACCTACTACGGCCCCCTGCTACGACTTGCCGGATATACGACTGTCGAGGGCACGGGCGTCGCCGTGGTCGATTCGACGACGGTGTCGATCAAGTACGTCGAGGCGATGACCGACCTCGCGCTGAAGGCGGGGATCGTGAAGAGCACTCGCCTGCACCTTCGCCCGCCGGCGCGCGAGGCGCTCGACGGTGTGCGGCGCAGTCTCTCGCTGCTCTGACGGAGCACGGCCATGGACCTGCCGAAGACTCCGAGCTTCCGGCTCGACGGCCGCCGCGCGGTCGTCATCGGCGCCTCCTCCGGGATCGGCCTCGGCGCTGCGGCCGCGCTCGCGGAAGCGGGCGCGCACGTCACCGCCGCGGCGCGCGGCAGGGAGCGGCTCGATGCGGCGGTAAGCGCGATGCTGGCCAAGGGGCTGTCGGTCGAGGCCGCTGCACTCGATGCGACGAATACGGACGATCTGCGTGCCTTCTTCAACCGCATCGGCCCGCAGGACGTGATGGTGCACAGCGCCGGCATCGCCCGGCACTCGCTGGCCGTCGACACGAAGCCCGAGGATTTCGACGCGGTGATGGACGTCAACTGGCGCTCGGCCCACTTCAGCGCGCGCGAGGCGGCGCGCGGTATGATCGCCGCGGGCAAGCGCGGGTCGATCATCCTCGTGTCGTCGCAGATGGGGCACATCGGCGGCGCGGACCGCACCGTCTACGCGGCCTCGAAGCACGCCGTCGAGGGGCTGATGAAGTCACTCGCGATCGAGCTCGCCCCGCACGGCATCCGCGTCAACACGCTCGCGCCGACCTTCATCCGCACGCCCCTCACGGCGAAAACGCTGGCCGATCCCGAAAAGGTCCGGTGGATCACCTCGAAGATCAAGCTCGGCCGCGTCGGCGAGATCGAGGACCTGATGGGGCCCGTGGTGTTCCTGGCCTCCGACGCATCGGCCCTCGTCACCGGCACGTCGCTCGTCGTCGATGGCGGCTGGACCGCTGACTAGCGCGCGATAACGACGCGCTCGCGCCGCACGACCAGCGCCTCGGGCGCGGCGAGATGCGCCCGCGCCGCGCGGTGGCCATCGTGCACGGCATGCGCGATGAGCCCCGGCGCACGGGCATCGCCGATGCGCTCGAGCGTCCGGAGCCCCGCGTCCTTGAGATCGCTCCAGAGCGTGTCGTTGGGTTCGCGCGACGTGACGGGGATGAAGGATGTACACGGAAGGTCGCGGCGTGCGCCGGTGAAGACGCACGAGATCACCGCGGTCGAAGGACCGAGACCCGAGACGATCGACGACGTCACGATCGTCACGCCCCGCTCCAGCATCTGCGTCTGAAGGCGCGACTGCTCGACCGTGAAGCTCGCCCACGCGGCAGCGACGCCCTCCGGCGTCACGTACGTCACGTCGATCCCCTCGCCCGCGAGCATCGCGGCGAGGCCCGCCGCGACGTGATAGCCCTCGTCGTCGAAGATCACCACGGGGCCGGATGGCCGCGCACCGCGCAGGACCGCCTCCGGCGCGAGCGTGCGCGGATCGGTGAACGAGGCGACGCCGGCCGGAAAGGCGCGGCCACGACCATCCGTGCGCCAGGCGGAGCCGGTCGCCACGAACACGTCGCGGATTCCGCTGTCGAGCACGTCCTGCCAGCCGAGCCGGCTCGCGCGATAGAATTCCACGTTGGGAAGCTTCGAGAGCTGGTGCACGCGCCAGTCGCGCACGCGCAGCCACTCCGACAGGCCCGGTAACTTCGCCTCGAGCGTCACCCGGCCACCGGGCTCGGCGTCAGCCTCGGCAAGCATCACCGGAACGCCACGCTGCGCCAGAACCAGCGCCGCCTCGAGACCCGCAGGCCCGGCCCCGACGACGAGCGCGGGCTCGACCTTGCCCGTCACCGCGGGCGCCTGCTCCGGGTGCCAGCCGCGCCGCCATTCCTCGCCCATCGTCGCGTTCTGCGTGCAGCGGATCGGCGCGCCGAGCCCGTCGTGTGCGTAGCAGATGTTGCAGCCGATGCACTCGCGGATGTCGTCGAAACGGCCCTCGCGGATCTTCCGCGGCAGGAACGGATCGGCGATCGAGGGCCTTGCGGCGCCGATGAAGTCGATCACTTGCCGCCGCACCTGCGACAGCATCGTCTCGGGGCTGGTGAAGCGGCCCACCGTGACGACGGGCTTGCCTGTTGCGCGCTTCACGTGAGCGACGTGGTCTTCGAGCGCCGCCTCGCGCACGAAGCGCGACGGACCCATCTCGATGCCGTAGTCCGGTATCGTCACGTCGAAGACGTCGACCAGCGGCGCGATCGACGACAGGAACTCGGCCCGGCGGTCGCCGCCGCCGCCGTCCTCGTCCACCACCTCGATGCGAAGCGCGACGGCGCAGCGATGCCCCACCGCCGCGCGCGTTTCCTCCAGCAGGTCCCGCACCAGCCGCGTGCGGTTCGAGAAGTCGCCGCCGTAGTCGTCCGTCCGCGGATTCTGCGGCGCGTCGAGGAACTGCGCGAGAAGGTACGTATGCGCCGCATAGACGTAGACGATGTCGAAGTCGGCCTGCACCGCACGCAGCGCCGCGTCGCGGTGCCATTGGCGCAACGACTTGATGTCGGCCGCGTCCATGCGCTGCGTCTGCCACGGCGCCACGCTGATCATGAGGCTCTCGACGCCGAGCGCCGGCTCGCGCGTCAGCACGTTCCCCGTCCGCGCGCCGCCGTACCAGAGCTCCACGCCGGCGAGCGCGCCGTGCCGGTGCACGCCCTGCGTCATCGCGGCCATGTTGGCGATGTCGCCGTCGTCCCACAGGGAGGCGTAGGGCGCCGGTGAATCGTCCGACGACGGATGAATCGAGCAATACTCCGTGTTGACGACGCCCCAGCCGCCCTCGGCCTTCATCGCGCGCATGGCGGCCAGCGTCTGCGGCAGCTCAAATCCCATGCCGGAGCAGTGCGGCACCTGCCAGAACCGGTTCGGCGCGGTAACCGGACCGATCGGCACCGGCTCGAACAGCAGGTCGAAACGCGGATCGGTGTTCATCGTATGCTCCCCCGGCCGGCCATGATCTGCGCCACAGAAGCACATTCGGCGCCCGGTCGTCAGCCCGGGGCGCCTTCTGCCATCCGGGATCGCAGATCGACAGCATCACAGCGGCTTTGACATCGTCGCGAATTGCCGTAACTGGGACGCCAACCGCCCCCTTCCCAGCGAGAGAGCCATGAACGTCACCCCTCCGCTTCGGCCCAAGCGCAAGACCACCCGCCTCAAGGAAATGCTCGCCGGCCCCGAGATGCGCTTCCTCATGGAAGCCCACAACGGCCTGAGCGCCAAGGTCGTCGAGGAGGCGGGCTTCGAGGGCATCTGGGCGTCGGGCCTCTCGATGTCGGCCGCCCTCGGCGTGCGCGACAACAACGAGGCGAGCTGGACGCAGGTGCTCGAGGTCTGCGAGTTCATGGCGGACGCCACCTCGATCCCGATCCTGCTCGACGGCGACACGGGCTACGGCAACTTCAACTCGGCCCGCCGCCTCGTGAACAAGCTCGAGCAGCGCGGCGTCGCCGGCGTGTGCATCGAGGACAAGCTCTTCCCGAAGACGAACAGCTTCATCCGCGGCACGGCGCAGCCGCTCGCCGACATGGAGGAGCACGCCGGCAAGATCCGAGCGATGAAGGATGCCCAGTCCGACGACGATTTCATCGTCGTGGCGCGCGTCGAGGCGCTGATCGCCGGCCACGGCCAGGCGGAGGCGATCAAGCGTGGCGAGGCCTACCGCAAGGCCGGCGCGGACGCCGTGCTCATCCACTCGGCGCAGAAGAACCCGGCCGAGATCCTCGCCTTCAAGCGCGAGTGGGGCGATCGCCTGCCGCTCGTGATCGTGCCGACGAAGTATTATACGACGCCCACGGAGGTTTTTCGCGCGGAAGGCTTCCGCATCGTCATCTGGGCGAACCACCTGATGCGCGCCGCGCTCGCCGCCATGCAGTCGACCGCGCGGCAGATCTTTGCCGAGCAGACGCTGGTCTCGATCGAGGAGAAGGTCGCGCCGATCTCCGAGGTGTTCCGGCTCCAGGGCGAACACGAGCTCGAGCAGCTCGAGAAGGCCTACCTGCCGAAAGGCGGCGACCGTGTGCGCGCGATCGTGCTCGCGGCGGGCCAGGGCAAGGACCTCGGCAACCTCGTCGACGCGATGCCGAAGACGATGCTCCCGGTCGCCGGCAAGCCGATCCTCGCCCACATCGCGGACGCCTTCCGCGCCAATGCCGTCCGCGACCTCGTCGTGGTGCGCGGGTTCGCCAAGGACGCGGTGAACCTCCCGAGCCTCGCCTACGTCGACAACGACGCGTTCGCGTCGACCGGCGAACTCGCCTCGCTTGCAAAGGCCGCCGAGCACCTCTCGGGTCCGACGATCGTCTGCTACGGCGACGTGATGTTCCGCCGCCACGTGCTGGCCGACCTGCTCGACGTCGACGCCGACGTCGTGGTGGCGGTCGACTCGCTGAGCGCCGGCGAGAACCCCACGCGCCGCGCGGACTGGGCCGTCGCCTCGCATCCCCACGCGCGCACGGCCTTTCTCGAGGACGTGACGCTCAAGGCGATCGCCTACGATCCGGCGACGCCCGGCATCACTGGGCAGTGGATGGGCCTGGTCAAGTTCTCCGAAAAGGGCGCACGCACCGCAAAGGCGATCATCGAGGCGATGCCGGCGGACGAGTTGCGCACGGCGACCGTCCCGGACCTGATCAACCGGCTGCTCGCCGACGGGCAGACGGTGCGCGTCGCCTATTCGCACAATGCCTGGGTGGACGTGAACGCGCTCGCCGACCTCGTGAAGGGCAACGCGTTCTAGGGCCGCGCGAGCCAGTCGTCGGGCGCGAGGCAGTCTGGGCGGAAGTAGGCGACGATGCGCCCTTCGGCGTTGGCCGACGACGCGCGCCACGGCGCCATGCCGTGCAGCGCGAGACGATGCACGAGATACGAGGCGCCCGGTTCCACCGAAACCTCGACGCGCGGGCATATGTCGAAGCACCGCCGGCGCGCGGCATGGTATGCGTCCGTCACGTCGATCTCGCCCCACGTTTCAGGCGGATACGGGTTCAGCGCCGCACCCAGCGCCGCACGCACGATCTCGTGCGAGCCTTCCCACACCACGAACGGCGACGACCCGGGTTCCACCGGCGCGAGCGGAACGCCGAGGAGAAAACCGTGGTACTCCCGCGCAAAGCGCCGCCGCTCGGGTCCCACGCGCTGTACGCCGTCCACGTGCGCGGCATCGCGCTTCACGCGATACTGGAACGTGGCCTCGCTCTCGCCCTCCATCGGCTGCGGGTAACCCGGGTAGCACACCGAGATCTGCGCCCGGTCCCAGTCGAATGCCGAGAGGCTGAGCACCGACCGGATGAAGTCCACGGCCACACCGCCGAGCGGCGGTCCGCCCGGCATAGCGCCGCGAGCATCGTTCGGCGAGGCGTTGACGCCGGCAAACCACGTCCCGCCGTAGCGGAACCATTTTGCGTTCTCGGGTGCGGCGATCGCGGCCCGCGCGACGGGCAGCGCCGTCGCCACCCACGCCGCAAGCGTCGGGTCGTGCGGGAACGCGGCCCACCCGGTGCGGAAGAAGTCTGCGGCAGTCGATGCAGCGGTCATTGCGCAAGGCTGCTACAGTCGCCGCCGATTTGAAACCCCGCTTTGCCGCATAGGGAGATTGCCGATGGACGCTGAAGCGCTGCGCGCCCTCCAGACCCCGTTGAAGGATCGCTACCGCGACGATCCCGCCGCAGCGGTCATCACGCTCAAGGCGCACGGGCGGATCGACGACCAGTCGATCGCCTGCAAGGTCGAAACCGGCCGCGCGCTCGCCGTGGCCGGCCTGCACCCGGCAACCGGCGGGTCCGGGCTCGAACTCTGTTCCGGCGACATGCTGCTCGAGGCGCTCGTCGCCTGCGCCGGCGTCACGCTCAAGGCGGTCTCGACGGCGCTCGGCATCACGATCGAGGACGGGGAGGTCACGGCCGAAGGCGACCTCGACTTCCGTGGCACGCTGGGCGTCGACCGCGCGGCGCCCGTGGGGTTCCGGGACATCCGCCTCACTTTCGCACTGAAGACGGACGCAACCGAAGAGCAGCTCGCGACGCTGCTGAAACTCACCGAGCGCTACTGCGTGGTGTTGCAGACGATCGCCCGGCCGACCGCCGCAACCGCGCGCATCGAGCGCAGGTGACCGGTTTCAATTGATCAACCGATCGTAACCATTTCCCAAAGACTCTGTCGCAAACTGGCCGCTTGCCAGTGCGGGAGGGCGCAGTGTTTGGCAAACGCGCAGCCGAGGAAGCGCCTGCGGGACCAGGGCCGGCACGGTTGAAAATCCTGGTGCGGCAGCGATCGCTCGGCGAGGACGCTGCGGTGTACGCGCTTGCCCAGGAGGTGGTGGAGTTCGTGAACCACGCCCTGCGCGACGCCCAGTTCCGCCGCCACGAACTCCCGCCCGAGGCCATGTGGGCCTTCCACGTCGATTACTTCATTGCGCAAGTGAACAACGGCGGGTACGGACAATTCCTCGCAAACAGCCGCTGGACCGACTTCGTGCGCGCCGATATCCGGGACGGCCTCGCCGCCATCGGGCTCGAGGAAGCGCGCGAAGCATTCGAGAGCCTGGAGACGTTTTCGGTCGCCGAGCCCGGCCGGTTCCAGGACGTCGTCGACCGCGCGGGCTTCGGCGAGGAAGACCCGTTCATCGAGGCGCTCGACAAGCGCTTCTACGCGGGCCTGAACGAGCGCCTGACCGAGGCGCTGCGCACCTGGCTCGCGGCGCTACCCTGCCTCGAACCACTCGACGATGAAACGTATGCGGAGCGTATGCGTACGCTTCCCGAGCGAAACCCGCTACTGGCGCCGCGCCAGCGCGAGCTCGCCGAGGCGGTGGCGGGCGAAGAACGCGTCGATCCCGTGGTGCAGGCGATGCGTTATGTCTGCCGCCTTACGCCCGGCGACTTCCGCTTCCGGCGCTGGCTGCGCGGCCAGCCGTTCCAGACGGCCGACGGCCGCGGCAGCGTGTTCGAGGTCGAGACCGACAAGGGCGTCGTCCAGATGTTCTTCACCCGCGAGCGCGCCGCCGTCGCGGTGCCGGGCGAAGAAACCGTGCGCAGCCGCATCCCGATGGCCATGGTCGAGTCGCATCTCGCGCGGCGGGAGCTCGCGCTGCCGGACGCGATGCTGGAGGGAACCGGCTGATGTTCGGCTTCGGCAAGCGCGCTGCGAAATCCGCCCCGGTCGACACGAAGGCGACGAAGCCTTCCGCACAGGCGCAGGCGATCGATCGTGCCCGCGCGGCGCTCTCGGATGCCGTCAGTATGCTGACGGCCGCGCTGGCCGAAATCGGAATCGACGCCGGCCACCTCGCCGATCGCACGCCGCCGCGTCCAGGCGTTCTGGCGCTGCTCGCCAAGGCGTTCGACTACGACGACGAGGCCAAGCCCCTGACGCTCGTCGTAGGCAAGACCGTCGACCACAAGACGTGCACCTTCGAGCCCTTCTACCGCTACCGCGAGGTCCTGGCGCTTCTGGAAGACCTCACGGCCATGTCGGAGACGCCGAAACTGCGCGCCACCACGATCCAGCGCGAAGCCCCGCACGCGCTCCTGCAGGCGCGGCTCGCCTCGCTGTTTCTCGGCCGCATCGCGCGTACCGAACAACTCACGGCCGCCGGTGACGTGCGCGAACTCGAACGCGAGCGCGCCGCCGCGGCGCACGCCGTCAGCATCCTCACGATGAACCTTCCGGCCGCGTTTGTCCGCGGGCTCGACCTCCCGACCCTTCGCCAGGAGTGGGCGGCATCGCCGCACGTGACGTCCGTCCCGCGCCGCTCTTGAGTGCGCCGGCCCCGGCCCGCACCGGCGAGCGTTCGTTCAGTACACCGAGGAACTTCGACAGCGTGCCGGGCCAGCTCGGGAACGGATCGGCGTCCGACCAGCCCTGCCGGTACTCCGAAGGCCGCCGGCCGAAGTAGCGGCGGAAGCTCGATGCGAAGTAGGACAGCGTGTTGAAGCCCGCCGCGGTTGCGATCTCGCGCACCGACAGCGATGTCGAGATCAGCAGCACGCGCGCGTGCTGCAGCCGCACGAGCACGCGGAACTGCGCGATCGAGCAACCGACCTCCTTCTTGAAGAGCCGCTCGAGCTGTCGTTGCGATAGGCCCACCTGCCGCGCGATCTCCGGAATCGGCGTCAGTTCGGCGACGTCTTCCTCGATGAGCGAAATCGCCTTGCGCACGAGCGGGCGCACCTTGTCGGGCTCCCGCCCGAGCGTCTGGCGCTGGGGCGCCTCCGGCGGGCGCGGCGAGATGTAGCAGAGCTGGTCCACCACCTCGCCGGCGAGCTGTTCGCCGTGTTCGGCCGCGACGAGCGTCAGCATCATGTCGACGGCGGCCATGGAGCCCGCGCAGCTCATCACCGGGCCGTCGACCGTGTAGAGCTGTTCGATGACCGGCACCTCGTCGAAGCGCTCCTTGAACCCGGGCATCCACGACCAGTGCGTCGTCATCGGTCTCGTCGAGTAGAGCCCCGCCTTCGCCACGAGGTAGCAGCCAAGCTCGACCGCGCAGATGCGCGTGCCTCGGCGCGCCTGCCGCCTGAGCCAAGAGAACGCGGCGCGGTTATCGTAATGCTCCGCGTTCCAGCTGCCGAGCACGAACACGATGTCCGCGTACGTCGCATTCGCCTGCGGATCCGCCGTCGTGACGCCGAGGCCGTTCGAGGCGACGACTTCCGGCCCCTCGAAGGAGAGAAGACGCCATTCGTAGAGCGTGCCGGAGGTAAGGTAGTTCGCAACCCGCATCACCTCGATGAGGCCGACGAGCGAGCCCATGTTGAACTTCGGAACGACGAGGAAGGCGGCGCGCGTCGGCATGGAGCAGGTCACCCCGTTTCGGGCGAAACTATAGCGGCGGGGCGAGCCCGGCGCATCCCACCGCTGCCACGCTTCGGGATTCCAAAGCCTTTCCGGCCGCGCTAGTCTTTCGCCGCGCGATCGGGGGGCGTCAGTGCGGAGCATTGGCTGATGGTCACGCGTGTCCTCGTCGGCAGCACCAAGGGCGCCTTCATCCTGTCGCGCGAAGCGCCTGACGGCGCGTGGACCGTCAGTGGTCCCCACTGCAACGGCTGGCCGATCAACCACGTCGTCGGCGATCCGGAAACCGGCCGCATGTGGGCGGGCGGCGGCGGCGAGTTCCACGGCGCCGGCATCTTCCGGTCGGAGGATGAAGGGCAGACCTGGGCGCTCTCGAAGCTGTCGAACGGCAAATTCGACGAATTCATCGCGCAGAACCCGGCAGTCGCGGCGCAGATGGGGTTCACCGCCTCGCCGCCGGCGCCCTACACCGGGCAGATCGACGCCGTGTGGTCGCTCGGGCGCAGCGGGGATCGGCTCTTTGCCGGCGTGAAGCCCGCGACGCTGCTCGAGAGCGTCGACGGCGGCGCAACGTGGACGCCGGTCGAGGGCCTCGCCAGTCATCCCTCGCGCGCAGAGTGGCAGCCGGGCGGCGCAGGCCTCGTGCTGCACAGCATCGTGAGCGACCCGGGCGATCCGACGAAACTCTGGGTCGGCATCTCCGCCGCCGGCGTGTTCGCCACCGAAGACGGCGGCAAGACCTGGGAGCGGCGCAACCGGCTCTCCAACGCGGAGACGATCGCGCCGGAGCCCGGCCACGATCACGGGGCGGATGCCGTGGGTTTCTGCGTGCACAACATCGTGCGGGCGGCAGGGGCTGGCGACGTCATGTACCAGCAGAACCATCACGGCGTGTTTCGCACGAGCGACGGCGGCCGGAGCTGGACCTCGATCGCGGCGGGCCTGCCCTCGACGTTCGGCTTTCCGGTGGCGGTGCATCCGCATGATGCCGAGACCGCGTGGGTGCTTCCGTTGAACGGCGACATCCTCGGCCGGTTTCCGCCCGGCGCCAGCGCCAAGGTATGGCGCACCCGCGACGGCGGCGCGACGTGGACCGGCCACGGCGATGGCCTGCCGCAGCGGGACTGCTTCTTCACCGTGCTGCGCCAGGGCATGGCGACCGACCGGGCTTCGCCGACCGGCGTCTACTTCGGCACCAACTCGGGCTCGGTGTTCTACAGCCCGGACGAGGGCGAACGCTGGCAGGAGATCGCAAGCCACCTGCCGACCGTGCTGTCGGTCGAGGTGATGGACGGCTGACCCCGTCAGGTGAGCCGCGCGCCGAGCCCCCGGCGCAGATGCGCCTCGAGCCAGCGCACGGCGAACGACAGCGGCAGCGCCAGCAGGAAGTAGATCATGCCCGCCCACAGCAGGATGTGCAGCGGCATGAAGTCGGACGAGGTGATGTCCTTCGCCCGCAGCATGATCTCGGGCGCGGTGATCAGCGAGGCGAGCGATGAATCCTTCAGCACGCTGATCAGGGTGTTGAGCAGCGGCGGCAGCGCGATGCGCGTCGCCTGCGGCAGGATCACGAAGCGGTAGACCTTGCCCGGCGTCATGCCGACCGCAAGGCCCGCCTCGCGCTGCCCCTTGTGCGTCGCCTCGATGCCCGCGCGCAAGATCTCCGCGATGTAGCCGCCCGAGGAGAGCCCGAGGCCGAGGATCGCCGCCGGCACCGCGTCGATCACGATGCCGAGTGGCACGAGCCCGAAGTAGATGAGGAACAGGATCACCAACGCCGGCACGCCGCGCGTGATCTCGACGTAGGCGATAGACAGCCGGCGGACGAGCGGGTTCTTGGAGAGCTTCCCGATCGCGACAAAGAGGCCGATCACGAGGCCGAGCGCGAACGCGCCGGCGGTGATCTCGAGCGTCACCCACGTCGCGCGGTACATCTCCGGCGCCCACGAGCTCCACTTCGACTGGTAGACGGCGAAGAACGCACCGAGGTCGTGCAGCATGCTCATGACCACGACCTCCGCTTCTGCTCGAGCCGGTCGACGACGCGGGCGAGCGGGAACGTGATCACGAAGTAGAGGATCGCGACCATCAGGTAGATGAGCGGCGCCTCGAATGCCTCGCTCGTCAGGTTGCGCGCCCGGAACAGGATTTCGGGCGCCGCCACCGCGGAGGCGACGGAGGTGTCCTTGATCAGCCCGATGGCGTAGTTGCCGAGCGGCGGCAGCGTGATCCGCAGCGCCTGCGGCAGTACGATGAAGCGCATCGTCTGCCCGGGCGTCATGCCGACCGCCGCGCCCGCCTCGCGCTGGCCGTGGTGCAGTGCCGCAAACCCGGCGCGGAAGATTTCCGCGCAGTAGGCCGACCCGTTGAGCCCGAGCCCGATGATCGCCGCCGGCAGGGGATCGAACCTCAGGCCCACGTAGGTCAGGCCGAAGTAGATGATGAAGAGCTGCGTCAGCGCCGGGATGTCGCGGAACACCTCCACCCACGCGTCCACGAAGTAGCGCGCGCCCGGGATCCGCGACACCTTCAGCGAGGCGAGCGCGAGGCCGAGCGCCAGCGCAATGACGAGCGCGCCGAGCGTGATCTCGATCGTGACCAACGCGCCCTGGAGCAGCACGGAGAGATAGTACGGGACGTTCTCGAGCCCGCCCTGGGCGATCGCGTTCGACACCATCGGCTCACCCCGTCCGCAGCTGGCCGAGAAACTTGCGCGTGCGCTCGTGCTTGGGCGCGGCAAGCACCTCCGCAGGCGGTCCGTGCTCGACGATCAGCCCGTCGTCCATGAACACGACGACGTCGGCGACGTCGCGGGCGAAGCGGATCTCGTGCGTCACGAGCATCATCGAGCGGCCCTCGTCGGCGAGTTCGTGGATCACGTTCAGCACCTCGCCCACGAGTTCGGGGTCGAGCGCCGAGGTCGGCTCGTCGAACAGGATGAGCTTCGGCTGCTGGGCGAGCGCCCGCGCGATGCCGACGCGCTGCTGCTGCCCGCCCGACAGGCGCTCGGGGTATTCGCCCGCCTTGTGGCCCATGTGCACCTTCTCGAGCATCGAGCGGGCGAGCGCGAAGGCTTCCTCCTTCGCCATGCCCCGCACGCGCCACGGCCCCAGCGCCACGTTTTCGAGCGCGGTCAGGTGCGGCCACAGGTAGAAGTTCTGGAACACGAAGCCCATCTCGAGGCGCTGCGCGGCGAGCTCGCGCTCGCTGATGCGCGCATACCCGCCGTTCGCCTGGCGCTCGCCGATCAGCTCGCCGTCGAGGTGGATGTGCCCGGCGGTCGGCACCTCGAGCCGGTTGATGCAGCGCAGGAGCGTCGTCTTGCCGGAGCCGCTCGGCCCGATCAGCGCCATCTTCTGGCCCTGGCGGAGCTCGAGGTCGACGCCGCGCAGCACGGTGAGCGTGCCGAAGTCCTTCTTCAGGCCTTCGATCTTCAACAGCGGTTTGGCCACGTCCGGCAGTCCTTCCCCTCAAGCCGGCACGACCGGCGGAGCCATCGCCCCGCCGGCCAGATCAGGTGATCGCGATGACCTTACTGCGAGCAGGCCGCCGCGAGCTGCGGGTACTTCCAGCTCGCGTCGCGGTCGACGCCGGTGCGCGGGTTCTCGGTCGGCGGCGCGAACCAGAACTTGTCGCCGAAGCCGTACTTCGCCGCGATCTTCAGGTTCGAACAGGTGTTCCAGAGCTCGGCGATCGCCTCGTTCACGCACTTCTGCAGCTTCGGCGCTTCCTTGCTCATGCCAAACACGACCTGGTACTTGCCCGTGAGGCTCGGCAGGTCCTTGTTGTAGGCATCGCTCACCGGCACCGACTCGATCTTCCACGACGGGTTCTGCGTCGCCACCCACTGGATCAGCGGCGGGTCGGCGAACAGGGCGTCGATGCGGCCGGCGACGAGGTCGCGGATGCCCGCGTCGGACGTCTCGTAGAGCTTCACGTCCGGGTTGAACGTCTTGATCTCGGGGATCCAGCCGAACCCCTGCATCGTGGCGACCTTCTTGTCCTTGAGCTAGTCGAGTGACTTCAGCCCCGCGCCCGCCTTCTGGCTGATCAGCGCGCCCGCGTAGTAGATCGGGTCGGTGATGTCGATCACCTCGGTGCGGGCCTTCGTCCAGCCCATCATGCCGTGCATGATGTCGACGCGGCGGGCCTTTACGGACTCGATCTCCGCCGCCCACTCCATGAGCTGCGGCTCGACCTCGAGGCCGAGCTTGTCGGCGACGAAGTTCATGATCTCGCCGTCGATGCCGATGAGCTTGCCGTCCTTCGATCCCGTGCCCGGCATCTCGCCCGCGTAGGCGACGACCAGCTTGCCCGGCTTGATCAGCTCGGCGCCCTCGCACGAGCCGGCGGCTTGGGCCGCCCCGCTTGCCGCCAGCGCCGCCACCGCGGCGACCGCGCCGAGCAACGCGCCTTTCAGCGATCCAGCCACTCCCCTGAACGTCATGACACTCTCCCTCTTTGATGTTGTTGACCTGCCGGTGCGGCGACCGATGCTATCCCCGGCAGGTCCAGAGTCAACGCGGGAGGCGTCGCCGCACCCGCCGGCAGTTGGCCGCCCCTACCCCAGCGCATGGCAGGCGGCCGCCCGATGCGCTAGAGCAGGAGCGTCACCTCGCGCACGGGAAGCAGCATGCCGGACGGCCCCTCCAGAACATCCTACGACGTCGTCATCGTCGGTGGCGCCATCATGGGGTCGTCCTCGGCCTGGTGGCTCACCAATGACAAGACGTTCGACGGCTCGATCCTCGTCGTCGAGCGCGACCCGACCTACGAGAAGTGCTGCACCTCGCTCAGCCATTCGTGCGTGCGCCAGCAGTTCTCGACCGAGCTCAACGTCCGCATCTCGCAGTTCACCGCCGACTTCGTCCACAACCTCCGCCGCTACATGGGCGGCGACGAGCGCGTGCCGGAGCTGCGCATCCGGGATTTTGGCTACATGTACCTCGCCGGCACCGAGGAGGGCGCCGAGACGCTGCGCGAGAACTACGAGACGCAGCGCCGCGCCAACGCGAAGACAAAGCTCCTCACGCCCGCCGAGATCGCGGAGGAGTATCCGTTTTACAACGTCGACGACCTCGTCCTCGGCTCGATCAACCCGGTCGACGAGGGCTACTTCGACGGCTACACGATCTTCGACTGGTTCCGCCGGCAGGCGCGCGAGCGCGGCGTCGAGTACATCGCCAACGAGGTCGTGGCGATGACGAAGAACGCCGCCGGCAACAGGATCGAGTCCGTCACGCTCAGGTCGGGCGAGACGATCGCCTGCGGCACCGTCATCAACGCCTCGGGCACCCGCGCCGCGCGCACCGCGAAGATGGCGGGCATCCCGCTCCCCGTTCAGCCGGTCAAACGCCTCACCTGGATCTTTGCCGCCGAGAAGCCGCTCGACCGCGACCTGCCGCTCACGATCGATCCAACCGGCGTCACGGTGCGCGAGAACGGCGGCGGCACCTACCTCAGCGGCGGCGGCCACCAGATGTTCGACGACACCACCGACTTCGACGATTTCACCGGCGACTGGTCGCTGTGGGAAAGCTACGTCTGGCCGATCGTCGCCTCACGCGTGCCCCAGTTCGAGGCGGTGAAGCTCACCCATACGTATGCGGCGCATTACGACATGAACGTGTTCGACCACAACGCGATCGTCGGACCGCACACGACGGTGCGGAATTTCCACTTCATCAACGGCTTCTCCGGCCACGGGCTGCAGCAGTCGCCGGCGATGGGGCGCGGCATGGCCGAGTTGCTGATCCACGGCGAATACCGCACGCTGGACCTCACGCCGTTTCACTACGACCGCATCGAGTTGAACCAGCCGATCGTCGAAAAGGGGGTCATATGAACCACAAGCCGAACCCGTTTCTCGCCGCCGTCCGGGCGGGCAAGCCGCAGATCGGCCTGTGGGTGAGCCTCTGCTCGCCGTTAGCCGCCGAAGTGGTGGCGGGCGCGGGCTTCGACTGGGTGCTCATCGACATGGAGCACTCGCCGAACGAACTGACGACGGTTCTGAACCAGCTCCAGGTGTTTGCCGCCTACGACACGACGCCGCTCGTTCGGCCGGACTGGAACGACACGGTGAAGGTGAAGCGCCTGCTCGACATCGGCACGCAGGGGCTCCTGTTCCCGATGGTGCAGACGCCGGCCGAAGCCGCGCAGGCCGTCGCCGCCGTGCGCTATCCCCCGCGCGGCGTGCGCGGCGTCAGCGGCATGACGCGCGCCAACCGCTTCGCCCGCTCGACGGATTATTTCGCGAAGGTCGAGGCGGAAACAGCCGTGCTGGTGCAGCTCGAATCGCGCTCCGCCATCGAGAAGGCGCACGAGATCGCCGCCGTCGACGGCGTGACGGGCCTGTTCTTCGGCCCGGCCGACATCGGCGCCGACATGGGCATCCTGGGCCAGCCCGCGAACCCCGCGATCTGGGACGTGATCATGCCGGCGGCCAAGAGCCTGATCCGCGCGGGCGTGCCGGTCGGCACGCTGGTGTTCGACGCGACGTTCGCCCGCAAGCTCCTCGACGAAGGCTTCTCGTTCGTTGCCTGCGGGGCCGACACGGCGCTGCTGGCGCGCGGCGCCGACAACCTCCTCAAGGCCGTGAAGGGATAATCTCATGCTCAAGCGTCTCGTCCTCACCGGCGCCGCCGGCCGGCTCGGCTCGTACCTGCGCGAGCCGCTGACGAAGCTCTGCGAGGAACTCGTCTCCTCCGACATCGTCGCCGACATCGGCAAGCTCTACCCGCGGGAACGCTACGTGCGCGCCGACCTCGCGCAGCTCGACGACATGCTGGGGCTGCTCCAGGGCGCCGACATGGTCGTGCACTTCGGCGCGATCGGCGACGAGGCCCCGTTCGACAAGATTCTCGGCCCCAACATCATCGGCGCCTACAACGTGTGGGAGGCCGCGTACCGGCACAAGCTGAAGCGTGTCGTGTACGCATCGTCGATCCACGCGGTCGGCATGTACCCGCGGCGCGAATTCATCGGCACCGACGCGCCGCACAAGCCCGACACGTTCTACGGTCTGGCAAAATGTTTTGCGGAGGATCTTGCGAGCCTCTACTGGGACAAGCGCGGCCTCGAGGCCGTGTGCCTGCGCATCCTCTCCTGCGCGCAGGTGACGAGCACGCGCGCGCTCGGCACGTGGCTCAGCTACGACGACCTGATCCAGCTTGTGACCCGCGCGATCGACACGCCGACCACCGGCTACACGGTGATCTATGGCGTCTCGAACAACGACCGCGCGCCGGTCGACAACAGCAAGGCGAGCTACCTCGGCTACCGCCCGAAGGACAACGCGGAACGCTTCGCCGAAAAAATCCTCGCCGATGCGCCGCCCGCCAACACGACCGACGCCGCGCAGATGATGCACGGCGGCGCCTTCTCCTCCGTCCCGCTCGGCGAAAGCGGCGTCGCGCAGATGAAGATCGTCAACGACAAGAAGGCGACCTGACCGGCGCTGGACGGCGAACCGGAAGGCCGCGCGAGCACTCGGTCGGGCTGGCTGCCCCGCCGGAACCCATGCATTTCCGGCTTCGCAAAGCGTTATGCGCCTTGGATTTGCTCGACGTCGGCCAAGGTGGCCGACCGACTTCAGCGTCATGTCAGCCTGTTGGCAGAAGCTTCGGCAATCGCTTTGACCCGGTTAACGGGGGTCTGGTTACGATCTAGGAACCAAGAATGCTGTCCCTGCTCCACCTCGACGCGTGGGCGACCCATGCGATCAACGCGCTCGCGGCGGGAAGCGATGTTCTGGATCGGCTGATGATCTGGTACTCGTCGGTCGGTGTTCCGGTCGTCGTTCTCGCCGTCGCCTTGCAATGGTGGTCGAGCGGCGACCGGCAGCACACGCGGCATGTGATCGTCTCGGCCGGCATGTCCTTCGTTCTCGGCCTGGCGTTCAACCAGCTGATCCTGCTCTTCGTCCACCGCATCCGCCCCTACGATGCCGGCGTCACGCATCTCCTGATCGCGCCGAGCGCGGACCCGTCCTTTCCTTCCGACCACGCCACCGCGACGATGGCCATTGCGGCGAGCTTCCTGCTGCATCGACTGCGCCGGTCGGGTCTCTGGTTCCTCGCAGCGGCTGCAGTGATGATGCTGTCGCGCGTATGGATCGGCACGCACTACGTCGGCGACGTGCTCGGCGGAGCGGCGACCGGAATCCTGGCAGCGATCATCGTCGCGCAGCTCTACCGGGAAGGGTCGCGGGCGGATCGCCTCATCACCGGCATCCTGTGACGGCCGTCAGCGATCACTCTTGAGCGCCTGGCAACTCGCACCTCACCGGCAGCGTTTCGAGCTGGCTCATCAGGTGCGCGTCGAGCCAGCGGGCCTCGCCGGCCGGGACCAATTCGATCCGTGCACGGAACATCTCCTCCAGCAGCACGCGCGTCAGCATCGGCGCGGCGTAGCGGCCGGGGCAGAGATGCGCGCCGCCGCCGAACGTCGTCAGACCCTGGAGACGCCGCGCAAGGTCGAAGCGCCGCGGATCGGGGAACGCCTTCGGATCGTGATCCCCGGCGGCCCAGAACATCGACACGCGGGTACCCTTCGGCACGACGAAACCGTCGCAATGGAAGTCACGCAGCACGTGCCGCTGGAGCAGGAGCACCGGCGGAGCAAGCCGCAGCGCTTCCGGCACGGCCTGGTGCAGGAGTTTCGGATCGGCCCGCACCGCGGCCATCGCATCCGGCCGCTCGAGCAGAACGTTGAGCGTGTTGGCGCAGGCGATCGCCGCCGTGTGAAACGCCTCGACCAGGTTGCCGGCAAGGAACGCGCCGACCGTCTTCGGCACGATTCCCGCCTCCGTCACGTCGTCGGCGACGTCGATCGCGGCCAAGGCTTCGGTGAGATCGACGAACGGTGCATCGCCTCGCGCGAGACCGCGGGCCGCGGCCGCCTCGAGGAGCGTGCGGTAGGAACCGAACGCCGCGTTCAGCACCTCGGTGTCCTCGGCCGTGCGCGTCACGTGGAACAGGCGCGTCATCTCGCGCACGCTCGCCGTCATCGCCTTCTCTTCGTCCGGCGTCAGCGCGACGAGCGACGACCAGAAGCCGACGACCATCGCCTCCGCGAGTGCTGGAACCGCGTCGACCGGTTCGCCGGGACGGAGCTTTGCGAGCACGGCGCGCGCGACCGTTCGCGCGCGGTCCTCGAGCCTGGCGACCGGCTCGGGCGCGAGCCACGTCGTCAGGATGCGGCGCACCGGGCCGTGCACCGGCGGGTTTGCGGTGAACACCTGGTTGGCGATCACCTCGGCCACCGCCGACGGCTTCACCGGGCAACCATCCGTATTCGGACCGAACCTTTGCGGATAGAGCACGGCCGGCGGCACGGCGCCAACTTCAGGCGCTGCGCCGAACGTGCGCAGGTCGGCATGCCTGAACACGACCAGATCGCCGCGGTCGCCGCGCAGGAAGCGCGGCTCGTCGGCGGCGAACGCCCGCTCGCAGAAGGCGCGGAACGAACTGTATCCGCCGGTGAACCCGAGGGACGTCAGCGTCGGCAGCGCGGCGACGTCGAGCGCGCCGGCGCCTGCGGGGGTCACGACCGGACGACCACTTTCGTCCCGACCTCGACGCGGTCGAACAGGTCGACCACGTCTTCGTTCAGCATACGGATGCATCCGGACGACATCGACTTGCCGATGCTCGTCGGCTCGTTGGTGCCGTGGATGCGGAACATCGTGTCCTTGCCGCCCGAGTAGAGGTAGAGCGCTCGCGCGCCGAGCGGGTTGCCGGGACCGCCCGGCATGCCGTTCACCCAGTCCTTCGCGTGCTGGTCGCGATCGACCATCTCGCGCGGCGGCACCCAGCGCGGCCACTTGCGCTTCATGCGGATCTCGGCGTCGCCGGACCACTCGAAGCCCGCGCGGCCGACGCCGACGCCGTAGCGGATCGCCTGCCCGCCGCCGAGCACGAAGTAGAGAAAGTGCGCATGCGGATCGACGACCACGGTGCCCGCCGCTTCCGGCCCCGTGTACTGCACCGTCTGCCGGCGGAACTGCTTTGGGATGATCGACGCCTTGACCGGCGTCACCGGGAAGTCGGTTTCGGATTCGGCCGGCGGCAGCAGGTCCGGGTTGAAGTACTGCTCCTCGCCCGGCGGCACCACTTCCTGCGGAGCGGGGACGGCGATCACCGGCTTCGTCGTCGGCGTGCCGGGCGTCGTGTCGAACTGGCTCTTGAAGTTCTTCTTGACCTCAGCGGCACCCGAGGTCTCGGCATGTGCGCCGGCGGCGTTCACGAGGCTGAAGGCGGCGCCGATCACGAGTGCACGACGCGTCAGGAATACACCCACGTTACAAATCCTCTCAACTGAGCCTGATTCAGGCGAACTTGCCTGCTTTTTTGCTCCAAATTCCCGCATCCGCAAGTGCAGAGTGGGCATCGCGCGAAGCAATTGCGCAGATGTGACTTCGGGGCCGCGCATCCTTGACTCCGCAATCCGAAACGGCTCGTTAACGGCCAACCCAAGGAGACCGCCGATGGATCCGACCGAGATTCCGACGCTGACGAAACGCCGCCTGCAGGCCCAGGTCGTCGGCGCAATCTACCGCGAGATGGTCGAGCAGATCGGCGAGGCGAAGGCCGCGGAAATCCTCGATTCCGCGGTCCGCAAGGCGGCGATCGCCGAGGGCCGGGAGTTCGCCGCGAAGGCCGCCGGCGAGACCTCCATGGCGAGCTTCATCAAGCTCTACGAACTGTGGACCGCCGACGGCGCGCTCGAGATCGACGTGCTCGAGGCGAGCGACGAGCGCTTCGATTTCGACGTCACGCGCTGCCGCTATGCGGAAACCTACCGCGACATGGGGATCGGAAAGATCGGCCACCTGTTGTCCTGCAACCGCGACGGCACCTTCTGCCAGGGCTACGACCCGAACATCACGCTCGAACGCAGGCAGACGATCATGGACGGCGCGCCGACCTGCACCTTCCGATATCGCTACAACCGCTGAAATCCGGAGTTTTCGATGACCGACCGCACCGAGTACGTCCCGCCGAAGGTGTGGACCTGGAACAAGCCCAACGGCGGCGAATTCGCCAGCATCAACCGCCCGATCGCCGGGCCGACGCACGAGAAGGAGCTGCCCGTCGGCCGCCACCCGCTGCAACTCTACTCGCTCGCCACACCCAACGGCGTGAAGGTGACGATCATGCTCGAGGAACTCCTCGCGCTCGGCCACACGGGCGCGGAGTACGACGCGTGGCTTATCCGCATCGGACAGGGCGAGCAGTTCTCCTCGGGCTTCGTCGCAGTGAACCCGAACTCGAAGATCCCGGCGCTCCTCGACCGCAGCGGACCGCAGCCCATCCGCGTATTCGAGTCCGGCGCGATCCTGCTCTATCTCGCGGAAAAGTTTGGCGAATTCCTGCCCCGCGAAACCGCAAGGCGCGCCGAATGCCTCTCGTGGCTATTCTGGCAGATGGGCAGCACGCCCTATCTCGGCGGCGGCTTCGGTCACTTCTACGCCTACGCCCCGTTCAAGATCGAATATGCCATCGATCGGTTCGCGATGGAGACGAAGCGGCAGCTCGACGTGCTGGACCGGCGCCTTGCGGAAGCGCGCTACATGGCGGGCGACGACTACACGATCGCCGACATCGCGATCTTCCCGTGGTACGGCGCGCTCGTGAAGGGATGGGTCTACGGGGCTGGCGAATTTCTGTCCGTACACGAATACAAGCACGTCCTGCGCTGGGCCGACGAAATCCTGAAACGCCCGGCGGTCGATCGCGGGCGGAAGGTGAACCGCATCAGCGGCGAACCGAAAGACCAGCTGCACGAACGCCACGACGCAAGCGACTTCGACACGAAGACAGAAGACAAGCGCACCGCCGCGAACGGCTGAATCGCGACGGGCTAGAGCCCGTGCACGAGGCGGCTGTCGTCGGGCGCCTCGGCACGATCGGTCATGCCGTAGTCGCGCACGATGCTCGCCACCCGCAGCCGATAGTCGGCGAACATGCCCGTGCGCCCCATCGTCTGCATGCGGCGGTGGGCGAGCGTGTTGCGCCAGGCGCGCACAGCCTCCTCGTCCCGCCAGAAGGAGAGCGAGAGCATCTTCGTCGGATCGGTGATGCTCCGGAACCGCTCCACCGACACGAATCCGTCCATCTGCTCAAGGTCACGCCTCAGAATGGCGGCAAGCTCAAGGTATTGATCTGTACGGCCCTCCGCAGGCCAGACTTCGAAGATCACGGCAATCATCGCTACCAATCCGGAAAGTGTTCAAAAGAGCGCAAGCTGTGCGGCTGGCTCGCGAACAGCAACCCCTTCGTGCGCGAGGAGCCACTGCTTGGTGTCGAGCCCGCCGCCGAAGCCGGTAAGCTTGCCGGTCGAGCCGATGACGCGGTGACACGGCACCACGATCGGCAGCGGATTTGCCCCGTTCGCCGCGCCGACGGCCCGGCTCGCGGCGGGGTTCCCCACGCGACGGGCCAATTCGCCATAGCTGATCGTGACGCCGAACGGGATTGCCTCGAGGGCCTGCCAAACGGCGAGTTGGAATGGCGTGCCGACTGGCGCGAGCGGCAGCTCGAACGACTGGCGCTCGCCGTCAAAGTACTCCGTGAGCTGCCGGCGCGCGTTGCTGAAAGCCTTGTCGTCGCGCTCCCAGCCGCGATGCGGTTCGACGGTTCCCTTGCCCTGCGGGAAGCCGATGACGGAGAGACTTTCCCCGTTCCCGGCCAGCAGCAAGCGCCCGATCGGACTGTCGAGCCAGGTGTAGACCGTCGCCGTCATTCCGCTGCAGGCGCCTGCGCGGCCCGGCTGTCGGCCATGCCCTTCTCGACCACGTCGCGCCATTCGCGCTTCTGCGGCAGGATCGGCGGCTCCGGCACGAACGACGTGTCTGCCGTCGGCGCCGCAACGGCGCGCTCGATGGTGCGGCCTGTCACCTCGCCGCGCCGGAAGAAGGCGTTGTAGATCGAGAATTGTGTCCGCGAGCGTCCGCCCGATACCGGGAACCGCTTCGCGATCGAGGGGAGCGCGTAGAATTTCTTGTAGGCCCGCATGTGGCCCTCGCGCAGCGTCTGCGGCGCCATCGACTTCGGCCGGTAGACGATGTGGCCCTGGTCATATTTCGTCCAGTCGTATGACACGACCTCGTTCTTCATCTGGTACCAGAGGATCGTGCCCGGATAAGGCGTCAATACCGAGTAGGCGCACATGTCGTAGCCCGCATCGATATTGAACTTCACCGTCTCGTCGAACACCGTTTCGTCGTCCGTGTCGAAGCCGAAGATAAAGAGGCCGAACACGAGCATCCTATAACCGTGGATCTTCTCGACGAGCTTGGCGAAGTTCTCCGGCCGGTTGACGTGCTTGTGCACGCTGGTGAGCGTCTTGCGCGAAATCGACTCGAAGCCGATCGAGAGCATGAAGCAGCCGCTCTCCGCAGCGAGTTCGAGGAGTTCATCGTTGAGCGCCAGCTTGCTGGTAACGCCCGCCTGCCAGCGGATGCCGCGTCCCTTCAGCGCCTTCATCACCTCCTTCGGCCGTTCCGGTGTTCCGAAGAAGTCGGCGTCGTTCAGCGAAATGAAGTTCTGGCCGCAGTTCTCGACCTCGCGGATCACCTCGTCCACCGGCCGATAGCGGAACTTGAGGCCGTTCATCATGTGTTCGGAGCAGAAGGTGCAGCCGTGGTGGCAGCCGCGCGACGTCTGCACGAAGGTCCGGTTCACGTAGCGGTTCTGCTTGACGAGATCGTACCGCGGCATCGCCAGACCCTCCATCGGATGGAGAACGTCCGACTTGTAGACGCCACGCATGCATCCCTGCTCGAGATCGTCGAGCAGCTTCGGCATCACCATTTCGGCTTCGCCGCGAACCACCGCATCGCAGTGCTGCAGCGCTTCCTCGGTCATGAAGCTCGGATGCACGCCACCCATCACGACAGGAACGCCGCGACGCCGGAATTCGTCCGCGATTTCGTAACCACGGTTGACGTAGCTCGTCATCGCGGAGATTCCCACGAGATCGACCTTCATGTCGAAGTCGATTTCCTCGATGTTCTCGTCGGTGAGGATGACCTCGTAGCGATCGCGCGGGATGCACGCAGCAACTGCAAGGAGGCCCGCGAGCGGCGAGTAAAGCGCCCGATTCATGTACATCGGCCGTGTCGTAAACGACTGCGTCTTTGGATTGATCAGATGAATGATCCGGGTTCGCATCGCCCTTCCTCCCTCTCGGCCCAATATCCTTCAAGCGGTTCGACGATGTTTGGTTCCTTGTCGGATCCAAACGCATGTTAGCATTTTCTTGCGTCCTGCACAGACCGCCTCGAGATCGATTCCCATGCAGGGTTTTCTCGGCAAATCAGGCCTTGCTCGAAGCGCGGGATTGGTTTCCAAAAGTCTTGGCGAAGTGATGGAGAATTCGAATGGACCGCCTGCTTGCCGGTTATCAGCGGTTCCTGTCCGACGTCTGGCCCGAAGAACGGTCGCGATACGAAGCGCTGGCGAAGAGTGGCCAGACACCAGAGGTTATGATCATCTCATGCTGTGACTCCCGCGTAGACCCGCAGACGATTTTCGGGGCCAGCCCGGGCGAGCTTTTCGTCGTTCGCAACGTTGCAGGTCTCGTACCGCCATACGCGCCCGACGCGCGCTACCACGGCACCAGCGCCGCGCTCGAATTCGGCGTCCGGGTCCTGAAGGTTCGCCGCATCGTGGTGCTTGGTCATGCACTTTGTGGCGGTGTACGGACGATCGTAGAAGGCGCCCCGGAGGCGGCGCAGGAATTCGTGTTGCCCTGGATGGAAATCGCGCGACCCGCATTGCCAACGGCGAGGGCGCACGAGGAGCACGAATCCTATCTCTACCGATGTGAGACTTCCGTAGTGCGCATATCGATGTCGAACCTCATGACCTTTCCGTGGATCGGCAAGGCGGTTACGGCGGGTTTGCTGGCTGTCGAGGGATACCGCTTCGACATTCGCAGCGGCGAGCTGGTTTCGGTACAGGCAGTAACCTAAAGATCACGGTGCAGGAACTGGTTGAACGTGCTGCGCGTGTAATCGCCGAACGCATCGCCATCCACGAATCCGAAACGCCGATAGAGCGCAATCGCAGGTTCGAACGCAGGGCCGCTACCCGTCTCGAGGCTCAACCGGACAATTCCCCGATCCTTCGCCGCAACGAGGATGTGTTCAAGGAGGGCTGCGCCGACGCCTTGGCGCAGGAAATCCGGATGCGTTCGCATCGACTTTATCTCGCCATGCGTGGGCGACAGCATCCGGAGCGCTCCGATCCCGGCGATCCTTTCGGCAGACCACGCGCTCCAGACCGTGACGTCGTCCCTCTTCAGTCCGGACAGGTCGAGCGCAAAGACTAGTCCGGGCGGCGTGTTCGCCTGCATGCCTTGAAGGTGCAAGCGCACGAGCTCGCGCGTCGGCTCGCTTTCGAGGTCGTCTTCGCGAATGACATAGATCTGCGGCATAGGTGCTCGCTCTGATCACGCTGGCGACATTGGCCCGGCCGGAACCATTTGCCGGGTCCCGGTCGTTTGTTTAGCCCCAGCCGATTGGGAAAACCAAGCCGTGACGTTGCCTGTGCCGCTGACGCTCAAGCCCATGGAAGCCGAGCCCGTGGACAAGATCCCGACAGGCGACGGCTGGCTTTATGAGCCAAAGTACGACGGGTTCCGGTGCATCGCCTTTCGCGATGCCGCTTCGGTGCACCTCCAGTCGAAGAACCAGCGACCGCTCGAGCGGTACTTTCCGGAACTGGCGCAGGGCCTCGCGGCGCTGCCGGCCACCCGGTTTGTGCTCGATGGCGAGATAGTCGTGGAGGGCGAGCCGTTCGAGACGCTGCAATTGCGCCTGCACCCCGCGCAGTCGCGGATCGAGAAGCTTGCCGCGCAGTTTCCGGCAACGTTGATCGCATTCGATCTCCTAGTGGACGGCGACGGCCGAGACCTGACCGATGCGCTCTTTGCCGATCGCCGCATCGCGCTGGAGGCGCTGCTGGCCTCGATCGGTCCGACGGCATCCGTGACGCTCTCGAAGGCAACTCGTTCGGCGGCGGCCGCGAGGCGCTGGATCGGTCGCAGGGGTCTCGACGGGCTGGTCGCCAAGGACCTCGCCCTGCCCTACCGACCTGGCCAGCGGGCCATGCAAAAGTACAAGCAGTGGAAGACCGTCGATTGCGTGGTTGCCGGTCTCTACCGGAATGAACGTACAAAGACGATCGACTCGCTGCTGCTCGGCCTCTACGACACGGACGGAGCGCTCAATTATGTCGGCCGCATGCCGATCCGACGGGACGCCGCTGCACTTGAGCGAACCCTCGCGCCGCTGATCGGCGGATCCGGCTTCACGGGCCGTGCGCCAGGCGGCAAGAACCGGTGGTCCGGCAAGGAACGCACGCCCGTACCGGTCAAACCCGTGCTCGTCGCGGAAGTGAGCGCCGATCACATCACGGGCGAACACATGCGTCACGGCGCACGCCTCGTGCGGTGGCGGCACGACAAGCCGCCCGAGACGTGCACGATGGACCAGATCCGCTGAGCTGGGCGGCGAGGTCAGAAGTAAACGATGACGTAGCCGCTGCCCGAACGCTGGTAATACTTACCGCCACAGTAGTATAGGCTGTAGCCGTAGTAGCTGCCGAGTGGGCAGCCGGGCGGCAAGTGCGCAATGTAGGCGCCGCGCCGGATGGTGCGCCGCGTCGTCCGACGGGCGACACCCGCCACGCTTCCAGGCGTCGCCGGATGACCAACCACTGCCAGCGCAGGCGAAATCCAGGCGAGACCGGAAAGCTCGAACGATTCCGCAGTCATCTCCACGCCCACCAGCATGGCAAACGTTGCGAGGAGGGCCCATCCGAACAGCCTTGCACGTCGCATCGTCGTTCTCCCTAATCGATTCGACGAGGGAGAGTCTGCATCATCCGTACACGGCGCGACAGGCCAATTCAGTCGTCACATCCCCCAGCGCAGCGCCGGCGTAAACACGGGCGCGTCCCAAAACTTCACCGTTTCCTCGTCGGCGATCGTGACGGTGAGCGAGCAGCCTGCCATTTCGAGAGACGTGACGTAGTTCCCCGTGAGTGCACGGACGATCTTCAGGCCGCGCTTCTCGAGAATTTTCCGTGCCGCATGATGCATCAGGTAAAGTTCCATCAGCGGCGTACCGCCGAACCCGTTGACGAGCAGCAGGCAGTTGCCCTTCGCCGCAGCGCCGAGGTCGCCGAGGATGGCTGTCAGCATCTCGTCGGCGATCGCGTCGGCCGACTTCAGCTTTTCGCGTCGCCGGCCCGGCTCGCCATGGATTCCGACGCCCATTTCCATCTCGTCAGCGCCAATGTCGAACGTCGGCTTGCCGGCGGCGGGAACGGTGCAGCTCGAGAATGCGACGCCCATCGAGCGCGTGAGATCATTCACCCGGTCCCCCGCCGCCTTGACGCGCGCGAGGTCGCCGCCGGCCTCGGCCACCGCGCCAGCGATCTTTTCGACGATCATCGTTCCCGCCACGCCCCGCCGGCCGGTCGTGTAGAGGGAATTCTCGACCGCGACGTCGTCGTTGGTCAGTACCGTGACGATCTCGCGGCCCGCCATCTCGCGCGCCATGTCGAAGTTCATCACGTCGCCCTCGTAGTTCTTCACGATGAAGAGCACGCCGCCGCCCGTGTCGGTCGCTTCCGCGGCCGCGAGCATCTGGTCGGGTGTCGGCGAGGTAAAAACCTGACCCGGGCAGGCTGCGTCGAGCATGCCGTGCCCGACGAATCCGCCATGTAGCGGCTCGTGACCGGAGCCGCCGCCCGAGATGAGGGCCACCTTCCCCCGCTTCAGGGTCTTGCGACACACGAACTTGTGCTCATCGCCCATCGCCAGGATGTCGCCGTGCGCCTCGACGAACCCCTCGAGGCTCTCGGTGAGCACACTGTCGACGGCGTTGATGAACTTCTTCATGGGGTTCCCTCCTGACGGTCTTATGCGTGTGGTTCGAAGATGCGGCCGAGCTTGCGCACGAACTCCGCGACGGCCTGATCGAGCTTCGCGTTGCGATCGGGGTCGCCGAGATCCGGCAGCATCACGACGTGGCGGCGCAGGCGCTCTCCGGGCGGCGAGGCGATGCGGACCGGGTGTGCATCGCTATAGGCCTTGAGGAAGCGTTCGCGCGCGGCGGCGGAAAAGTGGCACACCTCGAAGATGGTCTCGAGGTGTCGGGACGGAATAGGCGTCGCATATTGAGGGTTGGCGATCTGCGACACGAAGCTGCGGTTCTTGCCGAGCGCGCCGGCAAGGCGCTGGCGCGTGCCCGAAGGCCGCGCATTGAGAACGTCAGCAAGGATCGTCTTGTACGTCTTCACGGCCGCGGCCGATGGCTCGGGCAGCGGCTTTGGCTTTCGGCTCACGCTTCGGCCTCCGAAACCGCCGCCTTGACGTGGCCGAGTGCGGCGGGCGCCACCGACAGCGAGCGGAGGCCTGCGGCAACGAGTTGCTCGGTGTAACGCGTATCGCTCGCGAGATCACCGCAGATCGAAACGTCGATGCCGGCCTCCCGTCCGAAGTCCGTCAGACCACGGATCAGTTTGACGACGCCCGGAATCACCGCCTCCGCGAGCGGGGCGACCTGCGCGTTGTCGCGCGCCGCCGCCGCCATGTACTGCTGCAGGTCGTTCGAGCCGACCGACAGGAACTCGGCACTCGCGAACCGTTCCGGCATCAACGCCGGGTACGGCACCTCGACCATCATGCCCAACGGCGGCCGCGCGGCCGCAATCCCCTTCGCCTGCAGGGCTGCGAGTTCGGCGTCGAACAGTGCCGCTGCCTCGTCCAGTTCCTCCGGCCGTGTCACCATCGGCCACATGACCTTGAGGTTGCCGTGCACCGCGGCGCGGGCGAGCGCGCGGAGTTGCACGCGGAACACGTCGGGCCGCGCAAGCGAAAGCCGAAGTCCCCGCACGCCGAGGAACGTGTTGGTCTCGCCGTCCGGCGTATAGCCGCGGATCGGCTTGTCACCGCCGGCATCGAGCGTACGCACGGTCACCGGGCGACCTTCAGCCCACTGGAGAAGCGTCCGGTACGCCCGGTACTGCGTCTCCTCATCGGGCATGGGGTGACCGTCATGGAACAGGAACTCGGTGCGCATCAGGCCGATGCCGTCGCAGGTCGAGACGTCGATCCGTTCGACATCCGCCGGCGAGCCCACGTTGACCAGCACTTTCACCGGCGTTCCCCGTGCCGTGACGGCCGGTCGATGGAGGAACGTAGCGGCTCGTGCTGCTGCCGCAGCGTGGTCGGCCGCCGCCGTCGCCAGGCGCGCGCGCTCTTCGGAGCCGGGGGACAACACCACGAGGCCGGCCCGGCCGTCGATCATCGCCTCGCCATGCCCGTCGGGCAGCGCTGAGAGCCCTACGACCATCGGCACGCCCCGGGCGCGCGCGAGGATCGCCACATGGCTCGAGGGACTGCTGCCGATCAGCGCGATGCCGCCGCCGGCATCCCAGTCGGCGGAAAGAAACTGGCTCGGCGCGAAGTCGTCTCCGACGACGATGGCCCCGGGCGGCAGGCGATCTTCCCCGAGGCCGCACAGATGCCGCATCACGCGGTCGCGCAGGTCGCGGAGATCGCCTGCGCGCGCTCGAAAGTACTCGTCGTCAGCGGATTCGTAGTCGCCGATGTGCCGCTCGATTTCGGAACGCCAGGCCGCATCCGCCGAAGCGCCGGCTGAAATCGCTTCCTGCACGGGACCGGTCAGCGCATCGTCTTCGAGGAGGGCGACCTGGAAGGCGAGGATGCCGTCGGCTTCCTCGCCCGACAGGCCCATCAGGTCGGCGAGATCGGCTGCCGCACTGGCAGCGGCAGCCGCGAAGGCGTCCGCCTCGGCTTCAGGCGCGCCAGCCTTGCGGCGAAAGACCTCGCGCGAATGTTTGAGACGCACGAGAGGGCCGGCAGCGACGCCCGGCGAGGCAGGAGTGCCTTTCAGCTCAACCGGACTCGGCATCGGCATGCGTCTCGTCGAAGTCGCGCGCCACCAGCCCGACCACAGCTGCAACGGCATCGACCGCGCCTTCCCCTTCGGCGCGCACGTGGAGCAGCGTGTCGCGTGGGACCTTCAGCGCCATCACCTTGACGATGCTCTTCGCATCCGTCCACGGACCATCCGTGGACGTTGCAATTTCGATACGGCAGGGAAAGCCCTTGGCGAGCTTGGTAAGCTTCACCGACGGCCGGGCGTGCAGGCCCACGGCGTGGGTAAGGAGGATGGTCTCGTGCGCCGACTCGCTCATGGTTTAGCCTCCGTAGAGTTCTTCTGCGGTGGCGCGAACGACGCTGAGCGGCGAGCCGGACGACGCTTCGGTAGCGGCCATCACGGCGCCCTCGACCACCGGCGCGTTGCAGATCACCACGCGCTCGCGCCGGTCGTCGGGCAGCATCTCGATCGCCATCTCGGAATTGGTCTCCGCTCCGCCGAGATCCACGAGAATCGCTACGCCGGCCTCAGACCAGGCGGTGTCGATCGCAGCGAGGATCGTCTCGACGCTGGTGCCGAGCCCGCCGCCCGGATCGCCTCCGCAATGGGCCAGAGGCACCTCCGGTCCGACCATCTGCCGCACCATGTCGGCAGCCCCGCGCGCGACGTCCGGGGAGTGTGAGACGATCACGATTCCGACGTTGCTCATGCACGCCCTCCAAGTGCATCGGCGATGGCCCGTACGATGATCGCAGAGGAGCGTGCGCCCGGGTCCATGTGGCCTATGGAACGGTCGCCGAGAAACGATGCACGCCCGCGCGTCGCCTTCATAGGAACCGTGGCGGCCGCCGCCGCATCCGCGATGGCGGCGAGCTGCTCGCCGCTGCTCGCCCCTGCGATTGCTTCGTGCACGGGAGACAGCACGTCGAGCATTGTCTTCTGCCCGGTCTCCGACTTGCCTCTGGCCTTTACGGCGGCGATGGCGCCGGCAAATGCCTTTGCAAGGTCGTCTTTCGTCGGGGCCGCTGGCATCTCCTTGCCGAGCTGCATGAACAGCGTACCGTACAGCGGACCCGACGCGCCGCCCACTTTCATCACAAGCGTCATACCCACCTTGTTGAGCGCCTGCGGCAGGGGAATCGCGGAGATCGCATCGATATCGGCAAGCACCGCCTCGAACCCGCGCCTCATGTTCACGCCGTGGTCGCCGTCGCCGATCGCCTGGTCGAGCGTGGTGAGTTCATCGGCGGCGGCGATGATCCGGTGCGCCACGGTTTCGATCAGGGTGCGAAGGTTTGGGCTGTCGCGCATCGTCAGGCCCTCAGCCGCTCGCCATCGGCGTCAAAGTAGAGCGGCTTCACCGGCTCGAGCCGTACTGCGTCGCCCACCTTCAAACCTTGGCCGGGGCGCGCCAGCGTCACCAGCTTGTGTCCGTTGACGTCGATGTGGACGTGGTTCTGGTCGCCGAGGTGCTCAACCCACTCGATCTGCGCCGTGGCCTTTGCCTTGCTCGCGGGCCGGATGTCCAGGTGTTCGGTCCGGATACCGACCGTCTTGGTTCCGGCCGGCAGCGCACCCATGTCGATCAGACCTGCCGGCACGAGGTTGATCTGCGGCTGGCCGAGGCGCGAAGCGACGTACACGTTGCAAGGGTCTTCGTAGATTTCGCGAGGCGTCCCGGTCTGCACGAGCACCCCCTGGTTCAGGACGCCGATGCGGTCTGCCATGGTCATCGCTTCGATCTGATCATGCGTGACGAACAGAACGGTTGCGCCGAGGTCGCTCTGGATGCGCTTCAGCTCGAGGCGAAGGTCGGAGCGCAGCTTTGCATCGAGCGAGGAAAGCGGTTCGTCCATCAGGTAGATCGAGGGGCGGCGCACCAGCGCGCGCCCAATCGCCACGCGCTGCATCTCTCCACCGGAAAGCTGCGTCGCCTTGTTGTTGAGCTTCTTGGCGATCCGCAGCATCTCTGCCACGTCGTTCACGCGCGTCCGGATCTCGTCCTCCGGCACCCGACGAGCCGGTGCGCGCAGCGGAAACGCCAGGTTGTCGTATACGGAGAGATGCGGATAGAGGGAGAACTGCTGGAACACGAACGCCACGTTGCGCCCTGCGGCGTTCACGCCCTTGGTGTCGCGGCCGGCGATGGCGATCCTGCCCTCGTCGGCCTCCTCGAGGCCGGCGACGAGCCGCAGCGTCGTCGTCTTGCCGGCCCCCGTCGGCCCCAGCAGCACCACGAACTCCCCGTCGGCGACCGTGAGCGACAGGTTCGAAACCGCCGTCGTCTGGCCGAACCGCTTGGTGACCCCCTGGAGCTGCACGTCAGCCATGGGAGCCTCCCGCCACGGCACGCCGACGCGCGCTCGCCTGCACGCCCGGCCCATCGTGAAGCGCGCTGCGGATTGCCTTGCCGGTCGACTTGTCGAACACCGTGAGCTTTTCGGGATCGAACGACAGGCCGACCTTGTCGCCTCGCTCGACCCGCTGATCCGCCGAGATGCGCGCCTTGACGGGTCCAACCTTCGTCGTCAGCGTCACGATCTGCGTGGTGCCGAGATACTCCGTACCGAACACCTCGGCCCGTAACTTCGATCTGTCGTCGAGGCGCACGTCCTCAGGCCGCACGCCCAACACCAGTTCGTTCGTGGACGATGCTTCCCGGAACGCCGGCACCGCGATCGCCATGCCATCGACGGTGACGGCGGCGGCGCCTGCTGCGGCTCCGCCAATCGCGGGCAGGAAATTCATCGGCGGCGAGCCTACGAAGTCGGCGACGAACATCGTCGCGGGCCGATCGTACACTTCCTGCGGCGGCCCGATCTGCTCGACCACGCCGTGGTTCATGATGGCGATCGTGTCCGCCATCGACATCGCCTCGAGCTGGTCGTGCGTCACGTAGACGGTGGTCGCACCGATGCGATTGTGCAGCCCACGCAGTTCCTGGCACATGAGGTGACGGAACTCGGAGTCGAGTGTGCCGAGCGGCTCGTCCATCAGGAACGCCTTCGGCCGGCGCACGATGGCGCGCCCCAGCGCCACGCGCTGGCGGTCACCGCCAGCTAGGCCGGACACCGGCTTGTCGAGCAGGTGGTCGATGCGCAGGAGCCGTGCGGTTTCCTCGACCCGAGAGCGGATTTCGCCGGAAGGCACGCCCTGGCAAACCAGGGGAAAGCCGATGTTCTTGCGCACGTTCATGTGCGGATAGAGCGCAAAAAGCTGGAAAACGAAGGCGATGTCACGCTCGGATGCGCGCTTGAACGCAACGTTGTCACCACCGAGAAAGATCTTGCCCGATGTCGGCAGTTCGAGCCCCGCGATCATCCGCAGCGTCGTCGTCTTGCCGCAACCGGAAGGGCCGAGCAGGCAGAAGAATGAACCGTCGTCGATCGTGAAGGTCGAGTCCTTCACGGCGACGAAATCGCCGAAGGACTTGTGCAGGTTTTCCACGCGGATCTCGGCCATGGCTCAATCCGGGAACTTCGAGACGACGACGAACATCGCCGTGCCGACGAGCGTGGTGACGAACGAATAGGTATAGAGCGTCAGCGAGAACGGCTGCATCAGCATCAGCACGCCGAGCGCGATGACGATGGTCGCAAGCATCTCCCACGGCCCGCGGCGGAAGCGCAGAAGCCCGTTGATCATCTCGCTCATTTGCGCACCGCGCCGAAGGTGATGCCGCGCAACAGGTGCTTGCGGAGCAGCACGGTGAACACGAGGATCGGGATCAGGAACAGCGTCGTGCCGGCGCCCACGGCGGGCCAGTCCATGCCGCCCTCGCCGATGATCGTCGGGATGAACGGCGGCGCCGTCTGCGCCTCGCCGGAGGTGAGGAGCACGGCGAACGCGTATTCGTTCCAGGCGAAGATCATGCAGAAGATGGCGGTCGCCGCGATGCCGGTCGCAGCCTGCGGCAGCACCACCTTGTAGAAGGCCTGGAGCCGCGTATAGCCGTCGATCATCGCGGCCTCCTCGTACTCCTTCGGGATCTCGTCGATGAACCCCTTGAGGAGCCACACAGCGAGCGACACGTTCACTGCCGTGTACAGCAGGATCATGCCGAGCTTCGTATCGGAAAGGCCGAGCTCGCGGTACATGAGGTAGATCGGAATCGCCACCGCGATCGGCGGCATCATGCGCGTCGAGAGGATGAAGAACAGGAGGTCGTCCTTCAGCGGCACCTTGAAGCGGGAGAACGCGTAGGCCGCCAAGACGCCGAGCGTCACGGCGAGGAACGTCGACCCGAACGCGATGACGATCGAGTTCCAGAAGCGCGGCACGTAGTTCGACGGGCCCGCGATCACCATCTCGCGCGAGCGGGTGATCTTGTCGCACAGCGTGGTCGGCGGTCCGAGCGACTGGATGTACTCCGTCGTCTGCCGCGTGCGCGTCGTGAACAGATTGCAGTAGCCTTCGAGCGACGGCGTGAAGAACACCTTCGGCGGATAGGAAATCGAGTCGGGCGGCGTCTTGAACCCGGTCGCGAAGATCCAGAACAGCGGGATCATCGAAACGAGCGCGTACACGATGACGATCGCACCGGCGATGCCCCTCGTCCGCTGCGAGGGTTCGACGACGGAATGGGCGGATGCGCTCATCGCTGTTTCACCCGGTTCAGCGCCTTCACGTAGATGTTGGCGAGCCCGAACACCGTGACGAACAGGATGATGGCGAACGCGGAGGAGAAGCCGGTGCGCCACTTCTCGAACGCCTCGCGCTTCAGCGTGATCGAGGCGACCTCGGTGGTAGAGCCCGGCCCGCCGCCAGTCAGGAGGTTCACCATGTCGAACATCTTGAAGTTCTCGATGCCGCGGAACAGCACCGCAAGCATGATGAACGGCAGCGCCATCGGCAGCGTGATCGACCAGAACTGCCGCCACTTCGAGGCGCGGTCCACTTCAGCGGCCTCGTAGATGTAGTCGGGGATGGAGCGAAGCCCCGCAAGGCAGATCAGCATGACGTAGGGCGTCCACATCCATGTGTCGACGATGATGATCGACCACGGCGCGAGCGCGACCGACCCGGTCATCTCGAACGATGACGGTGGCACGCCGGTGAAGAACGAGATGATGTAATTGAAGAGGCCGATCTGCGGCTGGTACAGGAACCGCCAGAAGTTGCCCACCACCGCCGGCGACAGCATCATCGGGATGAGGATGATCGTCGTCCAGAAGCCGTGGCCGCGGAATTTCCGGTCGATCAGCCACGCGAGCGTGAAGCCGATCAGCGTCTGCAGCAGGATCGTCCAGAATACGAAATGCGCCGTGGCCTGCATGGAGGCCCAGATGTCGGCGTTGTTGAGGATCGTCGTGTAGTTCTCGATGCCGAGGTTCTTCACCGGGGCGTTCGGCCGGTTCGCACGATAGTTCGTGAACGACAGGCGAATCGTCCAGATCAGCGGGAAGATGTTGATGGCGAGCAGCAGCAGGATGGTGGGCGCGATGAAGAGCCACGCGATCGCGGTATCGGACAGGCCGCGCACACGGTCGGCGACGGTCGCGGGCGTCGCGGCGGCGGTCCTGTCGGCGATGCGATCGAGCGTGCTCATGCGGGAACGGGTTGAGTAGGACCGGACTGCGGTCCCCCGGCGGCACGGCCGCCGGGGGATGATGCGTCTATGCAGCGATTACTGGATCTTGCCTTCTTCCTTGAAGGTCGCAGTCCAGTCGACGATCAGCTTGTCGAGCGCTTCCTTCGCCGTGCCCTGGTCGGCCACGACGTAGTCGTGCAGGCGCTTCTGCATGGCCTGGAGCAGCGTCGCGTACGAGGGCTCCTGCCAGAAGTCCTGCACGTTCCCCATCGCCTCGAGGAACTGCGCGGCGAACGGCTGGCTGGTCTTGAACGACGGATCGTTCAGCACGGCGTTGTGGCAGGAGTACCCACCGAGCGCCCACCACTTCTTCTGCACGTCGGGCTGCGCGAACCATTTGATGTAGGCGAGCGCGCCGTCCATGTTGTCGGTATTGGCGACGACCGAGATGCCCTGCCCGCCCAGCGTCGAGGCGGGAACCTTCTCGGACGGATTCACGAAGAAGCCCGTCACCTTGCCCACCTTCTCGTCCTTGGCCATGCCCGGCATGAACGCGAACCAGTTCATCATCATCGCGACCTGGCCCGACTTGAAGGCGTCGAGGCCTTCGCTCATGTAGCTGTCGGTGTAGCCCGGAGGCGTGCAGCACTTGTAGATGGCCTTGTACATCTCGAGGCCCTTGACGGCGTCCTCGGAGTTGACGGCGCCTTCCATGTCGTACTTGCCGGGCGTCTTCTCGTACTTGAAGCCGTACGGGTAGAGCGCCGAAGTCGCGCCCATCGTGATGCCTTCGGACGCGCGCTCGGTGAAGATCGCCGCGCCGTACACCTTCTTGCCGTCGATCTCGCGGCCCTGGAAGAACTCGGCCGTCTCCTTGAGCTCGTCCCAGGTCTTGGGCGGCGCGAGGTCGCGGTTGTACTTCTTCTTGAACTCGGCTTGGAGCTCAGGCTTCTCGAACCAGTCCTTCCGGTAGAACCAGCCGTTTGCGTCGCCCATCGCCGGCAGCGCCCAGTAGTTCGGCGTGCCCTTCGGCCACGTCGAGTAGGCGTACACGGTCGCCGGCGCGAAGTCCGACATCTTGATTCCTTCCTTGTCGAAGAAATCGTTGAGCTTCACGTAGTAGCCGTTCTCGGCCGAACCGCCGATCCACTGTGAGTCGCCGATCAGCAGGTCGCAGAGCTTGCCGCCCGAGTTCAGCTCGTTGAGCATGCGGTCCGCGAAGTTCGGCCACGGCACGAACTCGAACTTCATGGTGATGCCGGACTGCTTCTCGAAGTCCTTCGAGAGCTCGACCAGCGCATTCGCCGGGTCCCAGGCGGCCCAGCACAGCGTGAGTTCCTTGCTCGCATCGGCCTTCGCCGTCGCCGACATGGCGAGAACAGCGGTGGTTGTCAGTGCGGCGAGCGTGGTGAATGCCTTTCTCATCGATTTCCTCCCATTAGGGTTTCCGCGGCCGACCGAAAGGGGAGGTCGGATACGGTTCCAAACTCCGCCGGTTGTTGGCGGCCTTGTTGGTCCGCAAGGACTTGACCCTTGCGTAGATCGCCACGGTGACGCGGCAGGAAGGCGACTTGCAAGTTACAAACGCAGAGTCGGGGTCACGTGTTTGTTTAGTGTTTTGTTTAGTAGATCGATTGTCACTAAACATGGCAAGCGGGCTGTCGTGCAGCGCACAATGACAAGACGCGCCTGCAGCATCACGAAATCGTGCCGCTCTCCCCTTGGCGGCATTTCGAAGTCTGCTTAATCTCGAAATCCGTCCGTGCCCTGCCTTGTCTACGGGACCTCCATGACCGCGACGTATCTCGGCCTCGACATCGGCACCTCGTCGGTCAAGGCGATGCTCATCGACGAGCGGCAGATGGCGATCGCGGTGCGCCAGTCCTCGCTCACCGTGCAGCGGCCGCATCCGGGATGGTCGGAGCAGGATGCCGAGAGCTGGTGGCAGGCCGTCGATCTCGTGATGGGCGAACTCAAGCGCGACCATCCAAAGGAAATGGCACGGCTCAAGGGCATCGGCCTTTCGGGCCAGATGCACGGCGCAACGCTGCTCGACGTTGCCGATGCGCCGCTGCGGCCTTGCATCCTCTGGAACGACGGGCGGTCCGCGGCGGAGGCCCGCGCGCTCGACGATGCGGTGACGCACCGCATTACCGGAAACCTTGCGATGCCGGGCTTCACCGCGCCGAAGCTCGCGTGGGTGAAGGCGCACGAGCCCGACCTGTTCGACAAAATCCGCTGCGTGCTGCTGCCGAAGGATTACGTGCGCTTGAAGCTGACCGGCGAGAAGGCCTCCGACATGTCGGATGCGGCTGGCACGCTGTGGCTCGATACCGGCAAACGTCAGTGGTCGGACGAGATGCTGGCTCGCACCGGGCTAGACCGGTCGCACATGCCGCGCGTGTGCGAGGGCACGGATGCGACCGGCACGGTGCGCGCCGAACTCGCACGGCGCTGGGGTCTGCCCGAGGGCGTGGTGGTTGCGGGCGGCGGCGGCGACAACGCGGCGTCCGCCGTCGGCGTCGGCGCGGTGAAGCCCGGCACGGGCTTCGTCTCGCTCGGCACCTCGGGCGTGCTCTTCGTCTCGGCCGACGGGCATCATCCCAATCCGGACCGGGCGGTGCACGCCTTCTGCCACGCGGTGCCCGGCACCTGGCACCAGATGAGCGTGATGCTCTCGGCGGCTGCCTCGCTTGAATGGCTGGCCCACATCCTTGGCGCCCCGGTCGCGTCCCTGCTCGAAGGGCGACCGGACGCGGTCGACGCTCCGCCTACGGAACAGTTCCTGCCGTACCTCTCGGGCGAGCGCACCCCGCACAATGACGTGGCGATCCGTGGCGCGTTCGCGGGGCTCGCGCACGAGACGACGCGCGACGACCTCGTTACGGCGACGCTCGCGGGCGTCGCATTCGCCTTCCGCGACGGGATTTCGGCCATCACCGTGCCGCTCGCCAATCCGCCGGCGCTGCTCGCCGTCGGCGGCGGGTCGCGTTCGCCCTACTGGCTGTCGATGATCGCCACCGTGCTCGGCGTGCCCATCCTGGTGCCCGCGGACGGCGACTTCGGCGCTGCGTTCGGGGCCGCGCGGCTCGGCCTCATCGCGGCGGAAAACGCTGATCCGTCAATGGTTTGCACCATGCCCGCCATCGCCCGTCGCATCGAGCCGGTCGCCGCGCAGCGCGCCGCCTGGAACGACGCCTACGGTCGCTGGCGCCGCCTCTACCCTGCCCTCAAGGACGCCACCCGATGATGCAGAAATTCTACTCGATCGACGATCCCGTCCTCTACGAGGGCCCGGACTCGAAGAACCCCCTGGCCTTCCGCTGGTACGACCCCGAAAGGCTCGTGCTCGGCAAGTCGATGCGCGACCGGCTGCGCTTTGCGGTGTGCTACTGGCACTCGTTCTGCTGGCCGGGCACCGACCCCTTCGGCGGCGACACCTTCGTGCGCCCGTGGATGGGCGCGGGCGACCCGATGGCGCTGGCGAAGCTCAAGGCCGACGTGGCGTTCGAGACATATCGATTGCTCGGCGTGCCCTACTTCACCTTCCACGATCGCGACATCGCCCCCGAAGGCGCGACGCTCGCCGAGTCGAACCGCAACGTGCGCGCCATCGCCGACGTCTTTGCGCAGAAGATGCAGGCGTCGGGCATGAAGCTCCTGTGGGGCACCGCGAACCTGTTTTCGAACCGCCGCTACATGGCGGGCGCGGCGACCAATCCGGACCCGGACGTCTTCGCCTACGCCGCCGCGCAGGTGAAGAACTGCATCGACGTTACCCGCGAGCTCGGCGGCGAGAACTACGTGCTGTGGGGCGGCCGCGAGGGCTACGAGACGCTGCTCAACACCGACCTGAAGCAGGAGCTCGACCAGCTCGGCCGGTTCTTCAACCTGGTCATCGAGTACAAGCACAGGATCGGCTTCAAGGGCACCATTCTGATCGAGCCGAAACCGCAGGAGCCGACCAAGCACCAGTACGACTACGACGTTGCCTCCGTGTACGGATTTCTCAAGGCCTATGGGCTCGAGAACGAGGTGAAGGTCAACATCGAGCAGAACCACGCGATCCTCGCCGGCCACACCTTCGAGCACGAGATCGCGCTCGCCAATGCACTCGGCATCTTCGGCTCGCTCGACATCAACCGCGGCGACTACCAGTCGGGCTGGGATACCGACCAGTTCGCGATGAACGTGCCCGAACTCGCGCTCGCGTTCTACGAAATCTACAGCCACGGCGGCTTCACCACCGGCGGCCTCAACTTCGACGCAAAAATCCGCCGCCAGTCGATCGACGCCGACGATCTTCTGTATGCGCACATCGGGTCGATGGACGCGTGTACGCGCGCCCTGCTCGTCGCCGAGGCGATGATCAGGGACGGTGCGCTCGAGCACCATCTCGAGGACCGCTACCTCGGCTGGTCGCGCCCCGAGGCGCGCGCGATGCTGGAGGGCAAGGAGATGCTCGACCAGATCGCGGCCCGCGTCGACCGGCAGACGATCAACCCGCAGCCGCGCTCCGGCCGGCAGGAATACATCGAGCTTCTGCTCAACCGCTATCTGTAGAGAACGACACTCGAGGGAGAACGACATGGCGACCAACATCAAGGGACCGGCGATCTTTCTCGCCCAGTTCGCGGGCGACGCCGCACCCTTCAACTCGTGGAACACGATCTGCCAGTGGGCGGCCTCGCTCGGCTACAAGGGCGTGCAGATCCCGACCTGGGACGGTCGCCTTTTCGACCTAGAAAAGGCAGCCAGATCAAAGATTTATTGCGACGAGGTGAAGGGTATTGCCGCTTCGCACGGGCTCGAGGTGACAGAGCTTTCGACCCACCTGCAGGGCCAGCTCGTCGCGGTGAACCCGGCCTACGACGAGGCGTTCGACGCATTCGCGCCGAAGGCCGTGCACGGCAAGCCGAAGGAGCGGCAGCGGTGGGCGGTGGACCAGCTGAAGAAGGCGGCGAAGGCCTCGCGCAACATGGGCCTCGGCGCGCACGTCACGTTCTCGGGCGCGCTCGCGTGGCCGTTCGTCTACCCGTGGCCGCAGCGCCCGGCCGGGCTGATCGAGACCGCGTTCGACGAACTGGCCAAGCGCTGGACGCCGATCCTCGACGCCTTCGACGAGGCGGGCGTGGACGTGTGCTACGAGATCCATCCGGGAGAGGACCTGTTCGACGGCGCGACGTTCGAGATGTTCCTCGCGCGCGTCAACAACCACCCGCGCTGCGCCATCAACTACGACCCCTCGCACTTCGTGCTGATGCAGCTCGACTACCTCGCGTTCATCGACATCTACCACGAGCGCATCAAGGCGTTTCACGTCAAGGACGCGGAGTTCAACCCAGACGGCCGGCAGGGCGTCTACTCCGGTTACCAGCCGTGGATCAACCGCGCCGGCCGGTTCCGGTCGCTCGGCGACGGTCAGGTGGATTTCGCCGGCATCTTCTCCAAACTCGCGCAGTACAACTACGCAAGCTGGGCGGTACTCGAGTGGGAGTGCTGCCTGAAGCATCCCGAGCAAGGCGCGGCGGAAGGTGCGCCGTTCATCGCCAACCACATCATCCGGGTGACCGACAAGGCGTTCGACGATTTCGCCGGCGGCTCCGTCGACAAGGCGCAGATCAAGCGCTTCCTCGGGCTGTGAGGGACCTTCGATGACGATCGAAGCTTCGAAGGACCAGGCGGCCAACGCCCGCATCCGCCTCGGTATGGTGGGCGGCGGCCAGGGCGCGTTCATCGGCGCGGTGCACCGGATCGCGGCGCGAATGGACGACCAGTACACGCTGGTGGCGGGAGCGCTTTCCTCCGACCCCGAACGCGCGAAGGCGTCGGGTGCGGAGCTGAACCTCGCGCCCGATCGAACGTATACGGACTACCGCGCCATGGCGGAGGCGGAGGCCGCGCGCGTCGACGGCATCGAGGCGGTGTCGATCGTCACGCCGAACCACATGCACTATCCGGTGGCCTGCGCGTTCCTCGACGCCGGCATCAACGTGATCTGCGACAAGCCGCTGACCGCGACGCTGGACGAGGCGAGAGACCTTCAGGCGCGCGCAAAGAAGGCAGGGGTCGTCTTCGCCGTTACCTACAACTACACGGGCTATCCGATGGTGCGGCAGGCCCGCGCGATGGTGGCGCGGGGCGACCTCGGCACGATCCGCGTCGTTCAGGTGGAGTACCCGCAGGCGTGGCTCACGACGAAGCTCGAGGACTCCGGGCAGAAGCAGGCCGCCTGGCGGACCGACCCGGCCCAGTCCGGCGCCGGCGGCAGCGTCGGCGACATCGGCACGCACGCCTACCACCTGGCGGGGTTCGTCACCGGCCTGAAGGCGCGCGAACTGCTCGCCGATCTCTCCACGTTCGTTCCGGGCCGCAAGCTCGACGACAACGTGCACATCCTCTTGCGCTACGAGAACGGCGCAAAGGGCATGCTGTGGGCGAGCCAGGTGGCGCCCGGCAACGAGAACGCGCTGCGCCTGCGCGTCTACGGCGACAAGGGCGGCCTCGCCTGGTCGCAGGAAGACCCGAACTACCTGTGGTTCACCCCGCTCGGTGAGCCGAAGCGGCTGATCACCCGCGGCGGCGACGGCGCCTCGCCGGAGGCCGGCCGCGTCACCCGCACGCCGTTCGGCCACCCTGAGGGCTACCTCGAAGGCTTCGCCAACATCTACGCTGAAGCCGCCCGCGCCATCCGGGCGCGGCGAACCGGCGCCACGGTCGATCCCAATGTGGCCTTCCCCGGCGTGGACGACGGCGTGGCGGGCGTGGCGTTCGTGGCGGCGGCCGTCGAGTCCTCGAACGCCGGAGGAAACTGGGTGCGGCTCCCGAAGGGCTGAACGGCCGCGCAACGCACTAGTCGGTTGCAAAATCTCCGTACACGACGCACTTTTCGGCGGCGTGGATGTCTTTCCTGCGGTCCCGATCGGGAAAACGGCGATGACCGACCTCAAGGATATGCCGCAGCGGGTCGGGGTCCTGTCGGAAATCCCCGCCCTGCTGACCGAGCTTGGTCTCGACCCGGCGCAGGTCCTCGCGGACTGCGACCTGCCGCCCGATGCCCTTGCGGACATGGATGGAAGCATTCCCTTCCTTTCGGCCATCCGCTTGCTGGAGATCAGCTCGCAACGAACCAACCGCAAGGACTTCGGCCTTCTCCTCGGGCTGCGCGGATCCACCTCGCAACTCGGCTTGACCGGGCTTCTCATGCAGAACGCTCCAACGCTCGACCAGGCGATCCGCGACATCATCGGGCACCATCCACGCTACGTGCGGGGTGGCACCCCTTACATCATCGATCGCGAGGAAGACGTCATCATCGGCTACCGGTCCTATATCGGCGGCCCGAAGTCCTGGCTGATCGGCATGGCGGTGGTCGGCTTCGGCTACCGTGTGTTCACAGACGTGAGCCGGACCATACCGACCGAAATCACGTTCGCCTGCCGCCCGCTCGATCAATCGGCTATCGCCAATTTTCCTGGAAGCCGCGTCACATTCGAGGCACGCCAATTTGCGCTTCGGTACCGAAGAAAAGATCTCGCAACACCGATCCAGGGCGCCTCGGACGCGACGCGCCGGGCCGTGCTGGGCATGGTTGAGCAGTACGACAAGTACCTGAAACCCGACCTGATCGACTCCGCCAAACGCGCGATCGTCATGCTTCTGTTTCGCGGCGATCTGGACGTGGACCGGCTTGCGCACGAGCTCCGCGTCAACCGGCGCACACTCGGGCGCCATCTCGCCGCCGCAGGTACGACGCCGTGGCAACTGATCAACCAGGTGCGCTTTGAAATCGCACTGCAACTCATCACGGCGACCCGCCTCTCGCTCAGCGATGTATCGGAAACGTTGGGCTTTGCCGAATTATCGAGCTTCACGCGCTGGTTTCGTGCGGAAGCCGGGAAGTCGCCGAGCGCGTATCGTTCGGTCTCCTGAATGCTTTCGGCGGCCACTCCTGGAGAGGATCTCAGGCGGACGCGTCGTCCCATGTGATCGTGGATCGCGTGGCGTGAACGGACAAGACCGGAGCGGCCCGTTTCCGCGACAGTGGTCGCCCACGACGCGAGGGGGAGGAGCGCATGGAAATCAGCAACGTGCACCGACGGCAGGTGCTACTCGGCTTGGCGGCGCTCGCTACTGGTCCCCTGTGGGCAAGCGCCGCGGCCGCACAATCGGGCGCTCCGGATTTCGCGCTGATCTATCACGCAGCGCAGCTCGCCAACGAGGCGTACGACGGATCCTCGACCATCCTCGGCGACAATCCAGGCGGCCAAGGCTACATCGCTACGCCCGGCCGGACGGACGTGCAGTACTTCCTGCTGACCAACGACAAGAAGAAGGTGCAGGCCGTCGCCGTGCGCGGCTCCGACAACAACGTCAACTGGTCCCTCGACATGGACACCATGGGCGACGATGACGCCGCCGCCGGCATCTTGATGCACGCGGGGTTCCGGCAGGCAGCCGAGGCGATCTGGCAGGATGTGCGCCCGCGCATCAAGAAGGGTTACACGGTCTATCTGACGGGCCATTCGCTCGGCGGGGCCGTGGCTGCGATCCTCGGCATCTACATGCGCAAGGCGGGCATCAAGGTCGGTGGCATCATCACCTTCGGCCAGCCGAAGTTCACGAACCTCGCCGGCGCAGAACACTACGCCGACCTGCCGCTGGTCCGGATCATTTACCAGAACGACATCGTCTCGCTGCTGCCGCCGGAGTTCAACCAGACGAATCAGCGCTTCGCTCACCTCGGCACGGCGCTGAACATCTTCGATGGCCCGTACTACACGCCGATCACCGAACAGCAGGCGTTCCAGTACTCGACGAACTCATTCCAGTCGATGATGACCCAATCGAGCGTGCCGGATCATCACCTCGAGTGGTACCTCGCGAGCCTCGCCGCAAAGCAGAACGGGGCGATCGCCGTACCGTTCGCCCAGCGCAACCAGTACATCCATCGGCACCGGCCGAACGACGGTCCGACGAGTGGCCTGCCCGGCCAGGACGTGCAGCAGAACTTCGGCTCGCGCTACCAGCAGCAGTAGTGAGTGGCTTACGCGGGCGCGTAGGCGCTGTAGGCGCGCTGGATGGCGATCTGCGCCGCGACGTGGGCCGCGTCGTGCCATACGCCCCACAGGAACGATGAGCCTCGCCGCGATTGCCAGGGCAGTCCGAGGAAATAGAGCCCCGGTTCGACCGAAACGCCCCGGGTGTGGATCGGGCGGCCCTTCGGATCGAATGCATCGAGCTTGATCCACGAGAAATCGAGCGCATAGCCGGTCGCCCACAGGATCGTCGACACGCCCTCGGCCTTGAGATCGAGCGATCGAAGCGGTTGTGTCATGCAAGCAGGGTCCGGCATAAGCACCCGCGCTTCAGGCTCCTCCGGCAGGTCGAGCCCGAACCGGGCAACGTAGGCATCCGCTTCGTCCAACAGGGAAAGGTAGTTGGCGTCGCCCTTCGCGACGTTCTCGGCCACGTCGCCTGCGAAGCTTACGCGGCCATCGGCAAAGGTCTCGGTCCGTCCGACGAGGATCATTCCCTGCGCGGCGAGGCGGCGGAAGTCGATGGTGTGGCCGCCGTTGGCGCCGCTCACCGCGATCGTCACGTGTTCGGTGCCCGGTGTCGGCGCGGCCGCATCCCATTTGCCGAGCACGCCCAGCCACCATACGAAGTCGCGCCCCCGGTAGCTGCGGAACGGCCGATCGTGCGGACCGACCGACAGGTAGACGCGCCGCCCCGACGCCAGAAGCTCCTCGGCGATCTGCACCCCTGACGAGCCCGCCCCGACCACGAGCACGGCGCCCGGGGGCAACTGCGCCGGATTGCGGTAGCTCGCCGAGTGGAGCTGATCGACGCCTGCATTCTCCGGCACGACGGCGGGGATCACGGGCCGCTGGAAGGGACCGGTCGCGGCAATGACGCGATGCGCGCGGATCGTGCCGGCGGACGTACTTACCTCGAAGCCCGGCTGACCTGGCTTGCGCACGACCTCCCGAACCTCGACGCCGGTGCGGATCGGCGCGCCGATCTTCTGCGCGTAGGCAACGAGGTAGTCGGCGACTTCCTCCTTCGGCGCAAAGCCGTCCGGGCCGGTGACGCTGAAGGTCAACCCCGGAAAGCGGTCGTGCCACACGGGTCCGTTGGTGACGAGCGAATCCCACCGCGCAGACCGCCAGCGCTCGGCGATGCGCGATCGCTCGAGCACGAGGTGCGGCACGCCCGCGCGGCCGAGGTGCTCGCTCGCCGCGATGCCGGCCTGGCCTGCCCCAACGACGAGGGTGTCTATTTCTTCGTACGCCATCACCCGCCCTCCCCTTCGCCGTCCTTACACGCCGCGTATGCGCTGGTTCGCCGGGTCATACCACGGCTTCAGCTGCGCCTTCGCCGGGAACCGCTGCCAGGCGACCTCGATCTCGAGCGGCTGTTCGGCCAGCCACGCGTCGGTCACCCCTTCTTCCGCGGTGACGTAGCCCATTCCGAGCGACGCCCCGATGCGATGCCCATACGCGCCGGACGTGATCGACCCGACGATCTTGCCCGCCCGCACGATCGGCTCCTGGTGATAGAGCATCGGCGGCGTCTCTCCGAGGAGCTGGACCTGGACGAGCCGACGTTGCGGTGGATGGTTGTGGCGGAGACGCAGCAGCGCCTCGCGCCCGATGAACCCGCCGCGCTTCTCGTAGGCGACAGCGAAGCCGAGGCCCGCCTCGATCGGCGTGTCTTCCTCTCCGATGTCGTGGCCCCAGTGCCGGTAGCCCTTCTCCATCCGCAGCGAGTTGATCGCGAAGTAGCCCGCGTTCCGCAATCCGAACGCTACGCCGGACTCGACCAGCCGGTCGAACACGTGGGTCGCGAACTCGGCCGGCATGTAGAGCTCGTAGCCGAGTTCGCCGACGTAGGTGATGCGGCTGGCACGAACGCGCGCGTACCCGAGGTCAATCTCGCGGCTCGTGCCGAACGGAAACGCGAGGTCGGAAAAATCCGCCGGCGAGAGCGCTTTCAGAACGTCGCGTGACCTCGGCCCCATCAGCGCCAGCATCGGGAGGCCCGAGGTGATGTCGCGGGCGAACACGTGCGCGTCCGCCGGGATATGGCGCGTCAACCACGCCATGTCGCGCCGTTGCGACACCGCAATCGAAACGACGAGGAAGGATGTCTCGGAAAGCCGCGTGACGGTGACGTCAGCCTCGATGCCGCCCGCCGCGTTGAGCCACTGCGTGTAGACGACGCGGCCCACCGGCACGTCGATATCGTTGGCGCAGATTTGATTGAGTACACGGCAGGCATCGCGGCCGTCGACGGCGATCTTCACGAAGCAGCTGTGGTCGAACAGCGTCACGCCGGAAGCCGTCGCCCGGCATTCGTCGCCACACACGTCGAACCAGTTCTGCCGGCCGTAGGAATAGGCGATCTCGGGCTTCATGCCGGCGGGTGCGAAGAAGCCGGGGCGCTCGAACCCCGCCGCCTCCGTCATGCAGGCGCCCGCGTTCATGAGCCGGTCATGAAAGGGGCTGCGGCGGATGTCGCGTGCGGTCGCGAACTGGCGATAGGGCCAATGCATGTCGAACAGGAGGCCCAGCGTCTCTGTGGTCCGGTCGAAGAGATACTTGCGGTTCGACTGGAAGCTCATGGTGCGACGCACGTCGACGTCGGCGAGTTCGACCGGTGGCCGGCCATCGCGTATCCATTCGGATAGCGCCTTGCCGACGCCGCCCGACGACAGGATGCCGATCGAGTTGAACCCGCAGGCGCAGTAGAGGCCCTGCACTTCGGCCGTCTCGCCAAGTAGGTACTTGTCGTCCGGCGTAAAGCTTTCCGGGCCGTTGAAGAACAGCTGGATGCCGGTGCTTGCAAGCAGGGGCACGCGGTTGGTCGCCATCTCGAGGATCGGCTGAAAATGATCGAAGTCCTCCGGCAGCGAATCGAAGCAGAAGTCGTCGGGGATGCCGTTCTGTCCCCACGGCTTCGCCACCGGTTCGAAGCACCCGAGCAAGAGCTTGCCCGCGTCCTCCTTGTAGTAGGAGCACTCGTCGCCAAGAAACAGGACGGGCAGATCGCGCGGCAGATCCGGGATCGGCTCGGTCACGATGTAGAAGTGCTCGGCCGCGTGCAAAGGCAGGGTGACGCCGATGTCGGCCGCGAGATCGCGGGACCACATGCCGCCGCAGATCACGACGATCCGTGCACGGATTTCGCCCTTGTCGGTCAAGACGCCGGCAGCCTTGCCGCCCTCGACCAGGATGCGCTCAACTTTCGTGTGCTCGAGAATTTTCGCCCCACGCGAGCGCGCGCCCTTGGCGTAGGCCATCGTCACGTCGGCCGGGTTTACCTGCCCGTCGTGTGGGAACCAGAAGCCGCCCACGATCCCGTCCGTATTGATCGGCGACCAGCGCTCCTTGATCTCGCCCGGTGAGACCTTCTCCACGGGCAGCCCGAAGTTGCGGCCCATCGAGGCGCCGCGGGCGAGCTCCTCGAGCCGCGCCGGCGTCTTCGCCACGCGCAGCGAGCCGCGCCGCTTGAAGCCGGTGGCCTGGCCCGTCTCCGCCTCGAGCGAGCCGAACAGTTCGCCCGTGTACTTCGCGAGCTCCGTCATGCGCCGCGTGGCGCGCAGCTGCGTGACGAGACCTGCCGCATGCCACGTCGTGCCGCAGGTAAGCTGCTTGCGCTCGCACAGCACGACGTCAGTGAGGCCGATCTTCGTCAGGTGGTAGGCGACCGAACAGCCCGCGACGCCGCCGCCAACGATGACCACGTCGGCGCGCGAGGGGAAATCCTGAGACATGGTCTTCACCTTGAAGCTTAAGCGGGCATCCGCGCGGGAAGGAGCATCAACCACAGCAGAACCGCACTGGGCTGGCAATGCGTGCCGGACATAGGCACCGGCGTCGGGACGCAACCCGAAACGGGGTGCGTGTCACCCGAGCGGCAGGCACCAGAAGGCGAACAGCGGTGCGTTTCCGGATCGCATGTTGTGGAGCACGTCCGGCTCGTTGTAGACGGTTCCGCCCACCCCCGGTTCGAACCAGGGATCGGCGCGCCTGCGCCACTCTCCCGGAGAGAGCACCAAGTATACCTCCGGGGGCGGATGATGGTGATCGACGTATTCGCGATGCGGCGCCAGCAGGCTGACGCCGATCCAGGCGTCGGTCCGCTGCGCCAGTCCTTCCGGCCCGACGATCGTCGCATGCAGGTCGACCGGGTCGCCGGGCTTCATGCCGCGGCGGCCCCGCGTCCAGGCGAGGTGCGGCTCGAGGCGCTCGAAGGCGGCGGCAAGCGCGGACAGATCACCGCCTGCGCGCTTCGCCGGTTCGAGCGCAGATGCCAGCAGCTCCGGCCAGGGGCCCTCGTGCGCGGGTGCAAGCGTCCGGGGTTCGAGCGGCGGTTTCAGGCTGCCGAACACGGTGGCCGTGATGGCCGCCTCCGGTGTTCCGCCCTCGACCCGCGCACCGAGCGCGCCGCCGAGCGTTTCCACGAACTCCTGAAGAGCATTCGCCGCTTGCATTCCGGTTCCTCATCGATGCGACCGGGCCGTCATGCCGTCGCCAGTCAGTTCGGTATCTCCGGTTCGACGAATTCCTGCAACTGGCGCAATGACTGCAGCCAGAGAAGGTCACACTACGGCAAAGCGGTCGAGCGCGCAGCGCGGCGCCGTACCTCGACGATCTCTGACAGGATCGACAGCGCGATCTCCTCGGGCGTGATGGCGCCGATGTCGAGGCCGGCCGGCGCCTTCACCGCATCGAGCGCCGCGCGCGGGACGCCGTCGGCGGCGAGCTTCGCGCGGATCGAGTCCATCTTCCGCCTGCTGCCGACGAACGCCTTGTAGGCGGCCTCGACGGGGAGGATTGCGCGCAGCGCCGCCTCGTCGCCCTTGCCCTGCGTCGAGACCACGATGTACCGGCTGGCGCGCTCCGTGGCGTCCAGTTCGAAGCCACCGATCCGGCGGTCGGCGCTGGCGAACGCCGCCTGCTCCAGTTCCGGCGCGCAAACCGTCACCGCGTAGCCCATCGCCGAGGCGAGGGCGGCAAGCGCGACCGCGACCGGGCTCGACCCGCAGATGACCACGCTCGCGCGCGGCATCACCGGCTCGACGAAGATGTCCATCGTCCCCTGGCTCGGGCACATGTTCTTCACGAAGGAGACGCCGTTGCGCTGGTCGCCCGCCGTCACGCCTGCCGCGGCCAGCACGTCTGGCGGCTGCACGGAGATGAACCGCGGCTCGCCCGTGCGCAACGCCTCGCGCGCCGCCTTGACGACGGCCGCCTTGGCACAGCCACCACCGATCCAGCCACCCTCGATCGTTCCGTCGGCGAGGATCACCGCCTTGGCGCCGGCCTTCGCCGCCGTCACCGAGACGGTGCGCACGACGGTGGCAATCGCGAACGGCTCTTCGCGGCGCTTCAGATCGGACACGAGGTCCATGACGTCGTTGCGCGTGGCCATTGCCGTCACATCCGGGCCAGGAGCGGCTCCAGCGCCGCCAGGCTTTCGAGCGAGTGGGCGGGCGCCAGAACGTCAATGTACGGCATCGCCGCCTTCAACGCACGCGCTTCCGGGGCGTATCCTTCCCACCCCATCATCGGGTTGAGCCAGACGATGCGCCGGCAGCGCTTGCGCACCTGCTTCAGCGCCTCCGCCAGGAGCGCGGGATCGCCCGTGTCGTAGCCATCGGAGACGATCATCAGGCAGCTGCGGGAGCCCAGCACGCGCCGCGCGTGCCACTGGTTGAAGGTCTGCAGCGACTCCCCGATCCGCGTGCCGCCACCCACGCCCTGCGACAGGAGCGAAAGCCGGTCGAGCGCGCGTTGCGGATCGCGCTCCTTCAGCGCCTGCGACACGTGCGCGAGCCGCGTATGGAACACGAACGCCTCCGCCTCGCGAAACGAGTCGAGCACGCCGTGGAGGAAGCGGGCGAACACCGCCGTGTACATCTGCATCGAGCCGGAAGCGTCGAGCAGCACCACGAGCTTCAACGGCTTCGGCTTGCGCGCCCGCCAGTAGAGGTCGAGCGGCACGCCGCCGTGCGCCGTGCTATGGCGGATGGTGCTGCGGAGATCCACGCGCCTGCCGGAGAGCCTCGCCCGCTCGCGCCGGGAAAGCCTCGTGCGCATGACGCGCGCCAGACGCTCCGCGGCGGCGTGAGCCTCGGCCATCTGCCGGGGATCGGAAAATCGGCGGAAGTCGGTGGTCGAGGAGATCTCGACGCGGGAAGCGCCTTCCGCCTTCCCGGTCTCGCCGCCGTCTGCCGCATCGGGCGGCGCATCGGCGGAAGCGCTGTCGGCAAGGGCATTGGCCGAGCCGCCTTCCCGCGTGCCCGCCTGCTGCTCCCCGAAGGAGCGCAGCGTCGCTGCCGGCGCATGACCGCCGACCTTGATCGCACGCTTCATGCCGCGGCCGAGCCAGTAGGCGTCGAACAGCGCGTCGAACGCCTCCCAGTCCGACTGCCGCGAGCATAGAAGGCAGCGCAGCGCCTGCCGCAGCGCGGCCGGCCGCTTGTCGGTGAGGCTCGATACGACGCGGAGCGCGTCTTGCGCTTCCTTGAGACCGATCGAGAACCCGCGCTCCCGCAAGTGCCGCGCAAAGCCGGCCATCCGCGCGGCGATGATGTCCTCGGCCTCAGGCCGTACAGCAGCCGCCCCCACGTTCACGCCACCTTGCCAAGGAGGCGCGCCGCCACCTCCGGCGTGAACCGCGCTGCGTCTTCCTGCGTCTTGAGGAGGCACGTCATCGTCGCATAGACCGCCTCGGGGTCGCGATGCAGTTCGTCGATGTTCATGCCGAGCAGCGCCGCGGCCCAGTCGAGCGTCTCGGCAATGCCGGGGGCCTTGCGCAAGCCTTCCTTGCGGATCTTCTCGACCGCCCGCGCGATCTGGAGCGCCAGCGTCGCAGTGATCTGCGGCAGCCGCGCCTGCAGGATCGCCGCCTCGCGGTCGACGTCCGGGAAGTCGACGTAGTGATAAAGGCAGCGCCGGCGCAGCGCGTCGGAGATCTCGCGGGTGCCGTTCGAGGTCAGCACCACAAGCGGGATCGACGTCGCCACGATGGTGCCGAACTCAGGTACGGTCACCTGGAAGTCGGAGAGGAGTTCAAGCAGGAACGCCTCGAATTCCTCGTCCGCCCGGTCGATCTCGTCGACGAGCAGCACTGGCGGTCGCGGCTGCCGGATCGCCGCCATCAGCGGGCGTTCGAGGAGGTACTTCTCGGAGAAGACGTCGTCCTCGCTCGCCGCACCCCCCGAGGCGGTGCGCGCTTGGATCGCGAGCAGCTGGCGCTGGTAGTTCCACTCGTAGAGCGCGTCGGACCGGTCGAGGCCCTCGTAGCACTGCAGCCGGATGAGGCACGTGTCGTGCACTTGCGCAAGCGCCTTGGCGACTTCCGTCTTGCCGACACCGGCCTCGCCTTCGAGCATCAGGGGTCGGCCGAGCATCTCCATCAGATGCAGGGCCGTTGCCAGCGTCTTGTCGGCGATGTACCCGGCGGCGGCGAGCCGCCGGGCGATGTCGTCTATCGTGTGCACCGGTTGATCCGGGCCCTCACTTCACCACGCCGAGCGACTTCGCGGCTTCCCAGTTGCGCCAGAAGTCGTGCGGCATCGGGATGTGGGTCGAGCCGAGGAACGCGAACGCGTCGTTCACCGCGTTGCAGAACGCCGGCACGCCGCCGACGTTCGGGCTCTCGCCCACGCCCTTGGCGCCGATCGGATGGTGCGGCGAGGGCGTCACCGTATGGTCGGTCTCCCACACCGGCGTTTCGACCGCGGTCGGCACGAAGAAGTCCATGAACGAACCGGTCAGCACGTTGCCCGTCTCGTCGTAGCGGATCTCCTGGCCCATCGCGATCGCGAACGCCTCGGTCAACCCGCCGTGCACCTGGCCCTCGATGATCATCGGGTTGATGCGGGTGCCGCAGTCGTCGAGCGCGTAGAAGCGTCGGACCTTGTAGACGCCGGTGTCGACGTCGATGTCCATCACGCAGATGTAGGCGCCGAACGGATATGTCATGTTCGGCGGATCGTAGTAGCTCACCGCCTCGAGACCCGGCTCCATGCCGGGCGGCGGAGCATGGTAGGCCGCCCAGGCGATCTCCTTCATCGACTTGTACTTCTCCGGCAACCCCTTGACGCGGAAGCCGTCGATGTCCCACTCGAGGTCATCCTCGTGCACCTCGAGCATGTAGGCGGCGATGAGCTGCGCCTTCGCCTTCACTTTGCGCGAGGCCATCGCGATCGCCGCCCCGGCGACCGGCGTCGAGCGCGACCCGTACGTGCCGAGCCCGTAGGGCGCTGTGTCGGTGTTGCCTTCCTCGACCATGATGTCGTCGGCGGGGATGCCGATCTCGCTCGCGATGATCTGCGCGTAGGTGGTCTCGTGCCCCTGCCCTTGCGACTTCGTGCCCATGCGCGCGATCGCTGCACCCGTGGGATGGATGCGGATTTCGCAGGAGTCGAACATCGCGATGCCGAGGATGTCGCAGTTCTTCGACGGTCCCGCGCCCACGATTTCGGTGAAGAACGACACGCCGATGCCCATGATCTCGCGCGTCTTGCCGGCCTTGAAGTCGGCCTGCTTCTTCTTCTGCTCGGCGCGGAGCTTGTCGTAGCCGACCTTCTCCATCGCCTGCTTCATGGCGGTGTGGTAGTCGCCGGAATCGTATTCCCAGCCGAGCGCCGAGTTGTAGGGGAACTGGTCGCGGCGGATAAAGTTCTTCATCCTCAGTTCCGCCGGATCCATCCCGAGCTTCTTGGCGAGGATGTCCATCGCGCGCTCGATGCAGTACGCCGCTTCCGTCACCCGGAACGAGCAGCGGTAGGCGACGCCGCCCGGCGCCTTGTTGGTGTAGACGCCGTCGACGACGCAATGCGCCACCGGGAAGTCGTACGAGCCCGTCACGATGTTGAAGAAGCCGGCCGGCCACTTCGACGGGTCGGCGCAGGCGTCGAACGCGCCGTGGTCGGCGGTCACGTGCACGCGCAGCGCCGTCACCTTGCCGTCTTTGGTCGCCGCGATCTCGGTATCCATGTGGTAATCGCGGGCAAAGCTCGTCGAGGTCAGGTTCTCGATCCGGTCCTCGACCCACTTCACCGGCTTGCCGGTGACGATCGAGGCGACGATGGCGCAGATATAGCCGGGATAGGCGCCCACCTTGTTGCCGAAGCCGCCGCCGATGTCTGGCGCGATCACGTGGATCTTGTGCTCGGGGATCTTCGACAGGAGCGAGGCAACGGTGCGGATCACATGCGGAGCCTGGAAGGTGCCCCACACGGTAAGTTCGCCCTTGATCTTGTCGAACGAGGCGACCGCCTGGCACGTCTCGAGCGGCGAGGGATGCGTGCGGTGATAGGTGATCATCTCGCGGATGGTCACGTCGGCCTTGCGGAACGCCGCGTCGGTCAGGTCCTTGTCGCCCACCGCCCACTCGAAGATGTGGTTGTAGTGCTTGCGCTTGCCGTGGGCGCCCTCGGTCTTGTCCTTGATGTCCTCACGCAGGACCGGCGCGCCCTTCTCCAGCGCCTTGAACGGGTCGATGACGACGTCGAGCGGTTCGTAGTCGACGTCGACCGCCTCGACGCCGTCGGCCGCCGCGTAGCGGTCGGTCGCGACGACGAAGGCGACCTCCTGGTTCTGGAACAGCACCTTGCCGTCGGCGAGCACCATCTGCACGTCGCCCGCGAGCGTCGGCATCCAGGCAAGATTCACGCCCTTCAGGTCTTCCGCCGTCAGCACGGCCAACACGCCAGGCACCTTCAGCGCCTTCTTCGCATCGATCTTCTTGACGCGTGCGTGGCCGTAGGGTGAACGCACGAAGTCGCCGAACAGCATGCCCGGCAGCTTCAGGTCATCGACGTAGTTGCCCTTGCCTTGCGTGAAGCGGATGTCCTCCACGCGCTTGCGCCGGCAGCCCATGCCTTCGAGCTTCGCCTCGCGCTGGGCGGGGGTCGGGGTCATGTCGTTCATTCTGCTGCCTCCCGGAATTCCTCGCCGCGCAGCTTCGCCGCCGCGTACTGGATGGCCTTCACGATGTTCTGGTAGCCCGTGCACCGGCAAAGGTTGCCGGCGATGCCCATGCGGACTTCGGCGTCCGTGGGCCTGGGGTTCTCCTTGAGCAGGCGATGCGCCCTGAGGATCATCCCCGGCGTGCAGTAGCCGCACTGGAGGCCGTGCATCTGGCGGAACCCTTCCTGCAGCGCGCTGAGCGTGCCGTCCGGGTTCGCCATGCCTTCGATCGTGGTGACGCTCGCACCGTTCGCCTGCGCGGCGAGCAGCGTGCAGGACTTCACCGACTTGCCGTTCAGGTCCACGGTGCAGGCGCCGCAGTGCGACGTCTCGCAGCCGATGTGCGCGCCGGTGAGGCCCAGGTTCTCGCGCAGGAAGTGAACGAGCAGTGTTCGCGGCTCGCACAGCGCTTCCATCGGTGCGCCGTTGACCGTCAGCTTGACGTGAATCTTGTCCATTGCTTCCCCCTCAGCCCTGCGCCACGGCGAGCGCCCGGCGGATGGCGCGGTCGACCATCACGCCGCCGACGCTCCTGCGATACTCGGGCGTGCCGCGCGTGTCATTGGCCGGATCCATGATCTGGCGCGCCGCCGACACGGCAGCGGCGATCGCCGCCTCGTCTCCGGACGCCTTGCCGACCAGCGCTTGCGCAGCGGCTTCGGCGCGCAGCGGCGTCGGCCCGAGGTTGGTGAGCGTGACTTCGGCGCTCGCCACCTTGCCCGCCTTGAGCGTCACCAGCACGGCAGCGGCGGCGGTGGCGTAGTCGCCCACCTTCCGCTTCAGTTTCTCGTAGGCGAACCCGTGCTTGCCAGCGATCGGGATCTCGATCGCGGTCAGGAGTTCGCCCTCCTTCAGCGCTGTCTCGTAGGTGCCCGTGTAGAAGGCGCGCGCCTTGACGCGGCGGGCCTTGCCCCTGCCGCCCAGCACGTAGGTGGCGTCGAGCGCCAGCATCACCGCCGGCATGTCGTTGCCCGGATCGCCGTTGGCGACGTTGCCGCCGACGGTGCCGACGTAGCGCACCTGCGGGTCGGCGATCACCTGGGCGGTTTCGATCAGGATCGGCGCGTGCTTCTTCACGAGCGCCGACGAGAGAAGTTCGTGCTGGGTCGTCATCGCGCCGATCACCAGGGTCTTCTCAGCCTTCGAGATTCCCTTCAGCGCCTCAATCCCCTGCAGATCGACGAGCGCCGAGGGCGCGGCGACCCGCAGCTTCATCATGGGGAGCAGGCTGTGGCCGCCGGCGATGGCGCGGGCGCCGTCGTCGGAGGCGAGGATTTTCGCGGCTTCGGCAAGCGTTTTCGGCCGGTGATAGGCAAATTGGCCCGGTATCAAGCGCAGCTCCTCCCTTTGGCGTTCTTGTTATCTTGAGACGTTGGCGACCTTAGCACGATCGTGCCATGGCGCGTATCGGGTACTGCGGGACCACGCTCCCGGATCACGGAAAATGGATCACCCGGCAAAATTCCCTTCGCCGGTTCAGGCGGGGGACATCACGCGTACGGCTTCCGTCCCCGGAAGTGCGAGGGGATCAATTGCCCCTCGTCGAGTGCGCCCTGCCGCAGGTGGGCCATGGCGAGCCGGACGTCGGCGCGCTCCGGTCCCACGATCTCGGCCAGCCGCTCCCGGGCCGGCCCCTCCAGGGTGCGGATTTCCACGCGATTGGACTCCTGCAGCCGCCTTCGCTCGTCGCGCACGGCGACGTCGCCAAAACCGGCCGCCACGAGCGCCGCCTGCGCCTCGGCAACGGTCGTGAACACGAAGGTCAGCGGTCCGTTGGCCAGCCACTTGCGCACGACGGCGCTTTCGCCGGCCCCCGGCGCCCACAGCCAGTCGGCGGCGATGAACCAGCCGCCGGGGCGCAGCACCCGTAGCACCTCGCGGTAGAGCGTGGCCTTGTCCGGAATGTGGACCATCGCGTCCTTGGAGAACACGACGTCGAACGTCTGGTCCGCGAACGGCAGGGGCCCGGGTTCGACCAACCGGAACTCGATGCGGTCCGTGACGGGGTTTGCCTCGACGAGCGCGCGCGCCGCGGCGACGAGCGGCTCCTCGACGTCGATCCCGATCACCCGGCCCGCACCGTGAACGCCCGCGAGCAGCAGGTCCACCCCGCCGAGACCCGAGCCGATGTCGAGGACCTCCCGGCCCCGGATGTCGACGCCGTCGAGCATGCGGGTGACCTCCTCCGGCCCGCCGGGCGAGAGAAACCCCTCGCCCCACATGAACTGAAGCGCGTCGGTGAACGGCTTCTCGCACTGCAGCTTGCGGCTCATCGAACGCGTCGTTCAGGCGGGGAGAACATTCTGGTTCAGACGGAAGACGTTGTCGGGATCGTACCGTCGCTTCACTGCCTGCAGCCGCTTGTAGACCTCTCGACCAAGCGCACGTTCCACCAGATGCCCGTCATCCTCCCCGTGGCCGGGGAAGTTCAGGTACAGCCGGCCGGTCGAGTGGACCTGCATCGCATCCCAAAGGCCGCGCACCCAGCCGATGTTCTTCTCGTCGTCGGCAGCCGTCGACCAGATCGCATCGAGACTCAGCATGTACGGCATCGAGCGGTCGCCGAACGCGGTGGCGTCGGGCTTCACCCGCTGCACGGCGCCGCCGAACTTCCAGATCGAGGCGAACGTCATCTCGGAAGGCCGCCTCGAGAGGCCGGCAGTGATCTCCCGGATGATCCCGTCGTCGAGCGCCTTGAGGTAGGTCGATTTCCAGTAGCAGCGGTCGCGGCCCTTCGGGAACAGAGCGTCGTAAAGCGCCTGGATCTGGCGGTAGGGCAGCCGCGCGCTGAAATCGAGGAGCGGCTCGCCGAACTGGCGCAGCGGCATCGTGACCCGCTCGCCCTCCTCCGCCGGACCATCGACAACGTGGGCGAGCGCCACGACGCGGCGGCCACGCGCCTCCTCGGGATACGCCGGGTCGTCGGGCACGGTCGAGAACTCGGCGAGCCCGCTCAAGGCCTCGGGCGCCGTCGCCATGAAATCGCGCCACAGCGGCAGGATCTCGTTGGCGCGCTCTTCGGGGTATGCCGGGCCGCAGAACATCAGTTCGGGTTCGATCGGGTGGAGTGCGAATTCGAAGTTCGTGACGACCCCGAAGTTGCCGCCGCCGCCGCGCAGCGCCCACAGGAGGTCCGGGTTCTCGTTCGCACTCGCATGCACGAGCGTGCCGTCGGCGAGCACCACGTCGGCGCCAACGAGATTGTCGGCGGAGAGGCCATGCCTGCCGCGTAGCCAGCCGATGCCGCCTGACAGAGTGAGACCCCCGACGCCCGTGAGCGAGATCAACCCGCCCGGCGTTGCGCGCCCGAACGGCGTCGTCGCCGCGTCGACGTCGCCCCACGTCGCACCGCCTTCGACGAAGGCGCGGTCGAGCGACGGCGCGATCCGCACCGCGTTCATCAGCGACAGGTCGATCATCAGCCCGCCGTCGCACACGGCGTAGCCCGCCACGTTGTGTCCGCCGCAGCGGATGGCAATCGCGAGCCCGTGCGCCCGCGCAAAACGCACCGCTTCGGCGACATCGCCCGCGTTCCGGCAGCGGGCGATGAGCGTCGGGCGGCGATCGATCATGCCGTTCCAGACGATTCGCACTTCATCGAACGCGGCGGAGTCGCGCTCCAGCAGTTCGCCGCGGAAGACCGCACGAAGCGCGGAGATGTCATCGGCAGTGGGGGCCAGGCGGGGGTCGTCGAGCATGTGGTTCCTCCTCGTTGACCTTACGCTAGCCCACGATTACGGAAGCCACTAAAGTCGAAAGTGCCTGCAACCGGTCATTTCTGCCACGACGGAGACAGCAATTAGCCCCCCGCTGAACGTTGCAATACTTGCGGTGCCGGAAGTGACGGCCTCCGCACTTTTCGGGATGTTCGACCTGTTCTCCTCGTCGGGGCGGGACTTCTCGTTCATCACGCGCGGCATCCCGGGCGAACAGCGCATGAAGCCCTACGTGGTGGCGCGCAGTATCGAGCCGTTCCAGGCCGCGAATGGCATTCAGATCCGGCCCGACCACGACTTCGAGACCTGCCCTACGCCGGACATCGTCTGCATCCCCGATTTCTTCGTGAACCCGGGCGACAGCGTCGCCGGCCAGTACGACCCGGAGGCGCGCTGGCTGAAGGCCGTTCATGCAGGCGGGGCGATGATGGCGAGCGCCTGCTCCGGCGCGGTGCTGCTCGGCGAGGCGGGCCTGCTCGACGGATGCGACGCGACGATCCACTGGGGTTACGTGAAGACGCTGACGAACAACTACCCCGGCGTCTCGGTGCGGCAGGACCAGTCGCTGGTGATGACCGGCACCGCGCAGCGCATCGTGATGGCCGGCGGCGGTACGAGCTGGCAGGACCTTGCGCTCTACCTCATCGCCCGGTTCGTGGGCCTCAAGGAAGCGATCGAGGTGGCGCGCGTCTACATGCTGCAGTGGCACGATCTCGGCCAGCAGCCGTTCGCCGCGCTGATGAGCCTGCGGCAGAGCGATGACCCGGTGATCAACCGCTGTCAGGAGTGGGTGGGCGCCGAGTATCGCACCCAGGGAGCTGTGGCCGGCATGCTGGCGCTCTCAGGCCTGAGCGAGCGCACGTTCATCCGCCGATTCAAGAAAGCGACCGGCCTCACGCCGATCGATTACCTGCACGCGGTGCGGATCGAGGAAGCCAAGCAGCTCCTCGAGACGACCGACACGCCGGTCGAGGCCATCGCGAACGAGATCGGCTACGAAGACACGAGCTTCTTCTCGCGCCTGTTCCGGCGCAAGGTGGGGCTGTCGCCGATGCAGTATCGGCGGCACTTCGGATCGCTGCGCAAGGTTTTGGGGACGGGCAGCGGCGGGGCGCCAAAGGGAGAAGCTTCGCCGCTCGCCTGAGCGAAGCGATCAGTCTTCCTTGTTGGCCTTGCGTTCCGCTTCGAGCCGCGTCGCCTTCAGCCGGCTCGTCTTCTCGAGACGGGTTTCGGGCGCCGGAGCCTCACTGGCAGCCGGTTGCTGATCGACAGGGCGCCAGATCCGGTCGAATGCCGCATCGGCACGGACGCGATCGCTGGATTTACGTTGCACGGGTGGTCTTTCGCTTGCGCTTGGGAGCGGCGGCAGCCTTCTCGGCGGCGCGCTGGGCCTGTTCGGCCTCGTGCGCGAGGCGGAGGGCTCGGAGTTTTTCAGTCTTCTCGCGGGCGGCGGCATGGGCCTGGCGATATTCGCGCATCGCCTGATCGCCATCGGCCTTGTTGTTCGGCATCCGCTTCGCTTTGGGGCCGACCGTCGCTTCTGGATCGCTGGTCATCATCGGCCTTTCATCTTGTGTGGTCCGGCGGCTTCGGCTTTCGCCAGTCAGCCGCCGGCTCTAGACGTGTCAGGCGGCCTGGATGTTGGCGGCCGTCATCTTGCCGTTGCGCGGATCGCGCACGGTGTCGAACGTCACCTTCTGGCCTTCCGAGAGCATGCTCATGCCGGAGCGCTCGAGAGCGGAAACGTGCACGAACACGTCATTCCCGCCTTCGGTCGGCTGAATGAAACCATAACCCTTCTGCGAATTGAAAAACTTCACCACACCAGTGGTCATCAGGTAGTTCCCTTGAGATAGGAACAATACGAGAGCAAGTATTTGCGCCAATATTGTCCGGTTGAAGAACTGGACATTTGCTGGCTGAATTTTTCGGCAACAAGAAAATGCTCAGTGGTTTTCATATAGGGCGCGGCGTCTGATTTTGCAACAGCCGCGCGAAATTCTTTCTTGTTCCGCTCGGGGAACGCGGCCTCAGACGATCAGCAATCCGCTGTCGACCACCGCGTACGAACTCGTCGGCGAAGGATCCGTCACCTGGTAACCGAGGTCGTGCAGCGCGCCGACCGTCACGTCCGACAGCCACGTCGGCTCGGAGTAGCTGGGTCGGCGTGCGTCAGCGTTGGAGCGCAGCGAGGAATTCGCCTGCTACGGCCAGGTAGTGGTCGATATCGGCCTCGGTGTGGGCGAACGACACCTGGGGCGCCGCGGAGTAGATCGCTTCCCAGATGCCGCGGTTGGCCATGAACACGCGGCGGGCGGCGCTGAACTGCGGATCGAGAGAGGGCTGCGCCTCCTCATACGTCCGCGGCGGCCGCGGCGTGAGGCAGAAACCGGAGCGCGGTCCGTAGCGGAACGCGGACCACGGCAATCCGTGCTTCGCGATCAGCGTCTCGATGCCGTCGGCGAGGCGTGTCCCGAGCCGGGCCGTGCGCGCATACCCTTCCTCGGTGAGGATTTCCTCAAGCCCGGCGCGTGTCGCCGCGAGCCCGAGGGCATTGCCGAACAGTGTCCCGCCAAGCATCACGCCGCGGCCACCCACGGCCGGGTCGTCGCGGTGGCGCGCGACGTAGTCGCCGAGGTCGGCGCGCAGGCCGTACGCAGCGAGCGGCACGCCCGTGCCAAGTCCCTTGCCCAGGCAATAAACGTCGGCGCTCAGCTTCTCCGCCCGGATCACTCCTCCGTAGGCGAATTGCCACGTGTGCGTTTCATCGAGCGCGAACAGCGTGCCGGACGCCTGGCACACTCGATGCGCTTCCGAGATGAAGCCGGGATCGGCGAGCACGAGCGTGCAGTTGGTCAGCATCGGCTCGGTCAAGACCAGCGCGACGTCGCCCTTTGCGAGTTCCGCGCGCAGGGCATCGATGTCGTTGAACGGGAGCACCACCGTGTCGGCGATCGCCTTCGGCAGGATACCGAGGCCTTCCGGCTTGCCGTGGTCGACGAGTGTGGTGTCGAGGTGGCCGTGATACTTGCCCTCGAACACGACCACCTTCGCGCGGCCGGTGAAGGCGCGTGCGATGCGGATGATCTCGGTGTTCGCCTGCGAGGCGCTGAGCGTGTACTGCCACACGGGGAAGCCGGTGCGGCGGGTCAGCTCTTCCGACACGGCGATCGCATCTTCGCCAGGCAGGAGGAACTGCAGCCCCCGCCGCCCCTGATCGGCGATGACGCGGCTCACCGCGTTCTCGCCGTAGCCGATCGTGTTGCTCAGGTCGGCGAGGTTGAAGTCGATGTAGCGGTTGCCGTCGACGTCTTCGAACGACGCGCCCTTGCCACCGGTGACGAACATCGGCGGATGCGCATAGAGATTCGCCATCCACGACATCGGTACGCCGTCCGGCATCACGCCGTGCGCGCGCGCCAGCAGCTCTGCCGACCGTTTCGTCCGTCGACGGAACGTCGCCGTTTCGGCTTCGATCAACGCGGCAAGCTTGGACGCGTCGAGCTGCGACGGCACGGCGGATCTCCCCTCTGTATGGTCAGCGCGCACGGGCGCGCATGGCGTTGCGGGGCTGAGCTACACGGTTTGGTGGCGGATGATCAAGCTGTCGGACTCAAAACACGGCATGGTCGCCCCGCTCTACTGAAGCGTCGCCGTCGATCAGGCGCTTGTAGAAATCGAACAGAGTCTCGGACCCGGTCGAAGGCGTTGCATCGGCATCGTATTGCCCGGTCCGCGGATCGAGCACGAGCATCGACTCCGTCGCGTAGTAAAAGCCGATGCGCGCGAGTTCCGCCTTGGCGGCCATGGACGGCACGAGCCGCCCGACACCGCCCAGTCCGTACACGATCGACTTGAACATCGCGACGGGCACATGCTGGAACTTCGGCTTTCGATCGAGGAGGAGGAACAGCCGCTCACCCTGCTCGCGCGGCGTGATCGCCGCGCCGGGGCCGCCGATCGGCAGCACGCGATTGTGGCGTGTTTCGTCGGCGAGGCAGCCGGCGAGAAACCGCCCGAGATCGTCGTCGCTGATCGGCTTGCAGCGGGTCAGGGTGCCATCGCCGAGAACGATGAACGGCTTGCCCTTCTTCACGCGATCGACCTGACCCGACAGCGACTTGAAGAAGGCCGTCGGCCGGACGATCGAGTAGGTCAACCCGGACTCGATCAAGGCCTTCTCGGCAGCGAGCTTCGCCTGCTGAAAGGGGAGCAGCGGCTTCTGCACGCAGATCGCCGACAGGAGCACCACGTGCGCCACCCCGGCATCCTTTGCGGCGGCAAACGCCTGCACGTTCGCCCGGTGGTCGATGGCCCAGGCATCCCCCGGCGCGCCGGTGCGCGACGCAAGGCAGGAGACCAGCGCATCGAACCGCTCGCCACAAAAGCCATCCTGCGCGAGGGAGGCCGGATCGGTGACATCGCCGAAGCGCAGCGTGCTGCCGTCGAGCACCGTCGAAACCTCGTTTGGCTTTAGCGCGCCACCGACGCCGGCGCGCGGCCGGACGAAGCAGACGACCTCGTGACCGCACCCCACGAGAGCGCGCGCCGTCGCCCTGCCAATCGTGCCCGTGGCGCCGAGCACAAGCACGCGTTTGCGCCCGTTGCGCCCCGGCGCGGGCGGTCTCGTCACGTCACCCATGCCGCGACTAAAGCATGCGATGGTCGGCATGGACAGATGCGGCTGGTATACGCGCGGCCGGTGGCCGCGAGGGAAACTTGAAGGACCCGCAGGCGTTCACGCGGTATCGATCGACGAGCGAAGGGCTGCGCATCGGCATGGATCATGAAGAGCCCCCAATCTATACGGTCGGACATTCCACCCTTCCCCTACAGGAGTTCTTGACGCTCCTTTCGAGGTACGGCGTCCAAACGCTCGTCGATATCCGCACCGTGCCGCGCTCGCGACACAACCCGCAGTTCAACGCGGAGACGCTCGCCAAGGCTCTCGCTTCGGTGGGCATGGAGTATGAGGCGATCCCGGCACTCGGCGGCCTGCGCCACCCGCGCAAGGACTCGATCAACCTCGCATGGCGCAACAAGAGCTTTCGCGGGTATGCGGACTACATGCAAGGCGAGGCGTTCGCCGACGGCCTTGCCACGCTGATCGAGTTGAGCCGTGAGCGCCGCGCCGCCATCATGTGCGCCGAGGCCGTCCCGTGGCGATGTCACCGCTCGCTCGTCGCCGATGCGCTCATTGTGCGCGGCCTTCCGGTGATCGACATCCTGTCCGCAACCAAAACCCAGGTCCATAAGCTCACGCCGTTCGCGCGCGTCGAAGGCCTGAAGATAACCTATCCGGCCGAGCCGTCCGCAGCGCCGGAACCGCCTTAGCGCGAACGACCGCCCCGATTGGGGACGTCGTAGCCGGCGACCTCTGCCACTTGCTGTCCCGCTGCGTACGCGGTCTCGAGATGCGTCGCGTGGGCGCCCTTGTCGAACGCCGAATCGAGCAGGAAATGAATGCGGATCGGATCGACGCCGCAGTAGCCGAACACGCCGTGCCGCCAGACGTGGTCAAGCCTGTCCTCGCAGCCGAACTCGGTGATCTGCCGTTCGGAGGCGCCCGTCGGCAGGAGTAACGTGAGCGGCCTCTGCCGCAGCAGGCTGCCTTCGGGATCATGCTTCCACTCGTACGCCCAACCGGCCGACCAGACCCGATCGAGCCAGCCCTTCATCATCGCCGGCATGCCGTACCACCAGATCGGGTAGATCAGGCAGAGCGCGTCCGCGCGATCGACACGCGCCTGCTCGGCCAGCACGTCGGCAGTCATGGGAGCGCCGTCGAACTGCTCCATGTCGCGCATGGACATCACCGGGTCGAAGTTCTCCCGATAAAGGTCTGCCGCCTCGTGCGTGTGACCGGCAGCGATCGCTCCGGCGGCAAACGCTTTCAACACCTGGTGGCTGAAGGAGTTGGCGTTCGGATGAGCGATCACCGACAGCACGTGCATGGTCAGTCGCCGCGCTTGACGAAAGGCACCCCGGTGACTTCGGCGGTGGCCGTGCCCCGCGGGTGCCTGACGGTCACGCGATCACCTATCGCGATCCGGCGGTCGACGACGGCGATGCCGATGTAGCGTTCAAGCGCGAACGAGTAGATCGCCCAGCGGACCTCGCCTGACGCTCCCTGTTTGCCCTCCAGGTCCCAGAACCACTCCATCCGCGGTACGTCCGCCTCGAACAGCAGGCCGACCGAATGCCGTTCGACGCCCTCGCCTGAAATCCGTTGCAGAGCAGCCTTGCCGATGAAGTCGGCCGCCTTGTCGAGATCGACGAGCTTCGCGCCGAGGTCCTCGAGCGCGTTCATGTCCGAGTTCATGTAGTAGTTGATGTCGGTGACGCCGCGTTCGATGGCGCGGTTGATGATCGGCCCTGTCACCTTGATCCCGTGGGGACGCCCGGTCTCGAGGATCGCCTGCCAGAGCTGCGCGGCATTCCGGCTGGACAGCGGAAACACCTCGAAGCCGTATCCGCCACTCCAGCCGGTTCGCGACACGATGGATGGTTCGCCAGCAACCTCGGTCAGGAGGCACGTGTAATTCTTCATGGCCGCGAGGCCCGCCGCGCAGATGCCTTGCAGTGTCGCAAGCGATGCGGGCCCCTGGATCTGGAGCGGCGCGACGTCCGGCTCGCTCACCTTCACGCGCCACCGGCTGTCACGGGCGATGCCGCGCGCCCAGAGTGTCAGATCGGTGTTGCCATGCGACATCCACAGCGTATCCGGGAACGGATAGAGCACCACGGGATCGCACATCAGCTTGCCATCGTCGTCGCAGACGAGGCTGTAGCGGCAGTCGCCGACGTCCATGTCCGACATGTCGCGGGCACAGAGATAGTCGACGAACGCCAGCGCGTCGGGCCCCTCGATCTGCGTCTGCCGCTCGAGGCCGACGTCCCAGAGCGTCACGCCTTCGAGCAGCGCGCAATAGTCCTCGTAGGGCGTGCGGCTGTAGATCATCGGGAAGTGCATGTTGTTGTAGACACTCCACTCCTTGCACTTTGCCTTGACCGTTTCGTCCCAGTACGGTGACCGGCGGTTGATAACCCACGCGCGCTGTCGTTCCTCGGGATGGAACGGACGGGTGTCGTAGATCTCGCGCAACAGCGCGATCTTGCCGTCGCGCATGACGATGTGGGCGAAGAACTTGAAATCGATCCGATGCGGCGAGCCGTCGAGCTTGCCGCCGGTGCCGATGACTTCGGCGAAGTACGCACCTTCCACGAGCGCTTCCTCTCCGCCCTCCAGAACGATCCGGATATCGGTCGTGATGTTGCGTGACGAGCGCGACAGCGCCTTCAGTCCCTGGAGTAGAAATGACCGCCCCTTCAATGGTTCATCGAGCGAACTCGCCTCGAAGCGTCCATCCTCCGTGAAAAGGTCGGCCATCGCCACGGAGTCGCCCGCGGCGAAGGCGGCGCAGTAGGCCTCGAATGCTTGCGTGGGCGTCATGGAGCGGATTCCTCCCGTCCCTCAGAGGATCGTCACGTCGGACCAGGGCCGGACGTTACGGGCATCGCCGTAGAGGCTCAGCCGAACGATCCGACCATCCGACCATTCGGTCACGAGCCCGATCTCGTGCCGCAGCGTGTCTTTGCCGCGCAGCACCGACAGGAAGCCGTGCGCCATCGCGCGATGCGCGTCGCACAGCGGTTCGGCGAGGTCGAATTCGAACCGGTCGACGGATGCAAACATCGCGACGTGCGCCGCGAGGATTTCACGCCGGCCGACGAGACGGTTGGGCTTCAGGAACGGGATTTCGAAGAGCGGCGCATCGCCCAGCAGCGGCTCGAGCGATGTTACATCCTTCGCCGAGACGCACGCGACATAGCTGTCCAACATCGTCCCGGAGCGTTCCGAATTCAATGCGGCCATGCTTCCCCCGTCCTTTGGCAACCTGACGCAGCGCGTCCCTGCGGGTCAATCCGCCGCCGCCGTCACGCAGGCTACAAGCTCCTCGACGCGTCATGAATGGCGTGCGGTGCATGGCCGCCGTGATGTCTTTGGCCCAGCGTGCCCTCTCCCTCAGACGCTCACCCCGAAGACGTGGCCCACGCCGGCGGTGATCGCCATTGCGGCGGCGCCCCAGAACAGCACCCGCATCGTTGCAGGCAGCTTCGGGGCGGCGCCGGCATGGGCGCCGAGGGCGCCGAGCCCGGCCAGGGCGACGAGCGTCACGATCACCACCGCCGGGATGATCTGGCCCGCGGGCGCCAGTGCGGCCGTCACCACCGGCAGCGCAGCCGCCACCGAGAAGGTGAGGCCGGACGCCAAGGCCGCCTGCAGCGGATTGGCCGCATGGACTTCCGAGAGGCCGAGTTCCTCCCGAACGTGCGCCGCGAGAGCATCCTTCTGCGACAACTCGTGCGCGACGAGCTTTGCCGTCGAGCGCGACAGACCGCGCGATTCGAAGATCGAGGCGAGTTCCCGCTCTTCCGCCTCCGGGGTAGCAGCGATCGCCTGACGCTCGCGCGCGATGTCCGCCTGTTCGATGTCGGACTGCGAACTCACCGAGACGTATTCGCCGGCCGCCATCGACATCGCGCCTGCGGCAAGGCCAGCAAGCCCGGCAATGAGGATCGACGACGGATTGGGATCCGCCGCGGCAACCCCGACGACGAGAGAAGAGACCGAAACGATGCCATCGTTCGCTCCGAGCACGGCGGCGCGCAGCCAACCGGAACGGTTGATGTAATGGAGCTCCTCGTGCGCCGACTGGTATTTGAGTTTCGCCGACGGCGGCTTCTGGGCAGGCGCTGACATGTTGGATCTCCGATTTGCTCTAGTGACTTTCAAAACTGCGTCCGGTCAGCGACTGCATCGTGGACCTCGACCGGGAGCCTGATCAACGCTTCGAAGCCGCCGTTACGGCCAGGGCGGGGGGATCGCAGGACGAGGTCGCTGCCCAGGCGTTCGGCGATCGCGGCAACGATCGCCAGCCCAAGCCCCGTCCCTTCTGCGCCTGCACGTCCCCGCTCGAAGCGCGTCGTCAGCCTCGCGAGGACATCCGGCGGAACGACCGGTCCATCGTTTGCGACGCTGAACGAGCCGTCCGGGTCCAGCGTGACATCAACCGGCGCGGCCGGATCGCCGTGGCGCAACGCGTTGTCGAGGAGGTTTCGACAGGCGATACCGAACGCATCCGGATCGACGTCGGACAGGACCGGGCGCGCCGGGAGGTCGAGGCGGATGCGTCCTGGACCTGCAGTTCTAGCAGCATCGTCGACGACGATGCGGGCGGTCGCCCGGAGGTCCACGGGGACGTCGACGCGGAGCCGGCCACCTTCCGCGCGCGCCAGCTGCATCAGCCGTTCGGACCGCCGCGTGAGGCGCTTCAGCGTCGTTTCGATGTCGGCCGCACGGGCGCCGGCGGCTCGATCGCTGGTTTCGCTGCGCAGCCGCTGCGCCTGGGCGATCGCACCGGCAAGCGGAGTCCTGAGCTCGTGCGCTGTTTGCGCCGCAAAGCTCCGCTCGGACTCGAAGGCGCTCTTCAGCCGCGCCAGAACGCCGTTCAGCGTCTGCGCCATCGGCACGATCTCCGGCGGCAGATTGTCGGTCGGGACGGGCGAGAGGTCGCTGGCGCTGCGCAGCGCCAAACCTTCGCGGAAGCGGCGCAGCGAGGCAAGGCTGGCGCGCACGCCGAACAGGATCGCCAGTACCGCGATCGGAATCACCAGCAGCAGCGGCAGGCCGAGCCCCAGCTCGATCCGGCGCAGCACGGAGGCGCGGTGCGACAGCGGTTCGGCGATCGAGACTCGTACGGTCCCCTGCAGCGCTTCGTCGTTGTAGATCCGGTGGGTTGCCGTGTTGCGGAATCCAGGACCGTCATAGGGAGGAAATACGGCCGGATCGGCGGCATGGGACTGCAACAGGATACGCCCCTGCGGATCGCGCACCACGTAGGTCAGGAACTCGCTGTGCTCGCGAACGGTGCCGAGGCGCTGCGTCGCGCCCTCATCCTCTCGGCCAACGATGTCGAGGACGGCCAGCGGCAACACCCGCTGCGCCGTCTCCTGCAGGGAGGAGTCGAACATCGCGTCCATTTCATTGCGTAGCAGCCCCACCGTGACGGAGGCAGCAGCAAGCCACAGAAGGGCGAGCAGGAGGCCGATCGTGAGGCCGAGCCGCGCCTGCAGGCTGAGCGGCCGCCTCACGGAACGCCCAGCCGGTAGCCCAGCCCGCGTTCCGTCCTGATCGCGTCGTTGCCGAGCTTCTTGCGCAACCGGCTCACGTGCACCTCGATCGTATTGCTGTCGATCTCGGTGTCGAACGCGTAGAGCTTCTCCTCGAGCTGCGCCTTCGACAGGAGCTGCGCCGGCCGGGAGACCAGCGCATCGAACAGCGCCCACTCTCGCGCGGTGAGCTGCACCGCCTTGCCCTTGCGGCGCACGGCGCGCGCGGCGCGGTCGACTTCGAGGTCGCCGATCTTCAGGATGGGGTTGGGGTTACCCGAATAGCGCCGCGCGACGGAGCCGATGCGCGCCGAAAGCTCGGCGAGGTCGAACGGCTTGACGAGATAGTCGTCGGCGCCTGCGTTCAGGCCCTCGATCCGGTCCGACACCTGGTCGAGCGCCGTGAGGATCATGACCGGCGTTGCATCGCCGCGGCCGCGGAGCGCCTTGAGAAACGACAGGCCCCGGCCGTCGGGAAGCATCAGGTCGAGCAGGACGAGGTCGAATGCCGCGGACGCCATCGCGTCGCCGGCAGCGTCGAGGCGGGTGACCCAATCGACCGAATAGCCGTCGCCCGCGATCTGGTCGCGCACGGCGGCGCCCAGCACGGTATCGTCTTCGACAAGGAGAACGCGCATTCGGGAACTCTCGGGTTTCGAGCCTTCTCCCAGCCGATCCTGACAGCAGCCTGACGCACCTTGGCCCGCGTCGTCAGGATGCCGTCAGGTTCGGCGCACACAAGGATTGCCCATCTCGGCGGCCGAAGTGAAGAAGACCATGCGCATCGGATTGGCAACCCTCACGTTTCTCGCTCTCCTGCCCGCCGCCCCGGCGTTTGCGGAGGACGAATGCGCCGTCCCGATGACCGACTGGCAACCGCGGGAGGCGGTGGCGAAGCTCGCCGAGACGAGCGGCTGGAAGGTGCGCCGCATCAAGATCGATGACGGCTGCTACGAGATCGACGGCCAGGACGCTGACGGTCGCCGCATAGAGGTCACCGTCAATCCCGGGACACTCAAGGTGATCCGCATCCAGCGCGACGACGGCGACGAGGAGTAGCCGGCGCGCGCAGTGCACCTGACGCGAACCTGAAGGAAATTCGCGCGCGCCGTCAGGAAGCAATCAGCTTCGTCCCTCACTGTCCTGCCGACAACAACGGAGAACCCACATGAAGAAGACGCTTGCGATCCTGTCCGCCGCCACCGCCCTCGCTGCGCTGGTCAGCGTACCCGCCTGGCCTGCGCTGCATGCCGCTCCGGCGGGCCACTCAGCGCCGGCGGTCGAACAGCCGAACCGGATCATCCTCGCCGATGCGGATGAACAGTCCGATGGCGCGAAGACCGCCAAGGACGGTGAACGCGAAGACGACGAGGGCACCTGCGACGACGACGAGGGCTCCTGCGGATCAGCGACCAACGATCCGGCGCCTGCCGGCACTGCCGTGCCGCCGCAGAATGGGCTGTTCGGCAACGGCGCGCCGCCGAAGGCACAGGTGAACTGAGCAGCCATCCCACTGGATCGGAAAAAGCAAAACATGAAGTCGCTTCTCCTCGCCCTCACCCTGACCACGGCGCTCACCCTTCCCGCCGTTGCCATGGCGAAGCCCGTCACGCTGACGACCACGCTCAAGGACTACGGCGGCAACGGCGCCTACCTCGCGATCTACGTCACGGACGCGAAGAACGCCTACGCCGGCAGTCTCTGGATGGCCGGCCCGCGGTCGCGCTATTACGAGCACCTGACCGACTGGTACCGGGCGACCGGCGGCGATCCCGGGCAGATCAACGGCATCACCGGCGCAAGCGTCGGTCCCGGACGGTCGCTCAAGATCACACTCGACCTCGCCGACGCGCTGTTCGATGCGGGCTACACGCTCCACTTCGATGCAGCGGCTGAAAACATGCGCGAAAGCCCGAACGACGTGGCGGTGCCGCTTACCACCGCAGGTGCTGGCAAGGCCGTGAAGGGACGGCGCTACGTTTCGACCTTCACCTACGGCTTCTGAGGCGCTTTCCATGTTGCGATCCCTGCACCGCTGGCCAGGCCTCGTGGCCATTCTCCTGCTTGTGTTGCTGACGTTGAGCGGCGCGGCCCTGTCGGTCTTTCCGATGCTGGACAGCGCCACGGCGCAGCATGCGGAAGCGGGCCTTTCGGTCGCCGAACTCGCCGCGCGCGTGCAGCAGGCCTACCCGGGGGTCGAGCAGATCCGGCGGTCGCCCTCGGGGCGGATCACCGCGTACTGGTTCAGCAACGATGCACCGGGCGCCGCGGTCATCGACCCGGCGACAGGCAAGGCGATCGCGTCGGCCGATCCGAACCCTGTGCAGCGCTGGCTCACCACGTTGCACCGGTCTCTGTTCCTCGACGACGGCGGTCGCCTGGTCACGGGCGCGGGGGCGGCGGCGATGCTGTTTCTGTCGCTCTCGGGCATCGTCATGGTCGCGCGACGCGCCGGCGGCTGGCGGCGCTGGTTCGCCCCGCTCAAGGGCCCGGTGGCTGGGCGGCTCCACGTCGAGATCGCGCGCTTCTCGGTGTTGGGCCTGACGGTTTCCTCCGTCACCGCGCTCTGGATGACAGCCTCGACGTTCGGACTGTTGCCGGACCAGCCGGCAGCGCCGCCACCGCCGGTACAGGTGAGCGGAGCGGCGGGGTCGCCGGTCGGCGCGCTGGATGCACTGCTCCGCACGCCGGTCGACGACCTTCGGGACCTGTCGTTCCCTGCCGCGGGTGATGCGGGCGACGTGTTCACCCTGAAGACGAATCAGGGGTCTGGCTTCGTCGACCAGGGGACCGGCGCCCTGCTGTCCTGGAGCCCGCTCACGCCGTGGCAGCGGGTTTCGGAAACGGTGTACATGCTCCACACGGGACATGGCGCAGCGGCGCTCGGGCTGCTGCTGGGGCTGATGGCGCTGGGCGTTCCCGTGCTCGCTGTCACGGGAACGGTGGTCTGGCTGTCCGGCCGCCGGTCCCGCCCGCGGATGCGCGGCACACCAAAGGCTTCAGCCGCGGACACCGTCGTTCTGGTCGGAAGTGAGAGCGGCACCACCTGGGGATACGCCGCCGCGCTCCAGGCGGCACTGCGCCAAGCCGGCCAGCAGGTGCACGTCGGACCCATGTCGGCATTTGCCCCGCCCAGGTACCGCAAGGCTCGTCAAATCATCCTGCTCGCTGCGACGTATGGCAACGGCGACGTCCCACAGTCGGCCAAAGGCTTCGTCCACGCTCTTGCCGCACTCGATGCGCCGCCAAGGGCCCCAGTGGCAATTCTGGGCTTCGGCGACAGCAGCTTTCCCTCGTTCTGCGGCTTCGCTCGCGCCGTCGAAGACCTGGCCGCGGCAAAGGGTTGGCGGGAGCTTCTGCCGCTTGCGACCGTCGACCGGCAATCGGCGCAGGATTTCGCCTCCTGGGGCGAGGATCTCGGGAACGCTCTCGGTGTGAGGCTCGCACTCGTCCACCAGCCGCGGCTGCCCGCCACCACCGCGCTGACGCTCGTTTCCCGCCGCGACTACGGCGCCGATGTCCAGGCGCCGACGGCCATCCTGCGATTTGCGATTCCGGAGACCTCGCTCGTGCAGCGCCTGACGGGCAAGGCCTTCGGCGCATTCGAGGCGGGCGATCTTCTCGGTGTCCTGCCGACGGGCTCCTCCGTCCCCCGGTTCTACTCGCTCGCCTCCTCCCGGTCGGATGGCTTCATCGAGATCGTCGTGCGCAAGCATCGGGGCGGATTGTGCTCCGGACAGCTCCTCGCGCTCGAGCCCGGCGACCGCCTTGCCGCGGCCTTTGTCCGGCAAAATCCCGCCTTTCGCGCAGGCTCCGAGGAAGCGCCGCTCATCCTGATCGGCGCCGGGTCGGGCATCGGTCCCCTCGCCGGTTTCATCCGCGGTAATGCGCAGCGTCGCCCGGTGCATCTCTTCTTCGGCATGCGCCACCCGGCGAGCGATTTCCTCTACGGGGAAGAACTCGCCCACTGGCAGCGCGACGGCCGCCTGACGCGTCTGACCACGGCCGCCTCGCGCAGCGTTCGCGCGCAGTACGTGCAGGATGCGCTGCGCGCGGAGGCACGCGAACTGGCGCGCCTGCTCCACGAGGGGGCACGCGTGATGGTGTGCGGCGGTCGCGACATGGCCGAAGGCGTCGGCGAGGCGCTCTCCGATATTCTCGGCCAGTTGGGACTGTCTCCGTCGACGTTGAAGGCGGAAGGCCGCTATGTCGAAGACGTGTACTGAGATGAACCGCCACGCCCGCAGCGGCGCGACAATGGGGACGCGCTGGTCGGCGCTGTTCCGCGCGCCGCGGGATTTCGATCCGTACCCTGTCGACGCCGCTCTGCAGGAGGCCGTCGACGAGGTCGACCGGCAAATGTCGACCTGGAAGCCCGACAGCGACCTGATGCGCATCAACGCCGCGCCCGTAAATTCATGGATCGAGGCGCCTGCGCGACTGCTCGAGGTTCTGCGCCTTGGCCTCGCGATCGGCGCCGCATCGGGCGGCGCATTCGACGTCGGTCTGGGTGACGCCGTGGCGGCATGGGGATTTGGTCCCGCGGCGGCCGATCCGCGCGCCATTCGCGAAGCCTTGGCGGCGAAGCGTCAGCCTGCGCACGAGGTTCTGGAGATCGATGGAGCCCGGGTCCGCAAGCGGGCGCCGATCTGGCTCGACCTGAACGGCATCGCCAAGGGATACGCCGTCGACCGGCTGGCAGAAACGCTGGCGGACCGTGGCATTGTCGCGGGTCTGGTCGGCCTCGACGGCGAGCTGCGCGCCATGGGGCGTCGCTCCGACGGGAAGCCTTGGGCGATCGCGATCGAGGAACCGGACGCCGATCGACGCGCTGCGCATTCCGTGCTGGAACTCGAGGACGCCGCCGTCGCCACCTCCGGCGATTACCGTCACTTCATCGAGACCGGGGGGCGGCGTTTTTCGCATACGATGGACCCGATGCGCGGCGCTCCTCTGGGACGCAGTCCGGCCTCCGTCACCGTCGTTGCACGAACCTGCGCCGAAGCCGACGCGATGGCGACCGCGCTGATGGTGCTCGGCCTCGAGCAGGGCAAGGTCTTCGCCGAGGAACGGGGACTGCATGCGTTGTTCATCGCACGCAGCGACGACAACGGGCTGATCCAGCATCCTGTGGGAACGTTGTTCAGGGGTAGAGCTGCGCCGCAAGCAAGCGCGGCCGTTCCACAGATCGCCGGCGTCTGTACCCCGGGCCTCTCAATGGATGGAACCAATTCGAGCAACAGCCCTTGGAGAGTCGAGCGGCATCAACCCGTCTCGGGCGAGCTATCTCTGCCCGAGCCATGAGGAAACCTCGATGAAGATCTCTCTCTGGAGTCTATCGATCGCAGCTGCTCTGGCCCTTGGTCTGCCGGTCGCCTTGAGCCTCGACATGTCGCCTGCAACCGCAGCAACGACATCATCCACCAACACGAACACGAGCGCAGGCCCTAGTTCGACGAGCCAGTATCCGGCGACAGGCATGAGCAAGAAGAAGACATCCAAGTCGCACCATCGCAAGTCCACGACTGCGAGCAAGTCGAAAACCAAGAAGCAGGCGCAGAAGACGCCCCCTGCGACGAGCTATTGAGCCTGAACCTCGGTTCCGACGAAATTCCTGCGGCGGCTGCCTACGTTAGCGTCAGCAGCCGACGCGGTGTTTCGACCAGGATCGCTTCGATCGAGTTCTCCGTGAACCCGAGCCGGCGCATGGCCGGCACGACGTTGCGGGAAATGTGAGCGAACCCGCATCCGCCGTACGCCTCGAGGTGATGCCTGTTGTCGTTGTCGTGGGCGATGACGATCTGGTGGCCGTGGCCTTCCTCGATCAGCCAGGCCAGCCACTCGAGACGCTGCCGGTCGTTCGGCATCGCGATGTGCGGCGCCGGCGGGTAGTAGGAATTCTCATGCCCGAACAGGTCGAACTCGAGAATGCATCCGGTCTCGGCCAGCGCCTTCATGTGCTCCTTGTCGAAGATCGTGCGCTCGAGGTGGCAGATGATCGTGCGCGAAATGTCGGCGCCCGCCTTGATCAGCACACCGATGATCTCCATCGGCGCATCCGGGTGTCGTCCCGGATGCACCGTGAGGCTCGCGCCCGTGAGCTGCTGCGCGTGCGCTGAGGCGCGCAGCGCCTTGCGTTCGTTGTCGGTCAGCGGCCAGGAGCACCCCACCTCGCCGATGATGCCCGCACAGGCCGATGTACCGTCACAGCCTTCGAACACTTCCGAGACGATCTGATCGCAGAGGCTCTGCTCGCTGCGCTGACCCATGTCCTGCGGATGCGAGTCGGCGACGTACCAGGAACATCCCATGATCACATGGACTCCGGTGCGGCGGGCGATCTGCTGCAGCCCAGACGCGTCGCGCGACAGCCCATGCGGTGTGACCTCGACGACCGTGCCGCCTCCCGCCGCCTTGAACGGAAGCAGCTCGCGCACCGATAGTGCAACGTCGTCAAAGATCAGGTTTTCCCGGTTGTTGACGCCCGCATAGCGGATTTGCGTCAGGATTTCCGGCGTGAGCGGAGCCTCGAACAGCCGCAGGAGCTCCGGGTCGGATGGCGTAGGGTCGAGCGCGGATTCGTCGAGCAGGAGATGCTCGTGCATGAGCGTGACCCCGAGCGCGGCGGGATCCACGAGCCCGAGCACCGTCTGCGCCTTGCCCCTGCGCATCGCCCTGGCTCGCGCGATGTCCTCCCCGGTCATACGTCCACCGGCCATGTCGGTCTCCCTCTTCTGCCTACGCACCATTACCGGCGAAGACGGCGCTGGACGCAACCGCCTGTCCGCTGAAACGTGGATTGGCAGGTTTATGACACTTGGGATATGAAGCGCTGCCAACTGTATGGATCCGCTGCATGCCCACTCGCGAAAAGCCGTCCGCGCCCGCTGCCGAACGAAGCGCCGCCCAGGGCAGGACCAAACCGAAGGCGAGGAAAGCAGCTTCAGCAAAAGCTCCGCGACCGAAAGCCGCGACGAACGGCTCGCCGCCGCCGATCGGGCCGAAGCTCAAGCAGTACCGGCTGCGCGAGAACCTGACCCTGACGGATCTTCAGAACCTCACCGGCATCTCCAAGTCGATGCTGTCGCAGATCGAGCGCGGCTCGGTGAACCCGACGTTCGCCCGCGTCTGGCATCTCACGCGATCGCTCGGCATCAGCGTGAGCGATCTCCTGGGCGAGGTACGCTCGGCGCTCGAGGCGCCGCACATCTACGAGCACCGCAAGGCGCATGCGACGCCCACCATCACCAGCTCTGACGGTCTGTGCACCACGCGCATCCTCTCGCCGATCCGCAAGCCGCTGCCCGTCGAGTGGTACGAGATCGTGCTGAAGCCCGGCGGGTTCCTGCGCGCCAACGCGCACGGCAACCAGTCGTGGGAGCACCAGACCGTGATTGCCGGCAAGGTCATTCTCGAGATCGGCAGCCGCGAAGTGCTGCTCGAGGAGGGCGACACGCTGCGCTATTCGGCCGAACAGCCGCACGGCATCCGCAACGCCGGCGACACCGAGGCGCGTACGATGCTCGTCGTCGTCTCGATGAAGGAACTCGGCCCCCTCCTCGGCTGACGACGATGGCAGGCACACTGGACGGTCAGGTCGCTGTGGTGACGGCAGGCGCGGGCGGCGCCGGGCTTGTCATCGCGAAGACGCTCGCGCAGGCTGGGGCGCGCGTCGCCGTTTGCGACGTCGATCCGCAGGCGCTCGCCGCAGCGCGCGCCGACGGCGTCATCGCTCTGGCCGCGGCAGCCGACGTATCCGCAGCAAGGGAGGTCGAGGCGTTTTTCGGCGAAGTCGTCCGATCGCTCGGCCCCGTCGACCTTCTCGTCAACAACGCGGGGATCGCAGGACCGACGGCGGCCGTAGAGGACGTCTCCGAGACCGACTGGGAGCGTACGCTGGGCGTCAATCTCACCGCGCAGTTCCTGTGCGCGAAGGCCGTCATCCCGGCGATGAAGGCGCGAAAATCCGGCCTCATCGTCAACATCAGCTCGACCAGCGCGAAGACCGGCCTGCCGCTGCGGCTGCCCTACGTCGTATCGAAGGCGGGCGTGCTCAGCCTCACGTCGAACCTCGCCCGCGAGCTCGGCCCCCACAACATCCGCGTCAACGCGATCCTGCCCGGCGCCATCCGGGGGGCGCGGCTTGAACGGGTTATCGAGACCAAGGCCGCGGCCCTCGGGCTGACGCCGGCGGAGTATGCCAGGGAACTGTTCCGCTACATCTCGCTGCGCTCGATGGTCGAGCCCGAGGACATCGCGCAGATGATCGTATTCCTCGCCTCGCCGGCAGGCGCGCGCATCAGCGGGCAGCACATCGGCGTCGACGGCAACGTCGAGTGGGAAGCCTGAGACCGTCTCAGTACCCGTTCAGGTGCATGTCGTAGCGCACGAGCGACGAGCGCTTCGCCATCTTGCCATAGAGAGCGTGCGCCTTGTCGTTGTCGGCCTGCGTCATCCAGTAGACCTTGAGCCACCCCGACGCACGACCAATTTCGGCCAGCCGCTCGATCAGCGCCGTGCCGATGCCTTTTCCTCGCCCCTCCGGCTCGACGTAGAGGTCGAGCAGGTACGTGATGGGACGCCGCGTCCACGAGTAGGGATGGGTGACATAGAGCAGGAAGCCCACCGGCCGGTCGCTCCCGTCCACCGCCACGAGGAGACGCATCGCGTGATCGGTCGCCATCACACACTCCCATACGTATGCCGGGGCTTCGGCCGCACAGGGTTCGGGGCCGGTCGCGACGAGCGCAGCGAACATTTCGTACCAGCGCTGTTCGTCCTTCGGCAGGGCGGCGCGTATCGAAATCGGCGCATCGGCAGCGGTCGTCATCGTCTCCTCCACAACGAGCGCCTTGACGCCTCGGCGCATTGAGTCCAGCATAGTGGAAATTTTCCAGAATAATGAAACAATAAGACAGCAGGGTGGAACGTCCGCGTGGGTAACGGCCTCGATCTCGAAGGGCGCGTCGCGATCGTAACGGGGGGTGGTCGGGGTCTCGGCCGATCGCATGCCCTTGCGCTCGCGCGTCACGGCGCCAGTGTCGTCGTCAACGATCTCGGCGGCAACCTTGCGGGCGAAGGGCAGGACGCCACCCCTGCGCAGGAAGTCGTGGCCGAGATTGAGCGGCACGGCGGCAAGGCGATCGTCAGCGGCCACGACGTGTCCGACTGGAACCAGGCGGAGGCGATGATCCGCCTCGCGGTCGACACGTTCGGTCGTCTCGACATCCTCGTGAACAATGCCGGCATCCTGCGCGACCGCACGCTCGCCAACATGAACGAGGCCGAGTGGGACGCCGTCATCCGCGTGCACCTGAAGGGTCACGCAGCACCCACACGCCACGCGATGGTCTACTGGCGCGACCAGGCGAAGGGGGGAGCGAGCGTCGCCGCCTCCGTCATCCACACCACGTCGCTCGCTGGCCTCGTCGGCAACTTCGGCCAGGCCAACTACGCCTCCGCCAAGCTCGGCGTCGTTGGCCTGTCACGGGTCGTGGCGATGGAGGGCGCGCGCTACGGCGTGCGCTCGAACGCGGTTTCGCCATCCGCCCGCACCCGCATCGAGACGAGCCTCCAGCCGCCGCCGGCCGGCGAGTTCGACGTGTTCAATCCCGACAACGTGTCGCCGCTGATCGTCTGGCTCGCCAGGGCCGACTGCCCGGCGACGAACCAGGTTTTTCAGGCCTATGGCGACCGCGTGGAAGTGATCGCGCCGTCGACGATCGCGGTCGATATCCGCAACGACGGCAAGACCTGGACGGTGGCTGAACTCGACGCCGCGCTGCGCGCCAAGCTGCCGCCGGCGGTAAGGCTTTCGCATTTCGTGGAAGGACTGAACCTCTAGCCGGAGAATGCGCGCGTGACAGCCCTGAAGAGCAAGATCGGCTATGACCGGGACTCCGAGGAGTTCCGAACCAACACCCGGCGGCTCGCGCAGTTCGCCGAGGCGATCGGCGACACCAACCCGGCGCACCTCGAAGGCCGCATCGCCTCGCCCGTGTTTCACCACGTGCCGGTCATGCAGAGCATGGTCGAAGTGCTGAACAAGGTCGCCTCGGGCTTCATCATGCACGGGGAGCACGACTTTCACTTCCACGCGCCCATCGTGCCGGGCCAGCGCCTGTTCTCCGTCTCGACGCTCACAGGCATCCGCAGTTCGCCCGCCGGCGCGCTCTACCTCATTCGCAGCGACACCCGCACGCACGACGGCAAGGACATCTGCACCCAGTATGCGACCTGCCTGATCCAGAAGCGGAAGGTGGCGCAGAACCTCGGCAAGAAGAACCCGGAGAAGCCCGAGCCTGCACGAACCGGCAATCCGGAGACGGTCACCTACCCGATCGCCGGAGACCTCACGCTCAAGTACGCCGACGCCGCCCGCGACTATTCTCCGTACACGATCGATCCGGCGGTCGCGAAGTCGCTCGGCCTGCCCGCCCCGATCGTCCACGGCATGTGTACCCTGGCGTTGATCTCACGCGCCATCGTCGACGGCGCCTGCAAGGGCGACACGCGGCGCCTGAAGCGCCTGGGCTGCCGATTCTCGCACCCGCTGTACCTCAGGCCCGGACAGGATCTCGTCGCGAGCCTATGGGCGGGGAAGAAGGCGGTGGCGTTCGAGGCCACCGACGCCGAGGGCAACGTGGTCGTGAAGAACGGCTTTGCGGAGGTTGCGTGATGGCCACGAAGAAGCGCGTCGAACTCGGCACGACGAACGTCCCGCGCCGGTCGAAGAGCTGGGTGACGCACCAGAACGTGCCGAAGATGTGGAGTGCGGTCCCGCACCAGACGGTGATCGAGATCGTCCACAAGGGCTGCCTCGAAGACCCCTACCGCCCGGTGCTGATCGTCGAGGACGGCCTCACCATCACCCGCAAGGACTTCCTCGCGAAGTGCGAGGCGTTCGCCGGCTATCTCAAGGGCAAGGTGAAGGTAGGCGACCGCGTCGTCGTGATGCTCGACAACCGCGTCGAGTTCATGATCGCGCTGTTCGGCATCATAGCCAATCGCGGCACGCTGGTGTCGATCGCGCCGACCGCCCAGCAGTTCGACGCGGGCCACATCGTGAAGGACGCCCAGCCGGTCGTCGCCATCTGCGGCAAGCCGCAGGAGCCGATCATCCGCGCGGTGAAGGGAAATTCGCCGAAGCTTGAGCACATCATCGTCGTCGACGGCGAAGAACCGAACGGGCTCGAGGCGTACGGCAGGCAGGCGAAGCCGCTCGACTTCGGCAAGGTGAAGTGCAGGCGCGACGACGTCGTCACCGTCTATTATACATCCGGCACTACGGGCGCGCCGAAGGGGTGCATGCTGCACCACGGCTGGTGGCTGCGCGTGATCGACCTCGACATGCGGATGTTCCGCCGCGGCTGGCAGGACCGGCAGCTCTGCTGCCTGCCCTTCTACTATGCGGACCCGGCGATCCAGCTCCTCACGTCGCTCGCCTCGCGCGGCACGATGATCGCCATGCGGCGCTTCTCCGTCTCGCGCTTCTGGGACGTGGTGAAGAACTACGACGCGACCGAGATCCTATCGATCGCCTCGATCCCCGCGCTGCTCATGAAGGGCGAACCCGGACCGAGCGAACTCGACCACCGCATCCGCCTCGCGATCCACGCCGGCCTGCCGAAGGAGCTTCACGCCGAGATGATCCGGCGCTTCGGCTTCCACTGGCACAACCAGTACGGCAGCACCGAGGGCGGCGTGATGAGCCGCGTGCCGCACCACCTCGCCAACGAACTCGTGGGGTCCGGCACCATGGGCGTCGAGCCGCCCGGCGTGAACATCCGTATCGTCGACGACGAGGACAAGGACGTACCCATCGGCCAGTCCGGCGAAGCGCTGATCGGCGGGCCCGACCTCTACGTGGGCTACCTCAACCGTCCCGAGGTGACGGCGGAGGCAAACCGCGGCGGCTGGTACCACTCGGGCGACGTGGTGCGCCGCGACGAGCGCGGCCTCCTCTACTTCGTCGGCCGCAAGAAGGAGATCATCCGCCGGTCCGGCGAGAACATCTCGGCAGCCGAGGTCGAAGCCGTGCTGCGCTCGAACCCGAAGGTGCTCGAGGTCGCCGTCGTGCCGGTGCCGGACGACCTGCGCGGCGAGGAAGTGAAGGTCTACATCCAGCTCAACAAGGGCGAGTCGCCCGACTCTTGGCCGCCGGAGCAGATCATCGAGTTCTGCAAGACGAACCTCGCGGCGTTCAAGATCCCCCGGTTCATCGAGTACCGCCTCACCGATTTCGAGCGCACGCCGTCGATGCGCGTGCACAAGCAGTCGCTGCTCAAGGAGAAGCCGGACCTGCGCGTCGGCTCGTGGGACCGCGAGACCGGAAAGGTGGTCGGCACATGAGCCCCCCCGCCGCCAAAGGTCCGACCGCCTGCGACATCCTGGTGACGGATGCCTGCATCCTCACGATGGACGGCAAGCGCACCGTTTACGCCAACGGCGCCATCGCCATCACCGGGACGCGGATCGCCGCAGTCGGATCTGCGAAGGAGATCGAGGCCGCGTGGACATCGACCCGGCGGATCAGCGCCGGCGGGAACGTGGTGCATCCGGGCTTCATCGACGGGCACTACCATCCGAACCTGCACCTGAGCCGCGGCTCGATCACCGACGACCCGAACCCGCCGAAGGAGGAAGGCGGCGCCGGTCCCGGCGTGTTCACGCGGTGGATCAACGCGCTGACCGATGAGGACGAGTACGCGAGCACCCTGATGGCGAGCGTCGAGCTCGTGAAGAACGGCTTTACGGGCTTCGTTGACGCCTCCACCTCGTTCTCGGCCGACGCCGTCGCCGAGGCCGTGGAGGCGGTCGGCATCCGCACCTCCGTCACCGATTGCTCGCTGTGGGATATCGTCGGCGGCGAGCCGATGGCGGCCGAGATCACGCGCGCCCCCTGCTCCGCCGAGCGTTGCCGCAAGGAGCTCGGCGGCCAGCTGAAGCGCAACCGGAACGTCGACAGCCTGGTGCGCGGCCATATCGCCGTCTACGGCATCGGCAGCGCTAGCGTCGAGCTGATGGGCGAGGCGAAGCGCGTCGCCGACGAGAACGGCGTCGTGTTCCACCAGCACCAGAACTTCATGAAGGGCGACGTCGACTACGACATGCAGCGCTTCGGCAAGGCGCCGCTCGTCTACTTCGCCGAGAACGGGCTGATCGGCCGCAACAGCGTGTTCACGCACATGAACGTGCTGACGGAAGCGGAAGTGGAGGCGATCTTGGCCAGCGGCATGGCGCTCGTCTGGCATCCCGGCAACTACATGTACTACGGCATCGCGCCGAACCATCCGAGCCGCTTTCCGGAGCTGCACAAGCGCGGCGTGTCGATCGCCTTCGGCACCGACGTCGCGAAGGCCTGGGCGTTCGGCGAACTCGGCTTCATCGCCTACCTCGTGAGCCGCGAGTGGGGACACTACCTGCCGTCGGAGTCGCTCCTCGAGATGTTCACGCTCGGGGGCGCCCGCGCGATGGGCCTGGAGAAAGACCTCGGCAGCATCGAACCCGGCAAGCGCGCCGACATCGTGATCCGCACGAGCGACCTGCCCGATGCACAGCCGAACGTGCAGCCCGTGAAGCAGCTCATGCTGGTGAGCCGCACCAAGGGCATCGATACGGTGATCTGCAACGGCGAGGTCGTGGTGCGCCACGGCGACCTGACGCGCCTCGACGAAGGCGAGGTCTACGCGATTGCGCGGGCCTCCGTGAAGCGCATGGGCGAGCGCGCAAACGTGAAGCCGAAGATGAAATGGCCTGTCGTATCCTGACGAGGAACCGCCGTATCCGCTGATGACCACTGTCGAGTTCGACAACGTATCGAAAGAGTTCGGACCGGTGCGGGCCCTGTCCGGGGTCTCGCTGCGCGTTGAGTCCGGCGAATTCGCAACGCTGCTCGGTCCTTCGGGGTCGGGCAAGACGACGGCGCTGTCGCTGCTGTCGGGCATCCTGCAGCCGTCGTCGGGCCGGATCCTGATCGGTGGCCGCGACGTGACGAACGTGCGCGCGGCAGGGCGCAACATCGGGCTCGTGTTCCAGAGCTACGCGCTGTTCCCGCACATGACGGTTTACGAGAACGTGGCGTTCCCGCTGCGCATCCGCCGGCTGCCGTCGTCGGACATCGACAGCCGGGTGAACGAGGCGCTGGGGCTGGTACGGCTGGAAGCATTCGGGTCGCGCAAGCCGCACCAGCTCTCGGGTGGCCAGCAGCAGCGCGTGGCGCTGGCGCGCGCGATCGTTTTCAAGCCTGACATCCTTTTGCTCGACGAACCGCTGGCGGCGCTCGACCGGAAGCTGCGCGAGGACGTGCGCACGGAGATCCACCGGCTGCAGCGCCGGCTCGGCATCACGACGATCATGGTGACGCACGACCAGGACGAGGCGCTGTCGATGTCGGACCGGATCGTCGTCCTCGACGGCGGCCGCGTGCAGCAGATCGATACGCCGGCAAACGCCTACTACAAGCCGGGCAATCGGTTCGTCGCGGGCTTCCTCGGCACGGCGAACTTCCTCGAGGGCACGGTGGCGACCAACGGCAGCGGCCGCGTGCTGCGACTGGAAGGCGGGGCGAAGGTGCCGGTTGCGCCCAAGACCGCTGAAGGGCGCGTCTGCGGCATGCTGCGGCCGGAGGACGTGTCGATCACGAAGGCGCGCGATGCGCTCGTGACCGGCACGGTCGAGGAGGTGGTCTTCCTCGGCGAGACGGTTCGCTACGGGGTGCGGCTCGATCAGGGGCTGACCATGACGGCGCACGTCACCGGATCGCGCACGCGGTACGAGGAGGGCCAGAAGGTCGGGCTTGCGTGGGATCCGGGCCGGGTGTGGTTCATCCCGGAGGCATCGGAATCGGGGGGCTGAAGACTTGCGCCGGGGCAGAGCGGCGACAACCAGAATCCTCTGTCGGAGCGAAATGCAAAGGAGAAGTGAGATGTCGAGCTTGCGACTGTACGGACTGGCGACGGCTTCTGCCGTTGCGCTGTTTGCCTTCACGTTCGGCGCCAGCGCCGAGGACGTGAAGGAGCTGCACGTGATGGACGCGGGCGGCCAGTGGGGCGACGCGGTGGCGAAGTGCATCGACGAGCCACTGCTCAAGGAGAAGGGCATCAAGGTCATCGTCGAGACGCCCGGCGGCTACGCCAAGCTCGCGGCACAGGCGAAGTCGGGCAACATCGTCAACGTGGCGACCGACGCCTCGACGGCCGACATGGCCCGCATGGCGGCGGAAGGCCTGATCGAGAAGGTCGACTGGGCGGCGATCAACCCGAAGCCGATGTTCGACGAGGCGAAGAACGAGTGGGGCTTCGGCTCGTCCTACTACTCGACGATCATGGCCTGGCGTAAGGGCGTGCCCGCGCCGTCGAACTGGGTCGAGTTCTTCGACACGGCAAAGTTCCCGGGCAAGCGGGCGCTGCCGAACTATCCGGACTTCGTGCTGCCGTTCGCGGCGATGGGCGGCGGCCAGAAGCCGGAGGACCTGAAGAACGGGGTCAACATGGACCTCGCCTTCGACACGCTGCGCAAGATCAAGGGCGACGTGATCTGGTGGGAAGCGGGCGCGCAGGCGCCGCAGCTTCTGAAGGACAACGAGGCGCAGTACGCGATCTCGTGGTCGGGCCGCGTCGTCGGCCAGGAAGGCGTCGAGGTCTCGTTCAACCAGGGCATGCTGGACGTCTCGTGGTTCGTCATCGCCAAGGGCGCGACGGACGAGCAGAAGAAGATGCTCTACCAGTGGTTCTACGAGCAGACGATCCCCGAGAAGCAGGCCTGCGTGGCGAAGTACATCTCCTACCCGGGCCCGAGCCCGGAGCTCGAGGCCATGCTGCCGAAGGACAAGCTGCACGAGTTCCCGACCTACAGCGAGAACAAGAAGGTGCAGTGGCTGCCGAACGGCGAGTGGTGGTACAAGAACGCGGCCGAAATCGAGAAGCGCTGGAACGAGTTCAAGCTCGAGCAGTAAGCGCTTCCTGAAGCGTCCGGAGGTCCGTCGTGACCGACACCGTGCACAGCGATCTGGCCGGGCACTCGGCTTCCGGAGCCCCGAACACCGCACGCGCGCGCCAGGATGGCATCGCCTTCCTGGCGCCGCTTCTTCTCCTCGTCCTGATCGTCTTCGACATCCCGCTCCTCATCACCGTCTACTGGAGCTTCGCCGACCCCGATACGGGGGCACTCACGCTCGGCAACTACGGCGCGTTCGTACAGTCCGGCAGTTATGCGCGCATCATCTGGCGCACGCTGCTGATCGCCGGCCAGGTGACGGTCGCCACGGCGCTGATCGGCTACCCGCTCGCCTACTGGATCAGCCGGCTCGAGCAGCGCCGCCAGCTTCTCGCCATCGGCATCGTGACGATGACGTTCTGGGTGTCGATCCTCGTGCGCACCTACGCCTGGATCGTGATCCTCGGCAACGGCGGCATCCTGAACCGCTGGCTCCAGGCCTCGGGCTTCACGACGAAGCCGATCGAGTTCATCTACAACGAAGGCGGCGTCGCCGTGGGCATGATCAACGTGCTCCTGCCGTTCTTCGTGCTGCCGCTCTACGCCGCGATGCGCCGCATCGACGTGCGGCTGATGCAGGTTGCCGAGACGATGGGCGCCTCGCCGACGCAGATCTTCTGGCGCGTCTTCTTCCCGCTCACCCTGCCGGCGCTCGGGGCGAGCATGATCCTGATCTTCATCCTGAGCCTCGGCTTCTACATCACGCCGGCGATCCTCGGCGGCGGCCGCGTGCCGATGATCGCCAACATGATGGACCTCCTCATCAACAAGTTCGCCCGCTGGGAGATGGCGGCGGTGAACTCGGTCGTCCTGCTGCTCGCGACGCTCGCGCTCTACGCCGTCTACCAGAAGCTTCGGGAGCGCACCTGATGTCGGACGCCGCCGCTCCCGCACGTCCGCAGCCGTGGTGGCTGACGCTGGTCGGGTTCGGCACGCTCCTGTTCCTGTGCCTGCCGATCCTCATCGTCGTGCCGATGTCGTTCTCGAGCGCCCAGTCGCTCGAGTTCCCGCCGCCGGGCCTGTCGCTGCGCTGGTACCAGGCGTTCTTCGGCAACGAGGTGTGGGCGCAGGCCGGCATCAACTCGCTGATCCTTGCGACGAGCGCGAGCACCATCGCGCTGGTGCTCGGCACGCTTGCGGCCTATGCGCTGGTGCGCACGACATTCCCGGGCAAGGACCTCGTCGAGGCGAACTTCATGGCGCCGATGATCCTGCCCTCGATCATCACGGCGGTGGCGCTGTTCATCGTGTTCGCCAAGATCAAGCTGCTCGGCACGTTCTTCGGCCTGATCCTCGCCCACACGATCCTCGTCGTGCCCTACGTGGTCCTGATCATGCAGGTGGCGATCCGCGCCTTCGACGTGCGCATCGAGCAGGTCGCCGCCTCGCTCGGCGCGAGCCAGACGCAGATCCTGCTCAAGGTCGTGCTGCCGAACCTCATCCCATCGGCAGCAGCCGCCTGGATCTTCGCCTTCGTCATCAGCTTCGACGAGGTGGTGGTGACGCTGTTCCTCGCCGGCGCCAACATGACCATCCCGAAGCGGATGTTCGCGGAGCTCGTCATGCAGATCAACCCGATCATCACCGCCGTCGCCACCCTCCTCATCGGCTTCAACGTCCTCGCCCTCGCCGTCATCCTTCTCCTCACCCGCCGTGGCGGCTTCCTGCGCAAGGAACTCACGTGACGATCAAAGTCGGCACGGTGCTGGCCGAATGGTCCCACCCGGTCGAGTGGGGGAAGGTCCGCGAGTTCGCGACGGCCGTGCACGATCCACGCGCCGGCGCCGAGCCGCCGGTGCCCCCGCTCACCTTCCCGGTGGTGCTGACCGCCGAGTTCGTGGCGCGGTTCGTGCGCGAGATCCTCCCGCTCGACCGGCAGCGCACCGTGCACGGCGAGCAGGAGTACGAATACGTCCGTCCCCTGCAGGTCGGCGAGCGCGTGCGCTGCGTCGCCACGCTGACGCGTGACGAGACCCGGCAGGGCAAGCGCGGCGGAACCATGCGGCTCGTGTCCGTCGACATCGAGATGCGGGAGGAGGGCTCCGGCACGCTGATCGGCATTGAGCGGATGACCGCCGTCGAACAGGAAGCAAAGCCATGACGCTTCCCCAGCCACCAGCCTTCACGTTTGGCCCGGTCACCCGCACGCATCTCGTGCGCTATGCCGGGGCGTCCGGCGACTTCAACCCGCTGCACCACGACGACGACTTCGCGCGGGGCGCTGGCCTCCCCGGCGTGATGGCGCACGGCATGCTGTCGGCAGGACTCCTCGCCTCCTTCCTGAGCGCGTGGGCGGGCGATCGCTTCGTTCGCCGTTACAAGGTGCGGTTCAAGGCGCCGGTGTGGCCGGGAGACGTGCTCACCGCCGATGGGGCCGTGACCGGCTCCGGCCCGGATGGTGCAGCGACGGTCTCCCTCAGCCTGCGAAGGCAGGACGGCACGGAGGTCGTGACGGGGTCGGCCGAGATCGCCGAGGCAATCTCATGACCTACGCGCGCTGGCTCGAGCAGACCAACAACATCACCCAGCAGTTCCTGGCGATCGGCGGCAAGGCCGACTTCGTGAGCCTCGCCGGCGGCCTTCCTGCCAACGATCTCTACCCGGTCGAGGCCGTGAAGGCGGCGACGATCCGCGCGCTCGACAAGTGGAAGACGGCAGCGCTCGAATACGGACCGGTGGAAGGCTTTCCACCGCTGCGCGAGGCGATCGCACGCCGGATCTCGAAGCAGACGGGCCGCACCTTCGCACCGGAGAACATTCTCGTCACCACGGGCGCCATGCAGGGGCTCGACCTCGTGGGGAAGGTCTTCATCGATCCGGGCGACCTGATCGTGACGCAGTTCCCGACCTATCTCGGCGCGCTCGATGCATGGCGGCCGCGCGAGCCTCGCTACGCCAAGCTCGACTGGAACCACGAGCAGCCGGATTTCGCAGAGACGCTGCGCAAGGCGAAGTTCGTGTACGCGGTTCCCAACTACTCCAATCCCACCGGCGCCCTCGTACCGACGGCAAAGCGCCAGCACCTCCTCGACCGGACGCGCAAGACCGGCACGTGGATCGTCGAGGACGACCCCTATCTGCCGCTGCAGCTCGACGGTGACGCGGGCCCGAGCATCCTCGAACTCGAAGGCCGGCGCGCCCCGCACGGTCCCTACGAGGGCCGCGTGATCTACTGCGGCACGCTGTCGAAGAGCGTGGTGCCGGGCCTGCGCGTCGGGTGGGCGGTGGCGCCCGCAGATCTCGTGCAGAAGCTTGCCCTCGCCAAGCAGTCGACGGACCTCGCCGGGTCGATGTTCACACACGCGGTGGCACTCGAGTTCATCGACAGCGATTTCGAGATCGGCCACACCGAGGCGATCCTCGCGCTCTACCGCACGCGGCGCGACACGCTGCTGAAAGCGGCGGCCGAGCACTTGAGCCCTTGGTTCGAGTGGGAGACGCCGCCGGGCGGCATGTTCGTGTGGATGCACGCCAAGCGCGGCCCGCACAAGGAGATCGATACGGATGAGCTCTACGCCTACGCGCTCCAGGAGAAGGTGGCGTTCGTGCCTTCCAGCGTGTTCGACTATGAGGGCAAGCTCAAGTCCGCCATCCGCGTCAACTTCACGCGCTCCTCTCCGGAGGTCATCGAGGAGGGTATCCGCCGTCTGCGGCGGGCCGTGGAGCGCTATCTCAAATCCAACTCAGGCACACCCGACACCGACTGATACGAGGGGGAACGACGATGCCGACGCAGATCCTCACGGCGCAGCAACCGCGCCTGACAAAGGCGCAGATCGATGCGTGGCGTGCGGTTCCGGCGGCGGTCGCCGCGGACCAGCTCGGCGGCCGCGGCCACGTCGATCCGGCGATCCGGCCCATCCGCCCGCTGGGGCTCGAGGGCAAGCTCATCGGCAATGCCGTCACCGCCTGGTGCGAGCCCGCCGACTACGGCCCGGCGCATCATGCGATCGCGGTCGCCGAGCCGGGCGACGTGCTGGTGATCGCGTGCAACGGACGATCGGACGCGGCGGTGATCGGTGAACTGCTGTCAACCGCGGCGCGCCTGAAGGGCATCGCGGGGGCGATCGTCGATGGCTGCGTGCGCGACGTCGCGACGATCGCGCAATGGCCGGACTTCCATCTCTTCACGCGCTGGATCACGCCGCGCGGTCCCTCCAGCATGGAGCGCGGCATCGTGGACGGCCCGGTGGTGTTCGGCGGCGTGACGGTTCACCCGCGCGATCTCGTGATCGGGGACGACGACGGCCTGGTGATCGTTCCGAACGGACTGGTCGAGTCAAAGCTCAAGCCCTGCCTCGACAGGGTGCACGCCGAGATCGGCTGGGAGAAGCAGCTGGCGTCGGGCCAGACGACGCTCGAGGTGTTCAACGTGCCCAAGTCGCTGCGGGTCTAGTTGAACCGCGCCAGCCGGAACGCCTCCAGCGGATAGGGCGGAAGCTCGTCCGCGAGCGCCGCCGCGATCATGCGGCCCGACATCGCGCCCACGAGGTTGCCGAAGAAGTGCCCGGCGTTGATGGCGAGGCCCTCGATGCCGGGGGCGATGTCGATGACCGGCAGTCCGTCCGGCGTGTTGCCGACCACCCCGGCCCACGTGCGTTTCAACGGCAGCCCGGCGAAGTCGCGCACGTTCTCCGCCATGATCGTCGCCGCCATCGCCTGGCCGGCGACGGTCGGGCGGTCATCGTCGCTGCCGTACTGGAAGGCGCATCCGAACTGCACCGAACCGTCGGGGAACTGGGCGATCTGTTCGGTGAACATCAGGCCCTTATGAAGCGCCTCGGCCGGGTGCGACGGCAGCGCGTCCGCAGACGCGCCGGCCGTATTGAAGAACTTGAACAGAGCCTGCCCGCACACCACGGGCTCGAGACGGAACGGTGCAGGCGCCGTCTCCGCCGCCTCGAAGCGCATCGGCTCGAGCGGCAGCCGCAGTCCAACCGGCGCAAGCAGCGCGGCGCTCCACGGCCCGGTGGCCACGACCGTCGTGGCGGCGTCGATGCGGCTGCCATCCGTGAGGACCACTCCCCGACAGCGCCCGCCGTCGACGCGCAGCGCCTGGACCCGCACCCCGCGGAGCACGGTTGAGCCCGACGCTTCGGCCATCGTTGCGAGATGGCCCACCAGCGTGCGCGTGTCCTGGTGCGCGTCACGCGGGTTCCAGAGGGCGCCCGAGACGGCATCGCTCAGTGCCGGGGTGAGGTTGTGCACGGCCTTGCGCCCAATGTGCTCGACCGGCAGACCGGCCGCCGTCCGATCGCGCGCGAACGCCTCCGCAATTGGAGCAAGCCGCTCGTCGCGGTAGGTGATCAGTCCGCCGCAAGGGCGAAAGCCGTACGGCGGCATCTCTTCCGCCAGCGCTTCGGCAAAGGCCCGTCCGGCGAGCGCGAACTGCATCGACGTCCCGGCCGCCTTCGTCTGCAGCCAAAGGAAGCCCGGGTTGCGACCGGAGGCGCCCCAGGCAGGGTGCTGCTGGTCGATCAGCGTCACCCGCCGCCCGGTGCGCGCGAGGTAGAAGGCGGTTGCCGTGCCGGCGATCCCCGCCCCGACGACGACGACGTCCGCCGGCGGATGGTCCGCCATGTCAGAACCCGACGTTCGCGGCGCCCTTGAGCTTCAGCATCTGGCGCGTGTCCTCCGGGGTTGCGATGTCGAGCCCGAGGTCTTCGAGGATGCGGCGGATCTTCTGCACCTGTTCGGCATTGCTCTTCGCCAGCTGCCCGCGCGAGAGGTAGAGGCTGTCTTCGAGCCCCACGCGCACGTTGCCGCCCATCAGCGCGCCTTGCGTGATCAGCGGCATCTGGTGACGGCCGGCGCCGAGGATCGACCAGTAGTAGTCCTTGCCGAACAGCTTGTCGGCGATGCGCTTCATGTGCGCCAGATTGTCAGGATCGGCCCCGATGCCGCCGAGGATGCCGAAGATCGTCTGTACGAAGAGCGGCGGCTCGATCCACTTCTGGTCGAGGCAGTAGGCGATATTGTAGAGGTGGCCCACGTCGTAGCACTCGCACTCGAAGCGCGTGCCCATCCCCTGCCCGATCTCCTTCATGATGTACTCGAGGCTCTTGAAGGTGTTGGGGAAGATGAAGTCGCGCGACTTCTCGAGAAACTCCTTCTCCCACGGATACTTCCAGGTGTCGTACTTGCCGACCATCCCGAAGATGCCGAAGTTCATCGATCCCATGTTGAGCGTGCACATCTCCGGCTTCACGGCGCGGGTTGCGGCGATCCGATCCTCGACCGGCATGCCGAGCCCGCCGCCGGTGGTGATGTTCATCACCGCGCCCGTCTGCTGCTTGATGCGCGGCAGGAACTCCATGAAGATCTTTGGATCGGGACTCGGGCTGCCGTCCTTCGGATTGCGCGCGTGCAGGTGGATGATCGAGGCGCCGGCCTCCGCGGCGGCGACCGACTCGGCCGCGATCTCATCCGGCGTGATCGGCAGGTGCGGCGACATCGTGGGCGTGTGCACCGAGCCCGTGATCGCGCACGTGATGATTACCTTCCGGGCCGCCATCGCTTCCTCCTACTGTTTCGCTTCGTCGATCCGCGCCTTCTTGAGACGCAGCAGGTTTCGGTCGCGCCACGCCCGGCGTTCGGCAAGCTTGTCGGCCGGCACAAGCCTCCGGCGCTCGGCCGAAACGGCGTTGATCGCCTCCGCGCGCCAGGCGTCGGTCACGCGCAGGAGCGCGCACATCGTCTCGTAGCTCTTCGCATAGCGCCGCAGATATCCTTCGATGCCGTCGTCGGCGTTGAGATCCATCGTCTCGAACGGGCCCATGAAGCTCCACCGCAAGCCGAGCCCGTCCCGCATCGTGCAATCGAGATCGTCCGGCGAGATCACGCCCTCCGCGACGAGGTGCATCGCTTCCGAGATCACCGCGGCCTGCAGCCGGTTCAGCACGAACCCCGGGATTTCCTTGTGCAGCACCACCGGTGACTGGCCGACGTCGTGCATGAGCTGGCGCGTTCGCGCCACGACCTCCGGGCTGGTCCAGGGTGTCGGCACGAGCTCGACCAGCGGCACGAGCGAAGGCGGAGACACCGGGTGCGCGACGAGGCAGCGGGCGCGCCCCGGCACGTCCATGAAATCGCTGCCCGGAATGGCGGAGGCGGAACTGGCGAGGATGGCGTCGGAAGGCGCAAGGCTATCCATCGCTTGGAATACTGAGCGCTTCACGTCGACGTTCTCGACCACCGACTCCTGAACGTAGTCCGCACCCGCCAGCGCCTCCGCGAGCGTGGCGCTCGCCGTGATGCGGGTAAGCACCATGGCCGGATCGCTGACGATCCCGGCCTGCCGGAACTGTTCGAGCGAGCCCGCGATGTGGTCGCGCGCCTGCGCAAGCATGGCGGGATTTTCGTCGTAGAGCGCCACGGAATGGCCGGCACGCGCGAAGACCACCGCCCAGGCACGGCCGATGACGCCGGTGCCGACGAGCGCGACCTTCACCAGGGAAGCCTTTCCGTCTCGAGCGCGTCGAACAGGCGGGACAGGAACACGTGGCACTTCTCCACTTCCGCGACCGCCAGATATTCGTCCGCCTTGTGCGCCTGCGCAATCGATCCCGGCCCACATACGATCGATACGACCCCGGCGCGCGCGGAAAACACCCCGGCCTCCGTGCCGTAGGGCACCTTGGCGTAGTCGTTGCGCCCGAGGAGGCGCTTGAGGAAGGTCACGGCGGGATGCTCTGCGTCGGTATCGAGCCCCGGATAGTGGACGACCTCCTCGATCTCGATCGCCGCCTCCGGCGCCACCGCCCGCATGCGCGGCAGCAGCACCTGATCCGCATGTGCGCGAATGCGGCTGATCACGCCCGCGGCGTCGAGCGAGGCGAGCGCCCGCATGTCGAGATTGAACTCGCAGCGCTCCGGGATGATGTTGAACGCGGTGCCGCCGTTAATCGTCGTCACCGAGAGCGTCGAGTGCGGCACGTCGTAGAGATCGTCGCGCGGTTCGCGCTCCACGAGCTCACGGCCGATGCCGTTGATGAAGCCGATGAGCTCGGCCGCGTAGGCGATCGCGTTGACGGCCGTGGGAGCGAGGCTCGAGTGCGCCGCCGTGCCCTTCACCACGATGCGATGACAGCTCCCGCCCTTGTGCCCGAGGATGAGCTGCATGTTCGTCGGTTCACCGACGATGCACAACGCCGGCTTCACCGGCAGCGACGCAACGCGGTCGACGAGGCTCGTCACCCCTGTGCACCCGAGCTCCTCGTCGTAGGAGACGGCGATGTGGATCGGCGCTTTCAGCTTGCGCCGCACAAGTTCCGGCACGTGCGCGAGAACGATCGCGACAAAGCCCTTCATGTCGCTGGTACCGCGCCCGAACAGCAGGCCGTTCGCCTGCCGCAGCGTGAAGGGGTCGCTCGTCCAAGCCTGCCCGTCGACCGGCACAACGTCGCTGTGGCCGGAGAGGATGACGCCCGGCACGTCCGCCGGTCCGATGGTCGCCCAGAGATTTCCCTTGGTGCGCTCGGCGTTCCAGAGGATCTCGCTCGCGATGCCGTGGCGGGCGAGCAGCGCCTCCACGTAGGCGAGAAGCTCGCGGTTGGGATCGCGCGAAACGGTCGGGTAGGCGATCAGGTCGCGCAGGACGACGATGCTCTCCGCCGCGGCGGTCATCCGCGGCCGCCCGTGCGGAATACCGGTACCGGCGGCAGCCCGTCGCGGTCGCGCCAGGCCAATCTCACGCGGTCGCCGATCTTCGCCGGGCCGCCTTCGAGGTTGGTGAGGAGCCGCGGTCCTTCCACCAGATCGACGAGCGCCAGCACGTAAGGAGGCTTCAGGTCGTCCGACACCGGCACATGCACGGTGGTGAGCGAGTAGACCGTACCCTCGCCCTTCGCCTCGACCCAGGTCAGCTTCGTCGACTCACACGCAAGGCACAGCGGGCGCGGGTAGAACTGGTGCGTGCCGCAGTCGCCACATTTCTGGACGACGAGGCGGCGCTCGAGGCACGCCTGCCAGAACGGCTCGGTGGTCGGATCGGCGATGCCCTGGTCGGCGAGGGAGGCGGCGGGTTTGTCACTCACGGGCGAGCACCACTGTTGAGGCTGTGGAGAAGGCGAGACCACCGGTGCCATGCGCCACAGCGATTTCCGCATCGGGAACCTGTCGCGCGCCGGCCTCGCCGCGCACCTGGCGCACGGCCTCGATCAGCAGGAGGATGCCGAGCGCGCCGGGGTGGTTGTAGGAGAGGCCACCGCCGGAGGTCATCGACGGAAGTTTTCCGCCGGGGTCGAGCGCCCCGCTCATCACGAAGTCGCCGGACTCGCCACGGCCGCAGAAGCCGAGGTCCTCGAGGTACATGAGTACCGCGTGGGTGAAGTTGTCGTAGGGCTCGAGCACGTCGACGTCTGCTGGCGTGATGCCCGCCATGCCGAACGCGGCGCGACCCGAGAGAATGCCGGGCGTGCGGCTCAGGTCCCGACACTGCGACACGTGCCACTGGTTGTGGGATTCACCGGCGCCGAGAACGCGCACCGCCATCTTCGCCGCGTCGCGGGCGCGCGCCTGCGTGGTGACGACGACCGCACCGCCGCCGTCGGTGACGAGGCAGCAGTCGAGCTTGTGCAGGGGATCGCAGATCATCCCCGAAGAGAGCACGTCGTCGACCGTGAGGGGATCGCGCGCCCAGGCCTTGGGATTGAGGGCTGCCCACTTGCGCGCCGCGACGGCGACCCGGGCCAGATGCTCGGGCTTCGCACCCGTCTCGTGCATGAAACGAGCGGCACTCAAGGCATAATGGCCGATAGGGAAGTGGATGCCGAACGGCGCCTCGAACTGCGCGGCGATGGTGCCGTCGGTCGCCGTGATGGCGCGCTTGCGGTTGCGCCGGCTGCGCTGGCGTGATGCGTAGCCGATCAGCGCCACTTCGCAGCGGCCCTGCGCGATGGCGAGCATGGCGTGATGGATGAAGAACTCGAACGAGGCGCCGCCCATGTCGGAGGATTCCGCGTACCGCGGCTTCACGCCGAGATATTCGCCGAGCTGCACGGAGCCTTCTTCACCCATGTAGTTGGTGAATAGGGCATCGACGTCTTTCAGCTTGAGGCCGGCCTCGTCGAGCGCCTCCTTGGCGGCGAGCGCCACCATCGAGTATTCACTCTGGTCCGTCACCTTGCCGAGGGGCGTCTCGGCGGCCCCGGCGATGTAGACCGGCGGCAGCTTCGGCATCGGCGGCATTGAGCCTCTCCTCCCGGACGGGCACGCGGCCCGTTGCACTATCGTGGAATTTTTCCAGGATACTGCACACCGGGGCGAAGCGCGTCAAGAATGGCGATCGCCACCCCCGGCCATCTTCTTGCGGAGCTGTGCCTGATACTTAGAACCGAAAGACGCTGACGCCCGGCGCAGGCGGAGTTCACTTCACCATCGTGATTTCGCCGGGCTTCCAGCTGCCGTCGAACCACGGCTCCAGCGGGCCATAGAGCCGCAGGATCATGAACCAGCCCTTGCCGGGGATCGTCTGGACCCAGTTGCCCTCCATGCCCTTCGGCGCCTTCCGTCCGAAGAACACGTCGACCGAGCCGTCGGCATTCACCTTCACGTCCTTGTTCTGGCTCGACACGCTCGGCGCAGGCTGGTCGGTCTGCAGCATCGACCGGGTCTGGTTGTCGTAGACGATGACCGACCAGAAGTCCTTGACCGGAATGTCCTTCGGTAGTCTCAGCCTGTAGGTCATGGCGCCGTCGAACGGTTTGCCGTCGGCATCGAGTGAGGCCCACGGATACTGCGACCCGCGTCCGACCATCTTCTCTTCCATCGCGGGCGTCACGCCGGTCGCGAAGAAGTAGTAGAACGCCGCGCCGTCGAGGTTCGACACGCCCGGCTGGGACTGGAACTTGTAGCCGCCGAAGAACGGCAGCCGCCAGTGGCTCTTGCTGTCCGGGTAGAAGTAGGCGTCGCGCGTGCGGATGTCGAAGGCGAGCGACCGGGCCGTCACGGCGCCGATGTTCGCGGCATCCGTCAGGATTGCCTTCATCCGCTTGTCGGGTGCGAACGGCTTGCCCTTCTCGATGCCGATCGAGGCGAAGAGGCCGAGCGTCGTCGGGTCCGACCCTTCGGGCGGCTCCTCCTGGATGACCTTGTTCAGAAGCTCCCAGAACGAATAGTCGGTCGGCATGACGAAGTTGGCCGGAACGCCGGAGGCGTTCACGAGGTTGGCCGGCTTCGGATTGTCCTTCTGGGAGAGCGGATAGATCTTGAGGTTGTTCTTCACGTCCTCGACACCGGGCCCGGTCTTGCCGTCCACCAGGAACGATCGGAAGACCGTCCACATGCCGTAGGTGGTCGGGCGCACCACGATGTAGCCATCGGGCACGGCGCCCGTGTAGCCCGGTGGGAGGATGAGGTACTTGCCGCCCGCACCCTTGTCCGGGCCGGTGAGACCGACATCGACGACCCACTTGTACCAGAAGTCGTTGATCGTCCCGAGCACCTTCGGCGGAATCTCGACGACGATCGGCCCGTCCTTCGTATCGATCCAGATGAAGCTGTAGATCGTGTTGTCGTTCGCCGTGAGTTCCACCGTCCGCGGATCGACGAGGTCCTGCCAGATCACGTCGGTGCTGTTGGCCGGGCCGAACTTCAGGAGGGAGTCGCGCATCCCCGCCTGGTTCACGATCGGGATCGCCAGGAGATAGGCCTGCAGCGCCCGCGAGCGGTCGAGGTTGTCCCAGATCTTCTGCGTGGTGGCCGGCAGGGGCACGCCATCCCGGAGCTTCAGGGTGCCGATCGAGGTTTCCAGTCGGTCAGGCGTCGCCACGCCGGCAGCGATCTTCGTCGTCATCTTGTAGTCCTTCGCCACGGCGGGCGAAGCAAGCGATCCGATCGCGATGCTCAATGCCAGATTTACAGCGAATGCCAGGTTGCGCTTCATCATGTCCCCCCTCGGCTCGACTCACGTCGGCGTGCAGGGTAGACGATCCCGAAGCCATACGGTTGCGATTTCAGGACACCACCGGGTGACAGGCCAGAACAAGCGGATCGCCGTGCAGCGGGCTGCGTCGCTCATGCTGTTGCCGCCGCTGCTCACTGAGTTCGGCGTCGGGATGGAGGCGGTGCTGCAAGGCACGGGCGTCGCTGCCAACCAGTTGCGTCCGGACGCCTTCATTCCCTACGCAGCCTACGTTGCGATCCTCGACAACGCCTGCCGCCTCACCGGGCACGTCGACATCGGGTTGCAGCTCGGCCAGCGCCAGACGCTTTCGGCGCTGGGCCCCTTGGGCGTCGTGATGCGCCACGCCGCCACGCTGGGGGAGGCCCTGGCGGCGTTCGTTGCCTTCCAGATCAACAACTCGACCGGTGGCGCCGTGTATCTCCTGCGGGGGGAGCGCGACGTCATTCTCGGATACGGCGTCTATGACGCATCGGTACGAGTGTCGCCGCAGCTCTACGACCTGGTGCTGGCGGTCGGCTGCAAGCTCATCGCCGAACTCACCGGTGGCGCCGGCGCGCCGGAAGAACTCCTGCTGTCGCGCGTCATGCCGGACGATCCGGGCCCGTATCTGCGCCTCGCCCGCTGCCCCGTCCGCTTCCGCCAGAACCAGACGGGCGTAGTGCTGAGCGTCAAGACGCTGGCCTTGCCCCTACCCGATGCTGACGCCACCTTGCACGGCCGGGCCCTGGCGCGGCTGCAAATGGCCGTTGGCGGCGCGCCGCTCGATACGTCCGGGCACGTCCGGCACGTGCTGCGCTCGCTGCTGCTGACGGGGCAGGCCGGCATGGAGGATGTGGCCGCGCGGCTGGGGCTCCACTCCCGCGCCTTGCGGCGGCGACTGCGGCAGGAGGGCACGACGTTCGAGGCGATCAAGGATGAGGTCCGACACGCCGCGGCGCGTGAACTGCTGATGCTCGGCGATCTCGGCATCACCGACATTGCGATCACGCTCGATTACGCGAGCGCGAGTTCGTTCGTGCACGCCTTCCGGCGGTGGAACGGCGTGTCCCCCGGCCAGTGGCGACAGCAAATGACGTAGCAAGCAGCGGGCTGCGGTCAGCCGACCGCTGGGCGCGCTGGCCTGGTGCGGACAACGCCGTCTGCCGCCTCGAGGATCGCATGCGCATCGATGCCGTAGTGGCGATAAAGCTCGCGCAATGTGCCGGTCTGGCCGAAGTGTTCCACGCCGAGCGAGCGCGTGCGATGCCCCCAGCCGCCTCCATCTGGCGAAAGTAGGGAGAAACCGATGTTCGAACTGAAAATCGAAGCATACATGCACAATTGGAACCGGCAGACGTCGACGGTCGCACCGCTACGTGCCGAAGTCGCAAAGGCCGAGTATTTGGACGCCCGACGGAGCGACACATTCTGTACGCTTAGCGGATTAGACCTTCGCTCGCTTTTGACTTGGGGTGCCCAAATCAGGCATGCTTGGAAGCAGAAGCCTGCTCAAAAGATCTTGCTCGGCTCCGCAGCCGACACCCCGGTTTGAGAGGCTTGCGACCAACGGACTTTGCACCTCCAGAGGTCGATTGCGAAGGATTTGCCTGCCAGATTTCAGGTGAAAGTCGAGATTATTTGAGTTCCGACTTGGGAATTAGGCAGGTTAGATTGCGTTTAGCAGTGCACAATCGGCTACCACCGGACGGGTCTGCCAATGGCAGCCTATCAATTTGAACTTCTTGGAGGGCTACGCACTTCAGGTCCTCGGCTGGACGTGCTGACACGAAAATCACGTGCTGTCGCAGCTTATCTCGCACTGCAAAACGGAGTGCCGCAAACCCGTGAGAAAGTATTGGGCCTATTCTGGGAGCGGAGTTCCGACGAGCAAGCTCGAGCCAGCTTGCGGCAGTGCTTGGCTATTCTGAGAAAGGCCTTCGGTCCAAATTTGATAGCTGAGGGTGACGCAATCTCGTTACGAACAGACGAGGTCAGCACGGATGCGCGTGAATTTCAGCAGCTTATAGCAAGTGACGATCGCACAGAACTCGAAGCTGCCGTAGAGCTTTATCACGGAGATCTGTTGGACGGGTTTGACTTCAAGGAGGATGCCTTCGAGGCTTGGGCACTTGTCGAAAGAGAACGGTTCCGCAGTCTTTTGGCTCAGGGACTCACGAAGCTGATATCCAATGCTCAAAGAGCAAATGACCTATCGGCAGTCCTAAAGTTCGGATTGCGTAGTTTGCCAACCAATCCATCCATTATCGTTCTGCCGCTTAAAAATCTCAACGTGGACGGACGGTTCGGTCATCTTGCTGAAGGGATCCGCATTGATATTCAAATGGCGCTTGTCAAAATGTCCGGGATTTTTGTAATTGCGGCCGGCAATGCTGCGACTTACGCCAACCGTTCTTGCATGCCGCAAGATGTGACTGCAGAGATGGGTGTTCGCTACGTTTTGGAGGGGACGCTACAATCAGAAGACAGCCGCGTTCGTATAGCGACCCAATTGATTGATGGACTGAGCGGCCGCATCGTTTGGGCGGAACGGCTCGAAGCCGTATTGGGAAGCGAATTCGATTTCCAAGACGAGATCGTAAGAAAGGTTGTCACGGCGCTGGACGTCACATTGGTGGCAGGCGAACAAGCCCGAGTTTGGCGCAAGACACTCCGCAAGCCAGACGCGCTCAATGCCTATTACCAAGGCTTGGAATGCCTGCGGACCTTCGATAAGCAAAATGTTCAGAAGGCGCGAACCTCTTTCGAGCGTGTTTGCACAATCTCCCCCGATGTAGCTTTAGGCCCAACCATGGTCGCCTTCTGCTTCTACTGGGAGGCAAGATTAGGCTGGAGCGGCAACACTGAGCGGGCGATAGAGCACGCCGAAAGCTGGGCGCTAAAAGCGGCCAAATTGGACGATGTTGATGGTCAGGCGCATGCAATCCTCGGCCACGTAAATCTAATACACCGAAGGTGGGCAGAGGCCTGGAAATTTGCGCAAGAATCCCTTGAGTTGCGACCGCGGTGTGCAAACACGAATGCGCTGGCTGGAACAGTGTTTTTGTACTGCGGAGACTCAGCGAAGGCGCTAGAGCTGCCTTTCCCTCAGCCAGGTGTAGAAGGAAAGTTTTCACGCTGCCGTCGTGCCAATCCTTGGGGAAAGCTCGAATTCGTGAATCATAGCCTAACGCCAAACTTCTCGCAGAACACGTGTTCACCCCTTGATGTAAGGAGTATTGCCCGCGTCCCCGTGAGGGGGGCCACTGCGGCCCCGGCCAATACGCCACTGCTTTCTGCCTGCTGAAGTCTTCAACTTTTGCCGCGCTCGTTGGACGAACTATCCGTTGACGAATACTTTGATGAGATCGACCAAGCCGAAGACCATCTAGAGCGGTGGATGTCGAAAGCCCCGCGTCGCTACTTCCGCCACCCACTGTGTGCTTGGGGAAGCAGTGACGAGAAGCGACTTTCTGTCAGGGACCATCTAGCGAAGAATGGATATGCAACGGCAGACGTTAGCAACTGGCTCTTCGAATGGCGATGGAACCGAGCGTACATAAACAGCCTACGATCCGGCAACATCGAAGGAATCGAGTACTGCAAGCACTCGTTTCTAGAGTTTTCCACGGCCCAACTGAAATATGACTACGCTTTTGCCAAAGACTGGTTTGGCGGGGACCTCCTCGTCATTTCGCTTGGCCATACAGTGCCTTTCTTCGCTGACGTTGCCGATGCCTTGTTTTCACGGTTCAAGCATGAAGGGGTCGAGTTTATCTCGCTTGATCCGGCTTACCGGCGCAGTCGCCAGCGTCAACAGCGGCAGCTTCCTTATATATCAACAGAAATTGGCAGCTGCTAACGGGATTCCTATTACACCCGTAGTTCCGAACTTTCAGAACGTGTTCGATCGGATCACTTCTATGGGAGAGGGGTACACGGGTTAAAGCTGGCGGCGCGTTTGTTTATTCCCGGAGCGCGGCCTGGCTCGCCGTGTGGTGCGGGTCGCGGAACGGCCTTCGTCGCGACAGCCGACCGCCCGCGAGTTCGCCCGCCAGCGACGCGATCATCGACACCTCGAGCATGTCGCGCGGCTCCATCGGCGGCAGGAGAGAGGGAAGCCGCCGCGCCAGCATCGATTTCCCCGCGCCGGGCGGTCCGACCATCAGCAGGTGAATCCCGCCGGAGTACGAAGCACTCGACTTCGGCCGCGAAGAGAGCGTCCATGGGCACACCATGCCTCCCACGAGCCCACACGTCTTGAGAGCGGAGATTGCTGGCCTTTCTGGGCAACCAGCGGGCAAACCGTCAGAAGGTGTAGGAGACCTTGACGTCATTGACGCTACCCAACTGGATGTCAACCTCTGGTTGCAACGGGAAAATGTATGGAGCAGGGAATGTCCAAAACTGCGACCTATTGTACTGCGCTTCTGGCGTTGCTTCTTAGCTGTGGTCCGGGAAATGCGTCGAGCCTCCTTACCTTTCCAGACACGCAAAGCCTGCTCCAGTTCCCGATTTAGCTAGCTAACCCCGTCGTTTAGGAGGGAGAGTAAGGATCGGCCGCGATCGCCAAATCAATCAGCGCCTCCACCTCAGCAATCGCATCAGTACAAGACTGTCTGTATCCCACAAGTGCCCGTTCCAACCACAGCCCCTTGATTTGGCTCAGAACCAGCTTTGCTGTGATGTCGAGGCTTTCGCGCCTGACGAGACTGCTCAGCTCGCTCTTCAGATCCGCGAGCGTCTTCTGGTCAAAGCCAAGTTGGGCAAGCTGAAACTCGGGGTGACTGGCATAGCGAGAAAATGTGGCGATCCAAGATCGTGCCACCTCTGGTGTGACCATGAAGTCACGGAGTTTGACTTGCACTATGACCTTCAAGCGCTCCCTGGCCGTTGCGACCGTCTCCTGAAGATGGGCGCAACGAACACCACTATCGAAGAATGCCCGTTTAACAACCTCGACTATGAGTTCGTCCTTTGATTTGAAGTAGTAGTTGACGATACCACGCGACATGCCGGCGCGGGCGCCGATACGCTCCATCGTCGCTCCGTCGGGGCCCCCTTCCATCAACACTTCCAAGCCCGCGAGTGTCAGCTCTTGGCGGCGGATGTCTTCAATCAGTACTCGCTTTGCCATCTGCCAAATAGCTCACGCCATGCCGCGGATGCTGCACAACATGTGCGCTCAAGCCTGCCTCACCGCGATCACCGCCCCTTTTTTCATGATCGACAGCCCGATCGTCACATTGCCTTGACTTTCGTCAAGGAGGTGGTGCGGCAACGAACTCCACTCTGCCCGGAGCGGTTTGAGGGAGAGACGACCGTGCCACAAGAAGAGCCACCCACTGTTGCCGATGCCGGATCGCTTCGTGTGCCAGCGATGCAGCGCCTGCTCGACAATCCGTTCCTACTTCTATTCTTGGGGGTGACGGTTCCCGCCGTCATCTACCTCGTCTGGGGTCTCATGGAGATCTCGCAGATACCCATCGCGAAGTAGGTAAACAGCTATGGCAATCCGACCTCCTCAATCGAAAGTCTGGTGGAACGAACCGATAGCCCGAGGCGAGCTCATCTGGATCTCTGTCGCATTCGTCTGGGGTCTCATCATGTTCTTCATGATGATTTACTGGCATCTGGAGGGGCGGCAGAACCTTTCGCCAGAGGTGTACCGGATCGACCCAGCGGTGTACGAGCAGCGTACGGAGGAGTTCGCCAACAAGTTCAAGCAGGGCGAGGAAGGTGACTCCGGCATCCCGGTCGTCAAACCCCCGCCGGGCGATGTCTACATGCTCGCGCGATTATGGCAGTGGTGGCCGGTCCTCGAACTCGATAAGGGGCAGACCTACCGCCTGCATCTTTCCTCGCTCGACTGGCAGCACGGCTTTTCGCTGCAGCCCATCAATATGAACATCCAGGTTCATCCGGGCATCGAGCACATCATCAAGATCACCCCCAGCGCTGCGGGGGAATACTCCGTAGTCTGCAACGAATTCTGCGGCATCGGCCACCATACGATGGTGGGTCGCATCCGCGTCATCGAACCAAAGAAGGGGGGCTGACATGGCCGACGTTGCCGCTCACCCAGGCGTGCTGAACGCACTTGCAACCCGGTTTCGTACCTGCCCCGCGACCGGCCTGCGCATAGATCTCGCCGCAGAGAGGCTTATCAAAGCAAATGCAGTGGCTGCCGTTATCTTTCTCGCCGTCGGCGGCATCTTTGGCCTGCTCGTCGCGCTGACGCGTTGGCCCGCGGTACACCTGCTGCCGGCGGAAAAATTTTATCTCGTGCTTACGGCGCACGGCCTCGACGTGCTGCTGCTCTGGATCATCTTCTTCGAGATCGCGGTGCTGTATTTCGCGTCGGCCGTGATTTTGGGAAGTAGACTTGCTGCGCCCCGCTGGGGCTGGTTCGCCTTCGCGCTCATGGTCGGTGGTGGGTTGCTCACCAACATCACCGTGCTGCAGGGCGATTCAAGCGTGATGTTCACGTCCTACGTGCCCATGCAGGCAAGCCCGAATTTCTATCTCGGGCTCATCCTTTTCGCCGTCGGAGCACTGATCGGATGCTGCATCTTTCTCGGCACACTCGTCGTGGCAAAGGAAGAAAAGACATACGAGGGTTCGATCCCGCTCGTGACTTTTGGCGCGCTGACCGCGTGCATCATCGCGGTCTTCACCATTGCCTCGGGCGCAATCATCCTCATTCCAACATGGCTCTGGTCGCTTGGCTACATCGGCCACATCGATACGCTCATGTACAAGCTCGTCTGGTGGGGCATGGGGCACTCGTCCCAGCAGATCAACGTCTCTGCACACGTGGCCATCTGGTACATGATCATCGCGATCACCGTCGGCGCGAAACCGCTGTCGGAAAAGGTCAGTCGCATGGCCTTCCTGATGTACATCCTCTTCCTGCAGCTCGCGTCGGCCCACCACATGCTCGTGGAGCCTGGCCTCAGCTCCGAATGGAAGATCGTCAACACCTCCTACATGATGTACCTCGCTGTCATGGGCAGCATGATCCACGGCATGACGGTGCCCGGTGCGATCGAAGCCGCCCAGCGCCGCAACGGCTTCAACCGCGGCCTATTCGAATGGCTGCGCCGAGCGCCCTGGAGCAATCCCGCCTTCGCGGGAATGTTCCTCTCCCTCGTCATGTTCGGCTTTCTCGGCGGAATCTCGGGCGTAGTGCTCGGCACCGAGCAGCTCAACATCATGATGCACAACACGCTTTACGTTCCTGGGCACTTCCACGCGACCGTGGTCGCGGGCACCACCCTTGCCTTCATGGCGGCGACGTACCTTGTCGTGCCGATCATCTTCCAGCGCGAGATCGCATTTCCCAGCCTCGCTCGCATCCAGCCCTATCTCTTCGGCTTCGGGGCCGCTGGAATCTCGGTGTTTATGATGGGAGCGGGAACGCTGGGTGTCGCCCGTCGTCATTGGGATATCACGTTTTCCGAGGCTTCGTTGCACTTCGGATATCCCGATGCAGCCTTTCTGATGCTCGGCCTCAACGGACTGTCGGCGATCATGGCGGCCACCGGCGGCGCGCTCTACGTCGTCATCGTCGTGTGGAGCATCCTGTTCGGCAAGCGCATCGACTCGAAGAACGCATCCACGGCCCTTGGACCGATGCCGAAGAAACTCGTACACGAAGCGCTTGCCACCTACAGCAATGCAGGCACGTGGCACCTGCCCGGCACCTACATTCTGGTCGGCATCTTCTTCGGCTCGTTCGTGCTCTATTACTTCGTGAACTGGAAATACCTCTCCGAGCTTTGGCCGATGGGCTGACGGCTAGGGGGAGCATCCAGATGGACACGCCCGCCGTTACGTTTGCGAAGGACATGGTATCCGTCTTCAAGTTGAGGATTGGAGTGGCCATCACGATCAGTGCGATCGGTGGGATCGCCGTTACCCCAGCCGAACTTCCGCCAGCATGGCGCCTTGCGACGCTGTGCCTGGCCGTATTCGCTGCCTCGGCGAGCGCCGGAGCCTTCAACCAGTGGGCGGAGGTCGATCTCGATCGACAAATGCGACGAACCGCGAAGCGCCCCTTCGCATCCGGGCGGCTTTCGGCAGGCATGCCGTGGCTGGTCGCGATCCTGACACTCCTTACCGCAGCCGTGAGCCTCGCTGCGTGGTCCACAAACGGCTGGGCGGCAGTCCACACCTTCATGGGCGCGTTCGTTTACGGCATCGTCTACACGCTTTGGCTCAAGCGGCGTAGCGTTGGCAACATCGTGATCGGCGGGATCGCTGGAAGCTTCGCGGTGCTTGCCGGCGCTGCCGCAGTCGACACGCGACTTCATGCCGAACCCATGGTGATGGCGCTTGTACTGTTCCTTTGGACGCCGCCGCACTTCTGGGCGCTGGCAATCGCTGGTCGTGAAGATTACGCGGCTGCCGGCGTGCCAATGCTGCCGGTCGTTGCCGGCAATCGTTTCACGGCCTGGGTGATCCTGGGGCATACCGCGCTGCTGGTGGCGCTTTCGCTGCTCCCGGCCTTCTGGTCCATGGGATGGATCTATCTTGCCGGGGCAGCCATTGGCGGCGGGTACTTCCTGTGGTCGAGCGTGATGCTGGTCGCAGAACCTACCCGCCGGCGCGCGATCGGGACATTTCTCGCCTCGCTGCTTCAACTCGTCCTGCTGGTTTTCGGTGCGGTGGCGGACCGGCTGATCGGGGCCATTTGATGAACCGGATCGCGGCCGCACTCCTCGTATTCATTGCGACGATCAATTCGCTTTCGGCACTTGCGGCGAAGACGAGTGTCGAAACCATCCGCGAGTCGCAGGAGGTTATCGGGCAGACCGTGCCCAACCTCGTCTTCACCGACACCAGGGGCGCACCGCTACCCCTCAGCTCGATGAGAGGGAAGCCTCTGATCGTGAACCTTGTGTACACGGGCTGCGCAGACGCCTGTCCGGCCATCGTGGAGAAGCTTGCTCCGGCGATTTCTGCGGCACGCGATGCGCTCGGCGAAGGAAGCTTTGCGGTCCTCACCATCGGCTTCGACACTCGCAACGACACCCCCCAGCGGATGCGCGCGTTTGCGGCTGCGCACAACGCGGGGGCCCCGGACTGGATCTTCGCCTCGGGCGATGCCGTCACGGTGGCCACGCTCAGCGATGCGATCGGCTTTTCGATCGACCAATCCGCTGGCGGATTCGCACACGCGGCGCAGGTGACCATTCTCGACCGCTACGGGAAGGTGTTTGCACAGGTTTACGGCGAAGATTTTGCCACGCCGGCGATCGTCGAACCGTTGAAGGACGCCGTCTGGGGGCGGGGCCGCCCGCTGTTCTCGCTCGCAGGTCTTGCCGACCGCGTAAAGCTCTATTGCACAGTCTACGATCCCAACACGGGACGCTATCACTTCAGTTACGCGCTGTTCCTGTCGATCGCAATGGGGCTCACATCGCTCGGTGCCGTTCTCGTGGTTCTCGTGCGCGAGACGCGACGGACGATCAAATCCGGCGGGGCCTGATTGCAATGAACTTCTTGAGGCGGATGATTCGCCAGACCTTCGACCACAGCGAGCGCACGTTGGGTGCGGCGTTCCCGGCGGCGTGGAATCCCCTGCTCAACCTAGGCGCACTAGGCTTCTTCTTCTTCTGGATCGTCGCGGCCAGCGGCGTCTACGTGTACATCTTCTTCGATACTGGCGTCGCGACAGCCTTCGAGTCGGTCGAATACATGACCAACGACCAGTGGTACGCCGCGGGTATCATGCGCAGCTTCCACCGCTACGCCTCTGACGGTCTCGTGGTCGTGATGCTGCTCCACCTTCTGCGGGAGTTCGGGCTGGGCCGGTACCGTGGTGTCCGCTGGTTCAGCTGGACGACCGGCGTGCCCGTGCTCGTACTAATGTATGCCGCTGGCATCACGGGATATTGGCTGGTCTGGGACAAGCTTGCGCAGTACGTCGCGATCGTTTCGTCGGAATGGCTCGACCAGCTGCCGTTCTTCGGTCAACCGATCGCGCGGAACTTCCTGTCTCCGGTCGACCTCGAGAGCCGGTTCTTCACGTTGATGATGTTCATGCACATCGCAGTGCCGCTGATCGCTCTCGGCCTCCTGTGGCTTCATCTCCAGCGAATTGCCAAGCCGCGCATCAATCCGCCCCTTGGCCTCTGTCTGGGCGTGGGCATGTCGTTGCTGGCGATGGCGATCGTGAAGCCGGCATTGAGCCAGGGGCCAGCCAATCTTGCGACCGTGCCAGGGGCAATCGGTCTGGACTGGTTTTACCTGCCTGCCTATCCGCTCATCGAAACGTTGCCAGGGCGCGCGACATGGACGAGCGCCTTCGGAATGCTCGCGATCCTCGTAGCGTTCCCATGGCTGCCACCGATGCGAAAGGCGTCCGTCGCCGTGGTCAACCTCGATAACTGCAACGGCTGCCGCCGCTGCGAGGCCGACTGTCCTTACAACGCGATCACGATGCAGCAACGTAGCGACGGGCGGCCGTTCGCAGCCGAAGCCGTCGTGGATCCCTCCCTATGCGTCGATTGCGGCATCTGTGCAGGGGCCTGCCCGACATCGACGCCATTCCGGCGCATGACCGCGCTGGTGCCAGGCATCGATCTGGCAGATCGGCAACTGGCCGCTGTTCGAGCTGATCTCGAGGCGGAAGGTGCGCGTCTTGTCGGTTCATCGCGTATCATGGTGTTCGGCTGCTTAAACGCCGGAATCGCCGAAAGTCACCGCGGTCCCGACATCGGGGTCGTTTCGATCAACTGTGCAGGTCACCTGCCGCCGTCGTTCGTCGAATATGTTTTGAGCCGGCAACTGGCAGACGGTGTGATCGTCCTCGGGTGCCGAGAGAACTCCTGCATGAACCGGTTCGGCCAAGCTTGGACGAGCGCCCGCCTCGCTGGCGAGCGTGACCCGCGACTGCGAGGGCGGATACCAAGGGACCGAATACGGGCAGTATGGGCAGGCCGCATCGGAAACTCCCAACTCAGCCACGAAATCTTGGCACTTCGACGCCTCCTCGCAGAGGCGGCGCCCGAGCCGCCGAGGATGGTGCGCACCATCACGGCTCGTCAGAAGGGAATGACAGGTGCCTAGCGCCGCACGCATCCTAGGCCAGGGAGCATTCTACATCGCCATCGCCATCGCCGTGGGCTGGTTTTCCTCGCGTCCAATGTACTCCCAGATGTCGCCGGAATGGGCGCAGATCAAAGTGTCGTTCACCCACGGCGGCGCAAGATTGGTCGACTGCCGCCGCCTGACTCCCGAAGAAATCGCGAAGCTGCCGGCCAACGAAAGGCGCGCCAACACGTGCTCCGGCGAGCGACTTCCGCTGTTCGTCGCCCTGTCGATCGATGGCCACCGCCTGTTCGAGGGCGTACTGCCACCGACCGGCCTCGGCAGCGATGGCCCCTCGCATCTCTACCAAAAATTCGCCGTTCCGGTCGGCGGGCACGTTCTCAAGGCGCAGATGCGCGACAGCAGGAGGACGGACGGCTTCGACTACGAGCAATCCTTCGCAGTCACGCTCAAGCCGCTGCAAAATCTGGCCGTGGACTTCAGGCCCGACGAAGGCGGCTTCGTGATCCGATGAGGTGCGTCGCATGGCGCTGATCGAGTGGCGGCGAGAGTTCGAGACGGGTGTTCCCGATGTGGACCACGAGCACCGCGAGCTCGTTGATCTCATCAACAGGCTCCACACCGAGATGCTCGCGGGAGCGGACTCGGCGAAGGTGGAGGTTTTCCTCGGTGAGGTGTTTGCGCGCATTGCGGCCCATTTCGCTCTGGAGGAATCGATCATGCGCAAGCATCGATATGACGAGTATGCGGCCCACAAGGCCGAACACGAGGCGCTGCTCGATGAAATACGCGACATCATGGATGTAGCGTACGATAGCCCCGCCGCAAGCAGTACGGAGTCCCTTTCGCGAGCAGTCCGCAACTGGTTCGTGGATCACTTCCAGTCGAAGGACGCGCGGCTTCACCGCAATCTGGGCGTCTAGACCGCCATTTGCGGCCATGGCGAAGAGTGGACGATCAACTCGATGACGCCAGCGTAGCCTCCAAGCTGGTCCACGACGTGGACGTGCGGATCGTGCAGCGCCTGCACAGCACCATGCAGATCTTCGCCGCCGTGCAGCCCTTCGCCGGTGAAAAGGCCGAGGACAAGCAGAGGCCGCGGCGCGGCGCGCAGGGCAACCGCAAGCGACGGCTCGCCTTCAAGAAGGGCAAGTCCGAACGATGCAAACGTGCTGCGGCGGCGAACGCGCTCTAGGAGTTCGCGAGCGACGTCCGCCGAGTTGCTCGATTTCGTGGAACCGTGAGCTACGAAGAGCACATGAACATGCTGAGGCTTCAATCCTAAAGAATCCGAAGCACACTGAAGACCGCGCGCAATCACGCCCGGCAAGCCTCTTGAAAGTCCGAGCGGTTTTGCGATCGTCACGGTGTGCCCGAAAGCGTCTTGTCCGTTCGACAGGCGGAGCCTTTCCGGGATCATGTTGCGGACGTAGTAGCCGTCGCTCATGAACAGCGGATACACACTGACCTCACGGCACGACAGGCGGCTCGCGGCCTCTTCTATGCTGGGCGTGGCGCGTGCGTAACCGATTTCCACTTCCTCATACGCACCGGACACCAGCAGCCGCCGCGCCAGTTCGCGGGCGAGTACATTGGTGCCCGCGCCGCGGCATTCGCCGTGCGCTACGATCAGCAGGCCGCGGCAGCGATCAGTGGCTCGTGCCGGCGGAAAATGTGATCTTGTTCCAGACATTGTACTTGCCGGACGGTTTGGACATCGGCAGCCGCTTGACCTCGTGAAAGTCCGCTGCGTCGAGTACGAGGAGGTCGCCCTTCATCTCGGCGATCGACACGAGGGCGTGACGGCCATCCCGGTCGAACTCGACATGCGCGGCCGGCCTTCCAGGCGCGGGCACGATCGTCTTCACGATTTCGAGGGTTCGCTTGTCGATTATGTGGAGACGATCCTTGTTGGGACCACCCGATACATCGGCCCATACGTAAGGCGTGTTCTCGTGGCTGCGCAGGAAAAAGCCCGGCCCATCTGTGTGCAGCGTCCTGATCACAGTCCAATTTGTCATGTCGATGATGCTGATGGCGCTGTCCTTCAGGTGAGGGGCGGCAACGACCGGCCTGCCTTTCCAGATCCACGATATGCCGGAGCCGAGGTGGGGCATTCCGGGAAGGTCGATCCGCGCGATCTCGCGACCGACGTTGAGGTTTATGACCCATGCGTGGTCGCCGTCACGGGAGGCACCGATCAGATTGCGGTAATCGGGATCGAAGAAGAAGTCGTCGAGCGGTTCTGGAGCGGGTATTCGCCGCAATGCAAACAGTCCACTCGAGGATGCGAGGCCCTCAACCATGCCTTCCTCGTAGGAGTGCACGAGGCCGGCGAACTGGGCAGGCGCGTTCGGGTCCGTCGAAATCTCCCAGATCTCCGGAACATCCTTCAGAGCCGCGATGAAGCTGTTACGCTGCGGCGCCTGGTAGACCGCCGATACGCGCGACGGCGTGCCCGTCCGGTCGCGAACGTCGAAGATCTTTTCGACAGCGAGCGTATCGGCGTCGAGAATCATCAGTGCACGCGGAAGGTAGGCCGCCACGGCGATGTGCCTTCCGTCTCTCGAAATGGCGATGTTGCGCGAATTGATCGCAGCCCGCACCTCGACGACCGGCTTGAGGCTCCAGAGATCGAACTTCGTTACCCAGCCGTCACGTGACATGAAGTAGGTGTATCGGCCATCAGGCGTGAATTTCGGCCCACCGTGCAGTGCGACGTGCGTTCCGACCCGCGCCAAGGGCGTGAACGTGTCACCGTCCAGCACCGTGAGATGGTGATCGCCCGCTTCCACCACGACGAACAGGTTTCGCGGATCTGCCGAATAGACAGGCGCACTGACCGGGGGAGAAGCATCGAGCACGACGCGGCTTGCGGCGATCTCTGCCGGTCCCCAAATGGGCGGCTGCGCCAGCGGCGCAGCTACGAAGTGCGCCAGTGCCTCGATGTCCCCGTCGGAGATCTTTCCAGCAAACGAGGGCATCTGCGTCGCTGGACGCCCTTCACGAATGGTCAGCGCAATGGCCTTCGGATCTGCCTTGCCAAGGCTCTCGGGAATCAGCGCGGGGCCTGTTCCGCCGAGACGACCTTCGCCATGGCACGCGGCGCAACGGTCCTCGTAGACCTGGTCTGCGTCCTCCGCTTGCGCACGAACCGGCTTGCATGCGGCGGCCGCAAGCATCACCAGCGCGGCGATTTCACGTAAGCGCCGCGACACGGCTTCTGCTCCGGAACGGCGTGAGTTCAACACGGGAACCGGCCAGCCTGTCGCCGACCTCCGCATCCGTGAGGTAGCAGGCCGGATCTTCCGCCCACGGATTGCCTGTCAGCTGCAGGGCGCGCACGCGCGTGTTACCGCCGCAGATTACAAGATGCCGGCAGCCGCCGCAGCGGCCCTCGAGCGGGCGCGGCCGCATGCGCAGGCCTGCCAGGATCGGGTCCGAGAGATCGGTCCAGATTTCCGAGAACGGTCGTTGGCGAACGTTGCCCAGCGTATGGTTCGACCACATCGTGTCGGGGTGCACGTTGCCGAGATTGTCGATGTTCGCGATGTTCACCCCGGTAGAGTTGCCACCCCACGCCTCGAGCTTGGACCGAAGCAGCTCCGCATTCTCGGGATATCGCTCTCTGGCCCACAGGTAGAGCCACACGCCGTCAGCGTCGTTATTGCCGGTCACGAACTCCTTGCCATCGCCGGCGATGACCGATTGCAGGGCGCGTTCGAACAGCATGGCCATGCGGTCGCGCGTCTCCGCGCGGTGTGCGTCGTCCCCCCGGTTCTTGTTGCCACGCCCGGCGTAGACGAGATGCGAGAGATAGAACTTCTCGATTCCCTCATCGTCCATCAGGTCTAGAAGCTTGGGCAACTCGCCGGCGTTATCGTTGGTCATCGTGAACCGCATCCCGGTCCTGATGCCGTACGACCTGCAAAGGCGGAGACCTGCAAGAGCGGCGTCGAATGCGCCCTCGCGGCGTCGGAAACGGTCGTGCGTCTCGCGCATTCCGTCTAGGCTAACGCCGACATAGTCATAGCCCACGTCCGCGATGGCGCCGACGGTATCCTTGTCGATAAGCGTGCCGTTCGAGGACAGTCCAGTGTAAAATCCCAGCGCGCGCGCGCGTTTCGAGATCGCGAAGATATCGCGGCGCAGCAGCGGCTCGCCGCCGGAGAGGATGAGGCTTGGCACGCCGAACGCACGCAGGTCGTCCATTACCGCAAACACTTCCTCCGTCGACAGCTCGCCCGGAAAGTCGACGTCGCCGGATATCGAATAGCAGTGCTTGCACAGGAGGTTGCAGCGTCGGACGAGATTCCAGATGACGACAGGGCCTCTCGGGGAACGTCTCCGCGCGGACTGCGAAGGCTCGATCAGTTCACGCATAAACTGTGACAGCCGGAACATCGTAATCCCCTCAAACTGAAAGCCGAAAGCCGGTCTTCTTGAGTATGCGTGTTGAGAATAGTACGTCGTGGTTCCGCGCCGCGGGCCCAATTAGGCGGGCGATGACAGCAACCTTCGCCAACACCTCCGCGCGGCTCGAACCATGCACCATGGCATAGAGATTGAAGGACCAGCCGGCTCGCCGTGGGCGATGGTAGCAATGCGTCACGAAGTCAAGCTGGCCGACCGCCTCGCCGAATTGCTCGATCAGCAGGTCGTCCACATCCCAGACCGACATGCCGTTTGCCGTCATACCGAGCGCATAGTGGTTCGGAACGGCCGCAATACGCCGGATGACCCCCGCCTCCTGCATCGACCGCATTCGTTCCATCACCTCCGCAGGACTTGACTCGATTGATCGGGCAATCGCCTCGAATGGACGCTCGACGAGCGGAAGTCCTTCCTGGGTCGCAGCAACGATGGCGCGATCGACAGCATCGAGTTTGGCTGGGGAAGCGGTCATGCCTGGACCTTCAATCCGATGTAGAATTCATGGAGCTTCGGCAGGTCGAGCACCTTGATATCCGTCAAGCGCTCTATGTCGGCGACCACCTCGGCGCGGCGCGCAGCTGTCTCCGTCGCGAGAACGAACCACATGTTGAGGCGATGCTCGCGCGCGTAATTGTGCGCTACCTCCGGGAACGCATTGACGAGTTCGGCAACGCCTTCAAAGCGGTCTTTAGGAACCGTCATCGCGCATAGACTGAGCGCGCCACCGAATCGTTCGGCGTTGTACATCGGACCGACCCGCGACAGGACGCCCGCCGTCTTCAGGCGGCACAGTCGGACGAGCAGCGTTGCCGTCTCGATACCGAGCTCGTTCGCCACGGCGGCGAACGGTTCATCGGTGATGGCGATGCCCACCTGGAGCCGGTTGACGATTCGCCGGTCGAGGTCGTCAAGGATGCGATTCATGCTGCCTGCTCCGTTGCCGCGCGGCCGGTCAGGAAACGCGCGCCGCGCTGCTTGAAGCAGCGTCGGCTGAAGAGCACATCGTGCGGCATTCCCAATAGCCCGGTTCGCCCGCCGATGCCGAGGATCACTTCCCTGACCGTCGCCATATCGCGGCCATGTACCATCACGAAAAGGTTGTAGGGCCATTCGGGCAGCGATCGGTTGCGCCGATAACAAAGCGTCACCTGCGGCTCGAGCGTGACCGCACGCCCGAGCGCCTCCACACGATCGTCAGGCACATCCCAACATGCCATCGCGTTCGCGGTGAATCCTATTTCGCGGTGTCGCAACACGCAGCCGAACCGCGAGACGACACCGTCGCTGACAAGGCGACCCAGCGTGGCGATGACACTGTGCTCCCGCGTACTGAGCCGAGTTCCGACGTCACGGTATGGCCGCGGCGCGAGCGGCAGCCCGTCCTCGAGCGCGGCGATCAAACGAATTTCATCCGGTGTGGCGGTGCGGAAGGTCTCGGACGATCGAAGCTCCCGGCGAGCGCCGCCCCTCAGGGAAAAGCCTAGGTCGATGTGAAACGACTTTAGAAGCCGCAAATCGAGCGGCTGCTGGCCAGCAAACGCCGCGATACGATCGAGACACGCAGCTCGTTCACCGACGGTCGGCGCGGCCACAACGAACCAAAGATTGAATTGGTGGTCCCGTTCGTAGTTGTGGTTGACGTATCGTTCGGCCGACACTGCTTGTGCGATCCGTGGAAGGTCCTTCTTCGAGATTGCCAAGGCACAAAGGGTACTCGCCCCCGCGGTGTTCGGCCGGACGACCGGACCGATCCGGCTCAGCAATTGTCGGTTTGCGAGGCGCTCCAGCGCCCGGATCGTTTCAGCTTCCGTAAGGTCGAACGCCTTTCCAGCCTTCGCGAACGGCCGCGGCAAGAGCGGGAAATCCCGTTGCCAATGGTCGGCGAGGACGAGCGCCGGATCGCGGTCGAACGCGCTCATAGCCCGATCCGGTTGGCGCGCGCGGTGAGGAAGATTCCGCTCGGCTTCTGCGCCGGAAGCTCGGCAAGCTTCTCGTAGGAGCGCGCGTCATGCACGTCGATGCGATCCGCATCGCGTACCGAAAGCCAGACCTCGCGTCCGCGCGGCGTGAATTCCATGTGGAGCACGGCAGGTCCTGGCTTGAACTCATGCACCACACGCCGCTGCTCGACGTTGATAACCTGAACGGTATCGTTGTCCGGCGGCGCAAAGTTGACCCATACTTCCCGGCCATCGGGCCGAGCGACGCAAAAGACCGCCTGGCCGTGAACGGCAATACGACCGGTTTCCTTGAAACTCTCGTCATCGACGACCAGAACCTTATGGTGTCCGACGGCGGGAAGGAGAAGTGACCGTCCCGTCTCTCCCCAGCCCTCCAAATGCGGCATCTTGTAAACGGGAAGCTTCTCTTCGCCGCGGCCGTACCCCTGAAGCACCCGGTCGATCGTAAGGGGTTCCTTCCAGAGGTCGACATGAGCGACGCCATCTTCACCGAATAGGCCAGCGAGGTAGTGCCGCCCGTCCGCGGTCACGAAGCCATCATAGGGCTGCGAACCTGCGTGCCCGATGTTGGACACAAAGGGCTTTGCCCCGGCTGCGCAGTCGATAAGCCAGATGTCGCCAGAGTCGTAGAGCGACACCATGAAACGCCGCCCTGGCAGGTCGACAAGGCCGACGGTCTTCGAAAGCTGCCCACCACCCCACGCTGCCGGTATATCATGCAGCATCTCAAGTGTTGCTGAGTCGAAGATCCGTACACCGCCGGGCTCGTAGTTCGACACCGCGATCAGCTGGCCGTCGTCCGAAACCGCCCCTCCGATCGAGTTTCCCGCCTGGATCACGCGGGTAACGATCGCTGCCTCCAGTAGATCGACCTTGGTCAGGCCGCCGTCCCGCCCGAAGACGAATGCATAGCGTTGGTCGGGCGAGAAGACGGCTGTCGCGTGCGAGAGGTCGCCGAGCCCCTCGATGCGTGCAAGGATGCTGCGGCGTGTCGTTTCGATAACGAGAACCGAGCCCGTTGCCCGCTCGACGACGAGGCCAAGGTCACCGGTGCCTCGCATGACGGAGGGCGCGGCCTCGGCGATACGCATGCTCATCTGAAAACCCGCAGCCGTCGCGAATGCAAACACGGCCCGTCGGTCGACGTTCATCTGGAAACCCCTTCCTTCAGCGTCCGTGCGATCCACTGCGCGTCGGCCTCGCTCAGGATGCCGCGCCACGCTGGCATGGGTGTTCCGGGGACGCCGTCGAGAATGACCTCCGCCACGCCCTCTTCCGGAAAGGCCGCCAGTGACTTCGGCAGCAGCGGCTTTCCGAGCCCGCCTTTCAGCGTAAGCCCGTGGCAGGAGCCGCAGTCCTGGACGACCAAGTTGCGGAGCCTCTCCGCCCGGTCCGCCGTCACCTCGGCGCCGCCGGCGAGCGAGACCGGCGTCAGCGCCAGCAGACTAACGGGAACCAGCAGCAAGGCCGCTCGCACAGCTTTCCCCTTCGCTGTCTGCGTCGCGCACGAGACTAGAAAAGAGGCTTGCCACCTCGCCCACGACGAAGAGCACCGGCGCCTGAAGTCCAGCCTCCGTAACGTCCTCAACCAACTTCCCGAGAGTTGTTGCAAGACGCCGCTCGCCGGGAAGCGTCGCGCTACTCACGGCGAGTGCCGGCGTCGCTCCACTGCGTCCGTGCGCCATCAGCTTACCCGCGATTTGCGGAAGGTTCGCAAGCCCCATGTAAACAACGAGCGTCGTGCGCGGATCGCACAGACCTTGCCAGTCGAGGTCGAGATCCATGTCGTCGCGGCAGTGACCCGTGACGAGCCGCACGCCGTTGGCCATCCCCCGGTGAGTGAGCGGCACCCGCAGCGACGCCGCGAGCCCCTGCGCCGAAGTGATACCCGGCACCACATCGAATTCGATCCCGGCGCGACTCAATTCGAGCGCTTCCTCGCTACCCCTGCCGAAGACGAATGGATCGCCACCCTTGAGACGCACGACGTCGCGACCGCAGCGCGCGAGCTTGACGAGTAACGCGTTGATCTGACTCTGCGATACCGGGTGCAGGTTCGGTTGCTTGCCGACGTTGATACGCGCTACGCCAGCCGGCGCGAGGTCCAATATCCCCGACGATACGAGCCGATCGTAGACGATGACGTCGGCAGCCGCGATGGCGCGGACAGCCTTAACCGTCAGGAGGTCGGGATCGCCAGGTCCCGCGCCGACAAGAACAACCTTGCCCTCTTTCATGGCCTTCCCGAACGTTGGTGTTCTAAAAAGGGGAAGCGAGGGCCGCAAGACGGCTGGAGGACAATAGCCCTCGCTTCCCTAAGGTCCGTCAGTAGATGTCGTTGCGCGTGTTGTAGACGTTGAATTTGCCTGTCGGCGTGATGAGGCGCTTGTCCTTGATGACCTGCTTCAGCTTCAGCGTCTTGTCGTCGACCACGACGATCGCCGACTCCTGATTTTTGCTGTTCCACACCGAGAACCAGATCTCGTCGCCGGCCTTGTTGTATTCGCCCTGCACGACTCGCCGCTGTCCGGTCGTGATGCCGGACCATTCGCCGATCGGCAGAACCTTCCCTTCGGGGTTCTCCTTGCCAAGATCGTCGATGTCGAAGACGAGCACGGAGGCGGAGAACTCGGACTCCGGATTCAGCGGAGTATCGACATAGAGATGCTTGGACTTTGGGTTGGATTTCACGAACAGGGAACCACCTCCCTGTCCGGTGAGCGTCTGGACCACCTTCCATGCGTATTCGGGATGCTTTTCCGGATCGGTGCCTACCAAGGAGATTGTCTCGTCTCCGAGATGACTCGTCACCCACACCGGGCCGTACTTCGGATGCAGAATGTTCGCACCGCGCCCCGGATGCGGCTTCTGGCCGCCCGTCTCCATGACAGTGACGAGCTTGTCTTCCTTCGTGTCGATGACTGCGATCTTGTTACGAGCATTGGCGGCGACGATGAAGTAGCGCCCGGTCGAGTCGAACCCGCCATCGTGCAGGAAGCGTTCCGCTTCGATGTCCGTGGTCTTCAGGTTCTTGATGTCAGAGTAGTCCACGAGAAGGATGTGCCCCGTCTCCTTCACGTTGACGATGAATTCCGGCTTGTAGTGCGACGCTACGATCGACGCGACGCGCGGTTCGGGATGATATTCCTGCGTGTCATAGGTCATGCCGCGGGTGGAGACGACCTTCAGCGGCTCAAGAGTCTGTCCATCCATCAGGACATACTGGGGCGGCCAGTAGGCACCACCGATCGCGTACTTGTCCTCCCAGCCCTTGAACTTCGACGTCTCGACCGAACGCGCTTCCGAACCGATCTTGATCGTGGCAACCGCTGCAGGCGTTTCCATCCACAGGTCGATCAGGTCGATCTTCGCATCGCGCCCGATAACGATGAGGTATCGACCGGACGCCGACATGCGCGAGATATGCACGGCATATCCAGTCGGGATAATAGTGACGATCTTCTTGGTATCGCCGTCGATCAGCGCAACCTCGCCCGTATCGCGTAGCGTTACCGAGAAGAGATTGTCGAGATCGAGCTTGTTCATTTGCTTGGTCGGCCGCTGGTCGACCGGCACTAGCACCTTCCAGCTCGCCTTGATTTCGGGCATTCCGAACTCTGGCGGCTGCGCCGGTGGGTTCAGCAAGTACTTCGCCATAAGCTGCACTTCATCCGACTTGAGCTCGCCTGAAGTGCCCCAGTTCGGCATGCCGGCGGGCGAACCGTAGGTGATGAAGTCCCGGAGATAATCGAAGCCGAGCTTATTGGTTATGTCGGTGGTGAGCGGCTTTCCGGTGGCGCCCTTGCGCAAGACGCCATGACAGCCAGCGCATCTCTGGAAATAGATGCCGTTCGCCGTCTTCCATTCGTCTTCGGTGAGCTTGGGGGCGCCGGGCTTTGTACCTGGCTGTTCGATCTGTTGCTGCTTCAGCACGTCCATGCTCGGCTGATATTGCCCCTCCGGCGTCGTGTCGTGCTTCTTCAGGTCACTCTGGCTTGGGGCTTGTTGCGCGAAAGCGATGCCTGCAAACGAAATCATCACGGCCAGACTTGCAACAACCGGCGCCACGCGCCCGCCAATCTTCGACATCTGGCCTTCTCCCTCTCGTAAGGTCGTGGGGCTTACGTTTGCAGAGGCGGCAGCCCCACCTCCTTGACTTTCGTCAAGAAGCAGATGGGTGAACTTCGTCATCGTGCGGATCTGACGCTCGTTCACATCGACATGAAGCCGAACGCTCATCCAGTGATGCTCACGCTCGCGGCCATTTTCTGGGCCGTCCTGCTGCTTGTCTCTGCTCATGCAGATCAGGATTCTCGATGGCCAATCGATGAGCAGGCGTTGCGGACGCTTGCGGCCGGCGCCTTCGGACTGGACGCGTCGAGCATCCGGGTGGGTCCGCAGTCCGGGATCGCTCGGCCCATCATCCATGACGGCGTCGTGACCGGATATGTGGGGTCGACGTGGGACATAGCTCACAGTGCCGGCTATTCTGGCCAGCCGGTCGTGGTCCTCGTCGTGGTCGATGACAAGGCTGTGGTGCGCGCGGCCCAACTTATTGCGCAGCAGGAACCGGTGCTGACGCTTGGCATCTCACCGGCCCAGATCGAATCCTTCGTCGCCGGTTTTTCGGGTTACGACCTGCGTGAGCCGCTGTCGGTAGAATCCAACGGCCGTGCAGGCATGCCCGACGCAATTGCCGGAGCCACGATCTCCAGCGGCGTGATTCGCAACGCAATCCTGAGGACAGGTAGAACAATCGCCTCCACGTACGGACTAATGGCGGGCCCTGCCGAACAGAATGGCGCGAGCCCCGGTGGCGAACGAAGTTGGCAGCAATTCGCCGAGACAGGCGTCCTCTCGCACCTACGCGTTTCCATCGAGGAAGCTGACAGCGCGCTGGGATCCGTGAGTGAGGCCGTTCCGCAGGGCACGTTTGCCGAACTCTTCGTTGCATTACTGGACGACGAAAGCGGTCCAAGCCTGTTGGGAGAGGGGGCCTATTCGGCACTCGTTGCGCAGCTCGGCGGAGGCGATCACGCACTCTTCGTCGGGGGCAACGGTCTCTACTCGTTCAAGGGCACCGCCTGGCGCACGTCGGGTACGTTCGATCGGCTCGAGATCGCACAGGGTGAGCGGACTATTCAGCTGTCGCGCGACGACTACCGTCCGGTAGGCAAGGTCATGGCCGGCGGTGCACCGGAGCTGCGTGAAGCCGCGGTATTTGTTCTTCGGTCGAACTCCAACTTTGATCCCGGTGCACCGTTTCGCCTTTCCCTGCTCGCTACTCGCGGGGAAGGCGAAACGCTTCGATCGGCCAAGTTCGACCTTGCGGTAGATCGAGTCGCGCGTGCGACCGTGGCGGGCGAAGCAGGGCCCTTGCCATGGACGGCGACTTGGTGGAAACGCGCGCCCTCGATCGCCCTGGTAGCCGCGATGCTTGGCTTGCTCTATGTCGCCCTGATCTTCCAGAACCAGCTCGCGCGACGCCCAAGGCTCTATCGGATCTTCCGGGGAACGTACCTCGCCGCGACGGTTCTCGTGTTCGGCGTCGTTCTCGGCGGCCAGCTGTCCGTCGTCCAGGTGCTGACCTTCCTGCACGCCTTGCGCACCGAATTCTCATGGGACGTATTCCTGCTCGACCCGGTGATCTTCATCCTCTGGGCATGGGTCGCCGTCGCCTTGCTGTTTTGGGGCCGCGTCTATTGCGGATGGCTGTGCCCCTTCGGAGCGATCCAGGAGCTGTTAAACCGGACAGCAAGGCTCGTCGGCATCCGGCAGCTGAATGTCCCGTTCGCCATCCATGAGCGGTTGTGGCCGATCAAGTACATCCTCTTCCTTGGGCTGTTCGCGCTGTCGTTGTCGTCGATGACAACCGCCTTCAAGGCTGCAGAAATCGAACCGTTCAAGACCGTATGGACCTTGAGGTTCATGCGCGAACCGCTGTTCATCGCCTATGCCTTGGCCATCCTCGCCTCCGGACTGTTTGTGGAGCGCATCTTCTGCCGCTACGTCTGCCCGCTTGGTGCGGCGCTTGCGATTCCGGGCCGGATCCGGATGTTCGAGTGGCTGAAGCGCCGCCCGCAATGCGGCCGCGAATGCCGAATTTGCGCAACGAAATGCCCCGTCCAGGCGATCCACCCCGAGGGGCACATCAATCCCAACGAATGCGTCTACTGCATCAACTGCCAGACGCTCTACTTCGACGAACATATCTGCCCGCCGCTCAAGGCCCGCGCCGCGCGGCGCGCTGCTTATGACGCGGCGGCCCAATCGGGAGGCACGTCATGATCGCGACGAGTCGGCGAAGGCTGCTGCTCGTCGCGGGCGGTGCGGCGCTGCTGGCGCTCTCGACACGCAACCGTCGAGATAGCGTCTACACGTGGCGCAGCAACGTCCTGGGCGCAGAGACGCGGGTAATGATCTCGGAACGATCGGAAGCCGAAGCATCGTCGATAGCGTCGGAGATTCAAGCGGAGGCACTTCGCCTCGAGTCGATCTTCAGTCTCTATCGTCAGGAATCGGAACTCGCCCGTCTCAATCGCGATGGAATACTACGGGCGCCCTCGGAGGATTTTCGCAACCTGCTCGCGCGCTCGATCGAAGGCTGGCACAGGACCGCCGGAGCCTTCAACGTGGCTATACAGCCCTACTGGGCAGCACTCGCGCGGTCGCTGGCCAGATCCGGCAATCCTCCCGATGAACGCGAAACCAATCGGCTGCTTGCGCTCGCTGACCCGCGTCGCATCGACCTCTCCCCCTCGCGCGTCAGGCTAGAAGCGGGTATGGCGCTGACCTTCAACGGCATCGCTCAAGGCTACATCACGGATGCTGCCGCACACCTCCTCGAACGGCGCGGTCTCCGAGACATCCTGATCGACCTGGGTGAGGTTTACGCATTGCCCGGAAGACCGTGGCACATCGAGGCTGGCGCAGCCGGACTCCAGAATGCATCGCGCCGCGCGTTCGCGACCTCGTGTGGGCGCGCCACGCCTTTCACCTCGGACGGCCGCTGGCACCACCTCATCGATCCCGACACCGGTCAGAGCGCACGCGCCGTCACCCGCGTAACCGTCGCATCCACTTCCGCGACCGAAGCCGACCTCCTGTCGACCGCGCTTGCCGTTGCGCTGCCGGCGCGGCATGGAGCCATACTCACTCGATTCAGCGGCGAGCGCGCCTATGTGAAAGTGACGCCGTCATGATCCTCAGCAGCGACCCCGATCTTCAGCCGCCGTTTCTTTCATGGGGATTCCGGCCGTTCTTCCTCATGGCAGGCTTCTACGCAGTAGTCGTCATGGCGGCGTGGCTTTCTTGGCTGATCACCGGCCGGATCGTCGGCTCCCCGGATTTCTCCCAGCTAGCCATCGCCCCCCAGGCCTGGCACGCACACGAGATGATCTTTGGCTACGCGGCGGCGGTCCTCAGCGGATTCATGCTGACAGCGGTCCCGAACTGGACGGGCGCGCGGCGTATCGCAGGGGGTCCACTGCTTCTGCTTGCGGCAGTCTGGTTCGCGGGAAGACTCGCAATGTGGTTCGCGGCAGTGCTGCCTCCGCTGATGGTGGCCACGGTGGACCTGATTCACTTGCCGCTCCTTGCCGCATTCGTGGCGGCGGGACTGTTCGTGCGACCGGCACCCCGCAATATCATCTTTCTCGGGTTCATATCTCTCCTGGCCCTGGCGAACCTGGCCTTCCACGCAGAGGCGGTGCAACTCGTCTCGAAAACGGCGACGCCTGCACTGATGTCCGCACTCGTGCTTCTGTCGCTCATGGTGGCCGTGATCGGCGGGCGGATTGTGCCGTCGTTCACGCGCAACGTGTTGATCCGTCACTCCACCGATCCGTCCAGGTTGCCTCGCTCCTTCCCGGCTCTCGACCGCGTTTCGCTTGTCTCGATTGCCCTTGTTGTCCCGCTCGCTGCCTTCGGCACAACAGGGTGGCCGATCGCTGTGATGGCGGGGATTGCGGCTGTCTCTAACGCCGCGCGCCTGTCGTTCTGGCGCGGTGCGGACACTCTCGGCTCGCCCATCCTGTGGAGTCTCCATGTGTCGTACGCTCTTCTCGTCGCGGGATTCGCGGCCCTGGGCGTGGCCAGTTTGGTCGAGTGGCTTCCACTGAGCTCTGCCATCCACCTGGTCGGAATCGGAGGAATCGGCGGCATGACGCTTGCCGTGATGACCCGGGCCGCGCTGGGCCATACCGGGCGGCCGCTGCGGGTTTCCACGCCCCTTGCACTCGCCTACGCCATGGTAGCCGTTGCAGCGGTCGTTCGTGCCTGCGGACCTGTGCTTGCGCCATCCCACTACGAGGCGACCCTGCTGGTGGCAGGTCTACTTTGGATTAGCGCATTTGCGATCTTTGCCTTGAGGTACGCGCCGATCTTGGTGGGCCCGTCCTGCAAGCCCGCACCGGGTGCGCAACCTTGACTATCGTCAAGGCGCTCCGAACCGGGGGTGTTTGAATGGCGTCTCACGGACGTGCAAGGAGAGGACGATGCTCAGGACCATCGGGTTTGCCGCTATCGCGATCGTCACATTGGCGAGTTCACCGGCGCTGGCCGGAGATGCGGCAGCTGGACAGAAGGTGTTCGCCAAGTGCAAGGCTTGCCACGAGGCTGGGACGGCCACCAACAAGGTCGGACCGACCTTGAAGGGACTGTTCGGTCGAAAGGCGGGAACGGTCGAGGGCTACCCCTACTCCGACGCAATGAAAAGCAGCGGGATCGTCTGGAACGAGGACACGCTAAAGACCTATCTTGCCGATCCCAAGGCGATGGTCCCGGGAACAAAGATGACCTTCGTCGGCCTGAAGAAGCCGGAAGACGTCGAGAACGTGATCAGTTACCTAGAGGAGGCCACGAAATAAGCTACCCGGCCGGCAACTGCTTCGCCGTAACGCGTGCGTGTTCCAACGCTTCGGCAAGAAGCCGCGCAAGCCGGGTGTCGAGAGGCACGGCCGCAGCTGCACCAAGACCCTCCGGCGACATCTTGACCGCCGTCTTGGCGAGAATGTCGCGAACCTTGTCGTCGTCGTGACGCGTGATGAACCTTGGCGCCTCGTACCGCAAGAAGACGAGGCACGCTACGTCTTCAAGCGTCTGAACGTCTGGATCGAACTTGATCCGCTCCTTGCGCAGGAGCGTCGCCACGCGATCGATGTCGCTCGAACCATACCCCGCGGCGGCCATGATCTCGCCGGTGCGCCGTGCATGATGGGCTTGCAGATCCTTTCGCCAGCGGAGGTAGCTGACACGGCCTTCAGCGTAGCTTGTCCGCGGAATTGACCAGCGTTCGATATGTTGCGCCCGAGCAGCTATACGCAGTTGATCTCCAGCGTCCCGCCGAAACTCGTCGAGGATCAGCGACATGCGACGGCCATAGAGCAGCGCCCGCGGCTGTTCTTGGCCGTCGATATCCGGCTCCCATACAGGATCGAGGCTGTTTGCAGCATCGATCGCGGACAGAACGGTCTCGAGGCGACTGTTCAAGCCCCACCTCCCCGCTCCTCCTCGACGAATTGTCGAAGCTTTCCCACGTCATCGATAACAGCCGTGTTGTGCACGATGTGTACGCCGAGGGGCTTCAGGCGCGTGAACGCTCTGGACAGGCTTTCAGGCTGCATTCCAAGCCTGCCGGCGATCAGTACCTTGTCGTATGGAAGGTTGATGCGCGAAGAGGCGTCGCCCGTGCAAAGGGAAGAGAGGAATTCCGCTACGCGCTGGGCGCCGGTATGGGCCTTGAGCTGTTCGATCTGCTGCACCAGCATCTGCAGGTGCATGGACGTGGAGGCCAGCATCGAAAGACCAATGTCCGGGTTCTCGCGTATCAACTTGAGAAGATGGCCGCTCTGGATGCGAAGCAGCCGACCGTCAGTTACTGCTTCGCCGCTTGCCGGGTAGCGGCCTCCCACGAATGCTGCGGCTTCGGCGAAACTTTGGCCCCGGGTGAACACCGCGACAACCGCCTCACCTCCAGCGGAAGTAAGCCTGTAGATTTTGACCCAACCCTCCAGAACGACATAGAAGAATGCAACGGGGTCACCCTGAACGAACAACAGTTCGCCTCGCGTGACAGTCCTTATCGAGGCTCCGGCCAACAGCTGATTGAGCGTTGACTGAGGAAGCCTCGAGAAGAGGGGGGCTTGGCGAATGACCGCAAGATCCAATTCCCCAATACTAGCGGCCATTACCCACCTTTTTCGGAGTTTTGCCTATGCACGTCGTTGTTCCTTGCAACAATTATCAGAAGGGGCCGCCGTGTACACCTAGAACAGTTCCCGCAATTAGAGCCAAGCTCACAATGAGCAATACCCGATGTCCCCGTTCAACAAGTAAAAGCGTGGCCTCGGGAGCTGCCGTTGCCCGGTGCTCGAACCAACGGTCCAGAAACAACGGCTCAGCCACGAACAGTATCAAGGCGAAAACTACCCATAACACTGCCATTCCCGCCATCCACCAAACGTTCGTGAAGCGGTTCCAGACCTCAAGCTTCTGCGCCATGTAAAGTCCGCTAACAGCCGCCAATGAAACCGAATACTTTACCTGTCGAGAAAAGCGCCTTTCGATGCGCATGAACAACGCGAGGCCGTCCGATCTTGGGGCCATGCTGCGAACGACAGGAAGAACGACGGCGGTTACGAAGAAAACACCGCCAATCCAATGCACCAGCGCAAGCAAGTGGACCGCACGCGCAATCGCCACGTCATCCATTTTGGCCAAATAGCTGCTAAACTGCAGCAGAGACTATAATGAGATTTCCAGCCACAGGGGATCAGATTCGAAGTTCCAATCGTTGGGGATCCCGACGTTGACCGCCCGCACCTTGCTCGCCAACATGTGTACATACGCAGAGCAAGGGTAAAGTCGATAATGGGCAAGCATCGGCACCAAAGTGGTTTGCTCATTGCCAGTCAGCTTCTTGCTTGGCTGATCGTGTTGGGTGCGGCCATATTTGTAGTGGGCTTTGTGATCGGGCTCGCACGCCAAGCCTCGAATTGAGGCCACAAAACCACAGCGCTGTTGAACGCATCCATCACATCGACCTGGAGAACGCATGCAGCCTTGGCCTTCTGGCCAGGTGCCGTGTTCATGATCCTGATTGCAACGCTGACGGCGGTTCTGACCACAAACAGCGGTCGGTCGGCCTGGTTCATCGGCGTGATGTGCCTTACGGTCTATGCGATCTTTGCGATGACACTCTTTCTCCTGCCTCCAAGCGGATAGACCGCCACGCTGCCGAGTCTTCGCGATCTCGATCCGGTCGCTCGCGCCAGCGAGGTTCTCTTCGGCCTGATCATGGTTTTGACGTTCACCTCGTCCCTCAACGCAGCAACGGCTGGCCGGGCTGACGTCGCCGAAATGCTCATGGGGGCGTTCGGGTGCAATATTGCGTGGGGCATAATCGACGCAATTCTCTACCTGCTTGGGCTTACGGGTGAACGAGCATTGGATGCGCGCTCCGTCCGCGCGCTCCGCGAACTCAATCCTGTGCAGGGCCGCGCGCTCGTCGCCGATGCCATCCTTTCCGCTGATCGCCGAAGCCCTGAACCACGACGACCTTGAAAAGGTGCGCCGTCATCTGAATTCGCTGCCCGATGAGCCGCTCGGCTACAGCTTAAGTCGCATGACTGGCGAGGAGCGTTTGGCGTCTTCCTTCTTGTGACGCTCAGTACAATCCCGGTGATCCTGCCTTTCGCCCTGACGAGCAACCTTGCGCTGGCGATGCGCTGTCCAACGGCATAGCTTTCGTGATGTTGTTTCTGACGGGCTATTCCGTGGGCCGGCGCGCGGGCGTGCCACTCGCAGCCGGGCTGATGATGGTCATGGTGGGAGTTGCACTCGTGACTGTAGCAAACGCACTTGGCGGCTGAAGATCTGGTATAGCACCAGTCGAAAATGCTCGCACACGATGACGTGGCTTCGGGAAATCGAATTCTCCAGCGGGATGCAGTACACCTTTGGCGGTGGTGTGACGCAAGGTGGGGATATCGGATGCGACCTTCTACCTCGTGCGAGCCTGTAGGGCGGGCATTTTGACCAGTCCCAAATTTGCAACTGTTTGAGCGTAGTGATCACTAAACGTGATACGTGTACAGAAATCCAACTGTCTCGCACAGTTTGAGGGCATGAGGGGTTTTGGAGGTTTTAGATGTGGGCAGAAAGTCAACCTGGTCTAACAATGTCAGCCAAGGAGTTAAGCGGCACATGTCGAGGCCGCAAAGGTCTCGAAAGGCCTCACAGCAATGGATTCGGCTGAGAAATCTCGCAAGGAGTTGCTAGAGCGGCTATCAAAGCCTACGACGATCACGAATGAGAAGCGGGCTCAGTTCACGGCTTCGGTCAAGCAGGCGGCGGTCGCAGGTAAGACGGAACTCATGGTGATGCGATTTCCCGTCGAGCTGTGTACGGACAAGGGCCGCGCAATCAATAACAATGAGGCCGGGTGGCCTTGACGCTCACCGGCGCGCCACGCCAGCTCTGCTTACAGCCATGATCATTGAGTGGCCCCAGGGGATGCCTGGCGACGTCGGAATGTTTCTGAAGTGGTCCTGAGGCCGCCCCCTGGGCACTTGGCATTATCGTCTCGATGCCGTGCCGCGTAGTCGCATTAGAAGCTGGGAGGGTCCGGCCAGATGACGGTGGAGGGAGGTCTTCAGGCGTACGGCTGCGCCACCAGAAGAATAGTAGCATGTCCATGAGGCCCGCTTTCGCGAAAACTATGTCGCTGCCACCCGTGACGTTTCGAAGGCGGTGCGCACGTCCTCAAGATCCTCGAACACCATGCGCGGCGTAATCGCTTCGAGCACGCCCGCCCGCGCCAGAAGCGCGCGCGGCTCGCTGTTGAGTTCGGCAAGCCCGAAGGCGATGCCGCGTGAGCGGAAGTTTTCCGCGACGTCGCCCAGCATCTGGACCGAGGTCGAATCGAGTTGGGCAATCGCACCCGCGTCGATCACGAACCATCGAACGTCCGCCGGCAGGGCGTCCAGGATCTCCTCGAACCGCGCCTTCACGTAATCGACGTTGTAGAACAGGAGGCTGCCCTGGATGACGAACAGGGTGAGCCCTGGAATGCGCCGGGCCGCCGGCGTCCGATGGAGCTTGTAGAAACCGTCGCGGCCGGGAATGAGACCGAGGAAAGCGTCGCGCGGCCGCAGACTCTTCACCAGCACGTAGACGAGTGTCGCGGAGAGCGCGACGACGACGCCGTTCAGCACACCGAGTGACAAAACGCCCCACATGCCGAGCACCGCGAAGGCAAATTCGATCCGGCTGATGCGCCAGAGCTCCTTCAGCCCCTCGACGTCGATCAGGCTGAGAGCCGCCGAGACGAGGATGGCGCCGAGCGCGACGACCGGAAGGTCGCGCAGCACTCCGTTGAGGTAGAGGAGAATGAGGGCGAGCGCGGCCGCCGCCACAAGGCTCGCGATCTGGGTTCTGCCGCCGATCGAGGTGTTGATGGCGGTGCGCGAATCGGATGCCGTCACGGGGAAGCCGCTGAACAAGCCGGCGGCGACGTTCGCCGCGCCGAAGCCGATGAGTTCCGCGTTGGGGTCGACGTCGAACTTGCCGCGCGCGCCGAAGCTGCGCGCCGTGACGATCCCGGCCCCGAAGCTGACGAGCCAGATCGCGGCCGAGCCGAGCACAAGTTCGCGCCAGCCAAGGGAGTCAATAGAGGGCAGGCTAAATCCCGGCAAGCCCGCCGGGATGTCGCCGACTACGGCGATTTCCCGGGCGGGGAAATCGAACAGGTAAGAGAGCATCACGCCGAGCACGATGACGGCAATGGGCCCCGGCACGATCGACTGGGTGGCCATCAGGAGCTGCAGGAGGGCAAGGAAGCCGATCCCGAGCAATAGCGTCGGCCAGTGGATGTCAGACGCCTTCCGGACCAGTTCGAGCACCGGCGCCACGAGACCCTCTGAGTCGATCCGGACCCCCGTCAGCCGCTTGATCTGACCGACGATGATCGACAGCGCGATGCCGGTCATGAAGCCGACGAGGATCGGCCGCGACAGAAAGCTCGCGACGAAGCCCAGTCGCAGCAGCGACGCGAGGAAACACAGCGAACCCACGGCAAGCGCCAACGCCGCCGCCGCCGCGACGCGCGGATCGCCGGCGGGAATGGCGGCCGCGGCGAGTACAGCGGCGAGCACCGTCATCGTCGCCGCATCCGGTCCGACGACAAGCTGGCGCGACGAGCCGAACACCGCGTAGCCGACGAGCGGCACCATGCTGGCGTAGATCCCGACGACGGCGGGAAGACCGGCAATCGCCGGATAGGCGATCGCGCTCGGGAGCGCCACGGCTGCGATGGCAAGACCGGCCGAAAAGTCGACCCGGAACGCCCCTGCGTCGTACCCGGCAAGGCTCCTTAGGAATGCCTGCGGGCCAACCCGGATCATTTCTCGTTCAGCAGCTGCTCTCGGATCTGAGCCAGTTCCTTGCGGCGTTCGTCCGAGACCTCGGGAACCTTGAGGTTGAGGCTTTCCATCGCCGACGTGACGATCTGCGAGATGGCGAGCCGGGCGAACCACTTGTTGTCGGCGGGGATCACGAACCACGGCGCCCATTCGGTCGAGGTGTTGGAGAGCATGTCCTCGAACGCCGCCATGTATTCGTCCCAGTACCCGCGCTCGCGGTAGTCAGCGATCGAAAATTTCCAGTTCTTGTCGGTCTCTTCGATGCGCGACAGGAAGCGCTTCTTCTGTTCTTCCCTCGATATGTTGAGGAAGAATTTTAGGACGATCGTACCATTCCGTACGAGGTACTTCTCGAAGTCGTTGATTTCCTTGAAGCGGCGTGTCCAAAGCTGGTCGTCCCTGGCCCACTCCGGAAGCCGCTGCTTCACCAGCAGCTCCTTATGGACGCGCACCACCAGAACCTCCTCGTAGTACGAGCGGTTGAAAATCCCGATCATGCCGCGCGCCGGTAACGCCTGTCGCGCTCTCCAAAGGTAATCGTGATCGAGTTCCTGTGATGACGGCGTCTTAAAGCTCGTTACCTGACAACCTTGTGGGTTTACTCCTGACATCACATGCCGGATTGCACCATCTTTTCCCGCTGCGTCCATCGCCTGAAAAATCAAGAGGAGCGAGTAGATGTCCTGCGCGTACAGGATCTCCTGAAGTTCCGCCATGCGCTGAACGTTGCTGGACAGCTTCTCGAGAGCGCCAACTTTGTCTTCTGTGCCGCCAGTAAAGTCCGGGTCGAACTGCTTCTTGAGCGAAACTCTAGATCCGGGTTCCACACAGATATCGCGTAAGCGAAAACGGACACACTCATCGTTGGAAAGTTCGAACTTCCGCTTTCTTTCAAAATCCAGATTTAACTTCAGTGCCATTGAACTCTCCACTATCGGCGGCTTCGGCACGCGGGATCTTAAAAAAACTGCTAGTCCCTGCTGACCGCCCAGTCGGCCAGCGGGTTGAAGCGCTGGATCCGCTTCACGATCTCCGCCGTGTTCGGCCCAAGGTTACGCTCGTACACGACGCCCGCATGGCTGCATGCGAACGTCATGATCCCCGTCTCCCCCCACCGCACGGGCCAGGCGATGAGAGCAAATCCTGCGATCATATTGCCGTTTATGACGTAGTCGTACGCCCCGCCGGCGACATTGTCGCCCTGCTTCGTCAGGATGCGGAAGCGGTAGCCGAAGTAGCCCTCCTCCGCCTTGCCCTTCTCGATCTTCTCGGCGTTGACGAACGGCCCGGCCGGGCTTTCGTCCTCGCCCGGTTCGGCGTGCCAGTAGAGGCCGTCCTGCTTGCCGGGCGTCGAGATCAGCTTCTGGGCGTACTCGAGCACGTTGTCGCCGTCGCGGTCCATGCTCGCGTAGACCTTCTGGGCGGCGATGTAGTCGCGGCACACCTTGATCGCGTTCAGTTCGTTCTCGCCGATGCGGCGGTCCACCACTTCCTGGATGCCGGCCTTGGTGTCGAACGACCACTGGCCGTCCTTCTTCACCAGCGGGAACGGGAACGGGTAGACGAGGTCGCCGAGGTTCACGACCTTGCGGTCCTCGCCCTCGTCCTCGACGTAGACGCGTTGCTGCGCGGCATTCTTCAGCTTGCCGAGACGGGCATCGAAATCTTCCGTCTTGGCGAGTGCGTCGGCGTTGAGGCCGAGCAGCTTGGCAAGACCCGGCACGTCCTGCGCCGCAAGCCGCAGTTTCAGCGCAGCCACCGCCTGGTCCGCGTCGGCAAATGTTTCGGACGGCGCGCCGATGAAGCGGTTCATCGTCGCCTGCGTGACGGCGAGCGCCGGGAGCGGCGCAGCGAGAACGACCGCCAGCGCAGCTGCGGAGATCAAAACTGAACGCTTCATTGCTACGTCTCCTACCTGCGACGACCGCCGCCACCTCGACCACCGCCTCCGGGCGGTCTGTGGTAACCGCCGCCACCGCCCCTTCCGTAGCCGCCGGAAGGGCCGCGATACTGTGGCGCGCTGTGACTTACCCTGGCTCTGTCGGAGGCGGCTCTTGTACTACTGCCGCGCTGGTAATCGCCGATCGCGCCAGGTGATTTCGGCCGATTGTCGGGCCGAGAGCCGGGACGCGGCCCAGCGGCCTGCTTCTTGCCGCCTCCCTGGCCCTTTCCGGCTTTCGTCTTCGCTTGCTGGCCACCAGAGGGCCGCTGGGCTGCCTGCGGGCGGTTGCCTGCTCCGGCTCCCTGACCCACGCCCTTGTTGCCTGACCCCTTGTTGCCTACTCCCGGCGCGCCGGTCTTGCCCTGCTTCTTCAGGCCCTGCTCGATGTTCTTGCGGACGTCCTGCGACTGCGGGCGATTGCCCGCGCCAGCGAGCGGTCCTGCCTCCGGCCGGTTCGCACGCTTGTTGTCGAGCCGGTTGCTGTCGCGCGCTTTGAGATCGTTGCCCAACTGGTCTCTGCTGATCTTGCTCTTGTCGAAATTCAGCTTGGACTTGTCGATCTTTGAGAAATCGAAATTGTTGCGATCGATCTTCGACATATCGAGATTGTTGCGATCGAACTTGCCGACGTTGACGTCGCCGATGTTGATGTCTCCACGATCCCAATCGATGTCCACGTCGACGTCGCCGCCCCAGATGTGATCGCCGCCCCAGTCAATCGCGCCGCCCCAGATCGCCCCAGTGATGGCGCCTGCCCAGAAGCCCGCGCCCGGATACCAATACGAGGGGTAGGAATCACCGTAGTAGATGGGCTCAGCCGGGATGGGATAGTTATCCTCGTAGAGCATTTCCGGAGGGTACTGTGGAACGTAGACTACTTGCGGATCCGATGACTTGATGACGATGCTCTCGCCGCCCTGCGCTGGTGGTCCGCCTGCTGAAGATCCGCTTTCGGCCGAAGCCTTTTCGACGACGACCTTGTCGTTTGACTTCAAGACGCCCATGGCGACGGCTTTTTCGCGCAACTGCTGTATTGCTGCGAGAAGGTCCTCCTGCTGGTCGACCGCCACCGCGCCAAGCGACTGGGTCCACTCGAGATCGTCGGACATCATCTTCACGATCTCGGGGTAGTTGAGGAGCGAAATGACGGAGCCATCCCACTCCTTGTTGGGCGCGAGGTCCTTCTTCTTCTGCTTCGCTTCGAGAAAGCGCTCCGCCTCGACGATTTGGAGCGGGTAGAGCGAAGCAGAAACGATTGCCGCAACGAGATCATCCGGGTAGAGAGCGATCCTAGCGACCAAGACCTCCATCTCTTCGGTGGTCAGCTGATCGCTCACGGCCTCGGGAGTGGTCTCAGTTGTCGCCGTCTGTGTCTGGGCGATGGGCTGTCCATCGAATAGAAGCTGGCCTGCCAACAGGGATAGGCTGAATACGACGCCCTTCACGACGAAATTCGTGATCTGCATCATCTTCTCCACTTGGCCCACGTCAATGCCGAAGCCATTTAAGATTAAGCCTCTTGCAAATCCGAGTTTATACTACCGCAGGATTTCGTATACCGCCAACTGATAGCACTGCCATTCGCCCCGGGGTCTTACCGACGCAGAGGCGAGGGCATTCGGTGATGAATGTGTCGATTATGGCACGCTTGCAGTAATTTCTATTGCGCGACCCAATAGGCCAACTTCCTCAATAGAGAGCTCAAGTAGCCTGAAGAAAACGTTGGGTGGGATTGGTTATGAGCACGACACATGTGGCGCGCCGGTTCTTTCTGGCAGGATGTAGCTTGGCCGTCATCGCGCCGGAGGCGCACGCGGACGAACTTTCGTCGCTGAAAGCCCAGCTCGAAGCGCTGCAGTCGCAGGTGAATACCGTGGCTGCTGCGCAGCCGTCGCTTCTGCCGAACGCCAAGGGACTGGTTTCATTCGAACGTGGTCAGGCAAGCCTTGGCAACTGGGGCCAGGATCCCAGGGACGCCGCAGGAAACAACCCCGACGCGGGCTTCACGATCGCCATAACGCCGGTAGCCGACATGCCCGCGCCCGTCGCCGAAATCACCGTGTACGGATACGTGAAGGGCGACGTACTCTGGGATTCGAACGGGATGACGAACAAGTACTCGTTCTCCCTTCAGTCGCTCGCGCCAGCCTACAACAATGGCACGTATGGAGACGGCTACGTGAACCTCCACGCGTTCCAGTCCCGGTTCGGCATCAAGTCGAAGGTGGACACGGCCGTCGGATTGATCCGCACGAGGATCGAGGGTGATTTCCTGAAGAACGTGGAGGACGCAGGACTCTTCCGGGTGCGTTACGCCTACGGCGAATGGGACCTGGCGCCGGGCTGGATGCTGACGATCGGCCAGACGGACTATCTCGAGAACGTCACGAACATCGGCATCCCCTACGTTGACTTCTTCGAAGAAGCTGGCCCCACCGGTCGCTCTCGCGCGCCACAGGTTCGGCTGACGTATACCGATGGACCATTGACCTGGGCTGTGGCGATGGAAGACGCGACCTGGGACAGTTCGACGGCGGTGCCGAACTTCGCCGGCTTCGTGGGATACAAGACCGAGTCGGGAAGCTCCTTCCAGCTTACCGGCGTCGTTTCGGACTACGACGTCTCGGCATCAGTGGGAAGCTATACAGGGTCGAGCATCAGCACCTGCGCTGACACGAAATCCGCGATCATCGGGTATGACTCGGGCGGCAACCCTGTCTACAGCGGCTCGATCCCTTGCGCGGTCCTGACCGATGTGTCCAACCAGCCGTCTGGACTCGGATGGGCGATCATGGGCGGCGCATCCTTCCCGGTAACGGACAACGTATCCTTCAACGTCGGGGCGAACTACGGCTTTGGTGAAGTCGTGCCTCAGCTGAATCAGACTGCGAACAAAAACCAGCGCGTCGACGCCAATGGAAACTTGATGGAAGCATGGTCGATTCAATCGGGCCTTTCGGTTGGCATTACCCAAACCACCAGTTTCAACCTCGGTGCGGGCTTCGAAGAGTATCTTGGGGCGTTGGCTGACGAAGGCTGGATCCATTCGGCAGCGACGGTCCACGCCAACATCCTTTGGCAACCCGTTTCGCAGCTGAAGCTCGGTTGGGAAGTGATGTGGGGCGAGATCAACTACGCCAACCGGGGCATCTGCCTCGACTCGACAGCCGTGTTGACGAACGCGGGTAGCTCCACGGTCGACTACGGCGGCTGCAAGTCGACACTAGACGACGTCCGCTTCCAGTTCGGCGCCTGGTTTTACTTCTGAACATTACCCCGCCAGCGGAGTTGCAACCCGGTTCAGTGCGGACCAAGACTTGAACAGAATTAACTTATGCACGAGAACAAGCTGGCGAGCAGGTCAGTTCGGCAATTGAATCCGGTCAGCCTGTAAAGAATCGGTATTCACCGCAAGTGATTAGCAGTTGTGTATTGGGTAGTTCACCCACTAACGAGCATCACCCACGGCGTACCGATCAGTAAAAACACAGCGAGAAAAGCAAGCGTGGTAAAGAATCCAAGTTTGTAAAGCTCGCGCTGCGTGAGATAGCCACTGGCTGCGAAAATAATGTTTTGGCTTCCACCCTGCGGTGTGATCACCGAGAAATAGCTGCTCGCAAAAAGCAGTCCGAAGCCCATTAGTGATGCGGGTACCCCACCGCGAATGCCGACATCAAGAAAGACGCCAAAAAGTGCCAGAACCTGAGATGTCTGGCTTACAAAAAAGTAGTGGATACCGACATATAGAACAACAAGCGTGACGTAAGTCGCGGGCCACGACAGGCCACCAAGCTGTGAAGCAAGCCTTTCGCCTACGTAGCTCATGAAGCCAAGCTCGTTTAGTTGGCCACTCATAGCAAAGAGCACAGCAAGCCAAAGAAACGTCGCCAGTGTTTCACCACGAATATCAATGTCCTCGACAGCAAGCACGCCGGCAACAAGCAGTACGCCGAAACCCATGAAAGCGATTGCGGTTACGTTGAGATTGAGGGATCCAGCAAACACCCACCCGACAACCATCACCACAAAAGTTGCTGCTGTAATCCACTCATCACGTGACAGCTTACCCATTCCAGCTAGCTCCCTTCGAGCCGCAGCGGGAGCTTCGGGCGTCGCATCAACACGAGGGGGAAACAGCTTGGCGACGAGCAAGGGTAGCATACCAATGGCAAACAGCCCGGGCACGCAAGAGGCGAGAATCCAAGACCCAAACCCGATTTCCAACCCATACTCCCGCGCGATCTGCACCGCGACCGGGTTTGCGGAAGTTGCCGTCATCCAAAGGGCAGAGGAAACAGCAAGGCTCGCCATGCCGCAGAACATCAGGTAGCCCCCGAGCCGGCGACCTTCGGGATCCTCGGGATTGGATCCCGCCCCCTTAGAGACCGACAACACGATCGGAAACAAAACACCACCACGCGCTGTATTACTGGGAAACGCGGGTGCGATTGCTGCGTCGGTCAACACGATACTATATGCCAGACCCAACGATGAACTGCCGAAGCGGCTCACCATGAAGAGACTGATACGCCGACCGAGGCCGGACTTCACTACGGCTTGGGCAACAATGAAGGCAATCATCACAAGGAGTACGCTCGAGTTCGCGAACCCGGAAAACGCCTGTGCGGGAGTGATTGTCCCGGTGAGAACGACTGCGGCGACGGCGATCATCGAAGACGTTAGAAGCGGAAAGGCACCGAGAAGCACCGAAAGAATGGCCGCAACAAAGAGCGCGAATAAGTGCCATGCCGGAGCAGTAAGGCCGGCTGGTACTGGAGCAAGCCAGATCGCGATGGCGAGCGCGAACGGTGCAGCACGCTTCAGGAGCAAACCCGCGGCAATCATGGAGGTGCACCCCCCGTGCCGGAGCCTGACCAAACGCGCCCCCTCAGATCAACAGCGCGGCCCTGCATAGTGCCGTCGTCCGACTCGATAACTGATTGCCAAGAGAAATCGTAGGTGCCCGTGGCCGCTACGTACCGCCCCGTGCCACCAAAGATCGTTCCTGTGATATGATTTCTCTCTCGCGTGCCCTCGCCCTTTAGCTCCGAATATACTTGGTCACCGCGCTCGTCCGTCCACACGCTCCGACCGATAAGACCCGACTTTGTGTCGACGAGAGCGAGGACTTCTGAATAGAATCCAATACCAGGCCGACCTCGGCCGGTGAGCAGCATCGTTCCTCGCAAGTTTATGATAGAACCGCGACGATCGGAGCCCAAAACGATGCTTTGGCGGCTTCCGACGGCGTTCCAAGAACCCTCAAATTCGATCGCTCCATCGGATGTTGCGGAAGGCGCCGTCGGTTCCGACGGTCCGCACGCCACTACGGACAAAACGAAGCACGCTGCCACCGCTCGGCAGAAGAGTCCGTTACCAACAATCGACATCGTCAAAACTCTGCAGATAGATCTTCAGCCAACCAATAAACTAACAAACCCGATCTGCAATGGATACTCGTCGAGAGACGTCTGAGTTCGATGGCTGCTAACCCGACAACTCAGCCTTCCTCAATTAGTGATCCCAGGCATTCAGGTGTCAGTCACATCAATTTCGGGCTTCGGGCGCACTACAAGGACCGAAACGCTCGAGTAGCGGACTACTTTACCTGCAACGGATCCCATAATGTAGTTACTGATTCCAGGGGTATGGGATGCCATCACGATCACATCCGGGCTGACTTCTTGAGCTACAGCAAGGATTTGATTGGCAGGACTTCCTTCGCGAACGACCGTTGTGAAAGCGACACTCGGAGCCTGATCTCTAGCCATTACGCTCAGCCGTTCGAGCGCCTCAAACGACCACGCGGTCATGCAAAGGACGAAACTTCATGGGTTATCTCCTGAGTGCGTTGTTCGTCGCGCTGAAAAATCGGAGCGCAAATATCTAAACGAGAACACTTTTAGCACTCTCCGTGCCTGAGTGCTAACTATTCGTTGGGCAAATCGTCCTGGATCATTTCAGATCGATTTTGCGGGCGGAGGCAACCGGCGCCGCTTGCCAAAGTTTTAGCCACTGCATGTCGACGCGACTACAGAAGGGTATTTCTCCCAATAGATTTCAGAGCCGTACATCAACCCTGGCGCCAATTTGGCAACAACCGAGGCGAATAAAGCGGCGTCCGGGAGAGCGACACGCACGACCGACTGGAAGCCGTAGCGCATCTGAGCGTCGGAACGAATTGAAAACCGACTCCGTGGATAGCCCGCGGCACTGTCGAGTGAGATCGTTGATCGTATGCTCTTGGTATCAGGCATACGCCGGTGCCCCCCGACAGTCCGCCGCGCTGTAGCTTGTCGCAGTAGGGAGTACGGAATGAGGCTAAGGGTTCGTAAACTACTTCGCCGAAGTTGAATTGCACTTTATGAAAAGGCAGCGTGATAATCGCCCCGTCGCCAATCCGTGAAGCGGGGAGGTTATGATGCAACGTCATCCGAATTGCCTACACTGCGTCTATTGGTGTCGAGAGACTACTAACTCCGGCCACTGCCATCGGTACCCGCCTGCGGTTACGTCCAACGGGCATACCGGCACACTGATCCAACAGTTCCCAGTTACAAGTCAATTTCAGTGGTGCGGCGAGTGGTCGAATGATGCGTCAGCAATGGACGGTCTAGTGGAGCGGTGCATGACGACAACTGTCGGCGCGGCCTAATGGGTAAGCCGATCTTTGACTTTAGAGACCCCATAGAATTGAGCCTGATTGTCCTATGGTTTTCGGTAGCAGGCGGGTTGCTATTCGTCCACTACACGCTGGGCTAATTTGATCCAAGGTCCCAGCCTGTTCGAATGCCCCGCGCCGCCATCGCGGGCTTGGCAGGGACTTCTCGCCGGCAATAGCAGCGCGGCCACTCAAACGGGCAACAATACGATACGTTCGGACACGGTTCGGAGTTATCTGACGCGGCACGTGTCTTCCACTCTGCGGCGCATCTACCGACATTCACCCAATGGACCCTTGGGGAAGATGGCGGGCGCGGGTGATGAGCAGATCATACGTGCGGGCGGGCGGGCTGTTTATTTCGAACCACTCGCTTAATTGCGTTCCCAGGACTTAGCAGACGCCAACAAGGGCGCGGCGTACGGCCGCTCGCCCGTGGTCTACTGGAATGCCATCGATACCGGCCAGCAGGCGCAAAGAGTAGCTCAAACTACCCGAAAACTGTCCAAGAGATCAGGAGTAGCTCAAGCCTCAGATCATGCTTGCGGCGAAGCTGACACTATTTAGCGCTTCGTCTCGCAGGTGTTGATACCCAGGAGCGAATAGGGCGGGCACCAGCCGACCAGCGCGGTCAGAAGCGGCACAATTCCAATCCAACCCAACTGGTGGTAATCGCCCGAACCCCATACTGCCCAAGCGACGAGCGCGAGGCCAATGATGATGCCAGAGCGCGATCCACGCTGCCAATGTTCCGGGTCATGCTTTCTCTCCTTCAGGTTGGCGCTCGGGTTAGCGCAGAACGATGTAGATCGCCGGTATCACCAGCACCGTCAGCAGCGTCGAGGACGCAGGGCCGAAGAGCAGGAGCTCGCAACGCCCTGGAAGATCGGGGGGTCGAACAGGGTCACCGCACAGGGGCCCTGAGCTATCGACTCGGTCCCTCCGTGCGCACACCGACTAGAAGCTATAAGTCAAACCAATGATGAGGTTGTTTGAGTACAAACTGACTGAGTCGATCGGTTCAAAGCTGACATCGGTCAGCCCACGAAATCGGTAGCCAATGTCCATTCCGAGTTGCGGTGCAAAGTTCCAACGAATGCCAGCGCCTACTTGCCAGGCAAACGTTGTTGAATTGTCGTCGATGGGGCTTGAGTGGACAGTATTGTCCACAAAGCCGACGCCGATGCCGCCGCCGAAGTAAGGTGAAACACCAAGGCTCCCTGCCGCGCCCGAAACAGGCTCGCCGACAACAGGGAGCATGTTTAGGCCGAACCACAAATTACCCATGAGCGTAAGGGCAGAAAGGTCACCATTAACATCGACCGTCTGGTGGCGGCCTTGCACCGTGATCCTGGCGCTGTCGTAGGAGTAATTCTGGTAAGCAATTTCAACCTCGGCTCTCGCCCAATCGGTAACGGCGTAACCGAGAGAGCCGCCAACAATGAAGCCCGTATTATATCGGACGTCCGCTTCGATATTTGTGTTGTTGACGGTGCCGTTGAGGTCCGCGTTTTCGAGCCAGCTAGGACCACCAAAGACGGATACAGACCAAGGATTGACTTCGATAGTTGGCGCTGGCGGAAGGTCCGCAGCGTAGGCGCCACCAAAGCCTAAGGGCAAAGTCACCGCAGCGGCAGCTAGAATCGCGTAGCGCATCAGAGCCTCCCTCTCCAAGCATCATCACAATTGCCGATGATATTCCCCGGCACAATCGCCGCATCACGCTAACTGCCCAAAATCTAGTCAGGTGTGCCTTAAGGGCCACGTCATTGCTCTGCGACAAGAATTTGCCAGGCGGGTAATGCCTGATCTAAGCGACCCGACGATATGACGAGACGGCTGGCGGCCTGTAGTGAGCAAAAGCACTCGACTTCCGTAGGAAAGAGAGCGTGCATGGGCACACGATGCCGCCCACGAGTCTGGACCTGAGCGCGGAGATTGCTGGCCTTTCCCGTCTGTCGCGGGGTGAACTAATCGAGCGCTGGCAGTCCCGCTTTGGCTGTCCGCCGCCCAATGGGATCAGCCGCAAGCTGCTGGAACGGGTGATCGCCTACGGGATGCAGACTGATGTATTGGGGGGCCTCCGTCCCAATCTGCAGCAGAAGCTACTGGCTGGACCTGGAAAGTCCCGGCCGGTCGCGCGAAAGACGGTCCTGAAACCCGGTGTGCGGCTGGTGCGGGAGTGGAACGGCAAGACCCATCATGTGGAGGTGACGGAGGACGGATTTAGCTGGAATGGGGCCATGCACGGCTCGTTGTCGGGGATTGCTCGGGAGATCACCGGTACTCAGTGGTCGGGTCCCCGGTTCTTCGGTCTGCGGTCGTGAAGCGGTTTCGTTGCGCAATTTATACCCGGAAGTCAACCGATGAGGGTCTCGAGCAGGCGTTCAATTCGCTCGATGCTCAGCGGGAAGCATGTGAGGCCTATGTGCGGTCGCAAGCTGGCCTGGGTTGGGAAGTGCTGGCGACCCGGTACGATGATCCTGCTGTGTCCGGCGGCACGATGGACCGCCCTGCCCTAAAGTCGCTGCTGGAGGATATTGGGGCCGGCTCGGTCGATGTCGTGGTGGTCTACAAGATTGATCGACTGACCCGGTCCCTCATGGACTTTGCGCGGATCGTTGAAGTGTTCGATCGCCATAACGTGTCGTTCGTGTCGATCACCCAACAGTTCAGCACCACGACCTCGATGGGCCGCCTCACCCTAAACGTGCTTCTGTCCTTTGCCCAGTTCGAGCGCGAGGTCACGGCCGAGCGCATTCGCGACAAGATTGCTGCCTCCAAGCAGAAGGGGCTTTGGATGGGCGGGCTTCCACCACTCGGCTACGACGTCGTCAACAGAGGGCTGGTGGTGAACGAGGCCGAGGCGAAGGCGGTGCGGCAGATCTTTGGGTTGTACCTAAAGCACCGGTCGGTCCGGCGCCTCAAGGAGGTGCTGGACCAGGAAGGTGTTTTGACGAAGGGCCACGCTGCCGGGGTTGGTGGAAAGCCATTCTCACGCGGACAGCTCTATCGACTGCTGTCCAATCCCGTCTACGTCGGTCAGGTGGCCCACAAGGGCAAGGTGTTTGCTGGTCAGCACAAGGCGATCGTCGACAAGCCGCTGTGGGACGAGGTGCAGGCACTACTGCACAATCTGGCGGCCGAGCGTCGAACGAGAACCAATAGCCGGCACCCGAGCGTCCTGACCGGTCTGCTGTTCGACGAGACCGGCGATCGTCTGAGCCCCTCGCATGCGGTGAAGGGTGGCCGTCGGTATCGCTACTACATCTCCCATCGGTTGATGACGAAGACCGATGCCGGTGGCTGGCGGCTTCCGGCTGCCGATCTTGAGCGAATCGTTTGCAGACGGGTGTCGTTAGCTCTCGAGGACCGCGCCTGGCTGATCGATGTCCTGGGTCTCAAGACATTATCTCCAGCGGATCTCAAGACGGCTCTTGCCGAGGCAGGAGTTCTGTCGGCCGTCCTATCCTCACCTCATCATGCCGAACGGCGAACCGGTCTGATGGCTGTCGTCTCCCGCATCACCGTCGAACCGGGAAAGGTGGTTATCAGCATCAATACTCAAGAACTGGCCCAATTTTTAGGGCTGACGCATCCGGTAGAACACGGCGAAGTGTCACTCGTCTGTCACATCTCGCTGCGTCGGCGCGGTGTCGAAGGTCGGTTGATCGTTGCCGATCAATCACCGCCGGTGGTCGATGCAAAACTCGTCGAGATCCTCACCAAGGCCCATCGTTGGGCTGCCCTGCTCACCACGGGGAAAATCGAGTCCCTCGAAGCGCTCGCAGGGTCGGGAGGCATTCTCGCCAGTGAAGTCAGCCGCATCCTTCCCCTGGCCTTCCTAGCCCCCGACGTCACCGAGGCAATCCTCCTCGGCCGTCAGCCGATCGATCTCACCGCCGAGCGGCTCAAGCGGACGCCCATCCCGATCCTCTGGCACGACCAGAGGCGTATTTTGCGGTTCGACTAACCAAAGCGATCGAGCTTTGTTTAGGCGGCCTCTTGAGCGCCTGCACAGCAAGGCAAAACGAGGCAGGTGCGACTTTGGAAATTCTGGGCGAGACGGAACCGGTAGAGGCGGTCAATTAGTCTTGATTAATCCCGCTCTAAGACGAAAACTCTCGCGCCAAGTTCACATGAGTAAAGGAGGATGCGAATGCTCCTGCTGTTTTACGGGTTCGGTGGTTTGGCTGATCTCAATCACGACAAGCCGTTGGCCGAGGCACTTGGCCAAATGGTGGTCGCGTGGTCGAATGCAGAACAAGCACTTGTTTCAGTGAAAGCTTTGCTCAGCCATTCACACTCGTATCCTGAAGTGCAAGAAGCTTACTATCGCGATTTCAGTTTCAAGAAGCGAATCGGCAACCTGCGTGAAGAAGTTTTGGCTTGGACCGGGCAAGGTTATGACAAAGCCGCGTTGCTTGCGGCCATAGATGGGTTGCAGGGTGCCGCAGGAACTCGCAATCGCTTCGTTCATGGTACGTGGCTTTGGCAGAATGGTAGCGGTATCACGTACGTAACCGATCATCGAAAGGACACCGGTGAGCCAGACCGGCTGACTCCTATCAATGCGTTCGACATCGAGCATCACGTCCAAGAAGTACGGCGGAATGCTGAGACGATCTGGGCATTGCTCAGATGCTAGGCTGAGAGAATTCGAACAAAATCGGTTACGGACATCATAGCGCAGTTCAATTAACCTGGAGACGCTAGGCAGCCCGCCATACAGGTCGGCGAGATAAGGTGCTGGAGGAAGCGGAGGACTAAGCGATGGTGCCGAACGCCAGTGCTATGGTGCGATCACTCCTCGCGCGAGAAGGCATATGCTTCCTCTTTGGACGGAAAAAGCATGTTGCAATCACTCGTGGAGGTGGAACGGGCATCGCCTACGGCATTCAGGATGAAATCCTGGGTGGCGTGCGACCAGAGCTTCAGCAGAAACTACTGGCTGGACCGGGGAAGTCCGTGCAGGTCGCGCGGAAGACCGTCCTAAAACCCGGGGTGCGGTTGGTGCGCGAGTGGAACGGCAAGACCCATCATGTCGAGGTGACGGAAAACGGGTTTAGCTGGAATGGAGGCTTGCACGCCTCGTTGTCGGGGATTGCCCGGGAGATCACCGGTACTCAGTGGTCCGGTCCCCGATTCTTCGGTCTGCGGTCTTGAAGCGGCTTTTTCGATCCACCGACTTCAATTCCGCGCCGGCACCCAGCCGCAACTACAGTCTCAGGAATTGCTGCAAGCGTTGCCGGTGTCGAACTCCTCTGTCTGCGGCAGAAATTGGCGCCCAAGACGAGCACGCGAGACGGCCTCTGCAAAATGAGCCAAGCTGGGGCAATCTTGGCGAAGAGACAGCACAGGATGCCAATTGCCTTAACGTATTTGCACCCAGTCACTACGCCTAAGCATCGGAATCGACGGAGATTTTTAGATGCGCTGCTGTTGGAGCTTTTGCGCCCCCGTGACAACGGGAGTGAGTGGTGGGCCCGGCAGGACTCGAACCTGCAACCAAGCGGTTATGAGCCGCCGGCTCTGACCAATTGAGCTACAGGCCCCGCCACGGCCGGATGCTATACTGGATCGTGCGGCGGCCTGCCATACTTGCGCTGCCACGATCCCGTTCCTAGTTCATGAGCCGATGCCAGCAGACGCGCCCTCAGCCCCGCTCCTCGCCCTCGACCCGATGTCCCGCAGCACTGGCGGCTCCGGGCGGCTGGCTGCGCAAAGCGCTGCGGCCGCCGCCCTGGACTTGCGCGACTGGCTGATCACCCAAGGGGTGCGTTGCGAGAGCCTCGAAAGCCTGACCCAGCAGGTCGGCGAACGGCTTGCGCGGGCGGGTGTGCCCCTGACCCGTCTGAACGTGTCCGTGCGCGTGCTCTCGGCGACCGAAGTCGTGCGCTCGTTCGTCTGGCGCCCGGGCGAGGTGGTCGCCACGCGAAGCCTGCTCTGGGGTGGTCGTGACCGCGAAATGTACGAGCATAGCCCTTACAAGACCGCACACGAAACCGGCGACTGGGTGTCCCTCAGGCTTTCCGAGACCGAGGACGGCCGATACGGCGTCGTGCCGGACCTGCGCAAGGAAGGCATTACCCACTACCTCGTTGCTCCGCTTGAACTGTCGAACGGCGAACGCAGCGGCGTAACCTTCGGGACGCACGCTCCGGAAGGCTTCGACGACGTGTCGATGACGATTCTCACCGACACCTATCCGACGTTCGCGGCCGCGATCGACCTGGTGGCGACCCGCATCGCAATGAGCGAAGTCCTGTCGATCTACGTCGGCACCGAACCTGCGCGCTCGATCCTCGACGGCACCGTGCATCGCGGCCAGGTCAAGCGCATCCGGTCCGCCATCATGTTCGTCGACATGAAGAGCTTCACCACGCGCTCCAAGGACCTTTCCGCCGAAGAGGCCGCCGACCTCCTCAACGCCTACTACGACTGCGTGGTCCCGACCGTCGAAGCACACCGCGGCAACGTGCTGAAGTTCATGGGCGACGGCGTTCTCGCGATCTTCCCGTCGCGCGACTGCGGGCCGCTCGAGGCCTGCGCGATGGCGTATGCCGCCGCGCGCGCCGTTCTGCAGAACACGGACGAACGGCAGTGGCGCGGCGAGCCGCTCACCTCGCGCGTCGCCCTTCACTTCGGCGAGGCGGCCTACGGCAACGTCGGCTCGGGCGACCGGCTCGACTTCACCGTCGTCGGCGCCGACGTGAACCTCGCCAGCCGCATCGCGGGGCTCGGATCGCGCCTCAACGAGTCGCTTCTGGCGAGCCGCGACTTCGTGGTCAACGTGCTGAAGACGTTCCAGCGCGCCGGCTCGTTCTCGGTGCGCGGCTTCGACGACCCGATCGAGGTGTTCAAGCTCTAGGCGTCTTCCGTCCCTTCGCCGCCGGCGCCTCCGCCCAGCGGTAGTTGAAGCTCGCGCTGATGCGCTCGTCGTCCGCCTCGTTCACCGGCACCTCGTGGCGCAGCCAGCTCTCCCACAGCAGAACGCTGCCTTCCGAAGGCTGGAAGTACACGAACGATGCCCGATCCGTCTGCGCTTTCGACTTGCGCGGCGGGGCCGCCATCATGAAACCGAGGCGCGGATCCTCGAACTTCAGCGCGCTCGCCCCGTCCGGCACGCGCGCGTAGTACGTGCCTGAAACAACCGAATGCGGATGAATGTGCGAGGTGTGGACCCCGCCTGGCGGCAGCACGTTCACCCAGAGCGAATCGAGCACGAGCGCGCGACCGCCGAGGTCGAGCTCGATCGCCTTCGCGAACGCCATGACCTGCCGGTCGAGCAGCTTCACGAGCTTTGCAAAGCAGTCGAACCGCCATGGCAGATCGTTCAGCGAGGCGTAGGAGGTGTAGCCCGGATAGCCGTTGTCGAGGCACCAGCGGATGCCGGCGCGATCGTCGGCGGCCATCGACAGCGCCGTGTTCGCCACGTCGTCGGCGAGCCGCCGCGGTCCGATCGCGGCCTCGTAGACTTCGGTGACGAACAGGCGGCGCAGCGCCATATCAGCGCTGGCCCACGAAGTCGCGCTTGCCGATGTCGAGCCCGACGTGGCGCAGGATGTCGTAGGCGGTGGCGTAGTGGAAGTAGAAGTTCGGATAGACGAAGTTGAGAAGGTACGTCTTGCCGTCGAAAGCAACCGTCTCGCCGCCGATCTTGAGCTCGACCTTTCGCTCCGCCGCGCCGGCGAAATCCCCTTCTGCAAACGATGCAAGATGATCGCGCGTTTTGGCGATGCGGGCCTGCAGGTCAGCAAAGCTCGTCTCGACGTCCTCGTAGCGCGGCACCTCGCGGCCCGCGAGGCGCGAGGCCGCGCCCTTGGCGAAATCGGTCGTGAGCTGCACCTGGCGCACCAGCGGGAACATGTCGGGCGCGAGCCGGTAGCCGAGCAGCACCTCGGGTGCGATCTTGCGCGCCCCGGACCAGTCTTCCGCCTTGCGCAGGATGCCCGACAGGTTGTTGAGCTGGCGCGTCAGCACGGGGATGGTCAGGTCGTACACGGGAATGCCGGTCATGATGCCTCCTGGTCAAAATCCGTTGTTTTTTGATCCAATCGGCTTGCCACACGAGATGGCTGTTGTCGATTCCGTGAGGAGTGTTGGACATGCACGAACGATATGCTAGGCGGTTGTGAGGCGACACCCAACTTCCCCTTCTATTCCGCGACACGAGGACCCGATGATTCGACGTGACTTCCTTCGGACCGCCCTGCTCTCGACGGCGCTGGCGCTTGCGGCCATCGCGCCGGCTCACGCGGCCTCGATCTACGACGCCAACGTCGCGAACCGCCTGACCTCGCTCACGGCCGCGCAGAAGCAGCAGGTGCTGGCGATCACCACCAAGAGCAAGACGAACATGCTCGCGGTGATGCAGAAGTACGGCATCGACCCGAACGGCACGCCGCAGTTCAACCTGCTGCAGAAGGCGGGCAACGAGCTGCAGGCGGTGCAGCGCGCCGAGCGCAAGGAAATGATGGGCGTGCTCGACAAGGCGCAGATGAAGCAATACGACGCGATCATCAACGAGACGAGCGCCCGCGTCCGCAAGGCCGCCCAGTAATCCGCCTCGATCGGCAGGAGACGACGGCATGACGGCGGCCGCCACGCGCAAGCTGGTCCAGCGCTACTACGACGCCTTTAACGCGCAGGACGTCGACGGCATGCTCGACTGCCTCTCGCCCTCGTTCGTGCACGACGTGAGCCAGGGCGAGCGGCGCAAGGGCAAGAAGAAGTTCGCCGAGTTCCTGGCGCACATGAACCGGTGCTACCGCGAGCAGTTGTCCGACATCGTCATCATGACGAACGCCGACGGCTCGCGCGCGGCCGCGGAGTTCAAGCTCAAGGGCAAGTACCTCCAGTCCGACGAAGGGCTGCCGGAGGCGGCGGGCCAGACCTACCGGCTGTCCGGCGGCACGTTCTTCGAGATCGCCGACGGCAGGATCGCCCGCGTCTCGACCCATTACAATCTCAAGGACTGGATGCGGCAGGTGGCCGGCGCGTGACCGGCGCGCGGGAAGCCCCGGCCATCGCTGTCGAACGGCTGACCGGACCCGCGATCGCGCCCGCACTCGACGACGTCGCGCGGCTGCGCATCAAGGTGTTCGCCGACTATCCCTACCTCTACGACGGAACGCTCGCGTACGAGCGGACCTACCTCGAGGCGCTGGCCAGGGCGGATCGCGCCGTGCTGGTGGTCGCCCGGGACGGTGACCGCATCGTCGGCGCCTCGACCGGGCTGCCGATGGCCGCCGAGCATGAAGAGTTCCAGGCGCCGTGGCGGGCGCACGGGTACGATCCGGCACGAATCTTCTACTTCGCCGAGTCGGTGCTCGAGCCCGCCTACCGGGGGTTGGGGCTGGGGCACGCCTTCTTCGACGAGCGCGAGGCGCACGCCCGCTCGTTCGGCGCCTACGACATCGCCTGCTTCTGCGCGGTGGTCCGCCCGGACGACCACCCCCTGAAGCCTCATGGTTACCGAACCTTAAATCCGTTCTGGGAGAATCGGGGGTATCGGCCGGTCCCCGGTCTCGAGGCCCGTTACACCTGGCGCGACAAGGGCGAGGATCGTGACACGGAGAAGCCTCTCCAGTTCTGGATGACGTCGCTATGACCCGTCTGCTTCGCATTGCCGCCGCCCAATACCCGCTCGATCCGCTGCCCGCGATGGGCGCGTACGCCCGCAAGGTGGCGGACTGGGTGGAATTCGCCGCCCAGCAGGGGGCCGAACTCCTGGTGTTCCCCGAGTACGGCGCGATGGAGCTTGCAGCGATCGACGGGCCGGAGGTGTCCGGCGACCTCCAGAAGTCGATCGACGCGGTCTCGAAGCGCCTGCCCGATGCCGATGCGATCCACGCGGAGCTCGCGATCCGCCACAAGCTGACGATCCTCGCGGCGAGCGGCCCGGAGCGGCACGGCGACGGGCGCGTCACCAACACCGCCCGCATCTTCGGCCCGACCGGGCTCATGGGCCGCTACGAGAAGCTGATGCTCACGCCCTGGGAACGCGAGCCGTGGGGCCTCGCGGCCGGTCGCGAACTCTGCGTGTTCGACATCGGCGTGACGCGGGTCGGCCTTCTCATCTGCTACGACATCGAGTTCCCCCTGCTGTCGCGCGCGATGGCGGAAGCGGGTGCGGAGGTGATCCTCGCACCTTCGAACACCGAGACCGAGCATGGCTTCTGGCGGGTGCGCACGGGCGCCATGGCGCGGGCGCTCGAGAACCAGGTCTACACCGTGCAGGCGCCGACGGTCGGCCCCGCCGCCTGGTGCGCCGCGGTCGAGAACAACGTCGGGTCGGCCGGCGTCTTCGCGCCCTCGGACCTCCCCTTCCCGCCCGGCGGCGTTCTCGCCTCCGGCGACATGGACCAGCCGCAGTGGGTCTTTGCCGAGGTCGACCTCGACATCCTCCCGGCGATGCGCGCGCAGGGCGGCGTCCACACCTTCGCGCATTGGGTCGAGCAACCCGGGCACCGGCCGCTGCCGCCGGCGTCGGTCTACGATCTCTCCGAAGCGCTCGCGCAGGCGCAGGCCGCCGCGGAAGCCGCCGCCGAGGACGAGGACTGAGCTCAGTTCAAGCTGGAACGGGCGGACTCGGATCGTCCTGAACCGTTCGGACTCGAATACCCAAGCCCCGCCGGGATCCGGCCGAAATGCTCGGAAAATCGGCGATCGCGTGACGCCGGATTCACGCCGTCACTGCAGTTCCCACACGACGTCGACGGAGGCCGAGACGGACGCCTCCCCCGCCGCCACCGGCACTGCCGGCGCGGCGTCCGCCGCCATCTTGCGGGCGAACACCGGCATCGGCGGGCGGTAGCCGGAGGACTCCGACAGGGAGAGCACCTTGCCCACCTTCACGCCCGCGGCCGCGGCGTAGACATCCGCCTTGTGCTTGGCGTCGGCGTAGGCGCGCTTGCGCGCCTCGTCCTCGAGCTTCGCGGTGTCGGCAATCGAGAAGCTGATGCCGTACATCTGGTTCGAGCCGGCCTTCACCAGCGTGTCGAGCAGCGCGCCGAGCTGGTCGAGCTTGCGCACCCGCACCGTCACCTGGTTCGAGACCTCGTAGCCGATCATCTTCTGCGTCTGCTTCTGCTGGTCGAACTCGTAGCGGGGGTTGACCGAGAAGTTCGACGTCTGGATGTCCTTGTCGGCGACGCCCGCATCCTTCAGCGCCGTGAGCAGCGCGCCCATCTTCGTGTTGTTGGCGGCGAGCGCCGCCCCCGCGGTGTCGGCCTGCTCGACGACGCCGACCGTGACGGAGGCCATGTCGGGCGCCGCGGTGACCTCGCCCGAACCGGAGATGGCGATGGTGCGCGGCGTCTGCTGCTGGGTCTCTGCCATGGCGATCGGGGGAAGAACGGAGGGGACGAGAAGGGTGGCGAACAGGAGCGGCAGGGCCGCCCGGCGCAATCGGGACATGGTCTCTCCAGGAAGGCGTTGCACGCTAAACTAGCGCTCAACCGTTGCGGAGACACGCGACATTTTCGCGACCGGAATGCGGCACTCGCCGAGCAGGGCGCCCTTCTGCGGCCGGTCGCGCGGTGCTACGCCTGCCGAGGCAGGGGTTCCCCGTGTAACAACGAGGCCGCCCGGCGCGTATTCAGGGGGAGGCCGTGCAGGATCGCGAGCGCGAATGGATGGGGTGGATGCGCGCCGCGCTTTCGGGCGACGACGGCGCGTACCGTCGCTTGCTCCAGTCGCTCGCCGCGTTCCTGCGTCCGATCGTGAAGTCGCTTGCCGCGCGGTACGGCCTCGCCGCGGGCGATGCGGAGGATGTGGTGCAGGAGACGCTGCTGGCGATCCATCTGAAGCGTGCGACCTGGCGCGACGGCGAGCCCGTCGGCGCCTGGGTGCGCGCCATCGCCCGCAACAAGACCATCGACGCCCTGCGCCGCCGCGGCCGCCATGTGAGCGTGCCGGTGGAGGAGTTCGCCGAGATCCTGCCCGCGCCGGAGCCCGAGCCGCAGGCCTCGGCCCGCGAGATCGAGCGCCATCTGGCGGGCCTCCCCGACGGCCAGCGCAAGGCTGTGAAGGCCGTCTCCGTCGAGCAGTTGAGTCTCAAGGAGGCAGCGGCGAAGCTGAGGATCAAGGAGGGCGCCTTGCGCGTGGCGCTGCACCGGGGCTTGAAGACGCTCGCGGCGAAGTGCAGATCGGACGAGAAATGAAGACCGACGACCTCATCGACGCCCTCGTCGCGGACCGGCCCGCACAGGAACCGCCGCCGGGCCGGGCGCTCGCGCGCTCGCTCGCGGTCGGCGTGCCCGTGGCGCTGCTCCTCATGCTGGCGATCCTCGGCGTGCGCCCCGACATCGGCGAGGCGATGGGCGGCTGGCGCTTCCCCCTCAAGATCGCGACGATGACGGTGCTGGCGGCGACCGCAGGCTGGCTCGCATGGCGGGCGGCCTATCCGACCGCGCGCACCTCGCTTTCGGCGCTCCTCGTCCCGGCCGTGCTGATCGTCGGCGGCCTCGCGGCGGAAACGCTGCTCGTGCCGCCGGCCGACTGGGCGCGCATCACGCTGGGGCACAATGCGCTGGCCTGCCTTGCCTCGATCCCGTTGTTCTCGCTCGCCCCGCTGGCGGCGGCCCTGCTGGCGCTGCGTTCGGCTGCGCCGGCCAACCCGCGTCTCGCCGGCGCGCTTGCCGGGCTTCTCGCCGGCGGCATCGGCGCCACGTTCTACGGGCTCCACTGCTTCGACGATTCCCCGTTCTTCGTGGTCGTCTGGTACACGATCGCCATCGGCTTCGTGACCCTCATCGGTTCAATTCTAGGGAACCGCTTCTTGCGCTGGTAAGCGTGCCGAGCGAAAGGGTCGCCGTTCCGACACATTGCTGTTGCACGGCACGGCCACGGTGCCTTGATGGGGAGCGACACTCCCCGTCGATGGTGCACCGATGTTCGAAGGCGTTCTGGCTCACCCCCTGGTTCAGCACGCCGGCCTTTGGGACAACGGCCGCATGAGCGAACTCGACAGGAAGCCGGGGAGCGACAGCTCCGACACGATGGACCGCGCGATCCACGCCGCCGCCGCCCGCGTCACCCAAGGGATTTCGCCGTTCGCGCTGGCGCAGGCGCAGCTCGACTGGGGCTGGCACTTCCTGTGGTCGCCGGGCCTCGCGATGGAAACCGCCCGCCGCTTCACCACCTCGATGGCGCAGATCGCGCTCTCCTCCACCCTCCACGCGATGGGCCGGGAAGCGCCCGATCCGTTCCCCAAGAACGGCGACCCCTACGAGCGCGACGGCCTCTGGCTGCAGCCGCCGTTCGCGCAGATCCGCCAGATGCACCTCGCGGTGTCGGACGCCGCCCAGTACGCCGTCGGGCACACCCGCGGCGTCGAGCCGATCGACCGGGCGCGCATGCTGTTCCTCACCCGCCAGGTGATGGACGCGGTCGCCCCGCACAACAACCCGTTCCTCAACCCGGACATCTGGCGCCGGACGCTCGAGGAAGGCGGGATGAACCTCTGGCGCGGCCTCGGCAATTTCGTCGAGGACACTGCGCGCCGCATCGAACACCGCCCGCCGGCCGGGGGCGAAGCGTTCGTGGTGGGCAAGACGATCGCCGTCACGCCGGGCAAGGTCGTCTACCACAACGAACTCATCGAGCTGATCCAGTACGCGCCGTCGACGCCGGACGTTTTTGCCGAACCGGTGCTGATCGTGCCGGCGTGGATCATGAAGTACTACATCCTCGACCTCTCGCCCGAGAACTCGCTCGTGAAGTTCCTCGTGGGCAGGGGCCACACGGTGTTCATGATCTCCTGGCGCAACCCGGGGCCCGCAGACCGCGACCTCTCGTTCGACGACTACCGCTCCAAGGGCGTCATGGCGGCGCTCGACGCGATCACGCGGATCACCGGCGGCAAGGACATCCACGCCTGCGGCTACTGCATCGGCGGCACCATCCTGTCGATCGCGGCCGCGACCATGGCGCGCGACGGCGACAAGCGGCTGAAGTCGCTCACCCTGCTCGCCGCGCAGACCGACTTCTCCGAGGCCGGCGACCTCATGCTGTTCGTCGATGAGAGTCAGGTCGCGTTCCTCGAGGACATGATGTGGGACCAGGGCGTGCTCGACACGCACCAAATGGCGGGCGCGTTCCAGATGCTGCGGGCGAACGACCTCGTCTGGACCCGCCTGCTGCATGACTACGTGATGGGCGACCGCGACCAGATTTCCGACCTGATGGCGTGGAACGCCGACCAGACGCGCATGCCCTACCTCATGCACTCGCAGTACCTGCGGGCGCAGTTCCTCGAGAACCGCCTCACCGCCGGGCGCTTCGCGGTCGAGGGCCGGGTGATCGCGCTGCGCGACATCGACGCGCCGGTGTTCCTCGTCGGCACCGAGAAGGACCACATCGCGCCGTGGCGCTCGGTCTACAAGTTCCGCCTGTTTGCCGATACGGAAGTCACCTTCGTGCTGGTGGCGGGCGGCCACAACGCCGGCATCGTCTCCCCGCCCGGCAAGGCGAACCGCCACTTCCACGTCGGGGTGGCCCAGCACGACGACAAGTACGTCGACCCCGACACCTGGCTGACGCGCGCGCAGGCGACCGACGGCTCGTGGTGGCCGGCCTGGGCCGACTGGCTCGCCCGCAACAGCTCCCCGGGCCGGATATCTCCGCCGCCGCTGGGCGAGGCTTCCGGCGCGCTGGGCGAGGCACCGGGCACCTACGTCTTCACCTGAGGTTCACGTATCGAGCGGCGTGGTCGCCTGTTCCGCCTTGAGCCGGCGGCGGCTGCGCGCCTCGCCCTCGACGATGTAGAGCGTCGCCCCGATGATCACGGCGGCGCCGACCCACAGCATCGGGCTCGGCACGTCGCCGAACACGAGGTAGCCCGCGATCGCCGCCCAGATCAGTGCCGTGTACTGCATCGGCGCAAGGAGCGACGCCTCGCCGTAGCGGAACGCGGTCGTGGTGATCCACTGCGCGAGCGTGCCGGACACCGTGAGGTAGAGGAACAGCCAGATGTCGTGGCCGACCGGCGTCTTCCAGTGCGGCAGCATGGCGACGCCCATGATCACCATCATGATCGAGGAGTTCCAGAACATCATCGAGGCGACGCTCTCGGTCTTGGTCATCACGCGCGTCAGGATCAGGAATACGGCATACGCGCACGCTGACCCGAGCGCGTAGAACGACGCGATGCCGAACCCCGCGGCCGACGGCTGGAACACGATCACCACGCCGAGGAACCCGGCTGCGACCGCGAGCCAGTGCTTCCAGGACACCTTCTCGCCGAGGAAGATCACCGAGAGCGCGGTCATGATGAGCGGGGTCGCAAACGAGATGGTGATCGCGTTGGCGAGCGAGGTGAGCGCGATCGCCGAGACGAAGCACAGCATGTCGACGAGCGAGAACGCGGCGCGCCCGGCGTGCAGCCACGGCCGCACGGGTTTCAGGCCCGAGAATCCCTGGCGGCTCACGATCAGCCACAGCGCCACCGGCACCGACAGCAGGCGGGCGAAGAACAGGATCTGCGTGAACGGGTAGTGCGACGTCAGGAGCTTGATCACCGTGTCGTGCAGCGGCCACAGCGAATAGGCAAGCGCCCCGAGGCCCATCGCCTTGAGCGGGGCATGCAGCTGGCCGGTATGGGATTTTGGAGACAACGGAAGCCGCCGATCGGAAAGCGTCGAGTCGCTCCCCTATAGCAGCACCGTCGGTCAGGCCTCAAACACATGCTCCGGTTCCCGCGCCATGGGTGCCATGCGCGCGGGCTCCGGCAGCTACTGGACGATGACCTTCGCGCCGATCTTCACGCGGTTGTAGAGGTCGGTCACGTCGTCGTTCGTCAGGCGGATGCAGCCGGAGGAGACGCTGGTGCCGATCGTCCAGGGCTGCGCGGTGCCGTGGATGCGGTACTCGGTGTTGCCGAGGTACATGGCGCGCGCGCCGAGCGGATTGCCGGGGCCGCCCTTCATGAAGTCCGGAACGGTCGGATCGCGCAGCTGCATCTCCTTCGGCGGGTGCCAGTCCGGCCATTCCGCCTTGCGCGACACCTTCTCCACCCCCTGCCACGTGAAGCCGTAGCGGCCGACGCCGATGCCGTAGCGCAGTGCCTTGCCGTTCCCGAGAACGAGATAGAGGAAGCGCTTGTGGGTCGAGATGATGATGGTGCCCGGCGCCTCGGTCGTCGGGTAGGACACCTCCTGCTTGGCGAACTTCGGGTCGAGCGACCAGCCGGCAGAGCCGAAGTTGTACTTCGTCCCGTTGATGGTCGTGCCCCCGGCGGTCGATCCGCCCGACATCGCCGCCATCGCCGGTACCGTCAGCACCAGCGCCGCCGCGGCGGCCAACGCAATCCGAACGATTCCCCTCGTCGCCATTCCCTGCCACCCCAACCAGACCCTGATCCCGAAGCGGAAATTCACCGCCACGGCGGCCCGGAGTCAACCGTGGAGCGCGGGTTTTCGAAGTGCGTGGCGAAAAGGGCACAGGAACCCGTCCGGGCCGGGCAGGAATCGCTTGGACGGCCGGTCGTCCATGGTGTAGGTCGTGTCCGTTTGTGCGCTGCACGCGCGCGCCCTGCCTTCCTCGGAAAAAATGCCAAAACGCACCGACATCGACACGATCCTGATCATCGGCGCCGGGCCGATCATCATCGGCCAGGCCTGCGAGTTCGACTACTCGGGGACGCAGGCCGTGAAGGCGCTCAAGGCGGAAGGCTACCGCATCGTCCTGGTCAACTCGAACCCGGCGACGATCATGACGGACCCCGGGCTTGCGGACGCGACCTACGTCGAGCCGATCACGCCGGAGATCGTGGCGAAGATCATCGAGAAGGAACGCACCGAGCGGCCGGACGAGAAGCTCGTGCTGCTGCCGACCATGGGCGGCCAGACGGCGCTCAACACGGCGCTGTCGCTCAACAAGATGGGCGTGCTCGCGAAGTGGGACGTCGAGATGATCGGCGCCAAGGCGCACGTCATCGACAAGGCCGAGGATCGCGAGCTGTTCCGCGAGGCGATGAAGGAGATCGGACTCGAGACGCCGCGCTCCATGCTCGCCCACGACGTCGCCGAGGCAATGAAGGCGCTCGAGTTCATCGGGCTGCCGGCGATCATCCGCCCCTCGTTCACGCTCGGCGGCACCGGCGGCGGTATCGCCTACAATCGCGAGGAATATCTCGACATCATCGAGCGCGGCATCGACGCCTCGCCGACGAACGAGGTGCTCGTCGAGGAATCCGTGCTCGGCTGGAAAGAGTACGAGATGGAGGTCGTGCGCGACCGCGACGACAACTGCATCATCATCTGCTCGATCGAGAACATCGACCCGATGGGCATCCACACGGGCGACTCGATCACGGTGGCGCCGGCACTGACGCTCACCGACAAGGAATACCAGATCATGCGCAACGCCTCGATCGCGGTACTGCGCGAGATCGGGGTGGAGACCGGCGGCTCGAACGTGCAGTTCGCGGTGAACCCGGCAGACGGCCGCCTTGTCGTCATAGAGATGAACCCGCGCGTGTCGCGGTCCTCGGCGCTTGCCTCGAAGGCCACCGGCTTCCCGATCGCCAAGGTCGCGGCGAAGCTCGCGGTCGGCTACACGCTCGATGAACTCGCAAACGACATCACCGGCGGCGCGACCCCCGCCTCGTTCGAGCCGACGATCGATTACGTCGTCACGAAGATCCCGCGCTTTGCGTTCGAGAAGTTCCCGGGCGCCTCGCCGCTGCTCACCACGTCGATGAAGTCGGTGGGCGAGGTCATGGCCATCGGCAGAACCTTCCAGGAATCCCTGCAGAAGGCGCTGCGCGGCCTCGAGACGGGGCTCACCGGGCTGAACGAGATCGCGATCGAAGGCCTTGGCCAGGGCGACGACAAGAACGCCGTCCGGGCCGCGCTCGCGAGGCCCACGCCCGACCGCATCCTGAAGGTGGCGCAGGCGCTCAGGCTCGGCGCGACCGTCGAGCAGATCCACGAAAGCTGCAAGTTCGACCCGTGGTTCATCGAGCAGATCGAGGGCATCGTGGCGATGGAGGAGAAGGTCCGCGCCCACGGCCTGCCGAAGGACGCGACGAACCTCCGGCGGCTCAAGGCCATGGGATTCTCCGACGCGCGCCTCGCGCAGCTCGCCGGGATCGACGAGGCGAAGGTGCGCGTCCATCGCCAGGCGCTGAAGGTGCGGCCCGTGTTCAAGCGCATCGACAGCTGCGCCGGCGAGTTCGCCTCGCCCACCGCCTACATGTACTCGACGTACGAGACGGCGGGCGCGCCGCTGGAAGCCTGCGAGGCGCGTCCGTCCGACCGCAGGAAGGTGATCATCCTCGGCGGCGGCCCCAACCGCATCGGCCAGGGCATCGAGTTCGACTACTGCTGCTGCCACGCGTGCTTTGCCCTGCACGATGCGGGCTTCGAGTCGATCATGGTCAACTGCAACCCAGAGACCGTGTCGACCGACTACGACACCTCCGACCGGCTCTACTTCGAGCCGCTGACGGTCGAGGACGTGCTTGAGATCGTGACGAAGGAACAGGAGAACGGCACGCTCGCCGGCGTCATCGTGCAGTTCGGCGGCCAGACGCCGCTGAAGCTCGCCGGCGCGCTCGAGGAGGCGGGCGTCCCGATCCTCGGCACCACGCCCGACGCCATCGACCTTGCCGAGGACCGCGACCGGTTCTCGAAACTGATCCACCAACTGAAGCTCCGCCAGCCGCGCAACGGCATCGCGAAGTCCGCGGCGGAAGCCCGCAAGATCGCGACCTCGATCGGCTATCCCGTGGTGATCCGCCCGTCCTACGTGCTGGGCGGGCGCGCCATGGAGATCGTGCGCGACGACGCCCAGCTCGAACGCTACATGACCGAAGCCGTGGTCGTGTCCGGCAAGAGCCCGGTGCTGATCGACAGCTACCTCACCGACGCGATCGAAGTCGACGTCGACGCGCTGTGCGACGGCAAGGACGTGTTCGTCGCGGGTGTCATGGAACACATCGAGGAGGCGGGCATCCACTCGGGCGACTCCGCCTGCTCGCTGCCGCCGTGGTCGCTCGCTGCCGATACGATTGCGGAAATCGAGCGGCAGACGCGCGAGCTCGCCCTCGCCCTCAACGTCGTCGGCCTGATGAACGTGCAGTACGCGATCAAGGACGGCGAGATCTACATCCTCGAGGTCAACCCCCGCGCCTCGCGCACGGTGCCGTTCGTCGCCAAGGTCATCGGCGCGCCGATCGCCTCGATCGCGGCGCGCGTCATGGCGGGGGAAAGCCTCGCCTCGTTCGGCCTGAAGAAGCGCACGCTCGACCATATCGCGATCAAGGAAGCGGTGTTCCCGTTCTCGCGCTTCCCCGGGGTCGACACCGTGCTCGGCCCCGAGATGCGCTCGACGGGCGAAGTCATCGGGCTCGACCGCGACTATGCGATCGCCTACGCCAAGAGCCAGCTCGGCGCCGGCGCCAAGGTGCCGGTCGAGGGAACCGCGTTCATCTCGGTGAAGGACGCCGACAAGCCGCGGCTCCTCCCCTCGGTGAAGCAGCTCGCCGACCTAGGCTTCAAGATCATCGCGACCGGGGGCACCCAGCGCTACCTGGTCGAGCAGGGCGTGCCGGCGGAAAAGGTGAACAAGGTGCTGGAAGGCCGCCCGCACATCGTCGACATCCTGAAGAACGGCGGGGTGCAGCTCGTCTTCAACACGACGGAAGGCGCTTCCGCCATGGAGGACTCGAAATCGATCCGCCAGGCGACGCTCCTTGCGCGCATTCCCTACTACACCACGCTTCCCGGCTGCATCGCGGCCGTTAAGGGAATTGCAGCCATGAAGGCAGGCACGCTGAGCGTGCGGCCGCTGCAGGAATATCACCCGTCTTGAACCCTCGGGGGGTTCGCGTTATCTTAGTGGTTTGAAACGCTCCGCAACCGGCCTCGTTCTGGGGCCGACGGAGCGTTCGTCCTTAGGCACCTTGCCTTGGGCTTTTGGGCGGTTTCCGCTCCCGAAAAAGCGAAACGCCGTGGCGTCAGCTCGGTCGGATCTTCCGAACGCGCTGGCAGGTGAGAAATTGACGGACGATCGAAGGACCGCAATGGAAAAGGTTCCGATGACCGCGGCTGGCCATGCCGCGATGATGGACGAGGTGAAGCACCTGAAGTCGGTGGAACGCCCCCGGATCATCAAAGCCATCGAGGAAGCGCGCGCCCACGGCGATCTGTCGGAGAACGCGGAATACCACTCCGCCAAGGAACAGCAGGGCTGGATCGAGGCCCGCGTCGCCGAACTCGAGGACAAGCTGTCGCGCGCCGAGGTGATCGACGTGACGCGCCTCTCCGGAAAGTCCGTGAAGTTCGGCGCTACCGTCACCGTCGTCGACGAGGACACCGAGGACGAGGCCCAGTACCAGATCGTCGGCGAGTTCGAAGCCGACGTGAAGTCCGGCAAGATCTCGATCTCCTCGCCCATCGCCCGCGCCCTCATCGGCAAGCAGGAAGGCGACTCCGTCGAGGTGATGACGCCGGGCGGCGGCAAGAGCTATGAGATCGTGAAGGTCCGCTTCAACTGAAGGAGCATCCGATGATCACGAGGCGCGCGCTCGGTTCGATCGTCCTTGGCGGCCTGCTTCTGGCGGCGGCGACGCCTGCGGTCGCGGGCAACATGGGCCCGCATCCGGTGCGAGGCTACAAGGGCAACGAGTTCCTGTTCGAGGCCTTTCCGAAGCCGGACGGGTCCGTTTACTACCGGGTCTTCCGCACGCACGGCGACCAGTGGGAAAAGGTTGCCGGCACGACGATCCTGAAGGGTCAGAAGACATCGAACGGCAACTGGGTACAGAACGTCTGGTTCAACGGGGCGAAGCTCGGCGCGTTGCGCGCCAACATGGACGACCCGTTCTGGCGCTACTATCCGGGACAGGATCACGGCGGCAAGGTCTGGCCGTAACCGGCCGACGTTCAGCTGCGCGCTGCAACCAGCTGCCGGAAGCTGCGGTACGCAAGTCCCGCCGCAAGTCCCCAGAAGGCTGAACCGATGCCCAGCGCCGTCACGCCCGAGGCGGTGACGAGGAACCCGATCATCGACGCGTCGAGTTCACCCGGTTCGCGCACCGCGTTCTGCAGCGCTCCGATCAGCGGATTGAAGAGCGCGAGCCCCGCGATCGTCGTGAGGACCGCCGCGGGGAGCGCTGCGAGGAGATCGACCATCGATCCCGAAAACAGCGCCAGCGCCGTGCACAGCACCATGTAGACGGGACCGGCGAGCCAGCGCTTCTTCGGGTCCGGATGGCAGTCGGGCCCGGTGAACAGCGCGGCGGTGATCGCCGCCATGTTGAGCGCATGGCTGCCGAAGGGGGCGAGCGCGATCGAACCGAGCCCGGTTACCCACAGGGAGGAACTGACGTACGGCCGGTAGCCGGAGGCCTGCAGCACGGCGAAGCCGGGCAGGTTCTGCGAGGCCATCGTCACGAGATAGAGCGGGATGCCGAGGCTTACGAGCGTGCCCATGTGAAAGACAGGCCATGTCCACACGAACGGCGTGAGAGCCAGCGTGCAGCACTTGGATCCGAGCGAGCCCGAGAATGCAACGATCGCGATTCCGACGATCATCGTCGCCGGTAGCGCGAACATCGGCTTCACGACGCGCAGCACGGCCCAAACGAGGATGATCGGCAGGACGAGCAGCGGCGCCTGCGCGGCCGCCTGTGGCACGTTCAGAGCAAAGCGCAGCAGCACGCCGGCGAGCATCGCCGCGGCGATCGGCGAGGGGATTGCCTGGATGAGCCGCGAGAGCGGACGGAACGCGGCGGTGAGGCAGACGAGCGCGCCGGCAAAGATGAAGGCGCCGATCGCGTTCGGCAGGCCGATGCCGTGCGCGACCGAGAGGATCAGCGCGGCGCCCGGCGTCGACCACGCCGTGAAGGCCGGCACGCGATGCCAGACGGTGAGGATGAGCGTGGTGATGCCCATGCCGAACGCGGCCGACCCGACCCACGACGCGGCCTCCGCCGGATTTGCACCGGCGGCCCGGGCGGCTTCGGCGACAAGCGTGATCGTGCCGCCGAATCCAACGAGGACGGCTATGATCGTCGTCGAGAAGATCGACCAGGTGAAGTCGGACGCCCTTACGGCATCCCGGTCACCGGATGTGTGGGAGACTTCCAAGCACTTCAGCGTATGTTTGTTCGACCGCGGGTTGCACCCGCATGGATCGGACGAACGGTGGCCGCAGTCAAGCGACCAAGGGCCTCCGGCGCTTCAATGCAGCCAGACCGTCAGGACTGTGATTCGATGGGAACCCGCGGCTCGTACTTCGACGTCTTCAGCGTCAGCATCGTGCGGACCTGGCGCACGTTGTTGGCGGGCGTGAGTTCCTCGATCACGAACTGCTGGGCCGTGTGGAGGTCGGGCGCCACGCAGGTGAGCATGAAATCCGCCTCGCCCGACAGCGCATAGCACTCGCGCACCAGCGGCCAGCGCTTCGCCCGCGCCTCGAAGCTGAGCAGGTCCGCTTCCCCGGGTGTCTGCAGGGAGACGAGCGCGAACATCATGATTCCGTAGCCAAGCCGACTTGATTCGAGCAGCGCGCGGTAGCCGAGGATGTATCCGTCGTTCTCCAGCACACGCACACGACGAAGGCACGGCGCCGGAGAAAGACCCACCCGGCGCGCCAGCTCGACGTTCGTCATCCGTCCGTCCTGCTGAAGTTCACGCAAAATCTTCCAGTCGGTGCGGTCGAGTTCGAGCGACGCAGTCATTTTCTGGTGTTCTTCTCTTCGTCAGTATGAGGAATAAGCAATGATCTGCTGAATAAACCTTATCGCGCGCTTTTTCACCATCAAAAAATTGGCCCGTCGATCCGGGCGAGGTACCCCGCTTGCAAGCTATGTGTTTTTGGCATACCTAAACGGGCGCAGTTTTCCTATCCAGCGCACTGAGGCGCTCCTGATGAACCGTCACGCGAAAGTTTTGATCCTGGGGTCCGGCCCCGCCGGCTACACGGCGGCGATCTACGCGGCGCGTGCGATGCTGAAACCGCTGCTGGTGCAAGGGTTGCAGCCGGGCGGCCAGCTCACGATCACCACGGACGTCGAAAACTATCCGGGCTTTGCCGACGTGATCCAGGGTCCGTGGCTCATGGACCAGATGCGGGCGCAAGCCGAACATGTGGGCACGGACATCGTTTCCGACCTCATCGTCGAGGCGCGCCTCGACACGCGGCCGTTCCGGCTCAAGGGTGATTCGGGCACGGTCTACACTTGCGACACGCTGATCATCGCGACCGGCGCGCAGGCGCGCTGGCTCGGCATCGAGAGCGAGCAGCGCTTCAAGGGGTTTGGCGTATCGGCCTGCGCCACCTGCGACGGATTCTTCTACCGCGACAAGAAGGTGCTGGTGATCGGCGGCGGCAACACCGCGGTCGAGGAGGCCTTGTTCCTCACGAACTTCGCGCGCGAGGTCGTGCTCGTGCACCGGCGCGACACGCTGCGCGCCGAGAAGATCCTGCAAGAGCGCCTCCTGCGGAACCCGAAGATTTCGTTCCGCTGGAACACCGCGCTCGAGGAGGTGCTCGGCAGCGACGATCCCCGCACGGTGACCGGCGCGCGCCTGCGCGACACACTGACCGGCGCCGAGAGCACGATCGACTGCGACGGCATCTTCATCGCGATCGGCCACAGCCCGGCGACCGAACTGTTCACGGGCCAGCTACCGTTCAAGCCCGGCGGCTACCTCATCACCGCGCCGCACTCGACCGCCACCGCCATCGACGGCGTGTTCGCGGCAGGCGACGTGACCGACGACGTCTTCCGGCAGGCCGTCACGGCTGCCGGCATGGGCTGTATGGCCGCCCTGGAGGCCGAACGCTGGCTTGCCCACCAGCCCGTTGTCAGCCAGGCTGCCGAGTGAGTCCCCCATAGCATGCCCAACAAGCACCTCGCGCCGTTCCTCGACTGGGACAAGCTGCGCATCTTCCACACCGTCGCCGACGCCGGCAGCTTCACGCACGCCGGCCACGACCTCGGCCTGTCGCAGTCGGCCGTCAGCCGCCAGATCAGCGCGCTCGAGCAGGACCTCAACGTGCCGCTGTTCCACCGCCACGCGCGGGGGCTGATCCTCACCGAGCAGGGCGAAGTCCTGTACCGCACCGCGCACGAGGTGTTTTCGAAACTCGCCTCGGCGCGCACGCGGCTCGCCGATTCGAAGGACAAGCCGACCGGCGAACTGCGCATCACGACCACGGTGGGCCTCGGCTCGATCTGGCTCACGCCGCGCATTTCGGAGTTCATCGAGCTCTACCCGCAGGTGTCGGTGACGATGCTGCTCGACGACCGCGAACTCGACCTCGCGATGCGCGAAGCCGACGTCGCCATCCGCCTGCGGCGGCCGACGCAGCCCGACCTGATCCAGCGCAAGCTCTTCACGGTGCACTACCACCTCTACGCTTCCGCGGAATACCTCCGGAAGCACGGCATCCCGCGCACGCTGCAGGACCTCGACGAGCATCAGATCCTCACGTTCGGGCAGACGACGCCGTACCTCTCCGAGGTCAACATCATCGAGCAGGTCGGCCGCCCGGAAGGCTCGTTCCGGCGCTCGCTGCTGCGCATCAACAACGTGTACGGATTATGCAAGGCGGTCGAGGCGGGCTTGGGCATCGCGACGCTGCCCGACTACCTCGTCGGCGGCTCGGGCCTCGTGCACATCGAGCTGCCGATCGAGACGCCCTCGTTCGACACCTACTTCGTCTACCCCGAAGAGCTGAAGGAATCGAAGCGCGTCGCCGTGTTCCGCGACTTCATCGTGTCGAAGGCGAAGGAGTGGCAGTTCTAGGCTGCCCTCCCCTTCGCTTGGCGGTCACGCCCAGAGGCGCTCCTTCTCCAGGCCCTTGTAGAGATCGGCCACCCATTCGCCGTAGCCGTTGAAGAGCTGCGTCGGAACACTTTCCTCCGAGCCCAGCACGCGCTCGCTCGCCTGGCTCCAGCGCGGATGCGGCACCTCCGGGTTCACGTTCGCCCAGAAGCCGTACTCCGACGCCTGGAGCTGCTCCCAGAAGCCGACGGGGCGCTGGTCGGTGAAGCTCACCTTGATGATCGACTTGATCGATTTGAAGCCGTACTTCCACGGCAGGTGCAGGCGGATCGGCGCGCCCATCGACTTCGCCACCGGCTTGCCGTAGGCGCCGGTCACCACGAACGCGAGGTCGTTCGTCGCTTCTGCCATCGTCAGCCCCTCGACGTAGGGCCACGGCAGGCCGCCGCCGAACAGCGACGGCTGCTGGCCCGGCGCCATCTCGGGATCGAGGAAGGTCTCGAAGCGCACGTACTTCGCCGACGACAAGGGCTTTGCCGCCTCGACGAGTTTGCGCAGCGGGAAGCCCGACCACGGCACCACCATCGACCACGCCTCGACGCAGCGGTGGCGATAGACGCGCTCCTCGAGCGTCACCTGCTTGAGCAGATCGTCGATGCCCAGCGTCTTCGGTTGCTCGATCATGCCGTCGATGGCGATCGTCCAGGGCCGGATCTTCAGCGACTGCGCGTCGGGGGCGATCCGCTTGGAGGTGCCGAACTCGTAGAAATTGTTGTAGGTCGTGTTGATCGCCTCGGGCGTCACGGCGCGCCCCGCATCGGCGAACTTCGCGTTCTTCGCCGCCGGATAGAGCCCCGCGGAAGGATCGTCCTCGGCGCGGGCGATCGACGGCGCGAGGGCAGATGCGGCGGTGAGCGCCAATGCGCCGCCGACGAGCTGGCGGCGGTTGAGGAACAGGGCTTCGGGGGTGATGAGGCGCTCAGGCAGGTTCCAGGGGCGCGGCTTCGGGATGTGCATGGCAATCCGTCCTTCGGAAGACGTGGCGATGCTCCTTATACGCTCCGAACGCCTGCTCGGTTACACCGATCCGCCGAAACGGCGTCCATGCAATGGCAAAGGCCGCCGCCTTGCGGGCGACGGCCTTCGTGAAACCAACCGAAAGCTCGCTCAGGCGAGCTTGATGTTCGTTGCCTGCTTGCCGCGGCCGCGACGGTCGTCTTCAACGTCGAACGTCACCTTCGTGCCTTCACGCACCTCGCGGATACCGGACCGCTCGAGAGCGGTGATGTGCACGAACACATCCTTCTGGCCGCCGTCCGGCGTGATGAAGCCGTAGCCCTTGGTTGCGTTGAAGAACTTGATGGTTCCGGTTTGTGCCATGAACGGAATTCCCTTCCCGTTGGCCGCGTGAGTTGAAGCCAGTTGGAAAGGCCTGCACGCGCTCAGTGCCTCACCGCGTCGAACGTCGGGAAAGGAGTCAGGGCTTCTTCACGTCCCAAACTCGGCGCCGCATGTTACGAAGCCGCGCCCCACCACGAGGCGCGCCGGCGAGAATAGTTATGATGGCAAAGTTCAGACTTTGCAAGCGACGCAAAATCAAACGATCGCGACAACTCTGTTCAACTGTCGTTCAACAACGATCAATTGGGCGCGCTGCCAGGCCCCGGAACGTCGGCATTCGCGGTCGGGAAGTTCACCGCCTTCGATGACTTCACCACCACCGGCGTGCCGACGGGCGCCCGCAGGAAAAGCTCCGCCACGTCGTCGTTCAGCATGCGGATGCAGCCGGACGACATCGCCTTGCCGATCGACGTCGGATCGTTGGTGCCGTGGATGCGGTAGAGCGTGTCCTTGCCGTTCTCGTCGTAGAGATAGAGCGCGCGTGCGCCGAGCGGATTGTTCGGGCCGCCGGGCATGCCGTTCGCCCACGGCGCGGCCTTCGGGTCGCGGGCCACCATCTCCTTCGGCGGAATCCACGTGGGCCACTTCGCCTTGCGGCCGACCTTGGCGTGGCCCGACCATTCAAAACCCTCGCGGCCGACGCCGACGCCATAGCGGATCGCCGTGCCGCCCTCGAGCACGTAGTAGAGGTGCTTGTTGTCGGCATCGACGATGATCGTGCCCGGGAATTCGGGCCCGTGGTACTCGACGATCTGGCGGCGGTACTGCGGCTTGATCTTCGAGAGGTCGGTCGGCGGCACCGGGAAGTCCGGATCGACCGCCTGCGTCTGCACCGGCACCTGGCCCTGCTGCTGCGGCTGCTGCCAGGGCCAGCGGAAGCCCGGCTGCTGCTCCTGCTGCTGCCCGTAGCCCGGCTGGCCATACCCTTGCGGATTCCACGGCGGCGGGGCGCCCGGCTGGCCGTAAGGCTGCTGGCCGTAGGCCTGCGACGGCGGGTAATTGCCCGGCGGGGGAGGCGGAGGCGGCGGCGGATAATACCCAGGCGGCGGGGGTGGAGGCGGCATGTAGCCGTAGCCGGGATAGCTCGGGGCCGGTGCCACGGTTCCGGTGACGGCGCCGGGCTGGCGCCACTGGCCCTGCGCCGGCGGCGCCGGCACGGGCGGATACTGCGGGAACTGGTCCTGGCTCGCCCAGTCGCCGGGATTGTAGCTCTGCGCCACGGCAGGCGTCGCGACGGTCGCGCCGAGTAGGACGGCCGCGACGATGAGGCTGAGCAAGGTCTTCACGGATTGCGCCATCTCGATCTCCACAAGGCACCATTCGCCATACCGAAATGGCGAAAACCCGGCGGTTCTCCGGCAGGGTGCTGGCGGACCATCCCGTTTCATACGGCGTTAGCGTTAACGAACGGTGAGCCTTTAGCGTTTCCGCCGGCGCTTGGAGGGGATCGACCCCGCCTTGCCGGCGGTCGAGGACGACGGCCGCTGCCCCGCCGGCTGCGGCCAGTAGGCTTCCGGGGCTTTTACGCGCGAATCGCCCGAGCCGTCGGCGGTGCGCGCCATGGGGTCCTCGAGCACGGCGAGTTCCACGGCCTTCAGCCGCTTCACCTCGTCGCGCAGGCGCGCCGCTTCCTCGAACTCGAGGTTCGCGGCGGCAGCCCGCATGCGCTTCTCCATGTCCTCGATGACCTTCGCGAGATTGTGACCGACGAGCGGCGCCTGCTCCTCGGCGAGCCCCGCCGCCACGCGCACGTGATCGCCCTCGTAGACCGACTGGAGCACGTCGGAGATGTTGCGCTTGATGCTTTCGGGCGTGATGCCGTTCGCCGCATTCCACGCCGCCTGCTTCTCGCGGCGGCGGTTGGTCTCGGCCATCGCGCGTTCCATCGAGCCGGTGATCGAGTCGGCGTAGAGGATAACCCTGCCCTCGACGTTGCGCGCCGCGCGCCCGATCGTCTGGATGAGCGAGGTCTCCGAGCGCAAGAACCCTTCCTTGTCGGCGTCGAGGATCGCGACCAGCGCGCACTCCGGGATGTCGAGGCCCTCGCGCAGGAGGTTGATGCCGACCAGCACGTCGAACGCGCCGAGCCTCAGGTCGCGGATGATCTCGATGCGTTCCAGCGTATCGATGTCGGAGTGCATGTAGCGCACGCGGATGCCCTGCTCGTGCATGTACTCGGTGAGGTCTTCCGCCATCCGCTTCGTCAGCACCGTGACGAGCGCGCGGAACCCCTTCTGCGCCACCTCGCGGCACTCGGCGATCAGGTCGTCGACCTGGTTCTTCACCGGGCGGATGTCGACCGGCGGGTCGATGAGCCCCGTGGGGCGGATGACCTGCTCGGCGAACACGCCGCCGGAGCGGTCGAGTTCCCAGGGGCCGGGCGTCGCGGAGACGCACACGGTCTGCGGCCGCATCGCGTCCCATTCCTCGAAGCGCAGCGGCCGGTTGTCGATCGCCGACGGCAGGCGGAAGCCGAACTCGGCGAGCGTCGCCTTGCGGTTGAAGTCGCCGCGGAACATGCCGCCGATCTGCGGCACCGTCACGTGGCTCTCGTCGATGAACACGAGCGCGTTGTCGGGCAGGTATTCGAACAGCGTCGGCGGCGGTTCGCCCGGCCGTCGGCCGGTGAGGTAACGCGAATAGTTCTCGATGCCGGCGCAGCTTCCCGTCGCCATCATCATCTCGATATCGAACAGCGTCCGCTGCTCGAGCCGCTGCGCCTCGAGGATGCGCCCTGCCGCGTTGAACTCGGCGAGCCGGAGGCGAAGCTCCTCCTTGATGCCCTTCACCGCCTGGTCGAGCGTCGGCTTCGGCGTCACGTAATGCGAGTTCGCATAGACCTTCACCGAGTTGAGCTCGGCGGATTTCTGGCCGGTCAGCGGATCGAACTCGGCGATCGTCTCGATCTCGTCGCCGAACATCGAGATGCGCCACGCGCGGTCTTCCAGATGCGAGGGGAACACTTCCACCGTATCGCCGCGCACCCTGAACGCGCCGCGCACGAAGTTCTGGTCGTTGCGCTTGTACTGGAGCGCCACGAGGTCAGCGAGGAGCTGGCGCTGCGAGATGCGCTCGCCGGTCTTCAGGCCGAAGGTCATCGCCGAATAGGTTTCGACGTCGCCGATGCCGTAGATGCAGGAGACGGAGGCGACCACCACAACGTCGTCGCGTTCGAGCAGGGCGCGCGTCGCCGAGTGGCGCATGCGGTCGATCTGCTCGTTGATCGAGGATTCCTTCTCGATGTACGTGTCGGTGCGCGGCACGTAGGCTTCCGGCTGGTAGTAGTCGTAGTACGAGACGAAGTACTCGACCGCGTTCTCCGGGAAGAAGCTCTTGAACTCGCCATAGAGCTGCGCGGCGAGCGTCTTGTTCGGCGCGAGGATCAGCGCCGGGCGCTGCGTGCGCTCGATGACGTGCGCCATGGTGAAGGTCTTGCCGGAGCCGGTGACGCCGAGCAGCACCTGGTCGCGCTCGTGCGCGACGACGCCCGAAACCAACTCGTTGATCGCCTGCGGCTGGTCGCCCTTCGGCTCGAACGGGGACACGATCCTGAACCGCTTGCCGCCCTCCGACTTCGACGGCCGCGGCGGCCGATAGGGCGTGAACGACTCGAGCGTGCGGATTTCCGGCCGCAGGTGCGCGAGCCCATCGCGCGGGCCGGTGATGCCCGCCATCGGGTCCGGCCGCGCCCCGCGCACGTCCTGCTTCGTCGGGATCTCCGGATAGCCCTCGATGGGCTTCACCGGCGCTTCCCGGAACCCGCCGTCCTGTCTCGAATGTCCCATGGTCCGCCAGATATAGGAGACCGGGCGGGGAGTCGGAAGGGCTTTACGTCAGAAACGGGTTCGTCCGGCGTTCGTTGCCGATGGTCGAGGCGGGGCCGTGGCCGCAGAGGAAGGTGATGTCGTCGCCGAGCGGCAGGAGCTTCGTCTTGATCGACCGGATCAGGTCCTCGTGGCTGCCGCGCGGGAAGTCGGTGCGGCCGACCGAGCCGCGGAACAGGACGTCGCCGACGACGGCGAACTTGAGGTCGCGGTTGACGAACACGACGTGGCCCGGCGTGTGACCCGGGCAGTGGAACACCTCGAACGGGATGTTGCCGACCGTCACCGTGTCGCCCTCGGCAAGCCACTGGTCGGGCGTGACGGCGCGCGCCGGAATGCCGTACTGCGCCCCGCTCTCGGGGAGGCGTGCGAGCAGCCAGTCATCGTCGCGGTGCGGGCCGACGATCGGCACGCCGGTCTTCTCGGCGAGCTCCGCCGCGCCGCCCGCATGATCGATGTGGCCGTGCGTGAGGATGATCTTCTCGAGCTCGACGCCGGTCTGCTTCAGCGCCTCGAGGATGCGGTCGACATCGCCGCCGGGATCGACCACCGCCGCCTTGTTGGTGGCCGTGCACCACAGGATCGAGCAGTTCTGCTGGAACGGCGTGACCGGAACGATCGCCGCCTTGACCGGCTGGGTGGCGGTATCCATCAGGGGCTCGCGTTGGTGAAGTTGGCGCGCGGCGCCTTCAGCGTCACGGTGCGCGTCTTGCCGCCGGTGACGGCGACGGACTGGATGAAGGGCTGCTTCATCAGCGGCGAGCGCTGCTGCGCGTCGAAGGCGTCGTGCCGCTTCGAGCAGGCGGCCCAAGCCTTGTCCATCGTCGCCTGCGCGACGCTGCGCATGCGCTCGCAGTCACGCATCCTGAGCGACTTGATCTGCTGCTCGAGCTTCGAGGCGCACTCGATCCAGATGCGCCGGTGCGTCTCCTCGTGCTGGCGCACGAACGCCTCGAACGTCTTCCAGCGGCGCTGGACGTCGGGCTTCAGCGTGACACCCGGCTTGAGTTTCGGCAGGCGGATCTTGAACTCGAGCTGGACGACGTAGTTGCGGATCTTGCACTGGTTCGCCGACTGGTCGAGGAGCCCGTCCTGTCCGCCGCTCACTTCGGTTGCCGCGTAGGCGTTCTCGCCGTTGACGTGTGGCCCGTAACGCACCATCGCTTCGTGCAGGGAGCGGGCGTCGAAACCGGAGATCGTGTAGTAGGTGTACTTCGTCTTGACGACGGGCTTCGCATCGACAGGCCCAACGCAGCACGCCAGCGCCATCGCGAGCGCGACGGCGCGGCCAAACCAGAACTGGCCCATGTACGAACTCCACACCGGAAGAAGGGCGATACGACCCGCTGCTGTCCCGTCCGGACCATATCCGAAGGCCATGTGGAGATTCAACAAACGTTGCCGTCGGTTGGCCTGAAATATCGAAAATCGCCTTGCGCCCCCCACGCGAGTGATCAATAAAAAGCGGGTTCAGCCCCTCGAACAACATCCAATAGCAGGGGCGAGCGGGGAACAATGGGAGCGTCTACCTCGATGCGGCAGACCGGCACTGTGAAGTTCTTCAACCAGGAGAAGGGTTACGGTTTCATTTCTCCGGAAGGTGGCGGCAAGGACGTGTTCGTCCATGTCACGGCAGTTCAGCGCTCCGGCATTCCGGAACTGTCCGAGGGAATGAAGGTGAGCTTCGACGTCCAGCCCGACAAGCGCGGCCGCGGCCCGCAGGCGGTCGAACTCCAGCTCGTCTGACGCTGCGATGCGCCGGCTCCTGTTCGCGGTCGCCGGCGCCGCCGCACTCGTGATCCAGCCATTGCCGGTCTCGGCGGCGGGCCCCGCGGGCGCCTTCGATTACTATATCCTCTCGCTCTCCTGGTCCCCCACCTACTGCGCCACCGAAGGCGAGAACGACCGGGCGCAATGCGACACCCGGCGCGACTACGGCTTCATCGTCCACGGCCTCTGGCCGATGCGGGGGCGCGGCTCGGCCGATTACTGCAACAGCAGCGAGCGGTGGCTCTCCGACGAGGTGATCGCCTCGGTGAAGGACCTGATCCCCTCGAAGGGGCTCGCCATCCACGAGTGGAAGAAGCACGGCGTGTGCAGCGGGCTCGGCCAGCGCGGCTACTTCGACCTGCTGCGCCGGCTCGCCGAAGGGATCACGGTGCCCGAGGCCTACCGGCGCACGCAGGAGCCGCTCGCGACCTCGCCGGACGCGCTCGCCGCCGACTTCGCGCAGAGCAATCCCGGCCTCACCCGCGACATGCTGGTGGTGCGCTGCCGCGGCGCGGGCGGCGGCCCGCCGCGCCTGACGGAATTGCGTATCTGCTTTGACCGCGCCGGGCGCGAAATGCGTTGCCCGGCCGACCAGCTTTCGGGTAACTGCCGCAGCCGGGCGATCGCGCTCCCTGCACCGCCCTGATCCGGAGCCGTCCGATGCCGCGCAAAGCCATCGTCCTCAGACACACCGTCGGCGACAACGCCGGCGCGATCGGCGCGCACCTGAAGGATCTCGGCTACGACCTCCATCACGTCGACCTGCACGAGGGCGGCGTGCTGCCTGACCTCGCCTCCTACGACATGATGCTGGCGCTCGGCGGCCCGCAGCAGGTGTGGGAGGAGGACGAGCATCCCTGGCTCGTCGGCGAGAAGGCTGCGATCCGCGACTGGGTCGCCGTGAAGGCAAAGCCCTACATCGGTATCTGCTTCGGCCACCAGCTGCTGGCGACTGCGCTCGGCGGCGAGGTGGGCTACGCAAAGAAGCCCGAGATCGGCCTCAACGAGGTGACGCTCGCGGATGATGCATCCCTGCATCCCTTCTTCGAGGGGCTCGAGGGCACGCACCCGGTGATGCAGTGGCATTTCGCCGACGTGCACCGCGTGCCGGAAGGCGCCCGCGTGCTCGGCGCGTCATCGACGACGCCGGTGCAGGCGATCGCGGTCGGCGACCATGCGCTCGGCGTCCAGTTCCACTTCGAGTGGACGCTCGAGGGCGTAAGGCGCTGGGTGGACCACGCCAACTGGATCGACGGCCTCGAACGGGAACTCGGGGAAGGCGCGCACGACCGGGTCGTCGCCGACATGGCGTCGCGCCATGAGGACGTGGCGAACGTCACCCACACCGTGTTCGGGAATTTCCGCCGGACGACGAAGCTCTAGGGAGCGGCCGTCAGAGCTTCAGCACCAGCTTGCCCGTGTTACCGCCGGTGTAGAGCTGCTTCAGCGACTCCGGAAACGCATCGACGCCGCCCTCGCGCACGTCCTCGCGGAACTTCAGCTTCCCCTCCTTCGCCCACTGCGCAAGCTGCGCCAGCGCCTCCGGGTACCTGTCGAGGAAGTCGAACACGATGAAGCCCTGCACCTTCAGCCGCATGGTGAGGACGGAGCGGATGTTCTTCGGGCCGGGCGGAAGCTCGGTGGCGTTGTACATGGAGATGAGCCCGCACAGCGCCACGCGACCGAACCGGTTCATCTGGCCGAGCACCGTGTCGAAGATCTCGCCACCGACGTTTTCGAAGTCGACGTCGATCCCTTTCGGGCAGGCGGCCTTGAGCTGCCCCTCGAGGTCGGGACGCTTGTGGTCCACCGCCGCATCGAAGCCGAACGCGTCCGTCACGAGCTTGCACTTCTCAGGCCCGCCCGCGATGCCGACGGCGCGGCAGCCTTCGAGCTTCGCGATCTGGCCGACCACCTGCCCCACCGCGCCGCTTGCCGCCGAGACCACCACCGTGTCGCCCGCCTTCGCCTGCGCCACGTACTTCAGCCCGAAGTAGGCGGTGAGGCCCGGCATGCCGAGCCCGCCGACGTAGCGGTAGAGAGGCGCCGCACTCTCGTCGACCTTGTAGATGTCGGCATCGCCCGAGACGGCGTGCGTCTGCACCCCGAAGCGGCCGACGACCGCGTCGCCCTCCTTGAACTTCGGGTTGCGCGAGGCTTCGACGTGCCCGACGGCGATCGCCCGCATCACCTCGCCGAGACCGACCGGGGGGACGTAGGACTTCCCTTCGTTCATCCAGCCGCGCATGGCGGGGTCGAGCGAGACGTAGTCGACCTTCACCTGGATCTGCCCGTCGCCAACCTCCGGCACCGGCTCGTCGGCGATCGAGAAATCGCGCGCCTGGACCTCCCCGTGCGGGCGGCGGACGAGACGGACGACGCGGGCGGTCTTCTGGCGGGGGATGCTCATGCCGGTTCTTCCTTGCTGGAGGGGCGGGCGAGGCTCGACTGGTTCGCGACGATCAGGAACACGATCGCCGCCATGATGATGCCGCCGCCGATGTAGGTCGAGACGGGTGCGACCTCGCCGACGGCAAGCCATGCCCATAGGGGCGCGAATGTCGGCTCGACCAGGGCGAAGAGCGCAAGCTGCGCCGACGGCACGCTGCGGGCGGCCGTCGTGAACAGGATGAGGCCGAGCGTGAGCTGCACCGCCCCCATGATGAACACCCAGAGATAGTTGCGCCAGCCGATGGCGAACGACTCCGGCCCGAACCCGTCCCGGAGCGGCGAGGGTACGAGCAGCACGGCGCCCGTGAGCACGACAAGGAACAGGGCGTTCCAGGCGACCGAAACCGTCATGTCGACGTTCGGGCGTGTCCGCAGCAGCACGGAATAGATCGAGAAGCAGGTGGCCGAACACAGCGCCAGCAGCGTTCCCCTGATGCTCACCGAACCGGGCTCCGAAAACAGCATCACGACGAGGCCGAACAGCGCGATGAGCATGGCGATCCACGTCGCCCCGGACGTGCGTTCGCCCAGGAACACGCGGCCGAGCAGCGCGGCGGAGAACGGAGCGATCCCGGTCATGAAGATCACCTGCGCCACCGTCGTGTAGAACAGCGCGACGACGAACAGGAGCCCCGCCGTGCCGATGGCGATGCCGGCGAACACGGCCATCCAGCCGCCGGCGGCGATGACGCGTCCGAGATCGCCGCGGTTTTTGGCGAGGAGCCATGCGCCGGTGAGCACGATCACGGTGATCGATCGGTAGAAGGTGATCTGCCAGGCGTCGATCCCCTGCGTCATGCGCACGAGGCCGCCCGCAAGGCTCCAGCACGACGCGCCGGCGATCGCCAGGGCGACGCCGGTGCCGTAGCTCTGCGGTTTCGCCGACGTCATAGCGCCCTCAGCCGCTGCCGCTCCCGCCCGATCATCATCACGATGAACACCGAGAAGAATGCCGCGAGCACGACCGGCAGTCCATGCGGGCCGAAGACGTACATGGCAATCCCGCCGATCGCCGACCCGACGAGCGCGCCGAGGCCCCACACGGTCGAGAAGGCGGCGGTTCCGGCGACCAGTTCCTCGCCCTGGAAGCGTTCGCCGAGTTCGGCGAGGCCCACGGTGTAGATTCCGGCGCCGGCAGCACCGATCACCGGCAGCAGCGGCCACATCAGGAACGTCCCCATCACCAGGGGCAGGAGCAGGAGCAGCCCTGCGCAGACGAGCGCCAGCCACAGCATGACCAGCCGCTTGCGAAACCGGTCGGCGAGCCAGCCGATCGGCATCTGGAGCACCGCGTTGCCGACGACGAGCGCGGTGAGCGCCATCGACGCCACGGGAAGCTCGAGTCCGACGCGCACGCCGTAAACCGGGAGCAGCGACAGGGTCGCCGCGTCGAACACCGCGAACGAAAGGATCGCAAACAGCAACACCGGCGCCTTGGGCGCGAAGGTGCGGAACGAGTGCGCGGGTTCGGGCTCCGCGTCGTCGTCGATCGTGTCCCGGACGAGCGCGATCGGGATCATCGCGAGGATCAGCACGACGGCGCCGGTCACGAACGGCGCCCAGCCCTCGACGCCGATGATGCTGATGATGAGCGGCCCGCAGCCGAAGCTCACCGAGAGGACACTCGCGTAGAGCGCGACGATCTTGCCGCGGTTCGGGCCTTCCGAGAACTTCACCACCCACGCCTCGCTCAGCACGAAGAGCGTGGACACCGCCATCCCCTGCAGCAGCCGCAGCACGAACCACGCCTCGAGCGACCAGAAGATCTTGTAGGAGAGGATCAGCAGCGCGGTGATGCCAGCCGCCCCGAGCGCGGCACGCTTGTGCCCGAAGCGGCGCGAGACGAACGGGATCATGGGCGAGAACAGCAGGATGCCGACCGGCGACATGGCGGCGTTGAGGCCGATCACGTCGTCCGCGTAGCCGCGCCGTTCGAGGAGCAGCGACAGCAGCGGGAACATCAGCCCGAGCGCGAACCCGAACACGGTGATCGCGGCGATGGCCGCCGAGAGATTGCGCCAGTCGGGACGGCCTTCTCCGGCCGGGGCAGCAGGTGCGCCCGCGTGGCGTTCGTTGGTCGTCTGATTCATCCTGCGTGGTTAGCCGGAACGGCGTTCACCGGCTTGGCCGGAAACGACATCCGGCACGTGGGCCGAGACAGGTCAGGCCTGCGCCTCAGGCTGTCCTGACCAGTGATCCGCGCGTCACCAGCAGCCCGACGATGAGGATCACGTAGAACGCGGCAAGCACCCAGCTGATGCCGTCGGGCCCGTACCGGTCGAGCGCGAGCCCTGCGATCGGTGGCCCGATGATGCCGCCGACGCCCCACATGGCGCCGAACACGGTCGAGCCCGCGATCAGCTCCTGGCCGCGGAAATTGTCGCCGAGGACGGCCAGCGCCACGGTGTAGACGGCGTATGCCCCGCCGCCGAGGAAGAATGCGAGCGGCCAGATAAGCCAGGACGTGACCGCGTAGGGCAGCAGCAGCGCCAGCACGGGCGTGACGATCGCGGCGCACCAGATGACGCCCTTGCGCGACCAGTGGTCGGCGAGCCAGCCGATCGGGTACTGCAGGAACACGTTGCCCGCGATCATCACGCCGAGAGCCCAGGCGGCTGTGCCGACGTCGAGCCCGTTGCGCAACCCGAAGATCGGGAAGAACGCGAGCATCACCCCGTCGAACAGCGTCATCGTGCCGACGGCGAACACGAGCAGCGGCGCCTTCTTCACGAACGCGAACACGTTTCCGTCCCCGTCGTCGTGCCCGTCCGACTGGAGCGTGATCAAGGCGAGCGGCACGAAGCTCATCGCCACGACCACGATCGCGATCCCGAACGGCAGGAAGCCGTGGATGCCGGTGAACGGCAGCATGAAGGGCCCGAGCGAGAATGCAAGCGCCAGCACGGAGGCGTAGATCGCGGCGACCCGGCCGCGAACGTTATCGGGCGCAAACTGCATCACCCACGCCTCGCTGAGCGAGTAGAGCGTGACGTTTGCAATGCCGAGCACGAAGCGGATGACGATCCAGGCGCCGTACGTCGGGTAGAGCGGAAACAATGCAAGGCACGCGGCAATGGTGACGAGCGCTGCGAACGCCATCTGCTTCTCGCCGAAGCGCCGCGCGAGGCCCGGCACGAACGGGCCGAACAGCACGATCCCGAGCGGCGTCATCGCCGAGTTGAGACCGATCAGGAACGCGTCCGTGCCCGCTTCCTCGAGCCGCAGGTTGAGCAGCGGGTAGGTGAGCCCGAACGCAACGTCGGAGACGATGATCGTCGCAATGGCAGCGACGAGGTTGCCGATTGCAGCCCGCTCGAAGCGCGCCGCCGTCAAGGCCAGCGGACCGCGGGCGGCATGGACGACAGGATCGACTCGACGTTGCCGCCGGTCTTCAGCCCGAAGATGGTCCCGCGGTCGTAGAGGAGGTTGAACTCGACGTAGCGGCCGCGCCGGACGAGCTGCTCCTCGCGGTCGGCCTCGGTCCATGGCGTAGTCATGTTGCGGGCGACGATCTTCGGATAGACCTCGAGGAAGGCACGGCCCACATCCTTCGTGAACGCGAGGTCGTCGGCGAAGCTGCCCGAGTTGTGGTAGTCGTAGAAGATGCCGCCGATGCCGCGCGGTTCGTTCCGGTGCGGCAGGAAGAAGTACTCGTCGCACCACTTCTTGAAGCGGTTGTAGTCGGCCACCGCGTGCGCCTCGCAGGCGCGCCGATAGGCGGCGTGGAATTCGATCGAGTCCGGGTCATCCTGCGTGCGCCGCCGATTGAGCACGGGGGTGAGATCGCCACCGCCGCCGAACCACGACTTCGAGGTCACGACGAAGCGCGTGTTCATGTGCGCCGTCGGCGCGTTCGGGTTCCAGGGATGGGCGATGAGCGAAATGCCCGTCGCATGGAAGCGCGGGTCGACGTCGGCGCCGGGGATCTGCTTGCGGAACTCCGGGCTGAACGTGCCGTGGACGGTCGAGACGTGCACGCCGACCTTCTCGAACACGCGGCCGCCCATCATCGACATGACGCCACCCCCGCCCGGCGCGCCGTCGTGGTCAGTGCGCTCCCAGGCCTTCCGGGTGAAACGCCCGGCCGGCCGATCGGCCAGCGCAGGCATGGGCGGGGCGTCCTCGAGCTTCTCGAACGCTGCGCAGAGCTGGTCGCGCAGGGATTCGAACCAGGCTTTCGCGGTGGCTTTCTCGGTGGCGAGCTTCACGTGCAGGTCGATGTCGTCCATGGCCGTTCATTGCCCGATCTTTGGGCGCGGGTGAAGAGGGTCACGGGCGGAGACCTGCCGCAGCGCCTCGCCCGTCACCATGGCGGCCGCAACGGCGAGGTTCAGCGACCGGGTGTCCGGCCGCATCGGGATCGTGACCCGCGCGTCGGCCAACGCGTGCACGGCGGCTGGCACGCCGGCACTCTCGCGGCCGAACAGCAGCACGTCCGACAGCCGGAACGCGAAATCCGTGTACGGAACGCTCGATCGCGTCGTCGCCAGCACAAGCCGCCGGCCCGCGACCGCCTGGCGGAACCGGTCGAAGTCCACATGCCGTTCGACATGGGCGACCTCGAGATAGTCCATCCCGGCGCGGCGGAAGGAACGCTCCGACCAGTCGAAGCCGGCCGGCCCGATGATGTGGACGGCGACGCCGAGGCAGGCGGCGGTGCGGATGATCGTCGCGGCATTCGGCGGGATTTCGGGCTGGTAGAGCGCGATATCGACCATGGCGAGAGGGCGGGCCCGAGCGGAGAGCTAAACCGAAAAGCCCTTTTGCGTCAGGACCGTGGATTGGGGCAACAGTGCGACAACTGATGGCTGGACAAGGCAGGAGCATGATGTCACATGAACGGCGCAAAATCAGGTTTCGGGCCGACTTGGAGTCGGCTCGCGGCCTCCTGTCTGTGACCGCCCGTTGATTGTTCAAGGATCAAGAACCGTGGCCACCACGTCCGCTTCCCATGCCGCAGGGCATGCGCCCGAAAATCCCGAGCGCCGCGACTTTCTCTACATCGCCACCGGCGCCGTCGCGGCGGTGGGCGCTGCGTTGGCGGCGTGGCCGTTCATCGACCAGATGAACCCCGACGCCTCCGTGCTCGCACTCTCGTCGACCGAAGTCGATCTCTCGCCGATCGCCGAAGGCCAGACCATCACCGTGAAGTGGCGCGGCAACCCGGTGTTCATCCGCCACCGCACCGCCAAGGACATCGACCTCGCGAAGTCGGTCGACGTCGGCTCGCTGCCCGATCCGATCGCTCGCAACGCCAACCTGCCCGCCGACGCGCCGGCGACGGACGTGAACCGCGTGATCAAGGACAAGGAGCAGTTCCTGGTCATGATCGGCGTGTGCACCCACCTCGGCTGCGTCCCGATCGGCGACGCCGGCGACTACGACGGCTGGCTCTGCCCGTGCCACGGCTCGCACTACGATTCCGCGGGCCGCATCCGCAAGGGCCCCGCGCCGCAGAACCTCGCGGTGCCGAAGTACGAATACATCAGCGATACGAAGATCCGCATCGGCTGACGGAGAGGCTCAGATGTCTGGACACACCACCGAATTCAAGAATCCGGTCGCCCGCTGGTTCGACTCGCGGCTGCCGATCCTGACCCTCGCGAAGGGTCACCTGATGGACTTCCCGACGCCGCGGAACCTGAACTACTGGTGGACCTTCGGCGGCATCCTCGCGGTCATGCTGATGGTGCAGATCATCACCGGCGTCGTGCTCGTGATGCACTACACGCCGAACGTCGACATGGCGTTCGACTCGATCGAGCACATCCGCCGCGACGTGAACTACGGCAACATCCTGCAGAAGATGCACGCGGTGGGCGCCTCGATGTTCTTCATCGCGGTCTACATCCACATCTTCCGCGGCCTCTACTACGGATCCTACAAGCCGCCGCGCGAGGTCTTGTGGATGATCGGCGTGCTCATCCTCCTCGTGATGATGGCGACCGCCTTCATGGGCTACGTGCTTCCCTGGGGCCAGATGAGCTTCTGGGGCGCCAAGGTGATCACCAACCTGTTCTCGGCGGTGCCGTTCTTCGGCGAGTCGATCGTCACCTGGCTGTGGGGCGGCTTCTCGGTCGACAACCCGACGCTGAACCGCTTCTTCTCGCTGCATTACCTGCTGCCGTTCGTGCTGGTCGGCCTCGTCGGCCTGCACATCTGGGCGCTGCACGTGCCGGGCAACAACAACCCGATCGGCGTCGACGTGAAGTCGGGGCAGGACACGGTGCCGTTCCACCCCTACTACACGATCAAGGACTCGTTCGCGATCGTGATGTTCCTGATCGTCTACATGCTCTTCGTGTTCTACGCGCCGGACTACCTCGGCCACTCGATCAACTACGTGAAGGCGAACCCGATGGTGACGCCCTCGCACATCGTGCCGGAGTGGTACTTCCTGCCGTTCTACGCGATCCTGCGCGCCATTCCGGACAAGCTCCTTGGCGTCATCGCGATGTTCGGCTCGATCGCCATTCTGTTCTTCCTGCCGTGGCTCGACACCTCGAAGGTGCGCTCGGCACGGTTCCGGCCGATCTACCGCCAGTTCTTCTGGCTGTTCCTGATCTGCTGCGTCGTGCTCGGCATCGTCGGCGCGAACCCGCCGGAGGGCATCTGGATCACCATCGGCCGGATCGCCACCGCCTACTACTTCCTGCACTTCCTGGTGATCATGCCGCTACTAGGACTGCTCGAGAAGCCGGAGATCGTGCCGGCCTCGATCACCGAGTCGGTGCTTGCCAAGAAGAGCCAGCTGCAGCCGGCCGAGTGAAGGGACCAACGACCATGAATCGCGTTCTGCGCCTCATCGCCGCTTGCGGCTTCCTCGGCCTCGTCACGGCGCCCGCCGTGGCGGCGGAGACCGGGCACCTGTGGGCGCCCGACATCGACTACTCGTTCGAAGGGCCCTTCGGCACCTTCGACCGGGCCCAGCTCCAGCGCGGCTTCCAGGTCTACAAGGAAGTCTGCTCGGCGTGCCATTCGATGAACCTCATGTACTACCGCAACCTGTCGCAGCCCGGCGGTCCGGAGTTCACTGAGGAGCAGATGAAGGCGATCGCCGCCCAGTACAAGGTGCAGGACGGCCCGGACGCCGACGGCAACATGTTCGACCGCCCGGCGCTCCCGTCCGACCACTTCCAGAAGCCGTTCCCCAACGACGAGGCCGCAAAGGCCGCCAACGGCGGCGCGCTGCCGCCGGACCTGTCGCTCATCACCAAGTCGCGTACCGGTTGGGAAGGCAACCTCGCCACCCTCTACCTCACGAAGCTGTTCTACGGCGGCGGCGGGCCGGAGTACGTGCACGCGATCCTCACCGGCTACAAGGATCCGCCGGAGGAGCTCAAGAAGGACCAGCCGGAGGGCAAGTACTACAACCCGTACTTCCAGTCCGGCCACTGGATCAGCATGCCGCCGCCCCTGACCGACGGCCAGGTGACCTACTCCGACGGCACCAACGCCTCGGTTGACCAGATGGCTCGCGACGTCTCGGCGTTCCTCGCCTGGGCGGGAGAGCCGAAGATGGAGCAGCGGAAGCGCGCCGGCTTCCAGGTGATCGTCTATCTCGGTATCCTGGCGCTGCTGCTGTTCCTCGTCACCCGCAAGCTGTGGGCGCGCGAGCCGCACTGATCCGTTCACGTCTTTCCGGCAGTCTAGGGCCCGGTACGATAGTGCCGGGCCTTTTCGTTCCGCGGGGCTTCACAGGGCCGCCTCCCGTGCCTTATGACCCTTCGAACGACGAGGAAGGCCGAGGGAAGGGCTGACGATGGCGAAGGCGGTGCTGGGAGTGATCGGCGGCTCGGGCGTCTACGACCTGCCGATGGACAACGCCGAGTGGCGCCACGTGGCGAGCCCCTGGGGCGAGGCGTCCGACCAGTTGCGGTTCGGCGAGATCGGCGGGCTCCCGGTGGTATTCCTGCCGCGCCACGGCCGCGGCCACCGGCAATCGCCCACCACGATCAACTACCGCGCCAACATCGACTGCCTGAAGCGGGCGGGCGTTACCGACCTCGTGTCGGTTTCTGCCTGCGGGTCGTTCCGCGAGCACCTGCCGCCCGGCACGTTCGTCATCGTCGACCAGTTCATCGACCGAACGTTTGCCCGCGAGAAGAGCTTCTTCGGCGAAGGCTGCGTCGCGCACGTCTCGCTCGGCGAACCGATCTCGCCGCGCCTCGCCGACCGCGTCGAGGCGGCCGCGAAGGCCATCGGGGTCGCCTGCCACCGCGGCGGCACCTACCTCTGCATGGAGGGACCGCAGTTCTCGACCATCGCCGAGTCGAAACTCTACCGCTCGTGGGGCTGCGACGTGATCGGCATGACCAACATGCCGGAGGCGAAGCTCGCCCGCGAGGCGGAGATCTGCTACTCGACCGTCGCGATGGTCACCGACTACGACAGCTGGCACGAACGCCACGGCACCGTCGACATCCAGTCGATCCTCAAGGTGATGCGCGGCAACAGCGAGAACGCGCGCAACCTCGTCCAGCGCCTTGCGCTCGATTTTCCGCGCGAGCACGAGCCCTGCCCGATCGGCTCCGACACCGCGCTCGAGCACGCGATCATCACCGCGCCGGAAGCACGCGACCACATGCTGCTCGGGAAGCTCGACGCGGTCGCGGGCCGCATCCTCAACCGCGACCGCTAAGCGCCGGGAGGAGCCCTCGCGATGCCGGACGTCCGCCGCTTCATCGAGGAGATGCCGAAAGCCGAACTGCACCTCCACATCGAGGGCACGCTCGAACCCGAGCTGATGATGGCGCTCGCCCGCCGCAACAACGTCACGCTGCCCTACGCCACCGTGGAAGACATCCGCAAGGCCTACGACTTCGGCTGCCTGCAGGATTTTCTGGACGTCTACTACCGCGGCATGTCGGTGCTCATCACGCGGCAGGACTTCTTCGACCTCGCATGGGCCTACCTCACCCGCGTTCATGCCCAGAACGTCACGCACGCCGAGATCTTCTTCGACCCGCAAGGGCACACCGATCGCGGCATTTCCTTCGACACGGTGCTCAGTGGACTGACGGACGCCCTCGACAAGGCGAAGCGCGAATTCGGTATCACGTCGCGGCTCATCATGTGTTTCCTCCGCCACCTCCCCGAAGAGGCGGCGTTCGACACGCTGAGGAGCGCCTGCCGCTGCAAGGATCACATCGCCGGCGTCGGTCTCGATTCTTCCGAGAAGGGAAACCCGCCCTCGAAGTTCGCGCGCGTGTTCGGCGAAGCGCGGCAGGAAGGGTTTCTGCCCGTGGCGCATGCCGGCGAGGAAGGCCCGGCCGCCTACGTGACGGAAGCGCTCGACCTGCTCCACGTGCGCCGCGTCGACCACGGCAACCATGCATTGGATGACCCGGCGCTCGTCGCGCGCCTACAACGCGATCAAGTGCCGCTCACCGTGTGCCCCCTGTCGAACAAGCGGCTCATGGTGTGTCCCGATCTCACGAAGCACCCGCTGAAGCGCATGCTCGACGCGAGGCTTCTCGTAACCGTCAACTCGGACGACCCGTCCTACTTCGGCGGCTACGTCACCGACAACTTCCTCGCGATCCAGGAAGCGCTCGGCCTCACGGTCGCCGACATCGCCGCGCTTGGCCGCAACGCCTTTCGCGCATCGTTCCTGAGCGACGCCGACAAGGCGGGTGCGCTGGAACGGTTCGACCGGGTCGCGGCGCGCTACGGCGTGAACTGAACGAACGCATAGGGGGGAGACATGGACCTGCGCAACGGCTTCGACATCAAGCGGTACATCCGCACCATTCCGGATTATCCGAAGCCCGGGATCATGTTCCGCGACATCACCACGCTGCTCTCCAACATGCACGGCTTCCGCGCTGCCGTGGACGAGCTGATGTGGCCGTTCCTCAAAGGCGAGATCGACTTCGTCGCCGGGATCGAGGCGCGCGGCTTCATCCTGGGCGGTGCCGTGGCGCATGAGCTCGGCCGCGGCTTCGTCCCTGTCCGCAAGAAGGGAAAACTCCCCGGCAAGGTGGTCGGACAGGATTACCAGCTCGAATATGGCGTGGACCGCATCGAGATCCACGCCGACGCGATCGGCGAAGGCGACCGCGTGCTGATCGTCGACGACCTGATCGCGACGGGCGGAACCGCCAACGCGGCGATCGACTTGATCCGGAAATCAGGGGGGCAGGTCGTGGCGGCGGCGTTCGTGATCGATCTCCCCGACCTCAAAGGCTCCACGTTGTTGCGCGACAAGGGTGTGAAGGTCCACACACTGGTTTCGTTCGAGGGCGACTGAGAGAGATGAAGATCAACGGCACGCCGTATCGCACGATCTGGGTGGCGCCCGACGGCTGGAGCGTCGACATCATCGACCAGACACGCCTCCCGCACCGCTTCGAGATCGTGCGCCTGCAAACGCTCGAGGACGCGGCGCGCGCGATCGAGACGATGCAGGTGCGCGGCGCGCCGCTGATCGGCGCGACCGCCGCATACGGCATGGCGCTCGCCATGCGGGCGGATGACAGTGACGCGGCGCTTGCCGCCGCCGACCAGCGGCTCAGGCGCACGCGCCCAACCGCCGTCAACCTGATGTGGGCGCTCGACGAGATGCAGGCGGTGCTGAAGGCGCTCGCCCCGTTCGCGCGCAAGGCAGCCGCCTACAAGAAGGCGGCCGCCATCGCCGACGACGACGTCGCCACGTGCCGGGCGATCGGCGCGAACGGTGTGCGGCTCCTGCGCAAGATCGCCGTCGAGAAGGCATCGGGGCCCGTGAACGTCCTCACCCACTGCAACGCGGGCTGGCTCGCCACCGTCGACTGGGGCACCGCGCTCGCCCCGATCTACATGGCGCACGAGGAAGGAATCGACGTCCACGTGTGGGTCGACGAGACGCGCCCCCGGAACCAGGGCGCCTCCCTTACCGCCTACGAACTCGGGGCACACGGAATCCCGCACACGATCGTCGCCGACAACGCGGGCGGGCACCTCATGCAGCATGGCAAGGTTGACATTGCGATCGTCGGCACCGACCGGACGACCCGCACCGGCGACGTCGCGAACAAGATCGGCACCTACCTCAAGGCGCTCGCAGCGCACGACAACGGCGTGCCGTTCTACGTGGCGCTGCCCTACTCCACCATCGACTGGTCGCTTACCGACGGCGTTCGCCAGATCCCGATCGAGGAACGCTCGCAGCGCGAGGTGACGCACATGAGTGGCCGGACGACGGAAGGCGAGATCGTGACGGTCGAGATCACGGCGCCGGGCAGCCCGGCGGCCAACCCCGCCTTCGACGTGACGCCGGCGCGTCTCGTCACCGGCCTCATCACCGAACGCGGCATATGCCCGGCGAACGAGGCCGGGCTGCTCTCGCTTTATCCCGAGCGGAAGGTCGCCTGAACGTCAGTCGGCAGCGCGGACGACGTTGCGGCGCACTTGCGAGATCGCCTGGTCGTACTGGCGCAGTTGCGTCGGGTTCAGCACCTTGGCGAGCGCGGCGCGTTCGCGGTTGCCCAGCGCCGTGAGTTCTCCCGAGGCGCGCTGCAGTTTCGAGATGTTGGGCTTCGCGTGCTCGTTGATGCCGTACTTCTTGAAGATCGCCTCCCGCTCGCGGTTGGATTTCGCGATGATCGAATTGACCTTCGACTTCTGCGCCGCGGTCATCTGGATCTTGCCGAGGTTGGCATCGTAGATCGATGCCATGGCGGGCTGCGGTACGAACGGCCCGGGTCCCGCCATGGACAGCGCGCCTGCCAGCGCCAGCGCAGCCAGACGAATGGAATGCCTCATTATTACGCTCCTTGTGTCAGGCCGCAGTGTGCGCCGCCTTCGTCGCGATCAACAACTTTCCGGTAAAGCGGAACACCACCGCGTTCTCCTGGTTCCGCCCCTCGATGCGGGTCAGCACCAACCCCCATTCCGGGCGGGACTTCAGATCCCGCTTCCCCGTGACGAGAATCGTATACCGCACGATATCGCCTGTATAGACAGGCCTTAACCACTCCATATCCTCGAATCCGGGCGACGGCCCACTGGGCGGGACAACGTCCCCGCGGGCGCGCGCCTCGGCCCGGATGCGGTCGAGGAAGGCCACGTAACAATGCATGAAGGCAGCCGACGTGTGCCAGCCGGACGCGGTGAGCTTGCCGAAAGGCCCTTGCCCGGCAGCCGCGTCCGAGAGGTGGAAATCCTGCGGATCAAACTGGCGTGCGAAATCGAGGATTCGCTCGCGGGAGAACGTATAGCTGCCGAGGTCGGCGGCCATGCCGTCCGAAACCTCCTCGAACCACAGCGGCCGGTCGAAGTTCATGCCGCCCCCCGGACCCGAATGAGGTTCACGCCGACCATCTCGGCCTTCAGGATGTCGCCGACCATCCCTTCCCAGCGAAAGGTGAGGATGCCCATGTAGGGGCGCTTCTTGGAAACCCGTCGCTCCAGCGTGGTGCGGCGAACGCTGAGCGCATCGCCCGGCAGCACCGGGCGAATCCACCGGCATTCCTTGACGCCGTAGGATCCGAGCGAAGCCGCGCGAGACAGATAACCGTCGATCACGATACGGTTCACAAGGGCGCAGACGTGCCAACCGGATGCGCACAGTTCGCCAAGCAGCGACTGGCGCGCCGCCTCCTCGTCGAGGTGGAAGGACTGGGGATCGAACTCCCGGGCAAACGCGATGATCTCCTCGCGCGTCACGAGCCGCGGGCCGAAGGTTGCAACCTCGCCCAGCGGGAAATCCTCGTAGTGCAAGAGGGTCTGCCCCACCCTGTCCGCCGTCATGTGTTGAAGCGGAAATGCATCACGTCGCCATCGGCGACGATGTACTCCTTGCCTTCCAGCCTGAGCTTGCCGGCATCGCGCGCGCCCGCTTCACCCTTCAGCGCGACGTAGTCAGGATACGCGATGGTTTCGGCTCGAATAAAGCCCTTTTCGAAGTCGGTATGGATGACGCCCGCCGCCTGCGGCGCGCGGGTGCCCTTGGTGACCGTCCAGGCGCGCGCTTCCTTGGGTCCGACGGTAAAATACGTGATCAATCCCAAAAGCTCGTACCCCGCGCGGATCACCCGGTTGAGGCCGGGTTCATCGAGGCCCAGGGCTTCGAGGTACTCCCGCTGATCCTCGGCGGGCAGCATGGCGACCTCGCTTTCAATGCGAGCCGAAACCACCACGGCTCTCGCGTCTTCCTCCTTCGCCCGCGCGAAGACCCGCGCCGAGAACGCATTGCCCTCGCCGGCCGACGCTTCCTCGACATTGCAGACGTAGAGCACGGGCTTGGCGGTGAGGAGGCCCAGCATCTCGAACGGCTTCTCCTCCTCGGGTTTGCGCACGACGAGGCGGGCGGGCTTGCCCTCGCGCAGCAGGACCAGCGCGCGGTTCATCAGGTCGAGCTGCTCCTTCGCCTCCTTGTCGCCGCCGCGCGCCTTCTTCTCGGCGGCTGCGGAGCGCTTCTCGAGCGAATCGAGGTCGGCGAGCATCAGTTCCGTCTCGATCGTCTCGATGTCGGCGATCGGGTCGATCTTGCCCTCGACGTGTGTCACGTCGCTGTCCTCGAAGCAGCGCACGACGTGGGCGATGGCGTCCACTTCACGGATGTTGGCGAGGAACTGGTTGCCGAGCCCTTCGCCCTTCGAGGCGCCACGCACGAGACCTGCGATGTCGACGAAGGTCAGCCGCGTCGGGATGATCTGCTTGCTCTCGGCGATTTGCGCCAGCGCCTCGAGCCGGGGATCGGGCACCCCCACCTCGCCGACGTTGGGCTCGATCGTGCAGAACGGGTAATTCGCGGCCTGCGCGGCTGCCGTCTGCGTGAGCGCGTTGAACAGCGTCGACTTTCCGACGTTCGGCAGGCCGACGATTCCGCACTTGAAGCCCATCAGGGTTTCCCTTCTTCCGTCTTGGTCGCCGCCTTCGCCTCCTTGGGCGCCGGCGGATTGAGATCGAGATGCACGCGGTTCTGGAACGTCGCGAAGTCGCGCCTCCCCAGAAGCTCCGCGTGGCGCGCCACGGCATCGACGAGTGCCTGGACGGGCGCTGCTTCAGCCTTGGCGAAATCCTGCAGCACGTAGTGCTGCACCATCGCCTTGTCGCCGGGATGCCCGATACCGAGGCGTACGCGGTGGAAGTCGGCGCCAACGTGTGCCGTGATCGAGCGCAGGCCGTTGTGCCCGGCGTGGCCGCCCGCCGTCTTCACCCGCAGTTTGGCGGGCGGAAGATCGAGTTCGTCGTGCAGCACCACCACGTCATCCGGTGCAAGCTGGAAAAAGCGCATCGCTTCGCCCACGGCCCGGCCGGATTCGTTCATGAAGGTCGCAGGCTTCACGGCCAGCACCTTCTCGCCGCCGAGCGTTCCGTCCGCCACCTCCGCCTGGAACCGCTTCCGCCACGGGCCAAACGAATGGCGGCGGACGATCTCGTCCACCGCCATGAAGCCCACGTTGTGCCGGTTCCCCGCGTACTTGGCGCCGGGGTTCCCCAAGCCGACGAGGAGGAGCATCGGCCCGCTCTCCTGATGGAGCGCGCGCCGGAACGCGCGCCGCCCGGATTACTTCTTCTTGTCGCCGCCGGCGGGCTTCGCCGCCGCAGCAGGAGCCGCAGCGCCCTTGCCGCCAGCCGCCGCCGCGGGAGCAGCAGCGCCCTTGGCGCCAGCCGCCGCCGCAGGAGCAGCACCGGGCTTTGCACCGGCCGCCGGGGCTTCCGCCGCAGCCGCTGCCGCAGGCTCGACTTCTTCGGCAACGGTGCCGGCGATCGTGGCGATCGTGAAGTCGCGCTCGGCGACCGCGGGCTTCACGCCCTCCGGCAGCTTGATCGCGCTGATGTGGATCGAATGGCCGATCTCCAGGCCCGTCAGGTCGATCTCGATCTGGTCCGGGATGGAGTCTGCCGGGCAGTAGAGATCAATCTCGTGGCGCACGATGTTCAGAACGCCGCCGCGCTTCAGGCCCGGCGAGGCTTCGTGGTTGGAGAAGTGCACCGGCACCTCGACCGAGATGCGCTGGCCCGCGCCGAGGCGCAGGAAGTCGACGTGGACGACATGGTCACGGACCGGATCGAACTGGACGTCGCGCGGAATGGTGCGAACCTTGTCGCCGCCGATCTCGAGATCGACGAGGGTCGACAGGAAGCGTCCGGTCTCGACGTGCTTCCAGAGCTCGTTGTAGGCGAACGAGACGAGCTGCGGCTCGGCCTTGCCGCCATAGATGACGCCGGGAACAAGGCCTTCACGACGCACGGCCCGGGCAGCCCCCTTGCTGCTGCGGGTACGCGCCGTGGCCTTCAGTGAAACCACCTTAGCCATGGCAAACTCCTGATGTATCGAGAGGAATGCGGATTCAGCGGACTATCCGCGAGAGCGCATCGCCGGGCCTTCCTCCAGGGGTGATCGTCGCCCGGCGCGCGAGCTTATAGCCGCACGCGCCGCGCGAGACAACCCCGCCGGAAACCGCCGTTCAGAAGGGGTATCGTGGCCCGCTGTACATGCGGCAGAAGCAGGGATAATTCTGGAACACGCGCGGGTCGAGCCCGGTCCCGTAAGGCCACCAGCCACCGCCTGCCAGACCGGTCGTAATGACGGTCGCCTGCTGGTTCGCGATCTTGTTGATGACGATGGGACGGTTCTTCGCGGCTTCCTCCGCCGCTGCAGCCTCGGCGGCGGTTCCGGGGGGATAGAAGATCAACACGCCGTTCTGTTCGACAATGTCGGCGTTCTCCGCGCGCGCAAGGCCGGAGCCGGCGAGCACGGCGAGAAGCGTCAATGCGATGACTCGCATGGGGGGCGATCCTTCGGATGTGCCGCATCCTTTAAGGAAACGTTAAGCGCGCGTGCCGGAACGGGACAACCAACCGGTGCGCGAAGCCGCGCCCGTTAACGCTCGCGGAGCCTTTTGGAGGGAGAGGTCAGTCGAACAGGCTCGAAACCGACTCTTCGCGCGCGGTGCGCCCGACTGCCTCGCCGATCAGCGGCGCAATCGACAGCACGCGCATGTTGCGCGACACCCGGACCGCCTCGGTCGGCTGGATCGAGTCGGTGATGACGAGTTGCTTGAGCTTCGAGGCGGTGATGCGGGCGACGGCGCCACCCGACAGCACACCGTGGGTGATATAGGCCGAGACGTCGGTCGCGCCGTGCGCCAGCAGGGCGTCGGCGGCATTGCAGAGCGTGCCGCCGGAATCGACGATGTCGTCGACCAGGATGCAGGAGGTGCCGGCGACGTCGCCGATGATGTTCATCACTTCCGATTCGCCCGCCCGCTCGCGCCGCTTGTCGACGATGGCGAGCGGCGCGCCAATGCGCTTGGCAAGGCCGCGCGCGCGCACCACACCGCCCACGTCCGGCGAGACGACGGTGATCGGCTGCTCGGGCGCGAACTTCTCCTTGATGTCGCGCACCATCACCGGACTGGAGAACAGGTTGTCCGTCGGCAGGTCGAAAAAGCCCTGGATCTGGCCGGCGTGCAGGTCGAGCGTCAGCACGCGATCGGCGCCAGCCCGCTCGATCATGTTGGCGACGAGCTTCGCGGAGATCGGCGTCCGCGGCCCCGGCTTACGGTCCTGCCGGGCGTAGCCGAAGTACGGCATCACCGCCGTGATGCGGCGAGCGGAGGCCCGGCGCAGCGCGTCGATGATGATCAGCAACTCCATCAGGTGGTCGTTCGCCGGAAACGACGTGGACTGAATGACGAACACGTCCTCGCCGCGGACATTCTCCTGGATCTCGACGAAAACCTCCATGTCGGCAAATCGGCGGACGACGCAACGCGACAAGGGGAGGCTGAGGTAGGCGGCGATGGCTTCCGCGAGCGGACGATTGGAGTTTCCGCAAACCAGCTTCATCGCGCTCTCCGGCGGGGACGACAGGACGTTCGTGCGGCTCTATAACAACCCGCCGGGGGGCTTGCCAACTGCGCAAGCTCTTTCCGCACAAGGAAAGTTTGGGAAAACCGGCAGTTTTCAGCGCAGCTTGTTGACGAGGTCGAAGATGCCTTCGGAGGCGGCCTGTGTGGCGAGGTAGGCCGTGTCGCCCCAGCCCGCGTCCAGCGAGCCGGGCTTGATCTCGTTGCCCTGCTTCAGCGTGCCGATGACGGTGCCGTCGGGCATCTTCACCGTCCAGTTGAGGAGCACGCGCTGGGTCTCGCTCCCCATGGGCCCGAGCGAAACCTCGCCGGAGATGTCGATCGCGTCCGGGGCCGCTTTGTCGACGACCGGCCATCCCGCATCGGCGAGCGTGCGGCGCATGGCGTTGGCGAGCTCGGCATTGCCCTTGCCGGGCGAGCCGGTGACGCCGCTGACACGCGCCGCGCGGATGTGGGTCGTGTTGGCGCCGGGAGTCGCCTCCATCGCGGAAGCGGTCTTTTCCGGCGGCGGCACCGCGTCGGCAGGCGGTTCCTGCGGCGGCGTCGTCGAGGCCACCTGGTTGACGCTGTCGGACGCTGCCCGCCCCTGCTTCACCGCCTCGCCATAGGGGCCGAGGGGCACGTTATTCATCATCGCGTAGTCGATGTCCTTCTCCGCGCCCGGGCCCGCCTTCACGTAGGCGTCGGGCGGCGGCGGGATACCGCCGACCTGCGTCGCAAAGCCCATCTGGCCGAGCCGCGCCGAAAGGTCTTCGGCCGAAATCGCGGCGATGCGCTTGGTTACGACAGGATCGAGCGAAGCCCAGACGTCGCCCTGCGCCTTCGGAACGGTTTCCTGGCCCTGCATCGTGTAGAGGATCGAACCGCCCTTCCCGACCACCGCCCAGCGGTAGTCGATCGAAACGGTCTCCGCAGAGGGTACCGCACGCACGTCTCCGGTGATCGTGATGGCGTTGGTGTCGGTCTCGGCGACGATCGGGATCTGGCGCTGGGTTGCCTCGACGACGAGCGCCTGCTTCAGCGCCTTGCGCTTGTCCTCGGGCATGCCGTTGACGACGCCGATCCGAACCGGCGGCGCGGCCTGAGCGGTGGGCGATCCCGGCTGGTACTTCGCAAACGGCGTGTTCGTCGGTCCCGCGGCCGTGCAGGCAGCCACGAGAAGCAGCACGCCGAGCAATGCAGCGCGCCCCACGATCGCGATCGGGCTGAACCTTGCGGCCCTCAATGACACCCCTTCAGGCGAACCGACCGTTCGCCGTACCCGTCCCACGTTCTGACGACTTGCGCCGAGCCGGGCAAGCCTCTTGCAGCGCAAATTGGCGCGAGGCTTGGCAGCTGCTGCAACCGTCAACGCCGCAGAGACTAGCGAGGATCGCGGCTCAATCGTGGCGGGTCAGCGCGTGATCAGGCTCAAAGGATACTTCGACACCGGTTCCGGATCGTCCTTCGTCAGGATGTAGGTGCGCCCGAGCGTCATCGCGGTCTCGGTCTCACTGTCCATCAAGATCATGTGGACGAAGAACACCATGCCGGGCAGGAGCGCCACCGGGTTCCCCGTGTAGAACATCGGGTAATCCATCCACGACGGCGTGAACTTCGCGCCCAGCGCATAGCCACAGGCGTTCATGCGGTGCGGCTTCATGCCGTGCTCGTCCATCACGCGGGCGTGCGCGTCGAACACGTCGCCGGCGGTGTGGCCTGGGCGAAGCGCCTCTTCGCAAGCCTTCAGCGCGGCGCGGCAGGCCTTGTGCATCTCGACGTGGCGCTTCGTCGGTTCGCCGACGATCAGCGTCCGCATGAAGGCCGCGTGGTAATGCCGGTAGACCCCTGCCCATTCGAGCGTGAGCTGGTCGCGCCTGGAGAGCTTCCGCCGGCCCGACTTGTAGCGGCAAAGCAGCGCGTCGTGACCCGACCCGATGATGAACTCGTTGCCGGGATAATCGCCACCACCAGCAAAGACGGCCGCCTGTTGGGCGGCGAGGATTTCGCCTTCGTCAGCCCCGGCACGGGTGAGCTCGACGGCGGCCTTCAGCGCCTTGTCGCCGAGCTTACCTGCCTTGCGCACGTACTCGAGTTCCGCGTCCGACTTCACGATGCGGGTTTCGTTGACGATGTTCGACGCCTCGACCAGCGTCGCAAAGCCCTCCATCGCCGCCTCGAGCGCCTTGCCGTTGAAGTGCGTAAGGCCGTAGGCGTTGGTCTCGACGCCGAGGCGTTTGCCACGCGCGCCGAGGCTGTCGAGCATGTCGCGCAGCTGTTCGGCTGGCTTCGCACCGGCCTTGTCGGTCCAGATGCGGATGTCCTTGATGATCGAGGTGTGCTGCGCCTGCCGAAGGTCCGGCGCGCGCGTCAAGAGAGCGATGCGCCCGTCGGCGCCAAGATAGAGGCACTGGAAGAAGCAGAACCCGAAGGTGTCGTACCCCGTGAGGTGGTACATGCTCTCCTGATTGAACATGAGCAGGCCGTCGAGCTTTGCGGCCTCCATCTGCTTCAGCACCTTGCGCTGACGCGCCTTGAACTCCGCCATCTCGAAATGCACGGCCATGCGGTTTCCCTCCCGATTCTGACGCCGCTGATCTTGGCATCGCGGCGCGGCCGGCGGCTGACAAAATTCCGTATGGCTTGTGCGTGCCGGAAGCAGGCGAGCCCGAGGCCCAGGAGATCCGTTGCGCCGCCCGCACATGGCGTCTATAGCATACCCCCCTACCCTAACTTTCCAAGGAAGCGCCATGCACACGATCCGGGAAAAGAACGCGTTGCTGGCGCGGGTGCGCCGCATCCGGGGGCAGGTCGAAGCGGTCGAGCGCGGTCTCGAATCGGAACTCGGCTGCGCCGACGTGCTGCAACTCGTCGCCTCGATCCGCGGCGCCCTCAACGGGCTCACGGCGGAACTGATCGAGGATCACATCAAGGTGCACATCCTCGATGCGCCGGTTGCCGCCGAGCGCCGACGCAGCGCCGACGAACTGATCGATGTGGTGCGCACCTACCTGAAGTAATGCCCATGCCCGACATCGCCTCGATCATCCAGAACGGCGCGGGGAACCCGTGGCTCTACCTGCCGATCGCCATCGTGCTCGGCGCGCTCCACGCGCTCGAACCCGGGCACTCGAAGTCGATGATGGCGGCCTTCATCATCGCGGTTCGCGGCACGCCGAAGCAGGCGACGCTCCTCGGTCTCTCGGCCGCCATCGGCCACACCATCGTCGTCTGGCTGATCGCGCTCGTCGGCCTCTACCTCGGCGACAAGCTCATCCTCGACCGCGCCGAGCCGTGGCTGGTGCTACTGTCGGGACTGCTCATCATCGCGCTCGCGTTCCGCATCTTCTGGATGCTGCGCAGCGAGCAGGACGAGGAACACCACCAAGGGCACGATCACGATCACCACCATGATCACGATTATCATCACGAGCATGGTCACGGGCACCGTTACGATCATGACCACCGCCACGATGATCCGGCGACGGAAGGACTCGACCCCCATGCCGCGGCGCACGCGCGCGACATCGAAAGGCGGTTCGCGGGCCGGCGGCACGTGACCAACCTTGAAATCGTCTGGTTCGGTTTCACGGGCGGCCTGCTTCCCTGTCCTGCCGCAATCGCCGTTCTGCTCATCTGCCTGCAGCTCAAGGCGTTCACGCTCGGGCTCAGCATGGTGGCGGCGTTCAGCGTAGGCCTGGCGATCACGATGGTCGGCGTGGGCGTCGCCGCCGCCTGGGGCGCCAATGCCGCGCGCGCCCGCTGGGCGGGGCTCGATGCCTGGGGAGAACGGCTGCCCTACGTCTCGGCCGGAATCGTCATGACGATCGGCACGATCATCGCCCTGCGCGGGCTTTTCGAACTGGGCGTCCACGTCTGACAGGCCAAAAAAACGGGGCCTCCGGTGAGGGAGGCCCAAGGTCGTAGGGAAAATGCCCAGATCAGGCAAACGAAGAGTGATGGTACTTCATAACAGTGATATGTCAAAAAATTTCCATATCCTGGATGATCTTTGACATCTTTTCGTCGTCGTCCACCCCCGTCTCCTGCCGAAATCTGGACGGGCCTAAGTCAAATACGCGCCGTGTGGCGCTGCTGTAGCAAAACGCACATCGCACGACCTGCCATTCATTGCAGTTTCGCTCTCGTACCGTGGTCCACGGCGCAGAACGCGCCCCCGACACGAGGAGAGCGGCGATGGATTTCGAGCTCCTGGGAACACCCGTCCTTTCCGCGCCACGACGGTCGCGTGGCCAAAACCGTCCGCCGGAACCGGAGGTCGACATCGCTCCGGCGATGCCACTGGTTCTGATTTTCTGTGTACTGATCGGCCTCGGATTCGCGACCGCTCTGGGCGTCGTCCATCGCCCGTCCGCGGCCAACGCGACCCTCGCTCATCTCGACCTCGAACGGCACGCCGCGTCGGGCGGCAACTGAGGCAACCTCAGTCCTTCAGCATGATCGCCGAGATCTGCCGGCCATAATCCTGTTCGCCGCGGTGCGTGGTGCGACGGAAGCTGTAGAAGCGCGCCTCGTCCGCGTACGTGCAGATCGACAGATCCTCGATCGTCCGCACACCAACGGCCTCGAGCCGGAATCGCACGTAGCCCGGGAGATCGAACTGCCAATGGCCCTCGCGCTTGCCCTCGGCGAAGAAGCGGTGATTGCCTGGCTCGCTGTCGAGGAAGCGTTTGCGAAACCCGTCGTCCACCTCGTAACTCGCCTGCGAGATCGTGGGGCCGATCGCCACCGTGACATGGCGACGATGGCCGCCGAGCTTCTCGATCTCGTCGAGCGTCGCCTCCAGCACGCCGCCGAGCGCGCCCTTCCATCCGGCGTGCGCGGCGGCGACGATGCCCATCGTCGCATCGGCAAACAGCACCGGCGAGCAGTCGGCCGTCAGCACTCCCACGGCGAGGCCGGGAACGTTGGTGACGATCGCATCGCCCTCCGGCGGCTTGCGCACGTCCCACGGTTCGCGCGCCTGCACCACGATCGGGCTGTGCGACTGCCACACGGTGAGGAGCCGCTCGGGGGCGGCTGCGAGCTTCTTCGCCACGCGCGCACGGTTGGCAGCAACCCGCTCCTTGTCGTCCCCCGAGCCGAAGCCGCAGTTGAGCGAGGCGTAGAGGCCGTCGGACGTTCCGCCTTCCCGCGTGAAGAAGCCGTGCGAAACGCCCTTCACTCTCGACAACCGGCGCGACTTGATCATGTGGACCCTTGGGAAGCGGGGGTGAAGGGATAGGGCGGCGGCACCTCCGGGTGGGTCGCCACGAGCACCTTGAACAGGTGCCCCATCTGGCCCTCCGCCGCAAGCCGCTGCGCCTGTGCGGCGATCTGCAGGCGGCCGCGTGCATCCGCATTGCGCTTCAATGCCGCCTCGCGTTCGCGCAGACCCATGGCGAGGAGGAACGCCCCTTGCGTCATCGGCGGTAGCACCGCCGCGCCCGCTGCGGCAAGCGCCTCCCCGAGCGCCTGAAAATCGACGTGCGCGGTGAGGTCGGCATCGCCCGGCGCGTCGAGAACGTTCGCGTACTGGTGCTGCGACAGGGCCTGCAGCGTGTCTCCGCAAGCCGATGCGACGTGCCCGTAATCGATCGCGAGCAGTGCTGCCGAATGCCGCGACAGCCGCTTGCCGATGGCGCGCGCGACGTCGTCTCGCGCCGGCGAGATCTCGACGGTCTCCCCCTCGCCCGCCGCGGCGGCGAACGCCGGGACCAGCACCGGCGACACGGGCGTGCCCTCTTCGACGATACGAAGCGTCACCTCCTCGCCCGCCTCGACGAAGCGTTCGTGATAGGCGTCGCCCCGCCGCACGAGCTGGCGCACGGGGAGCGCGTCGAAGAACTCGTTCGCGACCAGGATGATCGGTCCGTGCGGCACGGTGTCGAGGCTTTCGTGCCAGTGCACCTCCCGGTCCCGCAACGCCTCGGCCTGCCGTTCGCGCAGCGTGGGGCTCGTCTCGACGAGATGCACCTCGACCGCGTCGAGAAAGCGCGGCGCGACCTTGGCGGCGCGCAGGAGGTCCGCCATCAGCGTGCCGCGGCCGGGTCCGAGTTCGACGAGCAGCAGGCGCTTCGGCGAACCCATCACCTCGTAGGTCGATGCGCACCAGACGCCGATGAGCTCGCCGAACATCTGCGACACTTCCGGCGCCGTGACGAAGTCGCCGCGCGCGCCGAACGGATCGCGCGTCGCGTAGTAGTGCGCGATACACCGCTCCATGTAGCGGTCGAGGCGCATCGGCCCGTCGCGCCGGATCGCCTCGACGAGAGTACGCGCGAACTCGCTCATGCGGCGGCGTGCCGTTGCGCGCGCCACAGCAGCCACACACCCACCCCGATCAGCGGCAGCGACAGCAGCATTCCCATCGTGAAGAAGCCGCCGAACAGGTAGCCGACCTGCACATCCGGTTCGCGGAAGAACTCGACGAAGAACCGCGACAGGCCATAACCCAGCGCGAACACGCCCGACGTCTCGCCGGGCTTCGACAGCGACTGGTAGCGGTGCGTCGCGATCCTGAGGGTGAGGAACAGCACCACGCCCTCGAGCAGCGCCTCGTAGAGCTGGCTCGGGTGGCGTGGTTCGGGTCCGCCGGTCGGAAAGACCATCGCCCACGGCACGTCCGACGGGCGGCCGAACAGCTCGCCGTTGATGAAGTTCGCAAGCCGGCCGAAGAACAGCCCGATCGGAACGCCGGGCGCGGCGAGATCGAGCATCCGGTCGAGCGTCACCCCGACCGAGCGGCCGTAGAACAGGCAGGCGACGACCACGCCGAGAAAGCCGCCGTGGAACGACATCCCGCCATTCCAGAGCTCGAGCGCCTGCAGCGGGTGCTCGAGGTAGAACGGCAGATTGTAGAACAGCACGTAGCCGATGCGGCCGCCGAGCACGACGCCGAGCGTCGCCCACAACAGGAGGTCGTCGAGCTGCTGCGGCGTGAGCGACGGCGGCTGCCCGGCCCAAAGCCGCGGCGTCGTGACGAGGCGCTTGGCGTAGGCGACCGCGAGCAACAGGCCCGCGACGTACGCGAGCGCGTACCAGCGCACCTGCAGGGGACCGATGGCGAACGCCACCGGGTCGATCACCGGGAACGCGATGACGGGCAGGAAGGGCATGGGCCGACCATCGGCGCGGTTTCGGATTCGGTCAAGGTCGCCTGCGGGAGGCGGTATTGCCCTTGAATCGGCGTCTTGCCGGGCTTAGGTGAACGCCAATCGACACAGAGGTTTCGCCATGACCACCGCCTCCACGCGCTTCTTCGATGAACTCGCCAAGATGATGACGAATGCTGCCGGGGCGGCGCAGGGTGTGCGCCGCGAGGTCGACACGCTGGTGAAATCGCAGGTCGAGCGCGTGCTGGGTGATCTCAACGTCGTCCAGCGCGAGGAGTTCGAGGCGGTGCGCGAGATGGCGCAGAAGGCCCGCGAGGAGAACGAGGCGCTGCACCGGCGCATCAACGACCTCGAGGCTCGGCTCGCCGGCGCCCGGGCGGCGGAGACCCAGGTCGCGTCCCGCCCGCTCGACGATCCGTCCTCGCCTGCCGAACGCGCCTGATTAGCGGGCGGCCGCCGCAGCGCAGCCACATCGATCCCCATAACCCGCGATCGCCTCTTGAAGCGCGAGTCGCGTTTGGGCAACCTCCCATACGTGGATGGACCCTTGATTCGCGGACACAACATCTGGTGTCCTTGGGGGAGATGACATGGCGGCTCTTTTCGCTCTCGACGCCGGCCAGCCCAATCCGCTCGATCTCGTTGAACACCTTGCCAACCGCCGCGAATGGTTCATCGACCGCCCGGCCGACGACGAGGTCAACCTGATCGTGTCGGGGAGCTGGAGTGACCTTCACGTGAGCCTCAACTGGAACGAGGCGCTGGAGGGTCTGCTGATCGCCTGCTCGTTCGACCTCAAGGTCCCGGTGGCGCGCCGCCCGGAGGTGCAGAAGCTCGTCACCATGATCAACGAGCAGCTCGTCTTCGGCCACTTCGACCTGTGGGCGAGCGAGGGCACTGTGCTCTATCGCAACGGCCTCCTGCTCACCGGCGGCGCGAGCGCCAGCGACGCCCAGTGCCAGGCGCTGATCGACGTCGCGATCGACAGCTGCGGGCGCTACTTCCCCGGCCTCCAGTTCGTCATCTGGGCGGGCAAGACCGCCGAGGAGGCGATGCAGTCCTGCCTGATCGACACGGTCGGCGAGGCATGAGCTCGCCGCTCCAGGGCAAGCTCGTCCTCCTCGGGGCGGGCAAGATGGGCGGCGCCATGCTGCAGGGCTGGCTCGAGCGGGGCGTAGAGCCGAGCCAGGTCGTGATCCTCGATCCCTCTCCGCCGCCGGAGACCCAGGCGCTAATCACCCGGCACGGCCTTAAGCACAATCCGCCCGTCGGGACTCTCACCGGCGTGGAGGTGATTCTCGTTGCGGTGAAGCCGCAGGTGATGGAGGACGTGCTTCCGTCCGTCGCGAGCCTCGCCCCGCAGAAGCCGCTGGTGCTTTCGGTTGCGGCCGGCAAGACGATCGCGAGCTTCGAGCGCCACTTCGGCAAGGGCGCCGCCGTCATCCGCTCGATTCCGAACACGCCCGCCGCCGTGGGCCGCGGCATCACGGCGATGGTCGCGAACGCACACGTGTCGAAGGCCCAGCGGGCGCTCGCCGCAGCACTCCTTTCAGCCATCGGCGAAGTGGTGGAGGTCGACGACGAGGCGCTGATCGACGTCGCCACCGCCGTTTCCGGATCGGGCCCGGCCTACATCTTCTACATGACGGACTGCCTGGCGAAGGCGGGCATCGCGCAAGGGCTTCCGCCCGATGTCGCGATGAAGCTCGCCCGCGCGACGGTTGCCGGCGCGGGCGAATTGATGCGCGTCACCGGCATCTCCGCGGAGCAACTGCGCATCAACGTCACCTCGCCCAAGGGCACGACCTATGCGGCGTTGCAGGTGCTGATGGCGCCGGAGAACGGCCTCGAGCCGCTGATGACGAAGGCCGTCGAGGCCGCCACCGTCCGCTCCCGCGAACTCGCGGGCTAAACCCTCTCCGGTAAACGAAAACGGGAGCCGCAAGGGCTCCCGTTGACGTCAGATCCATAGGTCGATCAGGCCTTCGACAGCGCGTCGAGCTTGGCGCGGATCGAGTCGATCGTCGGCTTGGCGATGTCGCCGACGCCCGGGATCGCCAGCACCTTCGTGGCGAGATCGTTGAAGGTCGGCATCGCTGCCACGATCAGGCCCGCCAGCACCTTCTTCTGGTCGATGCCGAGTTTCGCGGCCAGTCCACTCAGCGTGTCGAGCTGCGTCACCGCGTCGTTGAGCTTCGGCACCGCGGCGGTCGCGGTGGCCGTGTCCGTGATGCCCGTCAGCACCGACTTCAGCGTGTCGAACGTGGTCGAGACCGATTTCGTCAGGTCGACGCCATCGACGGTGAGCGCGGCAGGCGCCGGCGCGGTGGCGGGCGCCTCGGTCGTGGTCGCCGGCGCAGCGGGCTTCGGCTCTTCCTTGTGGCCGAGGAAGTACCAGGCGAGCGCCGCCAGCGCGACAAGCGGAATGAGCCACGTCGTCCACGAGCTCTTCGGCGCAGGCGGAGCCGCCTTGACCACGTTGTCGGCAGCGCGCTGTGCCGCGTTCGTCGCACCGGTCACGGCATCGAGCAGGCCCGAACCGCCGAGCGCGCTCGCCAGACCGGCCGGGAGGGCGTCCTGGATGAAGCCCTTCTGGCTCGCGAGCAGGCTCGTGAGCTTCGCCGCATCGAGGCCCGGCGCATTGTTCTTGATCGTGCCGAGCACGACCGGTGTGAGGAGGCCGAGAAGCGACGTCGCCGCCGTCGGGTTGACGCCCGCGAACTTGCCGAGCGCGCCGGCGAGCGCCGAGGTCGACGATCCGCCGAGCAGCGAGGAGAGCACCGAACCGCCGGCATTCACCAGCGTGTCCTGCTTGGCCCCGCCGATCAGCTTGCCGAGACCGGCGAGCACGGAGGGATCGACGCCCTTGATGGCGTCGAGCACCTTGGCGGCGCCACCCGGCTTGGTCGCGACGCTCGTCAGCGCGCCGAGCAGTGCGGGGATGGCCGCGTTGACGGCCTTCTCGGCGATCAGGCTGTCGATGCCGAAGCTCGACGCAAGCTTGGCGACGGTGTCACCACCGAGGTATTGCAACGCCAACGTCACAAGATTTGTCATGTTAAGAAACTCCCTATTGAGCCGCTGCGGGAAAATTACCGTTAATGGTTGTAAGGTGTCGTAGCCAACCAACTGTCGGAACACAAGAGATATTGCCGTTTTCAGCAGCAATATTGACTCGTTTTCGGCGCAGTTTCGTGCCTGCAGCACCTAGCCCAGTTTTTGAGGTGTGTTGATGACAGACGACTTCCAAGGTTCACAGAACGTGATCGAGGCCGCCATGCGCCTCGCAGCCAATCGGTCGTGGGGCGAAATCCGCATGACGGACATCGCGCAGGAAGCGAACGTTACGCTCGCGAGTCTTTCAGCGGTTGCTTCGTCCCGCACGGAGGTGCTCGCCCTGTTTGCCCGGCATGTGGATCGCCTGATGCTGGAAAGCCTCGGCCGCGATCCGGTGAGCGGCGACGCCCATGATCGCCTGTTCGAGGTCATCATGCGCAGGCTCGAGGTCATGGCGCCCTACCGCGCCGCGATCGCCAACATCTTGCGCTCGCCGGGAAGCGACCCTGCCGACCTGCCGCGGCTTGCCGCGATGATGGCCGAGACCCAAGGGTGGGTGCTCGCCGCCGCCGGGCTCGAGGACACCGGCCTGCGCGAGGGAGTGAAGCGTCTGGGTCTCGCCTCGGTCTACGCGCGGACGCTGCGCGTATGGGCGGAGGACGATGACCCCGGCCAGGCGCGTACGATGGCGGCGCTCGACAAGGCGCTCCGCGACGGCGCCGCCACACTCAAGCGCGTTGAGCCGGCGCTGTCGCTGGTCGCCTCCTTCGGTTCACTGGCGCGCGGCCTGTGGCAATCCCGACGCCGTTCGGCTAGCAAGACGGCGCCGGAGGCTCCCCCGAGGGACGAGGCCCCGGAGCCGCCGAGGGAAGCCGCCGAATGAATGCCGCAGAGCCGTCCGCCGTCATCGCCTACGAGGATTTCCAGAAGGTCGACATCCGCGTCGGCACGGTGGTTGAGGCCGCGCCGTATCCTGAGGCGCGCAAGCCCGCGATCAAGCTGCGCATCGACTTCGGGCCGCAGATCGGCGTGAAGGCATCGTCCGCCCAGCTCACGAAGCACTACACGCCCGAGGCGCTCGTCGGACGGCAAGTCGCTGCCGTGGTGAACTTCAAGCCGCGCCAGATCGGCAAGTTCATGTCGGAAGTCCTGACACTGGGTTTCCCCGACGCTGACGGTGAGGTGGTGCTCGCCGCAATCGAGCGGCCGGTGCCGAACGGCGGCCGGCTGTTCTGACGACCCTATTGCGGAATCGTCACGGTCGCGCGAAGGCCTCCGAGCGGGCTTTTCGACAGGGTGACGTCGCCACCGTGGTTTCTCGCCACGTCGAGCGCGATCGATAACCCCAGCCCGTTCCCCGCCTGGTCCTGATTGCGCGCGTCGTCGAGTCGCACGAACGGGCGGAACACGTCCTCGTAGAGCTCGGGAGCCACACCCGGACCGTTGTCGTCGACGGTGATGATCGTCGCTCGATCCTCGTTCTGCGCCGTGAGAACGACACGAGATCCGAACCGGCAGGCGTTGCCGGCAAGATTCTCGATGCACCGCTTCATGGCCTGCGGCTTGACGGACGCCATGAGGCCGGGGGACGACTCGATCTCGATTTCCTTGCCGGCTCGGGCGAGACCGCTGCGCACGGATTCGAGAAGTTCGCCGACGTCGATTGTCTCGACCTGCTCGCCGCCATCGCCGCGGGCGAAGGCAAGATAGCCTTCGAGCATCCGGCGCATCTCGCCCACGTCCTCGCGCATCGCGATCACGTGCGGATTGTCTGGCAGCATCGCAAGTTCAAGAGTGAGCCGCGTGAGGATCGTCCGGAGATCGTGCGAGACGCCCGCCAGCATCGCCGTGCGCTGTTCGACGTGACGCTCGATGCGCCCCTTCATCGCGATGAACGCGTTCGACGCCTCCTGCACCTCGCGGGCGCCTCCGGGCTTGAAGTGCTTCACGTCCCGGCCCAGGCCGAAGGCGTGCGCCGCCTCCGCAAGCCGGACGATCGGATTGATCTGGTTGCGCAGGAAGATCACCGCGATGACGAGCAGGATCAGCGAGGAGATCGACGTCCAGAGCAGGAACACGAGCCGGCTCGGGATGTGCGCGCGGTCGATGGGCGTCATGAAGCGGAAGATCGTGCCGGGTTCAACCTCGATCCGCAGGTCGAGCCGGTTCGGCATGCTGGTCGTGTCGAGCCAGAAAGGCCGGTTGATGCGATCCTCCACGTAGCGCGTCAGCTTCAGGGACACGGAGGAGAACAGCGGCGCCTGGATCGGCGGCGGCAGCGTGCGCCCCTTCTCGATCGACAGCCCGAGCAGCAGTTCGGAATTGGCGAGCTTGACGAGGTCCTGTTCGGCGGCGGCGGTCTTGGGACCGCTCTGGTACAGGTCGATCAGCATCGCCACCTCGCGCACGTAGCTGCGCGAGAGGGACTTCGTCACTTCCTCGTAGTGCCGCTCCACGAAGACATAGCCCATGATGAGCTGGAGCAGCACCACGGGCGCGATCACGATGATCAGGGCGCGGCTGAACAGCCGGTCGGGCACGCACCGCTCGAGCAGGCGGTCGAAACGCCACCGCAACGTTGCGACGAATCCGCCCTGAGGCTTCGGATAGGCGAGCGAAACGGAGGGCCGGTTCACCGCGTGCCTCAGTCGAGGTGGAGGATGTAGCCTGAGCCGCGCACCGTCTGAAGATAGATCGGCACGGCCGGATTGTCCTCGATCTTCCGCCGCAGGCGATTGACCTGCACGTCGACGCTACGAGCGCTTTCCTCGCTGCCGGGAGCCTGCAATTCGGCCCGGCCGACCGGCTGCCCGGCGTTCTGGACGAGGGTTCTCAGCATATCGCGTTCACGCGCGGACAGGCGCACGAGTTCGTTGTCGCGACGCAGTTCGCCGCGCGAAACGTTGAACCGGAACGATCCGAAACGGACGTCGCCTTCCACGACCGCGGCGGCTCCAGGCGCCGAGCGCTTGAGGAGCAGCCGCAACCGCAGCAGCAGTTCGCGCGGGTCGAACGGCTTCGGGAGGTAGTCGTCGCTGCCCGCCTCGAGCCCGCTCACGCGATCGTTAGCTTCTGCGAGGGCGGACAGGATCAGGACGGGTATTGTGTCATTCGTCTCGCGCAGCGACTTGACGAGCGAGATGCCGCTCTCGCCCGGCATCATCACGTCCACCACGGCGATGTCGAAGGTGAGCCCGCGCATCCGGTCACGCGCTTCGGCGGCGCTTCCGGCAGACGTCACGCGCATGCCGTTCGCAACGAGGAACGACTTGATCAGTTCGCGAATCCGCCGGTCGTCGTCGACGACGAGAACGTGCGGCAGATCCTGCGCGGTGTTCATGCCGCTTCCTCGTCGACCCGGGTGCGCGCAGGAAGATCGCTCGCGATTCCGGCGAGCACGCGCCGGTACTGGCCATCGGCGGGCTCGCCTGCGGCGGCGAGCGCCTGGCGGATGCGCTCGATCTGCGGCGCCATCAGGCGTCGGTGCAGCGCCTGCCCTTCCGGCGTGAGGTAGAGGAGGCGCTGCCGGCGGTCCTGCTCGCCCTCGACCTGGTAGACGAAGCCCTGGTCGATCAGTTCACGGAGCACGCGCGCGAGGCTCTGCTTGGTGATGCGCAGGATGTCGAGCAGCTCCTGCACCCGCATGCCGGGACTGCGGCCGACGAAATGGAGCACGCGGTGATGTGCGCGACCGAACCCATAACCGGCGAGGATCTTGTCGGGGTCGGCGATGAAGTCGCGATAGGCGAAGAACAGGAGCTCCACGAGCTCGACGATCGCCTGCTCGCTCGCCGTGCCGGCGGCAAGCGTCTTCCCGGTGCGGGATGCAGAGGTGACGTGCTTTTCGTTTATGTCAGCCATATTGACATATTTTACATGCCACGATACCGTTTTCAAGCTTAACACGAAGACGAGCCCGCACGCCTTCCTGCAACAACAAGCGCTCGAGGCGGCGGTCATCGGTGCTCTAAGGAGGAGCTCATGTCCCTCATCCCCTTCCACGACCGTGACGGAGTCATCTGGTTCAACGGCGAGTTCGTGCCGTGGAAGGAGGCGAAGATCCACGTACTGAGCCACGCGCTCCACTACGCCTCGGCGGTGTTCGAGGGCGAGCGCGCGTACGGCGGCGAGATCTTCAAGCTGACGGAGCATACCGAGCGCCTGTTCGCCTCGGCCGAGATGCTCGACATGGAGATCCCCTACACGATCGGCGAGATCGACGAGGCCTGCCGGCAGACCCTGCATCGCCAGGGTTTCAAGGACGCCTACGTGCGCCCGATCGCCTGGCGTGGCTCGGAGATGATGGGCGTTGCGGCGCAGTCGACGAAGATCAACGTCGCGATCGCGATCTGGCAGTGGCCGTCCTACTTCGATCCGGCGCAGCTCGAGAAGGGCATCCGTCTCGACATCGCGGAATGGCGTCGTCCCGACCCGCGCACCGCGCCGTGCAAGGCGAAGGCGACGGGCCTCTACATGATCTGCACGCTGTCGAAGCATGCCGCCGAGAAGAAGGGCTATGCCGACGCGATGATGCTCGACTGGCGCGGCCAGGTGGCGGAGTGCACGGGCGCCAACATCTTCTTCGTGAAGAACGGCGAGATCCACACGCCGACGCCCGACTGCTTCCTTGACGGCATCACGCGCCGCACCGTGATCGGTATCGCCCAGCGTCGCCAGCTCAAGGTGATCGAGCGGGCGATCATGCCGGAAGAACTGCCGAGCTTCGAGCAGTGCTTCATCGTCGGTACTGCGGCGGAAGTGACGCCGGTCGGCGAGATCGGCCCCTACAAGTTCACCCCCGGCGAGATCACGCGCACGCTGCGCGCCGACTACCTCGCCGCGGTGCAGCCGAAGCGCGCCGCCGCCGAATAAGGCGAGCGCAGCGCCAACGCCAATGGCCGCCGCCGAGGTCTGCGACTACCTGATCATCGGCGGCGGAACGGCCGGGCCCATCGTGGCCCGGCGTCTTGCCGATCGCACCAGCGGTCGCATCATCCTCCTCGAGGCCGGCCGGAGTGATGAGAACGATCCCGCCGCGCTCGACCTTTCCCGCCTCGACGACCAGGGCCCCGCCTACGACTGGGGATACCACGCCTCGCCGCTGCCCGGCGCGCCGGCCGATCTCGTTTATGCCCGGGCAAAGATGCTTGGCGGCTGTGCCAACCACAACGACTGCGCGTTCATAGAACCACCCCCCTCCGACATCGACCGCTGGGCATCGCTCGGCGCGACGGGCTGGACCGCAGAGGCGTGCGCGACATACTTCCGGCGCGTGCGGGAGCGCGTGCATGTCGAAACGCCGACGGAGCACCATCCCGTGAGCGAGGCGTTCGTCGCCGCGGGCCAGGAACTCGGCCTGCCGCTCGTCGACTTCACCCGCGAGGTACGCGCCGGGGTCGGCTGGTTTCCGCTGAACGCGAAGGGCGCGCTGCGGCAATCGACATCGGTCGCCTACCTCCATCCCCTCGCCAAACTGCCAAAGCACCTTGAGGTGTGGACGGAGACCCGTGCGCTGCGCCTCACCTTCGACGGCCGGCGCTGTACCGGAGCGCAGACCACGCGCGGTATGATCAAGGCGCGGCGCGAGGTGATCCTCGCCGCAGGCAGCATCGCAACCCCGCATCTCCTAATGCTGTCGGGCGTCGGCCCGGCGGAACAGCTCAGGGCGCAGGGAATAGCGTTGGTGCACGATGCGCCGGGCGTCGGGCAGAACCTCCTCGATCATGTCGCGGCGGGCGTGGTGTTCGCCACGCGCGAACCGGTCGCACCGTGGGCGCTCACGCCGTTCGAGGCGACGATGCTGCTTCAGCTCGAGAATGATGCGCCCGCGCCGGACGTGCTGTTCCACTTCGGCCTGCGGGTGCGCGAGAAATACGGCGACGCGCGCCTGAATCCGGACGGGCTGCCCGCCGTGAAGGCCTCGCCGAACGTCGCTCGCGCGCGCTCGACCGGGGAGGTGCGGCTTGCAAGCGGGAACCCGCAGGACGCTCCCGTAATCCGCCTCAACTACTTCACGGATCCGGAGGGCTACGACCGGCGCATCCTCCTCGCCGCGGTGAGGTTTGCCCGTTCGCTCCTCGGCACGCGCGCCCTCTCGGCGGTCTGCTCGCACGAGCTCGCACCCGGCCCCGACGTTGAGAGCGAAGCCGAGCTCGAAGCGTACATCCGCAGTGTCTGCGAGACGGTGTACCACCCGATCGCCACCTGCCGGATGGGCACGGACGAACGGGCGGTCGTCGATCCTGACCTGAACGTCAAGGGCATCGAGCATCTGAGGATCGTCGACGCCTCGGTGATCCCGTCGATGCTCACGGTGAACATCAACAACACGGTGATGATGGTCGCCGAGCGCGCCGCCGACCTCGTGCTCGCGGCGGGTTGAAGGGCTGAACCACTGGCTTCCGGCAGGGGCGGCCTGTATGCTTTCCGGCATCGTTCGATTCACGTCTCGAGGGGACTTTCGATGACTGCGCTCGCCCGCCGCCTGATGGCGGTCCTCCTCCTTGCGCTCGTGGCCATGCCGCTCGCCGCGCCGCACGCCTTCGCCGCCAACAACGAGAAGGTCGCCGGCCAGCTCGAAGAGGTCATCAAGAAGGGCGAGGACAAGCCGACCGCCAGCGACGCCGACCAGGAACGCACCGTCGCGGTCTACATGTTCTACTTCGACCGCAAGTTCAAACCGGTGTGGGTGCGCGACAACGGCGCGAAGTCGAAGGCGCGTGATCTCCTGTCGATCCTGAAGGACGCCGCGGACGACGGCCTCGATCCCTCCTGGTACCACGTCCAGGAAATCGACGACCTGATCGACGAGACCGACCCGCGCGGCCTCGCCGAACTCGAACTGCTGCTGACGCGCGCCTTCACCGACTACGCCCGCGACCTCTCGAAGGGCCGCGTCGAGCCGGGCGACGCCGAGAACGAGAACGCGACGAAGCCGATCGAGATCGGCCCGGTTACGCTGATCGACGGCGCCGAGCAGGCCGAGGATCTCCAGGCCTATGTCGACACGCTGAAGCCCAAGTCCGACCGCTACGACCGCATGAAGACGGCGCTCGCGCAGTATCGCCGCATCGCGGCCGACGGCGGCTGGCCAGACATTCCGGAAGGCCCGGCGATCAAGCCCGGCATGAGCGACCCGCGCCTCCCGGTCATCCGCAAGTACCTGACGATCACCGGCGACCTGAAACAGGACACGGCGACCGGCGACGCCTACGACCCCGCGGCGGTCGACGCCGTGAAGGCGTTCCAGGCGCGGCACGGGCTGATGCAAGACGGCGTCGTCGGCGGCACCACGCTCACCGAGATGAAGGTGCCGATCGACCGGCGCATCCGGCAGCTCGAAGTGAACATGGAGCGCCGCCGCTGGATGAACCGCGATCCCGGCGACATGTACGTGTTCGTGAACCTCGCCGACCAGTACCTCAAGGTCATGAAGGGCGAGAAGACGATCCACACCGCGCTTCTCGTCGTCGGCAAGCCGTACACGCGCACGCCCACCTTCTCGGAGGACATGACCTACGTCGTGATCAATCCGTACTGGAACGTCCCGACCTCGATCGCCAACAAGGAGTACCTGCCGAAGCTCAAGCAGAACCCGGGGTACCTCAAGGCGCAGAACATCCGCATCTTCGCCGGCGCGGGCGACGATGCGCGCGAGGTCGATCCGTACTCGGTGAACTGGTCGTCGATGAGCCGCATCCCCTACTCGCTGCGGCAGGATTCCGGCAAGTCGAATGCGCTCGGACACATCAAGTTCATGTTCCCGAACAAGTGGAACGTCTACATCCACGACACGCCGGCGAAGGCGCTGTTCTCGAAGGACCTGCGCGTCTATAGCCACGGCTGCATGCGCGTGCAGAACCCGCTCGATCTCGCCGTCGTCCTGCTCGGCAACCAGGGCTGGACGAAGGACAAGATCCAGGCGCAGATCGACTCCGGGCAGCAGAAGATCATCACGCTGAAGAACAAGATTCCCGTGCACGTGACCTACCTCACGGCGTGGGTCGACAAGGACGGCACGGTCAACTTCCGTCGCGACGTCTACAAGCGCGACGATCCGCTGATCGCCGCGATGTACCGCGAAGCCGACTACGAGGAGCACTAAGCGCTCGGTCGCCTCAGGGCGCCGGGCTTGGTCCGTACACGTTCGGCTCGGGGTTACCCCGCCTGGCGAGCAGGACGGCAAGCGGGATCCAGCCCACCACGGGGAGCAGCCCGAGCAGCATCCACGCGCCGCGCCGGCCGGTGTCGTGCAGCCGCCGCATCCCGGCAGCCGCTATCGCAATCGTCAGGAAGATACCGCCGAAGGTGGTGAGCGGGCCGCCGGTCAGCACCGGTGCATCGTTGATCGTCTCATAGGGGTCGAACCTCGCAAAGCCTGCCTTGAAGAGCGCGAGGTCCAGCGCTACGAGCGCACCTTGCGCGACGAGTGCGAAGAGGAAGAACCACCAGAACTCGGGCCTGCCCGCCCGGGCGTCCGTCAGGAACGGGTTGACGAGGCAGCGCCGGATCGCCGCCCACGGGCCCATCGGCTCACCCGCCGGTGACGGGGGGGAAGAAGGCGAGTTCGCGCACACCCTTCAGCGGATGGTCGAGCGGCACGTGTTCCTGGTCGGCGGCCGCCCGAATGGCCCGCAGATCGGCGAACGCGAAGGCATACCCTTCGTCGCGCTGCTTCAGCCAGTCGATCAGGTCAGCGACGGTGGCGAGGCCGTCGGGAACGGAAATCTCCTCCTCGGCGAGGCCGACGCGCTCGCGCACCCAGGCGAAGTAGAGCACCCTCATGGCCGCTCCTTCAGCGCCTGCGAGACGCCCGCCCGGAAGTAGTCGTAGCCCGTGATCAGCGTGAGGATCGCCGCGACCCAAAGGCCGACGATGCCGACCGACGTCGTATACGGAAAGATTGCATCGCCTGCCGGTCCCGCGATCAGGAAGCCGATCGCCACGAGCTGCACGCCCGTCTTCCACTTGGCGAGCCGCGTGACGGGGAGCGGCACCTTCAGTTCCGCGAGATACTCGCGCAGGCCCGAGACGAGAATTTCGCGGCACAGGATGATGATCGCCGCCCACAGGTGCACGCCGGAGATCGTGTCTTCCGCCGACAGCATGAGCAGCGCGGAGGCAATCAAGAGCTTGTCGGCGATCGGATCGAGCATGCGGCCGATGCTCGACACCTGCGCCCAGCGTCGCGCCAGCCAGCCGTCGAAGAAGTCGGTGATCGCGGCCGCGATGTAGACCCACAGCGCGATCCAGCGCGCGTCGTCGGTGTTCACGAGCAGGCAGCCCACCACCACCGGTACGGCCGCGATGCGCGCGTACGTCAGCAGGTTCGGCAGCGCCGCGACGCCCGCCCCGGACGGGCGGACCGCCGGATCGACCTCATCGCCGAGCTGCGTCATTCGCTCCCCTCGTGGAAGTGTTCGTAGATCGCGCGGGCCAGCGAGGTGCTGATCCCTTCGACCGCCGAGAGGTCGGCGACGCTCGCCCGGCTCACCGCCCGCGCCGAGCCGAAGGCGCGCAGGAGCGCCCGCTTGCGTTCCGGGCCGATCCCGTCGATCTCGTCGAGGGGGTTGGCCGCGATGCCCTTGGCCCGCTTGGCGCGGTGAGACCCGATGGCGAAGCGGTGCGCTTCATCCCTCAGCCGCTGGACATAGTAGAGCACGGGATCGCGCGAATCGAGCATGAACGAGGGCCGCCCCGGCACGTGGAAATGCTCCCGCCCGGCGTCCCGGTCCTCGCCCTTGGCGACACCCACCACCGGCAGGTCGGCGAGCCCCAGCCCGTCCAGCACGGCCTTCACCGCGGAAAGCTGCCCCTGCCCACCGTCGATCAGCACGAGGTCGGGCCAGGCAGGGGTCGGCGCCGCCTCCTCTCCCTCCCCGGCCTCGGCGGGCACCTGTGGCGTGCCGTGCTCGCGGATGAGGCGGGAGAACCGCCGTTCGATCACCTCGCGCATCATCCCGAAGTCGTCGCCCGGCTCGAGCTCCTCGGAGCGGATGTTGAACTTGCGGTAGTTGGTCTTGAGGAACCCCTCCGGTCCCGCCACGACCATGGCGCCGACCGCGTTCGTCCCCATGATGTGCGAGTTGTCGTAGACCTCGATGCGCTGCGGCGGCCTCGCGAGCCTGAATGCCTTCGCCACCCCTTCGAGCAGCTTCTTCTGCGAGGTCGACTCGGCAAGCCTGCGCCCCAGCGCCTCGCGCGCGTTCGCCAACGCATGCTCCGTGAGCTGACGTTTCTCGCCCCGCTGCGGGACTGCGACCTCGATCCGCTTGCCCGCGCGCTGGCTGAACGCCTCGGCGACGAGTTCGCGTTCGGCGATGTCTTCCGAGAGCAGGATCAATTGAGGCAGCGGCTTGTCGTCGTAGAACTGCGCGAGGAACGAGGCGAACACGTCCGCGCGCTCATGGCCCCTGTCGCCGCGCGGAAAGTAGGCGCGGTTGCCCCAGTTCTGGCCGGAGCGGAAGAAGAACACCTGGATGCAGGTCTGGCCGCCCTCCTGCGCGATCGCGAAGACGTCGGCCTCCTCCACCCCTTGCGGGTTGATGCCCTGCTGCGCGGTGACGAAGCTCAAGGACGCAATGCGGTCGCGATAGCGCGCGGCCTGCTCGAAGTCGAGCCGCTCGGAGGCCTCCTCCATGAGCTTCGCGAGCTCCGCCTTCACCGCCTGGCTGCGGCCGCCGAGAAACGCCTCTGCCTCGGCGACGAGCGTCTCGTGCTCCTCGACCGAGACGAGGCCGACGCACGGCGCCGAGCAGCGCTTGATCTGGTAGAGGAGGCACGGCCGCGTCCGGTTCTCGTAGACGCTGTCCGTACACGACCGGACCAGGAACGCCTTCTGCAGCGCGTTGATGGTGCGGTTGACGGCGCCCGCGGAGGCGAACGGCCCGAAATAGGTTCCGGTGCGCGAGCGCGCGCCGCGGTGCTTCACGATCTGCGCCACCGGGTGGTCGTGTGCGATGAGGATGTACGGGAACGACTTGTCGTCCCGCAGCGTCACGTTGTAGCGCGGCTTGAACTTCTTGATCAGGTTCGCTTCAAGCAGCAGCGCCTCGGCTTCTGTCGCCGTGGTCACGAACTCCATCGACGCCGTGTTGAGGATCATCGCGGCGATGCGGGTCGTGTGGCCGCCGGTGCGGGTGTAGTTCGAGACGCGCGCCTTGAGGCTTTTCGCCTTGCCGACGTAGATGACATCGCCCTTCTCGTCCATCATCCGGTAGACGCCGGGCCGGTTCGGCAGCGTCTTCACCGCGCGCCGGATCACGCCAGGCCCTCGAACGGCGGCCGCGTCGGCGTCCATCTCGAACGGCTCGATCAGCGCTTCGGCAGGGGCTTCGGGGTCTGGGGCCATGGACCATATGTAGCGGTCCGGATGGCAAAGAAAAGCGCAGGTTTTCTCACTCGTTGACGTCGACCACGTCGGGGGTCTGCCAGACGAGGTGCTGGCCGCCGTCGAGCGCGATCATCTGGCCCGTCATGGCGCGGGCCGACAGGATATAGTCCAGCGCCTCGCAGATCTCCTGGGGCGTCGTGCCCCGTCCGAGCAGCGTCAGGCTCGCCTGCTTCTGGAAGTCCATCTCGTCCATGCGGACGTTGGGGAGCGCGGGGCCCGGCCCGATCGCGTTGACCCGGATGCGCGGCGCGAACGCCTGCGCCATGGTGCGGGTGACGGTCCACAGCGCCGCCTTGGACACCGTGTACGAAAAGAAGCGCGGGTTCAGCTTCCACACGCGCTGGTCGATGATGTTGACGATGTTGCCCTCGACGCCGTCGCGCAGCTGCGCCGCGAACGCCTGGGCGAGGAACACGGGCGAGCGCAGGTTCGTGTCGAGGTGGTGGTTCCAGCTCTGCACCGTCATCGTCGGCGCCTCGTCGGGCTCGAACCGCGACGCGTTGTTGATCAGCACGCTGAGCGGTCCGAGCCGGCTCAGCGCGAGTTCGAGGATCAGCGGCGCAGTCGCGGGATCGGCGAGGTCGCCCGGCAGCGCGATCGCCTTCGAACCCAGCCGCTCGATCTCGGCGACCACGGCGTCCGCCTCGCCCTGCGAGGCGTTGTAGTGGATCGCGATCTCGTACCCCTGGCGCGCGAGATGCAGCGCCATGGCACGGCCGATGCGGCGGGCAGCGCCGGTGATGAGCGCGCGCCGGATCATGCGGCGGGCGGCGGCATCAGGATGACGTAGTGCTTCTTCACCGGCTCGACCGTTTCCCACGTGCCCTTGAAGCCCGGCGGGATGATGAAGCCATCGCCCTTCTTGAGCGTCCAGCTCTCGCCCGCCTCGTTGGTGAGGATCGCCTTTCCCTCGATGAAGTAGCAGTACTCCCACTCCGCGTAATCCACCTTCACCTTGCCGGGCGAGCATTCCCAGATGCCGCAATAGAGGCGGTCGTTCTCGCCGGTCCAGTGATTGTACGTCGTCGTCTTGTATTCGCCGGAAACGAGCGACTCGGGCGACGCCGCGCCCTTCTCGGGCGCCGGCGCGCCGGGTCCGTTGGTCGCCAGAACGATGATCTTCTCGGGCATCTCCAAAACTCCTCCCCTAACTTGTTCGTTTCAGCGCGCCGTGCGGATCGCCTGCCACACCCGCTCGGGTGTCAGCGGCATGTCGACATGGAGCACCGGAAGCCCCGCCCTGCGCAAGGCGTCCACGGTTGCGTTGACGACTGCCGCCGGCGCACCCGTCGCGCCCGCCTCGCCCGCGCCCTTCACACCGAGCGGATTGGTCTTCGTCGGAGCGCTTTCGTTGAACCGCACGGAAAACGGCGGGATTACGTCGGCGCGCGGCATCGCGTAATCCATGAACGATCCCGTGAGGAGCTGCCCTGTCTCGTCGTGCACGGCGAGCTCGAGCAGCGCCTGGCCGATGCCCTGCGCGGTGCCGCCCATCACCTGGCCCGCCGCGATCAGCGGGTTCACGATCGCGCCGAAGTCGTCGACGATCGTGTAGCGGTCGAGCCGCACGACGCCGGTCTCGGGATCGACCTCGACTTCGCACAGGTGCACCCCGTTCGGAAAGCTCAGGCCGGAGCGTTCGAAGCGCTTCCGGGTCGTGAGCGTCGACGGCACGCCCTCGGGCAGGGGCGACGCCTTGCGCAGCTGCTCCTCGATCTCAAGCGCCGAGAGCCGGCGGTTGCTGCCCTTCTGGACGAAGAGCCCGTGCTCGAAGCTGATCGCCTCCTCCGGCACGCCGAGCAGGAACGCCGCCGCACGCTTCGCCTTGGCCCGCGTTTCGCCCGCCGTCTCGTAGACGGAGCTTCCCGCGATCTTCAGCGAGCGCGAACCGCCGTGGCCGCCGCCAGTCGGAATGACGCCGGTATCCCCCTGGACGAAGCGCACCTTCTCGTGCGGCACGCCGAGCTCGGTCTCGAGGATCTGGAGATAGGCCGTCTCATGGCCTTGCCCCGTCGACTGGCTACCGACGAGAAGGCTGACGGTCCCGTTCTCCTCGAACCTGACCTCGGCTTCCTCGAACGGCACGCCGAGCGTCACCTCCATGTAGCTCGAGAACCCGCGCCCGCGCCATTTGCCTGCCGCACGCGATGCCTCGACACGCGCGTCAAAGCCCTCGGTGTCCGCCGCCGACTGCACGGCATCGAGGTTGCCCTCGAAGTCGCCGACGTCGATCAGCATTCCGAGCGCATTCTTGTGCGGGAACGACCGGATGAAGTTGATGCGTCGAAGGTCTGCCGGGTCGCGGCCGGTCTCGGCGGCGGCCACGTCGACGATCCGCTCGAGCAGGTAGGCGGCTTCGGGCCGGCCTGCGCCGCGATAGGCGTCGATCGGATTCGTGTTGGTGAAGACCGCGTCGACCGTCATCGCCATGTGCGGGATCGCGTACGGACCGCCGAGCGCGACGTAGCTCGCCGAGGAGGGAATGATCGTGGCGTAGCTCGAGAGGTACGCACCCATGTTGGCGACGGTCTCGACGTTCAGCGCCGTGAACCGCCCGTCGCGGTCGAGACCAAGCGCTACCTCGGTTACATGGTCGCGCGCATGGATCTCGGCGAGGAAATTCTCCGAACGCGTGGCGATCCACTTCACCGGACGGCGCAGGAGCTTTGCGGCGAGCATCACCATCACGTTCTCGGGATAGACGAAGTTCTTTGCGCCGAAGCCGCCCCCGACGTCCGGCATGATCACGCGCACGTTGTCGCTCTTCACCTTGAAGATGCGATCGGCCATCTGGCCGCGCTGGCCGTGGACGGCCTGTCCGGAGACGGTGAGCACGTACTGCTGCGACGCCTCGTTCCAGTCGCCGATGACGCCACGCGGCTCGATCGCGGAGGGAGAGAGACGGTTGTTGACGAGGGTCAGCCGCGTCACGTGGTGTGACGCCTTGAGCGCTGCCTCGACTGCCTTCGGGTCGCCCTTCACGAAGTGATAGCAGCGGTTCGTCTTGAACTGCGGCCACACGAGCGGCGCCTTGCGCTCGAGCACGTGGCGCAGGTCGACCACCGCCGGCAGGTCCTCGTACTCGACCGTGACGAGCTCGGCCGCCTCGCGCGCGATCGCCGGTGTCTCCGCAATCACCGTCGCGACCGGATCGCCGACGAAGCGCACGACACCGCCGGTCAGCGCGTGGCGCGGCGGCACGCGCACGCCGTCCTTGTCGAGCCCGTCGAAGGTGTCGAGCGTCGGAAAGGCGCCGAGACCCGCCTTCGCCACGTCCTCGTGCGTCAGCACGGCGAGCACGCCGGGAAGATCGCGGGCATCCTCCGTGTCGATCGACACGATGCGCGCATGCGCATGGGGCGAGCGCACGAACGCCGCATGCGCAAGCCCCTCCGGCGCGATGTCGTCGATGTAGCGACCTTCGCCCTTCAGGAACCGCTCGTCCTCGACGCGGCGAATGGCTTGCCCCACGGCGAACTTCTGCATCAAGACCTCGCTGTCACTGCTCGTCGGTGCGCTACTTGCCGTCCCGGCCTGTGCGTTGGCAAGGCGGGCGGCCTCATGGCTGCGATGCCGTTTCAGCCCGCGGAATCAAGCACCGCGAGCCGGCCCAGGATCTCGTCCTTCGAGTCCGGAAAGCCTGACGCGGCCCACCAGTCCTCGAGCATCCGCAAGGCATGGCCGAGCTTCGGCCCGGTCGTGAAGCCGCGCGCCAAGAGATCGGCGCCCGTGACCGGGAAGGAAGGGATCGCCCAGCCGCTTCCGAACGCCATCAGCGCCTGCCACGCGCTGTCGGGATAGGCGTCGGGTTTGGCGCGCGACCAGGCGAGCCGTACGGCATCGCCGAAAATGTCGCTGCCTGCGTGGTAGAGCGCGATCTTGCGCTCGAGGTCGCGAAAGCCCGGCGCCACGGCGCTCGCGTTCTCGACCGCGGCAAGCCGCTTCGCGTCGGCGTTGGCGAGCCTGAAGCGCTCCTTCAGCGTCTCCGCCGGAAGCGGCGCAAGCGCCAGCAGCCGCAGCAGCGGATCGGCCGGTAGCGCGTGTGCTGCGTCGAGTTCGACCATGCGCTGGAACGTCTTCAGGTCGGCCGGCCCCGGCACGATCAGCGGCAGGATCCCGTGGCGCCCCATCGTCTTGACCGCGCTGACCGCGCCCGGCGCGACCAGCAGCTTCAGGAACTCGGTGCGCACGCGCTCGCCCGAAAGCTGTGCGAGGCCCTCCTTCAGCGCCACGCACGCCTGCAGGCCCGGCCGGTCGGGAATGCCCTTGCCGTACGTCGCATGAAACCGGAAGAACCGCAGGATCCGCAGGTAGTCCTCAGCGATGCGCGCCTTCGGATCGCCGACGAACTTCACCTTGCGGCGCTTAAGGTCGGGGTATCCGCCGAGCGGATCGAACACGCGGCCGCGGCCGTCGCAGTAGAGCGCGTTGATGGTGAAGTCGCGGCGCTTCGCGTCCTCGGTCCAGTCGTCCGTATACTGCACGTTCGCCTTGCGCCCGAAGGTCTCGACGTCGACGCGCAGCGTCGTCACCTCGAACGTGCGGCCGTGCCCGCCGCCGTCGACGGCGACCGTCACGGTGCCATGGTCGAGGCCCGTCGGGTGGACATGCAGATCGGCGGCGCGCGCCAGCTCCGTCACGCGGTCGGGCGTGTGGGTCGTCGCGATGTCGACATCGGTCACGGGCTCACCGATGAGCGCATTGCGCACGGCGCCGCCGGCGACGCGGGCCTCCCCGCCGTCGGCGTTCAGCACGGCCAGCACGCGCTTCAGCCGCCGGTCGTTGAGGAACGGCGCCGCCGCGAGCGATGGCGGCTCGTCGTTTCCGGCCGAGGACAGGCGCTTACGCATAAAGCCGGTCGTAGAGATTGCGAATCATCCCCGCAGTGGCGCCCCAGATGTACCGGTCGCCGAACGGCATGGCGTAGTAATGGCGCTTGAGGCCCTGCCAGACGCGCGAATGGCGCGCGTGGTTCTTCGGGTCCATGAGGAACGAAAGCGGCACCTCGAAGATCGCCTCGACCTCGCCGGGCTCCGGCCGCAGCGCGAACCCCGGCTCGAGCAGCGCAACGACGGGGACCACGCGGTAGCCGGTGCGGGTGATGTAGAGGTCGAGGAAGCCGACCGGGGTCACGAAACGCGGCTCGACGCCCGTTTCCTCCTCGGTCTCGCGCAAGGCGGCCTCGACCGGCCCTGCGTCCGTCGCGTCGATCTTGCCGCCCGGAAACGCCACCTGCCCCGCATGGCTCGGCAGGTGCTGGGTGCGCTGGGTAAGGAGCAGCGTCGCGCCCTCCGGCCGCGGCACGATCGGCACGAGGACGGCGGCGGGCTTGAAGGGCAGGTCGTGGGGAATCGCGCGCGCGTGCGGATTGAGGTCATCGTCGCCGCGCGAGGCTGCTTCGTCTTCGGGCACCCGGTCGAGCAGGCGGCGCTTTGCCCGCTCCAGCACCTCCGCCGCATCGAACCGGTAGGGTGCGGCAGCGACGTCCATCAGGCGACGGCCCCGATCTCGCGCGCCGGCGCCATCGGCCAGAACGTGCCCGACGACCAGACGCCGAACCACTCGGCGCCGTCTGCCTCGCGACGCACCGTGCCGGCCGCCACGAGGTCGTAGAACACGGCGCGCGCCACCAGCGCCTCGAGGCCGCCGCGCACCTTCACGTAGGGCTTGAACCCCCCGGTGCCTTCCTCGGTCGCGAATCGCAACGGATGCGCCGCATCGACCGTCACCTCGTCGTCGACGTTGGTGGTGAACCTCACGACCTGCTTTTCGCCCTTGCCCTCGATCTCCATGGCCACCGCGACGAAGGGTGCGTCGTCGATCCGGATGCCGCACTTCTCCACCGGCGTGACGAGCACGTAGGAGCCGTCGGGCTCCCGGCGCATCACCGAGGCGAAGAGCTTCACCAGCGGCTTCCGGCCGATCGGCGAGTTCATGTAGAACCAGGTGCCGTCGGCGGCGATCCGCATGTCGATGTCGCCGCAGAAGGGCGGATTCCACCTTTCGACCGGTGGCGGGCCCTTCTTCGCGGCCTTGGCGGCGTCCTGGAAGCCCTTCAGCCCCTGGGCAGGGTCGCCGGGGGCAGCCGGTTCGGGCGTCTTGTTCACCGTTTCGCGATCCCGCTGCATGGTCTGGCGTCGAATTCGATGCGTAAATCGTGGGTTGGGCGCTTCACCGCGGCCGACTTCTGTAGGAATTGTAACGTGGAGGCCACAGTAAGGTCACGCTTCGTCCGGTAGATGTGGGGAAATCGGGGGCGATTGTCCACTCATCCGGGAAACGACGGACCGCCGTGGAGCATTACGTACCCGCTGGCTCACGTCTATAGTGGAACCGATGACGAGCATCACCGAAGCCGACCGCGCCATCGTCGATGAACTTGACGCAACGACCGCCCGCCTCGCCACCGTGCGAGAGGCCGTCGGGCGCGTGATCTTCGGCCAGGAGGAAGTGATCTCTCTGGCGCTGACCGCGATCCTCGCCGGTGGCCATGCGCTGCTGGTCGGCGCACCGGGGCTCGCCAAGACGAAGCTCGTCACCACGCTCGGCCACGTGCTGGGGCTTGAAGACAAACGCGTGCAGTTCACGCCCGACCTGATGCCCGCCGACATCGTCGGCGCCGAGGTGCTGGAGGAATCCGACCAGGGCCGCCGCGCCTTCCGGTTCATCCCCGGCCCCGTGTTCTGCCAGCTCCTGATGGCCGACGAGATCAACCGCGCCAGCCCGCGCACGCAGTCGGCGCTGCTGCAGGCGATGCAGGAGCACCACGTGACGGTCGCGGGCGTCCGCCACGACCTTCCCTCGCCCTTCCACGTGCTCGCCACGCAGAACCCGATCGAGCAGGAAGGCACCTACCCGCTGCCCGAAGCCCAGCTCGACCGCTTCCTGCTCGAGATCGTCGTGCCCTATCCGGACCTCGAGGCCGAGCGCCGCATGCTGTTTGCCACCACCGGCACCACGGAAGAGAGCCCGCAACGCGTGTTCACCTCGACGGAACTGCGCCGCGCCCAGCAGCTGGTGCGCATGATCCCGGTCGGCGAGCAGGTGGCCGAGGCGATCCTGAAGCTCGTTCGCTCGGCGCGCCCTGGCCCGGAGGCCGACGCCTACATCAACGCCAATGTGTCGTGGGGGCCGGGCCCGCGCGCGAGCCAGGCGTTCATGCTGGGCGTGCGTGGCCGCGCGATGCTCGAGGGGCGCCTGTCGCCCTCGCTCGACGACGTGCTGGCGCTCGCAGGCCCCGTGCTGCAGCACCGCATGGCCGTGACGTTCGCGGCGCGCGCCGAAGGCATCGGCCTCGACGACGTCATCACGAGGCTCACCGCCTCCCTGCGCTGATGGCCATCACCCCCCTCTCTCGCGAACGGCAGAAGGAAGCGCTCCGCCAACGCGCCCAGGCGCTGAGCGAAGCCTCGCCGCCGCTGCTGATCGCCGCCGATCGCGTCGCCCAGTCGCTGATCCAGGGCGAACACGGTCGCCGGCGCGCAGGCCCGGGCGAGGACTTCTGGCAGTACCGGCCCTACAGCTTCGGCGACGCGGCGAACCGCATCGACTGGCGGAAGTCGGCACGCTCGCAGAAGATGCTGATCCGCGAGAACGAGTGGGCGGCGACCAACACGCTGCACGTCTGGGCCTCGAACGGGCCGGGCATGGCGTTCCGCTCCGACCTCGCGCCCGTGACGAAGCGCGACCGTGCCGCGCTGCTGGCCGTCGCCGCGGCGATCATCGCGGTGAAGGCGGGCGAGCGCATCACCGGGCTCGGCAGCCCGCATGCGCCTGGTCACACGCGGCTCGGGCTGTCGAACCTCGCCACGTGGCTCACCTCGGGCGAGGAGCCGCGCGACGATCTCCCGCCGCCGACGCGCGTGGCGCGCTTTTCGACCTGCCTCCTGATCGGCGACTTCTTCGATCCCCTGTCGGCCATCGCCGAACGCATCACTGCGCTGGCGGCGCAGGGCGCGCGTGGCCACCTCGTCACCGTGCTCGATCCGGCCGAGGAAGTGTTCCCCTACGAAGGCCGGACGCGTTTCGAGGAATTTTCCGGGCGGGACAGCCTCACGGCGGGCCGGGCAGAGACGTTGAAGGCGGCCTATTCCGCTCGCCTCGCCGACCACCGCGCCGGGCTCAAGGAGCTGCTGGGCAAGCTCGACTGGACGATGTCGCTCCACCGCACCGACCGCTCGGCTGCCTCGGCGCTGCTGTCCATCTACGGTGCGCTGAGCGGCCAGGCCGTCGTGCTGCCCGAGACGCGGAGCGCCTGACCCGATGGCGTTCCTCTCCGCCCTTTCCTTCCTCAATCCGCTGGCGCTCGGGGCGCTGGCCCTGCTGCCGGCGATCTGGTGGCTCCTTCGGTTCACCCCGCCCCGCCCCGAACTCGTGAAGTTCCCGCCCTTCCGGCTGATCCGCGACCTGATCACGGCTGAGGACGAGAAGGACAAGATGCCGTGGTGGCTGCTGCTCCTGCGCATGGCGCTCGCCGCCGCACTGATCCTCGCGGTCGCCGGGCCCTTCTGGCGGCCGGACGGCGCCGTGGCGCTGTCGAAGGGCACGCCGCTCCTGCTGGTGGTCGACGACGGCTGGGCGGGCGCCAGGGACTGGCAGGCCCGCGAGGACGCCCTGATGCGCCGGCTGACCGACGCGGCCGAGGCCGGCGCGCCGGTGGCGCTCGCCTACACGGCGGCCGGGGGTCCCGCGCAGCAGATCATCCAGACCTCGGCGGAGGAGGCGCGCCGCGTCGCTGCCGCGCACGAACCGGCCGCGACGCTGACCGATCGCATGGCGCTCGCGCCGGCGCTCGAAGCCGCGTTCCGGGACGCCCCGGCGCTCAACGTGGTCTGGCTGTCGGATGGCCTCGACGCCGGCGAAGGCCAGGCGTTCGGCGACCGGCTGAAGGCGCTCGCCGGCCGCAAGGCCTCCGTTCAGGTGCTGCGCCCGAATGCGCCGGCGCTTCCCGTGGCGCTCGCCGCGCCGGCGCTCGAAGCGGGCGGGCTCAAGGTGTCGGCACTGCGCGTTCCGCAGGCAGAAGTCCAGCGCGCGACGGCCGCGCTCGAGGCGCTGAACGGGCGGACGCTCGCCTCCGTCGACCTTGCGTTCCCCGCAAACGGCGGGAAGGCCGAAGCGTCGATCGAACTGCCGATCGAACTGCGCAACGAGGCGGCCCGTCTCGTCGTCGCGTCCGAACGCACCGCCGGGGCGACGTACCTCTTCGACGACCGCTACCGCCGCAAGGTCGTGGCGATGCTCACGGGCGCCTCGATCGAGATGGCCCAGCCGCTTCTGTCGCCGCTCTACTACGTGTCGCGCGCCCTGATGCCGAGCGCGGAGATCGTCGAGGCGAAGGACGTGAACGACCTCGGTGCCGCCATCGATCGCGGCGTGTCGATGATCGTTCTCGCCGACATCGGCGTGCTGCCGCCGGACGTGACCGAGAAGCTGCTCGCGTGGGTGAAGAAGGGCGGGATGCTCGTGCGCTTCGCCGGGCCGCGCCTTGCCGCCGCCGACCAGCCGGACCCGCTCGTGCCGGTGGAACTGCGGGCGGGCGGCCGCTCGCTCGGCAGCGCGTTGAGCTGGGAGCAGCCACAGGCGCTCGCCGCGTTCCCGGCCGGATCGCCCTTCGCTTCGATCGCCGCGGACCCTTCGATCACCGTGTCGCGGCAGGTGCTCGCGAACCCCTCGCCCGAACTCGCCGAGCGCACGTGGGCGAGCCTCGCCGACGGCACGCCGCTCGTCACCGCAAAGCCCGAAGGCCGCGGGATGCTCGTGCTGTTCCACATCACGGCAAGTCCCGACTGGTCGAACCTGCCGCTCTCCGGTCTCTTCGTGTCGATGCTGGAACGGCTGAACGACATGAGCGGCGCCGGCGGCGCGGGTGAGATGGCGACGACGGACGAAGCGCTCGCCCCGCGCCGCACGCTGAACGGTTTTGGCGAACTGGGGCAGCCGCCGGCGATCGCCGAGCCGGTTCCGGCGCGCGAGTTCAACCGCACCACCGCGTCGCGCACGCACCCTGCCGGCCTCTACGGCAGCCGCAACGCGCAGCGCGCCATCAACATCGCGCCGGCCGGCGACGCGCTCGTGCCGCTCGCGGTGCCCGAGGGCGTGGCGGTCGCGAGCTACGCACCGGCGAAGACACTCGACCTCCGGCCATCGCTGTTCACGCTGGCGCTCGGTCTGCTGCTCCTCGACAGTCTCGTATCGCTGTTCCTGAGTGGCGGCTGGCGCCGCTTCGTCCGACGCACCGCCCCGGCGGCAATCGCGGCGCTTGCCTTCATCGTCGTAGCACCGGGGCTGCCGTTCGCGCAGGAGACCGGCCGGACCCCGGCGGACGACTTCGCGATCCGCGCCTCAACCGAAACGCGGCTCGCCTACGTGCTCACCGGCGACCGCACGGTCGACGATGTGAGCCTGCAGGGGCTCACCGGCCTGGGCGACGCGCTGCTCCAGCGCACGGCGGTAGAGCCCGGCGTGCCGGTCGGCGTCAACGTCGAGAAGGACGAGATCGTGTTCTTCCCGCTGCTCTACTGGCCGGTGACGCCCGACACGCCCGCGCCGAGCCCGGAGGCGGCCAAGAAGATCGACGCCTACATGAAGAACGGCGGCACCATCCTGTTCGATACGCGCGACGCAGGCGACCCGCAGAGCGTTGTCTCCAGCGAGCCGACGCCCGCCACGATGGCGCTGCGCCGCATCCTCGAATCGCTCGACGTCCCGGCCCTCGAACCCGTGCCGCCCGAGCACGTGCTGACGAAGGCGTTCTACCTCCTCAGCAACTTCCCGGGCCGGTTCGCGAACGGGTCGCTGTGGGTCGAGGCGGCCGACCGGTCGAACCTGTCGACCGGCAACGCCGACGGGGTGAGCGCCATCATCATCGGCTCGAACGACTACGCCGCGGCCTGGGCGACGTCGACGCAAGGCGATGCGCTCTACCCGGCCGTGCCCGGCGGCGAGCGCCAGCGCGAGATGGCGGTTCGCACCGGCATCAACATCGTCATGTACGCGCTCACCGGCAACTACAAGGCCGACCAGGTGCACGTGCCGGCGCTGCTCGAGAGACTCGGCCAGTGAACTGGCAGGTCGCGTTCTCCCTCCTCCTTCCCGAACCGGCGTTGTGGACGCTCACCGCGCTCGCGGCCGTTCTCGCCGCGGCGGGCATCGTCAGCCGGGCGCGCGGCGCACTTCTGCGCGCGCTCGCTCTCGCAGCATTGCTCGCCGCGCTGTGGGGCCCGACGCTCCTCAACGAGGACCGGCAGCCGATCGGCGATATCGCCGTCATCGTGCGCGACGAGAGCCAGAGCCAGTCGTTCGGCGACCGCAGAGCCGAAACCGAGGAGGCCGCCCGCCGCCTCGCCGAGGAAGCGAAGGCGGTCCCCAACCTCGAGATCCGCACCATCACCGCGCGCTCCGGCGTGACGTCCGGCGAGGACGGCACGCGGCTCTTCGAAGCGCTGCGCGACGCGCTGGCGGACGTGCCCCCCGAGCGGTTCGCAGGCGCGGTGATGATCACCGACGGGCAGGTGCACGACGTGCCGGAGACGAAGCCGCCGCTCCCCGGCTACAGCGGGCCGATCCATGCGCTGATCACCGGCTCGAAGAACGAGATCGACCGCCGCATGATCATCGTACAGGCGCCGCGCTTCGGGATCGTCGGCCAACAGCAGACCATCCGCTTCAAGGTAGAGGACCACGGGATCGCACCGTCGGGCCCGGTCGATGTCACCGTTTCCGTCGACGGCCAGCCGGCCGGGACGGTCGCCGTCACCCCCGGCCAGACGGCCGAGACGAGCGTGAACGTGAGCCACGGCGGGCCGAACCTGATCGAGCTCCAGGTGGGCGAGGCGCCGGGCGAGATCACCGCGCAGAACAACCGCGCCATCGCCGCGATCGAGGGCATTCGCGACCGCCTGCGCGTGCTGCTCGTCTCGGGCGAACCGCACCCCGGCGAGCGCACCTGGCGCAACCTCCTCAAGGCGGATGCGTCCGTCGACCTCGTGCACTTCACGATCCTGCGCCCGCCCGAGAAGCAGGACGGCACGCCGATCAACGAGCTGTCACTCATCGCCTTTCCGACGCGCGAGCTGTTCGTCGACAAGCTGAACGAGTTCGACCTCATCATCTTCGACCGCTACCAGCGGCGCGGCGTGCTGCCGCTCGCCTACATCGCCAACATCGCCGACTACGTCGAGAAGGGCGGCGCGGTCCTCGTCAACGCCGGGCCGGACTACGCCTCGACCTTCAGCCTCTACAACACGCCGCTCTCGGCCGTGCTGCCGGCCGTGCCGGACGGCAACGTCACCGTCGAACCGTTCCGTCCGCAGGTGACCGAGCGCGGCGAGCGCCACCCCGTGACCCGCAACCTGCCGGGAGCCGGGCGCGTGGCCGAGAACGGCGCGCCCGCAAAGGACCCGACCTGGGGCCGCTGGTTCCGCATCGTCGACGCCGAGGTGCGCAACGGCGAAACGGTGATGTCGGGGCCGGGCGACAAGCCGCTGATGGTGCTCTCGCGCTCGGGCCAGGGCCGCGTCGCGTTGCTGCTTTCGGATCATGCGTGGCTGTGGACCCGCGGCTACGAGGGCGGCGGCCCGCAGGCCGAGCTTTTGCGCCGCCTCGCGCACTGGACGATGAAGGAGCCGGAGCTCGAGGAGGAAGCGTTGTCGGGCACGCAGAAGGGCTCCGACCTCGTGATCGAACGGCGCACGATGGAGAAGCAGGCAGCGCCCGTGACGCTGACCGCCCCGTCCGGCAAGGCGCAGACGGTGACGCTGAAGGAAGTGGAGCCCGGCGTGTTCCGCGGGCAGGCGCCAGTGGAGGAAGCCGGCATCTACAGGCTCGCGGACGGCAAGCTGACCGCCGTCGCCGCGGCCGGCAGCGCCGATCCGCGCGAGACGGCGGCGGTGGTCGCAACCGACGAGGCGCTGAAGCCCGCCGTCGAGGCGACCGGCGGCGGCATCGTCTGGCTGAAGGACGGCGGCTCGCTCGCCGTGCCCCGCATCGCCATGGTGAAGCCCGACCGCGCGTATGCGGGCTCCGGCTGGATCGGCTTCAAGGCGAACGGCACCTACCGCGTGACGGCGGTCGAGCGCGTGCCGCTCTACGGTTCGCTGCTGACGCTAGCGCTGCTGCTCGGGCTAGTGAGCCTGATGTGGTACCGCGAAGGCCGCTGACGCGGCGCTCTCGCCGACCCGCGCAGCCTTCACGCGGCCGGGCGGCAACACCAGTCCCTGGGCTTCCTCCAGCGCGCCGGGCTTCAGTTCGAGGAACAGAAGCCGCTTCGGGTCGACAGGGCCCGGAAAGATCAGCTGGCCCTCGGGCACGGGCCTGAAGCCGACGCGGCCGTAATAGGGCTCATCCCCGACGAGCAGGATCAGGCCCTCGCCCCGAAACCGGGCGAGCGCGATGCCCTTCTCCATCAGCGTGCGGCCGATGCCGAGGTTGTTGAGGGAGGGGTGCACGGCGAGCGGGCCCAGCAGGAGCGCCGGCGCACGCTGCTCGCCGATGATCAGCCGCCAGAAGCTGATCGTGCCGGCAAGGGGCACGGCATCGTGGCGCGCGACGAAAGAGAGACCGGGAACGGCCGTTTCTCCCTCCCGGAAGCGGTAGGAGGTCTTGGTGCGCCGCGACAGCCCGAAGGCGAGGTCGAGCAACGCCTCGATGGCGGGCTCGTCGGCAGGCGTCTGCGGTTCGATGGAATAGGACGTGGTCGTCATGGGATGCTCAGCGATCGGATCAGGCGGCGACTTGCCTCCGCCTGCCATGCCGGCAACCCCTCGAGGACCCGGCGTTCAGACGGACGCGGTTGGACGGCCGGGCACGCGGGCCCTGAGCCATCGTCGTCGCAGTCGTCGTTCGAACAGGCCGGTCATCGTCCGGTGCAACCCGTGATCAACGTCGATAGAAATGCGCAGGTACCACACCCGGTTTCCCATCTCAATGGCCTTCTACCAGGTCGCGGCCGGCGGGCGCCCCTCCAGAACCTCGGCGATCCGGCGCCGGGTGCCAGCGCTGACGTCGGCCGGCAGGCGGTCGACGGGATGGAAGCCGGCCTCGACGATCTCCCGCGTCGGCGTGAACGGGCGCGCCTTGAACGCGCGCACAACGAAGAGCACCACGTGGTCGCCGCGGAAGAAGGCCTCGTTCGAGTAGACGCCGAACAGGTGCGGCTCGCCGGTGATCGTGACGTTGGCCTCCTCCGCGACCTCGCGTTCGAGGGCGGTGCGAACGGTCTCGCCGCGCTCCACGCCGCCGCCCGGCATCACGAGGCCCGGATGGTAGCTCTGGCGCACCAGCAGCACGCGATTGTCGGCGTCGAGCACCATGCCGCGGACGCCGAGCGTCAACCCGCGCGAGACCCGGAACCACGGATGGATCACCGCCTTCGTGAGGAAGCGGCGGAACGGTGTCGGCACGCCGGCTCAGCCTTCCGTCAGGTGATCGAGCAGACGCCCGAGCATCGCGGCGCAGGCTTCGAGCTGCGCGATGTCGACGAATTCGTCGGGCTTGTGCGCCTGGTCGATCGAGCCGGGCCCGCAGATGATCGCCGACATGCCGGCCTCCTGGAAGAGGCCCGCCTCCGTCGCATACGACACTGCGGTGGCGGTGTTGGCGCCCGTCAGCAGTCGGGCGAGCCGCTCCGCGGGCGACCCCGGATCGGGCTTGAGTCCCGGAACAGCGTTCAGCCGCCGCGTCGCGATGCCGGTTTCGGGAAACTTCGCCTGCATGCGCCGCTCGAGGCCCGAGCAGAAGGCGGCAAGACGCACCGGCACCTCGTCCGGGTCGGAGTCGGGCAGGAGTCGCGTCTCCCACGAGAAGGCGCAGCGCTTCGGGACGATGTTGCGCGCAGTGCCGCCGGCGATCAGCCCGACGTGCACGCTCGTCCACGGCGGATCGAAGCGGCCTGAAGCGTCGCCGCGCTCCCGCATCTCGGCGTCGATGCGGTTGAGTTCGGCGAGGATCTCGCCCGCCACCATGATGGCGTTGACGCCCTCGTGCGCGAGGCTCGAGTGCGCCTCATGGCCAGTGACGACCGTCTCGTAGGAGATCGCCGTCTTGTGCGCATCGACGAGCCCCATCATCGTCGGCTCGCCGACGATCACGGCGGCCGGCAGCGGCAGGTGATCGCGGATGTGGGCGACGAGCGGACGCACGCCACGGCAGCCGACCTCCTCGTCGCAGGAGAAGGCAAGGTGGATCGGCCGCTTCAGAGCCGACGCCTTCGCGGCGAAGTGCGGCGCGAGGGCGAGGCAGCAGGCGACAAAGCCCTTCATGTCGCAAGCGCCGCGCCCGTAGACTCGCCCATCGCGCTCCGTCAGCGCGAACGGGTCGCTCGTCCACGACTGGCCATCCACCGGCACGACGTCGGTGTGGCCTGAGAGCACCACGCCGCCAGAGGTATCGGGGCCGATCGTCGCGTAGAGATTGGCCTTGCCGGGCTCATAGTCGACCCGCAGCGAGGCGATGCCCAGGCGGTCGAGATGGTCGCGGATGAAGTCGAGGATCGGAAGGTTCGAGTTACGCATCGTCGAGTCGAAGGCGACCAGCTTCGCGAGGAGATCGAGCGCCTCGGCGCGCAGGGCCGCGGTCGATCGCGACGGCATGGCGCTCAGTGGATCCGGTGGAGCTGGTCGGGCCGGTCGAGCGCGAACGCCGGGATATCGACGTCGAACGGTTCGCCGGTCTCGGTCTCCATCTGGTAGGCGCCCGACATGAAGCCAGAGGGCGTCGAGAGCGGCGCGCCGGACGTGTAGCGGAAACTGCCTCCCGGCGGAAGCGTCGGCGTCTCGCCGACGACGCCCGCGCCCCGCACTTCCTGCACGCGGCCGAGGGCGTCTACGATCTTCCAGTAGCGCATCTTGAGCGTCACGGCTTCCGCGCCGCCGTTCTCGATGGTGATGGTGTAGGCCCACACGAAGTAGTTGTCCTCGGGTCGCGAGCGGTCCTCGAGGTATTGCGGTTCGACGCTCACCTTGATCGCCCGTGTGGTGCGCTCGTAGCACGCCATGGATTGTCCTGCCGACGGTACGTCCAGCGATTCTTTCATCGCGCGAGTCTACCGGCCCCGCCGGCGCTTTTCCACAGGTTCGCTTGCGGTGCATCGCCGCCTGCGGCAAAGGTGGGACGGTAGCGCGAGGGGGACCAGCACCACATGGCAAGCGCAGCGCGCGGCGGCATCCTGCCGTCGCAGGCGATCGAGCAGCTGACGCAGGCCGGCGGCATCCGCCCGGCCGCACCCTACGTCGCGGGACAGGTACAGCCGGCGAGCCTCGACCTGAGGCTTGGCGCCGTCGCCTACCGCGTGCGCGCCTCGTTCCTGCCCGGTCCGCGGGCCACCGTCGAGGAACGGCTCAGATCGCTGGTCTTGCACGAGGTAACGCTCGAGCGCGGGGCCGTTCTCGAAACCGGCTGCGTCTACATCGTGCCGCTGATGGAGTCGCTGGATCTGCCGGCGCACATTTCGGCCGCTGCAAACCCCAAGAGCTCGACCGGCCGCCTCGACGTGTTCACGCGTGTCATCGTCGATCGCGCCACCGCGTTCGACACGGTGCCGGAAGGCTATGCGGGGCCGCTGTTCGCAGAGATCAGTCCACGGACCTTTCCGATCCTCGTGCGTACCGGATCGCGCCTGTCGCAGATCCGGTTCCGCATCGGCGCGCCGCTGTCCGACGGTGACGCGCTGATCCGGGCGCTGCACGCGCGCGAGCCGCTGGTCACGTCGGGGGAGCCGGACATCGACGCCGGGATCGCCCTCACGGTGGACCTCACGCCGGCGCGCGCCGGCGAACCCGTCGGGTTTCGCGCCCTGCCGCATTCCGGGCTGATCGACGTTGACAAGGTGGGCGCGCTCGACGTGCTCGATTACTGGGAGCCGATCTATCGGACTGGCAGCCTGATCCTCGATCCGGACCAGTTCTACATTCTCGCGTCCAAGGAAGCGGTGCGGGTGCCGCCGGATCATGCCGCCGAGATGGTGCCGTTCAACCCTCTCGTCGGAGAGTTCCGGGTGCATTACGCGGGCTTCTTCGATCCGGGCTTCGGGCACCAGGCCGGCGGCGGCGAGGGCGCACGCGCGGTGCTCGAGGTTCGCTCGCACGAGGTGCCGTTCATCCTCGAAGATGGGCAGATCATAGGGCGGCTCATCTACGAGCCGCTCTCCGAGAAACCGCTATCCGTATACGGACAGGGGATCGGGTCGAACTATCAGCGTCAGGGGCTGAAGCTGTCGAAACACTTCAGGCCCTACGGCCCGCGCTAACTGTCAAGCCTCAGTCGAACCCGCCCCCGCTCGGAGCGCTTTCGCCGCGCGACCGATCACTGCGGCCGCTGCTCCCCTTAGAGCTCGAGGGTGCAGATGCTGCCGATGCGGCCGCGGCGCGATCTGCGCGGCCCACGGAGTCACGACAACTCCCCGCCCGCGCGATTCTGAAGTTGCTTGCGAGCGAATCCTGCGAGAAGGCATAGCGAAAGGCTTTCTTGAGATCCGCGTTGCCGACCTCGAAACCGTCTTGTGTCGACTTCAGCGGCTTGCCGCGTTCGTTCGTCGCCGCGATCTCGCACGTGTTGTTCACCAGAGCGCACGAGCCGCCACGGCCGCACAGGTTAACCGCGCCCTGGTACTGCAGGAGGAGCGTGCGCCGGTTCACGATCGCGAAGTCGAAGGCCGTGCCGCGGATACCGAACGTCGCGGACGGCGTATTGATCGAGTAGGCGCCATGGCTCGTGCCGCTAACGAAGCGGAACACGCCGGCGGCGGCTCCCAGCGCGAGCTTCTTCGCCGAACCGCCGGAGTTCGCAACGTAGTCGTCGATGACGAGCGAGGACCCCGGGCCGACGACGAGCTTGGTGTTGTCCGGAAACAGGATCTGCGCCTCGCCACCCGAACCCGTAGTGATCTTGTCGCCGCCGTAGACGAGCTTTCCAACCGCGAGCTGGCTGCTGCCGCCGCCGGTGATCAGTGTGGCGAGTGGCTTCACGCCGACCGTCTTTCCACCGGGAGCCGCCCACGCTGGCCCAATCCCCGCGATATACACCGCAAGCACCAGCGCAAGGCTATTGGAGACCCAAGCCATGACATATCCTCCAGACGAACCAGATGGTATGCTAGCGGTGGTAGAAGGTGCCGCAACGTCACTCGGGTTGAGAAACCTTAAATTTTCGCAATTCATGCGGTAGCATGACGCTTCTTTACGCCGTTTGCGCGAGTTGGGTAAACGGTCTCGCCTTTCGCCGCCATATCGAGCAGCCACTGGCAGGGTGCGTACCGTTTTCCGTGTGCAGCCTCGTGCGCCCGGCAGCGCGCGACGAAACGGGCGGCTCCCACCATGTCGATCCAGGACAGCGGTCCGCCCGTCCATGGGGCGTAGCCAAAGCCGAGGATCGCGCCGACGTCTGCCTCGCGCGGATCGGTCAGCACCTTCTCCTCGAAACAGCGCGCGGTCTCCAGCGCCTGGATGAGAATGAGCCGTTCCTTGAGCAGCTCGACGTCGAACCCGTCGGCCGACCGCGCCGGAGCGATCTCGCCGATGCCCGGCCAAAGCTTCTTCTTCGCACCCTCGGGGTAGTCATAGAAGCCCTTCCCGTTCTTGCGTCCGAAGCGACCTCGCTTGTTCACGAGTTCGTCCACGATGAAGTCCATCGGTCCTTCCTCGTAGGCGGGTCCAAGGTCGGCCTTCGTGGCCTGCATGATCTTCCACGTGAGGTCGAGCGCCACCTCGTCGTTGAGCGCCAATGGCCCGACCGGCATCCCGGCCATCCGTGCGGCGTTCTCGATCAGCGCCGGCGGCACGCCTTCCGCCAGCATGTGGTGGCCTTCCGCCATGTAGGTCGTGACGACGCGCGAGGTGAAGAACCCGCGGCTATCGTTCACGACGATGGGCGTCTTGCCGATCTGGCGCACGTAGTCGATCGCGAGCGCCAGCGCTTCGGGCCCGGTCTCCTTGCCCATGATCAGCTCGACGAGCTGCATGCGGTCGACGGGCGAGAAGAAGTGGATGCCGATGAAGCGCGACGGGCGCTTCGTCAAGGCCGCAAGCGAGGTGATCGGCAGCGTCGAGGTGTTGGAGGCGGGAAACGCATACGGCTTCAGCACGGCGTCGATCGCCTCGAGCACCGGCTTCTTGACTTCCCGGCTCTCGAACACGGCCTCGATCACGAGGTCGCACGCGGCAAGCGCCTGATAGTCCGCGGCCGGATGAATGCGGGCGAGCGTCTTCTGCTTTGCATCCTCGGTCGCTGCGCCGCGTGCGATGTCACGATCAAGGACGCTCGCCGAATGTGCCTTCCCCTTCTCGGCAAGCGCGAGATCTCGGTCGAGCAGCACGACATCGATGCCGGCGCGCGCCGAAACGTACGCGATGCCCGATCCCATGAAGCCTGCCCCGACGATGCCGAGCCGCTGGACCTTGCGCTGCGGCACATCCTTCGGGCGACGGTCGCCACCGGCGAGCGCGCGCATCGAATGGAACATCGTGCGAATTTGCGTGGGGGCCTGCGCACCGCGCAGCACTTCGGTGAAGCGTTGCTCCTCGGCCTTGAGCGCGGCATCCATCGACTTGCAGGTGAGCCCGTCGTACACCGCCTTCAAGACACCGCGACGGCCCTCGTAGAGATCGTACGTCTCCTTTCGATAGAGCGCGTTGATCGCGGGCCACAGCCGCATGCCTTCGGCCGAGTAGACCTCGCCGCCCTTGAGCCTGTAGCCCTTCGCGTCCCATGTCTGGACAGCGGACGGCGCGCCCTTCAGCCAGGCTCGCGCCGCCGTCTCGCCCTCGCCCTTCGGCGCGACCTGGTGGACGACGCCGGTCTTCAGCGCCTCCGCGGCGCCGATGGCGCGGCCCTTCAGCATCATGGCGAGCGCCGCTTCGGGCCCTGCAAGACGCGGCAGGCGCTGCGTTCCGCCGGCCCCCGGAAGCACGCCGATCGTCGCTTCCGGCAGCGCCAGCTTCACCTTCGGGCTGTCTTCGGCAATGCGATGGTGACACGCGAGCGCCAACTCCAGACCACCGCCCATCGCCGGCCCGGTGATGACGACGACGACTGGCTTCCCGCCGGTCTCGAGCTTCCGGAGAAGGCGCGAGAGCACGGAGGAGCGCTCCTGCAGCGACCGCGTCGCCGCTTCCTCGCCCGCGACGCGCACATCGTCGTGGTACTGACCGATCAGCCGCTCGAGCAGGGTGACGTCGGCTCCGGCGCAGAACATGTCGGGCTTGCCCGACCGCAGCAGCACGCCCTTCACCGCGGGATCCGCGATCACCCGGTCGATCACTCCGGCAAGTTCCTCGATCGCCGACTCGTCAAAAAGGTTCACCGGGCGACCGGCACTGTCGAAGGTCACGACGGCAACGCCGTCCTCGCCGACGGTCATCGAAAAGTGCTTTGGCATGGCTTTGCGGCGGCCCCCTTCATTTTGACGCGATCGGAGACTAGTGGAGCCGGCCCAGCGCGCCAATGACACAGGTGCACGGGTGTCTTGACCTATCCGACGGCCTCCGCCATCGACACGAGCAATGCTCACTCTCGCGCACCTGTCCGACGTTCACCTGCCCATGCCGCGCGTTCGCCTTGGCGAACTCGGCTCGAAGCGACTGATCGGCTATCATTCCTGGAACTTCCGGCGCCGCCACATCCATGAACGATCGATTGCGGACGCCGTGCGGGACGACATTCTGGCCGCACAGCCCGACCATGTGGCGCTCACCGGCGACCTCATCAACATCTCCGCCCGCGCCGAATTCCCGGCCGGGCTAGACTGGCTCAAGTCGCTCGGCGCGCCGGACTACGTGACGTTCGTGCCCGGCAACCACGATGCGTATGTGCCGGTGCCCTTTGAGCAGGGGCTCGGCCTCTGGGGGCCCTGGATGGCCGGGGATCTGCGCATCGGCGTTCCGCCCGAACCCGGCCACGGCATCGCCTTCCCGTTCGTGCGCCAGCGCCGCAACGTGGCGCTGATCGGCCTCTCGACCGCCCTGCCCCAGCCGATCGGCTACGCCACCGGCCGCCTGGGCAGGGCGCAGATCGAGGCGCTCGCCGTGATCCTCGCCGAACTGAGGAAGCGCGGGTTCTGCCGGATCGTGCTCATTCACCACCCGCCCATCCCCGGCCTCATCGAGCCGCGCAAGGCCCTGATCGATGCCCCCGATTTGAAGGTGGTGCTCGAGGAGGAAGGCGCGGAACTCGTTCTGTTCGGCCACACGCACGAGGACCACGTGCTCGACCTCGCCTCCCGCCACGGGCCGGTGCACCTGTTCGGCGTCGCCTCGGCGTCGGCCAACGGCACCATGGGTCGCCCGCCGGCGGACTGGTGCCTGTACCGGGTGCGCCGCCAGGACGGGGTGTGGCGGATTTCGGCGTCACGCCGCCGTTACGACCCGGCAGCCCGTACCTTGCGGGACGAAACGAGCTTCGAACTCGCCTGCGGATAGGCTAAGGAAGAGCGAGGACGAACCGACCGGCCATGCGATTCCTTCCCATCATCGAGCGCTACGTGCTGCGCCAGATCGCGCGGCCGATGTTCACTGCGCTCACCGTCGGCCTCCTCGTGCTGATCGCCGAGCGGCTCGTGCGCCTGCTCGACATCACGATGGGCAAGAAGAACTCGTTCACGGTGGTGGCGGAGCTCCTGTCCTACTGGCTCCCGCATTACGCTGGCCTTGCCGCCCCCATGGGCCTTTATATCGGCCTCATCTATGGCCTGAGCCGCATGTCCGCCGACAGCGAGCTCGACGCGATCCTCGCCTCCGGCGTCGGCCTCCACCAGCTCACCCGCCCGGTGATGGTGATCGCGGCCTTTCTCGCGATGTTCGCGCTCGCCATGTTCGGCTGGGCCCAGCCCTACGCGCAATACGCCTACCGCTCGCTCCTCTACACGATCAACAACATCGACGTGTTCTATCTCGCGGAGGAAGGCGTGTTCATGCAGGCCGACACGCGCACCTTCATGCTCGACAAGCTGAAGCGCGGCGACAACGCCTTCGAGCGCATCTTCCTGTTTGATTATCGCGGCAAGGGCGGGTCGGAAACACTGACGGCCGAGCGCGGGCGCCTGGTGCAGGTCGAGAACGACCGTCGACCAATGCTCCAACTGCAAACGGGTGTCCGGCTGCAGCTACCGGCACAGCCGCAGTTCGGATCGACCGAGCCCCTGCCGACGCCGAGCTTCAGCCGGTTCGACACCGCGACCAGTCCGCTGGGGCGCACCGCGCAGCAGCAGTTCCGTGACCGCAATGACGAGCGTGAGCTCACGCTTAGCGAACTCTACGACGTGCTCGGCCAGAACGACCTCAACAAGAAGAAGCGCAACGAGATGGCGAGCGAGTTCAACAAGCGCATCGTTCTCTCAGGCATGGTGATGGTGCTACCCTTTCTCGGCGTGCCGTTCGCGATCGGGAGACGCCGGGCGCAGCGCGCCTGGCAATACGCGATCGCCGGCATCATTCTCGTCGCCTTCTACGAAATGATCGAGCAGGGTTCGGTGATCACCCGGGTGCGCAGCACCTCGCCGCTCATCACCATGTGGTTGCCGCTTGCCGTGATGACCGTGTTCGCCCTCTGGCGCTACTGGCACACCTGCTTCACGCTGAAGACGGACCTGCTCGACAAGGCGATCGAGTGGCTGCAGTTCAACGTCACGCCGAAGCTGCGGCGGCTGTTGTTCTGGCGTACGGAGAAGCCCGCGTGACGATCGTCGGCTGGCTGCTCACGCGGATGATCCTGTTCCGCTTCGTCGGCATCCTGTTCGTTTTGTCGTTCTTCGTCATCACGCTCGAGGTGTTCACCCTCGTCGGCGACATCCTCGAACTGAAGAACGGCGATCCGTCTGCGGTCCTTCAGTACGCGTGGCTGCTCCTGCCGGGAACGCTTTCCACGTTTCTCCCGGTGAGCGCGCTGCTGGCGATCCTCCTCACGCTCGTCGAGCTTTCGATCAAGAACGAACTGCCGGCGATCTGGGCGGCGGGTGTGTCGCCGCTGCGCGTGGTGATGATGCTGCTGCCCGTCGGCCTGCTGCTCGGCGGCCTCCACTTCCTGCTCAACGACCAGCTCGCGCCGCGCGTCGAGACGCAGCTAGCGACCTGGGGCATCGGCGAGCACGGCCGCAAGAAGCTGATCGTCGGCGAACACGACCCGATCTGGCTACGCGCCGGCAACGACATCATGCGCGCCGGCACCTCCAACACCGACTCCTCGCTGCTTCAGGACGTGATCATCTTTCGCCGTTCCGACCAGGGCCTGCTGCAGGAGCAGATCATGGCAGCAAAGGCGACGCTCGAGCCGAACGGGCGCTGGCTGCTCGAGGACGTCGTCGTCTACTACGCCGATGCCGCCGCGCCACACCGGCTCGACCGCCTCATCTACTCGGGCTCGATGCGGCCGGCCGCGCAGGGCATGCGCTCGGGCGACCCGGAAGAGATGACGACCGCCGACCTCGGCTACTTCATCGCCAACGAAGGCTTCGGAATCCGCCCGGCCTACGTGTACGAAACGTGGTGGCACCGCCGCATCTCGCTCCTTGTCACCGCCTGGCTGATGATCGCGATCTGCATTCCGCTCTCCGCGCGTTTCCGGCGCGGCGGCGCGGCGGGCTATCTGTTCGTGATCGGCATGGCGATCGGCTTCACCTTCTCGATCTTCGACGGCATCTCGCTGACCATGGGCGAGGCGGGCTTCGTGCCCCCATGGATTGCCGGATGGATACCGGTCATCGCCTATGCGATCCTCGCCGTCGCGATCGCTTTGCGCGCCGAGACCGTTCAGTAGACGAATGGAGCCGCCGCCCGCTGAGGCGGCGGCCGACGATCGAACGAACGCGATCAGTTGGCGCGGCGCGCGTTGAACCGCGTGTTCGTCCAGGGGCCCTTCGAGGGCATGTAGACGCAGGACATGCGGTCTGCATATTCGCTGTAGCCCGGCCCGGGCATCGGCATCGCAGGCGTCGGCATCCGCATCTGCGGCTGCGCTTGCGCCTGCTCCACGAGCGCGCCCGGCACGCTGCCGTACACGTCCACCATGCAGTTGAACTTGTCCCGGCTCCAGTCGGTCGCGCCGTTGCACCGGCCGCGGTTCAGGAGCACGCGCACTTCACGCCCGTTGCGGAACCAATCGAGGTCGCCCTTGCAGGTCAGCCCTGCGCCTTCGACGCGATAGGAGCCGTCTTCGCCGCCGTTCAGGCAGAACTTGATGCGGTAGCGGCCGTACAGCACGCTCGACCACCAGCACCCCTTCACCTTGACGTCCCCGGCCGGGATCGGCATGCGCGCCTGCGCCTCGATCACGGGGGCTGCGGTCTGGGCCGTCTGCGCCAGCGCGCTCGCCGGAAGCGCCGCAAGGGCTGCAAGAGCCGCGACCCCGCGCGCGGTCGATGTTGCAAAAATCATCTGTCGTCCTCCTGTCTGGATGAAAAGCCGCCGTTGACGCCGTCGAACGCGACGCACTCCCGGCGTCCCCTCGCGATTCGCCTGGCGGAGCCGGTCTTGGGCTGGTGTCTAGCGCACGCACCCGCGCCAGCGCATCCTCGAAGTGGCGCGATGGTTGTCAGGAAGCGAAAAGCGACTTCACGGCGCGACAGGTAGAACGGGGCTCAGTGAATCTCGCGGAGCTTGTGTCCGGAGAGGTTGATCGCGTGTGCGACGACCGCCGCGATGCTGGCAATCGCCATCATCCAGAACACCGCATGCGGCTCGCTGTCCTGCCAGGTTCCCACGAGCTGGCTCGCAACCGCCCCGCAGCCGGTCTGCAGGAACCCAGCGAGCCCCGCCGCCGCGCCGATCAGAGTATGGTCGACACTGATCGCTCCCGCGGTGCCGTTCGGAATCGTCAGTCCGTTACCGGCAGCGCACAGCGCCATCGGCAGGAACAGACCGGCAGGCGACAGGTATCCCGACAGCGCGATGGCAAGTCCTATCAAGGCGCCGCACAGCGTCAGCAGGTTCCCCGCCAGCACCAGCCGGTCGATGCCGAACTTCATGCTGTAGCGACCGGAGAGGAAGTTGCCGCTCATGTAGCCGATCGAGATTAGCGCAAACCACATGCCGTAGTGCTTCGGCGAGTAACCGAGCACGTCGATCATCACGTGCGGCGCGCCACCGAGGAAGGCGAAGAACACCGAACTCGCCGAGGCTATGGTCAGCACGTAGGCGACGAACCGGCGCTTGCGGAGGAGCCGCACGAACCCTTCCAGCGACAGAAGCGGCGCATGGCGCGAGACCGCCTGCGTCGTCTCGGGCAGCGTGCGCCACGCCGCGAACGATACCGCGAGACCGACCAGCGTGAGGAACAGAAACGAGGCGCGCCAGCCGGCGATTTCGTCGAGGAAGCCGCCGATCATCGGGGCGACCATCGGGGCCAGCACGTATGCCATGGTGATGTACGCGATGACACTCGCCGACTTGTCGCGGTCGTAGACGTCGCGGACCATCGCGCGCGACAGCACGAGCCCCGCCGCGCCGCCGAGCGCCTGGAGGAGGCGGGCGACGATCAGCATCTCGATGCCGGTCGATACGGCGGCCAGCGCGCTCGCCGCCGTGAACAGCACAAGCCCCGTCATCACCATCGGACGGCGGCCGTAGCGATCGGAGAGCGGTCCATAGAACAGCTGGCAGACCGCCATGCCGATCAGGTAGAGCGTGAGGGTCAGCTGCGCGTGCGAATACGGGATCGCAAACGCCTTCTGCAGCCCGGGCATCGAGGGCACGAAGATGTTGAGTGCGAGCGGACCGATGGCGCTGATCAGGATCAGGATGACGAACGGCACGCGCGGCTTCGTCTCCGCATGCGGCTTCGCCTCGATCAGTCGCGTGTCGTCCATTCCTCCGGCCCGTCCGTCTTTTCCGGCAAGCTTAAGCACGCCCGACCGTTTGCCGGAACGGAAACCTCCGCAACGCTGCCCATCCAAATCGGCCGCGACTCGGTGTAAGCCTGCCGTTGGCATCGTCGAGGAGAGCTCATCAGCATGAACGCGACCATCGTACGCGCCCTGGCCGGCGGCATCCTGGCCGGGCTTGCGGCCTGGCTGTTCTTCGGGCCGTGGGCGGAGGCTTCGATCCAGGTGTGGGCCGTGCTGATCGGCTGGGTGAGCGTCATCGCCACCGGCGGCGGCCTGCGCGGCCTCCGGGACGCCGCCATCGGCACCGTCTGGGGGGCGGCCCTCGCCACCGCGGCCCTGTTGGCAATCGTCTTCTTCGGCGGCGGCGCAATCGTCATCGCGATCGCGGTAGGGGCGGCGGTCGCCGTGGCGCTGGCGGTCGGGGCGTGGGCGCCCATCTTCGCCGCGCAGGCGGCGACGCTGCTCGGCTTTGCGGCAACGCTGGGCTACGGCCAGGTCAGGAGCCTCGACGCCACGAACTTTGCGCTTGGCGCAGGGCCGTTCACGACCATCGCGTTGTCGATGCTGATCGGCGCGGTTCTCGGCTGGATCGCGGACGTACTCAGCAGCCTCCTCGGCCGCCGCTGAGGATCAGGGAGAGGCCGTCTGCAGGGGATCGGCAAGCCACTTGCCCACCATTACGGCGGCGGGCGGGGTATGCAGGGGGAGAAACTGGAGCGCAATGAAAGCCGCCACGAAGGCTGCCACGAACGTCACCCAGGGGCGCTCGTACCAGGCGGGCGGCGCCTCGGCACGCACGTCGGCCAGAAGCCGGCGGGTGAGCTCGCCATTGTGTGCGCGGTCGAGCTCATGGAATGCGTTGGTCGCGGTCTTCGAGACCGTTCCCGCTTCACCCATCCATTGAACCGAAGGCTTGCCCATCGTCTTTTGCCTCTCGCCACCGGCATGCACCGCCGGGCACGAGCTCCTTGTGGGCTTAACCCTACCGCTGAAAAGTTAAATGAGATTGCTGACGAACGCAGACGCGTCGGGGTTTCGCGTAACCCTTCGGCAACCGCTTGAGGCTCGGCTGATCGTTACCGGTTGGAGCCGGTCTGCAGGCTGTCGACCGTGGGGCTGATCCAGTGCGCGACGGTCTGGCGCACCGGGTCGATCGCGAACGGCGCGGCCATCAGCGCTCCAAAGGTCAGAATAAAGGCCACCGCAAACATCAGCCTGTGGTCGGTCTGCTCGTTTTGTCGAACGCCGCCTTTGTGCCGGGCGAGCAGGGCCCGCGTGATGTCGCCGTGTTCAACCCGGCCGATCTCGTGGAACTGTTCCGGGTTCTCAGTCCCGGAGAGTTTCGCGCGATCGCCTATCCAGTAGTGGATCCTTTTCGTCATGGTACGCCTCGAACGGCACGTCTATCTAGGAACGTCCCGCACAGATTTCCATAAATCGTACGCAACTTTTGCGGGCAAAATGTGAACATGCACTTTCTGATGGCTATTTTTCCCCACCCCGAAGGCACTCGCGCCCTGTGAACTACCGCCACGCCTACCATGCCGGAAACCACGCGGATGTGCTGAAACACGCGGTTCTGGCGCTGTGCGTCGAGCGGTTCAAAACGAAAGAGAAACCATTCCGCGTGATTGACGCTCACGCCGGCATCGCCCGCTATCGTCTGGAGTCGGTGGAAAGTCAGAAGACGGAGGAATGGCGCACGGGCCTGGGTCGTCTCTACGCGGACGATGGCGCGCCGCTGCCTCTCGACGAGCTGGCCGAGGAGGCGCTTGCGCCCTGGAGGCGCGCCGTTGCGGCGGAGAACCACGGCGGCCGGCTGGCGACGTATCCGGGCTCGCCGACCATCGCGCAAACCCTGCTGCGCGCGGAGGACCGACTGGTGGTCAACGAACTCCACCCCGAGGACGTCGCGACGCTCGGAGCCGAACTCGGCAACGACGCGCGGATCACCGTCATGGCGATCGATGCCCTGAGCGCCGTGAAGGCGACACTGCCGCCGCCGGAGAGGCGCGGCATCATTCTGATCGATCCGCCGTACGAAAAGAACGACGAAGCCGTTCGCGCGATCGCGGCGCTGCGGGAGGGGGCGAAGCGCTTCGCGACCGGCACGTTCTTGCTCTGGTATCCCGTCACGGGCGACGGCCTGTCGGATCGCCTCGTGGCGGACGCCGTCGCGCTCAAGTTGCCGAAGACGCTCGATGTCCGCCTGATGGTGCGCGCGGCCGTGCCAGACGGCGGACTGGCGGGTTCCGGCGTCATCGTCGTGAACCCGCCGTGGACGCTGACGGACGCACTCGACAGGCTGCTCAAGCCCCTCGCCGACCGGTTGCGCCAGTCAAACGAGTGCGAGGGCGGCTGGCGCTGGCTGGTGCCGGAGCGGGCGGGGGTGTCCGGGTGAACGCCGAACGCGATGTGACGATCGACTCGCTCGGCGCGGCCGGTGATGGCATCGCACACGACTCGGCCGGTGCGCACTATGTGCCATTCGCGCTGCCGGGCGAGACCGTTCGCGTCCGGACCACCGACAAGCGCAGATTCGAACTCGTCGGCGTGCTCGCAGCGTCCCCGCACCGGATTGCGCCGTTCTGCCCGCACGCCGGCCGCTGCGGCGGATGCCGTCTGCAGCATGCCGACGCAGCGACCTACGGGGCGTTCAAACGCGGCCTGGTCGAAGCGGCACTACGGCGGGCCGCCGTTCCCATGCCCGGCGACTTGAGCCTCATCGACGCGCATGGCGCTGGCCGCAGGCGCATCTTCCTGCACGTCCTGCGCCTCGGCCGCGCATACGGCGCCGGCTTCATGGCTGTCGGGTCCCACCGGCTCGAACCGATCGAGTCGTGCCCCGCTGCAGCAGAAGCGCTCCGGCCGGCGCCCGCGATCGCCCGCGCCATCGGGGAGGCGCTCAAGGCCCGCAAGCCGTTCGACGTGCAGGTCACCGCGACCGACACCGGGCTCGACATCGACCTGCGCGGCGTCCGGGCAACCGATCCGCTCGTGTTGTCGGATCTCGCCGACGTCGCGCGCGGCCATGATGTCGCCCGGCTTACGATCGACGGCGATCCGGTCGCCGTCCTGCGCGAGCCCGTCGTCAGCATGGGGCGGGCCCGTGTCGCACTGCCGCCCGCTTCGTTCCTGCAGGCGACCGCAGCCGGAGAGGAAGCGCTTGCAGCCCGTGTCACGGCGGGGCTCGCGAGCTCAAGCCGGGTGGCGGACCTGTTCTGCGGTGTCGGCCCCTTTGCCCTGCGCCTCGCGGAGACAGCCGCCGTAACCGCCTGGGATGCCGCCCGGCCCGCCGTCGCCGCGCTTGATCAGGCGCACCGTCGCACGAGTGGACTCAAGCCACTCGTAGCGACGGCGCGCGACCTGTTCCGCCATCCGGTGACGGCGGTGGAACTCAAGTCCTTCGACGGCGCCGTCTTCGACCCGCCGCGGCAGGGCGCCGAAGCCCAAGCTCACGAACTGGCGCGCTCTCCCCTTTCGCGAGTCGTGGCCGTCTCATGCGATCCGCAGACATTTGCGCGCGATGCGGCGATCCTCGTCGCGCAGGGCTTCGTGCTCGACGATGTCGTTGCTGTCGACCAGTTCAAGTGGACGAGCCACGTCGAGATCGTGGCCCGCTTCACCCGCTGACGAACCGCCTCAGTTCGACTTGGCCTCGGCGGCAGTGATCGTCATCGCGAGTTCGAGATAGGACTCGCAGGCCGTCCCGCAGCGATTGCCGATCTCGGAGAGCTGCTGCTTCGCCAGATCGATCCGGCCGGCCGCGACGTACCCCTCGCCGAGATACTCGCGCGCCAGCACGTAGTTCGGGTCGGCGGCGAGCGCCTTGCCGTAGTAGGCGATACCCTCTTCGACCTTGCCCATCTTGCGATGGCTGTAGCCGAGACCATTCAGCACCTCGGGGTCGCTCTGGTTTGCCGCCATGCGGAAAACCTCGATCGCTGATTGATAGTCGCCGGCATACGCGAGCGCCCAGCCTTGTGCCTTGATGTCGGGATCGGAAAGGTCGGCCGACTTCTTCACGCACTTGTTCTTCTTGGCGTCGAACACCTGGCCGTTCTTGCAGACCGAGACGCACTTGTTCGCCGACGAACTGAAGGCCGTGCCGGCGGCGCAGGCGGGTTTCGCTGCAGATGCGCCGCCGGTGCTGGTCGTGCCGCTGCCAGCGGCGAATGCGGCGGGAGTGGCGAAGGACAGGATCAGCGCCGAGGCGCCGGCGAGGATGAGACGGTTCATCGGATTTCCTCCTGGGGAAATGGCGTTGCGTCGGCGGGACCGGATCCCGTTATGGTGGCATGGATCCTTTCAACCGCCCACCCATTTTAACGCAGCGCGCGGCGATCGGATTGGTTGCGCCACCGAGTCCGAGGGACTACCCTGACGCCCAGTCGGCGGTGGGGCCGGCGGATCACACGCAATGCGTACGGTTCGGGCACGACGCCCGGCAAGGGAACGAGACCTGCGTTGAGGACGACTCACGCGCTTCTGATCGCCATATCAACCGGCCTGGCAGCCTGCCAGGACGCCGGCGCGATGCATCGTCTCGAGTCCTCGTTGTATACAACCGTCGCGCCGGCCGGCGCCGTGGACAGCCCGGCGAACGCGATGCCCGAGGACCAGGTCGACATCGACACGACGCCGAAGGCCGACACCGCGGTGACGAAGCCCGCCGTCACCTCGATCGGCGACAAGGGCGAAGCGCTCGACCTCTCGCCCGAGACGCAGGAGAAGCTCGGCAAGAAGCTCGCCACCGAGGCGCTCGCCCGCGCCGATCGCAGCTCCGACAAGGAGATGGAACAGTACCTCACCCTGATCGTCCGCAAGCTCGCCGCCACTCTGCCGGCGGACGCACCGCACTTCACCTACACGGTCTACCTGATCGACAGCCACACGCCGAATGCGTTTACTTCCGGCGGCGGCCACATCTTCGTGACGACGGCATTGGTGAAGCGCCTCACCACCGAAGCACAGATGGCGATGGTGCTCGCGCACGAACTCGCCCACAACGTCGAGGGCCACGTCGTGAAGGGCTACAACGGCCGCGACGTGACGCAGCGCGTGGCGGCGTTCGGCAAGCGCGTGTTCGAAGAGGAGATGGGCGTGCCGTGGGTGAGCCAGGGCATCTCCTCGCTCGCCAAGACCGGGTTCAGCAACTTCACCCGGGCGCAGGAAGAGAAAGCCGACGAGGAGGGCCTCGCGATCATGGCCGCGGCGGGGTACGACCCGCGCGAGGCCGTGAAGAGCTTCGAAGCGCTGATCCAGAAGCCGGAGGTCAAGTCGCCGTTCGACATCTTCCGCGGCTACCCGCCAGGCCTGAAGCGCGCCGAAAAGGTGAAGGACGCGGTAGCGGAGACCTACGGCAAACGAGACCTGTCGCATCGCACCGTGTCGACCACGGAATACGACACGCTATGGGCGACCCTCGACAGCTCGGCCGCCAACTGACCTTTGTTGCTACGGGGAATCCTTAAGCGCCCGGCCCCGGGTGGCCCAGCACCATCAACACCGCGCCCAGCGCCAGCGACAGCACCACGGCGAAGACGACCATGGCCCGGCGCGATTTCGTTTCGCGCGCGATGATGTCGGCGGCGATCTTGCGCGCCTCAAGCCCCAAGTCGTGCATCTCGCTGCCGGCTTCGCGCCGTGACCATAACCGAATCATGAGCCCCTCCTTGGGCGTTGCGAGTTCCATGATCCGCGTGGTGGGCGTCATCTTTGCGCGCCTGTGGCATTTGGGCGAAGGCTCTGGGGCAATCTCGTGGCGATGGGTTAATGCTTTGTTAACGCCGACTTCCGAAGCTTGCGCACGCGGCAAGCCAGGCGTTGCGCCCGCCATCCGTACACGGACCGCCGTCAGGCGATCGCCGCTTCCCGCACCGCATGAGCGCGACGCGGTGCGCGTCCCCGTGTTCCGTTCGGCTTGACGGTTCGTTCCGGACCGAACGTCACCGTCACCGTGGTCCCGTGACCGGCGCGGCTACGGATCGAAAGCTCGGCGTCCATCGCCGCCACCATCGCCTTGACGAGCGTCAGACCCAGGCCCGAACCCTCGTGCTGACGCGTCGTGCCCGCATCCGCCTGGAAGAAGGGCTCCGTCACATGGGTCATCGCATCCTCGGCGATTCCGATGCCTGTGTCCGCCACGGAAATGGCGATCCGCTTGTCCTTGTCGAGCACCGCGCGGACGACGATCTTCGGATCCTTCTCGCGGTTGAACTTGATCGCGTTGGAGAGCAGCTGGGCCAAGACCTTGCGCACCTGGCGCGGATCGGCATGCAGCGCCGACTTGCGGGTATGGTCCACGAACTTCACTTCGATGCCGCGCTGGGCGATTTGCGGCTCGTGCGAGGCGATCACGCGCTCGATCAGGAGGCCCGGCGCAAACGCCTCCTCCTCGACGGCGGAGGATCCCTTTTCCAGCCGGTTCAGGTCGATGATCGTGTTGATGATCGACAGGAGCATCGTCGCGGACTGGTCGATGAGCTGGGCGAACTCGCGGTAGGCCGGGTTGTTGATCGGTCCCGCCTGCTCGGTCGCGATGATGCTCGCAAAGCCGATCACCGCGTTGAGCGGCGTACGCAGTTCGTGGCTCATCATCGCGATGAAGTCGGCCTTGGCGCGCATCGCCGTTTCCGCCTTCTGCCGCTCGACGATGAGGCGCTGTTCGTTCTGCTTCAGATCCGTGATGTCGTGATACACGCCGATCACGCGCTCGACGTCGCCATTCTCGTCGTGAACCGGGGTCAGCTGCATCTGCAGCAGTCGCTCGTCGCCGGCCGAGGTCTTCAGTGGTTGCACGCCGGACCAGGTGTGACCCGTACGCACGGCCTCTTCCAGGGGTCCTGGAAACCGTATGCGCGTGAGGTTGCCGCACTTGGCGATGACCCGTGGATTGACGTACTCGACGGTGCCATCGGGTGCATAGATCCCGACACCGATCGGAAGGTGCTCGAGCATCGAAGCCAGGATGCGGTTGCGCTGGTTCGCGGCGATGCGTTCCTCGATGAGCGCATTCCAGCTTTCACCAAGTCGCCCGAATTCGACCGTCTCGAGGGCTGGTATCCGCGCACAGCGGTCGCCGGCGCGTTGCGCGGCGATCATCGACATGATCTTGTCGAGCGGCGTCACGACGTATTGCTTGCAGGCGACCCAGATCGCCAGGAGCATGGCGATCAGCGCGAGCCCGATCATGCCGATGCTCGCGATCATCCAGGGGAACGCGAGACGCGTTTCGAGGTCCGGCCGCATGACGACGGCAATCACGCCGCCGAAATCACCGGTCTTGCGAGCGAACGCCAGCTGCGGCTGGCGCGTCATGCCGTGCGAGACGAGTTCGTCGACCGGTATTGCGCCGGTGTCCACCGCGCTGTACCACCTGGGGATCGGCAGCGGCCATACGGAAGAGGACGCGTCCGACAACGGCAGGATCGCGGCGCGCTCTCCCTCTGCGAGCGGCACCGAGGAGGAGAACTGCCACATCGACAGCGACTGTTCGAGCGCAGCGCCGAGCCGCTTGTCCGGCAGTGACCAGACATATTCGTTCGTCCACAAACGGTTGGTCGAGGCGATGACGCGCCGGTCGCGGTTGACGATCACCACTTCGACGGGATCGTTCTGGATCGACAGGTCGGTGAGATAATTGCCGAGGAACGATGGATCGCGCGAGGTCCGGGCCGCGGTATCGATCGTGCGAGCGACGTCGATTGCACGCAGCTCCACCGTCTGGTGCGAATACGTGGATATGAGGTCGTAGAGGATGAGCGCGCAGAGTCCGAGCACGGCAAGCGCTGCGAGCGCCGGTCCGCGCAGGAAGATCTGCTTCAATTCAAGCGGCGCCCGTGCCATCCGTCACCATCACCCCAGGGCACTGGAAGAGTCCGTGTACGGTCAATCAGTACACGAATGAGTGGCGCGCACCGTTAACCGCAGATGACGGAATAGCGAGAACGGCCGGCATGGTTAGCCGCCGGTTCACGCGGCGATTCGGATTGTAACAAGCCGCCCCCGAGCTTCAGGGCGGCATCCACGAATAAAGCCAGCTCAGCCGCCCGATGGTCGCCTCGGAGGGTATGACCCGGAGCGCGACGTCCCGGAAGAAGCGGGACACACCTTCGAGATGATAGAGCTCGCCCTGGCGCACGGAAGCCTTGGCCATGCGGGCGGTGCGGGCAAAGCGGGCGGCTTCGTAGGCCTTGAACGCTTCAGCGAGGTCGCCGCTCGCGCCGCACGCGTGTCCGAGGACCACCGCGTCTTCCAACGCCATGGCTGACCCTTGCGCGAGGTAGGGCGGGATCGGGTGCGCGGCATCGCCAAGCAGCGTGGCGCGTCCCTTGCTCCAGCCGGGGGTCGGTTCGCGCACGCTACCGGCCCACTTGAGCCAGTTGGCCGGCGCGGCCAGAAGGCTCTTCAGCGTCTGGCAGCCGGCCGCGAACGGCTGGTCGAGATCACCATGCTGGGCAAGCGCACTCCAGCCTTCGCCCACCCACTCGCCCCTCGACACGGCGACGATGTTGATCTGACGGCCAGCGCTCACCGGATAGTGGACTATGTGCGCTCCCGGCAGCAGCCACACCGTGACGTCTTCGCGCGAGATGCCCTCCGGCGCCTTCGCCGTCGGCACCAGGGCCCGGAAGTACACGTAGCCCGACCGGCGCGGCGGCCCGTCGCCGATGAGTGCCTGCCGAACCACGGAGCGCACGCCGTCGGCGCCCACGACCGCGTCGGGCTCCATTTTGCCGCGGCCGCTGACGGAGAGGCGCAGGGAGCCGCCCGCGATCTCGGCATGGTCGATGCGCGCGCCGGTGACGAGGTCGATGCCGGGCGTGCGCTTCACCGTATCGAGCAGCCCCCGCATCAGGTCGCCGCGGTGCGCGACCCGGTAGGGCGCGCCGAACCGGCGCTCGAAGGCAGCCTCGAGGTCCGTCTCGGAAAGCACGCCCCCCGTTTCACCCTTGCGCACGGTGAGCGCGCGCGGCGCAACGCAGTGCGGCGCAACCGCTTCCCAGGCGCCGAGCGACTGCAGCGCCCGCACGGCGTTCGGACCGAGCTGCAAGCCTGCCCCGAGCTCCTCGTGACGGGCCGACTGCTCGAAGACCGTGACGGCCCGGCCCTGGCGGGCAAGCCCCAGGGCGGCTGCGAGCCCGCCGATTCCGCCTCCGACGATGGCGATCATCGAAGTTCCTCCCCCGACACCGAAACCCCTTGCGGCATCGCTGCTGCGGCCTTAATCGAAGCCCGCAACCGCCACAAGAGAGAACCGAAAGGCAGGCCGTCCCATGGGCTTCATCGCCGACTCGCTCAACCGGATCAAGCCGTCGCCCACGATCGCCATCTCCGGCAAGGCCCGCGCGTTGAAGGCGCAAGGCCGCGACATCATTGCGCTCTCGGCGGGCGAGCCCGATTTCGACACGCCCGAGAACATCAAGGAAGCCGCGATCGCCGCCATCCGCCGCGGCGAAACGAAGTACACCGACGTCGACGGCATCCCCGAACTGAAGCGCGCCATCGCCGACAAGTTCAAGCGCGAGAACGGGCTCACGTATGCGCCTGCGCAGGTGTCGGTCGGCACCGGCGGCAAGCAGGTGCTCTACAACGCGCTGCTCGCGACGGTGAACCCGGGTGACGAAGTGATCATCCCCGCGCCCTACTGGGTGAGTTATCCCGACATCGTCCACCTCGCCGGGGGAACGCCCGTGCCGCTGCCCACCCGACTCGAGAACGGGTTCAAGGTCAAGGCGGCCGACCTCGACAAGGCGATCACCAAGCGCACCAAGTGGCTGATCCTGAACTCGCCCTCGAACCCGTCGGGCGCGGCCTACACGTACGACGACATGAAGGCGATCACCGACGTGCTGCTCGCCCATCCGCACGTCTGGCTCCTGACCGACGACATGTACGAGCACCTCGTCTACGACGACTTCACGTTCGTCACGCCGGCGCAGGTCGAGCCGCAGCTCTACGAGCGCACGCTCACCATGAACGGCGTCTCGAAGGCCTACTGCATGACCGGCTGGCGCATCGGTTACGGCGCGGGGCCGGAGGCGCTCATCAAGGCGATGTCGAAGCTCCAGTCGCAGTCGACATCGAACCCGTGCTCGATCGCGCAGTGGGCCGCCGTCGAGGCGCTGAACGGGCCGCAGGACTTCATCGCCGCCAACAACAAGGTGTTCAAGGAGCGCCGCGACCTTGTCGTGTCGATGCTAAACCAGGCGAAGGGGCTGTCCTGCCCAACGCCCGAAGGCGCCTTCTACGTCTACCCCTCCTGCGAGGGGCTGATCGGGAAGAAGACCACGACCGGCCGCGCAATACACTCCGACGAGGATTTCGCCACCGAGCTCCTCGAGGCGGAAGGGGTCGCCGTGGTCCACGGGGCCGCGTTCGGAATGTCGCCGTATTTCCGCATTTCCTACGCCACGGCGACGCCGGTGCTCGAGGCGGCGTGCGAGCGGATCCAGCGCTTCTGCGCAAGCCTGCTGTGAGCCGCAATTGGATGGGCATCATGCCATCGGTTGGCCACATTCGGGTTCGATCTGAAACCCGTCTTTGAAGAAGAAAGGAAGACTTCGATGAACAAGCGCCTTCTCACCCTCGCCGCCGTCGGCGTTCTCGCTGCCGCCACTGCCGCGCAGGCCGCGCAGGCCTCCAAGCCCGGCGTCAACGTCGGCTCGCTCGTGTGCAACCTCGGCGCCAGCGTCGGGATGGTGATTACGTCCCAGCAGTCGATGAACTGCACGTTCACGCCGGTCGAGGGCAACGTCGAGCATTACTCGGGCATCATCCGCAACTTCGGCATCGACCTCGGCGCCACCTCGGGCGGCAAGATGGCGTGGGCCGTGTTCGCCCCGGGCCAGGTTGCGCGTCATGCGCTGTCGGGCACCTACGGCGGCGCCGGTGCGCAGGTGACGGCGGGCCTCGGCCTCGGCGCCAACGTGCTCCTAGGCGGCAGCGAGCAGCAGGTCGCGCTCCAGCCGCTGTCGGTCGAAGCCTCGACCGGCCTCAACCTCGCGGTGGGCGTCGCCCAGCTCGAACTCGCCCCGATGCACTGATCGGACGGGACAACCTTTTCCTTGGCCGCGGATCGTCAGCCCTCGCACGATCTTCTCACGACGCGCGAGCTGGCTGACTTTCTGCGGCTGAAGGAACGCAAGATCTACGACCTCGTCGCCTCCGGCGAGGTTCCCCATGTCCGGGTCAGCGGCAAGCTTCTCTTCCCGCGCACGCTGATCTACGCCTGGCTCGACAGGCACACGGTCCCGGAAACCCGCACGCCGGGCGACGAGCCTGCGCTGGTGATCGCGGGCAGCCACGACCCCCTTCTTGAATGGGCGCTGCGCGAAAGCGGCGCGGGCATTCCCTCGCTCTTCGATTCGAGCCTCGACGGCATCGAGCGGCTTGCCCGCCTCGACGCCATGGCGGCAGGAATCCACATCGTCGAGCCGGACGGCTACAACGTCCACGCCGTGGCGGGCCGCCTCGCGGGGAGGCCCATCGTGCTCCTCGAATGGGCGACGCGATCGCAGGGCCTGCTCGTGGCGCCGGGCAATCCGCGCGGCATCCAGTCGCCGCACCACCTGGCAGGCGCGCGCGTCGCGCTTCGGCAGCGCTCGGCCGGCAGCTTCCTCCTGCTCGAACGGCTTCTCGCCGAGGCGGATCTGCGCGTGAGCGACCTTGCGGCGATCGCCGGACCGTTCGGCTCCGAGGCCGAACTGGCGCTCGCCATCGCCGACGGCAAAGCCGACGCCGGCGTCGGCATCGAGGCGATGGCGAAGGCCTTCAGGCTCGGCTTCATTCCGCTCGCGCGCGAGCGCTACGACCTTGCGGTCTGGCGGAAAAGCTTCTTCGAATCACCCTTCCAGGCCCTCATGCGCTTCACGCGCACGCCGCGGTTCGCCGAGCGCGCCGCGGAACTCGGCGGCTACGACATCTCCGGCCTCGGCGGCATCCGCTACAACGGCGGGGTCTGACTTCAGGCTCGATTGCGCGCTCCTGCGACTTGGGCTTCACTGCGCGAAGATCCAAGGGAGGCGACCATGAAGCTCAGCGCACGCAACGTCATCAACGGCAAGGTGACGTCGATCAAGAAGGGCGCCGTCGCGGCGCAGGTCGCCGTCGACATCGGCGGCGGCAACACGATGACCTCGACCGTCACGGTCGACGCCGTCAAGGACCTCAAGCTGAAGAAGGGCAGCCCGGTGAAGGTGATCGTCAAGGCGAGCGAGGTGATCCTCGGCGTCGAGGACTGACCGCTACCCGTTCACGACCTTCGCGCGGTTGCCGGCGACGACCGAGCCGAACAGTTCGATGATGCGGTCGAGGTCCTCGTCCGTGTGCGCGGCCGAGACCGAGCAGCGCAGGAGGCACAGGTTCTGCGGGGTTCCGGGCGGGATCGCGATGTTCACGTAGACGCCCGCATCGAGGAGCGCATTCCACATGCGGATCGTCGAGGGCTCGTCCGGGCAGCGCACGGCGACGACGGGACTTGCGACGTTGCACCCCGTCTCGAGGCCGAGGCCGCGCAGTCCCTCGAACAGCCGCCGCGAATTGCGTTCGAGCTTCTCGCGCCGCCACGGCTCGGCCTTGAGCTTGGCCAGCGCGGCCCGCGATGTGGCGATCGTCGAAGGCGACGAAGAGGCGGTGAACATGTAGGCGCGCATCGCGAACCGCAGCGTCTCGAACAGCGGGTGGTTGCCCGCGCCGAAGCCGCCGATCGAGCCGATGCTCTTCGAGAACGTGCCGACGATGAAGTCGCAGTGCTCTTCGAGCCCCGCCTCGTCGGCGAGCCCGCGGCCGTTCTTGCCGAGCACACCGAACGAATGCGCCTCGTCGAGCAGCAGCTGGAAGCCGCGCTTCTTCTTCACTTCGACGAACTCGGCGAGCGGTGCGCGGTCGCCCATCATCGAGTAGATCCCCTCGAGCACGACGAGGCGGCCGCCCTCCTCGCCTTCGAGGCGCGCCAGCCGCTTGTCGAGATCGGTCGGGTCGTTGTGGCGGAAGCGCACGAGCCGCGCGCCGGACAGCGTGCAGCCGTCGTAGATCGAGGAGTGCGAATCGGCGTCGAGGAAGATCGTATCCTTCGGACCCGCCAGACCTGCAATCATGCCGAGGTTCGCCTGATAGCCGGTCGTGAACACGATGCAGTGCTTGCGGCCGAGGAAGTCGGCGATCTCGCGCTCAAGCGCCTGGTGCACGGCGTAGGTGCCGTTGGCGATGCGCGAGCCCGTGGTGCCGGTGCCGGAGGTCGCCAGCGCGTCCTGGCCCGCCTTGATGCAGTCGGGGTCGAAGGTGATGCCCATGTAGTTGTTGGTGCCGGCGAGAATGGTCTCGCGGCCGCGGATGATGGCGCGTGTGGGCGACAGGATGCGGTCGTTGGTGAGTCCCACGGCGTTGGCCCCGAGCGACAGCATCCGCTCGTGGCGGGCGGCGATCCAGCGATGCTTGTCGAACAGGTCGATCATGCCGTGTACCTTTCAGTCCCGAGGGGTCAGGCGGCCCGGGCGCGCTTGGCGACGACGCGCACGAGGTCTTCGATCGAATGCGTCTCGGCAAGGACATTGAGCGGAATGTCCATGTCGAAGTGATCTTCCACTTCCATCACGAAGTCCATCACCGAGACGGAATCAATGTTGAGATCGCTCGAGATCTGCGTGTCCGGCTTCAGCTCGATGCCCTTGGAATTATAGGGTTGCAGCAGCTCGCAGAGCTTTTCGAAGATCTTCGGTTCACTGGACGGCGTCATGGTGCGCTATCGCTCCTCGGTCGCGGGTGGTTTAGCGAGGTGGCGCGGAGGCCGCAACCATCCTTCCCGCCAATACCACTGCATGGTTTCGGCAAAGCCTTCGCGGAAGCGGATGCGCGCCCGCCATGGCGTTGTTGAGGCAAGCGAGGGCCCTCTGCACACCCAGTCATGATGGTAAAGCTCGGCGACCTTGTTCGGCGCGATCAGCGGATCGCCGCCCGTGAATGCCGTTACGGCGCCCGCGACCCGGGAGATCCCCCGGGCGGCGGCAAGCGGCAGGAAAACGGGCCGCACGGTCCGCCCGAGCGCCTCGCCCGCCTGGCGCACGAGGTCGTCCCACCCGTAGCCGCCAGGCGTCTCGTCGTCGACCTCGAAGACCTGGCCGCCCCCGGCCCTCGCCTCGGTGAGGAGCATGATCGCGTTGGCAAGGTCCGCAACATGGATCAGCGACAGCCGTTGCCGGCGGTTCACCGGCAAAACCGGAACCTGTCTAGACAACTGCTCGAACAGCGGCAAAGTGGCACGATCGCCCGGCCCGTAGACGGCCGGGGGTCGCAAGACCACCACCCTTGCGCGCAACCGGTTGCGCGCGCGCTCCTCCCCCTCCCGCTTGCTCCAGGCATAGTCGGTGAGGCCCGGTTCGCGCGCGGCGAGGCTCGATACGTGGGTGAGGAACACCTCTGGGCGAGATACGATGGCGTCCAGGAGGTTTTCCGTGCCCTCGACGTTCGCCTTGGCGAACCCGGCGCGGTTCTTCGCGGCGATGGCCCCGGCGAGGTGGATGACCGCGCCCACCCCATCAGTCAGCTGAGCCAGAGCAGCGCGATCCTCGAGCGTACCCTTCACCACTGTCACCGGATGGCGCGACCGCGCCGGAAGGTCGAGGCGCGCGGCGTCGCGGGCAAGCACCCGCAACGGCCGCCGTTCGGCCAGCAACGGCACGAGGGTACGGCCAATGAATCCGGTCGCGCCGGTGATGGCGATGGCGTCGGTCATGAGTGGTTGGCCGCCCTCAAGCGGGCGGCTCCGTGGTGGCGTCAGCCGGCCAGCGCGGCGAGCTCCGGCTCGGGCGCAAGCGCGTCGGCGTAGCGCTGCGAAATCTCGGCGATCTCGCCCGCCAGGTAGCCCTTCTTCGCAGCCGCCCGCGAAAGCTTGCCGGAGGAGGTGAACGGCAGGCTCTTCGGCGGCACGAGGACGACCTCGCACTCGACGCCCGCCGCCTGGTGCACCTTGGCCGCGATCTGGCGGCGCAGCGCTTCCATGGCGTCCGGGTTGTTCAGGCGGCACTGGACCAGCACGACGACCTCGTCTGTGTCGTTCTTGCCCTCGACGGCGAACGCGGCGGCGTCGCCCGACCGGAGCGGCTCGATCTGCTCCGCGGCCCACTCGATGTCCTGCGGCCAGATGTTGCGGCCGTTGTGGAGGATGAGGTCCTTGGCGCGGCCGGTGATGACGATCTCGCCGTCGAGCCAGTAGCCCATGTCGCCGGTGTCCATGAAGCCGTCCTCGCCCATGACGGCGGCAGTGGCGTCGACATTGCGGAAGTAGCCCGACATGAGGCTCGGGCCCGAGACGAGGATATGGCCGATCTCGCGGTCGCCCAGGACGCGACCGTTGTCGTCGCGGATCTCGACGCGATGGCCCGGCATCGGGCGGCCGCAAGCGATGAACGTGCGGGTACGCTCCGGCGACAGCTTGGCGGCGACGGAGGCCGGAACGGCGCGGCGCGAAAGCTTGTAGTGCGCGCGATCGACCACGTCGACGCGCGGCGGCTTGTCGAGGTCGCAGAAGGTGATGGCAAGCGTCGATTCGGCCATGCCGTAGCTCGGCAGGAACGCCTTGGCGTCGAAACCGCAGTCGGCGTAGGCCTTTGCGAACGTCTGGAGCACGTCGTTGCGGACCATGTCGCCGCCGATACCGGCGATGCGCCATGCCGACAGGTCGAGGCCCGCCGATTCGGAGGTCACGCGACGGCCGGCGAGGTCGTAACCGAACGACGGCGAGTAGGACACCGTGCAGCGGTTCTCCGACATCAGCTTGAGCCAGAGGTTCGGGCGCCGGGCAAAGGAGGTGGTGGCGAGGTAGTCGACCGACACCTGCCCCATCATCGGCGACAGGCAGAAGCCGACGAGGCCCATGTCGTGGTAGAGCGGCAGCCAGGAGAACGCGCGATCCGCCGGGCTGACCTTGAGACCGTGCTGGAGGATGCCGCGGACGTTGGCAGTGATGGCGCGCTGGGAGATTAGCACGCCTTTCGGGGCCGAGGTGGAGCCCGACGAATACTGGATGTAGGCAACTTCGTCCTTGCCCATCGGCCGCAGTTTCGCGCCGTAGGCGGGGACGAGCGAGAGCTCCTCGTGCGTCATCACCTTCGGAGCGTGCGCCATGGCAGCGGCTTCCTGGAGGTGCGGCAGGAGATCGGCCGGCGTGACGGCGAGGCTCACCGCGGCCGAGCGCATCATGCCGGCGAGGCGCTCCACGTAGGACTCGCGACCGCCAATCTGCATGGTGTACGGCACCGGGCACGGCACGAGGCCGGCGTACTGGCAGCCGAAGAACACGTCCATGAACTGGGCGCCCGTCTCGGCCACGACAGCCACGCGGTCGCCTTTTTTCAGGCCGCTGTTGACGAGGCGATGCGCCATTCGCAGCGCGCGGTCGCGAAGGTCGGCGTATGTCAGGACCTCGGCAACGGCGCCCCGCGCCGAATAGAAGGTGAACCCCGTCTCACCGCGGGCCGCGTAGTCCAAGCCTTCTGCGAGGGTGTCGAAGGTGCCAAGCCGTTGGGCCAGCCTGTGTGTCGTGGGAGCGGGACGAAGGATGTCCGCCTCACGGGACCGGAGCGAAATGCCGGAATTGGACTCTACTCTCAAACCCCACCCCATCCTTTGGGTCCGTTCCCGGACCTGATGTCTGAAGCGGCCTTCCCCGACCACGACAGACAGGTCATTCAAGACGCCACTATTCTGTTAAGCCATAGCTAACAGCGCCATAAGAGTCGGCCAAATCAATTGGTGTTTCAGAATGTAACCTTTGGATGGCGATTCAGCGGCCGGGATAAAATACTAGAATCGCTAGAAAAAATGCCACGATCCCGACGGCGAACCCGGAAATCCAGGCAAGAATGAGGGCGGCTGTGGAGTACCCGGGTTCCGTTTTTATTCCGCCTGTTGCAACCAGAACACGCTCCCGGTCAACGAGTCGGTGTGCAACGAACTCGGTGATGCGGGACAGCATCGCTGCCCGGTCTTCCGTTTCGAACAGGATTTCCTTGCCCGACTGGCGGTCCTGAAGGAGGCGGTAGCTGCGCGGTGTCGGCTGCATCACGACGTAGGTGACGAGATCGATCCAGAGCCGCGGCGGATCGCCAGGCACAAGCGCCAGGTCGATGAAGTCGTTGGTTCCCTCACGGCGGCCCTTGAGCACGTCTTCGAGGTCGTCGCGCAGCGCCTTCAGGCGCAGGGTCTGGGCATCGCGGATGTCCATCAGGGCGTCGAAATGCGCCGCCTGCGCAAGCCGTGCCCGGCGCAGCGCTTGCGCAAAATCCTGATCGTCACCCTTCTCCTTCCAGGACGACACGGCGTGAACCCTGCTCCCCATTCTCAATTTTGCGTTTCCGAGTGTGCCATTTCTGGTCACACGGCTTCAAATCCTGATTCCCCAACGAATTTATGCAGATTTCGAGCCACATCTGCCGCCGAGGGTATTGCCGGCAACTCATTTTGCTCGTTATGGTTGCATACCGGGTGTAGGGCAGTCGTCCCGGCGCGTATCCAAACTCCATGGAGATGGGGTGATGCAGCTGCCCACCGCTCCGGTTTGTCTCGGTATCCTGTTCGCCACGGTGGCTGTCGCCCGTGCGCAGGAGGCGTACTTTGCCACCGGCGCCGGGGGCGGCTTGCGCGACCGGGAGGTCTGGCAGGCGACCACCTACACGCCGTTCGGCACGCTCGACGATCCGGGCCCCGTTGCTCGGGCAGTCGGCACCTACGTTGACTTCCAATACGACACGGCCCTGCCCGACGATCCCGACGCGAGGATCACCGTGACTGGCTGGAAAGCGCTGGCCGAGGTCGGCTGGCAGTGGCGGGTGCTTGGCGGCAAGGTGGCGGCCTTCGCGGGGGCCGCCGCCCAGGAGTACGCACTCGCGCCGGCCGATCCGGGGTCGGACCTCGCGGGCTTCCAATTGTCGGCGAGCCTCTCCGCCACGGCGGATATCCCGCTGCCCCTCCACGACGTGCACCTCGCGGGGGACCTCACGTGGACCCCGCAGATGGGCGAACTGTGGGTGGCGGTGCGACCGGGGTACGATCTGGGCGAGGGATGGCGCATCGGACCGGAGGCAGCGCTGAGCCAGGGACCCGACTACCAGTTCATCCGCGTCGGCGTGTTCACCAGCGGCTACCGCTTCGCCACCTTCGGCAGGACGTTCTTCCTAGGCGGCGAGGCAGGCGTCAGCGACGAGCCGGGCAGTTTCCAGCCATTTCCGTACGCGGCCGTCTGGCTCGGCACGAAGTTCTAGCTTCAGCCCTTCGCCTGCCCGCTCGCGGGAGCAACAGCCGGCGCCTGCGCGGGCGCCGTGGCAGGGCCGAAGATGTTGCCACCGGTCGGGTCCATGCAGATCGCTGGCAACGGCGCCGCGCCGAACCAGAGTTCGAGCGTGTTCGGCCGGTAGTCCTTTGCACCGTCCCAGGTGGACGAGAGGTCGACCACCTTCACGCTAAGACCCACGTTGCCGAAGAGCTCCGCCAGCAGCTTTGCACGCTCGAGGTCGGTCTCACGCAGCACGCGCAGCTCGTGGCTGTCGCCGCCCCACTTCACCTTGGTCACGGCGGGAACCGTCACCGTCGCCTTGTCCGTGTCCTTCAGCGAATCGATGAGCTTGCGCGCGCAGGGCCGCTGCTCGTCCGACAGAACGTGCACGAACAGACGGCTCGGCAGGCGGCCCAGCGCCTCGGAGTAAACCGCCTCGACGGCGGGGTTCACCCGCGACGCCTTGATCAGCGCGGACTCCATCAGCGGCAGGAGATCGGGATCGGAGGACGAGTTCGCATAGTCGAGCTGGGCGGTGACGAACTCGACCGGCACCTTGTCGTTCTTGAGCAGGTACTCGAACATCGCGATGCCGTACTTGCGCCGCTCCGGGTTCTGATCGCTCACGAGGTCGATCATCGTCTTGAGATCGGAGAGGTTCTGCTGCCAGCGGGTGTAGTACCAGCCCATGCCGGCCACGGTGAGCGGGATCATGATCGTCGCCGTCACCTGGAACAGCAGGTCCCGCAGCGCCCGCATCTTGCTCGTATCCATCGCCTCGCCAGTCCCCCCGTGTCGCGTGACCCTTCGGCGCCCGCGTGTCGCTTCGCGGCATCAACCAGCCGATCGTGGCGTAACCTAGGCGTCCGGCAGATTTCCGCCCCTCGGCGAGCGCGCCGCCTGCTGCTCCGGCGCAAGGCCGAGCAGCCCCGCGACCACCGGTACGCCGAAACTGATCCCGAGGTATCGCGCAAGCTGATGCGCGCCCACGTACGCCGGATCGAGGCCGAGCGCAAAGGCGAGCACGATCATGGCATCGAGACCGCCGGGTGCAAACGCGACGAGAGCCGCGGTCAGCGGCACGCCGGCAGCGAGGTGCGCAGCGACCGCGCCGGCGAACGCTACAGCGAGCGCTAAAGGAAAGCTCGTCATGGCCGCGACGGCCGCATCGTTCACCTCCGCGCGGGAGGTGACATTGAATCGCACGCCGATCATCACGCCGAGCAGCACGTACGACGGTACGAGGAGCCACGCGGGAAGCGCCCCCGTAGCCGTGCCCGACAGATGCAGCGCAGCATTCGCAATCGCGGGGCCAAGCAGAAGTCCGGCCGGCACCTTCAGATACTCGAACAGGTAGCCGACCGCGGCGCCGACCACGAAGGCGAGTGCCGTATCAGCAACGCTGCCGACGGCGATCTGGTGCGGCACGACGAGGTTGCCCGGCGCGAGAAACGTGATGAGGATCGGCAGCGCCGCGACGAGGCAGATCAGCCGGATCGACTGCACGATCGTCACGCGCGCCATATGCGCGCCAGACTCCTCGGCGAGGGCAAGGATGAGCGAGAGCGCCCCCGGGATCGACCCGTAGAAGGCAGACGGCGCGTCCCAGCCGTGGAAGCGCCGGAAGAAGGCCATGCCGCTCCAGGACACCGCGATCACGGTGACGAACAGCACCACGAGGCTTGCCGGCCACTGTCCAAGCTCGCCGAAAATGTTCCAGTTGATCGCCGCACCCGTCTGGAGACCGAGCACCAGGAACACCGCGTCGCGCACGATGCGTGGCACGTCCGCCGTCCGGCCGAGGAGCACGATCGCGACGGTCGCCACCATGCTCCCGGCGAGCCAGGGTGCGGGAATTCCGAGCAGGGAAAACGCGTAGCCGCCGGCGAAGGCGGCCGCGGTGATCAGCCCCAGTGCCGGAAGCGAGCCCAAGGGGAAGCTAGCGCGTGCGCGGCAGCGGGCGGACGGCGGAGACCGGGTTGCCACGGCCGTCGTCACCCACGACCTTGCCGGAGCGCGCCGCCTCGAGCAGGCGCACCATGCGCGAGGTGATCGCGGGCGAACCGTGCATCACGAACGTCCACAGGAGCTTCGTGTACGACGTATGGTGGCGCAGCGGGTCGTAGAACTCGGGCGCCAGCCGCTTCAGGTCCGGGAGCTTGTTCCACGGCACCGTCGGCAGGTCATGGTGCTCGTTGTGATAGCCCATGTTGAGGTCGAGCAGGTTGATCGGGCCGTAGTAGCTGTAGGTCTCCTGGTCGTCCTCGATCATGTAGTGCTCCTGGATCCAGCGCGCGCTGACCGGATGCAGGCCGCCGACCGAGAAGAACGTCGAGATCAGGAGATAGCCGACCGCGCCCCAGCCCCACGCCCACCACGTGAGGACGCCGACGACGATCACCGCGAGCGTGTTCGCCACGTGCCAGCCGTCGACCTCATTGCCCTCCTTGATGAAGAGCGGGCGCAGCGACTGCAGCAGTGGCATCGAGAGGATCCACATCGCGCGGCCGAAGGCGCTGCGGTTGAACAGCTTGATCTCCCAGTCGGGCGGCAGGTCCGCGTCGTAGTGCTCGACGCCGAGGTACGTGTGGTGCCTGAGGTGCGCCCGCTCGAACGGCGTGAAGCTCGGCGCGAGCTGCGCGAAGTTGCACAGGATGCCGGCGAGCCGGTTGGCCCAGAGGCTCTTGAAGATGAGCCGGTGGGTAGCCTCGTGGATCATCACGAACAGCGAGTGGTTGGCGAATGCGCCGATGAAGAAGGCGACGAGCACGATCACCCACCACGGCTGGTCCTTCACCAGCCAGGCAATCAGGAACTGCAGCGCCGTGACGCCGACGATCACCGCGAGCGTCCACGGGTTGCGCGAGATCAGCTTGCGCACCTCGGGATGCGCTTTCAGGATCTGCTTGGCGCGGGTTCGGTGCGAAATCTGCGAATCGGTGCGGACGAACTCGCCGCTCTCGCGTGCCGGAACCACGCCTGCGTCCATGCCCTCGTGCGCCAACGCCATTGGCAATCCCCGTAAAACTGCAGGTTTTCGGCGCTTGCGCCGCTACAACTCGTGCCTTAGGTAATCGGCTTGTCCTTCTAGCGCAATGCCGCTTTCCGATCAGCCAATCTTGCGTCTCCTTTTTGTCGCACACTGTTTTCCGCCTGCCGGACGCCCCCTGTCGAAGGTGGGCGGCATGCAGCGCGTCGGCATGGACCTGCTCGAGGCGCTCGTGGCGCGCGACGACATCGTCGTCGAACCGCTGATCCTGCGCGCGGCGGGCCTCGGGATGGTAGTGAAGGCCGTGCCCTTCTACACCTACGCGCTGATCCGCATCTTCCTGCGCTGCCGGTCCGGAGAAATCGACGCCGTGCTGTTCTCGGCGATGGCGTCCGCCTGGATGGCCGTGCTGATCAAGCCGCTGCTGCGCCGTGATGTGCCGATGGCGACGATTGCGCATGGCCACGACGTGATCATGGACGTGGCCCCCTACCAGGTCCTCGTGCGCTGGATGTACCGCACGCTGGACGCCGTGTTCCCGGTGAGCAGGGCGACGGGCGAGGCGGTGCTCGATCGCGGCCTGCCGCCGCAAAGGCTGCACGTGATCAACAACGGCATCGACGTCGACCGGTTCGGGCCTCCGCCTGATCCATCCCTACGCGAATCGATCCTGCGCGCGGCGTTTCCGGCCGAAGCTGAGCGACTGCCTGAGGGCGCGCTCTCGCTGTGCATCACCGGGCGCCAGGTGAGGCGCAAGGGGCACGCGTGGTTCATCGCCAACGTGATGCCTCGCCTGCCGTCGCACGTGCACCTGTGGCTTGGCGGAGACGGGCCGGAAGCCTCCGCCATCGCGGCTGCCTGCGACACGCTGCAGGCGCCGCAGCGCGTGCATCGACTGGGTCTCCTGACCGAAGCACAGATACGGGAGCTCTACCGCGGGGCCGATCTGTTCGTGATGCCGAACGTGAAGGTCGAGGGCGACATCGAGGGTTTCGGCGTCGTGATTCTCGAGGCGAGCCTCAACGGCATGCCGGCGGTGGGGGCGAACCTGCAGGGCATCCGCGACGCGATCACGGACGGCGAGAACGGCGTCCTCGTCGAACCGCACGATGCGGAAGGGTTCGCTGCCGCGATCCTTGCCTTCGACCGGGACCGCGCACGCCTCGCAGCGCTCGGCAGCAATGCGGCGCGTTTCGTGCGGGAGAAGTTCAGCTGGACGGGCGTCGCGGAGCGCTACGTCGAGGTCTTGCGCGCATTGGCCAAAACCTCGCGGTAGTTCGCCTCGAGCGACTGCATCACTGCGGTCCAGGAATAGCGCCGGCTCTTCTCGAGCCCCGCCTGCCCCATCGAGACACGCAGGTTGTTCGAGCCGACGAGCCGCTCGATCGCGTTGGCGAATCCCTTCGTGTCGTGCTGGTCGAGCAGGAACCCGGTCTCGCCCTCGACCACCAGCGACTGCGTGCCCGTCGCCATGGCGCACACGGCCGGAAGGCCGGAAGCCATCGCTTCGAGTGTCACGATCCCGAAGGTTTCCGTGATGCTCGGGAAGAAGAATACGTCGGCGGAAGCGTACGCGGTCGCGAGCGCATCGCCGTCGAGGTATCCGGTGAACACCGCGTTCGGGAGTTCCGCCTTGAGCCGCGCCCGCTCGGGACCTTCGCCCACGAACAGCTGCCGGTAGCGCACTCCTCGCCGGTCAAGCTCGCGGAACACCTTTACCACCACGTCGACGTTCTTTTCGACGACCAGCCGCCCGACGAAGGCGACGACCACCTCGTCGTCGGCGAACCCTTGGGCGCGCCGCCATTCGAGCGAGCGGCGCTCGGGCCGGAAGCGGTCCGACTCGACGCCGCGGCTCCACAGCCGGATGTCGTTCGAGATGCCCTCCGACTTCAGGAACTCGATGATCTCGGTCGATGGGGCATAGACCTGCGCACACGGACGATAGAGCCGCCGGAGGTAGCGCTGCCAGGTGCCGGAGAGGAAGCCGAGCTTGTAGTACTTGATGTAGAGGTCGTGGCGCGCGTGATAGGAGGCGACGACCGGCACGCCCATCCGCTTGGCGAGCATCGTCGCCGAGTAACCGAGCGGGTCGGGCGAGGCGACGTGGAACAGCGTCGGGCGGAACGCTTCGATCTTCCGCTTCACGTCCGCCGGGACGGTCAGCGCCAGCCGGTACTCCGAACGGCCGGGCAGCGGCAGCGACGGGATGTTGGTCACCGTGCCGTAGGACTCGAAGGCGGGCTCGCCCATCACGGGAGAGAGGATCATCACCTCGACGCCCTTCGCCTCGAGGTATTGGACGAGCTTGTTCAGCGAGAACACCGCGCCGTCCTTGATGTAGTTGTAGTTTCCGCACGCCAGCACGAGTCGCAACTCACCCTCGCGCGGCGCTTGCGCCGGCGATGTCGAGGTCGGTCGGGTGAGGGTATCGGCCATTCGGCCTCGCGGGCTACCAGCTAAGGCGCGGCCGGTCAATCAGACCTCGGGCCGAGACGGCGACGTCAGCCCGCCTTGTGGTCGTCCTTCAGCCGGTCCTTTAGATCCTCCGGCCCCAGTTCGGCGCGCGCCTTGGCAAGGCAGCGTGCGGCAAGCTCGATCTGGAGGAGCGGATCTTCGTCCTTGAAACCGCCGACGGACAGGAAGCGGCTCACCCTGTCGAGCAGGAGCAGCGCCTCGTCGATGCTTTCTACGGCGGTATGGCTGCGCTTCTCACGCATGGCCGGTGCCCTTTGCGACTGCCCCCCGGCAGCAAGATCTCCCGATCCAGACCGATTCGGTCCGACACAGTCAATAAGGCGCAGGGTCATGCCGCTCCTTCTACTGATGATTCGTGACCGGATGATGCAGGAAGTCCTCAGTATACGCTGAAAATTAGGACCGACGGCGCTGCTCCGGTGTGGGTTTTCACACAGTGGGCCGGCCGGCGGAGTTCTAGCGTCGGGTCTCGGACGGCCACGAAGGACCGGAGCGGAACGATGCCACGACCCCTCATCCAGCAATCGCACGCAATGACCATCCTGCTCGTGAAGATGTTCAAGGGACGCGCAGAATGTCACCTCGACGACCACGCGTTGCGTGATCTCGGCTTGTCCCGGATGGAGCTCGACTACGCCGAGGAAGAGGGCGAGCCGCCTATGCAGGATCGCTGATCGCGGCCGCCGCCTGTGACCCGGCGCAGCCGGCCAGGACGTCGAGAGCGTGGCGGGCGATCATTGCCTCCTCGTTGGTGGCGATGACGTAGGCCTTCGTTCTCGACCGGACCGTGGTCAGCAGCGGACCGTTGGCGAGGTTCGCCGCAGCGTCGAGATCCACGCCGAGGAAGCCGAGGCCGGCAAGTACCTCGGCGCGCACTCTCGGGCTGTTCTCGCCGATGCCGGCGGTGAACACGATGCAGTCCAACCCCTCGAGCGCGGCGGCAAGGCGCGCGACCGCGCCGCGGATCGCATAGGTGAAGCAGGTGATCGCCTGGGTAGCCTCTGGCGCGGTGGAAGCTTCGAGCGCCCTCATGTCGGAGGAGATGCCGGAAAGGCCGAGCAGCCCGGACTCGCGGTAGAGCAGCCTCTCCAGCGCCGTCGCGTCCATCTTGCGCTCGTCCATGAGGTAGAGCAGCACGCCCGGGTCGATCTGGCCCGAGCGCGTGCCCATCGGCACGCCGTCCAGCGCCGTGAAGCCCATGGTGGTTGCGACCGAGCGGCCATTGTCGATCGCGCACAGCGAAGACCCGTTGCCGAGATGCGCGACGACCGTCTTGCCGCGTGCCGCCGCCGGATCCACGGCTTTCAGTCTATGGGCGATGAACTCGTAGGACAGGCCGTGGAAGCCGTATCGACGCACGCCCTCGTCGAAGTACCGGCGCGGGATCGCGAAGGCGTCCGCCTCGAAGGAATGCCCGCGATGGAAGGCCGTGTCGAAGCAGGCGACCTGCGGAACGGCCGGAAACGCCGCGATCGCCGCGCGGATGCAGGCGATGTTGTGCGGCTGGTGCAGCGGCGCGAGTGGCACGAGGTTTTCAAGCGCCGACAGCACCTGATCGTCGACGATGACCGGCTCGGTGAAACGTGTGCCGCCGTGCACCACGCGATGGCCGACCACGGCGATCTCGCGCTCGAGCGACCGCGACAGCCACGCCATCGCCAGCTCCAGCGCCGCGGAATGATCCCTCGGCCCGTCGGCATCCTCAAAAATCCGCTGGACGGCCCCGGCTGTGACTTCGCCGGCAAGGCGTGCCCTGAACGCAGGTTTCACGCCGATGCCGTCCACCTGTCCAGACGCCAGCAACACCGGAACGTCGTTAGCCGCTTCGAGCGCAGCAAACTTGATCGACGACGATCCCGCATTGAGGACGAGGACGACAGGCGCAGTCATCGGTTCGGCTCCGGCAGCATTGCGCCAAGGAATAGACGCGCAGTCTGGCTGACCCGCGCAAATACCCGCAAAGCATGGGCTGCGCTAGATGCGATGTGCTGAACCGTTGTCGTGAGATCCGTGCGCTAACAGCTCTCCGGAAGAAGCCAAAAGCATCGGATCACGACCGCGCGTTCGGCGCAGAGGCAGAGAAGAAGCCGCCGCACTTGCTCCTGTCGAAGCCGGCCTTCGAGATGGCGGCCCGAGCAGCAGTAGAAATTGCTCGTTGCATCACCCGCACGCCACTCTGCCGCGGCTTGCACCGATCAAAACTCCAGCAGCTTGCTGCGCCCTGCCAGCACCCGAGCGTGCAAAGCCGGCTAGATTGGAGGCTCGTTAGTCGACCTCATAGACAATGTAGTACACGGAACCCTCGATGTCGCTTTTCGCCAGCTTGGCCTTCTCGCCCTGGCCTGATTCATCCGCAGACAGGGTGATGGAGCCGAGCAGGTCATCCCGGCTTACGGTGTCGAAGTCCCATAGCGAGACGTTCTGAAAACTGTCGAATTCGATCTCGAGGTCAGGCGCGACCGACTGGCCGCCGCGCAGTGGCACTGTCTCGCGGTCGGTTGGCCAAACCCGCTGCGACACGTCCCCTTCCGTGCCCAGCGTGATATAGAAGTTGTCGGGGTCGTCACGCTCGCGATCGATCGCTGCAATGATGCCCGGGATGCTCGAAAGCTTTGGGAACAGCGCACCAGGACCGAAATCGGAAGCGAGAATTTCGTCCGCAAGTTCGGCGACGGCCGCCACGCCGCCAAGATCGGTGCCCGATGCGGGCCGCACGCAAAATGCCGCTTTGATCGTCGCTGTCGCCATGTCCGTCTCCTTGTAAGTTCCGGTGCCTCGTGCAGTCGTTCTTGTACGCAAACGATTACGTTCGCCTCCGCGTGGAGGTCGCTGTCATGCACTCGGCCCTTGCTCAACCTTGATTGGCTCGATGACCGTTGGCGTTGCAGACGCGTCATTCGCCAGGCGCTCGATGCCGCGTGTCTTGTAGGTGTTGAGCCGAAATTCCCTGGCAGCCTTCACAATGCCGGCGACGGTAACGCTCTGCTCGGGCGAGGTTTCGGGGAACACGAATTTCGTGATGACACGCCCATCCAACACGAGGCTGCCCGCGTCCGGCTGTATGATGGCCCGCATCTCTCCGCTGCTGTCCTGAATGCGGGCGAGTTCGCTGCGGACATACTCGTGAATGACCGGGACTTGCTGCGGATCGACCAGGACATCCGTCAAGCGGCGCTTGAAATTGGCCAGCGAGAAGAACTCCGGCTGACGCCGACCATCGGTGTACGCGCCCTTCACGCCGGACAGCACAAGAAGTGTCACGTACTTCTGAAAGATCTCGTAGAACTCTGTCACACGCGGCGTGTCGGACGTGTTTTCCGTGCGATACATTGTCTTTGAAATGACGCTTTCCGTGATGGAACTCGCCTGTTCGGCGGTGACAGCCTTCTGGCTTACTGACTGGGTTGACGCCCGCGTTTGCGACTGCATCGCATTGAACGCCTGTTGCGCGGTTCGATTACGCTGTTCGTCCGAGCCGCCGTTCACTTGGAGGTTTGCATCGACCTCTCCGCCCCAGAAGCCCTTCGCTTGGGCCTCCCCGTGGAACAGCGCATTCATCCGGTACTGATAGCTGTCCGTTTCCGCTTCACTCTGTTTGCTGTCCTCGATCTTTTGGACGAAGTCCTTCGATGTCTGTTCGGATGCGCTTTCGACAACATTATCCTGCAGCTTGGTGGCAGCGGCGGTCACCAGTTGCGTGACGATGACCGACTCGATCACGCTCTGTGCGCCAACTGTGACGCTGTCGACCAGGGCACCCAACGTGGTCGGACCAACAAAGCTTTGCAGCGAGTACTCCTCGACGAGAAACAGCTGCGGGCGAGCAATGAAAAGCGCGAGTTCCGGGAATCGTTCCTCTATTGCGCCGGTGCGAATGACTCGGCGGCTTCGGACATCGAATTCGGCGTACCTGAACCCGCTCAGCAGATACAGGCTCTCGGATTCGTTTCCGGCTCCATAGAAGGCGATATCAACTCGCCCGCCGAACCCTGCGGGTAGTCCGAACACGTCGGCCGTCGCCGCTATTCCGAGGTCCATCTCTCCGTTGTTGAGGTTGTGGCGTGCGTAGCGGCCGTCTCTCGAGAAGAAGTGCACACGGCCTGCGTCGCCCCGAAGCCCGTGGATCTGCGTCGATGGACCGAAGTCCATTGTGGAGAAGCCGCCCTCCGGGTGGGGCTGGCGAAGGAATTCTTGCTGAACCGGGAACTGCTCGAAAAAGCTCCATTCTCGACGACCAGCAGTGGGTGTCGGGGCCTCGAGACGAACGCATGCGCCGGCACGGACCAGGAAATATGAGGTGGGAAAGGCAGGGCCGGCCCAAAATGCTGAATCTAAACCCTGGGAGAACTCGCCCGGCAGCGCTTCAGGCTGGAAGACTGTGGCGATCGGCGTAGGCTCAAGGGTTATACGCTGCGCCCTGAGGTCGTACTCCAGAACGTCCTCGCCCTTGAACAACAGCAGCGTGTCCGTCGGACCGCTGATCACCGCGTCGAAAGCCGTCAAGAAGGGATCTGCTGCATCCTTGAACTGACCCGGCTCCAAGCCGAGGGACATGTAGCTTGGCGGGAGATCAATCTTGTGGAGAAGACGGTAGCGATCGGCCTCACCGCTTGGCATTGCACACCCCCGACCGGGAACACGCCGACGGGAGGATCGAGTTACACCGCGAGTCTTCTCTGGAGACCGTGCGCGGCACGATGGCGATCGCCAGTGCGCGACCGCAGCAAGAGTGAGAAATCACTTTGATCTGGTTGAACACTGCGGCCTCTCCACAATGCCTGATTGTGGATAGCGCAATTTAAGCGATCAATTCAAGACCTAAAATGTTAAATCACGCGAATTTGGTGTCGCGACGGCAGAGTTTGCTGAACGCTCCGATCCCTCAGAATCGATATTGTCCCTCAGAATCGATATTGCCTAAGGATTGCAGCAACTTGTCAGTACCCCAGCGCGCAACCGTCCTTTCGGGGGTCGGAAGCGCCGGTCAGCACGCCGTTCGCCCAGTCGATCGCAATCGCCTGCGAACCGCCGATCGGACGCGCCGGGCGTACCAGCTCGTAGCCCATATCCTTGAGGCCCTGCGCCACCCCCGGATCAAGCGTCAGCTCGTACTCGACCTGCGAGGTGCCGGGCAGCGGAAACACGCGCGGCAGGCTCATCGCCTCCTGCATGTCCATGCCGTAGTCGTAGACCTTGGAGATGAAGGAGGCATGTCCCATCGCCTGGTAGTGGCCGCCCATCACGCCGAACGGCATCGCGGCGCGGCCCCCATGCACCGCCATGCCGGGGATGATCGTGTGCATCGGCCGCTTCTTCGGGGCGACGGCGTTGGGGTGCCCCTCCTCGAGCGAGAAGCTGATGCCACGGTTGTGCAGGACGATGCCCGTCTTCGCCGTCGCGATGCCGGCGCCGAACGTGTGGAATGTCGAGTTGATGAAGCTCGCAGCGTTGCGGTCCTTGTCGACCACGGTGATGTAGACGGTGTCGTTGTGCGCGGGCGGCGTATAGGACGGCAGGGGATCGATACGCTCGCCCGGCCGGATCATGTTCCGCAGCCGGTCGGCCAGCGTCGACGACAGGAGGTCGTCGACCGGCACGCGCGCCATCGTCGGATCCGCGAGCGCGGCGTTGCGGACCGCGTATGCGAGGCGCGTCGCCTCGATCTCGCGATGATAGCGCTCGAGCGAGACAGGGCTTCCCTCCGCTTTGAAGCCCGCGAGGATGTTGAGGATGATCAAGGCCACGATGCCCTGCCCGTTCGGCGGGCACTCGAAGATGTCGCGGCCGCGGAATGTCGTCGATATCGGATCGACATAGTCGCCGCGGGCAGCCTCGAAGTCCGCAAGCGTGTGCACGCCGCCGAGGCCGCGCAGCGTCTCCACCATGTCCTCGGCAATCGGGCCCTTGTAGAAGGCATCGCGGCCGCCGGCTGCGATCGCCTCGAACGTGCGTGCGAGTTCCTTCTGTCGATGCACGGTACCGATGGCCGGCGCCTTGCCGTTCACCAGAAACAGTCGTGCGGCGTTGGCGTTCGCGGCCAGCACCGGCTCCTGCTCCGCCCAGTCCGCGTAGACGCGCTCGCTGATCGCATAGCCGTCATGGGCGAGCGCGATGGCAGGCTTCAGTACGTCGGCGAGTGTCTTGGTGCCGTGATCGCGCAAGAGCTGGTGCCACGCGTCGATCGCGCCGGGAATCGTCACGGCAAAGGGTGATTGGCGCGGAATCGCGGCGTCGCCGACAGCCTTGCGATACCCATCGAGCGTCGCGGCGGCGGGCAGGCGGCCCGAACCGTTGAACGCGACGACCCTACCGGCTCCTTTCGGCATGTAGAGCGCGAAGCAGTCGCCGCCAATTCCGGTCGACCCGGGCTCGACCACGCATTGCACGGCGCAGGCCGCGACGGCCGCGTCCATGGCGTTGCCGCCCGCCTGCAGCATCGAGACGGCAGCGAGCGTCGACAGGGGGTGCGAGGTGGCGGCCATGCCGTTGCGGGCAACGACCTGTGACCGGCCGGGCTTTTCGAGATCTCTCAAGGCTTGAACTCCACGTTCGCCAGCGGCCGATGTCGCGCGCATCGATCGTCAGGACGCCTTGTGCCATCGACCAATCGCGCCTGCAACCGCATGACTGGCCTGCGCGCGCCGTTCGGCTTGCTCCCCGCATGCAGCCGGACAAAGATGGCCGCGCGATAAGACCGCGAGGAAGCGATGATCAGGCAGTCCGGCGTCCGCCACGTCCACAACCGGCAGAGCGGGTTTGGTGGTCCGTATGGAGACGAACAGCGCGCCGTGCTGAACCAGGAAGCCTACCGCGCGATGCGACGCGAAATCTCGTCGTGGCCGGGGTACGCGCCGACGCCGCTGGTGCCGTTGCCCGGCCTCGCGAAGGCGCTGAGCGTGGGCGAGATCCTCTACAAGGACGAGGCGATGCGGTTCTCGCTGAAGAGCTTCAAGGCGCTCGGCGGCGCCTACGCCGTCTTGCGCGTGCTCCAGCAGCGGCTCGCGGAGCGGGGGTTCGCGCACGTGACCGCGGCAGACCTCATTGCCGGCAGGCATCGCGACATCGTCGGTGACCTGACGGTCGCGGCGGCGACCGACGGCAACCACGGCCGCTCCGTCGCCTGGGGGGCGAAGATGTTCGGCGCCCGCTGCACGATCTACCTGCACGGGCACGTGAGCCAGTCGCGCGAGGACGAAATCGCGAACTTCGGCGCGACCATCGCCCGCGTCCCCGGCAGCTATGACGACTCCGTTCGTCAGTGTGCGGAAGATTCCGCCCGCAACGGCTGGAACCTCGTTGCAGACACCAATTCCGGCGGCGGCGACGCCTCCGTTCCGTCGATGGTGATGCAGGGCTACACGCTCATGGTCGCCGAATTCATGGAGCAGCTTCAGGGACGCGTTCCCTCGCACGTGTTCGTGCAGGGCGGCGTCGGCGGAATCGCCGCCGCGGTAGCCGGCCATCTTTGGGAGACTCTCGGCGCGAAGCGGCCGCGCATCGTCGTCGTCGAACCGCAACGGGCTGACTGCATCTTTCGCTCGATCGCGGCCGGCACGCCCACGCCCGTCGATGGCGACGTCAACACCTTCATGGCCTGTCTCGCGGCTGGCGAGATTTCGCCGCTTGCCTGGCCGATCCTGAAGCACGCGGCCGACGATGTGCTGACCCTCCCCGAGGAGGCCGCCCCCGAGGCGATGCGCCTCCTCGCGGCCGGCGTTTCGGGCGATCCCCCGATCGTGTCCGGAGAGTCCGGCTGTGCGGCGATCGCCGGACTCATCGAGGCTGCGCTCGATCCGACGCTGCGCCAGACGCTCGGCCTGACGCCCGGCGCTCTGATCGTCGCCATCGGCAGCGAAGGGGCGACAGACGCGGCAACCTACGAGGCCGTGGTGGGCCGCAGCGCCGAAGACGTGCAGCGGCGTACCGGGTGATGCAAGGTGAAATGGTAGCGGAGGAGGGACTCGAACCCCCGACACGCGGATTATGATTCCGCTGCTCTAGCCAGCTGAGCTACTCCGCCCCTTGAAGAGCGTGGCCGGCGGCGCGACGAGGCGGGCCGGCGAAGACGCCGCGATATAGGGGGCCGTCCGGAGCGAAGTCAAGCGCGCAAGGCCCCACCCTACCCGGCCCCCTTCTCGTAGCGCCAAACGAACGCCGGCGGCACGTTGCGCAGGACGAAGCTTGTGCGCCGGCCGTGGAGATGCATCCGCCGGGCGCACGGGCGATCGAGCGGCTCGGCGGTGAAATACGTGAACTGAACGTAGAGGCCGCCGGGCTTCAACGCTGCCCCGATCGCCTCGCCGATCCGCGTGCGGAGCGCCTCCGGGAAGCTGCGGACCGGCAGGCCGGAGAGAACGCGGTCGACGTGCCCGATGCCGCGCTCGGCCAGCAGCGCGGGCAGCGCGCCCGCATCGCCCTCGATCACCTCGACCTCCGGATGGAGCAGCCGCAGGTGGCGCACGAACACGGGGTCGCGTTCGAGGAGGAGGACCCGCGCGCCATGGCGCTTCGCCTCCGTCAGCAGCCTGCCGGTGAAAGCGCCGGTGCCGGGGCCCAATTCGACGCAGACATGGCCTGGCGCAAGGTCGAGCGTGCGCACCATCCGCTCCGCCAGCGCCGGACCGCTGGGCGCAATCGCGCCGACGTTGAGGGGATCGGAGGCCCAGCGCCGGACGAACGTGGAGAACCCCGGCGCCGGGCGCGGGTTTCCGGGTCCCCTGCTCATGGGAGCGTCAGCCCTGCCGTGTGAACCTGAGCAGGGTGATCATGCCGACGGGCGGTATGCGCTTCACTTCCTCGAGCTTCAGCGCCTTGCGCACCATCACCGCTTCCTGCGGGAACTCGCTGCGCCAGCCGAGCGACGACGCCGCCGGGGCAAGCGCCTTCTCAAGCAGGCCGCGCATGCCGCCGTCTTCGCTGAAGTGGTTCACGACGATCACTTCGCCGCCCGGCTTGCAGACGCGCTCGAGTTCCGCCATCACGCGTCCCGGATCGGGCACGACCGGAAGGACGAACATCGCGGTGACGACGTCGAAGGAGTTGTCGGGGAAACGCATGTTCCCCGCATCCATCTCGAGCAGCGCCTCGACATTGTGCAGGTGATGCCGGTTCACGCGCTCGCGCGCCTTCCGCAGCATCTGCGGCGAAAGGTCGATGCCAGTGATGCGCAGCGAATGCTTGTAGTGCGGCAGCGACAGGCCCGTGCCCACGCCCACCTCAAGCACGCGGCCCGAACGCCGGTTTACACGCTCGACCGCGTGGCGACGACCCGCCTGGAAAACCTCGCCGAACACGATGTCGTACACCGGTTCCCAGCGGGCGTAGGCCTTCTTCACCTTGTGCTCGTCGAGAGCAACGAGTTTCGGCCTCATGCCGCCTCACCTTCGGAAGACGCCATCGTCATCACCTCGTCCCGGCAGATCGTGCCGCCGCCCAACACGTGCGCCCCCGCACCCGGTCGATCGTAGAAGACGCATGCCTGGCCAGGTGCCACGCCGTGTTCGCCCTCTTGAAGGATCACGCTCCAGCCCGATGCCGCGGGATACAAACGTGCGGGCACAGGCGGCCGCATCGACCGAACCTTCACATGAACGTCAAAAACGTCATTGTCCAGCGTTGGTTGCACCGGGATGCCAAGCCAATTGACGTTGCGCAACGAAAGCCGCCGCGCGCGCAGGGATGCGCGCGGGCCAACGATGACCGCGCGCCGCCGCGCATCGATCGAGACCACGTAGAGAGGCTCGCCGGCCGCGATGTTCAATCCCTTGCGCTGGCCTACCGTGAAGTTCACGATTCCGTGATGACGCCCGAGCACGCGGCCGGTCTCGTCCACGATGTCGCCGGGCTCCATCGCTTCGGGCCGAAGCTTCGCGATCACGTCCTGATAGCGCCCGTCCGGCACGAAGCAGATGTCCTGACTGTCGGGCTTGGTGGCGACGGTGAGCCCGAGCCTCGCCGCGATCTCGCGCACCATCGGCTTCTCGATGCGGCCCAGTGGAAATCGCAGCAGGTCGAGCTGCGCCTGCGTGGTCGCGTAGAGGAAATAGCTCTGGTCGCGCGCCATGTCGGCCGGCGTGAAGAGTGCACGTCTGCCGTCCGGTAGCGCCTCCGTCACGGCATAGTGCCCCGTGGCGAGCGCGGAGGCGCCGAGCGCACGGGCGCGCTCGGTCATGTCGGTGAACTTCACCGTCCTGTTGCAGTCGATGCAGGGGATCGGCGTTTCGCCCGCGAGGTAGCTGTCGGCAAAACGATCGATCACGCTCTCGCGGAAGCGGCGCTCGAAGTCGAGAACGAAGTGCGGAATGCCCAGCCGGTCAGCGGCGCGACGCGCGTCGCGGATATCCTGCCCGGCGCAGCAGGCGCCCTTGCGGCCCACCGCCGCCCCATGGTCATAGAGCTGCAGGGTGAGGCCGACGACGTCGTACCCGACGGCCTTGAGAAGCGCGGCCGTCACCGTGGAATCGACCCCGCCCGACATCGCGACGACGACGCGGTGCGACGACGGGGCGCCGGGGAGTGCCATCGCGTCCCGAACCAGATCGAGCCAGTGATCCTCAAGCTTTTCCATCATGCTCCATATGGGGGGAGAAGCACTGGTTGCGCAACAAACGACCCTCGGTTTCCACGATCGACTCAGCGGGCCGGTAACCTTTCCAAACCCTTTCCCGAATCGTCGAAAATGAAGGCATTTGCAACCTGGCGGCGAGATCGCCCGTTGGATGCCTAACAAAACTCGTCCTCAGGGTGTGGCGTGATCCAGATCAGGCCGCCGCGTTTGCCATTTGTTGGTAATCACTTAGACCTTTCTTAAGCGGCCAGGCGTAGGGTTCGTAGGCAAGTGAGTTGCGTACGAGTAAGTGAGTGACAGCCTTGTCCAGCATGAATGGTCAGTTGCGTTCGCGTATCAACTACGTCATCGGGCCCGATGGCACGCCGCTAACTGTCGCAGACCTTCCGCCCCCCGGCACCCGCCGCTGGGTCATCCGTCGCAAAGCCGAAGTCGTCGCTGCCGTTCGCGGCGGCCTGCTGTCGCTCGAGGAAGCGTGCAGCCGCTACACGCTCACCGTCGAGGAATTTCTGAGCTGGCAGCGCTCGATCGACCGGCACGGCCTGCCGGGGCTTCGCACGACCCGCATCCAGCAATACCGCGAGTAGCCCCTTAACCCCGCACGGCCCGCGCCAGGTAACAACCGTGGAGCGCGGTGTGGATGTGCACCTTCTCCACCGCTTCGTCTTGAAAAATCGCCGCGATCGCGGCTGACGCCTCGCGCCCCTCGACGATCGTCGAGTGCCGGTAGAGCATCGTCTCCTCCGACCCGAACGCCCTGAGGTTCACGCGACGGCTGGTGACGATCTCGGGCATCGTTTCGGTCTCCGCCGCGCGCTCGCAATCGACGCAGATGAAAACCGGGCTTCGCTGCGCATACGGACCATCGGTCTCGAACGGGTTGACCGACACGAGAAGCACCTGCGCACCGAGGCGCGCCTCCTTCAGACAGCTTCTGCACGGGTAGCGCGGATCTTGCGCCGTGACCTTGCGCGCCGCAACACCGCGTTCATCGCTCGCGCTCTTGCGCACCGCGCGCACGAGCGCGTCGGCCAGCGGCTCAATGTGGAAGGACTGGGGTTGCATCGCCTGGGGCTCCTCTGATCGTCCATGCCGGTGAAACATGGATGAGGGAGGCCTCGGGCAGCACTCCGCATCTTGCGCCCGAACTCGCGCGCAGACGGTGCCGAAGCAGTCAGCGGTGGGTCACGTCGTGCGGGCGTCCGCGAGTGTGGGGGTGACGCCGGCGGGAACGCTCGTCGTCCCTTCCTTCTCGGCGAGGAGTTCGAGGCGCTTCAGTTCCGCGCTCTCCTCCTCGAAGCGGGTCCGCGCGTCCTCGAGCTGGTCGCGCAGTTCGGCCGCCGACCGAAGCAGGTTGTCGCGACGCACGCGCAGCGACTTCGCGGTCATCGAGTAGTTGAAGTGGTTGGGGTCCGTCACCCCGTTGCGCTGTTCCTCGAGGGCGATCTGCTGGTCGAGGTCTTCCTGCTTGCGCTGGAAATCCGCGATCATCGCCTCGATGGCGGCAAGCTGCCGTTTGCGGTCTTCGAACCGGAAGCGCTGCAGGCGCAGCAATGAATCCCTCAGACGCATCGGACTTGCCTCACTGACACAAACGCACCGCGCGAAGCTTCCACTTGGCGATTCGCGCCTTCTGGTCGAGGGCGTACGAATCAAGTAGCAAAGAGATTCGCGTCGGGACTGATGATGCACGCTGCCGTTTAAGGGTGGGTAAACCGGCACGCAGAAACAGGCCCTTTCGGGAAGCGCAAGCGGGGCAAGACTCGGTGGTGACGCAAAATATTCAGCAATCCCGCGAATTTGGTCGAAGAGTATTAGGCTTTGTTAACTTTTGGCAGTTTAAGTTAACCACATGCATTAACCGGGGGTCCTTCAAGCGGGCTGCCGGCAGTCGGGTTGTAGCGGCGCGTTAATCCAACGAATTCCTGGGGCGACTGGAAGGGATTTTCCGATGCGGGTTCTGCTGATCGAAGACGATTCTGCGACAGCTCAAAGCATAGAACTGATGCTGAAGTCCGAGGGATTCAACGTCTACACGACCGATCTCGGCGAAGAAGGCATCGATCTCGGTAAGCTCTACGACTACGACATCATCCTGCTCGACCTGAACCTGCCCGACATGTCGGGCTACGAGGTTCTGAAGTCGCTGCGCGTGTCGAAGGTCAACACGCCGATCCTCATCCTGTCCGGCCTCGCCGGCATCGAGGACAAGGTGCGGGGCTTGGGCTTCGGCGCCGACGACTACATGACGAAGCCGTTCCACAAGGACGAGCTCGTGGCGCGCATCCACGCGGTGGTGCGCCGCTCGAAGGGCCACGCCCAGTCGGTCATCGCGACCGGCGACCTGATCGTGAACCTCGACACCAAGACGGTCGAGGTCGGCGGCCAGCGCGTGCACCTGACCGGCAAGGAATACCAGATGCTGGAGCTGCTCTCGCTGCGCAAGGGCACGACGCTCACCAAGGAGATGTTCCTCAATCATCTCTACGGCGGCATGGACGAGCCGGAACTGAAGATCATCGACGTGTTCATCTGCAAGCTTCGCAAGAAGCTGGCGACCGCCGCCGGCGGCAAGAACTACATCGAGACGGTGTGGGGCCGCGGCTACGTGCTGCGCGAGAACGCATCCTCCGAAGCCGCCTGAGGCGGCTTCCTTCTTCACGCCTCTCGCTTACGCCGTCGCTGCAACCGCATCGGCGGCGATTTGCTTTTGGGCAGCGACGCTGACGCGATTGCCGTCCGAGCCCATGGTGAGCAACGAGCCCGACTGCTCGGCGAGCCGCATCGCATAATAGACCTGCACGAGGCGCGCATCGAAATCGGTGACGGCGGCGGTGCCGGCGAGCGCTGCGGCGGTCTTCTCCGGAATGCGCGCCCCCTCCCCTTCGGCAACGGCGGACATCGTGGTGTCGTCCGCCTTGATCGTGACGACACCGCCTCGCGGGATCGCCGCCATCGCCATCAGCATCATGTTGAGGAGAAGCTTCGCCTCGGTCTTGTCGCGCGGGCCGCGCGGCGCCTGCCAGTCGAGCTTGATTTTCTCCTCACCCACGAACAGTTTCGCGATTTCCCCTGCCTCGCCGAGGTCGAGCATGGCGCCCGCCTGCCCTGCGGCCCCGAAGGCGATGCGGCAGAACTGGAGCTTTGCCGAGGCCTGCTTCGCCGAGCGCCGAACGAGGTCGAGCGCCATCTTGCGCATTTCCTCGTCGTCCTCTTCGTCGAGCACCTCGAGCCCGTTGGCAACCGCCCCGACGGGCGAGATCACGTCGTGGCAAACACGGCTGCACAGCAGGGCGGCGAGGTCGAGATCGGAGAGCTTTACGGTCATCGCTGGAGCAAGTCCCTCGGATGGTGCTGGGTCGAAACAACGCTGCAGTGCCTCGAATCAGAGGCCGCTGTTGAGCGAGGCCATAAACTACTTTACGCATCGACGGCGAGAAACAGCGAGAGACCTTCGATGAGCGAGACAACCGGTCAGCCTTCCCCCACCGCCGAAACGCTCGTTACGATCGCGCTCGAAGCCGGCGAGGCAATACTCACGGTCTATGCCGGCGCCATCGAGGTCACCCGCAAGGCGGACGAATCACCTGTGACCGCAGCCGACCATGCTGCGGAAGCCGTGATCGTCGCGCGGCTGCACGCGGCGTTCCCCGGCGTGCCCGTCGTCGCCGAGGAAGGCATGGCCGCGGGCGATGAACCGAAGGATGCACGACGCTTCTTCCTCGTGGATCCGCTCGACGGGACGAAGGAGTTCATCAGCCGCAACGGCGAGTTCACCGTCAACATCGCGCTGATCGACGGCGGCGAGCCGGTCGCGGGCGTTGTCTATGCTCCGGCCATCGGGCGCCTGTTCTGGGGCGAGAAGGGCAAGGGCGCGGGAGAAGCACGCGTAAAGGATGGCAAGGTCGAAGCCGCAACCTGGCGCGCCCTCAGCGTGTGCGAGCGGCCCGCGCGGCCGCGCGTGGTGGCGAGCCGTTCGCACCTCGACGACCACACGCGCAACTGGCTCGACCGCCTCGGGGACTGCGAGATCGTGTCGGCCGGCTCGTCGCTGAAGTTCTGCCTCGTCGCTGCGGGCGAGGCCGACCTCTACCCGCGTTTCGGACGGACCATGGAATGGGACACGGCGGCTGGTCACGCGGTGCTTGCCGCGGCCGGCGGCGAGGTGAACCGCGCCGAGGGCGGGCGCCTTTCCTATGGCAAACGCGACCACGCCTACGCCAACCCGGCGTTCATCGCTTCGGGACAGGCTCTTAACCAAAAATAAGCCAAGCTGCTGCAAGGTTTCGTCAATTGTCCGCTGGCCTGCCCCAATGCTGCCGAAGCGGACGCGGATCATTGCCATGCTTGCGGCGAAGGGGACGTTCGCCGAAAGCGAGAGGTGGGAGACCTTCGCACATGCGCCCGACATATCGTGCCGCCATCACCGCGCTCGCGCTCACGGCAGCCATGACCGGACTTGCCTCGGCCGAGACGCAGCCGAACAGCAACATCACCCAGCCAACCTATTCATCGCCCACGACCCCGACCGCGACGAAGGCGCAAACCTATTCGCCGGAGGAGATCATCGGGGCCGGCCAGACCTTCTTCGGCAATACGACGAAGGGCGTCGCCCAGGCCGTCGAATCGGTGTTCGCCCAGGCCGGCCGTCCGACCGGATACATCATCGGCGAGGAAGCTGCCGGCGCCTTCATCGGAGGCCTCCGCTACGGCGAGGGCACGCTTTACATGAAGAACGGCGGCCAGAAGAAGGTCTACTGGCAGGGTCCGTCGATCGGCTTCGACTGGGGCGGCAACGGCTCGCGCGTGCTCGTCCTGGTCTACAACATCGACGACCTCGGCCAGATCTACGACCGCTTCATCGGCGTCGACGGATCGGCCTACCTCATCGGCGGCCTGGGCGTGAACTGGCAGACGAACCAGCGCCTCCAGCTCGCCCCCATTCGTACCGGGGTGGGCGCCCGGCTCGGTGCGAACCTCGGCTACCTGAAGTATACCGAGATGCCGACCTGGAACCCCTTCTGACGCGTCTGGGTTGAGGGTCCGGGAACGACCCGGACCCTTGCGCGACCTCCCGCCCACCGGGGTATAGTCCGCGAAGCGCTTCGCGGGCGGATGTCGGTGCGGTTCGAACGGGCAGGCGAGAATGCAACTTGAAACGCTGATGCTGTTCGGGCTGGGGTTCGCGGTCGCGGCCCTCATCGCCCTCTTCGTGACGCGCGCGCTGTGGCTCTACGCCCTGCGCCTCGGCCGCCTGCGGTCGCTGCGGCAGGCGCCGTCCACGCACGCCGACCTCAAGACCGAAATCCATCGCCTGCGCGCCGAAAACGCGATGACGGCCGTGCGCCTGGAACGCCGCGCCGACGCGTTGGCCACCCGCAACGCTGAGCTCATCGCCCGCACCACGCGCGACCGCGAGCGCATCGACGTCCTCTCCGACGAGATCGAACGTCAGCGGGCGCGGCCGCCGCACCACGAACCGGAACTCGTCGCGGCACAGTTGCGCCAGACAATCGAGCCGCTCGAGCAGGATCTTCTCGACCGGGAGCAGGCGATTGTCGCGCTCCGGCAGGAGATCGCCGCCCGCGACGAGGAGATCGCGGCGCTGCGCGACTCGGCCAACCGCTTTGCCCGCGACATCGCCGAGCGCGACCGCGTGATCGCCGAACTCCGCACCGGTGTGAAGCTACCGCATGAACCGGTCGAGACGCTGGAGCCTCAGGCGGCACCAGCGGGCGAGCGGCTGCGCATGCGAATCGAGGAACTCGCAGAGCTTTCGCGGCAGATCGAACTCCAGCGCGAGGCGTTGAAGATCGAGCGGCGCGAGATCGCGGCGCTGAAGGATGCTGAACCCGAGGCAATCGCTCCTATGCGCCGGACCGATGATGCGATCGAGGCGACGCTGGCCGATGCCCGGCGCGAGGTTTCGGCGATCGAGGAAGAACTGGTCGCAGTCGACCCGTTCGCGGCCGCGCCGCCCGACACCACGGTCCCAGCCGACCCGGAGCCGGCCGCTTCCCGGGTGCAGAAGCCGAAGGGAACGCGACAACTGCGGCCCATGGCGAAGCCCGAAAGCATCGCGGCGATCGCCAGCCGGCTTCGCGCCCTGCAGCGCGACGAGCAGTAGGCGACCGTTCAGTAGGGCGTGCCATCCTTGTGCAGGAAGCGGTACCGCCCGTCCGGCCCCATCACGCCGTGCAGATCGACGTCCGGGTAGCTCGCCGTGTCGCCTGCCGTGCGGTCACCGACGACCAGCAGCAGAACGTCCTTGTCGGTCCGGTTGAGGAAGCGGTGCGCATCGCCGGTACCGGCAGGAAATCCGACGCACTCGCCCGGCTTCATCTGCTGTTCGCCGCCGTTCGCCTCGAGGGTCGGGGAACCTTCCAGCACGTACACGAACTCGTCCTGGTGCGAATGCGCATGGCGGAACGACGACTGGCCGCCCGGGACGATCCGGGTCAGCACCACGCCGAAATTCTTCAGGCCCGCGTGGTCGCCAAGCCGGCGGTTGAAGCGCTTGAGCTGCTGCTGGCGCAACGGCTCCGGCAACTGCGTGTAGTTCGTCTCGGGAACGTCGGCTGGCGAGAACGCGCCGGTCTTGCTCATCGCTGGTCTCTCCCCGTTTGAAGGCCCGTCACGGCTAACACGATCGCGATTGGAAGTCTTGGCAGCGGCGGCGTATCCGTGCCCTGCGACAGGGTCATTGACAGGGGGCGACCATGGCTGTGGAGAAACGTTGGGCAGGCGGCTGCCTTTGCGGGGAGATCCGCTTCGAGGCGAAGGGCCAGCCCCTCAAGCCGCACACCTGTTCGTGTCGCATGTGCCAGCGCCACACGGGTGCGCTCACGGCCGCCTGGGTAGAGTTCCCGAAGGCCGCCATCGCGTGGACGGGGCCCGGCGGGGCGCCCGCGACCTACCGGTCGTCGGACTGGTCGAGCCGCGCTTTTTGCCCGAAGTGCGGCTCGAGCCTTGGCGCGATCGACGACCAGCCGACCGTGGCGCTGCTCGTGGGTGCCTTCGACACTCCAAACCGCCGTGACCTCAGGCCGACCGGCCACTCCTACAAGGGCGGCCGGCCGCGCTGGTGGCACGTTGAAGCAGCAGAGGACTAGCGCGAGCCCCCGAAGTTCTGCCGCTTCTCTGAGGCCTTGAGCCCGCTCGTCGGGCCGTCGTTGGGCCCGTGGCGGACGATGTACTTCTCCCGGTCCGCAAACTTCACGGGGACCGCGCCGGAAAGCTTCGACCTCAGGTTCTCCTCGTACCATTTCAGGTAATGGTCGGGGACAGACCCCTGGGTGAAATAGCGGCCGAACGAGCCGGACGAGAACTTCGTCGCTCGGTCCGCTGCTCCGTACACGTAGTAAGGGCCGGGGAACACGATAACGACCGCCCCGAGGTGCGCGAACTCGCTGCCGCCCTGCGCCGCTTCGTCGGGCAGCAGCGGAACCATGTCGCTCTGGTTGATCACGCGGATGAGGGGCAGGTTGGCGTAGGCCTGCACGCCCGCGAGGTTCGTGAACTTCGGCTGGCCGAACGTGATGATGCCCGCGACCGGCCACTTGTCGGCGGTGAGGTAGATGCCGAGGATCGCCGCCACCGCCCCGCCCAGCGAATGGCCGGTCAGATAGGTGGTGTATCCCTTCTTCAGGCGCGGCTTCACGTCGGCGTAGATCGCGTCCGCCGCACGCTTGAAGCCGGCGTGCAGCATGATGCCCGTCTTCGGGTCCGTCACGCCGCGGGTGTCCTTGTCGAGCTCCCAGTTGGCGTCGTTGTCGGTGCCGCGCACGGCGATCAGCTGCACCTTCTTCTTGTCGTTGTAGCCGATGAAGTACTGAACGTCGGTGTTGCCCGGCGTGTTGACGAACACCTTCGACTGGCGCGCCATCGCTTCGCCCATGATCGCGGACGTACCGTCGTAGGAAAGGTTCGCCAGCTGCGCTGCGCGGTACAGCAGCTCCCAGTCGATCTGCGGCGGCGCTGCCTGTGCGAACGCCGGCGCGGGCATGCTGGCAAGAAGCAGCGACAGCGCGGCGATCAGCGAGATTATACGTGTACGGATGAAGCGGTGCATGAGCGGCTCGTTGACCCTTGTGTCGGTTCTGCCGGGGGCGTGCGGACGTTCCGTCGCCTTTATGATGGAGTCGCTTAGCCTTCGGCAGGCCGTTCCGCAATACAACTCGCCGACAGAACATCTAGACGTCGGTGCTTGATTTTCGTGCGCTCGCCAAGGTTGCTCTGCGACGGCGGTCGATCCAGCCGAGCTTGCGGCGGAATTCGTCTCGCCGTTCGTGGATCGAGGCGATGGCGACGCCCATCGGTATCCCAAGCTCGTCGAGCAGCGCCTCGCCGAGCTGCAGGCTCGCCTCGATCGTCTCCGGCACGGCCGCCGTCACGCCGAGGCCATAGAGCGACAGGGCCTGCCGATCATCGTGGGCGCGCGCGACAATGGGCACGTCGGCGCGCAACGGCCGCGCGATCTCGACCACGCGCTGTACCTTCGCAGCCGAGTCCATCGTGACGACGAGCGCTCGCGCGGAACCGATGCCGCAGTTCTGCAGGAAGTCGCCGCGCGACGCGTCGCCGAAATAAACCGGCCGCCCTTCCCGGCGCGCCCGCGCCACGACATCGACGTCGGCATCGACGGCGATGAACGGGATCTTGTGCTCGTCGAGGATCGAGCCGATAAGCTGGCCGACGCGCCCGTACCCGCACACGATGACGCGCGCAGCCGGGTCTGCCGGCGGCGGCTCCGCCATGCCGGCTGCAGGCTTCAGCCGTTCGGCGCGCGGCGCGGCAATGACCGACAGGGCGCTCAGCACCGGCAGCGCGATCATCGTCGCCGCGATGACGGCCACGGCGATCGCCGCTTCGGCCGCTCCGATCAGGGCCGCCGGCACCGCTGCCGCCATGATCACGAAGCCAAACTCGCCGCAGGGTGCAAGCAGGAGCGAGGTCTCGACGATCGCGCCACCGGGCAGCCGGAAGGCCCCGCCCAGACCCGCCATGATCGCAGCCTTTGCAGCGATCACGGCCAGCGCGACCGAGACGATGACGAAGGGGTGCGCCGCAATCGCATCGAGGTCGATCGCCATGCCGATGGCGATGAAGAACAGGCCGAGGAAAAGACCCTTGAACGGCTCGATGATCGTCTCGACCTCGCGGCGGAACTCCGTCTCGGCGATGAGGAGGCCGGCGACGAACGCGCCGAACGTCATCGACAGGCCGGCGGCCTGCGCCGCGATCGCGACGGCGACGATGGCAAAGAGGCTGGCGGCAAGAAACACGTCCGCCCCACCCGCCTTGGCCGCGAGCCTGAGGAGCGGCCGCAGCCCGAACCGCCCGACGACGACGATCAGCAGGCCCGCGATCATGGATTGCGCAAGTGCCAGCCCGAAGCCGCTTGCGAGATCGCCGCCGCCCCGCGAGAGGATCGAGATCAGGAGCAGTGCCGGGATCACCGCGAGGTCCTGGAACAGGAGCACGGCGAAGGTCGCCCTGCCGCCCGCGCCGTGCATCCGCTTCTGGCGCGACAGGAGTTCGACGACGATCGCCGTCGACGACAGCGCGAGCGCAAGGCCGACGATCAGCGCAGCCGTGGGCGCCAGCCCCAGGAGCACCGCTCCGCCTGCGAGTGCGGCTGCTGTGACGACCACCTGCGCGCCGCCGAGGCCGAACACCAGCCGTCGCATCGTCACGAGGCGCTGCAGCGACACCTCGATGCCGATCATGAACAGGAGGAGCGCAACGCCGAGCTCGCCGAACAGTGCGACCGCCTGCGGGCTCGACACGGTCACGTAGGATAGCGCGGGAACCGTATCGGCAAGCCGGCCTAGCCCGTCCGGCCCGACGAGGGCCCCGGCGATCAGATAGCCGAGGACGGGGTTGATCCTGAGCCGGTGGAACAGCGGCACCACGAGACCCGCGGCCGCCAGCAGAACGAGGATGTCGCGATAGCCGTCATGGTGCGATTCCATGCGGCCATGATGCCACAGGTCTTCCCGCCCGCCAGCCTGCGCGCGGGAAGATCGTATCGCGCTGTCAGCTCGCCTTGACGATGCCCGGCGGCTGCCACGTGCCCTTGCCGGGGGGCAGGATCGAGGGCGGCGTTTCCTTCGGCCAGTAGAGCCGCATCACGATGTACATCGAGCCGGCCGGCGACGGCAGCCAGTTCGATTCCTTGTCGGGACCAGGCGAGGCGTTCTGGATGTAGAGCGTGACCGAGCCGTCGGCATTGCGCTTCAGGTTCGGCAGCATCGGCGAATTGATCAGGTAGCGGTCGATCGGGTTCTGGATCAGAAGCTGCGATTTGCCGTCGTACATCGTCACCGACCAGAACGCGTTGACGGGCGGCAGCCCGTCGGCCGGGAATGTCAGCGTGTACTTGTTCGCCCCGTCGAGCGGCTTCCCGTCGACGTCCGAACGGGTGGCCGGATACATCGCCTCGACCGCGCTGTTGCCGTAGATGCCCATCTGCGCCGCGGTGGCGCGCAGCATCCAGTCGCCGTGGAAGAAGGCCGAGTCGCCGAACGCCGACGCCACACGCCAGCCGTTGATGCCGGCGCCCATCGCCTTGACGTTCTCGTCGACCTTGCGCTTGCCTTCGGCGAGACCGAGCAGCACTTCCGCCTTGTCCTCGAGCGAGAGGTCGCGAAATCTAAACGTCGCGCCCGGCCCGACGCCGATGCGGGCGAGCTGCTCGCGGATCCACAGCTCGTTCGGCTGGGCGGGCGCGAACTGCAGTGCGAAGTCGAGGAACTCGAAGAAGTTCTCCTTGGCGAGTTCCGCCGAGAAGGTCGGGAACGTGACCGGCGCCGGCGCCGGCGGCGCGGCGACGCCGAGGTACTGCGACAGCGGCTGCCCCCTGTAGCCCGTCTGGATCGCGCGCACGTTGTCGATGTCCTTCGGGTCGAAGAGCTGCGTGCGGAAGATCGTCAAGGCGAACTCGGTCGAGGACTGGAACACCTGCTTGATGCCCTTCGGCGCCTCGCCGGACCATCCGGGGCCGACCACGAGATAGTCACCCGGATCGTTGCCGGTGGCCCGCGAACCGATGTAGCCGTAGTTGTAGGTGTTGCCGTCGCAGAGCTGGACCGAATAGTACCGCTTGGGGTTCATCGCCGGCACCGAGATGACAATCGGTTCGGCACGCAGGTCCAGCCACAGCATCGAGTAGGGCGTGTCGCTGTTCGGCGTGACGACCGCGGTGTCCTTGTAGGTGAACACCTGCGCGGAATTGTGCACCTCGTTGAACGGCCCCTTGTACTGCGAGGAATCCTTGTCGACGCAGAACGAATACATGACACCGTAGTTCATGACGATCGGCAGGCCGTAGATGTAGCCCGCCTCCGCGATGTCTTTCGCCTTGAAGAAGCCCGGACGGCTCGTCGACTGTGCCAGCAGCGGCGTGCTCGAGGAGAGCGCTGCAGCAAGGGCGCCCGTCGAGATCAGGAAATCGCGTTTCGTCAGCATGCCAATAATTCTCCGATGCCGTTGAATTCTGGTCGCAAGGGGAGTGTCCGCAAGGTTCCGCGCGCATGCCGGACGTCGAATGCGTTGGCAGTTCCCCCCGGCCGTTCGGCGCGCAGGTTGCGCAAAGGGGCATGGGGTGTCCAGTGAATTCGGGGCGAGACGGGAAGTGCGAAAGGTCACAGCCGGACTGGCGCGGAAAGACAAGACTCGGGCTCTGATATGAACGGTCCGGACTCAAGCCGTGGACGAAACCTTCTCGTCGCTCTTCGCCGTGAACAATCTCGCGGGACACGTGTCCTACGTGCTGATTGCGATCTCCTACGGCCTGTCGAATATCTTCTGGCTGCGGGTCACCGCCTGCATCGGTCTGCTGTTCGAGATCCTCTACTTCTGGCTCACGAGCGAGGCGATGTTCACCGGGATCGCGTGGGACATCGTGTTCATCACGATCAATGCCTGGCAGCTCTCGCGACTGCTCCATGACCGTTTTTCGGTGCGGCTTACGCACGGAGACAGTACGGTGCTCAGGCAGGCGTTTCATCGCCTCGACAAGGCGCAGATCGGTCGCTTGCTGAAGGCCGGATCGTGGCGCGACCTCGCTCCCGGAGAGGTTTTGACCCGCCGGGGGGAGACGGTGCCGGAACTCTACTTCCTGTGCGCGGGCACGCTCGACGTTCACCTCGGCGACCGGGCGATCGCCCGACTCTGCGCGGGGAGCTTCGTGGGCGAGGTTGCCTTCCTTACGGATCAGGTGGCTTCAGCGACCGTGATCGCGGCGGAGCCCGCCCGCATCATCGCCTTCGCCAAGGACAAGCTCACCGCCCTTTGCCTCCGGGATGAACAGGTAGGCCTCACGCTCTTCCGGCTGATCGGCGACGACCTCGCCCGCAAGATGGTGGCGACGAGTGAAAGGGCGGCGACGTCTGCGCAGGCTTGGCCGTACCCGGCGCAGTAACGCGCGCCTCGGCAATCGAGCAGGTTCACGCTGCCGACGCGCGGGGACGTGACCGAAGCTGCTTATGCCAAGATGCCGGGAACGCCCAATTGCGCGTTGATGAACTGCTCAACGACGTCAATGGCGTATTGCCACGTGAGGCCTTCGGATACTGCCTTCCGATACCACATTCCCAAGATCAACGCTTCGACGGCGGTCGCGAGGTGAACGGGGTCGGCAACCTTCAGCGCGCGGAGGGAGGCAAGGAGGTCGTCATGCCACGCAACATCCCAGGCCGACCTCTTGTCCCGAACATAAAACGCCAGGCGGCCCATGGCTCCCGCGCGCGTAAACTGATCCGGGTGTAGCGCCAATTGTACAACGTGCGACAGTCTTTGTCGGGCCACGAGCATTTGCGAATCGCGAGCGGAATACTTGATTGCCAAGAATAACGTCAGGATTTCGAATCGCAATCCAACGCTGCCCAATTTGGGCACCAGCATACGCTTCAATCGATCTCCGGCAGCGCCTCGTCGTTTCGGCATCAAAAAAACCCCGACCAACGCGCGGCCGGGGTCGCAACTGCGTTAGCGCGGATTGACTTACCGGCGCGACCTCTCGCGGGCTACCGCGACAAGGCCGCCGACGAGTGCGAGTGCTAGCAGACCCGCACCGGTATCAATTTCCGGCACCGTGCACCCACCATCCTCGCACCCAACGTTATTCAGGATCGTCGCAAAGGCCGAAGGGGTGTATGCGACAAGCGCCGGCGCAAGTGCCGTCAGCATTGCTCCAGTAAGTACGAGCTTTCTCATGTTTTTTCCTCCCAACGCGTGGCGTGTTCCACGTCACGCAAAGCCGAAGACCAGCCTCGTCTTCGGACAACTGCCGCATGGGAAGTTTGCCGCAGAACCAGACGCGGCGGAAGTGCTCTTTAGCGGTTCGCTGACCAGAACGACCTTCGTCACGACCCAGTCGATAACAAGAAGAAGCCCCGACCTCTCGGCCAGGGCTACGTCTGCAAATCGTGGAGTGATCGCGTTACCGAGTGGTCAAGCGGCAGCGTTGACCCTGTTGCGCCGTTTGCGCGAGGCGACGCCGAGGGCGGCGATGCCTGTGGCGAAGAGTGGGAGGGCGGCAGGGAGTGGGACCGCGGAAACACCGTTCCAAGAAACGCTGATGGATTTTGCGATTTGCGATTGTCTAGTGACGGATGCTGGGTCGAAGATACTGTAGCGTAGAAACACTGCAATTTGCGAGTTCCCCGCACCAAGCGTCGGCGTAAGCTGGATGGTCAGCTTACAGCCGGATGAACTACAGTTCGAAAGACTGGAGGAGAGAGGAGCGAAATCGGCCTTAGACGCTTCAATGTAACCTTCGTTGGCATAACTAAACAGGACATCAACCTGTGTGGTGGCCAGTACGCCGGCCGTAATGTTTCCGAACGCCGCAACGGAAGGATTAAAACTGATCGTTGCAGCGTTCGCGCTTCCTGACAACACAAGAGCCAATGCACCTGCCGTCAGTCCAAGCCTAAGCCCGTTCATCTCTCTGGTTCATCCCTGTTTGAGGGAAGACCGCCGCAAGGCCCCCCGACCGCGCCGTTGTTGACGCATGGACATGCGACCACTTCGCCTAGCGCGAGTCAAACACTGGTTGCCGATTCAACCGGCCGAATGCTCTTCCATTAATGGCTTGCTTGATGCTTGGCGCCCCCTAGGGGACTCGAACCCCTGTTTCAGCCGTGAGAGGGCCGCGTCCTAGACCGCTAGACGAAGGGGGCAGCGCCGGTGGCGGATCCGCCGAAGCGCCCGATATAGCGGCCGTCTCGTGGAAGCGCAAGGCCGCGCGGGCCTAGTCCTCCTCGCCCTCCGGACGCGGCACGGTCGGCTTCTTCCGGACGTAGGCCTTCTTCGACCCGACGACCCGCTGTGCCAGCCTGGGCGACGACCGCAGCGCCTTGGCGACCGGGTTGCGCGTCTTGCCGGGCCGCGGGCCCTTGCGCTTGCGCGCCGTCACGGCTGCGCTCCAGGCTTAACGGAAAGCGTCGAGACGAGCGCACCGGTCCGCCAGTCGACGATGCGTATCTCCTCCGTACCGTTCGCCCGCACGTGCACGGCGAGCCGCGGGCCGTCGATCGTCATGGAGAGGATCTCCGCGCCGGGCGGCAGCGCCAGCGTGGCCGCCGCCGGTGCGCCCGGCGCCGTCGGCGGCTCGGACAGCCCGCCTGCGCGGTTTCCCGTGCCGGCAAGCTTCCACACCGCCATCGTGACGACGAACAGCCCGCCGATGGACAGCACCGCCCCCAGCGCATAGACAAGCGCCTTGAGCAGCCGCGCCTTCGGCGGCAGGTCGTCGTCGTTCTCCTCCTCGTCACGCATGCCGGATCCGGATCAGGAAGCACCGCTCGAATTCGTCGCATCGCCCGAGGACGCCGGTGAACGGCTGGACCGTGTGCTGGCGCGACGGCTTCCGCAATACAGCCGCGCCCGTTTCCAGGCAATGATCGAGGCGGGCCTCGTGACGATCGACGGATCGCCCGCCACGGAAACGCGACGCAAGCTCAAGCCCGGCGAAATGGTGCGCGCGCAACCCGGAGCCCCCGTAGAGACCGAAGTGGCCGCGCAGCCGATCGCGCTCGAGGTGGTGCACGAGGACGACGACGTGATCGTGATCGACAAGCCGGCCGGCCTCGTCGTCCACCCCGGCGCCGGCACGCCGGACGGCACGCTCGTCAACGCGCTCTTGGCGCACTGCGGCGACACGCTCTCCGGCATCGGCGGCGTGAAGCGGCCGGGCATCGTCCATCGTCTCGACAAGGATACGTCCGGCCTGCTGGTCGTCGCCAAGAACGACCGGGCGCACCACGCGCTGTCGAAGCAGTTCGCCGCGCACGGCCGCGATGGAAAGCTCCGCCGTGCCTATGTCGCGATCGTCTGGGGGGCGATGCCGCGGCGGCACGGCACGATCGAAGGCTCGATCGGCCGGAAGGCCACCAACCGGACGAAGATGGCCGTGGTGCCGGACGAGCGCGGGCGGGAGGCGATCACGCACTACGAGGTGCTCGAGACGTTCGGGCCGCCGGCAAAGCCGCTCGCGAGCCTCGTACGGCTCGAACTGGAGACGGGACGGACGCACCAGATCCGCGTGCACATGGCGCACGCCGGCCACCCGCTGCTCGGTGACCAGACCTATGGCCAAGGGTTCAAGTCGTCCGAGGTGCTGCTGCCTGCGCCCGTTCGCGAGGCCCTCACTGCGCTCGACCGCCAGGCGCTGCACGCGGCCGAACTCGGGTTCGAACACCCGGCCACGAAGGAACAGCTCCACTTCACTTCAGAGCCCCCGGCCGACCTGGCCCGGCTGATGGAATCGCTCGAGCCGCTGAAAACGGGAAAAAAGCGCTGAATTGATCTCCCCCGCCGCGAAACGCTTGGAATCGCCGCCCGGTGGTGTATGACTGCGCAACGGCCCCGGCGGCATAGACGCCCCGGGGCCGTTTTCCGTTCCGAACCCAACGAGTGAGACATGGCGAACGTGGTGGTGGTCGGCGCCCAGTGGGGCGACGAGGGCAAGGGCAAGATCGTCGACTGGCTCTCCGAGCGCGCGCACGTGGTGGTGCGCTACCAGGGCGGCCACAATGCCGGCCATACGCTCGTCGTCGACGGCGTCACCTACAAGCTGTCGCTTCTCCCTTCGGGCATCGTGCGCGGCAAGCTCTCGGTGATCGGCAACGGCGTCGTCGTCGACCCATGGGCGCTCGTCGCCGAGATCGACAAGGTGACGTCGCAGGGAGTGGCCGTGACGCCGCAGACGCTGCGGATCGCCGAGAACGCCGTGCTGATCCTGCCGCTTCACCGCGAACTCGACGTGCTGCGGGAGAATGCGGCCGGGGCGGGCAAGATCGGCACCACGGGCCGCGGGATCGGCCCGGCCTACGAGGACAAGGTGGGCCGCCGAGCTATCCGCGTCGGCGACCTAGCCGAACCGGGCGCGCTCCCCGCCAAGATCGAGCGGCTGCTTGCCCACCACAACGCACTTCGGAAAGGTCTCGGCGTCGACCCGATCGACCCGGTGGAGCTCGAGACGCAGCTGACCGAGATCGCGGACCGCGTGCTCCCATACGCCGACACCGTATTCGAGCTCCTCGACCGCGAGCGCCGCGCCGGCAGCCGCATCCTCTTCGAGGGCGCGCAAGGGGTCATGCTCGACATCGACCACGGCACCTATCCGTTCGTCACGTCTTCGAACACGGTGGCGGGCCAAGCCTCCGCCGGCTCGGGCCTCGGGCCGAAGGCGCTCTCGTTCGTGCTGGGGATCGCCAAGGCCTACACCACGCGCGTCGGCTCCGGCCCCTTCCCCACCGAGCAGTCGAACGCGCTGGGCGAACGCCTCGGCGAGCGTGGCCGCGAGTTCGGCGTGGTGACCGGCCGCAAGCGCCGCTGCGGCTGGTTCGATGCTGTGCTCGTGCGCCAGGCGATCAAGACCTCGGGCATCAACGGCATCGCACTGACCAAGCTCGACGTGCTCGACGGGCTGGAGGAGATCAAGGTGTGTACCGGCTATCGCCTCGACAATCAGTTGCTCGACCGGCTGCCGGCGAGCCAGGCGGCGCAGGCGCGCCTCGAGCCCGTGTACCAGACCTTCGAGGGCTGGCAGGAATCGACCGCCGGCGCGCGTTCCTGGGCGAACCTGCCGGCGCAGGCGGTGAAGTACGTGCGCCAGATCGAGGAGCTGATCGGCTGCCCGGTGTCGCTGCTCTCGACGAGCCCCGAGCGCGACGACACCATTCTGATGCGCGACCCGTTCCAGGACTGAGGGAGGAGACGACGATGCCCGTGGTGCTGATCAAGTCGGCGGAGACGATGGCACCTGACGCCATCGGCCCGCTTACCGCACCGGCCAAGCCGGTGAGCGACCCGCCGCCAAAGATCCGCTCGCTCGACAAGGGCGAGAACCCGGATTGTGGCGTGTGGGAATGCACGCCGGGCAAGTTCCGGCGGACGATCCCCAACGCCGAGTTCGCCCACTTCGTTAAGGGCCGGTGCGTGTTCCACCCGGACGGTGGCGCGCCAGTTGAGATCAAGGCCGGCGACAGCGTCTACATGCCGGCCAACACGCACGGCGTCTGGGAAGTGTTCGAGACCGTCCGCAAGACGTGGATCCTGCTCCCCTGACAATCCGCGCGGCGCATCGCGGCGACGTCGAGGCGCTCGTCGGCCTCGAGGAGGCGACCTTCGACTACGACCTCCTCTCCGCACGCAGCTTCCGGCACCACGCGACGTCGCCCTCTTCCGTGCTGCTCGTCGCCGAAGACGCGACCGGCCTTGCGGGTTACGCGCTGATGCTCCAGCGGGAAGGCAGCCGCACCGCGCGGCTCTATTCGCTTGCCGTCGCCCGGCGGTGTCGCGGACAGGGGATTGGGGCCCGCCTCATGGAGGCGATCGAGATGGCCGCACGGGCGCGCGGAGTCGGACGCCTGACGCTCGAGGTCAAGGTCGACAACCGGTCAGCGCTGGCGCTTTATGAGCGGCGCGGCTACCGCGTCTTCGGACGCCATGACGATTACTACGACGACGGCTCCGACGCCCTGCGCCTCGAGAAGATCCTCTCGCCGCCCGCGCGCTGACGCCGCCTTGGCGCTGCCCACATCGCGGGCGTATATCGGCGACGCGATCGTGCGGGCAGTGATTCTCTCCCCGATCGAGCGACGCGACGGGGCCCTTCGATGGCGACCACGGAACGAGTGTACTTCCGATGACCTGGCTCGTGCTGGTCGACCAGGAGCGCGACCTGTCGAACGCGGACACGCCGCACAAGGTGATGACGACACGCGACTACCTCAGTCGCCCGCAGCTTTTCGGCGGCCAGAAGCCGAAGGTCATCAACCTTGCCCGCTCCTACGGCTACCAGGGCTCGGGCTACTACTGCTCGCTTCTCGCCGAGGCGCGCGGCCACCGCATCATCCCGGCGGTCGAGACGATCGCCGAACTGTCGCGCAAGACGCTCTACGAACAGTCGCTGCCGGAGCTCGAAGCTTCGCTCGCGCGCTGCCTCGAAAAGCATCCCCTGCCCCCGGGTCCGCAGAAGCTGTTCGTGTGCTTCGGCCAGATCAACGAACCGCACCTGATGCCGTTCGCCCGCCTCCTGTTCGACTGGTACCGCGTGCCGGTCCTGCGCGTGCACGTCGACGACGGCGCTTACCGCGAGATCGAGCGGATCGTGCCGGTTGCCGTCAACACGCTGAGCGAAGACGAGCGCCGGTTCTTCCTCAACGCGCTGGCGTTCCACACGCGGCGCACCTGGAAATCGGCGAAGGCGCGCCAGCCGGCGAAGTACACGCTCGCGGTCCTGCACGATCCGGCCGAGAAGCAGGCGCCGTCGAACGAGGCGAGCATCCGTCACTTTGCGAAAGTAGCGCAGCGCTTCTCGATCGACGTCGAGCCGATCCAGAAGGGCGACCTCGACCGGCTCGCCGAGTACGACGCGCTCTTCATCCGCGTCACCACCTCGATCGACAACTACGCCTACCGGTTTGCGCGCCGCGCACAGCAGGAAGGCATGCCGGTGATCGACGACCCGCAGTCGATGATCCGCTGCACGAACAAGGTCTACCTCGCCGAACGGCTCACCGCGGCCGGCGTACCGACGCCGAAGACGCTCATCGTCCAGAACGACAAGCAGGCGCGCGAGATCGGCGAGCAGCTCGGCTGGCCGGTGGTGTTGAAGATCCCCGACGGCTCATTCAGTCGCGGCGTCTACAAGAGCGACACCGTCGACGACCTGAAGGCGCGGCTGAAGCAGCTCCTGCAGGAGTCCGACCTGCTGATCGCGCAGGAGTTCCTGCCGACGTCGTTCGACTGGCGCATCGGGGTGTTGGGCGGCGAGGCGCTCTACGCCTGCAAGTACCACATGGTCGACGAGCACTGGCAGATCTACAAGTACGGCGAGGGCGGCAAGGACGGCGTCGAGGGCGACGCGACGACGTTTCCCCTGCAGGACGTGCCGATGGGCGTGATCGAGACGGCGGTGAAGGCCGCCGCGCTGATGGGCGACGGGCTCTATGGGGTCGACCTCAAGCAGACCGATCGCGGCCTCTATGTGATCGAGGTCAACGACAATCCCGACGTCAATATCGGCTGGGAAGACAAGGCCGGGGGCGACGAGGTGTGGGAGAAGATCGTCCGCTGGTTCTGGGACCGGATGGAAGCCTGATCCCGAACGACGAACAGCCGGATCCCGAGGGTCCGGCCGCCCGGCAGTCGCCCGATTGGGGCTCCTGTCGCTTCGGCGCCAGCCAAGCAGTATCAGGTCGTCGACGGCTTCTTCTTGCTCGAGGAGGCCGTATGCTTCTTCGAGGAAGGCTTCGAGGCGTGCTTGGTCGACTTGGAGGTCGACTTGTGCGCGGACTTCGACTTTGACGTCGACTTGTGCGCGGACTTCGAGGTCGACTTGTGGCTCGACGACTTGCTCGCCGCATGCGCCGGCTTCTTCTTTTGCGTCGTGTGGGTGGCGGCCTTGCCCGAGGACGCGGCAGCGCCGGCGGTGCTCGAGTGGCCGGTGCCCGTCGCCTTGGCTTCGGCGCCGCTGACAGTCGCAAGTCCGAGAACGGTGGCGAGCGCCAGCGCGGACAGGATCTTCTGCATCAATCTCTCCTTCGTGTACCGAGCAGATCGATGACGAGAGTGCGGCACTCCTGTTTCGGCGGATTGTCGGCTGTATCTCGGAGGGTAACGAAGTGTAACTGGACGAAAATCAAGCGGACCGGCTCAGCCGGTGCGCACGGCTGGCTTGGTGGCTGACTTCGGCTCATCGAGCTGCACGACCCGCGGCGCCGGCCCACGCTGGAATTCGCGGAGCAGCAACGCGGGCACGTCGGCTTCCGAGAGCGGGCGGCCGAACAGGAAGCCTTGGGCGTAGTCGCACCGCAACCGCTTGAGGAAGGCCGACTCCGCGTCGGTCTCGATGCCCTCCACGGTCACCGGCAGTCCGAGCGTGCGTCCCATCGCGATGATCGAGCGCAGCACGCCGCGCGCCTGGCGGTTGCGCGACATCGCCCGCACGAAAGATTGGTCGATCTTGATCTTGTCGAACGGGAAGCGCCAAAGGTAACTGAGGCTCGAGTAGCCCGAGCCGAAGTCGTCGAGGACAATGCGCACGCCGAGCCGGTGCAGGCTGTCGAGCCGGTCGCGGATCGCCATCGAGTCGCCCAGCAGCACGCTTTCGGTCACCTCGATTTCAAGACGATGCGCCGGAAGCCCGGTCTGGTCGAGCGCCGCGGCGATGTCGGCAACGATGTCGTCCTGTTCGAGCTGCACCGGCGACAGGTTCACAGCCACGTAGAGCGGCGCCGGCCAGTCCGCGGCGAAGGCGCAGGCGCGCTTGACCGCCCACAGCCCCATCGGAACGATGGCGCCGGAGCGTTCTGCCGCCGGGATGAAGAGGCTCGGCGATATCGGGCTGCCGGCGTCGTCGAACAGGCGCAGCAGTGCCTCGAAGCCGACCGTGCGTCCGGAGGAGAGGTCGACGACGGGCTGATACTCGAGCCGGAAATTTTCCGCCTTCAGCGCCGCCTCGATGGTGCGGTCGAGCGCGAGGCGTTCCGCATACTGGCGTCCCATGCCTTCGTTGAAGAAGTTGAGGCGGTTGCCGCCGGCGTCCTTCGCCGTGACCCGGGCAAGGTCGGCGTGCCGCATCAGAACTGCGCCCTCGCGTCCGTCCGTCGGCGCGATGGCGGCGCCGACGCTCAACGTCGGCGTCACCCGGAGGTCTTCCCATTCGATCGGCAGAGCGGCGGCACGGACGATCGCTTCGCCGAGGCGCTGAGCCTCTTCCTCAACATCGGCGCGACCGATGACCACGCCGAAGGCATCGCCGGCGAGGCGCGCAACGATCTCCCCATGCGCTACGTCAGCGATGCGGCGCGCCACCGTGCGCAGCACGTGGTCGCCACCGTCGTTGCCGAGCAGGCTGTTGATCTCCATGAACTTGTCGACGTCGACGGCGAGCACTGCGACCTGGCCGCTGTGCGTGAGGTGACGGCTGAGTTGCTTCTCGATTGCCTCGAGCAAGTAGGCGCGATCGGGGAGTCCCGTGAGACGGTCGAGATGCAGGCCCGAGTCGGCCGGGCGCTCGGGTCCGCGCAGGATGCGCCAGCCGCCCCAGCGGAACAGCACCACGATCAGCAGCGATGCAGCGCCGAGCCAAAGCAGAAGTCGTTGCGTGTGCTCGGCGTAGGCCGCCTTGAGTTCCTGCTGGTTGACCACCGCGCGCAGGAAGCCGATGACTTTCCCCGCCATGACGACAGGTGCGATGACGGTCGGTCCGTCCGAATCGGCCTCGACGATCGCCGGGCCCTGCCGGGCCGTTTCCATGGCTTCTGCCGACAGCGAAGGGCGTGCGGACGAGAACTGCGCGAACTGTCCGCCATCGAAGGCGAGCCGTGGGGCGCCCTTGTCGTCGTAGAGCTCGAACGTACCGATGTGCGACAGCTCTTGGGCGCGCCGGTAGGACACGATGGTCGAGATGGCCGGTTCGTCGCCCGAAAGGACGGGCAGGAGTTCAGGTGTCGCGCGCACGATGAACTGCGACCACAGCCGTGCCGTGGCGAGCGCGTCTTCGCGCAATAGCACCGCCGTCCGCGCCTGGAACAGCCATGCCGCAGCAACGGCCAGCGCGAGCGCGACCGACAATGCGGCAGGCCACCGCCAGCGCGGTGCGCCTCTTACTGAACCCTCGACATGCACGCTGGCGTGAACCCGGCTGCATGCCCCCGTCCTGAGAGCATAACGCACGGGTCAAAAATGAATCGTAAAGTTTCGCCTCAATCCTTGCCGAAATGCGGACGCCGCCGCGACAAGTCTCGCGGCGGCGTCACAAACGCGTAAGCAATAAAATGTCTCAGGCGTGGGGCGCCGGCAGGGCCGCCCGCGGTTCCACCAGCTTCGCCTGTGCAGCGGCGCGCACCGCCTTCTGTACCTTCTCGAACGCCCGGACCTCGATCTGGCGAATGCGCTCGCGCGACACGCCGAATTCAGCCGACAGCTCTTCGAGCGTCATCGGCTCCTCGGCCAGGCGGCGGGCTTCGAAAATCCGCTTCTCGCGGTCGGTGAGCTTCGACAGCGCCGACTTGAGGAGATCCATGCGCATGGACATCTCCTCGGACTCGGCGAGCCGCGTCTCCTGGCTCTCGCTGTCATCCACCAGCCAGTCCTGCCACTCGCCCTCGCTGTCGGCGCGCAGCGGCGCGTTAAGCGAGGTATCGCCGGACAGGCGGCGGTTCATCGAAATCACGTCTTCTTCCGGCACGCCGAGGCGATGGGCGATCTCGGCGACCTGGTCAGGGCGGAGGTCGCCCTCTTCCAGCGCCTGGATCTGGCCCTTCACCTTGCGCAGGTTGAAGAACAGCTTCTTCTGGTTCGCAGTCGTGCCCATCTTCACGAGCGACCACGACCTGAGGATGAATTCCTGGATCGACGCCTTGATCCACCACATTGCGTAGGTGGCGAGGCGGAAGCCCTTCTCGGGCTCGAACCGCTTCACCGCCTGCATCAGGCCGACGTTGCCTTCCGAGATGACCTCGTTGATCGGCAGCCCATAGCCGCGGTAGCCCATCGCGATCTTGGCGACCAGGCGCAGGTGGCTGGTGACGAGCTTGTGGGCGGCCTCCCGGTCGCCGTCGTCGCGCCAGCGCTTGGCAAGCATGTACTCCTCGTCCGGCTGCAGCATGGGAAACTGCCGGATTTCCTGGAGGTAGCGGGAAAGACCACCTTCCGAGATCGAGGGCAAAGCGGATACGCTTTTGGTGCTCATCTGTCTCCTCGTGCAGCGCCTGGAGAACGGAACCCTGCGCCGCGGACGTGACAATATATGTACGCGATGTGGGTACTTTAAGACCACCAGCCGTGGCCGAGGCTTAACTCTTGGTTATGTTGGATGGTTGCTTTTCAGCGTTTTCGACTTGCGACATGAACCGCAGAGAACCGCGATTCTCCGAGGCATGATCACCCCGCGCCCCTGCGACCCGGTGTCCTTAGCCCGGCTGCTCAAACATTTCGCATATGCAAAAGGGATTGGCGACGGAAGTACACCCGCAGGCAAATAAACTTCAGCAATTCTGCGAATTTCGATCTGGCATACCGGTTGCTCTACCTTGTGCATTGCAACATGATGGGGGTGCCCGATGGAAGTGCTGGTCCTGGTCTGCCTCATGAGTGTCGCCCAACCGGATTGCCAGGAAGGTACGGCCGTGGCGAACGTCTATGCACCGGAGCCTGCGGCAAGCATCTCCGGCTGCTTCCAGGAAGGAATGCTCTATGCAGCCTCCTCCAACCTCGTCACCAAGGGCACCTACGCCAAGATCGTCTGCCAGCCGCTGCAGGCGGCTGCCGTGCGCCAGGCCGACCGGCGCACGGATGACTGACGGCTAGAACTCCAGCAGGCGCGCCTGGCGCACCTGTGGCAGGGCCTGGAGACGGTTGAGCACGCGCGCTGGCACCGGCCCGTCGACCTCGACGAGCGCGATCGCGCTCCCGCCCGGCGTGTCGCGGCCGAGGTGGAACGTCGCGATGTTGATCCCGGCGTCCCCCATCAGCATGCCGAAGGAGCCGATGAAGCCCGGCTTGTCGTCGTTCGTGACATAGAGCATGTGGCGACCGAACTCGGCCTCCATATTGATGCCCTTGATCTGGATGATCCGCGGTTTGCCGTCGGAGAAGACGGTGCCGGCGACCGAGCGCTCCATCTGGTCGGTTCGGACGGTCAGCCGCACGTAGCTATCGTAGACGCCGCGCGGGCTCTGGCGCACCTCGTCCACCTTGATGCCGCGCTCGCGCACGGCGACGGGGGCCGACACCATGTTGACGCCCGAGCCCAGCATCGGCCGCAGCAGACCGGCGAGCAGCGCCGAGGTCAGGGCGCGCGTGTTCATCTCGCCCACTTCGCCGGCGTACTCGATCCGGATGCCCGTGACGGGATCGTCCGTGAGCTGTCCGGCGAACGAGCCAAGCCGTTCCACCAGCGCCACGAACGGTTTCAGGCGCGGCGCTTCCTCCGCCGTGATGGACGGCATGTTGAGCGCATTTGTAACGGCCCCTGTCGTGAGGTAGTCGGCCATTTGTTCGGCGATCTGTATCGCGACCTTCTCCTGCGCCTCGCTGGTCGAGGCGCCGAGGTGCGGCGTGCACACGACCGTGTCGAGACCGAACAGCGGACTGTCCGTCGCGGGCTCCGTCTCGAACACGTCCAGCGCCGCGCCGGCGACGTGACCGCTTTGCAGCGCCGCCGCGAGCGCGAGTTCATCGACGAGGCCGCCGCGGGCGCAGTTGATGATGCGCACGCCGCGCCGCATCCGGTTGATGGCGGACGCGTCGATGATGTTGCGCGTCTTGTCAGTGAGCGGCGTATGGAGCGAAATGAAGTCGGCGCGCTTCAGGAGCTCGTCGAGTTCGACCTTGTCGACGCCGATCTCGACGGCCCGTTCCGGCGACAGGAAGGGATCGAACGCGATGACCTTCATCTTCAGGCCGTGCGCGCGGTCGGCGACGATCGAGCCGATGTTGCCGCAGCCGATCACGCCCAGGGTCTTGCCGGCGAGTTCTACCCCCATGAAGCGGTTCTTCTCCCACTTGCCCGCCTTCGTCGAGGCGTCGGCCTGCGGGATCTGGCGGGCGAGCGCGAGCATCATCGAGATCGCGTGCTCGGCCGTCGTCACGGCATTGCCGAGCGGCGTGTTCATCACAATGATGCCCCGCGCCGTTGCCGCGGCCACGTCCACGTTGTCGACGCCGATGCCGGCGCGCCCGATGACCTTGAGGTTCGTCGCCTGCTCGATGAGCTTCGCGGTGGCCTTCGTCGCCGAGCGGATGGCCAGCCCGTCGTAGGCGGCGATCGCCTGCGCCAGCGCCTCCTTGTCCTTGCCGAGCTCGGGGCGGTAGTCGACCGCGATGCCGCGGTCCTTGAGAATCCCGACGGCCGCCTCACTGAGCGCGTCCGAAACGAGCACCGATGGCGCCATGTCCATCTCCTCCGGAAGTAATGGTGTATGCGGGTTGGTTCAGGCGGCGCGTCTGGCGGCCGCCTCGGCGCACGCCCAGTCGAGCCACGGCAGCAGCGCCTCGACGTCCGCCGTCTCGACTGTCGCACCACACCAGATGCGGAGACCGGGCGGCGCGTCGCGATAGCTGCCGATGTCGAAGGCCACGCCCTCCTGGTCGAGCAGCGATGCGATCCGCTTCGACAGCTGCGCCCGGTCGCCCGCAACCGTGTCGCGGAAGCCGAGGCATACAGAGGTGTTGGATCGAATCCTTGGGTCTGCCGCGAGCGGCACAGCCCAAGGCGAAGAGTCGGCCCAGCGATAGACGGCCGTCGCGCTCGCATCCGCTCGTGCGATCAGCGCCTTCAGCCCGCCGATGCCCTTCGCCCAGTCGAGTGCGGCGATCCAGTCCTCGACGCACAGCATCGAGGGCGTGTTGAGCGTGTCGCCCTCGAAGGTGCCGGCCATCAGCTTGCCGCCCTTGGTGAGCCGGAAGATCTTTGGCACGGGCCACGGCGGCGAATAACTCTCCAGGCGTTCGACCGCGCGCGGCGACAGCACGATCACCCCGTGCTGGGCCTCGCCGCCCAGAACCTTCTGCCACGAGAAGGTCGTCACATCGAGCTTTGCGAAGTCGAGCGGCTGGGCGAACGCCGCAGAGGTCGCATCGCAGATCGTGAGCCCTCTCCGGTGATCCGGGATGAATTCGGCATGCGGCACGCGAACGCCGGAGGTCGTGCCGTTCCAGGTGAAGACGACGTCGCGGTCGAAGTCGATCGCCGACAGATCCGGCAGCGCTCCGTAGGGAGCCGACAACGTCCGCGCATCCTTCAGCTTCAGCTGCTTGAGCACGTCCGACACCCAACCCTCACCGAAGCTTTCCCAGGCGATGAGGTCGACCCCGCGCGCACCGAGCAGCGACCACAGCGCGAGCTCGACGGCGCCGGTGTCGGAAGCCGGCACGATGCCCAGAAGATGCGTGTCGGGGACCTCGAGCACCTCGCGCGTCAGCGCGATGGCATGCGCCAGTCGTGCCTTGCCGGGGCCCGATCGATGGGAGCGGCCCAAAAGCGCATCATGGAGGATCGAGGGGGTCCAGCCCGGAAACTTCGCGCAGGGGCCGGAAGAGAAATGGGGTCTTGCGGGGCGCGGGCCCGGCTTCGTCGTCTGCATGTGGTCATCCTTCCAGATGAATGCCCTCCGGTGGGGGAGGGTGTCCCACGTGCGAGACTGGGCTTCGGCCGCACGTCCGTCAAGTACGACGAAGCGACGAGGCTGCGCACAAACGACAAGCGGGCGGCCAGAGGGCCGCCCGCTCAGCTAAAGACGATGGACCGTGTGGAACGATTCTGAAGCCGCTCTCAGAAGCGGAACCGCGCGCCAATCGTCACCGAGTTGTCGTAAGCGGTGTCGTTGTTGAAGATCATGCGGTTGCGGTAGCCGACGTCGATCGCCCAATTCGGAGCGACGTCGAACGCCACGCCCGCCATGATGCCGGTCGCGAACCCGCCCTCATCCGAGCCCGGCGACTGGTTCACCCAGCCGTACCCGATGCCGAGACCGACGTACGGCTTGATGCCGCCCATCGTGTTGCCGAGCGGGATGTCGATGTAGCCGTTGGCGAGGATCGAGCCGAGGCTCGCCGTCTGGTCCTTCGCCATGCCGTAGTCGAAGCCGTAGTCGAAGCGGGCGTCGGCGCGGAACATGTCGTTGACCTGGTAGCCGATGCCGCCGCCGAGCTGGAACGAGTTTCCGTTGTTGCCCTGGTAGTCGAGCCAGCCCCAGCCGGTATCGCCGCGCAGGTACCACCCGGACTGCTGCATGTAGGGCGCGGGAGCCGGCACGGGTTCTGGCTGGGCCGGATATGCCATGTCGGCCGCGAGCGCCGGCGCGGCGAGAACCGTCGAGAGGGCGAGGGCTTCGGCGAGCGTCCTGATCTTCAGCATGGAAACGAACTCCTTCGTCACGAACCGGAGGCGTCCCCACCGGACGTCTCCAAATCACGAGCGAAGAGTTAGTTTCCACCCCCGGCTGAACACGGGCGCAAATGCGGCGAGATCGCGAACGTTTACAAGGTGTTGCAGAAATACAGCCGATTTTAAACCAATCCGGAACACGCCGTTTGCAGCGGCTTAACCATGACCGCCTCGAGGCAGCTCACCACGTCCAGAAATTGTACCGGATGCCGACCATGATCTGATTGTCCGCAATGCCGCTCAGCTGGAAGTTTCCCGAACCGCCCGATTCGACCTGGCCCATGTCCAGGTACCGGTAGCTGACGTCGATCTTCCAGTTCTGCGAGAGGTCGTAGCTCATGCCCGCCGCGAAGTTCCACGCGAAGCTCGCTGTCGACCCGGCGCTGGCCGCGGCCGGGTCGTTGACGTTGTACACGGAGTTGACCGCCAGGCCCGCACCGCCACCGATGTACGGCGTGAAGCCGCCGTAGTTGGTGAGGTCCCAGTAAGCGTTGAACAGCATGAGGTAGCTGTCGACGTCTGCGCTCAGCGTGCCATCGTCGTCGGTGAGGCTGCGCTTGAACATGTATCCGCCGACGGCTTCGACGCGCAGCAGGTCGTTGACCTGGCAGCCGATACCGCCTTGCACGAGGCCCGTGGAGGAAAGCTTGGGGTTGTTTGCCCCCTGTGCATCGAGAGCCGGCCCGAACCCATCGCCAGCCGCCGGCGTGCCTTCGATCCGCACCCAATCGAGGCCGGAGTTGAACGATGCGCCGCCGTCCACGCGGGTGTAGAGGCAGGACATGCCACCCCCGTAGCCGCCGCCGGAAGGAACAGGCGGCGGCAGCAGGTCCGCTGCGAGAGCCGATCCGGCCGAGGCCAGGCCCACGCCCGCGAGCATCGTCGCCGCAAGCAGGGTTCGCGTGGTGTTGTGGAGCGTCATGACACAAGTTCTCCCCGACCACCGGCAGCCACGAAGGACGCCGGTCATGCATCGATTCCGATGCTCCCGAGAGTGTCAGGAAGTCTTTAAGAAGGGCTTAACCGTAACTGCACTTCGCGCTTGACGCGTATTTCCGGGCCCGATCCTACGCAGCCTTCTTCGCGATCAGCGCGACCAGTTCGTCCGCGATTGCTTCGATAACGCGCTCGTCCTCGCCTTCGACCATCACGCGGATCAGCGGCTCGGTGCCGGAAGCGCGCACGAGAACGCGACCCTTCGCACCGAGGCGCGCCTTCACGTCGTCGATCGCCCGCGTCACCGCATCATCGGAGAGCGGGCTGGCGCCGCGGAACTTCACACCCTTCAGGACCTGCGGCAGCGGTTGGAACAGGTTCGTCACTTCGCTCACCGGGCGGCCGCGTTGCTGCACGGCGGCAAGCACCTGCAACGCGGCGACGAGCCCGTCGCCGGTCGTCCCGAAATCGGAGAGCACGATATGGCCGGACTGTTCACCGCCGACATTGCAGCCCGAGGAGCGCATGTGTTCTACGACGTAGCGGTCTCCCACCCTCGTTCGGACGAGTTCGAGGCTGCGCCCCGCAAGGTAGCGCTCGAGCCCGAGGTTCGACATGACCGTGGCGACGATGCCGCCACCCCTCAGCTGTCCAGACTCCTGCCAGGTCGAGCCGATCAGCGCCATGAGCTGATCGCCGTTTACGACATCGCCCTTCTCGTCGACGAGTATCACCCGGTCCGCATCGCCATCGAGCGCGATCCCGATGTCGGCGCGCATCTCGCGCACCTTCTCCTGGAGTTTCTCAGGCGACGTAGACCCGCAGGCGTCGTTGATGTTGAAGCCGTTAGGCTCGACACCGATGGAAATGACCTCGGCACCGAGTTCCCACAACGCCACCGGGGCGACCCGATACGCAGCGCCGTTCGCGCAGTCGATCACCACGCGCAGGCCCGACAGCGTGAGCTCCCTGGGAAACGTGCGCTTCACGAATTCGATGTAGCGCGCCTGTGCGTCCTCGATGCGCTTGGCGCGACCGAGCCGCTCGGGCTTCGCCGGCACGATCGACTCGGCATTGTCGATCAGCGCCTCGATCTCGCGCTCGTCATCGTCCGAAAGCTTGTAACCGTCGGGGCCGAAGATCTTGATGCCATTGTCCTCGAACGGATTGTGGGAAGCTGAAATCATCACGCCGAGGTCCGCCCGCATCGACCGCGTGAGCATGGCGACCGCCGGTGTCGGCAAAGGGCCGAACAGGAACACGTCCATCCCGGCGGCGAGGAAGCCCGCGGTCAGGGCCTGCTCGATCATGTAGCCCGAGAGTCGGGTATCCTTGCCGATGACGACGCGGTGGCGATGGCCGCCGCGCCGGTAGCGCGTGCCCGCCGCCATGCCGACCTTCAGCACGGTTGCGGGGTCCATCGGCCAGCTGTTCGACGTGCCGCGAATGCCGTCGGTTCCGAAGTAGGAGCGCTTCATGGCTGATCCCCGCCTCTTTCAGATCGATGTGCGTCGGCGCGCCCCGGCGCCGATCAATGATCCTTGTCATAAACAGGCAAAGACAACGTTATTGAGGCAAGTCTAGCCTTCGGCCGATCCTGAGAAAACCTTCAACGCGTGGACCGTGTCCCTCACGTCGTGCACCCGGATTACGTGTGCGCCGCGAAGTGCCGCCGCCAGAGCGATGCCGACCGAACCCGCGGCGCGGTTCGCTGCCACCTTCTCGCCGGTCAGCGTGCCGATCATCCCCTTGCGCGATGCGCCGAACAGCACCGGCAGACCCAGGCCATGGTAGAGGGCCGTGCGGTCGATGATCTCCATGTTATGGCGGAACGTCTTGCCGAAGCCGATGCCGGGGTCGACCACCAGCCGGTCGCGTGAGATGCCGGCGGCCTCGCACACGGCGATGCGACCGGCGAGGTAATCGTAAACGTCGAGCGCCGGGTCGTCATAGGTCGGGTTGTCCTGCATCGTCTTCGGGTCGCCCTGGGCGTGCATGATGACCACCGGCAGGCCGGACCGCGCTGCGGCGTGAACGCTCTCCGGGTCCCACGTCAGAGCCGAGACGTCGTTGATGATTTTGGCGCCTGCGGCCTTCGCGGCGAGCATCACGGCGCCCTTGCGGGTGTCGATCGAGATCGGCGTCGGCGTTTTTTTCGCGACCCGCTCGATCACCGGGATGGTGCGGTCGAGTTCCTCCTGGAGCGGGATCGGGTCGGAGCCGGGCCGGGTCGACTCGCCGCCGACGTCGAGGATGTCCGCACCGTCGGCTGCGAGCTGAAGCGCATGCGCAACGGCGGCGTCGGTCGTGCCGTGCCGCCCGCCGTCGGAAAAGCTGTCCGGCGTCACGTTGACGATGCCCATCACCAGGCTTCGGGTGAGATCGAGGCCGGCGATCGACGGCCGTGGCGCTGTCAACGCGGCGATCGCCGGCGCGAGGTCGGCCATGCCTTCGGCGAAGTCGCGGGGCACGATGCGCGAGCGCGAACCGCCAGACGACAAGCGCTCGATCACCTCGATTTCAGAGAACGCGATCGGCAGACCGGCGAGCGGAAAGGCCTCGTCGTTCTCGACCGCAAGACGCGCCTGCCGGCCCTGGAGGAGGCCGGCAGGAAGTGCGTACCGGATCGGCGTGCGCGCGCCCGTCACGGGTGGGTCTGTGTCAGGTGGAAGGCTGCGGCTCCATGTCGCCGGCGCCCTTGGGGCCGCCGCGCGGCTTCTTGGTCACCGGCACCGCCGAGACGGCCGGCGTCGAGTTGTCGTCGCCTTCCTTGCGCTCGATCGGGTCGCCGTTCAGCACCTTCTGCACTTCGTCGAAGTTCAGCGTCTCGTACTCGAGCAGCGCTGCTGCGATCGCGTGCAGGTCCTTGAGGCGCTTCTTCAGAACCTCGCGGGCCTTCGCCTCGCCGCCGTCGACCAGGCGACGGATCTCGGCATCAATCAGGCGCGCGGTCTCCTCGGAGATGTTCTGCGACCGCGCGACCGAATGACCGAGGAACACTTCCTCCTGGTTCTCGCGGTAGCGGATGCGGCCGAGCTTGTCGCTCATCCCGTAGTCCATCACCATCGCGCGCGCCATGTTGGTCGCCTGCTTGATGTCGTTGGAGGCGCCCGTCGTCACGTTCTCGGCGCCGAAGATCAGCTCCTCCGCCACGCGACCGCCGAAGACCATCGCGAGATAGGCCTCCATCTCGAACTTCTTCATGTTGAAACGGTCGCGCTCGGGCAGGTTCACCGTCACGCCCAGCGCGCGACCGCGCGGGATGATCGTCACCTTGTGCAGCGGGTCGTTGCCCTTGACGGAGAGCCCGACGAGCGCATGGCCTGCTTCGTGATAGGCGGTGAGCTTCTTCTCTTCCTCGGTCATCGCCATGGAGCGGCGCTCGGCGCCCATCATGACCTTGTCTTTGGCGTCCTCGAAGTCCTTCTGCGTCACGAGCCGGCGCGAGCGACGCGCGGCCAGCAGCGCCGCCTCGTTCACGAGGTTCGACAGGTCGGCGCCCGAGAAGCCCGGCGTGCCGCGCGCAATGACCTTCGCATCGACGTCCGGCGCGAGCGGCACGTTGCGCATGTGCACCTTGAGGATCTTCTCGCGGCCGGTGATGTCCGGGTTCGGCACCACGATCTGCCGGTCGAAGCGGCCCGGGCGGAGCAGCGCCGGGTCGAGCACGTCGGGACGGTTGGTCGCGGCGATCAGGATGACGCCCTCGTTCGCCTCGAAGCCGTCCATCTCGACGAGCAGCTGGTTCAGCGTCTGCTCGCGCTCGTCGTTGCCACCGCCGAGGCCCGCGCCACGATGGCGGCCGACGGCGTCGATCTCGTCGATGAAAATGATGCACGGCGCGTTCTTCTTCGCCTGCTCGAACATGTCGCGCACGCGCGAGGCGCCGACGCCGACGAACATCTCGACGAAGTCCGAGCCCGAGATCGTGAAGAAGGGAACGTTCGCCTCACCCGCGATGGCGCGGGCAAGCAGCGTCTTGCCGGTGCCGGGCGGGCCGACGAGCAGCGCGCCCTTCGGGATCTTGCCGCCGAGGCGCTGGAACTTGTGCGGATCCTTCAGGAACTCGACGATCTCCTGCAGGTCTTCCTTGGCTTCCTCGACGCCGGCCACGTCGTCGAACATCACGCGGCCGTGGCGCTCGGTGAGGAGTTTCGCCTTCGACTTGCCGAAGCCCATGGCCTTGCCGGAACCGGCCTGCATCTGGCGCATGAAGAACATCCACACGCCGACCATGAGGAGGATCGGGAACCACGAGAACAGGAGGCTCGGCAGGAAGTCTTCCTGGCCCGCCGGGCGCGCCTTGATGTCCACGCCCTTGTTGCGCAGCACCTGCACGACGCCCGGGTCGTGCGGCATGTAGGTCTGGAACGCCTGGTTGTTGCTGAACTGGCCGGAGATGTTGTCGCCCGAGATGGTCACCGACTTGACGTCGCCGGCGTCGACCCGCGTCAGGAACTCCGAGTACGTGATTTCGCTCGAACCGACGCGCGGGCCCTGGCCCTGGAACAACGAGAACAGCGCGAACAGCAGCAGGGCGATGACGACCCACACGGCAAGATTGCGGTAATTACCCAATGGAGTGTTCCTCTGCTGGCGCAGCGCCTGGGAAGGATCGAGACATCATCGCATCGCTGGCCTAAAAAATCTCACCTAAAATAGGTACGTTCAAAAACGTTGCCAAGTTCAGGCGCCCGAGATTTCCGGCCCATGCGTTCACTGCAACGTGAGCGCGCGAACCGTGATCCCTGCCTCTGCGTTACCGCCAGTCGTCCCCGGCGTCCAGATGGACCGTTCGCCTTCCACGACGGCCGGAGCCGATCGCCATGCGGATGCCGGCACGCCGGGCGGACGCGCCGGTGCGGTAGGAACGGCTGCGATCGGCAGAATCGCCAGCATTTCAGCCCGTTGCGAGACGATCACGTAGCGCGCATCCCAAACCGTTGCACCGGGCGCGAGGTCCATGCGGGCCGGAGCGAGGCGGCCCGATTCGCGCATGAAAAGCAGCGTGCGGGCGCGCCGCTGGAGGCGGGAGCCGCCAACCGTCAGCGCCGGTCCGTCGCCGTGCAGGAGCCACTGGTGGGCGTTTTCGGCATCGCTGAGCGGCAGCGGGCCGCCGAGACCGCCGGCGTGACCGCACAGTCGCTGGAGCGCGCGGATGGCGATTTCCTCAGGCGCGCCGGCGAGGTCGCGCAAGGCCACGGCGTGGACGCCGAACTCGTCGGAGCGCACGGATTCCGCGAGAAACCGATCGACGGTGTGGTCGATCGCCCGGTTGGCGCGGGCGAGGCGAGAAGCCGAGCGGGCCAGCGGTTCGGCCGTCAGTCCGAGCACGGAGAGCGCCGACGTGGCCTGCCGCAGCCGAACGCGCTCGAAGCGCGGATCGTCGTTGGTCGGATCATCGATCCACGGGTGGTCCGCCGCCTTCAGCGTGGCACGTAGGCGGGCGCGGGAAACCGCGAGAAACGGCCGCAGAATGGGCCATGGGTCGGTCGTCTCGAACGCCATCGCGGAAAGCCCCGCGAGGCCTGAGCCGCGGGCGAGGCGCATCAAGAGGGTTTCCGCCTGGTCGTCGAGCGTGTGGGCGGTGACGACGGCGCGGGCGCCATTGGAACGGCACCATTGGGTCATCAGGTCGTAGCGGGCCTCGCGGGCGGACGCCTGCAACGCGGTCGCTGATTTCGGGCCGGTCCAGGAGAGGATTTGCGCGTCGAATCCGAGGCTTGCAGCCCACGACTCAACCTGCGCGGCCTCCGCGCGGGAGGCGGGCCGAAGGCCGTGGTCGACGGTGAGAACCGTGAGGCGGACCGGCAGAAGACCGGCATTCCGGCAGCGGGCGGCGAGCAGCATCACGCCGACGGAATCGGACCCGCCAGAGACGGCGAGCGCCAGGTGGCGGTATCTTGCGAGCGGCGCGAGGAGCCGGGCCGCCTCCTCGAGCGAAATGTCGTTTTCTTTCAGCCGGCTAGCAGCCGACACGCTTCATTTCCTTGAGCGCCATGTCGCGCGCTTCGGCCGAGGACGGATACTTGCGCGAGACCTCCGAATAGGCCCCGCAGGCCTGCGCACGCTGGCCGAGCTTGTCGAGCGACATGCCGAGTTTCACCAGCGAATTCGCGGCCAGACGGTTCTTCGGATACGTCTTGTAACCGTTGAGGAAGCTTCTTGCCGCGTCCTTGTAACGGCCCTGTGCGAAATACGTCTCGCCGAGCCAGTACTGCGCGTTGCCGGCAAGCTGGTGCGCCGGGTTCTGGCTGAGGATGCGCTTGAACCCCGCCTCGGCCCCGCCGTACTGCCTGTTGACGTAAGCGTTATACGACTGCTCGTAGAGGCCCTCGATCGACCCCGGTTGACCCGTCTGCTGCGAGCCGTCGAGCGCGGCGGTCTCGACGCCCTCGACCACGCCCGGGGCATTGCTCTGCCCACCCGCGACGGCTCCGCCGGCAACCGCACCACCCGCCGCACCGGCGGAAATCGTGCCGAGCGTCTTCGGGCCGGGCGCCTTTTGCGGGAAGGCGCTGGCCGTGCCGGTCGGCGCCTGGTCGACTTCCATGATCGTGTTGGTCTGGTCGGTGTCGGGCGACGGCGGCGGGGGCGGCGGCTGCACCGCGGCCTGCTGCTGCTCGCCTTGCGGGAACGCCTGCGGCTGCAGCGCCGGCATCTGGGCCGGGGCGGCCTGCCCCTGCTTCACGGCAAGCTGCCGCTGGATCTGCTTCATCTGGAACTGCAGGTCCTGCATCTGCCCGACAAGCTGGCGCATCTGCTCCTCGAGCTGCGTCAGCCGGTAGCTTGCGTCCTGCGCATGGGCCTGCGGCATTGCGCCGAACAGGCAAAGCGCGCCCAAGGCCGCGGCGGTCTTCAGGTAACGTGCTGTGAGCGTCAACATGCGTCCGGCATCCCCGATGCGAAAGTGCCCGGATGGCGGCCACCCGGGCATCGAATTATGACGCAATGCTCGCGAGCAATCGCGGTGAAAGTGTGTCGCGCCGCGCGCCCTTGCCGGAGCCTCGCGAAATCGTCAGCCCGAGACGGCGCCGCCGGTGATCACCGTCACCGCGCGGCGGTTCTGCGACCAGCACGATTCGGCGTCGCACAGCGCCACCGGGCGCTCCTTGCCGTAGGCGATCGTCGTCACGCGGCCCGGCGCGATGCCCTGCGCCACGAGGAACTCGCGCGCGGCGGTGGCGCGGCGGGCGGAGAGCGCGATGTTGTACTCGCGCGTGCCGCGTTCGTCGGCGTGGCCTTCGACCTGCACCGTCACGTTCGGATACTGCTGGAGCCACGCGGCCTGGCGGCGGAGGATCTCCTGCGCCTCAGGCGTGAGCGTCGACTGATCTTCGAGGAAGAAGACGCGGTCGCCGACATTCACCTGGAAATCGCGCTCCGATCCCGGCACCGCGGCCTGCGCCCCCGGCACCGCCGTCGGCTGCTGGTTCTTCGCGCACGCCGTGATGGCGAGAAGGCTGAAGCAGATCGCCGCGACTCTCAGGCTCGCCAGTCTACGCAACATATGTCCCACTCCTCGAAGTCGAAATTCGCCCCGGACCCCGCGCTGATGCCCGGCCGGGCGCGCGTGCCCAAACACATCGGCCTCTCAAGGCCCCACACACTGTACTGCCGTACCGATTGCCCACCGGGCGAAGCGGCCTTGGCGAAGGTTTTCCGCACGCACGCTTCGGATCAATTTGAGACCCGGCCTTGCGCGCTTCTTAACCATGAACCCCTATTTGAGCAAGGGCGACCACGCCGGATCCGAAGCAAATCCGGGCGTTTTCACCGCGCGCTCGTTGTATCCCGTGACGTCGACGCTGAAGAGTTTCGGCCCGCCCTGCTCTCCCGGCGATTCGCGGAAGAACATGATGACCCGGCCATTCGGCGCCCATGTCGGACCTTCATTGTGAAAACCTTCGGTTAATATTCTCTCACCAGACCCGTCCGGTTTCATGACACCGATGCCGAACTGCCCGTTCTCGAGCTTGGTGAAGGCGACGAGATCGCCGCGCGGCGACCACACCGGCGTCGAGTAGCGGCCGTTGCCGAAGCTGATGCGCTGCTGGTTCGAGCCGTCGGCGTTCATCGTGTAGATCTGCTGCGTGCCGCCGCGGTCGGACTCGAACACGATCTGCGAACCGTCCGGCGAGAACGAGGGCGCGGTGTCGATCGCCGTATTGTTCGTGAGCTGACGAAGCTGCTTCGAGCGCAGGTCGAGCACATAGATGTTCGACGACCCGCCCTGCAGGATCGACAGCACCAGCGACTGGCCGTCCGGCGAGAAGCGCGGCGCGATCGAGGAGTTGTCGGAGAACACGCCGACGATCTCCTTCTGCTGCGTCTCGATGTTGTAGAGATAGACGCGCGGCTTGTTGCCCGCGTAGGAGACGTAGGTGATCTCCTGCGAGGTCGGATTGAAGCGCGGCGTCAGCACGAGGTCCTTGCCGTCGGTCAGGCGGCGCATGTTGAAGCCATCCTGGTCCATGATGGCGAGCCGCTTCACGCGCTTGTCCTTCGGACCCGACTCCTCGACGAACACGACGCGCGTGTCGAAGTAGCCGTCCTCGCCGGTCAGCGCCTTGTAGATCGCGTCCGAGATCAGGTGGCCGATGCGCCGCCAGTTCTTCGGCGACGTCACGAACTGGAGGCCCAGCACCTGGTTCTGCGCGACGACGTCCCACAGGCGGAACTCGGCCTTGAGGCGGCCGTCCGGCTGCATCGACACCTGCCCGGTGACCAGCGCCTGCGCCTGGATCGTGCGCCAGTTCTGGAAGTTCGGCTGCGCGCTGAAGTCGGCGATCTTGTCGATGAACGATTCAGGCGGCAGCGGCCGGAAGAGGCCCGAGCGCTCGAGGTTGTTGGAGATGACGCCGGCGATGTCGCTGCCGAACTGGATCTCTTCGGGCGTCTGCCCGAGGAACGCCGTGATGGCGATCGGCATCGGGTTGACCTGGCCCTTGTTGACGTCGATCTCCATCTGCGCCCGCGCCGGCGCCGCGAGCCCGAACGGCGCGACGGCCGAGACGGCCAAGAGGATAAGCAGAAGGGTGCGGCGAGCGAGGCGCATCAGGTTTCCTCAGGCGGGATCAGTTGGTGCCCAGCATCTGGCTGGGATCGAAATTGACGATGATGGAACGCCACTGCGTGTACTTGTCGGCGGGGAGGATGTCGCCGTAGGGCGCACACCCGACGATCGCCGCCGACGCTGCGCGCACGGCGGCCATGAACGCCGGATGGTTGCTCGAGTTCAGCAACGCCGGTGCAGACGCAAGCGAGCCGTCCTGGTTGAAGTTGATCTGCAGCTTGATGAGGAGCTGGTCGCCGTCGCGGATGCCGGCCGGGATCGACCAGCACTGGCTGATGCGGGCGCGCAGCGCCTCCATCATCGTTTGCGCCATCTCGGGATCCATGCCCGCCTGGTTGTTGAAGGTCGCCTTCTTCATCACGCCCGTTTCCTGCGTGTCGGTCGGGGCGGCCTGCGGGTCCTTCGTCTTGTTGAGGAGAGCTGCCACCTCGTCGAGGTTCAGCTTCTGCTCCTTCTTCTGCGGCGGCTTCGGCTTGGTCTTCGGCGTGGGCGGCGGCGGCGCGTCGGCGGTCTTCGTCTCCGGCGGCTGCTCGACCGGCGGGGTGTCCTCGGTCTTCTTGATCAGTTCCTCGAGCTTCGGCTCGTCCGGCGCCTTCGCCTCCTTGGCGGCGTCGGTCGCCTTCTCGGCGACCTTCTGGGCAGGCTTCGGATCGGACTTCTTCTCGACCTTGGGCGGCGCGATCTTCGCGTCCTTGGGCGGCTCGGGCGCGTCCTTCGAGACGGCCTGGCGCTTGGCCACGTCGGTGTTGGAGACGATGTCGACCGGGATCGGCGGCGGGGAGTTGTTCTTCAGGACGTCGGCGGTGGGCAAGGTGACGACCGCGGCGAGAAGGATCGCCACGTGGACAGCGAAAGAGGTTGCGTAACTCCACCGCCGCTGTGTCACTTTTGCTTTGGCGCCTCCACGTCCGTCACCAGGCTGAGCTTGCGGAAACCGGCCTGGTTCAGGTCCCCCATCACCTTGACCACGATGCCATATTCCGCCGTCTTGTCGGCGCGAATGAAGATCTGCTCGTCGTAGCCGTTTTTGGCTATCGCCTGCAATTTCGGCACGAGTGTGTCGGGCTCGAGCTTGGCGTCTTGGAGATAGATCGAGCCGTCCGCCTTGATCGAGACGCTCAGGGGCTCCTGCTCGCTGTTGAGCTGCTGGGCCTTGGTCTCCGGCAGTTCGATCGGCACGCCCACCGTCATGAGCGGGGCGGCCACCATGAAGATGATGAGCAGCACGAGCATCACGTCGACGAACGGCGTGACGTTGATCTCGCTCATCGGGCGGAACGACTTCCGCCCCCGCTTCGAGCGGGATGAACCGGTGCTGGCGAGCGATGCTCCCATCGTCGTCCTCCCTCAGGCCCGCTCGTCGAGCTGGCGCGAGATGATCGCCGAGAACTCGTCGGCGAAGTTTTCGAGATCGAGGCCGACCTTGCCGATGTCGGCGGCGAACTTGTTATAGAAGATCACCGCCGGGATGGCGGCGAGGAGGCCGATGGCGGTGGCGAACAGCGCCTCGGCGATACCGGGGGCGACGACCGCGAGGTTGGTGTTCTTCGAGGCGGCGATCGAGGTGAAGGCGTGCATGATGCCCCACACCGTGCCGAACAGGCCGACGAACGGGGCGGTGGAGCCGACGGTGGCGAGCACCAGGAGGCGGCTTTCGAGCTGCGACATCTCCTTCTGGAGCTGCACGTCCATCACCTTCTCGATGCGCCGCTGCACACCCTGGAAGCCGGCCCGCACCGCGCTCTCCTGGCTGCGCTTCCATTCGCGCATGGCCGCGACGAACACGGCGGCAGCACCTTCGGTGTTGCGCGGGCTGAGCGAATGGTAGAGCTCCTCGAGCGACTGGCCAGACCAGAACTGCTGCTCGAAGCGCTCGTTCGCCTTGGTGACGTTGCGCACCGCGACGAACTTCTCGAACACGATCGCCCAGCAGAGCACCGAGGCCGCGAGCAGGCCGATCATGACCAGCTTGACGACGAAGGTGGCCTGCATGAACAGGCCGAACATCGAGTAGTCCGCCTGCGCGGCGAGCTGTGCGGCTTGTACGTCCATCCCTACCCCTTGCGGCTCCGCACTTCCCGGCCGCTCTCTGGAGGAGCGGCACGGGCCCACGCGCGGGCGCCATCCAAAACAAAGACACTGTGTCGAAACTGCGACTCACGCCCCGGATTTCGGGCAAAATCGTCAGCGCGACGCAAACTCTTGCGGCCGTTCCTGGTGAACCTCGAACCCTGAGGAAGCAGGGTTATGGTTAAGGATGCGTTACAATGGCGGCCCGCTCGCCTTGTCAAGCGCGGATTCGAGCCGTTTTCGCACATCCTCCGGCAGCCTTCGGGGCCGGCCGTCGCCGGCGACCACGACGATCAGCACCCGCGCCTCGAACAGCACGGTTTCGCCCCGCCTGATTCTCTGGATCAGTTCCATGCGCGCGCCCGCGATCTCCCCCGGCCGCGTCTCGACGGTGAGGAGGTCGTCGATGCGGGCGGGCGCGAGGAACTCGCACCCCATCCGGCGCACGACGAAGGCGAGCCGGTCGGGCCTTGCGATCAGGTCGCTGTGGTGGATGCCGAGCACGCGCAGGAAGTCGCTGCGGCCGCGCTCGCAGAACTTGAGATAGTTCGCGTGGTAGACGAAGCCCGAGAAGTCGGTGTCCTCGTAGTAGACCCGCACGTTCAGGAGGTGGCGGCCGGCGACGATCCGGCCGGCGAGCGCGGCCTCGTCAGTCATCCGGCGAGCCCAGCGGCAGGATGCCCTGCACGATGTCCGGGCGGTCCGGCACCCCGAGGCCCAGGTGTTTGAACGCCCCCGGCGTGAGGATGCGGCCGCGCGGCGTGCGGTTCACGAACCCCTGCTGGATGAGGTAGGGCTCGATGATCTCCTCGATCGCGTCGCGCGGCTCCGACAGCGAGGCGGCAATGGTCTCGATGCCGACCGGGCCGCCGCCGAAGTTCACCGCCACCGTCTTCAGGTAGCGGTGGTCGAGCGCATCGAGACCGCGCGAGTCGACCTCGAGCCGCGACAGCGCCTGGTCCGCGATCGCGCGGTCGATGGTGGCGGAGCCGGCGACGGAGGCGAAGTCGCGCACGCGCCTGAGGAGGCGGCCGGCGATGCGCGGGGTGCCGCGGGCGCGCCGCGCGATCTCGAGGGCGCCGTCCTCGGCGATCGAGAAGCCGAGCACGCGGGCGCCGCGCCGGACGATCTGGAGCAGCTCCGCCTCGTCGTAGAAGTCGAGCCGCACGGGAATGCCGAAGCGGTCGCGCAAGGGGGTGGTGAGGAGGCCGGTGCGCGTGGTCGCGCCGATGAGGGTGAACTTCGCGAGGTCGATCCTGACCGAGCGCGCGGCCGGGCCCTCGCCGATGATGAGGTCGAGCTGGAAATCCTCCATCGCCGGGTAGAGCACTTCCTCGACCGCGGGGTTGAGGCGGTGGATCTCGTCGATGAAGAGGACGTCGCGCTCCTCGAGGTTGGTGAGGAGGGCCGCAAGATCGCCGGCCTTGGCGATGACGGGTCCGGAGGTCGCGCGGAAGTTCACGCCGAGTTCGCGGGCGACGATCTGGGCGAGCGTCGTCTTGCCGAGGCCGGGGGGGCCGGCGAACAGCACGTGGTCGAGCGCCTCGCCGCGGGCGCGCGCCGCCTCGATGAAGACGCGCAGGTTCGCCTTCGCCTTCGACTGGCCGACGAACTCCTCGAGCAGGTGCGGCCTCAAATGCTGGTCGATCTCGTCCTCGGGCCGCTTGTCGCGGTCGATGAGGCGGCTCATCGGGCGAGCTCCTTGAGGGCGAGCCGAATCAGCACCTCGGGCCCGGCGTCGGCGGGCGCCTTGGCGACGGCCGCACCGACGGCGGCGCCGGCCTGCGCCTGGCCGTAGCCGAGGTTGACGAGGGCGGAGACCGCGTCGGCGGCGGACCCCCTGGCGCCCGTCTCCTCGATCACGCCCTGGAGGCGCACGAGCGCGGGGTCGGCGGCGGAAAACACCGGCGCCTTGTCCTTCAGTTCACTGACGATGCGCTGGGCGAGCTTCGGGCCGACGCCCGGCGCGCGGCCGACCATCGCCTTGTCCTGGATCGCAATCGCGTTGGCGAGTTCGCCGGCCGACAGCGTCGAGAGGATGGCGAGCGCCACCTTGGTGCCGACGCCCTGCACGTTGTCGAGGAGGTTGAACCAGTCGCGCTCGGCCTGCGTCGCGAAGCCGACGAGGCGGATCGCGTTCTCGGAGACGAGCATCTCGGTGTGGAGTTCGCCGACGTCGCCCTTCGGCGGCAGCGCGGCGAGCGTCTTCGTCGAGCAGGAGACGCGGTAGCCGACGCCCTGGACGTCGATCACCACCCAGTCGTCGCCGTAGGCGTCGATCACGCCCCTGAGCTTGGCGATCATCGCACGGCCCCCAGCGCGAGCGTGCGGGCGAGGTTGAGCGACTGGCGATGGTGCGCGTGGCAGATCGCGACGGCGAGCGCGTCGGCGGCGTCGGCGCTTCCGGGCTTCGCCCTCGGCAGGATGACGCGAACCATGTGGGCGACCTGCTGCTTCTCGGCGTGGCCAGCGCCGACGACCGACTTCTTGACCATGTTGGGCGCGTACTCCGCGACCTTAATGCCCGAGAGCGCCGGCACGATCAGCGCGATGGCGCGTGCATGGCCGAGCTTCAGCGTGGCGCGGGCGTTGTTGTTGACGAACGTCTCCTCGACGGCGGCCTCGTCGGGCGCGAACTCCGCCACCACCGCCTCGAGCGCGCGCTTCAGCTGCACGAGCCTCACCGCGAGCGTCTCCGCCTCGTCCGACAGGATCACCCCGTCGGCGAGGTGCGCGAGCCGGTTGCCCTCGCAGGCGATGACGCCCCAGCCGGTGCGCCGAAGCCCCGGGTCGATGCCGATGATGCGAATCGTCTCTCCCATCGCCCCTTGATAGCACCGCCCCGGCGGCGGGCGGAAACGCTCAGGCGGCGGTCAGGCGCGCCATCACGTCGTCGGAGACCTCGAAGTTCGTGTAGACGTTCTGGACGTCGTCGTCGTCCTCGATCGCGGCGATCAGCTTCATCAGCGACTGCGCCTGCTCCTCGTCGACGGGCGACATGGTCTTCGGCTTCCACACGACCGACACCTGCTCGGCCGGCCCCAGGTGCTGCTCGACGCCGGCCGCAACCTCGCCGAGGTTCTCGTAGGCGCAGCGGATGACGTGGCCCTCCTCGTCGCTCTCGGCGTCGTCGGCGCCCGCCTCGATCGCTGCTTCCATCACCTTGTCGGCGGACCCGGCGGCCGGCTTGTAGGTGATCTCGCCGACGCGGTCGAACATGAACGACACCGAGTTCGTCTCGCCGAGGTTGCCGCCGTACTTCGAGAAGTAGGAGCGGATCGCGCCCGCGGTGCGGTTGCGGTTGTCGGTGAGCGCCTCGACGATGACGGCGACGCCGCCCGGCCCGTAGCCCTCGTAGCGGATCGACTCGTAGTTGTCGGCGTCGCCGCCGGCCGCCTTCTTGATCGCGCGCTCGATGTTGTCCTTCGGCATCGACTGCGCCTTGGCGTTCTGCACGGCGAGCCTGAGGCGCGCATTCATCGTCGGGTCGGGGATGCCGGCACGCGCCGACACCGTGATCTCGCGGGCGAGCTTGGCGAACAGCTTGGCGCGGATCGCGTCCTGCTTGCCCTTGCGGTGCATGATGTTCTTGAACTGGGAATGACCGGCCATCGCGCCAAAACCTCGAAAATCATCGGGAATGGCGGCGTTCTCTCACAAACGGGGGGCCGATGCCAACCCCCGCGCCGCCGCTTCCCAATGCTTAACGAACCGTTAGGGCCATCGTGCGAACTTTAGCGATCACGACGGTCCACGCACCTTTGGGGAAGCGATGTCTTCGCAGCCTGCTCACGACGAATTCGCCGAAGCCGCCGCCGGGCTGACCGGGCGCGCCTGCAGCGCGGCGCTCGCGAAGCTTCACCGGATCATTCAGGCGCAACCGGCCGCGAAGGCGCTGGGCGAGGCGGCGCCGGCGCTGGAAAAGTCCACCCGCATCAAGGACTGCCTCGAGGCGGCGCACGATGCGCTCCTCTGCGGCGACGAGGATTCGGCCGCGCTCGAATGGGCGCGCGCCCAGGTGCTGCTCGTCGAGATGAACCGCGGGCTCGCCGAAGCGCCCGCGCCCGCCTACCAGAAATCCGGCACGGTGCGCTGAAGCCTGCCGCCGAGGCGGATCGGCGCGACCTTCGTCGCCAGTCCCGTCCTGTCGTCGGTCTCGACCGCGACGCCGCACACCGTCGCCTGCCCGGTCGCCGGCGCGAACCGCCCTTGCGGGATCTTGCGCAGGAACCGGTTCAGCGGCTCCTCCTTGTCCATGCCGATGACGGAGTCGTAGTCGCCACACATGCCGGCGTCCGTCTGGTAGGCGGTACCGCCCGGCAGGACCTGGCAGTCGCCGGTCGGGATGTGCGTGTGAGTGCCGACGACGAGGCTCGCGCGGCCGTCGGCAAAGTGGCCCATCGCGGCCTTCTCGGACGTGAGTTCGGCATGGAAGTCGATCAGGACCGCATCGCACGCCTCGCCGAGCGGACAGGCGTCGAGCTCGCGCGCCACCGCCGCGAACGGATCGCCCAAGGGCTCCATCTTGGCGACGCCCAAAACGTTCAGCACCAGTACGCGGTGGCCGTTGCGGCCCTCGAACAGGCCGACGCCCTTGCCGGGCGTGCCGGAGGGGTAGTTGATCGGGCGCAAAAGGCGCGGCATGCGCTCGATGAACACCAGCGTCTCGCGCTGGTCGAAGGCGTGGTTGCCGAGCGTGATCACGTCGCAGCCGAGATCGATCACGCCGGTCGCGATCTCCTCGGTGATGCCGAAACCGCCCGCGGCGTTCTCGCCGTTGATCACCACGAAGTCGGGCTTCAGCGCGGAGAGGATGAACGGCATCTCGCGCGCCACCGCGTCGCGTCCGGTGCGGCCGACGATGTCTCCGAGGAAGACGAGCCGCACGCCTAGCCGGCCTCGGGCCGGAACGGGCCCCGTTCGGTGAGGATCCAGTCGAGCGGCTGGTCGTGCGCGCCACGATGGACGGAGGCCACTTCCTGCCCTGCGTAGGCGACGCCGATGGCGGTCACCGGCTTCATCTTCCGCAGGCGCTCGAGCGTGCGGTCGTAGAAGCCGCCGCCGTAGCCGAGGCGATAGCCGAACCGGTCGAAGGCGAGCATCGGCACGAGCAGCACGTCGGGCTCGATGACCTCGGCGGAAGCAAGCGGCACGTGGATGCCGAAGTGCGCCTCTTCCAGCGGCTCGCCGGGCGCCCAGCGGCGGAACGTGAGCGGCTGGCCCTTGCCGGTGACGACGGGAAGCGCCGTCACGGTGCCACCGGCGGCGAGCGCGGCGAGCAGCGGTACGACGTCGATCTCGGTGCGATAGGCGAGGAAGCCCGCGAAGGATTGCTCGCGGCGATGGTCTGCGAAGGCAAGGCCGTGAGCCGCCAGCGCCGTCTTCGCCGTCTCCGCCGCGGCCGTGTGAGCGGCGGCGCGACGTTCGGCTGCGTCCGCGCGTGCCTGCCGCTTCAGCGCGACGAGATCATGATCGGCAGTCAGCGACATGCGGTCCTTGGACGAGAGCGACGAAATCACGTGGCGAGCCACCCTGGCCGTGGGAGGTCTCGATCCCGGGTCCCTACTTACGTAGGTGGGCGCCGTTTGATGCAGGCCACGGCCCGCACCAGGGACAGCTCCCATTCTGGATCGGCATAGGCCCCTGGGAATGCGTACTCCTCACGCACCGGGCAGCCCGCCAAGGAGGAACTTAAGGGGCGGGGAGGGATAAATCCAGCCGGGAACCGGAAAGGGCAGGAGACGAGCCTTTGAAGGAGTATCGTTTAAAATCTGTGGTCTTTATCAAACAACAACCATAAGATGTAGATGCGCGAACCTTCTGAGCTATTTGCATGTTGTCCGACCGACGAGTGCTCACTTGACACTTCAGTTGATGAACCAGCCAGTTGTCTTTGCCCGAGCAAGAGGGAAGCCACGAAGCCGACCGTCGCACGAAGCCGCATTGCAAAAAGCGGCGGAAAAGATCGCTTTACCCGCGGAATCCGCGTGCTTAGAATCTCCGTCGGAGGCATTTGAGATGGCAAGGCGAGAAGAAATTCCGACTGACCTAACGCTTGATATTGGGGGCGACATCGCACCTGACGATTTCGTCGCGGCTGTCCGAAATTTTTTTGGCTATGTTCGAGAGGTGACCGAGGCCCAAGAAGGTGACGGCTCGAAAGTCGAATGGACCGTCAAGGTAAGAGAAGGTTCTAGCCTAATCGGACTTCAACCGTCTACGGCCGCACCGACTTCCCGCCTGGCTATGATCTACAACAAGATCAACTCAGATATCGAGGGTGTTGGTAGAGGCGATGTAAGTGGCACTGGACTCGGCGACAAGGCACTAACCTACCTCAAATCGCTCTCTGAAATCGGTGAAAGAAGAGAGCATGCGCCGACGTTACAGCTTTGGGTTTGCGGGCACGCGAAGCCAGTCGGTGCCAGCATCGCTCGCTCCATAAAAGAGGCGTGGGATACCGACTACTACGATTTCGGCACGGTCGAAGGTCGGCTGGAAGCAATCAAGGATGCGAGCGGCTCGCTAAAGATTGGCGTGAAGGACTACCTGTATCCTAAGGCGATCACCTGCAACGTGCCCGAAAGCATGATTGAAAAGGTCTTTTCCAGTTTTAGGCGACGGGTCGAACTGAACGGTAAAATACACTACCGTCGCGACGGAACGCCGCTAAGTATCGAAGCATCCGAACTTGATATTTTGCCTGAGGACGACGAGCTTCCTAGCGCGGCTGATGTCCGCGGCATACTGGCATCCTAATGTCGATCGAGCGCATCTATTGGGACAGCGACGCGTTTTTGGGCTGGCTTAACAACGATCCTGGCAAAGCAGACAAATGTGGGGACGTACTTCAGCGAGCTGAGCGTGGCGATGTATTAATTGTAACGTCAGCTTTGACGCTGGCCGAATGCTTATGGATGCGTGGGCAAGCGAAGGTGCCGCAGGAGAAGGCGCAATTCGTACGGCGATTTTTCCGAAGATCCAACATACGGGTGTACAATGTGACGCGCAGGTTGGCTGAAGATGCTCAAGATTTGGTCTGGGGTAACGGCATCAAGCCTAAAGACGCGATACATGTTGCGACGGCGCTACACTTGAAGGTGGACGCGCTCGAAACGTTCGATGCCGACATGATAAAAAAGAGTGGAAAGGTAGGCGACCCCCTACTCAAAATCAGACAACCTGAACCGCCACGTCAGGCGAGACTCGAGGGTCTTTGACGAACAAACCGAGAGCCTCGAAACAGTTTCCGTTATCAAGAGTGCAGCGAACGTATGAGCCGACCGACGCGCAAAGCCTTCGTGAGTCGAACTTCCGTCCTATGACAGGCCTGTGGACGACCCTCTCTCCGGAACAGAAGGCGCAGGCGCTTGCCTATCGGGGTCCTGAAAACCACGGCGACCCCAAACTCGCCTTGAAACGCTAGATCGACGCTCCGCCCGGAACTGCGGACTCGGGCTCGTTCACCCGACCGGATTTGTCAATGCGCCTTGCCCGCGTCGCGGGCGAGTTGTTCGAGGCGCTTGGCGGCGGCGTCGAGGCGCTGGGCGACCTTGTCGTCGGTGGTCTTCACCTGCACCGACGGCGCCTGCTGGCGCAGTTGCCGCACCTGGTCCTTGAGCGTGGCGATCTCGCGCTGGCTGTCGTGCAGGCGGTCGGCGAGCACGAGGCCCGCCATCATGAGAAGGCGAATGTCGCCGACGTTGCCCACCGCGTCGCGGATGCGGCCGACCTCGGTGTCGAGCATCTGCGCCAGCCGCTGCAGGTGCGGTTCCTCGCCGTCGGCGCACTGCATCGTGTACGGACGACCGCTCACCTGGACGACGACCTGCGCCATGTTCCGTTTCCCCCTGCCCTAACGCCTATTCGCCCAGCACGCGCTTGATGCGGGCCATCGCCTGGTCAATGCGCTTCACCGCCAGACGGTTCTGGTCGGCAAGCGAGCGCGAGCGCGCCCGGACCTCTTCGATTTCACGCGTCAGGCGCACCTGGTTCTCACGCAACCCTTCGGCTTCCGAACTGGCGGCTGCGACCTTGGCCGACTGCTCCTGCAGCTTCTGCATCGCCGCCTCGAGCTGCTGGATCGCGGTCTCGAACCGCTCCAGGGCGCTCTCCACGTCGCCGGTGTCCGACATGTGACGTCTCCACATTACAGCGCCGGTGGTCGTGCCTCCTCGAGTCCGTACCGCTGTCCCGGCGGAAACAATATGCCTGCCCGCGCAAGTACGCAACTCGACTGGATTTTCCGGTTCGACCAACGGCTCAGGCCCTGCTCGATTGACTCAACGCCGACCGGTGCTATGCATGGCCCCCGTTCGCCGGCCGTGGCGTTGTGGGATCGGCCGGCTCCCTCATGCGCGGAGCGACCATGTCCTCTTCCCCCGCCGGCGCGGCGCAAGCCGCCCCGGTTCCGATGGCCCCGTACCGGGCGGACGAAACCCATCGCGGCATGGCGAACGCCATCCGGGCGCTGGCGATGGACGCAGTCGAGGCCGCCAACTCCGGGCACCCCGGCCTGCCGATGGGCGCGGCCGACATCGCCACGGTGCTGTTCACGCGAATCATGAAGTTCGACGCTGCGGATCCGGCATGGCCGGACCGTGACCGCTTCGTGCTGTCGGCAGGGCACGGATCGATGCTGCTCTACGCGGCGCTGCATCTCCTCGGCTACGCCGACATGACGCTCGACGAGATCAAGCGCTTCCGCCAGATCGGCGCGCGAACCGCGGGCCATCCCGAGTTCGGCCACGCCGCCGGCATCGAGACGACCACGGGGCCCCTCGGCCAGGGCCTCGCCAACGCGGTCGGCATGGCGATGGCCGAGCGGCATCTCGCCTCCCGCTTCGGCGGCGACCTCGTCGATCACCACACCTACGTGCTCGCCGGCGACGGCTGCCTGATGGAAGGCATCTCGCAGGAGGCCATCGCGCTGGCCGGGCACCTGAAGCTCAACCGGCTGATCGTGCTGTTCGACGACAACGGCATCTCGATCGACGGCGCCGTGTCGATGGCGGACTCGACCGACCAGCTCGCCCGCTTCGCGGCCTCGGGCTGGGCGACGACGCGCGTCGACGGGCACGACCCCGAGGCCATATTCGCCGCAATCGAGGCGGCAAAACACTCCGACCGCCCGAGCCTCATCGCCTGCAGGACGGTGATCGGCTTCGGCGCGCCGAAGAAGCAGGGCACCGCGGGCGTGCACGGCTCGCCGCTCGGCGCAGACGAGATCGCGCGCGTGCGCGAGACGCTCGGCTGGTCGCACCCGCCGTTCCACGTGCCCGACGACATTCGCAGGCGCTGGCTCGATGCGGGCCTGCGCGGGCGAGGCGCGCGCGCAGCGTGGGAGAAGCGGCTCGCGGGCGCGCCCGTCGCGGCAGACTTCCGGCGCGCCATCGCGGGCGACCTGCCGCAGGACTTCCGTTCGACGATGCAGGACCTCCGCGAGACGCTCGCCAAGGCCCCGCAGGCCACCGCGACCCGCAACGCCTCGCAGACGGCGCTCGAGACGATCAACGTGGTCGTGCAGGAAACGGTCGGCGGCTCGGCCGACCTCACCGGTTCGAACAACACGCGCACGAAGGACATGCAGCCGTTCGCGCCGCCGACCTACGCCGGGCGCTACGTGCACTGGGGTATCCGCGAGCACGCGATGGCGTCTGCGATGAACGGCATGGCGCTGCACGGCGGCGTCATTCCCTACGGCGGCACGTTCCTCGTGTTCACCGACTACTGCCGCCCGGCGATCCGTCTCTCGGCGCTGATGGAGCAGCGCGTCGTCTACGTGATGACGCACGACTCGATCGGGCTCGGCGAAGACGGGCCCACGCACCAGCCGGTCGAGCACCTCGCGGCGCTCCGGGCGATGCCGAACCTCTACGTGATGCGCCCGTGCGACGCGGTCGAGACGGCGGAATGCTGGGAGGTCGCGCTCGAGGCGCGCAAGACGCCGTCGATCCTCGCGCTGTCGCGCCAGAAGCTCGCGCAGCTGCGCACGGCGCCGTCTGCCGAAAACCTCTCGGCGAAGGGCGCCTACGAGATCGCGCCGGCGGCGGGCACGGCTAAGGTCGTGCTGTTCGCGACGGGCTCCGAGGTCGAGATCGCGGTCGCCGCCAAGGCGAAGCTCGATGCGGCGGGCCACCCGGCGCGCGTCGTGTCGGTGCCCTCGATGGAGCGCTTCGCGGCGCAGTCGCCGGCGTACCAGGCGGCGGTGCTGGGGCCGGAGCGCGTGCGCGTCGCGATCGAGGCGGGCGTGCGGATGGGCTGGGACCGGTTCATCGGGGCGGACGGGATCTTCGTCGGCATGCACGGGTTCGGCGCGTCCGGGCCTTATGACAAACTTTACGCCCACTTCGGCATCACGGCGGACGCGGCAGCCAAGGCCGCGATCGACCGCATCGCCAGCCTCTGAAGGAGTTTCGACCGTGGCCCCCTATCGCACCCTCGACGACATCGACTGGCGCGGCAAGAAGGCGGTCGTCCGCCTCGACCTCAACGTGCCGATCGAGAACGGCGAGGTGCGCGATACGACGCGCATCGACCGGATCGTCGGTACACTGAAGGAGTTGCGGCAGAAGGGGGCGGCGGTCCTGATCCTCGCCCACTTCGACCGGCCGAAGGGCAAGGTCGTGCCGTCGATGTCGCTGAAGCCCATTGCAGCCGCGCTGCAGAAGTCGCTCGGCGCGCCGGTCGCGTTCGTCGAGACGGACTGGGCCGACGGCCACGCGGCGGCAGCGGCGGCGAAGGCGAAGGCGGGCGACGTGCTCCTGTTCGAGAACACGCGCTTCTCGGCCGGCGAGGAGAAGAACGATGCGGCGCTCGCAAAGACCTTCGCGGCGCTGGGCGACGTCTACGTGAACGATGCGTTCTCGGCCGCGCACCGCGCGCACGCCTCGACCGAGGGCGTGGCGCATCTCCTGCCGTCGGTCGCGGGCCGCGCGATGGAGGCGGAGCTCAAGGCGCTCGCGGCGGCGCTTACGTCGCCGAAGCGTCCGCTCGTCGCGGTGGTCGGCGGCGCGAAGATCTCGACGAAGCTCGATCTCCTCAACAACCTGTCGGCGATCGCCAACACGATCGTGATCGGCGGCGCGATGGCGAACACGTTTCTTGCGGCCAAGGGCCTCGCCGTCGGCAAGTCGCTGTGCGAACACGATCTGCTCGACACCGCGCGGGGGATCCTCGCCGCCGCGGCGAAGAAGGGGTGCGTGATCCTCCTTCCCGTCGACGCGGTGGTCGCGCCCGAGTTCAAGGCGGGCGCGCCGTCGAAGGTGGTCGCCGTCGACGCCGTCGGGCCGGCGGACATGATCCTCGACATCGGACCGAAGAGCGTCGCCGCCGTGAACGCGGCGTTCGACGGGGCGAAGACCATCGTTTGGAACGGTCCGCTCGGGGCATTCGAGATTCCGCCGTTCGACGCAGCAACCGTCGCGGCCGCAAAGCACGCGGCCTCCCGCGCCAAGGCCGGGAGGGTGGTGGCGATCGCGGGCGGCGGCGACACGGTCGCGGCGCTTAACCATGCGGGCGTCGCCGACGACTTCACCTACGTCTCGACGGCGGGAGGCGCATTCCTCGAGTGGCTCGAGGGCAAGCCGCTGCCGGGGGTGAAGGCGCTCGAAAACCAATAGTTCGTGTGCTGCTTGACCCGGTTCGCAACTTTGCCGAAAAGCGGGGCAATAATCGCACCGCCCCCGAACATCAACGAAGGACAGACATTTCCATGAGCGAGACACTTCCCGACATCGCCGCGCGGATGGTTGCCAAGGGCAAGGGCATCCTTGCAGCCGACGAGAGCTCCGGCACCATCAAGAAGCGTTTCGACTCGATCAAGCTCGACTCCACCGCCGACAACCGGCGCGACTACCGCGAGATGATGTTCTCGGCCAAGGAAGCGATGTCGAAGTACATCTCCGGCGTGATCCTCTACGACGAGACGATCCGGCAGAACGCGCGCGACGGCAAGACGCTGGTGAGCCTCATCGAGGCGGCGGGCTCGATCCCCGGCATCAAGGTCGACGCCGGCGCGAAGGACCTCGCCTTCCATCCCGGCGAGAAGATCACCGAGGGCCTCGACGGCCTGCGCGAGCGGCTTGCGGAGTACTACAAGCTCGGCGCCCGCTTTGCGAAGTGGCGCGCGGTGATCGACATCGCCGACGGCATCCCGACCTGGGGCTGCGTGAAGGCGAACGCGCACGCGCTGGCGCGCTATGCGGCGCTCTGCCAGGAGCAGAAGATCGTGCCGATCGTCGAGCCGGAGGTGCTGATGGACGGCCCGGTCGCCGCCCACGACATCGACCGCTGCTACGAGGTCACCAAGTGGACGCTGCAGACGGTGTTCGACGAGCTGTTCGAGGCGCGCGTCATGCTCGAGGGCATGGTGCTGAAGCCCAACATGGTGATCGCCGGCAAGAACGCGAAGAAGCAGGCCTCGGCGCAGGAAGTGGCCGAGAAGACCGTTCGTGTGCTGAAGGAAACCGTGCCCTCCGCCGTGCCGGGCATCGCGTTCCTGTCGGGCGGCCAGTCGGACGAGCAGGCTACCGAGAACCTGTCGCTGATGAACGCCATGGGCCCGCTGCCGTGGGCGCTCACCTTCTCCTACGGCCGCGCGCTGCAGGCGGCCGCGCTGAAGGCGTGGGGCGGGAAGCCCGACAACGTGAAGGCGGCCCAGTCGGCCTTCACGCACCGCGCGAAGATGAACGGCCTCGCAGCGACGGGCGGCTGGTCGAAGAAGCTCGAGCAGGCAGCCTGATCACCGAGTTTGCGCGGGCCTGACGGCACGCCATTCCGGCGCATTGCTTTCGGGCGGCGACTCTGGCTTTGATGCCGGCGTCGCCGCCCGAAGCCGTTTCAGCGAGCCCATGTCCTTGCCCAAATGCCGCCTTTTCCTCGTTGCACCGTCCGATGGCGACGCGGCGGCCGCAGCCAAGTGCCTCGAGGCCGCCGTCGCAGCGGGCGACGTGGCGAGCATCCTGCTCTCCGCCGGTGGACCGGGAGCTTCGAAAGGCATGATCGAGACGCTGCTGCCGCTGGCGCAACGGCTGGGCGTGGCGGCCATCGTTGCTGGCCACGCCGGGCTTGCGCGTGGCCTTCGCGCAGACGGCGTCGAGCTTTCCGCCGGCAGTGACGCCGCCGCCGTGGCCGACGCCCGCGGCACGCTGATGCCGGGCGCGATCGTCGGCGCGGACGCGGGTGCAAGCCGCCACGCCGCGATGGAACTCGCCGAGGCCGGCGCCGACTACGTGGTGCTGTCGGGCGAACTCGACGGCGAACCCCTCGCCGCGTGGTGGGCCGACGTCTCGACCGTGCCCGCCGTCGCCGGGGGCGCGGTTGCGCCCGAGGCTGCCCATGCGCTCGCGGAGCGCGGCGTCGAGTTCGTGCGCGCGGCCGGCGACTGGTCCTCACCCGAGGCGATGCGCGCGGCGTTAAGCGCCTACGGCACCACGGAGAGCGCCGCCTGATGCGCCGGATCCTCCAATCGGCCCTCCTCGCTGCGCTCCTTGCCGGGGCGGCGCCGGCGTTCGCCGCGAACCAGCCGACCTTCGAGGAGGCGGTCGCGCTCTATTCGGACAAGAACTACAAGGCGGCCTACGAGGTCGCCGCCCCGCTCGCGACCGCGGGCGATGCGCGCGCGATGGCGATGCTGGGCTCGCTCTACGAAGACGGCTACGGCGTGCCGCGCGACTACAACACGGCGCGGTCCTGGTACGAGAGCGCGGCGCTCAACGGCCACGTCGGCGCGATGTTCCAGCTCTCGCTGCTCTACCTCGACGGCCGTCTCGGCAAGCCCGATGTCGTAAAGGGCCGCGAGTGGACGCTGAAGGCCGCCGAAGCCGGCAACGGCCCCGCCCAGCACAATCTCGGCCTCCTCTACGCCGGCGCCGGCGGCAGCGAACCGAACTGGCCCGAGGCCGCCAAGTGGTTCCGCAAGGCGGCGGAGCAGAACATTGGCGATGCGGAATACAACCTCGGCGTCCTCTATCTCGAGGGCAAGGGCGTCGAACAGAACACGCAGCAGGCCGCCGAGTGGTTCAAGCGCGCTGCGCTCAAGGGCCTGCCCGACGCGGCGCTCGACTACGGCGTGCTCGTGTTCCGCGGCGAGGGCGTGCAGAAGGACGAAGCGATCGGCGCGCAGTGGCTGATCGTGTCGGCCCAGCACGGCAACCCCATCGCGCAGAACCGGGTCGCCCGGCTCTACGCCATGGGCAAGGGCGTGAAGGCCGATCCGGTCGAGGCGGCGAAGTGGCACATCCTCGCGAGGAACGCCGGCAAGGGCGACCAGTACCTCGACGACTACATCGCGAAACTTCCCGCAGACCAGATCGCCGAGGCGCAGAACCGGGCGGCCGCGTTCAAGCCGCAGCCAATGGGCGGCGCGGATGCGTCGACCGCCAAGGCGACGCAGGTGCTGAAGTCCGACCCGGCGGCGAACTAGGCCCGAAGCCTTCGCGCTTGCCTCCCCGCGCCCTACCCCCTATGTAGCCCCGATGGCGCCCTCACCGCTCCTCACCGTCATGATCAACGCCGCGCGCAAAGGCGCGCGCGCCATCCGCCGCGACTTCGGCGAGGTGGAGACGTTGCAGGTTTCGCTGAAGGGCCCGGCCAATTTCGTCACCAAGGCGGACAAGCGCGCCGAACAGGTGATCCGCGACGAGCTTGCGAAGGCCCGCCCGACGTACGGCTTCCTCATGGAGGAGAGCGGCGAAACGAAGGGCACCGACGGGCAGCACCGCTGGGTGGTCGACCCGATCGACGGCACCACCAACTTCATCCACGGCATCCCGCACTTCGGCATCTCGATCGGCCTCGAGCGGGCGGGCGAGCCGGTCGCGGGCGTGATCTACAATCCGATCGTGGACGAACTGTTCGCCGCCGAAAAAGGGCGCGGCGCGTTCCTCAACGACCGCCGCCTGCGCGTCGCCGGCCGCAAGTCGCTCGCCGACAGCGTGATCGCGTGCGGCATCCCGCATCTCGGGCGCGGCGACCACGTGCGCTTCCGCGCCGAGCTCACCCGCGTGCAGTCGAAGGCCGCCGGCATCCGCCGCTTCGGCGCTGCCTCGCTCGACCTCGCGTGGGTCGCGGCGGGCAGGATCGACGGCTACTGGGAGCGGGGCCTCAAGCCGTGGGACATCTGCGCCGGTATCGTGCTGATTCGCGAAGCGGGCGGCACGGTCGGCGACCCGGACGGCTCGGCCGACCCGATGACGACCGGCGACGTCCTCGCCTCGAACGGCGAGCTCTTCGGCCAGATCCGGGCGGAACTCACCGCCGGCACGGCGGAGGCGGCGCGGGCCGCGTCGTGAACCGAAGCGCGTCCAGCGCAGTTTTCGTGACATGCCCCTGAGATTGCGCCATCCTGCCCGCAACCGTCCGCCGGAAGAGGGAATCGCGGGGCCAGCGATGGCATCAGCAATGAGCGCCAACACCGTACTCGACCTGCCACGCGTCTACATCATCCGCATGGCTGTGTTCCTCGTGCTGGTGGGAATCATCGCGACGGTCCTCTATCCGACGATCCGGGAAGCATTCCTGCACAACCCCGGGCTCAACGGGACGATCCTCGGCATCCTGTTCCTCGGCATCCTCTACGCCTTCCGCATGGTGTGGCGGCTGTTTCCCGAGGTGAACTGGGTCAACAACTTCCGCATCGCCGATCCCGGTCTCGAAGTTCCGTATACGCCCGTGCTGCTCGCGCCTATGGCGACGATGCTGCGCGACCGGCGCGGACCCACGGTGCTCTCGCCGCAGTCGATGCGCACGATGCTCGAGTCGATCGCGCTGCGCCTCGATGAATCGCGCGACATCTCGCGCTACCTCATCGGCCTGCTCATCTTCCTCGGCCTGCTCGGCACGTTCTGGGGCCTCCTCGAAACGGTGCAGTCGGTGACGACCGCGATCCGCTCACTCGACGTCTCGACGCAGTCGGGCTCGGTGTTCGAGGAACTGAAGCGCGGCCTCGAGGCGCCGCTACAAGGCATGGGCACGTCGTTCTCGTCGTCGCTGTTCGGCCTCGCGGGATCGCTGGTGCTGGGCTTCCTCGACCTGCAGGCGAGCCAGGCGCAAAACCGCTTCTACACCGACCTCGAGGACTGGCTGTCGAGCATCACCGACCTCGAGGCCGGCGACCAGGCGGCCGCTTCGGTTCCGAACTTCCTGCGGCTCGACATGAAGGAGCTGCGCCAGGGCATCGCCCGCATGAACCAGACGCTCGACGAGGCGCTGACGGACCAGGCGGGATCCGGCAGCGACGGCGACACCGAGGCCCTGTCGCGGCTTGCGGACGCCGTCGAGAATCTCGTGCGGCAGATGCGCGAGGAACAGAAGATCGTGCGCCAGTGGGTGCAGGCGCAGTCCGAGCAGACCGCCGACCTCCGCCGCATCCTGTCGCGGCTGCCCTCCGAGCAGCCGCAGCGCCCGCCGCTCGGATCGCCCGCGCCGCTGTCGCGGCAGAATCTGCGGCCGGCCTCGCGCAGCACAAAGGACGAGTAAGGGATGGCCCGCGCGCTCAGCCGTCGCGGCAGGCCTGAGGAAGCCGCCTACTGGCCGGGCTTCGTCGACGCGATGGCGCAGCTCCTGCTCGTCATCACGTTCCTGCTCTCGGTGTTCATGATCGCCCAGTTCCTGCTCGCCCGCGAGATCAGCGGGCAGGACACGGTGCTGACGAAGCTCAAGTCGCAGATCGCCGAACTGACGCAGATGCTGGCGCTGCAGGAGTCGGCGAAGGCCGAACTCGAGACGACGCTCGCCGCGCTGACCGACGACGTGAAGACGACACGCGCCGAGAACGTGCGCCTGCAGGGCCTGGTCGACTCGCTCAACGCCAAGGGCGCGGCCGGCGCGAGTGCGGTGTCGGGCCTCGAAGGGCAGCTCGACGCCGAGAAGAAGCTTTCGGCCGACGCGCTCAGCCGCGTGGAGCTCCTGAACCAGCAGATCGCCGCACTCCGCCGCCAGATCGCGACGCTCAACGACGTGCTCGCCGCCGCCGAGCAGCGCGACCAGGAGTCGAAGGCGCAGATCGCCGACCTCGGCAAGCGGCTCAACGTGGCGCTGGCCCAGCGCGTGCAGGAACTCGCCCGCTACCGCTCGGAGTTCTTTGGCCGGCTGCGCCAGATCCTGTCGCAACGCTCCGACATCCGTGTCGTCGGCGACCGCTTCGTGTTCCAGTCGGAAGTGCTGTTCCCGAAGGGGACCGCCGACATCAATCCGCTGGGGGTCCAGGAGATCGACAAGCTCGCCGCGGCGATGAAGGAACTCGAGGGCGAGATCCCCTCCGACATCCCGTGGGTGCTGCGCGTCGACGGGCATACCGACGCCGATCCGATCCAGACGCCACAGTTCAAGTCGAACTGGGAGCTCTCCGCCGCGCGCGCCATCGCGGTGGTGAAGGAGCTGATCGCCCGCGGCGTGTCGCCCGAGCATCTCGTGGCCGCCGGCTTCGGCGAGTATCAGCCGATCGAGGCGGGCGACAGCGAGGAAGCAAAGACGCGCAACCGGCGCATCGAGCTGAAGCTCACCGAACGCTGATCGCGGGGCAGCGTCAGGCTGCCTGGAACTGGAGCTTCGCGAGCCGCTGGTAAAGGCCGTCGCGGCGCATCAGTTCGTCGTGGCTGCCCGAGGCGACGATGCGGCCGCCGTCGAGCACGAGGATGCGATCGGCGTTGCGCACGGTCGCCAGGCGATGCGCGATCACCAGCGTGGTGCGCCCCGCCATCAGCCGCTCGAGGGCTGCCTGCACCAGCGTTTCACTCTCGGCGTCGAGTGCGCTCGTCGCTTCGTCGAGGAGCAGGATCGGCGCGTTCTTCAACAATGCGCGGGCGATCGCGATGCGCTGCCGCTGGCCGCCCGACAGCGTCACGCCGCGCTCGCCGACGCGCGTGTCGAGCCCCTGCGGCAGGCGCGATGCAAACTCGCTGACACGGGCGGCGTCGGCTGCCGCGGCGACCTCTTCCGCAGTCGCTTCGGGGCGCGCGAAGCGGATGTTGTCGGCGATCGTGCCGATGAAGATCTGCGGCTCCTGCGGCACCACCGCGATGCGCGAGCGCAGGTCGTGCGGATCAACGGCGCGCACGTCCATGCCGTCGACGCGCACGACGCCGGACGCGACGTCGTAGAAGCGCAGGATGAGGTTGAAGATCGTGGTCTTGCCGGCCCCGGACGGCCCGACGATCGCCGCGGTGAGGCCGGGCTCGACGGCGAACGACATGCCTTCGAGCGCCGACTGGTCGGGACGGCTCGGGTAGCGGAAGGTGACGTCCTCGAAGGCGACGGAGCCGATCGCCGGCGATGGCATCCGCTGCGGGTTCTTCGGCGCGGCGATCTGCGGCTCGGTGCGCAGGAGTTCGGTGAGGCGCTCGGCCGCGCCGGCGGCGAGCTGCACCTCGCTCCAGATTTCCGAGAGCGCGCCGAGCGAGGTTGCGGCGAGCGTTGCATAGAGCACGAACTGGCCGAGCGTCCCGCCGGTGAGCCGGCCGGCCAAAACCTCCTGCGCGCCGTACCAGAGGATCGCGACGACGGCGCCGGCGGCGAGGAAGATGATCGCGGCGGTGAGCGCAGCGCGCGCGGCCGTGCGGTCGCGGGCGGCGGTGAAGGCGAATTCGGTCGCCTTGTCGAACGAGGCGACGAGCCGCTTCTCCTGGCCCGCCGCCTGCACGGTCTGCACGTTGGTGAGCGACTCCTGCGCAAGCGCGGCGGCGGAGGCGAGCGTGTCCTGCGCCTCGCGCGCGAGGCGCCGCACGCGCCTGCCGAACAGCACCAGCGGCAGCACGATCAGCGGGATCGCCAACAGCACGAGGCCCGACATCTTCACGCTCGTGAAGATCATCATGGCGACCGCGCCGATCATCATCACGAGGTTGCGCAGCGCCATCGAGATCGAGGAGCCGAACAGCGACTTGATCTGCGTGGTGTCGGCGGTGAGGCGCGAGACGACCTCACCCGTCTGAACCGTCTCGTAAAAGCTGGGGGAGAGCTCGAGGAGCCGGCTGAACACCTTGTCGCGGATGTCGGCGACCATGCGTTCGCCGAGCCAGGTGACGAAATAGAAGCGCGCCGAGCTCGCGACCGCCAGCACGCCGACGACCGCCACCATGACGGCGAAATACTGGTTCACCAGCGCGATATTGTCGGCGTTGAAGCCGTGGTCGATGACGCGGCGCACGGCGAGCGGCACCGCGAGCGTCGCGCCGGCCGCGAGCAGCAGGAACACCATCGCGAGGATGAGCTGCAGCGGATAGCGCGTGAGGTACGGCAGGAGGTCGACGAGGGGCGTGAGGTTCCGGGAGCCCGCCCGGCCGGTCTTCGAGACCACGCGGGGTTCGGGCGTCGCTTCGGCAGTGTCGGTGCGGCTCATGACGGCTCGTTTAGCGCCCAATGACGGGTCGAAACAAGGCGCAAACGCTGCATCCCGCCTTGCATGCGGCACTTCGCTCGTGTAGAGAGCCGCATCCTTAAACGGCAGCTAGATGAGAAAGAGGCCGTGATGAAGAAGAACATTCATCCCGACTACCACACGATCAAGGTCGTGATGACCGACGGCACCGCCTTCGAGACCCGCTCCACGTGGGGCAAGAAGGGCGACACGCTGCAGCTCGACATCGACCCGAAGTCGCACCCGGCGTGGACCGGCGGCAACCAGCAGCTCGTCGACCGCGGCGGCCGCCTGTCGAAGTTCAACCAGAAGTTCTCGTTCCTGAAGAAGTAACCCGTCTTCCGGGTTTAACTCTGCGGGCTTTAAGAGCCGGCGCGCCGTTCAGGCCGCCGGTTCTCCGTTCGTGCCCGGCGTGAACACCGTCCGAAGCAGCGTCAGGTGGTTCGCCACCGCGTTCACCGGCTGGCCCGGCTGGCGGCGGTCGGTGATCATCTGGTCGAGCGTCTCGATGCGCTGGAGCAGCCTGAGGCTGCGCTCGACGAGGCCGAGCAGGTCCTTCGGCAGCTGTTCGCCGCCGGAGAGCGGCGTTCCGGGGCCGACTTCGGCGAGATTGATCCGGTTCTTCTCGGTCGAGGCGGCGTCCGGCGCCACTTCGCCCTGGCTGATCGCCCGCTGGAGGAGGAGCCAGGAGGCCATCTGCATCAGGCGGGTCGTGAGGCGCATGCTTTCCGTGGCGTAGGCGATCGCCCCGTGCCGGTCGAGCGAGCGGGCGTCCCGGCGGCCGGGACCGTCGAGATAGTTGGCCGTGTCCTCGACAAGGCCCATCCCTTCCTGAAACACCTTCTGGAACTGGTCAGACGCGGTGAAGCGGGAAAAGAAATCAACCGGCGCGGCAATAGACGCCTTGCCCGCAGGTGTCCCTGCTTCCGACATTCCCCGCACTCCTCACTAGGATCGCTCCCCGAGAGCGATCATGGATACCCGCCGGGCAACGGTCAATATGACACGCCGTACCTTTGGTGGAGGATGAGAAGCAAGAACCTTGCCGAAAAAAGAGCCGCGGCAGTGAGCGCGGCTCTCAAGGCTAACAGGGAGGCGTCAAACAGAGTGGACAGGAGCCACTCGAGGAATCCAGAACACTGGATTACGGTTACGAGAATATTGCTGCACCGATTACCAAATGGTTAATGAACGGCAACTTTAAGAAAATTTTTGCCGTATCCGTTGATTCCCCAATAACCACGGCCACTTGCCCTAGCGCTTGAAGAACGAGTCGGCCGCCTGGCGACTGTCCTTTTTCGAACCGATGGCGGCGGTGAGCCGCTCGATCTCCCCCTTGAGGAGGTCGATCCGGTGCTCGAGTTCGGCGACCGACAGCAGCGTCACGTCCTCGCCGATCACGATCTCGGTGCGGCGCTTCTTCGGCAGCAGGTCTTCCGGGTCCATGGGCGGTGGCCTCCTGTGCGGCGAAAAACTCAGTCGGGTTGCACTATGTGCGGTCTGGCGGCTAGAGCATCAAGGCCAATCAGCGATCCGAGCGGAACCCCAACCATGACCGACAAGACGATGCAGGCGATCTCGATCACGAGCCCGGGCGGCCCGGAGGTGCTGAAGCCGGTGACCCTGCCCGTGCCGTCGCCGAAGGAGGGCGAGATCCTCGTCGAGGTCGCCGCCGCCGGCGTCAACCGGCCGGACGTGCTGCAGCGCCAGGGCGGCTATCCGCCGCCGCCCGGCGCGCCGGACACGCCCGGCCTCGAGATCGCCGGAACTGTGGTCGCGCGCGGGCCCAACGCCAGGCGCTTCAAGGCGGGCGACGCCGTGTGCGCGCTGGTCGCGGGCGGCGGCTATGCCCACTACGCGGTCGTCGCCGAGGCGAACGCGCTCCCCGTGCCGAAGGGCCTCTCGATGGTCGAGGCGGCGGGGCTGCCGGAGACGTTCTTCACCGTGTGGACGAACGTGTTCGACCGCGGCCGGCTCAAGGCGGGCGAGGTGTTCCTGTGCCACGGCGGATCGTCCGGCATCGGCACGACGGCGATCCAGATGGCGAAGGCCATGGGCGCACGCGTGTTCGCGACCGCCGGCTCCGACGACAAGTGCCGCGCCTGCGAGGCGCTGGGCGGCGAACGCGGCATCAACTACCGCACGGAGGATTTCGTCGCGGTGGTGAAGGAGGCGACCGGCGGCAAGGGCGCGGACGTAATCCTCGACATGGTCGGCGGGTCCTACGTCGCCCGCAACGTGCAGGCCGCGGCGCGCGACGGGCGCATCGTCAACATCGCGTTCCTGCAAGGCTCCAAGGTCGAGATCGACCTGATGCCGGTGATGCTGAAGCGCCTCTACCTCACGGGCTCGACGCTGCGCATCCGCTCCGTCGCCGAGAAGGCCGAGATCGCGCGTGCGCTCGAGGAGAAAATCTGGCCGCTCATCGAGGCGGGCAAGATCCGGCCGCAGATCTTCAAGACGTTCCTGCTCGAGCAGGCGGCCCAGTCGCACGCGCTGATGGAATCCTCCGCCCACATCGGGAAGATCGTGCTCACGATGGGTTGACCGCGGCCCGCAATCCGCGGCGCACGCCCATGCCGAAATGGCGATTGCGCGATCGGTCCGGCACGCCTATAACCCTGCGCATTCCCTGAAAAGTGTTGGTTTTGACCGCTGGATTGGGTTTCCAACCGGCGGTGCCCGAAGGAGCAATGCCATGTCCAATCCTCCGCTGATGCCCAAGGCGACGGCCGTTTGGCTCGTCGAGAACACCGGCCTCACGTTCCGGCAGATCGCCGACTTCTGCCATCTGCACGAACTCGAAGTGAAGGGGATTGCCGACGGCGACGTGGCGCAGGGCATCAAGGGCCTCGACCCCGTCGCGTCGGGCCAGCTGACCCGCGAGGAGCTGGTCGCCGGCGAGGCGAACCCGGAGTATCGCCTGAAGATCTTCGAGTCGAAGGTGGCGATCCCGGTAAAGCCGCGCCGCGGCCCACGCTACACGCCGGTCTCGCGCCGCCAGGACCGGCCGGACGCGATCGCCTGGCTCTTGCGCAATCACCCGGAACTGCCGGATGCGGCGATCATCAAGCTGGTCGGCACGACCAAGCAGACGATCCAGTCGATCCGTGACCGCTCGCATTGGAACTCGGCGAACATCAAGCCGGTCGACCCCGTGACGCTGGGGCTGTGCTCGCAGCTCGAGCTCGACCTCGCGGTGCGCAAGGCGGCCCGCAAGTCGGGGAGCGCGATGGTCGAGTCCGGCGCGCCGACCACGACGCTGCTGCCGGCGTCCGAGACGCTGCGCGAGGGCCCGGAAGTGCTTCCCGAAGATCCGCGCCACGTCGAGGGCGCGGAGACCTACGACGCCGAATCCGTGTTCGCGAAGCTCAAGCCGCTGAAGCGCGACGAAGAGGAAGGGGAATAACCATGCGTATCCTGATCGTTGGCGCCGAAGGCACCGTCGGCAAGGCCGCGGCGAAGGAACTGGGCGCCCGCCACGAGATCGTGAAGGCCGGCCGCTCGTCGGGCGACGTGAAGGTCGACCTCACCGACCGCGCCTCGATCGAGGCGATGTACAAGAAGGTCGGCAAGGTCGACGCCGTGGTCGCGACCGCCGGTCACGTTCACTTCGGACCGCTCGTCCAGATGACGCACGACCAGTTCATGTCGGGCCTCAAGGACAAGCTGATGGGCCAGGTGGACCTCGTGCTCGCCGGCATTCCGATCATCGCCGACGGCGGCTCGTTCACGCTGACGTCGGGCGTGCTTGACCGCGACCCGATCCGCGCCGGCGCGAACGCCTCCACGGTCAACGCGGCGCTCGCCGGTTTCGTCACCGGCGCGGCGATCGAACTGCCGCGCAGCATTCGGATCAACGTCGTGAGCCCGGGCCTGCTCCAGGAGTCGGCGAAGAAGTACGAAGGCTTCTTCCCCGGCCATGAGCCGGTGTCGTCGGCCCGCGTCGGCCTCGCCTACGCCAAGAGCGTCGAGGGTGCGATCACCGGCCAGGTGATCATCGTCGGCTGATCAGGACTTTACCGGCACCGTGTAGTTGAGCGGCAGGCGGCCGCCGTCGGCGTAGATCGTCTGGCCGGTCACGTAGCTCGCATCGTCGGAGGCGAGGAATACGGCGATCGAGGCGATCTCAGACGGCTCGCCGATGCGGCCGAGCGGCGTGCGCGACAGGATGCGGGTGCGCGCCGCCTCGTCCGTCAGCACCGCCTTCAGGATCTCCGTCTTGATCGAGCCCGGACCGATGGCGTTGCAGCGAATGCCGTAAGGCGCGAGCGACAGCGCCATCACCTTGGTCAGCTGGTTGATGCCGCCTTTCGACAGCGTATAGGGCACCTGGTTGGCGATCGCGAACACCGCCTGCACCGACGACATGTTGATGACGGACCCGGGCTTCCGGCCGGCCTTCACCTGCTCGACCATCTGGCGCGCGCACGCCTGGCCGACGAGGAACGCGCCCTTCAGGTTCACGCGCAGCACCGCATCGAAGTCGGCTTCGGTGACGTCGAGGAAGTCGGCGCCCTTGATGACGCCGGCGTTGTTGACGAGCACGTCGATCGAGCCGAACGCCTTCAGCGTCTCGGCGACGAGGTTCGCGACCTGTTTCGCATCGCCCACGTCGCAGTGCACGTAGCGGACATTGGCGCCCAGTTCCTTCGCGGTCGCCTCGCCCGCCGCGTCCGCGACGTCGGCGATCACCACCTTGGCGCCCTCGGCCACGTAGCGTTCGGCGCACGCCTTGCCGATGCCGTTCGCCCCGCCGGTGACGATTGCAACCTTGTTCGACAGCGTGCCCATTCCGTTTCGACTCCCTTGGCCGGCGGGGCGGCCTAGACGCCGATCCCCTTCACCTTCATCGCGGCGGTTATCTCCTCCAGGATGACAGGATCGTCAATGGTCGCGGGCATCTTGTACTCCTCCTTGTCGGCGATCTTGCGCATCGTCGCGCGGAGGATTTTTCCAGAGCGCGTCTTGGGCAGGCGCTTCACGGTGATGACCGACTTGAGCGAGGCCACCGCGCCGATCTGGTCTCGTACGCGCTGCACGCATTCCTTTTCGATCTCGGCGGGCTCCTTGGTCACCCCGCTCTTCAGCACGATGAAGCCCAGCGGCACCTGACCCTTCAGCGCGTCGTGCACACCGACCACCGCGCACTCGGCCACGTTGGGATGGCCGGCAAGCACCTCCTCCATGCCGCCGGTCGACAGGCGATGCCCCGCGACGTTGATGATGTCGTCGGTGCGGGCCATGATGTAGAGGTAGCCGTCGGCATCCTTGTAGCCCGCGTCCGCCGTCTCGTAGTAGCCGGGGAAGTGGGTGAGGTAGCTCTTGCGGAAGCGGTCGTCCGCGTTCCACAGCGTCGGCAGGCAGGACGGCGGCAGCGGCAGCTTCACGCAGATCGCGCCGAGCTTGCCCGCCTCGACCTCGTGGCCGCCCTCATCGAGGATGTGCACGTCGTAGCCCGGCATCGGCACGGTGGGTGAGCCGTACTTCACCGGCAGCATGCCGAGGCCCACGGGATTGCCGGCGATCGCCCAGCCGGTCTCCGTCTGCCACCAGTGGTCGATCACCGGCACCTTCAGTTTCTGCTCGGCCCACTGCACCGTGTCCGGGTCGGCGCGCTCGCCGGCAAGGAACAGCGTGCGAAAGCCCGCAAGGTCGTACTTGCCGATAAACGTGCCGTCCGGGTCCTCCTTCTTGATCGCGCGGAACGCGGTGGGCGCAGTGAACAGCGCCGCGACCTTGTGCTCCGCGACGACCCGCCAGAAGGTGCCGGCGTCGGGCGTTCCGACGGGCTTGCCCTCGAAGCAGATCGTGGTGCAGCCGTGGAGCAGCGGCGCGTAGACGATGTAGCTGTGCCCGACCACCCAGCCGACGTCGGAAGCGGCCCAGAACACCTCGCCCGGCTTCATGCCGTAGAGGTTCTCCATGCTCCAGCGCAGCGCCACCATGTGGCCGCCGTTGTCGCGCACCACGCCCTTCGGCTGGCCGGTGGTGCCGGAGGTGTAGAGGATGTAGAGCGGGTCCGTCGCCTTCACCGGCACGCAGTCAGCCTTGCGCCCGAACGAGCGGGCGACGCGCACGATCGCCGCCCAGTCGTGATCGCGGCCCGGCTTGAGGTCCGCCGTCACCTGCGGGCGCTGCAGGATCACGCAGGCCTCCGGACGATGCGCGGCCACCTCGAGCGCCTGGTCGAGCATCGGCTTGTAGGGGATGACGCGCCCCGGCTCGATGCCGCAGGAGGCCGACACGATCGCCTTCGGCTTGGCGTCGTTGATGCGGGTGGCGAGTTCGTTCGGGGCAAATCCTCCGAACACGACGGAATGGATCGCGCCGAGCCTCGCGCAGGCGAGCATCGCGATGACCGCCTCCGGCACCATCGGCATGTAGACGATGACGCGGTCGCCGTTCCGCACGCCAAGGTCTTCCAGCGCGGCGGCGAACGTCGAAACCTCGTCGGTGAGTTCTTCATACGTGTAGGACGACTTCGCGCCGGTCACGGGGGAGTCGTAGATCAGCGCCGTCTGGGCCCCCCGGCCCGCCTTCACGTGCCGGTCGAGGCAGTTCCAGGCGGTGTTGCACTCCGCCCCGATGAACCAGCGGTGGAGGCCGTCGACTTCGCCGGAAACCCGATCCCAGGGCCGTACCCAGTCGATCGCCCGGGCGGCGTCGGCCCAGAATCCGTCGGGATCGCGCTTCCAGCGCCCGTAAACGTCCGCGTAACGGCTCATGCCCGTCGTCCTCCCGGAAACTTCAGCCGGTCCGCATCGTTTCTGATGCGCCAGTCCCTGACAAGACGCAGGGCTCCTAGACTTAGGGGTAAGGGCTCGCGCAACGCCCGGTGGCGCAAACCGGCCGGGACCTGCTAATCAGGCGCGGGGTGATGTGCATATGTCGAGCGTGGACATCAAGGAGCGGCCGGCCGCCCAACGGCGCGTGCCGCAGCCTGCCCTCCCGCCCTTGCGGCAGGAGCAGGCGCCACAACAGACGGGTCGGCGGCGCGAGCACCGCGTCGACCTGCTGCGCGGCTTTGCGCTCATCACGATCTTCATCAACCACGTGCCCGGCAACTTCCTCTCGAATTTCACGCACACGAACTTCGGGTTTTCCGACGCCGCCGAAATCTTCGTCACGCTCGCCGGGTTCGCAGCCGCGCAGGCGTACTTCGTGCTCTACGAGAGGGGCGAGAAGATCACCGCGACCCTGAAGGCGCTGCACCGCGCCGGGCTGCTTTACCTCGCCCACATCGCGTCGACCGTCGGCGCAATCGCGCTCTTGTCGGCCGCCCACATCTTCTTCTCGAGGCCGGGATACCTGAAGGACACCGAGGAGCCGCTCTATCTCGGCATCACCTGGATCTTCAACGATCCGCCGCGCGGCTACATCGGCATCGCCACGCTCGGCACGCAGCTCGGGTACTTCAACGTCTTGCCCATGTACATGGTGCTGCTTGCGCTGCTGCCCGTCTTCATGTGGATCACCCAGCGCTTCGGTCTCAAGATACTGCTCGGCGCATCGCTGCTGCTGTGGTTCCTCGCCGGCACGTTCTCGATCGACATGCCGAAGTTTCCGGAAACGGGCGGCTGGTTCTTCAACCCGTTCTCCTGGCAGCTCCTGTTCGTCGGCGGCTTCGTGCTCGGCGTGCTGTGGAAGCGCGGCTGGAGCATCACGCTGCCGCCGTGGCTCGTGTGGTTCTCGACGATCTTCGCCCTTCTGGCGCTCGTGATCGTGCAGACGAAGTCGTGGGACCTCCTGCACCCGATCCCTCTCGTGAACGTGCTGTGGAGCTTCGAGAAGGGCTGGGTGCCGATCCCGCGTCTCGTGCACGTCTGTGCGCTGGGCGTGCTGCTGTTCGCCACCCCGCTGTGGCGGTGGCTCGACCGGGTACCGACGAACTCGCCGCTCCACGTGATCGGGCGCAACGCGCTGCCCGTCTTCTGCTGGGGCTCGCTTGGCTGCATGGCGGCGGCGGTCGCGCGCAACGAGTTCGACACGGGGCCCGCGGGAGATTTCGCGGTCATGGCCGTGATGCTCGCGGCCGTCGTGGCGCTCGCCTACCTCTACGACTGGATCAAGGCCAAAAGCCGCGCCAAACCGTCGTAGGTCGTAAAGACGATTGCCCGGGCCGAGGTTCTGCTGCACTTTCCGGCGAACACGACCTGGGAGGCAGGCCATGACGAACCCGTACGAGACCGATCTCGACAAGAATCCCGCCAACTACCAGCCGCTGACGCCACTCACCTTCCTCGAGCGGTGCGGCAAGGTCTATCCCGACCACATCGCCATCATCCACGGCACGTACCGCGCGACCTACCGCCAGTTCTATGACCGCGCGCGCCAGCTCGGCTCGGCGCTGGCGAAGCGCGGGATCGGCAAGGGCGAGACCGTCTCGGTGCTGCTCGCCAACTCGCCGCCGATGCTCGAGTGCCACTACGGCGTGCCGATGGCGGGGGCGGTGCTCAACACGCTCAACACGCGCCTCGATGCGCCCATCATCGCCTTCTCGCTCGACCATGCGGATGCAAAGGTGTTCATCGTCGACCGCGAGTTCTCGAAGGTCGCCGCCGAGGCGCTGAAGCTGACCAAGATCGCAAAGCCGCTCGTGCTGCACTGGAACGATCCCGAGTTCGACGTCGACGGCGACCTCATCGGCGAGATGGACTACGAGGACTTCGTCGCGACCGGCGATCCCGCCTTCGAGTGGACGATGCCGGCGGACGAATGGAACGCGATCTCGCTGAACTACACTTCTGGCACGACCGGCAACCCGAAGGGTGTGGTCTACCACCACCGCGGCGCCTACCTGCTCGCGCAGGGCAACGTCATCACCGCGTCGATGAAGAAGCACCCGGTGTATCTGTGGACGCTGCCGATGTTCCACTGCAACGGCTGGTGCTTCCCGTGGACCATGTCCGTCGTCGGCGGCACGCACGTATGCCTGCGCTGGGTGCGCCCGAACCTGATCTGGGAGGCGCTCGCCGAGCACAAGGTGACCCACCTGTGCGGCGCCCCGATCGTCATGTCGACGATCCTCAACGCGCCGGCCGAGGTGAAGCGGCCGCTCTCCCAACAGGTCGAGTTCTTCACCGCCGCCGCCCCGCCGCCCGAAGCCGTGCTCGCCGCGATGGCCGCGGCCGGCTTCAACGTGACGCATCTCTACGGGCTCACCGAGACGTACGGCCCGGCGGTCGTCAACGACTGGAAGGAAGAGTGGTCGTCGCTGCCCTCCGCCGAGCGCGCCGCGAAGAAGGCGCGCCAGGGCGTGCGCTACGCAGCGCTCGAGGACCTCACCATCATGGACCCGGTGACGATGGAGCGCGTGCCGGCGGACGGCCAGACGATGGGCGAGGTCATGTTCCGCGGCAACATCGTGATGAAGGGGTACCTCAAGAACAAGGTTGCGACCGAGAACGCCTTCGCCGGCGGCTGGTTTCACTCCGGCGACCTCGGCGTGCTGCACCCCGACGGCTACATCCAGCTCAAGGACCGCTCGAAGGACATCATCATCTCGGGCGGGGAAAACATCTCCTCGATCGAGGTCGAGGACATCCTCTACAAGCACCCGGCCGTGCAGGCCGCGGCCGTCGTGGCGAAGCCCGACGAGAAGTGGGGCGAGACGCCGTGCGCCTTCATCGAGACGAAGCCCGGGCAGGCCGTGTCGCCGGAGGAGCTCATCAAGTGGTGCCGCGACCACATGGCCCACTTCAAGGCGCCGAAGCACGTGGTGTTCACGGAACTGCCGAAGACCTCGACCGGCAAGATCCAGAAGTTCCGCCTGCGCGACATGGCGAAGGAGGTCTGACCTCCCGCAGCACGGGTCTCAGTGGCCTCCGCCGCCACCTGAAGAGCGGCTCGGCTTCACGAGCGGCACGGCGAACGCCATCGCTACGAACAGCACGGTCAAGACGAGGAACACGTCGGCGAACGCCATGACTTGCGCCTCGCGCCGCACCATCGCTGCAAGCTCGCTCAGCGCTGCGACGCGCGCGTCGTCCGGGGCAAGGTCGGCGTGGCGCTGCATCAGCATCGCGAGCGTCTCGTCGACGGCACCGCGGCCCCACGCCACGTTTTCGCGCAGCCGCTCGAAGTGCAGGTCGGTGCGGCTCGTGAAGATCGTGTTGATCGTGGCAAGGCCCACCGCACCGCCAAGGTTGCGGGTGAGGTTGTAGAGGCCCGAGGCGTTCTTCAGCCGGTCGACCGGCAGCGTGCCAAGCGCGATGTTGTTGACCGGCACCATGCAGATCATGAGGGAGACGCCGCGGAACACCTGCGGCAGCGCGAGCTCCCAAAAGTCCCAGTCCTTGGTGATGTGGGTCAGCATCCACGTGCCGGTGGCAAAACCCAGCGTGCCCGCGAACATGAGCACGCGGGGGCCGAACGCCTTGGCGAGGCGGCCGGCGACCGGCGCCATCGCGAACATCGACAAACCGGAGACGAACATCGTCTCGCCGATCATCAGCGGCGAGTAGCCGCGCACCATCGCGAGGTAGAGCGGGTAGAGGTAGGTGAGGCCGTAGAGGCCGATACCCATCACGAAACTGAAGGCGCAGCCGGCCGCGAAGTTGCGGTTCTCGAAGGCGTAGAGATCGACGATCGGATCCTTGCGCGTCAGCGCGCGCAGGAAGAAGACGCACCCCGAGACGAACGCGACCACCGCGAGGACCGCGACCGCGCGATCGTCGAACCAGTCGTTCGTCGGGCCCTCCTCGAGCACGTATTCGAGCGAGCCGAGGAAGCCCGCCATGCTGAGGAAGCCCCACCAGTCGAAGCGGTTGAAGAGTTCGAGGTGCGGCTGGTCGAAGTCGATCAGGAAGAACGTCATGATCGTCACCGCGATTCCGGGCCCGATGTTGACCAGGAACAGCCAGTGCCACGAGAAGAGGTCGGTGAGGTAGCCGCCGATCGTCGGGCCGATGGTGGGGGCGAGCGTCGCCACGAGGCCGATCACCGGCGAGATGATGTGCTGCTTCGAGCGCGGGAAGATGGTGTAGGCGGCCGAGAACACGGACGGGATCATGCCGCCGCCGAGGAAGCCCTGCAGCGCGCGCCAGACAATCATCTCGTTGATCGAGGACGACATCGCGCACATCAGGCTCATGGCGGTGAAACCCGCCGCCGACATCACGAACATCCAGCGCGTCGAGAGCATTCGCGACAGGAAACCCGAGAGCGGGATCATGATCACTTCTGCGATCAGGTAGCTCGTCTGGACCCACGAGATCTCGTCCGTCGAAGCCGACAGGCCCGCCTTGATCTCCGACAGCGAGGCCGAGACGATCTGGATGTCGAGGATCGCCATGAACATGCCGAACACCATCGCGATGAACGCGATGAGCCGGCGGAGCGGGACGGTTTCGGCCGGCCGTGCGACGACGGCGGCCGTGCTCATGGGCTCGTTGCGGCGGCGGGTGCGGCCTGGGCAGCGCCCGGCTGTGCGGGGGCAGACTGCGCCGTCTGCGGGCCTTCGTTCGGCCGGCCGACATCGCGCGAGTCGACGGTCACTTCAACCGACAGGCCGGGGCGAAGCAGCCCCTGCTCCGCAACGAGGCGGGGCACGGCGACCCGGACCGGCACGCGCTGCACGATCTTGGTGAAGTTCCCCGTCGCATTCTCCGGCGGCAGGATCGAGAACGTGGCGCTCGAGCCCGGCGCGATGCTTTCCACCGTGCCTTCGAACCGGCGGCCGGGATAGGCGTCGACGGTGATCGATACCGGCTGCCCCGGCTGGACGGACCCGAGCTGCGTCTCCTTGAACTGGGCGTCGATGTGCACGCTGTCGAGCGGCACGATCGCAGCGATGCGGTTGCCGGGCTGCACCATCGCGCCAACCTCGACCGCGCGGTTGGCGATGATGCCGTCGACCGGCGCGTGGATCTCGGTGAACGACAGGTCGCGCTGCGCCTTCTCGAGCGTCGTCTGGAGCTCGCCGAGCGTGCGCTGCTCTTCCGTCTTCTGCGCCGTGAGGACGCCGATGTTGGCGCGGGCGGCATCGAGCGCGGCCTGCGCATTGTGCACGGCCGCTTCTGCCCGCACCTGCAGGGCGGTCGTCTCCTCGACCTTCTGGCGCGTGGCGAAACCGGACTGCGCAAGCGACGACTGGCGCTGCGATTCGGACGTCGCGCGCTGCGACTCCGCCTGCGCGGATTCGACCTGCGTCTGGGCCTGCACCACGGCGGTCTGCGCCGCCGCGATCTGCTGGTCCATGCGGTCGATGACGGCCTTCTGCGTTTCGATCTTGGCCTTGGCGGTGTCGACCGCGATGCGGTAGTCGCCAGGATCGATGACGGCGATCAGGTCGCCCGCCTTGACCCGCTGGTTGTCGGTGACGTTCATCGACTGGACGTAACCCGTCACCTTCGAGGCGAGCACGGTGATGTCGGCCCGCACGTAGGCGTCGTCCGTCGAGACGAGGTAGCGCCCGTTCACCCACCAGTCATGGCCGAAGTAGCCGCCCGCCGAGACGACCGCGAGAAGCACCGCACCGAGGATGCCGCGCTTCACCCAGCTGGGCTTCTTCGGAGCGGACGACGGACGGGCCTGCGGCGGGTGAGCCGCTGCGGGAGCGACAGGCGCCGGCGGCTGATGGGCCGGAACGGCCGGAGGCTGCGCAGGCGTTACCGGAACCGGGACACGGGGCTCGACCGGCGCAGCCGGCTTCGATTCAGCCGCCGGCTGCGGACTGGCAGCGACGGGAGCGGGCTCTGCCGGTGCAGGCTTGGCGGCATTCTTGCGGTTGCGGGACGAGGCGAGGGACGGCGTCGTCACGGACACCTCCGCCGCGGCGGCTTTGCCGCCGGCGCTCGAGCCGTTCTGGTCCTTTTCCCGGTATGCCATGAGCTGAAAAATCCCTGAAAGCCGCGAGTTCCTGCGCCACCGGCCGCCTCACCGGCAAACGCTGCCGGTGCAGGAAGGTTTCGCAAAATATACGTTGACCGAACGGTTCGGTCAATGGACAAACCGCCGCAAATCGCCTATGTACAGCGTCGATGGCTCACCCCCTGCCCGATAGCGTGCTGACCGACGTCGACAGCGCCAAGCGCCGCCAGATCCTGGATGGCGCCCGCAAGGTGTTTCTTGCGGAAGGCTTCGACGGCGCGAGCATGGGCGAGATCGCCCGAACCGCGGGCGTCTCCAAGGGCACGCTCTACGTCTACTTCACCAGCAAGGAATCGCTGTTCGAGACGCTGATCGGCGAAGAGCGCCGCGCGCTCGCCGAGGCGCTGTTCAAGCTCGACACCGAAAATCCGGACGTGCGCGCCGTCCTGCGCACGCTCGGCATCAGCTACCTCTCCATGATGGGCCAGCCCGAGCACCTTTCCGCCGTGCGCATGGTGATCGGCGTCGCGGAGAAGTTTCCCCGCTTCGGCCAGATCTTCTACGAGGCCGGCCCCCAGTGGGGCCGCGGCCGGCTGAAAGAGTATCTCGATACGCAGGTCGCCGCCGGCCGGCTGAAGATCAGCGACACCCATATGGCGGCAAGTCACTTCCTGGATCTTTGCGTCTCGGGCTGTCTGCGCCGGCTGCTGTTCGCCGTGGGCGAGGCGCCCGCGCAGGCCGAGATCGAGCGCAACGTGGACAATGCGGTGCGGGTGTTCTTCGCCGCCTACGGGCCGGACGCTACCCTCTGAACAACCCCTGAAAACGACAACGCCGCTGGTGTTCGCGCCAGCGGCGTGGACCTTCGACCATCGGTGGCAGGGACCAAGGCCCTGCCCGTGTCACGGACGGTGAAACGTCAGTGTGCGAGCTGTTGCTCGAGCTTGGTAATCTCGTCCTTCAGTTTCAGCTTCTTTCGCTTCAGCTCGGCAAGCTCGTTGTCGGAAGAACTCGGGTGCGCCATGGCGTCCGCGAGCTCCTTTTCCAAGACCTGATGCTTGGCCTGAAGTTCGCTGAGATGCGATTGAAGGGACATGCTTTGCCTCCGCATATCGGTGACAGACCCCTGAATCTTGCCACAGAACACCCGACCTGTCGAACCCCAACCCGCCGTTTTCGCCTGCCATCTCTCGCCGTCGTGAACGAGAAACTGACACTTGATCGTGAGCCTCCTCGGAGCGACACTTTTCACGACTTTCGCAACGGCCGGTGAACCAGAAATGAGCCTCCCGACGGGTGTTTCGCCCGAGGAATTGCGCGCGAGGCTCCACGAGCTGAAACAGCGCCACCGCGACCTCGATCACGCGATCGATTCGCTCGAGGCGACCGGCAGCGCCGACCAGCTCCAATTGCGCCGGCTGAAGAAGCAGAAGCTCGTCCTGAAGGACCAGATCACGCTGATCGAGGACCAGCTGGTGCCCGACATCATCGCCTGATTTTCATGTCGTGACGGGCGGTTGCACGCAGGCTGCGCCTCCCTATAATGCCGCGCTTCGCTCGAAGGGGAGACAACCGCCAGATGACGCGTGCGAAGCCGCCCGTGGCCATCATCATGGGGAGCCGGTCGGACTGGCAGACCATGCGTCATGCCGCCGAGGTGCTCGACGAACTGGGCGTCGCCTACGACGCCAAGGTCGTCTCGGCCCACCGCACGCCCGACCGCCTCTATAAATTCGCCACGGGTGCGAAGGCGCAAGGCTACAAGGTGATCGTCGCCGGCGCGGGCGGCGCGGCGCACCTGCCCGGGATGACGGCGGCGATGACCACGCTGCCGGTGTTCGGCGTCCCCGTCGAAAGCCACGCGCTGAAAGGCCAGGACAGCCTCCTCTCGATCGTGCAGATGCCGAAGGGCGTGCCGGTGGGCACGCTTGCGATCGGCCCTGCGGGCGCCGCCAACGCGGCGCTGCTCGCCGCGGCCGTTCTCGCGCTCAACGACAAGGACCTGGACGAGCGGCTCACCGCCTGGCGCAAGCGGCAGACCGACGCCGTTTCGGAGACGCCCGACGGCGATGGCTAGACGCATCGACGCGCCGCTTCCGCCGGGCTCGACCATCGGCATCCTCGGCGGCGGCCAGCTCGGCCGCATGCTGGCGATGGCGGCCGCGCGACTGGGGTTGAAGTGCCACATCTACGCGCCGCCCGGCGACAACCCGGCGTTCCAGGTGGCGGACGCATCGACCATCGCACCCTATGAGCATCGCGCCGCGCTCGACGGGTTCGCCAGGACGGTGGACGTCGTCACCTACGAGTTCGAGAACGTGCCCGTCGAAACGGCGGCGCACCTCGCGCATCAGGTGCCCGTCGCGCCATCGGCCGACGTGCTCGCCGTCACGCAGGATCGCATTCACGAGAAGACGTACGTCGCGGGCCTCGGCATCCCGGTGCCGGGGTTCGCAGCGATCGATTCCGCCGCCGATCTCGGCCCGGCGCTCGACCGCCTCGGCCGGCCGGCGATCCTGAAGACCCGTCGCTTCGGCTACGACGGCAAGGGCCAGGCGCGCATCGAGCCGCATCAGGCAGCGGCCGATGCATGGGTGGCGATCGGACGGCAGCCGGCGATCCTCGAGGCCTTCGTGCCGTTCGAGCGCGAGATCTCGGTGATTGCGGCACGCGACTGGCAGGGCCGGTTCGCCGCCTACGACGTCCCGCGCAACGAACACGGCCGGGGCATCCTCCGTCGCTCGACCGTGCCGGCGGGCATTTCGACCGCGACGGAGGCGCAGGCGCAGGCCATGGCGCGGCGGATCATGGACGAACTCGACTACGTGGGCGTCATGGGCCTCGAGCTGTTCCTCGTGAAGCACGGCGGCGAGGAGCACCTCTACGTCAACGAGATCGCGCCGCGCGTCCACAACACCGGGCACTGGACGATCGATGCCTGCCTCGTGTCGCAGTTCGAGCAGCACGTGCGCGCGGTCGCCGGCTGGCCGCTGGGCCGGCCGGAGCGCCACAGCGACGCCACGATGGAGAACCTGATCGGCCACGACGCCGACCGCTGGGAGGCCCTTTCGGCCGACCATGGGGCGGCGCTCCACCTCTACGGCAAGGCGGAAGTCCGGGATGGCCGCAAGATGGGGCACGTGAACCGCCTGTTTCCCCGCACCGGCCGGACGGGTGGCTGAAAAGCGCCACCCCCTCGACACGGCTCCCCAAGTCTGCTACATGCGCCACCAGTCAGAAGCGGCCTCGTGCCGCTTCAATGGCTTGAAGCAGCGGGCAACTGCTCCTTCGAACCATCACCGAATCACAATCGAAACCGCCAACAGCACCCGCGAGGTCAAAGGCTCGTGCAAGTTATCGTTCGCGACAACAACGTCGACCAGGCTCTGAAAGCGCTGAAGAAGAAGATGCAGCGCGAAGGTATTTTCCGCGAGATGAAGCTCCGCGGCCACTACGAGAAGCCCTCCGAGAAGCGCGCCCGCGAGAAGGCTGAAGCCATCCGCCGCGCCCGCAAGCTCGCCCGCAAGCGCGCCCAGCGCGAAAGCGGCGTCGCTGCGAAGCCCGCTGCCTCGGCTGCCGGTCCCCGTTCGGGCTCCCCGCGCTGATCTGACCTCCATCGCCTAACTTTGGCTCGAGCGCCGCAGGGTCCCCCCGCGGCGCTCGCCGTTTCAGCGAGGCTCTGCGTATCGTCATGGCCGGGCCTGACCCGGCCATCCTTTCGGCGCTGCGCGAAGGCCATCGCGGGTCGCCCGTCCGGCGTCATCGTCGGACTTGAGCCGACGATCCACTCTGCTCAGTCTTGAAGAGGATCCTCGGATCGAGCCCGAGGATGACACGTGCCCTGAACGATGGCGCGACTGTGCGAAGCGCTCTACCCGATGTGCGCCTTGATCAGCGCGTTCACGTCGGAGGCCTTCTCCATGTACACCATGTGGCCGGCCGCCTCGAATACGTGCACCTTGGCGCCGGGGAGTGCGCCGGCGTGGGCGACGGGGATCACCTCGTCCTCTTTGCCCCAGATAATCAGGGTCGGCGGCAGCTTCCCGGCGAGCGACTTGCCCGGCAGGTCGGCCTGCTTCTGGCCCGGGAACAGCGCCGAGGCGAGCGCCTTGAGGAACGGCTCCACGCCGTCGAGGCGCTTGTACTTCAAGACGTCGTCGACGAGCTGCCGGCTGACCAGCGACTTGTCGGCAAAGAGCTTCTCGAGCGTCGGCTTGAGGTCACGGCGACCCTCGGCCGCGACGAACTCGTCCACATACGAACCGATCTCCAGCCCAAGCCCTGCCGAGCACAGCAGCGTCAGCGACTTCACCTTCGCCGGATCATCCAGCGCGAGCTGCATGCCGATCGCCCCGCCCATCGAATGCCCGACGACATGCGCCGACGGGATGCCGAGCTTCTCCATGAACTGCCGCACGGCCGTCGTCATCGCGGCGAGCGAGGGCTTCTCCACGTGCTTCACCGACTGCCCGTGGCCGGGCAGGTCGAGGGCGTACACGGTCGCCTTCTCGGCGATTGCATCGATGTTGAACAGGAAGCCGTCGAGATCGCCGCCGAAGCCGTGGATCAGGATCACCGTCTCGGCGCCCGACCCGCGCTTCGCGTAACGCACGCGGCCCATCGGGAGATCGGCCCACTCGTATTTCGGCCCCGCATCCTCCTCGCCCTCGTCCTCGACCGGAGTGACGTAGGCGGCGATATAGGCGTCGATCTCGGAGTCCGGCACGTCGGGCGGGGCGATGACGCCGAGCAGCGCCTTCACCGGATAGACCGTGTCGGGCTCGCCGAGGCGGCGGCGCAGGACCCCCGCCTCGGACGATTCGACGGAGCCCGCGATCTTGTCGGTCTCCACTTCGAGCAGGTGATCGCCGACCTCGATCTTCCGGCCGTCCTCGACCAGCCACGCGGTGACCTTTCCCTCCTTCATGGAGAGGCCCCACTTGGGCATGACGACCGGAATGATGCGACTGTCGCTCATCTCACCTGCTCCTCAAGCACACCGTCAGTTCATCGTCTTCCGCACGGCGGCGACGATCTGGCCGGCCTGCGGAATGTAGAGGTCCTCGAGCGTCGGCGAGAACGGCACCGGCGTGTGCGGCGCGGTGACGAGCTGGATGCCGGCCTTGAGCGACTTGAACGCATCCTGCGCCACCACGGCGGCGATGTCGGAGGCGATCGAGCACCGCGGGTTTGCCTCGTCCACGCACACGAGCCGCCCGGTCTTCTGGACGCTGTCGAGGATCGTGTCCGTGTCGAGCGGCGACAGCGTGCGCAGGTCGATCACCTCGCAGTCGACGCCGGACTTCGCAAGCTCCGCCGCCGCCTCCATCGCCTTGTGCACCATCATGCCGTAGGTGACGATCGACACGTGCTTGCCCTCGCGCACCACGTTCGCCTCGCCGAACGGGATCGCGTAGGATTCCGCCGGCACGTCCACCTCGTGCGGGTAGAGCACCTTGTGCTCGCAGAAGATCACGGGATCGTTGTCGCGGATCGACTGGATCAGCAGGCCCTTGGCGTCATAGGCGTTCGACGGGCACACCACCTTGAGGCCGGGGATGTGCACGAACAGCGGTGTCAGCATCTGCGAGTGCTGGGCGGCGGCGCGGAAGCCCGCCCCCACCATCGCGCGGATGACCACCGGAGTCTCGGCCTTGCCGCCGAACATGTACTTGAACTTGGCGGCCTGGTTGAAGATCTGGTCGAAGCAGACGCCCATGAAGTCGAGGAACATCAGTTCCGCGACGGGACGCATGCCGCAGGCCGCCGCGCCGATCGCCGCGCCGATGTAGGCCGACTCGGAGAGCGGCGTGTCGAGCAGCTTCCCCTTGTGCTTGGCGTGAAGCCCCTTGGTGACGCCGAGCACGCCGCCCCAGGCGTCCTCCTCACCGTCACCGCCGGCGCCGCCGACGATGTCTTCGCCCATCACGATCACCGACGGATCGCGGGCCATTTCCTGATCGAGCGCCTCGTTGATCGCCTGGCGCATGCTGATCTTGCGTGCCATGGTTCTTGTCCTCTCCCGTAAGATCAGTATTTCACGTAGACGTCGGTGGTGAGATCGTTCGCGCCCGGCAAGGGCGACGACTTCGCGAACGCGACCGCGTCCTCGATCAATTTCGCCACTTCCTTGTCGATCTGGTCGAGCTCGGCGCGACTGATGACGCCGGCCTCCGTCACGCGCTTGGCGAACAGCTTGATGCAGTCCTTGTTGGCGCGGATGTCGTCGAGCTCACCCTTGCCGCGATAGGTCTGCTGGTCGCCCTCGAAGTGGCCGTACATGCGCACCATCTTGCACTCGAGGAGACCCGGGCCCCCGCCTTCGCGCGCCCGCTTGATCATCTCGCCTGCCGCCTCGTACACGGCGAAGAAGTCGAGGCCGTTCACCGTGACGCCAGGCAGGCCGAAGCCCGCCGCGCGGTCGACGTAGGAATCCACCGCCACCGCGTAGTCGCGCGAGGTGGACTCGGCATACCCGTTGTTCTCGACCACGAAGATCGCCGGCAGGTTCCACACCGCCGCGAGGTTGAGGCTTTCGAGGAAGGTGCCCTGGTTCGAGGCTCCGTCGCCCACGAACGAGATGCCCACGCCGCCATCGCCGCGATACTTGGCCGCAAGCGCTGCGCCGCAGATCAGCGGCGCGCCAGCGCCGAGGATGCCGTTCGCGCCCATCATGCCCTTCGACAGGTCGGCGATGTGCATCGAACCGCCCTTACCGCGGCACGAGCCGGTGATCTTGCCGTAGATCTCGGCCATCATCTCCTTCACGTCCACGCCCTTGGCGATGCAGTGGCCGTGGCCGCGGTGCGTCGAGGCGATGCGGTCCTTGTCGGTCAGGTGCATCATGATGCCGGTGCCGGCGGCTTCCTCGCCCGCGTAGAGGTGCACGAAGCCCGGAATGTCGCCCTTCGCGAAGTCGGCGTGCAGCCGCTCCTCGAACTCGCGGATGGTCTTCATGATGCGATAGGCTTTCAGAAGGTCCGTCTTCGAGAGCGGGAATACGCCCTCGGTGTCACGGTCCTTCACCGCCGCTGCGGATCTGTTCATGTGAGTCCTCCCATGGTTTCGTGTTCAGGCACGTTCAGGCGCATGAGGCCGTGCTTGGCCGCATGGTGCATGCAGGCACTAACATTCACGGTCCTGAAGGCATCAGGCACGAGCTCGATGCTCACGTCGTCCGTCTCGCTGAACGAGAGTTCGCGTTCGCCATCGAGCGCAATCGAGCCCGCGCTGATTTCAGGCCGGAACAGCTTGCCGGGGGGCATCGCCCGGTAGTCGCGGATACCGATGCTGCGCACGTAGCCGGGCGCGATCGGCGTATCGAGCAGGAACTTCGCCTCGTCCTCGCGACCAAGGCGCACGTGCAGCCCGCCCTCGTCGGTGCGGGACACGGGCTTGAGCAGCCCGGCGATGGCCGACATCCCGATCACCTCGGGATCGGCGAAGGTGACGAACAGCTCGCGGAAGGTTTCGGTGCGCCACAATGCGCGGGCGCCGATGTAGCGCTCGGTGACGACGGCGACGTCGACGAGGGCGATCTCCTCGGCGCCGTTCACCTTCACCGAAAGCTTCTTGTTCGGAAGGTACGCGACCTTCGGCGGCACCTTCCCCGTCACCGCCAAGCCCACGGCGAGCCCGGTGACGGTCGGCTCGCGATGCTCCGGGAAGGCGTTGTTGGTGCCCGTCGAGATGCCGGCGATCGGCACGTCGCCGCAATTCGTCACGACGGCGCGGTGCGTACCGTCGCCGCCCAGCACCACGATCGCACCGACACCCATCTCCCGCATCAGGCGCGCAGCTTTCAGCGTGTCGTCGACCGTGCCGGAGATCTTGTAGTCGAGGTACTCAACCGAGGGGAAATGCGTGAGCCCCTGGTTCTCGGCCCGATCGATGCCGCGGCGCACGTGATGCCGGATGCCGCCGTTCTCCGGCATCAGGAACACCTTCTCGACGCCGCAGGCCTTCACGCAGGAGAGGATGCGCAGCACGATGTTGGCACGGTCGGTGATCTGGAGGGCGGTCGCGTTGGCGATCACGCGACGGATGTCGCGGGCGGAGACGGGATTGGCGATAATGCCGACGGCGCTGGACATGTGTTTCCCCGCGCCTGCTTCAGCCGTGGTCGCCGGGGGCAGGATGACGGCGCGTTGGTTCATGCTGCAGCGCTGTCGTGAAAATGATCACCCCCTCCGGTCAGGCCGGGAATAACAAGCGCTGAAAATTCCCCTGTCAAGCATGGCGGTGGGGGTCGCTCGACCTCGTGGCGTTCCATAAAATTGTTTTGATCGTCCTTGCCGCCCTGCAGCATCGCAGTGGCGAGCCGCACGCTTGCCGCCTATGCTGACGACAACCGACAAGCGGCCGAATAAGCTACCGCGAAAACGACAGGGGAAACAGGCGATGGGCTGGATCGACCAGAGCTACATGGGGCGCAAGGGTGTTGCGCGCGGCAAGGAGGGCAAGTCGCACCTCCTGAACAAGGCGTTGCAGGGCGAGTACCACTACGTCTACGGGCCCTACGCCAAGCCGGTCATGACCATCGCTCCCGGCGATATTGTCGTCGCCGAGACGGAGGACGCCTTCGGTGGCGCGATCAAGACGGTGGACGACCTGCCGACGAAGCGGCTCAACATGCCGTTCGTCAACCCGCAATGCGGTCCGATCGCCGTCGAAGGCGCCGAGCCCGGCGACGTGCTCTGCGTCGAGATCCGGTCGATCCTGCCGCGCGGACCGCAGCCGGTCGGCACCTCCGCGCTGATCCCCGAGTTCGGCGGCCTCGTCTCGAACAGCGCCACCGCAATGCTCAATCCGCCGCTGCCCGAGCGGGTGATGAAGTATGAGGTCACCGAGAAGGGCGTGAAGTTCAATGACCGGGTGACCCTGCCCTACGAGCCGTTCATCGGCACGCTCGGCGTGTCGCCGCTGATCGAGGCGGTGCTGTCGCTCCAGCCTGACTACTGGGGCGGCAACATGGATCTGCCGGACGTTGCCCCGGGCGCCATCGTGTACTTCCCCGTCCTCCACAAGGACGCCTATCTCTACCTCGGCGACTGCCACGGCCGGCAGGGCGACGGCGAGCTCTGCGGCGTGGCCGTGGAGATGCCCTCGACCACGACCATCCGCGTGGACCTGATCAAGAACTGGCAGATTGCCTGGCCGCGGCTCGAGAACGAGCAGTTCATCATGACCATCGGTTCGGCCCGGCCGATGGAGGACGCGGCGCGCATCGCCTACCGCGAACTGACGCGCTGGCTCGCGTCCGACTACGGCTTCGACGAACTCGAGGCGTACTTCCTGCTGACGCAGGCCGGCCGGATGCGCGTCGGCAACATGGTCGATCCGAAGTACACGCTGGGCGCGTCGATTCTGAAAAGCTACATCAGCCAATAGGGGGAGCAAGATGGATCTGGGTTTGAAGGGGCTGAATGCCCTCGTCACCGGCGGCACCAAGGGCATCGGCCGGCGCGCCGCAGACATGTTCGCGCAGGAGGGCGCGAACGTCTCGGTCTGCGCGCGAAACGCCGACGACGTGAAGACCACCGTGGCCTCCCTCGAGAAGAGCGGCGTGAAGGCGTTCGGCAAGGCGATCGACGTCGGTGACAAGCAGGCGCTCGAGGGCTGGGTGCATGACAGCGCGAAGGCGCTCGGCGGCGTCGACATCGTGGTCGCCAACGTATCGGCGCTCGCCGCGGCCGAAGACACCGAGGAGAGCTGGCGTGCCGAGTTCGAGATCGACATGATGCACACGGTGCGCACCGTCAACGCGACCCTGCCCTACCTCGAGAAGTCGAAGTGGCCTTCGATCGTGATCGTGTCGTCGGTGTCGGGACGCGAGATCGACTTCACGACGCCGGCCTACGGCGCCTTCAAGGCCGCGCTCATCCACTACGCACACGGTCTCGCCCACAAGCTGGCGCCGAAGGGCATCCGCGTGAACTCGGTGTCGCCGGGCAACGTCTACTTCAAGGACGGCATCTGGCACTACATCGAGAAGAACCTGCCGGACCTCTTCAAGCAGGCGCTGGCGCTGAACCCGACCGGCCGCATGGCGACGGCGGAGGAGATCGGCAAGGGCATCGTGTTCATCGCAAGCCCCGCCTCGAGCTTTACCATGGGCACCAACCTGGTGATCGACGGCGCGTTGACGAAGGGCGTGCAGCTCTGACGCCGTTTTCCCGCGGCGAGGCATGACGGAAGGAGGATCGATGGCGGCGACACGCATGATCGTCGAGATCGGGATGGGGACCGACATCCGCGGCGGCGACCACACCAAGGCCGCCGTGCGCGCCCTGCGCGATGCGCTGTGGCACAACTCGCTCGGCATCGCCGACGCGCTCGGGCTTTCCTACGAACATATGAAGGTCGAGATCCTGATCGGCGTCCCCAAGCCCGACCAGGTGAACAAGGCCGAGGTGCTGGCGGTGCTGCCGCACGGCACGGGCACGGTTGAGGTCGTCGAGGGCGGGCTCGAGATCCTGAACGACGCGGGCACCGACCGGACGATCATCGCCCATGCCGCGGCGACCGTGTATCTCGACGTTCCGGAGGGCCGCTGACATGGCGCTGAAACGCATCATCCTCGAGATGGGCCACGGCAACGACATGCACGGGGGCGACTACACCAAGGCGGCCCTGCGCGCCGTGCAGGATGCGATCCACCACAGCGCCCTGCCGTTCCTCCGGACGCTGAAGATCGACCCGAGGCAGCTGCAGATCACCGTGACGATCGGCGTGCAGAAGCCGGACGCGGTGGATGCCGAAGCCGTGCGCAAGAGCCTGCCCGTGGGCACCGTGACGGTCCAGGTGAAGAAGGGCGGACTCGACGTCCCCGATGTCGAGCGCGGCGGCAACTCCGTCATCGCCACCGCGGCCATCGAGGTCCGCGCCGACATGGCGACGGCGCGCAACACGGCCTGAGGCGTCGGCCCGCTTCCGTCCGCAAAAGATGGCCGGGTCAAGCCCGGCCATGACGTACATGAGGGGCCGTCGGCGTACCCGTCATCCCCCGCCGCCCACTCCTTGTCGTCCTCGGGCTTGACCCGAGGATCCTCTTTCCGCGCCCACCAAAAGAAGTGGCCGGGACGAGCCCGGCCATGACGAACGAGAGGGGCCGTCGGCGTACCCGTCATCCCCGCCCACTCCTTGTCATCCTCGGGCTTGACCCGAGGATCCACTTTCCACGCCGGCCAGCCCGGCCATGACAAACGAGACGGGCCGTCGGCTTGCCCGACATCCCAGCCCACTCCTTGTCATCCTCGGGCTTGACCCGAGGATCCTCTTTCCGCGCCCACCAGCCCGGCCGTGACAATGAGGAGAACGCATCCGCCCACTCCTTGTCATCCTCGGGCTTGACCCGAGGATCCTCTTTCCGCGTCCCCCAAGAGAAATGGCCGGGACGTGCCCGGCCATGACGATCACGTGCGAAACAGCGGGCGGTCAGAACGCCTTGACGATGCTCTCCACCATCTTCTTCGCGTCGCCGAGCAGCATCATGGTGTTGTCGCGGTAGAAGAGGCTGTTGTCGATGCCGGCGTAGCCGGAGGCGAGCGAACGCTTCACGAACATCACGGTGCCGGCCTTCCACACCTCGAGGACCGGCATGCCGTAGATCGGCGACTGCGGGTCTTCCTTGGCGGCCGGGTTGGTGACGTCGTTGGCGCCGATGACGAACACCACGTCGGTGTTGGCGAACTCGGAGTTGATGTCCTCCAGTTCAAACACCTCGTCGTAGGGCACGTTTGCTTCCGCGAGCAGCACGTTCATGTGACCCGGCATGCGGCCCGCGACCGGGTGGATCGCGTACTTCACCGACACGCCGTGCTTCTTGAGCTCGTCCGCCATCTCGCGCAGCGCGTGCTGGGCCTGCGCGACGGCCATGCCGTAGCCCGGCACCACGATCACGGAGCTCGCGTTCTTCATCATGTAGGCCGCGTCCTCGGCCGAGCCGAGCTTCACCGGCTTCTGCTCGCCGGAGCCGCCGGCCGGGCCCGCCACCTCGCCGCCGAAGCCGCCGAGGATGACCGAGATGAACGAGCGGTTCATGCCCTTGCACATGATGTAGGACAGGATCGCGCCCGACGACCCGACGAGTGCGCCGGTGATGATCAGCGCCGTGTTCTGCAGCGTGAAGCCGATGCCCGCCGCCGCCCAGCCCGAGTAGGAGTTGAGCATCGACACGACGACCGGCATGTCGGCGCCGCCGATCGGGATGATGATCAGAACGCCGATCGCGAACGACAGCAGCACGATCAGCCAGAACAGGACGTGGCTCTCGGTCTGGACGAACAGCACGATGAGCGCGAGCAGCGCGATGCCGAGCGCGAGGTTCAGGTAGTGCTGGCCGGTGAACGTGATCGGCGCACCCGACATGCGCCCGTCGAGCTTGGCGAAGGCGATGACCGAACCGGTGAAGGTGATCGCGCCAATCGCGACGCCGAGCGACATCTCGACGAGGCTTCCGCCATGGATCGAGCCGACGTCGCCGATGCCGAACGCCGCGGGCGCATAGAGCGCCGCCGCCGCCACGAACACGGCGGCGAGACCGACCAGTGAGTGGAACGCCGCGACAAGCTGCGGCATCGCCGTCATCGGGATTTTCCGGGCGACCACCGCGCCTGCCCCGCCACCGACGGCGAGGCCGAGGATGATCAAGAGCCACGGGCCGAACGAGGTAGGCCCGTGCGACAGGAGGGTCGTGACGATGGCGATCGTCATGCCCGCCATGCCGAGCAGGTTGCCGGTGCGCGAGGACGCCGGGCTCGACAGGCCGCGCAGCGCGAGGATGAACAGCGCGCCGGCGATCAGGTAGAGGAAGGCGACGAGATTGGCCGACATCATCGCCTTAGCCCTTCTTCTTGTACATGGCGAGCATCCGCTGCGTGACGAGGAAGCCGCCGAAGATGTTGACCGAGGCGAGGATCAGCGCGAGGAACCCGAAGATCATGGCGATCGTCGAGCCCGATGCGAGCGCGCCCGCCCCGACCGCGAGCAGCGCACCGACCACGATCACCGAGGAGATCGCGTTGGTCACCGACATGAGCGGGGTATGCAGCGCCGGCGTCACCGCCCACACCACGTAGTAGCCGACGAAGATCGCCAGCACGAAGATCGAGAACTGGTAGACGAAGGGGCTCGCCGCGTTCAGCGCGTGCGCGCCGTGCGTCGCGGCGTTGCCGGCGACGAGCGCCGCCTGGTCGGCGTAGGTCTGGGCCTGCTCCGCGGCGGCCTTCGCTGCGTCGGCTGCGGCGCGCGCCTTGTCGATCGCATCCTGGACGGTGATCTCTGCCATCTTGGGAATTCCTTCAGTTCGCCTTCAGGATCGGGTGGACGCTTTCGCCGTCGCGCAGCAGCCCCGTGCCGGCGATCAGTTCGTCGTTCCAGTCGACCTTGAGCGTGCCTTCCTTGGTGATGATCGGGTCGAGGAAATTCTGGAGGTTCTTTGCGTAGAGCGACGAGGCGTTGCCGGAGAGCCGTCCCGGGAGGTTGAGGTGGCCCATGATGGTCACGCCGTTGTGGTCGATCACCTCGCCCGGCTTCGACAGCGCGCAGTTGCCGCCGCGCTCGACCGCGAGGTCGACGATCACGGAGCCCGCCTTCATCGATTCGACCATCTCCTTCGTCACCAGCACCGGGGCCGGGCGGCCCGGGATGAGCGCGGTGGTGATCACCACGTCCTGGTTCTTGATATGGTCGGCGACGAGCGCGGCCTGGCGCTTCTTGTCCTCTTCCGACAGCTCCTTGGCGTAGCCGCCGGAGGTCGAGGCGTCCGCGAGGCCTTCGACGAACACGAACTTCGCGCCGAGGCTCTGCACCTGCTCGCCCGCTGCGGCGCGCACGTCGGTCGCCGAGACGACAGCGCCGAGGCGCCGGGCCGTGGCGATCGCCTGCAGGCCTGCGACGCCTGCGCCCATCACGAAGACGCGTGCGGCCGGCACCGTGCCGGCGGCGGTCATCATCATCGGGAAGGCGCGCGAGAACTGGTCCGCCGCCTCGATCACCGCCTTGTAGCCGGCGAGGTTCGCCTGCGAGGACAGCACGTCCATAGACTGGGCGCGCGTGATGCGCGGCATGAGCTCCATGGCGAACGCGCTCACCCCCGCCTTGCCAAGGATCTCGAAGCCCTTCCGGTCGCCGTAGGGGTCGAGCTGGCCGACGACGAGCGCGCCCTTCTTCAACGCCTTCACGGCCTGGTCGGACGGCCGTCGAACGGTCAGCACCACGTCGGCGTCCTTCACCGCGTCGGCGGCGGTCTTTACGACCGTCGCGCCGGCCGACTTGTAGGCGTCGTCGGAGAAGAACGACCCCGCGCCGGCGCCCGCCTGGACGACGACCTCGGCGCCTTTCTTGACGTAGGCTTTCACCGTGTCGGGCGTCGCGGCGACGCGCGTTTCACCCGCAGCCTGTTCGGCTGGCACGCCGATCTTCATGGGCCGGCCCCTCTTTGGTTTGTCAGCTGATGCGAATGGCCGTGAACAGGCCGAAGAGGATCAGGAAGCCGAGCGACAGCATCCAGGTGCGGCTGCCGCTGATCGTGTCGATCGCCACCATGGCGAGGCCGAACCCGAGGCCCGCAAATCCCCAGAAAACCGCCATCGACTTGCCGAAGGCGAACATCGTCAGCGCCACCAGCACGAAGGCGCAGCCGAGCGCCAGAGCCACCGAGCCGCGCAGGAACCCCTCGTAGGTCTTCACGTGCGCGGTCATGTCGTTCGAATGCGTACCCGCCTCATGGGCCATGGCAAAGCTTCCCTCTTTCAGTCCAGGCACGAAAAATGCCGGCCCCCCGCCGGCATTTTACCCGGAGCCGTTCCACGAATTGCGGACGGAACCGGACAGCAAACTCCTATCCAAGTCAATACGGAATGCCATTCCGTTTGGATCGTCACGCTGCGGAGAGATTGTGGGAGGCGAGCGCCTGGCGCTGCCGGTCGCCCACTGCCTCCAGCGAAAAGGCCTCCAGCGCCTCGTTGAACAGCCGGTGGAAGTTGAGCTCGGCCCGGAGGTGGATGAACACGGCGCCAAGCCCGATCGCGGCGCGGTCCATGAACACGAACTCGCGCGGCACCGTCACCGGGCCCTTCTCCTTCAGCGCCTTGTGCACTTCGAACGCCTGGCGGCGGCCGTATTCCGCGGGCGACACGCCCTCCGCCACCGCCCGTACCCGGTCTTCGAGCAGCGGGCCGTAGATGAACTTCGCCCAGATGTTCAGGATGTCGATGAGTTCGTGGCTCAGGTTCTTGAACCCCCACACCTCGTAGGCGTGGACGATCCGGTCGCGGTCGTCGGTCTGGAGCCCGCGGTAGAGTTCGACGACGCCGGAGACGAACTTCGGCGGGAAGATGCGGATGCAGCCGTAGTCGAGGAGGTTGATCCCGGCCGGCGCACCGCTCGCGTCGAGGAAGGCGGAATAGTTGCCGAGGTGCGGGTCGCCGTGGATGACGGCGTGGCTGCAGAACGGGCGCCACCACGCCTTGAACATCGCCGTCGAGAGGAGATTGCGCTCCTCGAGGCTGTGCTCCTTGAACTCGGTGAGCCGCTGCCCGTCGAGCCAGCCCATCGTGAGGAGCCGGCGCGTCGATAGCGCCGCGTGCACGGCCGGCACCCGCACCAGCGGTTCATCCGCGAGGATGCCCGAATAGAGCGCGATGTGCGCCGCCTCGCGCTGGTAGTCGAGCTCTTCCCGCAGCCGCGCGCCGATCTCCTCGGCGATCTCGCTCGTGTCGACGGCCGGGTCCATTCGCCGCTGGATCGAGAACAGGATCTTCAGCTGCTGAAGGTCGGCTTCGACGGCCGATGCCATGTCCGGGTATTGGAGCTTGCAGGCGAGCGGCTCGCCCGTCTTCGCCACCGCCCGGTGCACCTGGCCAAGCGAGGCGGCCGCGATCGCCTCGTGGTCGAACGAGGAGAACTTCGACTGCCACTCGGGCCCGAGCTCGGCCGCCATCCGCCGGCGCACGAACGGCCAGCCCATCGGCGGCGCGTGGCTCTGGAGCTTCGCGAGTTCGGCGGCATACTCGGCCGGGATCGCGTCGGGGATGGTGGCGATGAGCTGCGCCACCTTCATGAGCGGGCCCTTCAGCGAGCCCAGCGCCTCGCGGAACAGGCGCGCCTCGGTCTCGAGGTCCTTCTCCTGGCCGAGCAGTCGTCCGGCGGCGACGCGCGCCACCGTCGTGCCGACGCCCGCGCCGACCCGCGCGAAGCGGGTGACGCGGCCGGCGAGGCTCGAGCTCTCGCGCTCGGTCATGCCGCCACCGCCGCGCCGGCCGCGATCGCGTCGAGCGCCGCCGCGACCTTCTCGCGCGTCTGCGTGAGGCCCTTGTAGGCGATCTCTTCGGCGTTCATCGCCATGAGTTGCTGCTTCATGCTCTCAGCAAGCTCGGCCCGCTTCGGATGGCGCAGCAGTGCGCCCAGCGGGTCGACCAGCACCTTGATCGTGAACAGGATGTCGCCCGATTGCGGCAGCCGGCGCAGCGTCTGGCGCTCGATGCGGATGAAGATGTTGGCGTCGGGCTCGACCGGCTCCTTGAGCCATTTCCGCGGACCGCGACGCGGCATGAACAGTTCGGGCGAATCGTAGAGCGACCAGTTGTAGCGCAGCACGGGCCGGTCGGCCTGGAGGTTGTCGAAGATGCGCCCGATGCGCGGGCCCATCTTCTCGCCATATCCCGGCACCGGCACGTGGATCGCATCCATGTCGCGGCCGAACTTTTCGGCGAGCACCCACGTCGAGGGGAAGCACAGCGAGGCGGCGGCGATGCGCCAGCCGCTCGCGCCGCGCCGCATCAGCACGAGGTCTTCCTGGACGAGCCGCGATGCCGTTTCGAGCGGCGACATCGCGGTGTCATCGAGATCGACCGACGCGCCGGCCGGCATCACCGTGATGCGATTGCCGTCTCGCCGATAGACGGCAGGGAATTGCGCCGGCAGGTACGACGCCAGCATGTCGAGCACTTCGACCTGGGCCTCCCGCGTCTCGACCTCCTCCTGCCACACCTCGTCGCGTTTCACCGACAGGAGCCGCGCCTTCTCGGCAAGCTCGTCGGCGAGGTGCTCGTCGGGCTCGATCCACTGCGCGAGGTCGAGCGCCTCGAGGCCCAGCGTGAAGGGCGTGCGCGAGCCGTCGTAGGGCGTGTGGCGGAGTTCAGGCATGGCCCGCCTTCTCGAGCGCCTCGATCTCGTTGATCATGCTCTCGATCACCTTGAGCCCCATCTGCCAGAACTGCGGGTCCTTGGCGTCGAGGCCGAACGGCGCGAGCAGTTCGCCGTAGGGCTTGCTGCCGCCGGCCTTCAGCAGCGCAAAGTACTTCTGCGTGAACTTGTCGTCGCCCGCCTGGTAGCGCGCGAACAGCGAGTTCACGAGGCAGTCGCCAAACGCGTAGGCGTAGACGTAGAACGGCGAGTGGATGAAGTGCGGGATGTACGACCAGAACACCTGGTAGCCGTCCCTGAACTCGATCGCGGGCCCAAGGCTTTCGCTCTGCACCTCGTACCAGATCTCACCGAGCCGCTCGGCCGTGAGTTCGCCCTGCTTCCGCTCCTCGTGCACCTTGCGCTCGAAGATGTAGAACGCGATCTGGCGGACGACCGTGTTGAGCATGTCCTCGACCTTCTGGGCGAGGAGGCTCTTGCGCTTCTTCGGGTCCGTCGTGACCTTGAGCAGCGCCTGGAACGTCAGCATCTCGCCGAACACCGACGCCGTCTCGGCGAGCGTCAGCGGTGTCGAGGCCATCAGCGCGCCCTGGCTTGCCGCCAGGACCTGGTGCACGCCGTGGCCGAGCTCGTGGGCGAGCGTCATCACGTCGCGCGTCTTGCCCTGGTAGTTGAGGAGCACGTAGGGGTGCGCCGAGGGCACCGTCGGATGCGCGAAGGCGCCCGGCGCCTTGCCGGGCCGCACCGGCGCGTCGATCCAGCGACCGTCGAAGAAGCGCTTGGCGATATCGGCCATCTCGGGCGCGAACTGCCCATAGGCCGTGAGCACGAGCTCGCGAGCGTCCGACCACGGCACCTCGCGGGTGTCCTCCTCGGGCAGCGGCGCGTTGCGGTCCCAGTACGCAAGGCGCTCCTTGCCGAGCCACTTCGCCTTCATCGCGTAGTAGCGATGCGACAGCTTCGGATAGGCCGCGCGCACGGCGGCGACCAGGGCGTCCACCACCTCACCCTCGACGCGATTGGCGAGATGGCGGGAGTCGGCCACGTCCTTGAAGTGACGCCAGCGGTCGGAGATCTCCTTGTCCTTGGCGAGGGTGTTGGTGATCAGCGTGAAGAGGCGGATGTTGTCGCCGAGGGTCTTCGCGATCGCCTCGGCGCCCGCCTGCCGCTTCTTCTCGTCGCGCGAGACGAGGAGGTTCAGCGTCGGCTCGAGCGTCAGCTTCTGGCCGTCGACCTCGAACTGGAGCGACGCCATCGTCTCGTCGAAGAGGCGGTTGAAGGCGCCGCGCCCGGTCAGCGACTTCTCGTGGAACAGTTCCTCGATCCGGTCCTCGAGCTGGTGCGGGCGCTCACGACGGAGATCGTCGAGCCACGGCTTGTAGTGGGCGAGCGCCTTCGCCGAAAGCGCCTTCTCCATCGCCTTGTCGTCGATGCGGTTGAGCTCGAGCTCGAAGAACAGGAGCCCCGTCGTGATGTCGGTCAGCTGCTGGTTCACGTCGCCGTAGAACTTCTGGCGCTTCGGGTCGGTCGTGTCGCCGACGTAATAGAGTGTCGCATAGGAGCCAATCCGCCCGAGCAGATCGGACAGCCGCTCGTAGTCCTGCACCGCCTTGGCGAGGTCTTCGCCCGACAGCGTCGCGAGCTTGCCGCGCCATGCCGACTGGAAGGCCGCAGATGCCTTGCGCGCCGTGTCGATATCTTTCCGGAATGCTTCCGAATCGGGCGCGGGGTACAGGTCGGCGAGGTTCCACTCCGGCAGATCGCCGAGGTTCACCTTCGGTTCGGCCTTGGCGGCTGGATCGGCCTTCTTCGTTGCGCTCTTCGATTGTGACATGCAGCGTCCTACGGTTTTCGGATGTGGGAAGATCTGTCGACAGTCGGCCGAAGATATGGCGGCGGGGTGGCGCCAAGTCCACTGCGAAGGCAGGAAAACCCAAACCCCTTCGTCGCAGGTGTTTCAAACCGGTGGCGGCATTAAGCGCGCCTTTACGGATCGCTGCCAAAGTGCGAACCGAGGCCACGAACCGCAACCGGGGGATTTCGCGAGGGGGCAACCTGCGGGATCCGGTGACGACGCTCGTCCTCTGAGAACAACTCGTTCAGACCGGAAACCGGCACACGCATGGCAGCTCGCATTCTGATTGTCGATGATGACCCCGCCCAGCGGCGCATCCTCGAGGAAATGGTGAAGCGGTTCGGCTACGAAGTGGCGACCGCGGAGAGTGCGGAAGCCGGTCTCGATCGCCTCGCGCAACCGCGCGGCAAGCCCGTCGATCTCATCATTCTCGATCTCGTGATGCCTGGCATGGACGGCATCGAGTTCCTCGAACGCCTGAACGCCCAGCACGGCAACCTGCCGGTCATCGTGCAGACGGCGCAGGGGTCGATCGAGACGGTCGTGAAGGCGATGCGCGCCGGCGCCGACGATTTCGTCGTGAAGCCGGTGAGCCCCGAGCGGCTCAAGGTGTCGGTGCAGAACCTGCTCAAGGTGAACGCGCTCACCGAAGAGGTGAAGCGCCTGAACCAGAAGGTCGGCGGCGCGATGACGTTCGCCGATCTCATCGCCAATGCGCCCGCCATGCAGAACGTGGCGCGCATGGTGCGCCGCGGGGCGCAGTCGAACATCCCGATCCTGATCGAAGGCGAATCGGGCGTCGGCAAGGAGATGATTGCCCGCGCCATCCAGGGCGAGAGCGACCGGCGCGGCAAGCCGTTCGTGGCGGTGAACTGCGGTGCCATCCCCGAGAACCTGGTCGAGTCGATCCTGTTCGGCCACGAGAAGGGCTCGTTCACCGGGGCGAGCCAGCGCCACATCGGCAAGTTCCAGGAGGCCGACGGCGGCACGCTGTTCCTCGACGAGGTGGCCGAGCTCCCGCTCGACATCCAGGTGAAGCTGCTGCGCGCGATCCAGGAAGGCGAGGTCGACCCGGTCGGCTCGCGCAGGCCGGTCAAGGTCAACATCCGCCTCATTTCTGCGACCAATCGCAACATGATCGAGATGGTGAAGGCGGGGCAGTTCCGCGAGGACCTCTATTATCGCCTGAACGTGTTTCCCATCATGGTGCCGCCCCTGCGCGAGCGCCGCGAGGACATCCCGGCGCTGGTCGAGCACTTCATCACGCGCTTCAGCGCCGAGGAGGGCCGCAAGGTGCGCGGCATCGACGACATGGCGCTCCGCATGCTGATGGCCTACGCGTGGCCCGGCAACGTGCGCCAGCTCGAGAACACCGTGTTCCGCGCGATCGTACTGTGCGAGGGCGATTTCCTCACCGTCGACGACTTCCCGCAGATCGCCTCCCTCGTCGAGGGGTTCGAGGCGAAGATACCGCCTGCTCCGGTGCTCGAGAAGAAGCCGGTGCCGCAACTCGGCTCGGCTGCTATGATCGGCGGCGAGCCGGTGGCCTCCGCGCCCGTCGCGGGCGTGGTCGGCGACGGTATGGCGCTCGGCATCCCGGTCGTCACGGCCGGCGGCCACATGCGCAAGCTCGAGGAGGTCGAGGCCGACGTCATCCGGATGGCGCTGCACCGCTACCGCGGCCAAATGTCGGAAGTCGCGAGAAAGCTCGGAATCGGCCGCTCGACGCTCTACCGGAAGATGCGCGATCTCGGACTCGAGCCGAAGGTCGGCACGGGAACTTGAAACAGCCTGCGGTTGCGGATGGAACGCCCGGGCCGGGATTGTGATTCTAGGCCGTAGCGACTAGGGTCGCGGGCCAAGTTGGAGGACAGGAATGGCCGGGGTTTCACGAACGCTGCAGATGGCCGGCGTCGCGCTTGCTGCGATGGCGTTTGCGCATGCCGCGATGGCCGAATCGTCGACGCAGAAGACGAACTTCTCGAGCCAGTTCCAGGCGCAGGGTGAACAGAAGCCCGGCAAGAAGCAGGCCCAGCAGCAGCAACAATTGCGCGCCCGCCAGCAACAGCAGCAGGCCGCGCAGCCGTTCGGCCAGTCGACTTGGTTCGGCCAGCCGACCTATCGGCAGGCCCCGCCGCAGGCTCCGTGGTTCAACCGCAACGGCTACGCGCAGCAACAGCAGCAGCCGCGCCAGCCGTTCTTCTTCGGCCTGTTCGGAGGCCGCCCCGTGGACCAGCAGGGCCAGCGCCCGGCGCAGCCGGACGTCGCCGACAGCGCACCCGTGGTCGAGGAAGTCGAAGGCGCGGAGATCTACGACTACAAGCCGCCCGCGCTCGTGCCGGTGTCGGATCCGAAGCTCGCCGCGCCCGTCTCACCGCGGTTCGACGACACGGTCGCACTGTCGATCTGGCAGCGGCTGAAGGAAGGCTCGACCGGCGTCCAGGCGACGGCCGACCAGCGCAACGCGATTCTGTCGTTCTACGCCGGCCGCGACTTCCGCCCGCTGTGGGCCGATCCGGAAGCGGCGAAGTCCTTGCAGTCGGTGCTCGCCAGCGCGGCCGCCGAAGGCCTCGACCCGGACGACTATCGGGTGCCGGCGGTCACGGGGAAGGACCCGTCCGACCTCGCCCGCCACGACATCCAGCTCACCGCTGCGGCGCTCCGCTATGCGCAGCACGCTTCGGGCGGACGCATCGTGCCGAACAACATCTCGGGCTACCAGGACCGCACGCCGCCGACCGTGAAGGCGTCGACCGCGCTGGCCCGCCTCGCCTCGAACGACACCGAAAGCTACCTCGCCTCGCTGCAGCCGACGCATCCGGCCTACGCGGCGATGAAGAAGGAACTCGCGCACTACCTGACGAAGCAGACCGAGACCGCGGACACGACGATCGACGACGGCCCGAAGATCCGCGTCGGTTCCGACGACGCCCGCGTGCCGCTGATTCGCAAGCGCCTCAAGGAACTCGCCGATGCCGGCGACCTGCCGGACATCGATCCGGCCGATCTCGGCGAGAACGTCCAGGTATCGCCCGTCGACGGCGAGGGGAACATCCCCGCGACCAACGCCGTCGACAAGCCGAACGCCGAAACGATCTTCACGCAGGCGGATGCCGCCGCGGTGCGCGCGTTCCAGGCAAGCGCTGGCCTCGATGCCGACGGGATCGTCGGCGTTGCGACGGTCGCGAAGCTCAACGGTGGTCCGGCGAGCGGCGCCGACCGCCGCCAGGTGCTGATCGACAACATGGAGCGGCTGCGCTGGCTGCCGCGCGATCTCGGCAAGCGCTACGTGTTCGTCAACCAGGCCTCGTTCTCGCTGCAGGTCATTGAGAACGGAGAGGAAGTCTGGGGCACTCGCGTCATCGTCGGCAAGCCCAACACCCAGACGGTCGAGTTCAGCGACCAGATGGAGACGGTGGAGTTCAACCCGTACTGGGGCGTGCCGCCGTCGATCATCGCGCACGAGATGAGGCCGCGCCTTTTGCGCGATCCATCCTATCTCGACCGCAACGGCTTCGAGGTGGTGGACAGCCGCGGCCGCGTGGTGAGCTCGTCGGACGTGAACTGGTCCGCTTACGGAAAGAATCCGCCGTTCGGCGTGCGCCAGCCGCCGGGATCGGACAACGCGCTTGGCGAGGTAAAATTCCTGTTCCCGAACGAGCACCACATCTACATGCACGACACGCCCACGAAGGCGCTGTTCGCGAAGTCGATGCGCGCCTTCTCGCACGGGTGCGTGCGTGTCCAGAACCCGCGGCAGTTCGCGGAGGTTGTGCTGGGCTGGAGCGCCGACGAGGTCGACGCCGCGATCGCCGCCGGGGAAAACCGTGCGGTGAAGCTCGACCGGCCGTTGCCGGTGCACCTCACCTATTTCACGGCCTGGCCGGACGAGAACGGCAAAATCCGTTATTTCGCGGATGTTTACGGCCGGGATGCGCTGCTCGAGACGGCGTTGGGGAAAAGCCAGCTGGCCATGCGCTAGATCAAGGCGTCGTGACGGTCCCCGTGCTAGTCTTCCTTTATGCTTAAGCGCGGATTAACCAGCTTTTCGGTATGATGCACAGGCTTGCGGTTGCCCAATAGCAGCCGCATTCTTGTGTCGAACTGCTGACCCTGCGACACTTCCGTAAGGGGAGTCGCATGGGATGGGTGCCTCCCAGGTTTGGGACGCGGGTGGCATCCGGGGTTCTTTGGGGATCGGGATTGGGGTCTTGGGGACGTCAAGCAGTCTGATCGACTGATGTTCGGGTAAGCGGACGCCGTGAAGGCGATTCCGTCGAGGTGGGATTGCGCGTGAAGATCGATACCGGGTTCCTTGCCAAGACGTTTGTGTCCGCGCTTGCCGGCGCGGGGTTCCTCGTCGCCATCGCAACGTCCGTTTCGGCCGGCGAGATCCGCACCCTCAGCCTCTACCACGTGCACACCAAGGAACGGATCACCATCACCTACAAGAAGGATGGCCAGTACATTCCTTCGGCGATGGCGCAGCTGAACTACTTCCTGCGCGACTGGCGCAAGAACCGCCCGACCACGATGTCGCCGCGCACCATCGACCTGATGTGGGAACTGCACGAGGACCTCGGGTCCAAGGCGCCGATCTACATCATCTGCGGCTACCGCTCGGCCGAGACGAACCTGATGCTGAAGCGCATCGGCCGGCACGTCGCCACGCAGAGCCAGCACGTGCGCGGCAACGCCATCGACATGTTCTTCCCTGACGTTCCGCTCGAGAAGCTGCGCAACAGCGCGCTGGTGCGGCAGGTCGGCGGCGTCGGCTACTATCCCTCGAGCGCCGGCGGCTTCGTCCACATCGACTCAGGCAACGTGCGGCACTGGCCGCGCATCAGCGACACCAAGCTCGCCTCGATCTTCCGCGAGAGCGCCTCGACGGTCGGCGCACGCCGCGGCCGTGGCGGCGGCAACGTCGAGGTGGCCTCCGTGCAGTCGCAGCCGTCGCGCTCGCTTCTGCAGCGACTCCTCGGCACGGGCACCGACAACGGCGACGACGAGGCGCCGACCGCTGCCGACGCGGCCGCGACGCAGCCCGATCCGACGCCCGCCCCGGCCCAGGCTCCCGCAGAGACCGCCGACGCTCCGGCTGCCGCTCCTGCGGTGGTGCCGCAGCCGAAGCCTGAACTCCCGGCAGCGACCGTCGCCGCGATGGTACCGAAGCCGCAGCCGAAGCCGATCGAAGTGCTGATGCTGGCGGCGGCCAACATGCACATCGAGCCGGCTTCAGCGCCCGTTCCGAAGGTGAGCTTCGCGGAGCGTAGCGTGCAGGCGTCTGAGGGCATGGGACCGGTCAACCCGGACGACAATCTCACCGCCGAGCCGATGCCGTCCGCGGACGTCGCACAGAAGGGCGACTTCGCGCAGGAACTGCTCACCGGCACGACCGCACAGGCCCCGACGATCCGTCCGCTCGACACCAATGCCAACGGCGACATCCAGTATGCAGCCGCCGGCGTGTTCTCGACCGAGAAGCTGCTGCGCTACGACGGCGCGCCGCAGCCGTTCCTCGAGGATGGCGCTGCGGCGCCGGCCCAGATGGTGGCCGCCGACCTGTCGCAGCCGGTGAAGGTCGTGCGCACGCAGGTGCTCACCGCCGACGGAACGACCGATCTCCAGCCCGCCCTGCTTGCGACCACGGCCTCCATGGGCCCGAGCGCCAAGGGCGACTTCCTCGCGAGCACCGTTACGGAAGAGCAGCAGCCGAAGAGCCTCGGCTCGACCCTACTCGCCGCGCTCTCGAGCCTGTTCAGCCGCTCGAACTGATCTTGCTGCCGATGATCGCCGCTGCATGACGGCGCAGGCCGGTCAGGCCGGCACCATGCCCAGGGCCTGGAGGTAGAGCGCAAGCACGGCGTCCTCTTCCTCGCGTTCGGCGACGTCCTTCTTGCGCAGCGAGATCACCTTGCGCAGGATCTTCGTGTCGAAGCCGTTGGCCTTCGCCTCGGCGTACACTTCCTTGATGTCGCCGGCGATCGACTTCTTCTCTTCCTCGAGCTTCTCGATTCGCTCGACGAGCGACTTGAGCTGCCCTTGCGCAAACGACGTCTTGGCATCCATCGTGGTCATCCCCTCAAAGCGGATCGTTGCGCGGCGCCGGTTCTCGCCGCGCCGCCCTCTGTCGATTCAGGTCGCCGTCAGTGGCGGTGCGACTTCGAAAACTTCGCCTTCTGGTCGGCGGTCGCCTCGCTCTGGTGCTTCTCCTTCCACTCGGCATACGGCATGCCGTAGACGAGTTCGCGCGAGTCGTCCGTGGTGAGGCCTGCGCCCTTTACGTCGGAAGCGACCTTCATCCAGTTGGCAAGGCAGTTCCGGCAGAAGCCGGCGAGATTCATCAGGTCGATGTTCTGCACGTCGGTGCGCGTGCGCAGGTGCTCGACGAGCTTGCGGAAGGCTGCCGCCTCGAGCTCCGTTCGCGTCTTTTCGTCCAGCTGCTTCATGGCTTGATCCTCGGGCGCCGTGCGGGCCTCGTCCTGCCTCTTGTCTTAGTCGCCGCGGCGCAGGCTTTCAACCGCGGCCGGCACGATATCCGCAAGCCGGTTGGACCACGCAGAAATCCCGGCTTTTTCAGCGATGAGATCCTGCCGGATCTCGACCAGTGCGTGCGGCACGCCGTGCGTGATGGCGTGCTGGTCCAGCGTATCGCCCTCTAGGCCGCCCGCGTAAGGCTCGTTCTCCCCGACGACCAGCGCCGGATCGGCCGCGAGCCGGCTGAGCACGCGCCCGGCGAGCGAGCGATCCTTCGCCCACAGGATTGCCACCTGCCATGGCCGCGGCACGCCCTTCCAGAACGGCGTGAAGCTGTGGAGCGACACGATGGCGAGCGGCCTGCCGGCGCGGAGGCGATTCGCCACCAGCGCGGCGATCGCCGCATGATAGGGGCGGTAGTAGCGCTCGATGCGGTGCGCCCGTTCCTCCGCTTCGATCGTGCGGTTGCCCGGGATGATCGCGCCGTCCGACAGCCGCATGATGAGCGTCGGATCATCGAGACCGCGGTTCGGGTCGATCAGCAGGCGGGAAAATCCCGACATCACCGCCGGCGCCCCGAGGCGCTCCGCGAGCGCCCGCGTCACCCCTTCTGCGCCGATGTCGTAGGCGATGTGGCGCTCGAACTCGGCCCGGTCGAGGCCGAGGCTGCCGTAGCGCGGCGGCAGGGCGTTGCGGGCATGGTCGCAGAGCAGCAGGACGCCCGTGTCAAGGTCGCCGCCGACCACCTCGTGCGACACGAACCCGTCGTCGGTAACATGCTTTTGTCCGTCGACACGGTGGCGTTCGCTGGCGGAGAGCATGGCCGAAGATTAACTCGCCGCAAGGGTGGGTGCCATCACCTCAATTGCGTCATAGAGCCGTGGCACGCGAAAGTTCGCTCAGGCTCCGGAAAGCAGGCGCAGAACGCTGCAACCGGGTTTGCCTGACGTTCGCATGGATGCTAGGTGGAAGTTTGGGAGCGACGACGTTCGCGTGGAGGGAGTATGGGCAAGGGCAACGGGTGGGTCGGCCGAAAGGCGTTGATGCTCGCAGCCGCCGGTGCAGTCTCGCTGGGCATGGGGTTCGGCGCAGCCGTCGCCCCGGCGCACGCGGATCTCAAGCTGTGCAATCGCACGGAAAGCAAGGTGGGCGTGGCGCTCGGCTACAAGGACCCGCAGGGCTGGACGAGCGAGGGCTGGTGGAACGTTCCCCCCGCCGGATGCGTGAAGCTGAAGGAAGGCGCGCTGAACGCCCGCTACTACTACGTCTACGCCGTCGACTACGACAAGGGCGGCGCCTGGGGCGGCAAGTCGATGATGTGTACACAGAACAAGCTGTTCACGATCCACGGCATCGACCAGTGCCAGGAGCGCGGTTTCGACAAGAAGGGCTTCTTCGAGGTCGACACCGGCGAGGAACAGGACTGGACGGTCGAACTGTCGGGGGCCAAGACCTCGCCGTAGTTCTTACATCAGGCGTCGAACGGGGGCGGTGTTGAGACGCAACAGGAAAGTCCGGATCGTCGCGACCCTCGGGCCGGCGTCATCCGAGCCGGAGATGATCGAGCGGCTGTTCGTGGCGGGCGTGGACATGTTCCGCGTCAACATGAGCCACTCGAGCCACGAGACGCTGAAGCGCTACCACGACATCGTCCGCGCGCTGGAGGCCAAGCACGGCCGCCCCATCGGCATTCTCGCCGACCTCCAGGGGCCGAAGCTGCGCATCGGGACGTTCGCCGAGGACGCGGTGACGATCCGCGCCGGCGACACGTTCGTCCTCGACGAGGATCCGAAGCCCGGCGACCAGACCCGCGTCTATCTTCCGCACCCGGAGATTTTCGCGGCCGCAAGGGTCGGCCACCACCTGCTCCTGAACGATGGACGGGTGCGCGTGGAGATCACCGACGTCGAGCCGCACCGCATCGTCACGCGCGTGGTGTTCGGCGGGCGGCTCTCGGCGCGCAAAGGCGTGAACGTGCCGGACACCGTCGTTCCGCTCGACGCGCTCACCGCAAAGGACCGGGCTGACCTCGAGTACGCGGCGAACCTCGGCGTCGACTGGATCGCGCAGTCGTTCGTACAGCGCGCGCAGGACGTCGCCGAGGCGAAGGCGCTGATCAAGGGCCGCGCGGCGATCATGGTGAAGGTCGAAAAGCCGGCCGCGCTGAAGGAGATCGACCAGATCCTCGAGATCACGGATTCGATCATGGTGGCGCGCGGCGACCTCGGCGTGGAGCTGCCGCTCGAGGCCGTGCCGGGCTGGCAGAAGCGGCTGACGCGCGCATCCCAGGCGGCAGGCAAGCCGGTGATCGTGGCGACGCAGATGCTCGAGTCGATGATCGTCGAGCCGGTGCCGACGCGCGCCGAGGTGTCGGACGTCGCGACCGCCGTCTTCGAAGGCGCCGACGCCGTGATGCTGTCGGCCGAATCCGCCTCCGGCGCCTGGCCGGAAAAGGCGGTGGCGACGATGGACAAGATCGCCCGCGCCGTCGAGCAGGACCCGCTCTACCAGAGCCTGAGCCATGCCCGACGTACCGAGCCGCAGGCGACGAGCGCCGACGCCATCGCCAATGCGGCGCGCACCGTTGCCGAGACGATCTCGGCGGCAGCGATCGTCTGCTACACGGGCTCAGGTTCGACGGCGCTGCGCGTCGCGCGGGAACGGCCAATCGTGCCGATCATCGCGCTCACGCCCAACGTCACGGCGGGGCGCCGCCTGTCGGTGGTATGGGGCGTGCACTGCGTGCTGACGGAGGATGCCAAGAGCCTCGACGACATGGTCTCGCGTGCAACGCGGATCGCGCGCGAGGAAGGGTTCGGCAAGCCGGAGGAGCGGGTGGTGATCACCGCGGGCGTACCGCTCAGGACGCCGGGCAAGACCAACATGCTGCGCGTTGCGCGCATCGGGACGCCGGGCAACGAGACAGTCTGACGGTTCGCGTCAGATGTCGCGTTCGTAGTCGGATTCGATTTCCTTCAGCGCCTTCTGCGCCGCCTCGAGGTGCGGGTTGATCGCCAGTGCGCGCTTCAGCGAGCGGATGGCGTCCGCAGACTTGCCCTGCGCGTTGTAGATCATCCCCTGCCCCGCCAGCGCGCCGAAGTGGCGCGGCTCGAGTTCCAGCACCTTCGCGATGTCGGCAAGCGAGTGGTCGTAGTCGCCGATCGTGTAGTAGACGGTGGCGCGCTTGTTCCAGGCTTCCGCATAGGTCGGGTTGGCGTCGATCACGGTCGTGAGGATGGCGATCGCCTTGACCGTCTGCCCGGCGTTCGAGGCCTTCATCGCCTGCTCGACGAGCAGGTCGGCCGTCGGGCTGCCGGAGCGCGACCAGAGTTCCCAGACGCCATGCTCGAGGAGCTTTGCCTCGTCGTCAGAGGAGGCAAGCCGCAACCGGCCGAGGAGGCCGTCGAGCAGTTCAGCCTGGGTGACGGGAGCGGGCGCCGGAGGTGCCTGGTCCTGCGTGGCCGGCGGCGCCGGCACGGCGGCAGGATCGGTTTCCTGGGCGTGCGCCGGAAGCGCCAGGGCGCCCATGGCGAGAAGGAGGATCGATGTCGACCGGAAGGACATGATCCCCAACGTAGTCAAGCCGGGGGCGTTCCGCCAGACCCGGAAGGGCTGGCGGTGGTTCCGCACGCCGGAAACGCGAGCCTCAGCCCTGGCGAGCCTTGTAGCGCGGGTTCTGCTTGTTGATGATGTAGACGCGGCCCTTGCGGCGAACCATGCGGTTGGCGCGATGGCGGCCGAGCAGCGACTTGAGGGAATTGCGGATCTTCATGGCACTCACCGGTTGTCACGGATAAGGCCGCCTCGCGGATCGCTCCGGGGCGGCCCAGAATTGTTGAGGCCGTTAGATACGCACGGAGCCCCCCAAAGTCAACCGCCGGCCCTTGACGGCCAGGACCGGTGTGGATTTTCTGCGCCGCGATGGAGATTCCGATCACGATAGGCGCCCTGCTGGCGGGGTCCCTTCTGGTGACGTTCGCGGCAATCCGCGAACGGCGGCCGCGCACGTCGTTCGACGTCTCGATGATACCGACGACGGCAATCATGTTCCTGGGCGGCTTCCTGGTGCTCGTCGCCCTCGTCCACCTCGTGAACCTCGCCGGGCTTCACACCGGCCGCGGACCCTAGCGGTCCTTAGAGGTAGCGGCGTAGATGCACGGGTTTCGGCGGCCCCGTGAACGAGACGCCAACCAGTTCGGAGCGCTGCCAGGCCAGTCTCGAAGGATAGAGCAGGTTGTCCGTGACGATGACCACGTCGAAGAACGTGGGCAGGATCATGGGCGCCTGGAGCTTGAGCTTGGCGCCGGTTTCGCTCATGTCGCGGATGGTGACGTCGATCGAGGAATCAAGCGAGGCGGCGGCGACGATCTTGCCCCGCTTCAGGACGCGCTGCCGGCGCGCGGCGCGGCGTTCGGCGGCTTCGGGAGATGCGGACATGCTTCGGTCATCCCGTGACCCCCCGGTCCAGTTTGGGGCGGACTGTCGCACGCACCCGTCAAGAATCAGTTTACGGCTTGGTTAAGTTGGAGTAGCAATTTCATTGCTCAACGCAGGATCAGCACGGCGTCCGCGGCAACGGCGCCGCCGCCCGCCGGGAGCACCAGGAGCGGGTTGACGTCGAGCTCGATCAAATGGTGGCGCCGCGCGATCGCAAACCGCGCCACGGCCTCTATGGCCGCGACCGCTGCACCGAGGTCGGCCCTGGGCCTGCCCCGATAGCCGTCGAGCAGCGGGAAGGTCCGAAGCGACGTCAGCGCGCGTTCGATTTCATCACGACCAGCCGGGAGGATCAGGCGCGCGACGTCGCGCAAGAGTTCGACCGCGACGCCCCCCATGCCCACGACCAGCACGAGGCCGAACATCGGGTCGCGCTTCACGCCGACCAGCAGTTCGGCGACGGCGCCGGTCACCATCTCCTCGAGCAGGAAGCGGTCGAGGTGAAGGTCCGGCCTGCCGCGCCCCACGGATTCGACCATGCGCTCCGCAGCGGCCTGCACGTCAGCGGTGGACGCAAGCCCAAGCGATACCCCGCCGACGTCGGTCTTGTGCAGGAGTTCGGCGTGGAGCGCTTTCAGCACCATTGGGCGATCGATCGAAAAAGCGCCCGCCCGGATGTCCTCCAGGGAAACGATGCACCCCGTCGGCACGCGAACACCGTATGCAGAGAGCTGGCCCTTCGCCTCGGCTTCGTTTACCGGGCTCGCAGCGCCTTCGGGCGGGTGCGTCGAGATCGGCGTCCACTCTTCGGTTTGCGACCGCAGACAGAACGTCGTCCACGCGCCCAGCACGGGACCGGCGTCGTGCAACCCCTGCAGCGGAACCAGCCCCTCGTCGATGACCTGACGGCGCATGGATTCGGGCATCGACTCGGGGTTCACGGACGCGACGACGCCAGGCACGCCTGCCGCCCGGCACGCCGCGCCCATGGCGCGCACCATCGCCGCGACAGGCTTGCCGATATCGACGCCGACTTCCGGGCGCGGGTGGTCAACCACGAGCATCGCCTGGTCGTAGCCTTCGCGCAGCAACGCGCCGAACATCGGCGTGAGGATCTGCTCGGCGCCCCAGTAGCCCGCGGTGAAGTCCAGCGGGTTCGACACGTGGCCGTAGTCGGGAAGGTACGCGCGGATGGCGTGCGCCTGCTCCGGCGTTGGCGGCGGCAGGGCGAGTCCCGCAAGCGAAGCGAAGTCCGCTGCCATCCCGTTGTCGCCGCCGGAGCTCGAGAACACCGCTAGTCGCCGTCCTGCCGGTCGCCTGCCAAGCGAAGCAAGCTTCAGCATCTCCAGGAACTGCGGGACGGAGGCCGCCTCAAGCACGCCGAGCTGCCGGAACAGAGCCGTGTACAGATCATTCTGCCCGGCGAGCGAGCTCGTATGGCTCGCCGCCAGCTGCGCACCGAGCTCCGACACCCCGACCCTGAATGCCACGACGGGCTTTCCTTGCGCCATCGCCCGGTGGCAGGCGGCGGCGAATGCTGGCACGTCCCGCAGGCCCTCGAGGAACAGGCCGATCGCGGTTACGTTCGGGTCGTCGGCGAGAACCTCGATGTAGTCTTCGAAGCCGAGCACCGCCTGATTGCCGGCGCTGATCACGTAGCTGAACGGCACACTGCGCTGGTTCATGGTGAGGTTGATGCAGACGTTGCCGCTCTGCCCGATCACGGCCGCGCCCCGCGGACCGGCGTCCGGCAGGTACGGCACGCTCCAGAGGCTGCCGCCGTTCACGTAGTTGACGATGCCGAAGCAGTTCGGCCCCACGAGCGCAAGATCGCCCGCCGCCGCGACCAGCGCCGACTGCCTTGCCGCGCCCGCCTCCCCCATCTCGGCAAAGCCCGCCGCGTAGCACACCGCACCGCCGGCGCCGATCTCGGCCAGGGTCCGCACCACGTCGGTCGTCGCCGCGGCGGGAACGGCGAGGAACGCCGCGTCCGGCGCGACCGGGAGGTCAGCGAGATGCTTCGCACACGGAATGCCTGCGAACTCCGTCCGCGTCGGATGCACCGCAAAGAGCTCGCCGGTAAAGCCGACCGCGCGGCAGATGCGCACGGCCCAAGCGGCGCGCTCGCCGCCCATGAACACGATGTGGCGGGGTTTCAGCAGCCGCGCGAGATTGGCGCGGCGCGCGTCCGTCAGCATGCGGCGCTCAACCCTTCTTCGGCTTCAGCGCCTGCCAGTCGGCGTCGCTCATCATGTCGCCGACGAAGTTGAACTGGCCCGCGCCCTTCAGCCACTCGCCGCCGTCGATCGTGATGCAGTCGCCGTTGATGTAGCCGCTGCCATCCGACAGAAGAAACGCCGCGAGGTCGGCGAGCTCGCGATGCTCCCCGACGCGCCCGAGCGGATTGCGCTTCTCGAGCGCCGCCGCGAGCTCGGGCTTCGGCACGAGGCGTTCCCACGCTCCGGCTGTCGGAAAGGGGCCCGGCGCGATCGCATTGAGCCGAACGCCCCGCCCGCCCCATTCGGCGGCGAGCGACCGCGTCATCGCCAGCACGCCCGCCTTCGCCATGGCGGACGGCACGACATAGCCGGAGCCCGTCCAGGCGTACGTCGTGATGATCGAGAGCACGGTCGCACGGTGATTGCCTGCGAGCCATCGCCGGCCGCAGCCGAGCGTCATGTAGGCGCTGCCGTGCAGCACGATGCCGAGCACGGCGTCGACGGCGCGCGGCGACAGGTCTTCCGAGCGCGAGATGAAGTTGCCGGCCGCGTTGTTGACGAGCGCGTCGAGCGGACCATCGGCGAAGGCCCAGTCGAGCAGCGCCTCGACCTGCTCCGCCTGGCGCACGTCGCAGGTCTTCCAGGCGACCCGTCCACCGGTCGCGCCTTCGAGTTCGGCTGCCGCAGCCTGCAGCACCTGCTCACGCCGGCCGCAGATCACGAGCGAGGCGCCGAGCGCCAGGAACCGCCGGCCGAGGGAGAGTCCGATGCCGGTTCCGCCGCCGGTGATCAGGATGCGGCGGCCCTTGAGCAGGTCGTTCTGAAACATGGCTTTCCCCGTCAGCGGCGGTAGGTCTTCAGGATGTCGCGGGCGATGATGTCGCGATGGATTTCGGAGGTCCCCTCCCAGATGCGCTCGACGCGCGCGTCGCGCCAGAAGCGCTGGATCGGCACGTCCTCCATCACGCCGAGGCCGCCGAAGATCTGCACCGCGTGGTCGGTCACGCGGCCGATCATCTCGGACCCCTGGAGGTTCACGATCGAGACCTCGTGGCGCGTCAGGCTCCCGGTATCCATCTTCCACGCAGCCTCGAGCACGAGGAGCCAGGTCATCTTGATGTCGGCCGCCATGTCCGCGACCTTGAACCCGGTCCCCTGGAACTCGCCGATCGTGCGGCCGAACGCCTTGCGGGTCGCCGCCCACTCGCACGCCATCGCGAACACGCGCTCGGCGCGCCCGACCGCCATCGCGGCCAGCATCACGCGGCCCGCGTAGAGCCAGTCGTTGGCGAAGTCGAAGCCCTTGCCTTCCTCGCCGAGGATCTGGCGATCGGGCAGGCGTACGTCGTTGAGGTAGATCATGTTCGGATTGTAGCCGCGCGTCGAAATCGACTTCATCGGCTTGATCTCGAGTCCCGGCGTATCGCGGTCGATGAGGAAGGCGGTGAACCGCTTCTGCGGCCCGCGCGCCGTCTCGTCGACGCCGGTGACGGCGATCAGGATGATGAAGTCGGCGACGTCGGCGTGCGAGATGAACTGCTTCACGCCGTTCAGCACCCAGTCGCCGCCATCGCGCCTCGCGCTCGTGACGATCGCGCGCGCATCCGACCCGCCACCCGGCTCGGTGAGCGCGAAGCAGTCGAGCTTCTCGCCCCGAACGGCGGGCAGGAGGTAGCGCTCCACCTGGTCGCCCTTGCAGCCGAGCAGGATCTTCGTCGGCCGCTTCACCAGCAGCGAGAGCGCGGTCGAGGGCTTGCCGAGCTCGCGCTCCGCCAGCGCCATCGTTCGATAGTCGAGGCCGCCGCCGCCGATCTCGGCCGGCATGTTCATCGCGGTGAAGCCCGCCTCGCGCGCCTTCCGCCGCACGTCCTGCGCGATCTCGGCCGGCACCGCGCGCAGTTCCTCCACGATCTCTTCGTGCGGGTAGAGTTCCTTCTCGACGAAGGCCGACAGCGAGGCGACGAGCGCCTCCTGCTCGAAGGTCAGGCTGAAGTCCACGACCGGCGGTTCCTCTCCTCAGCGTCCCTTGAAGACAGGCATACGCTTCTCGTTGGCGGCGGCCAATCCCTCGGCATGATCGTCGGTTCGTGCACAGATCTTTCCGGCGCGCTGCTCCTCGGCGAGCTGCTCGGGGAAGCTGCGCCGATGCGCGGCGTCGATCAGCTGTTTCGCGAGGCCGATCGCCACCGTCGGACCGGATGCGAGCTTCTGGGCCATCGCCGTCACGCGCGAAGCGAGGTCCTCAGGCGCGACGACCTCGCTCACCATGCCGGCGTCCTTCGCCTTCACCGCATCCCACGTATCGCCGGTGTAGACGAAGAGCTTCGCCGCCTCGACGCCGATCAAACGGGGCAACAGCCAGGAGCCGCCGCAATCGGGCGGATAGCCGACCCAGGTGTAGGCGCAGATGAACTTCGCGCGCGTCGAGACGATGCGGAAATCGCAGGCGAGCGCCATGTCGAGACCCGCGCCGACCGCCGCCCCGTCGATCATCGCGATCGTGGGCTTCGGCAGCCGCATCACCTCCTGCACGAGCTGTACCGCCTCGCCCACCCAGTCGTGGTCGGGATGCGGGTTGCGCCCGGCCTGCATCTCGGCCCACTCCTTCACGTCCGCGCCGGCCGAGAAGGCCGGGCCGCGGCCTGCGAAGACGACCGCGCGGACTGTCGGTTCATCCTCCGCCGCGCGCACCGCTCGCCGCAGGGCGAGCAGCATGCGCACGTTGATCGCATTGCGCACGTCCGGCCGGTTCAGGTGGATGAAGCGAACGGGACCCAGATCCTCGACCTCGACGAAATCGCTCATGCGGTTTGCTGCCACATCCTCGTTCGACGGCATTCGGCCGCTTTCCTCAAGGAATCTCACGATCCCCTCCGGCCATGCAAGAGATCCGGGCGCAGGGCTATCCGACATCTGCATGCTGCGTGGCGCAACCTTTCGCCAGCTGCGCTGCTTATCCCGACGGAACAGGCGTATACAGATCGCCAGGGTCACCCCCCTCACTCGAACGATCGCACCATTGGATCCAGGCACGCTTGTCGTCATAAACCTGCTCGGCGGGGTTGCACTCCTGCTGTGGGGCGTCCGCATGGTGCGCACCGGCGTGATGCGGGCGTGGGGCGACCGGCTGAAGCTGTTCGTCGAACATCATCTCGGCAATCGCTGGTCGGCCTTCCTCGGTGGCTGTGGCGCGACCGCGATCCTCGGCAGCGGCACGGCCATGACGCTGATCCTCGCCGGCATCGCGTCCGCCGGCGCAATCGGGACATCGCTCGGCCTCGCGGTGCTGCTGGGCGCCGACGTCGGATCGGCGATCGTCTCCGCCGTGTTCACGTCCGGCTCCGCGTTGACGCTGTGGGCTTCGCCGATCCTGATCCTCTTCGGCTACCTCATCTTCTCGCTGACCCAGGAGTTCCGGCCGCACAACGTCGGCCGGATCCTGATCGGGCTCGGCCTGATGCTCCTCGCCCTGCAACTGATCAAGGCGGCGTCGGCCCCGCTCGGCTCTGCCTCGCTTTTCCACGACCTGCTGTCCGCGCTGGGGCACGAGCCGCTGCTGGCGTTCATCGTGGGGGCGGGCCTCGCCTGGATGTTCCACTCGACTCTCGCCGCGATCCTGCTGATCGCGACGTTCCTCGCCAATGGCAGCCTCGAGACCACGGGGGCGCTTGCCTTCATCCTCGGCATCAACTTCGGCGGCGGCCTGCCCGCAGTCATCGGCACGCTCGGCCTCTCGCCGGCGGCGCGGCGTCTGCCGCTTGCGAACCTCCTGTGCCGCGCGACGACTTCGGTTGCGCTCCTGGCGGCGCTGAACTGGCTCGTCCCGTTCGTGATGCGATCTCCTTTGCCACCGGTCGAGACGGTACTTGCCTTCCACACCATCTTCAACGTGGGAACCGGGCTCCTCTTCCTGCCGCTCACGGGGCTCGTCGAGCAGCTCGTCCTGAAGATGATCCCGGACCAGAAGCAGGAGGACGACACGCTCGCCCGCCCGCGCTACGTCATGGCACCGTCGCTGGCGACGCCGTCCGTCGCGCTGTCGCACGCGATGCTCGAGACAGTACGGATGAGCGAGGTTCTCGACGCCATGTTGAAGACGGCGCTGTCGGCGCTTCACTCCGGCAGCCTCGAAACGCTGAAGCAGCTGCGCCAGCTCGATGACCGGCTGAACGCCTACCAGGCGGCGCTCCAGTCGTACCTCGCGGAACTGTCGCAAGGCGAGCTGACCCCGGAGGAGTCGCGCCGGGCGCTCGAGATGACGCTCTACGTGAGCAACCTCGAACACGCGGGCGACGTGATCCACCTCAACCTCTCCGAACGCATCAAGGCGAAGGCGAAGCAGAGCATCGCCTTCTCGCCCGAGGAACAGGCCTCCCTCGACGACCTCTGCCTCATCGTGCACGACAACATCCGCCTCGCAGCGGGCGTCGTCTCCTCCGGCGATCTCGAAGGGGCAAAGCGGCTGATCGCGCAGAAGGATGCGTTCCGCGCGCTCGAGAACGAGGTGCTGAACGCGCAGTTTCGGCCGGGCGTGAAAGGCAACGCCGCGTCGCTGAAGCGCAAGGCGCTCTACGTCGACCTCATCCGCGACCTGCACCGCATCAATTCGCACATCGTCTCGGCGGGATATCCGATCGTCGATGCAGCTGGCTTGCTGCGCGAATCCCGGTTGCGGACGCCGCGCATCGTCGCCTCGTCCGACGGAATGCCACATGGATGAGCGTAAGCCGGAGGCGGGAGGGGAGCGCTACCGCAGCCGCGCTGGCCTCCGTCTGGATCGGGCAGCTCCTTTGATCTGGCGACAATATGCAGCCCTGCCGTGGCGGCGGGAGGCAAGCGCACTAGAGGTGCTGCTCATCACCTCGCGCGAGACAAGGCGCTGGATCATCCCGAAGGGCTGGCCGATCCGCGGGCTTCCTCCGCACAAGGCAGCGGCGCGCGAGGCGTTCGAGGAGGCAGGCGTCACCGGAACGATCGCCAGGGCGGCAGTCGGCTTCTACGAATACGAGAAGCGCCTGAAGACCGGGAATATGCGTCCCTGCCGCGTCGCCGTGTTCGCCCTCGGCGTGACGGAGCAGCACGAGACGTGGCCCGAGAAAGGGCAGCGCAGCATGCGCTGGATGCCGGTGGACGAGGCGGCGACGATGGTCACCGAACAACAGCTCGCCGACCTTCTGCGCGGGTTCTCGCCGCCTTGAGGCTCAACGGCCGATCGCATCGGCCGGCGGCATCCCCAGCACGTCAACGGTGGAGCGTCCGGCGGCGACCTGCGCCAGCACCTCTTCCTCCCGCGCAAGCCGCTTCCGGCAGTGTTCGACGAGACCCGTCAGCTGGTCAGGGCGGATGATGGCGATGCCGTCGCCATCGCCGACAATGAGATCGCCCCGGCTGAACCGGCATGCCGCCGCACTGGATGAGCGCGTTGACGGCGCCGGGTGGTGCCGCATCGTACGGGCGTGGCGTCGGCGCGCAAGCGCGCCGGCGCAGGCCAGTTCAGCGAAATTCACAAGGGGATGGATGCCGTGCGGGCTACTCCGCTGCCGCAGCCTTCGCCCCCTGCTCCCGCTCGATCCGCTTGTCGAGCAGGCGACGGAAGCGCAAGGGGCCGGCATCGATCGCGAGGTCGACGGTGCGCGACGTCGCCGTCGACAGCCCGATCTCGCAGGCTTCGAGCACCGCCTTGTCCTCAAGGAACGCGGCGCGCACGCCGTTCGCCATGAGCTCGGAGACCTTGAGGTCGCCGGGATGCACGTTGCGGATCTGGAAGTAGTAGTAGCGCGTGTTCTTCTCGTCGACCGGCGTCATGAAGTTGTAGGAGAACATGAAGAACGCGTCCTCCGGCACCGGCTTGCCGTGGCCGCCTTTTCCGGCCGGCGTGAAGTAGGCGATGATGATCGCATGGCTCGGAAACCGGACCTCGTAGTGCTGCAGGCGGTCGCAGCGGCCGGTGAACGGCACGAGCGGCTTGTAGAGCGGCGCGACCTCCTGGTTCAGCATCCATCGCGACACCACCACGCCGTCGTCCTTCGCATCGACGGCGAGCGGCGTATCCTCCGTGCCTTTCGCGGCAAACGACGTCTGGTGCACCCACGCGACATGGCTCGGGTCGAGCAGGTTGTCGGTGATGAGGAGGTAGTTACACGCGATGTCGATCGGCGCGCCGCGGCTCACCGTCCACCCCGCCTCGCCGTAGTGCTCGACGGGAAAGAGCTTGTCCTCGGAGGCGAGCGCCGGGTCCCCCATCCAGATCCAGACCAGGCCGAAGCGGTCGAGCACCGGGTAGGATCTTACCCGGATCGACGGCGGAATGCGCTCCTGCCCCGGCACGCGCGTGCAAGCGCCCGCACAGTCGAACGTCAGGCCATGATAGCCGCACTCGACCTCGTCGCCCTGGAGCCGGCCCATCGACAGGGGCAGCTTGCGGTGCGGGCAGGCGTCCTCGAGTGCTGCCGGTTCGCCCGACTCTTTTCGGTAGATCACGATCTCTTCGCCCAGCACCCGGATGCGCTTCAGCGTGCGCGTCACCTCGGTCGCGTCGGCGGCGACGTACCAGACGTTTCGCAGGTAGGCGGGACGATGTTCCATGGGAGCGGCCTCCTTCGCGGGCGTCCAAATGTATAGACATTTGCCGATGCGTGTCTACACTCGCGCCGATAAGGACACGAGGGTCACGGCGGGAGGATCATCATGACGGCACAGGACGAGGTCGCGGCGCTGCGCGCCGGTCTGTCGGCGCTGGCGAAACTGCCGGCATCGAAGGCCCGCACGATGCCGCCGCGCTACTACACGTCGGAAGCGTTCCTCGAGCTCGAACGCGAGGAGATCTTTCGCAAGGAGTGGGTCTGCCTCGGCCACGTCGCCGAGATCGCCAAATCCGGCGATTACTTCACCACCGAACTCGTCGGCGAGCAGCTTCTCGTGGTCCACGGACACGACGGAAAGTTCCGTGTGCTGTCGAACGTCTGCCGTCACCGCGCGAACATCGTCGCCAAGGGCTCCGGCAACGCACGGCGCTTCGTGTGCAGCTACCACGCGTGGAGCTACAACGACGACGGCACGCTCGCGAACGCGCCGCTGATGGCGAAGTCGGAAGCGTTCGAAGCCAAGGCGTGCCGCCTTCCCGAGTTCGCCTGCGAGGTCTGGCAGGATTTCCTGTTCGTCAATCTCGACGGCAAGGCCGCGCCGCTGTCGCCTCGGCTGGAAGGATTCCTGCCCCGCATAAGGAACTACCACGGCACCGGCAGGCATCATCAGTACGTGGCCGAGGACGTGTGGAAGACGAACTGGAAAGCGCTCGTCGAGAACTTCATGGAGGGCTACCACCTCTCTTTCGCCCACACCGAGACGCTGCATCCGATCACGCCCACCGCGCTCTGCCGCAAGATCGACACGCCGGCAGGCATGACGGCCTACCTCTCGGGCTACGACCCGAAGGTGCCCCCGCGCGGGCCGTTCCATCCCGACCTCACCGAGGAGGAGCGGCGCAACTCGGTCATGTTCGGCGTGTTCCCGAACCTGTGCGTCGGGCTTGTGCCGAACGTCACGCTCTACCTCATCGTCCGGCCGATCGACGCCGACACGGTCGGCGTGAAGTGGGGGCTTGCCGGCACGATCGACGACCCGAACCATCCCGACGTGATCCGCTACCGCGACCTCTGCTTCGCCTTCAACGCGGAGGATCGCGAGCAGCTCGAAGGCGTGCAGAAGGCAATGCACACGCGGCACTATGCAGGCGGACCGCTCGCCCCGCCCGATTTCGAAGGGACGATCTGGGACTTCTATCTCTACATGGCGGAGAAGCTCGGGGCGGACGCGCCGGTGCCGGCCCGGGCGGCCGCCGAATAGCGCATGGCGACGCGCGCCCCGCTCTACCAGCGCATCAAGGCGCACGTGCGCGGCCACATCGAGTCCGGCCGCTGGCCGCGCAATCACCAGATCCCGCCGGAATCAGCGCTGGTGCGCCAGTTCAAGGCGAGCCGGATGACGGTGAGCCGGGCGCTGCGGGAGCTCGCGAGCGAAGGACTGATCAGCCGGCACCCGGGCCGCGGCAGCTTCGTTTCCGATGCGCGCCCCGAAACGGAACTCGTCCGTATCCGGAGCATCGCCGAGGAAATCCGCGAACGCGGCCATCGCCATTCGGCGGTCGTGCACACGTTAGCGACGGTTCGGGCGGACGAGCGCCTCGCGCAGGCGTTCGGCGTTCCGGAAGGGTCGCCGCTCTTTCACAGCCTCATCGTCCACAGCGAGAACGGCGTGCCGATCCAGCTCGAGGACCGGTACGTGAACCCTCAGCTGATGCCGCACTACCTCGACGCGGACTTCACGCGGCGGACGCCGAACGAGGTGCTGGCCGACGTCGCGGCCGTCAAGGAGGCCGACCAGCTGATCGAGGCGGTGCTCCCGGACGCACGCGCCTGCCGCCTGCTCGGCATCCGGCGCGGCGAGCCGTGCCTCCTCGTCTACCGCGCGGCCCGCATCGAGGGTGGCGTCTCGTCCGTCGCCTGGCTCACGTTTCCCGGAAGCCGCTACCGGCTGTCGAGCCGCTTTCGGGGCGGTTGACCTGTCAGCGGTGACGGTCGCCCTTGCCGAAGTGCGCCTCGAGCCGCGCCTGGATCAGTTCGAACGCCAGCGACAGGATCCAGTAGATGACGGCGGCGGTCGTCAGCATCTCGATGTAGCGGTAGCTCGCCCGCCCGAACGACTGGGCGAGGAACATGATCTCCCACACGCCCATCACCGAGATGAGCGAGGAATCCTTCAGCATGGCGATGAACTGCGACCCCGTCGGCGGGATCGCGATGCGGGTCGCCTGCGGCAGGATGATCTTCCACAGGATCATCCACGGCCGGAGCCCGAGCGCAGCGCCCGCCTCCTTCTGCCCCTTCGGCACCGACATGATGCCGGAGCGGAAGATTTCCGAGAGATAGGCGCCGTAGTTCAGCGACAGCGCGATGATGCCGGCCGGGATCGCATCCGGAACCGGACCGAGCTGCGGCAGGCCGAGGTAGATCAGGAAGATCTGTACGAGGAGCGGCGTGCCGCGGAAGAATGAGGTGTAGAACGTCGAGATGCCGTAGAGCACCGCGCTGCTCGACAGCCGCGCGAGCGCCGAGGCGAACCCCAGGATCGACGAGGCCGCGATCGAGATCAGGCACACGAAGAGCGTCAGCGCCGCGCCCTGCAGGAACCCGTCCTTCGACAGCCTCAGCCCCGCGATCATCGGGAACTTGTCCACGATGAACGAGAATTTCAGGTCGAAGGTCATGAAGAACAGGACGAACAGCACGAGCAGCGTGAGCCACACGAACGCCACGCGCACCCGGAACCAGAACGGTCCGGGCACGGCAGAACGGCCGGCGGGAGTGGTCCCGCCGGCCGCTTCGCTGTCGTCTTCGAGCGCGCTCAAGCTGCTACTGCTTGGAGGTGATGTCCCGGCCGATCCACTTCTCGGACAGCGCCTTCAGCGTACCGTCGGCTTCCATCTGCTTGAAGATCTCCTTGACCTTCGCCTGCCACTCCGGATCGCCCTTCTCGACCGCGACCCAGACCGGCTCGGCGAACAGCGAGTCGCCGACGATCTTGAACTTGTCCGGATCCTTCTCGATGCGGCCCTTGGCGGTGAGGAAGCCGTTGACCACGGCGTCGAGCCGCTTGCCCGGCCCGAGCGCCAGGTCCTGGAACGCGGTGTCTTCCGAGTCATACGGAACGACCGTCAGCTCACCGAAGGGATACTCCACGGTCGGGGCGTTCGGCACGTCGAGGACCAGCTTCTTCTGGAGATACTTCTCGTAGCTCGACCCGGCCTCGACGCCCACCTTCTTGCCGGTGAGGTCGGCAGCGCTCTTGATCTCGTTGTTGCTGGCGGCAACCGCAATCGTCACCGGGGCGGCGTAGTACTCGTTGACGAAGTCGAGCACCTGGCGACGCTCGCCCGTCGGCGTCATCGAGCAGATGCAGATGTCGTAGCGGCCATTCCAGTTGCCGGCGACGATGATCTCCCAGGACGGCGTCTCGGTCTTCATCTCGACGCCGAGGCGCTTGGCGAACTCGCGCGCCACCGCGATGTCGAAGCCATCCATCTCGCCCTTGTCGTTGAGGAACGAGAACGGCGGATAGGCCTGGTCGGTGACCTCGACGAGCACCTTGTTCTTCATCACCCGGTCGAGCGTCGCCCCGGCCATGGCCGTGGACGAAACAGCGAGCGCAAGCGCACAGGCCAGCCCCGTGGCTGCGAAAAACCTCTTCATGATTGTTCTCCCTGGGTTTTCTCCCGAAGGCGACCTTAGTCCGGCGCCTGCGGCGAGTCCATCTGGCGGTACGGCTGATCAAATCGACCGGCGGCCTTGCCTTCGCAGGCGGTCTCCAGCACCAATGGTCCCGCACTGCATCCAAGCGTAGAGCCATCGCGCATGCCCCGGTTCCCGTTGCTGCTTTTCCTTGCCGCGCTCGCCGCCATCGTGGCGAGCCTCTGGGAGCTCTCGCAGTCGACGCGCGGCATCGCGATCACCGCGATCGATATAGATGGCACCCCCGCCACGCTGTTCACGCCGCAAGGCGCAACGCCGGAAAACGCCGTGGTCATCGCGCACGGGTTTGCCGGCTCGCAACAACTGATGCGGTCGTTCGCGCTGGCATTCGCACGCAACGGCATCGCCGCCATCACGTTCGACCTGTTGGGCCATGGCCGCAACCCGGCCCCCCTCACCGGAAATCTCGAGGCGATCGACGGGGCCACGCGCCGGCTCGTGGCCGAAACGCAGCAGGTGATCGCCTATGCCCGCGAGCACGGCGCAAAGCAGGTCGCCCTGCTCGGTCACTCGATGGCGTCGGACGTCGTCGTGCGCACGGCAGACGCCACGCCCGGGATCGCCGCCACGATAGCGGTCTCGATGTTTTCGCCTGCCGTCACGGCGACCGTGCCGCGCAATCTGCTGGTGATCGTCGGCGACTGGGAGCCGGGCCTCAAGGCGGAGGCGCTGCGGGCCGTCGGCCTCGCCACGGCGCCTCAACCGGCGCGTACAGGCGAGACCTCCGGCAGCTTTGCCGATGGCACCGCCCGTCGCGTCGTGTTCGCGCCGCATGTCGAGCACGTTTCGGTGCTGTTCAGCGAAACTGCGCTGCGGGAAGCCGTAATCTGGGCCTCCACAGCGTTCGGCAGCCCGATCCAGAACCCTGCGATCAACACCCGCGGCCCGTGGCTCCTCGTCCTGATCGCGGGGCTCGTCCTGATCGTGCGCCCCTTGAGCCTCCTGCTGCCGGTTGTCGCGCAGCCGCCGGCAGGGCGCGCCTTGCCCTGGCGGACGCTGCTGCCCGCGATGACGGTGGCGGCTCTCGGCACGCCCCTTGTGTTGCGCATCGTCCCGACCACGTTCCTGCCGGTCCTGGTCGCGGATTACCTCGTCGTCCACTTCGCCGTGTTCGGCATCCTGTTCGCCGCAGCGGCGCGCCTGCTCGCAGGTCCCCTTGGCCTCCAACCGCCGACAGAACGCTTCGTCCTCGCGGCCACGTTGCTCTCGCTCCTGACGACCGGCCTCCTCGCCCCGGCGCTCGACAAGGAGGCGCTGTCGTTTCTGCCGACCGGAACGCGCTGGTTGCTGATCGCCGTCCTGCTGTCCGGCACGCTTCCGTTCTTCGCCGCCGTCGAGTGGCTGACGCGCGGACCCAATGCCGTGCGCTGGGGATACGCGCTGACGCAGGTCGCGTTCATCCTGTCGTTGGCGCTGGCGATCGCCTTCGACTTCGAACGCCTGTTCTTCCTGATCATCATCGTCCCGGTGATCGCGATCTTCCTCGTGGTGGTGAGCCTCTACAGCCGCTGGTCTTTTGAGCGCACAGGCGATCCGATGGTAGCGGCCGTCGCGAACGCCTTACTGTTTGCGGTCGCGATCGGCGTCACCTTCCCGCTGGTCGCGCCGTAGCGGGATCATTCGGACGCACAAAGGTCCCGCAGGAGGTCGATCAACATCCCGGGAAGCACCTCGAAGGCGTATCCGCAATGCAGCCGCTCGAGCGGCGTGTGGTAGTCGCGCCCCCACGGGCCCATGTTGATCGAGGGGATGCCGCGGTATCGCGGTCCCGGCGACCAGTCGTCCCGCCACATGGGCGTGTTGGCGGCGACGGCGTCGAGCGTGGACCGGTCCGCTTCACCGAAGAAGCTCAGGTCCGAGATGCCCGCGAAGTAGTCCGTGCACGATACGATGCTCCCGTGTCGTGCCGAGGCGGCTTCGGCAACCCGCCGCGCGGATGCCGCGAGCCTTCGGCCTTCGGGCGAGTGCGAAAGCGCGGTTGGAACGTAGGGGATGGAGCCGAACCCGAGGACCACCACAGGGGCCGACAGACCACTGGCTTGCCAGACCGCATCCGCGACGCGCCTGCCCTGTTCCGGCAAGGGAAGACCGGCCGAGGACACGGCATCGACGAGCGCCGCGAGTTCCCCTGCGAACGCAGGGCGAGCGGCAAGCGCTGCTGATTTCACGACTGCAAAGCGATGAAGCTGAATCGGAGGCAGGTCCACCGAGGCTGAAAGCCGCTCGATGTTCGCCTTAAGGCGCTCGACGGCACGATCGCAGCCTCGGCGACAGAGGATTTCGAAAGCCTCCGTCACCTGCGCCGGGGTCGACGTTCTCAGGAGCACGTTGAGCGCGAGGAACGCAGTCTGCGGGGTGGTGACGTCGTAAGCCTCCTTGCCGTCACGCAGGCTGAGCAGGCTCGGCGGCGTTCCGCCGTCCGGCACGCTGCCGTCCGTCAGTTCGGGTGCCCACTCGAGTTCAGATGCGATCGAAGCGGCGATCGCCGCGGCGTTGAGCCCGTTCAACGGAAAACCGCTGTGCGCCGGCACGCCGACAATGAACGCCGTCGGCAGCAGCTTGCCGATCGTCCCGGTCGCGATCACGCGGCCGTGCCGGCCGTCCGTGTCGTCCGCGATCGAGTCGAGGTTGATGGCGGCGATGATGTCGAGGTCGTTTTCTTCGGCGATGGGACCGAGATCGCGTGCGACGGCGCGAGCGCCGATGGACGCGTTCTCCTCGTCCGGAACGGCGAGGAACAGGACGTTGCCGCGGAACCCACCCGCTCGTAGCACGGCTTCAGCCGCAGCGAGCCCGGCCGCCAGTCCAGCCTTCATGTCGAGGAGACCTCGCCCCGGCAGGAAGTCGCCGGACTGCAGATCGACGAGCGCGCGGCGTTCCGCAGGCGTCGATGCGCTGCTGGCCAGCTTCCCGAGCAGGGCAGAGCGCAACTCGAGCGGACAAAAGGCCAACGTCTTGAGCTCACCGTAGTCCGTTTCCGAGACCGTATCGAAATGCCCGGTGAGGATGACGGTGCGTCTGCCCCTGCCACGCAGCAGCATGGCCACGTAGCGGCGCGGGTCGCCGGGAGCAACCTCCCCGGTCCAGATCGATTTCGCCGTCGCGAAGGCGAAGCGATCCTCCAGGCGCGCAGCGAGCCAGGGCGCGAAATCGATCTCGCCCTTCGAAGACGTGACGCTCGGATGCGCCGTCATCGCCAGCGCCCAGCCGCGTGCGGCCGTCGTCCAATCGCGTTCGCCTTGCTCCACGCTGTTCTCCGCCGCACCCTGCCCCGAAAGTACCGTCACACTAGGTCAAAAACGCGGGAATGCCGTCATGCGTTTCTCAAGCGGGAGAGGTGGAGGCACGATCTTCACGCTGTGGGATCGACTGTTCGGCACATATCGCCGCGCGGCGTCACTGCCCGAGGATGCCGCGTTCGGGGTCGAGAACCACCCGGCGAAGGAAACGTTCGGTGCCCTCTTGCTCGATCCGTTTCGCGGCGAGTCCGCACCGGCTCCATCGCCGTCGCCGCTGCCGGTGCGAAAGCCCTAGAGCAGGCTGTAGTCCGACATCATGATCGCCCAGGCGACGATCGTCGCGTTCGAGACCATGTGCGCGACGATCGGGTCCGTCAGCCGGTTGTGCCGGTAGAGGAGCCCCGCATAAACCGCACCGGCGAGGAACGCGGCAACCCACCGGTCGTGCAGGATGGCGAACGCCACCGTCGCCACGACGAAGCTCAGCCAGGAGAAGGCGCCGGGCGGCAGGGTCTCGAACCGCTCGGCGATCAGCTTGCGCTGAAGGTAGCCGCGGAAGAACAGTTCCTCCGTGACCGGCACCAGCAGCACCGTACCCGCCACGCGAAGCGCCAGCCACAGGAGCGCCAGCGAAGCGGGGAGAGAGGCAAGCCAGGCGCCCAGCGTCTCGCCGGCTGCCGTATGCGGATTCGTGACGATCCAGGCGACGCCGACGATGAGCCCGGCGACGACAGAGTCGAGCGACACGCCGCGGCCGATCAAGGCAGGGTAGACCCTCCGGTAAGCGAGGAGCGCCGCCGCAATGAAGGCGACCTTGACCGCGTAAAGCCACTCGCTCGCATGCGCGAACAGGGCAGCAACCAGCATCGCCAGCATCATCGCCACGAAGGGAACTATGAAGGCCATGCCAACGCGTTCGCCGGAGGAAGCGGCAGGCCTGCTGGCCCGCGGCACGCGGGCGAAGAACGGCGAGGACTGCGAGACGTACATCAGCCCGGCGGTGACGATGAGGAACATCAGCCAGCCGCCCTGCGAGTGGAACCCGTCCCACGCGATTTTCGGCGACCAGTGCGTGCCGATCAGGATCAGCAGAGCGATGCGCACGCTGTTCAGAACCCAGATCGTGACCAGGCCGATCGGCAGCAGCAGCAGCGCGTTCGGGAAGCGCAGCGACTGCCGGAAGCCCGCGAGGTAGGCCGCGAGGAAGGCCGTGACAAGACCCATTCCTTCGTACCCTGAACATTCCGGCGCGATGCGGACGTGGAAGCTCTGGGTGCCGAGGATCTTCTCCGCCGGCTTGGCGATGACGTCCGGCTCGACGAGCGACAGGAGCGCGGCGGAGACGCGGAACGTCGCGTCCGACATCGTGGACCACAACAGTTGCGACTCTCGCGCCATGATCTGCACGAGCACCGTTGCGACAACGGCGAGGAAAAGCGATGCGGCTCCACTAGTCACAAGCCGCCGCCAGTCGCGGGCCGGGAGGATGACGAGCGCGAGAGCGCCGAACGAGACAATCGCAACGACCGTCCAGAGCGCGAGGATGACCCAGGGCGGAGACGCTGCTGCGGCGCTCGACCATTCGACGAGAAGCGTTGCCGGAACGAGCAGCACGAATGCCGCGAGGTGAACCGTCAGCGGACGCACGACGGCCTGGACGGGCCGGCCCTGCGAGAGGAGCCCGAGACGGTCGGCATGCCCCATCAGGAGGAGGCTCGAAAGGGCGACGAACGTGAAGAGCGCGCCGAAGTTGTCGTGCAAGACCTGCCAGAAGGCGCGGCCGTAAGGGTATAGCGTGGGGCGCGTGATCAGGGACAGCGCGAACACCTCGAGACAGCCAAGCACGATCGAGGCGAGGATCAGCCAGCGCGCCGCAATCGTCTGCCCGGCGCTGCCCTGAACCGATTGTCGCTCCGCCGATATCGACACGCTTGTCCTCTTTCGCGTTCTCTCGGACGTATTTAGCAGATCACCGCCGGTCCGAGCACGAACGGTTGGTTCGGCTTCCGGTTGCGCTCGATCCGGGATTTGAAACCTCCCGTTGGCGAGCGCCTGGCAGTTTCCGAAACAGGGACAACGCAACACGGCGGGACTTGCAGCCGGCGTGCCAAGCGGCGCAGGCCTTCTGTGCAGCCATTTCGCCTCCTCGCGCGTTTCGCGTCGCCGGGTGGTTGGTTAGGATGCGGGATGGCGCGCGAAATAGAGACGATATCGGGTGGAGGCGACGGGAGCGGGCACTCGCTTCTCGAGCGCTGCGTCATCGGCACCGTGGTGGTGGCGGCTCTCTACTTCGGCCGCGAGCTGTTCGTGCCGATCGCGATCGCGATCCTGCTCGCGTTCGTGCTCTCCCCGATCGTCGAGGCGTTGCGGCGGTGGCGGTTGCCGTCGGCCGTCGCGGTCACCGTCACGGTGGCGATCGCCTTTCTGCTGCTGTTCGGGATCGGTGCGGTCGTCACCAAGCAGGCGAGCGAGCTCGGCCAGTCGCTGCCGCAGTACGAGAACGCCCTGCGCGACAAGGTGCGCGCCATCGGCCACCTCACCGGCGGATCGGGCTCCGCCATCGAGAAGGCGGGCGAGACGCTCCGCGACCTGCAGAAGGAGCTGGAAACGACGCAGGCCGGCCAGCAGGGAACCACGCTCACCGTGCCGAATGACCGGCCGATCCAGGTCGAGATCCACACCCCGCCGCCGACGCCGCTCGACCAGATCTCGCGCATCATCGCCGTGGCGCTGACGCCGCTCGCAACGATCGGCGTCGTCGTGGTGCTGGTGATCTTCTTCCTCCTCAACCGCAGCGACGTGCGCGACCGCGCGATCCGGCTGCTCGGCACGCACGACCTGAAGCGCACAACGGTGGCGCTCGACGAGGCGGGCCAGCGGCTGAGCTCCTACTTCCTGACGCTCGTCGCGATCAACACGGGCTTCGGCCTCGCGATCGGCGCCGGCCTGTGGCTGATCGGCGTTCCGAACGCCGCGCTGTGGGCGATCCTGTCGGGCGTCCTGCGCTTCGTGCCGATGGTCGGCGTGTTCATTGCGGCGGCGATCCCCCTGGCGCTGGCGGCCGCCATCGATCCCGGATGGACGCCCGTGATCCTCGTGGGCGTGTTGTTCCTCGCAGCCGAAGGCGTCACCAACCTCGTCGTCGAGCCCCTCCTGCAGGCGAGCTCGACCGGCCTCTCGGCGATCGCGATCCTGGTCGCGGCGATCTTCTGGACGCTGCTGTGGGGGCCGCTCGGACTGCTGCTGGCGGTTCCGCTCACCGCCGTCGTCACGGTGTTCGGCCAGCACCTCGAGGGGCTGAACTTCGTGCACGTCCTGCTGAGCGACACCCCGGCGCTGACACCGGCGCAGAACTTCTACCAGCGCATGCTCGCCGCCGATCCTTACGAAGCGCTGGAGCAGGCCGAACGGATTTCGGCGGAGACCTCGCTCGAATCCTACCTCGAGACCGTGGTGCTCCCCGGCCTCGAGCTGGCGCAATCGGATGCGCTCCTCCAGAAGCTCAACCGGCAGACGCTCCTGCAGATCCGCGACTCCGCGTTCACCGTCCTCGAAGCGCTGTTCGAGACGAACGGGCGGGAAAAAGCATCCCCGTCCGCCCAGGCGCTCGACGTCGCCTGCATCCCCGGTCAATCGCCGCTGGATGAGGTCGGCGCCTATGCGCTCGAGGGGCTGCTGCGCGCGAAGGGCCTCGATGCACGAACGCTCAGCGTGCTCGAACTCGCCACGATCGTCGAGCAGCCGCGCCAGGCGGCGCTCTTCCTGTTCAACGTCGAGGAGCGCGTGCCGCAGGTCGTCTATCTCGCCCGCCGGCTGAAGCGCGTGCAGCACGACGCGCCCGTGACCCTGTGCGCGCACCCTCCCGCCGATCTTTCGAGCGAGCAGCTCGCCCCTCTCAAGGCTCTGGGCCTTGCGGCAGCCGGCGGCCTGCACGACACGGTCGCATCGCTGGCGGCCGCCGCTGCCGTCCAGGAGCGGACCACCACCACGACACCTTCAGCCGCGTGAGATCTGCCCCAGCCGTCAGTAGTGGTCGGTCGACTTGACGAACGCGTGCACCTGCCAGACCTCGTCGGGCGTGAGCCGCAAGCCGAACGCCGGCATCTGCGTCCCCGGTCGGCCGTTGATCACCGTTTCCAGGAACTGCTGGTCCGTCAGCTTGGTGGCGAACAGGTTCGGCCCGCGGGCGCCCCTGCTGTGGTGGCACACGTAGCACTTGCTGCCGTAGATCTCGCGACCGGCGGCGATCGCGTCCGGCTTGCCGATCACGGGGTCCGTCACGTCGTCCGCCCCGGCGACGCCGCTCGCGAGCGCGAGCGGAAGCAGGAGCAGTCCCGCGAGAAGCAGCAGGCGTGCGCGCCGCGGCGCGCGCCCGCCGGCGCAAGAAGCGCGCGTCACTGCTTCAGGCTCGGCAGCATGGTCTCGATGACCTTCGCGTTGTAGAGGTCGCCTTCCTGGACCTTGCCGTCGATGGCGAAGACCCACAGCATGCCGCCCTTCGGCGCCGAGTAGTAGAAGCTCGGATCGCCGCCGAGGCCTGAGAGGATCGCGACGTACTGCTTGCCGTCGAGTTCGTAGGTGATCGGCGATGCATTGATGCCGGACCCGGTCTGGAACTTCCACAGCTCCTTGCCGCTCTTGGCGTCATAGGCCAGGAACCGCCCGCGCTGGTCGCCGGTGAACACCACGCCGCCCTTGGTGGCGAGGATGCCGGCGAACATCGGCAGTGAACTCGGCACGTCCCACACGACCTTCTTGTTCGCCACGTCGATCGCTCGCAGGTGGCCGATCGTCTGGCCCATGCGGTACATCTGGTAGTCGACGCCCATGTAGGTGTCGCCGGGCTTGTACTGGAGCTTGCCCTTCTCCCACGAGGTGAGCCCCATGCCCCACTGGTTCACCGAGACGTAGAACAGCCCGGTCTCCGGATCGAACGCCGGCGGGAACCAGTTGGTGCCGCCTTCAAGCCCCGGCACGATCGGTTCGACTTTGCTGCCCTGCTTCGGCTTCTTGGCCTCGACCTCCTGAGGCTTGCCCGTCACGGGGTCGATGCCCTTGGCCCAGTTGATGCCCTCGACCATCGGCATCGCGTAGATGAACTTCCCGTTCGTCCTGTCGATCGCGTAGAAGTAGCCGTTGCGGTTGGACACCATCGCCGTCTTGCGTTCCTTCCCGTCGATCTTCGCGTCGATCAGGATCGGCGTCGCCATGCCGTCATAGTCCCAGCCGTCGTTCGGCGTGTACTGGAACCCCCACTTGATCTTGCCGGTGTCGGGGTCGAGCGCCAGCATGGAGTTGGTCCAGAGATTGTCGCCCGGCCGCGTGTCCGCCTGCCACGAGGCGGGATTGCCGACGCCCCAGTAGAGCGTGTTCGTCTCGGGCTCGTAACTGCCGGTGAGCCAGGTCGGCCCGCCGCCCTTCTTCCAGCTGTCGTCCTTGGGCCAGGTGTCGCTGCCGGGCTCGCCGGGGGCCGGCACCGTGTAGGTCTGCCACTCGAGCTTGCCGGTCTTCAGGTTGTAGGAGTTGAGGTAGCCCCGGACGCCGTACTCGCCGCCGGACACGCCGATGAAGACGTGATCCTTCACGACGAGCGGGGCCGAGTTCGTCGTGACGCCGTTCTTCCACTCGTCGATCTTCGTCTGCCAGACGATCTTGCCGTCGGCGCGATTGAGAGCCACGAGCTGCGCATCGAGACGCGCGGTGATCACCAGGTCGTCGGCGAGCGCGACGCCGCGGTGAATCGGGCCGCAGCACAGCACCGCGTTGAAGCCCTGCTCGTACTCGGGCTCGTAGCGCCAGACGATGTTGCCTGTGCGCGCATCCACGGCGAACACGCGCCCGTAGTCGGCGGAGAAGTAGAGCGTACCGTCGCGGAACAGCGGCGTCGCCTCGAGCCCCCCGAACTGGCCGCCCGTCGACATCGCCCACACGGGCTTGAGCTTCTCCGCATTCTTGGGGGTAATCTCGGTGAGCGGACTGTAGCGCCAGTTGCGATAGTCGCGGCCGTACATCAGCCACTCGCCGGCATCCTTCTGTGCACTGACGAGATCGTCGCTGGTCACCGGCTTTGCATCGCCGGGTGACGGTGCGAACAGCAGCAGGGAGAGAACGCTGGCGATCCGGGCCAGCGGAAGACGTGAGCTATGCATCGATGCCTCCTCGATCTAGCGCAAGTCCTCCCGCCGCCACTCTAGGCATCGATGGCGGCAAACAAGAACTGCTTATGAGGAGATAAAGGGCATGCGCGACGCGCGGGCCTTCCGATGCAACCGTTTCGGCGGAAGCGATTGTCGACGAGTGCTACTTGTAGGCGATGGCCGCGCTCGAGGGGCCCACGAGCGGCATGATCTCGACCTTCCGGAACCCGGCATCCCTGCACCAGCGCGCGAAGTCGGCGCCGGTATAGTCGAAGGCGTCACCGAACTCGATCAGCATGTTCAGCGACATGAGGAGGCCCATCGCATTCTCGCGGCGGGCATCGTCGATCAGCGTCTCGATCGCCACGAAGGCGCCGCCCTCGGGGAGCGCCTCGAAGGCCTTGCCGATCAGCATCTGCTTCTTCTCGAGGTTCCAGTCGTGCAGGATCATGCCCATCGTGATCACGTCCGCCTTCGGCAGCGGTTCGACGAAGAAGTCGCCGGATACCGCTTCCACGCGCCCCTCGAGGCCAGACGCCTTGATGTGACGGTTGGCGATCGGCAGCACGGCGGGAAGATCGTAGGATCGGCAGTGCATGTGCGGATGCGCATGCGCGACGAAGATCGAGAGCTGCCCCGTCGCGCCGCCCACGTCGCAAAGCGTGCGATACCGCGAGAAGTCGAACCGCTCGGCGAACGTCTTGAAGTTGCCGGCGGACGCGCCGGCCATCGCGTTCATGAATTGCTCGAGTCTTTCAGGCGACTCGTAGAGCTTGGCGAAGAGCGAATCGCCCGTCTTCGTTTCGTTCTGCGGCTGGCCGGTCTTCAACGCCTCGGTGAGATTGCCCCAGAAGCCGTAGAGGCGCGCATTCGCCATCTCGAGCAGCCCGCCGATGTACGTCGGCTTGTCGCGATCGAGGAAGAGGTTAGTCGCCGGCGTATTGCGATATCGCGCCGAGGGACCGTCGCCCTCGCGATCGAGCAGCTTGAGCGCCACCAGGGCGTCGGGAAAATCGGGAACGGCGCGAGGATTAAGGTGGAGCGCCCGGGCGAGTTCGTCCGCGGTCATCGCCTGTCGGGCGAGCGCCGTGAAAAGGCCGAGCTCCACCGCGGACAGCAGCGCCTTCGACGCGAAGAACCCCATGCCGATCTGCTGGATGTGCGATGGATCGGGCGTTGAACCTGCGGCCATGAAGTCCTCCCTTGCCGTCACGCGCGGCGGCTCCCGCGAAAGACGCGACGCTTCGGCACAAGCGCCTACTCGACCGCACGGGCGGCGGAAGTCAATCGCAGATTTTCCGTAGACGAACCGATTTTCGAGGAGCCTGCCGTCGGCGCCGGCGGTCCTAGCCGATCTGTCGTTCGTACCAGCGCAGGTACCGCTCGACGTTTGCTTCCTTGGTGGGCGAATACGGTCCGGGCTCGAAACCGGGCGACATCACGCCGAGCCACTGGCGACGGCAGATCTCCCAGTCCTCCGTCATCACCTCGTGGTGGAACGAAGCCACCCGTTCGGGATCGTAGTCGCGGCCCTCGACCGCGGCCTCGTCGACGAGCCAGTAGCCGCGCACGACCGTCTTCGTCGGCGACACCGGCGTGATGCGCACCGTGTGGGCATAATCGGCGTTGGCGTGGCACCAGAAGTTGATGTTCGTGTTGGCCCGCGCCGTGCCCATGTCCGGGTCGGTGAAGCCACCCATCAGAACGCGGCAGACCAGTTGCCCGTCGTGGCTCTCCGTCACCATGCCCTTGCGCACCGGCGTGCGGTTGGCGCGAAACCATTCGGCGGTCGAGTTCGACGACGTGTTGACGCGGCTGACGTCCAGTCCCGCCCGATCCCACCGTATCCGGCACTCGCCCAATCGCTCGGCGATCTCCTGCGCCATGGCGGGATTGTCATTCTCGGTGTCGTACTGGACCGAGACGTAGCCCGCGTGGTTCGCCTCGCAGTGATAGCACTCGCGATTGTTCTCGACGATGATCTTCCAGTTCACGTCGAGCACGTAGTCGCGCACGAGGGCGAGCTTCGCCTTGGCCATCCCCTGCGACTTCAGGACCGGCGAAAGATGATCGCGCAGGTCCGAGAAGGGCGAGGGCTTCTCCGACAGGTTGACGAAGATCAGGCCGTCGAACTCGCCGACATGAACGCGCTTCAGTGGATAGAGGGTTTTGTCGAACGCATCGCCCATCGTGGGCGCGCCCACGAGCGCTCCGTCGTGCGCATAGGACCAGGCGTGGTAGGGGCAGACGAGGCGGCCTGCACGTCCCTTCTCCTGCGTGCAGATGATCGAGCCGCGGTGGCGGCAGACGTTATGGTGGGCATGAAGGATGCCGTCGCGGTCGCGCACCACGACGACGGGCGCCCCGCCCACCGTCAGCGTCACGTAGTCGCCCGGGGCGGGCAGCTCCACGGAATGCCCGGCGAAGAACCAGTAGCGGCGGAAGATGCGCTCCTGTTCGAGCGCGAACAGGTCCTCGCTGCGGTAGAAGTCGGCGGGCAGCCCGAACCCGGGCCGCATCCGGTGAACCCATTGCTCCGTCATGGCAGACGTTCCCGTGTGTTTGCCGGCGCAAGCCTAGTGCAGATGCGGCCGGTGCGTCCAATGGCCGTATGGGGACGCGTCCGACGCCATGGCGGCGACAGCAGAACTCGACTATCCTGACGATGGTCGGGACACTTGCGGAGAAGACGAGATGAAGCTTCGGCTCCTCTTTGCCACCGTCGGCTGCTGCGGCCTGCTCTGCACAGGCAGTGCAAACGCCTTCATGGTCGATCCCGACGGCAACACCAACTTCGACGGAAGCGCCAAGTTCACCGATCCCGACGAGCAGCTCGAAGCGGGCTTCATGGGCGCACCCGCGGTCGCTGAGCCCAAGGCCTACGATGCGAACGAGGGAAGCCAGGCGTGGTTTCCGGCCCGGACAGCGCTCCATCGGGATACGACGAACCGGGACGTCAGCCCGCGGTAGCGGAGCGTATCAGGCCGCGAAGCTGCGCAAGGTCGCCATGTACCCGTCGTACATGCTTCGCGCATCGGCGTTGAAGCGCCCGATGCGGCTCGTCACCGCGCGGTCGAGATCGGTCACCGCCCCTGCCCCCAGCGCCTTGTCGAGCGCCGCGGCATAGGCGGGGATGACGGACCATTCACGGACGGTGTCGCGCGTCAGCTCGACGTGGAACTGCATGGCGTAGGCGTGATCGCCGTAGCGGAACGCCTGCACGGCGCACTTGTCGGAGCGGGCGAGTACGGTTGCTGCGGACGGGAGGTCCAGCACTTCGGCACTGTGCCACTGCAGCACGGTCAGCGGGTCGGCGAGGTTGGCGAACACCGGGTCTGCCCGCCCGGCGGCGGTGCGCTCCACCGTCAGGACGCCCACTTCGGGATGCCGCGCCGGCCCCACGCGCCCGCCGATCGCTTCGGCGAGCAACTGGTGGCCGAGGCAGATGCCGAGAAACGGCCGCCCGAGCTCCACGGCAAAGCGCCGGATCGCCTGCTTTTCCGCGACGAGCCAGGGGTGCTCGTCCTCCTGCCAGACGTCCTGGGGACCGCCCATCACGATCATCAGGCCGTAAGGGTCGAGATCGGGGATCGCCTCGCCCCGATCGAGTTCGACCGTATCCCAGTGGATGCCGTCCGCACGGAGGAAGTCCCGGAAGATACCGGGGTGCTCGACGTCGACATGCTGCAGCACGAGTGTCTTCATCGGCGCCCTCCTTCGCGGACGTCACATCGTTTCGACGCGCCAGGTCGGGGTCGAGACGTGGAACTTCGGGTCGTGATAATTCTGCCGCTTGTCGCGGTAGTACGCGTCGTAGTGTTCGCCCTCGCTGCGACGGTTCATGGTGATGAACATCGCGCGCCGCGACGCCTGGCTCGCGTTCGCTTCGGAATAGTGCGGCACGAACGAATCGAAGAGCACGAGATCGGCGGGGGTCGTCGCGACGGGCCGCCAGCGCATGTGGTGGGCAACTTCCGGAACGAGGTCGCCGTTGGCGAGCGTGCGGTAGAGCGCCCGCCCTTCCGTCACTTCGGTCGTGTACGGAGTAACGGCGTCGGGGAGCGTCGCGTAGTTGTCGGCGAACTGCACGCAGCCGTTCTCCAGCGTCGCGCTGTCGATGCTGATCATCGCAGTGAGGTTGTAGCGCGGCTCGAAGTGCTTGTAGGCCGCGAAGTCCTGGTGCGGCCCGAACGCGCCGCCGCCCGGCGACTTCTCGTTGGTCTTGTCCTTGAAGATCACTAGGTCGTCGCCGAGCAATTCGGAAGCCCGGGGCAGGATGAGCTCGTCGATCAGGCGGCGCAGCCCGCTGCTGTACCCGTACATGAACTCGTAGCGGCACACCTGGCGGGGATCGCTCGCCTCGGGAACCACGATCAGCTCCTGCGGGCGCGCGGCGGCGCGCGCTGCCGGATTGACGCCGCTCTCGATCGACTCGGCGAGGATCTTCGCCGCGTCCGCCGTCATCCCGTCGGACAGCGTCCGCAGCAGGCGCACCTGGCGGTCATCGAAGAAATTGCGGAGGACGACATAGCCGAACTTCGCCAGATCCGCCGACTCGGCGGTCGTCCCATCGGGTCTCATGCTGACATCCCCTTTACAACTGCCCGTCCGGATACGTTTCAAGATGACAACAACTGTTTGTCAATGCGACTTTTCCGACTGCATTTCACAGCCGAACGGCAGCGGCGGACTCAGACATCCTTCATGAGACGCAAGGCGTCCAGCATCGCCGCGTGCACATCGCGCGAGGCAACCGCGTCACCGACGCGGAACAGCAGCATGCCTGGCGTCTCCGCTTCGAGCCACGGCTGCGCCTTCCAGTCCTTCAGCGCCTCGACATCGGTCACGCCGTGGTTGGCGGCGTTTGCCTTGAGGGCATGGAAAAGCTCGTCGGCAGGAGCCGTCCCGAGTTCAGCAACGACCCGGTCGACGACCACCTCATGGCGCGCTGCGCCGTAGGCATGCCGGAGCACCGCCTGGAGTCGATTCCCGCTCCGCTCGATCGAGGCGAGCTGATGGTCCGTGATGAGCCGGACGCCCGACTCGGCGAGCGCTGCAAGGTAGACCGGGTAGCTCGACCCGCCGAGGCTGCGCCCGACGACGCGGTCGGCCGTGGCGAGGGTCACGGCCTTGCCTTTGGCGGCAAGATGCTGGGCAAGGGAAACCGCGGTGTGGCCGCCCTCCTCGTCGAAGATCAGGACTGACTCGAAGTCGCCTGGGCCGCCGCCGGCCATATCCCATGTCGAGACGGCAAGCTCGCCGCCCGGCACCCGCAGTGTTCGGGGCACTCCGCCTGAGGCGACGACCACGACGTCGGGTTCCTCGGCCAGGACGTCCGCCGCTTCGACGAACGTGTTGAGCCGCACGTCGACGCCCAGTTGCTCGACCTCCGCAGCGAGCCAATCGACGATCCCGATGAGGTCGCGCCGCCAGGAAAGCGAACTTGCGATCTGCAACTGTCCGCCGAGCTTCGCTGCCGCTTCGAACAGCACGACCGTGTGGCCCCGCTGCGCCGAGACCCGCGCGGCTTCGAGACCTGCGACACCGCCGCCGATGACCACCACCTTGCGCTTCTGGCCCGTACTTGGCGCGATCTCCTGCGGCAGCATGGTTTCGCGTCCCGTGGCGGGGTTGTGCAGGCAGAACGCGGCGCGGCCGGCATAGATTCGATCGATGCAGTAGGCGGCGCCGACGCAGGGACGGATGCGGTCGGGCATCCCTGCTGCGAGCTTCCGCACGATGTAGGGGTCGGCAAAGTGCGCCCGCGTCATGCCCACGAGGTCGACGGCACCGGATGCGACCGCATGCGCCGCCGTCGAGAGGTCGGCGATGCGGCTCGCGTGGATGACAGGAGCGTCCACCGCTGCCTTGAAGCGCGCGACGTCGGCGAGGAACGCGCCGAGGGGCGTCGCCATGCCGCCGATCAGCTTCGACAGCCCGAGCGTCGTCGAGGCACCGATCCCGTTGAGGTTCAGGAGGTCGTAGAGCCCCTCGCCGTAGAGTTCTCTTGCGATGAGGACGCTCTCGTCGAAGTCCGGCCCGCCTTCGGACGAGTCGTCCGCCGCCATCCGCAGCGACACGAGGAAGCGATCCGGCGTCGCCTGCCGTACCGACTGCAGGATGCGCTTCAGGAACCGCATGCGGTTCTCGAGCGAGCCGCCGTACTCGTCCTCGCGTTGATTGGCGTTGCGCGCGAGGAACTGCCCCGGCAAGTGCGAGGAGACAAGGATCTCGATCCCGTCGAGTCCGCCGTCGGCGCAGCGGGATGCGGCTGCGCCATAGGAAGCGAGCACGCGCTCGATATCCTCGATCTCCATGGCGCGTGGCATCGCGTGGTGCGCCGGGTCGCGAATGGCAGAAGGTGCGATCGGAGCGATCCAATCGCCATCCTGCCCGCTGGTGCGCCGGCCCATGTGCGAGATCTGGCACATGAGCTTGGCCCCCTGCCGGTGGATCCGTCTGGCGAACGCCTGGAAGTGCGGGATTACAGCGTCCGTGCTGACATCGATCTGGTTGTAGATGGCGCTGATTTCGGGGCTCACGATCGAGGAGCCACCGAACATGGTGAGCGCCAGGCCGCCCTTCGCCTTTTCCTCGTGATAGCGCTGGTAGCGCTCGCCCGGCATTCCGTTCTCGGCATAACCCGGCGCATGGCTGGTGCTGACGATGCGGTTGCGAAAGGTGACGCCATTCACTTCAAACGGCGTCAGCAGCACATCGAGACTCACCGATCTCCTCCGTTCCGGCTATCCAGTGCGGGCATCGAGCGCCGCGAAGGCTTCAAAATCAAGGGGATACGCCGGCGGCCGGTGGCAAAAAACGTCTCACCTCACGAAATCGCGATTGAGATTGCTGCGCGTTGGCGCATTATCGGCTCCAGGGTCGGACGCAAAGAAAATTGAGGGAGGTTTATCATGGCTACAGCGAACGCTGTCGGGCATGCATCCGGTTCTTCGATCCTTTCGCGCGACCGCATCGTCGCCAAGCCCGGCTTCAACCGGTGGCTGGTGCCCCCGGCGGCGCTGGCGATTCATCTCTGCATCGGCATGGCCTACGGCTTCAGCGTGTTCTGGCTGCCCTTGAGCGATGCGATTGGCATCACCAAGCCGGTGGCCTGCCCTCCCGACTCGGGCTTGCTGTCGATGCTGTTCACGACCTCCTGCGATTGGAGGGTCGCCGACCTCGGCTGGATGTACACGCTGTTCTTCGTCTTCCTGGGCTCATCCGCCGCGATCTGGGGCGGATGGCTCGAGCGGGAAGGTCCCCGCAAGGCGGGCGTCGTCGCCGCCCTGTGCTGGTGCGGCGGCCTCGCGATCGGCGCCCTCGGCGTCATCCTGCATCAGCTCTGGCTGCTGTGGCTTGGCCCCGGCGTCATCGGCGGCATCGGCCTCGGTCTCGGCTACATTTCGCCGGTCTCGACTCTCATCAAGTGGTTCCCCGATCGACGCGGCATGGCGACCGGCATGGCGATCATGGGATTCGGCGGCGGCGCGATGATCGGATCGCCGCTGGCGAACCTGCTCATGAACCACTTCAAGACCGCCGACTCCGTCGGCGTCTGGCAGACGTTCCTGGTCCTCGGGCTCGGCTACTTCGTCTACATGCTGGCCGGCGCCTTCGGCTATCGCGTTCCGCCTCCGGGCTGGCGGCCGGAAGGGTGGGTCGAGCCGTCGAAGGGCACGAACCGGCTCATCACCAGCGGCAACGTGCATCTGAACGATGCGCTGAAGACGCCGCAGTTCTGGCTCATCTGGGCGGTTCTCTGCCTCAACGTCTCCGCCGGTATCGGCGTGCTCGGCATGGCCTCGCCGATGCTGCAGGAGATTTTCGGCGGGTCGCTGATCGGCAGGCCGGACCTCAGCTTCACGCAGCTCGACCCGACGCAACGCACGGCCATCGCCGGGATCGCCGCAGGCTTTGCCGGGCTCCTGTCCCTGTTCAACATCATGGGGCGCTTCTTCTGGGCCTCGCTGTCGGACAAGATCGGCCGCAAGGTGACGTACTTCATCTTCTTCGCGCTCGGCATCGCGCTCTATGCATCGGCGCCGACGTTCGCGCACTGGGGGTCGAAGGCGCTGTTTGTCGGCGCCTTCTGCGTGATCCTGTCGATGTACGGCGGCGGCTTCGCAACCGTCCCGGCGTAACTTGCGGACATCTTCGGGACGCAGTTCGTGGGGGCGATCCATGGGCGGCTGCTGACCGCCTGGTCGACGGCCGGCATCGTCGGCCCGGTGGTGGTGAACTACATCCGAGAGTTCAACAAGGCTGCCGGCGTGCCGGCCGACCAGCTCTACGACCGGACGCTCTACATCCTTGCGGGCTTCCTGGCTGTCGGCCTCGTCTGCAATTTGCTGGTCGGACCGGTGAACCCGAAGTGGTTGATGCCCGAGGACCAGTCTGCGCAACTTCAGGCGCAGGCTGGCCGACCCTCGGGTCCAGTGGGCGGCTATGGCATCACCAGCGGCGGCTTGGACGGGCGGGCGCTGCTCGCGTGGCTGGCGGTCGGCATTCCGATTGCCTGGGGCGTTTGGAAGACGCTGGAAAGCGCCTCCAAGCTGTTTCGCTGAATCGTTTGGTACAGGCGAGGTCAAGTGACCCGCCTGTACCACTCGCCCCCCTCTACAATCCTGAATAGTATTTCCATAAATCCATACTAGAGCGATAATCTCCGCCGATTGCACTTCACTCATTTATGCGGATGATGATCAGACGATTTGGGGATCCTTTCGTCTGGAAAACTGGACATGTCCGTCGGACGCCTGGTGCTGATCGTGTTGGCAACGTGGGCGCTGGCGATGATCGTGCCGGACCTCACCCGCCTGTTCCATCCACTCGGGTCGTTCGGCTTCCTCGCGGACAACGATGGTGTGGTCTACGACGTGGTCGGCCCGTTCGAAGAGGAGGCCCGATCGCCAGCCTATGTCGCCGGACTACGGGTCGGGGACCGGCTCGACCTCACGCAGATGCGCTGCTTCCCCTACGACGCGTCGCAATGCCGAAACGCGCTCGGCGTGTTCGGAGGCATCCAGTTCGTGCTGCCGGGAGAGACTGTCGAACTCCATCTCGCCGCCGCTTCGGGCGAACCCCGGACGATCTCCCTCACCGCGATCGAGCGCGAGACGAACGGCTTCGTGCGCTTCATCCTGCTCTGCGACCAGCTTGCTGGCATCGCGGTGATCCTGGCGGCGGCGTGGTTCGTCTGGACCCGACCGGGTCTGATGAGCTGGAGCTTCTTCCTGTTCGCGATGTGGTTCAATCCCGGGCAGGCGTATGTGTTCTACGCGACCTTGCGGGAATGGCCCATCCTCCTGCTCGCACAATACGTTGCAGCCGCTTGCGCCGAAGGCGCGGCCTACGGCGGGCTTCTCCTCTTCGCCGCGCGCGTTCCGACCGGAGCCGCCTCGCCGGAATGGGCCGGCTTCGAACGGATCGTCCCGGCGCTGGCGACGGCGTTCTCCCTCGGGCTGCTCGCCACCTATGCAAACCTCGCCGGCTACCCGACCGAATCGATCACGGAGAATGTGCTCCTCGGGGGCTTTGTCTTCGATCTCGCGGCGCTGGCGATCCTGCTCGCGCGGCGCCGGAACCAGACGCCCGCGAACTACCAGCGCATGCGTTGGGTGATCTGGGGCTGCCTCATCGGCATGCCGGCGTTCATCATCGCCGAACTCGCGCAGGATACGACGGTGTTGAACACGCGCTGGGGCGACTTCACGCCATCGGAAGACGTCGTCGGCCTGCTCTACCTCGTGCAGGGGCTTCTGTTCCTGTTCGTGTTCGAGGCGATCCGGCGGCCGCGGGTTGTCAACGTGTCGATCCCGCTTCGGCGCGTCACCCTCCTTGGCTTCCTGCTGACCTTCCCGGCGATGTTCCTGCACCACCAGGCGGACCACATTCGCGAGATGGTGGGACTCCCCGATTGGGCGTGGCTCGTCGCCGCCGCCGTCATCCTGTTCGTGATTTCGCGACTGCATGAACTCGGCGTCGAAATCACCGAGCGGTTGCTGAACGCGAAGCTCGACAAGGCGGAGGAGCGTATTGCCGCCTCGATCCTCGCAGCGAAGGAACCTGATGAAATTGACCGCCTGCTCGCCGATGAACCGTACCGTGTGCTGAAGCTTTCGTCGGCGGCGACGTTCCGGAAAACAGGTGCAGAGTTCTTGCGCCACGGCGACGGCCCCGGATGGGATCGATCCGCCGCTCGCCGCCTCGAGGCAGATGGAAGGTTGCTGAAGCCGTTGTCCAAGGGGGAGCCGTTTCCGATCTCGGAGGCGGCTGAGAAGGAAGTGCATTTCCCGGCCGACCTGGCGCGCCCCGTCCTCGCGGTGCCGGCCACCAATCACGTTCGATGTTTTGCGCTCGGCCTCTACGGGCCGCATGAAGCCGGAACCGACCTCGACGAACACGAGCGCGCGCTTCTTGCACGGCTGGGCAAGATCGCGGCAGACGTCTACGCCGAACTTGATGCAATCGCGCTGAGGTCGAAAATCAGTGAGCTCGAATCCGCGCTCTCCGCGGGCAAGGCGAAACATCGCTCCGCTGTGGATTAGCGGTGCTGCGATCACGCCTTGTCGGGGCAATGTCGGTCGAGCTTCTCGCGAGTCGAATCCGCGACGCGGTCCTTGAGGTGGAGCAGGTCGAGGCGCTGCTTGATCAGCTTGCAGACGGCGCTCGCGTGCTTCCAGAACTCCGCTGACTCGTCGTCGCCGTCCATCCAGTATGGCGTGCCGACGCCCCAGAAGTCTGCCTCCTCGAGCAGCGACACGAGGTAGTAGTACTCGGCCGACGTCGATTCGAACACGTCGCTGTCGAACTGCACGCGACCGTCGAAATTCAGCGTGGCGAGCAACGCATAGTCGACCATGACGTCGATCTCGTCGGAAAACGTCTTGCGCTGGTCCGCCGACATGCCGTCCCACAGAAGCCGCGCAATCTTCACCACGTCGTAGTTGTTGTGATTGCTGCTGCGACCGTCGATCATCCAGCCGAAGGGGTAGTCTTCGTACTTCATCGCCAGCAACTGGCGGGCGATCGCTTCCTTATGCGGGACGTTTCCCCCAAGATACGAAATGATGTGGAAGGTGATGCTCAAGTCCGCCGTTCGGTAGATGCGCTCGCCGTCGCGGTACCACGCGCCCCAGAATCCCGTGACCGGGTCCTGCCAATCATCCACGAACTGCCGCAGCGTTCGACGCACCGCCTCGAGGCTCCCCCCGTCGGTGCTCCAGAGCGTGCCGCGCGCCTGCGCCTCAAGCCACGGCTGCCAGTACTTCTTGAACGTAGGCCTGCCGAGACTCGTGATCACGGAATTCAACTGCGCCCGCTGGTCGACTCCGGTCTTCGGAATGTCCGAGACGACCAGCGACTCGAGATAGGTGCGCAAGTTGGTCGTCGATCGAAAGACATCCGGAATGGGTAACGGGTGATCGAGCGGCGCGTTCTGCGCTTCCATCGCCTCGAGGCCTTCGACCGTCGCCTCGAGCTTCTGGAACGGAACCGTAAAGCAGGCTCCCCAGGTGCCGTCAGGCTGCTGTTCGTCCGCGTACGATTGATGCGGGTCCCCGAGGGATTGGCGGAAGGCGAAGAGGCGTTGTGCCACGGCGGGCCAGTCCGCAGTGTAGGTCGCGTACCACTTCGCTTCGAGATAGATCTGGCGGGAACATGCAACATCGTCGCGCGCCAGGCTCTCGACGCGCGCAAGCGTCTGCGCTGCCTGCCGGACGAGCGTTTCGTAGCGCTTGCGATCCTCCGTATAGCTCGGATCAAATGCGACGAACTGGCGGACGATCAGCTGCCGGGCATCAGTGCCGCTGACCGACACGCCGTGCTTCAATCCGAGCCGCCACAGTGCGCCGGGTGGGATCGGCGGCGGTACCGGAGGCGGAACTGATCCAACCACCGGCACAGACAGTACAACGGCGAGGACCAGGGCATGGACAAGCCGCCCAGCAAGCGCCGCACCGTGAAGGCCGCCGCGCAGAAGCAATGAGCCTTTCAGCGAAGGGCTCGGCATGATTGTACGTCGCATCGGAGGGAGATAATGCCACTTCTGCCGGCCTGCTCGCGAGCCCTTCCGGACGCAGCGGCAGGCATGGCAGCATCGACCATCTCACGGCTGCACCGGCGTTACTCTGCTCTGCCCCAGAAGTATCCGGACCATCGATCGTCGACGCTATGCGGCACCTCCTGAAATTCCTGCACACCATGGGCGCGATCGGCCTGATGGGGGCGATGGCGTCCCTGCTCGTGCTCCTCGCATGGGCGCCTCCGCCGAGCGCGCTGGCGGAATACGCCTCGATCCGCGCCGTGATGGGCGCCATCGCCACGTGGATCTTCTATCCCTCCCTCGGCCTGACGCTGGTGGCAGGCCTCCTCGCCATCGCCTTCGGGCGAGCCTTCCACAACGCGGGATGGGCATGGGCAAAAGCGGCCACCGGCATCCTGGTGTTCGAAAGCGGCTTCGTCGGGGTGATCGGCCCGATGCAACAGGAGGCCGAGCACAGCGCCCTGGCGCTGGCCGGAAAGTTCGATCCCGCGCTGCTCGCAACCACGCTCGATGCCGAGCGCAACACGCTCTGGATCCTGCTCGCAGTCAGCACTGCCAACGTCGTCTTCGGCATCTGGCGGCCGCGATTGTCCTGGCGGCCGCGCTGACGTCAACCGCCCGCTCAGGCTGCGTCGGCGGTCCGCCACCGCTTCGGCAGGATCGAACCGATGCCGCGGGAAAGCGCGCTGACGTAAAGATAGATCACCGGCGTCATGAACAGTGTCACCACCTGGGAGAAGACGAGGCCGGCGACGACGGTGATGCCCAGCGGCTGGCGCAGCTCGGCGCTGGCGCCCGCACCGATGGCAATCGGCAGGGCGCCCATCATCGCCGCAAGGGTGGTCATCATGATCGGCCGGAAGCGCATGACACTTGCCTGCCGGATCGCATCGATGGGCGGCCGTCCCGAGCGCTCGAGCACGAGCGCCACGTCGACCATCATGATGGCGTTCTTCTTGACGATGCCGATGAGCATCAGGAGCCCGATCACGGCGATCACCGACAGGTCGAGGTGCATGGCGTCGAGCGCGAGGAGCGCCCCCATCACGGCAGAGGGAAGGCCGCTGAGGATCGTCAACGGATGGAGGAAGCTCTCGTAGAGAATGCCCAGCACGACGTAGATCGTGAGGATGGCCGCGCCGATCAGCAGGCCCTGGTTGGCGAGCGAGTCCTGAAACGTCTTGGCGATACCTGCAAAGCTCAAGCCGAGAGACGGCGGCATGCCGAGCTCGGCCTTCAGTCGATTGACCTCCGCGATGCTCTGGCCAAGGGCGACGCCGGCGGGAAGGTTGTACGAGATCGTCACTGCCGGGAGCTGGCCGAGCTGATTGACCGTCAGCGGCCCCGTGGTGCGCTCGATCGTCGCGAAGGACCCGAGCGGCACAAGCGCACCGGTCCGGCTACGCACCATGACCTCCCCGAGGCGCTCTGGCGTCCACTCCTGGTGCGGGTCGAATTCGACCAGCACCTCGTAACTGTCGCCGGTCGTATAGATGGTGGACACCTGGCGCACGCCGAAACCGGCATAGAGACTTGACCGGAAGACGTCGGCGCTGACGCCGAGGTTGAACGCCTTGTCGCGGTCGACGACGACGGTCGCCTGTGCAGCGCTGATCTGCAGGTCGGTCGTCACATCAGTGAAGAGGCGCGGCTCCTTGCCCATCGCGTCGGCGAGCTTGAGCGACCACGTGTTCATCAGCGCCTGATCGATGCCCTGGACGACCACCTGGTACTGGCTCTTCGAGGTGCGGGCGCCGATCGTGAGGTTCTGCACGGGGTTGATGTACACGTTGATGCCAGGAATGGAGGCGACAGCGCGTCGGAGATCGGCGAGGACCACGTCGAGCGGGCCCCGATTCTCCTTCGGCTTGAGCTCCACGAACAGGCGCCCGTTGTTGAGCGACGGCGTGTTGCCGCCGACTGCCGACGCAACGTGCGCGACGTGCGGGGACTTCGCCACGGCCGCCGCGACGCGCTGCTGCAACTCCGCCATCGCCGCAAACGAGATATCCTGGCGCGCCTCCGTTGAAATCTGCAGTTGCCCTATATCTTCCTGCGGAAAGAACCCCTTCGGGACGGCCGACAGCAGCATCACCGTGCCGGCTACGGTCGCGAAGAATACGAGCAGCATGACCGGCCGGAAGCGCAGGCAGACGCCGAGCAGTCGGTCGTAGAGCGTCGTGACGTTTGCAAGAAAGCGTTCGAGCAGGCCGGACACCGCCGACCAGATGCCGCGCCGACGCTCGCCCTCCGTCGGTTCGGCATCGAGCAGGCGGGAGCACAGCATGGGCGTGAGGGTAAGCGACACGAAGGCGGATGTGAGGATCGCAACCGTCACGACCACCGCGAATTCGCTGAAGATTCGACCGAGGACGCCGCCCATCAGCAAAATCGGCAGGAACACGGCGACCAGCGACAGCGAGATGGAGACGATGGTGAAGCCCACCTCGGCGGATCCGTCGAGGGCCGCCTGGAAGGGCGAGGCATGACCTTCCTCGATGTGGCGGACGATGTTCTCGAGCATCACGATCGCATCGTCGACGACGAGCCCCACCGCGAGAGTCAACCCGAGCAGCGAGACGTTATCGATCGAATAGCCGAACAGGAACATCACGCCGATCGTGGCGATGAGCGAGATCGGCACGGCCACCAGCGGAATGAAGGTTGCAGCGAGCTTGCGCAGGAACAGCAGCACGACGAGCGCCACGAGTGCAATCGTCAGGGCAAGGGTATTCCGGATATCCGAGATCGCGGCACGGATCGAAAGCGAGCGGTCGTTGAGCGCCAGAAGCGTGGCGGCGGCGGGCAACTGCGATTCGAATGACGGCAGCGTCGCCTTGACCCGATCAACGACCTCGACGGTGTTCGCGTCGGGTTGCCGCTGCACGGCGAGGATCAGCGCGCGGTGACCGTCGTACCAGCTTGCTGTGCGCGTGTTCTCGACGGAGTCGATGACCCGCGTGACGTCGCCGAGCCGCACCGGGCGGCCGTTGCGATTGGCGATGACGATGCCGGAGAACTTCGCCGCGTCCATGAGCTGCGTCGGCGCGTCGATGATCAGCTGCTGGCTGGCGTTGTCCAGGGTGCCGACGGGAGTGTTGACGTTCGCGGCGCTGATCGCCGACTGCAGTTCGTCGATGCCGATGCCTCGGCTTGCCAGCGCCGTCGGGTCGATCTCGATGCGCACGGCGTACTTCTGGCTGCCGAAGATCAGCACCTGCGCCACGCCCTCGACCGTTGACAAGGTCGGCGAGATCACCTGCTGGGCGAAGGCGTCGAGGCGCGACATCGGCACGACGTCGCTGGTCAGCGCAAGGAGGATGACCGGCGCATCCGCCGGGTTCACTTTCCTGTAGCTCGGCAGCGTCGTCATTTCGGCCGGGAGCTGGTTCTGCGCCCGGGCGATCGCTGCCTCGACGTCGGCGGCGGCTGCGTCGATATTGCGATTGAGCGCGAACTGGATGGCAATTGAAGTGGAGCCCTGGGCGTTCGACGTGGTGATCGTGTCGATGCCGGCAATCGTGGTGAACTGCTTGATCAACGGCACGGCGACCGACGTCGCCATCGTCGACGGCGAAGCTCCGGGCAGGCTGGCGCTGACGTTGACGACCGGGAAGTCGGCCCGCGGCAGGGCCGCAACCGGAAGAAGTCCGTAGGCGAACGACCCGCCGATGATCAGTGCGAGCGACATCAGGATGGTCGCGACCGGGTGGCGGATGCACCAGGCGGAGATCATGGCGTCTGCGCCGTCTTTCCGGAGGTCGCCAGCGCCGGCGGCGCTTGTGGCTGCGCCGCCTGCTCGCGCACGGCGATGCCCGGCTTCAGTCGCAGCTGGCCCTCGACCACGACCCGCTCACCCGCCTCGAGGCCGGCCGCGATCGCCGCGCGGTCGCCGTCGACGAGGGCTACCGTCACCGGCCGTGCTTCGGCCGTCGCGTCCGGCCGGACGACGTAGACGAACTTTCCCTTCTGGCCGTCCTGCAGCGCCGGGGTCGGCACGGTGACGGCGTTCTTGAGCATGCCGGTGTCGAGTTCGACATCGACGTATTGCCCAGGCCAGAGCGCAAGGTCCTCGTTCGGGAACGTTGCCTTGAGCGTGATCGTGCCCGACTGCGTATCGACGGTCGAGTCGATGAAACTCAGATTGCCGCTGACGACCGGTTGTCCACCTCCCGGCGCCACGGCGCGCACGCTCGGCGCAGCGCCCGATACGAGCGAGCGCAACGTCGCAAGCTCCCGCTCGGGCAGCGAGAACGAGACCCGCAACGGCTTCATCTGTGTCAGCGTGGTGAGCGTCGGCCCGGATGACCCGACGAGACTGCCGGGCGCCACCGGCAGCGTGCCGATCCGGCCGTCCATCGGCGCCGTGATGCGCGCGTACCCGAGCTTCAGCTTGGCGGCTTCGAGCACTGCTTTGTCCGCGTCGAGGGTCGCCTGGGCGGAGCGCTGGTCCGCGACCGCCTGGTCCACTGCCTGCTGCGTGCCGGCCTTGCGCTGGAAGAGCTCCTGCGCTCGGCTCAGGTCGTTCTGGGTTCGGACAACCAGCGCCTGGTCCTTGACGACGGTCGCCTCGTCCTTGGCAACTTCCGCGCGGATGTCGCGGTCGTCGAGGACGAACAAGAGGTCGTCCTTCCTGACAAACTGCCCCTCGCTCACGTGCTGCTCGACGATCTGGCTGTCGATTCGCGCGCGCAGATTGACGACCGCCGGCGACTCGACGAAGCCGATGGCGCGCCGGCGCACCGGCACGTCGGCGAGCGCAGAAGTCGCGGTAACGACCGCGACCGGCATTTGCTGGATCACGCGCTGCGGCGGGGCTGCCGGATGGCGCGACGACCACCACTGCCAGCCGAACACGGCACCAGCCGCGACGGCAAGAAACACGACCAACCTGGCGAGCACAGCCATCCGCCTAGACTACCTTCGTGAGTTCTTGGTCGTCCGCGAGGTCGAGAAGCTGCTCCCGGATCCGGTCGAGAACGCTTCTCGTCGCCGCGATCTCCTCGGGCGCAAGCCGGGCGAGCGTCTCCTCCGCAATCGACTGACGGACGCTGTCCAGCCGATCGACGAACGCGCGACCAGCGTCCGTCAGGTGGAGCCGGTAGGCCCGCCGGTCGGAGACGTCAGGGCGCCGCTCGACGAAGCCGCGTCTCTCCAGCGAATCGACAAGTCGGCCGAGTGAGATCGGTTGCAGGTCGAGCTGCCGGGCCAGCGCCGTCTGGGTCACGTTGTCCTCCCGGCGCAGGCGTGCGAGCAGGCTCCATTGCGCGCGGGTGGTTCCGTAGCGCCGTGCGTGCCGGTCCACATGGGTCTGCAGCAGCCGGGATGTGGCAATGAGCTGATAGACGAGTTCCCGCTCGGGCGTGCGGCGCATCAGATCGTCACCTCGAGTTGCGATGGATACATATAATAAGCATGCACGCTTTTTCCCGATGCGATATTGCCGCAGGCGGACTGGATTGGACCTTGGCCGAACGTGTCAGCGTTTCCCGGACGTCCTCGCCGCCGCTGCTCGACGATTTTCCTCGATCGCCGCCCGGATCAGAGCCTGGAATGCGTCCGGGTCGATCCGCTCGCCCTCACGCAGATCGATCACGCGCCGGGTGCCGCCGTCGAGGCTGGCGTTGAACAGGCGCTCCGGATCGTCCAGCGCAGCACCACGCGCAAATGTAAGCTTCACCACTGCACGGTAGGCTTCTCCCGTGCAGAGCAGGCCGTGGTGCTCCCAGACCGGCACGCCCTGCATGTCGTTTGACGGCTTGCGCCACTTCACGTCCTCGGTGACGCCCGGGTCCGCCTGCAGGATGAGCGCGCGGATGCGGGCAAGGGTCTCGCCCCGCCAGTCGGGGAACCTGCCGATCGCCGTCTCGACCGCCTCCGCCGCAAACCGGGCCCCATGGAACGCCTTCTCGATCGTCATCGTGACCGCTCCGAAGCGAGGATCAGATCGGCCATGTACAGCCGCCTGACCGTGGCCCTACCTTGGTGCGGCAATGGGGCCGAACATGGGCCAGCATGGTCTTGGCAATGCAACCAATAGCAGCCATCGCGGGAACGATTCTGCTCCTCGCCGCAAGCGCGCCGGCGCAGTCCGCGGTGACGGGCCGCGACCTGCTCGAACGATGCAGTGCGGCCGCCGACAGCACATGGTGTGACGGCTACATCGACGCCGTGTTCGACCTTCTCAAGGAGGGTATCGCCTTCTCGATCGGCCCCGTTCGCGTGTGTCCGGCAGCGACGGTGACGCCGAGGGACCTCCGGGCGGTCGTCATCGATTATCTGCGCGCCAACGCAACTGTGCGCGACGCATCGGCCTCCCTGCTGGTTTCCGTCGCTCTCGCCGAGGCATTTCCGTGCGCAGGGGGTAATTGAACACTGACGGTCAATCGGTGCGCGCGATCCCAAGCGCCTCGTTGTGACGCCGGTCGAGTTCCTCCGCGTACCGGCGCAAGAGATAGGCCTCGTTGAGGTAGCCGAGCACCCGGCGGTCGATCGGCGAGGTCACGGCCAGCGTGTCGCTGCCTGCATCTTCGAACGTCTTCGCAGCCGCCTTGACCGACATCTGCGGGGAAAGGCTTGTCTGAGCCAGGCGGGCGAGCGTCGCCACCGGTTCGCTGTCGTTCGCCCAGGCGGCGTGCGCATCGGCAAGATCGACAAGCCCGTGGTAGCCGCCGAACTCGTCGACCAGCATGATGACGTTCGCCGTGCCGGCAGGGAAGGCTGTCCGCACTTCGCCGATGGTCGCGGCATCGGAGATCGACTTGAAGTCCATCCGCATCAGCTTGCCGACGGTCATGTCGCGAACCCAGCCGATGTCCTGTGCGCCACGGATACTTTCGCCGCGCAGATGCAAGCGCCAGGTGGAGAACGAATAGCCGAAGAACCGCCGCACGAGGATCGTCGCCAGCGAAACCGCGAGGATCGTCGGGCCCGCACCCGACACCTGGTCCGCCATGGCTAGCGCCAGCATCGCCATCGTCATCGGCGTGCCGATGATCGCGGCGCCCCCGGCCGCCATGCCCGCGAGCGCAGCGATGTCGCCGTGGCCCGGCGGCACGACGCCGTAGCCGAAGAAGACGCTGTGGCAGGCGGAACCGACCAGCGAACCGATCAGCAGCGACGCGAAAAAGAGCCCACCGCGAAACCCGCTGCCCACCGACACGATCGCCGCCGCCGACTTCAACGCCAGAAGCGTCAGTGCGGCAGCGAGCGGCAGGCCCGCCACCACGGCGACTTCGAGGGCGTGGTGACCCGCTCCAAGCACGATCGGCGAAGCCAGCGCCAGCGCCCCGATGACCAGTCCGCCGAGCGTCGGCCCGACGTACAGCGGAATGCCATAGCGATTGACGGCGCGTTCGATCACGCCGGCGCCGCGCATAACCGCGATACCAATGACCGCGCAGGCGATCGAGATGACGGCCGCCAGCGCGAAGTCCGACGCACCCACGGCGTCCGGCGGGATCGCCAGCGCGTGCGGCGCGGCGCCGAGTGTGCGGCTGGTGAGCGAGCCGACGAGGGAGGCAAGCGCCACGGGCGCCAGGGCGTCGATCGTATAGGCCCCGAGCACGGCCTCGAACGCATAGGCGGCGCCGACGAGCGGGGCGCCGAACGCCGCGGCGATCGCACCGCCCGCCCCGCTCGCAACCGCATAGCGCTGCAGGTTGCGTCGCAGGTTCGCCCGCGCGCCGAGGCTCGCTGCAAGCGCGCTCGCGATCTGCGTATAGCCCGCCTCAAGACCGACGGACGCGCCGAACCCGTTCGACAGCAGATTCTGGCCCGTCAGCACACAGCTTTCGCGCAAATCCATCTTGCCGCCGTGAAGTGCATTCGCCTCGACCGCATCGACGACCGGGCGCGACCGGAACAAGCGCTGCGCGTAGAGGGTCAGACCGACCAGCACGCCGCCGGCGGCCGGCCACAAGGCATGGAGCGGGCTGCCGAGCGAGGCGAGCTCGCTGACCCGTTCCCCCGGCAGCAGGCGGAACAGCAGGCCGTGCAGCACGGCTGCCACCGACGACAGGGCCCACACGCACGCACCGCCAAACGCTCCGGCAATCGCTGCGATGACGAGCACTGCAAGTTCGCTGTTTCTGAACGAGATCCGTTCCATGTCGGCCGTCAGGCGAAAAGGATGGCCCGGATCGCCAGGGCCACCAGCGCCAAGGCGAGAACGCTTGCGAGGTAGATCCCCGCAAACCACAGCAATCTCGACCCCCACGATGCATCAGGTTGGGGTTGGAGGCGCCTCAATGGTAGCCTCCGCTCGCGTTCACCTTGCCGCGGAACACCCAGTAGGAATACGCCGTGTAGGCAAGGATCAGGGGCACGAGCACGGCTGCGCCGACCAGAAGAAACACAAGGCTATTGTCGGGCGCGGCAGCATCCCAGATCGTGACCGACGGCGGAACGATGTAGGGGTAGAAGCTGATCCCGAGCCCGATATACGAGAGAACGAAGAACGCCAGCGCGCAGAGGAAGGGAACGAGTTCGCGGCGCGCCTCGAGCGCGCGGAAGAACATCACCGCCGCAGCCGCCACGAGAAGCGGAACGGGCGCCGTATAGATGATCTGCGGGAACGCGAACCAGCGTTGCATGAAGGTGGGGTTCAGGAACGGTGTCCAGAGGCTGACGGCGGCGATGGCGACAAGCGTCGCACCGCCGGTCCAGGCGGCGATCCCATAGGCCCGCTGCTGCAGTTTTCCCTCCCCCTTGTAGATGAGCCACGTCGACCCGAGCAGGGCGTAGCCCGCGACGAGCGCCACGCCGGTGAGCAGGCTGAATGGTGTCAGCCAATCCCACCAGCCGCCGGCGTAGGCCCGATCCTTGACAGGAATCCCCTGCACGAGTGCACCGAGCGCGATCCCCTGCGCGAAGGCGGCAATCGTGGAACCGCCGGCGAAGGCCCAGTCCCAGAGGAACTGTCCGCGTCGCGTTCGCCAGCGGAACTCGAAGGCGACACCGCGGAAACTCAATCCGATCAGCATCGCGATGATCGGCGCGTAGAGAGCGGGCATGATCACCGCGTACGCCAGCGGGAACACGGCGAAGAGGCCGCCGCCGCCGAGCACCAGCCAGGTTTCATTGCCGTCCCAGACCGGCGCGACCGAGTTCATCATCTCGTCGCGGTCCGCCTCGCCTTCGGCGAAGGGAAACAGGATGCCGACGCCGAGGTCGAAGCCGTCGAGGACCACGTAGGCGAGCACCGCGAAGGCGATGACGCCGGCCCAGACGAAGGCTAGATCGATATCCATCGCATGCTCTCCTTCAGCGCGGTCGCCCCGCATCCTCCAGCACCGGGCCAGGCATGATGCCGGCTGCGTGCATCGGTTCTGCCGGAAGGTCGCCCTCCCCGCGATGGGGTGGCTTATTCATCAGCCGCAGGATGTAGAACGTGCCCGACCCGAACAGGGCGAAGTAGACGAGGATGAATGCGATGAGCGATGCGCCCACCGCAGCCGCATCGACCGACGACATCGAGTCGGCCGTGCGGAGCAACCCGTACACCGTATAGGGTTGCCGCCCGACCTCGGTCGTGACCCAGCCGGCAAGGACGGCAGCGAACCCTGCCGGACCCATGAGCACGGCCGCCCGGTGGAGCCATGGTGAGTCGTACAGCGTTCCGCGCCAGCGCATGAGGAGGCTCCAGAGTCCGAGCGCCGCCATCGCAAGGCCGATTGCCACCATGATCCTGAAGCTCCAGAACACGATCGTCGCGTTAGGCCAATCGTCCCGGGGCCACTCCTTGAGACCTTTGACGAGCCCGTCGAGTTCGTGCGTCAGGATCAGGCTGCCAAGCTTCGGGATCTCGATGGCGTAGTCGGTCCGCGCCTCGGCCATGTTGGGAATGCCGAACAGGATCAGCGGTGCGCCTGCGTGCGTGTCGAAGTGACCCTCCATCGCGGCGATCTTCGCCGGCTGGTGTTCGAGGGTGTTGAGCCCGTGCATGTCGCCCGCGACGATCTGGAGCGGAGCCACCAGTGCCGCCATCCACATCGCCATCGAGAACATAGTCCGGGCAGCCTCGTTGCGCCGGTCGCGCAGGAGATGGAAGGCGCCGACCCCGCCTACGATGAACGCCGTCGTCAGGTAGGCCGCGAGCACCATGTGGACGAACCGGTAGGGAAACGACGGGTTGAAGATGACCTGCCACCAGTCCGTCACCACGAACTGGCCGGCGGCATTGCGCGCAAAGCCGGTGGGCGTTTGCATCCAGCTGTTCACCGAGAGGATCCAGAAGGCGGACATGGCGGTGCCAGCGGCGACGAGCGCCGTGCTCAGCATATGGAGCGCCGGGCCGACCCGTTTCATGCCGAACAGCATCACGCCGAGGAAGCCCGCCTCGAGGAAGAAGGCCGACAGCACCTCGTACCCCATCAGGGGCCCGAGCACGGGGCCGACCTTGTCGGAAAACACGCTCCAGTTCGTGCCGAACTGGTAGCTCATGACGATCCCCGACACGACACCCATGCCGAACACGACGGCAAAAATCTTCTTCCAGTAGTTGAAGAGGTCGAGGAACACCGGTCGCCCCGTCCACAGCCAGAGCGCTTCGAGCACCGCGAGATAGCTCGCGAGCCCGATCGACACGGCCGGAAAGATGATGTGCGCGCTGACCGTGAAGGCGAACTGCGCACGGGCAAGTAGCAGAGCATCCATCGCTTAGGTCGCCGTCCGTCGGTGTCTCGGTTCACCACAACCTGTCACGCATCCTAACAGTACTCCACCGTCGAAAGCTGCGCTTTTTCAGACGAGCGTGGCGATCTTGACCCGCATGGGCTGGACGGGGCGCACACGGTGCCCTTACCCTCATAAGCCGCAACTTCGAGGTTCTGCATGCCGAGCGCCGATCTCGTCCCGTGATCTCTTCGCCATCGACCCGCACGAGATCGGTGACAGGCAGGTCATGCTCACGCTGCTCGAGGGACGCGAGGTGTATCGGGACGGATGGTTCGACGGCTAAGCGCGCGCATCGGCGGTAACAGCCAACGAACAAGCACGGTTGTGAGCATATGACCTTTGGTACCGCGCAAACCGAATGGCGGTGCAGGCCAAAACTATCAGCACGATACTGCCGAGCAGCGAAGCAAACGTATGTCCCTCAATGTCGAGATCTACACCGCCCTCCAGGGCATTAGGACGCCGGGTCTCGACAACGCCCTTGTTGCAATAACGGAGCTTGGCGACCCTGTCGTCACGACGTCGATCTGGTTCGCCGTCACCGTCTTCCTGATCACGCAGAAGGCAATACGAACGGCGGTCTTCTGGACTCTCGCCGTCGGCGGGTCCGCGCTGGCGAACTCGCTGACGAAGATCATCGTCCATGAAGCCCGGCCCGTGGATCTCTCCTATGCCGGCTTCAGCGCGTATTCCTTTCCAAGCGGTCATGCGACGGTGAATGCCGCAGTTTACCTGACATTGGCGCTGATCGTGGGCCGCAGTCTGCCGTGGAGGGGAAAGGCCGTCGCCTTTGTCTGCGCTGCGGCGATGGTCGCATCGATCACCTTTTCGAGATTGTACCTCGGGGCGCACTGGATGACCGACGTTGCAGGCAGCTTTGTGCTCGTCGGCCTCTGGCTATCGTTGCTGACCATGACGCTCGCGCTCGACGAAGCCATCGCCCTACGACGGCTCCTTGCGCTCGTGCTCCTCGTGCTTCTGGCCGTAGGAGGTGTTCACATCGGCTTGCACCACGGCAGCGACGTCGAGCGGTATAGCAACAGGATCAGTGCAGACTCGCCAAACAGCAATGGCGCTCCAGACCGCTGATTGTGGACGAGGCGAGCAATGGTATCCTGAATCGGAACAGCAATGGCAGGAGCGACGGGTGGATCTCGAATTGAAGGGTGTGCGGGTGGCGGTCGCCGGCGGAAGCCGCGGCATTGGCCGTTCGATCGCGCTGGCCTTCGCAGCACAAGGCGCTAGCGTTTCGGTCTGCGCCCGCGGTGAGGCGGCGCTAAGGGCGATGCGTGAAGAGTTGTCGTCAGCAACCGGAACATCGCATACCGCCGTCTGCGACCTTGCGCGACCCGACGAAATCCGACGCTATATCGAAGCGGCCTCTGCGGCGCTGGGCGGCCTCGACGTGCTCGTGAACAACGCGACCGGGGTGTTCGAATCCTCGGACCCCTGGAAGAGCTGCCTCGAGGTCGATCTGATGGCCGCCGTCCGCGCATCGCAGGCGGCCCAACCCCATCTGGAGCAGTCGTCGCGCGGGTCGATCATCAACATCTCGTCGATCTCGGCGTACATGCCGTCGGCCGACTCGCCGGCGTACGCCGCCGCGAAGGCAGCGCTCATCCAGTTCACGACATCGCAGGCGCTGGCGCTCGCACCCAAGCGGATCCGCGTGAACTGCGTGGCGCCGGGATCGATCGAATTCGCCGGCGGATACTGGGAACAGTGCCGGTCGACCGACCCCGACCTCTACCGGGAAACGCTGCGGGGCATTCCGATGGGGCGCTATGGCCGCCCCGAGGAAATCGCCGACGTGGTGCTGTTTCTCGCGTCCGGTCTCGCGCGCTGGATCACCGGGCACACTCTCGTCGCGGACGGCGGTCAGCTCCTGCCGCGATGAGCCTCTAGCGCAGACGGGACACGTGCAGAGCCGGAATGCGCTGCGCCCACGGCATCGCCTGTTCGAGTTCGGCCCCGAGCCCGATCAGGTGCTCCTCGTAGCCTGGACGGGCTGCAAGCTGCACGCCGATCGGAAGCCCGCTGGAATGCAACGCGAGCGGCAGCGAGATCGCAGGCGCGCCGCACACGTTCGCCCACACCATGAACTGGCAGGGCCGCTGCTCGTGCTGCAGGAAAGCCTCAGGCTCGACGTCGATGTTCATGCCGAACACCCCGTTCGGCTGGGCGACCTGCGCGCACGTCGGCGAGAGCCAGATATCGAACGTCTCGAACCAACCGCCGATCTGTCGGCGAAACACGTTCAGTTGCTCCATCGCCGCGAAATAGGCGTCCACAGACCGCGACTTGGCGAACTCGTAAAACCGCAGCGTCGCCCGCTCGACCGTGTCCGGCCCCACCCTGCGCCCCGAGCGCGCGCCGACCTCGTCGAGATATTTGTCGAACTGGAAGTACCAGAGGTCGGTCAGCATCCGATCCATCGCGATGAGATCGAATACAGGCGATGACTCCTCGACTGTGTGGCCCAGTGCCTCCAGCGTCCGCGCCGTCTCCTCGACGGCCGCAGCGATCTCCGGATCGACGGGCGCGTCCATCAGCGGCGCGGTCGACCAGCCAATTCTGAGCCTGCGGTCCGTCCCGACGAGATAATCCTTGTACGGGCGATCCGGGCGACGGACGACGAACGGGTCGCCCGGCTGCGGCGTCGCTAGCACGTCGAGCATCACGGCGGTGTCCCGCATCGTTCGTGTCACCACCGACGACTGCGCCATGCCGTGGCCGCGCTCGTCGAAGGACGGACCATGGCTGACGCGCCCACGCGATGGGTGCAGTCCGACGGTGCCGCACCAGGCAGCCGGACCGCGCGTCGAACCGCCGAGGTCCGAGGCGTGCGCGATCGGCACCATGCCGGAGGCGACCGCGGCTGCTGCGCCGCCGGAAGAACCGGACGTCGAATACCCGCCCTTCCAAGGGTTCGACGTCGCGCCGTAAAGCACCGTATCGGCACACAGCGCCATGGAGAATTCGGGCGTATGGCTGCGGCCGACCAGGTTCACGCCGGTCGCCTTGACGAGACGTGCGAAGTAGGAATCCTTCGGCACCACGTACTCCTGGCAAAGCCGCGACCCGTTCTCGAGCTTTCGTCCGCCGAAGTGCGAGGTCACGTCCTTGACGAGGAACGGCACGCCCTTGAGCGGACCATTGATCAACCCCGCCTCGGGATCGGCCAGGCGATCCTCGTAGACTTCGATGATCGCATTGACCGCCGGATTGGCTCTTTCGATCGCGGCCCGAGCGGAGGCGGTCACTTCGCCGATGCTGACCTCTCCCGTGCGCAGGAGCGCGGCGAGGCCGACCCCATCGAGTGCTGCGTATTCTTCGGCGGACAGGACGGGGCGTGCAGTGGGGGCGGTCATCGGCTTCTACGCTGGACGGGTGATCAGACCTACCGGCTTGAAGCCGGTCCCGCAAGGTGCCTGGTCCGGGAGCGGCACCGGCAGACTGTTGAGTGAGAATGCGCAAAGGCCGCATGATGCCGAACCGCTGACGGTTTGGCGGATGTACCGGCGGCAGAAAGGATCATCCTGTGACCGAGCGAACTGCCTCATGCTCGTGCGGCCAGCTTTCGATCGTCTGCACCGGCGAACCCGTTCGCATTTCCGTTTGCCACTGCCTTGCTTGCCAGAAGCGCACGGGCAGCGTCTTCGGGGCTCAGGCGCGCTTCCGAAGTAGCGATGTTCTTTCGATCAGCGGCGAGTCCTCGACCTACGTGCGGGTAGCCGACAGTGGCAATCGGCTCACATTCCATTTCTGCCCGCGTTGCGGCAGCACGGTGCACTATCGGATCGACGACGCGCCGGACCTGATCGCCATACCCGTCGGGGCCTTTGCAGACCCGCAGTTTCCACCGCCGCGCGTCTCCGTCTACGAGTCGCGCAGGCATCCCTGGGTGTCCCCGCCGCCGGGGGACAATGTGGAGCACAGCGACTAGCGGCCTGACCGGTGGGACTTGAGGGAATTGGCAGGTTCGCGCGACCACAGTTCCGCGAGCTTCACGCAGACCTGGCTCGCGGCCAGCATGTCCTGCAGGGAGATCCATTCCAGCGGTCCGTGGATCTCCTGCATGCCAGTAAAGATGTTGGGCGCCGGCACGCCCATCTCGGTCAGCCGCGAGCCGTCGGTGCCGCCGCGGATCACCGTGCTGAAGGGTTCAATCCCGGCGGCCTTGCACGCCGCCCGCGCGATCTCGACGGGCTTCATGTCGTTCTCCAGCCAGTAGCGCATGTTGCGATACTGCTCGGAGATGGTACAGGTGATCCGGGCGCGCGGTTCACCGGCAGCGATTGCGGCGCACACGGCCTGAAGCATCTCGCCCCGCGCGCGCAGCCCCTCGCGCTCGAAGTCGCGCAGGATGATCGTCATTTCCGCCTCTGCAGCGCCGCCGGATGCGCTGATCACGTGCCAGAAACCCTGTCGGCCTTCCGTCGTTTCCGGGGTCTGCGTCGCCTGTGGCAGCGTATCGATGATCTTCGCTAGAAGATGCAGCGCGTTCACCAGCTTGCCCTTGGCCCAGCCGGGATGCACGGAGACGCCTTCGACCCGCACCGTCGCCTGGTCGGCGGAGAACGTCTCGTAGACGATCTCGCCCTTCTCGGCGCCGTCGAGCGTGTAGGCGACGTCGACGCCAAGGTCACGCGGCAGGTCTTTATGCACGCCCCGGCCGATCTCCTCGTCCGGCGTGAAGCACACGCGGATATCGCCGTGCGGGATGGCAGGGTTCGCCAGCAGGTGATGGGCAACGGTCATGACGATGGCGACACCCGCCTTGTCGTCGGCGCCGAGCAGGGTCTTGCCGCTGGCCGTAACGATGTCCTCGCCGATCTTCCCCGCGAGGTAGGGGAACTTGGCGCCCGAGAGGACCTGCGCCGGATCGTCCGGCAACACGATGTCGGCGCCCTGCCAGTTGCGATGCACCAGCGGCTTGACGGAAAAGCCGTTGAACTGCTGCGTGGTATCGACGTGCGCACAGAGCGCAATCGTCGGCGTGTCCTGCGGCACATTGGACGGGACGGTCGCCAGGAGAGCGCCATAGGGGGTCAGCACGACGTCGCGTGCGCCGATCTCCGTCAGCTCCCGTTCGAGGAGCCGCAGCAGATCGAACTGGCGCTCGGTGCTGGGTGTCGTTTTTGAAGACGCGTCGCTCTGCGTGTCGATCTGCACGTAGCGGACGAGACGGTCCTCAAGTTCTGCCAGCATCGCATTCATCGTCATCTCCCCGAATGGGCGACATGATCGTGGAGGCGCGGGCGAGATGCAACCACGGCGAAATGCCTGATGAATGGCCGACGACGCGGCTATTTCAGAAAGGCTTCAACCGTCGCGGCGAACCGCTTGTAGTCCTGGAACAGGAAGGCATGTCCGCCGTCGTAGAAGGCGAGCCAGGAGAACGGAATCTGGTTCGCGATGATCAGCGAATTCACCGGCTTGTCGATCACGTCGTCCCGCCCGTCGGTGACGAGCACTGGGTTCGTGATGGTCTTCAGGTCGTTGTAATTCTCCTCATCGGCGTACCACAGCGTGGTCCGGGCCCTGTTCAAACGTTCCGTCGTTTCCTTCGTCACGTTGAAGTCGTCCGGCGCTGTTCCCGCCTCGGCGGCAGCGAGGATCCGATCGTACAGCTCCCGCGCCACTTGAACGCCATCCGGACCGGGGGCCAGCAAGGAGAGCTTCTGGTCTATTGGGATATTCGGATCGTTGAGCTTGTCCTCGACGTCCTTGTCGGCGGGAACATTGTGGCTGCCACCCGGATTGGGCGCTGCCAGAACCGCCTTGCCGACCAGTTCGGGGTGCCGGATCAGCAGCTGCTGAGCGATCCGCGCGCCCATCGACCACCCGAGAACGTCGGGCTTCCCGAGGCCGAGCGCCTTGATCAGCGCCGCGGCATCGTCCGCCATCTGCGGGATGGTGGTGTTGTTTTCCTGCGTATCGGTCGACAGACCGACGCCGCGATTGTCGAACAGGACCAGCTTGTGGGTTTTCGCAAGCTCCTCGATTAGGAGCGGGTCCCAGAGGCTCATGGTCGAGACAAAGCCGTTGATCATCACCAGCGGCTTGCCCTCGCCGCGGACGTAATAGGCAAGCTTCACATCGCCCACCTGAACGTACTGGACGTCGGGCTTGAAATCGGCCGCCCGAAGGGGCGTAGCAAGCTCACCGCACAGGCCTGCGGCTGCCAGGCCGAGAAATGCGAACCTACGCAGACTGTTTCCCATGATCTGTCATGTCCCGACGCAAAGGCGGTGTCTGCCCCCTGGCCGCTTCATACACACTCTTCGTCTCCCGCAGCGGGCAACCCGTTGGCATGCTTTACCCGTGATTGACGCCTTCAGGACCACGCCACTCCCCCTCTCGTTCGGCACTGCGATTACGGCTTGCCGCGCCGCTCAACAGGCTCACAAGATCAATAAGCAAAGTATTGGCTCGGCGTCCTAAAAACTCACGTTTGCAAAGCTGCAACATCCAGACCTTTGAATGGCAGTCTAGTCAAAAAAGCCATTTAGCTTAGTAGGACAAACAACGACAAGTATTTTGGCTTTGATTCGAAACGGTGCTTCGAGTGCGGCGCGAGCTTCGTTTTTCCATCAACATTCTCCTCGGTCGAATCGCGCATCGGTTGTCCGGGCCTCCACTTGTATTACTTATCGTAATACTGTTGGCGTCGTTGAACGAAGCTCATGCACAGCAGGTGACGATCACCGGCTGCGCGACGGCGCCCTGTGGCGCGGGCACGATCAACCCCAACTCGGTCACGACCACGATGCTCGTGAACGGCTCCGTCACGCAGGCGAAGATCGCGAACGGTGCGGTCGGCGCCGCGCAAATCGCCAACGGCGCCGTCGGCTCTGCGCAGATCCTCGACGGTTCGATCGCGGCGGTCGACTTGGCTGCGAACTCTGTCACCTCCGGTGCCATCGCCGCGGGCGCAGTGACGACGGCGAAGATCGCCAACGGCGCAGTGACGGCGGCGCAGTTGGCGAGCAACTCCGTCGGCTCGGCGCAGATCATCGACGGCTCGATCGCCGCCGCCGATATCGGCGCGAACGCGGTCACCACTGCCGCCATCGCCGCGGGCGCGGTGACGTCGGTGAAGATTGCGAACGGCGCTGTCGGCGCGGCTCAGATCGCAGCCGGGGCCGTCGGGTCCGCGCAGATTGCTGCGGGTGCGGTGGGATCGGCGCAAATCCTCGATGGCTCCGTTGCCGCCGCCGACCTTGCCGCCAATGCCGTCACGACCGCATCGATCGCCAACGGCGCCGTCACCAGCGCGAAGATCGCCAATGGGGCAGTGGGCACGCTGCAGCTCGCCAGCAACGCCGTCGGTTCCGCGCAGCTCATCGACGGCTCCATTGCGGCCGTTGATCTGGCGGCGAATGCCGTAACCACCGCGGCGATCGCCAACGGAGCGGTCACCAGCGCCAAGATCGCCAACGGCGCGGTGGGCACCCTGCAGCTCGCCAACAGCGCCGTCGGATCGGCGCAGATCATCGACGGTTCCATCGCGGCGGCTGGCTTCGGTGACGGACTGGTCGGCGAGCTTCACGGTTGTTACCGCGCCATCGGCGATTTTCGCTTCGGTGACGGATTGGTTGGCGAGCTTGACGGTCGTCACAGCGCCGTCGGCGATCTTGGCTTCGGTGACGGATTGGTTGGCGAGCTTGACGGTCGTCACAGCGCCGTC
>JAXMCR010000003.1:0-1002742 GCA_046349255.1 Hyphomicrobiales bacterium | reverse complement strand
TCATCAAGAAGGTCCAGGACTTCCTATGGACCCGTGTCACCCAAGGGGCCTTCGCCACGGAGGGCGACACCACCGTGCGCGACCTCTACGAGCGGTTCTACAAGAAGCTGGTCCTGCGAGATCGGTCCTTGCCCCGGCCGTGGGTGTTCACGACCAACTACGATCATTTCAGCGAATTGGCGATGGATCGCCTGGGCATTCCCTATGCCAATGGCTTTTCCGGCGTGGTGGAACGTCGCTTCAACCCGGCGATCTTCCGCTATGCTCTGGCCGAGCAGCTCGACGTTGCCAGCCGCAAGTGGACCGCCGTCGACGCCTTCGTCTATCTCTGCAAATTGCATGGTTCGGTCACTTGGACCGAGGACGATCATGGCCTGTTCCCGATCAAGGAGGTTTGGCCGCCGGAATCCACGAACCAGATGCTGATCTATCCGACGCCGGCGAAGCAGAACTCTTCGCTCGGCTCGCCCTATGCGGACCTGTTCCGGGAATTTCAGTCCCGGATCGTGCGCGAGCAGAGCGTTCTCATCACGGCCGGCTACGCCTTCGGCGACGAGCACCTGAACAACATCATCTACCAGGCGCTGACGATCCCGACGTTCCGTCTGGTGATCTTCGCGGCGCCGGATACGGACGGCGAGATCGCCAAGCTGCGGGCGCTGCGCGATCCGCGCATTTGGATCATTGGAGGCAATGGTCCTGCCGAGGGGACGAGGGCGCACTACTTCGACATGATCGTCGAGCATTTCATGCCGCAGCGTCCCAGCGACAGGATAGACGACGCCGTCCGCAAGGTGTTGTCGGAGCTGGCGCCGAAAAGGGACGACGAGACAAAGGATGGCGAGGCATGAGCCACGACGATCGCAAGCGGGCGATCGGCAAGGTGGTCTCGGTCGCGGCCGACCGCTTTGTCGTCGAGATGCACGTCGGCACCGACAACTTCACGGTCGTCGGCTTCGACGACGTGCATTATGTGGCGCGGCTGGGATCATTCCTGATGATTCCATCGCAGTCGGAATATGTCGTGGTCGAGGTTGTCGGCCTGCGTGAGCGCGACGCGAGCACGCCTTCCGAGCGGGGCGATTTCGACCGGGCCGGCTCCTCGAAATATCTGGACGTGGTGCCCGTCGGCATGTTGCCGATGCGTGGCGGCGCGTTCCGTTTCGGTGTGTCCGTCTTCCCGTCTCTGTATGCGGACGCACTCTATGCGCTGGACGGCGAACTCGATCGCATCTTCGAGACCGAGGCGGCCGTCGAGCCGTCGGTCGGCCCGGATGGCGGCGCCTGCGAGCCCGAAGGGGCCACGCGCTATCGGGTTCTGCCCATCGGCAAGTCGGTGGTGTTCGAGAACTACGACATCAAGGTCCGGCTGAACGAGTTCTTCGGCGGTCATGTCGCCGTCCTGGGTAACACCGGCAGCGGCAAGTCATGCACGGTCGCCTCGGTCTTGCAGTCCCTTTTCAGCAAGCCGAAGGAGCATCACGCCCGCGGCGCGACCTTCATCGTCTTCGACGTCAACGGCGAGTATCACGCCGCTCTGAACGCTTCCGCGAAGGAGGGAGCGATCGGAGTCGAGCGTGTCGTCCTCGACGGTACGGCAGCGGGCTTCCGCTTGCCGCACTGGTTTCTGGAACTGGCGGAATGGGAGCTGTTGCTGCAAGCCAGCGAGCGCACCCAGGTGCCCATCCTGCGCATGGCGCTCGGGCTCTCGACCTTGTTCTCAAATGCGGGGGCCGCAGAACTCAACAGCGTCCGCAATCACATCCTCGCCAAGTGCATCACCCAGATCATGCGCGACGACTCGTCGAGCCCGTCCAAGCATGATCGGATCATTGGCATCCTCCAGCGCTTCAGCACGAACGAGATCAACGCGGCAAAAATCCGGCCATTTATTGCGATCAACTTTGGCCAAATGGCCAACCCTGCGGGTCTGGATGCTTATCTGGTTGGCCCGAACGGCTTCGAGTTGGAGGATTTGAAGCTTCCAGCTTATCAAAACCTGCCATTCGACTTTGCGGCACTCGGCGATGCAATAGACCTCGCCATCCTGTATGCGGAGGCGCACGGTAATCGGCAAATCCGCGACTACTGCTCCCAGATGGTGACGCGCTTCCAGGCGCTGGAAGATCGCCCTGAGTATGAATTCCTCCGGCATGAGGCGGTCGGTGCGGCCGCCGACAATGGAGAACTGGAGTTTCTCACTCGGCTGGTCGGCCTGACCGGCAAGGGAGCCGGCCACACCAAGGCCAATCAGATCATCATCATCGACATGAATGACGTCGAGGACGAGGTGGTCGAACTGGTCAGCGCAGTGATCGCGCGGATGCTGTTTCGCCTTCTCCGGCGCGCCGATCCGCGCAATCGCTTTCCGATCCACCTTCTGCTGGAAGAAGCGCACCGCTATATCTCGGCGACGCCATCCCGCTATGCAGTGGACGCGACCAAGATATTCGAGCGCATCGCCAAGGAAGGACGCAAATACGGCATGTTCGTGCTTCTGGCGTCTCAGCGCCCGAGCGAGCTGTCCAAGACAGTCCTCAGCCAGTGCTCCAACTTCCTGGTTCACCGCATCCAGAATCCCGACGATCTCTCCCAGATTCGCCAGATGACGCCGTTCATTTCGGAATCGGTCCTGAAGCGGTTGCCGTCTTTGCCGCGGCAGCACGCGCTGGTGTTTGGAACGTCGGTCAACCTGCCGACGACGTTCAAGGTCAGGGAGGCATCCCCGCGGCCACGGAGCGACGATACCGCCGTCGTCGATCTGTGGTTCCACGAAGAAGGTCGAGCCGCTGACATTCGCCTCGCGCTCCGTCCGGCTGACGCCGCTGCTGCGGCGGTTGGAGGAGACCCAATGGCGGCAAACGAAGCGCCGGGCGATGACATCTTCTGACCATCTGGAGACCCTGGCGCAGACGCTGGAAGCCACGGGGGATTACCGGGTCATCCGGCGTCTCAAGCCGCGCCCTCGCACCATTCCGCCTCCCGGCACGCCGCTGCGCCTTGGCCTGGTGGTCGATGTGGAGACGACGGGGCTCGACCCTCAGCGCGATGAGATCGTCGAACTCGCTATGACGCCATTCAACTACGGGCTGGATGGCACCGTTTTCAGCGTGGGCGACAGCTTCCAAGGGTTGCGTCAGCCGAGCGAGCCTATCCCCCCGGAAATCACCGCGATCACGGGCATTACGAATGAGATGTTGGCCGGTCAGATCATCGATCCCGCCGCGGTAGCCACATTCGCGGCGCCGGCTTCACTCGTCATCGCGCACAACGCGGCATTCGACCGCCGCTTCCTTGAACGCTTCAGCGACGTGTTCTCGACGAAGCCGTGGGCTTGTTCGCTCAGCCAGATCGATTGGGCAGCGGAGGGGTTCGAGGGCACGAAACTCGCCTATCTCGCTCAGGCCGCGGGCTTCTTCTACGACCGTCACCGCGCGGTGCACGACTGTCTTGCTACCGTCGAGTTGCTGGCAATGCGGCTGCCCCGATCTGGCGTTACGGGTCTCAGCCGCCTCCTGGACGGCGCTCGTGCCGTTTCTTGGCGCATCTGGGCGGAGAACTCGCCCTTCGATCTCAAGGATCTCCTCAAAGCGCGGGGATACCGTTGGAACGGCGATCCCGGCCCACAGCCGCGCGCATGGTATATTGACGTTCCCGAGGCTCAGCGCGAGGCCGAGCTGCGGTTCTTGAGAACGGAAATCTATCGGTATGAGGTCGATCCCCCGGTTCGGCGGATCGATGCGTATGATCGGTTTTCAGACCGGGTCTGAACGCCGTCGAAGGCCGGGCTATTGCTTGGCCTGGCCGTATCCATTGCCGCCCTCGATGCTCCCGGCGGCCTTCAGCAAGTCCCCGATGGAGCGCCCGCCGATCCGGCAGGTGGCCACCACGCGGTCGTAGGACTGGCGGTTGGCGACGCACTCCGCATTCCGACCCATGGCGACCTTTTCCAGCGCGGCCTTGGCGGCGGGGCCGGTGGGGGAGTGGAGTTCGGGCGCGTAGAAATCCTCCAGCCGGATCTCCACCCAGTTGGCCGGCCCTTGGCCGACGGCCACGCACAACGAGTCGCCGTCACCGACATAGACCACGGGACCGGAGAAGTGCGCGCCGCGATGGAGATAGGACGGCATTGGGCCGTGGTCGGGAATGGCCTTGCAGGGATCGGCCTTGGCCGTCGTCGACGTGGTCAGTGCGGCCAGCAAGGCCAGCCCCATTACGATACGCATAGTCGTTTTTCACTTTCACCTTAATGGTGCGCCGGAGGCTTATGCCGCCGCTTTCAGGCGCTTCTTGGCGAGCATGGCGCGAACGAACTTGTCCCATTTCGCCATGCCCGCGCGCTTTTCCACCATGTAGTGCCAGCGGTCATAGTGCTTGGAGCTGACGTCCTGCAATGCATGGTTCTGAAGCCGGTCGCGGATTTCCTTCGAGATCCCCGCCTTGCCGGTCAGCGTCTTGAAGGTCCGGCGCAGGTCGCGGTTCGTCACATAGGGGATCACGCCGCGATCCCGCTGGCGCCACATGAACGAGTAAAGCGTGCCGTGGCTGACAGGCTTGGACGGGTCTGTGGCCGACGGGAAGAACCAGCCATATTCGTTGACGTTGATGGACGCGAGTAGCTCTGCGGCCAGCTCAGGCACTGGAACGGCATGGGGCTGATCGTTCTTGGTCTTGGACCAATCGATGATCTTTTCCTTGGCGTCCCACTGGTCGATGTGAAGGCTCGCGATCTCCTGAACGCGCTGGCCGGTCAGCATGATGATCCTGACGGCGCGGGTATAGGGTGGATGAACCGGCGTGTCGGGGCATTCCAGCCAACGATAGAGCTGCACGAACTCGTCTTCGTCGAGCCAGCGGGTGCCCTTGACCTTCGGTTCGGTCGGAATACCTGTCGCCGGATTGAAGGGGATGCGAAAGCGGCGAGCCGACTGCTGCCGATAGTCGTTGTCGGACTTCATGCCCCAGCCAAAGGCCGCGTGCATATAGGAACGCACATGGTCGGCCATCGACTTGGCGCCGCGTTCATAGATCGGGCGGATTAGCTCGACGATTTCCTCGGCCTCGATCTCGCGGGCGAGGCGGTTGCGCCCAAGGGTGTTGGCGATCTTGTTGAGGCCCTTCTCCGTCTCCTTCCAGGAGGGCTTGCCAGCGGCTTTGAGCGAAGCGACGTAACCCTCGAAGAGGTCGGCGACGGTGCCGGGGCGGGTGTCGGATGCGATCTTGATGCTCCGGCCCTTCTGGATGACGTCGGCATAGTCGCGCTTGAAAATCTCGCGGGCCTGCGCGAGCGACATCGAGGGGTAGGCGCCGATCTTCTTCTTGGTGCGTTTGCCGTCACGCCATTGCTGCGCCATCCAGTCGGCGGTGACGCGCTTCGGCATTGGCTTGAGGACGAGGACGAGTCGGCCGGTGCCGCGCCCCTCGCCATCGGCCAGATTTTCCTGCTTGCGGCTGATCTCGACGCGCTTCAGCGCATGTCGGATCGTGGTGTCGGTCAGGGCTGGCATGCGTTCCTCCTTGTCCGCAACTGGGATCGGTCGAGGAGAAACGGGGATCGTTTGCTGGGATCGGAAAGCCGTTTTCTATCCCTTCAACCGCCCCCAATTTGCCAAAACCGTCCCCACTACGCAATGCCAAAAATTGGCTATTTCTCTAGTGTTTCAACGGGATTGAGCGTGATCCTGCGGGATCGAAATCAGTGAGTGGGGTGGTTGTGCACGAGGATGATGGCGGAGGCCGAGATTTCCAGCGCCCGCTTCACCACCTCTCGAACGTAGACCGGCGTGTGGTCGACCGTCCCCTCCTGTTGCACCTCATCCGCAATCAGTTGGTTCTTGCGGTCGAGGAAAAGGATGCGGAACTGCTCCTTCTGGGCGTAGGCCATCGCGGCCGTGCAGTAGTCGAGGAGCTGCGACCAGGACGTCAGCAGGGGCCGGTTCAGCACCTGCCGCTTGAGCAGGCGAAGCCCGGATGCGTGTACGATCTTCAGGTCTACGACGAGGCTGTCGCCAACGCCCTCGACCTCCTTCAGCCGCTCGGGAGGCGCCGCAAAGACGTCTGCGAACGTACCGAAAGTCTTCAGCAGCAGCTTCGCCAGGGGCTTTACGTCGCGGCGCGGAATGGCGCGCGCGAGCACCAGTTCGAGGAGTTCGTAGTCGGGCAGCGCGTCCGGGCCGCCCTCCATGAAGCGGCGGCGCAGCCGTTCGCGGTGGCCCACGTAGTGCGGCTTGCCGACGCCTTCCTGAAGCCGCCATCCCCCATGGCGCTTCCCTTCTTTCCTTAAGCGTTATCCGACGGGCGCCGGAGGCATGTCGAGGCCCTTCGGTGACAGCGTGAAGATCTCACACCCGTCCTCCGTGATGCCCACGGTGTGCTCGAACTGCGCCGACAGCGATCGGTCGCGTGTAACCGCGGTCCAGCCGTCGGCGAGAATCTTTACGTGCGGGCGGCCGAGATTGATCATCGGTTCGATCGTGAACAGCATGCCGGGCTTCAGCTCGATGCCCTCGCCCGCGCGGCCATAGTGCAGGATGTTCGGCATGTCGTGGAACAGGCGCCCGAGGCCGTGGCCGCAGAAGTCGCGCACCACCGAGCAGCGCTCACCCTCGGCATAGGTCTGGATCGCGTGGCCGATGTCGCCGGTGCGGTTGCCGGGCTTTGCCGCCGCAATGCCGCGCATCAGGCATTCGTAGGTGACCTCGACGAGGCGCTGCGCCTTCCGCGCCACCTCGCCCACCTGGTACATGCGGCTCGCGTCGCCGTGCCAACCGTCGACGATCAGCGTCACGTCGATGTTGACGACATCGCCCTCGCGCAGCGGCTTGTCGTTCGGGATGCCGTGGCAGACCACGTGGTTGATCGACGTGCACGTCGAGCGGGGGTAGCCGCGGTAGAAGAGGGGCGCCGGCACGGCATCGTTGGTGACGGCGAAGTCGCGGATCAGGCGGTCGAGCTCGTCGGTCGTAACGCCCGGGCGTACGTGGTCGCAGAGGAGGTCGAGCGCCTGCGCCGTGAGCTGGCCCGCCTTGCGCATGGCGGCAAACGCCTGCGGCCCGTGCAGCTTGATCTGACCCGTGTTGGTCAGCGGCACGAGTGTGGCGTCCACGTACGTGGTGTTCATCAACCCTCCGGTCTTCGGTCCTCGCCAACAGATAAGCCGCGCGCGCCGGCCCCGCAAGCCTACTCGCGGATCGACAGCAGGCGGTTGGCGAAGATGCCGTCGGGGGTCACGTCGCAGGCAAGCGCGTACGCTTCGACGCCGGCGCGGCGGGCGCGCGCGAAGGCCTTCGCGTACTCCTTGTCGATATCAGAGGCGAGCGCGAAAGACTCGGCATCGCCGCGCTGGACGAGGTACACCATGACGCCACGGCCACCTTTGCGCGCAACCTTCGCCAGTTCGCCGAGGTGCTTCACGCCGCGCTCCGTCACGCAGTCGGGAAACTCGGCGAGTCCCTCCTTGCGCAGCAAGTGGACGTTCTTCACCTCGACGTAGGCGGGTGGCAGACCATCACCCTCGAGTAGGATGTCGACCCGGCTCGCCGTGCCGTATTTCACCTCGCGGCGCAGCGATGGGTAACCCGCAAGCCCCGGCAGCACGCCGCGGCCGATCGCGTCCGCCACGATCCGGTTAGGATGGCCCGTGTTGATCCCGACCAGCGTCGAACGGCCAAACACCTGCGCCTCGATCAGCTCCCAGGTGTGCGGATACTTCCGCGTGGCGCTGTCCGAGCGCGACACCCAGATGCGGCTCCCGGGCTCGCACAGACCCATCATCGAGCCGGTGTTGGGGCAGGTGGCGGTCACGGATTCCCCCGTATCGAGTGTCACATCGGCCAGGAACCTCTTGTATCGCTTGAGGAGCCGGCCGGACATCAGTGGAGCAGGGAAGCGCATGCGCCCTGCGATAGCGAACGGCAGCGGGCGCTGCAACGCCTGCAAGGGCGGGCGGCATGGTTTTCCGCACCTTGCGAGACTCGCATCGACGGTTCATGTAGGTCGCATGAGCGAGAAAACATCCATCCCGGACGCCCCGACCGCGGCGGTGCTGCTGATCGGCGACGAGATCCTCTCCGGCCGGACGAAGGACAAGAACCTTGGCTACATCGCCGACTGGCTGACGGCGCTCGGCATCGACCTCAAGGAAGCCCGCGTGGTGCCCGACGTCGAGGCGGAGATCGTCGCCGCCGTGAACGCCCTGCGCGGCCGCTACACCTACGTTTTCACGACGGGCGGGATCGGGCCGACCCATGACGACATCACCGCGGACGCGGTCGCTAAGGCCTTTGGCGTGCCCATTTCGCATGATCCCGAGGCGAAGCGCCTGCTGCTCGAATACTTCACGAAGATGGGGCGCGAGGCGAACGAGGCGCGCCTACGCATGGCGCGACTGCCGCAGGGGGCGACGATGATCGCCAATCCCGTCTCGATCGCCCCCGGCTTCCGCATCGGCAACGTGCATGTGATGGCGGGCGTACCCCGCATCATGCAGGCGATGCTCGAGGAGATTGCCCCGACGCTGGCCAGGGGCGCACCGATGCGCTCGGTGACGGTGACGATCCGGGCGGGGGAGGGGGACATTGCCGCAGGCCTCGGCGCGATCCAGGACCAGCATCCCAAGGCCGTGATCGGCTCCTACCCGTTCGAGGAGAACGGCCGCTTCGGGTCGAACATCGTGGTCAGGAGTCGCGATCTGCAGACGCTCGAGAGCGCGGCCGCCTCAGTCGAGCGGCTGGCAGGAGAACTGACTGCCGCCGGGAAGGCCGCAGGATTCCAGCGCCAGGAACAGGCGTGACGGTGGCGCGCCGGTGTGAATGGCGCGCCTCCGACCGCACGCATTTACTTCAGGGCGGCGCCGATCGAACCAAACACGTTCGACAGGCCTGTCGAGATTGCCGGCATCACCGCAACCAGGGTGAGTCCCGTGGCAGCTGCGATCAGGCCATACTCGATTGCCGTCACGCCGCGTTCGTCTTTGAGAAATCGCCAAAGCACAGTGGTCATGTCCCAGACTCCTGTTGAAGACACTCGACCCCTGCACACGTACTTTCAATATTGTTGCATTCAATTTCCGGAATTGGTCCAAAAATTCAATATTTAGATAGGCCTATGCTTAAATTGGAAAGTTTAACAGCTGCATATATTTCTTCTTTACAATTCAGTGTTGAGTTGATGAGCGTCGACTTGTATCGGCAGATCAGAGTTTTCCTTTCTGCTGCTTGGCGTGGATCGCCCGCCGCACGTGCCACTCCCGCTACTTGGTTGTTCATGCTTTCCTGCTAGCATCCTGTGCATCGATGCTGCTGTGCGAATCGAACGCGAGCGACGGCGCACTTTTTTCGTTCGGAGGCAGGCACTTGGGTGCTGCGCTGCAACGGCTTCTCCTGATTGTGGCGACGCTGGTTCTCTGCTGGCTGCCGGCGTCTGCCGATCCGCAGGTCGCGCCAAAACCCGCGGCAACCGAAGAGGTGCCGGCGAAGGTCAAGGACCTCATCGATCTTCTCAAGGATCCGACCGTCGCCGAGTGGCTGACGAAGCAGGCGGCGGCGAAACCAGCATCCTCCGGGGAAGGCGAGATGCTGCCCAACGTGCAGCAGATGGCGATGGGATGGTTCGACGCGGCGCGCAACCAGCTGCTCGCAGTGAAGATCGCCTTCACCCACAAGATTCCGGTCGAGGCGCGCAACGCCACGATGGCGATCGCCTCCGAGATGCAGGCGTATGGCCTGAGCCGCGCCTGGCCGCTCATCGTCGGCTTCCTGCTTGTCGGGTTGGGATCGCTGTTCATCGCGATGCTCGTCACGCGTTCGGCCTACGACCGCTTCACGCGGATGCCCGTCGCAACGGTGAGCGATCGACTGCGCGCGATCCGCGGCCGCGCGGAAGTGCTGCTCGTGCGCGTACTTGCATTCTTTGCCGGCTCGTTCGGCGTGTTCCTCCTGTTCGACTGGCCCCCGCTGGTGCGCGCCACCGTTTCAACGGCGCTCCTCGGTGCACAAGGCCTCGCCGTGGCGATGGCGGTCTCGGCGCTCCTGCTCGCCCCGCCGAGCCGGGCGAATTCGAACACTGCGCGCGTGCGCATGCTGCCGATGGAGGACCGCGCGTCGACGTTCTGGTTCCGCGCCATCACCGTGATGGCGGCGCTCCTGAGCTTCGGCATGATGGTCGGTGGCGCCATGGACCGCCTCGGCTTCTCCGCCGACAGCCGGCTCGCCGTGAGTTATGTGTTCGCGCTTGCCCTCGCCGTAGCGTTCCTCGTGGCGGTATGGCGTGCGCCTTCGCCCGCGGAAGGGAATGCGAGCGAGCGGCAGGCGTGGCTCCTTACCGTGTACGTGGCGTTGCTTCTGTTCTTCTGGATGATCGCCGCCGATTTCCTGTTCTGGCTGACCCTGCTCGCCGGTGCACTGCCGTTCGTCATCTGGATGAGCGAGTCGGGTGTGCGCCACGTCGTACGGGCGGTGGGCGACGAGGCCGATCCCGCCCCGGGCCTTTTCACCGCGGCCGTGCAGCGCGGAGTACGGACGCTGTTCCTGCTCGGAGGCCTGCTGCTGCTCGAGCGCGAACTGCCGACCGCGATGGGCATGGGCAGCGACGTGACGCAGATCCTGTCGGGGATCATCCGCGCGATCATGATCCTCATCGTGTTCGATTTCGTGTGGCACCTCACCAGCACGTTCCTGTCACGCCAAATCGCATCCTTGCAGATGCACGACGGCGACGTCAGCGCCAACGCCGTTCGTCGCCAGCGCCTCGGCACGCTGCTGCCGATTGCGAAGAACGTGCTGTTCGTCGCCTTCGCGGCGATGGCGGTGCTGATGGCTCTCTCGGCGATGGACGTGCCGATCGGCCCGCTGCTCGCGGGCGCCTCGATCTTCGGCGTCGCGATCGGTTTCGGCTCGCAGACGCTGGTGAAGGATGTGCTGTCGGGCGTGTTCTACTTGCTCGACGATGCTTTCCGCGTGGGCGAATACATCGAGAGTGGCAGCTACAAAGGCACCGTCGAGGGATTCACCCTGCGCTCGATCAAGCTGCGGCATCAGCGCGGGCCTATCTACACGGTGCCGTTCGGCTCACTTGGCGCGATCCAGAACCAGTCGCGCGACTGGGTGATCGAGAAGATGCTGATCACGGTGCCGTTCGGCACCAACATCATGAAGGCAAAGAAGCTGATCAAGCAGGTGGGCCAGGAACTGCTCGAGGATCCGGAGATCAAGCCGTCGATCATCGAGACGCTGAAGATGCAGGGCGTCGAGGAATTCGGCGACTACGGCATCAAGCTGCGCCTGAAGCTGATGACCAAGCCCGGGGAGCAATTCACGGCGCGCCGGCGCGCGTTCGCGCGCATCAAGGAGCTGTTCGAACAGAACGGCATCGGGTTTGCTTCGGCAGCAACCGTGCTTGCCCCAGGCGCCGGTCCGCCAGCGACCGTGCCCGCCTTGGGCCTTCAGTCGCCGCCGCCGGAAGAGAAGGCTCCTGCCAAGGCGTGAGCTGGGTCAGGCTGCTGCGGCCGGCGCGAGCAGCGCTTCCACCTTCTTCAGGAACTCAGCGCGCGTGAACGGCTTCGGCATCAGCTCGATGCCCGTCGGCAGGTCTACGCCTGAGAGCATCGTGGAAAGGTCGTAGCCCGACGTCAGGATGGCGCGGAGGTCCGGACGCTCGGCGAACGCCTCCGTGATGAACTCCGGCCCGCTCACGCCTTGCATCACGACGTCCGAGACGACGAGGCTGATCGACGGCGTGCGGCGAAGCTTGTCGAGCGCCTCCGCGCCCTCGTTGGCCGAGAGGGCGGAAAGGCCGATGTCGGCGAGCATGGCGACGATCGTGTCGCGCAGGTCGGCTTCGTCCTCGACGACCAGCGCGCGCGGCGTGCCGTTTCCGGACTTCGCGGGCTTGCTGTCGATCGTCGCCTGGGGCGCAGGTCGCATGGATGGCGCGGCCGGAGCGGGCGCAGCCGAGGTGATCGGTTCGTCGGCGAGATCTTCCGGCGGCAACGGCGGCGCGAGCGGGGTCGCCTCCGCCTCTGTTTCCGGCGGAGACGGCTCCGCGATCTGCTCCGGCGCAAATGCAAACGGCTCCGGCATCGACTTGCCGGGTGTCGTCGCTTCGAGAGGCGTGAACGGGACAGTGCGCTCGGCGCGTTCGCCGTCGAGCGGGTCCGTGGATCGCCCCGCGGTCGAAAGCGCTGCGATGGCGTCCTGCAGCGTGTCCACGAGTTCGCGCGTAACCGGCGCCGTCTCCGACGCCTCGAGCTTCTCGAGCGTCACGTTCAGCGCGCGACTCAGGTTGTCGATGTAGCGCGTCACCTTGTCGTCCAGCGGCTCACGCGCAGGCAGCAACGCAGCGAGCGCCGTGATGTCCTGGCAAAGGCCAGAGATACGTTCGACGTTGCCGTCACCGTCGTGGTCGGCGCTGAAGGTGAAGCGGAAGCGCCGATCGCCCGCGCCCGGCATGTCGAGCGACACCGCTAGCGCCTCGGGGATTTCGCCCAGTGCGGCACGGGTGAATGCAGCTTCGAACGGGGCATAATCGCGCGGGCTGACGCGCGTTGCGAGTTCGACAAAGGCCGCGTGCCCGTTTCCTTCGGGAGCGGCGAGCGACAGCAGCGTATGGAGTTCGTCGGAAATGTCGATCCGTCCGCTGGCGACATCGACCGAGAAGGCGCCGATCTGCGCCGTGCCAAGCGCCCGCCAGAGCGCGCGCTCGCTGGTCGCCGTGCGGTGATGGCCATCCATCTCCTCGCTCACGTCACGGGCGAGGCCGATGATCTTCAGCGGTTCGCCCGAGACGGCCTGCGAGACGAGATGGGCGATGAACTCGACCCAGATCCAGCGACCGTTCGCGTGGCGCATGCGCACGCGGCAGGCGTGCTGCGGCGGCACCGGCCGGCGCGTGAGGCAGGCGGCCGGGCCGTTCACCTGGTCGTCCGGGTGGATCAGCGCGTTCCACTGGTCGAAGGCGAGATCGGCCATGTCGGGCTTCAGTCCCAGCATGTCGGCGATGCCAGGATCGACCGTCGACTGGTGCGAGCGCACGTCGTAATCCCAGGGGAAAAAGCCGCCCGCTTCGACGGCAAGTTTCAGGCGCGCGTCCTTCTCGGGCTCGCCCGGCGGGGCGGCCTCGGCGAGGAGCAGCAGGAACTCGTCCGACCCATCGCGGAAGTAATGCGGCCGGAAGCGCTGGATGCACGACGGTTTGTCGCTGCGCTCGAGCGTCACCTCGATGCGGGCTCCTCCACGGAGGTCCGCGCCGGTGACGTCGGCATCGACGTAGCGCGCATGGATCTTGGTGCCGGCGTTGCTCGACAGCACGTGGCCCACGATCTCGTACTTCGAGCAGGTCCACGCCGTCGTCAGGCGGCGGCTCACGTCGATGATGCGGCTTTCGGGCAAGCCGAGGGCGATCATCTCGACCCCCGAAATGTCGAGCGCCTTGATGATTTCTCCCAGCGTGCCGTTCGCTGACGACATCGTCCGTCCCCGTCCCTTTTTCGGTCTCGTCCCGCGACGCGTTCCACAACATTCGCCGAAAACGATGAAGCAACGGTTGATGGACGGTTGCAAAACGCAACCCGCCCGTGGCCTATACGGTCGAGCCGGCGCCGCCATTCGGCTCCGCCACCGTTTCCTGAACGAGGACCGTCGCATGGCCGCCAACGTCGATGACCGCTACGAGAAGGGATTCCCCGTCTCCTGGGACCAGTTCCACCGCGACAGCCGGGCGCTCGCCTGGCGCCTTAACGGGGTGGGGCCGTTCCGCGCCGTGGTGGCGGTGACGCGCGGGGGACTCGTGCCGGCGGCGATCGTGGCGCGCGAACTCGGCGTGCGGGTCATCGAGACCGTCTGCGTCGCCTCCTACGACTACGGCAAGCAGGGCGGGCTCGAGGTTCTGAAGCCCGTGAGCGGTGACGTGACGAAGGATCAGGGGCTGGGGGTGCTCATCGTCGACGACCTCGTGGACACGGGAAAGACCGCCCGAGCGGTGCGCGACATGCTGCCCAAGGCGCACTTCGCCGCGGTGTATGCAAAGCCTGCGGGAGTGCCCCTCGTCGACACGTTCGTGACCGAGGTCAGCCAGGACACCTGGATCTACCTGCCGTGGGACATGACCCTGCAGTTCGTGCCGCCGATCCGCGAAGGCGCAACGGTTTAGGGTTCCGTCGGCACACGTATTTTTTCCAGATATTACCTGCCCTTCGGCCCGCTTGCAGAGGAAACGATTCAGAAGGGCGGGCGTTGCTCCTGCATGCCTTCCAAGGCGCATGCGAAAAGGAGCACGACAATGCATACACTGACGATGAAGCCGCTGTTGGCGGCAGGCGCGGCGGTGGGCCTGCTGGCGCTCGCCGACCCGGCCATGGCCCAGACGCGTGTTTACGGTCAGGGTTACGGGTCGGCCGGTGTCAACACCTACCAGCAACGCAGGGGTCACAACTACGGCTACCGCTACGGCAACCAGTGGAACGGCGGTTCCCGCCACGTCTACCGCGGCTGGGACCGCGGACGGCACTACGGTTGGGATCGCGGGCGGCACTATGGCTGGAATCATCGCCGCTACTACGGCTACGGCGGCCCGGCGGTGGGCTTCGCGTTCGGCGGTTACGGTGGGTGCGGCTACGGCTATCCCTGCTATCCCTATGGCTACGGGTACGGTTACCCGGCCCCGGGCGTGAGCTTGAACCTCGGCTGGTAGACTTAGCCGGCCTGATCTACGGCAACCCCGGTGGCGCAAGCTGCCGGGGTTCCTGCTTGTGAGCGCCCCCCACGTCGGTTAAGCCTCGCAGGCTGGCGGGCGTGGCGGAACCGGTAGACGCAACGGACTTAAAATCCGTTTCCTCTCGAGGAGTGTGGGTTCGAGTCCCACCGCCCGCACCACCGCCTGCGCGCGAGTGCGCCGCAGCCTTGCGCAACCGCTGATAAAACCGGTGTAACAGTTTGATGACGTTGCGGAAATTTATCGCGCAACCCCTTGACGGAGAACTGGAAACAATTGGACATTGATCCGGTAACCGGACATCAGGTCCGCGATCGTTGGCCAGAGCCGCTGGCGGTACTCCCTGACCATCGGCGGTTCCGAAGGCCAATCGGCTTCTCCTAGTCTCCGACTCGAAGTCCCCGGCTGTCCTTGCGCACAACCGGGGCACTCTTTCATGCGCCAAGACTCTTGATCGCGGATCCAAGCCCGTTGCGGGCATCGACTCTCATATGCGCGAGGTCAAGCCACCTGGAGAGCCGACGGAGTTCGCCGATCAGCGCATTTGCCGTTCCTTCGAGGTCGGCTCCATCCTCGAGGTGGCTGGTGTTCACGACGAGCGTATCGTTGGCGCGGTCGGCCTTCAGGCAGAGACGCGCTGCGAAGCGGCCCTCGTGCAGGAACGGCAGTACGTAATAGCCGTACTCGCGCTTATGGGCCGGCGTGTAGATCTCGATCCGATAGTGGAAGCCGAACAGTCGCTCCGTGCGCTGACGTTCCCAGACGACGGGATCGAACGGCGACAGGAGTGCGGTTCCCGTCGCGCGCCGGGGCAACGTCGCATCGCGATGGAGATAGGCCTGCATGCGCCAGCCCTCGACTCCAACCTCGCGCAGCGCGCCCGACTCAATGAGCTCCTGCACCGCTCGCTTGGTCTCGGCGACGGGCAGACGGAAGTAGTCGCGCAGGTCTGCCTCGCTCGCGATGCCGAGCGCGATCGCAGATCGCTCGACGAGGGCGCGGATCGCATCCGCCTCGGCTGGGACCGGCGAGTCGAGCGCTGACGCCGGCAGCACCCGCTCGGGGACATCGTAAAGCCGCTCGAACCCGCCACGGCGCCCCGACGCCGTTACGAGGCCCGCCCAGAACAGCCATTCGAGCGCGTACTTGGCGTCGTGCCAACCCCACCACGCACCCGAGCGCTTCTCCTCGCCCGCGAGTTCGCGCGCGGCGAGGGGCCCGTTGGCCCTGATCTCGGCGAGCACCGTGTCGATGTACCCGCGCCGCTCCACTGCGAACCGTGCAAGCGATTTATAGAGGCCGTCGCCGCGCTCGGCGCGCCGCATGCGCCATTGCAGCAGTGGCCAGCACGAGACCGGAAGCAGGCTCGCCTCGTGCGCCCAGTACTCGAACAGCGCGCGCCCCTTGCGGCCCTGCGCGAACGCGTGGGCATCGAGAAGCGACCGATCGTAGGCGCCGAGCCGGGAATAGAGCGGCAGGTAATGCGCGCGGGCAAGAACGTTCACGCTGTCGATCTGGAGGAGGTTCAGCCGGTCGATGGTCGCGGCGATCTTTCGCCACGAGGGGTCGCCCTCCCGCGCCGGCGCTGCGAGCCCTTGCGCCGTAAGCGCGATGCGACGCGCCTCCTCGCGCGACAACGACGCCTTCGCGATCACGTCTTCTCCTTCAAGGGCTTCTCGAGCGTGACGAGATGATCGTTGAACCCGAACGAGCGGTAGAGGCCGTGCGCACCGATGTTCTTGGCGAGGACCGAGATGCGCATCCACGCCTGGCCCGCCGCACGTGCTTCCGCCTCGCATGCTTCAAGAAGGCCGCGGCCGATTCCGCTGCCCCGTTCGCGGTCGGAGACCACAAGATCGGCCACGTACGCGTAGGTGAACGGCACCTCGTCGTAGCTCTCGTCGAACGCGCGCCGCATCACCGAGGCGTAGCCGACGACCCGATCGCCCTTCACCGCCACGAGCACGACGCCGTCATAGGTCTGGCAGTCCGCCGCCATGCGGTCGAGGTACGTCGCGGTGATCTCCTCGGGCGGGATCATTCGATCGTACACGGTCGATTCATGCGCCTGGAGTTCGCGCACCAGGGACAGCACGGCGTCGCGGTCCGCATCGGTCATCGTGCGGATCATCGCCTTCGCGGGCTGGTCGCCATGGTTACCCATTAACCCCACCTTTACTGCAAGTTTGATTTAAATTTGATCCATTCGCCCCCCTTGGCCATCTTTGCGACCAGGGGAAACGATGGGGACTCGCCGGCGGCGGCCTAGCGCCAGCCGCCGGGAGTAGAGGGCGCGGCGGCGGCGTGGGTCCGGAGGGGGGCTTGCGTCGCCGTCCGCCGTTTCAGGGGCTTCAAACCCAGCGCAGCGTCAAAGGTCTCTATCCGCATAGACCGCTTCCGGCGGTCTGGCGGCGCCGTGCTTCAGCGCCCCGTCGTAGTGATAGTGGGTCGAGCAGTAAGGGCACACGGCGTCGTCGCCGCCTCCCATGTCGATGTAGATGTGCGGATGGTCGTATGGCGGCTTCGCGCCGACGCACTCGAACTCGCGCGCGCCGATCTCGATGCGCGGAACGCCCATGTCGTTCTGGTACTTCGGGGTTCCCGTCTTCGCCATGAGCCTGCCTTACCGCCTTTGCCACCGGACGAAAGCGTGGATAGCATGGGGCAGGGTGGTGGACAAGCATTCGGGAAGGGGCGTTCATGCCGACATTCGACTCGGATGGCGTACGCATTGCCTATGACGTGGAAGGCGAGGGGGAGCCCGTGCTGCTGGTGCACGGTTTCGCGTCCACCGCCGCCGTCAACTGGGGATCGACAAGCTGGATCGATCTCCTGAAGAAGGCCGGGCGCAGGGTCGTCACCATTGACAACCGCGGCCACGGGCAGAGCGAGAAACTATACGACCCGGCCGCCTACGAAGCGGCAACGATGGCGGAAGACCTGCGCCGGCTGCTCGACACGCTCTCGATCGAGAGCGCCGACGTGATGGGCTACTCGATGGGCGCGCGCCTTTCGGCGTTGCTCGCCATTGCGCATCCGACGCGCGTGCGAAGCCTCGTGCTGGGCGGTCTTGCCGGCAACATGATCAACGGCGTTCCAGGCTCGGCGGAAGTGATCGCGGCGCTCGAGGCGCCGTCGCTTGCGTCCGTCACCGATCCGATGGGCCGCAGCTTCCGCCGCTTCGCCGAGCAGACGAAAAGCGACCTTGCCGCGCTCGCGGCCTGCATGCGGTCCTCCCGTGTCGTGATCGATCCCGCTGCATTGCGGACGATCCAGTGTCCCGTACTGATCGTCGTGGGCGACGCCGACGATATCGCCGGGCCGATCGGGCCGATCGCGGAAGCGATTCCGGATGCCGAGACGTTGGTGCTGAAGGGCAAGGATCACATGCGCGCGGTGACGGACCAGCAGTACCGCCTTGCGGTGCTCGACTTCCTCGATCGCGCGACCGCGCCCGTCTAGCGAAACGTCAGACGCCGCGGAACTGCGGTTTGCGCTTTTCCAGAAACGCTGCGCGACCTTCCTTGTAGTCCGCACTGTCGAAGCAACGCGCCGCGAGCGTCTCGATCTCGCGGTGGGCCGTCTCGCTCATCCCCTCGTGCAGGGCTGCGATGGTGCGCTTGGCGGCGGCGATCGTCAGCGGCGCGTTCTCGGCGATCGACCGCAGCACGGCGGTCGCCTCCCCCGTGAGCGCGTCCTTCGCGACGACGCGATTGACGAGTCCGAGCCGAAGCGCCTCCTGCGCGTCCACGCGGCGGCCCGTGAAGATCAGATCGCGCGCCGTCGCGGGCGTCACCGCCGACAGCAGCGTGGCGATCCCGCCTGCAGGGTAGGCGAGACCGAGCCGCGCGGGCGGCAGGGCGAACTGCGCGTCGTCGCTCGCAATGCGCAGGTCGCACGAGAGGGCGATCGCAAGGCCGCCGCCGATGCAGAACCCGCGGATCACGGCGACGACCGGCTTCGGCGTCTCCTGCAGCGCGCGAAACGCCCGCCCGTTCATCTCCTCGTAGGCGCGCGCCCCGGCCGCGTCGTCGCGGTTGCCCTTGAACTCAGAGATGTCGGCGCCGGCCGCGAACGCCTCCTCGCCCGCACCGGTGACGGCGATGACGCGAACGTCAGGGTCCTCGGTCATTGCGGCGACGAGCTTCGGAATGGCCTCCCACATCTGCGCATCAAGCGCATTGCGGCGTTCCGGCTTGTTGAGCACCAGCCAGCCGACGGCGCCGTCGCGGCTGGCGGTGACGTTGGGGGTAGGCGAGGAATACGCAATCGGCATCGGCTTTTAGATCCTTGCGGCGGGTGGCAACGTAAGCGCTTTGGCAGCGGGCGGGCCACCGAAGCTATTGTAAGCGGTAGCCCTATACTCCACATCCGGTCGCGCAAGTGCTACACTGAGAGTTACGATTTCGAGGAGGCTTCCATGGCATCGCTCCTGAAGCAGAAGAGCCCGCTCCAGTCGGTCGATCCGGTCTGGCACCGCATGCGCGAGGAAGCGCAGGATGCGGCGCGCCTCGATCCGAGCCTCGGCGGCTTCCTGTTCGGCGCCATCCTCAACCATACGAGCTTCGAGCATGCGCTCTGCCATCGCCTCGCGCAGCGCCTCGGTCATGCCGACATCGGCTCCGACCTCGTTCTGCAGGCGTTTGACGACGCGCTCGAAGCCGAGCCCGAGATCGGGGATGCGGCGCGCGTTGACCTCGTCGCCGTATACGACCGCGATCCCGCTTGCCACCGCTTCATCGAGCCGTTCCTCTACTTCAAGGGGTTCCAGGCCATCCAGACGCACCGCATGGCGCACCGGCTGTGGGAGATGGGGCGCAAGGATTTCGCGTTCTACCTGCAGAGCCGGTCATCGTCTGTCTTCGGCACGGACATCCATCCGAATGCGAAGATCGGCAAGGGCATCATGATCGATCACGCGCACTCGATCGTCATCGGCGAGACGGCGGTCGTCGAAGACAACGTGTCGATGCTGCACTCGGTAACGCTCGGCGGCACCGGCAAGACGCACGGAGACCGCCATCCGAAGGTGCGCTACGGCGTGCTGATCGGCGCGGGGGCAAAGATCCTCGGCAACATCGAGATCGGCCATTGCTCGCGCATCGCTGCCGGCTCCGTGGTGCTGCACGACGTGCCTGCGAACACGACCGTCGCAGGCGTTCCTGCCAAGAGCGTCGGCTACGCGGGCTGCGCCGAGCCGTCGCGGATCATGGACCATCTCTTCGGCGGCGAGGGGAAGGGCGAACTTCCGGACCCGCAAGGCGAGTAAAGTTCAGGCAAACCGCCTGCCAGCATTTTCGCTTGTGCTGGCGGGTGGCCGGCGGCTAGACGGTTGGTCCGTTTCACAGACTTGAGGACGCCCGCCCGTGTCGCCCGAAGAAATCCGCAAGCTCACCGCGTTCCTGAAGAGCCGCTTCAACGTGCCCATCGAGGTGCGCAAGCGGCCGCAGAAGCAGGATTCCGCCGAAGTCTACATTGGCGACGAGTTCGTTGGCGTCATCTTCCGCGACGACGAGGACGGCGACCTCTCCTACAACTTCCAGATGGCCATCCTCGAGTTCGACCTCGAGTAGTATCGGGTTCGCAAATCGTCGAGGGGAGGATCGGATGACCGTGTATTCGCTGGACGGCATCGCGCCGGAACTGCCGCCGATCGGCGAGTACTACATCGCGCCGACCGCGGCCGTGATCGGCAAGGTTAAGCTTGAGAAGAACGCGAGCGTCTGGTTCGGCGCGATCCTGCGGGGTGACAACGAGCTCATCCATCTGGGCGAGAACGTCAACGTGCAGGATGGCTGCGTGCTGCACACCGACATGGGCTTTCCGCTGGTGCTCGAGCGCGACGTGACCGTCGGCCACATGGCGATGCTGCACGGCTGCACGGTGGGTGAGGGCGCGCTGATCGGCATCGGCGCCGTCGTGCTGAATGGCGCGAAGATCGGCAGGGGCGCGCTGATCGGCGCCAACTCGCTGGTTCCGGAAGGCAAGGAGATCCCGGAGAACGCGCTGGCGCTCGGCTCGCCCGCGAAGGTCGTCCGTGTACTGTCACCCGAAAATGCGCAGATGCTGCGGCGCATCGCCGAGCACTATGTCGACAATGGCCGTCGCTACCGCGGCGGGCTCGTCGAAGTGAACCCGCCGAAAATCTGAGTCTTACTGCTGCGCGCTCTGGATCGCCGGCGTTGGAGTGAACGGTCGCGCGATCGCGCGCCCACCGAGGCTGTTGCTGCCGCCGGTGCCGCTGCGGACCATCGAGGCCGTGGCGGGCTTCGATGCACCGATCACCGGCTTGGCGGCCGGCGCGGCCTGGGTCTCTTGCGCCCAGAAATCGGGGCGGCCGGGTCCGCCGCCGGAACCGGCGCGCGGAAGCGCATCGGAAGCGAAGGACGTGCCTGTGGCGGCGATTGCGAAAAACGCTGCGATGACCGCTGATTTCGCGATGCTCATGTCGTTCTGCCTCGTTGTTGCGGGAGCTTTTCGCCCCGTTTGCCAGCACAGTTGACGTCGGACAGCGCAACGGCGCTGTGCGGAAACTCACGTGATGCGGGCCAATATTTCAGAAGCGGCGCAATTGACCGCTTGTTCTGATAAAGCGCTTGTCTAACGCTGGAATGACGATAGGCAATTGCTTAGCGGACCTTGCGCAGGACGTCGCCGACGGCGATCTGCCCATCGCGCATGACGCGTGCGTAAACGCCGCGCAGCCGGTTCTTGCGGCCTTCGCCGGTGTTCACGAACACGCAGGCGTCGCGGCCGTATCGCTCGATGAAGGAATTGCACCCGAGGTGCGGGACGGCGGTGATCTCTAGCAGCGCGCCGCCGAGTTCGAGCCGGGTGCCCGCCGGCAGGTTGTCGAACGAGAGATCCATGTCGACGAAGAGGTTGTCGCCAGCCGGCGGCCAGTTCGACCGCTCGCCGGCGACCAGCGCGATGCAGCGCGCGTTCATGATGCAGATCTGGACGTCCGGGTCGGGCTTGCCTTCCGGCGTCGTCTTCCAGCAGCCCTTTGCCCAGTGATCGCCCTCGACGCCCCCGGCAAGGCTGATCCATGCGGTCGAAAGATCGAGGCGTTCGCCGTGACCGGGGCGAGAAACGATTGCCTCGAGCCGGCCGCCGTCCTTCGGCGAGGCGAGGATGTGGGCCAGTCCGGCCTCGAGTTGGGCAGTATTCAGATGCGCTGTCATGGGTTGACGATACTGCATTCCGCAACGCCCGTCACAGGCGCATCAGCACGACGCCCGTCAGGATCACCGCTGCGGCCGTCCACCGCCAGTGGGTCGCCCTCTCGCCGAGAAAGAGCGCGGCGATCAGCATGGCGAATAGGACGCTCGTTTCGCGCAGCGCCGCCACCAGCGCGATCGGGGCCTTCGTGAAGGCCCAGACGGCGATCCAGTACGATCCGACCGACATCGCGCCCGCGGCGAGCCCTACGGCCCACGCGCGGGGAGAGGAAGTGACGACGAGATGGGCGGCGCGGCCTTTAGACAGCGCATAGAGCATCATGCAGATCGCATCCCCCACGAACATCCACAGGATGTAGCCCGACGGCGTGCCCGCGGCCCGCGCGCCGATGCCGTCGACGATGGTGTAGGAGGCGGTCGAGCAGGCCGTGGCCAGCGCCCAACCGAGTGCCGTCGGGCTCATGCGCCCGAGATCCGCGCCGCCGCGCATCGACATCAGCACGATGCCCAAGCCGATGGCGATGACGGCCGCCATGTCGAGCGCGGTGAGCGGTTCGCCAAGCAGCGGCGCCGACACCAGCGCAACGATCATCGGTGCAGAGCCTCTGGCCAGCGGATAGATCTGCGACAGGTCGCCCAACGCGTACGCGCGGATCAGCAGGATCTTGTAGGCGCAATGGATCAGCGCGGACGCGACGACCCACGGCCATGCGGCCGCCGCCGGCGCGGGCACGAAGGGCAGCATCAGGGCCGAGATGGTGCCGGACGACAGCGTCAGCCGCATCACCGACAGGAAGCGGTCGGCGCCCCCCTTGATCGCCGCGTTCCACGACGCATGCAGCAGCGCCGCGCCCAGCACGGCGAGGAAGACGCCGAGGTCCATCCGGTGATTCCCGTCCTGTCACAGGACTGTCACAGAACCGGATGGATCGGTCCTTCGCAAGGGTGACGGTTGGCCTAGAGCCCGAGGCTCTCGCGCACCTTCTGCTGGAAGTAGTAGACGCCCTTTTCGTGGAGGTTCGACAATGGGCCCGGCTTGTAGGCGCCGGCCACGTAGTTTTTGTGCGTGGCGAGGCACACCTCGCAGTCCTCGCGCACCACCGCGAGGTTCGCTTCGATCGTCTGCCGACGATCCTTGGCCTTCTCTGCCGAGGCATCCGCGAAGTGGAAGGTGTAGAGCTGTTCCGTCCGGCCGACGCCGATCGGGTTGATGCGTGATGTGTTCATCCCGCCCGCGAACAGCGACAGCGTCCAGTTCGGCCACATCCACAGCCACTTGCCGCGATAGAACAGGCCGTTCTTTGGCGGCGCCGTCATGCGCACGAAGCCCTTGTGCGCCGTCGTCTTGAACTCCTCGAAGTCGATCGCGCGATAAAACGCCGGGTGCGTGCCGGGGATGTGATAGCCCTCGACGAAATTGTCCGTGTAGACTTTCCAGTTCGCGTCGAACTCGACGCGGGCGGTATCCGTCGCGTGGTAGGTCTCGATGGGTTCGTCGGCGATCTCCTCGACGAGATCGCCGAGTTGGTCGAGCAGGCTCTCCGTCGGGTCGACCGACACGAAGACGAGGCCGCGCCAGGTATCGACCTTGATCTCCTCGAGCGGCCAGTCTTCGGCGATGATGGCGGGATCTGTGCCGAACCACGGCGCATGGACGAGCCGGCCGGTGTCGGAGAACGCCCACTGATGGTACGGGCAGCGGATGACGTTGCACGAACCTTCGCCGACCTCCAGCAGGCGCGCGCCGCGATGCCGGCACACGTTCTTGAAGGCGCGGAGCACGTCGTCACGACCACGGATGGCGAAGACGCCAAGGCCGGCGATATCGGCTGCTAGGTATTTCTGCTTCTCGGCCAAGGCGCTCGCCGGGCCGAGGAGCTGCCAGGTGCGCCAGAAGATGCTGCGCCGTTCAAGGTCGAGCACGTCGTCCGAGACGTAGAGACGAGAGTCGAGGTTGAGCATGAGCGGCCTCCGTTGGGTATGCGGAGGATGGGAAAGGTTCACCGATTTGACAACCGGATTTGCCGTGAGCCGCCTGTGTGGCTCCAGCAACCCTGACGCTACGTCCTTGAAAGGGGCGGAGCCGGCACCGGGTGGGAACGGTGCCGGCTCCTGGGACCCGGTCTGGTGGGGGATGGGGAGGGGACGCCGACCGGGTCTTCTCGATGATCCTGTTTCAGTTCAGGATCGAAACTTCACGCAACATCATAGCAGGAGCGCGACCTGCAATGCAATTCCACTTATGCAAGACCTGTGCCATCAATTGCCACCTGCGGTCATCTGACTCGGGCGGTTCTTGTTCGTCAACGCAACCCAGATCTGCGGATCGTCCTGGCTCTGCCGTTTCAGGTAGTCGTACCGGGTGTCGCTCCAGAGCAGAATATTGTCGCGTCTGTTGTCGAGTACAAGGTCTCCCCGGTCGGTCTTGACCATGAGGACGGCGTGGCCTTCACCTGACTCGTCAAGCACGACGGTGATGAGCAGCGCCTCGGCAGGAAACCCGAGGCCTTCGAGGTAGCGCTTCTTCAGGAGCACGTAATCCTCGCAGTCGCCCGCCTTCTGCGGATACTCCCAGTACTCGGGCTTGTGATAGATTTCCTGGTCGGTCGCCGGCTTGATGTTACCGTTTACGAAACTGTTGACCTGGTTCATCAGTTCCCAGCGTTCGTCGGTCATCTGCAGCTGGAAGTTCGTGCCGCCGAGCGGCCGGCAGTCACTTGCATGCCTCGTGCAGAAGTCGACGAACCCGACTGGCGGCAGCGCCTGGCCGTACACCTTTGCGAAGCTCGAGGGTTTTGCCGGACTGAACAGCATGGCGAAGAGTCGCGATTCCGCGGCCTGGCCCCCCGAGGCGGCCACCATCAAGGCGACCGCAAACGCGCTTGCTCCCCACTTAAGCATTCAACGCCCCGTTCGTTTGTTCTTGGGACGAAAATGACGTCCGGACATTGAGATTCAGGTAAAACGTGCGGCGGAAACGGGCCAGAAAAGCCCGGAAATTCGTTTACCGTGAATGGATCGTAACTGGGGTTTTGCGCGTTGTCACGCGCTAGCGCGTCGCGTCCGCCAGAGTCTCGCGATCGAGCATCTGCACGAAGGAGATGCCGACGCCGTGGTCATGGTGGCGCACGACGTGGCCACGCATCTTTCCCAACGTGACGACGGTGCCGATCCTCGGCAGCACCGCGAGGCGCACGGAGGCGCCGGAGAGCGAGATGTCGATGATCTCGCAAGGGTAGACCCGCCCATCGGCCAGCGCGATCTGTGATGCCTGCTCGCGAGGCGCGTACCGTTCGTGGCGCCGCAAGGGGTCGACGCCGGAAGCCATGGCGTTGAGCCGGGCCACGAAGCGGTCGCGCCGTGCGCCCGTCAGGGAGAAAAGGGCGTGGAACCCCTTGGGCAGAATGCGCCCGACACTCGCCTCGACACGGCCGAGGCCATCGAGATAGGCGACGATGGCAGTGCCCGGCGCCACCGGCGCATCGCTCATGAAGAGCGCTCCGTCCGGTGATACGTCGCTGATCTGGCAGGGGAATTCGGAGCCGTCCGGCAGCATGAAGCGAGCGAACAGGACGCTGCCCTGCTGGCCGTCGCTCAACTGCTCTGACGGTACACTCGCCACGTCAAATTGCCTTTCCCTGGCCGGGAGCCGTCCCACGCCGGATTGAGGCTACCCCGAGCAGATTAAATGTATCGGCTAAATGGCGAGTTAAGACTTGCGGATCGCGTTCAGGCCAGCCCGCCGTCGATCACCTGAAAGGGCAGGATGGTGCGGCCGCGGGCCGAGCGCGACCATTGCGGCTTCATCGGCTGGTCGAGTCCCGGCAGCGGCTCCGTCCAGATCACCTTCACCGCCGACAGCGTGAACGAGCGCAGCGGATCGGAGCCGAGCCATTCCGGCTCCCGGAACGGGACGATGGCGCCGAACACGTGGGGGACCGGCCCGCGCTCGGGGCACATCGGCAGCGCAATCAATTCGAGGCCGAGTTGTTCGCCCGACATGGTGATCGCTCGGATGCGCGATACCGACGGCTGGAGGGTGCCGACGACCTGGTCCAGCATGCCGGACAGCATTTGCTGTTCGAAGCGGTCCCAGCCCCGGAACACAGGCTCGCCGGTAAGCTCTCGGCCGAAGATGCGGCATACGCCGGTGCCGGCGAGCCTCCAGCGGTAGGACTGCCGGACCGGGTCGCGCTCGAGGATGCAGAGCCAGCGGACGATGTCGCGGATTTCCTTGAGGTCGATATCGCCCCGGTTCGGCGCATTGCGTTCGCCGCGGACCCGTTCCCAGTAGCGAAACAGCGCCCGGCTCTGGGGATGAAGGACCTCGCGCGGGGCTGTTCCTTCCGCCGTATGTCCGCTCGCGCTGGTTTCCATCAGGTCGTCTCTCAATCTATGCGTGTATCACACTAGCACTCCGTGCAGTGAGTTGCATAGGGCGTGCCATTCGTCTTCCCCAGCCAATGCAACATCGGGGCCTTTCCCTGGTCGACGACCCGAGCGAGCCCGTTTCGTGGTATCCTGATCACTAAAAACAACAAATGTGCGTTTGGGAGGTGAAAACCATGACGGTTGCTCAGATCCTTTCCCGAAAGGGGACGGCCGTGGTGACGGCCAGCGCCACGGACAGCGTCGGAGACATTTGCAGGAGCCTCGCGGAAAACCGGGTCGGCGCGATCGTGGTGACCGAGGGAAACGGCGCGATCGCGGGAATCGTGTCGGAACGTGACATCGTCCGCCAGATGGCGGCGGAGGGCGCGGCCGCCATGGACCGTCCGGTTTCCGACATCATGACGAGGGGGGTCGTCACGTGCACCCCGTCCGACTCCGTCCTCACGCTGATGACGCTGATGACGGAACGCCGCATCCGGCACGTGCCGGTGGTGGTGAACGGCCGGCTGCGCGGCATCGTCTCGATCGGCGACGTCGTGAAGCGGCGGATCGAGGATGCCGAGCGAGAGGCCGAGGAGATGAAGCGCTACATTGCCGAAGGCACGTGACGGCAACCGTCAGCCCTTCGCGCCGTAGACCTCCTCGGGGTCGAACAACGGCTCCTCGCCGGTGAACGAAAGCCGGTGCTCGCCGGCATCGGGACCCCGCTCCACCCTGCGGTAGAAGCAGGTGGACCGGCCAGTATGGCACGTGGCACCGCGTCCCAGGACCTCTACCGTCACGACGATTGCGTCCTGGTCGCAGTCGGTGCGCATCTCGACGAGGCGCTGTTCCTCGCCCGACACCTCGCCCTTGCGCCACAGCCTGCCGCGGGAACGGCTGAAGTAGTGCACAACGCCCGTGGTCAGCGTCGCCTCGACGGCCTCGGCATTCATCCAGGCGACCATCAGGACCGCACGGTTTGCGGCATCGATCGCGATCGCGGGGATCAGGCCGTCGGCGTTGTAGACGGGGGTGAACGCCGAGCCCTCCTCGAGGGCCTCCTTCGAGGGGCGTTCGGCCATCGAGTTCAGAGCGTCAGGCCGCCCGAGGGCGCGCGCACCAGTTCCATGAAGCGGGCCTGAAGCGCCGGTTCAGCCTTGAACGCGCCGGTGAACTGCGAGGTGATGGTGGCGACGTTGCGCTTGCCGATGCCGCGCATGGACATGCAGGTGTGCACCGCCTCGATGAGCACGGCCACGCCCTTCGGCTGGATCGCCGCCTCGATCGCCTGGGCGATCTGGGCCGTCATCGTTTCCTGTGTCTGCAGCCGGCGCGCATAGATCTCGACCACGCGGGCGAGCTTCGAGAGGCCGACGACCTCCTTGCCCGGCAGGTAGGCGACGTGGGCGCGGCCCACGAACGGGGCCATATGGTGCTCGCAGTGGGAGTTGAAGTCGATGTCGCGCAGCATGACGATGTCGTCGTAGCCGCCGACGTCGGTGAACGTGCGGGACATCGCCGCCACGGCATCCTCGCCGTAACCGGAGTAGAGCTCCCGGTAGGCGGCAACCACCCGGCGCGGCGTATCCTTCAGCCCCTCGCGCGCCGGATCCTCGCCGATCCAGGCGAGCAGCGTGCGCACGGCCGCCTCGGCCTCCTCCTGCGTCGGGCGCTCGACCGGCGCGGCGGGCGTATCGGGGCGGATCTTCTTGACCACTGAATCCATGACCACTCGCAGAAACGAACGGACCGGCCGAACACCGGTCGGAAGCGGCTTGTGCCGCGTTTTCGGAGGCACCACTTATCATATGGCACCTGCGTCGTCCAAGCGCGGTTCCTTCTGCGGCGGAACATCGCTGCCATACGACGCCGGTTTGGAAGGGCGGACCCCTCTCTGCTAGACTGGACCCATGATCAACGACGTCTACAACAAGCAGATTCTGGGCTTTGCGGCGGATATCCCGCGGCTGGGGCGGCTACCCGACCCGGACGGGACGGCCGTGGCGCACTCGAAGCTTTGCGGTTCCAAGGTGACCGTCGACGTGAAACTCGACGGCGACCGGGTGAGCGACTTCGCCCACGACGTGAAGGCCTGCGCGCTGGGCCAGGCATCCTCCTCGATCATGGCGCGCCATGTGGTGGGCTCGACGGTCCCGGAACTCCACCGCTTGCGCGACGAAATGTACGCCATGCTGAAGGAGAACGGCCCGGCGCCCTCCGGCAAGTGGGCCGACCTCGAGGCCCTGACGCCCGTGCGCGACTTCAAAGCCCGGCACGCCTCGACGCTGCTAACCTTCGACGCGGTCGTCGAGGCGGCGGACAAGGCGCTGCAGAAGCAGGCGGCCGCGCCCGCCGTCGCGAGCGCCTAGCGCCCCGGCTTCTTCGGCGGGTCAGCGACCGGGGGAAAGCGCGACTGCTGGTCGCGCACCGTCACGTCCATGTGGTTCCTCGTATACTGCTCGGATGCATCGCGCAGGGGCTGGAAGTCCCACGGGAAGTGGGTGCCACGCTTCAGCGCCTCGAACAGCATGAGGCGCGCCTGCTGGCTCTGCATCACCTCGCGTCGCATCTGCTCGAAGTCCCAGCGGCGCAGCGCTTCCGCCCTGAAGGCGTGCTCGATGTCGCGGTGCGCGCCGGTGCCGGCGAGGTTGTGCTTCTCGTCACGGTCGGCCTCGAGGTCGAAGAGCTGGTCGGGATCGCCGGGGCAGGCAATGTACTTCCAGCGGCCACGGCGGATCATCACCATCGGCTCGACGACGCCTTCCGCCAGATATTCGCCGTAGACGGTGGCATCCGGATCGGCCGCGCTGCCGTCGAGTTCGCCGATCAGGCTGCGCCCGTCCGTTTCCCGCGCAAGGTTCTGGGACAGGCCGGGCCGTGCGATGTCGCACAGGGTTGGCGCGATGTCGGCGAGCGAGGCGGGCGCCTTCACGCGGCTCGCCGGGAAGCGGCCGGGGAGGCTCACGATCAGCGGCACGGCGGCGGCGGGTTCGAGGAACGACATCTTGTACCAGAGGCCCCGCTCGCCCAGGAAATCGCCATGATCGGAGGTGACGACGACGGCGGTGTTGTCGCGCAGGCCGCAGGTGTCGAGCACGGCGAGGAGTTCGCCGATCTTCGAATCCACGTAGGAGATGTTCGCGTAGTAGCCGTGGCGAGCGAGCCGGATATCGCGCTCGGTCACCTCGTAGTCGTCCATGGCCGACATCTCGTAGAGGCGGCGGCTGTGCGGATCGAGGGCTTCCTTCGCAATCGCGCCGACGCGGGGCAGGTCGATGTCCTCGTCTCGATAGAGGTTCCAGAACTTCGCGCGCGCGGCGTACGGGTCATGGGGGTGCGTGAACGAGACGACGAGGCAGAACGGCGTGCCCTTCTCGTAGCGGGCGAAGTCGAACAGGCGGCGGGCGGCGAGGAATGCGACCTCGTCGTCGTATTCGAGCTGGTTCGTCATCTCGGCGATACCGGCCTGCTTCACCGACGTCATGTTGTGGTACCAGCGGTCGATGCGTTCCTGCTTCAGCCGCCAGTCGGGCGTCCAGCCGAAGTCGGCCGGATAGATGTCGGTGGTGAGCCGTTCCTCGAGGCCGTGCAGCTGGTCCGGACCGACGAAGTGCATCTTGCCGGAGAGCGCTGTGCGGTAGCCCTCGAGGCGAAGGTAATGGGCGAACGTCGGGATGGCGGAGGGAAACTCGGCCGCGTTGTCGTAGACGCCGGTCGAGGAGGCAAGCAGCCCCGACATGAAGGTGGCGCGCGCCGGGGCGCACAGCGGGGAAGGCGAGAGCGCGTTCTCGAACACCACGCCCTCGGCCGCGAGCGCGTCGATGTGCGGCGTCCGGACGAGCTTGTGGCCATAGGCTGCGAGGTAGCGCGCGCACAGCTGGTCGGCCATGATGACGAGAAGGTTCGGGCGATCGCTCATGCGGGGTCTTTCGTGCACGGATTTTTCACGAGCATAGCGCGGCGCGGCGCTCCCTGTGCAGCGATAGCGACAGCGGGGCTCGCATGCGCGACGGCTCTGCCGGACGAGGATGGCCGGGTCGAGCCCGGCCATGACGGCCGTGGTGTCCTGTCGTCCCGTGGGCCGCACGAAGAGGATGGCCGGGTCGAGCCCGGCCATGAGGCCTGTGGTGTTGTGTCATCCCCGGGCTTGCCCCGGGGATCCTTTGCGGTCGGCGGGAGATGATGCGCGAGCCTTCCATCGTTGCCCGCGTGATGCTGGGGCTGATCCGGCTCTACCAGCTCACCCTCTCGTTCTTTATGGGTCGCTGGTGCCGGCATCTGCCGACGTGCTCGGAGTATACCGCGGATGCCATCCGCCAGCATGGGGCGTGGGCGGGGTTCTGGCTGGGGCTGGGGCGAGTGGGGCGATGTCATCCGTGGGGGAGCCACGGGTTCGATCCCGTGCCGGAGACGCTGCCGGCGCATGGCCTGCGGTTCTGGCGGTACCTTTCGCCCCGGGGTGGTGCACCACCGCCGCGGCCCCGTTGACGGGTGGTCCGCCGATCGGTCATACACGGCGCCGTTTGAAGCGACAGTGGCTTACCTGCGCCAGTGGGCAGGAGTGAGCAGAAAGGACGAACGCCATGATCACCGTAACGCTGCCCGATGGCGCGCAGCGCTCCTATCCCGAAAACACCACCGGCACCGAGATTGCCGCCTCCATCGCCAAGTCGCTGGAGAAGAAGGCGATCGCCATGACGGTCGACGGTACGCTGTCCGACATGAGCCTGCCGCTCACGAGGGACGCGCAGGTGCGCTTCGTGACGCGCGACGACCCGGAGGCGCTGGAGCTCATCCGGCACGACACCGCGCACGTGCTCGCCGAGGCGGTGCAGGAGCTCTATCCCGGCACGCAGGTGACGATCGGGCCGGTGATCGAGAACGGCTTCTACTACGACTTCCACCGCAACCAACCGTTCACGCCGGAAGACTTCGCGCCGATCGAGAAGAAGATGCGCGAGATCATCGCCCGCGACCACGCCTTTACGCGCGAGGTCTGGAGCCGTGACCGCGCCAAGGACGTGTTCGCGGCGAAGGGCGAAGGCTTCAAGGTTGAGCTGATCGACGCAATTCCCGAAGACCAGACCATTCGCATCTACCGCCAGGGCGACTGGTTCGACCTGTGCCGCGGGCCGCACATGCCCTCGACCGGCAAGGTCGGCACCGCGTTCAAGCTGATGAAGGTGGCGGGCGCCTACTGGCGCGGCGATTCCAATCGCCCGATGCTGACGCGCATCTACGGCACCGCGTGGCGCGATCAGAAGGAGCTCGATGCCTATCTCAAGGCGCTCGAGGAAGCGGAGCGTCGCGACCACCGCAAGCTCGGACGCGAGATGGACCTGTTCCATTTCCAGGAGGAAGGCCCGGGCGTGGTGTTCTGGCACCCGAAGGGCTGGACGATCTTCCGTGAGCTGATCGCCTACATGCGCCGGCGTCTCGCGGAGACGGGCTACCAGGAGGTCAACGCGCCGCAGATCCTCGACAAGGCGCTGTGGGAAACTTCGGGCCACTGGGACTGGTACCGCGAGAACATGTTCGTCACCGAGACGGAAGACGAGCGCGTGTTCGCGATCAAGCCGATGAATTGTCCGGGCCACGTGCAGATCTTCAAGCACGGGCTGAAGTCGTATCGCGACCTGCCGATGCGGCTGTCCGAGTTCGGCGCGGTGTCGCGCTACGAGCCGTCCGGCGCGCTGCATGGGCTGATGCGCGTGCGCGCCTTTACGCAGGACGACGCGCACATCTTCTGCACCGAAGACCAGATGGCTGAGGAGTGCCTCAAGATCAACGACCTGATCCTGTCGACCTACGCCGACTTCGGGTTCTCGGAGTTCGTCGTAAAACTCTCGACGCGGCCGGAGAAGCGGGTCGGCACGGACGCGATGTGGGATCACGCCGAAGCCGTGATGAAGGACGTGCTGAAGGAGATCGAGCGCCGGTCGGGCGGCAAGATCAAGACCGGAATCAACCCCGGAGAGGGTGCTTTCTACGGGCCGAAGTTCGAGTACGTGCTGCGCGACGCGATCGGCCGCGACTGGCAGTGCGGCACGACGCAGGTGGACTTCAACCTGCCGCAGCGGTTCGGCGTGTTCTACGTCGACCAGGACGGGCAGAAGAAGACGCCGGTGATGATCCACCGCGCGATCTGCGGCTCGATGGAGCGGTTCATCGGCATCTTGCTCGAGAACTACGCGGGCGCGCTGCCGCTCTGGCTCGCGCCGGTGCAGGCGGTGGTGGCGACGATCGTTTCGGAAGCCGACGACTACGCGGTGGAACTCGCGGGTCGCCTCACCCGGGCGGGCATCCGGACCGAGCTCGATCTCCGGAACGAGAAGATCAACTACAAGGTCCGTGAGCACTCGCTGACGAAGGTGCCGGTGATCCTGGTGGTCGGCAAGCGCGAGGTCGAGGAGGGCACCGTCAATGTCCGCCGCTTCGGCGTGCAGGCGCAGGAGACGATGCCGTCCGACCGGGCAATCGCGCTGCTCGTCGACGAAGCGACACCACCCGACGTACGGCGCGTGCGACAGAACTGACGGACGCGGAAAAGCCCGCTGACTCGCGTGTATTTGTCCGGGCCTTCATGTCACATTGAACGGCGAAGGGGGCCGACTCGTCGACCCCCTCGAACATCGTACCGCACCTCAGTTGGTCAAAACCACGAGCGGCAAGACCTTGAACTTGATCTTCATCAGCGCGTCCTTGATCTTGTCCGCGCTGTTCACCTTGTAGAAGTTTTCCTCTCCTGCACACTCTTTCAGTGTATTTTCGACCCGCGCCGGATCAGTGGCGCCAACTGGATAGTATACCACGAATAGTTTGATTTTCGCGGCTTTTATGTTACTACAAATCGTCAGCAGATCTGTGTATTTGTCTTGGTCTGTCGCAGCTCCGAGTGTTCCTACATCGAAACCGCCGTAACCGTTCGATGTACCGCCATCGCTGAACAGTACCATGCTTTTGGAGTTGCCGCTTTTTGCCTGGCTGAATGGCGCGGCCTGAGTAAGCGTTTGCCAACCCCAGATCAGACCGGCATTCGTATATGTAGCACCGCCAGTTTTAAGGTCAGAGATGTAGCTTTCCAACCTTGATATGTCGCTGGTGAGCGGAAGGATTGGTCGCAGTGTAGATCCATTAGACATCGCTTCCTGATCCAACCTCGAAACCGGATTGTACCCAAGTGCCGGATACGGAACGATCGTCTCTCCAGGCCGAACGGTTCCCGGCAGCCTTCTCAGTGACGTCAGGGTGTCAGGGTTCGTCTCGGTGGGTGAATCCGTGCGGGGGCGAACGCCCACAAGCCCTTTCCAGTTCGCCGGCTTGGGCCCGAGCCAACTTGGAGTGCCATCCGCTTCATCTAGACCAACTCGAACGTACATGTTGAACGGAACGATACTGATCTGTGAACCGAACCCTGCAACATTTACGACGAACGAGGACGCGGCCGTTTTGAGATCGTTGATATAGGATCCGGCCGAACCGGAGTTGTCGATGACGAACGCAACGTCAGCCGGTTTTCCGTCGCCACGCGGAAGCGCGGCGCTGCGCACTGTCAGAGTATCCCTCGTCGAGAGGGGACCGGCGAGCGCCTGACCATCGAAGGTCAGCTCAGCGTTGATTTCTGGCATACCCTCTGCATTGGTTTTCAGTGAAATGCTTTTCGCCTTGATTTTCCGGACCAGATCAGGCGGGACCGTAGATTGAATGTATTGATTGAAGTAGCTCGTGAGCTTTGAGCTGTTGTTCCAGATCCCCGCATCTGTCGCAGCGCTCAGGACGGCAGCATCGATGGTTCGCTGCACTTCTTGCTTGCGCGACTCGTTCACAGACACGGCTACTGCGATCGTCCCGACGGCGACGAGAGTGCTGAGGCTCAGCGCCGTCATGATGGCCGTCACGCCTTGGTCATTTTTCCAGAAGTTCTTGAAAGTGAATGCCTCCCGACGACCGCGGGGGCGATGTTCGTGACCCATGGTGCTCCACCTTTCCAAGAGGTTCGCCTCTGGCGTGCAAACAACGATTGTTTGCAACTTTTTGGAAAGGATACGGAATCTGCAACCCTAAGGCAACACATTTATCGTTTAGGTTGCGCACCTTTTGCTTGTCTCTTCAATAAGAAACGGCGGGGCACTCAGCGCCCCGCCTCGCCGTACCGCAAGTTGCAGCGTTTTTCTATTGCGTCAGGCGTAAGCCGTCTGACGCGAGCAGCGATTTGACGGTGCTGAACTTCGCGGTGAAATCACCCTGCACTCGAGGGTCCGCGGAGATGAAGTACTCGGGTTTCGAGGCGCACGAGCTGAGCTTGCTGACGTAGTCGGCGCTGGAGTTGCGCATCTGGTACCAGAACACCACGAGCTCGATTCCGGCTTTCTTGATGCTGTCGCACGTCTGCAGCATTTCCGGATTCGACGAGGCGCCGACGAAGCCCGTCGTTGTCTTTCCGAAGTTCGGCGAGCTTCGCGGGACGTCGTATGTCACGCGCGTGTTCTCGACGTCGCTGAACAGCACGATGACCTTGCGAGCGCTGCCGGACGGGGATGCTTCCGTCATCGGCGCCTCCGGGGTGAGCGCGTTCCATGCCCAGACGAGGCCGGCCGGTACATAGGTCATGCCCATCGCGGACAGCGAATTGACCGATTTCAGTACCTGCGCCTTGTCGGTCGTCAGCGCGACGATGGGCTGCGTTGAGTTGGATGCGACCGATGTCTTGTCGAACCAGTTGCGGCTGGTTGCAGGATAGGGTGCGGACGAAGCCTCCGAAATCGTCGTCACGAGAGACTTTTCGCGATGGCCGATGCAGCCGTCCCACGCCACGATCTTGCCGCTCGAATCGCGGCGGTTGGCCGGCGGCAGGAGCCAATCCGGAAGATCCTTCCGTGGGTTGCCCGCGATGTCCTTCCAATACTTGTCGGGGAGGCAGACCTGGTCGGAGAAGGGAACCAGCGCGATCTTCGTGTTCGGGCCTGCAATCGAGTCGACGAATTGCGAAACGCTCTGCTTGAGGAGGTTCAAGGCCGAACTGCGTTCGCCTGGAGGCGTCAGGCCCATCGACGTCGTCGTATCGATGACGATCGCCACCTCGAGCGGTCTCGAGAAGCCGTTGGGCGCGGCTTTGCTAACGACTTCGATGCTGGCGTCCGCCGCAGGATTGAAGCTGCCGAACAGGCTATCGGAGTCCATCTTCGCCGTGCCGACGATGGTTTTCTTCCCTGTCTTGGGATCGGTGAGAACACTGATACCAGAGGACCTCAGGCGCGCGTAGGTCGACTGGTCGAGCGCGGTGCGCAAGTAACCGTCGAGCAACTTCGATGCGGCCACGGGATCCTCCGCAAGGTCCGGCGTCGCCGCAACCGAAAGCGTTCCGGCATCGAGGCCGCGCTGCAGCCGTTGCTTGCTTGCTTCACCGGCTCCGGTATCGATGGCCAGCGCTATCAGCGCCAGAAGGATCGACAGGCCAAGCGCGGTCGTGATTGCTGTCACTCCAGCGTCGTCCCGAATCCACTGCTTCGTGCGAGTCTGGATGGCTTCGTAAACCATTGTATTGCCCCTACTGCAATCCTTGATTGATTTCTGCATGGAATACCAAACTGTTTAGAGATACTGTTAGGCAATCTTGGGTTGTTGATTAAAGATCTGAAAATGCAATTGCTGAAACTTCAGGTCAAATATGTTTACCAGAATCAATCTTTAAGTGCGCTCGTAAAGATTGAAAATGGAAGGAGTGCGTGCTATCGTTGTGATCAGAAGCAGAGCCGGTATCATTGAGAGGCAGGTGTGCCAAGGTTGTCCTTACGATGGGATGGGGTCGTTCGCGGCCGCGTCGGTCGGCTCCTGAGATGCCGGAGCGGAGCGACGGCGATCGAAGCTGCACTCGTCCTGCCGGTCTTCGCCCTGATGATCGGCGGCATCGCAGAAACCGCGTTCCTGATCGCACAGCTCCGCTCTTTGGATAACGCGACCGAAGTCGCCTCGCGCGAGGTGCGCGTGGGAAACGGCGCCACGTCCGCGGGTGATTTCAAGCGCTTCATCTGTGACAACAGCGTTGTTGCAAACTGCGCAGAGGCAATCTCGGTGAAAGTCGTTTCCGCACCGGAACTTCCGCAGTTGGAGGCGGCGCTGCAGGCGGCTGAGAACGGCAACAACATTTTCTCTCCCGGGGCGCCGAACAGCTATGTCGCGGTGGTCGTCGACTACACGTGGAGGCCCTTTCTACCCGGCCTGTCGTCGCTTCTCGGGGGAAGTTCGAATGGCGTGAAATTCTCCTCCAAGACCGCCTTTCGGCGGGAACCGCAGGCAGGGTGACATGATGGAACTTGGCAAGCGCTTGAAGCGGATCACGTCTCAACTGACACGAAACATGTCAGGGGCAGTGGCCGTGGAGACGGCATTGATCATGGCCGCACTGTCCGGCGCTTTCATTTTTGCAGTCCCCGATCTTTCAAACTTCTACCGAGCGTCGAGCCAGCTCAACAGGGCAACGCAATTGACGACGGATCTTATCGGTTCGCTCGGCAACAGTCTTAACGCGACGACCGTCTCGCAAGCGTTTCTTCTGACGGACTGGGCCATGCAACCGTTTTCCTCAAACGAACTGAGTGCCCGTGTCGATGCATTCATACTGGATGGGGCGAACGCTAGGCTTGCCTGGACAAAATCTCGGCTCCGCACCTGTAATCCGCCCGCGGTTACCCCAGCCGTGATCAAGCCGCTCTTTCCGCCCGGGAATGCGTCCGTAACCGTCCTCGTCGTCACGACCTGCTACAGGGCCTACTCCGTCACCGGCTTCCTGCCGACTCAAGACCTTGTTTCCCGTTATCCGCAGATCGCGCGGTTCGGTGAGGTGAAGTGCGATAGCTGCAGCTGAACAGGCCTCATTCCGCCGCCTTCGGCTGATCCAGCGCGCGCACGTCCTCCTCGAACAGCTGTTCCAGCTCTTCAGCCTGCCGCCTTGCGTTTGCGCGCATCTTCTCGACGTCGGTGAAGTGCTTGTAGTCGTCGACCAGCCGGTTCACGTCCATCACCGCGAAGGTGTTCACGGTTCGCCGTGACTCGGCCTCCGAGAAGCCGAGCCCTCGCAGGATGCGCCGCGTGAGGTCGAGCGAGGACAGGAACGTCTCGCGTTCGAACTCCGTGACACCCAGGTCCATCAGGCGGTGCGCATGCGTGCGGTTGCGGGCGCGGGCATAGATCGGAACGTTCGGATAGTGGCGGCGCACGAGCTCGGCAGTTCGTACGGAAGCGTCCGGATCGTCGATCGCCAGCACGAACGCGCGCGCCTTGCCGGTCTGGGCCGCCTCGAGGATCTCGTAGCGCGAGGCGTCGCCGTAGTAGATCTGGCTGCCGAAGCGGCGCACGAAGTCGACCTGCTCGGGCGACACGTCGAGCGCCGTGAACGGAATCTTCCGTGCACGGAGGATACGCGCAACGATCTGCCCGAAACGGCCAAGACCGGCGATCACCACGTGCCCTTCCTCCTTCGGCATGTCGTCGAACTTCGGCGCCTCGACCTTCGCCTTGCCACGCAACCGGTCGTCGATGATGAGGAGCAGGGGCGTCACCGCCATCGACACGGCCACCACCACGTTGAGGAGGTTCGCCGTTTCCGCCGTGATCACCCGCTCGGCAAGTGCGGCTGCCGCCAGTACGAACGCGAATTCGCCGCCCTGCGACAGGGCGAGGCCGAGCCGTCGCGCGTTCGCGTTGTCGAGGCGCATGCGTCGCCCGAGCGGCCAGAGGACGAGGGTCTTGATCGCCACGAGCGCCGCGACGCACATCGCCACGAGACCTGGCTCGCCGAACAGCACGCCCGTATCGATCGACATGCCGACGGCGACGAAGAAGAGCCCGAGCAGCAGTCCCTCGAAGGGCTGGATGTTCGCCTCGATCTCATGACGGTACTCGCTGTCGGCCAGCACCACGCCCGCGATGAATGCGCCGAGCGCCGCCGAGAGGCCTACGAAGTGCATCACGATGACGATGACCACGATCGTGAGCAGCGCGCTCGCTGTCATCGACTCCTGCAGGCCCGTCGCCGCCACGAGGCGATAGAGCCGTGTCAGCAGGAAGCGGCTTGCGACGATGATGAGTGCGATCGCGGCGAGCGCCTTCGCCGCTGCGAAGAGCGCGCCTGCGGTGCCCAGCGCCTCCCCGCCACCCGTGCCCAGCAGGCCGACGAGCGCGATCATGGGGATGGCCGCGATGTCCTGGAATAAGAGCACGGCGAAGGCGAGACGGCCGTGCCGGTTGTCGAGTTCTCCGCGCTCTTTGAGGACCTGCAGCACGAATGCAGTCGATGACAGCGATAGGGCGAGGCCACACAGCAGCGCGATGCGCCATTCCTGCCCGATCCACAGGAGACCGCCTGCGATCACGGCGGCGGTCAACGCCACCTGCGCGCCGCCGAGGCCGAAGACCGCGGTCCGCATGGCCCAGAGCCGCTGCACGCGCAGTTCGAGCCCGATGATGAAGAGCAGGAGGATCACGCCGAATTCAGCGACGTGCAGAATCTTCTCGGGCTCATCGAACACGCCGAGCACGTGCGGGCCGATCAGCAGCCCCGCCACGAGATAGCCCAGAACGGAGCCGATCTTCAGGGACTTCGCAACCGGCGCCGCCACGGCGGCGGCGGCGAGCAGAAGCGCAATCTGCCAAAGGCTCAGTTCGTTCATCGCGAAGGTCCGTTCCTTTTGGTGTCGCTGCCTGTCGTTTGAGATACCCTTACGGACCGCGCGCCCGCTACGCCACAGGAGAAACCCGCAATGAGCCACCTCACGGCAGATGATCCGGTTCCTGGCGATGCGCGCTCGTGCGACGCCGTCGAGACGGTCATCGTACCGCGCGCCCGCGACTTAGGCGGTTTCGAAGTTCGCCGCGCGCTGCCATCTGCGCAACGCCAGATGGTCGGCCCGTTCATCTTCTTCGACCAGATGGGCCCGGCCCTGATGCAGGCGGGGCAGGGGATCGACGTGCGGCCGCACCCGCACATCGGGCTCTCGACCGTGACGTGGCTATTCGACGGCGAGATTTTTCATCGCGACAGCCTCGGGTCAGCTACGGCCATCACGCCCGGCGCCCTCAACTGGATGACCGCAGGTCGCGGCATCGTCCATTCCGAGCGCACGCCCGCGCCCGAACGCTCCCGCCCGCATCAGGTCTGGGGAATCCAGAGCTGGGTGGCTCTGCCGAAGGCGAGCGAGGAGCAGGCGCCGGCGTTCGATCACTATGCTGCGGACGCGCTGCCGTCGGTCGAGGACCGTGGTATCCGTACGAGGATCATCGCGGGCTCCCTCTGGGGCCGGACGAGCCCCGTGCGGACGGCGGGCGATCTCTTCTACGCCGAGGCCCAACTCGCTGCCGGCGCACGTCTTCCAGTGGATGCGAAGCACGAGGAACGTGCCGTCTACGTGGTCGACGGCTCGATCGAGATCGGGGGGATCTCGTTCGAGGCCGGTCGCCTGCTCGTGTTGCGCCCGGGCGACCCGGTCGTCGTCGAGGCGAAGACGCCGGCACGGGTGATGGTGCTTGGCGGGGCGACCATCGATGGTCCGCGCTACATCTGGTGGAACTTCGTGTCGTCGTCGAAGGAGCGCATCGAGGCGGCGAAGGAGGACTGGAAGCAGCGCCGGTTCGACATCGTCCCCGGGGATGAGGCGGAGTTCATCCCGCTGCCGGGCTAGCTCAGTTGGTGGCGTCGGGCGTGATCGTGCGCCGGTCGCCCGGCTTCACGTCGAACTCGATCGCGTGCCCATTCTGTTGCAGCCGATAATGCCCGGCCGCCAGGGCCATGGCGCTGACCGGCCCTGTCCCGGTGGCGTTCCAGCCGGTCTCGGCGCTGAGCAAGGTCCACTGCGTGCCCGACGGCAGATCGAGTCGCACAAGGCTCGCCTGATGGTCGATCTCGAGCGAACTGAGGATGCCGGCCTTCACGGTGATCTCCGTGGAGGCCGTCACGTTGCCTGGTTTCAGCGTGCTCTCCACGCGGTACTGTCCGGCGCCGAGGCGAAGGATGTCGCCGCCGGTGCTCGTTTCCGCCACGGGCGCGCCATTGCCGGAACCATCGGCGGGGTAGACGCTGTAGTCGGCCTTGATCGTCTCGGGCAGGGGCTCGCCCGCGATCTTCGCAAGCGCGCGCATGCCGCCGACGTTCATCACCAGCGTCAGATCGACGGCGCGCTGCGGCGCAAGTTCCACCGGTTGCCGGACGGTGACGGTGCCGTACGTCGCTTCGACCTCGTAATGGCCAGGCTCGATCGCAATGTCCGCGCCTGCCGCATCGACGGTGAAGACGACGGCTCCATTGCGGCGCAGCGTCCAGCCAATCGGTCGATTGATGCGCCCGCCATCTGCGGCGAGCCGCGCCGTGAGCGTGATGGTTTCGGCTCCAGGCCGCGTTTCTTCCACGCGCAATTCATGCGGCGTGCCCGCCAGCGCGATGGTGCTCGTGATGAGGTTGGCGGTCGGATCGCTGTCGGCTGCAGATCCCGTGAAGGCCGCGGATGCCGCGACCGGGCCCAACACCATGAACGCCGCCACGGCAGCCTTGCGACGCAACGATCTCGAACTGGCAGACATGCGGCCCGCACTCACCCTGTTGATCCCACGCTTCGCCGGGCTGCCGCAGTTTGCCCGAAGCTCAATTCATCAGCGCACGGAATGTCTCAGGCGCTCAACCTTATCCTTAAGAAAGGGTTAACGAAATCGTTCAATCCGGGATTGTTTGCAGCTTGGGCGCACCACCCGTGACAGAGCCGGTGCCCTCGCGCTAAGAACTGTCCGCCACGCCCTGCAAACCGCAGATACCCCGGATCGCAACGCGCAATGACGATTACCCTCAATGACGGCCTGCCGCCGGACCGGCTCAATACGAAGAGCGATCCGCTGGAACTCATCTCCACCCGAAAGTCGGCGTCGGCGAAGGCGATGGGGGATCCAGGCCCTTCGCCGCAGCAACTCGACCGGATCCTCAAGGCCGCGGTGCGCGTGCCGGATCACGGAAAGCTCACGCCATGGCGCTTCATCATCATCGAAGGCGATGCGCGGGCCACGCTCGGCAAGGCTCTCGAAGCGCGCTGGCACGATCTCCATCCCGAGCACGGGGAGGGGGCACTGTCGTTCGTGCGCAGCTTCTTCACGCGCGCTCCCACGGTGGTGTGCGTCGTGTCGACTGCCACGTCGCATCCGAAGATCCCCGAATGGGAGCAGGTGCTGTCGGCCGGCGCCGTGTGCCAGACGATGCTCGTCGCTGCGACCGCGATGGGCATCGGCTGCCAATGGCTCACCGACTGGTGCGCCTACGATCCGGTGACCACGAAGGCGATCGGGCTCGCCCCGCACGAGAAGGTTGCGGGCTTCATCTTCCTCGGGACACCCACGGAGCCGTTGATGGACCGCCCGCGGCCAGAGCCCGAAAGCCTCACCACCCGGTGGCGCGCACCGGCCCCGGACCCGGTGTGAGCCGATGGAGATCCATGGCATCCTGTTCGACAAGGACGGAACGCTTATCGATTTTTCCGCCACCTGGGTGCCGGTTCTGAAGGCGCTGGCGATCGAGTTCGCGAACGGTCACCAGCCGACGGCGGCCGAGCTTCTCGCGATCGCCGGATATGATGCCGAGCGCGACACCATCCGTGCAGGCTCGATCTGGGCCGGTGGGACGTCTCGTGAGCTCGCGGCGGCCTGGCGGCCCGGCATGCCTGCCGACGAGGTCGATGCGCTGACCGCTGCGGTCGACCGCTTCTGCCAGGCGCACGGGCCGCTATCGGCCGTACCGCTTGCCGAGCTCCGCCCGCTGTTCGAGGCGCTTCGGGCCGATGGCCTGAAGCTCGGCATCGCCACAAATGACAGCGAAAGAACCGCCAGGGTGACGGCGAAGAACCTCGGCGTCGACGACATGTTCGAGCTGATCCTCGGCTACGACAGCGTCGTGAACCCGAAGCCGGCCGCGGACATGGTGCACGCCTTCTGCGCCGTTACCGGTCTCGCGCCGGAGACGATCGCGGTCGTCGGCGACAACGTGCACGACATCGAGATGGCGCGTGCTGCCGGCGCGGGGCTTGCGATCGGCGTTCTCTCTGGCAATTCGTCGCACGAGGATCTCGCGCCGCACGCCGACCACGTGATCGACAGCGTGGCCGACCTGCCGCGCCTGCTCATCCACATTCGCGGAGGCTGACGCTTCGATGTTCTATGATGCACAGACGAACGAGCACGGGCTCGTCTACGATCCGTTCAAGGCGCTGGTGGCGCCGCGCCCGATCGGCTGGATCTCGACGATCTCGCGCGACGGCAAGCCGAACCTCGCGCCCTACAGCTTCTTCAATGCCTTCGCCGAGGATCCGCACTACGTGGCCTTCGGCGCCGGCGTCGGGCGCACTGGACAGTTCAAGGATACCGTCACGAACGTCGCCGAAACCGGTGAATTCGTCGTGAACCTCGCGACTTGGGATCTCCGCGAGGCGATGAACCTCACGTCGGCGCATTTGCCGCACGGGCAGGATGAATTTACCCACGCCGGGCTCACCGCCGTTCCGGGCGTGATCGTGCGTGCGCCGCGAGTCGCCGAAAGCCCGGTGGCGCTCGAGTGCCGCTGGTTCAAGACCGTCGATCTCCCTGACAACGACGGCGACATCCAGAACCAGATGGTCATCGGGCGCGTGGTCGGCGTTCACATCGACGATCGCTACATCGTGGAGCGCCGCGTCAACACTGCCGCGATGCAGCCGATCGCGCGGCTCGGCTACTCCGAGTACGCCGTGGTGAACGACGTCTTCCGGATGCGGCGCCCCGACTAAGCTTGCGCCCGCGCGAGGAGGCGCTTCGCCCGCTCGAGATGGGGGCGGTCCACCATCTGTCCGTCGATCGAGAGCACGCCGACGCTCTGGTTCTCGAACGCCTCGACGATCTTCCGAGCGTGCGCGATCGCCTCGGTCGTCGGCGTGAAGGCGCGGTTGATCACCGGCACTTGGGCCGGGTGGATCGCGAGCTTGCCCGTAAAGCCGTCCCGCGCCGCGATCGCGCACTCGGCCTCCAGCGCGTCGAGATCGCGGATGTCCGTGTAGACGGTGTCGATCGCCTCTACTCCTGCAGCCTTCGCCGCGAAGAGGCACAGCGAGCGCACGAAGCTCGCCGGCTCGGTCAGGCGCTTGTCGGGCAGCCGCATGGCGCTCGCCCCGATGTCGGCGGAAAGGTCCTCGATGCCCCACGCGATCGCCATCAACGGCGGCGCGGCCTCGGCGTAGTCGCCCATCCGAAACAGCGAGCGCGCCGTCTCTGTGGCGATGGCGAGCACCGGCACGGCGCGACCGGCCAACATCTTGAGTTTGTCGATGTCGCGAGGGCCTTCGGCCTTCGGCAGTACGATGCCGTCTGGGCCGTGCGGCATTACCGCCTGGAGGTCGGCCTTCGCGAAACCGGTCGAGAGCGCGTTGATACGGACGAAGTGCTTGGGGCGCCGCGGGCCGGCCTGCTGCCCCAGCGTTTCCGCCACCAGACGTCGCGCGTCCTCCTTTCGATCCGGGCCGACCGAGTCCTCGAGGTCTAGGATCACGGCGTCGGCCTCGGAGGCCAGCGCCTTGGCGACCTTTTTGGCATCGTCGCCCGGAACGAACAGGTAGGATCGCATGGTGATGTCCTTAGGCTGTAGCGGGACGCTTGCGCATCATTGCCTGGCGCGTGCACTCGGCAACGAGCGTGCCGTCCTGCTTGTAGGCGCGATGGATGAACTCGACGATGCCGACATCCGGCCGGGACCTGCTCTCCCGCTTGCTCTTGACCTCGGTCGCGACGTTCACCGTGTCGCCGTAGAACAAGGGGGCAGGGAAGCGCACATCCGTCATGCCGAGGTTGCCGACGGTGGTGCCGAGCGTGAGGTCGTTCACCGAAATGCCGATCATCAGCCCGAGCGTGAACAGCGAATTCATGATCGGCTGGCCCCATTCGGTGCCGGTGGCGAAGTGCCGGTCGATGTGCAGTGGCTGCGGATTATGGGTGAGGCACGAGAACAGGACGTTGTCTGCCTCCGTCACCGTACGGGTGATCGCATGCTGATAGATGCGCCCGACCTCGAACTCTTCCAGCCACAGCCCTGCCAAGGTGGTCCCTCCCGATTGGCCGATGGCGCTGTTCTAGCAGGGCTCGCGGAAAAGGGTGATGGGGCGAAACGTGAACATCGAATTACGCGCATGAGTTGTATCGGCGTGTGCAGAGAATCGCTCGAGTCTCGATTCTGTGCCCCCGGCCACGTCGAACACGGCTTACAAACTGATTCAGTCCAACTTCCCAAGCCCCTGATCCCAATAGCTGATTCCGCTGGAACGGGCAGGATGCCCGAACGGTTAACTCCCCATTAACCTGCTCAACTCAGGAGTCGGTGTGTGGTCCCCGCCGGCTTTTCGGCGACGCCACCCGGGCAGATACCGCACATGACGCAGTGCCTCATCATCGACGGCGACCAGGCGGGACGGCAGCGGCTCGAAGCCATGCTGTCGCGCTACGGGTTCGACTGCGCCGTCGCCGACGGCGAGGATGACGCGATCGCGCGCTGCCGGCAGGCCATGCCGGAGCTGATCCTGCTCGATGAAGAGACAGGCTGCGCGGACGCCAGCGTCTTCATCCGGAAGCTGCGCCGGATGACCGGCCGATCCCCGAAGATCATCATCTCGCCCCGCACACGGGATGCCGGCGAGATCGGGCGCGCCATCTGGGACGGCGTGACCGAATGCATGATGAAGCCCTACGACGAGGACATCCTCGATCTGAAGCTGCGGCAAACTGGCATCCTTTGACGGCGCCGATTTCGTGAAACGGCCGTTGCGGCGAGCATGAAACCGCCGCTTTGTACCCCTACGCCGCCCGCGCACTGCGCTTGCGGATTCGCCTTCGGGGAGACTGGCCGGTCATGCTGAGAGACTTGCGCGCCGTCTGGGCCTTGCTCCTCGGGGTGATGCTGCTCGCCATGGGCAACGGCCTGCAGGGCTCACTCGTGGGTTTGACGGCTGCCCGGGAGAGTTTTTCGACGACGACGACCGGCATCATCATGTCGGGCTTCCCGCTGGGCCAGCTCCTGAGCGCCTTCGTGACGCCGCTGGTGGTGGCTCGCGTCGGGCACATCCGGGTGTTCGCGGCATTCGCCTCGGTCGCTTCGACGGCGGTGCTGCTCATCCCGTTGTGGGTGAGCGCGCCGTGGTGGTTCGCGATGCGCTTCTTCGCGGGTCTGTGCACGGCGGGGCTCTACATCGTCGTCGAAAGCTGGCTGAACGCCGCCTCCACCAACCGCTCTCGTGGCCGCATCCTCTCCGTCTACATGATCATCGTCTACGGCGCGATCGGCTTCGGCCAATTCCTGCTCAACATCGCGGACACGAGCGGGTTCTCCCGCTTCATCCTGGTCTCGGCGCTGATGTCGCTGTCACTCGTGCCGATTTCGCTCGCGCCGACGAGCGAACCCCGGATCGAAACGCCGAAGGCCGTCGGCCTGCGCGACCTCTACCGCGAGTCGCCATTGGCCGTGATCGCGACGTTCGCCAACGGCTTGGCGCAGAGCGCGTTCTTCAGCATGGGCGCGGTCTACGGCATGATGCAGGGGCTCGACGTGTCGCGCGTCGCCCTGATGATGGCCCTGCCGCCGCTGGGCGTGATCCTGACCCAGTTTCCGATCGGCCTCCTGTCGGACCGTTTTGACCGCCGCTCGGTGCTCACCGCGCTGGCTTTCCTGGCGGCGGTCGTCGCCGTCGCCTGCATCTTCGCGGGCGAGTACTCCGTGCAGTCGCTGATCGTGCTGTTCTCCGTGTTCGGGGCGATCGCGATGCCAATCTACTCGGTCGCCATCGCGCACGCGAACGACCATTTGACCAAGGACCAGATGCTCGGCGCATCCGGCCAACTCGTCCTTGTGTACGGCATGGGCGCCGTTCTCGGTCCCTCGCTGGCAGGCGCCACGATGCAGGCGCTCGGGACGCCGGGCTTTATGACCTACATGGCCGTGATCTTCGCCGGCCTCGGCCTCTACGCGATCTACCGCATGCGGATGCGGGCCTCGCCGCCCAAGGCGGCCGACTCGCGCGTCGCCGTCTCGCCGGCGACGACGCCGGTCGCGGTCGCCGCCCAGAGCGAGACGGGCTGATCCACCGGACGTAAACGCCCGGAGAACATGGTAAACGGGTTCTTAACCTGTCGCTTGATAGCGTTACAGTCACCATCCCGGCTCGCAAGCCCGGCCTTCCGGTTCAGCAGGAGCACCACGGTGACCGACACCCACGCCCCCATCTTCGATACGAGCATCTTCGAGACGGTGATTGCCGAAGGTAGCCGTCGCGATCGGTGGGAGCTTGCGGTGCAGCTTGCGGACCTTCTGTGCGATCCCGAGACGCCGCAGGACGAGGTCGAAGCGGTGACGCCGGTCGTCCTCGCGTTGACCGAGGACGAGGACGAAACGGTGCGCGAGGAACTGGCGCTGGGCCTGGTCAATTGCCCCGACCTCGATCCGCGGGTCATCGCCTCGATCGCCGCGGACGACGACCGCATCGCGTTGCCGTTTATCGGTCGGGTGGAGATGTCGGAAGCCTGCATGGCCGCGATTGCGCGGGCGGGCGACGAAGCCCGCCAGAAGGTGATTGCGGCCCGTGCCGACATTGGACCGAAGTCGATCTCCGCGCTGATCGAGGCGGGGAGCGAGGAGGCCGTGAAGGCGCTTCTGGAGAATCCCGCCGCTGCGCCCGATGAGAAACAGCTGAAGAAACTCTACGTACGCTTCTGGAAACACGGCGATATCGTCGAACAGCTGCTGTCGTTCGAGGCACTGCCGCTGGATATCCGGCTGATCGAGACTCGCCGGGCAAGTCACCGCATGCAGGCGCTCGTGAAGGCGAACGACTGGGTGCCGGGCGACGACGGCAAGGGCACCGTCGTCGATGCGCAGGACCGCGCCGTCATCGCCATCTTCAACGCTGCGCGGCCGGAAGACCTCCTGTCGCTCGTGGCGTTCGCCTCCTCGAAGGAACTGCTGACAGCGACGCTGCTGCTCAAGGCCGCGGTCGACGGGCACATGCACATCGTCGAGCGCGCGCTTGCCTGGCTCAACTCGACGAGCGTGAAGCGCGTGCGCAAGCTGATGTACGAGCACGGTGCGCTGTCGCTGCGCTCGCTGACCGTCGCGGGCGGGTTGCCGGACGAATGCTTCCCCGTGCTGCGCGCCGCGGCCGACGTCGCCCGCGAGGCCAAGGCCGACAAGGACTGGCCGGCGCCGGAACGCTTCGGCCGCAAGGTGGTCGAGACGCTGCTGACGCGGCAGGCCGTGGGCTCGGCCAAGGAGAAGATGCGGATCCTGGCGATCGTCGCCGACAACGCGACCGGCGCCACCAAGGCGCTTGCCCGCCACCTGATCGATGCGATCGATCGCGCGGCCTGAAGCCGAAACGGAAACCGGGGCCACGAGGGCCCCGGTTCGAACTCAGATACGCAACTCACTGACATCACACTACCGCGAGCCGCCTAACGATTCGTTTAACTGCCGGCTCAATCAGCCCGCGCAATATTTTGAAAATGCGGCAAAAAAAGAGCGACGGCCTGTCTGGAGACCGTCGCCAAGGAGCCGCGCGAACCATGGGGGATGACGGTTCGCAGCCGACTAACGTCCCTTGCGACGATCCGTTCCCTCGGCATCTTCGGTTTGCGCCAATTTTTCCGGGTCGTTCTTCGGCGGGCTGTCGGGGTTCGGATCTTGCCTCGCCGGCTGGATGGCGTTGGGGTCGGTGACTTCGGTGTTCACCGGCTCCCGCGGCGGCTCGTCCTCCGGCGGCGGGCCGGCGACAGCCGTTCCGCCCATGTAGGAAGGGGGATCGGAAGCCGGGAACGACATGTCGGAACCGGCGTCAACCAGATCCTCAGCAGGCTCGTGCGCCGCCGGCTTCTTCGACTTCTCCTCGTGCTTTTTCGGTTTCGTCTGCGCCATTGTCGTGTCTCCTCTGCTCAACGGAGGAGAAACGCGACGTTCGGACGTAAAGTTGCCTAGAGCCGGAACTGCTCCTGGAGCACCCGTTCGGCCAGCGTGTGGCCCGCGTCGAACATCAGCTTCACCGAAAGCGAGGCGTCCTCGCGGATGTGGACGGACCGGACGTTGCGCACTTCCTCGTGATCTGCGACCGCGGCGACCGGGCGCTTCTCGTACTCGAGGATCTCGATCCCGACGCTCGCGTCGTGCGGCAGAATCGCGCCCCGCCAGCGGCGCGGCCGGAAGGCGCTGATGGGGGTGAGCGCCAAGAGTTGAGAATTCACTGGAAGAATGGGGCCGTTGGCCGAGAGGTTGTAGGCGGTCGAACCGGCGGGCGTCGCGACGATCACCCCATCGCAGATGAGCTCTTCGAGCCGCACCTTGCCGTCGACGGAAATCCTGAGTTTTGCCGCCTGGTGGCGCTGGCGCAGCAGGGAGACTTCGTTGAACGCCAGCGAACGCGTGGTCTCGCCGGAGACGGTGGTCGCCTCCATGCACAGGGGGTGGATCGCGGTGACCTCCGCATTGCGGATGCGATCTGGCAGGTCCGCCGTGGAATAGTCGTTCATGAGGAAGCCGACGGAGCCGCGGTTCATGCCGTAGATCGCATGGCCCCGCGGCAGGACGCGGTGCAGCGTCTGCAGCATCAGGCCGTCGCCACCCAGCGCCACCACGGCGTCGGCCTCGTCCAGGGGCGCGTTCCCGTAGAGATCGGACAGTTCCGTCTCCGCCGCGCGGGCTTCCGGCGCATCGCTTGCGACAAAGCTGAGCTTCATGGAGCGGTAGCTCCCCCCTCTCGGCACCCACGGGACGGCCCGCCGGTTGAACTCCGGCCGTCATCCCGTTAAGCACGGACGCGCCGAGGGGGCAACCGGAGACCGACCGTGCGATCGCTGATCTTCTGCACGACCTGCAAGTGGTCGCAGACCGAAAAGGTCGGACCGGACGGCCGCACCGGCGGCGAGGCGCTGGCGCAGACGATGGAGGCGCTGCTGGCCGAAAACGGCCGCAGCGACGTGAACGTGGAGCGGCAGGCGTGCCTCTGGTCGTGCCTGCATCACTGCAACGTGTGGATCCGGGACGACCAGCGGTTCAGCTACATCACGGGCGGATTTGAACCGACGCGCGAGGCGGCCGAAGCCATCCTCCAGTGGTTCGACCTGCACGGGGCGACGGCGACCGGCGAAGTGCCGTTCCGGTCGTGGCCGCAGGGGATGCGCGGACACTTCATCGCGCGGCTGCCGCCGTCGCGGGGCGAGGCGCCGTGAGCATCCTCGTCCTCGGCGGCGCGCGGTCGGGCAAGTCCCGGCTTGCCGAACGGCTGGCGGTCGAGAGCGGGCTGAAGCGGGTCTACGTGGCGACCGCACAGGCGTTCGACGACGAGATGGTGGAGCGCGTGCGGCTTCATCAGGAGCGCCGCGGGCAGGGGTGGGAGACTCACGAAGAATCGCTCAAGCTCCTGACGGTGCTGGAAAAAGTGGCTTCGCCCGCGCACTTCGTGCTGGTCGACTGCGTGACGCTCTGGGTAACCAACCTGCTGCTCGCCGAGGCTGACGTCGAGGCCGAGGTGGAGGCGCTGTGCGACCGCCTGCCGGCGCTCGCGGGCACGGTATGCCTCGTCTCGAACGAGGTGGGGCTGGGCATCGTGCCGGACAATGCGCTCGCCCGCCGGTTCCGCGACCTTGCGGGACTGGCGAACCAGCGGCTCGCGGCTACCTGCGACACGGTGACGTTCGTGGCGGCGGGGCTGCCGCTCCAGTTGAAGTGACGCTTTAGAAGAAGAGCGCAACCAGTCCCAGCAGGATCGTTCCGAGCGTCAGCGTTCGGCCATAGAGGCGTAGCGCCCGGCGGATGTCGTCCGCCCCGATGTCGGTGCGGCCGGAACCGAACCACGGCAGGTCCACCATCTCGCCCTCGTAGGCGCGCGGGCCGCCGAGGCGGATGCCCAGCGCGCCGGCGGTCGCGGCCTCGGGCCAGCCGGCGTTGGGCGACTCGTGCTTCCTCGCATCCTCCCACATCGCCGCGAGCGATTCCGCGCCTTTCCGGGGCGAGGTGAGGCTCGCCGCGCCGGCGATGAGCAGGCCCGACAGGCGGGCGGGGATCAGGTTCACGAAGTCGTCGAGGCGGGCGGCGGCCCAGCCGAACTGGAGGTACCGTTCGTCCTTGTGGCCGATCATGCTGTCGGCAGTGTTGATCGCCTTGTAGAGGGCGATCCCCGGCAGGCCGCCGAGTGCCAGCGCCAGCACGGGGGCGACGATTCCATCCGAGGTGCTTTCCGCAAGGCTTTCGATCGCTGCACGTGAAACGCCAGCTTCATCAAGCACTTGCGGGTCGCGCCCGACGATCATGCTGACCGCCGTGCGACCCTCGGCGAGGCTTCGCTTCAGGCCGTCGTAGACGGCGCGGACGTGGTCGCGCAGCGAACTTTGAGCGATGAGGCTCGTCGCGAGCACGGCCTCGGCGAGCCAGCCCCAGGCTTGCGTGCGCAGCCAGACGCTGACCGGGATCGTGATGCCGGCGATGACGGCGAGGAGGATCGCCATCGCCAGCAAGCCCTTGAATCGCCGTGTGAATCCCAAATCACGCGGGGAGTTCATCGCCTCGTCGAGCCGGGCGATGAGCGCGCCCATCCACTCGACGGGGTGGCCGATCGCCTCCTGCACGACCTTCGGGTAGCCGACCAGCCGTTCGATCAGCACGGCGGCGAGCGCGATCTGGAGCGACAGCGAAAACATGAGCTTATTCAGCCACTTCGGCGGCGAGGCTCAGAAGACGATTCACGTCGATCGACGCTTCGAGATGAGCGGCGAGGCGGTCGAGCACGGCCTCGATTTCCGCCTCGAAGGAGACGTTTCCGGGCGCGGCGCCGAGGGTTTGGAGGTAGGCGCGGCGGAAGGCGTCGGAGCCGAAGCAACCGTGGAGGTAGGTGCCGGCGACGCGCCCGGACGGCGACACCGCGCCGTCCGGATGGCCGTCGATCATCGCGAAGATGTTTGCCGTGGCGGGGCCCGTTGTCGTGCCGAGATGGATCTCGTAGCCGTCGATTGTAAGGCCAGTGTCCGAATGCGTGCCGGAGACGCGCTTGAGGGTCTTGTCCGGCGTGAGCACCGTCTCGACGTCGAGGAGGCCGAGTCCCGGGGCCGACCCGGGGGGACCCTCGAGCCCTTCCGGATCGTGGATCATCGTTCCAAGAATCTGGTAGCCGCCGCACACGCCGAGCACCGCGCCGCCGCGCCGGACGTGCGCGTGAAGGTCGACGTCCCAGCCTTGCGCGCGCAGGTCGGCGAGGTCGGCGATCGTCGCCTTCGAGCCGGGGATGATGACGAGCGAGGCATCGCCCGGGATCGGCTCGCCCGGCTGCACGAACGACAGACTGACGCCCGGCTCGAGCTTCAGGGGATCGAGGTCGTCGAAGTTCGCGATGCGCGACAACCTCAGGACACAGATCTTGATCGGCCCGTTGCCGCTCGTGCCTGCGCGTTCGAGCGCGACCGCGTCCTCGGCGGGAAGCTTTCGCGCATCCGCGAAGTGGGGGACGACGCCGAGGCAGGGGACGCCGGTGCGCGCCTCGATGATCCGTATACCCTCATCGAACAGCGACGGGTCGCCGTGAAAATTGTTGATGAGCGTGCCGCGGATCATCGCGGCGTCTTCCGGCGGCAGCACCGCGAACGTGCCGACGAGCGAGGCGATGACGCCGCCGCGGTGGATGTCGCCCACGAGCACGACGGGAACGCCCGCCGCGTGCGCGAAGCCCATGTTGGCGAGATCGCCCGTCCTCAGGTTCACCTCGGCCGGGGAGCCGGCGCCTTCGACGATGACGAGATCGCTCGCCGAGACGAGCCTGCGGAAGCTGTCGAGGATCGCCGGCATGAATCGTTCGCGTGCGGAGAAATACTCCCGCGCGCCCATCGAGGCGTGGCGCTTGCCTTGCACGATCACCTGCGCGCCGGTCGTCGTCTCGGGTTTAAGCAGGATCGGGTTCATGTGCACGACGGGCGCGACCTTCGCGGCGCGCGCCTGCAGCGCCTGCGCGCGGCCGATCTCGCCGCCGTCCACCGTGACGGCCGCGTTGTTCGACATGTTCTGCGGCTTGAACGGCGAAACCTTCAGGCCGCGGTTGACGAACGCGCGCGCGAGCCCCGCCGCGATCAGCGACTTGCCGACGTCCGAGCCCGTGCCCTGGAGCATGATTGCGCGCGCCATCGCTTCGCCCGTCAGTCTTCGGCGTCGATGACGTGGGCGTAGGAGCCCATCACGCAGCCCAACCGCAAGCCCATGGGCGCAAGCTGCTCGCCCGCGGCATCGCTCGCGGCGAAGAGCGGCGCGCCGGCGCCCGAGGACACCAGCGTGGAGTGGTGGAACTCGTGGCCGCGCAAGCGTTCGGGCCACGGCAGCGCGCCGTCGTGCGTGAGCCGCCGGTAGCCGAGGTGCATGCGGCGCTTCGCAAAGCTCGTCTCGACGGGAAGCAGGTCCGCCATCGGGTGCGCCGCGCCTTCGGCATCGATCAGTGTACGGCCCATCACCATGAAGCCGCCGCACTCGCCGTAGACCAGCGCGCCGCGCATCGCCGCTGCGCGGAGGCCCGACTGGAAGCGCCCGTTGCCGGCGATGCGCCCGGCGTGGAGTTCGGGATAGCCGCCGGGGAGGTAGACGGCATCGGCCGCGGTATCCGGCGCTTCGTCGGCGAGCGGGGAGAAGGCAATCACCTCGGCGTGCTGCGCGCGCCAGCCTTCGACGAGATGCGGGTAGGCGAAGGCGAACGCCTCGTCCGACGCGACCGCGATGCGCTGGCCGAGCGGCGGCAGGGGGCGGGCAGTTCGCGCGGTGGCGAGCGGGGCGGCGCGCTGCATCAGCGCGTCGAGGTCGACGTGCGCCGCGATGATCCCGGCCGCGCGTTCGATGAAGGCGGGAAGCGCGCCGTGCTCGCCCGCCTGCACGAGCCCGAGGTGGCGCGACGGCAGCGCCAGCGCCTCCTCGCGCGGCACCGCGCCGAGCACCGGCACGCCAGAACGCTCCAGCGCCGCCTCGATCAGCCTGCGGTGCTTTTCACCGGCGACCCGGTTGAGGATGACGCCGGCGACCGTGACATCCGCGCGGTGGCGGGCGAACCCTTCGACGAGGGCCGCTGCCGACTGCGCCTGGCGGGCGACGTCGATCACCAGCACCACCGGCAGCTTCAGGAGCGCCGCGAGATCGGCCGTGGAGCCTGCGCCACCGGAGGCGCCGTCGAACAGACCCATCACGCCCTCGACGACGAGCAGGTCGCAGCGTCCGCGGGCCGCCAGCGCTTCGACGAGCGCGGGGCGCATCGCCCACGGGTCGAGGTTCACGCAGGGACGGTGCGTGGCGTGTTCGTGGAAACGCGGGTCGATGTAGTCGGGCCCGGCCTTCGCCGAGGCGACGTTCACCCCGCGCCGCAAGAGCGCGGCGAGCAGGGCGAGCGTGACGACCGTCTTGCCGGACCCGGAGGAGGGCGCGGCAATCACCAGCCCTCTAGTCAACCTGATCAGCCAACCGGGTTCTCCCGCAGATGGCCTTCGTACCAGGTGAGGATTTCGCGCCAGCCCGTGACCTTGCCGACGACCACGATGGCGGGCGTGGCGGGCGTGGTGTGCGACAGGAACTCGTCCACCCCGCCGAGCGTCGATTCGAGGATCGTTTGGTCCGGCATCGTGGCGTTCGACACGAACGTGATGGGATCGGCCGGATCGCGGCCGCCCTCGATCAGTGCACGCGCGATCTCGCCGGCGTTCTTCACCGCCATGTACATGACGATGACGGGCGAGGCGGTGGCGACCGCCGCCCAGTCCACGTTGGCCGGCATGCGGCCCGTGGCGTCGTGGCCGGTGAGGAAGATCACCGAGTGGTTGCTGTCGCGGTGGGTGGCCGGGATGCCGGCGTAGGCGAGGCCGCCGATGCCGGAGGTGATGCCCGGCACGATGCGGAAGCGCACGCCGGCGCGCGCCAGCATCTGGCTTTCCTCGCCGCCGCGGCCGAACATGAACGGATCGCCGCCCTTGAGCCTGAGCACGCGCTTGCCGGCGCGGGCGAGATCGATGAGGCGTTCAGAAATGTCGCGCTGCTTCGGCGAGGGCTTGCCGCCGCGCTTGCCCGCGTATTCGAGTTCGGCGCCGGTGCGCACCCAGCGCAGGATGTCGGGGTTCACGAGCGCGTCGTAGACGACCACGTCGCAGGTCTGCATGGCGTGGTAGGCGAGAAGCGACAGGAGGCCCGGCGCGCCGGGGCCGGCGCCGACGAGCCACACGGTGCCTGCCTCGAAGGCCGGGAAATTCTCGGCATCGAGGCGTGCGAATCCGGGGGCGGGGGCGCCGGCCTCCATCCACGTTCTCAAGCTGCGCTTCTGACCCGTTTCCATCGTTCCTGAACGCCCGACCCTACGCCTGAACCTTCGCAAATCTCCAGCCGTCGAGTATACCGTGACGACAGCGGACAAACCATGCCCATTCAAAACCTTAGACGCGGCTGGACCACCGGCGCCTGCGCGACAGCGGCAACCAAGGCAGCATATGCGGCATTGCTGACCGGCGCGTTTCCCGATCCCGTGAGCATCACGCTGCCGAAGGGCGAAACGCCGGCCTTCGCGCTGGCGCTGGAGGGTCTTGAACCCGGCTGGGCGCAGGCCGGGATCGTGAAGGATGCGGGCGACGACCCGGACGTGACGCACGGGGCGATGATCGTCTCGACCGTGACGCGCGGGGTTGCCGGGTCCGGCGTGACGTTCCGGGCGGGCGAAGGCGTGGGCACGGTGACGCGGGCGGGCCTGCCGATTGCGCCGGGGGAGCCGGCGATCAACCCGGTGCCGCGCGCGATGATTCTTGGCGTGGTGGAAGACCTCGCGGCTGCGCACGGCGACCCCGGCGATGTCGTGGTGGAACTCTCCGTACCCGGAGGAGCGGCGCTGGCGGAGAAGACGTGGAACCCGCGGCTCGGGATCGTCGGCGGGCTGTCGATCCTCGGCACGACGGGCATCGTGCACCCGTTCAGCTGCGCGGCGTGGATCGCCTCGATCCACCGCGGCATCGACGTGGCGCGCGCCATGGGGCTTTCGCACGTGGCGGGGTCCACGGGATCGACCTCGGAAGCGGCCGTTCAATCCGCGTACGGACTGCCGCTCGAGGCGCTCATCGACATGGGCGACTTCGTGGGCGGCATGCTGAAGTACCTGCGCGACCATCCCGTGGCGCGCGTGACGGTGGCGGGCGGCTTCGGGAAGATGACGAAGATGGCGCAGGGTGCGATGGACCTGCATTCGGGCCGCAGCCAGGTGGATTTCGACTGGCTCGCCGCGCGGGCCGGGGCGCTAGGCGCGGACTCTGCGCTCGTCGAGGCGGTGCGCCGGGCGAATTCGGCGCTCGAGGTGGAGAGTGTTGTCCGCGCGGCGCGGGTGCCGTTGACGCAGGATGTTGCGGCGGCGGCGCGTGAGCAGGGATTGCGCATCCTGCGCGGCGCCGAGGTGGCGCTCGACACGCTGGTGGTGGACCGCAAGGGCGAGGTGATCGGCCGTGCCGGGTGAGCGCCTTCTGTTGCTCGGCGGCACCGGCGACGCGCGCGCGCTGGCGAAGGCGCTCGTCGGCAAGGGGTATACCGTGGTGAGCTCGCTCGCCGGCGTGACGCGTGCGCCGCTGCTGCCGGTGGGCGAGGTGCGCGTCGGCGGCTTCGGCGGCGCGAAGGGGCTCGCGGCCTACGTGCGCGCGGAGGAGATCGCGCTGGTGTGCGACGCGACGCATCCGTTCGCGGTGAAGATCTCGCGCAACGCCGCCGAAGGGGCGCGCGCGGCCGGCGTGCCCTACGTGCGGTTCGAGCGGCCGGCGTGGCAGCCTGGCGCGGACGATCAGTGGACGGAGGTTTCGGACCTGGAAGCCGCGGCGGCGATGATCGCGCCGGGCGCGCGCGTGTTCCTCACCACCGGCCGCAAGGAACTCGAGGCGTTCCGCCAGCGCGGCGACGTGAAGGTCGTAGCGCGGATGATCGAGACGGCCGACCACGGCGCACCGGCTTCGTGGCGCATCGTCGAGGGCCGGCCGCCGTTCTCGCGCGAGAGCGAGATGCGCCTGATGCGCGAGGAGGCGATCGACGTGCTGGTGACGAAGAACGCCGGCGGCTCGCGCGAGAAGCTCGATGCGGCCGCGGCTCTCGGCATCCCCGTGGTGATGGTGCACCGCCCGCCGAAGCCCGACGCGCCGGTCGCATCCTCGGTGCCCGAGATGGTCGCCCTCGTCGAGGCAGCGCTCGCCGGGTGAGGCGATCCTCGTCGCGCGCGGAAGAGGCTGGCCGGGTCGAGCCCGGCCATGACGATGTGTGCGGCGGAGGCGTCTACACCCCGATCGTCATCGCCGGCCTCGAGCCGGCGATCCTTTCCACGTTCGGAAGAGGATGGCCGGGTCAAGCCCGGCCATGACGATGTGTGTGGGGGGAGGCATCCACGCCCTCTTTGCGGGGGAGAGCCTCCACGCCGCCAGCGTCATCGCCGGCCTCGAGCCGGCGATCCTTTGGGTCAGGCGCTCTTCGTCTTGCGGTTTCGAAGGACGTGCTCGTGGGCGGCGTCGTAGAGGGCGGAGTCGCGGAAACGTTGCTCGCCCAAGACGCGGCCGACGAGGATCAGCGCCGTGCGCGTGAGCTTTGCGGCGCGCACCTTCTTCGCGATCGTCGCGAGCGTGCCGTGGATCACCTGCTGGTCGGGCCAGGTGGCGCGGTAGACGACGATCACCGGGCAGTCCGCGCCGTAGTGCGGTGTGAGCTCGCGCTCGATCAGCGCGAGGTTGCGGATCGACAGGTGGATCGCAAGCGTCGCCTTCGAGCGGCCGAGCGTCGCGAGATCCTCGCCCTCGGGCATCTCGGAGGCCTGCATGGTGGTCCGTGTGAGGATGATCGTCTGCGCGATCTCGGGCAGCGTCAGCTCCTGCTTGAGGAGCGCCGCGGCCGCCGCGTAGGCGGGAACGCCGGGGCACACGTCGTAGGGGATGCGCAGCGCGTCGAGCCGGCGCATCTGCTCGGCGATCGCTCCGTACAAGGAGGGATCGCCGGAATGGACGCGCGCCACGTCCTGCCCCTTCGCGTGCGCCGCCTCGATCTCGGCGATGATCTCGTCAAGGTGCATCGACGCCGTGTCGATCACGCGCGCGCCCTCCGGCGCCGCCGCGACGATCTCCGGCGGCACCAGCGACCCGGCGTAGAGGCACACGCGACACGACTGGATCAGTTTCAGCCCGCGCACGGTGATGAGGTCGGGCGCGCCGGGGCCGGCGCCGATGAAGTGGACGGTCATCGTGTCTCTCTCTTCTTCGCGTAGCCGCGCGGCGTGTAGGCGACGGTTCTGCCATCTCCTCGCGAAAAGGTGCGGCTGATGGAGGAGCCGACGAGCACGATCGTCAGCATGTCGACGGTTTCGGGATCGAAGTCTTGGATCGTGGTGATTGCGATGCGCTCGTCGGGGCGGCCGACGTTCGAAGCGACGATCACCGGCGTGTCGGCACGCCGGCGCGGTTTCAGGAGTCGAATCGCGCGCGCAAGCTGGTCGGTGCGCTTCAGCGAGCGCGGATTGTAGAACGCGACGACGAAATCGCCGTCCGCCGCAGCCTTCAGGCGCTGCTCGATCACCTCCCACGGCGTGAGGAGATCGGAGAGCGAGATGCAGCAGAAATCGTGGCCGATGAGCGCGCCGGCCTTGGCGGACGCCGCCTGGAACGCCGAGATGCCGGGCACGACCTTCAGCTCCGCGCGGCGCGCCGCATCGGGGAGCGACGCGCCCGACGCCGGATCCAGCACCTCGGCGGCGAGCGCCGCCATGGCGTAGATCTGGGAATCGCCCGAGCAGACGAGCGCGACGTCGCGGCCCTCGCCGGCAATCGTCAGGGCACGGATGACGCGGTCCTCTTCCGCGCCGAGCGGGAAGCGGTGCTCGACCTGCGCGGTGCGGAGATCGGCGGCGAGGTCGAGGTAGAGCCCGTAGCCCACCCAGTCGGTCGCGGCGCGCAGCGCCTCCGCGGCCTCGGGGCTGCGCCACTCCGGCCCGCCGGGACCGAGGCCCACGACCGTCACGCTGCCGCGCGCCCGGCCCGAAAGCTCCGTGATCGGATGATCGGCGCGGGCGATGGCGCAGGTGGCGCGCGCGCTCTTGGTCTTCTCGACGATCAGGTCCGCGGCCGGGCCGGCGGCAGCGAGCGCTGCGCCCTCCGCGACACCGGGGCAGCCCACTTCCGCCTTCACCACGGGCGACGGGTTCTTCAGGCGCGGCGATTCCGCATCAAGACGCTGCGCGTCGAAGAAGCGCACGGGTACGCCGAGATGGCGGCCGAGCGCGTGGATCGCCGCCTCGTCGGCCTTGAGGTCGAGCGAGAACACGCCCGCCACCGCCGCGCGCGCCAGTCCCTCCTCGTCGAGCACGCGCTCGACGAGGCCGATCAGTTCGTCTGCGGACGTTCCGCGCTCGCAACCAACGCCCAGCGCGAGCGTTCGCGGATTATAGACCAACGCGCGCGGGCCACCTGGCACCTTGTGCTCGGTCACGAGGATCGACAGCCGCCCCTCGTGCGACAGCGGCAGCGCGGCAAGCCACGGTGCCTCGCCCTTCACCCGCACGCTCGCGCCCGCAAGGAGATCGGCGGCGAACGTCTTGTGGTCGTCCGGGTTCGCCAGCGCATAGCCGGCGGGCGGGCGGTCCAGCGCTACGCCGAAGCGCACGTCGGAGGCGGTGGTAATCGCCGCCACGCCGCCCGTGATTGCGGCGATCCGGCGGGCGAGGTCGTTCGCGCCGCGATGGCCGCCGAGCAGCGGCACCACGGACGAGCCGTCCTCGGCCACCGCGATCACCGGCGGCTCGTCGCGCTTGTCGCCGAGGTGGGGCGCGAGCTTGCGCACCACGATCCCCGCCGCGCACAGCGCCACGACTGGCCAACCGGCAGCGAAGGCCTCGGCAAAATGCTCCGCACCCTGAAGAATGTCGCCCGCAAGCTCGCGCGCCAGCCGCTCGGCGAGCGGGCGGGCCGATGCCGTCACGGTCACGATCGCCGGGCGGATCACCATGGCTCGCCGCCTTTGTAGACGAGGATCGTCGAGAAGTAGGGGCGGAACCCCGGCGGGGCTTCGGAGAGCCGCGTGATCTTCTGGTCCTCGCGTGTCGCCGCCTCGACGATCACGGCGCGCGAGGCGAGCCCGAGATCGTTCAGCACACGGAACACCATGTCGAAGTGGCGGCCGATCTTGATGATCGCGACGGCCTCCGCGCCCTCGATCTCCTGCGCCAGCCTCTCCGGGCCGATCGGGGCCGGCAAAACCTTCAGGCAATCGTTGCGGGCGGCGAGCGGGCGCCCGACCACGGCGGCGGTGGCGGTGAGCGAGGAGACGCCGGGGATCACGACAGCCTCGTAGTCCGATTCAAGACGCTGATGCAAGTACATGAAACTGCCGTAGAAAAACGGATCGCCCTCGCACAGCACCGCGACGTCGCGGCCCTCGTCGAGGTGCGCGGCGATGGCCGCGGCAGCCTGCGCATAGGCGGCCTGCGCGGGGGCGCGCTCCTTCTCCATCGGCACGGCGAACGGCAGTTCCACCGCATCCTCCGGGATGAACGGCGCGGCGATGCGCCGGGCGAGCGAGGGTTCGCCGTTCGCGGTCGGATAGGCGATCACCGGCACGAGCGACAACAGCCGCCACGCCTTCACGGTTATGAGCTCCGGGTCGCCCGGCCCGACGCCGAGGCCGTAAAGAGTGCCCTTCTTCACCATGGCTTCTGCGTCCGCCACTGCAGCACCGCCATGCGCGGGCGCAGCACCCGCATGCCGCCGATCCGCTCGAGGTGCGAGACGTCGATGCGCACCAGATCTCCTCCGTGTACGGCATGGAGATCGAGCGCGCGCGCCTCGCCGTCGAGCGACACGGTGTTGGCGACGAGGAGGCCGCCGGGCTTCAGCGCCCGCCACACGGCGTCGAACACGCCCTCGTCGCCGATCGCCCCGCCGATGAAGGCGGCATCGGGCGAAGGCTGGCCGCGCAGCGTATCGGGCAGCGCGCCGGGCACGATCTTCAGCCGCGGCGCGCCGAGCGCATCGGCGTTGGCGGAGATCATCTCGAGCCGCTTCGGATCGCGCTCGAAGGCGATGGCCTGCGCGTTGCGGGCCGAGCGCATCCACTCGATCGCGATCGAACCGCAGCCTGCGCCCACGTCCCACAGCAGGAGATCCGGCGCAGGCTGGAGCGCGGCAAGCGTCGCGGCGCGGACCTCGCGCTTGGTCATCTGCCCGTCGTGCAGGAATGCGCCGTCCGGCAGGCCGGGGACGCGCGGCAGGAGCACCGCGTCGCGGCGGGCGACGCAATCGATCGCCAGCGTGTTGAACGGGCCGAACGAGCGCGTACCCACCTCGCGCGCGAGGAGCCGGTGCACGGCCTCGGCGGGGCCGCCCATGTTCTCGAGAATCGTCAGCACACTGTCGTGAAAGCCGCGCTTCACGAGTCGCGCCGCGACTTCGGCGATGGTGCCGCCGTCGTTGGTGAGCGCCAGGATGCGGTTGCCCGGCGCGATCAGCGGTTCGATCAGGCTCGCCGGGCGGCCGTGCAGCGACACGGTGTCGACGTCCTGCACCGGCCAGCCGAGGCGGGCGGCCGCGAGCGCGAAGGCCGAGGGCGCGGGCAGCACGATCATGTCGTGTGCGGAAAATCGCGTGAGCAGCTTCTTGCCTACGCCGAACGTCATCGGGTCGCCGGTCGCGAGGATCACCACGCGGCTGTTGCGCCAGCCCTCGATTGCATCGAACAGCGTCTCGAGCGGCGTCGGCCAGGGATGGCGTTGCGCTTTCGCCTCGCCGGCGAGCGCGAGGTGGCGCTCGGAGCCCACGAGATGGTCGGCGTCCGCGATCGCCCGGCGGGCGGCGTCGGAGAGTCCGGCAAAGCCGTCCTCGCCGATGCCGACGAGCGTGATGAAGGGCGCGCTCACGGGTTTATGTCCGCCAGGATGGCGTTGAGCGCAGCGCCCGCCATCGCCGAACCGCCGCGCCGGCCGAGCAGGGTGACGAACGGCACGCCGCGCGGGTTCGCGGCAAGCTCCGCCTTCGATTCCGCCGCACCGACGAAGCCCACCGGCATCGCGATGATCGCCGCAGGTTTCGGCGCCCCGGCGTCCAGCGCTTCGAGCAGCGAAAACAGCGCGGTCGGCGCATTGCCGATCACCACCACGCTGCCTTCGAGCTTCGGCTGCCACAGGTGAACGGCGGCGGCCGAGCGCGTGGTGCCGTGCGCCTTCGCGAGTTCCGGCACGCGCGGATCGTTCAGTGTGCATACGATACCGGCCGCGGCCGGCAGGTAGCGGGCGATGATCGCCGCCTTCGCCATCTCGCAATCGGCGAACACCGTGCCGCCGGCATTGAGCGCGCCGCGCACGGCCTCGCCGACGCGCGGGTCGAACCGCAGGTCGGCGGCGAGGTCGGTCATGCCGCTCGCGTGCATCAGGCGGATGGCGATCGCCTCGATGTCGGCCGGCAACCGCGCCAATGCCGCTTCCGCGCGGATGATCGAGAACGAGCGGTCGTAGATCGCTTGCGGATCGCGCAGGTAGTCCACCGCCTCAGGCTTTCCTCAGCGTGCGCGGCCCCAGCGGATGGTTCGCATGCGGATAGGGATGGTGATGGTGCCCATGGTCGTGCGCGTGGTCATGCCCGTGCTCATGCCCGTGCGCATGATCATGCGCGTGATCATGCGTGTGCGGATGATCATGGTCGTGGTGATGGTGCCCGTGCCCGTGATCATGGTCGTGGTCATGCCCGTGCGCGTGCGAATGCGGCGCCTGGCCCGGGTGCACGTGCACCTCGTTCTGGCAGGCTCCGGTGCACTCGCCGGTGCAGAGATTGCAGCCCGCGCCCACGCCCTCCACGTGATGGTGGTGGCTTTGCTGCGGCGCGCCCACCTCGGCCTCGAAGCCCAGCACCTGCGCGCGGTACTTGCACAGCGAGCAGTTCATGTTGACGTCGCCGGTGATCACCTGGTTCACGCGCTCGCGGAACGTTTCGAGCACCAGCGGATGATCGTTGAGGTAGCCGGCCTTCACGAACTCGATGCCGGGGTTTTCGGCGGCGACGATGTCGGTGTGGCGGTAGATGCGGCTCACCAGCACGCCGGTGAACAGGAAGTAGGGGAACACGACGATGCGCTTGAAGCCCATCTTCACGGCGTGGCGCAGGCCCGGCTCGACGAGCGGGAAGGTGACGCCCGAATAGAACGTCTCGCCCCAGCCGAAGCCGAACCCTTCCCACAGCATGCGCATCACCTTGGCGACGTTCGAGTTGGCGTCCGGGTCGGACGCGCCGCGACCGACGACCACCAACATCGTCTCCTCGATGGGCACCGAGGAGCCCGCCTTCTCGAGCGCCTCGCGAATGCGCGCCCCCGCCGCCTGGATCATCTTGAGGTCGACGCCGAGCTCGCGCCCGTACTGGATTTTCAGGCCCGTCTCGGCCGCGTACGTGTTGAGCACCGAGGGGATGTCGTTCTTCGCGTGGCCGGCGGCGAACAGCATGCCCGGCACGGCCAGCACGCGCGTCACGCCTTGCGCGCGAAGAGAGTCGAGCCCGTCGCGGATCACGGGCTTCGCGAACTCGAGGTAGCCGTACTCCACCGGAAGATCGGGGATCACGCGCTTCAGCCCGCGAGCGAGGTTGGCGAACTCGTCGACGGCGAGCTTGTTGCGGCTGCCGTGGCCGCACAGCATGACGCCGAGACGTTCCTTAGACGAATGATCGTGGGGCATGGTCCGGCGCTCTCTCCTAAGCCTTCGCGTGTCGGCAGGGTTCGCAACCGGAAAGCCGGATGTCGCCGGCTTCGGGGTCAAGTCAGCTTCCGGAATTGGCCCCCGAGTTGGGTCGGCTGCACCGGAGTTGCTTCCAGTTCCTGTCGCGGAGGAACGCTGCTCAAGTCGGCGCGGACCTTAACGACGCGCAACCCCCGGGGTCAAGGCCGGGGCGACGGGTGACCGGCGGGAAGCGGCTTCGCAGCGTGTTCTGGAGGCTGGTGAAAGGATCACCGGGTCAAGCCCGGTGACGACGGGGAGGGTAAGGCCGGGAGGATGAGGAGGGGAAGCACGGTGAGGACGGGGAGGGGAAGCCTGGTGATGACGGGGAGGGAAAGGCCGGGAGGACGGGGAGGGGAAGGCCGGTGAGGACGGGGAGGGGAAGCCCGGGCCTGACGGGAAGAGGCGTGCCCACCATCATGGCCGGGCTTGACCCGGCCATCCTTTCCGCTATCAGAATTGCATCCTAAGGTTGAATTTAAATGAGCGCCTTCGTCTACATGATGAGCGACCACCGCCGCCGTCTGCTGTACGTAGGCGTAACGACCCACCTGCAGCGGCGCGCCTACGAGCATCGGTTCGGACAGATCGACGGGTTCACATCGCGGTACGGCCTCACCGCGCTCGTCTTCTACGAACGGCACGAAGACGTCCTCGTGGTGATCCAGCGCGAGAAGGCGATCAAGCACTGGTCGAGGCGCTGGAAGAACAACCTCGTATCGTCGTTCAATCCGGACTGGCTCGACCTCTACGACACGCTGAACCGCTAGGCCCCGAAGAGGATGGCCGGGTCAAGCCCGGCCATGACGAGGGACGGGGGTGCAAAGAGTCATCGTCATTACCGGGGTTGGCCCGGTGATCCTTTGGCGGCGACGAGTCGCGTCGAACGGCTGCGTCAGAACTCGATTCCGGCCTGTGCCTTCACGCCGGAGCGGAAGGGGTGCTTTACTTGCTCCATCTCGGTGACGAGGTCGGCGGCCTCGATCATCTCCTCGCGCGCGTTGCGGCCTGTCACCACCACGTGCTTGCCCTCGGGGCGGCTCTTCAGTACACGGATGACTTCGTCGAGCGGCAGGTAGTCGTAGCGCAGCACGATGTTGAGCTCGTCGAGCAGCACCATGCGGTAGGAAGGGTCGGCGATCATCTTCTTCGCCTCCTCCCACGCGGCGCGCGCGTGCGCGATGTCGCGCTCGCGGTCCTGCGTTTCCCAGGTGAAGCCTTCGCCCATCGCCTTGATCGTGACGAGGTCGGGGAACTGTTCGAGCACCGTGCGTTCGCCGGTGGCCCAGGCGCCCTTCACGAACTGCACGACGCCGGAGCGCATGCCGTGGCCGACGCAGCGCAGCACCATGCCGAACGCCGCCGTGGACTTGCCCTTGCCCTTGCCGGTGTGGACGATGAGCAGGCCCTTCTCGACGGTCTTGCCGGCGAGGATCTTGTCGCGCGCCGCCTTCTTCTTCCGCATCTTCTCGGCGTGGCGGGCGTTGACGTCGAGGCCTGCGCCCTCGTCGTCGTCGTGCGTCTCGTCGCTCATGGGATTGCCCTTTCGTTGAGGCTGCGCACCTCGCGCCAGGCGGCGTTGGAACGCGGCGTCCACAGGCCGCGCTCGATCGCTTCCTCGAAGCGGTCGGCCATCTCCTTCAGCGCCGCCGGATTGTTCCGTTCAAGGAAGGTCCGTACACGCTCATCGGCGAGGAAGGCGTCGTAGGCGAGGTCGAAGTGGTGGGGCTTCACCGCCCCGGTGGTGGCGGCGAAGGCGAACATGTAGTCGACCGTGGCGGCGATCTCGAACGCGCCCTTGTAGCCGTGGCGCATCACGCCCTCGATCCACTTCGGGTTGACGACGCGGGCGCGCATGACACGGGAGATCTCCTCCTCGAGCGTGCGGGGCTGCGGCCGTTCGGGGCGCGAATGGTCGTTGTGCCACACGACGGGACGTTCGCCGCGGTGCGCCTCGACGGCGGCCGTCATGCCGCCCTCGAACTGGTAGTAGTCGTCGGAGTCGAGGAGGTCGTGTTCGCGGTTGTCCTGGTTGTGGACGACGGCCTCGATCGACCGGAGCCGCTTCGCGAACGTCTCGGGCGACGCGGCGCCATGGACGGACGATCCGTAGGCGTACGATCCCCAGGTGACGTAGGCGCGCGCGAGGTCGGCGCGGGTGTCCCACAGCTTCTCGTCGATCATCGCCTGGAGGCCCGCACCGTACGCGCCGGGGGCCGAGCCGAAGATGCGGTGGCCCGAGAGTGCGGCGGCGTCGCGTTCGGGGACGCCGGCGGCGAGGAGGTCGCGCCGTTCGGCGGCCATGCGTGCCGCGATCGGGTTCTCCTCCGCCGGTTCGTCGAGCGCGCCGATGGCGCGTGCCGCCTTGTCGAAGAGCTCGATCTGCGCCGGGAACGCGTCGCGGAAGAAGCCGGAGATGCGCAATGTGACGTCGATCCGCGGGCGGCCGAGCTTCGCCGGCGGGATCGTCTCGAAGCCGGTGACGCGGCCGGTGCCCGGCTCCCACACCGGCCTTGCGCCGATCAGGGCGAGCGCCTGCGCGATGTCGTCGCCGCCGGTGCGCATGTTCGAGGTGCCCCACACGGACAGGCCCATGGCGGCGGGATAGCGGCCGTGCTCCTGGAAGTGGCGCTCGAGCATCGCATCCGCCGAGCGGCGGCCGATGTCCCACGCCGTCGGCGTCGGCAGCGTGCGGTTGTCGAGCGAGAAGAAGTTGCGGCCCGTGGGGAGCACGTCGAGACGGCCGCGCGTCGGCGCACCGGATGGTCCGGGCGGGACGAAGCGGCCGGCGAGGCCTTTCAGCAGCGCGTCGATCTCGTGCGGCCCGCAGGCGGCGACGGCTGGGCGGACGCGCGTATCGATGGCCGCGAGCACCGCGGCGGAGGCGGGGCCGGGCGCGTCTGCCTTTCCATCGACGAGGGCGAGCGCCAAAAGTTCGAGACGCTCGACCGTGTCGCCGGCGGTGCGCCAGGCGTCGGACGAGAGGCTTTTGAGTGCGGGCGGTTTCGCGCCCGTCCATGGGTCGGAGAGCTTTGCCGACAGGGGGTCGAACGCGAGGCCTAGGTCGTTGCTCAGGGCACGGAGGATCGAGGCTTCGCCGCTTGCGCCGTCGCCGCGGGGCAGGCGCGTGAGGGCGACGATCAGCTCGGCCTCGAGGCGGCCTCGAGGGCTCGAGCCCAGAACGTGCAGGCCGTTGCGGATCTGGCTCTCCTTCACGTCGCACAGCCATGCGTCGAGGCGCTGCAGCTGCTCGTCGTCGGGGAGCGTGTCGTCGATGCCGGCGTCGGCGGCGAGGTTGTCGCGGCCGAGGAGTTCGAGAATGTCGCGGCGCAGCGCCTCCTGGCGGCGGCGGTCGAGGCCCATCGCCTGGTAGTACTCGTCGATCAGGACCTCGAGGTCGCGAAGGCGTCCGTAGGTTTCGGCGCGCGCCAGCGGCGGGGTGAGGTGGTCGACGATGACCGCGCCCGTGCGGCGCTTGCCCTGCGCGCCCTCGCCGGGGTCGTTGACGATGAACGGGTAGACCTGCGGCACGGGGCCCAGCGCGATCTCCGGCCAGCAGCGGCGCGACAGTGCGTTCGCCTTGCCGGGCAGCCATTCGAGGTTGCCGTGCTTGCCGTTGTGGACGATCGCCTGCGCGCCGAACGTTTCGCGCAGCCACAGGTAGGCGGCGAGGTAGCCGTGGGGCGGCACGAGGTCGGGGGAGTGGTAGGTTTCCTTCGGGTCGATGTTGTAGCCGCGCGCGGGCTGGATCATCACGGCGGCGTTTCCATGGAGCGTGACCGGCAGGTGGAACGCGCCTTCGCGGCAGAACGGGTCGCGCGCCGGTTCGCCCCAGCGCTGGTTCAGCGCGCGGCGGTTCTCCTCGGGGAGGGCGGCGAGGAATCGTTCGTATACGGACAACGGCAGCGTCGCCCGGCTCGATGCGGCGCGCGCGCCGTCGCGGTTGGTCGGTCCCTCCTGCAGCGCCTCGATCAGCGCGTTCGGGTCATCCGGGCACGGCGCGCCGAGCGCGTTGAGGATCGCGACCGTGGAGGCGGGCGTGTCGTAGCCGACACCGTTGCCGATGCGGCCGTCGCGGTTGGGGTAGTTGGCGAGCACCACCGCGATGCGGCGGGCGTGCGCGGGTGTTCGCCGCAGGCGCATCCAGTTCGCGGCGAGATCGGCGACGAAGGCGATGCGGTCCGGCACGGGGCGGTAGGTCACGACGCGCGACTGCGTCGGTTCGTGCCGTACGCCGTCCTTGAACGAGACGGCGCGCGTGGCGATGCGGCCGTCGAATTCGGGGAGCACGATGTTCATCGCGAGGTCGCGCGGCGAAAGCCCCTGCGCGCTCTCGGCCCACGCCTCTTCACCGGAGCCCGAGAACACCACCTGCAGCACCGGGCAATCGAGGGCGGAGAGCGGGTTGTCGCCGCCGACCGCGAAGGCGGTGGCGTTGAGCGCGACGTCGATCGCGCCCAGCTCAAGCGCGGCGGCGAGGAACGCGACGCTCGCTGCGTCCTTGAGCCCCTGCACGTAGAGCGCTGCCGTGCCGACACCGCGGTCGGCCAAGGCGGCGATCAGCGCATCGACGGGCGGGGTGAGGCCGCCCTCGATCAGCGCGCGGTAGAACACGATCGCGGCGGCGGGTTTACCTGGGCTGCGCGTGTCGGCGTAGAGCCCGGCGCGCGGTAATTCCTCAGCAGGCGGAGGTTCCTCACCCTGGCCCATGAGATGCGCGCAGCCCGCAAGGAAGCGCTTCGCGTTCTCGATGCCGCCCGCCGCGAAGTATCGACGCAGGCGCTCGGCCTCCGCGGGAGCGACGGTCGAACGCGCGGTGAGCGCGGGATCGGCCTCCGTGCCGCCGGGCAGAAGCACGAGCTTCATGCCGGTGCGCTGGCTGAGGGCGGTGAGTTCGGCGATCCCGTAGGGCCAGTAGCTCTCCCCGCCGAGGCAGCGCACCACGCACACCTTCGCGTGCGCGACCGTCTTCTCGAGATAGAGGTCGACCGAGAAGTTGTGGCCGAGCGCCATGAGGTTGGCGAGCCGGAGCGACGGCTTCGGCTCAGGCAGCGCGTCGTGGGCGCGCGCGAGGCAGGCGAGTTCGCTGTCGGCGGCGGAGATGACCACGATGTCGCCCGGCGTCTGGGCGAGGTCGACGGCCTCCGAGCCGCCGTCGATCGCGCCCGACGTCGTGGCGAGGATGTGCATCGCTAGCCTTTCAGCGTACGGACGATCGCGTCGCGGTCGAGGCCGGTGAGGCCGATGACGACGAGGGCGGAGCGGCGCTGCTCGTCCGCGCTCCACGGCCGGTCGAACCAGTGGCCGACGCGCGGACCGACCGCCTGGATGACGAGGCGCGAGGGGCTGCCCTCGAGATCGATGAAGCCCTTTAACCGAAGGATTTCATGGGCTTGCAGCGCTTCGTTCACGGATCGAATCAGGGCGTTGCGGTCCTTCACGGGGCCGAGGTCGACGACGAAGGACTCGAAGTCGTCGTGGTCGTGCTGCTCCTCGCCCTCCATTTCGTGGTGGGAAAGACGCGTGCCGAGATCGTCCTCGGCGGCAGCGCCCAGGCCTAGCAAGGCGTTCGGGTCGACCTTGCCCTCGCGCGTGGCGATGAGTTTTGCGCCCTTCCGGATCTGCGCGCCGAGATCGGCGGAGAGCTTTGCGATGTCGGCCTCCGACAGGAGGTCCGCCTTGTTGAGCAGCACCATGTCTGCGCAGTTGAGCTGATCCTCGAACAGCTCCTCGATCGGGTCCTCGTGGTCGAGCGTCGGGTCGGCGGCGCGCTGGGCGGCGAGCTTCTCCTCGTCCGCCGCAAAGCGCCCTTCGGCGAGCGCTGCGCCATCGACCACCGTCACCACGGCGTCGACCGTCACGCGACTCTTGATCTCCGGCCAGTTGAAGGCGCGCACCAAGGGCTGCGGCAGGGCGAGGCCCGAGGTCTCGATCACGATGTGCTGGGGCGGATCGCTCCGTCCCAGGAGCTTTTCCATCGTCGGCACGAAGTCGTCGGCGACGGTGCAGCAGATGCAGCCGTTGGCGAGTTCGATCACGTCTTCCTCGCGGCAGAGCGCGTCGCCGCAGCCCTTGATCAGGTCGCCGTCGACGCCGACGTCGCCGAACTCGTTGACGATCAGCGCGATGCGCCGGCCGTTCGCGTTCTCGAGCAGGTGGCGCACGAGAGTCGTCTTGCCGGCCCCGAGGAAGCCGGTGATCACGGTGGCGGGGATGCGGTTCATGTCGTTGCCTTCGCGGGGAGGATGCGGCTGCCGGCGAGCCCGAGGAAGAAGCCGATGGCGAGCCAGAACACGACGCCTGACGCGAGCGCGTTCGACGCATAGGCGGCCGCGAGCGGCGCGGGAACGGCGGTGTCGAGTGTCGGCGGCTGCGGCGCCCCGACGAGGTGTGGCATGACCACGAGGAGCGCGCCCAGCGCCTTGAGGAGCACGTTGGGCGACAGCAGGACGAGGCCGAGCCCGGCTGCCGTTGCGGCGACGGTCGCCCACCACCAAAGCTGCCGGTCGGCGAGGTCAGCCACGGGCGTGCCCGGCAGTTGCGGCGGCAGCCCGATCGAGGGCGCGAGCATGAACACGACGAAGCCCGCAAATCCCCAGAGCAGCCCGTTGGCGGGGGTGAGCGGGAGGCCAAGGAGAAGGGAGGCCGCCGCGAGCAGCATCGCAAAACCGATGCCGGTCAGCACGTTCATGAGCACCGTGTAAGCGAGCCGCTCGCCGCCGTTCGCGGGCGCCCATGCGTTCGCATGCTCGCTGTGCTCGCCGCCCGCCTTGTGGTCATGGCCCGCGCGATCGTGGCCGCCATGGTCATGGCCGCCGGCTGCGGCCATTGCGGTGGCGTTCGAAGGTTCGACGACACCGTTGCCAGAGGTCGCGTTGTCAGTTGGCGACGGGGCAGGGGTCGCCGGTGCGGCGGCCTCCTCGTTCTCGTAGACTTCAGCCTGCTCGATCAGCGGCACGACGCGCCATTGCTGAACGGCAGACATGATCAGTCCCGCCGCCAGTCCAGCCAGGACGGCGGCGAAGATCATTCGCCCGATCATAGATGTGCCGAAGGATTTAGTGGCAGGGGAAGCCGAGCGAGTGGCGCGTGTCGTGCGCGGCGTTGTGGATCTCGGCCGAACCGGCGAACCCGACGGTCGCGACGATGCCGAGGCCCATCACCAGGGCAACGATGCCCGCGATCAGGCGCTGTTCGATGGAGACGGAAACGGTCGAGAGATTGAGCGCAGTCATGAGCGGACACCCTCCGTGTGCTCTGTGAACGGATGAACGAACGTCCGTGGACGTCGTCCGGCTTGGGCGGCAGGTCTCCTGACTCACGGGTCGCCGAGGTATCCGCTTTGGCCTTCCCGGCAGCCCCGGTTTCCCGGTTCGCCAGTGGCGCTAAAGGCGCGAATGCCTCTCGCCGCTCACAGTTGCGGGGGCAGTCACGGATTCGGCCCCGATTGGGTCGTCCTCACCGTGTTCCCTGTTAGGCTCCTCACCGGCTGGCTTCGGAGCACCGCTCAGGGGAGCAAATTCCCACAGAGTGGAAGGTGCGTCAACGGGGGAGGCGTTCAGGGCATTTGACGGGCCGCGTGCGCTTTGTCACAGCGACTTCGTGCGAAACGCATATCCGTTGCAAGCGTGGTGAAGTGCAACGGGGCATCGGTCGATGCGAGAAGACGGTTCAAGGGCGCGGTCGAGCGCTCGTGGCGCGGGCAGCGTGCCCGGCCGCAACAGAGATCCGCGTGACGCAGCGCCCGTCTTCCATCCGACGCAGCGCTGCCGATGAACCGCCCCGCCACCGTACCGCCGCCGGCGCTGCTCTGGACGCTGGCGGTCCTGATCAACGTCGCGTGGGCGCTCGTCTATCCCCTGTCGAAGGAGTTGCTGACCTCGTTCCCGCCGATGGGTCTTGCCTGCTGGCGCCTTGCCGGGGCGGCGCTGCTGATTCTTCCCTTCATGCGCATGGGCGACGTTGCGGCGCGGATGACGGCCAGCGATTTCCGACTGCTTCTGACGATGGGACTCGTCGGCTGTGGTCTTTCCATCGTGCTGCAGTTTCTGGCGACGCCGCTCACGCTGGCGTCGAACATCTCGTTGATCGCCTCGTTCGAAACGCTCTTCGTCCTTGTGCTGGGCCACGTCCTGCTGCGCGAACGGATCAAGGCCCGGCAATGGACGGGCACGGTCCTTGCGTTCGCCGGCGTCGGGCTTCTGACGTTCGACCCCCGAACGCTGTCGATCGGCGCCCCCGATCAGGTCGGGGGCAACCTCCTCATGATGGCGTCGGCGTTCTGCTTTGCGGTGTGCACGCTTGCGGCAAAGCCGCTGCGGGAACGATGGAGCTCGACCGTGATCACCGGGATACCGTTCCTGGCGGCAGCCCTGGTTCTGGTACCGGGATACGCGATCTCGGACCCGTCCGGTTTCATGCGCGCCCTCCAGCCGAGGCCTGAGGAATGGGCGGTCATCGCGCTGGTCGTCGCGAGTGGGGCAGGCTGCTACTTCGTGTGGAACTGGCTCCTTCGGTACATGAGCGCCGGGTCGCTCGCCTTGTCGCTGCACCTGCAGCCGGTTGCCGGCATGCTGTTCTCCGTATGGTTGCTCGGGGAGCAGATCACGCAGGTTGCAGCGTTGGGCGCCGTGCTCGTGCTCGGCGGCGTCGCGATCAGTGAGTTGTCGATGCGCGCCCAGCCGCGGACCGCATCGACCTGACAATTCCGGTCGATCTGGCGGCGGCGACGTCGATCGGGACAACCCGTTTACCCGGCGCCTTGGTAATCATCGGCAGTCAGCACTGGCGTGTCTGGCTTGACCGGAACCCTTTCGCCGGTCTAGTATTGAATGAACATTCAATCAAAAAAGAAGGCGTCCCACCCATGAAACCGCTGCGCTCCGAAGACATCACCCTGGCCGAGAACGAGCGCGGCGGGCTGCCGGCCTGGACCTATTTCAACGAGGAATTCCTTTCGCTCGAGAAGGAAGAGCTGTTCCGGCGCTGCTGGCAGCTTGCCTGCCACGTGTCCGACGTGCCGGAGGCCGGGGACTACGTGTCGTTCGACATCGTCGGCGAGCGCGCGCTGATCGTGCGCGGCCACGACGGGGAGGTCAGGGCGTTCCACAACGTCTGCCGGCACCGCGGTTCGCGCGTGGTCGCCACCGAGCGCGGGCGCTGCAAGGCGGCGCTCGTGTGCCCGTTCCACGGCTGGTCGTTCAACCTCGACGGCACCTTGCGCGCCGTGCCGCAGAAGCGGGCGCTGCCGAAGCTCGACCCTGTGGAGCACGGGCTCGTGCCGCTCGAGTACGAAATCTGGAACGGTTTTGTCTTCGTGCGCTTCGTCGCGAGCGACCAGCCGTCGGTCGCCGAGCTGATGCGTCCGCATGCGGAGGAAATCGCGCTCTACCGGATCGCCGAGATGAAGCCGCATCGCCCGACCGAAAAGCATCGGCTCAGCGCCAACTGGAAGGCGGTGCGCGACGTCGACAACGAGGGCTACCACGTGCCGATCGCGCACCCCTCGCTCCAGGATCTCTACGGCGGCATGTACCGCGACGGGCGCGCCGGCCTCGGCATGGGCCGCTCGTTCGCGCCGTTCAACGATGCGCCGGACAAGTACTGGAGCGTCGAGCTCTACAAGCGCGTGCTGCCGGAGGTCGAGCATCTGCCGCCGTCGCACCGGCGCGCATGGCTCTACATCGGCCTGTTCCCCAACATCGTGCTGATGCTCTATCCGGACCGCGTCGGCTTCTACCAGGAGTATCCGCTCGGCATCGGCCAGACCGAGCAGCGCATCGCCTACTACGCGCTCGAGGATACACGGCGCGAGATGCAGGCGGCGCGCTACCTCTCCTACCGCATCGACCGCATTACGGGCGAGGAGGACGACCAGCTGATCGAGTGGTCGTGGGAGGCGATGCAGTCGTCGTCGTTCCCGGGCTTCATCCTCTCCGATCTCGAGTCGGGCGTGCGCGACTACCACGACCAGTTGCGCCGCGTGCTGCCGGTGTGCGGGCTGGAGGACGAACCCGCGGCGGGGCAGATGGAGAACCTCAACGCTTCCATGCGGGCGGCGCGAAACGCCGATCCATGGACGCGGCAGGACGCGACGGACTAGGCGATCCGTTTTCGGGGGAGCGCGCGTCGCGGGCCGGGTCCGGTGGATCCGGCCCGCGATCTTTCCGCGGATGGTTGACGCGGCGTTTGCGTTAACCGCGCCCGCCCCCGGCGTTCACTTTACGCCGCTTCGCCGCCTGCGATACGCTCCTTGCCATCGGCCTCGGGTCCAGCGGGACCAGACGCCCTCGCGCCAGGATCAAGACCATGCCGTTCGCGCCGCGCCTTTCCGCGCTTTTGTGCCTGCTCCTCCTCACGTTCGTGCTGCCCGCCCACGCCGCCGACCGGCGGGCCGTGACGGTGCCCGATTCGGACTATTTCGGCGCCGATCTCAGGGTCGAGCAGAACACCACGCTGAAGGCGTGCGAGGCATCGTGCCTCAAGGACAAGGCGTGCAAGGCCTTCACCTTCAACGGCAAGGGCTGGTGCTTCCTGAAATCGTCCGTGGGCGAACTGAAATCCTTCAAGGGCGCGACGGCGGGCAAGATCGTCGAGCCGGACGCCGCCGCGGCGCAACCCGCAACGCCCGCGAAGCCCGCCGAGGCCGACATCGGCGAGGCGCCGGCGCTCGACTTCGTTCCCTCCTATATCGCCGACGAAGCCAATCAGTATGCGGACGAAGCGGAGAAGCGGTCCGGCCAGCAGACGATGGAGGGCGAGGCGCTGATCGCGCAGGGCGACCAGCAGCTTGCCGCGGGCGATGCGCGCGCCGCGGCCGACAGCTATCGCGGCGCGGTCTCACTGATCCAGGACCAGCCGGGCCCGTGGATCAACCTCGCCCGCGCCGCGCTCGCCATCCCGCCCGCCGACGGCAACGAGCAGTACAACTTGCCGCGCGAGGCCTCGTCCGCCGCGATGATGGGATTTGCGCAGACGCGCACGGCGTCGTCGCGCGCCGAGGCGCTGGCGGTGCTCGCCCAGGCGCTCGAGCGGCGCGAGCTGTGGCGGCCGGCGCTCGAGTCCTACAAGGCGAGCCTCGCGCTCGCCGACTCCGCGCCCGTGCGGCAGGCGTTCCTCGACCTGAAGAGCCGCAAGGGCTTTCGCGTCGTGTCGAATTCGGTCGACGCCGACAATTCGTCGCCCCGCATGTGCGTGCAGTTCTCCGACGACCTCGTCGCCTCGGGCGTCGACTACCAGAACTTCGTGACGCTCGACGACAAGCCCGCTCCGGCGATCCGTGCCGAGGGCCAGCAGATCTGCGTCGACGGTCTCCAGCACGGCAACCGCTACCGGATCGGCCTGCGCCAGGGGCTTCCGGCGGCGGTCGGCGAGGTGCTTGAGGCGCCGGTGAACCTCGACGTCTACGTGCGCGACCGCGCGCCGTCGGTGCGGTTCACCGGCAACAACTTCGTTCTGCCGAAGGTCGGCGCGAAGGGGATCCCGCTCGTGACGGTGAACGCGAAGGAGGTGGACCTCACGCTCTACCGCATCTCCGACCGCAACCTGTCGCGCATCATCTCGGAAGGCCGCTTCCTGCAGCAGATCGACTCCTACGAGGCGAGCATGATTCCCGACCAGACCGGCGAGCAGGTCTGGAAGGGCGTGATCGAAACCGGCGTCGACCTCAACAAGGAGGTGCTGACGCTGTTCCCCGTCGACGAGGCGCTGCCTGAGCGAAAGCCCGGCGTCTACGTGATGACCGCAGCGGCGCGCAACGCGAAGACCGACGAATGGGCGGTGAAGGCGACGCAGTGGTTCGTCGTCTCGAACGTTGGCCTTGCGACCTATGCCGGCAACGACGGATTGCACGTCTACGCCCGGGCGCTCGATACCGCCAAGCCGCTCGCCAACGTCGCGGTCGACCTCGTCGCGCGCAACAACGAGGTCTTGGCGAAGGCGTCGACCAACGCGTCCGGCGAGATCGTGTTCGATGCAGGGCTCGTGCGCGGGCCGGCGGGGCTTGCGCCGGCGGCGCTGCTCGCGACCGGACCCGACCAGGACTTCGTGTTCCTGAACCTTGCGAAGCCCGGCTTCGACCTCTCCGACCGCGGCGTCACCGGGCGCGCCTCGCCCGGGCCGGTCGATGTGTTCCTCTACACCGAGCGCGGCATCTACCGGGCGGGCGAGACCGTGAACGTCTCGGCGCTGGCGCGCGACGATTCCGCGCGCGCGGTCACCGACCTGCCGCTCACCATCGTGTTCGTCCGCCCGGACGGCGTCGAGTTCATCCGCGAGGTGAGCCGCGACAAGGGCTTCGGCGGCCACTGGGTGACGCTGGATCTGCCGCGCAACGCGATCCGCGGCACGTGGACCGTGCAGGCGTTCACCGATCCGAAGGCGAACCCGGTCGTCGAGAAGCAGTTCCTCGTCGAGGACTTCACGCCCGACCGCATCGAGTTCGACCTGACCCTGTCGTCCGGGCTCCTCACCGACGAGAAGCCGGCGACCGCCGAGATCGCCGGGCGCTTCCTCTACGGCGCACCGGCCTCCGACCTTTCGGTCGAGGGCGAGGTGAGGATCGCCTCGAAGCGCACGATGGACGCGTTCCCCGGCTACCAGTTCGGCCTCGCCGACGAGCAGGCGGTGTCCGTGAGCCAGCCGCTGGAGGATCTTCCGTCGACGGACGAACAGGGCAAGGCGTCGTTCGACGTCGCGCTCGACGAGATCCCGTTTGCGACGCAGCCGCTGCAGGCCACCGTGATTGCGCGCCTGCGCGAGGGCGGGGGCCGGGCGGTCGAGCGCACGGCATCGGTCGCGATCGGTTCGACCACGCCGTTCATCGGGATCAAGCCGGGTTTCGACGGCGACAGCGTTGGCCGCGGCGCGACGACCGACTTCCAGGTGATCGCCGCGAACCCGGATGGCACGCGCGCCGCGCTGAAGGGCCTCAAGTGGACGCTGTCCAAGGTCGAGCGGCAGTACCAGTGGTACCGCACCGACGGGAACTGGAACTACGAGCCGATTGTGTCGTCGCAGCGCGTCGACGCGGGCGAGGTCGACGTTGGCGCAGATATGCCGGCGAAGATCACCGCCGCCTCGCTCGACTGGGGCCGCTACCGGCTCGAGGTCGAAAGCCCGGACCAGGACGGGCCGCGCTCCTCCGTCGAGTTCACCGCCGGCTGGTACGTCGACCAGGTGTCGACCGAGACGCCGGACGGCCTCGAGGTGGCGCTCGACAAGGCGGAGTATGCGCCGGGCGAAACGGCGAAGCTGAAGATCGCGCCGCAGTACGACGGCGAGGCGCAGATCATCGTCGGCACCGATCGCGTGCAGTGGCAGACGATGACGCCGGTCTCGGCGAAGGGTACGACGATCGACATCCCCGTGTCGGCCGACTACGGCGCGGGCGCCTACGTCACCGTCGCGGTCTACCGGCCGGGCTCCAACGCCGACAGCCGGATGCCGGCGCGCGCGCTCGGCCTGCGCTGGCTGAAGGTCGCGCCCGGAGCGCGCAACCTCTCGGTTTCCTTCGACGTGCCGGAGAAGCAGGAACCGCGCAGCGCGCTCAAGATCCCGGTGAGCGTGTCGCTGCCGCAGGGCACGTCCGAGGCCTACGTCGCGGTCGCGGCGGTGGACGTCGGCATCCTCAATCTCACGCGCTACACGCCGCCCGATCCCGCCGGCTGGTATTTCGGCCAGCGCCGGCTCGGCCTCGACATCCACGACCTCTACGGCAACCTGATCGACGGCACGCAGGGCGTCATCGGCAAGATCCGCAACGGCGGCGACCAGGCCGGCATGGGCATGGAAGGCTCACCGCCGACCGAGGAGCTCGTGGCGTTCTTCTCCGGCCCCGTGAAGCTCGACCCCGCCGGGAAGGCGACGATCTCGTTCGATATCCCGGAGTTCAACGGCACGGTGCGGCTGATGGCCGTCGCCTGGTCGAAGGACGGCGTCGGCTCGGGTGCGCAGGACGTCGTGGTGCGCGATCCGATCGTGGTGACGGCGACGCTGCCGAAGGCGATGGCGCCGGGGGATGCCTCGACGCTCCGCCTCGACATCGCCAACACGGACGCCCCCGACGGCGATTACCAGCTCACCCTCGATGCGCCGGAGCAGGTGAAGATCCAGGCGAAGGACGTGCCGGCCTCCGTCACGCTCGCCAAGGGCAAACGCACCGCGGTCGCGGTGCCGATCGTCGCGGCGGAAACGGGCGAGGGCATTCTCACCGTGCGGCTCGCGAGCGCCACGGGGCCGGCGGTCGAGCGCACGCAGGGCGTCGTGGTGCGCCCGGCCCAGCTGCCCGTGACGGACCGCAAGACCGTGACGCTGCCGCCCGGCGGCAGCATCACCGTCGACAAGGATTTCCTCGCCGGAAAGCTCAGCGAGGGCGCCGAAGTGTCGGTCGCGGTGTCCCGTTCGGCGGGCCTCGATGCGCCGGCGCTCCTGATGCAGCTCGACCGCTATCCGTACGGCTGCGCGGAACAGACGACGAGCAAGGCCCTGCCGCTGCTCTACCTGTCGGAAGTGGCGCGCGAGAGCGGTATGGACGCCGGGCCCGAGGTGAAGAAGCGCGTTCAGGAGGCGATCGAGCGCGTGCTCTCCTACCAGGCGGCCTCCGGCAGCTTCGGGCTGTGGAGCCCCGGCTCGGGTGATCTGTGGCTCGATGCCTACGTGACCGACTTCCTGACGCGGGCGCGCGAGCTCAAGTACGATGTTCCGGACGAAGCGTTCGGGCTCGCGCTCGACAATCTCCAGAACTCGCTGTCGTTCGATGCAAGCCTGCAGGACCAGGGCGCGCAGATGGCGTATGCGCTCTACGTGCTCGCGCGCAACAAGCGCGCCTCGATGGGCGACCTGCGCTACTTCGTCGACGCGCGGCTCGACGAGTTCCCGACGGTGATGGCGCGTGCGCAGCTCGCCGCCGCGCTCGCGCTCTACGGTGACAAGGAGCGCGCCGACAAGGGCTACGCCTCGGCGTTCTCGCTGCTCAAGTCGAAGCAGGCCTTCAACTGGTCGCGCAACGACTACGGCACACCCTTGCGCGACGGCGCGGCGCTGCTGGCGCTTGCAGCGGAAACGCGCCCCGCGGTGGCCTCCGTGCCGGAGATGGTGTCCTTCGTCTCGAAGGTTGGTGGCGCGACGAAGTACATGAGCACGCAGGAACAGGCGTGGCTGCTGCTTGCTGCCCGCGCGCTCAAGGCCGACGACCAGGCGATCCTGCTCGACGTGAACGGCCAGTCGCACGCGGGGCGGTACGCTGCGCGCCTCGATGCCCAGTCGATCGCCGCGACGCCGATTGCGCTCACCAACACCGGCAAGGATCCGGTCGAGGTGGTGGTGACGACGCGCGGGGCTCCGGCGGAGTGGATGCCGCCGACGGCGAACGGCTTTACCATCGAGCGCAAGTACTACACGCTCGACGGCGAAGAGGCCGATCCGTCCGTCGTCGCGCAGAACACGCGCCTGCTGGTCGTTGTGAAGGTGAACCAGAACGACGCCTGGCCGGCGCGCGTGCTGATCACCGACCTGCTTCCCGGCGGCTTCGAGATCGAGAACCCGAAGCTCGTCCAGAGCGCCGACCTTGCGGCGTTCGACTGGCTGCCGGAGATCACCGCGGCGCACACGGAAGCGCGCAGCGACCGGTTCGTCGCGGCATTCGACCGGATGCCCGAGGACGAGCGCGAGTTCACCTTCGCCTACCTCGTGCGCGCGGTATCGCCCGGCGTCTACACGCAGCCGGCGGCGGCCGTCGAGGACATGTACCGGCCGCAGCTCTTCGCGCGCACCGGCATGGGCAAGGTCGAGGTGCTCGGGCCGAAGCCGTGAAAATGCGCCGCTGGCTCATCGGGGCAGGGGCTGCCGCCGTCCTCGCGGCGGCGGGCGCCGGCGGCCTTCTTGCGCTCGACCGGCTGTACCCGCCGAAGCTGCCCGGGCCGGAAGACGTCTCGACCGTCGTGCTCGACCAGAACGGCGCGCTGCTGCGGGCGTTTGCGCTCGGCGACGGGCGCTGGCGGCTGCCGGTCGAGGTCGCCGACGTCGATCCGAAGTTCGTAAAGATGCTCGTCACCTACGAGGACCGGCGGTTCTACGAGCACCATGGCGTCGACGTGCGCGCGCTCTTCCGCGCCGGCTGGCAGCTCGTGACGCACGGGCACATCGTGTCCGGCGGCTCCACGCTGACGATGCAGGTGGTGCGCCTCATCGACGAGCGGAAGGGCCGTTCGTTCCTCGGCAAGGCGCAGCAGATCTTTCGGGCCCTGCAGCTCGAGGAGCGGCTGACGAAGGATCAGATCCTCGCGCTCTACCTCACGCTCGCGCCCTACGGCTCGAACCTCGAGGGCGTGCGCGCGGCCTCGCTCAGCTACTTCGGCAAGGAGCCGAAGACGCTGACGACGGCGGAAGCCGCGCTCCTCGTGGCGCTGCCGCAGTCGCCTGAAGCGCGCCGGCCCGACCGGTCGCCGGACCGGGCGCGGGCGGCGCGCGGCCGCGTTCTCGACCGCGCCGCGACGTTCGGCGCGATCGAACCTGCGGAGGCCGCCCGCGCTGCTTCTGAGCGCGTGCCGAGTGCGCGTGTCGATCTCCCGGCGCTCGCTGCGCACCTCGCGCAGGACGCGGTGGCGCGCGATCCGGGCAACCGGGCGATCACACTGACGCTCGAGCGGCCCTTGCAGGAGGCGCTCGAGGCGGTGGCGCGCGACCATGCGCGCGAGCTCCAGCGCGGGCAGTCGGTGGCGCTGCTGCTCGCCGACTCTCTGACGGGAAGGATCCTGGCCCAGGTCGGCTCGCCCGGTCTGTTCGACAAGGAGCACGCGGGCGACATCGACATGGCGAACGCCGAGCGCTCGCCGGGCTCGGCGCTGAAGCCGCTGATCTATGGCATCGCCTTCGAGGAAGGGCTCGTGCTGCCGGAGACGACCATCGAGGATCGCCCGGCGAGTTTTCGCGGCTACCGGCCGACCAACTTCGACCTGACCTACCAGGGCGACGTGACGGTCAGGCAGGCGCTGCAGATGTCGCTCAACGTGCCGGCGGTGCGCCTGCTCGATGCGGTGGGCCCGCAGCGGTTCGCAAGCCGCCTCACGGTCGCGGGCGTCGCGTTCAAGCTGCCGGACGGCGAGGCGCCGGGCCTGCCGATGGCGCTCGGCGGCCTCGGCATCACGCTGCGGGACATCGTGCAGCTCTACACGGTGTTCCCGAATGGCGGGCGCGTGGCGCAACTTGGCGACGGCCGTGCCGGCACGCCAAAACCGTTCGGACCGATGCGCGAGGTCTTGAGCCATCCGGCGGCGTGGTACGTGACGGACATTCTTGCCGGCGTCGCGCCGCCCGAGGGCGCGCTGCGCAACGGCATCGCCTACAAGACCGGCACCTCGTTCGGCTATCGCGACTCCTGGGCGATCGGCTTCGACGGGCGCTATGTGCTGGGGGTATGGACCGGCCGGCCGGACGGCGCGCCTTCGCCGGGCTTCACCGGCCGGCTCGCGGCCGCCCCGGTGCTGTTCGACGCCTTCTCCAAGCTGTCGCTGAAGCGCGAGCCGCTGCCGCGCTCGCCGTCCGGAACGGTGCGGCTGTCCGGCGCCGATCTGCCGGCGGGGCTGAAGCGCTTTACCTCGCCCAACGCGATGGTCTCGGTGCGGGCGGCGCGGGAAGACGCGCCGGTGATCGTCTATCCGCCGGATGGAGCACGCGTGGACCTTGGGCTCGCGCAGGGCCCTGCGAGCGATCTCGTGCTGAAGCTCGAAGGCGGGCGGGCGCCGTTCCGGTGGCTCGCCAACGGGCGGCCGATGGATGAAAAATCCTTCGTCCGGCAGACGCACTGGAAGGCGGACAGCGCGGGCTATTCGACGCTGACCGTGATTGACGCCGCTGGCCGGTCGGCCAGCGTGCGCGTGTTCGTGGATTAGGCGGAAGCCCCGAAGGCGGACCGGCGCTTACTGCACCGGAGCCGTCACGTAGACCGGGGCGCTGTTGATGTCGAGGATCGAGCCCGCAGCGACCCAACGGCCGATGTCCGGCAGGTCGAGCGTCGCGCCGACCTTGTCGAACTCCTGCTTGTTGTTGCCGCCGAAGTGGTAGCTCGTGCCGACCATGAACGCGTTGTCCCACAGCGCATCGCCATGCGCGCCGTCGGCGTAGTTGCCGCGGTACTCGAGGTAGAGCGGGATGGCGCCGACGAGCGAGCCGACGACTGGCACGTCGTTCCACACGAAGTCGTAGCGGGCATGCCACTCGAAGATGTTGGCCGTGTCGTCGTAGTAGCCGTACTTGCCGTTCGCGTAGCTGAACTCGCCCTGGAGGCGCGAGTCGGGCGTCAGGAAGTAACGCGCGACTCCGCGGACGAAGAACGCGTCATGCAGCGCGGAATCCCACGGAGCGTTGTTGGTTTCCTCACTCGAGAACCAGCCGCCCTGGCCGTACAGGGTCCACGGGCCGGTCCACAGCATGCCTTCGCCGCCCGCGAATGCGTAGTTTGCCTTGGTGTCGTTGCCGTTGGCGGCGCCGATGCCGCCGAAGGCGCCGATCAGGCCCTGGTCCACGTTCCGCATGCTGAGGTGCGTGCCCATCTGCCCGGAATAGAGGAACGTGTCCCGGAAATCCTTCTGGTTGCTGGACTCGGCGTTGGTGCCGTACTGGAAGCCGACGTCCTGCTGGATGGTCAGGTTCGAGCCGAGCGGAATGCTGAGCTTGCCGACGAGGCCAGTGATGAAGTTCCAGTCCGTGCCCGGGTTAACGTTGTCGCCTTCGCCGGTGAGGATCGAGAAGCCGTACCAGTTGTCGATCGCGCCGGAGACCACCGGCCCGAGGGGCGGCGGCGGCGCAAGGTCGGCGGCCATTGCGTTCGACACAGCGAACATCGCCAGAAGCGAAACGAGACCAGCTTGAACGGCACGCATCCCCAAACCCCTGATTCCCACGTGATGTTGATACACTAGTGCCATGCGAAGATGGCCAGAACCCCTAACGGTTTGTCACTTGCCGGATTTTTCCCTGATCGTTGCTCCAATGCCACAAGCGGACGCCTACTCGGCCGCCGCCGCGGCGGGTTCGGCCGGGTCTTCCGTCGCGAGGAACCCGCCGGACTGGCGCTGCCACAACTGGGCGTAGAGTCCGCGCTGGCGCAGCAAATCGGCATGGGTTCCCTGTTCGACGATCCGCCCGGCGTCCATGATGACGAGCCGGTCCATCGCGGCAATCGTCGACAGCCGGTGGGCGATCGCGATGACGGTTTTGCCTTCCATCAGGCTGTAGAGGCTTTCCTGGATCGCCGCCTCGACCTCGCTGTCGAGGGCGCTGGTCGCCTCGTCGAGCACGAGGATCGGCGCGTTCTTCAACAGCACCCTGGCGATGGCGATGCGCTGGCGCTGGCCACCGGACAGCTTTACGCCGCGCTCGCCCACGTGCGCCTCGAACCCCTTGCGGCCGTTGGGATCCTCGAGCCGCTCGATGAACTCGAGCGCGTGTGCGCGTCGCGCCGCGTCCACGACCTGCTCGAAGGTCGCATCGGGGCGGCCGTAGCGGATGTTGTCGATCACCGAGCGGTGCAGGAGGGAGGTATCCTGCGTCACGACGCCGATGTTGGCCCGGAGCGACTCCTGGGAAACCTTCGCGATGTCCTGACCATCGATCAGGATGCGGCCGCCCTCGACGTCGTAGAAGCGCAGGAGCAGGCTGACGATCGTCGACTTGCCGGCGCCCGAGCGCCCGACGAGCCCCACCTTCTCGCCGGGCTTCACGGTGAGGCTCAGGTCGTGGATGATGCCGGTCGCGTGCTCTGCGCGGTGCTTGCCGTAGTTGAAGTGGATCGCATCGTAGCGCACCTCGCCCTTCAGCACGGCGAGTGTCGCCGGGTTCGGCACGTCGACCACGGCGCGCTCGCGGGCGATCGTTTCCATGCTGTCCTGGACGATGCCGAGGTTCTCGAAGAGGCCGGAGACCTCCCACATGATCCAGTGGGACATGCCCTGGAGGCGCAGGAGGAGGGAGACGGTGAAGGCGATCGCACCCGTCGTCACCACGTTCACCTGCCAGAGGTAGAGCGCAAGGCCGGAGACCGAGAACAGCAGCAGCGCGTTCAGCGTGTTGAGCACGAGGATGAGCTGCGTGACGAGCCGCATCTGGCGGTAGACGGTGTCGAGGAACGTGTCCATCCCGTCGCGCGCGTAGGAATCCTCGCGCGCGGTGTGGGCGAACATCTTGACCGTCGCGATGTTCGTGTAGCTGTCGACGATGCGCCCCGTGACCATGGATCGCGCCTCGGACTGCTCCTTCGACGTCACCTGCAGTTTCGGGATGAAGTAGAGCATCGCCGCGATATAGCCCGCGAGCCAGATCGCGAGCGGGACTGCGAGCCGCACGTCGCAGGCGGCGAACATCACCAGCGCCGTGCTGAAGTAGACGGCGACGTAGAGCAGGATCTCGGAGATCTTCATCACAACTTCGCGGACCGCGAGCGCGGCCTGCATCACCTTGGTCGCGACGCGGCCGGCGAAGTCGTTCTGGAAGAAGTCCATCGACTGGCGCAACACGTAGCGGTGCGCCTGCCAGCGGGTGTACATGGCGAAGTTGCCGAGCAGCCCCTGGTGCACGATGCACTCGTACCAGTACTTCAGGAACGGCAGCCCGATCAGCACCACGAAGCTCATCCAGGCGAGCGTCGTCCAGTGGTCCTGCCAGAACGTTGCCCGGTCGGAGGCGTTCAGCCAGTCGACGAGGTGGCCGAGGAAGGCAAACAGCGACACCTCGACCAGCGCGACCGCCGTGGCGAGCGCGGAGGAGGCGAGGATCAGCGGCCAGAACGGCTTCGAGTAATGGAAGATGAACCCGACGAGCGTCGCCGGCGGTTTCTCCGGCAAGGCGCTCGGCAACGGGTCCACGGCCTTTTCGAGCCAGCGAAAGGTGGCGGCAATCACGTCCGGCTCCTTCTCCCGCCCTCTCCAACGGGCGGAGTGTCGTCCGAGATGTCTGTCGATCGGATGAAGGCCGCCGTATCCTCGATCAACAGGGCAGAAACTGGGCGTTCACCCAAATTCGTGGTGCGACACCTCGTTCAGGCGGCGCGGTCGAGCGTCATGCCGTCGAGCGGGATGCCGGGCTTGCGGCCGGCCACGAGGTCGGCGGTGATGCGCGCGCCCGCGTGGCTCATCGTCCAGCCCATGTGGCCTTGCCCGGTATTGTACCACAGGTTCTTGTGGCGGCCCTGGCCGAGGATGGGCGTTCCTTCCGGCGTCATCGGTCGCAGGCCCGCCCAGTACTCGATCTTCGAGTAGTCGGCGCCGTCCGGGAACAGGGTCTTGATCACCTTCAGCATGTGCCGGAAATCCTCCGGCTTGTGGGCGTTGGAGTAGCCCGCGAACTCGGCGGTGGCCGTCACGCGCATGCGGTCTCCCATCGGGCAGTAGGCGGTGAGGTTCTCCTCGTCGACGCCGCCGATGCGGGGCGGGTTGTTGCGCCCACCGATCGGCACCGTGATCGAGTAGCCCTTCACGGGATAGATCGGCAGGTCGACGCCGAGCTGGCGGGCGATGTGCGGGCTGTAGATGCCGAGCGAGAGCACGTAGATGTCGCCCATCACCTTGCCCTTGTCGGTGATCACGCCGGCGATCCGGTCGCCCTCGATGTCGAACCCCTGGATCGTGGTGCCGAACTGGAATTTCACGCCCTGCTGCTTCAGCCACTCGCCCATGTTGCGCGCAAACAGGCGGCAGTCGCCGGACTCGTCGTTCTTCGCGAAGAGGCCGCCCGCAATCTCGCCCTTCACGTGTTCGAGCGCCGGCTCCTTGGCGATGACGCCCGCAACGTCGAGCGTCTCGATCGGGCAGCCGTTCTTCTGCAGGATCTCCGACTTCGCCGCCGCGGTCTCGAACACGGACTTGTTGCGATAGAAGTAGAGGAGCCCGTCCTGGCGGCCGTCGAACTTGATCGGCGTGCGCGCCAGCGTCTCGTGGAACACCTGCTGGGAGTAGTTGGAGAGGCGCACCTTGCGAGTCGTGTTGAGCGCGGCCTTCTCGGCCGTGCACTGGTTCCAGAAGCGCCACATCCACGACCAGAAGGCCGGGTCGAGGTTCGGCCGGAACCTCAGCGCCTGGTCGTTGCGCCAGAGCGACTTCATCAGGATCTTCGGCGCGGCGGGCGAGGACCAGGCGTAGGAGTGGGCGGGGGCGAAAAGCCCCGCGTTGCCGTAGCTCGTGAACGAGGCCGGCAGCGCCTCGCGGTCGATGACGGTGACGTCGTGCCCCTCGCGGTTCAGCTCGTACGCGGTGGTGATGCCGACAATGCCCGCCCCGAGAACGATCGCCTTCATGTAGCGCTCCATGACGAAATCGTGATTGCGGCCGAGATTAAGACCGATTCCGGACCGTTCGCCAGTGCTTCCGGGCGATGGCAGCCATCGCCTGAGGGGAGGGGCGGGCGCCCGCGACGTCGAAAATTATCCACCCGTGGCCGCATAGGGCTTCTGCGCCGCGCGGCCGTTGACGCCGCGGGGCGATGGTGGTGCAGTCCGCGGCATGAAACTCGATCGCGACCAGGTCAGCGCCGCGATGGCGCCCGTCAACCGCGCCCGTTCGATGCCGGCCGGGTTCTACACCGATCCCGAGGTGTTCGAGAACGAGCGCAAGAACGTGTTCCTCAGGAACTGGTTCTTCCTCTGCCGAGAGGAGATGCTGCCGAACGCGGGCGACTACCGCGCCTTCGAGTCTCCCGGCGGCCCGATCGTGCTGGTGCGCGGCAAGGACGAAAAGCTTCGCTGCTTCGCCAACTACTGTCGGCACCGAGGCTCGATCCTGCTCGAGGGCGAAGGCAACACCGGAAGCCGCATCATCTGCCCGTACCACGCCTGGAGCTACATGTCGGACGGGACGCTGTTCGGCTGCCCGGACATGAAGGACGCCGAGGGGTTCGACCGGGTCGAGAACGGGCTTGTGAACCTGCGCGTTGAGACCTGGGCGGGCTTCGTGTTTGCGAACTTCTCCCAAGATGGCCCGTCGCTCCTCGAGCACCTCGGCGATTTCCCGCAGCGGATGGCGACCCACAAGCTCCCCGACATGCGCTGCGTCTGGCGCATCACGCTCGAGCCGAATTGCAACTGGAAGCTCATCCTCGAAAACGCGATGGAGACCTATCACACCGGCATCGTGCACAGGAACACCGTGGGAGCGCAGCAGTCGCGCACGCTGCCGACGAAGGGCCAGTGGATCTGCCTCCAGGTGATCAGTGGACGGAGCATCGCGACTCTGCCCGGAGAGGCGCCGCCGTTCGCGCCGATCGAGGGCCTCGACGAGGACGCCCAGCAGGGAACCTACTTCACGGTGATCTTCCCCACCTGCCAGTTCGTGATGGCGCAGGACTGCCTCTGGTGGCTGAACGTGACGCCGCTTTCGCACGACCGCTCGATCCTCGAGATCGGCGGCTGCTTCCCGAAGCAGGCGCTTGAAGATCCCGACTTCGAGGCCAAGGCCGCGCCCTACAAGCGGCGCTGGGAAGCGGTCGGCCGCGAGGACGTGGGCATCCTCGAGAAGCAGCAGAAGGCGCTCGCCTCGGCGCTCTACAGGCCGGGTCCGCTGTCGTGGCGCGACGACATGGTGCAGGCGATGGGCGTGTGGGTGCTGAACCGCCTCGACGTTTGATCTCAACCACCTGAAGAGGGGATTACCATGGGGGCGCTCGATCCGCTCTTCGAACCGCTGACGATCCGTCGCAAGACGATCCGCAACCGCTTCCTCTCGACAAGCCACGCGCCGGGCTACGCCGACGGCGGCGACATCACCGACCGCTACGTCGCCTACGAGCGCGAGAAGGCGAGGGGCGGCGTGGGCCTCGTGCAGTTCGGCGGCGCGACGGCGGTGTCGATCGAGAATTCCTTCCACTACGGCCAGATCAACGGCGCCGTCGATGCGGTGATCCCGCAGTACCGGAAGATCGCCGCGGCGATCCACGGGGAGGGTGCGCTGTGCACGGTTCAGCTGACCCACGGCGGCCGGCGCGAGCGCTGGGACAGCATCAACTGGCTGCCGACCTACTCGCCCTCGCCGCTGCGCGAGCTGTCGCACCGCTCGTTCCCGGTGGCGATGGAGGATCACGACATCGCCCGCATCATCGCCGACTACGCGGATTCGGTGGCGCGCGCGCAGGAGGGGTACCTCGACGGGGTGGAAATCTCGACGCAGGCCGGCACGCTGATAGAGCAGTTCTGGTCGCCCGCGATGAATACGCGGACGGACGATTACGGCGGGTCGCTCGAAAACCGCATGCGCTTCGGGCTCGAGGTTTTGGCGGCCTGTCGCAAGCGTGTCGGGGACGATTTCATCCTCGGCATCCGCATGCCAGGTGACGAGTTCCTCAAAGGGGGCCTGACGCAGGACGACTGCGTAGCGATCGCGCGCGCCTATGCCGCGAGCGGGCTCATCGACTTCATCAGCGTGGTCGGCGGCAATGCCATCGACTACCAGGCGATCGCCCGCATCTGGCCGACGATGTGGGTGCCGTCCGCCGCCTATCTCCCGCTCGCCGGCGCCATCCGGCAGGCGGCGAAGGAGGCCGGCACCGGCGTCGCCGTGTTCCACGCCACGCGCATCACCGACGCTGCCACCGCGGTGCACGCGGTGAAGGAGGGATTCGTCGACATGGTGGGGATGACGCGCGCGTTCCTCGCCGACCCGCACCACGTGCGGAAGCTGCGCGAGGGCCGCGAGGCCGAGATCCGCCCGTGCGTGGGCGCGGGCTACTGCGTCGACCGCGTGATCGCCGGCAAGGATGCGCTGTGCTCGCACAACGTGGCGACCGGACGGGAGCTGCAGCTGCCGCAGGTGATCGGCCGCGCGGAGGGGCCGAGGAAGCGCGTCACCGTTGTGGGCGGCGGTCCGGGCGGCCTCGAGGCGGCGCGCGTGCTCGCGACGCGCGGGCACTCGGTGCGGCTCTACGAGGCGACCGGAGAGCTCGGCGGCCAGGTGAACCTCGCCTCACGCGGGACATGGCGGCGCGATCTCTCGGGCATCACGCGGTGGCTCGCGCAGGAGATGGGCCGGCTCGGTGTCGACGTGCGCTACAACACGCTTGCCGGGCCGGACGAGGCGCTCGACGGATCGCCCGACGTGGTGATCGTGGCGACGGGCGGGGTGCCGAAGGTCGGGGACTTCGAGGGAACGGACCTTGCAACGACGGTGTGGGACGTGCTCGCCGGCGACATCGCGCCCAAGGAGGCGCTGGTGCTCGACGAGAGCGGCGACCACGGGCCGCTCATCGCCTCGCAGGTGCTGGCGAAGAAGGGCGCAAAGGTGGAACTCGTGACGCCAGACCGCGCCGTCGGCATGGAGCTTCCCGAGACGAACCTCGGCGCGCACCTCACCGAACTCCACAAGGCGGGGGTGACGATCACGGCGGACACGAAGCTCGTCGCCGTGACGCGCGCCGGCAACCGACTGAAGGCGACCCTCGAGAACGCGTTTTCGGGCAAGCAGTCGGAGCGCGTGGTCGACCTCGTGGTGGGCGACAATGCGACGCTGCCGAACGACGATCTCTATCATGCGCTGAAACCCGGCTCGCGGAATCTCGGCGAGGTCGACCTCCACGCGCTCGTCGAGGCGCGGGCGCAGGGGATCGAGAAGAACCCGGCGGGCGCCTACGCGCTCTACCGCATCGGCGACGCCTGGACCTCGCGCAACATCCACGCCGCCATGCTCGACGCCATGCGCCTCACCGTGGCGATGTAGGCGCCACCCGCCGCGGCGCCGGGCCGGCCACGCGCCGGCCATCCTTTGGCGTCGTCGAAGAGGATCCTCGGGTCAAGCACGAGGATGACATGAAGAAAGAGCGTCATGGCCGGGCTCGACCCGGCCATCCTTTGACGTTGTCGAAGAGGATCCTCGGGTCAAGCCCGAGGGTGACATGAAGAAAGAACGTCATGGCCGGGCTCGACCCGGCCATCCTTTGGCGTCGTCGAAGAGGATCCTCGGGTCAAGCCCGAGGATGACATGAAGAAAGAGCGTCATGGCCGGGCTTGACCCGGCCATCCTCTCGCGTCGTCGAAGAGGATCCTCGGGTCAGGCCTGAGGATGACAAGCGGGGGCCGGGTATGGGCTAGCGGGGGATGAGGGTGGGAAGAGCACGGTGATGATGGAGGGGAACCGATCCTCCCCCTTTGTCATCCTCGGGCTTGACCCGAGGATCCTCTTTCCGCGCCACCATGTCGTGGCCCGGCGCTCACCGGCGCGCAGTGACCGTGATCTCGACGCTCGCGCCGCCGGCGAGTTTTTGCGATTCGACGCAGGTGCGCGCCGGCTGGCGGCCGGGCGGGAAGTGGCGGACGTAGGCCCGGTTGAGATCGGCCATGCGATCGAGGTCGGTCAGGTGCACGAGGACCCGCACCACGCGGTCGAGGCCGAGTCCCACCTCGGCGAGCGTCTTCGCGATGGCGTCGAGCACGATGTCGGCTTCCGCCTCGACATCGCCCGAAGGCGCAGGCGCGCCGGGAACGTCGGGCGAAACGACGCCCGACACGTGCGCGTAGAGATCGTCGAGGACGACGTGGCTGTAGGGCCAGCCCTCGGTCGACTGCGCAGCGACGAGGACGTGCCGGATCTCCGCCATCGTGCGGTCAGCCGAGATAGGCTTCCTTGACCTGCGGGTTCGCGAGCAGCTCCTGGCCGGGGCCTTCGAGCACGATCTCGCCCGTCTCGATCACGTAGCCGTAGTCGGCGATCTGGAGCGCCAGGAAGGCGTTCTGCTCGACCAGCAGCACGGCGACGCCGAGCTTGCGGATCTCGACAATCGTATCGAAGATCTGCTGGATGAGGATCGGCGCAAGGCCCATGCTCGGCTCATCGAGCAGCAGCACGCGCGGGTTCGACATGAGGCCGCGGGCCATCGCGAGCATCTGCTGCTCGCCGCCCGACAGCGTTCCGGCGATCTGCGTGAGGCGCTGGCGCAGCACGGGAAAGGCCGTGAGGCACTTCTCCTCCGTCTCGGCGATCCACTTCTTGTCGTTGTTGAGGAACGCGCCGATGCGCAGATTCTCCGCAACCGTGAGGCGGGAGAAGATGCGCCGGCCTTCCGGCACCTGGATCAGGCCCTTCGCGACGATGTGGTGCGGGGCGAGTTCGCGCACCGACTGGCCTTCGTAGAGGATGTCGCCTTCGCTCGCGGCAAGGATGCCGGAGATGGCGCGCAGCGTGGTGCTCTTCCCGGCGCCGTTCGCGCCGATCAGCGTAACGATCTGGTCCTTGCCGAGCCGGAGCGAAATACCCTTCAGCGCGTGGATGTTGCCGTAGAAGACGTGGAGGTTCTGGACGTCGAGGATGTTCATGGCAGCCGGTTTCACTTGAGCGCCTTCTCCGCGGTCGTGCCGAGGTAGGCCTCGATCACCTTCTTGTCGGCCTGCACCTCCTTGGCGGTGCCTTCGGAAATCTTGACGCCGTGGTCGAGCACGCTGATGCGGTCGGAAATGCCCATGACGACGCGCATCGAGTGCTCGATGAGCAGGATCGTCACGCCGCGCTGGTCGCGCACCTTGCGCACGAAGTCCATCATGTCGATCGACTCGCGCGGGTTCATGCCGGCCATCGGCTCGTCGAGCAGCAGGAGGCGCGGCCGCGTGGCGAGCGCGCGGCCGATCTCGAGGCGGCGCTGTTCGCCGTACGCGAGGTTGCGCGCCACCACGTCGCCGCGGCCGGTGAGGCCGACGAAATCGAGGAGCTTGATCGCCTCCTCGTGCGCCGCCGCCTCGCTCGCCCGTGTACCGGGCGTCCGCAGGATCGCGCCGAGCCACGTCGACTTCTGGTGGATGTGGCTGCCCACCATGATGTTCTCGATGGCGGTGAGGTTCTTGAACAGGCGGATGTTCTGGTAGGTGCGGTTGATGCCCGCAGAGGCGACGCGGTCGGGGGTGACGCCGTCGAGACGCACGCCCTCGAACCACACCTCGCCGTCGTCGGGATTGTAGAAGTTCATGATGCAGTTGAAGACGGTGGTCTTGCCAGCGCCGTTCGGCCCGATGATCGAGTGGATCGATCCCTCGCGGACCTGCAGGTTGAGCTTGTCGACGGCGACGAGGCCGCCGAAGCGCTTCGTCATGTCGATGGTGTTGAGGAGAGCTTCCGTTGCCATGGACGTCAGGCCTTCTCGGCGATGAGGGCGGCTTCGCGTTCGGCAGCGAGCTCCTGCTCGCTGCGCGCTTCGCGGCGACGGGCGGCGGACGGCCACAGGCCCTCGGGCTTGAGGCGCATCACGGCGACGATCGCGATGCCGTAGAACAGGTAGCGGAACTCGCCGAACTCGCGCAGCATCTCGGGCAGGCCGATCAGCACGAGCGCGCCGAGCGCCACGCCGGGGAGGCTCCCCATGCCGCCCACGATGATGAGGGCGAGCACGTTGATCGAGATGATGAGCTGGAACGAGGCCGGGTAGATCGAGCCCAGCATGGTGGCGAAGATCGAGCCTGCGAGCCCGGCGAACGCGGCGCCGAGGCCGTAGGCGAGGAGCTTCACGTTGATCAGGTTGATGCCGAGCGCCTGGGCAACGTCCTCGTCGTCGCGGATCGCCATCCAGGCGCGGCCGAGGCGTGAGTCTTCCAGTCGCCAGGCGATGAAGGCGGCGATCGCCGTGCCGGTGAGCGCGAGGTAGAACAGCGCCACCGGCGTGTTGAGCTCGTAGCCGAAGAACATCGGCCGAGGGATGTGCAGGATGCCCTTCGCGCCGGCGAGCAGCGGCGCGGCCGCATCCGACAGCACGATCACGCGCACGATCTCGCCGAGGCCCATGGTGGCGACCGCGAGGTAGTCGCCGCGGACCTTCAGCACGGGCACGCCGAACAGGATGCCGACGAACACCGACATGAGCACGGCGATCGGCATCGCCTCCCACCAAGCGAGGTGCGCGAGCGCGAAGTCGCTGTCGGCGGTCAGCAGGGCTGTCGTGTACGCGCCGACCGCGTAGAAGGCGACGAAGCCGAGGTCGAGGAGGCCGGCGAGGCCCACCTCGATGTTGAGGCCCATGCCCATCAGCGTGAAGAGCGCGACGAGCAGCAGCACCTGGCCGATGAAGTTGCCGGCGAACGCCGGGAACAGCACCGCGATCAGGCCGAGGATGGCGAACGCCGTCCAGCGGATGTTCTTCTGCGTCTCGGCGGGCAGCGCGTGGAACGCCTGGCTCGCCTGCTTGCCGTACGCCATGCGCAGCACGCTGCCGATGGCGCACAGGATGAAGATGATGATCGCGCCCTGAAGCTTGAGGCCGGTGTAGGTATAGATCTGGTCATGCAGCGGCTTCGTGTAGGCGCTGTTGGCGAGGATCGGACGGATCAGTTCCTGGAACAGGCCGGCGAGGCCCGCGCCGATGAGGCCGGCGACCAGCGGCCGGCTGATCGGCCGTGGCATCACGACGAGCAGTGCCCCGAGCGCGCCCATGGCGATCGAGAACAGGATCATGAGGCCCATGCCGGTCACGGGCGAGGCGTTGTAGAACGTCAGGAACTTGAGCAGCAGCGGCTCGAGCACCACGAAGATCTGGCGCAGCCACGGCCATGTCCAGGTGCAGGCCGCGACGACGGTGAGCATCGCGCCCGCGATGCCGCCCGCCGCTGCGCCGCCGATCACTTCGCCGGCGGCCGCGCCGAACAGCCGGCGGCGCGCCACCACGACGCCCGCGAGCATGAACACGGCGATGAGCGTGGCATAGCCGAGGCTCATCACGCCGACGATGATCGGGCGCTGGTTGAACATCGACAGGATGCCGACGAGCGCGAGGGAGACGGCGAGCAGGCCGAACTGGCCGCCGGTGTAAAGCACCGAGCGCCAGGGGCTGATCTTCTCGCGTTCGATGCGGCTGGAGGCGACGACGTCGAACGACATGGATCAGGCCCTCTTCTTGGCGAGCGTTTCGCCGAGCAGTCCCTGCGGGCGGAAGATCAGCACCATCACGAGCATCGTGAAGGCGATGAGGTCGCGCAGCTGGTAGGGCGCCGTGATGCCGATGCCGTCGAGGAACAGGGCGGGGCCCATCGATTCCGCAAGGCCGAGGAACACGCCGCCGACCATCGCGCCGGGGATGTTGCCGATGCCGCCGAGTACCGCCGCGGAGAACGCCTTGATGCCGGGGAGGAAGCCCGAATAGAAGTAGATCTGCTTGTAGACGAAGCAGTAGAGCACGCCGCCGATCCCCGCCATGCAGGCACCGAGGATGAAGGTGAAGATGATCACGCGGTTGGAATCGATGCCCATGAGCGCGGCCGCGTCGCGGTCTTCGGCGACGGCGCGCATCGCCATGCCCATCTTCGTCTTCTGGACGATCAGGTAGAGGAACAGCATCGCGGCGAGCGCGGTGAGAATGACGATCGGCTGCACCACCGGCACGTCGAAACCGAAGAGGTTCACCGTGCCCTTCATCCATTCGGGATCGGGATAGGAGCGCACGCTGTTGCCGAACATCCCGCGGAAGGTGTGCTGGATGACGAAGGAGGCGCCGATCGCGCAGATCAGCGGCGCAAGCGATGCGACGTGCCGGAACGGCCGGTAGCACACGCGCTCGACGATCAGCGCAACCGCGGTGCACACCGCCATCGACAGAAGCATGATCAGCGCGACGGCAAGGAAGGGATGACTGTCGATGAAGCCTGATCGGTCGAACGAGCGGGCGAGGAAGAAGCCCGCGAACGCGCCGGTCATCGTGATGTCGCCGTGCGCGAAGTTGATCAGGCGCAGGATGCCGTAGACCATCGTGTAGCCGAGCGCGATCAAGGCGTAGATGCCGCCGATCGTCAGCCCGAACATGAAGAAGTTGAACCAGTCCGTCGCGCTGTAGGTGCCCTTGATCAGCGTGCCGATCGTGCCGCCGACGACGACGATGAGGACGCCGATGCGAAGCGTCCACAGGACGAGGTCGACCAGCGTGAATTTGTGCAGGCTCTTGAACAGCGCCTTTTTCTGAGGCGCGCCAGCAGTGGCCGTTGCAGCCATTGTTCCCGTATCCCCTAAATCCCCACGGACGAAGCGGCAGCGCAGTCTTTTTGATTTTTCAGGAGACGCCGCCGGTCCTTGCGGGCCGGCGGCGTTCAGTCAACTCAAGATCCGAAGCTTACTTCTTCGGGAAGATCTTGATCGGGTTCTTGCCCACCTCGAAGGTGGCCGGATCGCCGCTGGTGAACTGGTAGACGGCGAAGTTGAACGAACCGCACTGGCCGTGTTCGTTGCAGTTGATCGGGCCCGAAATGCCATCGTAGCCCTTGGTGGCGAACAGCGCGTCACGCAGGGCCTTGCGGCCGATGTACGTGTTGCCCTGGTCGTCGGTCTTGGCGACCGACTCGATGGCCTTCTGCAGGATCACCGCGGCGTCATAGGCCTGGGCGTGGAACGAGTTGATCGGGCCTTCGCCGTACTTCGCCTTGTAGGCCGCGACGAAGTCCGGATACTTCTTGCCCATCGCTTCCGGCGAGATGTCGACGTTGGTGATGCGGAAGCCCTTGGCGGCATCGCCAGCGGCTTCGAGCAGACCCGGCGCCATCATCGAGGAACCGCCGATGATGTTGGTGTCCTTCAAGTCGGCGATTTCCGGCGCCTGACGCACGATCTGCGCGGCCGCGGCCACGAAGATCGGGAAGTACAGGACGCACGGCTTCTTCGTGCCGATGCCGGTCAGCACCGGACGCATGTCGACGTCGGTCGGCGCGATGGCTTCCTCGGCGACGACTTCACCACCGAGTTCCTTGAAATGGTTCGAGGCCGCCTTGGCGAGCTGCGAGGCGTACGGGCTGCCGTCGTGGATCGTGGCGAGCGTCTTGCACCCGAGTTCCTTGAAGAAGTACTCGGCGTCGTTGTAGCCCTGGTCCGCGTCCGAATAGATCGTGCGCAGATAGCCGTCGAAGTCGGGCTTGCGGTCCGGAGCCGTCAGCGAGGGCGCGGTGGTCGCCGTGCCGATGTCGACGATGCCGGCCTTCCACAGGATCGGCGCGGCCGTGGTGGCGGCTGACGAGCATGCCGGGCCGATCACGGCGACGACGTTCGGAACCGAAGCGAGCTTCGTGCCGGCCGTCTGGCCGCCCTCGGCGTTGCAGCCGTCGTCTTCGACGACGAACTGGATGTCGTGACCGGCGATCTTGTTGCCGATCTGGTCGAAGTAGATCTCGACACCGCGCTTGGAGTCGACACCGAGCGCCGTGTCAGCGCCGGAGATCACCCAGTACCCGCCGATGGTGATCGGCGCGTCCTTCGGGATCTCGACGACACCGATGTCGTCGGTGACCGGTCCCTTCGTTTCGGCGGCGAGAGCCTGACCCGCAGTCCAGCCCGCAAGGGCAATAACGGATGCGGTCATCAGCAGGCGTTTCATCATGTACGTCTTCCTTCCCAAGCTGCATGACCCGATGCGTCGCAGTTGTCCGTTTCTCGACGCTTTCGGGGTTGTTGCCGAGTCTCCTCCCGTGACCTGACACTTATGCCGAGGACGGCTTCGCCAGATCGCGACGGGCGCATGGTGTGCACGCGCACAAGCGGGTGTCAACCGCCGCCGACGCTTCAGTGCCATGTCGACATGGAGTAGTCTAAATGTCGGCACGAGTTCGTGCGTTCGATTCGAGGAGGGGATATCGATGCTTGGCTTCTGTGCGAAGAACTGGTGGGTGTTCCTGCTGCGCGGCATCATTGCCGTGCTGTTCGGCTTGATGGCGCTCTTCTTGCCCGGTGCGACTCTCGCGAGCCTCGTCCTCGTCTGGGCCGCCTTCGCCTTCGCGGACGGCGTCCTGGCGCTGGTCGCGCTGGCGATGGGCAAGGCGCAAAGCGACCACAAGTGGCTGATCGGCTTGCAAGGCGTACTCGGCATCGCGGTCGGTGTCATCACCTTCACGAACCCGGCCATCACTGCCGTGGCGCTGCTGCTCTACATCATCGCCTGGGCGTTCGTGATCGGCGCGCTGCAGATCGTCGCCTCGATTGCTCTGCGCAAGGAGATGACGGGCGAGTTCTGGCTGTTCCTGTCGGGGCTGATCTCGATCGCGTTTGCGGTCTACGCGATGTACCGCCCGGAGGTAGGGGCGCTTGCGATCGCCTGGACCATCGGGTTCTATGCCATCGCGATCGGTGTCGTGATGATCTTGTTCGCGTTCAACGTGCGCTCTGCCGCGCCCGCGACCGCCTGAAACCTTAGTCGAGCGTCCACTTCGTTAACCAGCAAGGGGCGGCGGCCGTCGGGACCGCCGCCCCTTGGCATTGGCGTTGCAGCATGAACCCGCACCGGGGCGTTGCTCGTGTCAGGACGGGACGAAAACATGACGGTTCAGGTGGTTCATCGGGGTGAGGACGCAGTCGCCAAGGCGGCGCGGGACCTGATTGAGTGCTGGCTCACCGACGAGGAGATCCATGCCGAACTGATCGGTCGCTTCCCCTGGATCAGCGCTGGCCAGGAGTGGGTCAGTGACGCGCGGCGCAGGCTGCAGGACGAAGGACGGCCCATTCCATCGAACCACGACCTCCATCTTCTGATGGCGTTGGCGCAATAAGACAAATCGCAGGGAGAGATCGTCATGGAATGGCTCAACGAAGCCTGGAAGAGTTTTCTCACCGTCGACACCCAGTTGCTCCTGATGATCGCCTTCATGCTCTACATGCTGGAGCGGACGCTGAAGGGGTATCTCGAGGAACTGATCCAGCTTCAGCGCGAAGCCAACGAGAAGCTCTCCAAACGTACCCGCGCCTCCTGAAGGCGCTTGCCCCTGGAGTGGCCGGGGCGTAAGTCACATCGTTGACTTGAGGCCATTCTTTCCGAAGCGAGTTTAATGACGAAAGCGGCACGCGTGCTCGTGACCGGGGCCGGCGGTTTCGTCGGCTCCGCGGTTGCGCGGGCACTTGTTCAGCGCGGCGAACGCGTTCGGGTGACGCTGCGTGCGACCAGCCAGCGCGACCATCTCGCCGCGCTCGATCTCGACGTACGCGAGGCGGACCTCCGCGATCGGCGCCAGGTGGCGGAGGCGATGCGCGGCATCGAGCGGCTCTATCACGTGGCGGCCGACTATCGACTGTGGGCGCCCGATCCCAACGAGATCGTCGAGAACAACGTGTCGATGACGCGCACCGTGATGGAGGCGGCGCAGGCCGCGGGCGTCGAGCGGATCGTCTACACGAGCTCGGTGGCGACGCTTGCGCCGGGAAGCATCGACCGACCGGGCGATGAAGCGGGGGCTCTGACCGAAGCGCAGGCGATCGGCGCCTACAAGCGTTCGAAGGTCGCTGCCGAACGCGTGGTCGAAGCGATGGCGGAGGCAGGACTGCCGGCGGTCATCGTCAATCCGTCGGCGCCCATCGGGCCGTACGACGTCAAGCCGACGCCCACCGGGCGCATCATCGTCGAAGCGCTGATGGGACGCATGCCGGCCTACGTCGACACCGGCCTCAACCTCGTGCACGTCGACGACGTTGCCGCGGGCCATCTGCTGGCGATGGAGAAGGGCGAGATCGGCCGGCGCTACATCCTCGGCGGCCAGAACGAGTCGCTCGGCGGCTTGCTGGCTGCAATCGCGAGCCGCGCGGGCCGGCCGCCGCCGCGGATCTGCTTGCCGACATGGTCCATCATGCCGGTCGCCGCCGCCGCCGAAGGCGTGGCGCGGTTCACCCGAAAGGAACCGTTCGTGACGCTCGACGGCGTACGAATGGCGCGCAAGCGCATGTACTTCACGGCGGCGCGGGCAGAGCAGGAACTGGGCTTCACCGCACGGCCGTTCGGCGAGGCGCTTGACGACGCCATCGTCTGGTTCCGCTCCAACGGCTACCTGCGCTGAAGCTTCAGCAGTCGGAGCAGGCAAGCGCCGTCGAATAGCGCGGCCGCAGCGCGAGCTGGTCGGAGAGCGGGATCGACGTCTTGAACACGTAACCCACGATCGGGGCGACCGTGTAGCACACGCGCGACACGACCAGGTCATTGCCTTCTGCCATGAGGTTCTTGACGTTGGTCATGTTGATCGCGGGCGCGCTGGCCGGGCACGCGGTGCCGTTGGTGTACTTCCAGCTCTGAACCGGGTTGCCGTTGTTCATCTTGTAGCCGTACGCCTCGATGGCGAGACCCGCGGTCGAGAACGGCGCGAACGTCTGCGACGCCGCGTCGAACAGGCCCTTGAGGTCGGCCTTGGCAATCGTGCCGCCGGTCTGCTGCGTGATCAGGTCGCCGATGATGCTCGTCGTTTCAGCGACGCGTCGGCTCGCGGACAACGCATTGGCGGCATCGACGAGGCCAAAGTAGGCGATCACCATCACCGGCAGGATGAACGCGAACTCGATTGCGGCCAGCGCATCATCGACGTGAGCGAAGCGGCGGGCGAGCCTGGCGGCGGACTTGATCGGCATCGGTCTCAACCTCACTGGATGGCGTAAGGCTCGTTACGGAACGACGTCGACGAGGCGAGCAGGCGGGAGGTCGAACCGAGGTTCGCGAGTTTCGAGATGCCGGGCGTGAAGAGCTTCCAGTTGTAGTAGGTGCGCACGACGACGACCTGCAACGGCGTGCCCGGCTGGTAGGACGAATTCGTCGTCGCGGCAGGCGACAGCTGGCCGTTGACGACCGGCGGCGGCAGGCTGACGGCGGAGAAGCTCGGGAAGCTGCGCACGTCGACATAAAGGTTGTTCTTGCAGTCGAGCATCGTGGTCGCGAGCCCGCTGCAGACGATGTCCTTGAACTTCGCCTGGGTGAGGCCCTGCGTCTGTACCTGTCCGGTGCGGATCATGCGGCCCGCCTGCTGGGTGCCGTTCTCGATCGTGTACTCCGCGATCAGCACGAGGCCGGTCTCGAACGTCGCACAAAGGAGCCACAGGAACGGCAGGCCGACCATCGCGAACTCGATGGCGGCGACACCGCTATCGGCGCGGCGGAAGCGCTTGAACTTGGCAAGACTGAAGCGGCGAGGGCGCTCTGTCATGGCGTTACTTGCTGAGGTAGAGGTTGCGGAGTTCGTTGGCGATCTGGGTGAAGTTGGCGGCGAGCGCTGCGTTCGAGGGCGGATCGAAGTACTTGGCCGCGTCCGTCGCGCAGCTCTTGATCAGGTTCTTCGCGTTGGTGTTGGTGACGCCGTACGAGAAGCTGTAGACCACCACGCCCTTGCTCTTGATCAGGTTGCAGACCTGCTGGGTCTTCGCGTCGAGCGTCGAGTGGAATGTCGTGAAGTTCGTGGTGCCGAGGCGGTTCTGCGGCAGGTAGCCAAAGGTGTTGTACCAGACGCCGTTGTGGTTCGGCAGCGGCGAGCCGCCCGAGCCGACGTCGTTCTCGCCGTCGGTCAGAAGGATTAACGCCTTCTTGATGTTCTGGTTGTTGCTGAAGGCCACGCCCTCCGTGAACGGTTCTTCCGGCGAGAGGACACGCAAACCCCATGCCAGTCCTTCCGGAATGACGGTGGCGCCGTTCGCGACCATGGCGTTGATCCCTGAAACGATGGTCGCCTTGTCGCCGGTGAGCGGTGTGATCGGCGCGATCTGGCAGTTGAACTCCGGTCCTGCATAGCTCGAGCTCAGCGTGCCGTTCGTGTACTTGCCGGGCGTGCGCTGGCGGGAGTCCATGTCGGTGCCGGTGTTCGGCACGTCGGTTCGCCAGCTGTTGTAGTAGGTCTGGTTCTGGTTGGACGCGTTCTTCAGGGTGATCGAGCTCGTCGTGGCGCTGCCCGGCTCGTCCGGCGCAAAGTAAGGCGCAAACAGGGTTTCCGGCGTACCGGCGCTGGGTGGCGTGTCGTCGAAGGCGAGCGATCCGGCGCGCGCCTCCACGCATCCGTTCCAGGAACGGTTGGTAATGGTCTGCCAGGCCTTCCAGTTGTTCCAGCCCGCCGTGTTGAAGTTCAGCTTGCTGATCGAGGTGGCGCCCGTCTTGTCGAGCCAGAACTTGTTCGAATTCGCAGGCCCCACGTTGACCGCAGCCGAGAACGGGACGAGCCCGATCTTCAGCGTGTTGGCGGAAGTGCGGGCGCCGAACAGGATGTCCGTGAAGGTCTTCGAGGCGGCGACGAGGGTCGTGAGGCGACTGTTGGTCGTCATCGAACCGGTGTTGTCGAACACCAGCACGACCTCGAGGCCGTTTGCTTCCTTCGTCACCTCCGAAGTGATCGAAGCCGTGGTCGACTTGTAGCCCGCGATCTGCATGAAATAGGTCGGCACGGTCAACGATGCGGTGATGCCCACCGTCTTGTCGGTATCGGTGAACGACATCGTGGCGCCGTAACCGGTCGCGTAAGGGCCGAGGTTTGAATCGAAGTACTTCTGAGCGACCGCCTTGCGCTGTGCGGTCGTTCCGTCGAATCGAGCCGCAGCCAGTGCCGCGGCGTCGCTTGCCTGCTGCAGCGCCTGGCGGCCCCGCACCGCGTTCGAATAGTCGATGGCGGCGCCCGCTGCCAGGATCAGGGGCACGATGGCGAGACCGAACATGAGGGACACGTTCGCCCGCGTGTCGCGCCGCAGGCGGGCGAGGAGAGAGGGCGCCATCGAGAGCTGAGTGTGTGTAGAACTGTTCTTCCGAGCCGAAACGCCTTCCATATTGTCCATCCTTGGCCTTGCCCCAGCCACAGGAAGCACTAGCAATTATATTGTGTAATTGCGAGTTAAACGCTTCGCAATGCTAAATGATCATTTGAGACGATAGTATATTTCGTGGCATGCACTGCAGGTTGAAGATTTTTCTTGAGAATATTTCGTAAACTTTTACGTAAATCACGGCGTTTGAAGAACGAATTATTATACCGTTTACTTTGTGTCTTAGTTCCGCATTTTCGTTTCGCGTGTATCGTGTGGCCATCTCGGTTCAGGAGAAACAACTATGGCCCACATCATGAAGTCCCCCCTCCTTCTCGCCGGAATGGCTCTGTGGCTCGGTTCTGCGGCGGTCCCAGCACTCGCCGATGACGCGGACGGTCAGCAGGACTGGAACAGCGTCGTCGCCGCCTACTACATCGCCGACGCAGTCTATGACCACTGTGGCTTCCGGCTCACCTCGGCGGAGATGTCCGAACTGAACCAGTCGCTCGACAAGGCGGAACGTGAGTCGGGCCTGTCGACCGAGGAGCTGCAGGCCCTGCGGGACGACATCCAGCAGAACGCCGACGACAATACGACCGAGTTTTGTGCGACCAACGGCCGTTACGTTCGTTCGACAGCGCAGCGCCAGTAATCTCCAATCCAAATACATCATCAGTCCAGGAAGGCGGTGCTTCGGCGCCGCCTTTCGTTTTGTAAGCAGATGCACAACCAGGAATTGAACATCTTTGATTTACGCATGTCGTACGGGAATTGTTAAAACTGCTCAGTGTACGTCTCGTTCAAACGAGAGTTGCACTGCATGCCGACGTACAATCGAATATACGGGAACATCTTCGCGAACCTGCTCGTCGGGACTGGGGCAGCGGACCTCATTCGCGGGCTGGCCGGGAACGATACCATCGACGGCGGCCTCGGCCGCGACATGCTGTTCGGCGACGAGGGCGACGATGTGCTGCGCGGCGGCAACGACCTCGGCAACACGCTCGACGGCGGCGACGGCAACCTCCAGGGTGCCGACACGATTACGATGGACGGCGGCAGCGGGTTCGACCTCGTCAAGTTCGTCACCGGATCGCCGGCGACGTTCGACTTCCGCAACGCGTCGATCACGAACGTCGAAGGCATCATCGCGGCGACGCCGTCGGACAACGTGAACAACACGGTCACGGCGTCGTTCTCGAAGATCGAACAGCAGGCGAGGAGCGGCACGGACGCCGACATGAACGCGTTCGTCGCGATCCTGGGTTCCGGCACCGATACGCTGACCTTCGCGACCGCCAACGCCACGGAACAGTGGACGCTCGCCGCTTCCGCACTCAACCTCACCAACATCTCGCAGGCGCCGGCGCTCGCCTTCGTCTACACGGCGACAGAGATGGACCTGATCAACAAGGCCTACAACGGGGTGGCGGATTCGATCTTCACCACCTCGAACGGCGCAATCAACGCGGCGATCGGGCTCGACTGCTTCGTGTTCCAGAAGGACATTTCAGGGACGACGACCTACGTCACCGTATGGACCGACGCCGACAGTTTTCTCTACTGATCGGGCTGCTTGTCGCGCTTGGTGATCTTCGGCGCCATGTCCGGCACGACGCGCACCTCGTAGACGCCCTCGTCGCAGGTGAGGATGTAAACCGGCTCGTCGGGCTTCGATTCCGATGGGTCGCGAACTGCCGAGGACGGGTTCGAGCACTTCGTCCCCGTGTCGCGCACGAGGTCGCTCACTACCTTCAGGTCCTCGTTGCTCTGGGCAAGAACGACGCCGGGCGCACCGGCGAGCGCGCCGACCATCGCGGCGATCATGGCAATCCGCTTTGCAGCCATGGCGAATCCCCCTGCACGTGAGCCTCTCAAGAGGTTAGCGCAGACGGGTCGCCCTGTCAGTCGGGGAACGGCGCTCAGAATCCGCGCCTGGAGGCGGGGACGTAGTCGCGCTCGGTCGGGCCGGTGTAGAGCTGGCGGGGACGGCCGATGCGCTGGCTCGGGTCCTCGATCATCTCCTTCCACTGCGCGAGCCAGCCCACGGTGCGGGCGACGGCGAACAGCGCGGTGAACATCGAGGTCGGGAAGCCCAGCGCGCGCAGCGTGATGCCCGAGTAGAAGTCGATGTTGGGGTAGAGCTTCTTCTCGATGAAGTACTCGTCCTTGAGCGCCACCTGCTCGAGTTCCACAGCGACATCGAGCAGCGGATCGTCCTGGATGCCGAGTTCCTTCAGCACCTCGTGGCAGGTGCGCTGCATGATGCGGGCGCGCGGGTCGTAGTTCTTGTAGACACGGTGGCCAAAGCCCATCAGACGGAACGGGTCGTTCTTGTCCTTCGCCCGCTCCACGTACTTCTTGATGTTCTCCGGCCGGCCGATCTGCTCGAGCATGTGAAGCGCGGCCTCGTTCGCGCCGCCGTGCGCCGGACCCCAAAGGCAGGCAATGCCGGCGGCGATGCAGGCAAACGGATTGGCGCCGGAGGAACCGGCGAGGCGCACGGTCGAGGTCGAGGCATTCTGCTCGTGGTCGGCGTGCAGGATGAAGATCTTGTCGAGTGCGTTGGCGAGCACCGGGTTCGATAGATAAGGTTCGCACGGCACGGCGAAGCACATCTGCAGGAAGTTCGCCGCGTACTTGAGATCGTTCTTCGGATACATGAACGGCTGGCCGACGGAGTACTTGTAGGCCATGGCCGCGATGGTCGGCAGCTTGGCGATCATGCGCCGGATGGCGATCTCGCGCTGCTTCGGGTCGTTGATATCGGTCGAGTCGTGGTAGAACGCCGACATAGCGCCGACGACGCCGACCATCACCGCCATTGGGTGCGCGTCGCGCCGGAAGCCCGAGTAGAAGCGGATCATCTGCTCATGCAGCATCGTGTGATGCGTGATCGCGTCCTCGAACTCCTTGCGGCCGGCCTTGTCCGGCAGGTCACCGTAGAGCAGCAGGAACGCCGTCTCGATGAAGTCGCCGCCCTCGGCGAGCTGTTCGATCGGGTAGCCGCGGTAAAGAAGGACGCCCTTGTCGCCGTCGATGTAGGTGATCTTGCTTTCGCAGCTCGCCGTCGAGCTGTAGCCGGGGTCGTAGGTGAAGACGTGCGCGTCCTTGTAGAGCGCGCCGATGTCGACAACGTTCGGGCCGATCGTCGCCTCCTTCACCGGCAGGTCGACCTTGCTCGAACCGAGGGTGAGCTTTGCTGACGTGGCTTCGGCCATGGGATTTGAGCCTTCCATTGACGTCCCCTTTTCCGCACCTGCGGCGAGGCGTTTCGCCTTCTGAACCCGCCGTTTTGCGGCCCTATAACCGCTAAACGATCATACCGGTTGCTGCAATTGCGTCAAAAGTCTTGCATTGCACCATAACAGCTTTGCGTCAGGCGCACTGGACAGAAATGCGCGACAGGGACTCTGCCCGGCCCAGCACCGCCAGAACGTCGAAGATTCCGGGCGATGTTGTCGACCCGGTCAGCGCAGCCCGCAGCGGCTGGGCGATCGAGCCGAGCTTGAGGCCGGTTTCTTGTGCGAAGCCTTTCACGGCCGCCTCGAGGGCCGGCGCAGTCCAATCGTTCGAGGACTCGAGCACGGGCCTCACCTGGGAAAGGACCGCCCGCCCACCGTCGTCGAGCAGCTTCTTCGCCTTCTCCTCCATCGCCGGCATCGCGAACAAGAAGCGAGCGTTCATCATGAGTTCGACGAGGGTCTTCGCGCGCTCCTTGAGTCCCGGCATCGCAGCGAGGAGTTTTTCGCGGGCGCTTTTGTCGCTCTCGATCTGGTTCAGCATTGCCACCCCGTTCTCCGCATAGGGGAGGAAGGCGATCAGCGCCTCGACCAGGCGATCGTCGGCCGTGTGCCGGATGTAGTGGCCGTTCAGGTTCTCGAGCTTGACGTAATCAAAACGCGCGGCGGAGCGGCCGACGCTGCCGAGGTCGAACCACTGGACGAGCTGGTCGGTGGAAAAGATCTCGTCGTCGCCGTGGCTCCAGCCGAGGCGGGCAAGGTAGTTCCGCATCGCTTCCGGCAGATATCCCATGGCGCGATAGGCATCGACGCCGAGCGCGCCGTGCCGCTTCGACAGTTTTGCGCCGTCCGGCCCGTGGATCAGCGGGATGTGCGCCATCTGCGGCACGGCCCAGCCCATCGCGAGGTAGATCTGCGTCTGGCGTGCCGCGTTCGTGAGGTGGTCGACACCGCGAATGATGTGCGTGACGCCCATGTCGTGGTCGTCGACGACGACCGACAGATTGTAGGTCGGCGTCCCGTCGGAGCGCAGGATCACGAGGTCGTCGAGTTCCTTGTTCTGGAACGTCACGCGCCCCTGGACGGCGTCGTCGATCACCGTCTCACCGTCCTGCGGGGCCTTGAAGCGGATGACCGGCTTCACGCCCGCGGGCGCCTCCGCCGGGTCGCGGTCCCGCCAGCGGCCGTCATACCGCTGCGGCCTGCCCTCTGCAGCGGCCTTCGCGCGCATCTCCTCGAGCTCCTCAGGCGAGGCGTAGCATCGGTAGGCCTTGCCCCTGGCGAGCAGCTCCTCGGCGACCGCGCGGTGGCGCTCGGCGCGGGCGAACTGCGACACGGGCTCGCCGTCCCAGTCGAGGCCGAGCCAGGTGAGGCCGTCGATGATCGCCGCAACCGCCGCCTCGCTCGAGCGCTCCCGGTCGGTATCCTCGATGCGCAGCAGCATCTTGCCGCCCGTATGCTTCGAGAACGCCCAGTTGAAGAGCGCGGTGCGCCCCCCGCCGATGTGCAGGAAACCGGTGGGCGACGGGGCAAATCTGGTGACGACGGGCGATGACATTGCCGCCGAACTCCGCGATGATGGTGGATCGTTGGATGATGGCGCAGAGCCTCTAGCACAGGCGCTCGCGCCGGTTAAGGCCGGGCGAAAGACCTGGCCGGGAGTCGCGGGGGCGCTCCATGGTCGATGCGGCGTGGATTGCCCGGGAACGGCAGGCCCGCGGCCGGTTCCTGCCGGCCCGCAGGCGGGCCACCGCGTTCGCCATCGCCGACGTGCGTGCGGCAATCGCGGCTCAAGGCGCGAGCTGGTTCTTCTGGGTGCCGGTGACGTTCGGTGCGGGAAGCGCCTTCTATTTCTCGCTGAAGCACGAGCCGAACGGCATCGCGACGCTGCTGCTGGCGGCGCTCGCCGTGTGCTGCGCCACCCTGTCGTGGCGAGGCCGCGGTCTCCCGCTGGCGTTCGTCGCGGCGGGCCTGCTCTTCGGATTCGTCGGCGCAAAGGCCCGTACCGAGTGGCTCGACACGCGAACGCTCGCGGCGCCGACCGGGGCGACGATGGTCGCGGGGCGCGTCATCGACGTGATGCCGGTCAGCCAGAAGCTTTCGCGGATCACGCTCGAGATCACGGCTATCGATGGCATCGCGCCTGACGCGTGGCCCTCGCGGGCAGACATCCGGATCGCCAACGGAAAGGGTGGTCCGCCGCCGCGCGGGGCGCGGGTCACCGTGAAGGCGCTGCTGGAGCCGCTGCCCCGGCCAATCCAGCCGGGAGGCTACGACTATGCCCGAACGCAATGGTTCCGCGGCATCGGTGCACGTGGCCGCACCTTGAGTCCGGTGACGGTCGCGGACGGCGCCGCGCCGACGATCGCCGAGCGGATAGATGACATGCGTGCAGCGATCGGCGCGCGCATTCGCGCGGAACTGCCCGGTCAGAACGGCGCGATCGCCGAGGCGCTGATCGTGGGCGAGCGGGGGCGCATTCCCGACAGCGTGACGCAGGCGCTCCAGGTTTCGGGGCTTGCCCACATCCTTTCGATCTCGGGGCTGCACATGAGCCTCGTTGCGGGTGGTGTGTTCTTCGTGGTGCGGGCGCTGCTGGCGCTGTTCGCGCCGCTGGTGCTGCGATTTCCGATCAAGGCCTGGTCGGCGATTGCAGCGCTGCTCGCGGGCACCGTCTACCTCGCGTTCTCGGGCGGCGGGCCGGCGACCTGGCGGTCCTACGTGATGATCGCGGTGATGTTCGCGGCCGTGATCGCGGGGAGGCCGGCGCTCGCGCTGCACAACCTCGCGCTCGCGGCGCTGTTCGTGCTCATCGCGTCACCGGAGTCGGTGTTCGATGCGGGGTTCCAGATGTCGTTCATGGCCGTGATGGGCCTCATCGCGTTCAACGACGCCGTATCGACATGGCGGCGCGGTCCGGCAGGGCACGAAGAACGGCGGCCGCCCGCCATCCCGTGGCGTATCCTCTTTGCGCTGGCGGGCATCGTCGCGACGTCGCTCGTCGCCTCTGTCTTCTCGGGGCTGCCGGCGGCCTACCACTTCAACCGGCTGTCGTTCTACGGCGTGGCCGCGAACCTGCTCGCGATCCCTGTGACGAGCTTCCTCGTGATGCCGGCGGCGGTGGTGTCGATGGTGGCGATGCCGTTCGGCCTCGAAGCGTTGCCGCTGAAGGCGATGGGCCTGGGCCTCGACGTGGTGACGGCGATCGCTGCGACCGTCGCGGCGCTTCCGGGAGCGGGAAGCGCCATCCCGACACTGTCGGGTACCGCCGTGCTGCTGGCCGGCGCGGGGCTTGTCGTCCTGAGCCTCTGGCGTGGCCCGTGGCGTCTGGCGGGGCTGGCGATGGTCGTTGCCGCCGCGCCGGTCGCCTTTGTCGCTGTTGCTGACCGGCCCGACATTCTCGTCGAGGATCAGGGCAAGACCGTTGCGGTGCGCGGCGCGGACGGCCTGCTCGTGCCCGTCGACGGGAAGCGCGGACGATTCGCGGTCGAGCACTGGCTCCTCGCCGACGGCGACGCGACCCCTGCCAAGGATGCTGCCGGCCGTCGCGGCTGGACTTGCGATGCGGCCCGCTGCGTTGCGCAGGTGAAAGGACTGACCGTCGCCTACGTGCCGCGGAAGGCAAGGATCTCCGCCGCCACCTGCAAGGACGCGGACATCGTGATCTCCGCCGAACCGTTGTTCGGTCTGTGCGAGGATGCAAAGCGCGTGATCGACCGGTTCGACCTGTGGCGGGCCGGGGCGCACGCCCTCGTCATCGGAGACGCAGGGGAAATCGCGGTCCGCACGGCCGCGGGTGAACGCGGTGAACGGCCATGGGTGACGACGATCGTGCCGCGCCGCGCGATTGCGGCGCCGAGCGAAACCGCGGGCCGGTAAGGCCGTCAGTACTTGCGGATGAGGCCGACGAGGATTCCCTGCACGTGCACGCGGTCGGGGCCGAAGATGCGCGTCTCGTAGCTCGGGTTCGCCGCTTCGAGCGCGATCGAGTCGCCCTTACGACGCAGCCGCTTCAGGGTCGCCTCCTCGCGATCGACGAGCGCCACGACGATGTCGCCGTTCTTCGCCGTGTCGGCGCGCCGGCACACGACGGTGTCGCCGTCGAGGATGCCGGCCTCGATCATCGAATCGCCCTTCACCTCGAGCGCGAAATGATCACCCGGGCCCAAAAGGTCAGGCGACACCGCGATGTTGTGCGAATGGGTCTCGATCGCCGAGATCGGAACGCCTGCGGCGATGCGGCCCATGACCGGCACGGCGACTGCCGGTGGTCCGCCGGTCGATCCCCCCGCCATCGGCTTCACCCGGCCGAGCGAGCCCTCGATCACGTTGGGCGCAAACGCACGACGCTGTGCCGCAAGGCCCTGGGAGGCCGATTCCGGCAGGCGCACGACTTCGAGCGCGCGGGCGCGATGCGGCAGGCGGCGGATGAAGCCGCGCTCCTCGAGTGCCGAGATCAGGCGATGGATGCCCGACTTCGAGCGCAGGTCGAGCGCCTCCTTCATTTCCTCGAACGAGGGGGGCACGCCCGCCTCCTTGAGGCGCTCGTGGATGAACATCAGCAATTCGTACTGCTTGCGTGTCAGCATGATGCCGAACCCGCCCCCTCTGACCGTTGCCGCGGCGTCCCCGCACTGGAGATTCGCAGCGTTGGAACAGAACTGAAACATCAATAACTGTTCTGTTTATGTTCGGCAAGAGGTTAACGTCAGGTTAGCTCCTGTTCCCGGGGCGTTCGCGACATTTTGGGTCAGAAGTCGAGCGGCAGCACCTCGACACGCTCGCCGGCCGCGGCGGCGGGGGCGAACGGGGCGCGAACGATCAGGCAGTCCGAGAAGGCGAGGGTGCGCTGCATGGAGCTGTCCTGCTTGCCGTGCGCGGTGACGCGCGGCAGCCCTTCCTTCGTCGCAACGAACGTCGCCCGGAGGTAGTCCTCGCGCTGGTCGTTCGCCGCGAGGGGCGCGTCGAGGACCGCGGGCACGAGACCGTCGTCGACCGGAAGGCCGAGCAGGCGGTCGATCAGCGGTTTCACGAAAATTCTCGCGCACACGAGCGAGGAGACCGGGTTGCCCGGCAGCCCGAGAATCCGCTGCTGGCCCCTGCGCGCGAACATCAGCGGCTTTCCGGGCCGCATCGCGATCTTCCAGAAGTCGAGTTTCACGCCCGCCGCGGCGAGCGCCTCCTGGACGAGGTCGTGTTCCCCGACGGAGGCGCCGCCCGTGGTGAGGAGGATGTCGGCCTTGCGACCCTTCTCGATGGCGCGGGCGATCACGGCCTTCCGGTCCGGCACGATGCCGAGCATCAGCGGTTCGGCCCCGAAGCGGCGCGCGAACGCGGCAAGCGCCGGCGCGGAGGAAGCGATGATCTGGTCCGGGCCGGGCTTGTCGCCCGGTCGGACGAGTTCATCGCCGGTCGACAGGATCGCGACGACGGGCTTGCGCCGCACCGGGAGGCCTTCGCGGTTCATCGCGGCGGCAAGGCCAAGCAGTCGGGCGTTCAGCACCATGCCCTGCGTCAGCACGGTCTCGCCCTTGCGGAAGTCGAGGCCCGCCGGGCGGATGTGCCGGTTCACGGCCATGCGCTCGCGCACGACCACGGTGTCGCCGTCGCGATCGGCGTCTTCCTGGATGACGATCGTATCGGCGCCCTCCGGCACCGGCGCTCCGGTGAAGATGCGCACCGCCTTGCCGGGACCGACCTTGCCCGCATAGCGCTTGCCCGCGATCGATGCGCCGATCACCTGCAGCCGCGCCGGCACGTCGGCAACGTCGGCTGCGCGCACCGCGTAGCCGTCCATCGCGGAGGCGGGGAAGGGCGGCTGGTTGCGGGTCGCCGCGACGTCTTTCGCGAGCACGCGGCCCTGCGCGCTCTCAAGCGCCACCGTCTCGGCGGGCAGCGGCTTCGCTGCTTCGAGGATGCGCGCCTTCGCCTCGGCGACCGGCATCAGCGCCATGGGCGTCTCACTCCGCGGTGTAGTGGCCGGAGCGCCCGCCGGTCTTTTCGGCAAGGCGCACGGCGTCGATGACCATGCCGCGGTCGACGGCCTTCAGCATGTCGTAGACGGTGAGGCAGGCGACGGAGACGGCCGTCAGCGCTTCCATCTCGACGCCGGTCTTGCCCTCCACGCGCACGGTTGCGGTGACGTCGATCGCGGCGTCGGCGACGTTCGGCGAAAGGTCGACCGAAACGCTTGTGATCGCCAGCGGATGGCACAGCGGGATGAGCTCGTGCGTGCGCTTCGCCGCCATGATGCCCGCGATCCGCGCGACGGCCAATACATCGCCCTTTGGCGCACGACCCTCGAGCAGCAGTGCGAGCGTCTCCGGCTTCATCCGGACGCGGCCCTTCGCGGTGGCGGTGCGCACCGTCACGTCCTTTCCCGACACGTCGACCATGCGGGCGTTGCCCTCGGCGTCGAGATGGGTGAGGCGATGCTCGCTCATCGGATCATTCCGCCGCGGCGGAAGAACGGCGCGAAACATCGAGAATGGCGCGCGTCGCCGCCTCGACGTCCGCCTTGCGCATGAGGCTTTCGCCGATCAGGAACGCGCCGATCCCGTGGCGTCCGAGCCTGGCGAGGTCGGCGGCCGTCTCGAGCCCGCTTTCGGCCACGACGAGGCGGTCCTGCGGCACGCGCGGGGCGAGCCGCTCCGACGTCTCGAGCGTGGTGACGAACGTCTTCAGGTCGCGGTTGTTGATGCCGATCATCCGTGCACGAAGCTTCAGCCCGCGCTCGAGCTCGGCCTCGTCGTGCACCTCGCACAGCACGTCCATGCCGTAGTCGGCGGCGGCGGCCTCAAGCTCGCCGGCGAGCGCATCGTCGATCATCGCGAGAATGAGGAGGATGCAGTCGGCCCCCCACGCGCGCGCCTCGGCCACCTGGTAGGGGTCGAGCATGAAGTCCTTGCGCAGTGCCGGCAACGAACATGCGGCGCGGGCAGCGGTCAGGAATTCGGGCGCGCCCTGGAACGAGGGCGTGTCGGTGAGCACCGAGAGGCAGGCCGCGCCGCCGGCCTCGTAGGCCTTCGCCAGCGTCGGCGGATCGAAATCGGCGCGGATCAGGCCCTTCGACGGGCTCGCCTTCTTGATCTCGGCGATGAGGCCCGGCTTGCCGGCGGCGATCTTCGCTTCGAGCGCCTTCGTAAAGCCGCGCACCGGCGACGCGGCGCGGGCGTGGGCGTCAACGTCTGCGAACGGCAGCCGCGCCTTGGCGGCGGCGACCTCGTCGCGCTTGTAGGCGGCAATCTTTGCGAGAATGTCTGCCATCGCCTAGCCGTTCGACACCGCAACGAGCCGTTCGAGCGCATCATGCGCCTTGCCGGCTGCGATCGCCTGGCGCGCCTGCGCGACGCCGTCCTTCAGCGTCTGGGCCTTGCCGGTGACGAGGAGGGCTGCGCCTGCCGTCATCGCGGCGGCGTCGGCGTACGCGTTCTTCGCGCCGCGCAGCACCGCGCGCAGCGCCTCGGCGTTGTGGGCGGCGTCGCCGCCCTTCAGGTCGGTAAGCGAGCCGCGCTCGATGCCGGCCGCCTCGGGCGTGATCTCGAAGGTCGTGACCTTGCCGTCCTTCAGTTCGGCGACCCACGTCGTGCCGGTCGGCGTGATCTCGTCGAGGCCGCCTTCGCCGTGCGTCACCCATACGCGGGTCGAGCCGAGCTGGCCGAGGACCTTCGCCATCGGTTCGATCCATGCCTTCGAAAAGGCGCCGATCACCTGCCGCTTCACGCCGGCCGGGTTCGACAGCGGACCGAGCAGGTTGAAGATCGTCCGCGTACCGAGTTCGACGCGCGAGGGGCCGACGTGGCGCATCGCCGCGTGATGGGCCGGGGCGAACATGAAGCCGACGCCCGCCTCGCGGATGCACTCGGAGATCTTCTCGGGGCCGAGCTCGATGTTGACGCCGAGTGCTGCGAGCGCGTCCGCCGCGCCCGACTTCGAGGAGAGCGCGCGGTTGCCGTGCTTGGCGACCTTGAGGCCCGCGCCCGCCGCGATGAAGGCGGCGCAGGTCGAGATGTTGTAGGTGCCGGACTGGTCGCCGCCGGTCCCGACGATGTCGATCGCATCGTCGTGCCCCGTCACGCGCGTCATCTTCTCGCGCATCGTCATCACGGCGCCGGAGATCTCGTCGACGGTTTCGCCGCGCACGCGCAGCGCCATCAGCAGGCCGCCGATCTGCGCGGGCGTCGCCTCGCCCGACATCATGATGTCGAACGCGCTCTTCGCTTCGTCGAGCGTCAGCGGGCGGCCTTCGGCGGCCTTGGAGATGAGCGGCTTCAGTTCGGGCATCAGTCTCAGGCGGGTTCGAGCGCGCCGGCAAGCACCAGGAAGTTCCGCAATAGCGCATGGCCTTGTTCGGAGGCAATGCTCTCGGGATGGAACTGCACGCCGTGAATCGGCAGCTGCTTGTGCTGCAGACCCATGATGATGCCTTCGTCCGTTTCGGCGGTGATCTCGAGCGTGTCGGGCAGCGTGGCCCGCTCCACGATCAGCGAGTGGTAGCGCGTCACCTTGAAGCGCTTCGGCAAGCCCTGGAAGATGCCTTTGCCGCTCGACACGATCTCGGAAATCTTGCCGTGCATCGGCACCGGCCCGCGGATGACCTTGCCGCCGAAGGCCTGGCCGATCGCCTGGTGGCCGAGACACACGCCAAGGAGCGGCACCTTCTTCTCGGCCGCCGCCGCGATGAGGTCGAGGCAGATGCCCGAGTCGTTCGGCGTGCCGGGACCGGGCGACAGCACGATCGCTTCGGGCTTCGCCGAGAGCACCTGGCCGACGCCGATCTGGTCGTTGCGATGCACCTGCGTGCGCGCGCCGAGCTCGCCCAGGTAATGGTAGAGGTTGAAGGTAAAGCTGTCGTAGTTGTCGATCAGGATGATCATGGGCAAAACCCTTTCCTGAAACACCTTTAACGCACGCGGCCGCGGTTCGTCCAATCCGCCCTTGCTACTGCCCGCGGCTGGCGCGGCCGGCGAAGCGAACGGCTTCCTCGGCGGCGCGGAACAGAGCCTTCGCCTTGTTCACGCACTCCTGGTGTTCGCTCTCGGGCACGCTGTCGGCGACGAGGCCGGCGCCCGCCTGCACGTACATCTTGCCGTCCATGACGATTGCGGTCCGGAGCACGATGCAGGTGTCCATGTCGCCCGAGCACGAGAAGTAGCCGACGCAGCCGCCGTACGGCCCGCGCTTTTCCTTCTCCAGTTCGTCGATGATCTCCATCGCGCGCACCTTCGGGGCGCCGGACACGGTGCCCGCAGGGAAGCCCGCCACCAGCGCATCGATCGCGTCGAACCGCTTCTGGTCGAGCGTGCCCTCGACGTTCGAGACGATGTGCATCACCTGGCTGTAGAACTCGAGGGTGAACTTCTCCGTCACCGTCACGGTGCCGACCTCGGCAACGCGGCCGACGTCGTTCCTGCCGAGATCGAGCAGCATCAGGTGTTCGGAGCGCTCCTTCGGATCAGCGAGGAGTTCGTCGGCGAGCGCACGGTCCTCGGCGGGCGTCGCGCCGCGCCGCCGCGTGCCGGCGATCGGGCGGATCGTCACCTTGCCGTCGCGTACTCGCACAAGGATCTCAGGCGAGGAGCCAATCAGCGAGAAGCGGTCGAAGTCGAGGTAGTAGAGGAACGGCGCGGGGTTCACCCGGCGGAGCGCCCGATAGAGCGAGAACGGGGGCAGCGGGAATTCGGTCTCGAAGCGCTGCGAGAGCACGACCTGGAAGATGTCGCCCGCCGCGATGTACTCCTTCGACTTGTCCACCATGCCCATGTACTCGGCGGGGCTCGTGTTGGAGCGCGTCTCGCCGACATTCACTTCCGCGGGCTCGAGCGTGCGCTGGTCGAACGGGCGGTCGAGCGCGTCGATCACCGCCCACAGCCGTTCGCCGGCGCGCGCGTAGGCGGCCTTCGCCGAGACGGCGGGATCCGGATAGACCGGCGTCACCACCGTCACCTCGTCCTTCACGGCGTCGAAGATCGCCATGATGGTCGGGCGCATGAGGATGCCGTCGGGCACGCCGAGCGAGTCGGGGTTCTCGTTCGGCAGCCGCTCCATCAGGCGCACGGTGTCGTAGCCGAGGTAGCCGAAGAGGCCGGCCGACATCGGCGGCAGTTCCGGCGGCACGTCGATGCGGCTTTCGGCGAGCAGCGCCCGCAGCGCCGCTAGGGGATCGGCCGCACACGTCTCGAACGGGCCTTCGGGATCGACCAGAGCGTTGCGGTTGATCGCGGCGGTCCTGCCCGTCACCTTGAAGATGAGGTCGGGCAGCATGCCGATCATCGAGTAGCGGCCGCGCACGGCGCCGCCTTCGACCGATTCGAGCAGGAACGTGTAGTGCCGGCCGCGGGCGAGCTTCAGCATCGCAGAGACCGGCGTCTCGAGGTCGGAGACGAGGCGGGTCGAGACGACCTGTGCGGCACCGCTTTCGTAGCGGCGGGCGAAGTCGTCGAACTCGGGAACGATGCTCATGGGCGTGAACCGGATCAGGAGGAGGGGGCCGTCTCAGTCTAGCGTTGCCCGCCGGCGAGACGTTGCCAGAGCTCCTCGTTCAGTTTCACGCCGTAGTCCTTCTTCAGCCCCTCAAGATACTGGAGGCTCAGGTCGCTCGTCAGCCGCTGGCCAAGCACGCGGCCGATCGCCTGCGCTTCCTGCGACTTCGGATCGAACGGCGGCTGCATCACGGGTGCGGACTGCATGATCTTGGCGCCCGCGCCGTCCGGCTCGAGCGCGATGGCGAAGCCCGTCGGCGGCGCAGCGAACAGCGAGGCGACGGCGGCCGAGTCGAAGTCGGCGTTGGTTTCGGTGCGCTTGAGCCCCGTCTGCGTCTTGATCTCGCGGCCGGCTTCCTTGGCAAGGTCGTCGAGCTTCGCGCCCTCGACCAGCCGCTTCTGCAGGGCGCGCGCGGCGTCGAGCACGCCCTCGCGGCGCTTCTGCGCCTTCCAGCCGTCGATCACCTGCTGCTTCACCTGGTCGAACGGCTTTATGGAGGAGGGGATCACCTCACGCACGTCGAACCAGATGAAGCCGTCGTCGGGCGTACTGATCGCGTCGTTGTCGACTCCGGTGTCGCTTTCGAAGACCGCCTTCAGCACGGCGGACTGCTCGGGAATGTCCTTGACGTCGAGGCCCTTGTCGTCGCGGCCCTCCCGCGTGATCGGACCGACCGTCCGCAGCGGCAGGTTCAGGTTCTTGGCGATCTCCTCGAACGTGGAGCCGCCGGCGCGCGCGTCCTCGATCTTGCCGTGCAGGTCGAAGATCACGTCCTTCGCCTTCTCGACGCGCAGCTGGTCGGTGAGCTGCTGGCGCGCCTGGTCGAGCGTCATGGTCGTCGCCGGCTGGATGTTCGTGACCTTGAGCAGGAAGGTCGAGAGCTTGCCCTGCACCGGCTGGCTCACCTCGTTCAGCGGCAGCGCAAAGGCTGCCTCGCCCACCGCCTTGTCGAGCACCTTCGCCTTCGACAGGTCGCCGAGCGTCATGTCGGTATCCTTGAGGCCGCGCTCCTTGGCCACGTCCTCGAACGACTTGCCGCCGGCGATGGCGTCGCGCGCCTTCTTCGCCTCGTCGACGTTCGGGAACGGGATCTGCAGGATGTGGCGCACCTCGGGCACGCCGAGGGTATCCTTCGTCTTCTCGTAGGCCTGCTTCAGCTCGTCTTCCGACACGGTGATGGTCGGCGCGACGGTCGCGGGCGTGACGATGAGGAGCTGCGCGATGCGCCGGTCGGGAACCGTGAACTGCGGCTGGTTCGCCTCGTAGAAGGTCTTGAGTTCCGCATCCGTCGGCTCCGGCACCTTCACGGTGTCGGCTGGGAGCACGAAGTAGCGCACGTCGCGCTGCTCATTCCGGTGCGTCCAGGCGATCTCGGCGAGCGTGTCGGGCACCACGGGATCAGCGGCGACGGCGGTGATGATGCCGTTGGCGATCGCGCCCTTGCGCTCGGAGTTGACGATCTCCCCTTCGCTCATGCCGCTCTGCGCGATGATCTGGCGGAAGCGTTCGGGCGAGAAGTTGCCGGACTTGTCCTTGAACTGCGGATTGTCGGCGAGCTGCTCGACGATGTACTTCGCCGACAGCTTCAGGTCCATGCGGTCTGCCTGGTTGGCGAGCGCGGCCGAGTTCAGCATCACGTTCAATACTTCGCGATCGAGGCCGATCGAGCGGGCCTGTTCGCGCGTCAGCGGGGTGCCGGAGCGCTCGCCGAAGTTTCTGACCTCGCGCTCGAACTGGCGTTCGAACTCGGGCCCGCGGATCTCCTGGGAGCCGACGGTCGCCAGCACGTCGTTGGCGCGCGGGCGAAACACGTCGGCGATGCCCCAGATCGCAAAGCTCAGGGCAAGCAGGCCGATCAAGATCTTCGCTACCCAGCCCGTGGCGTGGGTGCGCAATGCGTCCATCATGGGCAGTCGGGTCCCGAGGCTACCGTTGGCTCAGCGCGCAAGCCACCGGCGCGCCGGAGACTCCCGCGGATTTCGACGCCCTTATATGGAGCGTGCCCCCGTGTCGCAAGCTTCGCAAACCGGGCCCCGTCTGCTAAGCAGGCGTCGAAGGCAGGGGCAGCGGGCGAGGCGAGGGGTTCGGACGTGGCGAAGAGCGGGCGGCGGGCGTTGATCGCCGGCAACTGGAAGATGAACGGGCTGTCGGCGCAGCTCAAGGAGGTGCGCCTCCTTGCCCAGATGCTGAAGGGCGTGACGCTCCGGTGCGACGTGATGGTGTGTCCGCCGTTCACCCTGCTGAAGCAGGTCTCGACGGTTCTTGGAAAGGCTGACATCGCGGTCGGCGGGCAGGACTGCCACACAGAGGCGTCGGGGGCCTTCACCGGCGACGTTTCAGCCGAGATGGTGAAGGACACCGGCGCGACCGCCGTGATCGTCGGCCATTCGGAGCGCCGCACGCTGCACGGGGAAACGAACGCCATGGTGAAGGCCAAGGCGGAAGCGGCGCGAAAGGCCGGGCTCACCGTCATCGTCTGCCTCGGGGAAACGCTCGACCAGCGCAAGGCCGGCGACACGCTGAAGGTGGTGTCCGAGCAGCTCCAGGGCTCGCTCCCCGATGCGCCGCTCCCTGCCGACGTGGTCGTCGCCTACGAGCCGGTCTGGGCGATCGGCACGGGGCTCACCCCGACCGTCGAGGAGGTGGGGGAGGTGCACCGCCACCTGCGGGCCGAACTCGGCCGCATCGCCGGGGCGAACCGCGCCAAGGGCATCCGCATCCTCTACGGCGGGTCGGTAAAGCCCTCGAACGCGGTCGAGCTGATGGCCGCGCCCGACGTCGACGGCGCGCTGGTCGGCGGGGCGAGCCTCAAGGCGTCCGACTTCCTCGGCATCATCAAGACCTACATGTGACGGAAAGCCTTGGGGCCCGCGGTTGCAACGGGCGGTGAGACGCGCTACATGCCGCCCCTGACCGTTCACCAGGCACAGGTTCCATGGCCGCTGTCGTCCTCGTCGTTCATCTGCTCGTCGCGATCGCGCTGATCGGCGTCGTCCTCCTCCAGCGTTCGGAGGGTGGCGCGCTCGGCATCGGCGGTGGCGGCGGCGGATCGCTGTTTTCGAGCCGCGGCACGGCCAACGTGCTGACGCGGGCGACGGCGTTCCTCGCGGCGGCGTTCTTCATGACGTCGATTCTTCTGACGATCCTGAACCACCCGGCGACGCAGCCAACCTCGATCTTCGACCAGGTGGCCCCGACGGCGCCCGCCAAGGCGCCGGGTGCGGACGGCGGCAGCGTCCTGCCGAAGCTGCCGGATGCGGCGCCGCCGGCTTCGACGGCCCCCTCGACCGCGCCTGCTGCGCCGGCCGCCCCCGCCGCCCCGACCACACCGCAGGTTCCGCAATAATCGAGCGTCCGGAAGCGCCGGTTTCCGGCCCTTCGAAGGCTGTGGACAGTGCTGCCGGATAGGGCTTTGCGGGACGGGCGACTCCCGCTATATCCGCAATCCCATGGCGCGGTACATCTTCATCACCGGCGGCGTGGTGTCCTCCCTCGGCAAAGGTCTGGCCTCGGCGGCACTCGGCGCGCTTCTCCAGGCGCGCGGTTATCGCGTGCGCCTGCGCAAGCTCGACCCCTACCTCAACGTCGATCCGGGTACGATGAGCCCGTATCAGCACGGGGAGGTGTTCGTCACCGACGACGGGGCGGAAACCGACCTCGACCTCGGCCACTACGAGCGCTTCACCGGGCGCTCGGCCGACAAGATGGACAACATCACCACGGGTCGCATCTACCAGGACATCATCGCCAAGGAGCGCCGCGGCGACTACCTCGGCGCCACCGTGCAGGTGATCCCGCACGTCACCGACGCCATCAAGGATTTCGTGCTGACCGGCAGCGAGGGTTATGACTTCGTGCTGGTCGAGATCGGCGGCACGGTGGGCGACATCGAGGGCCTGCCGTTCTTCGAGGCGATCCGCCAGCTCGGCCAGGAACTGCCGCGGCGGCAGGCGATCTTCATCCATCTGACGCTGTTGCCGTTTATCCCCTCGGCCGGGGAACTCAAGACCAAGCCGACGCAGCATTCGGTGAAGGAGCTGCGCTCGATCGGCATCCAGCCCGACATCCTGCTGTGCCGCGCCGACCGGGAAATCCCGGTGAACGAACGGCGCAAGATCGCGCTGTTCTGCAACGTTCGCCCCTCCGCCGTGATCCAGGCGCTCGACGTCAAGTCGATCTACGACGTGCCGGTCGCGTACCATCGTGAAGGACTCGACCGCGAGGTGCTGGATGCGTTCGGCATCACGGACGCGAAGGAGCCGGATCTTTCGCGCTGGCTCGGCATCTCTGACCGCATCGCGAACCCGGAAGGCGAGGTGACGATCGCGGTCGTCGGCAAGTACACGGGCCTGCCGGACGCCTACAAGTCGCTGAACGAGGCGCTCGTCCACGGCGGCATCGCCAACCGCGTGAAGGTGAAGGTCGAGTGGATCGAATCCGAGGTCTTCGAGAAGGAGGACCCCGGGCCCTATTTCGAGGGTGTGCACGGCATCCTCGTTCCGGGCGGGTTCGGTGAGCGCGGCTCGGAAGGCAAGATCGCGGCCGCCTCGTTCGCGCGCACGCGGAACGTTCCCTATTTCGGCATCTGCTTCGGCATGCAGATGGCGTGCATCGAGGCCGCCCGCTCGCTCGCGGGCGTGGCGGGCGCGTCGTCGACCGAGTTCGGCCCGGCGGCAGAACCCGTCGTCGGCCTGATGACCGAATGGATGCGCGGCAACGAGCTCGAGGAACGGCGCGCCGGCGGCGACCTCGGCGGCACGATGCGGCTCGGCGCCTACGAGGCGATCCTTGCGCCCGAGAGCCTCGTCGCCAAGGTGTACGGGTCGACCCGGATCAGCGAGCGCCACCGGCACCGCTTCGAAGTGAACATGCGCTACCGCGAGCGGCTCGAATCCGCCGGCCTCATTTTCTCCGGACTTTCGCCTGACGGTCTCCTCCCGGAGATCGTCGAGGTGAGGGGGCATCGGTGGTTCATCGGCGTGCAGTTCCACCCCGAACTCAAGTCGCGGCCGTTCGAACCGCACCCGCTGTTCGCAGGCTTCATCGAGGCCGCGGTGGAGCAGAGCCGGCTGGTGTGACCGTGACCCGCGCCGCCGGCAGGTTCGTCACGCTGGTCGTCTCGTGCCTGTTGGCCTGGCTGACCGTAGCGCCGGCCTTCGCCCAGCAGCTCGTCAATCCGCTCGACGACATCGCAAGCCGCGCTGAGCGCGACGTCGGCACGTTCCGCGGGACGCTCCAGCAGGCGAACACGACGGCCGCGCGCCCCGCGGTCGCCAACGAGGACCTCGCCTCGACGCGCGCCGACGTCGAGCGCGTGCGCATCGATGCGGCGATCGCGGCCGACAAGCTCGCTGCGCCGCTTGCCGATCTCCAGGCGCAGCTCAAGAAGCTGCCGCCACCCCCTGCCAAGGACGGGACGGAACCCCAGTCACTCGCGAACGAGCGCGCGCGGCTGTCCGGCCTGATCGACCGGCTGACGGCCGTGCGCAGCCAGCTGTCGCTCGTCTCGGTGGAAGCCGAACAGCTCGCCTCGAAGGTTGCGACCGTGCAGCGCGACCGGTTCGTGCAGCGCATCTTCGAGCCGTCGCGCTCGATCCTCAACCCGCAGCTCTGGTCGCTGGGCCTTGCCGGTGCCGGCGTGTTCGCCGATCGCCTCACAGGGCTGTTCAAAGCCTGGTACGCGCAGGCGCAGCAGACCTATGACTGGCCGATCCTGATCATGCTGGTGACGTGCGCGATCGTCGCGGCCGTCGCCTTCGCGATCGTCACGTGGGTGCTGAAGCTGTCCAATCCCGACGGCGCTCCCGATGACGTCATCCGCACGTGGCGCGCGACGCTGTCGGTGGTCGTCTCCGTGGCGATCACGGTCATCGCCGTCGAGTGGCTATGGACGGTGCTCGACCGGTTCGGGCTCATGGTCGGCCGACTCGACCGCGTCTATGACGCGGCCGACAACGGCATCTTCACGATGGTGACGTTCTGGACCTTTGCGGTGGCGGTGTTCCGGCCCAATGCGCCGCACTGGCGCATGGTGGCGCTCGATGATCGGACCGCCGCCTCGAACGCGACGCTGCTGACCATCGCCGGCATCATCATCGGGTTCGGGAAGTTCTTCTACGACATGGCCGCGGTGCTGTTCGTGCCGGTCGAGACGAACCACCTGTGGGCGGGCTTCTCCGCCGTCTCGCTGATCGTCATCGCCTCGGCCATGCTGCTCACGCTGCAGCCGGTCGAGAACGAAGAACACGCGGTCCAGCGTTCGGCGCTCGCCTGGGTGCGGCCGTTCGCGCCGTTCTTCTGGATTGCGCTGGCGGTCGCCACGCTGGCGCTGCTCCTCGGGTACATCGCGCTCGGCGACTTCATCACCGCGAAGCTGTTCGAGGCGGCGGTCATCATCTCGTTCCTCGTGCTCATCCACCACCTCGCGGACGCAACCGTCGCGGCGAGCCTCGACCAGAAGAGTCCGGTTGCGGCCCTGCTGCGCGAGCGGCTGAACTTCACCAAGCGCGGCATCGAGCGCCTCGGCATCACCGTGTCGACGGCGACCGACCTGCTCCTTGTGATCGGCGGCTTCCCGCTGCTTGTGTTCGTGCTGTCGCTCAACTGGATCAGCTACGGCAATGTCGCGTCGGCCTTCTTCACCGGGTTCCAGGTGGGCGACGTTCTGGTGACGCCGTGGAGCATCGTGCTGGCGCTCCTGATCTTCCTCGCCGGCCTCGTCCTCATGCGGATCATCTACTACTGGCTCGACCGCCGCGTGCTGTCGCGGGCGAGCTTCGACGATGGCCTGCGAAACTCGATCCTCACCGCCACGCGCTACCTGCTCACCGGAGGCGCGGCGGTGTTCGCGGCGACCGCGGCGGGGCTCGACTTCTCGAACCTCGCGCTCGTCGCCGGTGCGCTGTCGGTCGGTATCGGCTTCGGCCTCCAGTCGATCGTCAACAACTTCGTCTCGGGCCTGATCCTGCTCGCCGAGCGGCCGATCAAGGTCGGCGACTGGGTGATCGTGTCGGGCGGCGAGGGCATCGTGAAGCGCATCAACGTGCGCTCGACCGAGATCGAGACGTTCGATCGCGCCTCGGTGATCGTGCCGAACTCGAGCCTGATCTCCGACACCGTGAAGAACCGGACGCATGCGGATCGTCTCGGCCGGGCGATGGTCGCCGTCGGAGTCGACTACAACTCGAACCCGATCCGCGTCGCCGACATCCTGACCGAAATCGGCCGCGCGCATCCCGCCTGCCTGCCGATGCCGCTGCCGATCGTGCGCTTCGTCGACTTCGGCGACTACAGCCTGAACTTCGTGCTCTACGTCTACATCGGCGAGGTGAGCGACGTGGCGCAGGTCGAGAGCGATATCCGCTTCGAGATCTACCGACGGTTCGCCGAGGAGAACATCATCATCCCCTCGCCGCTGCGCGAGATCACCGCAACCGAACACGCGCGCGCTCGACGCGCCGCAAAGAAGCTCTCCTGATGGACATGGCGAAGACACAGACCGTCCAGGCGCCGGGCGAAAGCGGCATCGACTATCTGCGACGCCTGATGGCGAACGAGGGCGCAGCGCCCGTCGGCGTGCTGCTTGGCCTGCGGCTCGTCGAGGTCGGGGAGGGGGTCGCGGTGTTCGAGGGCCGGCCCTCGGAGCAATACTTCAATCCGCGCCGCATCATGCACGGCGGCTGGATCGCGACGCTGCTCGACAGCGCGCTCGGCTGCGCGATCCACACGCTGCTCGGCGCCGACGTCGGCTACGGCACCATCGACCTCAAGGTGCACTATATCCGGCCGATCACGCTCGAGATGCCGGTAGTGTACTGCCGCGGCGTCGCCGAGCACGTCGGCCGGCGCACGGCGACGTCGGTCGCGCGCGTCGAGACGCCCGAGGGCAAGCTCCTCGCCCACGGGTCGTGCACCTGCATCATCGGCATGTGAGGCGGAGAAACGTCTCCGCCTAGAGCCCCGACAGCGGTGGCGCCTTCTCGCCGACCCAGCGGTGGGTGTGCAGCATGCCCATCGCCACCATCGACCGCAGCATCGCTTTCTGGCAGTTGAGCGAGCCGGCGCAGGCGCCTGGCGTCTCTTCCAGCGAGCCCGCCTGCTCCTTGCGCTGGTAGATCGACTTGCCGTCCTTGATCGTCTCGAGCACCTTCAGGTCGATCAGCTTCTCGCGGGGAACGGTGAGCGGGTTGTCCGACAGGATCACGAAGTCGGCGACCTTGCCGGGCTCGATCGTGCCTTTGGTCGCCTCCTCGAAGTACTGGTAGGCGGCCCACGACGTCATCGCCTTTAGCGCGATGTAGGGATCGACCCGCTGGTCGGGGCCGAGCACCTGTCCCGTGCGCGTGGTGCGGTTGACGGTCGACGACAGCACGCGGATCGAATCCGGGAATGCGACCGGCGCGTCGTGGTGCGAGGTGAACGTCATGCCGCGCTTCAGCGCCCAGCCGGTCGGCGAAATGTTCTGCGCGCGCGGATTGCCGAGCACCGAGTCGCGGTGCCAGTCACCCCAGTAGTACGTGTGCATCGGGAAGAAGCTCGGCAGGATCTTCTCGGCGACCATCGCGTCGAGCTGGTCCTCGCGCGCCGTCTGCGAGTGGATCGCCACCGGACGCCGGTCGGCGACACCTTGGGAATCCTCTGCCGCCTTCACGGCCTTCACGAACTGGTCGATCGCCGCGTCGCCGTTGACGTGGGCCAGCACCTGCCAGCCGTTCTTGAAGGCTTCCGCGACAAGGCCGTTCACCTGCTCGTCCGGCATCGCAGGGTAGCCGACGTAGGACGCAGGCTGTCCTTCCGGCGGCACGAGATAGGGCTGCGTCAGCCACGCCGTCTTGCCCTGCGGCGAGCCGTCGAGCACGAGCTTCACGCCCGCGATGCGGAAGTGGTTCGTGTACTGATGGCTGAAGAAGGGGCTCGACATGAACGTCGCGTCGCCGATCGCCACCCGCAGCGGGTAGGAGACGACGTCGAGCCTGAGGCCGTTGTTCCTGGCGAGCGCCATGTAGCCGTCGACGACCGCAGGCGTCGTCGCGCCGGACTGCGCGGTCGTGTAGCCGTAGCTCATGTAGAGGTCTTCGCCGGCGTTGATCAGGCTCACGGCCTCCTTCGCGCCGGCGCGCGGCGCGAGCAGCTTGCCGAGCGCCATGAACGCCGCCGTCTCCTCGAGCACGCCGTCGGGTTCATTCGACCCCGGCTCGCGGCGGATGACTCCGCCCTGCGGGTTGGGGGTCGCGGCGGTGATGCCCACGAGCTCCAGCGCCTTGGAATTCGCCGCGCCGAGATGGCCCGACTGGTGGATGAAGTAGACCGGAAGTTCGGTCGAGATCTTGTCGAGATCGTGCCGGGTCGGGTGCCGCTTCTCGGCGAGCTGCGAGTCGTCGTAGCCGAAGCCCAGGATGATCCCGTACTTCGCCGGAATCGGTGACGACTTCATCCAGTCTTTCGCGGTCTGGAGCAGCGCCTCGATCGAGTCGTTCTTCCCGTCCGGCGGCGGCAGCAGGTTCGCCGACACCGCCTGGACGCCGACGGCCTCCAGATGGCCATGCCCGTCGATGAATCCCGGGAGCATGGTTTTCCCGGCGAGGTCGACCTGCGTCGCGTCCGCGGCCGCCTGCTTCAGCGCGTCCGCCTTCGCGCCTGCGAACAGGATCTTGCCGTCGCGCACGACGACGGCCTCGACCGTCTGCGGCGTTTCGCCCGCCATGGTGATGATGGGGCCGCCGGCGTAAATCGTGTCGGCCGCGTACACCGGGCAGGCGAGGCCCAAAAGAGCGGGGAAGCTCAGCAAAACAGCCACTTTCGAAGCGAGACGAGAAGACATTGCGCGATTCTCCTGGTCGACAGGGTCGAATCCATAGCACCGCGCAGGGCGCGCGACACCGTGCTATCAGGGCGAATAGTTTACTGGACGTGCAACCATTGCTTTCCCGTCACGTTTCGCTGTGCAACATTTTGGTATTGCTGCAGTTGCGAACGCCATGAACCGAGCCAGCCTACCCCCTTCGAACGATCCCTCAGAGCGCGGCGCCCTGATACGTGCCATCGTGGCGCTGGTGCTGTTTGGCGCGGTCATCTACCTCGCGACCGAGCAGCAGGAGATCCGCGCTGATCTTGCGCAGGCATCCCTGACGACCCTTCAAAATCGCTGAACCGTCAGCGGGCGGTTTCGACCTTGAGGTCGCCGAGGTCGATCTCGGCATCGCCGGGCGCGCCCGCGAGCCTGAGCCACAGCCCCTTGCCTGCTGTGGGCGGGATGCGCAGCGACTGCGTGCCGTCGGCCGTCGAAAGCGGGAACGACAGCACCTGCTGGCCGGCGGCGGTCCCTTCCGTCTCCGGAATCACCATCACCTCGAGCGAACGGGCGCGAGGACCCGGGCCGGCCGGCTGCGTATACTGAAGACCGGTGATCGTGAAGGCGGCGGGTTCGGCGAATTCGACGATGAAGTCGACGCCGTTCTTGCCCACGACCTTCGTGCCGGTCTCCATGCGACCGTCGAACATGGCCGCCGCGTCGATCGACAGGGGCGCGTTGTCGGCCATCCCCGACGAGAACTTCAGCCTGCTCGTGTCGGGGCCGATGTCGGGCGCCGAGGGAGCGACGGAGACCGCCTGGATCGTCGCGTCGCCCTTGGCGACGTCGGTCAAGTTGGTGGTTGCCGGGGCGACGGCGGCGCTTGCCGGAGCAGGGGGCGTTGGGGCAGGCGCCGGAACGACGGCCGATTGCTCCACGGCCGGCGCTGGCGGCGCGGGACGGACCCGGTCGGCGAGGTTGAAGGTCTGGATGATGCCGAGCGCAAGCGCGCCGACGGCACACACGCTGGCAATCGTCTGATGTGATTTCTGCATTCCTCGTCCCCGGCGCCGTCACGCGAGGTGTTGCGGGCCCACCCTCATGTGGGTGCCGATTGTGGCAATCAAGCGGCGTTCCGTCTGCGGAGGATCGAGGCCCCGGCGTACTCGGCCTGCGGCCCCAACTCGTCCGCAATGCGCAGCAGCTGGTTGTACTTGGCGAGCCGGTCGGAGCGGGCGAGCGAGCCGGTCTTGATCTGACCGCAGTTGGTGGCGACGGCGAGGTCTGCGATGGTCGAATCCTCGGTCTCGCCGGAACGGTGCGACATCACCGCGGTGTAGGCTGCGCGATGGGCCATCTCGACCGCCTCGAGCGTCTCCGTCAGCGAACCGATCTGGTTCACCTTGACGAGGATCGAGTTGGCGATGCCCCGGTCGATGCCCTGCTTCAGGCGCTTCGTGTTGGTGACGAACAGGTCGTCGCCGACGAGCTGGGTCGTGGCGCCCACCGCCTCGGTCAGCGCCTTCCAGCCCTCCCAGTCGTCCTCCGCCATCCCGTCCTCGATCGAGATGATCGGGTAGGCCGAAACAAGGGACTTGAGGTATTGGGCCTGCTCCTTCGGGGCGCGCTTTTTCCCTTCTCCCTCATACACATAGGCCCCGTCCTTGAAGAATTCGGTCGAAGCGCAGTCGAGCGCCAGGTAGATGTCCTTGCCAGCCTTGTAGCCGGCCTTCTCGATCGCCTTCATCACGAAATCGAGCGCGGCCTCCGCACTCGGCAGGTTCGGGGCGAAGCCGCCCTCGTCGCCGACGTTGGTGTTGTGCCCGGCCTTCTTCAGCTCCGACTTGAGCGTGTGGAACACTTCCGCCGACATGCGCAGGCCCTCGGCGAAATCCGGGGCGCCGACGGGCATGATCATGAACTCCTGGAAGTCGATCGGGTTGTCGGCATGGACGCCGCCGTTCACGATGTTGATCATCGGGACGGGGAGGATGCGGGCCGCCGGGCCGCCGACGTACCGGTAGAGCGACAGGCCTGCGGAATCGGCCGCAGCCTTCGCCACCGCGAGCGAGATGCCAAGGATGGCATTCGCGCCGAGCCGCGCCTTGTTGGGCGTGCCGTCGAGCTCGATCATGCGGCGGTCGATCGCGATCTGGTCCTCCGCGTCCATGCCGGCCAGCGCCTCGAACAGCTCCCCGTTCACGGCGTCGACCGCCTTGGTCACGCCCTTGCCGAGGTAGCGCTTCTTGTCGCCGTCGCGCAGCTCCACCGCCTCGTGCGCGCCGGTCGAGGCGCCGGAGGGCACCGCCGCGCGGCCGAACGACCCATCCTCGAGCAGCACGTCGACCTCGACGGTCGGGTTGCCGCGGCTGTCGAAGATCTGGCGGCCGGTGATGTCGATGATCGCGGTCATGGAGGTCCTCTTGTCGGGATCGTGGCGTCTGCGGCGAAAGGCCGTTATTCCAAATGCCTCCGCCGGCGTCCACTGGTCTCGTTGCGCGATCGTATCGTTTTCGCCTATGGGAACGGCCCACGCCTTCCAGCGCTTCTTCCGGTCGGACAACGCCCCGTGACGAACGACAACGACATCGCCGTCGAAACCCGCCGGCGCCGGCTCCTGTGGCGGGCCTCGCACCGCGGCATCCGCGAGATGGACATCCTCGTGGGCGGCTTCGCGCGCGACCGGCTGGCCAGCATGACCGCCGCCGAACTCGACGAGTTCGAGGCGCTGATCGCGCTGCCCGACAACGACCTCTTCGACTGGCTCATCCGATCCGTGCCCGTGCCGGAGCGTCACCTCACCGCAACCATGGCGGCGCTGCTTGCGTTCCGCTCCTCGATCGAGACCTGACGATCGAATGAACAAGCCCGTGGCCCAATCTCCCGTGCTCGACCCGAACGACCTGCGCAAGGCCCTGTCGATGCCCCTGCGCACGATGATCGCGCAGGCGCCCGAGGGGCTCGACGCGATGGCCGTCGCCGACGTCGCCCGCGCCGCGGGCCTGCGGCCGGTCATCCACGTTGCGCGCAACAACGAGCGCATGGCGGCGTTCGCGGAAGCGGTGAACTTCTTTGCGCCCGACGTGGAGGTGATCGAGTTCCCGGCGTGGGACTGTCTGCCCTACGATCGGGTCTCGCCGGCGGGCGCGGTGATCGCGCGGCGCATGTCGGCGCTCTCGAAACTCGCGCAAGGGTCAGCGAAGGGGCCGCGCATCGTGGTGACCAACGCGGACGCGGTGCTGCAGCGCGTGCCGCCGAAGGACTTTGTCGCGAGGCAAGGCTTTTCCGCCCAGCCGGGCAACCGCATTGAATCCGAAAAGCTTCTCGCCTTCCTTGCCGAGAGCGGCTTCTCGCGCACCGGCACGGTTGTCGATCCGGGCGACCTTGCCGTGCGCGGTGGCATTATCGATCTCTTCCCGCCGGGCGCCGATGCGCCGCTGCGGCTCGACTTCTTCGGCGACACGCTCGAATCGATCCGTACCTTCGACCCGCAGTCGCAGCGCTCGACCGGCCAGCTGCACCGGCTCGACATCGAGCCCGCGAACGAGGCGATCCTCACGGCGCAGACGATCTCGCGCTTCCGCACCGGCTACGTGAAGGCGTTCCCGGGGGCAGGGGCCACCGATCCGCTCTACGAGGCGGTGACCAGCGGGCGGCGCTACGGCGGCCTCGAGCACTGGCTGCCGCTGTTCTACGAAAAGCTCGATACGCTGTTCGACTACGCGACCGATGCGGTCGTGAGCTTCGAGACGCAGACGGAAGAGGCGATCACCGCCCGCCACGCCGAGATCGATGAATACTTCGAGGCGCGCAAGTCGGCCCTGGGCGAGGACGGGTTCGGCGCGCCGCCGTATCGTCCGCTGCCGCCCGAGGCGCTCTATCTCTCCGTGGAGGAATGGCAGGAGTCGCTGACCGGTCGTTCGGTGTTCCCCGTGTCGGTGTTCGACGTGCCCTCGACCGCTTCGCTCGCGGTGCTCTCTGCCGGCGGCCGGCAGGGACGATCGTTCGCGGCCGAGCGCGCCGAACCGGGGCGAAACGTCTACGAGGCGCTGAAGATCCACACCGAAGCGTTGCGCAAGGCGGGCAAGCGCTGCGTGATCGCCGCCTGGTCCGACGGCTCGCGCGACCGCCTCGAGACGATCCTGCGCGACCACGATCTGCGCCCCGTTGCGGCGGCGAAGTCGTGGACCGAAGTGCTCGCCCAGCCGAAGGAGCTCGTCAGCGTCATCGTCCTCGGGCTCGAATCCGGGTTCGAGACGGAGCGGCTCGCGGTCATCTCGGAGCAGGACATCCTCGGCGACCGCCTCGTTAGGCGCTCGCGCCGCGGGCGCAAGGCGGCCGACCTCATCGCCGAACTGTCGAGCCTCACGCCCGGCGACCTCGTCGTGCACGTCGAGCACGGCATCGGCCGGTTCGAGGGGCTGAAGGTCATCGAGGTGCAGGCCGCCCCGCACGACTGCCTCCACATTTCCTACGCCGGCGGCGACCGGCTGTTCCTGCCCGTGGAAAACCTCGAGCTTCTGTCGCGCTTCGGCTCCGACGAGGCGGGCGTGCAGCTCGACAAGCTCGGCGGCGGCGCGTGGCAGGCGCGCAAGGCGAAACTCAAGGAGCGCATCCGCGAGATCGCCAACGAACTTATCCGCACGGCGGCCGCGCGCGCGCTGAAGGAAGGCGTGCCGATGGCGCCTCAGGACGGGCTCTACGACGAGTTTTGCGCGCGCTTCCCGTATGAGGAGACGGAGGACCAGCTTGCCGCGATCGAGGCGGTGATCGGCGACCTCGGGTCCGGCAAGCCGATGGACCGGCTGGTCTGCGGCGACGTCGGCTTCGGCAAGACCGAGGTGGCGCTGCGATCGGCGTTCGTGGCGGCGATGGCCGGCCACCAGGTCGCCGTCGTCGTTCCGACGACGCTGCTCGCCCGCCAGCACTACGCGACGTTCTCCGAACGGTTCAAGGGCCTGCCGGTGAAGATCGCGCAGGCCTCGCGCCTCACCCCGCGCAAGGAGCTCATCGAGGTGCGCAAGGGCCTCGAGTCGGGCGACATCGACATCGTGGTCGGCACGCATGCGCTCCTCACCGCGACGACGAAGTTCCGCGACCTCGGCCTCCTCATCATCGACGAGGAGCAGCACTTCGGCGTGAAGCACAAGGAGCGGCTGAAGGAACTGCGCGCCAACGTGCACGTGCTGACGCTCACGGCAACGCCAATCCCGCGCACGCTGCAACTGGCGCTGTCGGGCGTGCGCGAGCTGTCGCTGATCACCACGCCGCCGATCGACCGGCTTGCGGTGCGCACGTTCATCTCGCCGTTCGATCCGCTGGTCGTGCGCGAGCACCTGTTGCGCGAGCTCTATCGCGGCGGCCAGAGCTTCTACATCGTGCCGCGCATCAAGGACCTGCCGGACATCGAGGAGTTCCTGAAGAAGCACGTTCCCGAGGTGAAGGTCGCGATCGCGCACGGGCAACTGCCGCCGACGCAGCTCGAGGACGTGATGAGCGCCTTCCTCGACCGCTCCTACGACGTGCTGCTCGCAACGACGATCATCGAGTCGGGCCTCGACATCTCGACCGCCAACACGCTGATCGTGCACCGCTCGGACATGTTCGGCCTCGCCCAGCTCTACCAGCTGCGCGGCCGCGTCGGGCGGTCGAAGCAGCGGGCGTACGCGCTCCTGACCACGCCGCCGAACAAGACGCTCACCCCGGCGGCGGAGAAGCGGCTGAAGGTTCTGCAGTCGCTCGACTCCCTCGGCGCCGGCTTCTCGCTTGCGAGCCATGACCTCGACATCCGCGGGGCGGGCAACCTCTTGGGCGAGGAGCAGTCGGGCCACATCAAGGAGGTGGGCTTCGAACTCTACCAGCAGATGCTGGAGGAGGCGGTCGCGAACCTGCGCAGCGGCGGCAAGGAGGTGCTCGACGAAGGCCAGTGGTCGCCGCAGATCAACATCGGCACGTCCGTGCTGCTGCCGGAGACCTACGTTCCGGATCTGCAGGTGCGGCTCGGCATCTACCGCCGCCTGGCCGATCTCGAGACGGCCGAGGATCTCGATTCCTTCGCCGCCGAACTCACCGACCGCTTCGGTGCGCCGCCCGAGGAGGTGCGCCATCTCCTCGACGTGGTCGGGATCAAGCTCATGTGCCGCACGGCGAACGTCGAGAGTATCGACGCCGGGCCGAAGGGCGCGCTCATCGGCCTGCGCGACGGCCGCTTCGCCAATCCGCAGGCGCTGGTGCAGTGGATCACGCAGCAGGGGGCGAAGGCGAAGCTCCGGCAGGACATGAAGCTCGTCGTGATGCGCGACTGGGAAACGCCGGAAGAGCGCCTGAAGGGCTCCCGCCTCATCCTGCGCGATCTCGTGAAGCTCGCCGTCGCGGCGTGAGACGCTGCCGTCGGCCGGGCTTGACGAAAGGGAGCGTCATGGCCGGGCCTCGTGAAAAGCAGCGTCATGGCCGGGCCTGACCCGGCCATCCTCTTCCGACGCCCGCATAGGATGCCCGGCTCGAGGCCGGGCATGACGAAGTGGGTTTACAACCCGCGGCATCGCGGGCGATGGTGCGGGGACGGGGGCGCAGGGACGAAGGACGATCGTGGCACAGGCGCAGGCGGTGACAGCGGCGAACGCGCGCACGGAAGCGGTGCGCGTTGAGGAACTGCACAAGAAGTTCGGCGCGCTCGAGGTGCTGAAGGGCGTCTCGCTCACCGCGAGCGAAGGCGACGTCGTGTCGATCATCGGCGCCTCGGGCTCCGGCAAGAGCACGTTCCTGCGCTGCATCAACTTCCTCGAGCTGCCGACGGAAGGCCGCATCTTCGTGTCCGGCGAGGAAGTGAAGCTGAAGCGCAACCGCGACGGCGATCTCCATCCGGCCGACAATCGCCAGGTCGAGCGCGTGCGCAGCCGCCTCGGCATGGTGTTCCAGAGCTTCAATCTCTGGCAGCACATGAGCGTGCTGCAGAACGTGATCGAGGCGCCCGTCCACGTGCTGAAGGTGCCGAAGGCCGAGGCGATCGAGAAGGCCGAGGTGCTCCTGAAGCGCGTCGGCCTCTACGAGAAGAAGGACCAGTACCCCGCGTTTCTCTCCGGCGGTCAGCAGCAGCGCGCGGCGATCGCCCGCGCGCTCGCCGTCGACCCCAAGGTGATGCTGTTCGACGAGCCGACGTCCGCGCTCGACCCCGAACTCGTGGGCGAGGTGCTGAAGGTGATCCGCAGCCTTGCGGAGGAGGGGCGCACGATGCTCCTCGTCACGCACGAGATGGCGTTCGCGCGCGAGGTGTCCGATACGGTGATGTTCCTGCACCAGGGCCTCGTCGAGGAGCAGGGGCCGCCGTCCCAGGTCTTCGGCAACCCCGTCTCCGCCCGCTGCCGGCAGTTCGTGAACGCCATGAACAAGGATCGGGCGTCATAAAATTCGTTAGCTATTTCAACTGCATAAGCCATATAGTGAACAAAATATTACCGTCGTGTTGTCTGTGACAACTGGCCACGCTATAGCGTGGCGATCCGACCGGGTGTTACCCGGGATCGGGGGGTCCCTGGCGCATTGCCGGTACGGGATAACTCAAGAGGAAACCAACCATCATGAAACGTGCGTACAAGCTGGCGGCCGCCGCAGCGGTGGCCCTTTCCGTGTTCATGGGTCCTGCCGCCTACGCGGAAGACACCATCCGCTTCGGCACTGCGCCCGAGCCCTATCCGCCGTTCTCGTCCAAGGATGCCTCCGGCAAGTGGGTCGGCTGGGAGATCGAGCTGATGGACGCCGTGTGCGCCCAGATGAAGGCCAAGTGCCAGATCGTCGAGATCTCGTGGGACGGCCTGATCCCCGCGCTCAACGCCAAGCAGATCGACGTGATCTGGAATTCGATGTCGATCACCGACGAGCGCAAGAAGGTCATTGACTTCACCAACAAGTACTACAACACCCCTGCCGTCGTGATCGGCCCGAAGGACGTGAAGTTCGGCCCGAACCCGGAAGACATGAAGGGCAAGACTGTCGGCGTGCAGGTCTCGACCATTCACGAGAACTACGTGAAGAAGTATTTCGAGCCGGCCGGCGCGACGGTGAAGAGCTACCAGACGCAGGATGAGGCGAACCAGGATCTCGCCGCGGGCCGCATCGATGCCATCATGGCCGATGCCGTCGCGCTCGACGCGTTCCTGCAGAGCGACCAGGGCAAGCAATGCTGCGACCTCAAGGGCGCGGTGAAGGACGACCCGGCGATCCTCGGCGCAGGCGTCGGCGGCGGCGTGCGCAAGGACGACACGGCGCTGAAGGACAAGCTCAACGCCGCGATCGCCGCGGTGCGCGCGGACGGCACCTACAAGAAGATCTCCGACAAGTACTTCGCCTTCGACATCTACGGCCCGGCCACGGGCAACTGATCGAGGCCGAAACTGGCTGACAGCCCGCAAGGGCTCGCTATACTCCCCTGCGGCGGAAGCATCCGTCGCAGGGGAATTCGTCCCAGGGCTCCGGCAGAGAGTTCGGGGCGCGGGGAAACGTCGCGATGGCCACACAGTCGGTGATCGACCTGCTTGCCCTGTCGCCTCCGGGCTGGGGCGGCAATCTCATCCGCGGGGCCTTTCACACCATCGAGATCGCGCTGCTCGCCTACGCCGTCGGGCTCGGCCTCGGCATGTGCGGCGCGCTCGCGAAGCTGTCGGGCAACCGGGCGCTCTGGTGGATCGCCGAGGGCTACACGACGCTGGTGCGCGCGGTGCCCGAACTCCTGCTCATCTTGCTGCTCTTTTACGCGGGCACGACTGCGCTCAACGCGCTGCTCGCGAGCTACGGCGTGCAGACGGTCTACGTCTCGGGCTTCGCTGCCGGCGTCGGCGTGCTGGGCTTCGTGCAGGGCGCCTACTCGACGGAGGTGCTGCGCGCCGCGATCCAGGCCGTGCCGGTCGGCCAGGTCGAGGCGGCGAAGGCATTCGGCATGACCCCCTGGCAGCGCTGGGTGCGCATCATCATCCCCGCCATGCTGCCATACGCGCTGCCGGGTCTCGCCAACCTCTGGCTCGTGCTCACGAAGGACACCGCATTGCTGGCGGTCGTGGGGTATGGCGAGCTCGCGCTCGAAACGCGTCAGGCGGCCGGGCAGACCAAGGCCTACTTCACGTTCTACGTCGCGGCGGGTGCGATCTACCTCATGATAACGCTGCTCTCGACGCGCGTCTTCGTCTGGCTCGAAAATCGGCTGCGGCGCGGCCAGCGTCGGCACGCCTGAGGGGACGCGGCAGGCATGGACTGGTCCTGGATCCCCCACTACCTCCCGGCGCTCGCCGGCGGCCTCTACATCACCATCGTGATGCTCCTGCTCTCGACCGGTTTCGGCATTCTCCTCGCCGTGCCGATCGGCCTCGTGCAGGTGACGGGCCCGTGGCCGCTCGCCATGCTGGCGAAGGGCTTCTGCACGGTGATCCGCGGCACGCCGCTCCTCATCCAGGTGTGGCTCCTCTACTACGGGCTCGGCTCGCTGTTTCCGCAATTCCCCTGGCTCCGGCACAGCTTCATGTGGCCGGTGCTGCGCGAAGGGTTCTTCTACGCGGTGCTCGCGTTCACCCTGAGCTTCGCCGGCTACGAGGGTGAAGTGATCCGCGGCGCGCTGCTGGGCGTGCCGAAGGGCGAGCTCGAGGCGGCGCGGGCGTTCGGCATGAGCCGCTGGAAGGTGCTCTCGCGCGTCTGGCTGCCGCGAGCCCTGCGGATGGTGCTGCCGACGCTCGCCGGTGAAACGGTACTGCAGCTCAAGTCGACGCCGCTCGCCGCGACGATCACGGTGATGGACCTCTACGGCGTCGCCAATGCCATTCGTCAGGACACGTACCGTGTCTACGAGCCGCTGCTGCTCGTCGCCGGCGTCTACATCGCGCTGACCTTCCTGATCACGCGCGTGTTCAACGTGGTCGAGTCGCAGATCCCGCAGCGTCGCTGACGGCGGAAGAAGATTCACCGGCCGATCGGCTTGACCGGCTTTCGTGGCCGTCTGGCCTTGACGGGCCGCGGCGGTCGACCGGGACGGTCCGGACCGCCTGGCCGCCAGTTACCTCTCACGAAGCCCTCGGGCAGCGTCAGATCCGGCCTCGGTCCCGCAATCGGTGAAGCAAGCTGAGGGTCCTTGCTGGTGCACAGGACCACGAGATCGTTGAAGTCGAGATCGCCGTGGGGCGGGTTGTCGTCAACTTCGATCTGAACCTGGACGCCGTCGCTCGCCGTCCAGTTCATCGACTCCCGCACCAGGCTTTCGATCCAGGTGCTGGTGTTCGGATTGAAGGCCTGGGCGGTCACCACGATGGGATTGCCGACGACATCGACGACGGTCGTGCCGATGACCATATCGACCGGCCCGTTGTTGGCGACCGATCCCGCGATCGTAATTCTCTGTTTCCAGCCGGCGTCGTTGCCGATCGCGCGGAGGGTCCACGTTCCGTAGAGCTTCACCATCGCACGGGGCTCCCTTCAGAACGGCTCGAGGCCGGCGTTGCGGGTGAAGTCGCTCGAAAAGCCGTCGAGCGCTCCATCTTTGGTAAGCATGCGGAGCGCGTCACGCCAGTGCTGCAAGCGGTTGTCCGGGCCAGCATTGTAGATGAATTCCACCTCGGGCCGCTTAAGCGGATTGAACTGGCCCCAGTGGAAGCATCCCGCGAAGTTCGGATTTCGCGCAACCTCCACAGCGTTCATGATGAAGGGCACGGATCCCGAAGCATCGCGGATGCCGGATATCTCGATCGCGACCGTTTCCGCAAACTGCGACGGCGCGATCAGCGCGCGCGACCCGAGCATGTATCGAAGGGATACGTAGCCGACGGTGAACCTCCCTAGCTTCTCCTGCTGGAACGTCTCGAACGCCAGGACCTGGTCGACGAAGGCGCAATACTTGTCGGGCCTCTGGGCGTCGAAGAAGATCTCGATCGACTCCGCGTTGCCGAAGCAGGAGCGATCGAGATAGTCGTGACCGTCCATGACGGCATAGCTGATCGCCACCATGTCCAGCTCGGATTGCTCGCTCTCGAACACCTGCAGGAAGATCGTGCGGATGGCCATGAGCTTGACGCTGTCCGGGATGCCCGGCACGGACTCGATCGCCTTGATGCCCGCATCGACGGTGGCAGCGAGACTCGCGTCCCCCATGTTGTCGATTTCGTCGGCCGCAGCCTTCAGCGCCAGTGCAATGGCTGCGAGCACGACGCAGAGCGAGGCGATGGCAAGCACGACCGACCCGGCTCCGACGGCGATGGCGGCGGCGACTGCGCCGGCGGCCGGAACCGCGTTGTCGGCGACGATCTGTTCGACCTCCTTGCCGAGTTCGCGCAACACGCCGGCGACGAAGTTTCCATCACCGCAGGCGCGCGAAAGGAACGTGCTGGTGGAACCGGTGCCGGACGTCTTGTCGGGCGGAACGTAAGCGGAAGTCATGCCGGCGACGGCGGGGAGACCTCGCTCGTTCCTGCCCCGGACGTTGCCGCCCGGATCGATCGCCTCCGGGCCCTGCATCGGGTGGAACCACCGCTGGGTGATGCCCACGCGATGCTCGTCGTTGCGATGCGGGCAAGTGTTGACCGCGATCTGCAGGAACCTGTTGGCTGTCAGCGCCTGCGCTCCGAACCGGGTGTCGAAGCCCGCTTTGTCGGAGGCTGCGTTCGGGCCTGTAAAGAAGGCTGAGCTGAACGAGTTGTGCTTGGCTGGACTCTTCAAGAGACTCTTGATGCTGCTCCAGTTGTCCAGGCGCCGATGCTGCAGGAGGCAGTACTGCGGCACGACTCTCAGCACCACCGAGACCACGACGCCGAACCGCCCGACGCCCACCGTCACGGCATTGAAGACGTGGTTGTTGCGGATGATCTTGAAGTTGACGGTCGGGTCGATGCCCGCATACGCGGCCATCAGCTTGGCGTCGTCGGTTATCCGGAACTCGAACGCGGAGCCTTCCGGCTCGATCCAGTAATGGTCGCCGCCGTCGGCCACCAGGTGCAAGGCGACAACAGCGTCGGAGATCGGCCGCTGGCGAAAATCGCCGCCGTGCGTTCCCGTGCTCAAGGCGCCAAAGACGGTCTGGCCTCCCGCTCCGCCCAACGTGGCAAAGGCCCACGGTCCGCTGAATGCTCCGGCCTGCGGCGACCCAGCGAGCTTGGCGTTGAGCTTTTTCGCCAGCGTCGTCGGATGCTGCGCCATGCCGTCGAGCAGGCTGTAGGCTTCATAGACGCGGGTGCCTGATTTGATGCGTACGAGGAAGCAATTCGCCGGTCCCTCCCGGAGACATGGATCGGTGGCCGCGGCGAGCGGCGGTACCGGCGGGTGGCTCACCATGAAGTCGAAGAGCTGGTCGTTGATGATGTCGTACAGGTCGACATCGGCGAGGCCGGAGTTGATCGGAACGGCTCCGGCATCGGGCCAGTGCGTCTCGAGCGCCTTGTCGTCGCTGAGTGTGCTTCGCGACAGGGACCAGTGGCTGCCGGCTGCCTTGAGCTTCGCGCCGGTCGAGGGACGCGCCTTGCAGATGGCGATGAAATCCTCGACCCGGTCCGCGCAGATGACGTCGTTCACATTGGGGCGGATCGGCACGGTCTTCGGGTCGTGAAATCTCCGCCAGGGCACGTTGTGCAGCGTCGACCGAGCCATGCGAACCTCCTCACCCTTCGTGGCAGCAGGTATCCATAGACTACTTTAGATTGCGCCCGTTTAGCGACAGGTGCAAGACGCCAGATGATCGATCTCTATTGGTCGGAAGGAAACGCAGCGCCGCTGACCGCAGCCGCCGTCAGTCCTCGTGGTGCCAGGTCGTCGAGACGTACTCGGCGTCCTTCTGGCCCTTCCGCTCGAACGACAGGAAGTCGTAGTAGCCGCAACGGCCTTCGCCGGGGAAGGAGCGGCAAACCGTGGGACGCGCGGCGTAGATCGTGCAGCGGCGCTTCTCGGTGTCGAAGAAGCGGCAGATGCGGCCGAAGTGCGGATCGCGCTTCCGGCGCATGATGCGCTTGTGGCCGTGCTTCTCCTGCGTGAACTTCGCCTGCGCCTCTTCGGGCGTGATGCCGAAGTGGCGCGCGAGCCGTTCGAGGTCGCGCTTCGACACGGCGATGACCGGATAGGAACAGCAATACCCCGGGCACTTCAGGCAATCGTAGAGTTTCGCCATCACCCAACGGCCGGCTTCTTGTCCGGCGCACCCCCCGCGCTGCCGCTCCGGTACGGAGCGAATCGACGCATCGTATCCGCCATCTCGGCGATGAGCCACTCGCGAAACGCACGCGCAGGCGGTGAATCCTTCGTGCCCTTCAGCCGGACGAGGTGATAGCCGCCCGGCTCCTTGATCTCGATCGCCAGCGGCTTGACGAGCCAGCCTTCGACGAGGGCATCCGTGCAGACGACTTCGTCGCCGAGCGCAAAGCCCTGGCCGGCTTCGGCGGCCTCGATCGCCAGGTGGTTCTGGAACATCGGGCCGCGCCATGCGTCGGCGACGTCGACGCCCGCGCTGCGCAGGAGGTCCGCCCACCATTCGCGCGAATAGGTGTGGAGCAGGGTGAACTCCTTAAGCTCCTCGGGCGAGGTGAGGGCGCGACCCTTCAAGAGGGACGGACTGCAGACCGGGAACACGATGAAGGGCGCGATGAGTGTCGAATCGATCTCCGGCCAGTTGCCGCCGCCGGAACGGATGCCGATCTCGAACTCGCCTTCGTGGAAGGAGACGACCCGCGGGTCCGGGTCGACGACGAGTTCGATATCAGGGTGAAGCGCCGAGAACCGGCCGAGGCGCGGCACCAGCCAGCGCGACGCAAAGCCTGGCTCGACCGTCACGGCGAGGCGGCGCGTCTGGCCGCTGGCCACGATCGACCTGGTGGCTTCGGCAAGCCCGTCGAACAGGGGCGTGAGGTCGCGGCCGTAGCGCGCGCCGGCTTCGGTGAGCTCGACGCCGCGGCCGGTGCGGCGGAACAGCTCGACGCCCAGCCACTCCTCGAGGTCGCGGATGTGGCGGCTGACGGCGGCGTGCGTGACGAACAGTTCTTCGGCCGCGACGGTAAAGCTCTCGTGCCGGGCCGCGGCCTCGAAGGCGCGCAACGCGTTTAGCGATGGCAGGCGACGGCCCATGGGTTAACGATCCACTTGTGACTTTTCCTTACAGGTCCAGTAGCAAATTGCCGTTTGCGACGCAACAGGCGGGCGCGCATATTAGCCTTCAGCAAGAACAAAGGAGAACGACAATGAACTGGATTTTCGAAGCTTTCTCAAACGTTTACTCGACGGCTACGTTTGGCTCGCCGATGCGGATCAACAATGCTGCAACCGCGAACGACCCGTCCAAGGCCTACGGCGCGCAGGCAAAGCGCCGCTGATGCACGCTCTTGCGGCAGCCCCCGCCGCCAACGCTGACCACGGCTTCATCGACCATCCCTGACAAGGCCCGCCGACCGAGAGGTCCCCAGCGGGCCTTGTTGATTCAGGCCGCCGCGACTGCCGACACTTCCACCTTGAACGCCGGGTTCGCGAGGCCCGACACGACCAGCAGCGTGGCGGTGGGCCTTGCGCCCTTCAGCATCGCGTCGCGCACCTCCCGATAGAGGCCGACGGAGGCCTGGTCGGTGATGTAGATCGTGCATTCGACGAGGTTTTCGGCCGTCATGCCGGCGTTTTCCAGGATCGCGAGCACGTTCGCCCAGGCGAGTTCGTGCTGGCGCTTCTCGGTATCGCCGATCTTGCCGTCGGGGGTCGTGCCGACCTGGCCCGAGACGAACAGCAGCCGCTCGCCCGCGGCAACCTCGATGGCCTGTGAATAGTTGGAAAACGGCTTGGTCGCCTTGTCGGTCAGAAGGGCGCGGGGCATCGCAAATCTCCTTTGGAAATCCTCGAAACAATCCTTGCGCGGGACTGATCGCACAAGTAGAACATCCCGAGAACATTTAACGTGTGAGGCGCAGTCGGACCATGGCAGGCTCGGTCAACAAGGTGATTCTCGTCGGCAATCTCGGCAAGGATCCGGAGGTGCGCCGCCTCGGGTCGGGTGACCCGGTCGTGAACCTGCGCATCGCCACCTCGGAGAACTGGCGCGACAAGGCGACGGGCGAGCGCAAGGAGCGCACCGAGTGGCACTCGGTCGTCATCTTCAACGAGAACCTCGCCAAGATCGCCGAGCAGTACCTGAAGAAGGGCTCGAAGGTGTACATCGAGGGCCAGCTGCAGACCCGCAAGTGGCAGGACCAGTCCGGGCAGGACCGCTACTCGACCGAGATCGTGCTGCAGCGCTACCGGGGCGAGCTGACGCTGCTCGACGGGCGCAGCGGCGGCAGCGAGGCCGGGGCAGGGTACGGCGGCGGCGAGGAGTTCGGCCAGTCGACGGCGTTCGAACGGCCGCGGGCCGAGCGCCCGGCGGCAACGGCCGGCGCCACGAGCTTCGCCCGCGACCTCGACGACGAGGTGCCGTTCTAGGATTGCCTGGCACCGCCTCTGCAAATCTTGCATGACTTGCCTTTGCGAACGGCCAAAAGCAGCCAGTTCGATGGTTAACGCGCTGTCACAAAGGGCTAGCCTTTAGGCGTAAGAAATGGCGGATTTCTGCGGCCGCCTTGAAATGCCCACATTTTAATCGTGTACGTCTCATGAATGCGGCGTCAAACGCAGGCAAAAGCCTGCCCGCCCGGGACGGCGGTATCCAAGAACCAACAGGGGACACGAATGCGGATGTTCAAAGCGCTTTCGCTCGCCGGTCTGTTGTCGATGTTCGGCGTCTCCAGCGCCTTCGCCGGCGGGACGTTGAGCACCAGCGATCTTCACAGCCTGTTTCCGGGCAAGTTCCAGGCCGTGGTGAGCGGCCTCGTCACCGTCAGCATCACGGCAAAGAGCGACGGTTCGCTCGAAGGCCGCTTGGCGCGGACGTCCGATTCCGGCCGCTGGAGTGTGCAGGGCGGCAAGCTCTGCATCGCCCTCGACAAGTGGATGGGCGGCAAGACCCGCTGCAGCCAGGTGATCGAGGAATCAGGCTGGTTCAAGGCGGCGGAAGTGAAGTTCCGCAAGCTGTAAAGAGCTGCCCCTCCAACGTCTTGTATTAGAACGATTTTTTCCGCGATTCGGCGTTTGCCGGAAAGCCGGGTTTTTGGTAGTTTCAAAGGCCGATTCGAGGCTCTCGGGACGGCCTTTTTCGTTGCGTGCGGCGCCCCTCGAGCGCCCCTGAAATTCCTTCGCGAAACGATGAGGTTTGCGCTTGATCGACGATGACGTGAACGGCCCAGCCTCCGGCGACAGCGGCGACGTTCGCCCCATCGCGATCGAGGAGGAGATGCGCCGCTCGTACCTCGACTACGCGATGAGCGTGATCGTGTCGCGCGCGCTGCCCGACGTGCGCGACGGCCTCAAGCCCGTGCACCGGCGCATCCTCTATTCGATGCACGAGAACGGCTACGACTGGAACAAGCCGTATCGCAAATCGGCGCGCGTCGTCGGCGACGTCATCGGTAAGTACCATCCGCACGGCGACCAATCGATCTACGATGCGCTCGTGCGCATGGCGCAGGAGTTCTCCATGCGCCTGCCGCTCATCGACGGGCAGGGCAACTTCGGCTCGGTCGACGGCGATCCGCCGGCGGCGATGCGCTACACCGAAGTGCGCATGGGCCGGCCGGCGCACGCGCTCATGGAAGACATCGACAAGGACACGGTCGACTTCCAGCCGAACTACGACAACTCCGAAACCGAGCCGACGGTCCTTCCGGCGCGCTTCCCGAACCTCCTCGTCAACGGCGCGGGCGGCATCGCGGTGGGCATGGCGACGAACATCCCGCCGCACAATCTCGGCGAGGTCGTCGACGCGTGCATCGCGACGATCGACGATCCCGGCATCTCCCTCGACGACCTGATCGCCATCGTGCCGGGGCCGGACTTCCCGACGGGCGGCATCATCCTCGGACGTTCCGGCATCCGCGCCGCCTACCACACGGGGCGCGGCTCGATCGTGATGCGCGGGCGCGTCGGCGTCGAGACGATCCGCAAGGACCGCGAGGCGCTGATCATCACGGAGATCCCCTACCAGGTAAACAAGGCGGCGATGATCGAGCGCATCGCCGAACTGGTGCGCGAGAAGCGGCTCGAAGGCATCGCCGACATTCGCGACGAAAGCGACCGGCAGGGCATGCGCGTGGTGATCGAGATCAAGCGCGACGCCATGGCCGACGTGGTGCTGAACCAGCTCTACCGCTTCTCTGCGCTGCAAAGCACGTTTGGCGTGAACGCCGTCGCGCTCACCGGCGGGCGTCCGGAGGTGATGAACCTCAAGGACATGATCCAGGCGTTCATCGCGTTCCGCCAGGAAGTCGTCACCCGGCGCACCAAGTTCCTGCTCGGCAAGGCCCGCGAACGCGCCCACATCCTCGTCGGCCTCGCGATCGCGGTCGCCAACATCGACGAAGTGATCGCGCTGATCCGCAAGGCACCGGACCCCGCGACCGCGCGCGCCGAGTTGATGGCGCGTGACTGGCCGGCGCGTGACATGGCGCCGATCATCCGCCTGATCGACGATCCACGGCACAAGCTCTCGGACGGCGGCACGTATCGCCTGTCGGAAGAACAGGCGAAGGCGATCCTCGACCTGCGCCTGCAGCGGCTGACCGCGCTCGGCCGCGACGAGATCTCCGAGGAGATGCGCAAGCTCGGCGCGGACATCGAGTCCTACCTTGAGATTCTTGGTTCGCGCGAAAAACTGTTCGGCATCATCCGCACGGAACTCACCGAGGTGCGCACGCAGTTCGCGACGCCCCGGCGCACCGAGATCGTCGAGCATGACGGCGAGGTCGAGGACGAGGACCTGATCCAGCGCGAGGAGATGGTCGTCACGGTGAGCCACGCGGGCTACATCAAGCGCGTGCCGCTCGCCGCCTACCGAGCGCAGCGCCGCGGCGGCAAAGGCCGCGCCGCGATGCAGACGCGCGAGGAAGATTTCGTGACGAAGCTGTTCGTCGCGAACACGCACGCGCCGATCCTTTTCTTCTCCTCGCGCGGCATGGCCTACAAGATGAAGGTGTGGCGGCTGCCGCTGGCTGCGCCGCAGGCGCGCGGCAAGGCGCTGATCAACCTCCTGCCGCTCGAGCAGGACGAACGCATCACCACCATCATGCCGCTGCCCGAGGACGAGAGCGCCTGGCAGACGCTCGACATCATGTTCGCCACGACCTCCGGCACGGTGCGGCGCAACAAGCTCTCCGACTTCGTCGAGATCAACCGCAACGGCAAGATCGCGATGAAGCTCGAGGAGGACGACCAGATCGCCGGCGTCGATACGTGTACGGAGAATGAGGACGTGCTGCTCACCACGCGGGACGGCCAATGCATCCGCTTCCCCGTGACCGACGTGCGCGTGTTTGCCGGGCGCAACTCCGTCGGCGTGCGCGGCATCGCGCTCGCCGAGGGCGACCGCGTGATCTCAATGTCGCTCGTGCGCCACTTCGAGGCCTCGGGCGACGAGCGCGCCGCGTACCTCAAGATGCGCCGCGCCGTCACGGGCGAGGACGTCGAGCCGCAGTCGGCAGACGGCGAGGAGGGAAGCGACGGCGCAACGCTGGCGCAGACGCGCTACGCCGAGATGAGCGCGTCCGAACAGTTCATCCTCACCGTCTCGGCGAACGGATTTGGCAAGCGCACTTCCTCGTTCGAGTACCGGCTCACCGGTCGCGGCGGGAAGGGCATCACCGCCATGGCGGTGAACGACCGCAACGGGCCGCTCGTCGCCTCGTTCCCCGTCGAGCACGGCGACCAGGTGATGCTGGTGACCGGCACCGGGCAGGTGATCCGCTGCGGCGTCGACGACATCCGGATCGCCGGCCGTTCTACTCAAGGCGTGATCGTGTTCCGCCTCGACGACGAGCAGGTGGTGTCGGTCGAGCACCTCTCCGACATCGGGGCGGAGGAGGGCGACGGCACCGATGCACCGGACGCGGGCGACGGCGCTGACGGGGCGGACGAAGCGTGATCGCGCGCCCGGCTTGCGCGCGCTCGCCAAAGCCGCGATAACGGCGCGGTTTCCAGCCCGCTTCGGCGGCAAAATCCTTCCGGCGGAGTTCCATCGATGGCCCGGACCGCGTTCTACCCCGGCAGCTTCGACCCCGTGACCTTCGGGCACCTCGACGTGATCGCGCGCGCCTGCCGCATCGTCGACCGTCTCGTGCTGGCGGTGGGGGCGCACCACGAGAAGAGCGGCCTGATCCCGGTCGATACGCGCGTCGCGCTGCTCAAGACCGTGACGAAGCCGCTCGCCGAGCACGCGGGCATCCGCATCGACGTGACGACGTTCAAGGGCCTTGCCGTCGATGCGGCGCGCGAGGCGGGCGCGGCGATGATCCTGCGTGGCCTGCGCGACGCGTCGGATTTCGACTACGAGGTGCGCATGGGCCAGATGAACGGCTCGATGGCCCCCGAGATCGAGACGGTGTTTCTCGCGGCAAGCCCGGCCACGCGCATGATCGCGTCCTCGCTCGTGAAGCAGATCGCCAAGATGGGCGGCGATGTTTCCGCGTTCCTGCCCGAGCCCTCGCTCAAGGCGCTGAAAGAGGCGCTGAAGTAGTACCCATTCCCCAACGACCAACGGAGACGACGATGAAGTTTTCGAGACGCCATGTCGCCGCGGCCGGCGCGCTGATGCTCGCCTTCGCGACCCTGCCTGCGCAGGCCGCAGAAGATCCCGAGAATACGCTGGTGATGAAGCTCAAGTGCGGCGACGTGGTCATCCGCATGCGGCCGGACCTCGCGCCGAACCACGTGGCGCAGATCAAGAAGCTGACACGCGAGGGCTTCTACAACGGCATCATCTTCCATCGCGTGATCGACGGCTTCATGGCGCAGACCGGCGATCCGACCGGCACCGGTACGGGCGGCTCGAAACTTCCCGACATCAAGGGCGAGTTCACGCCGGAGCCGTTCGTGCGCGGCACCGTCGGCATGGCGCGTGCGCAGGACCCGGACAGCGCGAACTCGCAGTTCTTCATCATGTTCGCCACCGTCAGCTCGCTCAACGGGAACTACACGGTGTGGGGCAACGTCGTGAAGGGCATGGAGTGCGTCGACCAGATCAACCGCGGCGAGCCGCCGGCGAACCCGGACAAGATCATCAAGATGCAGGTCCTCAAGGACATCAAGCAGTAAAGGACGAAGACCCATGGCCGACCTCGAGAACACGATCTACATGGACCTGCCCACGGGCCGGGTGACCATCGAACTGCGCCCGGACCTCGCGCCGGGCCACGTCGAGCGCATCAAGGAACTCGCCCGCGAAAAGTTCTACGACGGCGTGCCGTTCCACCGCGTCATCGAAGGATTCATGGCGCAGGGCGGCGACCCGACCGGCACCGGCACGGGCGGCTCCTCGAAGCCGAACCTCAAGGCGGAGTTCTCCCGCGCACCGCACAAGCGCGGGGCCTGCTCGATGGCGCGCTCCTCGAACCCGAACTCGGCGAACAGCCAGTTCTTCATCTGCTTCGCCGACTCGAACTTCCTCGATGGTCAGTACACGGTGTGGGGCCAGGTCGTGGACGGCATGGAGCACGTCGACAAGCTGAAGCGCGGCGAGCCGGTGCGCGAGCCCGATCGCATCAAGTCGATGCGGGTTGCCGCCGACGTCGCCTGACGGGCTCGAGCCCGGGACGGGATGCGCCTCGACGACTTCGACTTCGAACTGCCGGAGCAGGCGATCGCGTTGCGGCCCGTGTCGCCGCGCGACGCCGCCCGGCTGCTCGTCGTGCGACCGGGCGCGGCGCACCCGTTCGCGGACCGCATCGTGCGTGATCTGCCGGAGCTGCTTCAGCCCGGCGACGTCCTGGTGATGAACGACACGCGCGTCATCCCGGCGAGGCTCTACGGCGAACGGGCGGCGCGCGAGGTTGGTCAGCCGGTCGCGCTCGAGGCGCTGCTGCTGCACCGCGTCGACGGGCTGCGCTGGCAGGCGATGGTGAGACCGGGCAAGAGGCTGAAGGCCGGCGACCGCGTCGTGTTCGGTACGCGCGGCTCCGTGTGCCTCCTCGCCGAACTCACCGCGAACGTCGAGAGCAAGGCCGACGACGGCACGGTGGTGTTCGCCTTCGACCGGACGGGCGCCTATCTCGACGAGGCGGTGGCGATGATCGGCGAGATGCCGCTGCCGCCCTACATCGCGGGACAGCGCGCCACCGACGAGCGCGATGCGCAGGATTATCAGACGGTCTACGCGCGGGAGGAGGGCGCGATCGCCGCGCCGACGGCAGGGCTTCACTTCACCGACGATCTGCTGGCGCGTCTCAAGGACCGCGGCGTTACCACCGAGTTCGTCACGCTGCACGTCGGCGCCGGCACCTTCCTGCCGGTGAAGGCCGATGTGATCGAGGAGCACCGCATGCACGCGGAGTGGGGCGAGATCGATCCCGATACGGCGCAGCGGATCGCCACGGCGAAGCGCGAGGGCCGGCGGATCGTCGCCGTCGGCACCACGTCACTGCGTCTCCTCGAGGCTGCGGCGCAGGCGGGGCCGCTCGGGCGCGGCTTTGTCGGGGAGACCGACATCTTCATCAAGCCCGGCTTCACGTTTCGCGCCGTCGACGTGCTGATGACGAACTTCCACCTGCCGAAGTCGACCCTCTTCATGCTCGTCGCCGCCTTCTCGGGCCTCGACCTGATGAAGCGCGCCTATGCGCACGCGGTCGCGCACGGCTACCGCTTCTACTCCTACGGCGACGCCTCCCTGCTCCACAGGGCTGTGCCATGACGTTCCGCTTCACGCTGCTCGACACCGACGGCCTCGCGCGCCATGGCGTGATCTCGACGCCGCGCGGCGACATCCGCACGCCGGCGTTCATGCCGGTCGGCACGGCGGGGACGGTGAAGGCGCTCACGCCCGAGCAGGTGCGCTCGACGGGCGCCGAAATCATCCTCGGCAACACCTATCACCTGATGCTGCGGCCGACCGCAGAGCGGGTGGCGCGTCTTGGTGGCCTGCACCGGTTCATCAACTGGGACCGGCCGATCCTCACCGACTCGGGTGGGTTCCAGGTGATGTCGCTCGCGAAGCTCCGGACCGTGACGGAGGAGGGCGTGACGTTCGCCTCCCACCTCGACGGCAGCCGTCATCACCTCACGCCCGAGCGTTCCATGGAGATCCAGCGCCTGCTCGGGTCGACCATCCAGATGCAGCTCGACGAGTGCGTGAGCCTGCCGCATCCGCGCCCGGAGGTGGAACGCGCCATGCGGTTGTCCCTGCGCTGGGCGGAGCGGTCGAAGCGCGCGTTCGGCGAACAGCCGGGGCACGCCTGCTTCGGCATTGTGCAGGGTGGGCTCGAGCGCGACCTGCGCCTCGATTCGGCGGCCGGCCTCATCGAGATCGGCTTCGACGGCTATGCGGTCGGCGGTCTGGCGGTGGGCGAGGGGCAGCAGGCGATGCTCGAGACGCTCGACTTCACGGCGCCTGCGCTGCCGGTGGAGAAGCCGCGCTACCTGATGGGCGTCGGCACGCCGTCGGACCTCGTCGAATCGGTTGCCCGCGGCATCGACATGTTCGACTGCGTGATGCCGACCCGCTCCGGGCGCCACGGGCAGGCCTTTACGCGCCGCGGCCGGATCAACCTCCGGAACGCGAAGTACGCGGACGATCCGCGTCCGCTCGATGAGGAGAGCGACTGCCCGGCGGCCTCGATCTATTCCCGCGCCTATCTCCACCATCTCGTGAAGGCCGGTGAAATCCTCGGCATGACGCTGCTCTCGTGGGCGAACGTCGCCTACTACCAATGGCTGATGAACGGGATGCGGGAGGCGATCGCCGCCGGCCGCTTCGCGGAATTCCGTTCATCCTTCCACGCGGAACAGGCGTCCGATGATTGACGCTCAACCTCAGTCGTGTAAATCGTGAAACATTCGTGTCCGGTGGCGTCCATGCGCGCTTCATCGGACGAGGCCAGACGGATCGGGAGAAGTTGCCATGAAGATGCAGGGCGAACGGCTGATCGGCGCGCGCCGGTCGCGCGTCTGGGCCGCGTTGAACGATCCGGACGTTCTGAAGAAGAGCATCCCCGGCTGCGAGAGCATCACCAAGCATTCGCCGACCGAACTCGAGGCGCGCGTGGTCGCCAAGATCGGTCCGGTCAAGGCAGGCTTTTCCGGCAACGTGACGCTGTCGAACCTGAAGCCGCCCGAGAGCTACACGATCTCGGGGCAGGGCAAGGGCGGCGCCGCAGGCTTCGCCAAGGGCGGCGCCAATGTGAAGCTCACCGAGCAGGGCGCGAGCACGCTCCTGACCTATGACGTCGACGCCCAGGTGGGCGGCCGGCTCGCCCAGATCGGCAGCCGCCTCGTCGACTCGACCGCCCGGAAGATGGCGGACGATTTCTTTGCCAACTTCGCCAAGGTTGTCGAAAGTGACACGCCGATCGCCGGTGAGAAGGCGGAGGCCGCCCCGGTAGCGAAGAAGGCGGCGGCGAAGACGGCGGCCCCGCCTGCAAAGAAGGCGGCCGCCAAGAAGGCTGTTGCCGAACCTGCCCCTGCGCCGGCGAAGAAGGCGGCCGCAAAGACGGCGGCGCCGGTTGCAGCGAAGGCCGCACCGGCGAAGAAGGCGGCTGCCAAGGCCCCGCCCGCCAAGACGACCGCCGCGAAGGCAGCCCCGGCGAAGGCCACGCCGGCGAAGACTGCGGCCAAGGCGTCCGCGAAGCCTGCAAAGGTCGCTGCTGCTTCGACAGCCGCCGCGACATCGCGGCGCACGCGCTCCGCCGCGCAGGCCGAGGCCGAGGCCCGAACCGCCAGGCTGGCGGCCGCCTCGTCTATGCCTTCGGTCACGTCAACTCCCGTCGCGCCGGCGGCTGCGGCGCCGGCATCGCCACCCCCGGTCGCGCGCCCCGAGCCGGTGCGCCAGCCCGAGCCGACCGTGGTGCGCACCGAGCCGGCGAACGTGTCGGAGCCCGCCAGCAGCGGCAACATGCTGGTGTGGGTGATCGTCGCGCTGGCCGTGGTGCTGCTCCTGTGGTGGTTCCTCCACCGCTGATCCAGAAGCGTCGTCCTCCCGCCTCTCGAACGCCCGATTGTTCGGGCACGAATCTCCCTCGGGTGGGGATCGATTGCGCCTATTGCACTATGCAACCTGTGCGTGCGATAGGGTAATGATCCGTTCAGCAATGTGACCTAGGGTACCGCTTCGCGAGTCTCGGGCGAGCGGCTGCACGCGCAGATTGGGGGTTTCATGTCGGAGAGCAGTTCGGCTGCGAAGCACACCGGCGCGCCCGTCCCCGACGGGCGTCTGAAAGACTATTCGGAAATCATCACCGCTTTCCGTCCGGCGTACAGTGCGTTGTGGGCCGTGGCCCTGTTCAGCTGTCTCATCAACATTCTGATGCTGACCGGCCCGCTCTACATGCTGCAGATCTACGACCGCGTGATCTCGAGCGGCAGCATTCCGACGCTCGTGGCCCTGACGCTGCTTGTCGCTATTCTGTATGCGCTCTACGGCTACCTGGAGTTCATCCGGTCCCGCATCATGATGCGCGTCGCCCGTGTCGGCGACGAGGCGCTGCGCGACCGCGTGTTCGACGCGGTGAGCTTCCACGCCGTGCGCCGCACTGCCGGCGTGCGCGCGGTTCCGCTGCAGGATTTGCTGACCATTCGCCAGTTCATTGGCGGCCCGGGCCCATTCGCGTTCCTCGATATCCCGTGGGCGCCGGTCTACCTGTTCGTCATCTACCTCCTGCACCCGCTGCTTTGCCTCTACTCGGTATGCGCGATGGTCGTCCTCAGCGTACTGACGATCATCAACGACCGCTGGACGCGCGAGCCTTCCGCCGCCGCCCAGCGCAGCGCCAACACCGCCACCACGCTCGGCGAGGAGAGCCGCCGCCAGGTCGAATCGGCGACAGCGCTCGGCATGCTCACCATCCTGCGCCAACGTTGGCGCACCGTTCTGAACGAGTCGCTTGACCACCACACGGTCGCGAGCGATCGAGGCGGCGCGCTGTCGACCACATCGAAAACGGCTCGCCTCATGATGCAGTCCGGCATCCTGGCGCTCGGCGCCTATCTCGCGGTCGAGCAGCAGATCACGCCCGGCTCGATGATCGCTGCGTCCATCATCATGGGCCGCGCCCTGTCGCCGGTCGAGCAGGTTATCGCGCACTGGCAGGGCTTCCTCGCGTTCCAGCGCTCGATGAAGCGCCTGTCGCGCATCCTGAAGGAGACCCCAGCGCAGCAGAAGAAGATGCCGCTGCCCCCGCCGACCGGTCACGTGGTCGTCGACAACCTGTTCTGCCTCGTGCCCGGCGGCGACAAGCCGCTCGTATCCGGCGTTTCGTTCGATCTCCAGCCTGGCTCGGGCCTCGGCATCATCGGGCCGACCGGCGCCGGGAAGTCGACGCTTGCGCGCGCCCTCGTCGGCGTATGGCCGCACGTGCGCGGGACCGTCCGGCTCGACGGCGCCACGATCGACCAGTGGGACCGCGACGAACTCGGGCGCTACGTCGGCTATCTGCCGCAGGACGTCGAGCTGTTTGAAGGGACGATCGCCGAGAACATCTCGCGCTTCGAGCCGAACGCCGACGCCGACATGATTGTCAAGGCAGCGCAGCAGGCGGACGTGCACGACCTGATCCTGAAGTTCCAGGACGGCTACAACACGATGATCGGCGAGAACGGCGCGCGGCTCTCCGCAGGCCAGCGCCAGCGCGTCGGCCTCGCCCGGGCGCTTTACCGCGACCCGGCCTTCATCGTGCTGGACGAGCCGAACGCCAATCTCGATGCGGAAGGCGAGGCTGCGTTGATCAAAGCCATCCTCGCCACGCGCGAGCGCGGCGGCACGGTGGTGGTCGTCGCGCACCGGCCGAGCGCCATCGCCGCGCTCGACACGCTGATGATGATCCGCGACGGCCGCGGCGTCGCCTACGGCCCGCGCGATGAGGTGCTGAACAAGGTGCTGGCGCGCAAGAAGCCCACGCCGGTGGCGGGCGGGCTGGCGCTGGTTCAGGCGGCCGCGACCGCCGAGGAGGGGCGTTCATGACTCCGCAGGACACCAAGCGTTCGCTCAAGCGCTACGTGCGGCTCGGGTTTGCGAGCATCCTGCTGGTGCTCGGCAGCGGCACGGCCTGGGCGGTCTACGCGAAAATCCAGAGTGCGGTGATCGCGCCCGGGCGCACCGTCGTCGAGTCCTATACGAAGAAGGTGCAGCACCGCGAAGGCGGGATCGTGAAGTCGCTGTCGGTTACCGAGGGGAGCCTCGTCAAGGCCGGCGACACGCTGATCGTGCTCGACGACACCGAAGACCGCGCCTCGCTGGGCATCATCGAGTCGGGCCTGACCGAACTCTACGCGAAGCGCGCGCGCCTGCTGGCCGAACGCGACGGCAGCCCGGACATCGAGTTCCCCGTCGACCTGATGGCGCGCAAGGACGATACCGACGTCGCCCGCATCCTCACCGGCCAGAAGAAGCTGTTCGAGACGCAGCGCTCGGGCATCACGGGACGCAAGGATCAGCTCACCGAACGGATCGGCCAGTTCAACGAGGAGATCACCGGGCTCGATGCGCAGGTGAAATCGAAGGCCGACCAGATCAAGCTGCTCCAGGACGAACTCGACGGCCTGAAACAGCTGCAGACGCAAGGCCTCGTGCAGACCGGAAAGGTGCTGGCTCTCGAGCGCGAGGCAGCGCGTCTGGAAGGCGAGCGTGGCCAGCTCATCGCCCAGATCGCGAGCACCCGCGGGCAGATCGCCGAGGCGAAGCTTCAGATCATCCAGCTCGACGACGATTACCGCACCCGTTCTCTCGCCGACCTGCGCGATACCGAGACGCAGATCGCCGAGAACGAGGAGAAGCGCGTCGCCATTCTCTCGAAGCTCGAACGGACCACGATCAAGGCGCCGATCTCGGGCTACGTGCACCAACTCTCGGCGCACACCATCGGCGGCGTCATCACGCCGGGTGAAGTGATCATGCAGATCGTGCCGAAGAGCGACGAGATCCTCGTCGAGGCGGAAGTGCGCCCGCAGGACATCGAGCAGGTCTATGTCGGCCAACGCGCGGTCCTGCACTTTCCCGGTGTCGAGAAGCGTACGACGCCGCGGATTTACGGCGAGGTCACCAATGTGTCAGCCGATCTCACGAAGCCGGAAGTGCAGGGGGCGCATCCCTATTTCGCGGTGCGGGTGAAGCTCGACAAGGACGACTTCAAGAAGCTCGAGGTCGACAAGCTGGTGCCGGGGATGCCCGCCGAGGCAATGATCCAGACGCGCGAGCGGAACCCGATCGATTATCTGCTCCAGCCGCTGACCGACCAGATCGCACGCACGTTCAGGGAACGTTGAGGGAAGTAGACGGTCGCTTAGCCAAGCAGGCCGAGGACCTGGCCGTCGATTTCGTTCAGCACGCGGTCAATTCCCGTCTGCCCATAGCGCGACAGGATCGACACATTTGCGCCGTCGAACAGCATGAAATCGAGGGCGACGGTGAGGGCGGCGAAGAGGACGAACTGGTGGGACATCTTCATGGCGGACCGACGATAGCGCTGCCCCGGCAAAGTTTTGTTTAGATGACGGGGAGATTTCGCTTCGAAATTCAATCGAATTGTCGCAACCCGGCGGTATCACCCGCTTGTGCGTGCAGAACAAAATTGCTTTAACCACCCGGCTTCGCGTTTCCGCCCATCCGTCTCCAGCCCGAGGTTCGCGCCATGACCACGCCCGCCACCACCGAACTCTCCCCGCCGATCACCGTCACGGCGGTCGCGACATCGCCCAAATCGGCGCTGCAATACCTCGACCGGGCCATGGGAACGCTGCGCGACATGGGACTCGTTCCCTCCCGCACCGAGGAGGCGCCGATCACCGCGCTGCTCCAGCAGATCTCCGACCTCGACCCCGACCGCATCGCGGTGATCTCGCGGACGTTGAACCAGGCGTCGCTGTTCAACGACGTGGTGCGCGCGGAGGTCGCCGCGATGTCGATCGGCGAGCGCTACGAGACGATCACCAACGCGTTCAACTCGATCCGCGACGACGCCAAGATGATGGTCGACCAGATGGAAGACGGCCGGCTGTCGACCGGTGAACGCATTTCCAACATCTGGATGAAGGTGAGCCGCGGCGATATCGCCGACCGGTTCGAGAAGATCCGCACGACCTACCTCGACGTCGCCCGCGATACGAAGGACCAGATCGAGCGCGAGCACCGCATCTTCAACGCGTATGCGGATTTTCGCGGGGCGCTGAAGCAAGCGCAGGTCTCCGCGCTGGAAGTGCTGGAGACGGCGACCAGGAAGCTCGAGGCGGCGAAGCAGGCGCTGGCCGACGCAAACAAGACGGTCGAGGCCTACAAGGGTGACGTCGCATCCGAGCGCGCGAAGCTCGAGCTCGCCCGCGACGAGCGCGTGCGCGACCTCCAGAACGAGGAGAAGCGCTACCAGATCGCCAAGGACCTCGCCGACAACCTGACCATCGGCTACAACACCTCCGAGGTCGTGATGGCGCGCCTGTTGCAGACCACGAGCACGAAGGAGCGCGTCTACGCCCAGTCGATCACGTTCTTCTCGACCAACGAGTCGGTCCTCACGGCGCTCAAGGCCTCGTTCACCGGCCTTGCGGGACTGCACGAGTCGACCCGCACGCTGAACGAGATGAAGAAGGGCATCGACAAGAGCCTCGAGACGATCTCGGAGATGGGCGACAAGATCCAGGAGGAGGCGCTGAAGGCTGGCTACGGTCCGACCGTCCAGGCCGAGTCGGTGAAGAAGCTGGTCGACAGCGTCACCAACTTCCAGATCCGCTCGCGCGAGATCATCGAGGAGATGCGTGATCTCTCCACCCGGAATTCGCGCGAGATCGAGGCGGCCGTCGAGGACGGCAAGCGTCGCCTTGCGCGGCTTGCCGCCGAAGGCAACGCCCTGATGGCCGCCGGCTGACGCGGCGCGTTCGACAGCGTTAGAGGAGCAGGGGCGTGGCGAACGGGTCCGCGACCGCAAGCCAACCGGCGCAACCGGCGACGGCGGAGGCGCCGCTCGACGATCTCATGCTGGCGATGGACGTCGTTGACACGCTTCGCCACGACATGCGCATCGCCGAGCGCGAACTCGGCGACGACGAACGCCGTGCGACGCTCAAGAAGCGGCTGAAGGAAATCTACTCCGCGCAAGGCATCGACGTGCCGGACTCGATCCTCGAGGACGGCGTGAAGGCGCTGGAAGAAGACCGCTTCGTCTACAAGGGTCACCGCAAGGGTTTTGGCGCCTCCCTGGCGCAGGCATACGTTGACCGCGGGCTCTGGGCGAAGCGGCTGTTGATCCTCGCCGCGGTCGCCGCGGCGGCCTTCGGCGCGTGGTACGTCGGCATCGAGCGGCCGCGCGTGGCTGCCATCGAGGCCCAGACCTCCGCCCTGGCCGACACCCAGACCCGCATCGATACGTTGCGCGCAAAGATCGGCGCCGCGACGCAGGATCCGGCGCTCCTCACCGAGGCGGATCGCGCCGTCGACCAGGGCCGGGCGGCGATGAAGGCCGGCGACGTGGCGGCCGCGACGGCCGCCGCCGATAGGCTGCAGGGCGTGCTCGATGCGATCGCCGAGATCGACACGGTGCTGCCCGCCAGGCTCGATCGCGTGAAGGCCGGGATTGCCGGCGAGACCAAGGATCCCGCGGTCACGGGCGAAGTCGACAAGCTGGTGGCGATCGCGCAGGCGGCCCTCGCGAAGGGCGATGCCGCGACGGCGCGCGATACGGCCGACAAGCTCGAGCGGCTGCTGGCAGGCCTGCGCCAGACGTACGTCATCCGCATCGCCCAAGGGCAGGGCAAGAAGAGCGGTGTGTTCCGTATCCCCAAGGTGAACGAGGCGGCGCGCAACTACTACCTGATCGTCGAGGCGATCGGCCCGGACGGCAAGCCGGTGAGCCTGCCGATCACCAGCGAGGAGACCAAGCAGACCAAGGTCACCAGCACGTGGGGCGTGCGCGTGCCCCAGCAGGTCTACAATGCGGTCGCGGCCGACAAGTCCGACAACGGGATCGTCGACAACGACGTGGTCGGCGAGAAGAAGCGCGGCGAGACGCAGCCGCAGTGGCGCGTGCCCGTCGCCGGCGGCGCGATCACGGAGTGGTAGCGATGATTACCGGCCAGCAGGCGCTCAAGGCGATCGAAGGCGCGCTCTCCGAGATCGAGCGCGACGAGCAGGCGACACGGGCTGAAGCCCAGCGCGAAGCCGAACAGCACGCAGCCCTCGAGGGCGATGTGCTGAAGACCTACAAGGAGCTCGCCCGCGTGCGTGTCGATACCGCGCTCGAGGACGGCGTGATCGACCGGGCGGACGGGCTCTCGGCCTCCGTCATGCGGGGTCTCGAACGATGGCTCGAGGCGCAGGCCGCGCTGAAGCAGCAGTGGACGAAGCTCAAGGCCGAGATGGAGACATGGCGCAAGCGCCGCCATGAGGCGCACGACGCGGTCGAGGCGGCGCGCGGCGAGTACGACCGGGCGCACGCACGCGCTGCCGAAAAGCTCAAGGTGGACGAAAAGCACCAGCGGCTGATCAAGGTCTACGAGGAGTCGATCGCTCACATCGACAACGCGACGAAGAAGGCGGCGACATCCGAAGCCGAGCTTGCGCAGAAGGGCGAGCCTTACCGCGCCGACAAGCTCTTCATGTACCTCTGGGACCGCGGCTACGGCACCCCCGAGTACCGGCACTTCGGGCTGACGAAGCTCCTCGACGGCTGGGTGGCGCGGATCGTCGACTACCGCACGGCGCGCGCCAACTACGCGGCGCTGAACGAGATTCCGGTACGGCTGCGCCAGTACGTGGAGCGCCTGAAGGTGACGTCGGTGCAGGCGCGGGAGGCGATCGACGCAGACATCCACGCGCGGATCACCGAGGCCGCCGGCCGCGACATCGCCGCCGAGATCGCGGCGCTCGAGGCGAAGCTCGCCGACGCCGAGAAGAACGTGATCGACCGTGAGGCCGAGTTCGACCGGCTCTCGGACGAGATGACGAAGCTCGCTGCCGGCGAGGACGAGAATTTCCAGATCGCGATCGATGAATTGGCGCGGATGCTTTCTTCGACGCCGCTCTCCGATCTCGCGCGCGAAGCGCAGGCCTCCGCCACGCCGAAGGACGATGCACTGGTGCGCCAGCTTGCTGGCCTCGGCCAGAAGACCGAGCGCAGCGAAGCGCGCATGGACTCGGTGCGCGACAAGCTCGAGCAGTTCGCCGCGCGCCGCTCCGATCTCCTGCGCATCGCCGCGGAGTTTCGTCGCCAGCGCTTCGACGACCGATCGTCGGTGTTCACCAAGGATGACGTGTTCACCGACCTTTTGGCGCAACTGGCGACCGGAACGCTTTCGGCCGGAGACTACTGGTCCGAGGTGAAGCGCACGCAGCGCTGGCAGCAACGCGCCTCCGACCGTTTCCCCCGCTACGGCGATGACGTCCTGAGCCGGCGCGGGTCGCGTGGTTGGCCGCGGTTTCCGGGCGGCGTGATCATCCTCGACGGCGGCGGCTTCGGCGGCGGAGGCGGCGGCTGGGGCGGCGGAGGCGGGGGCTGGGGCGGCGGCTTCGGTGGCGGCGGTGGTGGCGGCTTCGGCGGCGGCGGCTCGGGTGGCGGCGGCGGCGATTTCGGTGGTGGCGATTTTCGGACAGGCGGGTCGTTCTAGCCTGCGCTGAAACTTCCGTTGCGGCCACCATGGATGTGGTCAATCATCGACGCCAGTGCGCCCTCGCGACAGGAGCCTCCGTCAGATGCGTTCGATCCTCGCCGTTGCCGAACTGAGCCCTTCTCTCCCGACGCAGATCAAGGCGGCCGCCGCGTTCGCGCGTCTGTTCGGCGGCCACGTCAGCGTGGTCGCGCCGCGTGCTGATTTCCGCTCGGTGCTGGTGGGTGCGGGCGGCATCGGCGCGGTGGCGCCGATCCCGTATGAGGATTTCGAGGGCAGCGAGGAAAGCCGCCTCGACGAGATCAAGGCGGCGTCCGAAGCGGCCATGCGCGACGCAGGTCTTCCCTTGCGCGAGGGATCCTCGATGCAGACCGAGCCGACGGGCAGCTGGGTGTCGCTTGCCGAACCGGGTGATTCCGCCGTCGGCCGCCTCGCGCGCGCCTACGACATCTCCGTTCTGCCGCGCCCGGAAGCCGGCCAACAGGTTCCGCGGCGCGAACTCCTCGAAGCGGTGCTGTTCGATTCCGGCCGCCCCCTCCTGATGGTGCCGCCCCGCGCCGTCTCGACGCTCGGCGACACGATCGTCGTCGCGTGGAACGGCTCGACGGAAAGCGCCCGCTCCGTGAGCTTTGCGATGCCGCTGCTCGCGCGCGCCCAGCGCGTCGTGGTACTGACCGTCGAGGGCGGCATGGTCGAAGGGCCCGGCGCGAACGAGCTGTGTCGCGCGCTACGACTCAACGGCATCCAGGCCGAACCGGTGCACATCGAGGGCACGAGCAAGCCGCCCGGCGCGATGATCACCGATTATGCGGCGAGCATCGGCTGCGATCTCCTGGTGAAGGGCGCGTACACGCACAGCCGCCTGCGCCAGCTCATCTTCGGCGGCGCGACGGATCTCATCCTCACGTCCGCCGACGTGCCGGTGCTGTTCGCACACTGACGATAAAGCTCAGTCGATCGACCGCCGGCGCCACAGTTCCGTGAACCGGAATCCCCTGACGTAGAGAACGCCGGCAAGCGCGCCGATGGCGGAGAACGCCGCCGTCGCCGTGGCGCGGTTGGCGATGAACTGCCGTTCGAACAGGTTCGGCTCGATCATGTGGAGGGCCGTGCAAAGGAGCGCGAGCGCACCCACCGAACAGGCCGCTCCGGCGAGGAAGCCTGAGATGCCGGACAGGACACCGTGCCCCAAGGAGGCCACGAGCGCCGCGATCGCCATTCCCGTCACGAATGCGAAGACCGGCAGGAACGCCACTGCCGGCCATACCGTCTCTGCAAACTGCAAACCGAAGTCCCTTCTGCCCCCGGACTTCGCGGCAATGATATAGCGGATTGTCGTCGATCGCCAATCACTTGTGTTCGGGTTGCGGAAAATGGCAACAGGGGACGCAACGCGCAGCAAGGAGTTCCCATGACCGCCCATCCCCTCGACCCGCTGTCGGCCGCCGAGATCGAAGCGACCGTCGCCATCGTCCGCGCCGATGCAGGGCTCGATTCGTCGGCCTGGTTCGAGACCGTTACGCTGGAGGAGCCGACGCGGGACGAACTCTCCGCCTACGCACGAGGCACGGCGGTTGCACGCCGCGCGTTCGTCGCCTGCTACGAGCCGTCGAGTGGCCGCACGCTCGATGGCGTGGTCGACCTCGACGCCCGGCGCATCGTGCGCTTCGACCCGGTTCCGGGCGCGCAGGCGCGCATCGTGCTCGACGAGTTCGTCCGCGCCGACGGCATCGCCAAGGCCGATCCGCGGTTCGTCGCGGCGCTTGCGAAGCGCGGCATCACCGATCTAGCGCGCGTGTCGGTCGAGCCATGGTCGGCCGGGAACTTCGGCATCGAACAGGAGAAGGGCGAGCGCATCGCCTACGGCCACTGCTTCCTCGCCAACCCCTCGGGCGACAACCCGTACGGCATCCCGATCGCCAATCTCCATCCGGTGTTCGACCTGCGCCGCGAAAAGGTCATTCGCGTCGACGACTTTGGCGTCGTGCCGCTGCCCGAAACGTCCGCCCCCATCCGCATCGAGACCGGGTTCCGGCCGGACGTGCGCGAGATCGCCATCACGCAGCCTGACGGTGTGAGCTTCACCGTCGAGGGCAAGCTCGTGAAGTGGCAGAAATGGCAGTTCCGGCTCGGCTTCAATTTCCGCGAAGGGCCGGTGCTTTACGAGATCGGTTACGAGGACAAGGGCCGCGTGCGCCCGATCATGCACCGCGCTTCCCTGTCCGAGATGGTGGTGCCTTACGGCGATCCCTTCGGCGGGCACTATCGCCGCAACGCCTTCGACGTTGGCGAGTACGGCATGGGCCAGTACCTCGACTCGCTGAAGCTCGGCTGCGACTGCCTCGGCGTGATCCACTACTTCGATCTCGACGTGCACGATTGGGCCGGCAAGACCCGCACCATCGAGAACGCCGTGTGCATGCACGAGGAGGATTTCGGCGTCCTGTGGAAGTACACGAACTGGATCACCGGCGAGGTCGCCGTGACCCGGTCGCGCCGCCTCGTCGTGTCCTCGTTCGCGACGATCGGAAACTACGTGTACGGCGTGTTCTGGTACTTCTACCAGGACGGGACCATCGGCGTCGAAGTGAAAGCGACCGGCGTGCCGCTGCCGACCGGCGCGGCCGGTCCTACGAACGAGTACGGCGCGATGGTCGCGCCGGGCATCGCCGCGCACGTGCACCAGCACGTGTTCTCGTTCCGCTTCGACATGTGCGTCGACGGCGAGAACAACGCCGTGCGCGAAGTGAATTTCGCCGCGATGCCGCCGGGCCCAAACAACCCGCACGGCAACGCCATGCGCATCGAGGAGGCGGCGCTGAAGCGCGAACAGGACGCGCAGCGCGTGATCGATCCCGTGGCCTCGCGCTACTGGAAGGTGATCAATCCGTCGGTGAAGAACGCGGTCGGTGCGCCGGTCGGCTACAAGCTCGTGCCGGGAGCGAATTCGTTCACGCTGCTCGATCCGTCCGCGCCCGTGCTGAAGCGCGCAGGCTTCATGTCGAAGCACTTCTGGGCGACGCGCTACGCTCCGCGCGAACTCTACGCCGCAGGCTGGTACCCGAACCAGAACCCGGGAGGCGACGGCCTGCCGCTTTACACGGCCAAGAACCGCGAGATCGAGAACCAGCCGCTGACGGTGTGGTACACGCTCAACTACCACCACATGCCGAGGCCCGAGGACTGGCCGGTGCAGCCCACGGTGTATGCCAACTTCCACTGGATGCCGGTCGGTTTCTTCGACCAGAATCCGGCGATCGACGTGCCGCTGCGGGCCTCGTCGAAGGATGACTGCTGTCATTAGAAGTTTAGGCGTCTGCCTAACCGGAGCATCACCCGGACGGCGATAGCCTCGCGGGCGAGAGAGAGGGTCTCGCCATGATGTGCTGCACACCGCCGGTGGCAATTCCGGTTGACTGGTCCGGCGTCCTGCGCCGGGTGCGGTCGCTCTTCGGCCGCGTACTTCGTCGGAAGACGGAACAGCAGGACGGCATCGACCTGCCGGACTGCTGCCGCGACTAGGGCGCGCGCTTCCTGCCGGTCACCATCGACCGCGCCAGGTTTTCGCGGTGTGCGACGCTCGCCACCACGACGCCAGCCACGTGGAGCACGATCAACAGCAGGGTGAAGTTCACCGCCAGTTCGTGCACTTCCTTCCACACGGTTCGCGGACCGCGCCGTTCGCCATCTCCGCCTTCGTCATCGCCGGTCGCGGGTTGCGTCGTCACCGCCGCGTCGGTGCGCGGCACCTGCGCAACAATGCCGGCGAGCGGTCCGTGTCCCTTCTGGGCCGCGAGCGTCGCCATGCCGGAGCCGGTGATCACCGCCAACATGAAGAGCAGCGCCAGCGTCATCAGCCCGCCCGCGGGGCTGTGGCCCACGTGCCGTTTCGCTCGACCGGTGAACAGGTCGAGGAGGTAGTTGAAACCCTCCCCGGGGCTCGTCACGAAGTTAGAGAAACGGGCATGGCCGGGGCCGACGAAGCCCCATACCACGCGCAGCGCAACCGTGATCGCAATCAGGTAGCCCGCCCAGGAGTGCAGCCACTCGGGCCTGCCTTCGGTAAAGTAGGCGACGATGAAGCAGGCAACGATCAGCCAGTGGCCGATGCGGATCAGCGGATCCCAGACGGCGATGGTTCTTGGGCTGCTTTCGGCCATGGAGAACTCTCCGGAATCGATGTCGATGCGGAGAGGCTAACGCAGGAGCAGGGCGGCCGCCATCAGGCGGCGAGGCGCTGTTCCTTGAGCGCCCAGCCCGCGGCCTTGCCGCCGAGTTGCGAACAGATCGCCTGCATCGCGTCGACCGCATCCTCGATCGCCTGCGGCTGCGGCTTCATGCGCAGCGTGACGGTGACGTGGTAGCCGACGCCGTCCGCCTTCGACATCGCGAAGTCGACGCAGTCCGAGGCTTCCTTGGAGACCGTGCCGATCTCCAGACCGGCGAGCTGGCTCATTACGAACCCGCGAATCTCGACCAGTGCCTCCGCGTCCTCGGAGACGACCGGCGCCTGCGGCAGGGGTGCTACGAACTGGAGCGTGTCGTGTTCGACCCGCTCCGGAATCTCTTCGATCGTGATGATGTCGGTAGGGGGTTCTGCCTTTGCAGGCGGCGCATCGCCGGCGATCTGCCGCAGACGGGTGTCGAAGGCCGAGGGTTCGGGTTCCTTGCTCGCAAACCTCGACAAGAGGCGCTGCACGATGCTCTCGGCCATACGCAACTCCGATACTGACGCAACACACGACGATCCTTACACGGACGAACCGGACCGCGATCTGGGTTGTACCGCGGTTATTGCTAACAAAGAGTTGTCCCGCTAAGTGCACGAGGCAACGAGCGGCCGACGGATGCGCGCGATGCGCGTTCGAGGTTACCGCGCCGACAACCGGGAGGGGACATTCAATGGCTTTGACGGGCGAGCATCGCGCCATTCTCGAAAGCGTGACGACGGCAACGATCACCACCGTGCTGCTCAAGAAGGGCCTGCGGAACCTGTGGATGCGGGGCACGAAGCCGCAGGAGGCGGCGCTGGGCAAGCGGCTTGCCGGCGAGGTGTTCACGCTTCGATTCGTGCCGGCGCGCGAGGATCTCGCCACGCCCGAAAGCTGGACCAAGCCGATCTCGACCCGCCACGCGATCGAGGAGATGCCGGAAGGGGCGATCGCCGTCGCCGACGCGATGGGCGTCACCGCGGCGGGCATTTTTGGCGACATTCTCCTTGAACGGATGAAGGCGCGCGGCGTCGCCGGCCTGGTGACCGACGGCGTGATGCGCGACAGCGCCGGCGTCAAGGCCGTGGGGCTGCCCGTGTGGTGCAACGGCGTCGCTGCGCCGCCGTCGATCGCGGCGCTGACGTTCGTCGGCTGGCAGCAGCCCATCGCCTGCGGCGGCGTGGCCGTGATGCCGGGGGACGTGATCGTCGCGGACGATGACGGGGCGGTGCTGATCCCGGCAGCCTACGTCGATCATGTGTGTACGGAGGGTCCCGAGCAGGAGCGCCTCGAGGCCTGGCTCCACGGCGAAGTGAAGAAGGGCGCACGCCTGCCCGGTCTTTATCCGCCGAACGAGGAAACGCGCGCCCGCTACCTCAAGGAGACGGGCCGGGGCTGAAGCGGCGTCAGGCCGCTTCCGCCTTGCGGTGGCTGATCACCTGCTCGGCCAGCCGGCCGGTGAGCTCCGCCAGGTGATCGTGCGTGTACGTGAAGGTCCCGACGCCGGCCGTCGCCGAGCGCAGCTCGACGATCAGGTTGCCGATCTCGGCCTCCGGCATGTGCGCCTTCACCGTGTCCCAGCCGGGCCAGCCGTCGCGGCCGTCGAAGCCGAGCAGCTGTCCGCGATGGCCGGAGACGATCTGGTTCACCCGCGCCGTCGCGTCGGACGGCACGTGGATGTCGACCGCGACGATCGGCTCGAGCAGCACCGGCTGGCACTGCGGCATGCCCTCGGTCATGGCGAGGCGCGCCGCGGTCTTGAACGCCATTTCGGAGGAGTCGACCGTGTGGTAGCTGCCGTCCGACAGGTTCACGTGCACGTCGATCACCGGGAAGCCGAGCGGCCCGTGCACGAGGTACTCGCGCACGCCCGTCTCGACGGCCGGGATGTACTGCTTCGGCACCACGCCGCCGGTGATCGTGTCGGAGAAGAGGAACCCCTCGCCACGGTCGCGCGGGGCGATCTCGATCACCACGTCGCCGAACTGGCCATGCCCGCCGGACTGCTTCTTGTGGCGCCCGCGCACCTGCGTCTGGCGGCGGATGGTCTCGCGATAGGCCACATGCCGCGGCCGTGCCGTCGCGCCCACGCCGAACCGGCTCTGCAGCCGTTCGAGCGCCACGCGCAGGTGAACTTCTCCCTGGCCCCACAGCACCATTTCGTGCGTCTCGGTGTTGTGGTCGAGCGACAGTGAGGGGTCTTCCTCGATCAGCTTGTGGACCGATCCGGTGAGCTTCACCTCGTCCTTGCGGTCTGGCACCGCAATCGCAAGTCCGTAGACCGCCGGGGTCCCCCGACGCGGCGCAACCTGCGCCACGGGCGGCTTGCCGGTGGAGATCGTTTCACCCGTGCCGATGTGTTCGAGGCGGCCAAGCGCCACCGTCGAACCGGTTGGCGCCGAGGCCTGCTTCTTCTGCGCCGATCCGAGAAGGGCGAAGATGCCGGCGACGCGCGACTCGTGGTCGCCAGCGCCGTGCACCACCGCACCGTCGGCGATCTCGCCCGCCAGGACGCGGACGAGCGACAGCTTGCCGCCCTGCGCGGTGTGGAAGGTCTTCAGCACCTGGCCGATGGCATCCTTGCCCTTCGCCTCGACGCCAAGGCGCTTGGCCGTCTCGGCGACGCCCGGCGCTTCGTGGCGCAGCGCCTTGAGCAGCCTGAGGATGCCGTTGCCGTTCTCGGCCGAACCGAACAGGACCGGGGTGATCAACCCGTCCTTCAGTTCGCGCGAGAGGTCGGCGAATACGCGGTCCCGCGGCGGTTCGAGATCGGAGAGGAGCTGCTCCATCAGTTCGTCGTCGAAGTCGGCGAGTTTTTCGAGCATGGCGAAGCGCGCTTCCTTCTCGCGCGCCAGCATGTCGGCCGGCATCTCGATCACTTCGCTCTCGGCGTGTTCGCGGTAGACGAAGGCGCGCTCGAGCGCGAGGTCGACGAAGCCCTGCGCGATGCCGTCACGCCAGATCGGAACCTGGCGGAGCACCAGCGGGCGCGAGCTTGCCGGCTGCATGTAGGTGAGGACGTCGAGCAGGTTCTGATCGCTGCGGTCGATCTTGTTGACGAAGATGAAGCGCGGCACGGAAAGCTCGTCGAGTTGCTTCAGGATGAGCTGGAGAGCAGGCACCTTCTTGTCGTCGGCCTCGGTCACGACGATCGCAGCGTCGCAGCCCGAGAGCGCGTTGCGGGCCTCCTCCGCGAACTCGATCGAACCCGGGCAATCGAGGAATGTGAAGGTCTCGCCGAGGAACGAGGCGGTCGCAACGTTCATCTCCACGCTCATGGCGTGGGCGCGCGCTTCGGGCGAGGAGTCGCCCACTGTGTTCTTGTCGCTGACGCTGCCCTGGCGCTGGATCGCGCCGCAGCGGGAGAGCAGGGCTTCGAGGAGGGTGGTCTTCCCGGCGAGGTACGGGCCCACGATCGCGATGCAACGCGGACCCCCTGGTGCTCTGCCTGCGGATTCTCCCATGAACGCTTCCTCCTCTCGTGCGTGTTGGCCTGAGAAGGACCGCCCATTTTTACGGAAACCGACAGGGCGGTTCCCTCACCGCAACCATCGTCGCTCCAATCGGCAGGCTTGTCCAGCGCCCGCCGGGGGGTACGCACCGAAACTGCAAGAATGTGAAGGAAGCTGCATTCTTCACGGCCGCCTTTCAACCCAAGCGAAATTTTCGCATCCGGAGTGGCGGCCCGAACGTCGCGCCTGTTAGAGGCGGTCACGGCCATGCACGACCTCGCCCAAGCCTTCCTCCTTGCCTTCGGCATGATCGCCGCGGGCGATCCCGTGCTGGGCGAGATCGTCATGAGATCGCTCTACGTGAGCCTGACGGCGGTCGCCGTTGCGACGGCGGTCGGTGTGCCGCTCGGGGCCTTCCTGGCCGTGGCGCACTTTCCAGGCCGCCGGGCGCTGGTCGTGGCGATGAGCGCGCTGATGGGGCTGCCGCCGGTGGTCGTGGGCCTCGGCGTCTACCTGCTCCTGTCGCGCTCGGGGCCACTCGGCGTGCTGGGCCTCCTCTACACCCCGACCGCGATGATCATCGCGCAGGCGATCCTCGTCACGCCGCTGATCGCGTCGCTGGCGCGCCAGGCGGTCGAAGACCTCGAGGCCGACTACCGGCCCTATCTCCAGTCGCTCGGCATGGGGCCGTTCGAACGCACGGCCACGATCGTCTACGACGCGCGGGCGAACCTCGCCACCGCAGTGCTCGCCGGTTTCGGCCGCGCGATCGCCGAAGTCGGCGCGGTGATCCTCGTCGGGGGCAACATAGACCACGTGACGCGGGTGATGACGACGGCGATCGCGCTCGAAACCTCCAAGGGCGAACTCGCGCTGGCACTTGCCTTGGGCCTGATCCTGATCGCGCTGTCGCTCGTCGTGAACGCCCTCGTTTACGCCCTGAAACCGCAGCAGGCCGGGGGAGTGCGTGCTTGAGGCGCGCGATGTCGGCCTCGACCGCGACGGTCGGGCGATGCTCGACGGCGTATCGCTGGTGACTGCGCCGGCGCCCACCGTCACCTGCGTGCTCGGGCCGAACGGCGCCGGCAAGACGCTGCTCCTCAAGGTGCTTGCGGCACTCGAGCCGCCCTCGCGCGGCATGGTGTTCTGGGACGGTGCAGAACCCGGCGACGATGCCTGGGGCGTTCGCGCCTTCGTGTTCCAGCGCCCGGTGATGCTGCGGCGTACCGTGGAGGCGAACATCCGCCATGCGCTGTCCAACCTCGGGCTCGGCCGCGACGAAACGCGTCGGCGCACCGAACAGGCGCTGTCGCTGGCGGGCCTGAGTGCCCTAGCCCATCGCCCGGCGACCGTGCTCTCCGGCGGCGAGCAGGCGAAGCTCGCGCTCGCCCGCGCGCTGGCGCGCCAGCCCCGCCTCCTGTTCCTGGACGAGCCGACCGCGAACCTCGACCCCTCCGCCACCGCAGCCGTCGAAGCGATCGTGGCGGATGCGTCAGCACAGGGCGTCAAGTCGGTGCTCGTCACGCACGACCTCGGACAGGCGCGCCGCCTCGCCGGCGACATCGTGTTCCTCGACCGCGGCCGCCTTCGCGAACAGGCAACGGCGGAGCGCTTCTTCAGCCGTCCACAGAGCCGGGAAGCACGGGCGTTCCTCGAGGGAAAACTTCTCGCATGACATCAAGGGAGAGAATGAAGATGTTGAGAATACTCAGTTTTATGGTCTTATTGCTCACCGGACCGATGGCCGTGCAGGCGGCCGACTCGATCCTCCTGCAATCGACCACGTCGACGCAGAACTCGGGTCTCTTCGAGTACCTGCTGCCGAAGTTCACGGCCAAGACCGGCATCGAGGTGAAGGTCGTCGCGGTCGGCACTGGCCAGGCGCTCAAGAATGCCGAGAACGGCGACGGTGACGTGGTCCTGAGCCACGCGAAGTCGGCGGAGGAGAAGTTCGTCGCCGACGGCTTCGGCGTCAAGCGCGTCGAGGTCATGTACAACGACTTCCTGATCGTCGGGCCCAAGGCCGATCCGGCCAAGATCGCCGGCACGAAGAGCGCCGTCGAGGCGATGAAGAAGATCGCCGAGGCAAAGGCCCCGTTCGTCTCCCGCGGCGATGACTCCGGCACCCACAAGGCGGAACTCAAGTTGTGGAAGGATGCGGGCGTCGACGTGAAGGCGGCCTCGGGCACCTGGTACCGCGAGACGGGGTCCGGCATGGGCGCGACGCTCAACACGGCCGCCGGCATGGGCGCCTACACGCTGGTCGACCGGGCCACCTGGGCCTCGTTCGCCAACAAGCAGGACCTCGTTGCGGCGGTCGAAGGCGACAAGGCACTCTACAACCAGTACGCCGCGATCCTCGTGAACCCGGCGAAGCATCCGCACGTGAAGGCGAAGGAAGGCCAGGCGTTCATCGACTGGCTGGTGTCGCCGGAGGGCCAGCAGATCATTGCCGACTTCCGGGCAGGCGGCGCACAGGTGTTCTTCCCGAACGCCAAACCAGCGACGAACTGACCGTGCTAGCGGAGGAGGGCGATCTCGACCAGAGCGATGGTCGCCTTCCCCGCCAGCGACAGCGCCTGCGCGGCCCGCCCGTCGCGGAAGAGCGTCTCGCCGTCCTCCGCCTCGACGCCCATGGCCGTGACCGCGCCGCTGACGACGTAGACGAGGACCGCGTCGCTGTCGCCCGACACGGCGAGCGGCGCATTCTCGATCCGGTGGACGCTGAGGCGGGCGCGCGCCTTGCGGCGGTCCGTCATCACGTTGAAGTCGCGACAGGCGCCGTCCTTGAGCTTCGCCGTCACCGCGAGCTCGCCTGGAATTCCCATCGGAACCAATGGCTTATCGAGCGCAATTGAACCGAGTTTTCCGCTGTCGAGCGACATGCCCGGCCCCTCGAGCAACATGATCAGGCGGTCGTAGCCTGGTAGGGAGGAGAACGCGCCGTCGGACCGCACGTCGGCGATGCTCACGCGCCAGGTGAAGTTTCCCTCCGAAATGGAGCTCCCGGCCGGGAAGATTGCGATCTCGCGCGTCGTGCCGCCGCCGTTCTTCCAGGGCATCGATCGATAGTCGGTCGCCGTCAAGAGCTGCATGATCTGGTGTCCGTCCTGTTCAGTGCGGGGCACGGCCGATGGGTTCGGCGTGCGCGATGACGCGCTTGATGTCGGGCATCTTGGCCCTGAGCGCCTTCTCCAGCCGGTCGACCTCCTCGTGCACGTGCTCGACGGAGGTATCTCCGTCGACGCGGCAGTGGAAGGTCACGTAGAGACCGGAGCCGTTGGTGCGGACCCGGACGTTGTGCACGTCTGTCACGAGCGTCTTCATCGACTTCGCCAGCCGGTGCAGGAGATTGCCGACCTGGAGATGCACCTCGCCGGTCGCCGGTTCGCCGGCGATGACGCTCACCTCGGCCGGCTCGATGTGGCTTTCGACCTCGACGTCGCTGCCAAGTTCACCGCGGATGTCGCGCTCGAGCTGCGTTGCGATCTCGTGCGCCTCGTTGAGCGGCAGCCGGCCGTCGACCTCGAGATCGAGGCTCACCGACAGGCGTTCGCCGATGTGCTGCACGGTCAGGTGATGGACCTGCAGATTGCTGCGCCGGGCGAGCAGGGCGACCTTGTCGAAGACGGTCTCGTCGTCGAGCGCGACCGGCGTGGTCGTCACCGATACGTCAGCCTTCGGCAGCCGCTGGCGCACCGCCCGGATGAAGGAATCCTTGATGTCGGCCACCTCGTTCTGCGGCAGCGTGCGCCGCACGTTGAGCTCCGCATCGACGAACTGCGTCGGCCCCGCGGGGCGCACGCGCAGGCGCGTCAGCGACAGCACGCCGTGGATCTCCTCCGCCGCCGTGCGGACGGCGTCCTCGGCGCCGGGCGGGGCCGCGTCGAGAAGGGTGTTGAGCGTGCGTCGGCCGAGGTCCCAGGCGACCCACATGATCACCGCCGCGACGACCAGGGCCGCGACCGAGTCCGCGGCCGGTATGCCGTACCAGGCAAGCCCGAGGCCGATCAGCACGGCGATCGAGCTCCACATGTCGGAGGAGAAGTGGAGCGCGTCCGCCTCCAGCGCTTCGCTCTCGTGCTTCTGTGCCGCATGGCTCAGCGCGTGCGAGCGGTTGAAGTCGACGATGATCGAGCCCGCGATGATCGCGATCGCCCACCACGTGACCTCGACGTGCGTATCGCCCGTCCAGAGCCGTTTGACGGCCTCCCACACGATCCAGCCGCAGGTGATGAAGAGGAGCCCCGTCTCGACCAGCGCCGCTACACTCTCGGCCTTGGCATGCCCAAAGTGGTGCTTTTCGTCCGGTGGCCGGTCGGCTACGCGCACCGCCGAATAGGTGATCACCGTCGCGCCGAAATCGATCAGCGAATGGATCGCCTCCGACAGGATGCCGAGGGAGCCGGTGAACAGCCCGGCGAACAGCTTGGCCGCGGCAAGTCCGGCGCTCGCGAAGAGCGACAGCAGCGCAACCCGTTCCTTTTCGCTCGCCATGCCGACGTTTTCGACCCTCGGTTTCGCGCCCGGTGATGGGGGAAAGGTCGCCCGAGATCAAGTGGGCAGATTGTTGACGCCAACGATCGTGATTGCATGTCGGTTGCGCATGCCAGAACGGCGGAAGCGGCGACGGCCTCCGCGCGGCAAAGCGTGTAGAATGTGACATGTCGCGGGCGGCATCGCCGGCCCGGCCCTTTGGTGCGAGTCCGACCCACCGCATGTCGTCTACCGCTTCGTCCGTCGCCCTTCCGACGTCGACCATCCGCACCGCGCTGGCGTTCGCGCTGCTGTTCGCCATCGAATCGCTGGCCCGGGCGACGATCGCCACGGTGATCTCGATCCAGGCCTACGACATCGTGAAGTCGGCGCAGCAGGTGTCCGAGATCTACACGGTCGTCGGTCTGCTCTCGCTGTGCATGACGCTGTTTATCCCGACGATCATCCGCCTGACCGCGCGCCGCTTCGTCTATTCGTTCGGCGCCTTCGCGCTGATCCTCGCGGCGCTCGCGTTCGCGAGTTTCACGCTGCCCGGGCAGGTGGTCGGCATGCTCCTGCGTGTGTTCGGTGCAGCGTGCCTCAACGTCACGCTCAACCTCTACATCATGGACAACATCCCGAAGGCGGAACTCGTGCGCTCCGAGCCGCTTCGGCTGTCGCTCTCGACCTTCTCCTGGACACTTGGGCCGACGCTCGGCGTGTGGCTTTATGCTCAGTACGGACCGTGGGCGCCCCAGGCGTTCTCCGCGTTCTGGTCGGCGGTGCTGCTTCTCGTGTTCTGGCGCTTCCGGCTGATCGAGACGATCCGCCCCGGCGCAGCGAAACCGCCGACGCCGCTGCGCAGTATCAGCCGCTTCATCGTCCAGCCGCGCCTGCGCCTCGCCTGGCTCATCGCCTTCGGCCGGTCGTGCTTCTGGTCGACGTTCTTCGTCTACGGGCCGCTGCTGATGGTGACGAGCGGGCTCGGCAAGGAGGCGGGCGGCATCCTGATCTCGGCCGGCAACGTGGTGCTGGCCGGCGCGATGCTGTTCGGCAAGCTCGCCGAGCGGATCGGCGTGCGCAAGGTGATCACCGGATCGTTCATCGCGGTTGCCCTCGCAAGCTTTGCGGCAGGCGTTGCGGGCCTCCTGCATGCCCCCGTTGTCGCGGCCGCTTTCCTGCTCGTGGCGGCCACCGGCGCCGCTTCACTCGACGGGGTCGGGGCGATCCCCTTCCTGAAGGCGGTGCGGGCCCGCGAGCGCCCGCAGATGACGGCGGTCTATCGAACCTACCTCGAGCTTTCGGACCTCCTGCCGTCTGCGGTCTACGCCGTGGTGCTGCTGTTCGCGCCGCTCTCCACCACCTTCATCCTGATGTCGGCGTGGCTGTGCGTTTGCGCCTATGTGTCCTGGAGATACCTGCCCAAATCCCTGTAAACCGCTCACCGGCTCTTGCCTTGACGGGCGCAGCGGGAGGCTGCAATCAGTCCCCGCATGGCCGCCGAGAGGGGTTTTGAGGCAGGGTCGACAGCGCGCGCACCACGGTGGGGCGTCGTGGGGTTGGTTCTGTTGCCCCTGATTGCGGCAATGCCGATGGCCGCCAGCGCGGCGCCCGACTACGACGACACCTTCGAGGAGGGCGTGATCGACCAGTCGCTGTGGTCGACAGCGCGCCTGCCGCCGGAGCGCGCCTGGATCTTCAAGGGCGACGCGCGAACCGGCGAGGAGACGCTCGCCATCCGCGTGAAGGGCACCGACTACGACAAGGACTGCGAGTGCCAGCGCGTTGAACTGCGCGAGGCCGACAAGGTGCGCGTACCCTTCGGGGAGGAGCGCTGGTACGCGTTCTCGTTCCGCATGGAAGGCCAACCGCCGGCGAACGGCGACCAGCGCTGGGTGATCACCGCCTGGAAGCAGGACGTGCAGGAGGGGAGCCCGTTCCTCGCGCAGCGCTTCGACCAGGGCGTGTTCCACATCACGCTCGAAAGCCTCGACACGCGCGTGCTGCTCGCCACCTCGAAGATCCCGGCGAAGTCGTTCCCGCAGCTTCTGAAGGATGGTCTCGGCAAGACGCTCGGCTTCGTCTCCGACCAGGAGCGCTACGCCGGCCAGACCGATGTGAAGCTCGAGTACGGGCCGGATCCGATCCTGCCCGACCCGCGCCTCGGCTGGGTCGACATGGTCTACCGCGTGAAGGGCGACCTCCATGGCAACGGCGTCGTCGAGGTATTTGCCAACGACAAGTTCATCGTCCGCGCGACCGGAACGATCGGCGTCGCCGCGCCGGAACCGGTGAAGGAATACCTGAAGCTCGGGCACAATCGCTCGCCGATGCCTGGAACATCCACCATCTTCTTCGACAACGTCCGCCGCGGCGCCACCCGCGCCGACGTCGAGCCCTGATCGCAACGTTCGGAAGGTTCATGAGCAGCACAGCGCGGCCCCATCTCGTCATCGGCAACAAGAACTACTCGTCCTGGTCCTTGCGACCCTGGATCGCAATGCGCGCCACCGGCATCGACTTCACCGAGGAGCTGATCGCGCTCGACCAGTCGGACACGAAGGAGCGAATCCGCGCGCACGGCGGGTCGCAGCGCGTTCCCGTGCTGCACCACGGCGACCTCATCGTGTGGGAGTCGCTCGCCATCATCGAGTATCTCGCCGAGACGTTTCCCGCGGCAAACCTCTGGCCCGAGGACCGTGCCGGCCGCGCGCTCGCGCGGTCGGTTTCGAACGAGATGCACGCGAGCTTCATGGCGCTGCGCGCGGCGTGTCCGATGAACATGCGCCGCGAGAAGAAGCGCCTGCCGATTTCGGCCGACGCGCAGGCCGACGTGCGCCGGATCGAGGACCTCTGGAAGCTCTGCCGCGACGGCTTCGGGCAGGGCGGGCCGTTCCTCTTCGGACGCTTCACCGCGGCGGACGCGATGTTCGCGCCGGTCGTCAACCGGTTCGATGTCTACGACATTCCGGTGTCGCGCGAGACGCTCGCCTACATGGCGGCCGTGAAGGCGCTCCCCGCCTGGCAGGAATGGGAGGCAGCCGGGCGCGCCGAGACGTGGGTCATTGCCCACGACGAGGCCTGATGCGGATTCTCAAGTCCGCCGTCGACGCGACCGCCGCGGAGTTCGCCCAGAACCGCTCCGCCATGAAGGCGCTGGTCGCCGATCTCATCGCCCGGCGCACGGCGGCAGCCGCCGGCGGTCCCGATGCCGCCCGCGAAAAGCACGTGGGCCGCGGCAAGCTCCTGGTGCGCGAGCGCATCGCGCGGCTCACCGATCCGGGGTCTCCGTTCCTCGAGTTCTCGCCGCTCGCCGCGATGGACCTCTACGGCGGCGACATTCACGCGGCCGGTATCGTCACCGGCATCGGCCGCGTCCATGGACGGCCGTGCGTCATCGTCGCCAATGACGCCACCATCAAGGGCGGTACCTACTATCCGATCACCGTGAAGAAGCACCTGCGCGCCCAGGAGATCGCGCGCGAGAACCGGCTCGCCTGCATCTACCTCGTCGACTCGGGCGGCGCGAACCTGCCGAACCAGACGGAGGTCTTTCCGGACAAGGAGCACTTCGGCCGCATCTTCTACAACCAGGCGCGCATGTCGGCGGAGGGCATCCCGCAGATCGCCTGCGTGATGGGCTCCTGCACGGCAGGCGGCGCGTACGTTCCTGCGATGTCGGACGAGGCGGTGATCGTGCGTGGACACGGCACGATCTTCCTCGGCGGCCCGCCGCTCGTGAAGGCCGCGACCGGCGAGATCGTGACGGCGGAAGAGCTCGGCGGGGCGGAAGTGCACGCGCGGCTCTCCGGCGTGGTCGATCACCTTGCCGAGGACGATCCGCATGCGCTCTCGATCGTGCGCGACATCGTCTCGCACCTTCCCACGTCGTCGCTTCCCGAGGGCTTCCAGGTCGGCGCGCCCGAGCCGCCGGCGCTCGATCCGGCCGAGCTCGACGGCGTCGTGCCGACCTCGCTGTCGAAGGCCTACGACGTCCGCGAGGTGATCGGCCGCATCGTCGACGGCTCGCGCTTCGACGAGTTCAAGGCGCTCTACGGCGAGACACTGGTGACGGGCTTCGCCTCGATCTGGGGCATCCCGGTGGCGATCCTCGCCAACAACGGCATCCTCTATTCGGAATCGGCGCTGAAGGGCGCGCACTTCATCGAACTTGCCTGCCAGCGAAAGATCCCGCTCGTGTTCCTCCAGAACATCTCGGGCTTCATGGTCGGCCGCAAGTACGAGGCCGGCGGCATCGCGCGCGACGGTGCGAAGCTCGTCGCCGCGGTCTCGTGCGCCGCGGTGCCGAAGATCACCGTCATCATCGGCGGCTCGTTCGGGGCAGGGAACTACGGCATGTGCGGCCGGGCCTACTCGCCACGCTTCCTCTACGCCTGGCCGAACAGTCGCATCTCCGTGATGGGCGGCGAGCAGGCCGCCACCGTGCTCGCGACGGTGAAGCGCGACGGCATCGAGGCCCAGGGCGGCTCGTGGAGCGCCAAGGACGAGCAGGCGTTTCGCGCGCCGATCCGCGCCGCCTTCGAGCGCGAAGGTCATCCCTACTACGCGACCGCGAGGCTATGGGACGATGGCATCATCGCGCCGTCCGAGACGCGCGACGTGCTCGGCCTGTCGCTCGAGGCCGCATTGAATGCGCCGATCCCGGAGAGCCGCTTCGGCGTGTTCCGTTTCTGATGCATCGGATTCGCCGGCCCTAGGCGGGCGGGCAAGAATCGGTAAAGTGGCTCCACAACCAGAACGGGAACGGAGCTGCGGGGGCGTGCCGATACCCGAATACAGGCGCCTGATGGTGCCGATCCTCGAGCTTGCCTTGTCGGCAGGCGGCGACATCGGCGAGGCGGAACTTGCAGACGAGCTGGCGATGCGGATCGAGCTGACGCCGATCGATCTCGCCGAGATGCTGCCGAGCGGACGCGAGACGGTGTACCGCGAACGCCTCCGGTGGGCGCTGAGCTACCTCGTGCAGACCGGGCAGGTGGAGATCGGGGCCGGTCTCGTCCGCATGACGGCCGCGGGACGCGCGACGCTGATGAAGGCCGCCGGAAACACCTCGGCGCCGTTTTCGCTGCAAGGACCGCCGCAGCGTTCTCCGCTGGCCGCGAACAGTTTTGCCGAACCGCCGCCGCCGTCCTACGCAGGCCCGCCTGGCGACGCCCCGGAGGGCGCGCGCCAGTCGCTCGATGATCACATCGCGCGGCTTCTCGAAGCGCACGAGGCGGCGCGCCAGCATTTGCGCAATGAGGTGCTGAGCCGATTGATGGTGCAGACGCCGGCGTTCTTCGAAGGTGTCGTCGCAGATCTGCTCGTCGCGCTCGGTTACGGGCGGCAGCGTGACGACCTGCTCGAACAGCTCACGCGGCGCGGCGACGGCGGGGTGGACGGATCGATCGAGGCGGACGAACTCGGGCTCGACGTGATCTACATCCAGGCGAAGCGCTACAAGACGGGCGTGCCGGTGCAGATCGCCGACGTCCGCGACTTCGCCGGAAGCCTCGAGGCGAACCGCGCGAGCAAGGGCGTGTTCGTGACGACCTCGCGCTTCCCGGCCTCCGCCCACGAGTTCGTCAAGGCATACCCGCGGCGCATCCGCCTCATCGACGGCGTGCAACTCGTCGACCTCATGATCCGTACGAACCTCGGCGTCACGGTTCGGGAAACGCTGGAGATCAAGGCGCTCGACGAGACCTACTTCCGCGGGCGGCCGGGCCCGGACAACCCCTGACCGCGACGGTTGCGGGAGGCGTCGTGCCGGTGGGATAGTCGTTCCCGCCCATGCTCGACTCCGTCCTCATCGCCAACCGCGGCGAAATCGCCTGCCGGATCGCCCGCACTGCCCGCGCACTCGGGATGCGCGTCGTCGTCATCCATACCGATGCCGAACGGGACGGGCCCTTCGTGCGGCTTGCCGATCGAGCGATGCCGGTGTCGAGCTACCTCGCGATCGAGGAGATCGTCGCGGCGGCTCTCGACGCGAAGGCCGCCTGCATTCATCCGGGCTACGGCTTCCTCGCCGAGAATGCGGCGTTCGCCGAACACGTTGCGGCGCGCGGTCTCGTGTTCGTCGGTCCGCCGCCTGCTGCGATCCGCGCGATGGGGCTGAAGGACGGCGCGAAGGCGATCATGCAGAAAGCCGGCGTGCCGGTGCTGCCGGGCTACGCGGGCGAGGCGCAGGACGACGCGAAGCTTGCCCGCGCGGCAGAGGAGGTCGGCTATCCGCTGATGATCAAGGCTGTCGCGGGGGGCGGCGGCAAGGGCATGCGGCGAGTCGACGATCCGTCCTCGTTCGTCGAGGCGCTCGCCGCGTGCCGGCGTGAGGCGCAAGGAGCGTTCGGCGATCCCCGCGTGCTGCTCGAATGCTGCGTCGACCGGCCACGGCATATCGAGGTGCAGGTCTTTGCCGACCGGCACGGCAATGTGGTGCACCTGTTCGAACGCGACTGCTCGCTGCAGCGGCGCCATCAGAAGGTGATCGAGGAGACGCCGGCGCCCGGCCTCTCCGACACGCTGCGCGCCGAAATGACCGCGGCGGCGGTACGTGCGGCGAAGGCGGTCGGCTACGAAGGGGCCGGTACCGTCGAGTTTATCGCGTCGACCGATGGCGAGGGGCGGCCAGACGGTTTCTGGTTCATGGAGATGAACACGCGGCTCCAGGTCGAGCATCCGGTGACCGAGATGGTGACAGGGCTCGACCTCGTCGAATGGCAGTTCCGGGTGGCCTCCGGCGAAGCGCTGCCGCTGTCACAGGACGACATCGTTTCGCGCGGGCATGCCGTCGAGGCGCGGCTCTACGCGGAATCGCCCGCAGCGGGCTTCCTGCCGCAGCTCGGCCGGCTCCGTAGGCTGCGCTGGCCGGCAGCGTCGCCAGGTCTTCGTATCGACACAGGGGTCGAAGAGGGGAGCGAAGTCACGGCGTCGTTCGACCCGATGATCGCGAAGCTCATCGCGCACGCACCGGCGCGCGATGCCGCGCTTTCCATGCTGGTGCGCGCGCTCGAGCAGACGACGCTGCTCGGCGTCACCACCAACCGGCCGTTCCTCGCCGCGCTGCTCAGCCAGCCTGATGTGGTGGCCGGCCGCGTCGACACGGGCCTCATCGCGCGTTCGCTCGCCGACCTCGTGTCCTCCGACGCGGCCGTTATCGCCGGCGGCGTGCTGAAGCTCGTGCACGCCGGCCCGCGCGGTCTGCCGTTCGGCAGGCTCGCGGGATGGTCGTTCCTCGGGATTGAGCGCGTCGATCGTCTTTCGCTCACCGTCAACGGGCATCCGGCCGAGGTGACGCTTGCCTGGCAGCGCGACGGCAGTGTCTCTGTCGGTCTCGGCGACCGCGTGCTGACGGCGGGAGATGTATTGTACGCCGACGACCAGGTATGCTTCCTCGCGAACGGCAAGCCGGTGGTGATCGATGTCCTGTCGGTCCACGGCCACGTTTTCGCTGCGGGCGCAGATGGACATGTGGACATCGCGTACCGCGCCCTTGACGGCAGGCGCCGGGATGGCGCTCTGGGAGAGACGACGGTGCGCGCGCCGATGCCGGGCAAGCTCTCGCGGCTGCTGGTGCGTCCGGGGCAGGCGGTAGCGGCGGGCGACCGGCTCGCGATCCTCGAGGCCATGAAGATGGAACACCTGCTGACGGCGGCGGTCGACGGGACGGTGGAACGGATCGAGGCGCGCGAGGGCGAACAGGTCGAGGAAGGACGTGTGCTGATGGAAATCGCATCCGGCGGGGAGGGATCGACGGCGTGACCGTGCACCTGCTCAAGCTGTGCGTCGGCGTCGACGAGGTGGCGGAGCTCGCTGCCTGGCAGGACGAGCGCCTGCAGAAGCTCAAGCGCATCTATCATGTCACGCGGATGGTGCCGAAGCGCAAGAGCGAGGTGCTCGACGGCGGCTCGATCTACTGGGTCATCCGTGGGCTCATTTCCGTCCGCCAGCGCATCGTTGCAATCGAGCCGTTCACCGATGACGAAGGCATCGAGCGCTGCAAGCTCGTGTTCGACCGGGACCTCGTGCCGGTCCGCCCGGCGCCGCGACGTGCCTTCCAGGGTTGGCGCTACCTCGAGGCCGACGACGCGCCACCGGACGTCAAGACGCTGCCGGGGTCCGGCGAACTGAGCGATACGATGCGTGCGGAACTCGCTGCGTTGGGACTGCTGTAGGAGCGCTTCCCGCACCGGGTGCATTTGTGCACTGTTTGTTCTCCTCTGCAACCGCCTCCGGAACAAAGCGGAACGCGCAAGGCTGCGGGCTGCCTGAAGTTCTGCATCCAGAGGATGCTATAAACGATTCTAATACTCGCACTGGTGGCGGCTTTAGAGGACCGCGATGTTGTCGATCAGTCGCGTCTTGCCGAGCCATGCGGCGGCGAGCAGGCGGATGGGATCGGTTGCGGCCGCGACCGGAGCCAACGTGCGGGCGTGGCGGGCGGCGACGTAGTCAACCCTGAACCCTGCCGCCTCAAGACGCGTTACCGCCGCCGAGGCTGCCGCATCCGGGTCGCCGCCCGACAGGATGGCCTGGCGCGCCCGGCTGAGAGCCTGGTGGATCTTCGGCGCAATCGCCCGCTCCTCGGCCGACAGGTAGGCGTTGCGCGACGACATCGCGAGGCCGTCCGGCTCGCGCGTCGTTTCGACGGGGAGCACCTGTGTCGGGATGCCGAGATCGCGCACCATCTGGGTCACGACGAGAAGCTGCTGGTAGTCCTTCTCGCCGAACATTGCGTAGTCGCACCGTGCCGCGATGAAGAGTTTTGCCACCACCGTCGCCACGCCCGTGAAGAAGTGCGGGCGGAACCGGTCCTCGAGGCCGGCGGTCGCCGGACCCCGGGTGATGACCTCCGTCGCAAAGCCGTCCGGGTAGATCTCCGCCGGGTCCGGCGCGAACACGAGATGCGCGCCGGCGGCCTTCAGTTTCGCCACGTCGCCCGCCTCGTCGCGCGGATAGCGCGAGAGGTCCTCGTTCGCCGCGAACTGCTTGGGGTTGACGAAAATCGTGACGACGATCCGGTCCGCGTGCTTCAGGCCGTTGCGCACGAGAGCGATATGGCCCTCGTGCAGCGCGCCCATGGTCGGTACGACGGCGGCGGTGTGGCGGTGGCGACGCCAGTCGCCCACCCGTTCGCGCAGGTCCGCGACGGTGCGGACGATTTCAACCTCGTGTGCCATCTGGCCGCCCTTCTAGGCGCAAACATGCAGCGTTCGCAATCCCGCCGCGGGCGGTCGCGACAGGGCGTTTGGGCCGGAACGATTTGGGCCTAGTATGCCCGCCGCAACGACCCCCAAAAGACGCAGAACGACAAGGACCTCCATGCCATCGCCGTCGCTTCCCGACCGTAGCGCCATTGCCGCCATGCTGTTCGCCGACGAGACGCAGACGGTGCGCACCCTGGCGCTCGCCGCCCGTCTGACGCCTGCGGAATCAGGAGAAGTTGCAAGTCTTGCCCGCCGCCTCGTCGAAGCCGTGCGCAAGGGCCGCCGGCAACGCGGCGGCGTCGACGAGTTCATGCAGGAATATTCGCTGTCGAGCGAGGAGGGCGTCGTCCTCATGTGCCTCGCCGAGGCGCTGCTGCGCATCCCCGACGCGGAGACCGCCGACAAGCTGATCGCCGACAAGATCGGCGGCCGCGACTGGGAGCGTCACCTCGGCCAGTCCGACTCGCTGTTCGTCAACGCGTCCGCGTGGGGCCTGATGATGACGGGCCGCGTGCTCGAGCTCGGCGGCATCAAGAACACCGACTTCTCCGGCATCCTCGGCCGGCTGGTGTCGCGCTCGGGCGAACCGATCATCCGCCAGGCCATGCGGCAGGCGATGCGCATCATGGGCAAGCAGTTCGTGCTCGGGCGCACGATCAAGGAGGCGCTGCAGGTCGCCCGTCCGCTCGAGGCCGAAGGCTATCGCTTCTCCTACGACATGCTGGGCGAGGCGGCGATGACGGCGCACGACGCGGACCGCTACTTCCAGTCCTACGCCAACGCGCTCGAAGCGGTCGGCAAGGCCGCGGCAAAGGCGAACGGCAGCGACATCTTCGACAAGCCGTCGTTGTCGGTGAAGCTTTCGGCGCTGCATCCGCGCTACCAAGAGAAGCAGCACGCGCGCGTGATGAGCGAGCTTCTGCCGCGCGTCGAGGACCTGGCGGTCCAGGCGCGCGCCGCCGGGATCGGCCTCACCATCGATGCCGAGGAGGTCGACCGCCTCGACATCTCGCTCGAACTCTTCGGCACGCTCGCCCAAAGCGCACGGCTTGCCGGCTGGGACGGTCTGGGCCTCGCCGTGCAGGCCTACGGCAAGCGCGCCCTGCCGACGCTCGAATGGCTGGCGCAGGTCGCCAGGGCAACACGGCGGCGGCTGCCCGTGCGCCTCGTCAAGGGCGCCTACTGGGACAGCGAGATCAAGCGCGCTCAGGAAGCAGGCTTCGCCGGCTACCCGCTGTTCACGCGCAAGGTTTCGACCGACGTCTCCTACCTCGCCTGCGCCCGCTTCCTGCTCGCCAACCGCGCGGTGTTTTATCCGCAGTTCGCGACCCACAACGCCCACACGGTCGCCGCGGTCGCGGTGCTTGCGGGGAACGACCGGTCGTTCGAGTTCCAGCGGCTGCACGGCATGGGGCAGGCGCTTTACGCCGAGGTCGTTGGCCGCGACCACATGGACATTCCCTGCCGCATTTATGCTCCCGTCGGCAGCCACGAGGACCTGCTCGCCTATCTCGTGCGACGGCTGCTCGAGAACGGCGCGAACACGTCGTTCGTCAACCGGCTCGCCGACGACGAGGCGCCGATCGAGGCGATCATCGCCGATCCCGTGGAGGCCGTGTCTACCCTCAAAAGCATCCCGAACCCGCGCATCCCGCTGCCGGCGGATATCTTTGCGCCCCGCAAGAACAGCGCCGGGCTGCCGCTCTGGGACAACCGCACGCGCGCCGCGCTCGAACGCGACATGGTGGCCGCCGCGAGCCGCCCGTTCACCGCTGCGCCCTCGGTCGCGGGCCTCAATGGTGCTGCCGGCCTCGATCCGAAGCCGGTAACCTCGCCGCAGAACCGCGCCGTGCGTGTCGGCTTCGTGCGCGAGGCCGACGATCGTGCGATCGAGACGGCGCTCGCGGCGGGGCACCGCGCCTACATCGACTGGGACCGCCAAGGCGGTGAAGCCCGCGCATCGACCCTCGAGAAGGCGGCCGACCTTTACGAGGCGGAGAGCGCGCGGCTCATCGACCTTCTCGTGCGCGAGGCCGGCAAGACCCTCGACAACGGGCTCGCCGACCTGCGCGAGGCCGTCGACTTCCTGCGCTACTACGCGCAGCGCGCCCGCGTGCAATTCGCAGAACCGGTGCGCCTGCCGGGACCGACCGGCGAGCGCAACGAACTGCGGCTCGGGGGCAGGGGCGTGTTCGCCTGCATCAGCCCCTGGAACTTTCCGCTCGCGATCTTTTCCGGACAGGTCGCTGCCGCCCTCGCCGCCGGCAACGCGGTGATCGCCAAGCCCGCCGAACAGACGCCGCTGGTCGCCGCCGCGGGCGTCGAGCTCCTGCACCGCGCGGGCGTGCCGGCCGACGCTCTCGCGCTCCTTCCGGGTGATGGCGCGCGGATCGGCGGCAAGCTGCTCGGCGATCGCCGGATCGCCGGCGTCGCCTTCACCGGCTCGAACGAGACGGCGTCGATCATCAATCGTAGCCTCGCCGCGCGAACCGGACCCATCGTTCCACTGATCGCCGAGACCGGCGGCATGAACGCGATGATCGTCGATTCCTCGGCGCTGCCCGAACAGGCGGTGCGCGATTGCATCGCCTCGGCGTTCGACAGCGCCGGCCAGCGCTGCTCGGCGGCGCGGATCCTGTTCGTGCAGGAGGACGTGGCGAAGAAGGTCACCGACATGCTCGCGGGCGCCATGCACGAGCTGAAGGTGGGCGATCCCGCCGACTACACGACCGACGTCGGCCCGGTGATCGACGAGGACGCGCGCGCCGTCCTGCAGCGCCATCGCGATGCGTTCGCCGCGCGCCACAGGATCATCGCCGAGTGTCGCCTGCCGCCGGAGACGAAGGCGGGCACGTTCTTCGCGCCGGTCGCCTTCGAACTCCCTGACCTCAAGCCACTCGAACGCGAGGTGTTCGGGCCGGTGCTGCACGTGATCCGCTACCGGGCCGACCGGCTGGACGAGGTGGTGGACTCCCTCAATGACAAGGGGTTCGGCCTGACGCTCGGCCTTCACACCCGCATCGAGAAGACGGTGGAGCAGGTGCGCGCCCGGGTGCGCGTGGGCAACATGTACGTGAACCGCAACCAGATCGGCGCGGTGGTCGAGGCCCAGCCGTTCGGCGGCGAAGGCCTGTCGGGCACGGGCCCGAAGGCGGGCGGCCCGCACTACCTGCCGCGGTTTGCTACCGAGCGCGTCGTGTCGATCGATACGACCGCCTCGGGCGGCAACGCGGCGCTGATGTCGATGGAGGCCGACGAGGGCTGACGGAACGCGAGGGTCGCCCTTTATCTTGGGCGCCCGCCGCACCAGATTAAGGGAAACCGGAAGCTTTTCCGCTACGTTCGCTTTGCCGGGAAACGGGCGTGCCATGACGAAATCCAACGTGCCGACATCGAGCGCGCAAGGCGCCTCCACCCCTGCCAGGAGCGGGGCGAAGGAGGTTTCGGACTTCCTTGCGCAGGTGAACGCGATGAAGCCTGTCGCCGCCAAGGAAGGCGAGCGCGGCCGGTTGATTTTCGCGATGGACGCCACCATGAGCCGCCAGCCGACCTGGGACCGGGCGCTCCAGATCCAGTCGGAGATGTTTGCCGAAACCGCCAAGATCGGCGGGCTCGACGTGCAGCTCGTGTTCTTCCGCGGCTTCGGCGAGTGCCGCTCCTCGAAGTGGGTGAGCCACCCCGAGGCGCTGGCAAAGCTGATGACGCAGGTTTCCGTGCGTGGCGGAAATACACAGATTTCCAAGGTTCTGAGCCACGTGCTGACCGAGGCGCGCGCCGCCCGCGTGAACGCTTGCGTCTACGTCGGCGACTGCATGGAAGAGAACGCGGACGCACTGTGCGCCAAGGCGGGCGAGATCGGCCTCCTCGGCGTGCCGGTGTTCCTGTTCCAGGAAGGCCACGACATCGCCGCCGAGCGCACCTTCAAGGAGATCGCGCGGCTGACGCGCGGGGCCTGGTGCCGGTTCGACCAGTCGTCGGCGCGCCAGCTCAAGGAGCTGCTGGCGGCGGTGGCGGTCTACGCGGCCGGCGGTCGCCAGGCGCTCGTCGAGCACGCGCGCGACAAGGGGGGCGGCTCGACGCTGCTCCTGGAGCAGCTCAAGTAATGCCGTATTTCCTCGCGCTGATCGCCGGCTTCGTCGGCATGGCCTACCTGAGCCGCTCGTTCATGCGATCGAACCCGACGCAGCTCGCCGGCGTCGCCCGCAAGCTCGTCGGCACCGGGGCGATCCTGCTCGCGGGATTCCTGACCCTGCGGGGCGGGTTCTACGTGGCGGTGCCGATCTTCCTCTATGGCCTCGGCCTCCTCGGGCTGCAGCAGCCGTTCGGCTGGCCGGGCAGCGCCGGGGCGGGAAAGAAGTCGAAGGTCGAGACGGCGATGCTGTCGATGGAGCTCGACCACGACACCGGCACGATTGACGGCACCGTCGTGGCCGGACGATTCCGCGGCCGGCGGCTTTCGACCCTCGACATCGCCGACCTTCTGGCACTGCGCGAGGAGTGCCGGATGCAGACGGACCAGTCGCTGACGCTGATCGAGGCGTATCTCGACAGGCGTGATCCCGAATGGCGCACCGGCTACAGCCAGGGCGCCGGTGACCGTCAGGAGCGGCGATCGGGCGGCCGCACCGCCATGAGCCGGCGCGAGGCGTACGGCGTGCTGGGGCTGAAGGAGGGCGCGAGCGAAGCCGAGATCAAGGCCGCGCACCGGCGCATGATGAAGGTCGCCCACCCCGACCACGGCGGCTCCGACGACCTCGCCGCCCGCATCAACGAGGCCAAGGACGTGCTCCTGGGGTAATGCGTCGAAGAGGATGGCCGGGTCGGGCCCAGCCATGACGTGACCTGTTCGTCATCACCGGCCTTGAGCCGGTGATCCTTTTTCAACGGCCCGGCAAGAGGATGGCCGGGTCGAGCCCGGCCATGACGACTGGGGGCAACCGTCGTCACCGGCCCTGAGCCGGTGATCCTTTTTCAACGGCGCGGCAAGAGGATGGCCGGGTCAGGCCCTGCCGTGACGACTGGGGGCAACCGTCATCACCGGCCTTGAGCCGGTGATCCTTTTTCGGGCGCGGAAGATGACGACGGTCAGCTCTGCGGGGCGATCTCGAAGCAGGAGAGGCCCTTGCGGGTCAGCGCCTTGCAGGCATCGCGGGCCTGCTTCTCGTTGAAGCCGGAGTAGCGCGCGCGGATCAGCGTCTGGCCGTCCTTCTTGGCCGAGAGCGTGAGCGGCTTCCTGCCGGCGAGCTGCTTGCCGGCCGCCGCCTTCGCCGCCTGGAGACGCTTCTTCGCTGCGTCCTCGGAGGGGAACGCGCCGATCTGGATCGACCAGGTGGTCGAGCGCACCTCTTCGCTGTCGTCAGAGGGAGCGATCGATGCCGTGTTCGTCTGCGTCACCGGCTCGTCCGAGACCGGCTTCGGCTGCTCTTCGATGGTCGTTGCCTTGCGCGCCGTCTTGGTGGTCGCGGCGGCGAGCGACTTGGCCGTGACCTCGGCGGCGGATGTCCCGGTCGTCGGGGGCAGGGTGATCGGCTGCGCGGCGGTCGCGGCGGCGGCCTCCTTGCGTTGGGCGAACAAGCTGTCGCTCTTGCCCGAAACCGATTCGACCAGGCCGGCCATGGTGTAGACACCGGGGGCGGCGGCAGTCACGACAGGCTTGGCAGCCTGCGGCGCCTGCGAGGCGTCGACGGCGACGAACGCGGCCGGCGGCGCCACCGCCTGCGGCAGTTGCGGCTGGGCTTGCGCCGGTTGCTGGGGCTGCATCGCCGCCACGGCGGGAGTGCCGGTTACGGCGGCTTCGTCCTGCGCGTTGCTCTCGTCGCCGGAGCCCGAATTTCCCTCCTGGTCGTTGTCGGCGGTGACCTGGGCGGGTACCAGCGACATGTCCGGATCGGGCGTCGAGACGTCGGGCGAGCGCTCCTTCGGCTGCGAGGTGTCGCGCTTCGGCTTCTTGGTTTCGGCGGCGGCCACCATCGTCGACGGCGCGCTGCCCGGCGCCATGCCGGGTGCGAGCGCGATCTGCGTGCCGCCCTTGGCCTTCTTGAAGGCGCCCTCGACCATCGCCGCCATGTAGCGGTTGCGGGCATTGCCGGTCGCTCCGCCCATCACGACGCCGACGATCCTGCGGTCGCCGCGGCCGGCGGAGCTCACGAGGTTGAAGCCGGAGGCGGCCGTGTAGCCGGTCTTGATGCCGTCGATGCCGTCGAGCTTGCCGAGCAGCCGGTTGTGGTTGCGGATGTCCCGGCCCTGGAAGGCGAACGACGGCAGCTTGAAGTAGCCGAAGTATTCCGGGAAGTCGCGCTGCAGCCGCAGACCGAGTGTCGCCATGTCGCGCGCGGTGGTGCGCTGCTGCGGGTCGGGCAGGCCGGAGGCGTTGCGGAACGTGGTGCGGCTCATGCCCAGCGCGCGGGCCGTCTTCGTCATGCGCTGCGCGAAGGCCGGCTCCGAGCCGCCGAGGTTCTCGGCGAGCGCGGCGGCGACGTCGTTCGCCGACTTGGTGACGAGCGCGCGGATCGCCTGGTCGATGGTGATGGTCCCGCCCGGCCGGACGCCCAGCTTCGAGGGGGCGCGGGAGGCGGCGAACTTGGAAAAGGTGATGGGCGTGGTCTTCGAGATGCGGCCGGCCTTCAGCTCCTGGAAGACGATGTAGAGCGTCATCATCTTGGTGAGCGAGGCGGGATACCGCGGCCCGTCGATGTCCTTGGCGAACAGGATCTCGCCGGTGCGGGCATCCACTGCGAGCGCCGAAAACGGCGCGGCATTCGCAGGTGCAACCGCGGAGAGGGTCGCAAATACTACCGCAACCGCGAACAGGAACGCCACACGGACTGCGGCCCACGCCTTGGAATTCATTCGATACCCCACCCCGTCGAGAGCCAGCCGAAAGAAGCGACCGGCTCTGAACACGTTAAGGGCAACGGCGATGTCCCGGCCTATCTCCCCGACCGGAACGCCGCTGCCGCGACGCGGCGAGACTGTGTCCCGCCGTCAACAGCTGCGCAGATTCGCAAGAGGTACCTAACAACAGGTAAAGATTGGCGGGCAAGGGGCGAGATTGGTCGTTCGGCGCGGCGTTTTGGACGTTGGTCCAAAGTCGAACACGATTTTTTGTGCGGTGCACAAAATGGCCTTGACGAAGTTTTGTGCAGTGCATTACATGAGCGTCAAGACACGGAGGCCACTCCGGTCCAAGCCCAGAGGAGCAACTCACATGATCAAGTCGTTCGAAGACGTTCAGGCGTTCGGCAAGGAAGGTTTTGATGCGTACGTCGCGTCCGCGACTGCGATGACCAAGGGCTTCCAGGCGATTGCCGCCGAGTCCGCCGATTTCTCGAAGAAGAACTTCGAGAAGGGTTCGGCCGCGATGGAGAAGATCCTCGCCGCCAAGTCGCTCGACAAGGCCGTCGAGGCCCAGCAGGCCTTCGCCAAGGAAGCCTACGAGAGCTTCATCGGCCAGTGGAACAAGATCGGCGAGCTGTACATGGCCGCCGCCAAGGAAGCTTACAAGCCGTTCGAGTCGCAGGTCGCCCAGTTCTCGACCAAGGTGACGAACGGCGCGCCCGCGACCAAGTAAGTCCCGTAGAGAGTTCGATCGCGAAGGCCCGGCCGGGTGAACCCCGGCCGGGCCTTCTACGTTTTGAGCAGACGGAATGGTTCAGCCGGATGCCGGCCGGCGGTTCAGGGGGTGGATTGCGCTCTATGGAAACTCCGCGGCGAAAAGCATCTCCCCTTGGGCGCGGGAGCACATATATACTCAACATGGAGTCGCATCGAAGCACCGGCGGGGCGGGCCCCGTCCGGCGCGATCGTTCAAAAAGAACCATGAGCCACGAGACCATCCTTTCGGCAAAGCGCGGCGGCCGCGACAGCGGCCAGACCGGCGTCATCACCCGGACGGAACCGAAGACCAAGAAACCCAGTCTCTACAAAGTGCTGCTGTTGAACGACGACTACACGCCCATGGAGTTCGTGGTGCACGTGCTCGAACGGTTCTTCAACAAGGGGCGCGAGGAGGCGACGCGGATCATGCTCCACGTCCACCAGCGCGGGATCGGCGTGTGTGGCGTTTATACCTACGAGGTGGCTGAAACGAAGGTGACCCAGGTGATGGACTTTGCCCGCCAGCACCAGCATCCGCTACAGTGCACCATGGAAAAGGAGTGACCCTTCCCCGTGCCGACATTCTCCCGCAGTCTCGAACAAGCCCTCCACCGTGCCCTCGCGCTCGCCAACGAGCGCAACCATGAATACGCAACGCTCGAACATCTCCTGCTCGCCCTGATCGACGACAAGGACGCTGCTGCCGTCATGCGCGCCTGCAGCGTCAATCTCGACGTGCTGCGCCGCAACCTCGAAGGCTACATCGACAACGAGCTCGCGAGCCTCGTGGTCGAGAACGGCGATGATTCGAAGCCGACCGCCGGCTTCCAGCGCGTCATCCAGCGCGCCGTGATCCATGTCCAGTCCTCCGGTCGCGAGGAGGTGACGGGGGCGAACGTGCTCGTCGCGATCTTCGCCGAACGTGAGAGTCATGCCGCCTACTTCCTGCAGGAGCAGGACATGACGCGGTACGATGCGGTGAACTTCATCTCGCACGGCATCGCCAAGCGCCCGGGCACGTCGGAGACCCGCCCCGTGCGCGGCGCCGAGCAGGACGACGGCGAGGGCGAAGGCGAGGGCGGCGCGGAGGGGCGCAAGAAGCCTGCCGCCGACGCGCTCGACGCCTACTGCATTAACCTCAACAAGAAGGCCGGCGAAGGCCGCATCGACCCGCTGATCGGTCGCGAGAACGAAGTGCGGCGTACGATCCAAGTGTTGTGCCGCCGCCAGAAGAACAACCCGCTGTTCGTGGGCGATCCGGGCGTCGGCAAGACGGCGATCGCCGAAGGGCTCGCGCGCAAGATCGTCAACGGCGACGTGCCGGAAGTCCTCAAGGACTGCACGATCTTCCAGCTCGACATGGGCGCGCTGCTCGCCGGCACCCGTTACCGCGGCGACTTCGAGGAGCGGCTCAAGGCGGTGATCAAGGAGATCGAGGCCTATCCGGGCGCGATCATGTTCATCGACGAGATCCACACGGTGATCGGCGCCGGCGCCACGAGCGGCGGGGCGATGGACGCCTCGAACCTCTTGAAGCCGTCGCTTGCCGGCGGCAACCTGCGCTGCATCGGCTCGACGACGTACAAGGAGTATCGCCAGCACTTCGAGAAGGACCGGGCACTCGTCCGGCGCTTCCAGAAGATCGACGTGAACGAGCCGTCGGTGCCGGACGCGATCAAGATCCTCAAGGGCCTGAAGCCGTACTTCGAAGAGTTCCACAAGGTCCGCTACACGGCGGATGCGATCAAGAGCGCGGTGGAGCTGTCGGCCCGCTACATGAGCGACCGCAAGCTCCCGGACAAGGCGATCGACGTGATCGACGAAACCGGCGCCTCGCAGATGCTGCTCGCCGAGGGTAAGCGCAAGCAGGTGATCGGCGTGCGCGAAATCGAGGAGACAGTGGCGACGATGGCGCGCATTCCGCCCAAGACCGTCACCCGGGACGATTCGGAAGCGCTGAAGAACCTGTCGACGGAACTGAAGCGCGTTGTGTTCGGCCAGGATCCGGCGATCGACGCGCTCGCCTCCGCCATCAAGCTGTCGCGCGCGGGGCTGCGGGAGCCGGAAAAGCCGATCGGCTGCTACCTGTTCTCCGGTCCGACCGGCGTCGGCAAGACGGAAGTCGCCAAGCGGCTTGCGGAAATCATGGGCGTGAACCTCCTGCGCTTCGACATGTCGGAGTACATGGAGCGGCACTCCGTGTCGCGGCTCATCGGCGCCCCTCCGGGCTACGTGGGCTTCGACCAGGGCGGCCTCCTGACCGACGGCATCGACCAGCACCCGCACACGGTGCTGCTGCTCGACGAGATCGAGAAGGCGCACCCGGACCTGTTCAACATCCTGCTGCAGGTGATGGACCACGGAAAGCTTACCGACCACAACGGCAAGTCGGTCGATTTCCGCAACGTCATCCTGATCATGACGACGAACGCGGGCGCGCAGGACCTCGCCAAGTCGGCGTTCGGCTTCACGCGCTCGAAGCGCGAGGGCGACGACAAGGAGGCGATTAACCGGCTGTTCACGCCGGAGTTCCGCAACCGCCTCGACGCGGTCGTCGGCTTCGGTCACCTGCCGCCGGAGATCGTGAAGCAGGTGGTGCAGAAGTTCATCCTGCAACTCGAGGCGCAACTGGCCGAACGGCAGGTCAACATCGAGCTCTCCGACGACGCCGCAGTCTGGCTGGTCCACGAAGGCTACGACGAGCTGATGGGCGCCCGGCCCATGGCGCGCCTGATCCAGGAAGTGATCAAGAAGCCGCTCGCCGACGAGGTTCTCTTCGGCAAGCTGCAGAACGGCGGCACGGTGCGCATCCTGCTCGACAAGGATGCGGGCAAGCTCGCGTTCCGCTACCTGTCGCGCGACGAGGAGAAGGCGTTGCCGAAGCCGCCGGAGCGCAAGGCGCTGCCGTCGGCGAAGCCCGCCAAGGCCGAGACCAAGTCCGACGCCAAGGGCGCAGGCGCTGCGAAGAAGAAGCCGCCGAAGTCGAAGAAGCAACCCAAGCCGAAGCCCGAGCCGGTCTGATATCCGGTTTCGGCGGAGGTATTCCCGCCGCTTCGTGCTAGGGTTTCGCCATGACGGCGGAGACCGCAGACCAGACGACGATCGCCGCGCCAGGCTATGACTGGAGCGGCTTTTTCGATGGGGTGCGGGGCTCGCTCAGTCTCGCCGGTACGGTGATGGCCTGTTCGTTCGTCGGCTTCGGCGCGTTCACCCATTCCATGGGGTTCGGGCTCCTTCCAGCGCTCGCGACGACCGTGTTCATCTGGGCGCTGCCGGGGCAGGTCGTGTTCGTCGACCTGTGGATGAAGGGGGCGGGCCTCCTGATCATCGCGCTCGCCGTGACGCTGACCGCCGTGCGCCTCCTGCCGATGTCCGTGCTGGTGCTGTCGAAGTCGCGGCTCGACCATGTGAAGCGCTGGCCCGAGTTTCTGGCCGTCCACTTCATCGCCATCACGATCTGGGTGCTCGCCAACACCAAGATCGAGGAGATTCCGTTCCGGCGGCGCGTGCCGTGGGTGATCGGGCTCGGCACGACACTGACGATCGCCATGTGCGGCTTCACCATCCTCGGCTTCGTGCTGGCGGACACGCTGCCGCACGCGCTCGCCGTGACGCTCGTGTTCTTCACGCCCGCGTTCTTCCTGCTCGCGCTGTTCGGCAGCATCCGCTGGCGCTTCGACGTGCTGGCGATCCTGTTCGGCGCGGTGCTGGGGCCGGTCGCGGGCTACGTGGCGCCGCGCTTCGACCTGCTGATCGCGGGCGTCGTCGGCGGCACGGTGGCGTTCCTGCTCGGGCCGCCGAAGCGGAGGCGCGCGCCGTGAGCGGGGCGATGAACGGGTTCGGAGTCTATGCGGCCATCGCCGTGGCGGGCTTCGCCGTGACCTACGTCTGGCGGGTGCTCGCCGTGTTCGCCGTCAAGCGGATCGACGCCGAGAGCGACCTGCTGCTCTGGGTGCGCGCGCTCGCGACCGCGCTCGTCGCGGCGCTGGTCATGCGCCTGGTCGTGACGCCCTCAGGCCTCCTCGCCGACACGACGGCGCTCGCCCGGTTCGGGGCGCTGGGCTTCGGGATCGCGGTGTTCTTCTGGCTACGGCGGGTCGAGTACGCAACCGCGGCGGCGATCGTCGCGTTCTTCCTCGCTCAACTCGTAGGAGTCTAGCGATGGCAGAGACGTCTCGAGGCTCGTGCCAGTGCAAGGCGGTGTCGTTCGAGATCACGGGATCATTCGAGCGCTTCTTCCTGTGTCACTGCTCGCGCTGCCGGAAGGATACCGGCTCGGCGCACGGCGCGAACCTCTTTTCCTCGACCGCGACCCTGCGCTGGCTCACCGGCGAGGACCGGGTGCGCCGGTACCGTATCCCGGATACGCGTCACGAAAAGTGCTTCTGCGCCGATTGCGGCGCGGCCCTCCCGCGGGTTCCAAAGGAGGGCGGCATGCTGGTCGTCCCGGCGGGCAGCCTCGACACCGACGTCGCCTTGCGCCCCGAGGCCCATATCTGCTGGGCAAGCCGCGCCGGCTGGGACGACCACCTCGAGAACGTCCCGAAGATCGACGGTCTGCCGCGCGGCTGACTAGCCCAGCGCCTTGCGGATTTTCTCCGCGTGTTCGGCCAGCACCGCCTGGTCGGCCATCTGGCCCGAGTGCGGCTTGAGTGCCACGCCCTCGTGCCGCGGGATGACGTGGACGTGGGTGTGGAACACCATCTGGCCGCCGGCACCTTCGTTGAACTGCTGCACCGTCACGCCGTCGGCCGCGAATGCCGACTTCACCGCGTGCGCGATCTTCTTCACCGTGCGCATCACGGCGGTGAGGTCGTTGTCGGCGATGTCGAGGAGGTTGCGCGACGGCGCCTTCGGCAGGACCAGCGTATGGCCGTCGCCGCGCGGCATGATGTCCATGATCGCGATGGTCTTTTCGTCCTCGTAGACCTTGTGGGCGGGAAGTTCGCCGCGGAGAATCTTGGCGAACACGTTGTTCTGGTCGTAGGCGGTCATCGCGCTGGTCCTGATCGTCGGCTTCCTGCGGAAGGAACGGAAATTCGACTGCCGCGTCAAGCGGCTAGAAGTCCGCTTCCTCGCGCGCCGGATCGCGCCGGAACGGCGAGTGCTCGGTGAGTGCTGCGTTGTCCTCGGCGATCGCGCGTCGCTCCGCGGCGAGATACTCCGCCACCGCGCGCGACAGTCCTGGGTGTACGATGTGGTGCAGGCTCTGCGTCTCGACGGGCAGGTAGCCGCGCGCGAGCTTGTGCGGACCCTGGGCTCCGGCTTCGACGCGGGCGAGTTTTCGCGCGATCGCGAACTCGATCGCCTGGTAGTAGCACGTCTCGAAGTGCAGGCAGTCGTGGTGCTCGATCGCGCCCCAGTTCCGTCCGTAGAGCGCATCCGAGCCGATGAAGTTGAGCGCGCCCGCGATGTAGCGCCCGTTGCGCCTCGCCATGACGAGCAGCGTGTGGTCGGCCATCGTCTCGCCGACCTGCGAGAAGAAGGCGCGCGTGAGGTAGGGCGAACCCCACTTGCGCGCGCCCGTGTCCATGTAGAACTGGAAGAACGCGTCCCAGTGCTTCTCGGCGAGATCCTTGCCGGTGACGCATTCGAGCGTGATCCCGGCGCGCGCGACGGCCTCGCGCTCCTTGCGGATGTTCTTGCGCTTGCGCGAGGCGAGGTCGGCGAGGAAATCGTCGAACGTCGCGTAGTCCGCGTTGTGCCAGTGGAACTGGGTGTCGGTGCGCTTGAGCCACGTCCGCCCGTCGGCGAGCAGGCCCGCTTCCTCATCCGTCAGGAACGTGACGTGCACGGACGACGCGCCCGTCTGTTCGGCGAGCGCGATCGAAGCCTGCGCAAGGAGCGCGCGATTGCGATCACGATCTGCGCCGGGCTTGGTCAGGAAGCGAGGGCCCGTCGCCGGCGTGAACGGTACGGACGCCTGGAGCTTCGGGTAGTAGTGGCCGCCGGCGCGTTCGAAGGCGTCGGCCCAGCTCCAGTCGAACACGTACTCGCCGCGGCTGTGAGTCTTCGCGTAGCAGGGCAGGGCGCCGACCGCTGCACCATCGTCGCCCTCGACCACGATATGGCGCGGTGTCCAGCCGGTCTTGCGCGTTGCCGAGCCCGAGTCTTCCAGCGCCCTGAGGAAGGCGTGCGAGACGAACGGGTTGAACGGCTGGCCGTCCGGGTTCGCGAGCGCGTCCCAGCGGTCGGCCGCGATCTCGCCGATGCCCGCCAGCACCCGCGCGGTCGCCGCGGGCGCCTTCGTCATGCGGGGATGAACCCTTCGAAGGTGATCTGGTCGCAGTATCGCCTGGCGCGCATAGCCTGTTGTTCGCTGCGGATGGTCCAGCAGATCACGGGTCGACCGGCATGGCGGAACGCGCGCGCGATGCCGCAGGGCAGCCCCGCCGCCTCATAGGACAGGAAATGCGGGCGGCTTTGCGGCAGGTGATCGAGGTGGCGCATGGCGAGGCGCCTTGCCACGGGAAGCGGGCGCCATTCCTCATCCATCATCCGGTCGGCAACGATCCCGCGCGGGATCGCGGGTGCATTGCGCGCAAGCCAGGTTACGACGGCGGGGTCGAACGACATCAGCGAAGCTTGGCCGTCGAAGGCGGCGACGAGCTCGGCTGCGCGGGAAACGAGGCGCATGTCGCCATCGAACCGGCTCTTGAGCTCGATGACGAGCGGCACGCGCCCCTTCACCTGCGCCAGGAGCTCGGGAAGCGTCTGCATGTGGTCCGCGCCGCCGAGCAGCGGCAAGCGCTGCAGCTCGGCGACGGTCTTGTCCGCCACCCGTCCCTCGGCACCCGTCATGCGCACCAGCGTATCGTCGTGGAATACGACAGCCTCGCCCTCGGCCGTGACCTGGAGATCGCACTCGATGGCATAGCCTGCCTCGATCGAGCGCGCGAAGGCCGAGGCACTGTTCTCGACAACGCCCTGCCGCCGGTCGTGCAGGCCGCGGTGCGTGATCGGCCTGGCGATCAGCCAGGAAAGGTCGGGCTCCCCGTGGAGCCCGGCCTTGAGCGGGCGCGCGCCCGCCTTGAACCGCATGGACCGGACGGTCAGGCGATCTCGACGATCGCCTCGACCTCGACCGCCACGTTGAGCGGCAGCGAGCCCGAGCCGACGGCCGAGCGGGCGTGCTTGCCCGCGTCGCCGAACACCTCGACCATCAGGTCTGAAGCGCCGTTGATCACCTTCGGGTGGTCGGTGAACTCGGGCACCGCGTTGACGAAGCCGACGAGCTTCACCACGCGCTTCACTCGGTCGAGGTTGCCGTCGCAGGCGGCGCGGACCTGGGCGAGGATGTTTATGGCGCAGATGCGGGCGGCCTTGTTGGCGTCCTCGAGCGAGATTTCCTTGCCGACCTTGCCGAGGTACTCGAACTTGCCGTCCTTGAGCGTCACCTGGCCCGCCGTGAACACGAGGTTGCCGGTGCGCACGAAGCCGACGTAGTTGGCGACCGGCGCGGCGGGCGTCGGGAGCGTGATGCCGAGTTCGGCGAGGCGGGAATCGATCTTGCCCATGGGAGGCGGCCCTTTCTGGAATGCTGGCGCAACTGGCGGGACAGGCGGAGTAGCACAGGTTTGGCGCTTCTGCCACGGTCCGGGCAGGGCGGCGGGTGAGGGTCCAACATTCCGCATTGCGGATGGCCCCTCCATTTCCGAAGCCGACGGCTTGTGGCTATAGTCCGCCGTCCTTGCCGCCGGGGGATCGGCAACGGCCTCGCGTTTTCCCCATGAAAAGACGGGTTTCAAGCCACATGACCAAGATCGTGTTCCTCGACCGCGGCACCTTCGGACCGACGGTGAACCTCACCAAGCCCGACTTCCCCCACGAGTGGGTGGAATACGATTCGACCCCGGCCTCCGAAATCGTCAACCGCGTGAAGGGCGCCGACATCGTCATCACCAACAAGGTGCCGATCCGCCGCGAGACGCTCGACCAATGCCCGACGGTCAAGATGATCTCGGTTGCGGCCACCGGCTACGACGTCATCGACGTGCCCGCCTGCCGGGAAAAGGGCATCCCCGTGTCGAACGTGCGCGGCTACGCCACCAACACCGTGCCGGAGCACACCTTCGCGCTGATCCTCGCGCTGCGCCGCCAGATCGTCGGGTATCGCCAGGACACGATCGACGGGGAATGGCAGCGGGCCGGCCAGTTCTGCTTCCACAACCATCCGATGAAGGATCTGTCGGGCGCGACGCTCGGTATCTTCGGCGAGGGCGCGCTCGGCCAGTCGGTGGCGAAGATCGCCTGGGCGTTCGGCATGAAGACCCTCTATGCCGCGCACAAGGGCGTCGAGGGCCTCGGGCCGCTCTACACCCCCTTCGACCAGGTGCTCGAGGAGAGCGACATCATCACGCTCCATTGCCCGCTGATGCCCTCAACCCGGAACATGCTGGCGATGCCGGAGTTCCGGAAGATGAAGAAGAAGCCGCTCATCATCAACACCGCCCGCGGCGGCCTCGTGAAGGAAGACGACCTCGTGCAGGCGCTGGACGAGGGGCTGATTTCCGGCATAGGGTTCGACGTGCTCACCAAGGAGCCGCCGGATCCCGACCATCCGCTTCTGAAGATTGCCGCGCGGCCGAACGTGATCGTCACGCCGCACGTCGCGTGGGCAAGCCAGGAGGCCATGCAGGAGTGCTGGCGGCAGACGGTGAAGCACGTGAACGACTTCAAGCGGGGCGCGCCCTCCAATCTCGTGACCTGAAGGATTCCTTCGCCTTGACCGATCGCCTCTCGGCCCGTCCGCGGGTTGCCCTGCTCCTGTCGCTGCCGATGGCGGTGTGTCTCTGGGCGGGACCCGCCCGGGCCGATGCGGCAGCGCTGGTGCCGCACCGGGCCGTCTACGACCTGAGCCTCAAGAGCGCCCAGGACAAGAGCGGGATCACGAGCGCGCAAGGGCGCATGGTGATCGAGGTGAAGGGCGGCACCTGCGAGGGCTGGACGGTCGACTTCCGCATGGTGAACCAGTTCACGACCGAAGGCGGCACGTCGAAGCTTCTCGACGTGCGGTCTTCTTCGTTCGAGACGCTGGACGGCAAGGAGATGCGCTACAACGAGCGTCAATTCGTCGACAACGCGCTGGAAGAGGAAACCGTGCTCTCCGCCAAGCAGGGCGAGTCGGGCAAGCCCGGCGCAGGCAAGATCGAGAAACCCGATCCCGCGACCTTTGAGGTGCCGCCCGGCGCCGTGTTCGCCGTGAGCCACCAGCTCCGCCTCGTCGAGATGGCGCGCAAGGGCGAGACCCGCGACCAGAGCATCGTGTTTGACGGTTCCGACAACGACAAGAGCATGGAAGTCATCTCCTTCTTCGGCCCGAAGGAGAAGGCGCCCGCGAACGATGCGCTGAAGGCTGTGAACGGCATGGACGTATGGCCGGTCTCGGTCTCCTACTACTCGCTCGACAAGGGCCAGACGAGTGATACGCCCGAGTACCAGGTGCAGATGAAGCTTTACGACAACGGCGTGTCAGGCGATCTCACGCTCGACTACGGCGAGTTCGCGCTCGACGCGCATCTCACCCGCCTCGACTTGCTCGATCCGACGAAGTGCCCCTAGTCGTCCTCTGACGCGCCGCGGCGCCGGAAGCCGCGGCCCGTCTCGATCGCCTCCGATCCGAACTTTGCCCTGAGCGCGTCCATCGCGAGCTCCGCCTTGGTGCGGGATGCGTTGCGCTGGTCGAGGTCGGCCTCCGTGTACGCAGGATCGCGCTCCTCGAGGTTCGAGATGCCGATGCCGATGAGCCGGTAGGCGGTGCCGTCGGCCTCGCCGAGGAGGAGGGGGCGCACCGCCTCGAACATGCGGTGGGCGAGCCACGTCGCCTGCGGCAGCGATCGGTTGCGCGTGCGGATCTTGAAGTCCGCCGTCTTCAGTTTCAGCGTAACGGTGGTTCCCGCAAAGCCCTTGGCCTTGGCGCGGCGCGACACCTTCTCGGAGAGACGCCACAGGATGCGTTCGAGTTCGGCTCGATCCCGCAGGTCTTCGTTGAAGGTCGTCTCGGCGCTGATGCTCTTGATCTCCTCGTCGGGCGACACGCGACGGTGGTCCTCGCCGCGCGACAGGGCATGGAGGCGCTGGCCCATCGATCCAAAGCGGCGCATCAGGTCGTTGCGCTCCATGCGCTGGAGCTGCGCGATCGAGGTGATGCCGGCGGCTGCAAGTTCCGCCTGCATTGCCTTGCCGACACCCCAGATCTGCGACACGGGTCGCTCGGCGAGGAACGACAGCGTCTCCGCCTTCCCGATCACGGCGAACCCGCGCGGCTTGTCGAGGTCGGAGGCGATCTTCGCCAGGAACTTGTTGTGCGACAGCCCGATCGACACCGAGATGCCGATGTCGCGTTCGATGCGGCGCGCGAGGTCGGCGAGCGACACCGCCGGTGAATGCCCGTGCAGGCGCTCGGTTCCCGTCAGGTCGAGGAACGCCTCGTCGATCGACAGCGGTTCGACCAGCGGCGTCAGCGCCAGCATCATGCTTCGCACTTCCCGGCCAACGGCGACGTACTTCGCCATGTCGGGCTTCAGCACGATCGCCTCCGGGCAGAGCTTCAGCGCCTTGAACATCGGCATCGCCGAGCGCACGCCGGAGATGCGCGCGATGTAGCAGGCGGTCGAGACGACGCCGCGTTTGCCGCCGCCGATGATCAGTGGCTTGTCGGCGAGCGAGGGGTCGTCACGCTTCTCGACCGCCGCGTAGAACGCGTCGCAATCGATGTGCGCGATCGACAGCGCGTGCAGTTCGGGATGGCGCAGGAGCCTCGGGCTGCGGCAAGCAGGACAGCGCGGCGCCGCCGCGGCCAGCGGCGCCAGGCAGTCGCGGCAGAAGCCGTTCGTCGAATCCCCCATTTCTCCGGCACCCGATAGAAAGCCGGCCGTCCACCCATCGCACTGCTCTTGTGAAAGACCTGGCGCTTCGCCTAGCCTTTTCGGGCGAAGAGGGGGAGCCGCATGAAAAAGTCTACACTGCCGGGCAGCAGTCGGTGAAGGAATGATCCGCGCAGGCGTGGTGGCGGACCTGCCGGCGATCACGACCGTGCGCACAGCCGTGCGCGAAAATCACCTTTCGGTCGAGCAGATGGCGGAACTCGGCATCACGCCGCAAACGGTGGCCGCCCGGATGAACACGGGCGATCTGGGATGCTGGGTGGTCGAGGAACAGGGCTCGGTCGTGGCGTTCTCGATGGCGGATCGGCTGCAAGGCGAGATCTTTGCCCTTTTCGTTCACCCGCTGCACGAGAACAAGGGATATGGAAGTGCACTGCTTTCCGCTTGTGAGGGCTGGCTCGGGCAGCAGGGGCATCACGTCGCCCGGCTCAACACCGATGCCGCATCGCGCGCTTTCGCGTTCTATCGGCGCCGGGGTTGGCTCCCGACCGGTAATGCAGCCGGTCCGGTGGACATTCAACTGATCAAGCGGCTGCGCTAGCCCGCATTGCGCGCGCCCGCTCTTGTGAAGAAGCGACCGCTTCGCCTAGCCTCGGGTTCGGGCGAAGAGGGAGAACCGCATGTACAAACTCTACAACGTGCGCCGCTGGGGTTCGATGGCGCCGCATTTCCTGCTCGAGGAGCTCGACGTTCCGTACACGAACGTTTGGATGACGGCCGAGCAGGTGCGCGAACCGGCGTTCAAGGAGATCTCGCCGCTGGGCTTCGTGCCGGCGCTCGGTCTGTCGGACGGGCGCGTGGTGTTCGAGTCCGCAGCGATCATGGACTTCCTCCTGTCGACCTGGCCCGACAAGGGGATGTCGCCGCCGATCGGCAGTTCCGGCTACGGCGTGTGCCTTGCGTGGATCTCGTTCATGGCGTCGAACCTCTACCCGGCGATCAGCATGGCGTTCCATCCGGACACCTACGCGGACAACGAGGCCGAACGGGCGCGTTTGATCGCCAAGGGCGCGGCGGAATCGAACCGTCTTTTCGACGTGATCAATGCGCGGCTTGCGACCGAGGGACCGTTCCTCGCCGGCGACGACTATTCGGCCGCTGATCTCTATCTGCTGATGTGCGCGGTCTGGGCGCAGCCGTCCGAGACGGCGCTGCTCGAGCGCTGCAAGAACATCGCCTGGGTGCTGGGCGAAGTGCGCAAGCGGCCAAGGTTGCGCGCGGCGCTCGACGCGCACGGCGTCACCGAACCGGGGGCATACACCGAATGAGCAACGACGCGAACGACCGCATGATGATGGACACCGCCTACTGGTGGGGTGTCCCGACGCTGTTCCGCGCCCCGCACGATCTCGACCCCGCGAAGGCCGACATCGCGCTGATCGGCGTGCCGCATTCCTCCGGCAACGGATCAACCGAACGGGATCAGCACCTCGGTCCCCGCGCGGTGCGGCACGTCTCGGCGCATAACCGCCGGTACAACACGGTGCTCGACTTCGCGCCGTTCGAGGCCTGTCGCATCGTCGACCTCGGCGACGTGCCGCTGCCGGAGGCGATGAACAACGAGGCATGCATCGAACAGATTTCCGCGTTCTTCCGGCGCGTCGGAGACGCGGGCGCGCGCCCCGTGTCGATCGGTGGCGATCACAGCATCACCGGCGCCATCGTGCAGGCGATCGCCGGCGAAGGCTGCCGGCTCACTGGCGGGCGCAAGGCGGCGTTCCTGCACCTCGACGCGCACACCGACACCTTCTACCAGCTCGAGCACTACATGGGCGCACGGAAGTCGGCCGGCCACTGGGCGGCCTACCTCGTCCAGCAGGGCAATGTCGACGCCTCGCATTCGGTGCAGATCGGCATCCGCGGCAACACGCGCACGCGGGACTGGCTCGAGACGTCGCACGCGCTCGGCTATGAGGTGGTGACGATGGCGCAGTATCGAGAGATCGGGCTAAAGGCGTCGGTGGATCTCATTCGCAAGCGGCTCGGCGATATGCCGGTCTACATCACCTTCGACCTCGACTGCCTCGACCCGACGATCGCGCCGGCTGTTTCCAACCTCGAGGCCGGCGTCAACGGCTTCACGATCGACGAGGCGCTGACGCTGGTGCGCGCCGCACGCGGGCTGAACGTGATCGGCGGCGATGTCGTGTGCCTGATGCCGACCAAGGATTCGCCAAACAACATCACCGCGATGGTCGCAGCCGCCGTTGCCTACGAGATCGTGAGCCTGATCGCGGAACCTTTTGCGCGGAAGAAGTAGCGGATTACGCCCAAAGCCGCGCCGCGCCGCGGACGCCGGAGGCTGCGCCGAACGCCGGCGGGCGGATGTCGACGCGGCAGTGGTCGGAAAATATGTGCGGCGCTATGAGCGCGGGCAGCGTGGCGTACAGGTGGGAAAGCGCGCTCAAGCCACCGCCCAGCACGATCACGTCGGGATCGATCACGTCGATGACCGTCGCCAGGCCACGCGCGAGCCGGGACGCGTGGCGCGCAAGCGTCGCCTGCGCGTGAGGATCTCCTGTTGCCGCGGCGCGAGCAATTGCCTCTGCGTCGAGGTGCTGGCCCGTCCGGCGAGCGTGGTCGGCCGCGAGCGCCGGGCCCGACACCCAGGTCTCCATGCAGCCCCGCCGGCCGCACCAGCAGGTGGGCGCCGTGGCCTTCTCCTCCGCATCGGGCCACGGAAGGGGCGTGTGACCCCATTCGCCGGCGATGCCGTGGCGGCCCATCAGCGCCTTGCCGTCGATCGCGATGCCCCCACCGCAGCCGGTGCCGACGATGACGCCGAACACGACGTGCGCCCCCGCCGCCGCGCCGTCCGCCGCTTCCGACACGGCGAAGCAGTTGGCGTCGTTTGCTATGCGAACACGGCGCCCCGTCGCCGCCGCGAGATCGGTGAGAAGTGAACGGCCGTTGAGCCAAGTCGAATTCGCGTTGTGGACCACGCCGGTCGCCGGCGAGATCGCACCCGGAATGCCGAGCCCGAGCGGCAGGTCACCGGCGTCGAGGTCCGCGGCCATGCGAGCGATTGCTGCAACAGTCGCCGCGTAGTCGTTGCGCGGTGTTGCCATGCGCGACTCGGCGATCGGTTCGCCGTTCCGGCGCAGGAGAATGCCGGCGATCTTGGTGCCGCCGAGATCGATCCCGAGCAGCGCGTCGCCTGCGCTCATTCCCCGATGCCGAGAATATCGGCGAGGCGCGGATGCAGGTCCGCCCACGTCGCGGCCGTCACGTGCACGTAGTCGAGCGGCCCGACGTGGCGGGCGAACCGCTCGTTCTGCATGAAGTGCACGAGGTGCGTGTGCGGACGATGATCGCGCACGGACGAAAGATAGTGCGGGATGTCGTCGATGAAGACGACAGGCCCCTCGTGGGCGCGCGCGATCTGGGTGACGGCGGGGCCTTTCGGGCCGGAGTTGGCGATCACGGGGTAGGGCATCCCGTGCCCCTTGAGATTGGCGATGCGGTCTTCGCGGAACGCTTCCGGAATGTTGGTCAGCATCACCACGTCCGCCGGGCCCGAGAGGGATTCGAGCGTGTCAGCGGCGCCTTCGATCGCCTCGAGGTGGCGGGTGCGCTCGGCGAAGAACCCCATGAGCAGGCCGCCGACGTCGGCCTGGGGCACCGCCTCGTGCGTCATGCGCTTCTTGATGTTGCCGTTCAGCGCGAAGCTCCTCGCGTCGAGCCAGAGGTCGCGCTCCTCGAGGAAGGATTCGAAGCCCTTGAGGAAATGCACCGTCACCTCGTCGACGTCGCAGATGACGAGCGGGCGGGCCGGATCGAGATCGAGCGCCTCGATCTGCTTCAGGGTCGATTCGTTCATGCGATGAGCCTTGCGTGCGCGCGCGCCGGTTCCTCCGGCCTGATATTGTTCAGCGTACAGAATTCAACGAGCATGGATTCGTTCGTGAGCAGATGATCCAGCACGCCCGCCAGAAATGGACGGTCGCCAGCGCTGGCCGCCACGTCTTGCGGCGAAAGGCCGGTCAGGGAAAGGAAAATCGTGAGTCGCCGCGGGTCCGAGGCGATGAATTCCAGCGCCTGCAACGCCAGTATTTCCGCCGCTTCCGTGGTTGCTTCAAATTTTACCATGTCTCTTCCCGAATCCTTAACCCACCTGTCGCACCCTGAGGTTGCAGAGGGGCCGACTTAAAGGGTTAGTTACTGAATTCCGGCAGGATTTGCTATGACCGGAGGGCGGCCTCCCGGCGGGTACTACTCGCCGGGCACGAGGGTTTGGGGGGAGCCGGAGTGACGCTCGGTACCTATGGAATGACGACTGAAGACGATTCCGTGAGCCCCGTGCCGGCCGATGCCAAGACGGTGCTCGTGGTGGAAGACAACGAGTTGAACATGAAGCTGTTCAACGACCTCCTGGAAGCGCACGGCTACCGGGTTCTCCAGACGCGCGACGGGCTGTCCGCCCTCGACATTGCGCGCCAGCACATGCCCGACCTCATCCTCATGGACATCCAGTTGCCGGAAGTCTCCGGGATCGAGGTGACCAAGTGGCTGAAGGAAGACGAGACGCTCCGGAAAATTCCCGTCATCGCCGTCACCGCGTTTGCGATGAAGGGCGATGAGGAGAAGATTCGCGAGGGCGGCTGCGAAGCCTACGTGTCGAAGCCGATCTCGGTTGTGAGCTTCCTGCAGACGATCGACGGGTTCCTGAAAGGCACCCCATGACCGCCAAGGTCCTCGTGGTGGATGATATCCTGGCGAACGTCAGGCTGCTCGAGGCCAAGCTGACCGCCGAGTACTTCGACGTTTCGACCGCGATGAACGGCCTCGATGCACTCGAGTCGATCCAGCGGGTGAAGCCCGATATCGTGCTCCTCGACGTCATGATGCCCGGCATGGACGGCATCGAGGTCTGCCGTCGCATCAAGGAGAATCCCGCAACGCACCACGTGCCGGTGATCATGGTCACCGCGCTCGACCAGCCGGAGGATCGCGTGCGCGGCCTCGAGGCGGGTGCGGACGATTTTCTCACCAAGCCCGTGAACGACCTCGCGCTGTTCTGTCGCGTGAAGAGTCTCGTTCGGCTGAAGATGCTGACCGACGAACTCGCGGCGCGCTACGGCGACAACAACGACGCCTGGCTGGCGCGCCAGGCGCAGATGATGGCCGAGCTCGATGCGCCGGGTAAGGTAATGCTCATCGACAACCGCGGGCATCTGCACGAGCGCATTCGGTCGAGCATCGGCACCAAGCACGAGCTCGTGTGCGTCAACGATCCACACCAGGCAATCATCGATGCGGCCGAAGGAAACTTCGAGCTGATCCTGATCAACCTCGACCTCGACGGCTACGACGGCCTTCGGCTGTGCTCGCAGCTACGCTCCCTCCAGCGCACTCGACAGATCCCGATCATCATCATCGTCGACCCCGACGACCAGCAGCGCATGATCCGCGCGCTCGACATGGGCGTGAACGACTATCTCGTTCGCCCCGTCGACCGGCAGGAGCTGCTGGCGCGCGCCCAGACGCAGATCCGACGCTCGCGCTTCACTGCGAAGCTGCGCGACAGCGTGCAGCAGTCGATCGAACTTGCCGTCACCGATCCGCTGACCGGGCTCTACAATCGCCGCTACATGGACAGCCAGGTCGACATCCTGATCGACAACGCGGCGAACAGGAACAAGCCGCTGTCGCTGCTCATGCTCGACGTTGATTACTTCAAGGCGGTGAACGACACCTACGGCCACGATGCCGGCGACCGCGTGCTGAAGGAACTCGCGGCACGGATCAAGAAGCACATCCGCAACGTCGACCTGGGGTTCCGCGTCGGTGGAGAGGAGTTCGTGATCGTGTTGCCGGAGACCGAGCCGGAAGTGGCGTTGCGCGTCGCCGAACGGTTGCGCAAGGCGGTCAGCTCCCGGCCGTTCCCGATCGGAGAGAAGGCGGCATTGCCGATTACCATCTCGGTCGGCATCGCCTCGTTCGCCTCGGCCAACGACACGCTCGAAGAGATGCTGAAGCGCGCCGACGACGCGCTCTACAAGGCCAAGCGCGAGGGCCGGAACCGCGTCATCCAGGCCGCCGCCTGAAACGCGTGCAATTTACCTAAACGTTTAACCGAGTTTGCGGTTTGGGCGCCGAACAGGTTCCTCAGACCACTGACTAGTTTGGAATTTGCATCGTCTCGGGCGGGGGTGAAACCCCGTGGCATGCAGGCCCGCCGCAAACCCTGCATGGTGCGGGGCCGGCCGGTCCGATCAACCCGAGTGGCCTCCTCGTCAAGTTGCGTCGGACCGGCCACCCCCGAACTGTCTTGACAGATACAAACGTTTGTTTCAAACGTTTGTTTATGAGCACACCAGACGTATCGTCCGATACGCGCACGCGCCTGATCGAGGCGGCGCTGGATCATTTCGGGCATTCGGGTTTCGACGGCGCCAACGTTCGCGCCATCGCCCGCGACGCGGGCGCCAACGTCGCCGCCATCAATTATCATTTCGGCGGCAAGCAAGCGCTTTACCGCGCCGTCGCTGCCTACATCGTCGAGCGAATCCGGGATGCCGCATGGCCGGCCGGTGCGCCCCCACGTCCCGAAATGACCCGCGTCCTGTCGAAGGACGAGGCGCGCGCCGCGCTGCACGCGATGATCGATCGCACGGGGCGCACGCTCCTCGAGTCGAAGCAAGCCGAACGATGGGCCCGCTACATCGTGCGCGAACAACTCGAACCGACGGACGCGTTCGACATCCTCTACGACGGTGTCCTCGGGCAGGTGTATGGAACCGTCACGGCCCTCGTCGCCCGTCTTCTCGACCTCGATCCGAAGTCGAGTGAGGCGAGGCTCGAAATGTTCGCCCTGATGGGCCAGCCGCTCGTGTTCCGCATCGGCCGCGCCGCCGTGCTGCGGCAGATGGGGTGGAAGGACGTCGGCAGCCGCAAGGCCGATGTCATTCTGGAACAGCTGCATCGCTCGATCGATCGCCTGGGGCGTGCGCCATGACCGCGTGGCTCTGTTCCGTCGCGTTCGTCGCCTGGCTTCTGCCCGGCTGGTGCGGAGCGCCCGCTGCAACCGGGGTCCACGCGAACGGCTACATCGAGGGCGAGTACGTGATGATGGGCCCGCGCGAGTCGGGCCGGATCAGTACACTGAAGGTCGAAGAGGGCCAGATGGTGAAGGCCGGCGACCTGCTGTTCACGATCGATCCGGTGCCCGTGCAGCGCGAGGTGGACCAGGCGAAGGCGCGTCTCGAACAGGCGCAGGCGCAGCTCGCCGATCTAACGACGGGTGAGCGCGAGCAGGAGATCGCCGTGCGCGAGGCCGCGGTCGCCGCCGAGCAGGCGACGCTTGCGGAAGCCGAACAGAATCTCCTGCGGCAGCAAGATCTTTTCGACCGCCGCGTCGTCTCCAAGTCGGCGCTCGATGCGGCCGTGGCGCGGCGCGATACCGCGAAGGCGCGCGTGGAGCAGGCGCAGAAGAGCGTGGAGGTGGCGAAGATGCCGGCCCGCAACGAGACGATCGAGGCCGCCAGGCGCAATGTCGCGGCGGCACAGGCGACGCTGGAGCAGGCGCAATGGCGACTGGGCGAACTGGCAGTCAACGCGCCTGCCGACGCTGTCGTCGATCGCATCATCCGTCGCCCCGGCGAAATGGCCGCGCCTGATCAGCCGGTCGTGTCGCTCCTCCCGCCGAAGAACCGAAAGGTGCGCTTCTTCGTGCCCGAACCGCAGCGCGCCCTGTTCAAGCCCGGCACGGAGGTGAAGGTCTCCTGCGACGGCTGCCCCGCCGATCTCACCGCGACGGTGACGCGCCTGGCGACCGAGGCGGAGTTCACGCCGCCCGTGATCTACAGCGTCGACCGCCGCCAGAAGCTCGTCTACGCGGTCGAGGCGCGACCCGACGGCGCGCAGGGCCTCGCGCTCACCCCCGGCCAGCCGGTCGATGTGAGTCTCGCGCAATGACGGCGGTCATCGACGTCCGTGGTCTGACGAAGAGCTTCGGCAACAAGGTCGTCGTCGATCATGTGGACCTGAAGGTGGAGCGTGGCGAGATCGTGGGCTTCCTCGGCCCCAACGGCAGCGGCAAGACGACGACGATCCGACTCCTGTGCGGGCTGCTCAAGCCCGATTCCGGCGAAGGCACCTGCCTTGGCTACGACATCCTGACCCAGAGCGACCTGATCAAGCTGCAGGTCGGCTACATGACGCAGCGCTTCTCGTTCTACGAGGATCTGACGATCCGCGAGAATCTGGAGTTCGTGGCCCGGCTCTACCAGCTGAAGCCGGTGGCGCAGTTCGTCGACGAGACGATCGCCCGGCTCGGGCTCGAGTCCCGGCAGCATCAGCTCGCGGGCACGCTATCGGGCGGATGGAAGCAGCGCCTCGCGCTTGCCGCCTGCATCATGCACGCGCCGAAGCTTCTCCTGCTCGACGAACCGACCGCCGGCGTCGACCCCAAGGCGCGACGCGAGTTCTGGGACGAGATTCATGCGCTGTCGGCCGAAGGGCTCACCGTGCTCGTTTCCACGCACTACATGGACGAGGCCGAGCGGTGTCACCGCATCGTCTATATCTCCTACGGCCGCGTCATCGCCCGCGGCACGGTGGACGAGGTGATCCGCGACTCGAATCTGACGACCTGGTTCGTCGACGGCTCGGCGCCCGCGCTTGCGGCGGTGGCGGCCGAACTCGAGAACGTCGACGGCATCGACCAGATCGCGCCGTTCGGCAACACGCTGCACGTCGTCGGCCGTGACCCGGACGCGCTCGAAGCGGCGATCCGGCCGCTGCGAAAGCGCAAGGGCCTTGCCTGGCGCGAGGGCGAGACGAGCCTCGAGGACGTGTTCATCCAGCTGATGGGCGAGGGGGCGGACCGCAGATGAGGCGCTTCTCGTTCGCCCGCACGTTCGCGATCTTCCTCAAGGAGCTGATCCAGATGCGGCGTGACCGGCTCACGCTCGCCATGATGGTCGGCATTCCGATCATCCAGCTCGTGCTGTTCGGCTTCGCCATCAACACCGACCCGAAGGACCTTCCGGCCTACATCAAGGTCGAGGAGGACAGCCGCTTTGCGCGTGCGGTTGTCGCGGGGTTGCAGAACTCGAAGTACTACCACATCGAAGGCGTGATCCGGGACGACCGCCAGGGCGAGCAGCTCCTGCTCGACAACAAGGCATCGTTCGTCGTGACCATCCCGGCCGGTTTCGAGCGCGCCATCCTCCGCGGCGAGGCCGCGCCCTTGCTGGTGGAAGCCGATGCGACCGATCCGGCTGCCGCCTCGAACGCGATCGGCGCGCTGCCGGAGATCGTGAACCACAGCCTCGCCGACCAGTTCGTCGGACCGTTGCGGCAGAAGACCGAAGGTCCGTCCGTCGACGTCGTCGTGCACCGGCTCTACAATCCGGAGGGCATCACCCAGTACAACATCGTGCCGGGCCTCGTCGGCACCATCCTGACCATGACGACCGTGCTGTCGACCGCGCTGGCGCTCACGCGCGAGACGGAGCGCGGCACCATGGAGAACCTGCTCGCGATGCCGGCGCAGCCGGCCGAGATCATGATCGGCAAGATCACGCCCTACATCGGGCTCGGCTTCGTCCAGGTGGCGGTGATCCTGATCATGGCGAAGTTTGCGTTCCACGTTCCGATGATCGGCTCGTTCGCGCTGCTCGCGTTCGGGCTGTTCCTGTTCATCGCGACGAACGTGACGCTCGGCTACCTGTTCTCGACGCTCGCCCGCAACCAGATGCAGGCGATGCAGATGACGTTCTTCTACTTCCTGCCGTCGATCCTGCTGTCGGGTTTCATGTTCCCGTTCCGCGGCATGCCGTCGTGGGCGCAGACGATCGGCGAGATCCTGCCGCTCACGCACTTCCTGCGCATCGTGCGCGGCATTCTCCTGAAGGGGGCCGGGTTCGCCTCGGTCTACTCCGAGATGCTGGCGATCGTCGCCTTCCTCGCCACGATCTCGGTGCTTACGCTCCTGCGCTTCCGTCGCACGCTGGATTGACGGTCGTGCCCGTGGCGCCATTTGCGCGGAATGTTGTTGACCCATCGTCAGCTTGATATAACCTCTGGTTGTATTCCGGGGGAATTCATGATGCTGCGCTTTGCGGTGCGGATGTTTGCTGCAATCCTCGCGTGCCTGATGTTTGCGCCCGTGGCTGAGGCCAAAAGGACGCCGGTATTCTGGAGCTACGGTGGAGAGCATCTACACGTGGTCGTCGATCTGCCCGATACGCCTGAATACGAAATCGAAGGGAAGCACTTCGACATCGGGGTCAAATACAAAGCGCTGGACATCTTCTTCCTGCCAATCTCGCACTGGAGCATGACCTATGTGGCAATGATCGAGGGCGATAGCTCGCATTACTATGAGCTTGGGGAGGGAAAGGCTGAAGCACTGGCGGAGACTGCGAATGTGTCGCTTCCTCCCGTCGACCAGGTCGATCTGGGCTTCTGGGCGGAATGGGGTGGCAAGCTCGTCTTCGGCTTCCTGTTTGTCGTGGGATTGATCCGCATGGGCAGGCGCGGCGCGACTTAGCGCGCGAGCCAGAGGTAGCGCGTCGGATTGTCCGGGCACGAATAGAAGCCGCACTGAAGCGTCGTCGTTACCGCATTGCCGGCGATCATCGCGAGCAGCAGCCACTGTGCCGCCAGCGCAACCCCGCCCGAGGCCGAGCGCTGCCAGTAGCGCCAGAACATCAGCATGACGCCGCAGTAGGCGATGATCGCGAGGAACGCGACGAGGCCCAGCGTGTAGAAGTGGTAGCCGAAGATGGGCGAGCCATAGCCTTGATCCCCTGGCGCGATGTGGAGCAGCACCTGACGTGTCGAGGCCGCTGCGCCCGCGAGTGCGGAGAGGATCGCCATGCCGTAGTGCACCGGCGAGGGGAAGAAGCGCACGTTGAGCAGGAACGCCACGCCGACCATCGCGAAGGCGACGCGCTGGAGGATGCACAGCGGGCAGGGGAGTTCGTGGTAGGCGACCTGCCAGAAGAACGCGAAGGCGAGGATCGCGGCGATCGCGAATACGGCCAGGATGTCGAGCGTGCGCGGGATCACAGCGAGATCGCCAGCCGATCGGTCATGTGCGTCCAGAGCGTGATCGCGAACAGGACGAGCGTGAACGCCCAGAAGGCGATCGACGTGCCGCGCTGGCCGATCATCGCCGAGAGGATGGCGAGGGAGGCGAAGACGAACGGCAGCATCAGGCTCATCGGAGCAGCACGCGCAGCGAATGGGGGACCGAAGTGCAATGCTAGCCCGATTCGGCGTGCGGCCCGACCCGCAAAAAAGCAAAGGGCCGGCTTTGCGGCCGGCCCGGATCCTTCGTCGCAGGCGCCCGGAAAAGGCGCGCGGACTTACTTGATCTTGGTTTCCTTGAACTCGACGTGCTTGCGCGCGACCGGGTCGTACTTCTTGAACGAGAACTTCTCGGTCTTCGTGCGCGAGTTCTTCTTGGTGACGTAGAAGTAGCCAGTGCCGGCGGTCGACAGCAGCTTGATCTTCAGTGTGGTTGCCTTGGCCATAGGACAAATATCTCCGTGCGGCGCGCCTTCAGCCGCCTTGTTCGGCGCGGGATATCGCCCGGCTTTCCTGCATTGTCAACCCTCGAGGCGCGTCTAGAGCGTGTCGTAGCGCCAATCGGCCCCGCGCGCGTATTGGAACGACACCGGCAGGCCCGCTCCTATGCGGCCTGGACGGTCGACGAGCGGTTTCAGCCGTTCGAGCACGTCCTGGGTGATCTCGGGCAGGTTGAGCCCCAGCGCCTCGTCGATCGTCACCCAGACGGGCTCGAGCAGCTCGTCGTTGGCGGCCGCGACCGGCCGGTCGAGGTTCGCCAGCGCGTCGGCCTCGGCGAGGAAGAAGCGCGTGTCGAACCGGCGCGTCCGGCCGGGCGGCGTGATCGCGCGGGTGAACAGCGAGAGGCCGGAGAGATCGGGCGCATGGCCGCTGTCGAAGAAGGCGGACCAGACGGGCGACCGCGTCGATTGCCGCCGATCCGTGGGCCGGCCGATGATGAAACCCACCTCCTCGAAGGTTTCGCGCACGGCGGCCATCGCCAGGGCCCGCGGCTTCAATGCACTGGGCCGACGCAGGCGGCGCGACAGAAGTGTCTCGACCTCCGGGGCGAGTGGGGCTGCGGGTACCACGCGGTGATCGGCGGCCTCCACCCGGCCGCCCGGAAACACGTACTTGCCCGGCATGAACGAGGCGGTGAGCGGTCGCCGGCCCATCAGCACGCGCGGCGTCGCCGCGTCGCGACGGACGATAATCACCGTCGCCGCATCACGCGGGCGAACGGTCCGGGTTTCGGATGGGGTCGGAGAGGGCGACACGATCGGGGTTTGCGGGTTTCCTGCTGTCGGGACCCGCCGCGCAGCGGAATTCGTATTCGAATCCGTGCATCCGCAAGGCCCACTGCAGTCCTACCATGGCGCCCTTCACGGAGGGGAGTACCGCCAGCGTCATGGCGAGGCCGAGCGGCAGCCATAGCGCCAGATGCGCCCACGCCGGCAAGGCCCACCAGAGCGCGGCGAGGAAGGCCAGCGGCACGACCGCGTGCGCGACCAGGAACAGCGCCAGGTACGGAGCAGAATCATCCGCGCGGTGGTGGTAGAGCGCCTCGCCGCAGTCAGGGCAGCGCTCGCGGACACAGATGTAGCGGCGGTAAAGCGGTCCCTTCCCGCACGCCGGGCATCGGCGGCGGAAGCCGCGCCACATCGAGCGCATGACGGAGCGGTTTCCGGGCCGCCGGGCATCGGCGGCGCGCGATGGATCGGAATGCGGTGCCATGGGCCGGAGAATGGAACACCGTTGCGCGGGTCCAAATCTCGCGTTCGGCCGCAGCGTCAGGATGACGCAATCGTGAGCGTCTAGCGGCGTCCGCGGCGCGGCGGTCGCGGGGAACGGTTCGGTCGGCCCGGCCGGCGCGACAGCCGCGTGGGCCGTGCACCCTTGCGGCCGTCGCTCACCATCTCGAATCGCAGGCCGCCGGAGATGGGCGTTACCTCGAGGAGGCGTACCTCCACGTGGTCGCCAAGCCGATAGGCCTCGCCGGTGCGGATGCCGATCAATGCGTGCTGCGCCTCGTCGTGGAAGAAGCGGTCGCCGGCGAGCGTCATGGCCGGCACGAAGCCATCGGCGCCCATGTCGTCGAGCTTCACGAACAGGCCCGCTCCGGTAACGCCCGAGATCTTCGCGTTGAACACGCTGCCGACCCGATCCTTGAGGTGCAGCGCGACGAGACGGTCCACCGTCTCGCGTTCCGCCGCCATGGCCCGCCGCTCTGCGCCGGAAATCATCTCGGCCGTTTCGTCTAGTCGGCCGACGTCCTCGGGCGACAGGCCATCGCTGCCGAAGCCCAGCGCCGTGATGAGGGCTCGGTGCACGATGAGGTCGGCATAGCGGCGGATGGGCGAGGTGAAGTGCGCGTAGCGCGTCAGGTGCAGGCCGAAGTGGCCGAGGTTCTCGGGACTGTAGACGGCCTGCGCCTGCGTCCTCAGCACCACCTCGTTGACGATGTGCTGGTTCTCGCTGCCCTCGGCATTCTTCAGAACCTGGTTGAAGTGGCGGGGTGTCATCACCTGGCCCTTCGGCAGCGACTGCCCGACCGTCTGCAGGAACTCTGCGAGTGCGGCGATCTTCTCGCGCGAGGGCGCGTCGTGCACACGGTAGATCAGCGGCGTACGCATCTTCTCCAGCGTCTCGGCGGCCGCCACGTTCGCCTGGATCATCATCTCTTCGATCAGCTTGTGGGCGTCGAGGCGCAGCGGCGTCACCACCCGCTCGATAAGACCGTGCGCGTCGAGCACGAGCTTGCGCTCCGGCACGTCAAGTTCGAGCGGCGCACGGGCATCGCGTGCCTTCTTCATCGCGTGGTAGGCGGCCCACAGCGGCTTCAGCACCGGCTCGAGCACGACTTCGGCGCGCCCGCGCGGGTTTCCGTCGATCGCCGCCTGCGCCTGCTCGTAGGAAAGCTTTGCCGCGGAACGCATCATCACGCGATCGAAGCGATGGTCGATCTTCGTGCCGGACTTGTCGAAGCGCAGGAAGCACGCGATCGCGGGGCGGTCCTCGCCTTCGCGCAGAGAGCAAAGGTCGTTCGAGATCCGCTCGGGCAGCATCGGCACCACGCGGTCAGGAAAGTAGACGGAGTTGCCGCGCAGCCGCGCTTCCCGGTCGAGGGACGACCCGGGCTTCACGTAGGCGGCGACGTCGGCGATCGCGACGATGACGCGAAAGCCGCCTGCGTTCTTCGGGTCGTCGTCCGGTTCGGCGAACACCGCATCGTCGTGGTCACGCGCGTCCGGCGGGTCGATCGTGACAAGCGGTACGTCCCGCAGATCGCGCCTGCCGGCCATGGTCGCGGGCGGCAGCTTCGCGGCCTCTGCCAGCACCCGGTCGGGGAACCGATCGGGGATGCCGTGCTGGTGGATTGCGATCAGCGAAACGTTGCGCTGGTCACCAGCATCGCCGAGGCGCTGGCGCACACGCGCATGCAGGAGGCCGCGGCCGCGGTCACGCACGATCTCGGCCTCGACGAGCTCGCCAGGCTGCGCGCCGTTGGCGTCGTCGGGAAGCACAATCAGCTCGTTGCGCTGCTTGCGCTCGGCCGGGATGATGCGGAACCCTTCGCCGCGCACCTGCCGGAAGATCCCGATGACGCGGTTCTCGCGTGTCGAGAGCCGCCGCACGATCGAGGCGGAGTATGGATACTGCGGGTCACGCTGGCGGGTGACCTTTGCGAGGATGCGATCGCCCTTTGCAGGTGGCTGCAGCGTTTCCTGCCGTCCTTGCGCCTTGCGGATCTCGAGCACCACTTTCGGGCGGCGGCCGGCCTTCTCGTCCCATTCGACCGGCTCGGCGATCAATTCTCCGTCATGGTCCTGGCCGATTACCTGCAGCACCGCGACCGGCGGGATGGTGCCCGACTTCGTGACGCTGCGCGCCCGGCGATCGATCCGGCCGTCGCGTTCGAGCCGTTTCAGCATGTCGCGCAGTTCACTGCGCAAGCCTGCGCCGTGCAGGCCGAAGGCACGCGCGATCTCGCGCTTGCCGACCTTGCCCGGCTGCTCCTCGATGAATTTCAGGATGTCGGACTCGGCCGGAAGCTGGACAACGCCTTCGGGGGTGGCCTTGCGCTTCCGCGGCATTGCTTATCCGGCGCCCTTTGCGGTCTTCCGGGCCGCGGGTTTCTTTGCGGCGGCCTTCTTGGCGGCAGGCTTCTTCGCGGCGGGAGACTTCTTCGCCGCCGCCTTGCGCGCGGGGCGCTTGCCGCCCGTCTTCTCGGCTCGCTCGTTGATGAGCGTGATCGCCTGCTCAAGCGTCACGGCCTCGGGGCCGATCGACTTGGGGAGCGTTGCGTTGACCTTGTTCCACCGCACATAGGGACCGTACCGGCCGGCCATGACCTCGATCGGCCCGCCGTCCGGATGGTCGCCCAGCGTCTTCAGCGGCGCGGCCGCGCCCTGTCGGCGGCCGGGCCCGCGGGCCTGCTTCTCGGCGAGCAGCGTCACCGCGCGGTTGAGGCCGATCGTGAAGAGGTCCTCGAAGCTCTCGACGTTCGCGTAGGTGCGCCCGTGCTGGAGGTAGGGACCGTAGCGGCCGAGTCCGGCCTTGATCGGCTCGCCATCTTCCGGATGCGCGCCCACTTCGCGCGGCAGCGACAGGAGTCGCAGAGCGAGGTCGAGCTCGACATCGTCGGGCTGCACGCCCTTCGGCAGTGACGACCGCGGCGGCTTCTCGCCGTCCTCGGCCTTGCCGAGCTGAACGTAGGGTCCGAAGCGGCCGTCGAACAGCGCCACCGGCTTACCGGACTCCGGATCCTCGCCGAGAAGCTTGCCTTCGGCCGGGATCGCCTTCTCCTCGCCGTCGGGCGTGCCGAGCTGGCGCGTATAGCGGCAGTCGGGATAGTTCGAGCAGCCGATGAAGGCGCCGAACTTGCCGAGCCGGAGCGACAGCTGGCCTTCCTTGCAGGAGGGGCACGAACGCACCGGCTGGCCGTCCTCGCCTTGCGGGAAAATGTGCGGGCCGAGCAGCGTGTTCAGCGCTTCCAGCACCTGGCCGATGCGCAGGTCCTGGATCTCGCCGACCGCGCCGGTGAAGTCGCGCCAGAAGTCGCGCAGCACCGCCTTCCAGTCGATCTCGCCGGCGGAGACGCGGTCAAGCTGCTCTTCTAGGTTCGCGGTGAAATCGTACTCGACGTAGCGGGTGAAGAAGGACTCTAGAAACGCCGTCACGACGCGTCCCTTGTCCTCCGGGATCAGCCGCTTGCCGTCCTGGCGCACGTAGCCGCGCTCGCGCAGCACGGTGAGGATCGCCGTGTAGGTCGAGGGCCGGCCGATGCCGAGCTCCTCCATCTTGCGGATGAGCGAGGCCTCCGTGTAGCGCGGCGGCGGCTCGGTGAAATGCTGTTCGCCGGCGAGCGACACGACGCCGACGCGGTCGCCACGGGCGAGGAGCGGCAGGCGGCGGGACTCCTCGTCCTCCTCGTCGTCGCGGCCTTCCTGGTAGAGCTTCAGGAAGCCGTCGAACTTCACGACCGAGCCCGTGGCACGGAACGTGTAGGTCTTGCCATCCGAGCCGTTGCCCGAAATGTCGGCCGTGGTGCGCTCGATGTCGGCGCTCTCCATCTGGCTGGCGACTGTCCGCGTCCAGATGAGGTCGTAGAGCGCCGCCTGGTCGCCGTCGAGGTGACGGCGCATCTGGTCCGGCGCGCGCGAAACGTCTGTCGGGCGGATTGCTTCGTGCGCTTCCTGCGCGTTCTTCGCCTTTGTCTTGTATAGCCGCGGCGAGCCGGGCAGGTACGGTTCGCCGAAACGCTTCAGGATCATGTTGCGTGTCGCAGCGATCGCCTCGGGCGCCATCTGGACGCCGTCGGTTCGCATGTAGGTGATGAGCCCGGTCGTCTCGCCGCCGATGTCGACGCCCTCATAGAGGCGCTGCGCGATCTGCATCGTGCGCTGCGCCGAGAAGCCGAGCTTGCGCGAGGCTTCCTGCTGGAGCGTCGACGTCGTGAAGGGCGCGGCCGGGTGGCGCTTCGCCGGCTTCGATTCGACGTCGGCGACGGAGAATGCCGTGCCCTTGAGCACCGCCTCGATCGAGCGGGCGGAGGCTTCATCGCCGATGTCGAGCTTGCCGAGGCGGCCGCCGGCGATCGAGATCAGACGGGCCTTGAACTCCTCGCCGTTCGCCGTGCGGAACACGGCCTCGATCGTCCAGTATTCCTGGCGCCGGAATTTTTCGATCTCGAGTTCGCGGTCGCAGACAAGGCGCAGCGCCACCGACTGCACGCGGCCGGCCGAGCGCGCCCCCGGCAGTTTTCGCCAGAGGACGGGCGACAGGGTGAAACCGACGAGGTAATCCAGCGCGCGGCGCGCGAGGTAGGCGTCGACAAGGGCGTTGTCGATGGCCCGCGGCGCGCGCATCGCGTCGAGCACCGCCTGCCGGGTGATCGCGTTGAACACCACGCGCTCGACCGGCTTGCCGCGCACCACGCCTTTGCGGTTCAGAAGTTCGAGGACATGCCAGGAGATCGCCTCGCCCTCGCGGTCCGGGTCGGTCGCGAGGATCAGCCGGTCGGCGGACTTCATGGCCTGGGCGATATCGGAGACCCGCTTTGCGGACTTCCCGTCCATTTCCCAGTCCATGGCGAAGTCTTCGTCGGGGCGGACGGAGCCGTCCTTGGGCGGCAGGTCACGGACGTGGCCGTACGAAGCGAGGACGGTGAAATCCTTGCCGAGGTATTTGTTGATGGTCTTGGCCTTTGCAGGCGACTCAACGACAACGACGTCCATGGGGTCGGAAGCAACTCGTTACGGTTGTGGTTGGGAGCCCGTCGGAGGGCAAGCTTTGCGCCTCATATAGGACGTCAAACGCCACGGCAAGGCTCCTACCTCCCCGGCGTTTTACAATTTTACAACCTTTGATTGGTTTTCAGCCATTATTCGCCTGCTAAAAGTAACCACTGGTTGCATATCGAAGGCTGGCGAGTCCGCAATGGGCAATGGACTCCAGCCCGGTAGGGGGTATCGGCTCGATGGACCAAGAGATGTCGCGAAAGCCGACCGTTTCCGGATTGCCCGCGCGGCGTTCGGACCCGCACCTACGCACCGAACTGCCGCTCGACAAGCTGGAGGTCGCAGAATACATCGCCGACGTGTCGCTGCAGTTGCGGCACATGGCGCAGGCAGTGGACCTCAAATTCCTGACATACCTACTGGAGATGGTGTTTGAGGAGTCGTTTACCACCACAAAGAATCTTCGCAAATGACCCGCCCCCGCTAACCATTCCGGCTATCTGCAACTGGTAGTGTTGTCTTCGCAATGCGATGCAAGTATGTGTCGTATTGCGGACAGGCAACGGCAACACAGGAACAATAGCCGGGGGCAACGATGACAGAATGGCGTAGGCGCGACAGCGCCGAGGAAGAGGAAATCGTCTCGAACGAGGCGATCCTTGAGCCCAAACCCCTCATCCTGAAGGACGAGGAGCTTTACGAGTACATCGCCCAGATGGCGATGCAGCTTCGCAGCATGACGGTGCAGTCGGACATGAAGTTCATGACCTACCTGCTCGAAATGGTCGTGCAGGAAGCCGTGACCGCACCGCGCCGCACCCGCCACTAGGCGGGCGCGGGCCCTTGTGGGACGGCGAGCGACACCCGCTGTCCCGCATGCCGGGCGATCCGTCCGGCCAGTTCGAGTTCGAGGAGCGCCGCGACCACCAGGTTCGCCGGCGCTCCCGACTCACGGATTAGATCGTCGATCTCCACCGGCGCGTGCCCCATGAGCCCGAGGAGACGTCCATAGAGGTCATCCGGGACCTCCGGGTGGCCATTGGCCTCGTTCGCCTCCTCGGCCTGCATGAAATAGTCGCGTTCGCGATCGGGCCGCGCCTGAAGCTCCTTTAGGCCGTCGAGGACGTCCTCGATCGACGCGACGAGTTGCGCGCCATCCTGGATCAGCCGGTTGGTGCCGCTGGAGCGCGGATCTAGCGGGGAGCCCGGCACGGCGAACACCTCACGTCCCTGTTCGGCGGCGAGGCGCGCCGTGATCAGCGAACCCGACCGCAACGCCGCCTCCATCACGACCACGCCGACCGAGACGCCGGCGATGATGCGATTGCGCTGCGGGAAGTGCTTGGCGAGAGGGACTGTGCCAGGCGCGTGCTCGCTGATGAGTAGTCCGCGCTCGCCGATCGCTGCCTGGAGCTTCGCGTTTTCGGGCGGGTAGACGACGTCGATGCCGCCGGCGAGCACAGCGACCGTACCGGTCGCCAGTGAAGCTTCGTGTGCTGCCGTGTCGATGCCGCGCGCAAGACCGGAAACGATGGTTATGCCGCCGCGGCCGACCTGCGCGGCAAGATCGCGGGTGAATCGCATGCCGAGCGCCGAGGCGTTGCGCGCGCCGACGACCGCTAGGCACGTCCGCTCGAGCAGTGCCTCGTTTCCCTTCAGGCAGAGGAGGATGGGCGCCCGTTCCGTCTGGCGCAGCAACACCGGGTACCCGGGTTCACCAATGGCGACGAATCGCGCCCCGATCGAGGAGGCGCGATCGATCGACTCCTGCGCCTCGGCCCGCGTGCAGATGCGACCGCCCTGCTTTCCGCCCTTGCGATAAAGCTTGGGCAGGGCGTCAAGCGCTTCACCGGCTCCCCCGAACCGGTTCACCAACGCGCGGAACGTCAGCGGGCCGACATTCTCGCTGCGGATTAGCCGCAACCAGTCGACCCGCTGCGCGTCCGTCAGCAGTCTTTGCAATGACGCGTTCCCCCCGGTCGGCGTCCTCTGTGGAGACAACTTAAACTATTGGTAAGGCGATTCTGCAACCAATGATTTTTTGCATGGTGAACTAGCGGCGGCCGAGGTTGATCTTGGATTCCTCCCCCCGCAGCAGCCGGCCGATGTTGGCGCGGTGCGTATAGAAGAGAAACGCCCCCATCGCAGCGATCGCCAAGGCCACGGGTTGCGGCGTCCATTGCAGCGCGGCGAATACCGCGGCAACGGCCGCGGTGAGAGCGGCCGCGGAGGAGATGCGTGCGGTGAACGCCATCGCGAGCCAAACGGCGGCGAACACCAGCGCCACCGGCAGCGACAGTCCGATGAGACCGCCGAGATAGGTCGCGACGCCCTTGCCACCCCTGAAGCCGAGCCAGACGGGAAAGATGTGCCCCGCGAACGCGGCGACCGACGTGACCGCCGCGGCGACCGGCCCCGCCACGTGCCCCGCGAGGAGCACCGGCAGCGTCGCCTTGAGGGCGTCGAGGAGGAGCGTCAGTGCGGCGATGCCCTTGTGCCCGGAACGCAGCACGTTCGTCGCGCCGATGTTGCCGGATCCGATCTGGCGGATGTCGCCGAGGCCCGCCATGCGCGTGAGGATCAGGCCGAACGGGACGCTTCCCGCGAAGTATCCGACGAACGCCCATAGGAACAGCGTCGCAAAGCCCGGTGCGTCCATCGCCTCGATGATCCCCGCCTTCAGCGGTTCAAGAGTAGGTGTAGACCGTGCGCCCGGCAACCACGGTCTCGACCGCGCGGCCCTGCATGGCGCGATGCTCGAACGGCGTGTTCTTCGAGCGCGAGCGGAGTTCCTCGTTGACGACCGTCCACGTGAGGTCGGGATCGGCGATCACGAAGTCGGCCGGCGCGCCGGGCGCGAGGCTTCCCGTCTCGAGACCGAGAATGCGCGACGGCGCTGCGGACACGGCGTCGATGAGGCGGGGCAGGGACACCTCGCCGCGATGGTGCAGCGACAGCGCGGCGGGGAGCAGCGTCTCGAGTCCGATCGCACCGAACTCCGCCTCCGCGAACGGCAGGCGCTTGGTATCGGCGTCCTGCGGATCGTGACTCGACACGATCACGTCGATCGACCCGTCGGCCACACCCTCGACCAGCGCCTTGCGATCGGCTTCCGAGCGCAGCGGCGGGGACAGCTTGAAGAAGGTCCGGTAGGCGCCGATATCGTTCTCGTTCAGCACGAGATGATTGATCGACACCCCGCACGACACCTTCAAGCCGCGCGCCTTCGCTGCGCGGATCACGTCGAGCGAGGCTGCCGACGAAATCTGTGCCGCGTGGTAGCGCGCGCCCGTTAGTTCGACGAGCCGGAGGTCGCGCTCGATCATGATCACTTCCGCGGCCGCCGGAATGCCGGGCAGCCCGAGGCGCGTCGCGACCTCGCCCTCGTTCATCACGCCGGTGGCCAGTTCCGGCTCCTCGACGTGGTGGACGATCAGGGTGCGAAAGTCGCGCGCATAGGCGAGCGCGCGGCGAAGTACGCGGGCATTGCGCACCGGCCTGCGGCCATCGGTGATTGCCACGGCGCCGGCCTCGCGCAGCATGCCGATCTCGGTCATCAGCTCACCGCCGAGCCCCTTGGTGATCGCTGCCATCGGTGCGACGCGCACGATCGCCGTGTCGCGTGCGCGCCTCAGGATGAAGTCGACGATCGCAGCGTCGTCGATCACCGGGTCGGTGTCCGGCATCACGATCATCGTGGTGACGCCGCCGGCCGCTGCAGCTTCCGATGCGGTGGCAAGCGTCTCGCGGTGCTCGTTGCCGGGCTCGCCCGTGAACACCCGCATGTCGACGAGGCCCGGGAACAGGAGCCGGCCGCGACAATCCTTCACCGGGGTACCGGCGCCCGCCATCCGCTGGTTGACGTTCGCGCCGGCCGCGATGATGCGCCCGTCGGCGATGATGACCCCGCCCGTTTCGTCGACGTTGCGGGCGGGATCGACGAGGCGTGCGTTGAGATAGGCGCGCCGGGTGGGATCGCCGCGGAACTGCGTGTCGAGGCTCATCAGGCGTTGCCTCCGCCCGGCAGGTTTCGCGCAAGCGCGTCGAGGACCGCCATGCGGACAGCGACGCCCATCTCCACCTGCTCGCGGATCACCGACTGCACGCCGTCGGCCACGGCCGAGTCGATCTCAACGCCGCGGTTCATCGGGCCGGGATGCATCACGAGGGCGTTGGGCTTGGCGCACTTCAGCTTGTCAGCGTCGAGGCCGTAGAAGTGGTAGTACTCGCGCGTCGAGGGCACGAATGCGCCATTCATCCGCTCGAGCTGCAGGCGCAGCATCATCACGACGTCGGCGCCCTGAAGGCCTTCGCGCATGTCGCGGAACACCTCTGCGCCGAGACGATCGGCGCCTGAAGGGAGCAGCGTCGAGGGCGCGATCATGCGCACGCGCGCGCCCATCTTCTGCAACAGGATGATGTTCGAGCGCGCCACGCGCGAGTGTGCGATGTCGCCGCAGATCGCCACCGTCAGGCCTTCGAGGCGCTTCAGCCGGCGGCGAATGGTCAGCGCATCGAGCAACGCCTGGGTCGGATGCTCGTGCTGTCCGTCCCCCGCGTTGATCACCGCGCACGACACCTTCTGCGCCAGGAGCTCGGCGGCGCCAGAAGCGTGATGGCGGATGATCAGGAGATCGGGGTGCATGGCGTTGAGGGTCATCGCCGTGTCGAGCAGCGTCTCGCCCTTCGACACGGACGAACCCTTGACCGACATGTTCATCACGTCGGCGCCGAGGCGCTTGCCGGCGAGTTCAAAGGAACTCTGCGTGCGGGTCGAGGCCTCGAAGAACAGGTTCACCTGCGTGCGCCCGCGCAGCACCGACTGTTTCTTCTCGACCTGGCGGTTCAGTTCGACGTAGCGGTCGCCGAGGTCGAGGAGCGCGACGATCTCCGCAACGGTTAGGTTGGCGATCGACAGGAGGTGACGGGTCTTGAGAACCGCCGGCGGGCGGCTTGCACCACTCTCGGCCGGAGCGCGCTCGCGCGCCGGTTCGTTCGATGGTTTGGCGGATGTCATTGAAGACCGCTGTATAGGGGCAAGCCGGGCCATCGGCAAGGCTCGTCGGCGGCTATCCACAATCGCGGTAACTCAGCCGGTAAGGAGCGCCACCCACATCGGCAGCGTTGCCGCCGAAAGCACCACCTGCAGCGTGAGGATGGCCGCGAACATCGGCGCGTCGCCGCCCATTTCGCGCGCAAGAATATAGCCGCCCGAACCCGTCGGCACGGCGCCGCAGATCACGGCGACCGCCTGCGGCAGGCCCGTGACCCCGAGCAGGGTGGTGAACAGCAGCATGGATGCCGGCATCGCCACAAGCTTCAGCGCCGTCGTGGCGAGCACGGGAACGCCGGTCGAGCGCAGCTGGTCGAGTCTTAAGCCGGCGCCCACCGACAGGAGCGCAATGCCGAGTGCGCCGCGGCCGACGATGTCGAGCAAGTCGACGATCGCCCGGGGAAGTGTGATTCCGAGCGCCAGGATCAGAACGCCGAGCACGGTACCGATCACGAACGGATTCTTGGCGATCGCCTTGCTGATCGCGACCGGATCGAGCTTGCCGCCGAGGTAGACGGTCATCACCACGATGGTCAGGACGTTGAGGAGCGGGATCATCGCCGCCATGCTGACGGCGGCAAGCGCGAGCGCGCCCTTGCCCAGCGTCAGCGGCAGGACCGCCAGCGCGATGAAGGTGTGCCAGCGCGTAGCGCCCTGGAAATAGCTCGTGAACTGACGATCGTTCATGCCGAGCGCCTGCATGGCCGGCCGCTTCAGCACGATCAGAAGAGCGGCAAGCGCGATCACCGCCAGCACCATCGCGAACGCCATGCGCGCCACGGGAACTTCGCCGAAGCTCGCCGTCGCGATCTCCTTGATCAGGATCGCCGGGAACAGGACGTAGTAGGCGAGGCGGTCGACACCGGCCCAGTCGTGTTCGCGCACGAGGCTGGTCCTGCGCGCGAGGAAGCCCGCAGCGATGGTGAGGAACACCGGCAGCAGGGAAAGGGCGGCCGCCATCAGGACTGATCTTTCAGCGCGGAGAGGCGGTCGAGGAAGCCCTGAAGGATCCAGGCGGCGGCAAGCTTGTCGACAACGTCGGCGCGCTTGGCCCGGCTCGTGTCGCCCTCGATCAGCATGCGTTCGACCGCAGCCGTCGAGAGCCGCTCGTCCCAGAACACGATCGGGGTTTCGGTCAGCCGTTCGAGGTTGCGCACGAAGGCGCGGGTTGACTGCGCGCGTGGACCTTCGCTGCCGTCCATATTGACCGGCAGGCCGATGACGAAGGCCGCAACGCCTTCCTTCGCCGCAAGTTCGAGGAGCACGGTCGCGTCTTTCGTGAACTTGGTGCGCTGGATCACCGTGCGGGCGGTGGCCACGGTCCGCAGCACGTCCGAGACCGCGACGCCGATCGTCTTGGTGCCGAGGTCGAGCCCGACGAGCGGGGCAGGGCCTGCCAGCCGGAGGGCGAGCGATTCGGGGGTGAGCACCGTCATGGAAGCCTTGCTTTAGCGCCTAAGCGTGGGTGCTTGCAAAGGCGGGGCCCCAAGGCTGATATGCGCCTCCGAAGACCATCCGCCAAGACGACAGGAGCGCCCCATGAAGATCACCTGGTTCGGACACTCTGCCTTCCGCCTCGACATGGACGGCGCGTCCGTGCTGATCGATCCGTTCCTGACGGGGAACCCGGTGAACAAGACCTCGGTCGAGGATGCCTCGAAGGGCGTGTCGCACGTGGTGCTCACGCATGGCCACGACGACCACATCGGCGACACGGCCGCGATCTGCAAGGCGACCGACGCGACCCTCGTCGCCGTCTACGAGATCTGCACGCACCTCGGTGGACAGGGGGTGAAGAACGTCGAGTACGCCAACACCGGCGGCACGATCCGGCTGCCCGCCTTCGACGTCACGTTCGTGCGCGCCGACCATTCGTCGTCGTCGGGCGGCGTCTACCTCGGGAACCCGTGCGGCGTCGTGATCCGCTCGAAGCGCGAGAACAAGTCCGTGTACCACATGGGCGACACCGACATTTTTGGCGACATGGCGCTGATCAACGAGATCCACAAGCCTGACGTCGGGATCGTGCCGATGGGCGACCGCTTCACGATGGGCCCGAAGACGGCGGCGCTGGCGTGCCAGCGCTTCTTCGCGTTCAAGACGATCCTGCCGTGCCACTACAAGACCTTCGGCCTGCTCGAACAGAGCGCGCAGCCGTTCGTCGAGGCGCTGGGCAAGGACGGCTCCAAGGTGAAGGTCATCGATCCCGGCCAGTCGATCGAGGTTTGATCGTGGCCGAAGGAGAAACCTGGCCGGTCGGTCCCGTCGTCGACCCGCTGCCGGCGGGCATGCGGCCGGATCGGCGGACGCTGTTCGGCCGATCGGTGAACGTCGAACCGATCGAGGTGGCCCGGCACGCGTTCGATCTGTACCATTCGTTCCAGGATGATGTGGAGGGGCGGATCTGGACCTACCTCGGCTACGGTCCGTTCAAGGACTACGACAGCTTCCGCGCGTGGCTCGTCGAGCGGGAGGCGTCCGCGGACCCGTTCTTCTACGCGATCGTGCCGAAGAGGACCGGCAAGGCAGCCGGCATGGCATCACTCATGCGGATGGCGCCAGAGCACGGCACGATCGAGGTCGGCCACATCTGGATGTCGAACGCGCTGAAGCAGACGCGCGAGGCGACGGAAGCGATCTACCTCCTGATGCGGCACGGCCTCACGGGGCTCGGCAACCGCCGCCTCGAGTGGAAGTGCGATGCGCTGAACGCGCCGTCGAGAAGGGCCGCCGAGCGGTTCGGTTTCACGTTCGAGGGCATCTTCCGCAAGCACTACATCGTGAAGGGCAGGAACCGCGACACCGCCTGGTTCTCGATCGTCGACACCGAATGGCCGGCGATCAACGCCGCCTTTCAGGCGTGGCTCGCCGATGCCAATTTCGACGCAGAGGGACGCCAGCGCCAGCGGTTGCGGGCCCGGGAGGCGCGTGGTATCGACCGCGCCTGATTTTTCCCAAGCGAGTTGATCCATGTCCGTCGATCAGAACACGGTGCGGCGCATCGCCCGGCTGGCCCGCCTCAAGGTGACAGACGCCGAGGTGCCGAAGCTCGAAGGCGAGCTCAACGCCATCCTCAAGTGGATCGAGATGCTGAACGAGGTCGACGTTTCCAAGGTCGAGCCGCTGACCTCGGTGGTCGCGATGCGCATGAAGATGCGCGACGACACGGTGACGGACGGCGGCATCCCGGCCAAGGTGACGGCGAACGCGCCGGACGCCGAGGATGGCTTCTTCACCGTGCCGAAGGTGGTCGAGTGATGACGAACCTCACCGCCCTCACGATCGCAGAAGCCCGCGACGGTCTGAAGTCGAAGGCCTTCAGCGCCACCGAGCTCACCCGCGCCTACCTCGCCGCGATGGAAAAGGCGCGCGCGCTCAATGCGTATATCGTCGAGACGCCCGAACAGGCGCTGAAGATGGCTCAGGCCAGCGACGAACGGCTCGCGAAGGGGCAGGGCGGGGCGCTCGAGGGCATCCCGCTCGGCATCAAGGACCTGTTCGCGACCGAAGGCGTCCACACCCAGGCCGCAAGCCATATCCTTGACGGGTTCAAGCCGACCTACGAGTCGACCGTCACCGCCAATCTCTGGCGCGACGGCGCTGTCATGCTCGGCAAACTGAACATGGACGAGTTCGCCATGGGCTCGTCGAACGAGACGTCCTACTACGGCCCCGTCGTCAACCCGTGGCGGGCGAAGAACTCCAACCGGAACCTCGTGCCGGGCGGGTCTTCCGGCGGATCGGCGGCAGCCGTCTCCGCGCACCTTTGCGCGGGAGCAACGGCCACCGACACCGGCGGCTCGATCCGCCAGCCGGCCGCGCTCACCGGCACGGTCGGCATCAAGCCGACGTACGGCCGCTGCTCGCGCTGGGGCATCGTCGCGTTCGCCTCCTCGCTCGACCAGGCGGGCCCGATCGCGCGTGACGTGCGGGACGCGGCAATCCTGCTCAAGTCGATGGCCTCGGTCGATCCGAAGGACACGACGTCGGTCGATGCGCCGATTCCCGACTACGAGGCGGCCGTGAAGCGCGGCGTGAAGGGGCTTCGCGTCGGCATCCCCCGCGAATACCGCGTCGACGGCATGCCGGCCGAGATCGACGCGCTGTGGGGGAAGGGCGCGGCCTGGCTCAAGGCGGCGGGCGCCGAGGTCGTCGAAATTTCGCTTCCCCACACCAAGTACGCGCTGCCGGCCTACTACATCGTCGCGCCCGCCGAGGCCTCCTCGAACCTCGCCCGCTATGACGGCGTGCGCTACGGCCTCAGGGTCAAGGGCAACGACATCGTCGACATGTACGAGAAGACCCGTGCGGATGGCTTCGGCAAGGAAGTGCGCCGCCGCGTGCTGATCGGCACCTACGTGCTTTCGGCCGGTTACTACGACGCCTACTACGTGCGCGCCCAGAAGATCCGCACCCTGATCAAGCGCGACTTCGACGAGGCCTGGAACAAGGTGGACGTGGTGCTCACGCCCTCGACGCCGGGCCCGGCCTTCGCGCCGGGCGACATCACCGACCCGGTCCAGATGTACCTCTGCGACATCTTCACGGTGACGGTGAACATGGCGGGGCTACCGGGCATCTCGGTGCCGGGCGGGCTTTCGGGTGACGGCCTGCCGCTCGGGCTCCAGCTCATCGGCAAGCCTTTCGACGAGGAGACGCTGTTCGCCTCCGCCAAGGTCATCGAGGACGCCGCAGGCAGGTTCACCGCCGACCGCTGGTGGGCATGAGGAGAGACGCATGAAGAAGCTGATCGCCGCCGCTGTCCTTGCGGCAATCGTCCTGCCCGCCGACGTCGCGGCTGCTGCAGATTGTGGCGCGCTGAAGGACGACTACACCAAGACGGTGAAGCCGAAGCTTGCCAGGGTGATCTCCCGCAACCCCTCGGTCGCCAACGACTACCTGCAGAACCTGAATTCCATCAAGAAGGGTGAGAACCCCACGCCGGCCGAACTCGACAAGGCGCACCAGATGACAGCGGCCGACTGCGACAAAGACACGGGCGCGGCCGACTGCAAGGCCTTCGCCAAGGACATGCTCACTGCTGCGAAGCTCTCCTACGACGTGAACAAGAAGTGGGTTCTAGCGGGCTGCCCGGGCACGCTGACCTCGATCACGAAGAAGTCGTCCGACTGAATTCGGCGGCTGCACCTGACAGTCGCTGTGGCGCTGCTGCCACAGGGATGACTTTTCTGCATCGGCGCGCGGTTGCCGCCACAATCCTTCTTCTTTCCGCCCCAAAACCCAAATAGCGTCACCCTCGCAGCGGCAACGGCAATTGTGCCCAAACACGTGCCTCGCTTCGTGAAAATGGTCCTCGCGGGCCATTAACCATCACGCAAGTGGAGCGGCGACTTCGGTTCCTTTTGCCCGGTTCGATTAACGGTCCATGTGCCCCTCGCGTGGCAATGAGGGCACAGGGCCGATCAGGGAGTTCCTTGTCCATCATGGACGCCAAGACGCCGATCAAGTCCCGTTTGCCCAGCCGTCACGTTACGGAAGGGCCGCAGCGCGCCCCGCACCGCTCCTACTATTACGCGATGGGGCTGACGCGCGAACAGATCCACCAGCCGTTCGTCGGCGTCGCCTCCTGCTGGAACGAAGCCGCCCCCTGCAACATCGCCCTGATGCGCCAGGCGCAGGCGGTGAAGAAGGGTGTGGCCGCCGCGAACGGAACGCCGCGCGAGTTCTGCACCATCACCGTGACCGACGGCATCGCGATGGGTCACCAGGGCATGAAGGCGTCGCTCGTGTCGCGCGAAGTGATCGCGGATTCGGTCGAACTCACCATGCGCGGCCACTGCTACGACGCGCTCGTCGGCCTTGCGGGTTGCGATAAATCGCTGCCCGGCATGATGATGGCGATGTGCCGTCTAAATGTGCCCTCGATCTTCATCTACGGCGGTTCGATCCTGCCCGGCAACTTCAAGGGCAAGCCCGTCACCGTGCAGGACGTGTTCGAGGCGGTCGGCCGGCATTCGGTCGGCAACATGTCGGATGCCGACCTCGACGAACTCGAGCAGGTCGCCTGCCCCTCGGCCGGCGCTTGCGGCGCGCAGTTCACCGCCAACACGATGGCGACCGTGTCCGAGGCGATCGGCCTCGCGCTGCCGTATTCGGCGGGCGCGCCGGCGCCGTACGAAATCCGCGACCGGTTCTGCATGACCGCGGGCGAGCAGGTCATGGAGCTCATCCGCCAGAACATCCGCCCGCGCGACATCGTCACCCGGAAGGCGCTGGAGAACGCGGCCGTGGTGGTCGCGGCCTCGGGCGGCTCGACCAACGCCGCGCTGCACCTGCCGGCGATCGCGCACGAGTGCGGCATCGAGTTCGACCTGTTCGACGTCGCCGAAATCTTCAAGCGTACGCCCTACATCGCCGACCTGAAGCCGGGCGGCCGCTACGTGGCGAAGGACCTGTTCGAGGTGGGCGGCATCCCGCTGCTCATGAAGACGCTGCTCGAGCATGGCTTCATGCACGGCGACTGCATGACCGTGACCGGCCGCACGATGGCCGAGAACATGGCCAGCGTGAAGTGGAACCCGGACCAGGACGTGGTGCGTCCGGCGAACCAGCCGATCACCAAGACCGGCGGCGTGGTCGGCCTCAAGGGCAACCTTGCTCCCGAAGGCGCGATCGTGAAGGTCGCCGGCATGACGAACCTGAAGTTCTCCGGCCCCGCCCGCTGCTTCGACACCGAAGAAGCCTGCTTCGAGGCCGTGTCGAAGAAGCAGTACAAGGAAGGCGAGGTGCTGGTCATCCGCTACGAGGGTCCGCGTGGCGGGCCCGGCATGCGCGAGATGCTGGCGACGACCGCAGCACTCTACGGCCAGGGCATGGGCGACAAGGTGGCGCTCATCACCGACGGGCGCTTCTCGGGCGCAACGCGCGGCTTCTGCATCGGGCACGTGGGCCCCGAGGCGCAGCTGGGCGGTCCGATCGCGTTGCTCAAGGACGGCGACATCATTTCGATCGATGCGGTCGAGGGGACCCTGTCGGTCAACCTGTCGGACGCCGAGCTCGATGCGCGGCGGAAGACCTGGAAGCCGCGCGACCATGGGTATGGCGCAGGAGCGTTGTGGAAGTACGCGCAGGAGGTGGGACCGGCGGTAAAGGGCGCCGTCACCCATCCGGGGGGCGCAAAAGAGGGCGTGAGTTATGCGGACGCGTAAGGGGATTGGGGGAGTTCTCGGGCGGCGGTTCGCCCTGGCGGGTGCACTCGTCGCACTGCCGGCGCTGATGGCCGGTACGGCTTCAGCGCAATCGGTCGACGACCTCGGCTCGCAGTTCTACTCGTTCGTGCCGGCGGCGCCGACGATCGAGGCGCCGAAGTCGAACGACAGCCTGTCGCTCTGGCAGGGCGAGTTCAAGTCCGGCCAGGATGCCTATCGGGCCGGCGACTTCACCGGCGCGCTGCAGCACTTCCAGCGCGCGGCGGACGCGGGCTCGACGCTCGCCAACTGGTACCTCGGCAACATGTACCGCCTCGGCCGCGGCGTCGCCGCCGACCAGGGCAAGGCGTTCGGCTACTACAAGGCGGTGGCGATGGCCTACGACGCCGAGCAGCCGAACACGAAGCTGATGCGCGTCACCGTCGACTCGCTCGTGCGCGTCGCCGACGCCTATCGCGCCGGCGTCTCGGAAGCCGGCATCGACAAGGACGTGCCGCGCGCACTCAATCTCTACTCGATGGCAGCGGGACACGGGCATCCTGCCGCGCTCTACGGCATCGGCCTCATCTATCTCGCCGGCGACGGCATCCAGCAGCGGCCGGACCAGGGCGTGAAGTGGCTCATGCGCGCCGCCCGCAAGCGGTACGCACCAGCGGAGACGCTTCTCGGCGACCTCTACTGGGACGGCAAGATCGTCGAGCAGGACAGAACCCGCGCGATCATGTGGTACAGGCTCGCCCAGCAGACCGCGCGCCCGGACACGCAGCCGCAGATCACCGACCGCTTCGACCAGATCCTTTCGGCCAGCACCGATGAGGAGAAGACGAACGGCGAGGCGCTCGCCGCACAGTGGTCGCAGCAATACCCGGCCGCCCTGTCGAAGGGCCCGGACGAGCAGTAATCACGGCTGTCCGCGTTTCCAGCCGCGATCGGAATTGCCGCTTCGCACAACTCTCGCCTGCCGCTAAGGTCTCTCGATCGACGTTGGGGGGATATTCGATGCGGTTCATGAGATTCCTGGTGATTGCACTGATGGCGGCGCTCGCAACACCCGCCGGTGCGGACGCCATCCGGACCAAGCCGGTCCACTTTGCAGCCGGCACAAGCGGGGCGACGATCAAGGACCGAATCAAGGGACGCGATTCGGTGTCCTACACGCTGAGCGCCAACGCCGGCCAGCGCATGATCGTGAAACTCAAGTCGGCGAATGCGTCGGCCTACTTCAACGTCTATGCGCCGGGGCGGGGCCCGGGCGATGAGGCGCTGGCGATCAGCGAACTTGAAGGCCCGATGGTGCCCGAGATGAACACGTTCTCCGGCGTGCTGCCGGCGAGCGGTGTCTACACGATCAACGTCTATCTCTATCGCAACGCCGCGCGCCGCGGCGAGACCGCGGCCTATACGCTCGACATCCAGATTCCTCCGGGCGGCGGGGCGGAGCCCACCGCCAACGATGCAAAGGTGGCCGGCACCAACTTCAACGCCACGGGCATGGTCCCGTGCGCCCGCGCGAAGGGGCAGCCCATGGGTCAGTGCAAGTTCGGGGTCGAACGGCAGGGCCAGGGGAAGGCGGTCGTCACGGTGTTCTGGCCGGATGGCGGAAGCCGCGCGATCTTCTTCGAGCAGGGGCGGCCTGCGTTCTTCGACCAGAGCCAGGCCGACGGCGACGTAAAGATGCAGGTCGGCCAGGAGGCCGATCTGTGGACCATCCGGATCGGCGATCAGCGCATCGAGATTCCGTCCGCCGTCGTCGACGGCGGCTGACGCCTAGAGGTCGAAGGTCGCGACCACGGGCACGTGGTCGGACGGGCGCTCCCAACCGCGCACGTGCTTGTCGACGCGGCACGCGGTCAACTGATCGGCCGCCTGTGGCGAGAGCAGCAGGTGGTCGATGCGGATGCCGTTGTTCCGCTGGAACGCGCCCGCCTGGTAGTCCCAGAACGTGTACACGGGATCGCCCGGATGGCAGGAGCGGAGCGCATCGGTGAAGCCGAGGTAGACGAGCTCGCGGTATCGCGCGCGGCTCTCCGGCTGGTAGAGCGCATCGTTCACCCAGTCGCCGGGGCGCTTCGCATCCTCGGGCATCGGGATGATGTTGAAGTCGCCGGCGAGTACGAGGCGCTCCTCGAGTTCTAGCAGCGCCTTCGCGCGCGCGATCAGCCGATCCATCCAGGCGAGCTTGTAGGAAAACTTCTCAGTGCCGATGGGATTGCCGTTCGGCAGGTAGAGGCAGGCGACGCGCACCACGTTCCCCTTGGGCGAGGACGTCACGACCTCGAGGTAGCGTGAGTGCGTATCGCTGCCGTCGTTGCCGGCAAGCCCCGCGCCCTGTTCCTCGATCGGCCGCTTCGACAGCACGGCGACGCCGTTAAACCCCTTCTGGCCATGGACGGCGAGATTGTAGCCGAGGTCCTCGATCGGCCCGGCCGGGAACATCGCGTCCTCGCACTTGATCTCCTGCAGGCAGACGACGTCTGGCTTGGCTTCCTTCAGCCACTGGAGCAGCGCGTCGATGCGCGCCTTCACCCCGTTCACGTTCCAGGTGGCGATGTCCATCGGCAGCGGCAGTGATCGTCAGATCGAGAACGACGTCCCGCAGCCGCAGGACGCGGTCGCGTTCGGATTGTGGATCTTGAACTGTGACCCGATCAGCGAGTCCTCGAAGTCGATCTCCGAGCCGAGGAGGTAGACGAGCGATGTGGAATCGATCACAACCGTGGCGCCGTCGCGCGTCACCGCGGTGTCGTCGTCCTCGCGTCTGTCGGTGAGCGCGATGTCGTACTGGAATCCGGAACAGCCGCCGCCGAGCACCTGGATGCGCAACGCCACCTTTTCGGGCTCCGTCGCAACGATCTCGCGAATGCGCGAGGCGGCGCGCTCGGTCAGCGTGACGGCTTGGGCCATGGGCGGAAAACCTCCTGTCTCAGGCCTCCTTAAGTCGGCTTCGAGGGCGGGTTTGTCAACATGAGCGAGACGCGGGCGAAGTTCGCCGCCGATCCCCTGAAGAGCCGCGGGCGGGCCGTACCGGAGCCGGAAAGCCCGCCGCGCTCGCCTTACCAGCGCGATCGCGACCGGGTGATCCACTCGACGGCGTTGCGGCGGCTGAAGCACAAGACGCAGGTGTTCGTTGCGCACGAGGGAGACCACTACCGGACGCGGCTCACCCATTCGCTCGAGGTGGCGCAGGTCGCCCGTTCGATCGCCCGGGCGTTGAGGCTCGACGAGGACCTGACCGAGGCGCTCGCTCTCGCCCACGACCTCGGGCACACGCCGTTCGGCCACGCGGGCGAGGCGGAACTCGACCGGCTGATGGCCGCGCACGGGGGCTTCGACCACAATGCCCAGGGGTTGCGGATCGTGACGCGCCTCGAACGCCGGTACGCGGCATTCGACGGGCTGAACCTGACCTTTGAAACGCTTGAGGGCCTGATCAAGCACAACGGGCCGGTGGTGGGCGCGGACGGGCGACCAGTGCGGCCGGTCGAAACGGCGGGCGGCATCCCGCAGACGATCCGGGATCTGGCAGCGAACCTCGGGGTGGATCTCACGACGTACGCATTTGCCGAGGCGCAGGTCGCTGCGATCGCCGACGACATCGCCTACAACGCGCACGACATCGACGACGGGCTTCGGGCCCAGCTCTTCGACGTGATCGACCTCGGCGACGTGCCGCTTGCCGGGGAGGCGCTGTCCGAAGTGCTCCGCACGTGGCCGAAGCTCGACCAGGCGCGACTCGTGCACGAGACGGTCCGGCGCGTGATGTCGGCGATGATCAACGACGTGATCGCCGAGACGCACCGGCGCGCGCGGGCACTCAAGGTGCATTCAAGCGCCGACGTGCGCGCTCTGGGCGAGCCGCTCGTCGCGTTCTCCGCGCAGATGCGCGAGAACAACCGGGTGCTCCAGTCGTTCCTGACGCGGCGGATGTACAAGCACCCGCGGGTGATGGAGACGATGGACCGCGCGCGGCGGCTGGTGCGCGACCTGTTCGAGGCCTACATGGGCAACGAGGCGCTGGTTCAGACGGCCGGCGAGGAGCCTGCCGCCACGGGCCATGCGCGCCGCGTGTGCGATTACATCGCCGGCATGACCGACAGCTTCGCGATCGAACAGCATCGCCGCTTGTTTGACCTCGATCCGCTTTTCCGTTAAGGCCGCCGGTCCAGGGCGCATTCCGGGGATTTCATGAACATCTTTGCCGACTTCGCCGAGGTCGTGAGGGCCGAACTCGCCGTGCTGCAGGCCGAAGGCGTCTTGCCGGCGGGACTCGACCTTGCGCGCATCGTGGTCGAGCCGCCGCGCGAGGTGAGCCACGGCGACGTCACGACGAACGCGGCGATGGTCCTCGCGAAACAGGCCGGAAAGCCGCCGCGCGCCATCGCCGAGGCGCTCGCTGCCCGCCTCAAGTCGCACGAGGCGGTGGAGAAGGTGCAGATCGCAGGTCCGGGCTTCGTCAACCTCACGCTGAAGGCATCGTTCTGGCCGAGGATCGTGAAGGCCGTACTGGCCGAGGGCGACGGCTACGGCCACTCAAAGATCGGCAAGGGCCGCAAGGTGAACGTCGAGTACGTGTCGGCCAATCCGACCGGCCCGCTCCACGTCGGACATTGCCGTGGCGCCGTGTTCGGTGATGCGCTGGCAAACCTTTTCGCGACGGCCGGTTACGAGGTCGAGCGCGAGTACTACATCAACGACGCGGGCGCTCAGGTCGACGTGCTCGCGCGCTCCGCCTACCTGCGTTATCGGGAGGCGCTGGGGGAGGACATCGGCGAGATTCCGTCCGGCCTTTATCCCGGTGACTACCTGAAGCCCGTGGGCGAGGCGCTGGCGCAGGAGCATGGGAAGGCACTGCTCGACCAGCCCGAGGCGCAGTGGCTGCCGGTGGTGCGCAAGACCGCAATCGCCATGATGATGGCGATGATCCGCGATGACCTCGCAGCCCTCGGCATCCGGCAGGAGGTGTTCACTTCCGAGAAGTCGCTGCACGACAGCCAGGCTGTGGCCGCCACGCTGGCCGATCTCGAGGCGCGGGGCCTCGTCTACCAGGGCCGGCTGCCGCCCCCGAAGGGCGAGACGCCGGAGGACTGGGAGGACCGGGAGCAGACGCTGTTCCGGACGACCGACTATGGCGACGACATCGACCGGCCGCTGCGCAAGTCCGACGGGTCGTACACGTACTTCGCCTCCGACGTCGCCTATGCGCGGGACAAGATCGCGCGCGGGTTCGACGTCCTCGTTTACGTGCTTGGTGCCGACCACGGCGGCTACGTGAAGCGGCTGCAGGCGGTGGTCTCGGCGCTATCCGGAGGCAACGCCGTCGCGGATGTGAAGCTCTGCCAGCTCGTGAAGCTGTTCCGGGGCGGCGAGCCCGTCAAAATGTCCAAACGGGCAGGGGAGTTCGTGACGCTTCGTGACGTCGTGGATGAAGTCGGCGCCGACGTCGTTCGCTTCATCATGCTTTACCGCAAGAACGACGCGCCGCTCGACTTCGACTTCCAGAAGGTTACCGAGCAGTCGCGCGACAATCCGGTGTTCTACGTCCAGTACGCGCACGCCCGCATCGCGTCGGTGTTCCGGAACGCCGAAGCCGAACTCGGTGCGAGAATCGTTTCGCCGGAGACGCTGGCTTCGGCCGATCTTTCGATCCTCACCGATCCGGCGGAGATGGACCTGCTGCGCCGGCTTGCCGACTATCCGCGCCTCGTCGAGGCGGCGACGGCGGCGAGCGAACCCCACCGGATCGCGTTCTATCTCTTTGAGCTGGCTAGCGAATTCCACGCGCTGTGGAACAAGGGCAAAGAGTCGCCTCATTTACGGTTTATTTTCGCGTCTGATGTGGGGGTTACCGCTGCGCGGCTCGCATTCCTGCGCGCGATTCGGTATGTATTAAGCAACGGCCTGGGAATCCTCGGGGTCAGGCCAGTCGACGAAATGTAGTCACGGAAGACCGCGTACATGGATCAGGACTCATCCAACGGCGCATCGGACCGTCGCAACTGGCGCGAACGGCTCGGGATCGCCAAGGAGCCCGCCAAGGCGTCGGGGCAGGCGTTGCCCAAGCTCTCCGACGATTTCAAGCCGGAACCGGCGCCAGCGAAGGCCGAACCCCGCCTCTCCGCACCGGCTGCCGCGAAACCGTCAGCGCCGTCTCAGGGAACCCCGGTGAAACCCGCGCCGATGGCGCCGCGTCCGTCGCAGGCTGGCCAGGCGCGCCCCGCGCCGGCGCCGGTCGCCACTCGTCCTGCGGCTCCTGCCAGCCGGCCCCCCGCCGCGCAAGCGTCTCGCGGCGCGCCTGCCGCGACCGCCAAACCGGCGGCGTCAACCCCAGCGAAGCCTGCCGCTACGACTTCGGCACCGGCAGTGCCAGCGTCGACGCCCGCCAGCGACGAATTCGCCGAGCGGCTGAAGAAGCAGCGCGAGGCGGCTGAGCGGCTCGCGCAGCAACGCGCACAGTCCCGCATCCCGCAGCAGCCGGCTGCTCCGTCGCCGCAACCGGCGACTCCCGCCGCTGCGCCGCAGGCTGGCGGACCGCGGTTCACGTTTGCTCCCGAAGAACTCGAGCAGGGGCCGCCCTTGGCCGCAGCTCCGTCTGTCGCCCAGCCGGTGAGCCGTCCGCAAGGCGCTTGGGCGCCCGGATACCCGCCGCTGCCAGGACCGCCGCTGCCCGGCGCTGCGCCTCTCCCGCAAGGGCAAGCTTCGCCCTATCAGCGCCCGACTGCGTACCCGTACGGCCAGCCTTATAACGCGCAGGCGCGCTACGGCGCCGCCGCCCGTCCCATGGCGCCGCAGACCTACCAGCCGCCGGAAGGCTGGGGGAATGCCGATGCGCAGGGGAGGCCTATATCGCGGCCGCAAGTGCCGCGCCAGGATGCGCCGTATGCGCCGGCCTACCAGCCGCCGGAGCCGCCCGAGGCGCGCGAACCGGCGGAGGAGGAGGGCGGCGACGTTCCGTATCCCGAGCATCTGCGTCCCGCGCTGCGTCCGCGGCCGCAGGTCGGAGCAGCGCCTCGTCGGATGCCCGCAAGTGCGCCTGCCGCCGAGGATGACGTCTTCGTTGCCGACGACCCGCGTCGCCGGCAGCCGGCAACCCGCGGTCGCGTGCGCGGCGAACTGGCCCCGCCGCCGCAGCGCACGTACGCCGACTACGACGAGGAGTTCGATGACGAACGTCCCGCGCGGCGCGGTCCCCTGCTTGTGCTCCTCGGGCTGCTTCTCGTCGCGATCCTCGCCGGCCTGCTCCTGTGGCTCTACTCCCAGAACGGTCACCGGCTTGGCGCCGCGAGCGGCGGCCAGACGAGCGATATCCCGGTCATCGCGCCGCCGCAGCAGCCGGTAAAGGCGACGCCCGAACCCGCCCCGGCCGCAAGCGCGCCCGCGGCGGCCCAGACCCAGGGTCGCAAGCAGATCTACGACCGCATCCTCGGCGAAGATGCCGTCGATGGCTCCAAGGTCGTACCGACGGAGGAGCAGCCTGTTCCGCCGGCCGCAACGCCGCCTGCAGCCGGCACCGGCACGGACGCGCAGCCGCCGGCCGCCGAGCCGCCGCCGCCCGCAGGTCAGCAGGGCGGAGTGAGCCAGCCGGAGCCGCTGCCGTTGCCACCGCCGCCGGGCCAGTCCGGTCAGTCAGGGAGCGCCGATCCGTCGCCCGGCGCCGCCCCGGTCCAAGCAGCGGCGGCTCCGGCCACGCAGGGGTCGGATCAGTCGGGCGGCGAGCAGATCGTGCCGTCGTCCTCCGCCCCCGCGCAGACTGCCTCCGCCGACTCCGGCCAACAGCCGTCGCAGTCGCTGGCGCAGGAAGAGCAGTCGACGACCTCAGAGCAGACGCCACCGCCGGCCCCGGCCAAGAAGAAGAAGGTTGCGCAGCAACCCAAGCCCGAGTCTGAAGCCATCGTGTCGAGCGATACCGCTACCGATGCCGCGCCGCCGCAGCCCGCCCCGGGCGCGCAGGTCGCCGTAAACGATCCGACTGCGCCGGCTGCGAACCAGCCGCTGCCGCTTCCCGCCCAGCCCCAGGCCGCGCAACCCGCTCCGCAGCAGCAAGGCGGGATCGCAGGCCTCATCAACCAGATCACCGGTGGCGCTGCCGGTTCTGCGGCGACGGCCGCGGGGACCACCGGGCAGAGCGCCACCCGCCGCACGAACCTCCGCGACGCCGACCCGCTCGAAGGCTCTCGCGCGCCGCTTAATGGTACCGCCACGGCGACCGCGCCAGCAGCTGCTGGCCAGCAGGTCGCCCTGAACCTGCCACCGGCGCCCGTGACGGATCCTACAGCGCCCGCCACCGCCTCTGTCCCGCAGCAGGCGCCGGCCGCCGTACAGCCCGCCCCTGCGCCGCAAGTAGCGCCTGCTCAGCCCGCCGCCCCGGCGACCTCCACGGGTAGCTTTTTCCAGAGCCTCAAGAAGACGATCACCGGCACGGGGCCGTCCGCGCCGGCCACCGTCGTCACCGGCAACCAACAGGTGGCGGCAGTTGCGCCGCAGGCGACTGCACCCGCGGCTGCCCCGCAGGCGGCGACCGTGCCCGCTGGGCAGGGCTTCCAGGTTCAGCTCTCCGTCTTCTCCTCGGAAGCAGAGGCGACCACCGAGTTCCAGCGCCTCAAGGCGCGTCACCCGGGGCTTCTCGGCAACCTGCAGCCGCGCATCCAGCAGGCCGATCTCGGCGTCGGCGGCATGCGCTACCGCCTCGGCGTTGCGCCGCTTGCCTCACGCCAGGCGGCAAACAAGCTGTGCGACTCGCTGATCGCCGCCGGTCAGCGCGACTGCACGGTTCGCCCCCTCTGACCATCGATCGCACTGCACCGGAGCTCCCTGGATGACCTCGGCCTTCATCTGCGGCGTCGGCGGACTTGCGCTCACTGCCGACGAGCGCAGCTTCCTGCGGGACGTCGATCCGTGGGGACTCATCCTCTTCAAGCGTAACATCGAGACACCAGCACAAATCCTTGACCTGGTTGCAAGTTTTCGTGCCGCGGTTGGTCGCGCGGATGCGCCTGTCCTGATCGACCAGGAGGGTGGACGCGTGCAGCGGCTCGCTGATCCGTTCTGGCCGAAGTACCCCCCGGCCCGGACGTTCGGCGATCTCTATGACGTCGATCCGCTGGCCGGCATCGCGGCGGCGCGCCTCGTCACGCGCATGATCGCGGAGGACCTCACAGCACTCGGCATCACGGTCGATTGTCTGCCCGTACTCGACGTGCCGCAGCCCGGCAGCCACGACGTGATCGGCAACCGGGCGTACCACACCCGTCCGGAGACCGCTGCGTTGCTCGCGCGGGCCGCCATGGAGGGGCTGAAGGCAGGGGGCGTCCTGCCGATCATCAAGCACATCCCCGGCCATGGCCGCGCCAATGCCGACAGCCATCACGCGCTCCCGGTGGTCGACACCCCGGCCGGCGAACTGCGTGCGATCGACTTCCTGCCGTTCGCAGCGTTGTCCGACGCCCCCATGGCGATGACGGCGCACGTCGTCTATCGCGCGATCGATCCGGTACTGCCGGCGACGCTTTCGCCCACGGTGATGCGGGTGGTCCGGGAGGACATCGGCTACGACGGGCTCGTGATGACCGACGACCTCTCGATGAAGGCGCTGAACGGCACCTTGCGCGATCTCGCGCGGCAATCGCTCGAGGCCGGTTGCGACATGCTCCTCCACTGCAACGGCAACCTCGATGAGATGGCTGAGGTGGCGGCCGGTGCGGGCACGCTGCATGGTTCGGCTGCCCGGCGGGCCGCCCGTGCGCTCGCGAGCCGGCAGGCGCCCGCCCCGCTTCCTGAAACGGAAAAGGCCCGCGCGCTGGCGTTCCTGACAGCCGTCGCCGCAGCCTGAGGAAAACTGCCGATCGCGTTCGCGAATCACTCGGCCTTTGGGCCATACTAAGCCGTTGAACTGACGGCCCGGCGGGCGCAAAAGGTGACGATGACGACGAGCGATACCAGCGACGAGACGGCCGCGGGCTGGCCCGACGGGGGCGGACCCCTGCGCGTGGACACGACCGTCGCCGTCGAGCAGCCGGACGGCGACCCGTTGATTGTCGACGTCGCCGGCTTCGAGGGGCCGCTCGACCTGCTGCTCGAGATGGCGCGGTCGCAGAAGGTCGACCTCACGCGAATCTCGGTGTTGGCACTCGCCGAACAGTACCTCTCGTTCATTGCAGCCGCGCGACGGCTTCGGCTCGAACTCGCTGCCGACTACCTGGTCATGGCGGCTTGGCTCACGTACCTGAAGTCGCGGCTCCTGCTGCCGCCGCCGCACGAGGACGATGAACCGCCGCCGGAAGAACTCGCCCAGCGCCTCGCCTTCCGCCTCCAGCGGCTCCACGCGATGCGCGAGGCGGTGGCGCAGCTCATGGCGCGCAATCGCCTCGATCGCGATGTTTTCGGCCGCGGCGCCCCCGAGCCTGTCGTGGTCGAGCGCAAGCCCGAATTCGCCGACACGCTGGTCGATCTCCTCAAGGCGTACTCGGAGCGTCGCGTGCGCCGCATGGTGCGCACGACCTACACGGTGAACCGCCAGCCGGTGATCACGGTGAAGGAAGCGCGCGCGGTGCTCGAGCGCCTGATCGGCGGCCTCACGGACTGGGGCCGCTTCGATACGTTCCTCGATGCGTTCGCCGAGCCGCCGGAGCGGCAGCGCTCGGTGAAGGCGTCGAGCTTCAACGCCACGCTCGAGCTTGTCCGCGAGGGCAGGATGGAGATGCGGCAGGAAGGATTGTTCGAACCCATCTACGTGCGGGCGCCGACGAAGCGCCTGAAGCTGGTGGTTTCAGCCGAAGGAGGTAGCCGATGATCAAGGCAGGAGCTCTCGCGGGACTGGCGCAGCGCATGGAGGCGGTCCGTCCGACCCTCGGCGGCGACAACGTCACGCATCTGCCGCGGGCCGACCACGGCCACCTCGTGCGCATCGTCGAGGCGCTGCTGTTCGCCGCCGCCGAGCCGCTGTCGGCGGACGAGCTGCGCGGTGCGCTGCCGGAGGGTGCAGACGTGGAGGCGATCCTCGCCGACCTCGAGCGCACCTATGCCGGGCGCGGCGTGAACGTCGTGAAGGTGGCGGGCAAATACACGTTCCGCACCGCCGACGATCTCAGCTTCCTCTTGCGCCGCGAGGCGGTGGAGCAGAAGCGGCTGTCGAAGGCGGCGCTCGAGACGCTTGCCATCATCGCCTATCACCAGCCGGTGACGCGCGCCGAGATCGAGGATGTACGCGGCGTCGCGATCTCGAAGGGCACGCTCGACCAGCTCGTCGAGATCGGCTGGGTACGTATGCGCGGGCGCCGCAAGGTGCCGGGCCGTCCCGTGACCTACGGCACGACGGAAGCGTTCCTTCTCCACTTCGGCTTGAACCAGGTGACAGACCTGCCGGGCCTCGCCGAGCTCAAGGCCGCGGGGCTGCTCGACGCCACGGTGCCGCCGGGCTTCGAGGTGCCGATGCCGAACGGCGAGGAGTCGCTGCTCCCCGATGAGGAGCCGCTCGAGGATCCCGAGCAGACGCCGGACCTCGAGATGCACTTGCCGGAGGGCCTGCCGGTCGAGACGCTCGAGGTGACGGTCGAGGAAACCGTCGTCGAGACGGTCGAGATCGAAGCCGAGACGTCCGATGCCGAGCCCGGCCCGGACGACGAGCGTCAGTAGCGGAGTTCAGAAAGCATCCGTCAATGAGCGACCAGGGCAGCAGCCGGGACATGCGGTCGCTGCGCTGGGGCGTGCGCGGCACGGCCGCGGCGACGTTCGCCTCGCGCGTCACGTTCGAGAACGTGAGCCTGTCTTTCGGCGAGGTCGAGGCGGTGAAGAACGTCTCCTTCGAGCTGAAGCAGGGCGAAATTGTCTGCCTGCTCGGACCGTCGGGTTGCGGCAAGAGCACGCTGCTCAGGATCGCCGCGGGCGTCGAGGTGCCTGAGCAGGGCCGCGTGCTGCTCGACGGCAAGGAAGTGGCGGGACCGTCCGCTTTCGTGCCGCCGGAGAAGCGCGGCGTCGGCCTCATGTTCCAGGACTTTGCCCTGTTCCCGCATCTGACCATCCTCGAGAACGTGGCGTTCGGTCTGAAGTCGCTCGACCGGGCGAGCGCCCGGCGTGAGGCGCTGAACGGGCTGCGCCGTGTCGGCCTCGAGGCCTACGCCGACAGCTACCCGCACCAGCTCTCGGGCGGCGAGCAGCAACGCGTGGCGCTCGCCCGCGCCATCGTGCCGCGGCCGGCGGTGATGCTCATGGACGAACCGTTCTCCGGCCTCGACCAGCGGCTGCGCGACCGCGTGCGCCACGAGACGCTGCAGCTCCTGCGCGAGACGCGCGCGACCTCGATCTTCGTAACCCACGATCCGATGGAAGCCATGGGGATCGCCGACCGCATCCTGCTCATGCGCCGGGGTGAGCTCGTGCAGACCGGCACGCCCGAGGAGCTCTACCACCAGCCCGTCGACGTCGATGCGGCGCGTTTCTTCGGCGATTACAACGAGTTGCACGGTCGTGCCCAAGGCGGACGGGTGGAAACCCCGGTGGGCGTGTACCCATCCGAGGGGTTCGCCGACGGGACGCCCGTGACGGTGCTCATCCGGCCGCAGGGGATCGTCCGTTCGCGGATCAGTGGCGCCGGTTTCGAGGGCTACGTGCTCGACAGCCGATTCCTCGGCGATCACGCAGAGGTGCTGATCGAGTTTCCGGGACTCGACGACCCGCTGGTCGCCCACGTTCCGATCCGGGACACGCCGTCCCGGGGCCTTTCCGCGCGATTTGCCTTCGATCCCGATCACATCCTGGTGTTTGCAAACACGGCGGCGCACGCCCATGTATAAAGCTTAATCCGGGAGGGTCCGGGCTTGGTTGAACCACCTTGGCCTTTCTGCAATAGTGCGCGCCAATCGTGCCCGCTTCGCGCGGATTTGCGGGCGTTCAAGGAGTGTTTTTGATGGGTAGCTTCTCGATCTGGCACTGGCTCATCCTGCTCGCCGTGGTGCTGCTGCTGTTCGGTGGCTCGGGCAAGATCTCGAACCTGATGGGCGACGTCGCCAAGGGCATCAAGAGCTTCAAGAAGGGGCTTGCCGACGACGAGACGAAGACCGCCGACGACAGCCTCAAGACCATCGAGCACGACGTGCAGACCTCGACGGTCGATCGCAAGAGCGAAGTGAAGAGCTGATCGTTTCGCAGCGGCTGGGCGAGGCCGGTTAGGCCTCGCGCGCTCGTCAGGGTCGAAAGGACCTTTCGGCGATGTTCGATTTTGGCGTCGGCTATTCGGAGATCATGGTGGTGGCGATCGTCGCCCTCATCGTGATCGGTCCGAAGGATCTGCCGAAGGTGCTGCGCACCATCGGGCAGATGACGGCCGGCCTGCGCCGCATGGCGGGCGAATTCCAGCGCCACCTCGACGACGCGATGAAGGAAGCGGGCCTCGACGAGGTGAAGCGCGAGGTCCAGTCGATGGCCTCCGACGTCAAGCAGATGGCGAGCCTCGACGTGGTCGAGGAGATGAAGAAGACGGAAGCCGACATCAAGCAGGCGATGGCAGGCTCGGCGCCCGTCGTTCCGCCGGCCGCCTCCTCGCCCGCGACCCCTCCTGCCGCCGCACCTGCTTCGACTGCTGCTGAACCGCCGCCGGCAAAGCTCGAAGCGCCCGCACCTCACGCTGCGCCGGCGACGCCCGTGGCATCCTCTCCGGAGAAGCCCACTGCGCCGGTCGCCGCGCCGAACGGACGCGACCACGCATGACGCAGGAAGACATCGACGCCACGCAGGCGCCGCTGATCGAGCATCTGATCGAGCTGCGCCAGCGCCTGATCTACTGCCTGATCGGGTTCGTGATTGCGTTCGGCTTGAGCTTCTTCTTCGCCGCCAGGATCTACAACATCCTGATCCAGCCGTTCTTCTGGGCGCTGGGGCGCGACTACCCTCTGGAACTGATCTACACGTCGCTGCCGGAAAAATTCTTCACCGAGGTGAAGATCGGTGTGTTCGGCGGGCTGTTCATCGCGTTCCCGCTGATCGCCACTCAGATCTACATGTTCGTGGCGCCCGGCCTCTACAAGAACGAGCGCGAGGCGTTCGCGCCCTACCTTGTGGCGACGCCGGTGTTCTTCATCCTCGGCGCGGCGATGGTCTACTTCTTCCTGATGCCGGCGGCGATCAAGTTCTTCGTCGGCTTCCAGCAGATGGGCGGGGACGGCACGGCGACCATCAAGCTGTTGCCGAAGGTTTCGGAATACCTCGACTTCGTGATGATGCTGATCCTCGCGTTCGGCCTGTGCTTCCAGCTGCCGGTGATCCTGACGCTCCTGGGGCAGATCGGCGTCGTCACGCAGGGCGGCCTCAAGGCCGGGCGGAAGTACGCCATCGTCGCGATGTTTGCGGTCGCCGCGGTGCTGACGCCGCCGGACCCCCTGAGCCAGATCGCGCTCGCGATCCCGCTCATCGGCCTCTACGAGCTTGCCGTCCAGTCGGTGGGTTACTTCGAGCGCAAGCGGCTCGCCGCCCAGAAGGCGCTCGAAGAGAAGACCTGACGCAAGACCTCCCGATTTGCGGTTGGCGCGCCGATGGGGCATGGCTATAGGAAGGCCTCCATCGCAGGGACCTTTTCATGCACGACATCAAGTGGATCCGGGAAAACCCGGACGCATTCGACGCGGGTTTGGCGCGCCGCGGGCTGCCGCCGCAGGCGGAAGCGCTGATCGCGCTCGACGAGAAGCGCCGCCGGCAGGTGCAGTCGCTCCAGGACGCGCAGAGCCGCCGCAACGCCGCCTCGAAGGAGATCGGCCAGGCGATGGCCGCCAAGGATACTGCGAAGGCCGACGCCCTGAAGGCCGAGGTGGCCGACCTGAAGGGCACGATCCAGTCGGGCGAGGAGGCCGAGCGCACGCTCTCCGCCGAGCTCGACGCGGCGCTCGCCGTCATCCCGAACCTCCCGCTTCCCGACGTGCCGCAAGGCAAGGACGAGCACGACAACGTGGAGCTGCGCGTGGTCGGTTCGCCGCGCCGGTTCGACTTTCCGCCGAAGCAGCATTTCGACCTCGGCGAGGCCATGGGCCTCATGGACTTCGAGATCGCGGCAAAGCTGTCCGGCGCGCGCTTCGTCGTGCTGCGTCGGGAACTCGCGCTGCTCGAGCGCGCGCTCGGCCAGCTCATGCTCGACCTGCACACCCGCGAGCATGGCTACAGCGAGATTTACGCGCCCTACATGCTGAAGGACGACGCGATGTTCGGCGTCGGCCAGCTGCCGAAGTTTGCCGAGGACCTGTTCCACACGACGTCGGGCCACTGGCTGATCCCCACCGCGGAAGCCTCACTCACCAACCTCGTGCGCGATCAGATTCTCGACGAGGCCGTACTGCCGATCCGCATGACGGCCTATACGCCGTGCTTCCGCGCGGAGGCCGGCGCTGCCGGCCGCGACACGCGCGGCATGATCCGGCAGCACCAGTTCTCGAAGGTCGAGCTCGTCTCCGTCGTGAAGCCGGAAGACTCCGCCGCCGAGCACGAGCGCATGACGCAGTGCGCAGAAACGGTGCTGAAGCGCCTCGGCCTGCCGTTTCGCACGATCGTGCTGTGCACCGGCGACATGGGGTTCGGATCCTGCAAGACCTACGACATCGAGGTGTGGCTCCCCGGCCAGAACGCCTACCGCGAGATTTCCAGCTGCTCGCAGTTCGGCTCGTTCCAGGCGCGTCGCATGGGGGCGCGCTTCCGTCCCGCCGGCGGTGGCGCGCCGCGCTTCGTCGAGACGCTGAACGGTTCGGGCCTCGCCGTCGGCCGCACGCTGGTGGCGATCCTCGAGAACTACCAGGAGAAGGACGGCAGCGTGCGCGTGCCCGACGTTTTGCGCTCCTACATGGGCGGGCTCGAGGTGATCGGCCGTGGCTGACGCTCCGCTCACCATCCTCTGCACCAACGACGACGGCATCAACGCCGAAGGCATCCTCGTGCTCGAGGAGATGGCGCACGCGCTTACCGACGACGTCTGGACGGTCGCGCCGGAGACGGAACAGTCCGGCGCGTCGCACTCGCTGTCGCTGGCCAATCCGCTGCGCCTGCGACGTATCAGCGAGCGGCGCTTCGCCGTCCACGGAACACCGTCCGACAGCGTGCTGATGGCGGTGCGCAAGGTGATGCCGAAGCCGCCGGACCTCGTGATCTCGGGCGTGAACCGCGGCCAGAATCTCGCCGACGACGTGACGTACTCCGGCACCATCGCAGCGGCCATGGAAGGAACGGCGCTCGGCTTTCGCTCGATCGCCTTCAGCCAGACTTATGGCGTCCACAGCGAGGGCCGCCTGCGGTGGGACGTCGCGAAGGCGCATGGCCCGAGGCTTCTGCAACAGCTCGCCGGCATCGAGCTTGGCCCGGGCGTGCTGCTCAACGTCAACTTCCCCGACTGCGAGCCGATCGAGGTCGAGGGCGTCGAGGTGACGAGGCAGGGCAAGCGCGACCAGAACCAGCTCTACGTCGACGAGCGGCGCGATGCGCGCGGCGTCCCGTACTTCTGGCTCGGTTTCAAGCGCGAGTCCTCGAACCCCGCCGCCGGCACGGACCTGCGCGCGGTGTTCGACAAGCGCATCTCGGTGAGCCCGCTGCACATGAACCTGACCCAGGTCGAGGCGATGGAAGCCTTGCGGGTGCGTCTGCAAGGCTAGGAGCGGCGAGGCAGGGCGATGGCGGAGGACTATCGCAAGGTCGAGCTGATCATGGCGCTGCGCAACCAGGGCATCCGCGACATGCGGGTGCTCGAGACGATGGAGCGCGTGCCGCGCGACCTGTTCGTGGCCGAGCCGTTCCAGGCGAACGCCTGGTCCGACAAGGCGTTGCCGATCGCCTGCGGCCAGACGATCAGCCAGCCGTTCGTCGTTGCGGCGATGACGCAGGCGCTCGACCTAAACGACCGCTGCAAGGTACTCGAAATCGGCACCGGCTCGGGTTACCAGACGGCGGTACTCGCCAATCTCTGCCGACGCGTCTACACGATCGAGCGTTACCGGACCCTGCTCGGGGAGGCTGAAGAGCGGTTTCGGAAGCTCCGCCTCGCCAACGTCACCACGCTCGTCGGCGACGGCTCGAAAGGCTGGGCGGTGCAGGCGCCGTTCGACCGCATCATCGTCACGGCCGCTGCGCCGGAACTGCCCCAGAAGCTGATCGAGCAGCTTGCGGTCGGCGGGGTCATGGTCGTGCCGATCGACGTGATGCAGGGCGACCAGGAGGTGAAACGCATCGTCCGCAGCGAGGCCGGCATCAAGGTCGAACCGCTGATGCGCGTGAAGTTCGTGCCCCTCGTCGAGGGCCTGCCGCGGGAGGCCTGAAAAAAGTTTGCCGGAAATGTGGCGGACGCATTTTCATAAACTCGCCCTTAACCTTGCCCGTTCACCATGCGCTCATGGTCCGTTAGTGGAGTCCGTGAGTATGTCCATCGCCTCGATGTCGAGCAGCAAGGCCTCGCTCCGTCGCTCGTTCGTCCCCCTGCTAGCCACTGTCGCCGCGCTGAGCCTTTCGGCGTGCTCCTCGCAGATGGACCGCTTCGCGGACTACCCCAACATCAACACCAACTCGGTGTCGCAGACGCAGCAGCGCGCGCAGGCCGACACGTCGGTGCAGTCGCGCCCGCTCGGCAACACGTCGGTTAACGCGACGAAGCCCACCTGGCAGGGATACTCGCAGCAGGCCTACACGGCGCCGCCGCCACCGCCGAAGCAGCCGGCGCACGTGCAGGCTGCGAACGCGCCGGCCGCCAAGCCGCAGCTCGCTTCCGCCTCGGGCATGCACGAGGTGCGCTCGGGCGAGACGCTCTACTCGATTGCCCGCGCCTACAAGGTGAGCCCGTTCGATCTGGCGGCCGCCAACAGCCTGCCGTCGAACTACACTGTGAAGGTGGGCGAGGAGCTGAAGATCCCGGGTGGCGCTGCCGCCGCCCGCGCGACCGCGCAGAAGACGGCTCCGGCGCCCGCGGCGACGCAGGCGGCCAAGGCCGAGCCGAAGAAGGAAGCGGCTGCGACCGCGTCCGAAGGCGACCAGCCGCAGACGAAGCAGGTTTCGCTCGCCGAGGAAGAGGCAAAGCAGACGCAGCCCGGCGGCGCCGACCAGGGCGCAGCGACCGGCGACGCCACGGCCGACGGCGGCTTCCGCTGGCCGGTGAAGGGCAAGATCATCTCCGCCTACGGCCAGAAGGCCAACGGCACGAAGAACGAAGGCATCAACATCGCGGTACCTGAAGGGACGGCTGTGCGCGCCGCCGAATCCGGCGTCGTCGCTTACGCCGGCAGCGAGTTGAAGGGCTACGGCAATCTCGTCCTCATCCGGCACGAGAACGGCTGGGTGACGGCCTACGCCAACAACCAAGAACTGCTCGTGAAGCGGGGCGATGCCGTGAAGCGCGGCGACGTGATCGCGAAGGCCGGCCAGACCGGTTCGGTGACCAGCCCGCAAGTACACTTCGAGCTGCGCAAGGGCGCTACTGCAGTTGATCCGGTGAAGTATCTTTCCTCCGCAACTGCCTCCAACTAAAGCAGATTTCGCCCGCACAGGGCTCGCAAGCGAAAAATGAAGTGGCCGGCGGCGCTCCCGCCGGCCATCTTCGTTCGGGGCGGTCGCTCGCGATGGAGGCGGACATGGTGGAGATCTGGGGCCGGCGCAACTCGGTGAACGTGCAGAAGGCGCTCTGGGCGGCGGCCGAGACCGGCGTGCCCTTCGAGCGACACGTCGTCGGCGGCCAGTGGGGCGGCACCGACGACAAGGCGTTCCGCAAGCTCAACCCGATGGGGCTCGTGCCCGTGCTGAAGGATGGGACCATCGTGGTGTTCGAGAGCCACGCGATCGTGCGTCACCTCGCGCGGCGGCACGGCCGCAAGACGATCCAGCCGCGCGGCGTCAAGGCGCAGGCGCTCGCCGACCAGTGGATGGACTGGACCGCCACCGCGATCCAGCCGGCCGTCGGCGCGCTGTTCATGGGCACCGTGCGCACCGCGCCCGATCAGCGCGACCCGAAGAAGCTCAAGGAATTCGAGAAGGCGGCGGGCGAGATCATGAAGGTCGCGAACAAGGCGCTGGGGCGGAAGCCGTTCGTCGCCGGGCGGCATTTCTCGACCGGTGACATCCCGCTTGGCGCAGTGTTCTGGCGCTACATGAACATGGACGTCGCGCGCCCGAAGCTCCCGAACCTCGAACGCTGGTTCGAGAGCCTCAAGGAGCGCGAGGCCTACCGCCAGTGGGTCATGGTGCCGCTCGGGCGGACGCCGGAGGAATGGGCAGCCAACGAGAAGAAGCTCGGCTGAGCCCGGCCCTCTATTCGGGGATGGGTGCGCCGATCTCCGCCTCGTAGGGATCGGCGGTGACGACGGTCATCTTTGCCTTCGTGCCCGGCATGATCTCGAACCGCGGATCGAACTCGACCATCGTCGAGGCGAGTTGCGCGAGAACGGCGAGATTGCCCTCCGCCTTTGCGACGCCGGACTTGATCTGCTCGTCGAGCTTCGCTTCGCCGCTCATCGTCCGTTCTAGGTCGGCGCGATTGATGGTGAGCGTCAGGTCGGGGTTCGGCGCCTGGAAGCCGGCGATGTTCGTCAGCGTGGCGTTCTCCATCTCGACGATGAACTTCTCGCCGTTGTCCGGCGTCACGAGGTTGATGGTGAAGCGCATCCCTTCCGCCTTGCGGCTGTCCATCCGGATGCCGAGGAAGTTCAGGAACAGTTCCGTCGACATCGCGCGCACCACGTCGGGGCTCGACGAGTTCGCCATTTCGCCGCTCGGAATGCCGGTGCGCAGCTCATAGGCCGCCGCGAGGAAGCTGTTTCTAAGTCCCGGGTTCTCCTGCTGGTAGCCGAGCTGCTCGAAGGCGTCGGCCAGCATGTCCTTGGCGTCCTGGTTGTGCGGCTCGGCCAGCACCAGCTTGTTGAGGATCTCGGTCGCGCGCTTGTAGTCGCCCTGATGGTGCAGGTCGCGCGCCTTCGCCATGATCTTCGACGGTCCACCCATCATCTCCACGTAGAGCGGCGCGGACTCTTCCGGCGCGAGCGGCACGAGCGTCGTCGGATTGCAGTCCCAGAATCCGAGAAAGCGCTGGATGACGCCGCGGCTGTTGTGTTCCGGAGAGCCGTGGTAGCCGCGGCAGTGCCACTGCGCCTGGAGCGACTTCGGCACGGTGTAGACGGTGTGCACCTGGTTGATCGTGACGCCCTGGTTGGCGAGGTGCAGGACCTGGTTGTTCATGTTGGCGTAGAGGTCGCGCTGGGCGCGGAGCACTTCCTGGATGCGGGCGTTGCCCCAACGGGGCCAATGGTGGGAGGCGAACATCACCTCGGCCTCCTGTCCGAAGCGATAGAGCGCCTCGGCGATGTACTTCGACCAGTTGAGCGGGTCGCGCACCGGGGCGCCGCGCAGGGTGTAGATGTTGTGCAACGTGGCCGTGACGTTCTCGGCCATCCACAGCGCCTTCATGTCGGGGATGTAAGTGTTCATCTCCCGTGGCGCCTCGGTGTTCGGCGTGTTCTGGAAGATCATCCGGATCCCGTCGACCTCGAACTCCTCGATCGGCTCGCTCACGAAGCGGTTGGGCGCGATGAGGCCGACCGATCCGGCCGGAACGCGGGGGCCTAGACCCTGGCCGACGTAGCCATGCGGCGCCGCCGGCAGCAGGAGGCCGTACTGGTAGAACAATCTGCGGTTCATGGCGTTGCCGGCGTAGACGTTCTCGGACACCGTGAACTGCATGAAGTCGCGCGGCGCGATCAGCGTCACCTTGCCCGAGGCAACGTCCTCCGGCTTCAGAATGCCCCGAACGCCGCCCCAGTGGTCGCCGTGGGTGTGGGAGTAGACGACGGCGGTCACCGGCAACCCCTGACCCACGTGCTCCTGGAACAGGCCCCAGGCGGCGCGCGCCGTCTCTGCGACGGTGATCGGATCGAACACGATCCATCCGGTCTTGCCGCGAATGAATGTCATGTCGGACAGGTCGAAGCCGCGGACCTGGTAGATGCCCGGGACGACTTCGTAGAGGCCATAGTTGTTGTTGAGGCGCGAGATCCGCAGCAGGGAAGGGTGAATGCTGTCGAACTCGCGGTCCTCGTCGAGGAAGTTGAAGCTGTCACGGTCCCAGGCGACGTGGCCTCCATCCGCCATGATCTGCCGCTTCGGCATTTCGGCGACGAGGCCGCGCTTCTGTTCGTCGAGGTCGCGCGTGTCGGCGAAAGGCAGCGTCTCCTTCGCCTTCTTCAGGACGTCGATGGTGTGTTTGGACGGCGCCTTGCCCTTCGGATGGAAATGACCTTCGAGCGGCTGCGGAGCCGTCGCTGCAATAGCGGACGCCTCGCTCAAGGTTGCGGTGCCAAGCGCAAAGGCCGAGCCGAGCGCGGGGACGGTTTTCATGAAGTCGCGGCGTGTGGTCATGGCGGGGGTCCTCTCCTGAACGGGGAGTCTAGGCGGCTCAGAATGGCGTGAACAGGACGTTCGTATGGCGCAGCCGCGCAAGGGCGGCGCGCGGTTGGTTCAGGCCTGAACCTTCACCCCGCGCCGGCCCGCGAGGTCCTGCACGAACTGCCAGGCCACGCGACCCGAGCGCGCGCCACGGGTCGCCTGCCACTCGATCGCCTGGGCGCGCAGGTCGTCCGGCGCGATCGATATGGCGAAGCGACGCACGTAGCCCTCGACCATGGCGAGGTAGTCGTCCTGGCTGCATGCATGGAAGCCGAGCCAGAGCCCGAACCGGTCGGAGAGCGAAACCTTCTCCTGCACCGCCTCCGACGGATTGATCGCGGTCGAGCGTTCGTTCTCGATCATGTCGCGCGGCAGCAGGTGCCGGCGGTTGGAGGTGGCGTAGAACACCATGTTGTCCGGCCGGCCCTCGATGCCGCCCTCGAGCGCCGCCTTGAGCGACTTGTAGGACGTGTCGTCGTGGTCGAATGACAGATCGTCGCAGAACACGATGAACCGCACGGACGGGTTCGAACGGACGATCGCCATCAGGCGGGGCAGGGTCTCGATGTCCTCGCGGTGGATCTCGACAAGCTTCAGCGGGCTTAAGCCTTCGGCAATCACTGTTGCGTGAGCCGCCTTCACGAGCGAGCTCTTGCCCATCCCGCGGGCACCCCACAGCAGAGCGTTGTTGGCGGGATAGCCGCGCGCGAACCGGCGCGTGTTGTCGAGCAGCAGATCGCGCACCTGGTCGATGGCCTGGAGCAGTTCCAGGTCCACCCGGTTCACCTTCGGAACCGGCGACAGCGCGGCCGAATCCCCGTGCCAGACGAAGGCGTCGGCGGCATTGAGGTCGACCGGCGCGGCAGATGCCGGAGCGAGCCTTTCGAGGGCGGCAGCGATGCGCTCCAGCCGGTCGGCGAGGGCCGATTCGGCGGGCTCCGGCGGGTTTCGCGGCGGCTTGTTCATCGCCAAACCCTTAGCGGGCGAGGCCCCGTCCGGCAAGGCGGGGCACGGTTGCAAAAGGAAGCGCCGCCGCTATATTCCGCGCGAACCCGCGGTCCGGGCGATCCCGACCCGCTTGCTTTGGGCTGTGCGGCACACGACCTTCCGCCACCCGGCTTTTGGAGCAGTTTCGTCCATGTTCATCACCGATGCCTACGCCCAGGCTGCCGCACCCGCCACTAGTGTCGCGCCCGACATTTTCGGCATGATGCTGCCGCTCGTCATGATCATGGGCGTGTTCTGGTTCTTCCTGATCCGCCCGCAGCAGAAGCGGCTGCGCGATCACCAGGAGATGGTGAAGAACGTGCGCCGCGGCGACACCGTGGTCACCGGCGGCGGCATCATCGGCAAGGTGAACAAGGTCGTCGACGACAACGAGGTGGTGGTCGACATCGCCGACAACGTGCGGATCAGGGTCCTGAAGCAGTCGATCTCGGATGTCCGCACCAAGGGCGAACCCGTGAAGGACGAAGCCGCCAAGTGAGGCTCGCAGGGCCACAAGGCCCAGGAAGGGCGTCTTCAGGATGCTGAAATTCTCGAACTACCGGACCGCTGGCATTCTTGCGGTCATCCTCATCGGCTTTCTGTTCGCGCTGCCGAACGTCCTGCCGCAGTCCGTTCGCAACGTCCTGCCGCTCGGCAACCCGGTCGTCCTCGGCCTCGACCTGCAGGGCGGCAGCCACGTGCTGCTCGAGGTCGACCAGCCGTCGCTCAAGGAGCAGTATGCCAAGCAGCTGATCGGCGACATTCGCCAGGCGCTGCGTGAGCAGAAGATCAAGTACACGGGGCTCGGCAGGGCAGGCGACGCCGTCACCGTGCGCATCACCGATCCGACGGAAGTCGACAAGGCCTACGAGGAACTGCGCAAGCTGAACGGCCAGGTGCAGCAGGGCGGCATCATGGGCGGCGGCAACCCGATCACGCTCTACGACGTTCGTCGCGACGGCGACCAGATCTCGTTCTCGTTCACGCAGCCCGGCATCGACTACAAGCTCGGCCGCGCCATCGACCAGTCGCTCGACATCGTCTCGAAGCGCATCAACGGCATCGGAACGACGGAGCCGATCATCCAGCGCCAGGGCCTCGACCGCATCCTCGTCCAGGTGCCGGGCCTCCAGGATCCTACGCGGCTCAAGGACCTCCTCGGCAAGACGGCGAAACTGCAGTTCCGCCTGCTCTGCAACGAGCAGCCGACGTCGCCCACCGACCGGCCGCCGGCCGAGTGCGAGGCGATGGCGGAGCAGAAGAACCCGAACTCCATCATGTGGGTTCAGACCTCGAGCCGGGCGACCGTCGAGGGCGAGGACCTGAACGACGCGCAGCCGGGGTTCGATGGCCGCACCAACGAGCCCGTCGTGAGCTTCCGCTTCAACCAGCAGGGCGCGCTGCGCTTCGGCCAGTTGACGCGCGATAACGTCGGTCGGCCCTTCGCGATCGTGCTCGACAACCAGATCGTTTCGGCGCCGCGCATCAACGAGCCGATCCTCGGCGGGTCGGGCCAGATCTCCGGACGCTTCACCACGCAGGAAGCCAACGACCTGTCGGTGGTGCTGCGCTCGGGCGCGCTGCCGGCGAAGCTCACCATCGTCGAGGAGCGGTCGGTCGGTCCCTCGCTCGGGTCGGACTCGATCCGGGCCGGCGTGATGGCGTGCATCATCGGCCTTCTCGCCGTGCTCGTGTTCATGGTCGTTTGCTACGGCCTCTTCGGCTGGTTCGCCGTGCTCGCGCTGTTCGTGAACCTCGTGCTGCTGCTCGGGCTTCTGTCGGTGCTCGGCGCCACGCTCACGCTTCCGGGTATTGCCGGCATCGTGCTGACGATGGGCATGGCGGTCGACGCCAACGTGCTCGTCTACGAGCGCATCCGCGAGGAGATCAAGGCAGGGCGCTCGCCGCTCTCCTCGCTCGAAACCGGCTTCAAGATGGCGTTCGGTACGATCTTCGACGCCAACGTGACGACCCTGATCGCCGCCGCCGTGCTGTTCGGCGTCGGCTCCGGTCCGATCCGCGGCTTTGCCGTGACGCTGGCGCTCGGCATCATCACCACGGTCTTCACCGCCTTCACGCTCACCCGCCTCATCATCGCGGTGTGGGTGAAGTGGGCGAAGCCGAAGGCCATTCCGCTCTAGAGCGGGCGGGAAAGGAAGTACGCCATGTGGTTCAAGCCGCTGACCTTCGTTCCGGACAACGCGAACTATCCGTTCATGAAGTTCGCTCGGATCGGCTTCGTCGTGTCCTCGATCCTCGTCTGCCTGTCGCTCGCGCTGTTCTTCTATCCCGGCCTCAAGTACGGCATCGACTTCAAGGGCGGCACCATCCTAGAGGTGCGCACGCAAGGGCCCGCAGACATGGCCGACCTGCGCTCGAAGCTCGCGGGCCTCAATATCGGGACCGTGGAACTGCAGGAGTTCGGCCGCCCTGACGACGTGCTGATCCGCCTGCCGGCACAGGAGAGCGAAGCCGACCAGCAGGCCATGCTCGGCCGCGTCAAGCAGACGCTCGGCAGCGGCATCGAATACCGACGCACCGAAGTCGTCGGGCCGAAGGTGTCGGGCGAACTCGCTCGCGACGGCATGCTCGCGATCGCCGGCGCGATCCTGCTCGTCGGCATCTATCTGTGGTTCCGCTTCGAGTGGCAGTTCGCACTGGGCGCCATCGCCTCGCTCGTGCATGACGTGTCGCTCACGATCGGATTGTTCGTCCTGTTTCAGATCGACTTCGACCTGTCGATCATCGCGGCGATCCTGACGATCGTCGGCTACTCCCTGAACGACACCGTCGTGGTGTACGACCGCGTGCGCGAGAACCTGCGGCGCTACAAGCAGATGGCACTGCCGGACCTGATCGACCGGTCGCTGAACGAGACGCTGCCGCGCACCATCATGACATCGGTGTCGGTGTTCCTCGCGCTGCTCGCACTCTACGTGTTCGGGGGCGAGGTGATCCGCGGCTTCACGTTCGCGATGCTGTGGGGCGTGGTCGTCGGCACCTACTCCTCGATCTACATCGCCGCGCCGTTCCTCATCTTCACCGGTGTGACGTCGAGCTCGATGAGCGAGGAAGCGAAGGCCAAGGCCGCCGCCGAAGCCGCCCGGCCCTGACCGGCCGGCCGTGGCGCGCCTTCCCGAGACGCCGCATTTTCCCGGTCGCGCCGCGATCACGGCCTACGGCAACGGCGGCTTCCGCTTCGCGGACATGTCGCATCGGGGCTCGCTGCTCATCGTTCCCTCCGGCATGTACGCGTGGGACCAGACATCCGCCGAGAGCATCGCGCCGGAGGCGTTCGCGCGCGTTTTCGAAGAGGCGGTGTCCATCGGCGTGTTCCTGTTCGGCACGGGATCACGGCAGGTGTTTCCGTCTTCGACCCTGAGGAAGGCCTTCATCGAGGCCAAGGTGCCGCTCGAGACGATGGATACCGGCGCGGCAGTGCGCACCTACAACATCCTGCTCGGCGAAGCGCGGCCGGTGGCAGCGGCGCTGATCGCCATCGGGGGCGAGGGGTAGCCGTTGGACCTCGCGGCCGCGCAGGCGCATGCGCTCGAACTGGTGCGCGACCACGACAAGGATCGCTATCTTGCCGCGCTGTTCGTGCCGGACGAGATGCGCGGGCGCGTGGCGGCGCTGTGCGCGTTCAACGTCGAACTCGCCCGCATCCGCGATCACATGCGCGAGCCGATGCTGGGCGAGATCCGCCTGCAGTTCTGGGCGGACCAGGTCGAGGCCATCCTCGCCGGCGAAACACCGGAGCATCCGGTCGCGCAGGCGCTGGCCGATGCGATCCGCGGTGCCGCGCTGCCGGAGCGCGCCTTTCGCGGCATGATCGAGGCGCGGCGGTTCGACCTCTACGACGATCCGATGCCCACGCTGAACGATCTCGAGGGCTACTTGGGCGAGACGTCGTCGGCGCTGATCCAATTGTCCGCGCTCGCGGTCGCGGGACCTGCGGCCGAGACTGCCGCGCATGCCGCCGGGAGCGCCGGCGTCGCCATCGGGATTGCGGGTCTTCTTCGGTCGCTGCCGCTCTATCGCTCGCGCGGCCAGAGCTACCTGCCGGGCGACGTGCTGGCGCGGCACGGCGTAACGGTCGCGCACGTGCTGTCCGGCCGTGAGTCGCCCGAGATGGCGGCGGTTCTCGCCGACCTGCGGGCCCACGCCCGCAAGCGGCTCGCCGAGGCGCGGGCCGAAATCGGCAGGATTCCTGAGGCGGCGCTGCCCGCGTTCCTGCCGGCCGCGCTCGTCGACGGCTACCTGAACGCGCTCGATCGTGCGGGGCTTGCGGCGCTGCGTGCGCCGGTCGAGGTGCCGCAGTGGCAGCGCCAGGCGCGGCTTCTGTGGTCGGCGTGGCGCGACCGGTTCTGAGGGCACGACTTTCGCGGCTTGCGCGTTTCCCGTAGAACGTTCCTCGATGCGAAGGACGATCGCCATGCCCGTCTGGCTGATTGCCGCCCTGATCCTCGCCGCGATCGCGCTGGCGGGGTACGCGTATGCGCAGTCTTCCGCGCCGAAGGCCGTCGACTTCCACGCGGTGATGCCGGTCTCGGAACCCATTGCCGCGGATGGAAAAATCACGCTCGGTCCGCTCACCCTGAAGGCCGGCGCAACGGTCAACGGAGAGGCGCTGCGGGTGGAATCCTCCGGCCGCGCCTGGAGTGTGGCGATCGCGACGATCCTCGACGCGGCGGCGCAACGGCCGAAGGACGGGAGCGTGCCGCTCGAGATCGCGTTTCTGGGGGACGGCTCGTCGGGGGATGCTACGGGGTTCGTCTACGAGGCGCGGGGCATGGTCGGGGGCGGGGCGGCGAAGCTCGAGGCGATCTCGTTCTGGCTGATCGTGCCGAAGCCCTGACCCTCCAGCCAAGCCCGGAAATCCGCCATTGCACGGGCCGTGTAGGCCCTCTTTCGAGCCTCCTGCTTGGCCTTTCCGCGGGGGCGCTTGCCGTCAGGGCCGAGCGGCAGGCTCACCGGCGGGAAGAGGCCGAAGTTGACGTTCATCGGCTGGAACGAGAGGCGGCTCGCGTTGTCGGTCATCGCGATGTGGCCGCCGGTGATGTGGTTCACGAGCGCGCCGTGGGCGGTGGTCGCCGGCGGCATCCCGAAGGAAAATCCCAGCGTTTCCGCCGCTGCCGCGCGGCCCGCGAGGAGGCCGGTGGCGGCGCTTTCGACATAACCCTCGACGCCGGTGATCTGGCCCGCGAACCTGAGGCGGGGCAGAAGCTTCAGCCGCAGCGCGTGATCGAGCAGCTTCGGCGAGTTCAAAAACGTGTTGCGGTGAATGCCGCCCAAACGCGCGAATTCTGCGGTTTGTAGCCCCGGAATCGTGCGAAAAACACGCAGTTGTTCGCCATGTTTCAGTTTCGTCTGGAACCCGACCATGTTGTAGAGCGAGCCGAGCGCGTTGTCCTGGCGCAGTTGGACGACGGCGTAGGGCTTCACGGTCGCCTGGTGCGCGTTGGTCAGCCCGCGCGGCTTCATGGGACCGTGCCGCAGCGTCTCGGGCCCGCGCTCGGCCATCACCTCGATCGGCAGGCAGCCGTCGAAGAAGGGCGCCGAGAGCTCGAACTCGCGCGACAGCGCCCGCTCGCCCGACACGAGGGCTAAGACGAACGCCTCGTACTGCTCCTTCGTCATCGGGCAGTTGATGTAGTCGGCTCCGGTGCCGCCCGGTCCCGCCTTGTCGTAGCGCGACTGGTACCAGGCGACCGAGAAGTCGATCGTGTCGCGGTAGACGATCGGCGCGATCGCGTCGAAGAAGGCAAGCCCGTCGTCGCCGGTGAGCGCGCGGACCGCGTCGGCGAGCGCGGGCGACGTGAGCGGCCCGGTCGCGACGATGACGTTGCCCCAGTCCTCGGGCGGCAGGCCCTCGACCTCTGCTGTCTCGATGCGGATGCGCGGGTGGCGCTCGAGCGTTTCCGTCACCGTGCGCGAAAACCCTTCGCGGTCGACCGCGAGCGCGCCGCCGGCGGGAAGCTTGTGGCGGTCCGCCGACGCCATGATCAGCGAGCCGGCCAGGCGCATCTCGGCGTGGAGCAGGCCCACGGCGTTGAGTTCGGCGTCGTCGGAGCGGAACGAGTTCGAGCAGACGAGTTCGGCAAGGTTGCCGGTCTGGTGCACCTCGGTCGGCCGGGCCGGGCGCATTTCGTGCAGCACGACATTGCAGCCGGCGTTCGCCGCCTGCCAGGCCGCCTCGCTGCCGGCAAGGCCGCCGCCGACGATATGGATTTCCGTGGAAGGCATCGGCGGTCGCTACCACGCGACCGAGGCCGGTTCAACGCTCCTGGTCCCCGCGCGCTTCGGCCGCGCTTTGACGCAGGGCGAACGTCGGCTAGTGTCGCGCCCGCATTCACCCCTCCAACGGCCGGGGGATTCCCAGCATGCTCAACGTCTACGCCCACGCGAACGGCCTGCTGGTCCCGACGGGGTGGCAGGAAGGCCCGACGCTGCCGCCGGGCACCGTGTGGATCGACCTGATCTCGCCCGCGCCGCAGGAGGAGAAGGCGATCGAGCAGGTGCTGCTGATCGACATCCCGGTGCGCGAAAAGCTTGCCGAGATCGAGGCCTCGAGCCGGCTCTACCACCAGGGGCGCGCCACCTTCATGACGGCGACGATTGTCACTCGCGCCGACAACGACGAACCGATCCTCGAGGCGATCACCTTCATCATCGTCGACAACATTCTCGTCACCGTGCGCTACTGCGAGCCGCGCGCCTTCGATGTCTACCTGCAGCGGCTGCAGAAGGTGACCGGTTGCCCGGGGAACGGCGAGGCCGTGCTCGTCGGCCTGCTCGAGGCGGTGGTCGACCGCCTCGCCGATCATCTCGAACGCGCCGGCGTCATCGTCGCCGAGACGTCGAAACGCATCTTCAAGGACGAGACCGCCAAGACCAACCGGTACAAGGAATTCCTGCGCAAGATCAGCGAGGAGGGTGATTTCACCTCGAACGTGCGCGAGAGCCTCGTGTCGCTGTCGCGCCTCGTCGCGTTCCTCTCGGCCTCGTTCGATTCCGGCGAACGACAGGTCGATGACAGGAAGCCCATGAAGGCGCACTTGAAGACCCTGCAGCGCGACATCGCCTCGCTCACCGATCACGCGTCCTACCTTCAGGACAAGGTGACGTTCCTGCTCGACGCGACGCTCGGCATGATCAACATCGAGCAGTCGGCGATCATCAAGATCTTCTCGGTCGCCTCCGTCGTGTTCCTGCCGCCCACGCTGATCGCGTCGATCTACGGCATGAACTTCAAGATCATGCCGGAGCTCGACTGGGGCTACGGCTACGCGTTCTCGATCTTCCTGATGGTGCTGTCGGTCGCGATCACGTTCCTCTACTTCCGCCGGAAGGGGTATCTCTGACGGACGTCTGAGGACGTCACGACGGGCGGCGGGCTTCCTCGATAAGCCAGTCGTGGAAGAGGCGCGCGGCCCGGCTCATCGAGCCTTCGCGGGGGGTCAGCAGGTAGAAGCCGCGGTCGGACTTCAGCGTCACGTCGAGCGGGCGCACGAGGTCGCCGTGGGCGATGAAATCTTCAGCGAGCCTTCGCCCGCACAGCGCGATGCCCTCGCCGCGCAGCGCCGCCTGGATCAGCACCATGTAGTTGTCATAAGTCTGGCCACGCAGGTGCGGCTCGCCGGAGACGCCGAGCGACTCGAGAAAACTGTCCCACGTCACCCAGTTGCGGTCGAACTTCGAGAGATGCAGCAGGTTCTCGTTGAGGAGGTCGGCTGGTTCGCGGATGGCGGCGCTCGCGCTGAGGTAGGCGGGCGAGCACACGGGCCAGATCTCGTCGTCGAAGAGGCGCACCGCCTCGACGCCCGGCCATTCGCCGAGCCCGTAGCGCACGGCGAGGTCGATGCCGGCGGCGGTGAGGTCGTAGACCGGCGAGGAGGCGACGAGGCGCAGTTCGATCTCGGGATGGGCAGCGCGGAATTTCGCCATGCGCGCCATCAGCCAGTAGGAGGCGAAGGTCACGGACGTGGCGACGGTGAGTTCCGCCGGTCCTCGGTGGCGGCGGATGTCGGAGGCGACGTTGGCGATGTGCTCGAGGCCCATGGCGACGGCGCGGTGCAAGCGCTCACCCTCGCGGGTCAACTCGAGCCCGCGCGCGTGGCGCTGGAACACGGGCGTGCCGAGGAAATCCTCGAGCAGTTGAATCTGCCGGCTGACGGCCGACTGGGTGACGGACAGCTCTTCGGCGGCGCGGGTAAAGTTGCGGTGGCGCGCGGCCGCTTCGAACACGACCAGGCTGTTGGTGGGCGGCAGAACCCGTCTCAGGGCAACGGCCATGGGGGCGTCCGGGGAAAGGGACCGCCGGCGCTCGACGACCGGCGGCATCCGCGTTCCCGTTACTTGAGCCTGATGCTCATGCCGCCGAGGTCGAGCGAGGCCTCGATTCCGGTTTGCGTGCCGCGCAGGCGCAGTTCGACGCCCTTGGCGTTGCGCAGGACCCAGTTCTGTCCGCCCGCAACGGCCGCGGCCGAGGCCTGGACGGCGGTGTAGACGCCTTCGATATCGGACGGCTTGCTCATGTGGAGCGCCTCGCCCCGCATCCTCGCCTCGGACACGCCGATGGTGAGACCGACGCGCAGGCCGCCCACAGTGAACGGATACTTGCGGCCGTTGAACGTGAGCGTGCCGGAGCCGCCCGTGCCGCCCACGATGAAGCCGGCCTTGCCGACGGTCATCTTCACCGCGCCGGTCCCGGCCATCGCCGGGCTGGCGATTCCAACCGTGGCAGCAAGCGCCAGGGCGCCCAAGAGTTTACGTCGATCCATGTCGATTCTCCGTGGAGGTTTATGCGAGCGCAGCAACGCTAGCGCCGCACTTCCGGCAACTCAAGCCGTGGAATGCTCCTTGTCCTGATCAGTGCGACGCCCCGGTGGCCGGGCCGTCGGGTCTCCGGCCGGGAAAGGATCACCGGCTCAAGGCCGGTGATGACGAAAGGGGGGCGGGGTGATGGCGGGGTGGGTCGGGGTGTGTGGCGATGAGGGGAGGGGCGCGGCCGGTGATGCCGTTCCTCTCCACTTCGTCATGGCCGGGCTTGACCCGGCCATGCTTTTGACTGCGGGGGAAGAGGATCACCGGCTCAAGGCCGGTGATGACGGGGAGGGGCGGATGATGGCGGGTGGGACGGGGTGGGTGGCGATTAGGGGGAGGGCGCGGCCGGTGATGCCGGTCCTCTCCACTTCGTCATGGCCGGGCTTGACCCGGCCATCCTCTTGTCCGCGGGGAAAGAGGATCACCGGCTCAAGGCCGGTGATGACGAGGAGGGGCCGGTGATGACGGGGCGCGGCCGGTGATGCCGGTCGTCTCCACTTCGTCATGGCCAGGCCTGGCCCGGTCATCTTCCCGGCGCGCCGGGCGTTGGGCTTGTGTATGGTTGTGCGTCAGCAGGTGGTGAGCGAGAGGAGTGGCGATGAGCGGCAGCGGCGCAGGTGTCCGGTTCCTCACCGTGACGCTCGATCCCGCGATCGACCTGCGGATGAGCATTCCGTGCGTGATGCCGACCCGGAAGCTGCGGTGCACGGACGTCCGGCGCTCGGCCGGTGGCGGCGGAATCAACGTGGCGCGCGTGCTGAAGCGGCTCGGCGCCTCCGTCACGGCGATGTTCGGCGCGGGCGGATCGGAAGGCGAACGGCTGTGCCGGATGCTGGCGGAGGAGGGCGTGCCGTTCGACCGCGTGTCGATCGAGGGCGAGACGCGCGAGAGCTTCAACGTGCTCGAGACGCAGACCGGACGCGAGTTCCGCTTCGTGATGCCGGGCCCCTACGTGACCGAACGCGAACGGCGCGACCTCATGGAACGCGTGGTGCGCGACGGAGACGGTGCGGTGGTGGTGCTGAGCGGCAGCCTGCCACCGGGTGTCCCGGCCGACTTCTACGCGGAGTTGACGCACGTACTTGAGGGACGCGCGACCAGGGTCGTGCTCGATACATCGGGCGAGGCGCTGGAGCAGGGTTCGATCGGCGTCGACCTGATCAAGCCGAGCATCGACGAACTGGAGGACCTCGTGGGACGGCCGCTGACGACCCGCGACGAACAGGTGCGCGCCTGCCGCGACCTCATCGCCGCCGGGCGCACCAACGCCGTCGCGCTGACGCGCGGCGCGGAAGGCGCGATGCTGGTGCTGCGGGGCGAAGCCCATGCGGCCGCGGCGCTGCCGATGGCCACGCGCTCGGCCGTCGGGGCAGGCGACTCCTTCCTCGCCGCGCTGGTGTGGGCGCAGGCCGAAGGGCTGCCCGCGACGGAGGCCCTCGCGATGGCGGTCGCCGCGCCGTCCGCAGGGCTCGTCGATCAGACGATGCACGGCGATCTCGCGTCGGTGCAGGCGCTTGCGAAGGCGGTAACGGTGGAGCGCGTCGACTAGACGGTGAGGGCGATCACCCAGGCGGCGGTGACGAGCCAGGCCGCGGTGATGCCGGTGAGCCACTGGAGCCGCGTGTCGGCCGGCCAGTCGTGCTCGACGCGCGACAGGGCGTAGCCGCCGGCGAGCCCTGCTGCAAAGCCCAGGACGTGCGCCATGATGTCGGTGCGGCCGTCGTTCGAAAAGCCCGTCATGGCGAGCAGCATGATGCCGCCCGAGAGCGGCACGAACACGCGCCAGCCCTCGCGCCAGCTGTCGCGCCGCCAGTCCTGTCGGAGCGCGGTCAGGAGGCCGAGGCCGGCGAAGATCGCGGTCGAGGCGCCGATGGTCGCGTGACCGGGCGCGGTGAGCGCCGCGTTGACCAGGTTGCCGGCGGTCGCCGCGACGATCATGGCGAGGAGCGCGACGCCTGCGCCGGTGACCTGCGCAAGGAGCAGCGTGACCACGGTGCCGAACAGGAGGTTGCTCAGGATATGCTGGCCGTCGGCGTGCAGCGTCAGCGCGGTGACGGCGCGCCAGACCTCGCCGTTCAGGATGGCGCTGGTCAGGGCTGCGCCCTTTTCGGTCCAATCGAAGCCGAACGCTTCGTTGCGGGCGGCGGCGAAGAAGAAGAGGAGCGTGGTGACGGCGAGCATCACGCCCTCGACCTTCACCGGCGTTTTCGGCTTCGTCGACGGCTTTGCGACCTCGCCCGGCTTCACGGCCGGGTTTTCGCGGTCGTAGGCCGCGATCTCGGCGAACGCCTTGGCGGCATGCGCGGGGTCGACCCGCAGGCTGTAGCCCGGCAGTTCGTCGACCAGCGCGCAGGGGATCCCGGCTGCGGTGAGGACCAGCGCATACGTCTCGGCGTCGCGCCGCGATCCGGCGCGCCGGACCGTCATGAGCCCTTCGTGTGCCGACCGGCCGTATTGGGTCCAGGCGTTGGTCATCTTGCAGAAAAGATAGGTCTCGCGAGGCCCGGGGGCAACGGCGAGATCATGTTGCGGGTGCGAAGGAGGCGGGGGGCGCTTCAGTGGCGTGCCGCGGAGCCCGTGACCAGCGCGATGAGCGGGGCGAGCAGATGGTGCATCAGCGGCGCCGCGACGGCGCCGATCGCGAGCCCGAACAGGCCTGAGAGCGTCGCTCCAACGAGCCAGTTCATCACGGCGTGCGCGGAGGGAACGGCTTCGGCTGCGGCGTGGGCGAGGTGGTGGATCAGCTCTTCGGGGCCGTGGATGCCGAGCACGGCGAGCCCGTGCACGATGATGCCGCCGCCGACCCAGAGCATGGCGAGCATGCCGACGAAGCTCAGGGCGGCGAGAAAGCCCGGCATGCCCTTGACGATGCCGCGGCCGAGGCCTTTCAGCAGCGCGGACGAGGAGCGCGCGAGCGCGAGGCCCGCGTCGTCCGCCTTCACGATGATCGCGACGACGCCGTAGACCAGGACCGTCATGCCGATGCCGACGGCGGCGAGGACGGCGGCCTTCATCCAGAAGCTGCCCTCAGGCAGCGAGGCGAGGGTGATCGCCATGATCTCGGCGGAGAGGATGAAGTCGGTGCGGATCGCGCCGTTGACCTTCTGCTGCTCGAACTGCTTTGCGTTCGCCGCGTTCGGGGCGGGGGTGTCGTCCGGTTCGACGTGGTCGCCTTCGAAGAGCTCGGCGACCTTCTCGTAGCCCTCGAGGCACAGGTAGACGCCGCCCGCCATGAGGAGCGGCGTGATGAGCCAGGGGGCGAAGGCGGAGAGCACCAGCGCGCCGGGGAGCAGGAGGACGAGCTTGTTCCACAGGGAGCCGAGCGCGATCTTGCCGATGATCGGGAGTTCGCGGTCGGCGGCGAAGCCCACCGCGTACCGCGGCGTGACGGCGGCGTCGTCGATGACGATGCCGACCGCGCGCGAGCTTGCATCCGCGGCCTGCGCCGCGACGTCGTCGACGGAGGCAGCGGCGACCTTCGCCAGCGCCACCACGTCGTCGAGAATGGCGATCAGCCCGCTGCTCAACGCTTCCTCCCCGGTCCTCTCCGTATCGTAGCACGAACCTGCGAACCGTCAGCGACACTGCTGCGGGTTGTGGCGAAGGCCGTCGACGGAAGACCGAATTTCTTTGACGTCTTGCCGAAAGGCTGAGCTAATGCACGAGAACCATGCAGTGCGGCTGGCATCTGTTTTCGGCTTCTGGAATCGACTCTCGTCCGGCGGAAGGTTCAGCCAGCGCACACGTCCGGTCGGCTGTACAGAGATCGCCGATCGCTACTCGGCTGCGAGACGCTTCAGCCCCCTGAGGTCGTAGCCGTAGCGGTCGGCGAGCCCGAGGTCGCGGAGGATCGCAAGGCCCCGCGCCAGGTGGTCGGGGGAAAGCCCGGTGAGCGGGCGGCGGAGATCGCCCGCGGGCAGGCCCACCGCCTTCATCAGCGACTTCACCGCCACCGGGTTGACCGCCGAATAGGTGAAGTGAAGGAGCGGCAGAAGCTTCAGGTACATGGCCTCGAACGATTTCGCCTCGCCGTCGCCGCGCCACTTCTTCGAGAGCGTCGCCATCTCGGCCGGGGCGAGGTTGCCGGTCATGTTCGCCGTGCCGTGGCCGCCGAGCGCCATGGTCGGCACCACGAGGCCGAGGTTCGGGGAATCGCAGCACATCACCGCGACGTCCGGGCGGGCGGCGAGGATCTGCGCCACCTGGCCGACGCGCGTCGTCGATTCCTTGTGCACCACGTAGTTCGGGTGGCGGAACACGCGCAGGAGCGCCTCGTGGCCGAGGTCGGTCTTGACGCGCGGCGGGTTGTTGTAGACGCCCATCGGCAGCTCGACCGCATCCGCGATCTCGAGGAAGAACGCCTCGATGTCGGGCTCGGACGCGCAGATGTAGGAGGGTGCTGCGACGATCGCGCCGTCGGCGCCTTCGCCCTTGGCGAACTTCAGCATGCCGATCGTCGCATCGGTGTTGTAGCCGGTGCAGCCGTAGAAGAGCTTCATCTTCCCGGTCTTCATCTTCGCCGTCTTCGAGATGACCTCGCGCTTCTCCTCCGGCGACAGCAGCGAGATCTCGCCGGTCGAGCCGAGGATGAGCACCGCCACCGTGCCGTTGTCCTCCTGGAACTTCAGGAGGTCGCGGAAGCCTTCGTAGTCGACCGTGCCGTCGGCGTTGAACGGCGTGATCATCGCGACGAACGAACCTTCCAGTCGCATTTTCGACATGCTTCGACTCCACGTGCGCGAGCGTTCCGTTGAGGAAGCGTCCGCCAGCGGCGGGCGCGTGTCAATCGCGCAGCCGTTCCACCAGTGCGACGATGCCATGCGCGGGGATGCCGACGTTGCGCCGCACGTCCTCGGCGAACGGGCCCATGTTCGTGCACTCGAGCACGATCGCGGTGATCGCCGGGTGCTCCTTCTTCAGCGCCGCCGCCTCGGTGACGACCTCGGTCCTGAGCCGTGCGAACTCCGGCTGCTCCCAGCCCTCGATCCAGGCGCGGAAGTGGCTGTCGTCCGCCATGCCCCGCACGGGCACGTCGTCGCCGAAGCCGGCCGCGGCGCGGTGCGCCGGCGTGAGGTTCTCGGCGTCGAACGTCAGGACGCCGACCGTCTCGCCGGCCGCGCGGAGTTTCGGCACGGCGAGAAGCGCGGACGTGTAGACCTCCGCGCCGAGCGCGTCGGCCAGTCGCTGCTGGTGCAGCGCGAGGAACCCGCAGGTGGTCGTGACGACCGTGCAGCCGTCGGTGACGAGTTTTTGGCCCGCCTCCACGAAGGCGTCGATCCTTCCGGCCCCTGCCTTGCGCACCACCGCGTCGACATCGGCCCCCTTGACGATTGCGATCTCGACCGGCGGCCGCCAGCTCTCCGGGTTCCCCGGATCGCCGACGAAGCGGGTGAACGCCGTATCGAGCATCAGGACGCCGAGCTTCTTCACCGCCTGAGCCGTCTGCATGCTGACCATGTCGCCGCCTTCGTTGACCCGTCGATTTCGCAGCAGATACAGTTTCGGGATCGCGCGCAATCACCACCGGAAGCGAACCCACAACGACGATGTCTCTCGAAGCCGATTACCTCATCGTCGGCGGCGGCTCGGCCGGCTGCGTTCTCGCCAACCGGCTCTCCGCCTCGTCGAAGAACCGCGTGATCCTGATCGAAGCCGGCCGCGACACGCCGCCCGACCGGCCCGAGGAGGCGATCCTCGACAGCTATCCGCGCATCGCCTACTTCGACCCGCGCAACACGTGGGCGGACCTGCGCGTGCATCTCGAGCCCGTGCCGCACAACGCGCCGGAGCGGGCGGGCCCGGCGCGGCGCTACGAGCAGGCACGCCTGATGGGCGGCGGGTCGAGCCTCAACGACATGCAGGCGAACCGCGGCACGCCGGACGATTATGCCGAGTGGGTGGCGATGGGCGCCCGCGACTGGTCGTGGGAGCACGTGCTCGAGAGCTACCGGCGCATCGAGCGCGACCTCGACTTCGACGGGCCGATGCACGGGAAGTCCGGCGCGCTGCCGATACGCCGAATCGGCAAGGATGTCTGGCCGGGCTTCACCAAGGCGGCTGCGGTCGCCTTCGCTGCGGCGGGGTATCCCGAACTCCACGACCAGAACGGCGAATTCGGCGACGGCTACTTCCCCGTCGCGATCTCCAACATCTACGACCGCCGCGTCTCTTCGGCGACAGCCTTCCTCGACAACGCGACGCGCAGACGGCCCAATCTCACGATCCTCGCCGACACCGAACTCAAGGGCCTCGTTGTCGATGGCGCGCGCGTCGTCGGCGGCGACGTCCTGCACAAGGGCTCGGTCCGGCGTATCACGGCGCGCGAGACGATCGTGTGCGCCGGCGGCATCCACTCACCCGCAATTCTCCTGCGGGCCGGCATCGGTCCCGCCGCGCAGCTGCGGTCGCGCGGTGTTGCCGTCGTCGCGGATCGACCGGGAGTCGGTGCAAACCTGATGGAGCACCCGACGATCTCCATTTCCTGCCACATCGCGCCCGAGGCGCGACTGCCGAAGTCGCTGCGCCGCCACATCCATCTCGCGTTGCGCTGGACATCTTCGGTGAAGGACTGCGCGCCGCAGGACATGTACATGGTGACGGTGACGAAGACCGGCTGGCACCCGGTGGGCGAATGCATCGGCTCGCTGATGACGTGGGTCAACAAGCCTTTTTCACGTGGGCGGGTCACGCTGGCCGAAAAGCCCGCGGCCGAGCCGCGCGTAGAGTTCGAGCTCCTCTCCGACAAGCGCGACGTCGACCGGCTCAAGGAGGGGATGCGTCTGATCGCCGGGCTCTACGAGAAGCCGTCGCTCAGGGCCGTGGCGCGCGACCCGTTTCCAACGAGCTACAGCGAGCGGCTGCGCGACCTCGGCGTCGTCAGCACCAAGAACCTGATTGCGACCTCGATCCTCGCGAAGCTGCTCGATGGACCTGCCTCATTGCGCAAGACCCTGATCGAGAAGCTCGTGGTCGAGGGCGACACGCTCGAGGCCCTGATGGGGAGCGACGACCTCCTCGAACAGTTCGTGCGCACGAAGGCGCACGGCGTGTGGCACGCGTCGGGCACGTGTCGCATGGGCGATGCCGATGATCGCGATGCGGTGACGACCTCGTCGGGCAAGGTGATCGGCGTCGAGGGCCTGCGCGTCGTCGACGCGTCGATCATGCCGACGATCCCGCGCGCCAACACGAACCTCCCCACCATCATGATCGGCGACCGGATCAGCGACCTGATCCTGGCCGAAGCCTAGGCGGCCTGCGGAAAGGCCTGCCGCTCGAGCGACGGCAGGCGCGTCGAGAACGTGATGCCGCGCGCGAGGAAGAAGGCGTTGAGCGAGATCCACAGCCCCGTGTTGCCCCACGGCTGCAGGAGCCACCACGCCGCCATGTAGAGGGCGAGCGAGACGACCATCATGTTGCGCATGTCGGCCGTTGCGGTCGCCCCCGCAAAGATGCCGTCGAACTGGAAGCAGGCGACGCCGATCAGCGGCGCGAGCGCTGCCCAGAAGAGGTAGAGGCGGGCCGTTTCGCGCACCTCCGGGTTCACTGCCATCCAGTCGATGAAGTAAGGGCCGCCGATGAGGATGATCGCGAACGCGAGTATGCCGACGGCGCCGGCCCAGACGGAGGTGAGCCGGATCGCCTTCTGGAACCTCGGCCGGTCGGCGGCGCCCACCGCCTGGCCGACGAGCGTTTCGGAGGCGAAGGCAAAGCCGTCGATCAGATAGGCCGCGACGTTGAAGAAGGTGAAGAGGATCGCGTTCGCCGAGACGATCACGTCGCCGGCCTTCGCCCCTTGCGCGGTGAACCAGGCGAAGGCGAACACGAGGCACACCGTGCGGATCATGATGTCGCGGTTGACCGTCAGGGTGCGCACGATCTTGCCGCGGTCGAACACGGTCGCTGCATCGAAGCGCGCGCCCATGCGGGAGAGGATGCGCAAGGCGAGCGCGAGGCCGATGAGCGCCGCGACGATCTCGCTGAACAGCGCGCCGAGCGCCACGCCGTTCGACGTCATCCCCATCCCGAGTACGAACAGCATGCAGAGCGCCATGTTGACGAGGTTGAGCACGATCTGGATCGCGAACGCGAGCCGTGCTCGCGACTGGCCGATGAACCAGCCGAGCAGGCAGTAGTTGGCGAGCGCGAACGGGGCGGAATAGATGCGGATGTCGAAATAGGTTCTTGCGTGCTGCCGAAGCTCCGCCGACCCGCCGATCACGCTGAACGCGAACCGCCCGATGAGCGGGGCGAGGAGGACGAGGGCGATGCCGGTCACGGCGGCGATCATCAGCGAGCGCATGAGCACCGCGACGAGTTCGTCGCGGTTCCCTTGCCCCACGGCCTGCGCCGTCAGGCCGCCGGTGCCGAGCCGCAGGAAGTTGAAGCCCCAGTAGATGAAGTTGAAGACCAGCGCGCCGACCGTGATCGCGCCGATGTAATAGGCCTCGGGCAGGCGACCGATCACCGCCGTGTTGACGACGCCGATCAACGGCTCCGTCGCATTCGACAGCATGATCGGCACCGCGATCGCGAGCACGGAGCGGTTGGTGACGGAAGCGGCGGCGATCGTCGGCATGGAGCGCTCGTGTCGCTTGGCCGGCGGGTATCCGTCAAGCCCGACGGGTTGCAGCCCCTCCATCCGATCGACTATCGAAGGGGCGGAGGCGTTTCCCGATGGACCATACCGACTACCCCGAGATCCGCGAGGCGGTTGCAAAGCTCTGCGCGCGGTTTCCCGGCACCTACTGGCGCCGGCTCGACCAGGAGCGCGCGTACCCTTCGGAGTTCGTCCAGGCGCTGACCGACGCCGGCTGGCTCTCCGTGCTGATCCCGGAAGCCTACGGCGGGGCCGGCCTTCCCCTCGCGGCGGCAGCGGCAATTCTCGAGGAAATTCAAAAGGCTGGCTGCAACGGTGCAGCCTGCCACGCGCAGATGTACACGATGGGCACGCTGCTGCGGCACGGTTCCGAGGCGCAGAAGCGGGCGTACCTGCCGGCGCTGGCGGACGGGTCGCTGCGGCTCCAGGCGTTCGGCGTGACGGAACCGTCGAGCGGCACGGACACGGGGGCCCTGAAGACGACGGCGCGGCGCGAGGGCGACCATTACGTCGTGAACGGACAAAAGATCTGGACGAGCCGCGCTGAGCATTCCGACCTGATGCTGCTCCTCGCGCGCACGACACCGCTTTCCGACGGAATGAAGAAGACCGACGGGCTGTCGGTGCTGATCGTTGACATGCGCGAGGCCTTGGGCAGCGGCCTCACCATCCGCCCGATCCGCACGATGATGAATCACGCGACCACGGAAGTGTTCTTCGACAACCTGAAGGTTCCGGCGGCAAACCTGATCGGCGAGGAAGGGAAGGGGTTCCGCTACATCCTGTCCGGCATGAACGCCGAGCGCATCCTGATCGCCGCCGAGTGCATCGGCGATGCGAAGTGGTTCATCGACAAGGCCGTTGCCTATGCGAAGGAGCGCGTCGTGTTCGACCGGCCGATCGGCCGTAACCAGGGCGTGCAGTTCCCGATCGCGAAGGCCTACGCCAACATGCGCGCGGCGGAGCTGATGGTAGCGGATGCGCTGCGCCGCTACGAGGCGGGCGAAAATCCCGGCGCGGAAGCGAACATGGCCAAGATGCTGGCGGCCGACGCCTCGTTCGAGGCCGCCAACGTGTGCGTCCAGACGCACGGCGGCTTCGGCTTCGCCGAGGAGTACGACGTCGAGCGCAAGTTCCGCGAGACGCGGCTCTACCAGGTGGCGCCGATCTCGACGAACCTGGTGCTCTCCTATCTCGCCGAACACGTGCTGGGCCTGCCGCGCAGCTACTGACGTGTGCGTTCGCGGCGGGGCAGCCATCGCGTCGGTCGCCCTTGGGGGCTGCGCCGGGGCTCGCTAGTCTTTCGGCTTCGAGCGGACATCGTCGGGGAGGACGACATGCAGTGCGATTTCCTGGTCATCGGCGCCGGCATTGCGGGGGCGTCGGCGGGGTATGCGCTTTCCGAGAAGGGCAAGGTGGTCGTCCTCGAACGCGAGAGCCGCCCGGGCTACCACACCACCGGCCGGTCGGCTGCGACCTACATCGAGTTCCTCGGCAGCCGCGCCATCCGTGTGCTGTCGCTCGGCGGCAAGGAGTTCTTCCTGAAGCCGCCGGCCGGCTTTTCCGAAACGCCGCTCGTCGCGCCGCGCGGCTGCATGATCGCGGCGGTGGAGAACGACGCCGAGACGCTCCGCAAGCTGATCGCCGACGTGCAGGTGCTGTCGCCGAAGGTGCGCGGCATCGACGCGGGCGAGGCGCTGAATCTCTGCCCGATCATGAAGCCAGAGGCGGCGGTGCTGTCGATGTACGATCCCGATGCGATGGACATCGACGTCGCGGCCGTGCACCAGGGATTCCTCCGTGGACTGAAGGCACGCGGCGGTGACGTCGTGGTCGACGCGGAAGTGCTGGGGCTCGAGCGCAAGGGCGGCCAGTGGGAGGTGCGCACGCCGCAGGGCGTGTTCAGGGCGCCGGTGGTGGTCAATGCGGCGGGCGCCTGGGCCGACGTCGTCGGCGCAATGGCCGGGGCGAAGCCGATCGGGCTCGTGCCGAAACGCCGCACCATCGCCGTGATGAACGTGCCGGAGGGGCTCGACGCGAAGCGCTGGCCGATCGTCGGTGATGCGGCGGAAACCTGGTACTTCATTCCGCAGGGAAGCCGCCTGCTGCTCTCGCCCGCGGATGAAACGCCGACCGACCCGTGCGATGCGCAGCCCGAGGAGATGGACGTGGCGCTCGCGGTCGACCGGGTCGAGACGGCGACGGCGCTTCAGGTAAAGCGGGTCGAGTCGAAGTGGGCGGGCCTCCGGAGCTTCGTCGCGGACAAGACGATCGTCGCGGGATTTGCGCCCGAGGCCGAGGGCTTCTTCTGGGTGGCGGGGCAGGGCGGCTACGGCATCCAGACGTCGCCGGGCGTGAGCCGCGTGGTCGGCGCGCTCGCGACCGGCGGCGAGATCCCCGCCGACATGCGCGCGCTCGGCCTCACCGCCGACATGCTCGCCCCGAACCGGCCGTCGCTCAAGGCGCACTGACGAGAAAAGGGCGCGGCTCTTGCGAACCGCGCCCCTGCAGATCGTTCCTAACTTTGGTCAGACCGCGAGGTCGAAGCGGTCGAGCATCATCACCTTGTTCCAGGCGGCGACGAACTCGTTGACGAAGCGCGCCTCGCTCTCGGCGTAGACCTCGGCGATCGCGCGCAGCTGCGAGTTCGAGCCGAACACGAGGTCAACGCGGGTGCCGGTCCACTTGATGTCGCCGGTCCGGCTGTCGCGGCCTTCGTAGACCTCGCCCGTGTCCGAGGTTGCCTTCCACACCGTGCCCGCGTCGAGCACGTTCACGAAGAAGTCGTTGGTCAGTGCCTCCGGACGCTTCGTGAACACGCCGTGCTGCGACTTGCCGACGTTGGCGTCGAGCGCGCGCAGGCCACCGACGAGCGCCGTCATCTCGGGCGCGGTCAGCGTGAGGAGCTGCGCACGGTCGACCAGCAGTTCCTCCGGCGACATCGTGAACTGCTTCTTCTGGTAGTTGCGGAAGCCGTCGGCCTGCGGCTCGAGCACCGAGAACGACTCGACGTCCGTCTGCTCCTGCGTGGCGTCGGTGCGGCCCGGCGTGAACGGCACCTCGACCGTGTGCCCCGCCTTCTTCGCCGCCGCCTCGATGGCGGCGCCGCCGCCGAGCACGATCAGGTCGGCGAGCGACACCTTCTTGCCGCCGGTCTGCGCCTTGTTGAAGTCCTGCTGGATCGCTTCGAGCGCCTTCAGCACCTTGGCGAGCCGGGCGGGCTGGTTCGCCTCCCAGTCCTTCTGCGGCGCAAGGCGGATGCGGGCGCCGTTGGCGCCGCCGCGCTTGTCGGAGCCGCGGAAGGTCGAAGCCGAGGCCCAGGCGGTCGAGACGAGTTCGGGGATCGACAGGCCGGCGGCGAGGATCTTCGCCTTCAGCGCGGCGACGTCCGCCTTGTCGATCAGCTTGTGGTCGACCGGCGGGATCGGGTCCTGCCAGATCAGGTCCTCCTTCGGCACGAGCGCGCCGAGGTAGCGCACCTTCGGACCCATGTCGCGGTGGGTGAGCTTGAACCAGGCGCGCGCGAACGCGTCGGCGAACTCGGCCGGGTTCTTGTGGAAGTGGCGCGAGATCGGCTCGTAGATCGGGTCCATGCGCATCGCCATGTCGGCGGTGGTCATGATGATCGGCACGCGCTTCGAGGGATCCTCCGCATCCGGCGCCATGTCCTTCGCCTCGAGGTTCTTCGGCGTCCATTGCCAGGCGCCCGCGGGGCTCTTCACCAGCTCCCAGTCGTAGCCGAACAGCACGTCGAAGTAGCCGGTGTCCCACTTCGTCGGGTGCGGGGTCCAGGAGCCCTCGATCCCGCTTGAGATGGTGTCGCGGCCGCGGCCCTTGCCGTAGCTGTTCGCCCAGCCGAGGCCCATGGCCTCGAGCGGCGCGCCTTCCGGCTCGGGGCCGACGTGCGAGGCCTGGCTTGCGCCGTGGCACTTGCCGAAGGTGTGGCCGCCGGCGGTGAGCGCCACCGTCTCGTAGTCGTTCATCGCCATGCGCGCGAACGTCTCGCGGATGTCGCGGCCGGAGGCGACCGGGTCGGGCTTGCCGTTCGGGCCTTCCGGGTTCACGTAGATGAGGCCCATCTGCACCGCCGCGAGCGGGTTCTCGAGGTCGCGGTCGCCGGTGTAGCGCTGGTCGCCGAGCCAGGTCGTCTCGCTGCCCCAGTAGATGTCTTCCTCAGGCTCCCACACGTCGGCGCGGCCGCCGCCGAAGCCGAAGGTCCTGAAGCCCATCGATTCGAGCGCGCAGTTGCCGGCGAGGATCATGAGGTCGGCCCACGACAGCTTCTCGCCGTACTTCTGCTTGATCGGCCACAGGAGGCGCCGGGCCTTGTCGAGGTTGACGTTGTCGGGCCAGCTGTTGAGCGGCGCGAACCGCTGCGTACCCGAAGACGCGCCGCCGCGGCCGTCGCCGGTGCGGTAGGTGCCGGCGCTGTGCCACGCCATGCGGATGAACAGCGGACCGTAGTGGCCGTAGTCCGCCGGCCACCAGTCCTGCGAGTTGGTCATCAGCGCGTAGAGGTCCTTGCGGACGGCCTCGAGGTCGAGCTTCCGGAACTCGTTCGCGTAGTTGAACGACGTGCCCATCGGGTTCGAAAGCGCCGAGTGCTGGTGCAGCACGCGCAGGTTCAACTGCTTGGGCCACCAGTCGCGGTTGACCGTGAAATGCTTCAGGGCCCCGTGAATGACCGGGCACTTGCCGGCGCCGGCGTCGTTCCCATCCATCATTGTTCTCTCCGCTGCTCGTTGTCGTGAAATCGTCCGGACCGCCAGTGCGCTCTCGGACCCCATGGATCACCGAATTCTGTCGATGACCTGAAGGACCGGGGGCCTGGCTGCCCGTGTGTTGCTGATCATCGGCGCGGACCCTAGCCGAGCCGCTTGATTTGATTAAGTTGTATTTTCTGATTGCAACGATAAGCTTGACTTATGACGAACGTCACACTCAAGCAGCTGCGCTACTTCGAGGCGCTGGCCCGGCACGGCCACTTCGGCAAGGCTGCGGAAGCCTCCGCCATCTCGCAGCCCGCGCTCTCCCTGCAGATCAAGGAACTGGAGGAGGGGCTCGGCGCGCCGCTGTTCGAGCGCAGCGCCCGCCAGGTGCGGCTCACCGCGTTCGGCGAGACGCTGTCGGCGCGGATCCGCGACATCCTCCGGTCGGTCGACGAGCTGGGCGATCTCGCCCGGACGGCGAGCGGGCGCCTCGCGGGTCGCCTCCGGCTCGGCGTCATCCCGACGGTCGCGCCCTATCTCCTTCCCGGCCTCATCGGCGACCTCTCCCGCCTCTATCCGGGGCTCGATCTGCACGTGCGCGAGACGCTCACGGCGCGGCTCGTGCAGGAACTGCTGGCCGGGCGGCTCGACGCTGCGATCGTCGCGCTGCCCGTGTCGGAACCCTCGTTTGCCGAGGTGCCCCTGTTCGAGGAGCCGTTCGTACTGGTGCGGCCGCGCGAGGACGACGGGAAGCCCGCGCCGAATCTCGAAGCCTTGCGCGACATGCGATTGCTGCTGCTCGAGGAGGGGCACTGTTTCCGCGACCAGGCGCTCGCGTTCTGCAAGGTCAACGCCGTCGTGCCGCGCGAACTCCTCGAGGGCAGCACGCTGTCGACGCTCGTCCAGATGGTGGGCGCTGGGATCGGCGTCACGCTGATTCCCGAAATGGCGGTGCCGGTCGAAACGCGCTCCGCCGACGTGTCGATCGCGCGCTTCCGGAAGCCCGAGCCGTCGCGGACCATCGGCATGGTGTGGCGCAAGTCGAGCCCGCTCTCCGGCGAACTCGACCAGGTTGCCGAGATCGCCCGCGCCGCGTCCATCGGCCAGCGGAACAGCGCTCGCAAGTCGTCGCGCCTGTGACTTTTTCCCGATCGTTGCGCCTTACCGAGACTTAACTTTTCTCCTCCGGCGCGCGGCAATACCCACGAGCGCATGGACAGGGTCGAGTTCAAGTCGGTCTACCGCCGGAACAATCGGGCGGCGATGGCCGGCAACCTCATGCAATTCGTCAGCTGGTCGTTCGAGGTGATCGACCGGTCGAACGTGCTCGCGCCCGACTTGCGCCTGGCTGAGCGCGACTATCTCGTCGTGCTGACGGCGAACCAGAACTGGATGAGCCGTCTGTCGATCGATGGTGCGCCCGTCAACCGGGCGGCGCTGGCGCTCATCGCGGTCGAGCGGTTTCGTGTCACGGCGCGCGCCGCCGAAGGCTCGTACGACCCGCAAATCGAACAGCCCGTGCTGATGCCGCGGTTCCTCCCCGGGTACGAGGCCGGCGCGATCGCGCTTTGGCGCACCGACACGAACCGCAACGTGCCCGATGCGCTCGGCCGCATGACATTCCCCAAGACGTTCCTCACCGAATACGCCCCCGATGCGGGCCTCCTTCTCTAGCGCTATGGTGGCGTTTCGACGCCAACGGAACAGCGGGTTCACATGTACATCGTCACGGGCGGTACGCACGGCATCGGCCGTGCTGCTGCGGAAATTCTTGCAGGCGAAGGGCACCGTGTCGTGATCGCCGGGCGCGATCCGGTAGCCGGCACAGCCGCAGAGCGGGAGATTGCCGGATCGGTCTATGTCGAGGCGGATGTCGGGGAGGAGGCGGGCTGCCGCGCCATCGTGGACCGCGCCCTGGCGCTGGGCGAAGGGCGCATCGCCGGCCTCGTCAACAATGCGGGCATCGGCCGGCGCAAGCGCTTTGCCGAAACCACCGTCGATGACTGGGACCTGATCGTGCGGGTCAACGCCCGCAGCGTCTACCTGATGACGCGCCTTGCACTCGACGGCTTGATCGCCGGGAGGGGTGCAGTGGTAAATGTCTCTTCGGTCGCCGGGCTTGCCGGAGAGGAGGACCTTTCCCTCTACACGGCCTCGAAGTCCGCCATCATCGGCCTGACGCAATCGCTGGCGCTGGAGCTTGGCCACCTCGTGCGCTTCAACGCCATCTGTCCAGGCCAGATTGCTACGCGCATGATGCAGCGCGTGCTCGATGACGACCGCAAGCGGCGCGAACTCGAACTCAGGATCCCGGTCGGCCGGATGGCGGGACCGCGTGAGGTGGGCGAGGTAATCGCCTTCCTGCTGTCGGACAAGGCGAGCTACCTGAATGGCGCGATCATCCCGGTGGATGGCGGCGAGACCGCCGGTATCCGCAACACGCGCACACTCGAATGAAAGAAGGCCGGACACGGATGTCCGGCCCGATATGCGAAAACTCAGCGGTTCTTGAGCGCGCCGACGATGGCGGTGAGCAGTGCGCCGCCGACGCCGCTCGAAGCGAGGTTCGAGATGATCGCGCCGAAATCCATGCCTTGCGTGGCGGCGGCCACCGCGTCGGCACTCACAGCGCCGTGCGTCAGCCGCGACACGACCTGGCCCAAGATGATGCCGCCGATCGCGCCCGCGATCGAGTTGCCGGCCCCGCCGAGGCTCTGGTTCTTGAGAATGCCGCCGGCGGCATTGCCGCCGACCGCGCCACCCACGAGCTGAAGTATGATGGAAAGAATGTCCACTGCCGTCTCTCCCCTGATGACAGGTCGAAGCCCCCGATCCCGTCTGCACCGTACGGATGGCATTTGCGCAACACAAGTGCTCGCGCGGCTTTCACGTGGGCAACTGCTCCGATAAACTCGTCCTCGTGAAACGGAGACATGGGAATGCCGCACGACGGCGACGATCATCATCACGGACATGACCACGCGCACGGCCACGGCGATGCCGGTTCGGAACTGTCGCCGATTGCGCTGCGGGTGCGGGCGCTTGAATCGCTGCTGGTGGAAAAGGGGTACGTGGACCCTGCGGCGCTCGATGTGCTGATCGAAACCTACGAGACGAAGATCGGGCCGCGCAACGGAGCGCGCGTCGTGGCGAAGGCTTGGGTCGATCCCGCCTTTGCGGACTGGCTGAGGCGCGATGCCACCGCCGCGATCGCCTCGCTCGGGTTTGCCGGGCGTCAAGGCGAGCACATGGTGGCGCTCTTCAACACGCCCGATGTTCACAACATGGTCGTGTGCACGCTGTGCTCCTGTTACCCGTGGCCGGTGCTCGGATTGCCGCCGGTCTGGTACAAATCCATGCCGTACCGGTCGCGGGCCGTGATCGAGCCGCGCGCGGTGCTGGCCGAGTTCGGCGTCGAGCTGCCGGAGACGACGGTGGTGCAGGTGTGGGACTCAACGGCTGAGGTCCGCTACCTCGTGATCCCGATGCGACCGGCCGGCACGGAGGGCTGGAGCGAGGAGCAACTCGCCGCGATCGTGACTCGCAATTCAATGATCGGCACCGGCCTCGTCACGGTCACTGCATGAACGGCCCGCACGACATGGGCGGTTTCCAGGGTTTTGGCCCGGTGAGGGCCGAGACCGACGAGCCCGTGTGGCATGCCGCATGGGAGCCGCGCGCCTTCGCGCTGGTGCTCGCCATGGGCATGACGGGCTCGTGGAACATCGACGAGGCCCGCCATGCCCGCGAACGGCTGCCAGCGATGCAGTACTGGCCCGCGAGCTATTACGAGATGCGCCATTATGCGCTGGTGCAGCAGCTGATCGAGCTGGGCCTCGTGACGGCGATGGAAGAGCAGCAAGGCCGCATGGACGTGCCGCCCAAGCCCGTGAAACGCGTGGCGACAGCGGCGATGATTGCGGGAATCCTCGCCGCCGGCGGTCCAGCTGATCGCCCGAGCAACCGGCCGCAGGGTTTTGCGATCGGCGACAAGATCCGTACTCTGAACATCAACCCGCGGGGCCACACGCGTCTGCCCCGCTACGCCCGCGGCAAGGCGGGCCAGATCGTGGCGGTGCACGGCACGCACGTGTTTCCGGATTCCAACGCCTATGGTTTGGGCGAGGACCCGCAGTGGCTCTACACCGTGCGCTTCACGGCGCGCGAGCTATGGGGGAAGGATACCAACGACGCCGTTTGCATCGACCTGTGGGAGCCCTATCTCGAGAGGCGTGCATGAACGGCGCCCACGACTGCGGCGGCATGATGGGATTCGGTCCGGTGGTGGCGGACGCGAATGAGCCCGTCTTTCGCGCGCCGTGGGAGGCGCGCATGTTCGCGCTGATGTCTGCCGTCGGCGACGTCGGCGGGTGGACGCTGGACGAGGACCGTGCGGCCTGCGAGGCGATGGAGCCCGGCCGCTACATCACCACGAGCTATTACGAGCATTGGCTGAACGGTCTCGAGCTGCTTCTGCCGAGGCATGGGCTGGCAACCGCGGAAGAGATGCGCACTGGCCGCGTCTCAGCGCCCGCGAAGACCGTGACGCCCACCGCACCGGAGGCCGTGTGGCCAGCCGTCACTGCGCAGGGCACGTACCGGCGCGAGGTTGCGGGCGCGCCCGCCTTCAACGTCGGCGACCGCGTGCGCACGCGCCACCTCAATCCCGCGCATCACACGCGGCTGCCGCGCTACCTGCGTGGGCACACGGGCGACATCGTCGCCTGGCACGGCGCGCACGTGTTCCCGGATTCCAATGCTCAGGGTAAGGGCGAGGACCCGCGTCATCTCTACACCGTGCGCTTTGCGGCGTCCGAGGTATGGGGCCGCCCGTCTCGCGACGTGATTCATGCCGACCTGTGGGAGCCCTATCTTGAAGGTTGCTGACTCCGAGCGCCTCCCGAAGGATGCCGACGGGCCGGTCTTCGCCGAGCCGTGGGAGGCGCAGGCCTTCGCCATGGCGGTGAAGCTCCACGAGCGCGGCGTCTTCACGTGGACCGAATGGGCGGAGACGCTGGGCGCGGAGCTCAAGTCCCATCCGCAGCGGCCGTACTACGAGAGCTGGCTCGCAGCCTTAGAGAGCCTCGTCGAGACGAAGGGCGTCATGACGACGCCGGAGCGCCTTGCGCGCCTCGACGCATGGGACCGCGCGGCGAAGGCGACGCCGCACGGAAAGCCGATCGAGTTGCATCCGACGCGCCGGTGATCCCGCCAGCGTACGTCGAAGATTGGCGCCGGGCACGGCTCGGGAAGCGACGGGGCGGGCGCCTGCAGCGTTTCCTCGTCGCAGGGCGAGCCGCGGTTCCCGGCGGCGTCAGGGGCCGAAGTTCTGCCGCTTCTGCGAAGCGTCGAGCCCGCTCGTCGGCCATTGTCGAGGCCATTGGCGCACGATGAAGCGTTCCCGGTCGGCGAAGTCGATCCGCTCCGCCTTCGTGACCTTCGGCCGGAGGTTCGCCACGTAGAACGCCATGCGGTGATCGGGGATGCTGCCCTGGAACACGAACCGCGCGAACGAGCGGTCCGAGAACGCCGTCGCGCGCGGAGCCGGCGCGAAGGCGTAGTAGGGGCCGGGATAGAGGACGACCGCCTTGCCGATGTGGAGAAACACGTGCGTGCGGCGCAGCGTTTCGTCCGGCAGCAGCGAGACGATGTCGTTCTGGTTGATGACGCGGATGATCGGCAGGCTGCCGTACAGCTTCACGCCGGCCGCGTCGGTGAACTTAGGCTGCCCGAAGGTGATGACCGCGTCGAGCGGCCAGCCGTCGCGGCTGAGGTAGATGCCGAGGATCGCCGCCACCGCGCCGCCCATGGAGTGGCCGGTGAGGTAGGTGCGATACCCCTTCTTCAGGCGCGGCTTCACGTCGGCGTAGATCGCGTCCGCGGCGCGCTTGAAGCCGGAATGGAACATCACGCCCGTGCGCGGATCGACCGCGCCGCGCATGTCGCGGTTGAGGCGCCAGTTGATCTCGTTGCTCGTGCCGCGCACGCCGATCACCTGGATCTTGCGGGCGTCGTTGTAGCCGATGAAGTACTGGACCTCGGTGTCGCCCGGCGTCGAGACGTAGGCGCGCGACTGCTTCGCCAGCGCCCGGCCGAGGATCTCCGAACCGCCGTCGTACGACAGGTTCGCCACGCGGGCCGCCTGGTAGAGCAGCGCGAAGTCGAGCTGCTGCGCGGATGCAATACGCGAGTTCGGCAGCCCGAAAGTCAGTGCAAGGATGATCGCCGCCAGCGCGGCGCGATACGCTTTACGCATGTTATCCCCCGGTCAGTCGGGCCGGCAGGCACGCAAGCGTCCGGCCGGCCCGCCGTTCTTATCGATTGATGCAGGCGCGGTATTCGCGGTTGTAGATCGTCTGCCAGCGGGCGTTGTGGGACGTCACCATTCCGACGCCCGCGCCGGTCGCCGCGCCGATGCCTGCGCCGCGCGCGCTGCGGCCTGCGATACCGCCGACGACGGCGCCTGCGGCGGCGTTGCGCCCGGTGCGGCGGCGTGCGTCACGGTCGGCCTCCTCCTGGGCGCGGCGCGAGCACTGCGTGCTGCGCTGGGAGGAGGAGAAGTTGTTGTTGGTCGCACCCTCCGCCGTCCGTGTCGTGACGGCGCTGCCCGCCAGCCCCGCGAACGCCACGAGCGCCGCAAGCGCGATCGCCCGACCCGTCATTACTCCGTTCATCGTGTCCTCCTCCGTGGGTTGATCCGTAGACGTTAGGTTTCAGACGTCCTGCCGCCGCCCAGCACGTCGCTGATCCAACGGGACGCGGGATTGGCGGCGCAGAACGACAGCGCCGCGATGGTGATGGGCACGCCGATGAAGGTGCCGAACAAGCCCCACATCCAGGTCCAGAAGAACACTGCGAACAGAACGAGCGTCGGCGAGATCGAGAGCGCGTTTCCCGACACGAGCGGTTCGAGCCAGCTGCCGACGACGAACTGGATCGCGTTCAGCATCACGAACGTGAGGATCACCGCCTGCCACGTGTCGAACTGGATGGTGGCGATGACGGTCGGGAACATCGTCGCGATGAAGGGCCCGAGAAAGGGGATGTAGTTCAGCGTGAAGGCGATTACGCCCCATTCGGCGGCGAACGGCAGCCCGATGGCCCACGTGAACAGCGCGACGAGCAGACCGGTGATCAGGCTCATCTGGGTGCGCACGACCATGTAGCGGCGGAACTTCGCCGCCATCGACCGGCTGCCCTCCACCAGAACGGAGGCGGCCGGCTCCGGCAGCCGGCGCGCCCGGGCCGCCGCGTCGTCGAGTTCGATCAGGCCGATGATCACGTAGACGAACGTGATCAGCCAGAAGCCGAGCGCCGTGTTGACGCGGCCGGTCACCTGCTGGGCCGCGCCGATGAACCACCGGACGCTGAAGTGTTCGCTGAAGAATCCCGTCACCGAGAGGCCCTGGCCCTCGAGCCACGCGACCGCCTGGTCGTACACGGCCTGGAGCCTTGCCGCGTCCGCCACAAGCGCCACGCCGACGCGCCCGAAGCCCCACGCGACGAGCCAGGTGAACGCACCGCACACGGCGATCGTCGCGACGACCGTCAGCAGCGTGGCGGCGAGCCCCGGCATCCGCGCCTTGAGCGCCGCCTGCAGCGGCGAGACGAGGGCGATGATGAAGATCGCCAGCGCCAGCGGGGCGAACACGCTCGACGCCTCGCGCAGCAACGCGATCGCCACGCCCGCCGCGATGATCGCGAGGCAGGCGGTGGCGGTTGCGTCGCGCGGCAGCGTCGGCGTCAGGGCTCACTCCATCGTCGCGGCGAGGATCGCGATGCGGCAGCCGGTGTCGTACTCGTCGAGCTCGACGTACTCCTTCACCGTGTGCACCTCGCGCTGGCCGGCGCCGATCGTGACCGTCGGGATGCCGTGCTTGTCGAGCCAGTTCGCATCGAGGCCGCCCGGCGAGAAGATCAGGTTTGGCTTGATCCCCATCGCCTCGAGCGCCTTCACGGTGCGCTTCACCGGCGGGCTTCCGTGGTCGAGGTTGAACGGCGGGTACGCGGGCTTGTGGGTGAACTTGACCTTCGCAGGCTCGCCGGCGACGTCCGTCACTTCCTTCTGGGCCGCATCGAAGGCCGCCTTGAAGCCCTCCGCGATCTTGGTCGCGAAGGCAGCCTCCGGGCTCCTCGCCTCGCCGCGCAGGTAGGCATAGTCGGTGACGACGTTGGTCGCATCGCCCGCGGCCTTGCCGTCCTTGCCGCCGAAGATGCCGATGTTGCTCGTGCCCTTGTCGTTGCCCTTGGTGACCTTGCCGAACCAGCCGTCCTTTCGCGCATGCGCAAGGCCGAGCGCGCCGACGAGCGTCGCCGAGATGCCCTTCTCCGGCGCGAGACCCGCGTGCGAGGCCTTGCCGTGGATCTCGACTTCCCAGTTCTCCTGGCCGACGGCGCCGATGATCAGGTCGTTCGGGCTCTGGCCGTCGACGTTGATGCACATCACCGCGCCGCCCAGCGCCTTCGGATCGAGTTCGCGCGCGCCGTGCAGGCCGCTTTCCTCGCGCACCGTGAACAGGAGCGTGATCGGCGGATGCGGCAGCTTGTGCTTGATCAGCGTCTCGGCGAGCGTGACGAGCACGCCGCAGCCCGTGCGGTTGTCGCCGCCGAGCGCCGTTGTCCCGTCGGACACAACGCGCCGACCCTCGACCTTCGCCTTCGCGCCGCGGCACAGCGGCACGGTGTCGAGGTGGGTCGCGAACAGCAGGTGCGGCCCGGCCTTCGTGCCCGGCAGGTCGACGATGAGATTGCCCGTCTGGGTCGGCAGCGGGATGCGCTTGTTGGCGTCGTCGAAGCGGATCGCGCTCTTCGGCACGCCGACCTTCACGAGTTCGTCGATCACGGCATCCGCGATCGCCTTTTCCTCGCCGGTCACGCCGTCGACCCCGAGAAACCGCATGAGGTGGGCTTCAGCGGCCGCTGCGTCGAGCGGAACGTCAGTACGCGTCATGTCGTCCTCCCAGTGTTGTCACAATGCGTCGAGAAGGCTGTCGAGATCGAAGGTCGAGCGCTTGCCGATATCGGCCCCGTGCGCCTTGCCGAAGGCTTCCGCGGCGCGCCGGCCCTCGTCGCGCAGCATGGTGAGGAACGCCCACTCGGCATTGAGTTTTGATGAATCGCCCAGCGCCACCATCAGGTCGCTGTGGATGCGATGGATGCGCATCTCGGCCCACTGCGCGCCCTCGCCGGAGCCTGGATCGGCGACCTGCCGCAGCAGCGCGATCATCTTCAGTTCCTTGAGCAGCACCGCGTTGAACGAGATCTCGTTGACCCGGCTTGCGATCGCGCGCGCCGACTGCGGCGTCTGCGGGCGAACGACCGGATTGATCTGGACGAGGAACGTGTCGCGCGACCGGCATTCGCGAATCAAGGGCGTGAGGGTAGGGTTGCCGCTGTAGCCGCCGTCCCAGTAGGCCTCGCCGTCGATCTCGACGGCCTGGAACATCGTCGGGAGACACGCGGAGGCGAGCAGCACGTCCGGCGAGATCTCGTGCTTGCGGAACACGCGGCCCTGGCCGGTGCGAACGTTGGTCGCCGTGATGAAGAGCTTGATCGGTCCCTCGGCCAATGCCTTGAAGTCGATCGTGCTCTCGAGAATGTCGCGCAAGGGATTGCCCGCCATCGCGCCGAGCGCGTAGGGCGAGACGAGGCGGGCCATCAGGTCCGTCATGATGAAGCCCGGCGAGTAGTCGAGCGTCCACTGGCCGGCGAGGATGTCGAGCGGGCTGCGCTGGAACGGGCTGAAGCGGGCGGCGTCCGAGACGCGCTTCCAGAACGTCTCGAGCGCGCCTCGCGCGCCTTCGCGTCCACCCGTCGCCATGCCGTAGGCGAAGACGGCGGCGTTCATCGCGCCTGCCGACGTGCCGGAAATCGCCTCGATGTCGAGCCACGGCTCATCGAGCAGGCGATCGAGCGCACCCCACGTGAACGCACCGTGCGACCCGCCGCCCTGCAGCGCGAGGTCGATCAGCAATGGTTCCCGGGACGTGCGCGCGTCGCTCATGATCAGAACCGCCAAACCACCGGAACCCAGAATACGGCGACGCAGAAGTAGAGCAGCATGAGCGCGAGGCCAAGCTTCCAGTAGTCGCCGAACCGGTAGCCGCCCGGACCCATCACGATGAGGTTCGGCGGGGTCGCGACCGGCGTCAGGAAGGCGGCTGACGCGCCGACGTTGAGCGACATCAGCACCGGCTTTGCGGACACATGCAGCTCGAGCGCCGCGGCGACCGCGATCGGAATGAGGATCATCGCCGTCGCCGTGTTGCTGATCACCTGGCCGAGAATCGCCGTGAACAGGAACAGTCCGGCGAGCAGGATCGTCGGGCTCGCGTCGCCGATCGAGGCGACCAGGAGATCGGCCATCTGCGTGGCGGCGCCCGATTTGTACATGGCGGTCGACAACGGCATCATCGAGGCGACGAGGACGATCGTGTTCCAGTCGACCGCGCGATAGGCCTGCGGCACGGTGAGAATGCCGGTCGCGACCACGGCGAGCGCCGCGATCAGCACGCCGACGGGGGCCGGCACGGCGTTCGTCGCGAGAACCAGCACCATCGCGGCAACGATCGCCAGCATGACGGTCGAGCCCGGGCCGAGCGGCACCGCCTGGCGGCGCACCGTGTCCGGGCTGTCGACGGCCAGCACGTCCTTGTCGCCAGCGATCGCGTCGAGGTCTGACCACTTGCCTTGCAACAACAGATGATCGCCGGGCTGCAGGGCAACGCCGGCCGATCCCACGATCTCGCTATGGCCCGCGCCGCCGAGATCCTCGCCGTTGCGCTGGATCGCGACGACGACGAACCGGCCGCTCTCCGTGACCATGCCTGGCGCCATGGTCTGGCCGACGAGCTTCGAGCGCGGCTTGATCACCACTTCGGCAAGGCCAGACTGCTTGTTGAACAGCATGTCGGACACGGTGCCTTCGCCCGCTGCCACGGCCGCGAGGCGGTTCTCGGCAACAAATCCGGCCACAGCAGCGTCAGGCCCCCGAAGCACAAGGACGTCGCCGGCGCCAAAGGTTGCCGACTGGACATCGCTCGCCTCGCGCTTCGACACGGCGACGAGGCTGACGGCCGACGCAGCGATCGCTTCGCGCGTCTTGCCGACGAGCGGGGACTCCGATTCGATGCGGTAAAGCGCCGTGCCCTTGCCGATGCCGTACTGCTCGGCGAGCGTCTGCGCGTGCTGGCCGAAATCTTCCGGGAGGTTGGCCGGCGTCCGAACGGGCAGCAGGCGGCGCCCGATCAGCGCCACGATCAGCACCGTACCGAGGAGCAGGGGGACACCCACCCATGCGAACTCGAAGAAGCCGAAGTGGCCGTAGCCCGCATCGCTCGCCGCATCGCTGACGAGGACGTTCTTCGGCGTGCCGGTGAGCGCGAGTTTCGACCCTGCGCCCGACGCGAACGCAAGCGGCATCAGGAATTTCGACGGCGCCTCCTTCATGCGGAGCGCCAGCAGCGTGACGACGGGCACGAGCGCCGCAACCGCGCCGCTCATGCTGATCAGCGGAGCCAACAGCGCCACGATCAGCACCGTGAGGACCGACAGCTTCAGCGGGCTCGAACCGACGACGCGCGATAGCCACTGCCCGACGAAGGCGGTGACGCCGGTCGCCTCAAGCCCGGCGGCGACGACGAACAGCCCGGCGATGAACACGATCACCGTATCGCCGAATCCGCTGAACGCCATGTCGAGCGGCAGGAGACCGGTAAAGAACAACGCGAGCGGCACGCACAGCGCGACGAACATCACCGGCAGCCGGCCCCACACGAAGAGGCCCACCGCGCACGCAATGATCGTGAAAATGACGGCCTTGTCGCTCATAGGCTCCCCAGCGACCGCACACTCGAAGAACGCCCTGCCGAGCGCAAGACGACTTTTGCCCGATCATGGCCGATACACGGTTTTTCCCTGCATTGGGGTGAAAAAATTTTTACGCTATGGGGATGGACGTCAGAGACGCCGGGGCATATGGATTGCAGCAAGCAAGGAAGCGTTGGCGATCGGTAACAACGCTCGACGCTCGTCGATTTGCGCGAGCCGCGCGGGGAATTCAAATGGGGAGGCCTTTCCATGGCGAGACTTCTGAAAGTCTTCGTGCTGTTTCCGCTGATGGCTGCACTGCTGACATGGTCATCGGTTGAGGCGCAGGCGGCTTCGCCGAGCCACAAGATCGAGTTCCGGCTCGTCCGCGGCGGCTTCATCGTCGGCGTCGGCAGCGGCAGCGGCAATATCTGGTTCAACGGCAAGCGCTGGCCGTTCAGCGTGGGCGGCGTCAGCATGGGCGCCACGATCGGGCTCGCCTCCGTCGACTTCGTCGGTCGCGCCTACAATGTTCGCAACGTCCATGACATCCAGGGAACGTACACGGTCGTGGGAACGGGTGTCGCGGTCGCCGGCGGCGCCTCGTCCGCGCGGCTGCGCAATTCGCGCGGCGTGATCCTCGAGGTGCGCGGGCGCCAGGTGGGCTTCATGGCGTCGATCGACATGAGCGGTCTCACGATTCGCATGTCGCGCTAGTCATCGGGCGGAGGGCGCTCGGCATGAGCCAGGTCACGCTCATCATCCTGATCATCGTTGCTGCGGTGGTTCTGTTCGTGTGGAACCGCCTGCCGGTGATCATCGTGGCGATGCTCGTCGGCCTTTCGCTGTGGTGGACCGGCATCCTGACGCTGCCGGCGGCGCTCGCGGGCTTCGGCGATCCGGCCGTGATGTTCATCGCGACGCTGTTCGTCGTGAGCACCGCGCTCGAGATGACGGGCGTCACGGCGTACGCGGGGCAGTTCCTCATCGACAAGGCCGGTACGGGCCGGCCGCGGCTCCTCATCCTCACGATGACGCTCGTGTCGCTGCTCTGCGCGCTGATCAGCCTCAACGGCGCGGTGGCGGCGCTCCTGCCGGTGGTCGTGGTCATGGCGGTGCGGCTGAAGCGCCACGCCTCGCAGCTTCTCATGCCGCTGGTGTTCGCCGCGCACGCGGGTTCGCTGCTCGCGCTCACCGGTTCGCCGGTGAACGTGCTGGTGTCGGAAGCCTCCGCCGACGCCGGCGGACGCGGTTTTGGATTCTTCGAGTTCGCGCTGGTCGGCGCGCCGCTGCTCATCGGCACGATGGCAATCATCGTGCTGTTCGGCGAAAAGCTCCTGCCGTTCCGCAACGGCGCCTCGATGCCCGCCGACTTCAGCCGGCACGCCCAGACGCTCGTCGAGCAGTATGGTCTCGCGAGCGGCGTGTTCCGGCTGCGGGTGAAGGAGACGTCCTCGCTCGTTGGCGCGCGGCGTGACGACGTGGCCGATCCGAAGGCCCATCCGGGCCTCGAGTTCGTCGCCGTACAGGACGGCAAGACAGGCATGCCGATCCGCCGCGACACCATTGCGGCGGGCGACTACCTGATCCTGAAGGGCGAAGGCAATGCGGCTGCGTCGTTCGCTGCCTCCGCGCATCTCGCGGTGCGCGAGGAAGGCGACGCGACGGATGCCGGCGACACGTTGTTCAACAAGAGCTCCGGTCTCGCCGAGGTCGTGATCCCGCCGCGCTCCGCGCTCGCCGGAAGCAAGGCGTTTCCGGGGATGGTAACCGAGAGCGGCGATCTCATCGTGCTCGCGATCTCGCGCGCCGGGGTCACCCTGCCGGCGAACGAAACCGAGCTTCAGGTCGGTGACACATTGCTGCTGCAGGGCACATGGAAGGCGCTCGACGAGCGCCTCGCCGATCCGGACGTGCTGGTGGTCAACTCGCCCGACCTCGTGCGCCGCCAGGCGGTTCCGATGGGTCCCGGCGCGACGCAGGCCGTGGTCATCCTGCTGGCGATGGTCCTGATGCTCGCGACCGGCATCGTTCCCCCGGCGGTGGCCGGCATCCTGTCGGCGATCGCGATCGTGCTCTCGGGCATCATGACGGTCGAGCAGGCCTACCGGGCGATCAACTGGACCACCGTGGTCATGGTGGCGGCGATGATGCCGCTCTCGACCGCCATGGAGCAGACGGGGGCGGCCCGCATGATGGCCGACGGCCTCGTCAACTCGATCGGCCACCTCGGCCCTTACGCGCTGCTCGCAGGCCTCTTCGTGCTGACGGCGGTTCTCGGCCAGCTCATCTCCAACACGGCCACCGCCCTCATCGTGATCCCGATCGGCGTCGCCGCGGCGAAGTCGCTCGGCATGTCGCCCGATCCCGTGCTGATGTCGACCGCGGTCGCCGCAGCGGCCTCTTTCCTGACGCCGATCGCGACACCCACGAACCTCATGGTAATGGGCCCCGGCGGCTACGCGTTCGGGGACTACTGGAAGCTCGGTCTGCCGCTGATGATCTGGTTCTTCATCGTGGCCACGTTCTACGTGCCGCTCATCTGGCGGTTCTAGGGAGGGAAGGCATGACGGCGGTCAGCACCTTCGGCACCCGATCGAGCGGCTACTTCGCGGTCGCGGCGGCGCTGCTCGTGCTCGGCCTTGCCGCCATGCTGATGCCCGACTATTCGAACTACGCCTCGAGCACGATCCTCGGCGGCGTACTCGCCATCGCCGGCATCGTGACCGTGTGGCACGCGTTCAGTGCGCAGGAGTGGCGCGGCTTCGCCTGGGAGCTGCTGAAGGGAGCTGCCGAAGCGGCGGGCGGCGTGCTGATCTACCTCAACCCCATGAAGGGCGCGGCCGCGCTGACGCTGATCGTGGCGATCGTGCTGCTGGCGCAGGGCGTGGCGCAGGGCGGCCTCGGCTTCCGCATCAGGCCGCAGGGCGGCTGGCGCGCGGTGATCGGCTCGGGGGCGCTGTCGATCCTCGTCGGCCTCGCGCTCCTGTTGCGCTTTCCGTTCGACCTGATCGAGGAGCCCGGCGCGATGGTGGGCCTCGCGATGTGCGCCGGAGGACTGTCCTACCTCGTCATGGCGCTCGCCCGCCGCCAGTCCGAAGCAGGGGTCACGCCATGAACCGCCGGTCGCTGCTCGTCCTGTCCGCGTCCGCGCTGGCGCTTGCCGCCTGCGGGCGCTCGCCGGCGCCGCAGGAGGCCGAGACGGTGCGCCTCGTACGCGTCGCCGTCGTCGAACCCGCCGCAGCGATCGAGGACCTGACCCTCACCGGCCGCATCGAGGCCGAGGACCTCGCATCCCTCGGCTTCCGCGTCGCCGGCCGCGTGAAGGTTCGCCCGGCCAACGTCGGCGACCAGGTCGCCGCCGGCCAGGTGCTCGCCGAACTCGAGCCGCAGGACCAGGAGAACGCGCTCCGCCAGGCGCGCGCGGCGGTGACGACGGCGGAAGGACGCTTCGTGCAGGCGGAAAACCATTACCGGCGCCGGGGCGTGTTGCTGGCCGAGAACGTCATCCCGCAGGCCGATTTCGAATCCGCCCAGCAGGGCATGAACGCCGCGCGCGCCGCCCTCAACGCGGCCCGCGCCAACCTTGCGACGGCCGAGGAACAGCTGGGTTTCACCGTGCTCCGGGCGGACGCCTCCGGCATCGTCACAGCGATCGGCGCGGAACCCGGCGAGTTCGTGCAGGCGGGCCAGATGGTGGTGCGCATCGCCCGCCGGGACGGCCGCGACGCGGTGTTCGACGTGCCGGCCGCGGCGCTTGAGGCGCTCTCGGCCGACGGCCGCTTCACCGTCTCCCTTGCGGCCGATCCGTCGCAGACGGTGCAGGGCCGGGTCCGCGAGGTGTCGCCGCAGGCCGATCCCGTCACCCGTCTGTTCCGTGTCCGCGTCGGTCTCGAGGCCCCGCCGGCGGCGTTTCGCCTCGGCGCCAACGTCACCGGGACGCTGACCCGTGACGCGTCTGCGCTGCTCACGATCCCGGTCACCGCCGTCATCGAGGGGCTGCAGCCGACGGTCTGGGTCGTCGACCCGACCCAGTTCACCGTGGCGGCGCGGCCCGTCACCATCGACCGCCGCGATCCCGTGCGCGCCTTCCTCACCGACGGCGTGAAGCCCGGGGAAATCGTGGTCACGGCCGGCACGCAGTCGCTTGCGGCGGGCCAGCGCGTGCGCCTGCCCGGAGGGGAAAGCTGATGGGGTTCAACCTCTCCGAATGGGCGATCCGCCACCGCTCCATCGTGGTGTTCATGATGCTGGTGTCGGTCCTGGCGGGGCTTGGCGCCTACTACAAGCTCGGCCGCAACGAAGACCCGGCGTTCGTGTTCAAGACGATGGTCGTCTCCGCCGCCTGGCCCGGCGCGACCATGGACGAGACGATGCAGCAGGTGACCGAGCGTATCGAGCGTGCGCTCGAGGAGACGCCGCACCTCGACTTCATCCGCAGCTACACGAAGCCCGGCGTCACCACGATCTTCGTGAACCTCAAGGGCGAGGCGACGCCGCAGCAGGTGCACGACACCTGGTACCAGGTGCGCAACCTCGTCAACGACATCCGCCTGACGCTGCCGCAAGGCGTCGTCGGCCCCGTGTTCAACGACCGCTTCGGCGACACGTTCGGCATCATCTACGGGTTCACCTCCGACGGGTTCACCCCGCGCGAGGTGCGCGACATCGTCGAGCAGGCGCGTTCGAAGCTGCTGCTCGTCCCGGACGTCTCCAAGGTCGAGATCATCGGCGCGCAGGACGAACGCATCTTCGTCGAGTTCAACGTGAAGGAGCTGGCGAATCTCGGCATCGACCGGAGCGCCGTCATCGCCGCGCTCCAGGCGCAGAACGCGGTGCGCCCGGCCGGCATCATCCGCACGGATGCGGAAAACCTGTCGATCCGCGTTTCCGGCGCGTTCCAGTCGGAAGACGACATCCGCAACATCAACCTGGCCGTCGGCAACCGCATGGTGCGGCTCGCCGACATCGCGACGGTGCGGCGCGGCTACGCCGACCCGCCGCAGCCGATGTTCCGCGTCAACGGCAAGGAGGCGATCGGCCTCGGCATCGCGATGCGCGACGGCGGCGACATCCTGGCGCTCGGCAAGAACGTGCAGCAGACGATGCAGGCGTTCACCGCCGGTCTTCCGGTCGGCATCGAGGCGCGCCTCGTCGCCGACCAGTCGGTGACAGTCGCCTCGGCGATCGACGAGTTCATGACCTCGCTCTGGCAGTCGGTGGGCATCATCCTCGCCGTGAGCCTCCTCGCGCTCGGCCTCCGGCCTGGCCTCGTCGTGGCGCTGGCGATCCCGCTGACGCTCGCCGTCGTGTTCGCCGTCATGCAGATCGTGCACATCGACATGCAGCGCGTGTCGCTCGGTGCGCTCATCATCGCGCTGGCGCTCCTCGTCGATGACGCGATGACGACGACCGACGCGATGGTGAGCCGGCTCGCAGCGGGCGACGACAAGGAAAAGGCCGCGACCTACGCCTTCACCCGCTACGCCTTCGCCATGCTCGCCGGTACGCTCGTGACGATCGCCGGCTTCGTGCCGATCGGCTTTGCGGCCTCATCGGCGGGCGAGTACACGTTCTCGCTCTTCGCCGTCGTGACGATCGCGCTTCTCGTGTCGTGGTTCGTCGCCGTGATCTTCGCGCCGCTCCTCGGTCTGTGGATCCTCAAGGCTCCGACGAAGACGAGCGACGAACCCGGCGGCCTCGTGCGCGCCTATCGCGGACTCCTGTGGGGCGCGATGAAGGCGCGTTGGCTGACGCTCGCGGTCACCGTCGGCCTGTTCGTGCTGTCGATCCTCGCGATGCCGCTCATCCCGCGGCAGTTCTTCCCGGCGTCCGACCGGCCCGAACTGCTCGTCGACCTGCAATTGCCGCAGAACGCCTCGATCTACGCGAGCGACGAGGTGGTGCGCCGCTTCGATGCCGCGCTCAAGGATGATCCGGACGTCGCGCGCTGGAGCACCTACGTCGGTCGTGGCGCGATCCGCTTCTACCTGCCGCTCAACGCACAACTGCCCAACGACTTCTTCAGCCAGGCCGTGGTCGTCGCCAAGGACGTCGAGGCGCGCGACCGGCTGCGGCTGCGTCTGCAGAAGCGGCTGGCGGAAGAATTCCCGAACCTCGTCTCGCGCGTCTATCCGCTCGAGCTCGGCCCGCCGGTCGGCTGGCCCGTCCAGTATCGCGTGACCGGGCCTGACCTCGCGGAGGTGCGCACCATCGCGCTCAAGCTCGCCGAGACGATTGCCTCCAATCCCAACGCGCGGAAGGTGAACTACGACTGGATCGAGCCGTCGCGCGAACTGCGCGTGCAGGTCGACCAGGACGAGGCGCGCCGGCTCGGCGTGAGCTCGCAGGCGCTGGCCGGGGTGCTTGCGACCGTGATCTCCGGCATGCCGGTGACGCAGGTGCGCGACGACATCTATCTCGTCGACGTGATCGCGCGGGCGACCGACGAGCAGCGCGTGTCGATCGATACGCTCGGCACCCTCCAGGTGAGCCTGCCGAGCGGGCGCACCGTGCCGTTGTCGCAGTTCGTGACGCTCTCATACGGGCAGGACCAGCCGCTGATCTGGCGGCGAGACCGCGTGCCAACCCTCACCGTGCAGGCCGACGTCGCCGACGGCGTGCTGCCGGAAACGGTCGTCGCCGATCTCACCCCCAAGATCGATGCGCTGCGTGCCACGCTGCCGGCATCCTATGCCATCGCCACCGGCGGCACCGTCGAGGAGAGCGCCAAGTCGCAGGCATCGGTGCTCGCTGTGATCCCGCTGATGCTGTTCATCATGCTGACCGTGCTGATGCTGCAGCTGAAGAGCTTCCAGCGCCTGATCATGGTGCTTTCGGTCGCGCCGCTCGGCCTCATCGGAGTGGTCGCCGCCCTGCTTCTGTCGGGCAAGCCGCTGGGCTTCGTGGCGCTTCTCGGCATCCTCGCGCTGATCGGCATCATCACGAAGAACGCGGTGATCCTGATCGGCCAGATCGACCAGGAACGCGCCGAGGGCAAGAGCGTCTGGGACGCCGCCATGGCCGCGAGCACGGCGCGCTTCCGGCCGATCATGCTGACGGCGGTCTCGACGGTCCTTGGCATGATCCCGATTGCGCCCACGGTGTTCTGGGGGCCGATGGCGTTCGCCATCATGGGAGGGCTGCTGGTCGCCACCGTGCTCACTTTGATCTTCCTGCCGACCCTCTACGTGACGTGGTTCCGCGGCCGCGAGGGCGAGGAGCCCGAACCGCAGGCCGCCAAGGTGACGGAGGCCGTGTCATGAGCCGCTGGCGCGCCTGCATGGCGCTCGCCGCGATGGCGAGCCTTTCGGTCCTGAGCGCCTGCTCTGAAAAGGCGCCCGACGTCGATGCGCTGCCGCGACCCGTGACGGTCGTGCTGATCGAGCCCGGCGCGACCGGCATCACCACCCGCATCACCGGCGACATCCAGGCGCAGAAGGAAGTGCAAGCCGCCTTCCGCATCGCCGGCAAGGTCACGGAGCGCCCGGTCAACGTCGGCGACAAGGTGGAGGCCGGACAGCTCCTCGCCCGCCTCGATGCGGAAACCGAGCGCAACGCGGTCGCGGCCGCGCAAGCCGCCGTCGAGGCCGCCAAGGGGCAGGTGTCGAAAACCAGCAACGCGTATGACCGCCAGGTCGATCTGCTGGCGCGCGGCTTCACCACGCGGCCGCGCTACGACGAGGCGCGCACCGCCTTCATCGCGGCCGAAGCCTCGCTGGAGGACGCCGAGGCGCAGCTCGCGGCCGCGAAGGACCGCCTCTCCTTCACAGAGCTCAGGGCCGAAGGCGACGGCGTCGTCACGGCGCGCGGGGCGGAGCCAGGCGAAGTGGTGCAGGCCGGCAGGATGATCGTGACCATCGCGCGCGGCGACGGCCGCGACGCCGTCTTCGACGTTCCGCCCCGCCTGTTCGAGAAGGCGCCGCAGGACCTCGTGGTCGACGTCGCGCTCGTCGCCGACCCGAACGTGCACGTGACCGGCTCGATCCGCGAAGTCTCACCGCAGGCCGATCCCGTCACCGGGACGTTCCGGGTCCGCGTCGGCCTCGACGGGGCGCCCAAGGACATGGCGCTCGGCGCGCCGATCGTCGGCTCCGTCACACGCACGACCGAGGCGGTGACGAGCATCCCGGCGAGCGCGCTCACCGCGTTCGGCCGCGATCCTGCCGTGTGGGTGGTCGCGCCGATGGACAACACCGTAACCCTGCGGCCGGTCGAGATCGTGCGCTTCGAGCCGAGCGCCGTCGTCGTCGGGCGCGGCCTCGAGCCGGGCGATATGGTGGTCACCGGCGGCATTCAGGCGCTGCACCCGGGCCAGCAGGTGCGGCCACTACCCTTCAGAACGCAGGCTGCATCTGCCCAGGCGCCCTGAGGCGGCGGGGAAACGCGAAAGGCGGAGAAACGAGGATGGCGAATACCAATTCGAAGTCGAACGGCGATGCGGCGCCCGCGACGGGCTTCCTCGCCACCGTCGAGCGGATCGGCAACATGGTGCCGCATCCGGCCATCATCTTCTTCATCCTGATCGGCATCGTGATCGCGCTCTCGGCGATCTTCGCCGCACTCGGGACGACGGTCACCTACGAAGCCTATAGCGAGGCGGCGGGCGACATCATCAAGCAGACGACGGCGGTCAGAAGCCTCCTCTCGGCCGACGGCATCCGGTTCATGCTGACGACGCCGGTGGCGAACTTCCTCGGCTTCACCGGCGTGGGCGTCATTCTGGTGGCGATGATCGGCGTCGGTCTCGCCGAGGAATCGGGGCTGATCGCGACCCTCGTGCGCAAGCTCGTCGCGGCGGCGCCACGCGCCATCTTCACCTTCATGATCGTGATGGTCGGCGTGCTCTCCTCGATCGCGGCGGACGCGGGCTACCTCGTTCTGGTGCCTCTGGCCGCAGCAGCCTTCCACAGCATGGGCCGGCATCCGCTGGCGGGCCTTGCCGCGGGGTTTGCAGGCGTGGCCGCCGTGTTTCTCGTCAACGTGTTCGTCACGCCGACGGATGCGCTCCTGACGGAGGTCACCAACGACGCCATCCGCACGGTGAACCCGAACGCGCAGATCACCGTCGTCGGGAACCTCTACTTCATGATCGCCTCGTCGATCATCATGGCGATCGTGTGCACCATCCTCACCGAACGGTTCGTCGAGCCGCGGCTTGGACCCTACACCGGCGGCGTTCCGGTCGAGGCGTCGGAGGGCCTCTCCGGCAGCGAGCAGCAGGGGCTGAAGTACGCCGGCCGGGCGCTGCTCGTCTTTGTCCTCATCCTCGTGGCGCTGACCGCGCCGCCGATCCCGTGGGGCATCCTGCGCAACCAGACGACGGGCGGCATCATGGCGGGATCCCCGTTCATGAGCGCGCTGATCGTGCTGATCAGCCTCCTGTTCCTCGTCGTCGGCTACGCCTACGGCCGCGGCGCCGGCACGATCGCGAACGCTACGGCGGCGATCGGGCTCGTCGTGAAGACGTGGAGCAGCCTTGCTGGCATGATCTTCCTCCTGTTCGTGATCGCGAACTTCATCGCGTTCTTCAACTGGACGAACCTTGCGACCGTGACGGCCGTGAACCTCGCGGACTTCCTCCAGACGATGCCGATCGGCGCGACGGGCTACATCATCCTGTTCGTCATCGTGGTCGCCCTGATCGACGTCATCCTCACCGGTGGTCTCGCCAAGTGGGCGATCCTTGCGCCGGTGTTCATCCCGCTGTTCATGCGCCTCGGCGGCGACCCGAACCTGGTGCTTGCGGCCTATCGCGTCGGCGACAGCCCGATGAACGTGATCACGCCGCTCAACGTGTATCTCGCGGTCATGGTGGGCTTCGCGCAGAAGTACCAGAAGGACGCGGGCATCGGCACGATCGTCGCGCTGATGCTGCCGTACACGATCGTGCTGCTGGTGCTTTGGACGCTGATGCTGATCGTCTGGTACCACCTCGGCATCCCGCTCGGACCCGCCTGATGTGAGGCCGACGTCGCTGCAGGGCTTCCGGCCGCTGACGCCGGCCGAGGAACGGATCGTCGCGGATCTCGACCACGGCGACTTCGACCGGCTTGGCGACGGCTCCGTGCCGGAGCAGGGTGATGCCGGGCGGGAAGTCCGCGCCGCCTTCCTGCGCTTCCTCGCGCTCGGCGGCGACGTCGACCACCGCCCGCACGAAAAGGGAGTTCGCATTTCCGGCGCCTGGATCTCGGGTCTGCTCGACCTCGAGGGCTGCCGCATCCCGCGCGATCTCGGGCTCAAGGACTGCCGCTTCGACGCAGCGCCCGTGCTGCGCTCGGCGGTCATCGACAGCCTGTTCCTCGACGGCTCGCACCTGCCCGGCCTTCAGGCGGACCGCCTGGAGGCGCGTGGCGACATGACGTTGCGCGCGGCCGACGTCTCCGGCGAGGTCCGCCTCGCCGGCGCCCGGATCGGCGGGGCGCTCATCCTTGACGGTGCGAGCATTGCGCAGCCGGGCGGACTGGCGCTGGTCGCGGAGGACCTGAGCGCCCGCAGCGTCGAAATGCGGGCAGCGAACGTGCGCGGCGGCGTCGACGTGGGCCGGTCCCGCATCGGCGCCGATCTCGACCTCGCGGGCGCGACCATCGAGAATGCCGGCCAGGTCGCGCTCGACGGCGAGGCGGTCGAAGCCGACGGCGACCTCGTCCTGCGCCGCGCCGTCATCGCCGGGGAGGTGAAGCTCGCGAGCGCGCGCCTCGGCGGCGACCTCGACCTGTCGGGCGCACGCCTGTCGAACCCCGGGGGTGAGGTGGTGCACCTCAACCGGGCGGTCGTGCGCGGCGGCTTCTTCCTGCGCGATGGCGCTGAACTCGACGGCGCCCTGGATCTCACCGGCGCTACGCTCGACACGATCCACGATGCGGCGGCCTCCTGGCCGAAGGCCGGCGACCTGCTGCTCAACCGCTGCCTCTACAACGCCTTCCTCGGCGGCCCCGTCGATGCCGCAAGCCGCCTCGACTGGCTGAGCCGCCAGTCCGCGGCGCGCTGGGGGGAGGATTTCTGGCCGCAGCCCTACGAGCTGCTCGCGCAGGTGCTGACGCAGATGGGCCACGACGAGGACGCGCGCGCCGTCCTCATCGAGAAGGAACGCCTCCAGCGCCAATCGCGCCGCGATCGGGCGCAGAACGCCGTGTGGCGCGCGCTCCTGTCGCTGAAGGACGGCATCCTGGGCGTTACCGTGGGCTTTGGTCGCCAGCCGCTGCGGGCGTTTGCCTGGCTCCTCGCCTTCTGGCTCCTCGGCGTCGCCGTGTTCGGGCTGGCCGAGGCGCGCTCGGCGTTGAAGCCAAACAGCCCGGTGGTGCTTCGCTCGCCCGAGTGGACGATGTGCGGCGTGCCCGAGGGCGAGACACGCCTCCTTGCGGGCGCAACGCCGACCCCCGGTCGCGCCAAGCCGGGCGAGACGCAGCTCCGCTGCTTCCTCGGCCAGCAGGAGGCCTCGAGCTACCCCATCTTCAATGCCTGGATGTATTCCCTCGATACGCTGTTCCCGGTGCTGGAGATCGGCCAGAAGGAGTACTGGCGGCCGGATCCGACGAAGGCCTTCGGCTCCTTCGCGATGGGCTATTTCTACTTCCAGGCGATCGTCGGGTGGGCGTTGAGCCTTCTCGCCATTGCAGGCTTTTCCGGGCTCGTGAAATCCCGCTAGCGCTCTGAACCGTGCCCAAGATGGGCAGTGTCTGGCTTTCGCCCTCGACGGATTTGCGTACGCATTTGCTCTGGCGTGTCGTTCGGTCGAGGGGGTGCTTCGGATGACGATCTCTGCGGGTGAGTTGCTGCTCTTCGCAGTGAGCCTGCTCGCCATGTTCAGTCCCCCCGCTACACTTGGACCAACGGCGACGCTAATCGGCGACGCGCCCGCGGACGTGCAGCGCCGGATCGCGTTCGCCGTTGCACGCAACTATGCGGTCGTGATGCTGCTCACCGTGGCGCTCGGCCAGCTCGCGCTCAGGGCGCTCGGCATCTCGACGGGAGCACTGACGCTGACCGGTGGCGCCGCGCTGCTCCACCAGGGCTGGCCGTTGATGACGCGCGCGGGCAAGGCGTCCGATCGCGAGGTTGATCTTGCTGCGTCGGAAGGGGACTGGCGTTTGCTCACGACCGTGCCGCTGACGTTTCCGATCACCATCGGCGGTGGCACGATCGCGGTCGCGATCAGCGCCGCCGGGCGGTACAATACGCCGGAAGACCTCGCAGCGCTCGCCGGCGTGGCGCTGGCGATGGCGGTTCCCGTGTTCCTCACGCTTTGTTTCGCTGGACGCCTCGTACGGCGGCTCAGCGACGGCGCGATCGATACGGTGAACCGGATTTCGGGCATCATCCTCTTTGCGCTCGGAGCCCAGCTCGCCGTCGAGGGCGTCCGCGACCTCCTTGGAGCTGCGGCGACGAACTCGGCGGCGGCGCTCTAGCGGCCGGACGTCGGGGAGTAGAGGTGGTTGAACACGCTGACGAGAACGGCGGTCGACCATCCGAGGCAGAAGACGCCGGAGAGCGAGATCAGCGGCGCGAGCGCGCGCCAGGTATCGTCGACCTGGACGCGGGTCAGGCCGAGGGACGTGTAATTCTCGAGCGAGTAGAACAGGCACTGCCGATAGCCCTGCAGTGCGCCTGACCAGGCGATGAAGCCGCCCCACGCGGCGTTCGTCAGCAGGTGCAGCCCGAACAGCGACGCCATGACCAGCAGCACGAGGCCCGCCTCGGCGCGGAAGCCCTGCTCGCGCATGCTGCCCTTCGGGTTATGGGCGCGGATCAGCGCGGCGACACCGTGGAGGCCGACGAGGTGGCACGGCACGATCACGAGGAACGCGACGACGGCGAGGAACAACGCCCCGATCTGCGGATCGCTGAAGCCCGCCATGTTGCTAGGCGCGCGCGGCGGAACGGCCCTGCATCAGCCACGCCAGCAGCGCGCAGATGCCGAGGAGTCCGGAGAAGAGTTCGACGGCGTCGGGCTGAACCTGGGTGAGCTGCACGAACATGACCACGAGCACCAGAACCATCAACGCGGCGCCGGCGAGGATCAGTAGCTTCGACCCTCCGGTTTCGCCGATCAGACGCCAATGTGCGGCGAATACCGCCAGATAGGCAAGCAGGAAGGCTCCGCCGGCGACGTTCGCGATGGCGCTGAGGTTGAAGAAGAAGATGATGACGACGATCGCGGCGACAAGCGTGGCATATCCGCCTGTCGAGCCGAGCAGCCAGCGCGCGAAGGCGCTCCCGTCCGGGTCACGCTCGGCGAGCGCGCGGCCGAGGTTCAGCAGGCTGTAGAGCGTGGCGTTCATCGCCGAAGCCGTGGCGATCAATGCGCCGACTGATACGGCGACGAACCCGAGATGCCCGAGCACCGGCTTGGCGGCCTCGGCTACCGCGGTGTCGGCGTACTTCACGAGCTTCTCCGCCGGCAGGTTGCCCAGCACCACGACGGCGAGGCTGATGTAGAGGACGATGACGAGGGCAATCGCGAGGAAGATCGCCCGCGGCAGAGTCGTGCCGGGGCTGGCGACGTTGGCGGCGGCGTTCGCCATCATCCCGAAACCCGCGTAGGCGAAGAAGGTGAGTCCCACGCTCGAGATCAGCGCCTGCGTGGTGACCTCCGGCCCTTGCGCGATGAGCCCTGGATCGATGCTGGGCAAGCCGGCGGCCATCAGAAGCGCGAGTATGCCGAGCTTGACCGAGACGAGCAGCAGCTCGGCACGGCCGACCGCCTTGTCACCGACGAGATTGAGAAGCGCGAGCAGGATGACGATCCCCGCGGCAAAGCAGTCGGACAGGAAGGAGGACACGTCATTGCCGATCACGAGGCGCGTTGCATATTTTCCGAACGCCTTGGCGACGATCGCGACCGTCACGACGAGGGTGAGGAGATAGAGCAGAGACAGCGCGCGGGCGACGAGCGGCGAAGGAAACGCGCGCGAGAAATACTCGACGATGCCCCCGTTCACCGGATAGCGCACGGCGAGCTTGGCGTACGAGATGCCAGAGAGGAAGGCGATCACGCCGGCGATGATGAAGCTCAGGTAGACGTCGCGGCCCGCCGCGACCGCGGCCTGGCCGAGGAGGGCGAAGATCCCGGCGCCTACCATCGAACCGATACCGATGGCCGCGACGGAGAACAGGCCCATCGAGCCCCGGTCGGGTGCAGCGGCATGTGCCATCAGGCGCTCCGGGGGACGAACAGGTTGAAACCGAGCGCCGCCGCGACGTCGGCTACGCCCTTCTGGGCGCGCACGCTGTTGCCGACCTCGTCGAGCGGCGGCGAAAAACCGGCGATCGCGAGTTTGCCCGGCACGACCGCAAGTATGCCCCCGCCGACGCCGCTCTTGCCCGGCAGGCCGACCGTGTAGGCCCACTTTCCGGAGGCGTCATAGAGGCCTTCCATCATCATGTCGGAGAGGATGTGCGGCACGTTGCCGGCGCCGATCACTCGTTCCATCGTCAGCGGGTTGACGCCGCCGGTGGCGAGCGTCGCCCCCATCACCGCGAGGTCCGCCGCCGTGATCAGGGTCGAGCACTGGCGGGTATAGGCGTCGCAGGCGTGCATCGGATCGGAAAAGCAGCGGCCGTAGCTGTAGAGGAGCCATGCGATGCCGCGGTTGTGGAAGTTCGTCGTCTGCTCCGAGGTGTTGACCGCGTCGGACAGCGCGATCTTGCGGCCGGCGAAGCGGCTCTGGCAGTCGAGGATTTTTGCCCACATCTCGTCCGCCGTCTTCCCGGGCACCATGCTTGCTGCTGCAATCGCCCCGGCGTTTACGAGCGGCGACAGGGGCTTTCCCTGGTGCAGCTCGATCGCCATCACGGAATTGAACGGCATGCCGGTGGCGGCCGCGCCGATCTTGTCGCGCACCGCCTGCGGACCGTGCAGCTCGAGCGCGAGCGCGAGCGTGAACACCTTCGAGATCGACTCGATCGCGAACTGGTAGTCGGCATCGCCCGCTTTGAAGACCGTGCCGTCGGCAGTCGCCACGGCGAGGCCGTAAAGGGTAGAGGGTACGGACGCGAGGTAGGGAATGTAGTCGGCGTTCTTGCCGCCACTGTCACCCTTGTGGGCAACGTGCGCCGCGTTGAGCGCGGCCTCGATCGTCGTCTGGTCGACCGCCATGCCGTTCCTCCCCTGCTTCCAAAACGAGGGAAGCGGGTTGGTTCACCCGCTTCCCGTTCTTGTTACTCGGCCGGTGCCATCCGGGCGACGTTCTTCGTGGCCGGCGCGTTCGGATACTGCTTGCGCCAGTCGGGGCGTTCCCAGTTGAACGGCTCGAACTCCTCGCCGGATGCTTCCGTCGATTTCCAGTACGGTTTGCGCATCGCGTAGATGATGAGCGGGATGGCGACGAACAGCACGTTCCCGGCGATCAGGATCCCGATGTAGGTCGTCGGGCTGCCGACCGAGATCTGCGACGGCGGCACGAAGCTCAGTACCAGCGCGATCAGCGAGCCGACGAGGCCGATGCCGGAGAAGAACCACATGCCGGCCGTCCCGCCCGGCACCTTGTAGGGCCGCGGGGTGTCGGGCTCGGAAAAGCGCAGGTGGATCGCCGCGGCGAACATCAGGAGGTACATGATGAGGTAGAGCGTCACGGTGAGCTGCGACAGGATCTGGTAGGCCGCCTGCACCGACGGGAGGATCACGAACATGATCGACACGAACGTGACGATCAGGCCCTGCACCAGCAGGATGTGGCTCGGCGCCCCGTTGGCGTTCATCTTCTGGAAGAACGGCGGCAGGTAGCCCGCGCGCCCGACGACCGCAAGGCCGGCGGAGGGGCCGGCGACCCACACCGTCACGCCGCCGAGCACGCCGAAGGCAAGGGCCAGCGCCATGATCGGCGAGGCCCACGCGATACCGAAGGCCTTGAAGAAGTCGTCGTAGGTGATGAGCAGGCTCTGCACCAGGTTGATCTGGCTCGCCGGAATGATGAAGGCGATGGCGAGCGTGCCGAGGATGAAGATCGCGACGGTGGCGATCGAGGACAGCAGGATCGCCAGCGGATAGTTGCGCGACGGGTTGTCGATCTCCTTCACGTGGATCGCGTTCATCTCCATGCCCGCGTAGAACAGGAAGATGCCGGCGGCGAGCACGAGGTTGTTGAAGTTCGTAAAGTCGGGGATCAGGTCCTTCCACGCCATCTGCACCGGCACGGTGTGGCCCTGGAAGTAGTAGATGAACCCGAGCAGAATGAGCACCGCCGCCGGGATGATCGTGCCGATGAGGCCGCCCCATTTCGAGATCGAGGCAGCGGCCTTCAGACCGCGCAGGGTGAAGAAGGTCGCGGCCCAGTAGACGATCAGCACGATGGCGATCGTGTAGAACTTGTTTGCCGCGAGCGCCTCGTCCCACTTCTGGTCCGGTCCGGCAAAGGCCAGCGCCACGCCGCCATAGGTCAGGACGGTCGGAAACCAGATCGTCGACTCGACCCACAGGAGGAAGATCGCGACGAAGCCCCAGCGCGGACCGAACGCTTCGCCGACCCAACGGAACACGCCGCCCTTCTGCGGCCAGCCGGTGGCGAGTTCGGCCGCGACGATCGACACCGGGATCAGGAAGAAGATCGCCGCGAACACGTAGTAGAACACCGACGTGAGCCCGTAGGTCGCTTCCGACGGAAGCCCGCGCAGACTCACCACCGCGGTCACGTTCATGATGGCGAGCGTGAGCACGCTCAGCTTGGCGACGTTCGCCGCCTTCGACGTTGTATCGGCCATGGCCGTCCCCTTGTGTTCGAACCGACTCCCTCAGCCGGCTCCAATCTAAGGCGGCCGTACCGGTTCACCGGGGTACCGCCTCAAAATCAGTTGTGGTGGAAGCCCGTTCCCTCGCTCGGCTTGATGTCGGAGGGCGGGTGCGTCTTGAAGAATGCGATCGCCGCCTTGAAGTCGCGCAGGAGCAGCTGCGCCATGTCCATGTCGAAGCCGCGCCGGCACATCACGCGCATCACGGAGATGTCCGACGCCTTGCCGGAAAGGGCGAACGCCGGCACCTGCCAACCGCTGATCCGCAGCCGGTCGGAGAGGTCGTAGAGCGTGTAGCCGGGTTTCGCGCCGTCCTTGATCTTGAAGCACGCCGCCGGGATGCCCGTCTTCTCGCTGCCGGTGCAGATGAACTCGAAGGGGCCGCACTTCGCCACTTCCGCGGCGATGTACTGCGCCACCTGGTAGGCGGCCGATTGCACCTTCTTGTAGCCTTCGCGGCCGAGCCGGATAAACTCGTAGTATTGCGCAATCACCTGGCCGGCGGGGCGGGAGAAGTTGATCGCGAACGTGCCGACCTGCCCGCCGAGGTAGTCGACCTTGAACACGAGGTCGTCCGGCAGCGCGGCGGCGTCGCGCCACACGACCCAGCCGCAACCGAGCGGGGCGAGGCCGTACTTGTGGCCCGACGAGGAGATCGACTTCACGCGCGGGAGGCGGAAGTCCCAGGGAATCTCAGGCGCGCAGAAGGGCGCGAGGAAGCCGCCCGAAGCCGCGTCGACGTGGATGTCGATGTCGAGGCCCTTCGCCTTCTGGAGCTTGTCGAGCGCGTCCTGGAGCGGCTCCGGGAATTCGTAGTTGCCCGTGTAGGTCACGCCGAACGTCGGCACCACGCCGATGGTGTTCTCGTCCACCGCTTCGAGCATGGTCTTGGCATCCATGAAGTAGCGCCCGTGCTCCATCGGAATCTCGCGGATCTCGACATCCCAGTAGCGCGCGAACTTGTGCCAGCACACCTGAACCGGGCCGCAGACCATGTTCGGCTTGTCGGTGGGCTTGCCCATCTCCTTCATCTTCTTGCGCCAGCGCCACTTCATGGCCATGCCGCCGAGCATGCAGGCTTCCGACGATCCAATGGTATTCGTGCCGGTCGCCTGCGCGGACTTCGGCGCGTTCCACAGGTCGGCGACCATGTTGACGCACTTCATGTCGATCGCTGCCGACTGCGGATATTCTTCCTTGTCGATCCAGTTCTTGTTGATCGACTGATCCATCAGCTTGTGGACAAAGGGGTCGTCCCACGTCTGGCAGAACGTCGCGAGGTTCTGGCGCGCGTTGCCGTCGAGGAACAATTCGTCGGACACCATCTGGTAGGCGGCATCCGCCGGCATCTCGCCTTTCGGAAAGTCGCGCACCGGCGCGGCGACGCCGAGCGCGGCCGAGCCGAAGAGCGGGTCATTCACCGAGGGGACGTCGTTTGCCATGGTCTTCGGCTCCTCTGTCGATGCCTTATGCTGTCTGTGTGGTGGCGGCCGTCGCGGCCGACGCGACATGTGCGGCGAGCGCGTCGCGCAGCGCCTGCTCCTTCTCACGGTCGAGTGACGTTTGAAGCACGGTGCCGCCGACGCCCTTGAGGTCGGCCAGCACCTTGTCGGTCGTCATCTTCTTCACGAGCAGGAACAGCACCGCGCTGCCGGGCTGCACCTTTTCGGAGACGTCCTTCATGAAGGCGTCGTTGATGCCGTAGTCCTGCAGAGCGCCTCCGAGGGCGCCGGACGCCGCGCCGACTGCGACGCCCAGGATAGGCATCATGAACAGCACGCCGACCAGCAGCCCCCAGAAGCTCCCTGCAGCCGCCCCGGCCGCGGTCGTTGAAACGAGTTGGTTGAGCTTGATCCTGCCGTCTGCGTTCTTCACCGCCACGACGGCGTCGTCGAGGCTGATGAGGTACTGCTTCTGAAGGCCGATGACCTTGTCGCGGACTTCCTCCGCCTTGGCCTCAGTCGGAAAAACGATCGCGATCAGGTCCGACATTTGCTCCCCCGAGCAGTTCACGGCCGACAGCCAACCCAACGAAGGGATACCGCGGCAACGATTGTCTGTACGACAAGAAACCACCACTTCCGGTCGCGGAGCTTCACGTCGTCGTTTCAGAAAGGCTACTGCCGCTGCCCAAAGCGAGCGATCCTTCGCCTGCTCAAATTGGGCACGCAGCGGATGCGAGGCCACCCAAGGCAGTGCATGCTGCGTGAACGACAGGGCAGGGGGGATGGACATGACGGCACTATCGCGTCGGACATTTCTGGCAGGACTCGCGGCGGCGGGGGCAACCGCGGTCAACGGTCCTGCACGCGCAGCGGACGCAGATGCGCTGGCGCTCCTGAAGGCGATGGGCGACACGCTGGCCAAGGCCAGGACGATGCGGTTCTCGACCACGACGACGATGGATGTCGGCGGATCGAGCGCAGAGCCCGCCGTGTTTCAGGTTGCCGGCAAGACCCGGGTGCTGTTCGCAAGACCCGACCGGCTCAGGGTCCAATACGGCGGGGTGCCGGCAACGGCGGAGCTCCTTTCGAACGGCAACGCGACGGTCGTCTACCTGCCCCGCATCGGTGCGAAGGCGCTGCTTCCGTCGCCGACCGGCGGCGAATTGACGGGGTTCGACGCCGACCGCGCGGTTGCACCGCATGCGCTGTTCCTGCCGTTCGTCGACATCGTGACGGAACGCCCGGGCGCGCGCTTCACGGCCGACGTCCGCCAGGCGCGGATCGTCCTCCGGGACATGCCCGTGAACGGCAAGCCGGCGACCGTCGTGTTCGTGGCGACGCCGCAGTTCCAGGGCGAAATCTGGATCGGTAAAAGGCGTCCCCTGCCGCGGCGGATCGTCGGGACGTACACTGGCAGGGGCGCGCCGACATTCTCGGCCGCCACCACCTACAGCGGCTGGTCACTCGACAAGCCTGCGCCTGCGGCAGACTTCACCGCAGCTGGGTCCGACACGGCGAAGACAGTTCCGTTCGTGCAGCTGTGGAAGCCTTGAGCGCGGGGAAGCCCCCGGTCAGGTCGGCTCGCGCTCGAGCAGCGGATCGGGCTCGATCATCACCGGCGCGGGGTCGGTGAGTTCGATCTCGTGGGCGTGGACGTCCTTGAGCTTCAGGCCGTTCATCACTTCGATCGCCTTCGCCTGGCGCGCCTTGTCATCGGCTGCGACCCATACGACGAGACCACCGTCGGCCACCTTGTCCGTCACGCTCTGCTGGTATTTGCGGCCGATCGCATGAGCGAGCAGGCCGCCGATGCCGCCGCCGGCGGCAGCGCCGAGTGCGGTTGCGGCGATCGCCACGGCGAGAGCGCCGCCGGTCGCCACCGCCACCGCCGCGCCGGCAAAGGCGCCGATCTGCATCGGGATGCCGACAGCGGCCGCCTGGCCTTCCCGCACCGCGACGTTCGACGCAGGGGCAGCGCGCGGCGCCTTCGGATCGTCCTCCGCCTTGCGGATGGATTCGAGGGTGGCGCGCACCTTGCCGCTGTCGACACCGAGCACGGAGATGGCGGCGCGGTCGAAGCCCGCCTGCTGCAGCGCGTCCACCACGTCGTCGAGCTGGGCAGCAGTCGATACGACGCCCACGACTTCCTTAACCCGGCGCTTTGCCATCGTCTTTCCCCTTGTAACGTCTCGTTGGATTGCGCCTCAGCCCGGCGGCGGAGACTTCGGTTGATCGATACCGGGATAGACCCAGATGATCAGGAGGACAAGAACGCTCGCGCCGAGCCCGATCAGGTGGTGCCAGCCGAGCCCACCCGTGCCGCCGAATGCGGCGTAGAGGATGACGGCGGCCATCACGGCCACGAGAAGGGACAGGATCAGCTTCATCGCGCTCTCCTTCGGCTGTGGGCGCTTTCAAATACTTATACGCGAGCCGGCGTTGGCTGCGGGAGCGCGGTGCCCATTTTGGGCAACGACCCATCGTGTGCCCAGATCGGGCAGGGCCAGAATTGACGCCCACACCGTCGTCGCCAAAATCGGCATTTCCCTAGTCCGAGGTCGACGACATCGTGTTGGCAAACGCCGCGAACCTGTCCGACCTTTATGTCCAGGAGCTTCACGCCCGCGGCCTTCCTTGGCTTGAGGAGACGTGTGCGTGGCTCGCCCACGCGGCAAAACTATGCGGTGGCGACTTGCAATTGGCGCTGCTCGTCCTTCTCCTGCGCCGGCACGCGGAAACTGGTACGCCCGTAACGGGGGTGCGGCTTGCCCATGAAGCGGGATTGCCGCGGCAGACGGTCCGCCGCAAGCTCGAGACGCTGCGCGCCATGCGGCTCGTGTCCAAGGGACCCGACGGTTGGCGATTGCTGACGACAACTTAGAGTTTTGCCAGGCGGAAGAGCTTTGGAGGCGCAGCTGCTTCGCATCCCTCCAAAACGATGTATAAGGATTGTCCGCTTTTTGGCGAAGGACGTCACGCGCATGACGAATCCCCATCGCTCCGACACGGCGCGCGCCGAGGATATGGCCGCGCTCTACCGGCAGCATTACCTGCCGTTCCAGTATCTCACCGTGCAGTTCATGACGGAGCACCTGATCGACGTCTCCCGCGCGTTCAAGGGCGACATGCAGGCCGTGGTGATCCTCGCGATCATCGGCCAGACACAACTGGCGCGGATGATCGCCAACAATGAAGGCAGCGAAGCGCTCACGCAGCTTTATCCGACGAATGCGTCACGCATCGCGGACGTCACAGCAATTCCGCGGGAAACCGTGCGGCGCAAGCTCGAGAAGCTTCGCGATTTCGGATGGGTTGATCGGGACAGCGACGGCAGCTGGTTCCTGAAGGTCAGCGACAGCATTTCGCAGGCGAGAACGGATCTTTCGGAACTCGAGGAACGCTCGATCAACCGCTACGCGACATTCGTCGCCGCCTTCAGCCGCCTGGTCGAGCGGTATTCCGGTGCGAACGGGGCTGACAGTGCAACCGCAGCGCCGATCGCTACGGGAGCGCACTGAGCCTCACGCGGGCAGTCCCGCTTTCTTCAGAAGCTCCAGGAAGCGGCGGTGGCGCGCATCGTCGACGTAGCGGGTCACGAGGCCCGGCGACACGTTAGCCAGCCGCAGGTCCGGCATCAGCGCAAGGCAATGGTTGATGGCGCGGGTGGCTTCATCGGCGTAACCTGCTCCGGCCGCCGAGGCTGCCCAGTAGATCGCGCCGCGAATGTAGCCGGGCTTGGCCCGGATGACGCTTCGAGCAGCTTCGACTGCGGCCGCGTAGCGTTCGTCACCAAAGTTCGCGATCGCCAATACGAGCTGCCGGCGGTAATCACTGGGGTTCGTGGGCGCCAGTTCCATCGAGGTTTTAACGTAGGCGATCGCCTTGGCCGATTGTCCCGTCAGCGCATACTGCTCGGCGATGTCGGAGTGCGCGTCTGGATAGACGGGGTTGATCGCAATCGCATGCTTCAGCTCGACGATCGCCTCCTCGTTGCGCCCCGCAACCGACAGCGCCCACGCGAGGACACAGCGCGCGAGTTCATCGTCCGGCACCGTTGCTACTGCGGTTTGCGCGAGGTCGATCGCCTGGTCGATCGCTGCCGGCGTACGCCGAACGATGCCAAGCGTCATGCCGGCCGAAATGGCGAGTGCCAGCATGCGGGCCGCCCGCGGGTTCGAGGGGTCCACGGCATGCGCCTGCTCGGCAAGGACCCTCGCCTCGATCAACGCCTCCGCGGTCATCCGGCTGTACTTGGTCAAGGCGCGGTTCACCAGCAAGCGCACTTCCGCGCTGCCTGGCGGACTCTTGTCGCGGATCTGCCAGTTCGACAGCTGCAGCTCGACGCTGACCGCAAGGGCGGCCGCCTGCGCCACCGTGTCCTGAAAGTCGAGCAGACCGTCTTCCGACAGATCGAAACGCTCCGACCACACGAGATGGCCCGTCGCGGTCTCGATCAGCTGCAGGTTCACGCGAAGCCGGCTAGAGGAACGCTGGATGCTGCCGCCGAAGAGATACTTCACGCCGCGCTCGACGCCGATGCGGGCCGCGTCCGCGAGTGTCACTCCGGGTTCGAGCGGGAGGCGGGAGACGACAGCGAACCGCGCGTGCTCGCCGAGCGCGGTCATGATGTCAAGCACCAGACCCTCGGCGAGATAGTCGTCCCTGCGTTCTCCCGTGAGGTTGGCGAACCCCATGAGGCCAATGGTAGCCGGTTCGTGCGCAGGCTTCGGGGGCGGGTGCCTCGGTTCGCCCGGTGTCGCGGTTCTTAAAGCTGTCGTCGGTGAAGGCGGCTCACCGAGCAGCATGTCGCGGACGGCGAGCGTCTCGGGACTCGGGTCGATCCCGAGTTCGCGGGCCAACATCTCACGGCACGCTTCGTATACGCGATGGGCCTCCTCTCGAAGCCCCTCCGCGGCAAGCAATTCCATGGCGAGGCGGTAGGATGCTTCGCGGTTGGGATCGAGCGCGATCAAACGGCGCGCGTACGGAACGCCGCGCTGGCTCTTGCGGGCGAGGCGGTCGAGCGCCGCGATCAGTGTGTTCTGCAACATCTCGCGCTCGCGCAGGACCCATTCGTCGAAAGGCTCGCTGCCGCAGACGAAGCCGTCGAGGAACTTGCCGCCGTGATCAGTGCACGCTTGATCGAGCTCCCAGAGATCGTCGCCCTCGACGGCGGATACGAGCCGGTCGGCATCGACGGCAACGTTGCCCGAGTCGATGCCGATGGCGTCGCCGTTTGCCGAAAGCAAACCCGCGAGCGGCCCGAGATCATGCCTCAGCGCCGTAAGGGTTTGGCGTAGGCTGTTGCGCGCCCGCTCGTCGTTCGAGTCGCTCCAAAGAAGATCGGCGAGCTTGTCACGGAAGACTGACTTGCCCGGTGCGCGCGCGACGTATGCAACGAGCGCCAGCGCTCTTCTGCTGCCGATCTTGATCGGCTTGCCGTTTGGCAGCGTCAGGCCAAGGGGCCCGAGCAGTCGGATCTGGACCTTGCCGCTCACCGGGGCGGACTGTCTACGAGAGCCACGCGGGTAGAGCCGGTTCGTGGCGGCCGCTCGCCGCGGCGTTCACGCAGGCCGTGAGGCTTGCGAAGTGGAAACGACGGCCGGTGATACCCGGGCCGTAGTGCGCAAACTTGGCCGAGTTGGTCATCAGCGGACCGGATGCATCAGCGACCTGCCGCGCGTCCACCATGCACCAGCAGGTATCGGTCGAAAGTTCTGCGCCGAACTGCTCCAGTTCCGTCACGTGCCCGGCGGCGGCGGCCTGAGCGTAGACGTCGCGGCCGCAGGTGATGCTGAAGCGGACGCTCTCGGCCTTCGTGCGACCGCGGCAGAGTTTTGCGGTGCGCGCCAGTTCTTGCAGCGAGAAGTGCGGGTTGCCGAGCGCCACGAGGCCCACGCCTGGCTCCTCCGCGGAATTCAGCTCGCGCCAGCTGCCTTCGAGATCGTCGCGGGAAACATTGACGGTGCGCAGGCGCATGCAGTCGGCAACAGCCTCGACCGACGACGCCTCGGGGGTTACGCCCACGATGTGGAACATCGGCGCGGCCGACGTGGTGGCGAACGCCGCGCTGAACGCCTTCAGGTCGTCGCGATCCGGGGCGGCCCGTTCGAGGCCGGTGATCACCGGAATGTCGTGTCCCGCGAGGCCGCCAACGTGGTAGCCGAGCAGCGGGTAGAATGAATCGTCGATCCGGGGGAGGGCGGCGACGTCGATGCGGACGGTCGCGCGTCTGCCCTCCGCGGTGTGGCTCGCAACGAATGGCGCCCGGCCCGTGAGCGCCGCGCAGACGTCGAGAAAGTCCGGATACTTCATCGTTCGGGCGCCGATCACGCTGTTGGCGAACGCGACGGCGTTCGATTCGCCCCACGCGATCTGGGCGCCCTCGGCGGGCGCCGTGTCGAGCAGATAGGGCGCGCAGGTGAAGCTCGGCGTCATCCCCATGCTGACATAGGCGGCGGCGACCCGTTCGGTGCTCCTGCCGAGTGCCGGATCGATGCCGCGCGAACGCCAGCGCGCGCGGTCGACACTGGTCGCATTCGTGGTCGCTGGAATGCGAACCTTCGCGCCTGCCTCGGCCATGCGTTCGGCGAACGCAAGGCCGGCCGGACCGGTGTAGAAGCAGCAGTCGATGTGCGCCTGCGTCACGTCGATCAACTCGTGCGCCCCGACGACGTCGGCAAACCTTTGGACGATGCGCATCGCCAGCTGTCGCGCCTTGCCGTCATCACCTGCGAGCATCGCGCGGTCTGTGGCGGAGAGGACGAGGGTCGGCGGCGTCGTTGACAACGCCAAAGCGTTTTCCCGGTCGCCGTCCGCTATGACGCGGTCGAGCTCGATCGCGATGCGGCGCGTCGTGGCGAGCCGGCGAAACCAGGTCGGGCCGACGCTCGCCATCGGGATGGTCTTGCCGAACACCTCCTGCGACACGAGCCCGCCCAGCGCGAGGATCGGCTCGTCGATCTCGAACACCAGTGCCGCCGGCGCGGTGCCGGCCATGATGAGTTCGACCAGCCCGCAACTGCCGGAACAGGAGCCGCGACCGCCTGGAAGGACGAGAACGCGGTTCTTCACGCTTATGCCGCACAGCGGATGGTGCCGGTCGATGACCTCCCCGGTGGCGATGTCGATCCCCATCCAGAAGCTCAGAGGAACGTCCGTATACAGAACCTCTCCCTCGGCCTGGCCTGCGATCAGGCAGTGCCCCGCTTCGTTGTTTTTGGTCATCACGTCGGGAACCGTCAGTGTGGGATCGATCAGCAAGGCGTTTCGGGCGGTCCATCCTACCTGTCCGCCGGCGGCAATCAACACCACCGGCGCCTGCGCAGGTCACGGGCTCAGTTGCCGAACGGCCCTTCGACCTTTTCGAGCGAGGCTGCCCTTTCGGCGCGTTTCGTCCGGATCGCCTGGAGCTTCAGGATCTGCGACATCACGTAAACGAGCGAGCTTCCCGTCCAGCCGAAGGTGAAGAGGCCGGAGATGGCGATCATCGGGCCGATCGCCTTGAATTTCTCCGGGAGCACCGTGTTGGTCTCGCCAAGCGTCGTGTAGCCCTCGAGCGTGTAGAGGTAGGCCGTGCGGAACCCGTTCAGTGCGCCGACGCCGTAGATCGCGCAGGTCCACAGGAAGGTCTCGAACAGGTGGAAGCTGACGAGCAGTGTGATGGTCATCGACATGAGCCACATCACCCGCCACCAGGGCGTGGAGGCGTTCATGACGGCGAACCGCGCGGCGAACCTTTGCGACGTCCACATGAGGCAGGAGCCGTGGATCGCGATGATCAACACGAGGAAGCCCGTGGCGAGCAGTTGCTCGACAACGATGTCGGTGACGGTCTGGACGTCTGAAGCAAGTGCAATGGTCATGCGGGGTCTCGTTGCGCGGCGAGCATCGGCGGGGAGTAGGGGCGCGGGGGACGCGCATCCATCGTGCCCGAACCGACCCCGTATGGGAAAGATGCCTTGAGCACGAAGGGGGCGAATGGACGCGTCAGTGATCGCCGCCGCGCTTGCTGTCTCGCTGCCGTCGGCTAGGCGCGCAGGGCGGCGCACGGCAGTCGCCTGAACTCCAGCCAGAGCCAATGCTCGCCGGCGCCGGAGGAAAAGCCGCCGCTTGAGCGGCGCTAAACGAAGTCGAGGCGGAGTTTCCTCCGCCTCGTCTCCTTCAATTTCAGTGTCGATGGGGGTCGTCAGAAATTGAAGGTCAAACCCAAAATGACATTGTTCGACGTCAGGTCGAACGACCTGTCGAGTCCGCTGAAGTTGACGTTGTTGATGCCACGATAACGGTAGCCGAGGTCGAGACCGATGTTGTTGGCAAACATCCAGCGCACGCCAGCGCCGACTTGCCAGGCAAGCGCCGTCGCGTTTTCATCGAGATTGAAATCGCCGTTGGAATTGCCGTTGACGAACGCCACACCGAGGCCGCCGCCGAAGTACGGTGAGAAGCCAAGACCCGAACCCGCATTGTTCACGGGATCGCCGATGAAGGGCAGCATGTTGAAGCCGAACCACACGTTGCCCATGATGGTGACCGCGTCAATGCTACCACCGCCGCCGGAGAAACCACCGGTCGGTTGACCATTGACGTCGACATTGTCGGTGCAATCCGTGTTCTTGCAGCCTGCAAAGCCAACATCGATGCTCTTGATATCGTAGTTCTGGTAGGCCACTTCGACTTCGGTGCGGGCCCAGTTGACGAACGAGTAGCCGAACGTGCCGCCGACCAGGAAGCCCGTGTCGAACTTCGCATCTCCCGACCACCGTTCCTTGGATAGGTAGGCCGGGTCGATCGCGCCGGGATCGAAGATGCCGTCCGAGTCCCGCGGCACGGTCACGGTTTCGTCGGACTTGACGTCGTTCATCCAGCTTGCGCCACCGAAGACGCTGAACGACCAGGCTGACGGCGCGACCGCAGGCTGAGGTGCCGGCGGAAGATCTGCGGCAATCGCTCCAGTCGACAGGAGTGACAAGCCCAGTACAGCGACAGAATACTTGACCAACGTTTTCATGGAATTCCCTCTCGATCCGATAGGAACATCTTACGACAAGCGCCTATGGGCGTCGATGACGGGACCCTCGTCTTCAAACATTCGAGCTAGCCCTCAGGTTTTGAAGAATTTCCTCTTACTATGAAAGGCTTAGGGGTGCGCCGACCACCCCCAACTCGCGTGTCACTTTTGTCTCACCTATAAAAATTTGGTGGATCATCAAGTCCCGCGGTCATTGGAACAGGGAGCCGCCCTCTGTGTTCGGATCGGAGCGGAGCGCGCCCGGCGATGGCAAGAACCTCCGTGTCGTTACACCAGGTTCGGTGGTCGCGGGACAGTGACCGACTACCGCCGTTCTGCATGAGTCCCGAAATCTTCATCCTTGGAATCTTCGGTCCGTTCGTGCCGCGACATTGCACGGCGCGGAAACACACTTTCGCATCGGTTGCGAGAGGTGACCCGCCTCCTGCATCGGCAGACTTCTGAGGTTCTTGTTGGTGAGCCCGCCGGGGCTCGAACCCGGGACCTACTGATTAAAAGTCAGTTGCTCTACCGGCTGAGCTACAGGCTCTCTCCAAGGAAGAGGACGTCTCCGGAAACGTCTGCGCCCGTCTTTAGGGATCGCGTTCGCCGGGGTCAATAGCGCCTCGCGACGCGCGTCGCGAGAGGCCGTCTCAGCCTTCCCAGGCGAGGGTTTGTGCCGGTTCGACGCCGCCGGTGAAGTCCGCCGGCTTGCAGTTCAGACTGCCGTACGCGAGGAGCCGGCAGCGGTCCTCGGCGTCGCCTTGCGACTTCAGCGGGCCCGCGAAGAGCCGGTAGACTTTCTGCCCGCCGCGGCGCGCCTCGACGATCTGCGGCTTGAGCCCTTGCAGGCCCTTTGCGTAGCGCTTCACGAGGATCTGCCAGCCGCTTCCGGCGAGGTCCCGGTCGGGGAAGCTCGAGAGATAGATCCCGTATGCACCCTTGAGCGACACCTCGGCGACGGGCGGCGGTTCGACGGCCGCGGCGATCCGGGCCGGCGCCACGGCGCCCGGGGCGGTCGTCGTGGTCGCAACCGCTACCGGCTTCGGTGCATCCACCTTCGTGATCACCGTCTTGACGATGCCGGTCGGCGGCGCGGCCTGCGGGCTCCCCGCATCGGCTGTCGTCATCGGATGCGCGTCGGTGCGCGGGGCTGCGGGTTTGAGGAGCGCTTCGCCTGGCGGCACGGCTTGCGGTGCCGCCGCAACGGCGGCAGGGCCAATCGCGCCCATCCGCATCGGCATGGGCCAAAGCGATGGAAACAGCACATAGACCGCGCTCACCAGCGCGAGCAGCAACCCGGACCCCGCAGCGAACCCGGCGAGAAACTCCATGGACCGCGCGCGGTGGCGGCGGTGAGCGATATCGCGCAGCGGGCTCACAGGTCTCGCCCGCTCCCCTGGGCGACGCACTTGGCGCGGAGTCCCCAACGCGCTTTGGTCGAGACGCGGACCCTCCGATCGCGGGCGCACAGCTTCGCGGCGTCGGACAGGCGTCCGACGGTTCACCTGTCCGAACCCGAACAGGGCCCAAAGCGATCTGTCGGCGGGTGGCTGCCGCACGACCCCCTCGACGTCCCCTTGCTCCTCAACCCCGTTTACCATGCTATCAGACCTGCGCGACCCGCACAAAGGCGCGCGCACGCCTCCCTCATCCTCAGCCGATTCCCTTGGTGCACAGCGTCCGGGTTCATTGTGGTCAATCGGCGGCCCGGATCGGGCGCGGGTTTGGCATGGACGCCAGCCTTCTCGATTTGCTAACCGCACGCAGGTAGAAATCCCGACATGATGGCCACTCCGCCGCAAATCGCCGTGATCGTGCTCGCCGCCGGTCTCGGCACGCGCATGAAATCCGACCTGCCGAAGGTGATGCACAAGGCGGCCGGCCGCTCGCTGCTCGCTCACGTGATGGCGGCTGCGGGCGCACTTCAACCGGCGCGCGCCGTCGTCGTTGCAGCGCCTGATGCGCCTTCGGTCGCGGCGGAAGCGCGTGCTGCATTTCCGAACGCCGACGTTGTCCACCAGGTCGAACGGCTCGGCACGGCGCACGCGGTGCTCCAGGCGCGGGAAGCGCTCGCCGGCTTCACTGGCACCACGCTGATCCTCTACGGCGACGTCCCCCTGATCCTGCCGGGGACGCTGCGCGAGCTCGCGGACGCCGTCACGCCCCAATCGCCGCTGGCGGTGCTCGGCTTCACCGCGCGGGACCCGAAGGGCTACGGACGCTTCATCCTCGATGGGAAGGGCCGCCTCACGGCGATCCGCGAGGAGCTCGATGCGAACGCCGAGGAACGCGCGCTCCGGCTCGTCAACTCCGGCGTCGTCGCCTGCGACAACCGCCACCTGTGGGATCAGCTGCCGCGCATCGGCAACGACAACGCCAAGGGCGAGTATTACCTCACCGATCTGGTTGGTCTCACGGCGGCCACGGGACAGGCGATCGCGCATCGGGTCTGTGCCGAGGAGGAAGTGCTCGGCGTCAACACGCGGGCGCAGCTCGCCGAGATCGAGGCAATCTTCCAGACCCGCCTTCGCGACGCCGCGATGGCGAACGGGGCGACGCTCGTTGCACCCGACACCGTATTCCTTTCTTTCGACACCCGGATCGGCCGCGACGTGGTGATCGACCCGAACGTGGTCATCGGACCTGGCGTCGCGATCGCAGACCGCGTCCACGTGCGAAGCTTCTGCCACTTCGAGAACGCCACGATCGGCGAAGGCGCGATTGTCGGTCCGTTCGCGCGCCTGCGGCCCGGCGCGACGCTGGCGAAGGACGTGCACGTCGGCAACTTCGTCGAGATCAAGCAGGCGTCCATTGGCGAAGGCGCGAAGGTCAATCATCTCGCCTACGTCGGCGATGCGCGCGTGGGCGCGGCGGCGAACATCGGCGCCGGTGCGATCACCTGCAACTACAACGGCGTCGAGAAGAGCCTGACCGAGATTGGGGCCGGCGCGTTCGTCGGCACCAACGCGTCGCTCGTCGCCCCCGTCAGGGTCGGCGAAGGCGCCTATGTCGCTGCCGGCAGCGTGGTGACGAAGGATGTGCCGGCGGATGCGCTGTTCATCGAGCGCGGCCAGCCCTCGACTAAACCGAACTTCGTGCGCCGCTACCTCGAGGCGCTGCGCGCTCGCAAGGCCGCACGGCCGCCGCAATCGTAGCGGATTGAATCTGCCGCAGGGAGAAGGTCCAGATGTGCGGAATTGTCGGAATTCTCGGAACGGGTGACGTGGCGCCCGGCATCGTCGATGCGCTGAAGCGGCTCGAGTACCGCGGGTACGATTCGGCCGGCGTCGCCGTTCTCAAGAAGGGCGGGTTCGAGCGCGTACGGGCTCCGGGCAAGCTCGGCAAGCTCGCAGAGAAACTCGCGGCGCATCCCCTGAAGGGCTCGACCGGCATCGGCCACACGCGCTGGGCGACGCACGGCGTTCCGAACGAGACGAACGCGCATCCCCACGTCGCCGGCAAGGTTGCCGTCGTCCACAACGGCATCATCGAGAATTTTCGCGAACTGAAGGATGAGCTGCTGGCGCGCGGCGTGACCTTCGAGACGCAAACCGACACCGAGGTGGTCGCGCACCTGATCGAGCATGAACTCAAGGCAGGCTTTTCGCCGCGCGAATCCGTGGCGCGCGTGCTGCCGCGGCTCAAGGGCGCCTTCGCCTTCGCAATCCTGTTTGCCGGCGAGAACGACCTGATGATCGGGGCGCGCCGCGGCTCGCCGCTCGCGGTCGGTCATGGCGACGGGCAGATGTACCTCGGCTCGGACGCGATCGCGCTTGCCCCGTTCACCAACCGCGTCACCTACCTCGAGGACGGCGACTGGGTGGTGCTGTCGCGCGGGACCTGCGAGATCTTCGACGAGAAGAACCGGCCGGTGAAGCGCCAGACGTCCTATTCTCAGGCGTCCGCGTTTCTCATCGACAAGGGCAACCATCGCCATTTCATGGCGAAGGAGATCGCCGAACAGCCCGAGGTCGTGGGCCATACGCTCGCCGAGTTTGTGAACTTTGCGGAAAAGTCCGTGACGCTGCCGAAGCTGCCGTTCGACTTCGCCAAGGTCGATCGGCTGACCATTACCGCCTGCGGCACGGCGTTCTACGCCGGGCTCGTCGCGAAGTACTGGTTCGAGCAGCTCGCGCGGCTGCCGGTCGAAGCGGACATCGCGTCGGAGTTCCGCTACCGCGAGGCGCCGCTGTCGAAGGGCGGCGTAACGCTCGTGGTCTCACAGTCTGGCGAGACGGCCGACACGCTCGCCGCACTCCGTTATGCCAAGGAGCAGGGCCAGCCGGTGGGTGCGATCGTCAACGTCCCGGAATCGACGATCGCGCGCGAGTCGGACGTGATCTTCCGCACTTACGCCGGGCCGGAGATCGGCGTGGCGTCGACGAAGGCGTTCACCTGCCAGCTGTCGGTGCTCGCAGCGCTCGCGATCGGCGCGGCGAAGGCGCGCGGCACGATCGACAGGCCCACCGAGATGCGGCTCGTCGAGGCGCTCATCGCCCTGCCACGGCAGTTCAACGAAGTGCTCGGCAAGGAAGCCGAGATCGAGGCGATCGCGCGCGACCTCGCCCACTCGAACGACGTGCTCTACCTCGGGCGCGGCGTGAACTTTCCGATCGCGCTCGAAGGGGCGCTGAAGCTCAAGGAAATCTCGTATATCCATGCCGAGGGGTATCCGGCAGGCGAGCTGAAGCACGGCCCGATCGCGCTGATCGACGAGGAGATGCCGGTCGTCGTCATCGCCCCGCGCGATCATCTGTTCGAGAAAACCGTCTCCAACATGGAGGAGGTCCAGGCCCGCGGCGGAAAGATCGTGCTGATCACCGACGACGAGGGCCGCCGCACCAACGGCGCCAGCGCCTTCCGGGTGATCTCCGTGCCGGAGGCCGATCCGTTCGTCAGCCCGCTGCTTTACGCGCTGCCCGTGCAGCTCCTCGCCTACCATGCGGCCGTGTTCCGCGGCACCGACGTCGACCAGCCGAGGAATCTTGCGAAGTCGGTCACGGTGGAGTGATCGCGGAGCCACACCGGAACGACAAAAAACCCGGACGGTTAGCCAAGCTTTAACCCTAACCTCCGTATGCTCACGATCATGAGCATTCGGTCAGTCTGCATTGCGTCTGTATGTGCCGCGTTGCTTGCCGCGGGTGCGGCTGTTTCCGGTTCATCAGCCGCCCAAACCACTGTCGCCACCGACGCGGCCGCGAAGGGCTACCAGGCGCTCGTCGCCGGCCATCCGGAAGAGGCGATCATCCAGTACACGACCGCGATCGACTCGCGCGATCTCAAGCCGGGCGATCTCGCGATGGCGCTGCTCAACCGGGCGCTTGCGCGGCAGGGTCTCGGCCAGACCGCGCAGGCGATCGACGACTACTCTGCCGCCATGCGCGTCGATGCGCTGTCGCCGGAAATGCGCGCGGTCGCGCTCTACAATCGAGGCCTTGCGTACCAGGCGCTGCAAAAGCGGCCGCAGGCGATCGAGGATTTCACGAGCGCGCTCTACCTCAACCCGCAGCTCGCCCAGGCTTACCACGCGCGCGGCAACGCGCTGCGGGAGAGCGGCCAGTACCTGTTCGCGCTCTCCGACTACGAGAAGGCGAAACTCTACAATCACCCGCAGCCCTACATCCCCGTCTACGGCGAAGCGCTGACGTACGAAGCGCTCGGACGGCCGGCCGAAGCGAAGAAGGCGCTGGAAGAAGTCCTTGCGATGAAGCCGGATTTCGCGCCTGCGCGCGATCGGCTTGCCGCGCTCAACACCAATGGCGCCCAAGGCACGCAGACCGCGCAGGCCGCGGCGCCGGCGGTTCCCGACACGCAGCCGCCTGCGTTTACGCCGATCACCACGGGTCACGATCCGGTCGTGACGGGCGCGCTCGGCGGGCCTGACCAGACCGTGACGAAGGACGGGATGCCGCAGCCGGTGGCTCCGCCCGTCAGCCTGTTCGCCAACACCGGTCCGATACCCGAAACCGTGACGCACGCGCCGCCGGTGCCGGAGATTCCGCCGGCGCCCGCGCAAGCGGAAGCACAGGCGCAGCAGTCGCAAGGCGTGCAGGTCGCGGCACTCGACAACGGCCAGCAGACTGCGACGGATGCAAGCGCGCCGGCGAAGGTTTCCGTGACCGAAACTCCGATGCCCGACACCGAAACGCCCGTCGCCTCGGCCGCGCCAGATCAGCCGGTGCAGGACCAGCCCACGCAGGCGTCGACGGATGAACCTTCGGCGCAGCCGTCCGGGTGGGCGGTGCAGGTCTCCTCGCAGCGCGACGAGCAGGCCGCGTGGACGGCCTGGAAGAAGCTCCAGGCCCGGCACCAGAACCTGCTCGGCCAGAGCGAAGCAGTGGTCGTGAAGGCCGATCTCGGCACCAAGGGCGTGGTCTATCGTCTTCGCATCAATGCGCTGCCGGACAAGCAGGAAGCCTCGACGCTCTGCGCCAAGCTGAAGCGCGCGGGAACGTCCTGCTTCGTCACCGCCTCCGGCGCGTGAGCCTCAGGGCCTGATCGAGAACGCCTGGGCGAGTTTCGCGTCCGCGTACGCGAAACAGCCCGCGAGTTCCGGGGAGAAGGGAAGTTCGCCGTATGCGGCGAGTGCGCCGTTCTGGCGGAGGCGCCCTGCATAGCCGGGCGCATCGCCTTCGACGACCCACACAGCGCCGATCCACGTCTGCCGCACCGGCTTGCCGCCCGCATTGACGATTGCGGCCAGCTGGCCGTTCTCGCCGACGCCCGGAGGGAACACGGCGATCATCGCGCCGGACGCCTGATCCGGCAGCGCCGCGGCGCGCATCGCAATGGCCATCGCGACGAGCCAGACGAGAAGCACACCGGCCGCGATCGACAACGCGAGGCGGTGATCGAGGCCGCGGGCAGTGGTGGCGTCGGTCTGCCGCTCCATCACGCCGGCAGTGCTTGTGCTGCAAAGCCCCGTGCCATCCGCTCACGGATCGGCAGGTGCACGAGGCCTGCGAACACGCTGAGTGCGACGGAAAGCCACCACACGATGTCGTAGCTTCCCCAGCGGTCGTAGGCGTAGCCGCCGAGCCAGACACCGAAGAACGAGCCGATCTGGTGGCTGAGGAACACGAAGCCGTAAAGCGTCGCCATGTACTGGGTGCCGAACATCAGCGTGACGAGCCCCATCGTCAGCGGCACGGTCGAGAGCCAGAGGAGGCCCATCGCGGCGGTAAAGGCGAGGACGCTTCCCGTCGAGACCGGCAGGACGAGGAACGCGACGGTTACCACGGCGCGGGCGAAGTAGATGAACGACAGCCCGAGGCGGCGTGAGTGTTTTCCTCCAAACACGCCGGCGGCATACGACCCCACGACGTTGAACAGCCCGACCATGCCGATCGCCCAGGCAGCAAAGCCCGGCGAGATGCCACGGTCGATCAGGTACGGGGGCAGGTGCACCACCACGAATGCGAGCTGAAAGCCGCAGACGAAGAATCCCAGCACCAGGAGCACGTAGCTGCCATGGCCGAAGGCAAGCTTCAGCGCCTCGGCCATCTTGAGGTTCGCCTCGTTCGCCGCCGGCGTCGGCCGTGCGGCGCCGGGAACGCCGAGCGGGATCGCGAGCACGAGGATCAAGGCCAGGGTACTCGACAGGAGCAGCATCGCGGCCTGCCAGCCGTAGGCGGCGATGAACGCCTGCCCGAGCGGCGCGAAGATGAACTGTCCCATGGAACTCGCTGCGGTCGCGATGCCGAACGCCCATGAGCGCCGTTCGGGTGGGACGATCCGCCCGAACGCCGCCATGATCAGCGAGAAGCTCGTCATGGCGATACCGAGGCCCATGAGAACGCCACCGCCGAGAAACAACATGGCCGGCGTCGCGGCGTAGGCCATCAGCACCATGCCTGCGGCGTAGACGAAAGCGCCCGCCATCACGACCCGGCGCGTGCCGAAGTTGTCGGCGATCATGCCGACGAATGGCTGCCCCAAGCCCCACATCAGGTTCTGCACGGCCATGGCGAGCGCATAGACCTCGCGTCCCCAACCGTGCGCCTGCGTGTAGGGTCCGGTGAACAGGCCACTCGAAGACCGCACGCCGAAGGCGATGACCGCAATGAGCGATCCCGCAACGATCACCGCGGGGAGGGAGTAGTAGAACGGGCGGTTGGTCAGGCCTGTTGGAGATGCTGCGGTCATGAGGAGTCGATCTCGCGGAGAAGCAGCCTTGCTTGGTACATTGGAATAGCACGGCATTCCAAGTTCGTCGGCCGTATTCCAGCGTTGCCGCTCGCGCTTGCTTCCGTGCCCGGCCGTCCTGCGGCGATCACATGTTGGCGAACCGCTTACCAATAGCCCAGGCTGCTCTATCCCCTCAAACTCATAAGTTGTATCAACACAAAAATGCATCCTATGCGAGGATAGAATGGAGTTTCTGGCGCTCTTCGTTGTTGTGCTGGCCGTCGTGCTGGTTCTTTCCACCTGGAACGATCTCGCGGTCGTCTCCGGCCGACTGAAGCGGCACAAGACCCTCATCAGCGGACTCGATGCGCGGCGCAGTGCGCTCCTTGCCCTGCCACAATCCGAGGCAGACGTCAGGCGGCTCGATGATGAACTCGCGGAAGCTCGCGCGAAGTTGCAATTGACCCGGCTCCACTACGACCGGATCTATTCGTCCTTTCCGGGAAACCGACTTGCGCCGTACCTCGGATTTGCCCCCGACCCGCTGGCGGACCATGCGCGCATGCGTGCGGGGAGTATTGCAGGGCAGGTTGCTCGTTAGCGCCGGGGCGATCGCCGTGTGAGAATGTAGGTCGCAACGACGCACAGAACGCCGACAACCGACCACACGACGAAGCGGTTGATGTCCGTGAACGCGACGAGCCATGTGCCCGACGCCGCCATCATCGTCACAGCCAAGAGCTTTGCCCTCCAGGGGATTGCCCGCTGGTCCTGCCAGTCGCGGATCGCCGGCCCGTAGCGCGGGTGATTGCGCAGCCGTTCGGCGAGAAGCGGCGACGATTTCGCGAACGCCCACAACGCCACGATCAGGAATGGCGTCGTCGGCAGCAGCGGCAGCACCGCGCCCGCGGCCGCGAGGAGAACCATCGCGTAGCCCAAGAGAAGATAGAGCCTCTGCCGGAACATCGTATCTGCCGCCCCCCAATTCCTCGCTGCTATCCGGCCTCGATGAGCCGCACCGCCTCGTTGCGCTCGAAGAGATGCAGCAACAGGCGGAGGGATTGGGCTCTCATCGACGCAAGCTCCGCATCCTGATCGAGAAGCATCGTCACGTCATCGCGCGCCGCCGCGAGCAGCTCCCCATGCTCGACGACATCGGCCAAGCGGAAGGTCGCCATGCCGGACTGGCGCGTGCCGAGCACTTCGCCCGAGCCGCGCAGGCGAAGGTCTTCCTCGGCGACCAGGAAGCCGTCCTCCGTCTCGCGCATGATGGCGAGGCGCGCACGCGCAGTCTCGCCCAATGGCCCGTCGTAGAGCAGAACGCACGACGACTTCTCCCCGCCTCGCCCCACGCGTCCGCGCAGCTGGTGCAATTGCGCGAGGCCGAAGCGCTCGGCGTTCTCGACGATCATGATCGTCGCTTCGGGCACGTCGACGCCCACCTCGATCACCGTCGTCGAGACGAGGATCTTGAGGGCGCCCTCCTTGAAGGCCGCCATCACGGCGTCCTTCTCCGGTCCCTTCATGCGGCCATGGACGAGACCGACCGACCCGCCGAAGCGTTCCTTGAGCGCGGCGTAGCGCTGTTCGGCTGCGGCCTTGTCGACCGCCTCGCTCTCCTCGACGAGGGGGCACACCCAGTAGGCGCGCTGACCCTGCGCGATCGCCCGCGCGAGGCCGTCGACAACCTCGCCCAGCCGCTCGAGCGGCACGGTCCGCGTATCCACCGGCTTCCGGCCGGCCGGCTTCTCCGTCAGCCGCGACACGTCGAGATCGCCGTAGAGCGTGAGTGACAGCGTGCGCGGGATCGGCGTCGCGGTCATCACGAGCAGGTTCGCCCCCGCGCCGGCCTTCGCCTGGAGCGCGAGACGCTGGTGCACGCCGAACCGGTGCTGCTCGTCGATGACGGCGAGCGCGAGGTCATGGAACGCCACGCCCTCCTGGAACATCGCGTGCGTGCCAACGGCGATCTGCGTCTCGCCGGAGCGCAACCGCTCCAGCACCACCTCGCGAGCAGCGCCCTTCTCGCGGCCGGTGACGAGATCGATGCGGATGCCCGCCCTGGCCGCCAACGGTTCGAGCGTCCGGAAATGCTGGCGGGCGAGGATGTCGGTCGGCGCCATCAGCGCCCCTTGCGCCCCCGCCTCGACGCACTGTGCGAGCGCGAGCAGCGCCACCACCGTCTTGCCGGAGCCGACGTCGCCCTGGAGCAGGCGGATCATCTTCTGTGGCCGTTCGAGATCGGCCGAGATGTCGGCGAGCGCCTGAACCTGCGAGCCGGTGAGCGAGTAGGGGAGCGCATCGAGGATCGCGCGCCTCAATCGTCCGTCGCCTTTCACGGCACGGCCGCCCGACAGGCGCATCTGGCGCCGCAGCAGCGCGAGCGCGAGCTGGTTGGCGAGGAGTTCATCGTAGGCAAGCCGGAGCCGGGCCGGCGCTTGCGGAGCGAGGTCCGAGGGTGTCTTCGGATCGTGCAGCGCCTTCAACGCATCGATCAGCGGCGGGAAACCGCGCGCCTTCACGAACGCCGCATCCTGCCATTCGGGCAGCGGCGTGAGCTTCTCAAGCGCCGCACGGATCGCCTTGCCCAAAACCTTGCCCGAAATCCCCGCCGTGAGCGGGTAGACCGGCTCGACCAGCGGCAGTTTTGCGAAATCCTCGGCGGAGACCACGTGGTCCGGGTGCACGATCTGCGGCTGGCCGCCGTACCACTCGATGCGGCCGGAGATGAAGCGCGTCTCGCCCTCCGGCAGGAGCCGCTTCAGGTAGTCGGCGTTCGCGTGGAACCACGTGAGCGTCAGCGTGCCGGTGTCGTCGAAGACGTCCACGCGGTACGGGATGCGCGCCGCGCCGCGCGGAGAGGGCTTGTGGCGGCCGACCGTCACCTCGACGGTAACGATCCCCTCGCGCGGAAGGTCGGCGATCGGCGGGCGCAGCCGACGGTCGATGACGCCCGACGGCAGGTGGAACACGAGGTCGGCGAGCCGAACGCTTTCGCGCCCGAAAAGGACGCCGAGCGCGCGCTCGAGGTTCGGCCCGATGCCCTTCAGGCCGCGCGCCGAGGCGAACCAAGCGTTGAGTTGGTCGGGTCGCACGGTGGCTCGCCGTCGTCAGGGAGCGCCCGGCGCGCTCCGCCCGCCGAGCGCGAGGCGTTCCTCGGCGACCTTGGCGATCGCGCCGGCCAGCACCTCAGGCTCGCGCGCGCCGAGCACTGCGTAGCGCCTGCCCACGAGGAACGCCGGCACGCCCTCGATGCCCATGGAGCGCCAGCCGTTCGCCTCCGCCTGAACCTCCTCGGCATCGGCGTCGGTTGCGAGGAGGCGCTCGACGAGAGCCCGGTTCATGCCGGCTTCCCCCGCAGCCTTCGCCAGCACGGCCTTGTCGGTAAGGTCCCCGCCCTCGAGGAAGTAGAGCGCGAACAGCCGCTCGACGACCGCATCCTGGAAGGCCTCGGCCTCCGCCCAGCGGATCACGCGGTGGGCGTCGAGCGTGTTCGGCGACCGGGTGATCCTCCCGAACGCGAAGTCTATGCCTTCGGCAGCGCCCAGCGCCTTCAGCGGCGCGTGCAGCTTTTCGATCGCCTCCGGTCCGCCGAACTTCGCGGTGAGGTATGCGACGCGGTCCATACCCTCGGCCGGGATCGTCGGATCGAGCTGATAGGGCCGCCAGGAGACTTCGACCGGCGTGTGAGGCAGCATCGCCAACGCCTTCTCCAGCCTGCGCTTTCCGAGAAAGCACCACGGGCAGACGACGTCAGAGACGACCTCGACCTCGATCGGCTGCAGCAGCGTCTCGCTCATGGTTTTGCGGCCCACATGGCGTCGGGATCATAGCCGTAGAGCGAGGGCTTGTCCGGCCGTTCGACGCGGTTCGCCCAGCGCGCCACCCAGAGGCCCGGCGGGTTGTAGAGCGGGACGACGTAGGCGCCGGCGATCAGCAGGCGGTCAAGCAGCCGGACGGCAGCCTCGAACTCTTCCTGCCCTTCCGCCCTCGTGAGCTCCGTGATCGTCTTGTCGATCGCCGGGTCGGCGGCGCCCATGTAGTTGCGCGTGCCCTGCTTGTCGCGCCCGGCGCTCCCCCAGTAGAACGCCTGCTCGTTGCCCGGCGACAGCGAGTTGAACCACGTCATCGGCACGAGGTCGAAGTCGTAGGCGGAGAGCCGCTCCTGGAACTGCGCCGAGTCGACGGTGCGCAGGTCGAGAGCGATGCCGATTGCTTTCAGTGTGCGCCCAAAGTGGAGGCCGATACGCTCCTGCTCGCGCGACTGCGTGAGCAGTTCCAGTGTCAGCGGCGCGCCGGTCTTCTCGTTCGTCATCACGCCGTTCCGGATCGAATAGCCCGCCTCCTTCAGGAGCCCGATCGCGTCGCGCAGGTTCTTCCGGTCGCGGCCCGTGCCGTCGCTCTTCGGGGCGGTCCAGGTGCCCTCCAGCACGTCGACCGGCAGCGTGCCGCCGACCTGCGCGAGGAGCGCCTTCTCGCGATCGTCCGCCGGCTTGCGGATGGAGGAGAGAGCGGAGCCGTCGAAGTAGCCTTCGGTGCGCACCATCAGCCCGTAGAACAGGTTGGTGTTCGCCCACTCGAAGTCGAACGCCTTGATCAGCGCCTGGCGCACGCGGATGTCGGAGAGCGGCGCGCGGCGCGTGTTCATCACGATGCCGGAGGCGGGGCGAGGTACGCCGAGGACGAGTTCGTCCTTCTTCAGCGTGCCGTCCTTCACGCCGGGAAAATCGTAGCCGGTCGCCCATCGCACGGGGTCGGGCTCGGAGCGGACGTCGACGAGCCCCTTCTTCAGCGCCTCGAACCCGGTGGTCGTGTCGCGGAAGTAGTCGAACCGCACCGTGTCGAAGTTCCACAGGCCCCGGTTCACGGGAAGGTCCTTGCCCCAGTAGTTCGGATCGCGGCGGTAGACGATGCTCTCGCCGGGCTTCACCTCGCCGACCACGTAGGGCCCGCTGCCGATCGGCGGATCGAGGGACGTCGCCTCGAAGTTCCGGCCCTCGAAGTAATGCTTCGGCAGTACCGGCATGAGGCCGAGCAGCATGACGAGTTCGCGATCGCCTTCGGGGAGGCGAAACACGACCGTGCGCGGATCGGGCGTCTCCACCGCCTTCACCCGGGAATAGTAGCTCTTGAAGTTCGGCCGGCCGTGGTCGCGCAGCGTCTCGAGTGAGAACTTCACGTCCTCCGCGGTGACCGGCTTGCCGTCGGAGAATTTGGCTTCCGGCCTGAGCCTGAACGTGACGGTGGTGCGGTCGTCGGAGACGTCGATCGTCTCGGCGATGAGGCCGTAGAGCGAAAACGCCTCCGCCTTGTTGCGCGCCATCAGGCTCTCGAACAGGTAGGTGCGGCTTCCCGCCGCCACCTGGCCGCGCACGATGAAAGGGTTCAGGCTGTCGAACGTGCCGGTCACCGCCTCACGGTACTGGCCGCCCTTCGGCGCATCCGGGTTCGCATACGGAAGGTTCGTGTACGTCTCCGTCAGTGCGGGTTCGCCATGCATGGCGATGCCGTGCCGCGGCGCGGCTGCGGCCGGCGCGAGGAGGCAGAACAAGGCGATCAGCGCGGCCAAGGCGCGGCGGAACGGCATCACGACGGCATGTTAGCCCGATTCGCATGGCGAAACGGGGGAGGGAGCGACGCAGTCTGTCATGGACCCGGGTTGACGGAAGGAAAGAGGATCACCGGCTCAAGGCCGGTGATGACGTTTCAACTTGCTTCGACGCGCCCTTCGTCGCCCCCTCACCCCCTCCGTGCCGCACGCGTCATGGCCGGGCTCGACCCGGCCATCCTTTTTGCGAAGGGGCAGAAAAGGATGACTGGCTTAAGGCCGGTGATGACGCTTTATCAGGTTCACGATGCGCTTCGTCGCTCCCATTGGTCATGGCCGGGCTTGACCCGGCCATCCTTTGCGGATGGGAACAGCTCCTCAGTGTGTGACCTGGCTGCGCTTCTGGTACGCGTTGCGGTCGCGGTCGAAGCGCAGGAAGTACTGGCCGACCTGTGGGTGGCGCACCGGTTCGCCGGTTTCGTCCTCGAGCAGGTTCTGCTCGGAAACGTAGGCGACGTACTCCGTCTCCTCGTTCTCCGCGAGCAGGTGGTAGAACGGCTGGTCCTTGTGCGGGCGCACCTCCTCGGGAATCGACTGGTACCACTCCTCGGTGTTCGAGAAGGTGGGGTCGATGTCGAAGATCACCCCCCGGAACGGGAAGACGCGGTGGCGCACCACCTGTCCGATGTCGAATTTGGCCCTGCGGTGAACAGTCATGACACGAGAACTCCTGAGCCGAATAATTGCGTGCAGGCGGGCGGCTTTGCAAGACCGACCATGGGCGCAGCCAGGCACCCGGGCAGCAATTTCGCTCTGTGGTTATTGGCTTGCTGAAATAAGGGCTTAGTGAGCGGAACTCAAGTCTCGGTTCAGCTGAGGCCGCTCACTCCGCGGCCTGCGGGGTGTTGCGGCTTTTCCTCAGTACGTCCTTGAGGAACGCCCCCGTATGGCTCCGCGCCACGCGCACGATGTCCTCCGGCGTGCCTTCCGCCACGATCTCGCCGCCGCCGTCGCCGCCCTCGGGGCCGAGGTCGATGATCCAGTCGGCGGTCTTGATCACCTCGAGGTTGTGCTCGATCACGACCACCGTGTTTCCCTGGTCGACGAGCTCGTGCAGCACCTCGAGCAGCTTTGCGACGTCGTGGAAGTGGAGCCCGGTGGTCGGCTCGTCGAGCAGGTACAGGGTGCGACCCGTGGCGCGGCGCGACAGTTCCTTGGCGAGCTTCACGCGCTGCGCCTCGCCGCCCGACAGCGTCGTCGCCTGCTGGCCGACGTGGATGTAGCCGAGGCCCACGCGCTCCAGCGTCACGAGCTTCTCGCGCACCGCCGGCACCGCCTTGAAGAACTCCGCCCCCTCCGACACCGTCATGTCGAGCACGTCGGCGATCGACTTGTCCTTGAAGGTGATCTCCAGCGTCTCGCGGTTGTAGCGCTTGCCGTGACAGGCGTCGCAGGTGACGTAGACGTCGGGGAGGAAGTGCATCTCGATCTTGATGACGCCGTCGCCCTGGCAGGCCTCGCAGCGCCCGCCCTTCACGTTGAACGAGAACCGGCCCGGCTCGTAGCCGCGCGCCTTCGCCTCCGGAAGTCCGGCGAACCAGTCACGGATCGGCGTGAAGGCGCCGGTGTACGTGGCGGGGTTCGAGCGCGGCGTACGGCCGATCGGCGACTGGTCGATGTCGATGATCTTGTCGAGGAATTCCAGCCCCTCGATCAGCTTGTGCTCGGCCGGGTTCTCACGCGCGCCCATCAGCTTGCGGGCCGCAGCGCGATAAACCGTGTCGATGAGGAGGGTGGACTTGCCGCCGCCCGAAACGCCGGTGACGCAGGTCAGCACGCCGAGCGGGATGTCGACGCTCACGTCCTTGAGGTTGTTCGCCTTGGCGCCCGTCACTCGGATTCGGCGGCCCTTCTCCGGCTTCCGGCGGCGCGCCGGCACGGGGATCGCAAGCTCGCCCGTCAGGTATTTGCCGGTGAGCGAATTGGGGTTCGCCATGATCTCGGGCGGTGTGCCCTGCGCCACCACGCGGCCGCCGTGCACGCCTGCGCCCGGCCCGATGTCGACCACGTAGTCGGCGGTGCGGATCGCATCCTCGTCGTGCTCGACGACGATCACCGTGTTGCCGAGGTCGCGCAGCCGGTGCAGCGTTTCCAGAAGCCGCGCGTTATCGCGCTGGTGCAGGCCGATCGAGGGCTCGTCCAGCACGTAGAGCACGCCCGTCAGCCCCGAGCCGATCTGCGAGGCGAGCCGGATGCGCTGGCTCTCGCCACCCGACAGCGTGCCGGAGGTGCGAGAGAGCGTGAGGTACTCGAGCCCCACGTCATCGAGGAATTTCAACCGCTCGCGGATCTCCTTGAGGATGCGCGCCGCGATCTCGCGCTGCTTCGGCTTGAGCCGGCCCTCGAGGTCGCCGAACCACTGCTTTGCCGCGCGGATCGAGAGGTTCGACACCTCGCCGATGTGGAGACCGCCCACCTTCACCGCAAGCGCCTGCGGCTTCAGCCTGAAGCCGTTGCAGGCCTCGCACGGGTGGTCGGACTGGAACTGCGACAGCTCCTCGCGCACCCACGCGGAATCCGTCTCGCGCCAGCGCCGCTCGATGTTGCCGAGCACGCCCTCGAACGGCTTTGTCGTCTTGTACGAGCGCAGGCCGTCGTCGTAGACGAACGTGACGTCCTCGTCGCCCGTGCCGAACAGGATCTTGTCCTGCACGAGTTTCGGCAGGTCGGCCCACTTGGCGTTCATGGTGCCGCCGTACTTCTTCACCAGCGCTTCGAGCGTCTGGTAGTAGTAGGGCGAGGAGTTGCCCGTCTTCGCCCACGGCACGATCGCACCCTTCCGGAGGCTCAGCGACTTGTCGGGCACCACGAGGTCGGCCTCGAAGCGAAGCTCCGTCCCCAGACCATCGCACTTCGGGCAGGCGCCGAACGGGTTGTTGAACGAGAAGAGCCGCGGCTCGATCTCGTCGATCGTGAAGCCGGAGACGGGGCACGCGAAGCGTTCGGAGAACAGCAGCCGCTCGTGCGTCTCGTTCTTCGATTTATTGGCGCCCGCCTCGCTGGTGGCCGACGCCGGCAGCGGCTTGTCGGCGAACTCCGTCACCGCGATGCCGTCGGCGAGCTTCAGCGCCGTCTCGAGCGAGTCGGCCAACCGGTTGCCGAGATCGGGGCGCACCACGATCCGGTCCACCACCACGTCGATGTCGTGCTTGTACTTCTTGTCGAGCGCCGGGACGTCCGCGATCTCGTGGAACACGCCGTCCACCTTCACGCGCTGGAAGCCCTTCTTCATCAGGTCGGCGAGTTCCTTCTTGTACTCGCCCTTCCGTCCACGGACGATCGGGGCGAGCAGGTAGAGGCGCGTGCCCTCCGGCAGGTCGCGGATGCGGTCGACCATCTCGGTGACGGTCTGGCTCTCGATCGGCAATCCGGTCGCGGGCGAATAAGGGACGCCGACGCGCGCGAACAGCAGGCGCATGTAGTCGTAGATTTCGGTGACCGTGCCGACGGTCGAGCGCGGGTTGCGGCTCGTCGTCTTCTGCTCGATCGAGATGGCGGGCGACAGGCCGTCGATCTGGTCGACGTCCGGCTTCTGCATCATCTCGAGGAACTGGCGGGCGTAGGCCGACAGGCTCTCGACGTAACGGCGCTGCCCTTCCGCGTAAATCGTGTCGAACGCGAGCGAGGATTTGCCGGAGCCGGAGAGGCCGGTGAACACGATCAGGCTGTCGCGGGGCACTTCCAGCGACACGTTCTTCAGGTTGTGCTCGCGCGCGCCCTGGATGCGGATCGTCTTCTTGGTGTCGGCCATGGTGAGGGATTAGACCAAAACGTGAACAGGGACAAGCGCCGCCAGGACGGTTGTCGACTGGATTCGCATGTGGGGAGGAAGCGGATTAACGCAACCGCGAAGTTTGCGGTTTCAGAGCCTCTGGGCTTGCGGGACCTGCCGAACCGGCCGGAGCCAGTCGTAGCCGAGGTGGAAGGCATAGGCATACGCGGCCGACAGCAGCGACAGGCCGACGTCGACCGCCAGCGCTTCGGCGACACCGTGGTCGCCGATGAGCATGATGAGCGGCACCGTGACCACGAACGAACTTCCCTCGTGCGTGATCGCGTGAATGCAGCGGAGCGCCTGCGGGCGGTCGCTCGCCACGCGTCCGGTGAGCTTCAGGTCGAGCATGTCGAAGACGGTGTTATGGATCGGCGACCAGAGGAGGCTCGCCACCGTCACCGCCGCCACCACCGCGAAGGATTGGACGGCCGGCTGGTCGAAGAGGGCGGCGTAGAGGATCATGGCCAAGACGTCGACGAGCAGGCCGCCCGCTTCGTAGACGATCGCCTGGAATAGCCGTTCGCGCGCCGACCGCAGCATACGCCGCCTCCGTTCTCGTGCCGGGCAAGAGTGGCACGCGAGCCGCAGCGCGCCGTGAGCCGCGGCTTCACGCGAAATTCACACCGGTTTAACGGAAAGCGATGTGCGCAAACGCACGTATACGGATGAAATCAGCCGATCCGGGCGATCTCTTCGGCGACGAGGTGCTGCAGTCGCCACAGGTAACGGTCGTGGATGCCGTGCTCGGCGAGCTTGGTGACCGTGTTGTGGAGATATTCCGCGCCGCTGCCGAGATGCCCGGCGGCGCGGGCGATGCGGCGGGCCTGTTCCTCGATCGGTAGGGGCTCGTACATGCCCTCGGTCCGGGGCTCGGCCCAGAAGGTCAGGGCACGGAACCTTTGTTCGCCGTCGGCGACGGTGAGCCAGCGCGTCCAGGCGCAGTCGCCCTTGTAATCGGATTCGCGCTTGAGCAGTCGCTGCATCCAGCCAAAGTCGTCGCCCGCCGGCAGGCGGTACGCGATCCCGTGGCAGGAACCGCCGCGTTCGAGCGCCATCATCAGACCGGGTTCTCCCGGAGAGCCGCGCCAGCGTTCCATGCGCAGGCAGAACGATCGTCGCCAGCCATGCAGGCGCACGGGCCGATGCTCGACGTGGTCGAACTCCGGCCGCCAGATGAGCGACCCGTAGGCGAACACCCAGAGTGGCGCGCCTTCGCCGGCGGCGAGGATGCGGCGCGCCTCCTCTGCGAAGTCCTCGTCCGTCATCTGTGTAAAGCGCGGGTCCGGCCCCGGATCGGGCTCGACGCGATGGACGCGCGCCACGAGCTCTTGGGTGAGCGACAGGGGCGGGCAGCGCGCCATCGCGTTCAGCCGCCCAGCACGGCCTTCATCGAGGGATCGCGCGCGATGACGCGGTCCGCAAGGTCGACGATCACCTTCGCCTGCTTCCACGTCGCGTCGTCCTGCATCTTGCCGTCGATCATCACCGCGCCGGCGCCATCGGGCATCGCCGCGACGATCCGCCGGGCGAACGCCACCTCGGACGGATCGGGCGAGAACACCTTTCGGGCGATCGCGATCTGGCTCGGGTGCAACGTCCAGGCGCCGAGGCAGCCTTGCAGGAACGCGTTTCGGAACTGTGCCTCGCAGGCGGCGCTGTCGGCGAAGTCGCCGAACGGCCCGTAGAACGCCTTGAGCCCGTTTGCCGCGCAGGCATCCACCATGCGTCCCACCGTGTAGTGCCAGAGGTCCTGCTGGAAGAAGGCGCGCGGCGCGCCGTCCGCCGTCGGATCGGCCAGCACGCCGTAGGCCGGATGGCCGCCGCCGACGCGCGTCGTCTTCATGGCGCGCGAGGCTGCGAGGTCGGCCGGCCCGAGGCTCATCCCATGCATGCGTGGGGAGGACTGCGCGATCGCCTCGACGTTCTTCACCCCTTCCGCCGTTTCGAGGATCGCGTGAATGAGGATCGGCTTCTTCAGGCCGTGCTTCGCCTCGAGCTGCGCCAGCAGCTGGTCGAGGTAGTGGATGTCCCAGGGGCCCTCGACCTTGGGCAGCATCACGCAGTCGAGCTTGTCGCCGACCTCGCCCACCACCTTCGTCACGTCGTCGAGAAACCACGGCGAGTTCAGCGCGTTCACGCGCGTCCACACACCGGTCTCGCCGAACTCGTTCGCCTTCACGGCGGCGATGAAGCCGTCGCGCGCGGCGTCCTTCTGGTCGATCGGAATCGCATCCTCGAGGTTGCCGAGGATCACGTCCACCTCGGCGATCGTCTCCTTGAGCTTCGCCCGCACCTTCTCGATGTGCGGCGGGAAGAAGTGGATCATCCGCTCGAGCTTCACCGGAAGCTCGCGATAGGGTTCGGGCGCGCCGAGCGCCAGCGGGCGGTAGAAGCGGGAAGGGAGTTTCTCGGTCATGGCGGCTCCAGGCACGGGCGTCTTCGGTCGCGGCCGTTATGCCACCGAGCGGAAACCGCGGAAAGTGCGACGGACGACCGGGTTGCGGCGAGGGGCCGGCGCGGTTAACGGGAAGGGACGATGCTCACCGTCCTCTCGCTCGCCTTCCCGTTCTTCGCCATCATCGCCTGCGGCTACATCGCCGCGCGCGTGTTCAAGCTGCCCGAAACGGGGCTCGCGTGGCTCTCGATCTTCATCGTCTGGTTCGCGCTGCCTGCGCTGATCTTCCTGACCGTCGCCGCCGCACCCTTCGAGAAGCTCGCCGAGTGGCGCTTCGTGCTCGCGACGTCGGCGGCGACGTCAACCTCGTTCCTCGGCGTGTTCGCCGTCTCCGTGCTGGCGTGGCGCACCGCGGTCAGGGTCGCGGCGATCCAGGGCACCTCGGCAAGCTTCGGCAACGTCGGGTACATGGGACTGCCGCTGGCGGTGGCGTTCTTCGGCCCGGCGGCAGCGGTGCCGGCCGCGCTCGTCTTCTGCTTCGACTGCGCATTGCAATTCACGCTGACACCGATGCTTGCGACGCTCGGCCACCGCGAGGGCCGCAGCGTGCCGTCGCTCGTCTGGCAGAGCGTGCGGGCGATCGTCACGCACCCGTTCATCGTGGCGACCGTTTTGGGCGTGCTCGCGTCGGGATTGCGCATCTCACCGCCCGAAGCGGTGGCGACGTTCCTCGGCATGCTCGCGAAGGCGGCCGGCCCCGGAGCGCTGTTTGCGCTCGGCGTGACGGTCGGGATGCGGCGGCTCGAAAGCTTTGGTCCCCCGCTGATGCTGATCACGGTGGCGAAGCTCGTGCTCCAGCCCCTCGCCGCGCTCGCCCTGCTGTCGCTCGTGCCCAACCTCGATCCGCTGTGGCTGCACGTGGCGCTGATGATGGCGGCGCTGCCGACCGCGTCGAACGCCTATATCCTCGCCAACCAGTACCAGTCGTGGATCGAGGGCGCGTCAGGCGCGATCCTGATCACCACGATCCTGTCGGCGCTCACGATTCCCATGCTGATCTGGGCGATCGGCCACGGCCTGACGCCCTAGGGCGCTCTTCACTCCGCCCAGCGCCGCAGTAGGTTGGCGCGCGTCTTGAGCAGCAGGTCGAGCACGCGCGACGCACCATCGGGCGTGCGTGCCGCCGCCACCGCTTGATCAAGGTCGAACAGCATCTCGCGCGCCTCGGCATCGCGCACGACGCTGCGCACCCAGCCCACGACGGCGAGGCGTTCGCCGCGCGCGACCGGCTCGACGCGATGGAGCGAGCCCGACGGGTAGAGGATCAGTTCGCCGCGGTTCAGACGGATGCGGCGATCGCCGAACGGTTCCTCGACGATCAGCGCGCCGCCCTCGTAGGTCGCGGGGTCGGAGAGGAACAGCGTGAACGAAAGATCGGTGCGCTCGCCGTCCATCAGCGCGTCGTCGACGTGCGTGCCGTAGGCCATGCCGGGGCGATAGCGCGAGAACAGCACACGGACGAACTTCTTCGGCCGTGCCGCGGAGGCGAATACGGGATGCGCCAGCAGCGCCGCCGTCACTTCCGCCGCAAGCGCTTCCGTCAGCGTATCGGTGCGGGCCTGCTCGTTGTGCTTCACCGCGCGCGCATGCCAGCCGGCGGTCGAGGCGCCGTCCTCGAACAGTCCGGGCACGGACAATCGCTCGACGATCGAGTCGACCTGGGTCTCGGTCAGGGCGTCCGCGATGCGCAGGAACATCTCTCGGTCACTTCTCCACGTCGATCACGAGTTCCATCTGCGGATGGATGCCGCAGAAGGCCCGGTAGCGGCCGGGCTTGTCAAACGTGATGCGCGCGTCCTGGCCGGGCGCCATCGTCCCCGACGAGAAATCCACCCCTGCGTCGTGAATGCGCACGGTGTGGTCCACCGTGTCGTCGTTCTTCACCGTCAGCGTCGCGCCCTCCTTCAGCGACACGTGCAACGGCGCGAACGCCTTGCCCTTCTGTGCGATCTCGGAGGTGGCGACGGCAGGCGGCAGCGGCGTCTCCTCGACGAGCGGGGGCAGGGGGTCGATCGATCCGTCGCCTTCGCCGACCGCCTTCAGGAAAGCCACCAGCGCGTTGCGCTCGTCGTCGGTGAACGTCACGTGCCGGATCTCGCTCGACACGGTCGATCGCGGCGTCACGCCTGTTTCGTAGTGGCGCACCACGGTCTCGAGATCGGGAAGCGAGCCATCGTGCATATAGGGCGCTGACGAGGCGATGCCGCGCAGCGACGGCGTCTTGAAGGCATGGTCGAGCGCCGCCATCGCGAGGATCTTTCCGCGTCCCGGATCGCCCGCGTCGGCAAGGCCGATGTCGTGGAACGAATAGTCCGTGAACGAGGGACCCGCATGACAGGCCGCGCAGTTGCCCTTGCCGTAGAATACCGCCGCGCCCTGCCTCTCCTGATCCGTCAGCGCAGCGTGGTCACCCGCCGCCCACCGGTCGACGCGGTTCGGCGCGGGCACCAGCGACCGCACGTAGGTTGCAACGGCCTTCAGCGCGTTCTCCGTCGTCGGTCGCGGGTCTTCCGGAAACGCCTCGGCGAAGGCGAGCCGCAGGTCGCCGTCGGTCTTGAGGCGCGCCTCGAGGCTCGGCGCGTCCATGTTCATCTCCTTGGCGCTCGTGAACGGCCCGTGGGCCTGCTCTTCGAGCGAGGCGGCGCGGCCGTCCCAGAAGAACGCCTTTCCCCACGCAAGGTCCCACAGCGCCGGCGAGTTCCGCGGAAGCGGCGTGCCCGCCTCGCCCACGCTGCCCGCCACGCTGTCGCCGAAGGCGTGCTGCGGCTGGTGGCAGGAGGCGCAGGCGATCGTCTCGCTGCGCGACAGTCGATTGTCGAAGAAGAGCTTCTGGCCGAGCGCCAGTTTCTCCGGCGAGTAGGGGTTGTCGGCCGGGTAGGGGATCGCTGTCGGGCGCACGAACGGCGCCTCGCCGGCGATCGCAAGACCGCAGCCGCCGAGGAACGCCGCAAGGAACAGGAGTGCGCGCACGGCGGAGCGTCCGTCAGTCCCCGCTGTGGCTGCCGACGGCGAGCTCGACGAGGGAGGTGAGGCCCATCACCGCGCCGGCCGACTTGATCGGCTTCTCCGGCGGGGCGATCGTCGGCGTTGCCGCGTTCAGCGTGTCGAGTGCGCGCTGGATGTCGCTTGCCGCCTGGGCGTCCTTCGCCTTCAGCGCCGGCAGCGCGCCGGTGAACACGAGCGTCGCCTCCTGGATGAAGCCGCGCGCGTCCTGGTACTCGACCACGTTCTTGATCGACCCGTCGGCGATCGACTCGCCGTACTCCGGCACCGCCGACTTGAGGAGGTAGAGGCCGTTCGCCAGCTGGAAGCCGAGTGTCTCGCGGCCCGGGATGGTCTCCTGCGCCGCATCGAGTGCTGCGCGCGCCGCCTTGAGGCCTTGCGCGAACGCCGCTGCGTCCTGCGCTTCGATCGCCTTCATCAGGGCGTCGAGCTTGTCTTCGAAGGGCGCGATGTTGCGCTTGGCGAGATCACCCTTGATGCCGTCGTAGATCTCCTCGATCGGGTGATGCACGTGCGGGACGGCGTCCTTGAAGTTGCCGGCGGCGACGAGTTCCTCCGCCGCCCTCAAATGCCCGCGGATCAGGCCGAGGTTCACCGCGAGCGCCACGTCCGGGGGCGCGCCGGCGAGCGGATCGGCTGCGGCTGTTCCGGAGGGCTTTGCGCCTTCGCCGCCCTCGCCCCCTTCGCCCGCCTGCGCCGCCGCGACGACGATACGGGCGGCGGCTGCCGCCTGGGACTGGAGGGCCGGGGCGGCAACGGCCATCGCGCCGGCGGCGACCAGCACCACGCCCGCCTTCGTCCAGACCCTCAACACATCGTCGCTCATGCCGCTCGCTCCTTTTCCGACTGCGCCACTCGGGTATCCCGTGGAGGCGTTCCGGGTCAAGCCGACGGCGGTCCAGTCTGGAACGAATCCAGACGGTGAAACAGGCGGATTGTCTGGTGTGGCTTCGTGAAGGGTGAGGTGGCGCGGGCCAAAAAGAGAAGGGCCGCTTCCCGAGCGGCCCCCCACCTCAATCTCCCCATTCCCCAACGGGTTTGTGGAGTATGACTCAAACGTTGGCCCCTGTGGTTGCCGATTTGCAACATCGGCAAAAAACGAATCAGTCGCATTTGAGTGAAAACGATTCTGCAAGCAGTTGTTTCTCGGCGTGCACAGATGCAATCTTGCAACTTGCAAGGGTGGACGGAGGCGGCGTGCGCAAGCAGACGTACTGGCTGGCGGAGGGACTGCTTTGGGCCTTCGTCCTCGTGGCCCTGTTCATCCTCGGGCAGGGACTGTTCGTCGGGACGGCGGAGGATCTCGCCTTTTATCTCGTGATCGGCGGCGCGGTGGTGGCCGTGCTCGGGCTCGCGTTGCGCGTCTGGCGGGAGGCGGCGCATCTCACCTACGCGGAGTGCTTCCTTCTCCTCTGCGGCGGAAGCTTCGACACACCCCGGCAGACCGAGCGCTTCGACAACGCGCTGAGCCAAAGCCGCGTCGCCGCCGGAGCTGTCGCGGTCGCGCTGTTCCTGTGGGCGGCAATCTTTGGCTAGGCGTCAACCTCCGCAGGCGCGAGTCCGGGCAACGCCTCGCGCGCCGCTCGCATCGACAACCCTTCAGGTACGGAGATTGAGTTGCAGGAGGCGGTAACGACATGAATGGCGATTCATCAGTCTATACGCTGAAGTTGCGTAACAGGAAGAAGAAGCAGTCGATTCAATTCAAGCTGTACATGCCAAAGCCTGCTCCCGTGGCCTCGGAAGTAGCCGATAAGTATGCGTTTTGGATTTGCTGCTATTCAATGCGGTACAATCGCAAAACGGTCTCGAAGAGTGCCTACGGGGCTACTTGGCTGGATAGCTTTACGGGCGCGGCTGAGGGCATGCGGCGTCTGATCCCTTCTGGTGAGGAGCAGGACTGGGAGACGCCTGATGGTATCGCAAGTTGGCGAATTTTCCCGAATCTCGTCCCGTCGAGCGGAAATCACGAAGATCACCTGAGAATGCGTGGAGAACTGGCTGCAAGGCAGAAAGATCGGCAGGAGCCCAGCAAGGCTGTGCCTGTGTATTCTCTGAAACTCCGCAACAGGAAGCGTCGGCAACACCTTCATTTCACTGTGACGATGCCCGAAGTCGTACCACGGGAGGTCTGGGATAAATCGAATCATCCGTACTGGAAGTGCGTCATGACTGTGCAAAAGCGCGGAAAGGTGACGACACGGGCTTTCTATGCCGACGTCTGGACGGGGGCTATCGGAATTGCCTTTGAGGCGATGCGGTGCATGATTCCTGAAGACGAGGAATGTAACTGGGAGACGCCTGAGGGATTGTCTGGCTGGATCGTGTTTCCGAAGACTATTCCGATCAGCTGGGGATACGCTTTTCATCGCAAACTTTGGGACATGATCGTCAATGAGGAACGAAGGTTTGTCGCGGGCATCGAAAGACGGCGTCTACGGAGTGAGGCAAAGCCGTTGCGAGGCAAACGTCGATAGGCTCGCAGCGGCAATGGCCGATTTCGACGCCTCCGACGTTCTCCTCGTCTGACGTTCCGTGGGCAGTACGTTCGCGTAAAACCTGGGCGGTCGTCAGCCACGGATTGACGACCGCCTGCCTCACCCGATACCCCTCGGGCCGACACTTGGTAAGGGGAGCGCGATGCCCGTTGCGGCCTTGCTGTTTGCGGTCGTCGTGTGGGGCCTCGTGCCGGTCGCGCTGCGCGAGCTCGTGCTCAACGGCCCAACCGCCGACGTCGTCATCTACCGCACGCTGCTCTCTGGCCTGCTTGCAGGCCTCGTGCTCATGTGGACAGGCGTGCCGGCGCTGACGCGCGCCGAGTGGATGCGGGTGCTCGCTGCCTCGCTCATCGGCAATGTCGGCTACCAGCTCCTGTCGATCTACGGCATCGAGGGCACGCCCGCCTCGTGGACCGGCGTGATCTACGGGCTCGAGCCGATCTTCATCGCCTTGTTCGCGGCCGTGCTCGCGGGAGAACGCCCCGGCCTTCCGCTCTACGTCGGCTTTGCGCTGGCGCTCGCCGGCACCGCGGTGCTGTTTTTGTCGGCGGGGTTCGACACGACCAGCATCGTCTCGCCGTTCCACCTCGCGCTCGTCACCGCTTCGACGATGGGATGGGGCTTCTACACGGTGGTGATCGCGCCGGTTGCAGCCCGCCGCGGCAGTCTCGAGGTGTCGCTCCTGAGCCTCGTCGTCTCTGCGGTTCCGGCCGTCGCCTTCATGCGCGAAGGGTTCTTCCACCGCGCGGCCGCACTCGGCGTCGAAGGAATCCTCGCCGTCGTGTTCCTCGCGATCTTCGGCTCGGTTCTCGCGGTGGTGTTCTGGAACTACGGCGTCGCCCACATGAAGAAGGCGGTTGCGGGACTTTTCCTCTACGCCCAGCCGCTGGTCGCCGCGCTTGCCGGCTGGTGGGTCCTCGGCGAGCCGCTGGGCGCCTACTTCTTCCTCGGCGGCGCGCTCATCCTCGCGGGCCTCGCGGTCGCGCAGGCGCCGTCGCTGCTGCGCGAGCGCAGCGCTTGAGCGGCGCTTACGCCCGCATCAGGCGCGGGAGGTCCTGCTCCGCGCCGCCGATGCCGACCTGCATTGCGTAGCGCCGCAGCGGCGGCAGCATGGAGAGGGCCGAGAGCCCTGCGGCCCGCGCCAGCGCGAACGGCGCCATGCCTGAGAGGATCGAGCGGTTCATCACGTCGACGATCGCCTGCCGCGGCAGGACGTCCCTGCGGCGGCGACGGTCGTACTCGGCCATCACCTTCTGCGCGCCCGGGTCGTCGCCGAACGCCCGCGCATCGCCGATCAGCTCGGCCGCGAGGGCGGCGTCCCTGAGCGACATGTTGAGCCCCTGCGCACCGATCGGCGGCACCACGTGCGCGGCCTCGCCGACGAGGAACACGCGTGCCTTGGCGAACGTGAGTGCGCTGAGCCCGCACATCGGGAACGCGCGGCGCGACCCCGGTTCGCTCACCCGGCCGAGCGCGCCATGGAGTTCGGTCTGGATCGCCGCCGCGAAGGCGTCGTCCGCAAGCGCCATCAGCGCCTGAACGCGCTCCGGCCGCTCCATCCAGACGAGGCTCGAGCGGTTGCCGGGCAGCGGCACCGTCGTGAACGGACCGCCCGGCTTGTGGTACTCGGTCGAGACGCCGTCGTGCGGCATCGAGTGGCTGAACGACGTGGCGATCGCGGACTGCCGGTACGACCACTCGGTCGCCGAGATGCCGGCCGCGGCCCGCAGCCGCGAGCCCGACCCGTCGGCGGCGATCACCGCCTTCGCCGCGATGCGCTCGCCCGTCTTGGCCTCGATCACGGCGCGGCCGTCCGCATACGTCAGACGCTCCGCGCGCGACGCGATACGGCGCAAACCCAGCGCTGAGACCTGCGCCTCGAGCGCGCGGATGAGCGCGGGCACCGGCACGTTCCAGCCGAACGCCGTCTCCCCGTCGTTCGACTCGCCGAACAGTTCGCGCGCATCGAAGGTGAGGTTCGGCGCCGCGAACAGGCCGCCGGTGTCGTCGACGAGGGCGAGCTTCCGCAGCGGCGCGCACACGGCCCGCAAGTTTCCGGGCCACACACCGATCGCGGCGAGCAGGCGGATCGAGGGCTGCATCAGCGCCACCGTGCGCGGATCGTTGTCGTCGGAGGCCGGCGCGACGAGCACGGCCTCCTGCGCAGCCGCGTGCGCGAGACAAGCGGCCGCGAGCCCGGCTGGGCCACCCCCCACCACCGCCACCGTCGTTTCGATCGTCTCGGCCGCCATGATCCTCTCCGTCGACCTTCGTTCTACGTGAGTACGGGGTTGCCGGTGCGCTTGGCAAGGAGCCCGATCGTCGCCGTGCCGGTATGCGATCTGAATCGCTTGAACGGGCGGGCAGGGGCGGGCACCATCGCGCCCCATGAGCCTTTCCCTCGACGCCCGGCCCTCGCTGCTCCGCCGCCTCGCGGAGCGGCCGCACCTTTTGTTCTGGGCCTGCCTTGCGGCGCTCGTCGCGGCCGCGTGGGCAGCGCTTGCCGGCATGGTACCTGCCGCACCCGAGGCGAGCCTCCTGGCGCGCCTGGCATCGGCGATCTGCTCCGTCAACGGCGAGGCAGATGCCACGCCGACGTTCCTGCGCGCCTTCGCGATGTGGAGCGCGATGGCCTGCGCGATGATGCTGCCGACGGCGGCGCCGATGGTCGAGACCTACCTCGACATCGCCGACGCCGCGCGCGAGAAGGCGATGGCGGTCGTGCCCGCCGGCGTGCTGGTCGCAGGGTATCTCGCCGTCTGGCTCGCCGTTTCGCTCGTGGCCGCCGTTGCGCAAACGCTGCTTGCGGGACCCGTCGGGTCGCTCGCCCTGCCGGCGCTGCCGGTCACGGGGGCGCTCCTCGCGCTGGCGGGCCTCTACCAGTTCTCCTCCGTCAAGCACGCCTGCCTCACGAAATGCCGCCGCCCGATGCCGTACTTCCTCAGCCGCTGGTCAGACACCGTACCGGGCGTCTTCCGCATGGGCCTCGAGCAGGGCGTCGCGTGCCTCGGATGCTGCGTCGCACTGATGGCGCTGATGTTCGCCTCCGGCCTCATGAACCTCGCCTTCATGGCGGTCCTCGCGGTGGCGATGCTCATCGAGAAGGCGCACCCGAAGGGCGAGGCATGGAGCCGCGGTCTGGGCGTTGGACTGCTCGTCGCAGCGGCAATTACTGTTTTGTATTCAATCGTCTAGGAGGATTTCCTGTGGCAGCGATCGAACCGTGGGCGATGAAGGGCGAGCTGATGCTCTCCTGCAATTGCACCGTCTTCTGCCCGTGTGTGCTGTCGCTCGGCCGCCATCCGCCGACCGAAGGCCACTGCCAGACGTGGGGTGGCGTGCGCATCGACGAGGGGCATTACGGCGAGGTCAGCCTCGCCGGCATCAACATGGGGCTCGTCATCGAGATTCCCGGCATGATGAGCCGCGGCAACTGGACCGCCGGCGTCTACATCGACAACAAGGCGGACGTTTATCAGGTGAAGGCGCTCACCCAGATCATGTCGGGCCGGGCGCGCGGGCCCACGCACCTCCTGTCGATCCTCGTCGGCAAGTTCCTCGGCGTCTTCCAGGAGGACGTGCGCTACGAAGTCGACGGCGACACCCGCCGATTCTCGATCCCGAAGATCATCGAGGGCGAGATCGTGCCGATCCCGGCGGCGAAACCGGGCGAGCACACGACGATCGAGAACAGCCAGTACTGGATCGGCCCGAAGATCATCGTCGCGCAGGCGGTGAAGTCGAAATTCCGCGCCTTCGGCCGCAACTGGGATTTCAGGGGCCGCAGCGCGGAGATCGTGCCGCTCGACTGGAAAGGGCCGTGACCTGCTGCGGTACTCAGCCGGTCGGTACCGTCGCCTGCATAGACGGGAGGCTCGCGAGCTTCTCGAACGCCGCCGCGGTTTTCGGCCGTCCGCCGCGCCAGTTCATATCGCCGAACCTGAGGTCGAGGTAACCGAGCGCGCAGGCCGCCGCGATCGAGCCGGCATTCATCTCGGCCAACTCGCCGGTCCAAGATCGTTCGATCTCGTCGAGGGCGGAAACGAGCCTCAGGCGGTTGCGCTCGAGCCACTCCGCCCACCGCATCGGCTCGGGCCGCGCCGTCACCTCGTAGCGGATGCCGAGTGCGGTGTCGCACATGCCCTGGCCCAGCGCCTGGAGCGTGAGCAGCCGGAAGCGCTTCACCGGTTCGTCCGGCAGGAGCCGCTTGTCGCCCGCGTGATGGCAGAGGTACTCGCAGATCACGCGGCTGTCGTAGAGCGAATGGCCGTGGTCGGTGACGAGGCAGGGCACCTTGCCGAGCGGGTTGACCTTGGTCACCGCCTCGTTCACGCCCGTCGGCGGCAGCGGGCCCGACTGGACGATCTCCACCTGCTTCGCAAGCCCCACCTCGTGGGCGGTGACGAGCACCATGCGGGCATAGGGAGAGGCGGCGGCATAGATCAATTTCATCGGGCGTCCTCGCGTGAGTCTCTGTTCTCGGCGGCCATGTGACCACAGCCGCCGCCAAAGCGGAAGGTCTCGGTGCTTCCTCCGTCGCCGTTGAGGCGGGGGCACCCGGCTTATCCTGCGCGGTGCAAAGAGGATCACCGGCTCAAGGCCGGTGATGACGTGGGGGACGGCCTTTCCGTCATGGCCGGGCCTGACCCGGCCATCCTCTGGCGTTGCGAAAAGGATCACCGGCTCAAAGCCGGTGATGACGTGGGGGACGGCCTTTCCGTCATGGCCGGGCTTGACCCGGCCATCCTCTGGCAGGTTGCCGACAGACGGGGCGGGAGGGACGCTGAAAGCCGTGGAGTGGTCGCAGTTTCACCACATTGGTTGTTGATTTTTTGCAACATGTTCTCCCCGGGACGGGAGAATCCGGGTAGGATTGATCATCAACAAGTGTTGCAAAGAAGCCGTTCAGCATGGCGCTGCTAGCTGACAGTCCGCCCCCGCTTGACGTGGGCGCGCCGCCCGTACCGGGAAGCGGCGACCTGATCAACCGCGTGGGTCTCGCGGTGGTCGCGCTCGCCGTGCTCGCGGGCATCGCGACGTTCTTCGTTCTCACCGGCTTGACCCCGGTGCAGCCGTCGCCGGAGATGGTGAAGGCGTTTCTGTTCGCCGACGCCGTGCTCGTCGCGCTGATGCTGTTCCTGGTCGGCTGGCAGATCCGGTCGATCATGGTGGCGCGCCGGCGCGAGCAGGCGGGCGCGGGCCTCCACATCAAGATGGTGGCGCTCCTCGCCCTGTTCGCCGCGGTGCCGGCGCTGATCGTGGCGCTGTTCGCCTCCGTCACGCTCAACCGCGGGCTCGACGCCTGGTTTTCGGAGCGCACGCAGAACATCGTGAACCGCGCTGAAAGCGTGGCCGAGGCCTACATCAACGAGCAGAAGGAAGTCGCCCGCGGCGACATCAGCTTCATCAGCGAGGACCTGTCGCGCCAGAAGCAGCTGTTCGACACCGACCGCGAGCAGTTCATCCGACGGCTCGCGACCCATGCCGCTTTCCGCAGCCTCTCCGGCGCCTTCCTGATCGATGCCGGCAAGCGCCGCGTCGAAGCGTCCGCGACGGCGAACAACTCGGTCACGTTCCGTCCGCCGGACCCGAAGATGATCGAAGAGGCGGGCGACGGTCAGGCGAAGGTCTTCGGCCCCGACGGCAATGTGATCCGCGGCCTCGTCAAGGTACCGAACTTCGACGACCGCTACCTCTACGTCTACCGGCTGGTCGACCCATCCGTCATCGAGCAGCTCGGCAAGGCGCGCGAGGCGAAGACCGAGTATGACCGCATGATGAGCCAGCGGGCGGGCCTCCAGCTCACCTTTGGCCTCGTCTACCTCGGCCTTGCGAGCATGTTCCTGCTCGCCGCCACCTGGCTCGGTATCTGGTTCGCCAACCGGCTCGCCAACCCGATCGGCTCGCTCGTCGGCGCGGCCCGGCGGGTGGCGGACGGCGACTACGACGCCAAGGTCGACGTCGGCACCGGCAAGGACGATCTCGCCACGCTCGCCTCGACGTTCAACGCGATGACGGGCGAGATCAAGGCGCAGCGCACCGAACTCATGTCGGCGAACCAGCAGCTCGACGAGCGCCGCCGCTTCACGGAGGCCGTGCTGTCCGGCGTCTCGGCCGGCGTGATCGGCCTCGACTCCAAGGCGCAGATCACGCTCGCCAACCGCTCCGCTTCGGCGCTCCTCGGCATCGGGCTTGCCGCCCGGGCCGGCCAGCCGGTGGAGGAGGTGGTGCCCGAGATCGCTCCGATCCTGAAGCAGGCGCAGTCGAAGGCATCCGGCACCGCGGAGGGTCAGGTCGCGATGCGCGTCGGCACGCAGGAGCGGAACTTCGTCGTGCGCGTTACCACCGAGAAATCACGCGAGGACGAGCACGGCTACGTGGTGACCTTCGACGACATCTCCGAACTGGTCACCGCCCAGCGCAACTCGGCGTGGGCCGACATCGCGCGCCGCATCGCGCACGAGATCAAGAATCCGCTCACCCCCATCCAGCTCGCGGCCGAACGGCTGAAGCGCAAGTACGGCAAGGAGATCACGAGCGATCCGACGGTGTTCGAGCAGTGCACCTCGACCATCATCCGGCAGGTCGGCGACATCGGCCGCATGGTCGACGAGTTCTCCTCATTCGCCCGCATGCCGGCCGCCGTCCTCGAGATGCAGGACCTCGGCCAGATCGTGCGCGAGGCGACCGTGCTCCAGCGTGAGAGCGGCACCGGGCTCGACTACGCGCTCGAAGTTCCCGAGAAGGGTCCGGAGATCGCAATCGACCGCCGCCTCGTGACGCAGGCCGTCACGAACCTCGTCAAGAACGCCGGCGAGGCGATCGAGGCGCGTGTTGCCAAGGAGCCCGAGCCCAAGGGCCGCATCGAGGTGAAGATCGTCGAGACACCGGAAACGGTCGCCGTCGAGGTGATCGACAACGGTGTCGGCCTGCCGAAGGAGAACCGCGGCCGGCTGACCGAACCATATGTGACGACACGCGAGAAGGGCACCGGTCTCGGCCTCGCGATCGTCAAGCGCATCATGGAGGAGCACGGGGGGAAGCTCACCCTCACCGACGCTTACGCCGACCCGGACGACGGATCGGGCGCGAAGGTGTCGCTCGTGTTTCCCAAGCAGGCCGCCCCCGGCCATTCCAGCGTAGCGGGTTGAAGACATGGCAGCAGACATCCTCATCGTCGACGACGAAGCCGATATCCGTCACCTGATCGGCGGCATCCTCGAAGACGAGGGCTACGAAACCCGCCTTGCCGGCGACAGCGACACCGCGCTCGCTGCGATCACCGAGCGCAAGCCGTCGATGGTGATCCTCGACATCTGGCTGCAGGGCTCGAAGCTCGACGGGCTGGAACTCCTGGCCGTCATCAAGGAGCGCGTGCCCGATCTGCCCGTCGTCATCATTTCCGGCCACGGCAACATCGAAACGGCGGTCGCCGCGATCAAGTCGGGCGCTTACGACTATATCGAAAAGCCGTTCAAGGCCGACCGGCTGGTGCTCGTCGTGGCGCGCGCGCTCGAAGCCTCGCGTCTACGACGCGAGAACGAGATCCTGCGCGGCCGGGCGGGCGCCGACACGGAGCTCGTCGGCTCCTCGGCCGCGATCAAGGCGCTGCGCTCGGTCCTGAAGAAGGTGGCGCCCACCAACAGCCGCGTGATGATCGTCGGTCCCCTGGGCTCCGGGAAGGAGCTCGCCGCGCGTGCGCTGCACGCGCTGTCACACCGGGCGGATGCGCCGTTCATCACGGTGCAGGCCGCCACCATGGCGCCCGAGCGCATCGAGATCGAGCTCTTTGGCGCGGAAGACACCGGCGCCGTGTCGCGCGTCGGCGCGCTCGAGGAGGCGCACGGCGGCACGCTCTTCATCGACGAGGTGGCCGACATGCCGCTCGAGACGCAGGGCAAGATCGTGCGCGCCCTCGTCGAGCAGAACTTCATGCGCGTCGGCGGATCGCGCCGGGTGAAGGTCGACGTGCGCATCGTCTCGACCACCAGCCGGGACCTGCGGGACCTGATCGCGCAGAACCGGTTCCGTGAGGACCTTTTCCACCGCCTGAGCGTTGTACCGGTGCAGGTGCCGTCGCTGGCCGAGCGGCGGGAGGACATCGTGGAACTGATCGACCACTTCACCAACCAGTATTCGCTGCAGTCGGGCCAGCCGCGGCGCCGCTTCGCCGAGGATGCTGTTGCCGCCCTCCAGATGGCCGAATGGCCCGGAAACGTGCGCCAGCTGCGCAACATCGTCGAACGGATGCTGATCCTTGCAGGCGGCGATCCGACCGGGGAGATCACGCTCGCCATGCTGTCGCGCGAGCAGGACCGCTCGCCCGCCGACAATGGCGGCGGCACCGGCGAATTCCTGATGTCGATGCCCTTGCGCGAGGCGCGCGAGGCCTTCGAGCGCAACTATCTCGCAGCGCAACTTGCCCGTTTCGGGTCGAACATCTCGAAAACGGCAAATTTCGTTGGCATGGAACGTTCAGCTTTGCACCGTAAGCTGAAGCTGCTCGGCCTGGGGGGTGGCCGGGTGGACGACCTGCAGGACTCTGCCCAGACGACGTGATCTCCACCGCGCACCAGGATTTCCGATGTCCGTTCGAAAGCCCCTGATCGCCTGCCTCGCCGCTCTGAGCCTCGCGGCTGCCGTGCCAGCGCTCGCCCAGACCGGCGCAAGCCCGACGCTTCAGAAACTGCCGATGGCGAAGAAGGAAAAGCTCGCCAAGGCCGGCGACGACGAGGCGCAGTACGTGGTCGGCCTCGCCTACGAGTTCGGCGCCGACGGCATGAAGAAGTCGACGCTCCAGGCGGCGCAGTGGTATCGCAAGGCCGCCCAGCAGGGAAATCTCGACGCGCAGTACCGGCTCGCCCGCATCGTCCAGGTGGGTGGCGACGGCGTGAAGCAGAACTACGAGTCGGCGGCGAAACTCTTCGAGGCGGCGGCAAAGCAGGGCCACGTCGAGTCGCAGTACTGGACGGCCTACCTCTACGAGACGGGGCAGGGCGTGAAGGCCGACCTCCAGACCGCCATCACATGGTATCGGAAGTCGGCGGACGCCGGCTACGCAGCCTCGCAGAACAACCTCGGGCTCCTCTATCTCAACGGCAAGGGCGTGCAGAAGGACCTGAAGCAGGCGTTCGAGCTGTTCCAGAAATCCGCCGGCCAGGATTATGCCTTCGCGCTCAACAACCTCGGCGGCATGTACGAGATGGGCTGGGGTACCGCCACCGACAAGGCGAAGGCGATCGAGTACTACACGAAGGCGGCGACGCTCGGGAACACGCTGGCGGTCGACAACCTGAAGCGCCTTGGCGCCGCCGTGCCGACCGCCTCGTCCGCCAAGGAGGCGACCGGCACCACGACGGCGGCGCAGCCCGCCTCGGCGCAACCCGCCTCCAGCGCGCAGTAGGGCGCGTTGACCGACTGTTAACCACGCCGGTAAGTCCAACTTTAACCACCCGGTTCGCATGGTAGTGAGGCGTTGCGCGCTGCAACCCGTCTTCGGGTTGCGGCTGCCGCGTGGGGACATACTGGGGACGTGGGACGATGGGGAAGAAGCGCACACCCGTGGCGTCGTCGCGGCTGGGGCTGCCGTTCAAGGCGGGCGCGCTCGCGTCGATGCTCATCGTGCTGGCAAGCTGCTCCGGTCCCGTGAAGCAGGACCCGTTCGCCGGCATCGGCTCGCCGAAGTGGACGGGCTCGGGTCCGCCGCCGAAGGGCGGTGGCCGTCCGGTGATCGGCGAACCCTACCAGGTCGCGGGCGAATGGTTCTATCCGAAGGAAGACCCGACCTACGACAAGGTCGGCGTCGCCTCGTGGTACGGGGAAGCGTTCGACAAGCGGATGACGGCGAACGGCGAGTGGTTCGACATGAACTACCTCTCCGCCGCGCACGCCACGCTGCCGCTGCCGAGCTACGTGAAGGTGACGAACCTCGAGAATGGCAAGTCGATCGTGGTGCGGGTGAACGACCGCGGCCCGTTCGTCTCCGACCGGCTCATCGACGTGTCGAAGCAGGCCGCCCACGCGCTCGACTTCCACGAGCAGGGGACGACCAAGGTCCGCGTCCAGTACATCGGCCCGGCCTCTGTCGACGACAAGGGCCAGGAACTCGCGGCGATGAACCGGCGTCTCGGGCAGGGCGGCGACCTCGCCGCGGCAGCCCTCGCCATTGCACCGACGGGCGCGCGTCCCTAATCTTTGAGGCGATCGAGAGCGTTTCCGGCCGATGAGTCGGCCGGTGAGCGCGCGAGGTCTTCGCCATGTCGGCGAGGGCCGTTGGAGTTCGCCGATGCCGTTCCTCGCCGTCCTGATCGCCGCGCTCATCGCGCTCGCCCTGCCGGCGGCGGCACAGGAGAAGCAGGCCGAGCCCGACTTCCAGACGAGCGCGCCGCACGCCATCGTGATGGACGCCACGACCGGCGAGGTGTTCTTCGAGAAGGACGCCGACACGACGTTCGAACCGGCGAGCATGAGCAAGCTCATGACGATGGTGATGACGTTCGAGGCGATCCGGCGCGGCGACCTCAAGGAGGACGATCTCCTCACCATCACCGAGGATGCCTGGCGTCGCGGCGGTGCGCCCTCGGGCGGGTCGACGATGTACGCCGAGCTCAATTCGAAGGTCGCCGTCAGCGACCTGATCAAGGGCACGATCATCCAGTCGGCGAACGATGCGGCGATCACGCTCGCGACGCGGCTCGGTGGCACGGAGGAGGCGTTCGCCGCCAAAGAGACCGAGCGGGCACGCGAACTCGGCCTCAAGAAGTCGGTGTTCCGCAATTCGACCGGACTGCCCGACCCCGATCACGTCTCGACCGCGCGCGAGCTCGCGATGCTCGCCCGCTACATCATCGAGACGTTCCCGGAGTACTACAAGCTCTACGGCACGCGGGAATTCACCTGGAACCGGATCACGCAGAAGAACCGCAACCCGCTGCTCGGTACCGTCGACGGCGCCGACGGCATGAAGACCGGCTACACCTCGAAGGCGGGCTACGGCCTCATCGGATCCGCGACGCGCGACGGGCGCCGGCTGATCATCGTGGTCGCCGGCCTCGACACGGCGCAGGCCCGCGCGAAGGAAGCGCAGAACCTGATCGAGCAGGGGTTCAAGAAATACCGCCGCTTCGACATCCTCACCGCAGGCGATACGCTCGTGACCGCGCGCGTGTGGGGCGGCGAGCGCGGCTCGGTGAAGCTCATGGCGCGCGAACCGATGAAGGCGCTGCTCACGGATGCCGAGCGCAGCGCTGCGCGCGTGAAGGTCGTCTACAAGGGCCCGCTGATCGCGCCCGTCTCGAAGGAGACGGCCGTGGGCGTCGCGAAGCTCGTCGTCGGCGACGCCGAGATCGGCGAGGTGCCCGTGTTCCCGAAGCAGGATATCGGCGCACGCGACGGCGTCATCGGCCGCTCGCTCGATACGCTCGGCGTCTGGGTGTTCGGCGGCTGATCGTGGCGCGGGGACTGTTCATCACCTTCGAGGGCGGCGACGGCGCGGGCAAGTCCACGCAGGTCGAGCGGCTGGCGGCGCGCCTGATGGAGCAGGGGCTCGCCGTGGTTCTCACGCGCGAGCCGGGCGGCACCCCCGGCGGCGAGCGGCTGCGTCACCTGCTCCTCGACAAGTACGCGCCCGACTGGAGCCCCGTGTCTGAGGCGCTCCTCAACTACGCGGCGCGCGACCTGCATCTGCGCAACGTCATCCGCCCGGCGCTCGCGAAGGGCGCTGCGGTGATTTCCGATCGCTTCCACGACTCGACGCGCGCCTACCAGGGCCATGCCGGCGGGGTTGATGGTGCGTTTCTCGCCGCGCTCGAACGGGCGGTGATCGGCGAGACTATGCCGGACCTGACGTTCGTGCTCGACATCGCCCCGGCCGACGCGGCGGCCCGCGCCACGGCACGACGCGGCAGTGCGGCGACGGACCGGTTCGAGGCGCGGGACCGATCGTTCCAGGATGCACTCCGGGCGGCCTTCCTCGCCATCGCGCGGGCGGAGCCGCAACGCTGCAAGGTGATCGATGCGGCGCGCGATCCCGACACCGTCGCGGCTGACATCTGGCGTCACGTCGAGCCGGCGCTACACTCCCGCTGATGGCGACACGCCCGAAGAAACCCGAGACCGACGAGGCCGATCCGCGCGAGACGGCGGACCATCCGCGCCTGCAGGAACGGCTGATCGGCCACCACGCGGCCGAACGCACGTTCCTCGACGCCTGGGTGAGCGGGCGGCTGCACCACGCCTGGATGATCGCGGGGCCGAAGGGCATTGGCAAGGCGACCTTCGCCTTCCGGATCGCGAAGTTCCTGCTCGCCCATCCCGTACCCGGTGCGACGCGCCCCGCCGATCTCTCCGTGTCGCCGGACGAGACGGCGGTGCACCTCGTGCACGCCCGAAGCCACCCGGACCTGTTCGTCCTGCAGCGCGCCTTCGACACGGCGAAGGAGAAGCTCAAGCAGGACATCAGCGTCGACGACGTCCGGCTCGTGACGGAGTTCTTCTCGAAGACCTCGGCGTTCGAGGGCTGGCGCGTCGTCATCGTCGATGCCGTCGACGACCTCAACAACGCCTCTGCCAATGCGCTGCTCAAGATCCTCGAGGAGCCGCCGAAGCGGGCGCTGTTCCTGCTCGTCGCGCACGCGCCGGGGCAAGCGCTGCGCACCATCCGCTCGCGCTGCCGCATGCTGCCGATGCGCGCGCCGGAAGGGCTCGAGGACCAGTTCGGCCGCGATCGCGAACTCCGGGGAACGGAAGCGGAAAGCGCGCTCTCGGAGGTCGAGAAGGCGGTGGCGGCGGGCCGCCCGTTGACCTTCGACGCCGCCGGCAAGCTCGCCGAACGGGTGGGTGGTTTCGGGCGCGACAAGGATTTCGAGCTGTTCTCGTTCGGGCTCGTGAAATTCCTGCGCGGCGAGGCGCGCCGGCGGGCACTGCAGCGTCACCCCTCCGCCATCCACTGGAACCGGGCGGCGATCGAGGCAGCCCGCACGCTGAAGACCGGCGACGATCTCAACATCGACAAGCGGCTGACTGTTCTCAACGCGCTCGCTCAGGTTATAGACACGCAACAGAAAACCTGAAATGACCGCCTCTCGCAAAGCGAGAATGTTCCGAGAAGACCGCAAGGGATGACGAAACCGCATTACTATCTCACCACGGCGATCGCCTATCCGAACGGGCCGCCGCACATCGGCCACGCCTACGAAGTGCTGGCGACCGATGCGCTCGCCCGCTTCAAGCGGCTCGACGGGTACGAGGTGCTGTTCCTCACCGGCACCGACGAGCACGGCCAGAAGATCCAGCAGACGGCGAAGAAGGCCGGCATGACGGCGGCGGAATACATCGCGGAGATGACGCCGAAGTTCAAGGAGATGGTCGCCTCGCTCGGCTGCTCGAACGACGACTTCATCCGCACGACCGAAGCGCGCCACAAGGCCTCCGTCTCTGAGCTCTGGAAGCGCATGGAGAAGGCAGGCGACGTCTACCTCGGCTCCTATGCCGGCTGGTATTCGGTCCGCGACGAGGCGTTCTACGCCGAGAGCGAGACGACCGTCGAACCCTCCGGTCGCGTCGGCCCCACCGGCACGCCGGTCGAGTGGGTCGAGGAGAAGAGCTACTTCTTCAGGCTCTCCGCCTACCAGGACCGGCTGCTCGCGCTCTATCGCGATCACCCGGACTTCATCGGCCCGCCGGAGCGGCGCAACGAGGTCGTGAGCTTCGTCTCGGGCGGTCTCCAGGATCTCTCGATCTCGCGCACCACGTTCGACTGGGGCATCCCTGTGCCGGATGCGCCGGGCCACATCATGTACGTCTGGATCGACGCGCTCACGAACTACGTCACCGGCACCGGCTTTCCCGACGCGAACGCGCCGCGCGCAAAGTTCTGGCCGGCCGACCTGCACGTGGTCGGCAAGGACATCGTGCGCTTCCATGCGGTCTACTGGCCGGCGTTCCTGATGTCGGCGGGCCTCGCGCTGCCGAAGCGCGTCTTCGCGCACGGCTTCCTGTTCAACCGCGGGGAGAAGATGTCGAAGTCGGTGGGCAACGTGATCAGCCCGGCGGAACTTCTGACGCGCTACGGCGTCGACCAAGTGCGCTACTTCTTCCTGCGCGAAGTGCCGTTCGGCCAGGACGGCAACTACAGCCACGAGGCGATCGTCAACCGCGTGAACGCGGACCTCGCGAACGACCTTGGCAACCTCGCCCAGCGCTCGCTGTCGATGATCGCCAAGAACTGCGAGGGCAGGGTGCCGCAACCGGCTGCGTTCTCGGCCGAGGATCAGGCGCTCCTCGCCGACACGGACGCGCTTCTCGCCGAATGCCGCGCGCAGCTTGAGGACCAGGCGCTGAACAAGGCGCTCGATGCGATCTTCCACGTCGTCGCCGACGCGAACCGCTACTTTGCGGGGCAGGCGCCCTGGGCGCTGAAGAAGACCGACCCCGAACGCATGGCGACGGTCCTCTACGTCACGGCGGAGGTGCTCCGGCAGGTCGCGATCCTGCTCCAGCCGGTGATGCCGGCGAGCATGGCGAAGCTGCTCGACATCCTCGCGGTGGACGAAGGCGCGCGCGATTTCGCGCGGCTGGGCCCTGGCGGGCGGCTCAAGGCCGGCGCGACGCTGCCGCCGCCGGCGCCGCTGTTCCCGCGGCTCGAACTCGAGACCGAGGCTGCCCAATCGACATGACGACGCCGTTCATCGTCGACAGCCACTGCCACCTCGACTTTCCGGAGTTGCAGACCGAACTGCCGAACGTCCTGGCCCGGGCCAAGGCGGCGGGCGTCCGCTTGTGCCTCACGATCTCGACCCGCGTAAAACAGTTCGACCGGCTGCGCGCGATCGTCGAGGAGAACGACAACGTGTGGTGCACCATCGGCACGCATCCCCATAACGCGGATGAGGAGCCGGACGTAACCCCCGATAATCTCTTGCGAATTGCCGAACATCCGAAGGTCGTCGGAATCGGCGAGTGCGGGCTCGATTACCACTATAAGACCTCGACGCCCGAGGGCCAGGCGCGCTCGTTTCGGCGGCACATCGAGGCTGCGCGAGTGTCCGGCCTGCCGCTCGTCGTCCACAGCCGCGAGGCCGAGGACGACACGGCGGCGATCCTCGAGGACGAGATGGGGAAGGGCGCCTTCCGCCCGATCCTGCACTGTTTCTCCTCGAAGAAGGTCCTGGCCGAGCGCGGGCTCGCCATCGGCGCGCACGTCTCGTTCTCCGGCATCGTGACGTTCAAGTCGGCGACGGAAATCCAGGAAACCGCCCGGATCGTGCCAACCGACCGCATTCTCGTCGAGACGGACGCGCCGTACCTCGCGCCCGTGCCGATGCGCGGCAAGACCAACGAGCCGTCCTACGTGGCGCATACGCTGAAGTTCGTGGCGGGCTTACGTAGTGTCGATGAAAACCGAATGGCGCAAGAAACGACGGACAATTTCTTCAACCTGTTTCTGAAGGTGAAGCGGCCGTGATGAAGGTGACGGTGCTGGGCTGCGGGTCGTCCGGCGGCGTGCCGCGCATCGGCAACGTCTGGGGCGCCTGCGATCCGGCCGAGCCAAAAAACCGCCGGCGCCGGTGCTCGATCCTGGTCGAGAAGACGTCCGCCAACGGCGTCACGCGGATCCTGGTCGACACGTCGCCGGACCTCCGGATGCAGTTGCTCGATGCCGGGATTTCGGCGCTCGACGCCGTCGTTTTCACGCACGAGCACGCCGACCACACGCACGGGATCGACGAGTTGCGCGCGCTCGCGCTGCTCGGCCGGGCGCGGGTAAAGGTGTGGGCGGACCAGCGGACAGGCGAAATGCTGCTCGGCCGCTTCGGCTACTGCTTCTACACGCCACCGAATTCCGATTACCCGCCGATCCTCGACCTGAACCGGCTGGAGGCCTACGAGCCGGTCACCATCACGGGCGCCGGCGGGCCGGTGACGCTGCTGCCGTTCGAACTCGACCACGGCAACATCCAGGCGCTGGGCCTCAGGATCGGATCGTTCGCGTACACGCCCGACCTGAACGGGATCCCGGAGCGCTCGGTCGCGGCGCTGACGGGGCTCGACCTCTGGCTGATCGACGCGCTGCGGCCGACGAAGCACCCGAGCCATTTCTCGCTTGCCGAGGCGCTCGAAGCGGTTCAGCGGCTCGGCGCAAAGCGCGCGGTGCTGACCAACATGCACATCGACCTCGACTACGCGACGCTGCAGCGGACGCTGCCGGCGAACGTCGAGCCGGCCTACGACGGCATGGAGCTCGCCATCGGCTGAGGATTTCCGCGGCCTTCACACGCCCCGGCCGCATCTGCATTTTCTTTCCATAATATCGATTATGCGAATTGGATATGCGCCGGTCAGGCGAGCCGCCCCACCGGGATGATCTCCCGCGCCGACGGTGACCACGGGCTCCCGGACCAGTCGCCCATCCAGCGGTCGATGGCGAGGCCCGCTTCAGCGAGGCGCTGTGCGATCGCGTCCTTCGGCGCGAAGCGGATGCGTGAGGTCGCGTCCCAGACCCGTCCGCCGTCGCTCTCGTAGACGGTACGGTATGTCGCGACGCCGGTCGTCGCGTCGAAGGCGACGTCGTTCCAGGCGGCCACCTCCCCCAGCTCCGGATGCACGAAACGTCGGCGCGACTCCTCGGGCGTCCACTCCCGCCATTCCTCCATCGCGGGGTTGCGCGAGTCGAAGAGAAACACGCCACCGGGCTCGAGGTGCGCGGCAATCGTGCGGCAGAGTGCGGCCTGGTCCGCGTCGGTCAGAAAGCACTGGAAGGCATGGCCCGTGAGGACGACGAGGTCGAAGCGGCGGCCGAGCCGGACCGTGCGCCCGTCGCCCTCGACCCAGGTGACGCGCCCGCCGCCCTCGCGGGCCCGCGCGACCGCCAGCATCGCGCCAGCCGGATCGACGCCAAAAACCTCGTGCGTGCCGCCGAGCGCCGCGGCCAGCAGCCCCGTGCCGCAGCCGAGGTCGAGCACGCTTCTCCGCCCTTGCGCGAGCGCGTGGCAGAAGCGCGTGTCGTCGCCCCAGCCGTTCTCGGCGTCGTAGAAGCGCACGAGCGCCGGGTCGTCGAAGAGCCTGTCCTGCATCGTTCTCCGGGTAGCCCTTTCGCGCCGGATCGGCTAGTCCCGTGCGCCATGAGCCAGAACCCTGCCGCCATGGATCCCCGCACGATCGAGACGCTCATCGCCATCATGCGGGCGCTGCGCACGCCCGTGACGGGCTGCCCCTGGGATCTCGAGCAGACGTTCGAGACGATCGCGCCCTACACCATCGAGGAAGCCTACGAGGTGGCGGACGCCATCCACCGCGGCGACCGCGCCGACCTCTGCGAGGAGCTTGGCGACCTCCTGCTCCAGGTCGTCTACCACGCGCAGCTGGCGCAGGAAGACGGAAGCTTTGCGTTCGACGACGTCGTCGAGGCGATCAACCGCAAGATGATCCGCCGCCACCCCCACGTGTTCGGCGACGAAGAGGCGCGCTCCGCCGGCGTCGCCAAGGGGTTCTGGGAGGCGATCAAGGCGAAGGAACGCAAGGACAAGCCGGCGCAGGGCGCGCTCGCCGGCGTGCCGGTGGCCCTGCCTGCGTTGACGCGCGCGGTAAAGCTGCAGGCCAAGGCCGCGCGCACCGGGTTCGACTGGCCCTCGATCGACGGCGTGCTCGACAAGATCCGCGAGGAATCGGCCGAACTGGGCGAGGTCGCGAAGGGCGCGGACGAAGCGCGCATCCGCGAGGAGTACGGCGACCTCCTCTTCGTCATGGCGAACCTCGCGCGGCACCTGAAGATCGATCCCGAACGGGCGCTCAGGGAAGCCAACCTCAAGTTCGAGCGACGCTTCACCCTCGTCGAGCGCCGCCTCGCCGAGCGCGGCCGCACACCCTCGGAGTCAACGCTCGAGGAGATGACCGAGTTCTGGGACGAAGCCCGCGCCGCCGACAAGGCGGGCTGAGGGCGGAGGGTCGCTCGGGCCCCTCCCCGCGGCGGCGTTACACCAGAAGCACGTCGCTCGCGTCGAAATCGGCGAGCTTGAAGTTCTTGAGCAGGATCGAGTCGGCGGGCGACGTTCGGATCAGGAGATCGGCGCCGACCTGCGTCGCGCCGGCGAGCAGCGTGTCGAACGTCTTGAAGAACCCCTTGGGCATTTCGATGCGGTCCTCGCCGTTCACGAAGTCGGTGATCGTGTCGTTGCCGAACTCCTTGCCGAACACGAACGTGTCGCTGCCGATACCGCCGGTGAGCCTGTCATTGCCGTAACCGCCGATCAGTCGGTCGTTGCCACCGGCGCCGGAGAGCGAGTCGTTTCCCGCTCCGCCACGGATCATGTCGTCGGTTGCGTACCCGGTGATGGTGTCATCGCGACTGGTTGTCGCGGATTCAAGCCAGAGCTGCTGCAGAAGTTGCTGCTTGTTCCACGAAATGCCGTTCGAGAACGATACCTGCTCGACGCCCAGTTCCTCTGGATAGGATACGAACTCTCTGCGGAGGATGACCGAGCCGGCGCCTGGTCCGGTGACCCGCAGGACGACGTCTGAAGACGTATAGGGGTTCGCCCACCGCACCGAAATGGCATCGGACGTTACGTTCGTGAAAACCAGCCGGTCATTCATAGAATAACCCTGGTCGGAAATCTGATCGTTGCCCTCACCGCGCGACCAGAAGTAAGTGTCGTTGCCATTGCCACCATACAGCAAATCATCCCCACCCCCGCCGCGCAGCACGTCGTCGCCGTCAAAACCGTAGATGACGTCCTTGCCGCGCGTGATCTGGGATTCGAGGGTCTTCTGCCGCAGCGTGTCCTTCGTCCATATGGCGTCCTCGAAGACGAAGTGTTCGATGGCGGGGGAAGAGAACGACGTGGTCAAGTTGAACGCATACATGGGGATGTACACCGACCCGCCGCCCTCGCCCCGTACCACCAGTCGCACGTTGGAAAAATCGCGCTCGATCGTGATGTCGTTCTCCTTGACGCCGCTGAAGATGATGCGGTCCGATTGGCCCGAGAAGTCGTCGATCGTGTCGTTGCCGTCGCCGCGCGCCCAGATGTAGGTATCGCTGCCCTTGCCGCCATCGAGGTAATCGTCACCCTCCATACCGACAAAGGTATCGCGCACCAGATCGTATGGTTGGTCAGAGGTGGTGGCTCCGAAATGAATGGCCTCTTCGTTCAACGCAGCCTCGGCCAGCGCCCTCCACTGGCCCTCCGCCCCGGCCTTGGCGAGCAGGTCGAGGACGGTCGCGCGATGCTCCTCAGGCGATCCCGAGAGGTCCACATTGAACGACCGCATCAGATGCATCGAGTCAACGAACGACGTCAGCGCCTCGAGCCGCGGGCCGTCGTGCGCGTTGGCCTGCGCCAAGATGGCTGCAATCGCACTGTCCATCGCCCCGATGATCCGATCGTTGGTCAAGTCATAGCCGAGCGACGCAAATTCGAGGAACGGCAGCTTCGGAATGGCCGCCTCAAGCGCGTCGTTCGTCGCGCCCGCCACGATCATGGCCAGCAGCGAGGCGACCGGTACCTGCACGACGAACTTGGCGGTGAGGGAGTCGAGAATCTCCTTGTAGTTTTCGTTCAGCAGTTTTGACGCATTCGCCCAGGCTTCCGGCCTATTCACAGTGGACTTCCACACGGTTCCGTAAAGCTTTTCCATGAGGGCGAGGTGCTTCGCGTCCACCAGCGGCCCGCGCGAGCCCGGAACGGCGTCTTCCACCTCCGCCCACTTGAACAGCATCGCCTCGAAGGACGATCGGAACTCGTCCGCCGACAGCGTCCCGGCCGACGTCACCAGCGACTGGACGGCGGCCATGAGGTCCGGCCGCTCCTGCATGGAGACCCTCAGGTTCGGCAGGAGGCCATACCCCTTGAGGTCCGGCAGGATCGCTGCGGCGAGCGAGAGCTCGACCGGCTCGCCGTACTTGTAGACCGACAGCATGGGGTCGGTTTCGAACCACACGTCTGCGACCGTGCCGGTCCTCGCGGCCGCGCCCGTGCCCGTGGTGAACGTGGCGACATGGCTGATCCAGTCGTTGCCGACGGCCTGGTTCACGTAGGTCGGCCGGACGCTGATCGAGGTGATGGCGAGCTGGGCGAGCGTCTGCAGTTCGCCCTGGTCGGTATAGCCGTCGCCGTCGCGGTCGCGCCACACGCGCAGTTGCGCGAAAGCTGCGTCCCTGGCGTCGATCACCCCGTCCTTGTTCGAGTCGAGCTTGGCGAGTTCGGTAAAGCCGTTCGCCCGCTGCGCCTTCGTCAGGTCCACCGCGCCGAAGAGCTCACCGCGATCGTCGATCCGCCCGTTGCCGTTGCGGTCGATGGCGAGGAAGCCGTCATCGGCGGAGATCCACGCCGTGCGTTCGGAGAAGCGGTCTATGGTCAGGTCGAAGAACGCCTTCGACTTTGCGAGCGCCACGATCTCCACCCCGTCCCCGTCGAGATCGAGCACCAGCGGCGACGGCGGCGGATCCCTGAACGGACCGGGATCGCCCCAGGAGGGGCCTCGCGGCGCGTCCGGCGTTCCGAATGGACTGTCAGGTCCATGACCTCCGGGATACGAAGGTCCGCCAGGATAGGGTGGTGTTCCTGGGCCGGAGGTTGGAGGCTTCCAAGAACCAGGAACATCCTCTCGATCGAAATCGTCACTAAATCCGTTAAACTTCCCGTTTTTCGTTAGATCGCTGCGGTTCTGCGGAGCGTCCTCAATGTCCGGAATACGCGGATCCGGATGCTTAACATTGATGGATTCTATCAAATCTCCATCGGACAACGCCTTATCAACTAGAGATGCGGTGATTTCTTCGTTTCCGCTATCGATGGTCTTAACGTACTCTCCAATATTTCTGCCTTCCCTGTTGTTGTAAAGGTCTCGGAACGTGTCCATTCTGTAATCGTTACCACCCTTGTAGTAGTCCCTCGTAGTATTGTTTTCGCGATAGTCACCTACGGTCTTTGCGATAAACGACCCGTAATCCTGCGTTAACATCGCACTCACGTAGGCGTGCACAAATGCATTTGTTTGTCCAGCATTGTAACCCTTGTTTTTTGCATAGTTTTCTGCAAATATACGATGGGTATTGTAAGTTGTTAGACCTAATAAATCAATCATTGTCCCACCCCGGAATTGATATCATTGCCTTTCGGTTGCTCAGATGAATGTTAAACCGTACCGGGCACACTACACTTGGTCGTTTGTTTTCATCAATTGATCCTAACCAGTCGAATAATTTCTGCGGAACGTCGTATTGAACAGCATGTTCGCTGTCGATCTGCTCAACGTAAAACCAGACGCCTTCAGATGGAATTGTCGAATCGCCTTTTCGAATAATGTACTTTACGCCACCCATCTCTTTTCTGATATTCTCGTCGCTAGATGGCAAGGTACCTTCAGGCCAAAAGCAAATCTTCTGCTTTTGTCCAGCAGTTACATCGAACGAGTATTCAAGAGCAGGATTGCTCTTGTAGAACGATAAAATAGCTGACAAAGCCGGTGGAAGGGGTGGGCTTTGATTGAAAACGAACACTGTCCAGCAGATCGCAATAGACAATACAACAGCGAGGATCCAGTTTCGTCGAGAAGCTAACATTAGCAGCGGCCAATTGATTTCTTACGGTGATCATAGCTTATCAGGCAGATCTCACCGCGCGAAAAGATATAACAACCACTACAATTCTACAATCTAAGGTTTATCACGTTTTTGTGATAGGAGTTGGGGTTGCTGTTCGCGCCCGATTTTGCCGAGCTTCGACGAATTCCGAGGGTTAGCGCCTTCGCCGGCCCCAGCCGAGCGCCACCATTTCGATAGTGTCGAATTGTGCAACTTCTCAGAAGTTTGAGAGTGCCTACCCCACCCCCGGAAACCGGTTCCGGAGTTCCCCCATCCGGGCCGGGTCGGCGCGGACGGTGAGGCGGGTGGTGCCGTCGGGGAGCTGTTCGCGCGCCGTTACTTCGGCCCTGGAGTAGACCCAAGCGAGGCCTTCGCCGTCGGTCGGGGCGAGCAGGAGCTCCACCGTCTCGAGCGCCTTCGACAGGCGCGCCTCGATCACGTCGAGGAGGCGGTCGATCCCCGCCCCGGTCACGGCGGAGACGAGCACCACGTCCTTGTTCGCGCGCCCCGCCGCCTCCTGCGCCACGGCGAGCCCTTCGTCGCTCAGGAGATCGGCCTTGTTCCACACCTCGACGATCTCGTCGCGGCGCGTTTCGGAAATGTCGAGCGAGGCGAGCACGTTCTCGACGTCGGAGGCCTGCGCGGCCGTCTCCTCGTGCGCGATGTCGCGCACGTGGAGGATGATGTCGGCGAACACCACCTCCTCGAGCGTCGCGCGGAAGGCGGCGATCAGCGTCGTCGGCAGGTCCGAGATGAAGCCCACGGTGTCGGAGAGGATCACGCGGCGCCCGTGCGGCAGGCGGATCTCGCGCATCGTCGGGTCGAGCGTTGCGAACAGGAGGTCCTTCGCCAGCACCGCCGCGTTCGACAGCCGGTTGAACAGCGTCGACTTCCCCGCGTTGGTGTAGCCCACGAGCGCGATCACCGGGTACGGCACCCGCTCGCGGCTCTTGCGGTGGAGCGAGCGCGTGCGCACCACGGTCGCGAGGTCGGCCTCGATGCGCGAGATGCGCTGCTGGATGAGGCGGCGGTCGGTCTCGATCTGCGTCTCGCCGGGACCGCCGAGGAAGCCGTAGCCGCCGCGCTGGCGCTCGAGGTGGGTCCACGAGCGCACGAGGCGGCTCTTCTGGTACTGGAGGTGGGCGAGTTCCACCTGCAGCACGCCCTCTTTCGTGCGCGCGCGGCTGCCGAAGATTTCGAGGATCAGCCCGGTGCGGTCGAGCACCTTTGCCTTGAGGCGACGCTCGAGGTTGCGCTGCTGGCCGGGCGAGAGCTGCCAGTTCACGACGACGAGGTCGATCTCCGCCTCGGCGATCAGACCCGCCAGCCGTTCGACGGAGCCCGAACCGATCAGCGTGTCGGGAGAGGGCTGGTTGAGCGTGATCGTCTCGGCATGGACGACGTCGAGGTCGATGGCGCGCGCCAGCCCCTCCGCCTCGATCAGGCGGGCGGCCGCGTCGCGCAGCTCGTGCGAGGGACGCTCCGCGGTGCGCTCGTGCGCGTGGCCGGTGCGCCGGCGCATCGCGATGTTGAGAACGAGGGCGCGGGTCATGCCCCGCTCAACGCAGGAATGACGAGATCAGCGCCCTTCCCCGTCCTCTTCGAACATGGAGATCGGCTGGCCCGGCATGATGGTCGAGATCGCATGCTTGTAGACGAGCTGGGACATGCCGTCCCGCCGCAAGAGAACGCAGAAGTTGTCGAACCAGGTGATCACGCCCTGCAGCTTCACACCGTTCACCAGGAAGACGGTGAGCGGGACCTTGTTGCGGCGTACGTGATTGAGGAAGGTGTCCTGAAGGTTTTGTGGCTTTTCCTGTGCCATTTGTTTTTTGGGCTCCTGACAGGCCGGGGGCGACTCAATGCGCCACAGGAGCCTTAGAATAGCCTGTCGAGGGCAAAGTTCCTAGGCGGAGAATTTTCTTGCCCGGCGTGAGCGATCTTTTGGGAAAGGCGGGAGACCCTATTCCTCCGCCTTCGGCCAGTTCTTCGTCTGGCAGAAGATGGTCAGGCACCCCTGAACGTCGAGCGAGCCGCCGTTCGGTCGCACGTACACGCTGTACGTGTTGCCGTCCTCGGGGTTGTAGATCTGGCCGTCCCACTGCCCCTTCTTGGACGCACTGGGCTTCAGGTCCTTGATGATCATCGTGCCGATCAGCGGCTGGTTGCGCAGCGCCGGATCGGGGTTCTTCGAGTCGATCTTCGGCTGGCCGTTCGCCTCGTTCGGCTCGGCAAGCCAGACGATCGTGCCGCACAGCGCCTCGCCGCAGGGCTCGATCCTGATCTTCGACTCCCCGTTGTCCCCCGCCGCCCACAGGCCTTCCGGCGTCGCCGCAGCCCATGCGGGGACCGCCATCAGGGCGAGAGCAAGAACCGCAACCTTCAGCCGCATGCGTTTGTGTCCGTTCTGGTCCGACGATCGTTACGGTGGCTAACACAAATCATTGAAATGACGCTTTCGAGGCAGACAAAAGCTTTCTGCATACGAGGCGAAGAAACACGCCCTATTGCATAATAGTTCCACCGCTTCTAGCCTCGCCGAATACCCCTTTTGCTCCGGAACACGCCATGAACAAGACCGAACGTCCGCACTCTCTCACGGTTTCCGACACCGACGAGTGGCAGCTTCGGGTCGATCTCGCCGCGGCGTTTCGTCTCGCCGCGCTGAACAACTGGCACGAGGCGATCGCCAACCATTTTTCGCTCGCGGTGTCGCCGGACGGCAAGAAGTTCCTCATGAACCCGCGCTGGCGCCATTTTTCGCGCATCCGGGCAAGCGACCTGCTGCTGCTCGATTCGGACGATCCCTCGACGATGGACAAGCCGGACGCGCCCGACCTCACCGCCTGGTGCATCCACGGGCGCCTTCATGCGCTCGCTCCGCAGGCGCGCTGCGTGCTGCATCTCCACCCGGCCTACTCGACGGCGCTTGCCGCGCTCGCCGATCCGGAGATCAAGCCGGTCGACCAGAACACCGCCCGCTTCTTCAACCGCGTCGCCTACGACCTCGGCTACGAGGGCATGGCGAACACCGACGCAGAGGGCGAGCGGCTGGTAAAAATCCTCGGCAACAAGTCGGTCATGATGATGGGCAACCACGGCGTGCTCGTCGCGGCCGAGACGGTCGCCGCCGCCTATGATGCGATGTACTATCTCGAGCGCGCGTGCCAGACGCTGGTGCTCGCGTATTCCACGGGCAAGCCGCTCAACGTGATGTCGGCCGCCGTCGCCGAGAAGACGGCGCAGGAGTGGGAGGCTTATGCCGAATCCGCCTTCACGCACTTCGACGAGATGAAGAAGGTGCTCGACCAGGTCGACCCGAGCTACGCCGACTGATTGCCGCGAGACGAAGGTTCACGAGTTCACGGTCATGAATGAAAACGTCAAGAAGGTCGCATTCACGCAGATGAAGGACGGCACGCGGGAGGAGTACCTCCTGCTGCGCGAACTCGAGGCGCCGCACGTCGCGATGACGCCGGACCGCATCCTGCGCGAACTGAAGATGCAGGCGGAGGAGTCGCTCCCGGGCTACCAGATCACGCGCCTCGAACACGCACTGCAATCGGCGACGCGCGCGCGCCGCGAAGGCGCCGACGACGACTGGATCGTCGCTGCGCTCCTGCACGACATCGGCGACGCGCTTGCCCCGCACAATCACGACCGCTTCGCCGCCGAGATCCTGCGCCCCTACATGCGCGAGGAGTGCACGTGGGTGGTGGAGCACCACGCAGCGTTCCAGATGGTCTATTACGCCCATCATTACGGCTGGAACCGCAACGAGCGCGAGAAGTACAAGGACAGCCCCTACTACCAGACCTGCGTCGACTTCTGCGAACGCTGGGACCAGGCCTCGTTCGATCCCGAGTTCAAGTCCGATCCGCTGGAGAGCTTCGAGCCGCTCGTCCGGAAGGTCTTCGCGCGGAAACCCTACGACAAGGCCGTGATGGCCGAAGGCCAGGTCCACGGCCTGCCGCCGCTGAACTGACCACGCTCAAAGCCCCTCAACGCAACCATCATGGCCGGGCCCGACCCGGCCATCCTCTTGCTAGGCCCGCCGAGAAAGGATCACCGGCTCAGGGCCGGCGATGACGAATGGGCTGTGTATCCCACGCTATTCGTCTTGAGCGGCGATGTCGCGGCGGGCTGTATGCATCGCCTCACGCGTCATGGCCGGGCCTGACCCGGCCATCTTCTGGCTATCAGGAGGGAGCCGCTCAAGCGGGCTTCTTGACCACCAGCACCATGTGGGCGTGGGCGTCGCCCGCGCCTTCGTTGACGAGCTTGTGCGGTCGGTCGCCGCGGTAGCGCAGTGCTTCGCCCGCCTTCACGGTGCGCGTCTCGCCGCCGACGGTGACGGTGATCTCGCCCTTCAGCACGTAGAGGTGCTCCGTCGTGCCCACCGGGTGCGGCTCGGATTCGAGCACGCCGCCGGGCTTTGCCTCAAAGTCGTACCACTGCAGCCATTCGACGAGGTCGAGCGGGCCGGCGATCGCCAGCGTGCAGAGCCCGTCCTCGCTGTGCAGGATCGGAATCCCGGAGCGCGTCTGGTGGGTGATGAAGCTGTCGGCCTCGTCCTCGGCGCGCAAGACCTCCTCGAGCGAGGTGTCGAGCGCGCGCGACAGCCGCCAAACGGTGCCGATCGTCGGGTTCGTCTCGTTGCGTTCGATCTGGCTGATGATCGACTTCGCCACGCCTGACTGCTCGGAGAGTTCGCCCAGCGACATGTTGTAGGCCCGGCGCAGGCGCTGGATCGTCTTGCCGAGGTCCGGCGGGGCCTCCGCGTCCTGCTTCTGCGGCGTCTTCTTCTTGCGGGCGGGCGTTGACATGGGGGCGTTCCGATATTAGAACCACTGTTCTGTAAAACGAACAACGGCGATCGTCTGACGTCTGTATGGCTGATTTTCAGGCAGAACTCAATGGCGGCCTTGCCTGAATCGGTCGTTTGACACTCAGAACGGTCGAAGCCAGAGGAACCCGCGGTGCGCTATTTCCCGGTTTTTCTCGATCTGCGCGCCAGGACCGTCCTCGTGCAGGGCGGCGGCGAGGAAGCGTTGCGCAAGGTGCGCCTCCTCCTGAAGACCGAAGCGCGCATCGTCGTCGTCGCGGAAAATCTGCATACGGAGCTTCAGGCGCTGGTCGAGTCGGGCCGGATCGGCTGGCACATCGGCGCCTTCTCGGCCGATCTCGTGACGGATGCCGCCCTCGTGTTCGCCGCCGGCGAGCCGCACGAGAAGGAGGCGGTGTCGCGCGCCGCGCTCGCCGCGGGCGTCCAGGTCAACGTGGTCGACCGGGCCGACCTCTCGACCCTCATCATCCCGGCGATCGTCGACCGCGACCCGATCGTCGTCGCAATCGGCAGCGAAGGCACCGCACCGGTGCTCGCCCAGAACATCCGGTCCAGCATCGAGGCGATGCTGCCCCCCGCGCTTGGCGGCCTCGCGGTGGCGGCGGAGAAGCTGCGCGCGCTGGTGGCTGACCGCATCGGCGCCGGCGCGTCGCGCCGCGCCTTCTGGCAGCGCTTCTTCTTCGGCCGGCCGCGTGATCTCTTCCTCGCCGGCGACGCGGACGGCTTCGAACGTGCGGTCGGCGACCTGATCGACACAGCCGCCGCAGCGCCCGTCGCCGGCCGCATCACCTACGTGCCGGCAGTGTCGGGCGATCCGGAACTCCTGACGCTGAAGGCGCAGCGCCGCCTGCGCGAGGCGGACGTGATCGTGCACGACGCCGGAATCGAGCCCGCGATCCTCGAGTATGCCCGGCGCGACGCCGTGCGCGTTCCGGTGCCGGGCCTCCACGACGACTTCAACACGCTGCGGACGATGATCCGTGACGCCGAGACCGGTCGCCAGGTCGTGCGCCTCACCCTGTTCGACGCGGCCGACCTCGCCGCGCGTGCGCGGCCTGCCCTGTCGCGGTCCGGCGTCGACGTCGAGGTGCTGCCGGGCGTCTTCGTCGAGGAGCGCTGGGCCCCGGCGTTCGCCGAAACGGCCGCACCACACTCCGTCCACGGAGCATCCTTGTGAACGCGATGACCGACGCGCTTCCCGCCATACCGGCGCTCACCGACGGGGTCGGCAAGCTCGCCTCCGCCAACCGCCTCGGCGACGGAGAGGTCGTGTTCCTCACCGCCGCCGGCGACTGGAGCCCGCGCATCGACGAGGGCGCCGTCGTGGCGAAGGCCGACGCCGCCGCGATCGAGGCCCATGCCGCCGCCGGCGTGAAGGCACGCCGCGTCACCTCGGTCGAGATCATCGACGTCGCCCGCGAGAACGGCCGCGTCAGGCCGCTGCACATCCGCGAGCGCATCCGTGCGCTCGGACCAACCGTGCGCCCCGACCTCGGTAAGCAGGCCGAAGGCACGGGCGGCGCCTTCAAGGCCGACGAGTGACGCCATGTACCGCTACGACGAATTCGACCGCCAGTTCGTGCTCGACCGGGCTCGCCAGTTCCGCGACCAGGCCGCGCGCCGGCTGTCGGGAGAGATGAGCGAGGACGAGTTCCGCCCGCTTCGCCTGATGAACGGCCTCTACCTGCAGCTCCACGCCTACATGCTCAGGATCGCGATTCCCTACGGCACGCTCTCGTCGCGCCAGATGGACCGCCTCGCCTTCATCGCCGACAAGTGGGACCGCGGCTACGGCCACTTCACCACGCGCCAGAACATCCAGTTCAACTGGATCAAGCTCGAGGACACCGCCGACATCCTCGAAAGCCTCGCCGACGTCGAGATGCACGCGATCCAGACCTCCGGCAACTGCATCCGCAACGTGACGACCGACCACTGGGCGGGCGCTGCGGCCGACGAGATCGCCGACCCGCGCCCGGTCGGTGAACTGCTCCGGCAGTGGTCGTCGCTGCACCCCGAGTTCTCCTACCTGCCGCGCAAGTTCAAGATCGCGGTGACCGGCGCGCCGCACGACCGCGCCGCGGTGAAGGTGCACGACATCGGCCTTCGTCTGCATACGAACGACAAGGGCGAGGCGGGCTGGGAAGTGCTGGTCGGCGGCGGTCAGGGCCGCACGCCCACGATCGCGACGACGGTGCGCGCGTTCCTCCCCGAGGCGCAGCTCCTGCCCTATCTCGAGGCGATCATGCGGGTCTACAACCTGCATGGCCGGCGCGACAACAAGTACAAGGCGCGCATCAAGATCCTGGTGATGGAACTCGGCGAAGAGAAGTTCCGCGAGGAAGTCGAGGCCGAGTTCGCCAAGCAGCCGAACGTCTCGGTCGAGCTCGACATGGCGGAGCTGAAGCGCATCTCGGCCTACTTCGCGCCACCCGCCTTCGAGGCGCTGCCTTCGATCTCCGGCGCCTTCGAGCGCGCGAAGCTCGAGGACAAGGCGTTTGCGCGCTGGGTGCGCGCCAACCTCGCGCCGCACCGCGTCGAGGGCTACGGCATCGTCAACATCTCGCTCAAACCCGAGGGCGGCATTCCGGGCGATGCGACGGGCGACCAGATGCGCGTGATGGCAGACCTCGCGCGGCAGTACAGCTTCGACGAGCTGCGCGTCAGCCACCACCAGAACATCGTTCTGCCGCACGTAAAGCTCGACGACGTCTACACCGTTTGGAAGATCCTTGCCGCGAGCGGCCTCGGGGCGGCGAACATCGGGCTCGCGGGCGACATCATCGCGTGCCCCGGCCTCGACTACTGCTCGCTCGCAACCGCCCGCTCGATCCCCGTGGCGCAGGCCTTGTCGCGCCGCTTCGCCGACATCGAGCGCCAGCACGAGATCGGGCCACTGAAGATCAACATCTCGGGCTGCATCAACGCCTGCGGCCACCACCATGTCGGCCACATCGGCATCCTCGGCCTCGATAAGAAGGGCGAGGAGTATTACCAGATCACGCTCGGCGGCTCGTCGTCGGAAAGCGCCTCGATCGGCACGATCCTCGGCCCGGGCTTTGCCGGCGAGGACGTGCCCGACGCCGTCGACACCATTATCCGCACGTATCTCGGTCAGCGTCGCGACGGAGAGACGTTCCTCGAGACCTATCGCCGCATCGGCGCGCAGCCGTTCAAGGAGGCCCTCTATGCCACTGCTCAAGGGTGACCGCTTCATCGCGGACTCGTGGACGTTCGTCGGCAAGGACGATGCGCTGCCCGACGGCAACGTCGTCGTGCCGCTCGCGCGGCTCATCGAATCGTGGGGCGATCTCGCGAAGCATCCGGGGCTCGTCGGGGCGATCGTTCCAAACACGGAGCGTCCGGAGACGCTGCAGCCCTATCTCAACCGCCTGTCGCTGATCGTGCTGCCGTTCCCGGCCTTCACCGACGGGCGCGCCTATTCGCTGGCGCGTCGCATCCGCGACCTCGGCTACGAGGGCGAACTGCGCGCCTCGGGCAACGTGCTGCCCGACCAGCTCCAGTTCATGCTGCAGGTCGGGTTCGACACCTTCGAGGTGCCGGACCGCTTCCCCGAGGCGGTGTGGACGCAGGCGGTTCAGGCGATGAAGCTCACCTACCAGACAGGCGGCGGCCGCCTCCCCATCTGGAAGGCCCGGCACCCCGGCCTCGCCGAAGCCTGGGACGAACAGCCCCACGCCGGGTGAAAAGGATCCGCGGGTCAAGCCCGCGGATGACCTCCGCCGCCGTCATGGCCGGGTCCGACCCGGCCATCGTCTTTGCGACATCCCAAGAGGATCCGCGGGTCAAGCCCGCGGATGACGCTTTGGGTCTTGTCATCCTCGGGCTTGACCCGAGGCATCCAGCCGAGGGCGACAAAAGGGGGCGGCGGCAAATCACTCCCGCACGAGTTCCAGCATGTCGAAGTCGGAGTCGTAGACCGGTTTCGGAAACTCGATGCGCAGCGCGTTCCTGCCCGTGCGGAACACCTTGCCCACCATGTTGCGGTCGGCCGACTGGCCGTAGCGGCCAAACGGTTCGTGCGCGTACGACAACGCTCCTGCGTAGATGAGCGCCGTATCCGTATCGTCGTAAAAGTAGCCGGCGGTGCGCTGCGAGCCGCCGAGCTTTTCGAGACGGAAGCCGACGCCGTCCTCGCTGATGCGGCAGCGGAACCATCCGTACACGGTGATCGGAACGCTGCGACCGAGCTTGATCGCGCGGCAGCGCCACGCGCCCACGGGGTTGAAGTTCTCCCGCACCGAGAGCGGCTTTGCCACGAGCAACGCATCGAGCACGGCGACGTCCGCCTTCGCCCCCTTCTCCCGCGCAGTCGCCACCGCCGCCTCGCGCACCGTGTCGAGGGCGGCGAGGCGCGCCTTGTCGTCCGGCGTCAGGAGCTTGTCGAGAGTGCCATCGGCCCGAGCCGCGGGCGCGGCGATGAGCGCGAGTGCGAATGCGAGCGAGCGAAAGAAGGCGCGTGCGTCGATCATGCGCGTGACGATAGGCGAGACGCGCCCGCCGGAAAAGGCGGGAAGCATCAGGATGTAGCGCCCCCTCCTCCCCCTTGTCATCGTCGGACTTGATCCGACGATCTACTCTTAATCACGCGCGCATGGATCCTCGGGTCAAACCCGAGGATGACAAAGATTGCACACCCGTCATGGCCGGGCTTGACCCGGCCATCCTTTCGGCGTGATCGCCCTACCCCAGCGCGGCGGCGAGGTCGCGCTTCAGGTCGTCGACGCCTTCGAGGCCGACGGAGAGGCGCAGCATGCCGTCGGTGATGCCCATCGCGGCGCGCGCTTCCGCGCCGATGTTGCGGTGGGTCGTCGAGGCGGGATGCGTGATCAGCGACTTCGCGTCGCCGAGGTTGTTCGAGATGTCGATGATCGAGAGCTTGCGCAGCGCGTCGAACGCGGCCGCCTTGCCGCCCTTCACCACGAACGTCACCATCGTGCCGCCCGCCTTCATCTGCCGGCGCGCAAGGGCTGCCTGCGGGTGGCTGTCGAGGAACGGGTAGAGCACGCGCTCGACGCCCGGCTGCCGTTCGAGCCACGCCGCGATGTCGAGCGCAGCCTCGCACTGGTGCAGCACGCGCAGTTTTAGCGTCTCGAGGCCCTTCAGCAGCACCCACGCATTGAACGGCGAGAGCGACGGGCCCGTGTGCCGGAGGAACGGCTTTAGGAGCTCCTCCTTGAACTGCTTCGTCGAGACGATGGCGCCGCCGAGCACGCGGCCCTGCCCGTCCATGTGCTTCGTGCCGGAGTAAACGATCACGTCCGCCCCGAGATCGAGCGGGCGCTGCAGCACGGGCGTGGCAAAGATGTTGTCGACGACGACGCTCGCGCCGACCTTGTGCGCGATCTCGGCGATCGCTGCGATGTCGAGGATTTCGAGCCCCGGGTTCGACGGGCTCTCGAGGAACACGAGCTTCGTGCCGGGCTTTACCGCCGCCTTCCAGGCGTCGAGATCGTTGCCGTCGACCAGCGTGAAGCTGATGCCGAAGCGCGGCAGGATGTTGGTGATGACCTGGAAGCACGAGCCGAACAGCGCGCGCGACGAGACGATGTGGTCGCCCGCCTTCACCTGGCAGGCAAGCGCGCCCCAGACTGCGGCCATGCCGCTGCCGACGCCGTAGCAGGCTTCCGCGCCCTCGAGCAGGCGCAGCCGCTCCTCGAACATGGTGACGGTGGGGTTGCCGTAGCGGGCGTAGACATAACCCTCCTCCTCGCCGGCGAAGCGGCGCTCGGCGGTCTCGGCGTCCGGGTAGACGAAGCCCGAATTGAGGAACAGCGCTTCGGCCGTCTCGCCGTGCTCGGTGCGGTTGACCCCGCCGCGCACGAGCTTGGTGTCGTCACTCCAGTCGTCCTGCGGGATCTTCGCGTTGGTGTCGGTTTTCTTCAGCATACGAATTGTGTTCCGGTGTTCAATTCTGCACCCACGGCAGCCCGTGCGCCTTCCAGCCGCCCACGGTGCCGCGGTGGCCGTCCTGGTTCCTGTCGCCCTCGAACCCTTCGGCCACGTTCCAGGCGTTGGTGAAGCCGGCCTCCGTGAGCGCGTGCGCGGCCGAGGCCGACCGTGCGCCGGACCGGCAGATGAGGAGGATCTCGGCGTCCTTCGGCACGCCCGCCTTCTCGACCGTCTCGACGAAGGCGCTGTTCACCTGCATCTGCGGATACTCCTGCCACGAGATGCGCAGCAGCCGCTCGACCGCGGGCACGCCCACGAACGCCCATTCCGGCGCGGTGCGCACGTCGATCAGTACGGCGTCCGGGTTTTGCGCCAGCCGCTCGTAAGCCTCGGGCGGCGTGAGGTTTCCCCTGTACACGGCAGTCGTCCTCCAGGCGTCTCGGACAAGTGTTCGGTTTAACGAACACCCTAGCCGATCGCTCCCCCGCGGGGAAGCGGATTGTTGGTTCGCTTCAGAGCCAAGGTGCGTCGGCCGCGGGCCTTCCCTAGCGCTTCTCGGCGCTGGTAGTTTAGCCCCACCCTTTCCCGCGGTTCAAACACAAACAGGTTTTTCATGTCGAAGTCTCTTCCGGCGCGTGCCGATGTCGTGATCGTCGGCGGCGGCGTCGTGGGCGCGTCGATCGCCTATCACCTCGCCAAGCTCGGCATCACCGACGTGGTCCTGCTCGAACGCAAGCAGCTCACCTGCGGCACCACTTGGCACGCGGCCGGTCTCGTCGGGCAGCTGCGCGCGACGCGCAACCTCACCGAGCTCGCGAAGTACACCACAGGGCTGTTCGAGGGGCTGGAGAAGGAAACCGGCCAGGCGACCGGCTTCAAGCAGAACGGCTCGATCTCGATCGCGCTGAGTGACGCCCGCCTCGAGGAACTGAAGCGCGGCGCCTCGATGGCAAAGCAGTTCGGCCTGGAAGTCCGGGTCATCGAACCCGGCGAGATCAAGGAGCGGCTGCCCCACTTCGACATGACGAACGTCGTCGGCGGCGTGCACCTGCCGAAAGACGGCCAGGTGAACCCCATCGACGTGACGCAGGCGCTCGCCGCCGGCGCGCGCTCGCGCGGGGCAAAGGTGTTCGAGAACACGAAGGTCACGCGCATCCTCGTCGAGGACGGCGTGGCGAAGGGCGTCGAGACGACCGAGGGCACGATTCACGCCGACCGCGTGGTGATCTCGGCCGGCATGTGGTCGCGCGAGATGGGGAAGTCGATCGGCGTGTCGATCCCGCTCCACGCGGCGGAACATTTCTACATCGTCACCGAGCCGATCGCGGAACTGCCGCGCAACATGCCGGTCACGCGCGTGCCGGACGAGTGCACGTACTACAAGGAGGACGCGGGCAAGCTGCTCATCGGCGCCTTCGAGCCGGTGGCGAAGCCGTGGGGAACGCACGGCATCCCGGAGGATTTCTCGTTCGACACGCTGCCGGAGGACATGGAGCACTTCGAGCCGATCCTCAACTCGGCCGTCGCCCGCGTGCCGCTGCTCGAGAGCGCCGGCATCGCGCTGTTCTTCAACGGCCCCGAAAGCTTCACCCCCGACGACCGCTACTACCTCGGTGAAGTGCCGGAGGTGAAGAACGTCTACGTCGCGACCGGCTTCAACTCGATCGGCATCCAGTCGTCGGGCGGTGCAGGCCTCGTGCTCTCCCACTGGATCAAGGACGGGCACCCGCCGATGGACGTCTCGGGCGTCGACATCCGCCGCATCCATCCGTTCCAGTCGGTGCGGAAGTACGTGCACGATCGAACGGTCGAGAGCCTCGGCCTCCTCTACGCGATGCACTGGCCCTACTACCAGCCGAAGACGGCGCGCGGCGCCAGGCGGTCGCCGTTCTACGACCGCATGAAGGCGGCCGGCGCGTGCTTCGGGGACGTCAACGGCTGGGAGCGGCCGAACTGGTTCGCACCGCCCGGCGTGAAGCCCGAGTACCACTACTCCTACGGCCGGCAGAACTGGTTCCCGTACGCGCAGGCCGAAGCCGAGGCCGTGCGCGACCGCGTCGGCCTGTTCGACCAGTCGTCGTTCGCAAAGTTTTCCGTCGAGGGCCGCGATGCGATGGCCGTGCTCAACCGGCTGTCGACGGCGAACGTCGACGTCGCGCCGGGCCGCATGGTCTACACGCAGTGGTGCAACGCGCGCGGCGGCATCGAGGCCGACCTCACCGTCACGCGGCTCGCCGAAGATCGCTTCCTCGTCGTCACCGGCTCGGCGGTGCAGACGCGCGACTTCGCGCGGCTGAAGGAGGCGATCCGCCCGGGCGAGTTCTGCGTCGCGACCGACATCACCTCGGGCCTGCCGATGCTTTCCGTGATGGGCCCGAACGCGCGGGCCCTCCTCCAGTCGATCAGCGACGATGACCTGTCGAACGAGGCATTCCCGTTCGCGACCTCCCGCGAGATCGAGCTCGGCTACGCGCGGGTGCGGGCGAGCCGCATCACCTACGTCGGCGAACTCGGCTGGGAGCTCTACATCCCGGCGGAGTTTGCGCAGGGCGTCTACGACGTGATCGTCGCGGCGGGCGAACAGCAGGGCCTGAAGCTCTGCGGCATGCACACGATGAACAACTGCCGCATGGAGAAGGGCTACCGCCACTGGGGCCACGACATCGGCGACGAGGACTCACCGCTCGAGGCGGGCCTCGGCTTCACCATCGCGTGGGACAAGCCCGGCGGCTTTATCGGGCTCGAGGCGCTGGCGAAGGCGCGCCAGTCGAACATCCGCCCGAAGCGGATGGTGGCGATCGCGCTCGACGACACGAGCGAGCGCTCACCGATGATGTACCACGAGGAGCCGATCTATCGCGACGGCGTGCTGGTCGGCTCGACGACATCGGGCGCGTTCGGCCACCGCATCGGCCGCTCGCTCGCGCTCGGCTACGTCAAGCACAAGGACGGTGTGACGGAGGACTGGCTCAGGTCGGGCACCTGGGAAGTCGAGATCGCGTGGCAGCGCCACAAGGCGAGCGTTCAGCTGAAGCCGTTCTACGATCCCGCGAACGCAAAAATCCGCTGCTAGGCGGCGTCAGCCGAGCAGCAGGTCCTTCGCCGCGTTGAGGCGGGCGGCGCGGTCGGCGGAGCCGCCGTGGTCCGGGTGGGCGACCTTGATCAGCCGCCGGTAGGCCGCCTTGATCTCGGCGGCGCTCGCCCCGTCCTGCAACTCGAGGGTGGCGAATGCCTCTCTTCGGCCCATGGCCGAACGCGGGGCCGGCACGTGCTCCTGCTCCCGCTCCTCATGTCGGCCGAAGGTCTGCTGGGCCTCCGCCGGCCAGCCGGGGCAGCGCCGGTCGAGGTAGGCCTCGACGAGCGCGAGCGTCTGATACGGTTCAGTCCTGAACTCCGCATGCAGGGCAAGCAGGTCGTCGATGTCGAGCGTCGACAGGGCGCGCCCGCGAAACCGGCCGGCGAGGACAGTTCCGTCCATCGGACCCCAGTCGAGATCGACGACCACGGAAAGCTTGCGCGTTTCGACCCGGGACGTGCGCCTCGTGGGCTGTTCATCACGGTTGTGCTCGGTCGACGCGTTGTACGGCGAACGACCCGAAGCTTCCGGTTCGGTACTGTCGAGCCATTCGCGATGGACCAAGAGCCCTGCGAAAATGCAGACGACGATCAGCGACAGGATCACGACCGGGTTGTAGACCGGCAGCCATTCGCCGCCCCGCCTGAACAGCACGACGACCCCCAACCAGACGATACCGAAGCAGATCCGGAACTGGTCCCTTGCGTCGAGCTTGAACCACCTCATCGGGCACTCCAATCCCGGCGCATTCATGACACGCTCCGAGACGGTCGTGTACCGGGAAATCAACCGGAACGTGTGCTTCGATTTGAGAAAAGTCAATCCCGGGCGAAAACTTTATTGACTGCCATCCCTTTCCAAAGCTGCGAGAATTCCCCATCTCCTTGGGCGGTTTCCAGGGAGTTTCATACCTTGCGCACGCTGCTCAACATCCTGTGGTTCATCCTCGGCGGATTTCTCGCGGGGCTCGGCTGGTGGTTCGCCGGCCTCCTCTGCGCCATCACCATCGTGGGCCTGCCGTGGGCGCGCGCGTGCTTCATGCTGGGCAGCTTCTCGTTCTGGCCGTTCGGCCGCGACGTCGTCTCGCGCAAGGTGCTTTATGGCCGCGACGACGTGGGCACGGGCGCGTTCGGCACCATCGGCAACGTGATCTGGCTGGTGTTCGCGGGCTGGTGGCTGGCGCTTGGCCATCTGGCGCTGGCGATCTCGCTCGGCATCACGATCATCGGCATCCCGTTCGCGTTCCAGCACATCAAGCTCGCCGGCGCCTCGCTCTTCCCGATCGGGCAGACGGTGGTCGACATCGACGTGGCGGATGCCGCCCGCCGCAAGGACGCCGAGGGGCGCGCCGACCAGCTGCGCCGGGCGTGATATTGTCCGTGTACTGAATTTGCGCGACAAACGGTCATCCAGGATCAAACCCTCAAGGAGAGAGCGAATGGCACTGCAGCTTGGCGACGTAGCCCCCGATTTCGAGGCCGACACCACCGAAGGCCGCATAAAGTTCCACGACTGGCTCGGCGACAGCTGGGCGGTGTTCGTGTCGCACCCGAAGGACTTCACGCCGGTGTGCACGACCGAGCTCGGCCTGATGGCGAAGACCAAGAAGGAGTTCGACAAGCGCGGCGTGAAGCTGATCGGCATCTCGGTCGACACGGTGGACGACCACCAGCGCTGGAAGGGCGACATCGCCGAGACGCAGGGCGCGCCCGTGACCTACCCGATGATCGGCGACCCCGACCTCCACGTCGCAAAGCTCTACGGGATGATCCACCCCAACGCGACCGGCGGCTCGAAGGGCCGCACCGCCGCCGACAACGCCACGGTGCGCAACGTGTTCGTCATCGGCCCCGACAAGAAGATCAAGCTCATCCTCGTCTACCCGATGAGCACGGGCCGGAACTTCGACGAGATTCTCCGCGTCATCGACAGCCTGCAGCTCACCGCCAAGCACTCGGTCGCCACGCCCGCCAACTGGAAGCAGGGCGAGGACGTGATCATCGCGGGCTCGGTGAACGACGAGGACGCCAAGAAGAAGTTCCCCGGCGGCTGGAAGTCCCCGAAACCCTACATCCGCATCGTGCCCCAGCCGCACTGACCAGCGCCCGGCCCCGCGAGCCCGTCGCGGTGAGCCGGCAAACGCACCCACGCCTCGTGATGGCCGGGCACGACCCGGCCATCCCTTTTGCGAACGTCAAACAGGAACGCCGTTACTCATCGTCATGGCCGGGCTTGACCCGGCCATCCTTTTTGCGAGCGACGGAAAAGGATCCGCGGGTCAAGCCCGCGGATGACGTGAGGGGGGCAGGAACGCCCGCGGGTCACGCCTGCGGCGGTTGGAGTGTGCGACGGCTGGCACGCCGTACCCCGTTCGCTGCCACCTTGCTTCCTGCCCTGCCACCGCCCCTCGCCCTCATTGTCATCCTCGGGCTTGACCCGAGGATCCATGCGACGGCGGTCGAAAGGTGGATCATCGGGTCAAGCCCGACGATGACACTGGTTGGGAAGCACTGCACGAAGGAGCACGGGAAAGCGCACCCGCGAAACGCGGACCCGCGCGTACGCCACCGCTCCTCGTCATGGCCGGGCCTGACCCGGCTATCCCTTCTGCAAGCGTCGAACAGGCACGCCGTTACTCCTCGTCATGGCCGGGCCTGACCCGGCCATCCTTTTGCGAGCCTCGGAAGAGGATCCGCGGGTCAAGCCCGCGGATGACGGTTGTGGCGGAACGGCCGCGGGTCAAGCCCGCGGATGACGATTGGGGTGTGTGACGGCCGGCACGCCGTGCTCCGTCTGGCCGGGCCGGAACAGGCCACCGTCTTTGCGAGCGTCAAACAGGCGCGCCCCCTCTCCTCGTCATGGCCGGGCCTGACCCGGCCATCCTTTCTGCGAGCGGCGGAAGAGGATCCGCGGGTCAAGCCCGCGGATGACGGTTGGGCGGTGGAGGAACGGCCGCCCGCCCTGGCCGCCCTACCCCGGCACCTTGACGATGCGGATGCCGAGGTCGCGGACGCGGGAGCGCAGCGTGTTGCGGTTGATGCCGAGGAGTTCCGCCGCCTTGATCTGGTTGCCGTTGGTCGCGGCGAGCGCTGCGGTGATGAGCGGCGCCTCGACGTCGCGGATGATGCGGTCGTAGAGGCCCGGCGGCGGCAGCGACGGCGCGTGCTGCGCGAAATAGCCCGACAGGAAATGCTCGGCGAATTCGGCGAGGCTCATGTCCTGCGGCGCCGAGGTGGCGCCCCGTGCGCCCTGCTCTTCCGACAGCGCAAGCTCCTGCTCGATCACGTCGGCGGTGATCTCGTCGCCCACGTGCACGGCCACCGTGCGCCGCACCAGGTTCTCGAGCTCGCGCACGTTGCCGCGCCAGCGGTGCTGCATCAGCCGCTCGATCGCTCCTTGCGCGAACGTTTTGCGCGGCAGGCCCTCGCGCACGCACTGGTCGAGAAAATGTTTTACGAGATCGGGGATGTCGCCCGGCCGCTCGCGCAGCGGCGGCAGCCGGAGCGGCACCACGTTGAGGCGGAAGAACAGGTCCTCGCGGAACTGCCCCTGCGCGATGAGCTGGCGCAGGTCGCGGTGCGTCGCGGCGATGATGCGCACGTCCGTCTTGATCGTGCGCGCGCCGCCGACGCTCTGGTATTCCCCTTCCTGCAGCACACGGAGCAACCGCGTCTGCGCCTCGATCGGCATGTCGCCGATCTCGTCGAGGAACAGCGTGCCGCCTTCCGCCTGCTCGAAGCGCCCGGCGTAGCGTTGTGCCGCGCCGGTGAACGAGCCCTTCTCGTGGCCGAACAGTTCCGACTCGATCAGGTCGCGCGGGATCGCCGCCATGTTCACGGCGACGAACGGCCCGCGCCGCCGCCGGCCGAACTCGTGGATCGCGCGCGCCACGAGCTCCTTGCCGGTGCCGGATTCGCCGATGATCGTCACCGTGAGATCGGTCTGCGTCATGCGCCCGATCACGCGATAGATCTCCTGCATGGCCGGCGAGCGCCCGACGATCGGCAGTTCCTCGCGCTCGCTCTCGGCGGCGGCGCGGGGGCTTGCGGGGTTGCGCCGCGAATCCTGCAGCGCCCGGCCGGTGAGCCGCACGAGGTCGTTCAGGTCGAACGGTTTTGGCAGGTACTCGTAGGCGCCACGCTCGGCCGCGGTGATCGCGGTCATCATCGTGTTCTTGGCGCTCATCACGAGCACCGGCAGGTTCGGCCGCGCCTTCTTCATGCGCGGCAGGAGCTCGAAGGCGTTCTCGTCCGGCAGCACCACGTCGGTGACGACGACGTCGCCCTCGCCTTCCGCCACCCAGCGCCACAGCGTCGCCGCGTTGCCGGTGGCGCGCACGTTGTAGCCGGCGCGGCCGAGCGCCTGCGTCAGCACCGTGCGGATCGCGGAGTCGTCGTCGGCGAGGAGGATCGTCGGGTTGCTCATGCGCTCGTGTCCTGTTGCGCGGCGGAGGGAGACGCAGTCGGAAGCAACAGACGGAACGTGGTGCGCCGGCCGTCCGAGCGGCAGTCGACGATGCCGCCATGGTCGCGCACGATCTTGGCGACGAGCGCGAGGCCGAGGCCCTTGCCCGTGGTCTTCGACGTGACGAACGGTTCGAACAGCACCGGGATCATGTCCTCGGGGATGCCGGAGCCGTTGTCGTGCACGCACACTTCGAGCGGCAGCGAGATGCGCTCCTTCGATCCCGGCACCACCATGCGCACGCCCGGCCGGTAGGCCGTCTGGAGCACGATCTCGCCGTTGACGCCGGCAGACGAGATCGCTTCGGCCGCGTTCTTCAGGAGGTTGATGAACACCTGCACGAGCTGGTCGCGGTTGGCGTGCGCCGGCGGCAGCGAGGGATCGTATTCCTCGCGGATCGCGATCTCGCGGCCAAAACCCGCGAGCGTCAGCGTCTTCGCATGGTCCAGCACGGTGTGCAGGTTGACCGGTTCCATCGGCGGCGGCCGGTCGTCGGAAAAGACCTCCATCTGGTCGACGAGATCGCGGATGCGGTCGGTCTCGGCGCAGATGAGTTTCGTCAGTTCACGATCGGTTTCCTCGAGCGAGGGCTCGATGAGCTGCGCCGCGCCGCGGATGCCCGACAGCGGGTTCTTGATCTCGTGCGCGAGCACGGAGGCAAGCCCCGAGACGGCGCGCGCAGCCTTGCGGTGCGTGAGCTGCCGGTCGAGCCGCTCGGCGGCGGCGCGGGCGACGATCATCAGCACCACGGTGCCGGGTTCGTCCGCGACGGGTGCTGCCTGCACGTCGACGTGGCGTTCCCCGCCGGTGCGCGGCGTTCCGATGTGCACGGCGTATTCGCTCACGGTCGCGTGCTGCTCGCGCACCTGGTCGAGCAGGCCGAACAGCGGCGAGGAGAACGCGACGACGTCGGAGAGCTGTGCGCGGCGCAGCACCGCGGCGCTCGTCGCGAAGAAATACTCGGCGGCGTGGTTCGCGTAGACGATCGCCGAACTCGCGCTGATCACGAGCACCGGGCACGGCAGCGCCTCGAGATACGATGTCGGCCGGGCCGTAACGGAGCGCTCCTGGTTCATGCCGCGAGCCGCTCCTCGCCGGTCGAGGCGAACAGCATCCGGAACAACGCCATCGCCTGCCCCGGGTCGTCCGTCGTCAGCATGGTCCGCAGCGCGCCCGCGCGCGTCTCGTCGGCGAAGCGGCCGCGACGATCGAGGTACCAGCGCATGTGCTTGCGCGCGATGCGCAGGCCAAGCGCCGTTCCGTAGAACGAGAGCATCGACTCCACATGCGCCGCGGCGATCGCCAGCTGCTCGTCCATGTCGGGCAGCGCGCGGCCCGAGCCCGGGTCGAGCGCCTCGGCGAGCACGCCGGGCATCCAGGGCGCGCCGTACGCGCCTCGCCCGATCATCACGCCGTCGGCGCCGGAGTGTTCGAGCACGCAGCGCACGTCCGCGATCGTCGCGATGTCGCCGTTGGCGATGAGCGGGATCGTCACCGCCTCGCGCACGCGGCGGATCGCCGGCCAGTCGGCCCGGCCCTTGTAGAACTGGCAGCGCGTTCGTCCGTGCACGGTTACCATCGCGACGCCTGCTCCCTGCGCGCGCCTGGCGAGTTCCGGCGCGTTGAGCGACCGCTCGTCCCAGCCGAGCCGCATCTTCAGCGTCACGGGCACGGACGAGCCCTCGACCGTTGCGGCGATCAGCGTCTCGGCGTGGTCGAGGTCGCGCATCAGCGCCGAGCCCGAGAGTTTGCCCGCCACCTCGCGCGCCGGGCATCCCATGTTGATGTCGATCACGTCGGCGCCGAGGTCGGTGGCGACCTTCGCGCCCTCGCGCATCCAGCGCGCCTCGTTGCCGGCGAGCTGGATCACGAACGGCCCCGTGGCCTTCGGCCGGGCGGCGCGGCGCACCATATCCTTGCGTGCACGGATCAATTCGCGGCTCGCGACCATCTCGGTGACGACGAGGCCGGCATGACTCTCCGCCGCGGCGAACCGGAACGGTTCGTCTGTGACCCCGGACATGGGGGCGAGGAACACGCGGTTGCGTGTCCGCACGGGTCCGATTGCAATGCTCATATTTTAAGCAGCCACCCGGTCTGCTGAACTTTTGATCAGCCTAGCCGGTTGGCCGCGCAATGCAACCAATTCCTTGTTGTGGCGGACCTGCTGTTGCTACAGGACTCACCCGGCAGTGAACGTCGCTCCGACAACGGCGTGACAACGCGCTTACAACGGGCGATCTGGAGGCGAACTGGATGGGTACGGCGGTCGTCATCGTGGCGGGCGGTTCGGGCTTGCGGGCCGGCGGCGAACGGCCGAAGCAGTACCAGGAGATCGCCGGCCGCCCGGTCATCCGGCACACGCTCGACGCCTTCGTCTGCCACCCGGGAATCGAGTTGGTTCAAGTGGTTATCGGCGAAGGCCACGAGGATCTTTACGCAGCGGCAACCGAGGGGCTCATCCTCCCGCCGCCGGTCTATGGCGGCCGTACCCGGCAGGAGTCGGTCAGGAACGGCCTCGAGGCGCTCCCCGCCTCGATCGACAAGGTGCTGATCCACGACGCGGCCCGCCCGTTCGTCTCCAACTCCTTGATTTCCCACGTTATTGCGTATCTCGATCGGCACCCGGCGGTGATCCCCGGCCTCCCCGTCGTCGACACCCTGAAGCGCGCGGAAGCCAACATCATCCTTGGCACCGCGGACCGCACCGGCCTCTGGGCGGCACAGACCCCGCAGGCGTTCCGATTTCCCCTGATATTGCAGGCACATAGGCACGCGGCGAGCGCGCCCGACATCGAGTTCACCGACGACGCCTCGATCGCCGAATGGGCCGGCATCGAGGTCGCCATCATCCCTGGTTCGCCCGACAACCGGAAGATCACCACCGCCGACGACCTTCGCGAGGCAGACCTGAAAATGCTTTTGGCAGAAGAACTTAAGCTCCTCGACCATCGCGTCGGCCAGGGCTTCGACGTGCACTCCTTCGAACCTGGCAAGGGCGTCACCCTGTGCGGCGTCTTCATTCCGCATACGCACAAACTGTCCGGCCACTCCGACGCCGACGCCGCCCTCCACGCCCTGACCGACGCGATCCTCGGATCGATCGGCGAAGGCGACATCGGGGTGCACTTCCCGCCCTCCGATCCCCAGTGGAAAGGCGCGGATTCCGCCATTTTCCTAAAGCACGCCCTCGCCTTGGTGAAGAAGCGCGGCGGCCGCATCGGCAACGCCGACATCACGATCGTCGCCGAGGCGCCGAAGGTTTCGCCGCACGTTGAGAAGATGCGCGAGACGCTCGCGGCGCTGCTCGAAATTTATTCCGACCGCGTCGCAATAAAGGCAACGACCAGCGAGAAGATGGGCTTTACCGGACGGCGCGAAGGACTTTGCGCGTTCGCCACATGTCTCGTGAAGCTGCCGCTCGACCATGACAAAACCTGATCGCGATCTCTCGATACTTGCCCGCGACGTGCTGGATGCCTGCCGCGACGGCGGGCTCATGCTCGCAACCGTCGAGAGCTGCACCGGCGGGCTGATCGCCGCCACCCTGACGGACATCGCCGGATCGTCGGCGGTGGTTGAACGTGGCTACGTAACCTATTCGAATCGTTCGAAAACCGACCTCGTCGGTGTCCCCGAACAAATGCTCCGCCAGCACGGTGCGGTGAGCGAACAGGTCGCCCGGTCGATGGCCGAAGGCGCGCTCGAGCGCTGCCCCGCCGACATCGCGGTGAGCGTCACCGGGATAGCAGGTCCGGACGGCGGCACGGCCGAGAAGCCGGTCGGCCTCGTGCATTTCGCCTGCGCCCGTCGCGGCCGCCCCACCGTGCACGTGCGCGCCCTCTTCGGCGAAGATGAGGATCGTGGCGAGATCCGGCGCCGTGCGGTGAAGACCGCCCTGGCGCTCGTTCTCGAGCAGGCCCGCAGCGGCGGGCTCATGGCCTGAAAATGGTTCTGCGCCAGGCACTTGCAGCGAGCCTCGTAGTTCTGGGATCGAGCCTCGCGCACGCCCACGGCGGCGGGCTCGACGGACCCTCGCTCTACAGGGTCCTCGCCGAGAAGGCCGCCCAGCGCCACGGCGTGCCGCCGGAACTCGTCGAGGCCGTGATGCGGGTCGAGAGCGGCTACCGCGCCAACGCGCATGGCAACGACGGCGAGGTCGGCCTGATGCAGGTGCTCCCCTCGACCGCTTACATGCTGGGCTTCCGCGGCACCCTCGACGACCTCGCGCAGCCGGCGGTCAACATCGACCTCGGGGCGCGCTATCTCGCCGGCGCGTGGCGGCTCGCCGGCGGCGACGTGTGCACCGCCGGGATGAAGTATCGCGCTGGTCATGGCGAGACCGAATTCTCAGCGTTGTCAGTGCTTTACTGCGCGCGCCTGAAGCAGAACCTGATCGTCGGCGAGGACGGCTCCTTCCACCTCACCGCCTACGCCCCCACGGAGACGGACGTGACAGCCGCCCAGCCGCCGCGCGCAAAATGCTTCCGCCGCGTCGTCCAGCCGGGCGCCAACTTCGGCGCCTGCGTTACCCGCGAAATGCTGATGGCGAAAGGCCTGCTCAAGAAGCGCGGTTCTTGATCCAGATCATTTGGGCGAAGCCGCGGCTTCGCTAGGTTTCGCGGCGTACAACAAACAGTGGGGGGATGGCCAATGAACCATCGTCATCGCAAGGTCCTGCACGCGCTCTTCGACCATCCGATCAGTTCCAACATCAGCTTCAAGGACGTCGAATCGCTGCTCTCCGAACTCGGCGGAACACTTGGCCATTCGGGCCACGGCAAGCTGAAGGTTGATCTGAACGGGCATTCCGCGGCCTTTTCGACGGCGCAGCACTCTGTTCCGAAGGAAGAAGTGGTGCAGATCCGCAAGTTCATCGAGGACTGCGGCATCGATCCCGGCCGCGATTACCCGGTCTGAACTCCGAACAACTGGCGGGCACGTTCCTCGAACGCGGCGATCACCTTGCGCATCGCGAGGTCGAACGCCGCGTTCATCACCATTTGCAGCATCCGCCCGCGCATCTGGTAGTCGACCGAGATCGATACGTCTGCGCCGCCTCCCGCCGGGGTGAACAGCCAGCGCGAGTCGAGGTGCTGGAGCGGCGCCCGGTCCGAGGTGGAGCGCACGCTCAAGGCGGCAGGATCGCACGTCACGTGGCTGAAGAACGTCTCGCGGATGCCGAGCTTCGCGTAGGCGATGTCGAGGGAGGCCTCGAAGCGAACACGCCCCTCTGCCGCTATTTCTCGGTTCCACACGCGGCTTTCCGTGCACAAGGGCAGGAATTCCCGGTAGCGCCCCACGTCCGCGGCAATCTCGTACAGCTGTTCCGGGCGGTAGGGAGACCGCCGGATCGTCTGGAAGTGCGGCACGGGATCAGCGCGCCGGCGCTTGTGCGGCCGCCCGGGCCACCTTCAGCCTGGCGAAATCGTCGCCAGCATGGTGCGAGGAGCGAGTCAGCGGGCTTGCGGCCACCATCAGGAAGCCCTTGGTGTAGGCGACCGTTTCGTAGGCATTGAATTCCTCCGGCGTCACGAACCGGTCGATCGCCGCATGCTTGCGGGTCGGCTGGAGGTACTGGCCGATGGTGATGAAATCGACGCCGGCCGATCGCATGTCGTCCATCACCTGGAGCACTTCCTCGCGCGTTTCGCCGAGGCCCACCATGATCCCCGACTTGGTGAACATCGAGGGATCGAGCTCCTTCGCCCGTTCGAGCAGGCGGAGCGAATGGAAATAGCGCGCGCCGGGGCGGATCTTCAGGTACCTGCCCGGCACGGTCTCGAGGTTGTGGTTGAAGACGTCGGGCTTGGCCGCGATCACCTGTTCCAGCGCCCCCTCCTTGCGCAGGAAATCCGGCGTCAGAACTTCAACGGTGGTGGTTGAAGAAGCGGCGCGTATGGCCTTAATAACACTTGCGAATTGCAATGCTCCGCCATCGTCGAGGTCGTCGCGGTCGACCGAGGTGATGACCGCGTGGGACAGCCCCATGCGGGCGACAGCATCGGCGACCCGTGCCGGCTCGTCGAAATCCACGGGCCCGGGCATGCCGGTCTTCACGTTGCAGAAGGCGCAGGCCCGCGTGCAGGTGTCGCCCAAAATCATGAAGGTCGCGTGCTTCTTCGACCAGCATTCGCCGATGTTCGGGCAGCCCGCTTCCTCGCAGACGGTCACGAGCTTCCCCTGCCGCACGATCTGGCGGGTTTCCTCGTAAACGCGCGATCCCGGCGCCTTCACCCGAATCCATTCGGGTTTCTTCAGAACCGGCGTATCGGGCTTGTGCGCCTTTTCCGGATGGCGCGGCCGCTGGCTGTCGAGAACGGTGACCATGCGCCGAACATGACCGCTGCTCCCGCTCCGTTCAAGGGCGCAATTGGTCTCGCGGCCCTGAGATTTCACGCGCCGAACGAATACACGGCCGGATCGTCGCAGTATTACTTCCGACCGCTTACCAAATTCGACCACAACGACAAACTGATCGGGAAGTACAGCAATGCCACGGCGATCGGCTTCAGCAGCAATAGCGCCGCTGTAAGACCGAGCGAGTTCGCCACTGCCACCGCGCTTGTTGCAAGTGTGCCGGCGAACAGAGCGTAGAGGCTCCATTCGGATACAGTGCGGGCCCAATCATTGCCGGTCTGAATTGTGCTCAGCCGCCTGTCTTCACCTGCCCAGAGAAAACCGATGCTGAAGAACAAGAACAGCAGTTGAGCAGGTCCCTCGCCTTCCATCCCGCCCGCGATGTGTCCCACGCCCGCAATCTGTCCCACGACGAGAACGGCAAATCCCGAAGGGAAAGCATCATGGAGAATCGATCGCGATACCCTCTCGAAGGGTCAGGCAAGGGATCGATCTTGAGGACGACATATCGCCAAATCATGAGGATCAGGCCACATCCTGCAATGCCATAAGTCGCAAGTGGCACGAGCAGTCCAGCCGACGTTGCCAGGGTCTGGCCGTCCATGATGGCTCGGCCCAGATGCGCAAGTCCCAATACTAAAAGTAAGGGCTTCACGGGTTCAGCGCGCTTCGTTGCGTAGACACGCCCGTACCGCAGCAAGCCGACGCTGGAGGCGATCAATATCAGGAAGCCGAACAGTGAAAACTCGAAACCCAAGACGATCCCGATGGAGCTTCCGAGAAACGCCAATGGATACTGTAGCCAGTAAGTGATGATTGTTGGTCTATCCCGCGAAGTTCGTTCCGCCATCTTCGAGTTTCCGAACATTCTGGCTCAGTCCTTCTTCCGCAGGGCCGCCCAGACGATGAAGGCGACCAGAAGACCGAGCCCGCCGACGAACCAGATCGGAGCAAGGTCGGGAAAAGCGCTCCGCTTGAAGAAAAAGACCGGCACCGCAGCTATCGCAGCGAAGGAAAGGGCGATCAGGCCGGACCATCGCAAAGTGGACCATCCCGTGGATGGATGGTTGTTCGCGACGGCGCCCCGGTAGACGGCAAGACAAAACAGGAGAATGACGACGCCCCACACGGCGTTCGCAGCGCCCCGGTTCATCTCCCAACCGGCAAAGGTTGCCGCCAAGAGGCCCGCAATGATGGTTACGGAACAGAGGGACAAAAGCGACGCGTAGAGGTCGATGGCATGGGTGCCCGTTGAACGCACATCCGCTGCGTTCAGAAAAACTCGCCAAACCAGACCTATTGCCGCGAGTGCCGCGCAGGCGAAAGCCGAAATCGCGAGCCAGAATAGCGTCCTCGACAGCGGCCAAGCTGACGACGTCGTCACTGCACCCAGGACGCCGATCGCGAGAATGGCACCGATGATGGAATAAAATTTGGATCCGGGATTGCCGTAGAGTCGGCCGTTCTGAAAGGCGCCCAAGGTGCCACCTTGAGAAATCCAGATACCGAGCAGAGCAAGCGGGTAGCAAAACCGATCATCCGGAATGCCCAGACTCGATACGGCAAACACCATTCCGCTGGCTGCAATCAGGAACGCCAGAGGGCGACGTTGCCAATACCCCAACAGGGTCGGCGGCTCGTGCGGAGGCGTTCCCAACCGTCGATCTGATCAAGACGTTAGCACTAATTCAATCTACGATTGCCAACTGAAACAATCAACTACTTAGAATCGACAGGAGATAGCGTTTCGCTAAAGACTATTTTACCGCCGGATGGCCCGATACCCGTAGATCAGCGCCAGCGCGCCGACCACCGCCGTCACGAGATGCGGGACGAATCCCGGCTCGGGGATCATCCCGGCGGCACTCAGGATCCAGTTGCCGACGACAGCGCCCAGCATGCCGACGATGATGTTGGTGAGAAGCCCGTGGTTCGAGCCGCTGACCCGTTCGGCGATCCAGCCGGCCAGGCCGCCGACGATGATCCAGGAAATGAACCCCACGGCCTAACTCCTTCGCTCAGCTGATGATTCTGGCGACGAGCACCAGCACGATGGCGCCGACCGTTGCGGTGATGATGTCGCGCGCGACGGCGTTTTCGATCCCGAGGTTGATGTTGAACGTCTTGAACAGGAAGCTTCCGACGAACGAGCCGATCACGCCCCAGATCAGGTATTTGACCAGTCCGCCGCCGCCGACCACGAAGCTTGCCAGCCAGCCGGCCACCACGCCGATCAGCAGTGTAAAGCCGATGCTTCTCGGATCCATCTCCGCCCCTCTTTCCTGCCTCTACATGTGAATGACGCGGCCATACGCGTCGAGCACGCTCTCGTGCATCATCTCCGAAAGTGTCGGGTGCGGGAAGACCGTGTGCATCAGTTCGGCCTCTGTCGTCTCGAGGTTCATCGCAACGACATACCCCTGGATCAGCTCGGTAACCTCGGCACCTACCATGTGGGCGCCCAGAAGTTGGCCGGTCTTTGCGTCGAACACCGTCTTCACGAGGCCCTGGTCCTCGCCGAGCGCGATCGCCTTGCCGTTGGCGAGGAAGGGGAAGCGACCCACCCTTACCTCGTGCCCCGCGGCCTTCGCCTTGGCCTCGGTGAGGCCGACGGAAGCGACCTGCGGGTGGCAGTAGGTGCAGCCCGGGATCAGCGCCTTGTCGAGGGCATGAACGTCGAGCCCCTTGATCTTCTCGACACAGACGACGCCCTCGTGCTCGGCCTTGTGGGCGAGCATCGGCGGGCCTGCCACGTCGCCGATCGCGTAGAACCCCGGCACGTTCGTGCGCCCGAATCCGTCGACCGTGACGATTCCCCGGTCGGTCTTGATGCCGACCGTCTCGAGCCCGATTCCCTCGACGTTGCCCACGACGCCGACGGCGGAAATCACCCGCTCCACGGTGAGCTTCGTTTCCGCGCCCTTGGCATCGACGAGCGTCGCCGTCACGCTGTCGGCCGCCTTGTCGAGCTTCGCGACCTTGGTGCCGGTCAGGATCCGAATCCCCTGCTTCTCGAACTGCTTGCGTGCGAAGGCGGCGATCTCGGCGTCCTCGACGGGGAGGATCTGGTCGAGGATCTCGACCACCGTCACCTCTGCGCCGAGCGTGCGGTAGAACGAGGCGAACTCGATGCCGATCGCGCCCGAGCCGACGACGAGCAGCGATTTCGGAATCGCCTTCGGCACCATCGCCTCGAAGTAGGTCCATACGAGCTTGCCGTCGGGCTCGAGGCCTGGAAGTACGCGCGGCCGGGCGCCGGTCGCGATGATGATGTGCTTTGCGCCGTACTCGCCCTCGCCCAGCGTGCCCCGCGGCGGGGGATGCTGCGGCTCGACGGCGGGCTTTGCGGGCTTCGACACGACCACCTTGCCGGGGCCGGTGATCTTCGCCTCGCCCCAGATGACCGAAACCTTGTTCTTCTTGAGCAACCCGCCGACGCCCATGTTGAGCCGGCCGGAGACGCCGCGCGAGCGCTTCACGATGGCGGCTGCATCGAACGACACGTTCTCGGCCTTCACGCCGTAGTCCGCTCCGTGCGTCAGGTAGTGGTAGATTTCCGCCGACCGCAGCAGCGCCTTCGTCGGGATGCAGCCCCAGTTGAGGCAGATGCCGCCCAGGTGCTCGCGCTCGACGATGGCGGTCTTGAACCCGAGCTGCGCCGAGCGGATCGCGGTGACGTATCCGCCGGGACCCGAACCGATGATCAGGACGTCGAAGGCATTATCGCTCATGGACCAACCGGTTCAGGACTGAAGTTGACGGATCAGGCGAGCATCAGGACGGGCTGCTCGATGAACTGCTTGAACGCCTGCAGCAATCGCGCGCCCACGGCGCCGTCGACCGCACGATGATCGCAGCTGAGCGTGGCCGACATGACCGTCTTCACCGTCACGGCGCCGTTCACGACGACCGGCCGCTGCTCGCCAGCGCCGACCGCCAGGATAGTCGCGTGCGGCGGGTTGATCACCGCGTCGAACTGCTTCACGCCAAACATGCCGAGGTTCGACACTGCCGACGTGCCGCCCTGGTATTCGTGCGGGGCGAGCCGGCGCTTGCGCGCCCGGTCGGCAAGATCCTTCATCTCGAGCGAGATCTGCGACAAGGGCTTCGTGTCGGCATTGCGGATGACCGGCGTGAAGAGACCGCCCTCGATCGCCACCGCCACGCCGACGTCGACGGTCTTGTGGCGCAGCATCGCGCCCTCGGTCCAGGTTACGTTGGCGTCCGGCACACGGCGCAGCGCCATCGCCAGCGCCTTTATGATCAGGTCGTTCACCGACAGCTTCCAGGCCGGTTGCTTGTCCGGCCCCGCGGGCGCCAGCGCGTTGAGCTTTTCTCGCGCGGACAGCAGGTCGTCGAGGACGCAGTCCACGGTGAGGTAGAAGTGCGGGATCGTCTGCTTGGCTTCCTGCAGGCGCGAGGCGATCGTCTTGCGCATGCCGTCGTGCGGCACGGCATCGTAGGAGCCCGGCTCGTACATCTTTGCGATGACCGCATCGGTGATTGCCGGCGGTTTGGCACCGGCAGATGCGACAGGCGCGGCGGCCTGGGCCTTGGGTGCAGTATCCTTCTGGGCGAGCACATCGGCCTTCACGATGCGGCCATGCGGGCCGGAACCCTTCAGTCCGGCGATGTCGACGCCCGCCTCTTTCGCCAGCCGCTTCGCCAGAGGCGAGGCGAACACGCGCCCGCCGGACGTCGGCGCAGCGCCGTTGCCGCTCGCGACGGGCTTTGGCGGCGGGGTTGCGGCGGCAGGAGCCGGAGCAGGCGCCGCAGGCGGCGTCGGGGCCGGCGCAGGCTTCGCCGCGGCCGGAGCCGGCGTTCCCTGCTCTTCCCGTTCGCCCTCGCCTACGATCATCGCGATCGGCGTGTTGACGGCGACGTCCTCGGTCCCTTCCGGCACCATGATCTTGCCGAGCTTGCCCTCGTCGACCGCTTCGACCTCCATCGTCGCCTTGTCGGTCTCGATCTCGGCGATCACGTCGCCGGCCTTGATCGAATCTCCCTCGCGCTTCAGCCACTTGGCGAGCTTGCCCTTCTCCATCGTGGGCGACAGGGCGGGCATCAGGATGGGCGTCGGCATGGCTTACCCCGGTCGGTCAGGCGGAACGCCGCTGCACGTCGGCGCGATGCACGACGATGTCGATCTCGCCTTCGGTCTCGTAGTCGCCCCGGGCGTGCTTCTGGCGGCAGATGTGGTGGATGTCGGTCATGTGCCGGTCGTAGGCCGACACGAACAGGTCCGACGGCAGCAGGCCTTCGTGCGGCAGCGAGGGGTCGAGCTGCTTCAGCGCAATGAGGGTCACGGCACACCGCACCTTGCGGTCGCCGCTCGTCCCGGCGAAACGGACGAGGTGGCCGTCGAACAGCCGCTCGTCACTGGTGAAGGCAAGCTCGCTCATTTACGTCACCGGTAGAGGACGGATTTGACCGCCGCCACGATCTCGGCGGTGGTCGGCAGCGCCAGCTTCTCGAGGTTCGCCGCATACGGCATCGGCACGTCGCGGCCGGCGACGCGGCCCACCGGCGCATCGAGCCAGTCGAAGGCGTGCTCCATGAGCTGCGCGGAGACTTCCGAGCCGATGGAGCAGACGGGAAAGCCCTCCTCGACGACCACGCAGCGGTTGGTCTTCTTCACGCTCTCGACGACGGTCGGGATGTCCATGGGCCGGAGCGTGCGCAGGTCGACGACCTCGACGTCGATCCCCTCGCCCGCCAGCGCCTCGGCGGCGGCGAGCGAGTGCGCCATCGAGATACCGAAGGACACGATCGTCGCGTCCTTGCCCGTGCGGGCGATCCGCGCCTTGCCGATCGGCAGCACCCAGTCATCGAGCTTGGGCACGTCGAAGGTGCGGCCGTAGAGGATCTCGTTCTCGAGGAAGATCACCGGGTTCGGATCGCGAATGGCGGCCTTGAGGAGACCCTTCGCGTCGGCGGCGGTGTAGGGCTGGATCACCTTGAGGCCGGGGATCTGCGCGTACCACGCGGCGAAATCCTGACTGTGCTGGGCGGCGACCCGGGCGGCAGCGCCGTTCGGACCGCGGAACACCATCGGCGCGTCCATCTGGCCGCCGGACATGTAGCGGGTCTTGGCGGCCGAATTGACGATGTGGTCAATCGCCTGCATCGAAAAATTGAAGGTCATGAACTCGACGATCGGCCGAAGCCCCGCGAATGCCGCGCCCACGGCCAGCCCGGTAAAACCGTACTCGGTGATCGGCGTGTCGACCACGCGCTGCGGGCCGAACTCGTCGAGCAGCCCCTGGCTGATCTTGTAAGCGCCCTGGTACTGGCCGACTTCCTCCCCGATCAGAAACACGTTCGGGTCGCGGCGCATCTCTTCCGCCATCGCGTCGCGGAGCGCCTCGCGCACCGTCATCTGCACCATTTCGGTGCCGGCGGGCACTTCCGGGTCTTCCTGAAGCCGCGGCGTTGGGGCGAGCGGCTGCGGCGGCGGAGCGGGTGCGACTTGCAGCGCGGGAGCCGCCAGCGGCGAGGCAGCCGGCGCTGCCGCACCGTTACCTTGCGGAGCCGGAGCTGGAGCGGGTGCCGCGGCCGCGGTCTGTGACGCACCGTCGCCGATCACGGCAATCGGCGTGTTGACCTTCACGTTCTCGGTTCCGGCTGGAATCAGGATCTTGGTGAGGCGTCCTTCATCCACCGCTTCAACTTCCATAGTGGCCTTGTCGGTCTCGATCTCGGCGAGCACGTCGCCGGACTTCACCATGTCGCCTTCCTGCTTCAGCCATCGGGCAAGCTTGCCCTCCTCCATGGTAGGCGACAGTGCGGGCATCAGAATTTCTACGGACATGACGATGGCCTCAGGCGGGAGCGTAGACGTCGGTCCACAGTTCCGACGGATCAGGCTCGGGGTCGTTCTGGGCAAATTCGGCTGCCTCTGCGACGATCGCGCGAATATCGGCGTCGATCTTCTTGATCTCGTCCTCCTCCGCCATCTTCGAGGCGATCAGGCGCTGCTTTACCTGCTCTATCGGGTCGTGCTCGTCGCGCATCTTCTGCACTTCGTCCTTGGTGCGGTACTTCGCCGGGTCCGACATCGAGTGGCCGCGGTAGCGGTAAGTGAGCATCTCGAGCACGTAGGGCCCCTTGCCCGCCCGGCAGTGCGCCACGGCCTTTTCGCCGGCCGCCTTCACGGCGCGGACATCCATGCCATCGACCTGCTCGCCCTCGATGCCGAAGGCCGCGCCGCGCAGGTAGAGTTCCTCGGATTTCGCGGACGCACGCGTGATCGACGTGCCCATGGCGTAGCGGTTGTTCTCGATGACGAAGATCACCGGCAGCTTCCAGAGCGAGGCCATGTTGAAGGTCTCGTAGACCTGCCCCTGGTTCGACGCGCCCTCACCGAAATAGGTGACGCTGACGTTGTCGTTGCCGCGGTACTTGTTGGCGAAGGCGAGCCCCGCCCCGATGGGCACCTGCGCGCCGACGATCCCGTGGCCGCCATAAAAATTCTTCTCGCGGCTGAACATGTGCATCGAGCCGCCCTTGCCCTTGGAATACCCGTTCCGGCGGCCGGTGAGTTCCGCCATCACGCCCTTGGGGTCCATGCCGCAGGCGAGCATATGGCCATGGTCGCGATACGAGGTCACGACCTCGTCGCCCTCCTTCAGGCACATCTGCAGCCCGACGACAACCGCCTCCTGGCCGATGTAGAGGTGGCAGAAGCCGCCGATGTAGCCCATGCCGTAAAGCTGTCCCGCGCGCTCCTCGAACCGGCGGATCAGCAGCATGCTGCGATAGGCGGACAGTTCCTGGTCGCGCGAGAACTCGAGGGGGGCTTCGCTGGTGTCCGTCCGCTTGGCCATGCCTTCTCCGTGCCTTGCCGTTCCGACTGACAGAACGATAGCAGCAAGCCAGCGTCAACAAGAACCGAAATGTCGCGGTTCCTGCCGATCCTTCAATTCGGGTTGAGCGGGTGGAGTTCGAGGACGATGTCGCCCTTTGCCCCGTATCCCAGGGTTCCGCGGGCAAGCTCATCGAGGAGATCGGGGTCGACGGAATCCGGGCGCAGGAGCGCCACCTTCTTCTCCAGCCGTTGCCGTTCCTGCCGGATGTCGTCGCGCTGCTTTTCCAGTCCGGCGATCTTTTCCTCGATTTGCGCCCGGTTCTCGAGGCTGCGCGGCCCGTGCTGGATGTGCCAGCCGATATAGCCGCCAAGTGTCAGGCACCCTACGGTGACGGCCAGGTCGAAGAACCGGATTCGCATGAAACGCCCCGAAACGCTGCGTTCCCGGAAGGTGCGCGGATATCCTTAACGAAAGGCTAAGGAGAGGGCGTGCTTGCAGGCAGGCGTCCGCCCCTCTATCTCAGGGGAAACGAGGTTCCCCGTCACGATGCTGTCATCGTCGAAATTCGTCGTCGCGCTGCACATTCTGGCCGTCCTCGCCCACCGCGGCGGGCGGGATCCGGTGTGCTCCAAACTGATCGCGCAGAGCGTGGGGACGAACCCGGTCGTCATCCGCCGGCTGATGACGGCGCTCGAGCAGGCGCATCTCGTGGTCTCGACAGCCGGCCGGCACGGTGGATTCGCACTGGCGAAGCCGTCGTCGGCGATTTCACTGGCCGACGTCTACAAGGCGGTGGAGGACAACCGCCTGTTCAAGCCGCACGCCTCGCCGCCGAACGACAAGTGCCCGGTCGGCGCCCGCATCCAGAAGGCGCTGGAAACACCGCTCCAGACTGCCCAGGAAGGCCTCCTCGCAGCGCTCGCCGGCTCGACCCTCGACGACATTGCGGCGGGGGTTGCTGCGTGAGCGTGAGAGCCTAGAAAGCCGCCTCGAAACGGTGGATATCTAAACCGCTTTCTACCTTTAATTGTGTCACGAATTAAGTAAGACTGCAGATCGGCCTGGCCATCGTGCGGAAGGTTCCTCGAAATCAAGCCCAACGCATAGGCGAGCAGCGCCAATCCGGGGCGGAAGGGTAGTGAGTGCTGCAGCTTCCCGATTGAACGTTGAAGCTTCTTGAAGTGACCAGATTTTGCGCATGAAATTGGACCGCGCTTATTGATCCGACTGCAACAACGACCGTTACTTGGACGGCTGCAGATCCACTCGGCAGAGCACCTCGCTGTTTGGTTCTTGACGGCGATCACATCCAGATTACCCGCCGCGGGCAAACATCGTCGGTTTCGTTGCAGGCGCTGTTGGGACCGCCCCATATTGAAAAGCGGGTTCTCGGAACCAGCCTCTCCATCTACCTCGACGGGAGGCCGCACGTCAGCTTGAAGGGTTCGCACTACGAGGACGCATTAGCGTTTTCAAGGGAGGTGCGGGAAGCCTGGATCCAGTTCAACGTGCGCGCGCTAGCCCGGGCGTCGTCACATCTGGAGGCGATCGTCGCCAGCATACGGGCACTGGCAGCGCCGTTGGAGTATCCTGCCGCCTGCAAAGTCGCGCCGCTGTTGGAAAAGGCCCGGGCGCTTGATGCGTCCATACTGTCCAAGATCAGGCCGCAAGCGATTGACGCAGTGGCCAGTGCGCGCGTCGCGACCGTGCGAAGCTTTTCCGCAGACCCGCAAACAGTACGCGCCGCCGGCATCGCCGCCTTCGTCGCCGCCGAACTCGGAAGATGGAATGATTTCTTCGATACGTTCGAAGCCAAGCCTCTGACCTTCGAACAACGGCTCTCGGTCGTCGTGGACGAAGACGCGACCCTCGTACTTGCTGCCGCGGGATCGGGGAAGACCAGCGTGATTACCGCCAAGGCCGCTTATCTGGCGATGTCCGGAATCCGCAAACCCGAAGAGATCCTGCTGTTGGCGTTTGCCAAGAACGCGGCTTCCGAAATGTCGGAACGCGTGAAGGCGCGATCCGGCATTCCGATCGTCGCGCGAACTTTCCATGCGATTGCATATGAGATCATAGGCGACGTGGAAGGATCAAAGCCCGCGCTCCGATCATGCGACCGACGAACTGGCCTTCATCAATCTGATCAAGCAGATCCTCAAAGACCTCGTCTATATGCTGTCAGAGGCGTCGATCGCTATAGTCCAGTGGTTCTCACATTGTCTGATCGAGCCGAAAACCGAATGGGACTTCAAGACCAAACGAGAATTCTATTCCCACATGGAAAGCCATGACCTGCGAACCTTGCAGGGTGAAAGGGTGAAGAGTTACGAAGAACTGCAGATAGCGAATTGGCTCTACAGGAACGGTATCGAATACGAGTACGAGCCCGTTTATGAATACAAGATCCCGGGTACCGGGAGACGCGACTACCAGCCGGACTTCCGGCTGAAGGACAGCGGCATCTACATCGAGCACTTCGGCGTTCGACGTGAGATCGCTGCTACGGGCCGCGAACGCTTGTTCACTGCGCCCTTTGTCGATCGGGACGAGTATCTATCGGGCATGGCGTGGAAACGCGAAGTGCACGCCAAGCACGGAACCACCTTGATCGAAACGTACAGTTACGAACGGCAGGAGGGACGACTGCTGACGACTTTGACAGAGAAGCTGAAGCCGTACGTCACGCTGAAGCCGCGCTCAGCCGATGCGATCTATGATCGCGTGATTGAACTCGCGCAGGTGGACGACTTCTGCAAGCTGGTTGGTACGTTCCTGAGAAAATTCAAAAGTGGCAGCTACACCCTGAAGGGTTGCCTCGCCAAATCCGACAAGATGCAGCTGGGCAATCGGGGAAAGGCATTCCTCAGAGTATTCTCTGCGGTCTTCGAAGAATATCAGAAGCGACTCGGCAATCGTATCGACTTCGAGGACATGATCCTTCGTGCAGCGCGATATGTCGAAACAGAACGCTACGTCAGCCCATTCCGTCACATTCTGGTGGACGAGTTCCAGGACATCTCACAAAGCCGCGCACGTCTGTTGAAAGCGCTGAAGGCGCAGCACCCCGATACAAGGATCTTTGCGGTCGGCGACGACTGGCAGTCGATTTTCCGCTTTGCCGGTTCTGACATCCACTTGATGCGATGCTTCGGCAGCGAGTTTGGCGGCAGCTTCGACGACGAGACAGGAGTGCACGAGACCGTCGATTTGGGGCGGACGTTTCGTTCGGTCGACCAGATCGTCAATGTCGCCAAAACCTTCGTGCTGAAGAACTCGGCCCAGCTACACAAGCAGGTGGTTCCTGCAGGAACGGCAACCGAACCCGCGATCAGCATCGTGACGGTCGCAAGGGGCGAGGATGACCTCCAGCTGTCGAAGATACTGATGGAAATGTCGGACAGGCACGCAACGGGAAGGAAACAAGCAAGCGTCCTGCTCCTTGGGCGGTATCGTTTCCTCGAGCCGGACGTACGCGCTTTGAGGCAGACGTTTCCGAGATTGGACATCGATTTCAGGACGATCCACGCCGCGAAAGGTCTGGAGGCCGATCATGTGATCATTCTCGGCGTCGACAGTGGACGGCTAGGGTTCCCTTCGCAAATCGTAGATGACCCACTTCTGTCCCTCGTTTCCCCCGAGGCAGAGATGTTCCCCAACGCAGAGGAACGCCGCGTCATGTATGTCGCTATGACCAGAGCAAGGTTCACCCTGACGATCCTCACATCCACCACGCGGCCCTCGTCGTTCGTCACAGAACTGAGAAGCGACCCGGCTTACGGAATCGTCTCGGAGACGGACGCACTTGCAGAGGCCTACTTTTGCGGAGAGTGCGGCGGACACCTGCACCACCTCACTGGAAAGGATGGCCGGACATGGTATCGCTGCGAGCATCTTCGCCTATGTGGAAACCTGCTACCTGCCTGCCCGAGCTGTGACACGTTGCTGCCCCGATGTGCAGATGGATCGACAGAAGTCAGTTGCCAGTGCGGCGCCAGCTTTCCGCAGTGCCCTGAATGCAAAGATGGTTGGTTGGTAGAACGGGACGGACGATACGGCCGCTTTCTTGCGTGTGTCCGATATCCAGCGTGTGTTGGTAAGGCTCGGCTTACTGCACAGAACTTCTCACGAGAGGCGGTCATTAAGCCGTAGGTTACTGCGACAAGCTTCTGGTTGAACCTTCTGTGGCTGTGGGCCTTGCCGTTCATATCCTCCTCGCAAGGCGCATCGGTTGCGTTGGTGCTTCTCGGCAGCTAAACCGTTATGAACTTGTCTGACGCGTTCCGGAGGGGTGGCAGAGCGGTTTAATGCGGCGGTCTTGAAAACCGTTGAGGGTGCAAGCCCTCCGGGGGTTCGAATCCCTCCCCCTCCGCCAATCTTCATCGGTACAAGAAAGCTATGCGACCCCTATAGATGGAGCGGGGTCGAAACAGGGAGAAGCGTATGCCCAAGACAACGCGGGGAAAATACCGTGCGCTTCCCGGTGAATGGCGTGGGTGGCTATCGCTGCGCCTGAACGGCAAACTCTACAGCGATCTGCAGCAGATGCTGAAGCAGTCTACAAGTACAGGGTGTACCTACTTCGAGCTGGGCCTGCTTTACCGCGAAATTTTGAAGACAAAGCCAAAGCGGGTGCTCGAACTGGGCTCGGGGGTAAGCACTCTCGTTCTGGCGCACGCTGCCCGAAAACTGCAACGGTCTGGCCACGAGTGCCATGTCGTATCGATGGAAGAGAGCGAGCCATACTATACGCAGCTTCGCGGCCTGCTGCCGCCCGAAGCCGCCCGCTACGTCGATCTCATCCGCTCCGACGTCGTGGAGCGGAGCTTCGGTTCCTACATCGGGCGATCGTACGCACTGACACCGAAGGTCGTTTTCGACCTCGTCTTCATCGACGGTCCGCAACTCGAGAGGAAGGCCACGTACTTTGACGCTGATATCCTCGACGTAATCGAACGAAATCCAAAGCCGTTCACGGCGTTTCTGGACGGCCGTAAATCGACGCGCGAAATCCTTGCGAAGATCGCCCCCTGGTTGGGCATCGACTATGACCCGGTCCACCGGTGGTCACGGATCGCAATCCCTGACCATGCCGCGCGAACGACCCAACACTGACGGCCGGCGACGTCGGGTCCTGTCCGCCTCGAAGGCTACTTCGTCGAGCAGGTGTTGATCCCGAGGAGCGCGTAAGGCGGGCACCAGCCGACGAGGGCGGTGAGGAGCGGTACGATCCCGATCCAACCCCACTGGTGGTACTCGCCCATTCCCAGAAGCGCCCATGCGACAAGCGCGAGGCCCACAACGATCCGCAGAGTGCGATCCGTGTTGCCGATGTTGCGTGTCATGTCGTCTCTCCTTCAGGTTGTCGCTCGATTCGAGCGGAGAACGATGTAGATCGCCGGGATCACCAGCACCGTCAGCAGCGTCGAGGACGCGAGGCCGAACAGGAGCGAGATCGCAAGGCCCTGGAAGATCGGGTCGAACAGGATCACGGCGGCGCCGATCATCGCGGCGAGCGCTGTAAGCAGGATCGGCTTGAAGCGAATGGCGCCGGCGTCCAGCAGCGCCTCCTTCAGGGTCGCGCCGGGCCTCGAGCCGTGTCGCACGAAGTCGACGAGCAGGATCGAGTTGCGCACGATGATGCCGGCCAGCGCAATGAAGCCGATCATCGAAGTGGCGGTGAAGGGAGCGTGAAAAAGCCAGTGGCCGATCATGATGCCGATCAAGGTGAGAGGGATCGGCGTCAGGATGACGAGCGGCAGCTTGAACGAGCCGAATTGCGCCACGACGAGGATGTAAATTCCGAGAAGCGCAACCAGGAAGGCCGCCCCCATGTCGCGGAACGTGACCCATGTCACTTCCCACTCCCCGTCCCAGAGCAGTACGGGCTTGCCGTCGTCGTCAGGTTGGCCGTGCAGGCGGACCACCGGCTTCTCGAGGCCGTTCCAGTCGACCCGGTCGAGGGCCTTCTGGACCTCGAGCATTCCGTAAACGGGCGCCTCGAAAGCCCCGGCGAGTTCTGCGGTCACCATCTCCGCGGGCCGGCCGTTGTGACGAAAGATCGGGAACGAGGACGGCTCGGTACTTACCGTTACGACATCGCCCAGTTCCACGACGCCGCGGCCACCGGGCAGCGCATTCGCTGGCACGGGCGTAGACAAGGCCTTCTCGCCCACCACCCGTCCTGCCTTCGGCAGCGCGAGATTGATCGGGATCGGCTGTCGACCACCGCCGCGATGCGAGTAGCCGACGGTGGTCGAGGAGAACAGCGACCGGATCGTGTCGTACACGTCACGCTCGTCGACGGTGTTGTATTCAAGGTTGTCCTGGTCGATCGCGATCCGCACGCGGCTCGTCTGCCGGCCGAAGCTGTCGTCGATGTCGACGATGAACGGCACCGTGGCGAACGCCTCCCGCACCTTGGCCGCGACCGCGCGGCGGGTTTCCGGCGTCGGCCCGTAGACTTCGGCCAGGAGCGTCGCGAGCACGGGCGGCCCTGGCGGCGGTTCCACCACCTTGATTGCCGTGCCAGGCGGTACGTCGATCCCCTGCAGCCGTTCGCGCAGGTCGAGCGCAATCTGGTGACTGGTGCGGCCGCGTTCGCCCTTGGGTGAGAGGTTCACCTGAACATCGCCCATGTGCGGCAGGGTGCGCAGATAGTAGTGGCGGACCAGGCCGTTGAAGTTGAACGGAGCGGCCGACCCCGCATACGTCTGCATCGAGGCGAGTTCAGGGATCGCCGCGGCGCGGTCGGCGATCGACTGCAGCACACGGTCGGTGGCCTCAACCGACGCACCGGCCGGCAGATCCACGACGACCTGCAGGTCCGACTTGTTGTCGAACGGCAGGAGCTTCACCGTCACCGCCCGCGTGTAGATCATGGACATGGCCGCAAGCGTGGCGACGCCCACGGCCAGCAGGAATGCCAGACTTCGGGCCCGCGACGCTAAGATCGGCGCGGCTGCGGCGCGGTACAGTCGACCGAGCCGGCCGCCGTCGGCTGCCTCGTGCCCTTCTGAATTCGCCGCTGCTCCGCCGCCGAAGCGCAGCATCAGCCAGGGCGTGATCATCACCGCCACGAAGAACGAGAAGATCATCGCAGCCGAGGCATTCGCCGGAATGGGGCTCATGTACGGACCCATCATCCCGGACACGAACAACATCGGCAGCAGCGCTGCGACGACGGTGAGCGTGGCCACGATGGTCGGGTTGCCCACCTCGGCAACGGCCTCGATCGCCGCCTGCATTCGGCTGCGGCCGTCATGCATCGCCCAATGCCGCGCGATGTTCTCGATCACGACGATCGCGTCGTCGACCAGAATGCCGATCGAGAAGATCAGCGCGAACAGGCTGACCCGGTTCAGCGTATATCCCATCAACCGGGCGGCGAAGAGCGTAAGCAGGATCGTCGTCGGGATGACGACCGCGACGACCAGCGCTTCCCGCCAGCCGATCGCAAGCCACACGAGCCCAATGATCGACAGGGTTGCGAGCCCCAGGTGGAACAGGAGTTCGTTCGCCTTCTCGTTCGCCGTGTGCCCGTAGTTGCGTGTGACCGATACCTCGACGTCGTTCGGTACGACCGAGCCCTTCAGTCCCTCGAGGCGGCTGACGACGTCTTCCGAAATGGCCACCGCGTTGGTGCCTGGCCGCTTCGCCACCGCAAGCGTAACCGCGGGGCTGCGCTCGATGACGTCGCCCACGCGCACGAGGTTTTGCACGCGCGACTCGTTTGAATCCGTGGCGAGCTTCACCGTGGCGACGTCGCGAACATAGACTGGACGTCCGTCGCGCGCTGTCAGCAGGATATTGCCGATCTCGCTGGGCGTCTGCAGGGTTTGTCCGGCCATGGCGTCGACCTGCCGGCCCTGATCGCGCACCTGCCCGGCCGCAAAGGAACGGTTGGCGCTCTCGAGCTTGGCGGCGAGCTGCTGGAGGGTGATGCCGTAAAGCGACAGCCTTTCGGGATCGGGCTCGACCCGGAATTCGTCGGGCTGGTCGCCGACGAGATAGGTCAGCCCGATGTCGTCGAGCTTTGCGAGTTCGACCTGCACCTCCCGCGCGATCCGCGTCAGCGCGGCGGCGTCATACCGGTCTGCCGCCTGCTGCTTCGGCGACAGCGTCACCGTGACGATGGCGACATCGTCGATACCACGGCCGACGATCAAGGGATCGGGAATGCCGAACGGTATGCGGTCCATGTTGGCCCGCACCTTCTCGTGGACCCGCACGATCGCCGCGTCACGGTTGGTGCCGACTGCAAACCGGGCGGTGACCACCGCGCCGTCGTCGCGCGTCTGCGAGTAGACATGCTCGACGCCGTCAATCCCCTTGACGATGGTCTCGAGCGGCTCGGTGACCAGCTTGACCGCATCTTCGGCCTTCAGCCCGTCGGCGCGCACGTGGATGTCGACCATCGGCACGGAGATCTGGGGCTCCTCCTCGCGTGGCAGCGTGAGGAGCGCGACGATGCCGAGCGCCAGGGAGGCGAGGAGCATCAGCGGCGTGAGCGGCGAATTGATGAACGCACGCGTCAGCGTGCCGGCGAGCCCGAGCTTCACGGCACGATCACCGTGTCGCCGGCCTTGAGGCCCGACAGGATCTCGACGAGCGAACCTTTCGGGCCATCGAATGTCTCGCCGGCGACGACGGCGATATCGGCCTTTCCACCGGCGGTTTCGACGGTGACGAAATCCACTCCATGCCGGAGCGAGATCGCGGCCGGGGGAACCGCGAGCACCTGCCGCGTGGCGACGGGAATCCAGACGAGGGTCCGTTCGCCAACGAAGTAATCGTCGAGACCGTCGACCTCGACATCGGCCAGGACGCGCCCGCCGTCGATCTCCGGATAAACCTTTACGAGCTTCCCCTGCCGCGTCGCATCCGATGCTCCAGCTGCGGACAAACCCCGCTTGCCCACGAGCACCGTTGATCCTTCCCGGATTTCGGCGGCGTGGCGCTCCGGAAGAGACAGGCGCAGGAAATAGCCGCCGCCGGCGATACGCGCCACCGGTTCTCCAGGCAGGATCACCGCATCGCGCGTCACCGGCACCGTGAGGACTCGGCCGGTCGCAGGCGCAAGCACCTGTCCTTCGGTCGACTGCTGCTTCACAACGGCGAGGTCCGCCTGGGCAGCCGCAATCTGGTTGGTCAACACATCGAGCGCCGTCTGCAACTGGTCGAGGCGGCTCTTGGCGATGTTGCCGGAGGCCATGAGCTGCTGCCCGCGCTGCAGCTCGACCGCTGCGTTGTCCCGCTCGGCAGTGAGCGCCTTGAGTTTCGCGTCAAGCGCCTGCATTTGCAGCGCGAGTTTCTGATCCTCGACGACCGCGAGTACGTCGCCGGCCTTCACGGCGCTCCCCTCCTCTACCGAGAGGGACGTTACCGTGCCGCCGATTCGGGCCCTGGCCGGAATGACCGTGCGGCTTTCGACGCGCCCGAAGACCGATTTCAGATCCTGGCGCTCGACGGGGGCGAGCCTGTATTCCGCGGCCTTCGCAGCGGCTGGAATGAGAAACAACGCGAGAAGCCAGAGAGCGTGCGGACGGAACAACATGCGGCAGCATCCGTTTTTATATGCGTATTGACATATATTCGGATTTTCGCAACTATACAAGCCATGAATACGCAAGAACTAGCCCGATCTGCAGACCGCGCGAGCGACTTTCTCAAGTCCCTTGCCAACCCGCTCAGGCTTCGCATCCTGTGCATGATCATGGAACGCGAACGTCCGGTGGGTGACATCGCCGAGGAGCTCGGCGTACGCCAGACGGCCGTGTCTCAACATCTTGCGCTCCTGCGCAAGGACGGCCTGGTGGCGCCTCGACGCGACGGCCAGACGATCCACTACCGGTTGGCGGACCGAAACGTCAGGAAGGTCGTCAAGCTGCTGTACGAGCTCTTTTGCAAAGGCTGAGTGCGCGACCCTATCGGAACGCACAACCCTGCTTGACCCCAAGGGCCTTGAATACCATGGCTGCGGGGCAAAAGCCGGTGAAGGACGCCTGGATCATGTTGAGCCCGGCGAAAGCCGTCAGCAAGTGCCAGTACGGGGAAACGTAATAGCCGAGCGCCAGCGATACCAGAACGACGCACCCGGCGAATGCCAACACGGCACGATCGATCGACATGATTTGCCTCCTCAGGCAGGTTCGATGTGGATTTCCTTGAGCTTGCGAATTCCGAGCAAGTCCAAGACGAGCTTTTCGTAGAACGTATCAGAATGTCCCTGTCGAATCTTGCGCAGGAAGTATTTCTCGAACCCCACTTTGGCCGCATGTACCCAGCGCCCGCTTGACGACCAATTCACGTTCCGTGGCGGGATCTGCGGCTGCGCTACGAATGCCACGCCTGAATCTCCGAAGTCTGCGAGGCAGACGGCGTTCCAGGTGGCGACTGCGTTCGGCTCCTGGTCCCGCATGAGTCGGGCGACGTTCTCGGCCGTCGCCGTCACCATTGATTCGATCATGAAGCCGGTTTTGGGAACGCCCACCGGGAGGGGGGTTTTGCCGACCGGGGGAATCGCCACGCAGACACCCACGGCAAAGATGTTTCGGAAAGCTTCGTTGCGCTGATACTTGTCCACGGTGACAAAGCCGCGCGGATTGACCAGCCCCTCGATGTTGCGAATGGCGGGCACGCCGCGGAACGCCGGCAACAGCATGGAGAATGCGAACGGCAACTCGTGCTTCGCTTTCGTCGAACCGTCATCGTTGACTTCCTCGACATGCATCCTTCCCGCCTCAACGCGCGTGGTCTTGGCGTTCACTATCCACTTGATGTGGTGCTGGCGAAGTTCGCTCTCTAGCAGGCTCTTGGTATCGCCCACCCCGTCGAGGCCGAGATGGCCGATGTACGGCTCGGGCGTGACAAATGTCATGGGTACGCGATCTCGCACCTTGTCGCGACGCAGCGCGGTGTCGAGGATGAAGGCGAATTCGTAGGCCGGTCCATAGCAGGATGCGCCCTGGACCGCGCCCACGATCACCGGGCCGCCAGACGAGACCAGCGCATCGAACCGCTGTTTCGCCTCGAGCGCATGGTCGACGTGACAGATCGACGAGGTGTGGCCGGATGGGCCGAGACCTTCAATCTCGTCAAACGCCAGATCGGGTCCGGTGGCAATGATCAGATAATCGTACTCGACGTCTTCACCCGAGTTCATTTCGATGCGATTGTCGACCGGATGCACGCGTCTTGCGCCTTCCGGCCGAAGCTTTATGCCGCGCGCCTCGAAGACGCCCGAAAGGTCAACGGAGATGTCGCTCGGCGCACGCCAGCCGACGGCTACCCAGGGGTTCGAGGGCACGAACGAATAGGTCGAGCCCTGGCTGACGACCGTTAGCGTATCGCCGACGCGAAGCTTGTCTCGCATCTCGTACGCCATCACGACGCCGCCAAGACCCGCTCCCAGCACTACGATCCTGGCCATACTCGTCTCCTATGATCGGATCCGCCATTCTGGCTTCACTATAGATGTCTGCGTATATTCGTATTTTAGAATAGATTGGTCAATAGTACGTTCCGACATTTGTTCGATGGGGCCACCGACCGGAGGGCGGCCCGCGTGGGGACGATTGCAATGCGCTCCCGCGGAACCTGCCGGGCTTCGTGCGCGCGGGGTAATGCCGATGTCATCGCCAGGTTAGTTCGCAGGCCAGATCTGCCTTCAAACTCCGGAGCCCTCAGGGATCACGGGCGCACAAGCATGCGCTGCGGCGACGACAGTGCGTCGCACCCGAGGCCGCGCTCCCAACAGGCTGCCTAGCAGGCGGATTTGGCCAAAACGCTGGGCCTTGGCAGCGCCTGACGGAACCTCGACGCTAGGTCCCTGCTTCCTGCAGCGGAACGCAACGCAGGAGGTGGCCCGTTGTCGTCTGTTCTCGATATCGCCGCACTCCTGTTGGGGATGGCGGCCCTTTCAGGCTGGCTCAACCTGCGGTTCATCCATCTGCCCCAGGCACTGCTGTTGCTTCTCACCGGTCTTGCGGTTGCCGCCGCAATCGTGATGGCCGAACGTGTCGGCGGCAGCGGGGTGGTTGTCGGCGACGTGGAGCGGGCGCTCCACAGCATCGACTTCTCCGGAGTCGTGCTGCAGGGCATGCTTGCTCTGCTCCTCTTCGCGTCCGCGCTCAGCGTTGACCTAGGGCGATTGAAGCGCCGGTCGCTGATGATCGCAACGCTTGCGCTGGTCGGAACCACCGTGGCTACGGCCGCCACCGGTCTGGCTTTCTGGCTCAGTGCGCTCGCCCTGGCGGCGCCGCTGTCGGCCGCGTGGTGCTTCGTCTTTGGCGCTTTGATCAGCCCCACCGATCCCGTCGCCGTCATGGGCGTGACGCGCAGCGTCGAAGTCTCGGAAGGCCTGCTTGCCGAACTCGAAGGCGAAGCGCTGTTCAATGATGGCATGGGGGTCGTGCTGTTCTCGGCGCTTGTCGCTTTCGCGACGGAGCCTGCGGCGGGCCTCACGTTCTCCGAGTTCGCAATCCTGCTCCTGCGCGAAATCGGCGGCGGCCTCGGTCTCGGCCTCGCGGCCGGCTATGCGTCCTACCGTGCAATCTCCGGCATCAACAATTTCACGGTCGAGTCGATGATCACGTTGGCGCTCGCAGTGGGCGTCTACGCGGTCGCCCAGCACCTCCACGTGAGCGGACCGTTGGCGGTTGTCGCGGCGGGTCTCTTCATCGGTGAACAGGGGCTGAAGCACGCAATGAGCGGCACCACGCGACGATACCTTACAGCTTTCTGGACGTTGATCGACCGCATCCTCAACGCCCTGCTCTTCCTGCTGATCGGGCTCGAGGTGCTGGTCTTGCGATACGCCGACGTGCATCTCGGCCTCGCGCTTGCAGCCATTCCCATCGTCATCGCAGCTCGCCTGCTTGCCCTGCTTGTACCGCTTGCTGCGAAGCCGTTGATGCGGTCGCTTTCGCCGCGCAACATCCCGTTCCTGACGTGGGGCGGTGTGCGGGGCGGTGTATCGATCGCGCTTGCCCTGTCGATCCCCGAGGGCCCCGAGAAGGAGATGATCCTCGCCGCCACGTACGCCGTGGTGCTGTTCGGCATCCTGTTGCAGCTCCCGACACTCCCGCGCGTGGCACGCTGGACGATTGCGTCCTCCGGCAAGCGGCTGGAGCAGGATTGAACCGTCTATGCGATCCAACGTCCCATGAGTACGCCGGCGGCTGCGGCGGACGCTGCGACGAGCAGCGTCTCGAACGTCGTCCGGACAAGATTGCGGCCGGCGACCAGTCCGCGCCCGACGCCCAGCGCCACGAGCAGCACAGTGGTCACGATCAGCGAGGCGAAGCGCGCTTCCTCGGTCGGCAGCAGCGCAAAGGGGATGACCGGCACGGCGCCCGCGAACAGGTCGGCAACAAACATCCACAGTGCGTGCGCGGTGGGCGAAGCTGTCGTCCCGTCGGCCTGCGGCCCAAGTTCGCGCCGGAGCGCCTGAACTGCCCCTGGCGTAGACACGAGCGCTGCCTTCAGCATGTTGACCTTGGCGGCCGGTACGCCCGCCGCGTGCAACGCGCCTGCGACGCGGGCCGCGAGGGTCGCAGCCTCAAGCTCTTTCTGCGCCGCCGGTTCCGCCGCCCGCACGCGTGCCGCGTCGCGTTCGGATTCGGCGTCGAGATAACTTCCCGCCATCATCGAGACGGCGGCAGCGGCGGCTCCGGTCGCGCCGGCCAACAGCACGGCCTTGGAGTCCGGGGCGCTGAGCGCCATGCCGAACACGAGGCCGAAGATCGAAACCGTGCCGTCCTCCATGCCGAACACGATGTCGCCGATCGAAGCCCGAAACGACGTCCTGATTCGCTCGATCAATCCCATGCCCGCCCCTACCCTTCAGGCGGACACCGCCGCCATGCCCTGTCGTGCGTCGCTGCCCACCGTTTCGAGATCGGCGACCTTGACCTCGCCATCGGTCACGTACCGGTTGACCTTGCCGATGGTCAGTCGCTCGCCAGGCAGATGCGAGCGCACGTTCGCAATCGCGCCGATGCGTGCGAGCTCGGAGACGATGAAGTCGCGCTCGGCGTTCGTGTCGGCGTCGGTCGCGTGCGTGATCTGGAAGCTCAGCCAGGTGAGCGAGAAGCCGGTGTCCTTCGTACCCGCACCGACCCACAGCGCCGTCTCGTGTTCCGCAGGGATCGGTGCGTCACGCCAAAACGCAGCCGTGTCGAGTTCCGTATCGACGTGCTCGGACGGCACCGCCCAGAAGCGGATGTGGTGCCGCTTGCGCGGGCTCGCGTCGATGGGGCGCTGGAACCCGAGGTCCTGGCCGCGACCGAAGAGGAACAGGGTGCTGAACGGCGCCTTCGGGTACGGTCGATTGAACACAAAGGCCGTCGCCATGTGCCACGACGAGCGCAGCGACAGCGGATCGGCCTCGAACCAGCCGGCGCGGGCGAACGCGGCGCGCAACTGGTGGCGGGTTCCAATGAGCGCGAGGTTCACCGGATCGCCCGGAAATCCATCGCCGGTTGTCGTGTAGCTCGGCACGTGGCCGCGGTTCAGGATGCGAAGGCCGAGCCTTATGGCGCGCGGCAACAGCACGTAGGCGGCGAAACCGTACGTCAGCGCGACGGCAAGAATCATCGGCAAGCGGCGATCGGCGACGTCGCGGTAGAAGAAGTCGATCGTCCACACGGTCGCAATGCCGAGCGCGAACACGAGCAGGCGCTGGATCAGGAGCTTGATCTTCCGCAAAGGGCCGTCCCCTCCTCCCTTTCGGCCATCCGGCCGTCAGTGCACGGCAGCGTACATGATCTTTTCCTCGCTCGCCTCCTCCGGCGTGAATTCTTCCACGACGCGGCCCTGGCGAAACACCAGGATCCGGTCGGACAGGTTCAGGATTTCCGGCAGGTACGAGGAGATGACGACCACGGCGAGCCCGTCGTCGGCAAGCTTCTGGATGATCTGGTGGATTTCCGCGATCGCGCCGACGTCGACGCCGCGTGTCGGTTCGTCGAAGATCACGAGGCGCGGCTTCTGGATGAGGCCCTTGCCGATCACCACCTTCTGCTGGTTGCCGCCGGACAGTTCCACGGCCTTCGCATTGGCGTTGATCGCCTTGACGTTCAGCTTCTTCGACCACTCTTCCGAAATTGCGCGAATGTCGGATCGTCGCACGAGCGTGACGGAGTCGCCCGCGGACGCGAGCAGCCCGGCGTAGAAATTGTCGGCGATCGACAGGTTCTCGAACACGCCCTCGACCTTGCGGTCCTCGGTCACGTACACGACACGGTCCTTCACCGCCTGGCTCGGGACCCGGTAGCGCACCGGCTTTCCGTCGAGTTCGATGTCGCCCCCTGCGATGAAGTCGCGCTTGTAGATGCCGGAGACGATCTTGAATGTCTCCGTGCGGCCCGAGCCGATCAGCCCGAAGATGCCGGTGATCTGGCCGTCGAACACCGAGAACGAGTTGTTGCGGACGGTGTTGCCCATGGAGACGTCCTGGACGGACAGGATCCGGGCGCCGCGCTTCCTGACGGCAGCCGCGTCGCGCTTGCGGTAGATCTCGCCCGAAAGTGCGCGGCCCACCATTGCCTGGACGAGCCGGTCGCGCGTGAACTCCCGCGAGAGTCCGCTCGCCACGCGTTCGCCGTCGCGCAGCACGGTCAGCCGGTCGGCGTGCGTCAGCGCCTCCTCGAGCGCGTGCGAGATGAAGACGATCGAGACGCCGGAGGCCTTCAGCCGCTTCATCAGGGCGAAGAAGTGGCGCTTCTCCTCCGGGGTCAGCGTCGCGGTCGGCTCATCGAAGATGATGACTTCCGCCTTGTGATGGACGGCGCGGGCGATCTCGACCATTTGCCGCTTCGCCGCGCCGAGGCTCGCCACGGGGGCTGCCGGGTCGACGTTGAAGTTGAGCGACTGCAGGAACTGCTGGGCGGCGATGTAGACGCCGCGCAGCCGGTTCAAGAATTTCTCCTCGCCGAGGTAGATGTTCTGGGCGACCGTCATCGACGGCACCAGCGAAGTTTCCTGGAACACCATCGCCACGCCCTGCGACAGGGCATCGTGCGGCGAGGCGAAGACGGTCGGCCTGCCCTTGTAGATCATCTCGCCCGAGGTCGGCTCGACGACGCCCGCGAGGATCTTGCTGAGCGTCGACTTCCCCGCCCCGTTCTCGCCGAGGAGCGCGTGGATCTCGCCCTTCTCCAGCGTGAAGTCGACGTCCTTCACGGCGGGCACGCCGCGGTAGTTCTTCGTCATCTTCCGCATCTCGACGATCGGGCTCATGCGCGCGCGCCCTTTCCAGTGTCGATCGAGACGACCACGTCGCCTCCCTTCGAGGCAGCCGCGATGCCGCCGCCGAAGTCGATGGCGCTGGTGATCCCGTGGCGGCGGCCGTCGGCGCGGCTGTGGTGGCTGCGCAGCGGCTGCAACGCTTCATCGAGTTCGACGACAAGCCCGTAGGAGCGCGAGGGCGACCACGGCTTGTGGATGCCCATGGTGCGGACACCGCCGCACTGAAGCGGCTCGAGAAAACTCCGGTTGCTGGCGAGCGCCGGCGCGATCCAGAACTCGGGCGGCACGTCGCGCAGCATGTCGGCGCGATACTGGTCCTCGAGCAGCACGAACTCGATCAATCGGTTGCGTGGCGCAAACAGCGTCAGGAGGTAACCCGCACCCGGTCGCTTCGCGATGCGTGAAGGATACCCGGGCAGGTTCGACAGGACGGGGGTCGGCGCTCCGCCCTCCTTCGACAGCGCCACGAGGCGGTGCTTCCACGCCTCGCTCACGACGAGCCGCCCGTGCGTCGCGTCGATCGCGATGCCATTGGCGAAGGCGAGGTTGCCGGCGAGCTTCGCCGGCTTGCCGCCGGACAGCGGCACGCGCCAGACGGATCCCGTGGATCCCTTCGCCATCAGGTCGCGCGCCCACTCGGACGCCTTGTGCTCGCTCGATCCCGAAGCGACGTAGAGTACGGAGTCCTCCACCGCGAACGCCGTCGGGGCCGGGATGTCGGTGAGGAGGGTCTCTCCGCCCTTCGCGGGCTTGAGGAGGATGCGGTTGTCGTCCAGCCCAACGACGACCGCGCCGTCGGGCAGGACCGCGAAGGCCGTGACGGGCGCGATGAACTCGGCCACCGGCGTCGCCTTTCCCTTGCCGTCGAGCTTCAGGACGGCATTGCCGGAGGACACGTAGAGCGCCGTGCCATCCGTCGCGACCGCATCCGGTGATGGGAGTTCGGCGACGATCGACGCCTCCTCGAGCCGCGTGTTGGGCTTCAGCGCGCCGTCGAGCGGCGGGATGGTGACCGCCTTGCCGCGAAACCAGTCGAGGAGATTCATGCGCCGGCCCCCCAGTAGGAGGTCATGCCGGTCCAGGTCGGGTCGGCGCCCGGGATCTTGAACCGGCCGATCCGGTTGTTGAGGATGCCGCCGACGTAGAGGTAGCCCTTGTGCTCGCGCATCGAGGTGACCATCGGATGGTGCTCGCCGGTGAGATCGCCCAGCGTGCCGATGATCTTCCCGTCTCCGTCGAATTTCACGATGCCGCCCGTGTTGATATTCGGGAACAGCCACTCGTCCTGCGGCAGCTTGCGGGTCATCCGCTTGCGGAAGCCAGGGTGGCGCAGCGCAAGGTCGAAGGACGGGGTCCGCATGCCGAGCCACGCCATCCAGTAGGTGCCGTCGGATGCCCGGTTGATGTTGTCGGGATAGCCCGGCATGTCGCGGATGATGCATTCCGCCGTACCCGCCTTCGGGCCTTCCAGCCAGTAGCGGTGGATTCGGCACGCCCAGCTTTCCGCGAACAGTATGGACTTCCCGTCGTGCGCCACGCACACGCCGTTGGCGTAGCGGTAGTTGTCGAGCAGCGTCTTCGTGATGCCGGTCTTGGGATCATAGACGAGGAGGCGCGCCGTCGGGCGGCTTTCGATCGAGTCGAGCGCCCAGTCGTGCGCGTCGTAGCGCGTTGTCGAGTCGGTGAAGTAGATCTTCCCGTCCGGTGCCACGTCGAGGTCGTTCGGATCGCGCAGCCGAGCATCGTCGACGATCGAGGTGTAGGACCGGTTCGTCTCGGCCGAAAGCTGGCGCACGTCGCCCGCCTTCGAGATGGCGTAGAGCCCCATTGCACCGACGCAGGAGAGGAGCGTCCCCTCGCGGTCGAACGCGAGCCCCAGCGGGAAGCCACCGGTGTGGGCGAATACTTCCGAGCGCTTGTAGTCGGGAGCGAGGAAGCGGACGATTTCGCCGTGCCGGGTGCCGCAGTAGAGGTGATCGTCGCGGTCGAGGATCACATCCTCCGGTCCCTCGACCTCGTTGAGGCCGATGGCGCTCGCCGAGGCGAGGCTGTTGTTCAGGGCGTACGGCGAGCCGCTGCCGGCGACGGCCGACTGCGTCTCGCCCATGCGGTGGTAGATCGGCGCGACGTAGACCTCGTTCAAAACCTTGTGGCGGTTCTTGAGCCACCGGATGTCGAGGATCACCGCGACCGCAAGCATCAGGCCGAGCACCATCTGGTTCGTGCCGGTGCCGAACCCGAGACGGATGAGCCCGTTCACCATCACCAGCACGATCACCGCGCCCATGATGCCCTTGGCGATCGAACCGCGCCCGCCGCCGAGGCTGTTGCCGCCGACGACCGCGGCCGTCAGCGCCATGATCTCGAGGTTCGCTCCCGTTCCCGGGCCGACGCCCGAAAGGCGGCAGGCGACGAGGAAGCCTGCAAGGCCGCTGCACAGCCCGGAGATCACGTAGGACATGAACACCGTGCGCCGCACCCGGATGCCGGCGTTGTGGGCAGAGCGTCGCGAGCCGCCCACGGCGAGGATGTGCCAGCCGGGCCGCGAGCGGGTGAGCGCGATGTGGGCGACGATCGCGACCACGATCGCCGTCATCACGCTTACCGACAGGCCGTGGAAGGTGCCGTCGCCGATATAGTCCCAGACATCGGACTGCATGTCGGACTGCTGGATCTGCGCCGCATAGTCGATGACGAGAATGTCGAACAGCGCGCGCCCAATGATGAAGGTCACGAGAGTGGTGAGGAAGGCGCGCAGGTTGAGGAAGCCGACGAGATAGCCGTTGATCGCCCCGAAGAGCGCGCCGACCGCAAGCGCGGCGAGGAAGGCGACCCACACCGGCAGTCCGAGGATGAAGAAGCTGCCGACGGCCGCGAAGGCCGACAGCGCGAAGATCGATCCGACGGAGAGGTCGATGCCGCCGCCCAGCATGACAATCGTGAGCCCGGTCACGACGATCGAGAATTCGCCGAGCTGGCGCGTCGATTCGGTGAGCGAGCCGGGTTTGAAGAATCCGGGGATTGCCATGCCGAAGCCGATCACGGTCGCAAGGAGCGCGAGGAACGGAATGGCGTTGTCGGCCCACCGCTTGGTCAGGATTTCGCCGACCACGTGGTCGGGCACGAGGTTGTAGCGCCACTTCTGAAGGCGCTCGCGGAAGGTCATGAAGAACCCCGGACGGTGAGAGGCACGAACGGGGCGGCCGGCGGACGGCCGCCCCTGAAATTGGTCAGTACTGGCCGGCCTGCAGCGCCTTCACGTCCCAGCAGGTGTTGGGCTTGAGGTCTGCCTTCGTGGTCGCCTTCTCCAGCGTGTAGATGTAGGTCGCGGCGGTGCCCGGCGGCTGGTTCGACTGCAGCAGGTACTTGATGATCGCGTTCATGTCGCGCGACTGGTTGTGCAGTTCCGTCATCACCACGGCGGTGAACTCGCCCGACTGCAGCTTGTCGCAGTCGACCTTCTCGCCACCGCCGGTCGTCACCAGCGCGATCTTGCCTTCCTTGCCGGCATCGCGGATCGCCGCCGCCGTGCCGGTCGCGTCGCCGTCCCAGAAGTCGATGATCGCGCAAATGTCGGGGTTCTGCTGGAGCATCGTGGTCGTGACGTTGCGGGCGGTGGTCGCGTCCCAGTTCGAGTCGGGCTTCGCCACAACCTTGAAGTCCGGGTGCTTCTCCAGCACCTTCATGATGCCGTTGTACTGATAGAGGCTCGAGGCGTTCACCTGGTCGCCCTGGACGAGGCCGATCTGCTTCGAGGAGTTGTCGCCGCAGGCCTTGACCGCGGCTTCCGCCTCGAGCTGGCCCAGGCGGTCCCAGTCGGAGCCGATGAAGGCATCCGCCGGGAAGTTCATCGGATTGTCGATCAGAATGACGTAAATGCCCTTCTGTTGGGCTTTTTTCAGGATCTTCGCGTAGGACGTGAGGTCCGGCGAATGAACGACCAGCACGTCCGGATGCGGGTCTGAGGCGACGAGCTCGGTCAGCGCCTGGGCGCCCGCTTCCGTGCTCCAGTTCGGGTCGCGCGTCTCGAACGTCCCGCCGAAGCCTTCCACTTCGCGCTTGAGGTAGGCGGCCCACCCTTGGGCGAGGTCGAAGCCCATGGCCATCGGCACGAGCACGACGCGCTTGCCGTTGAGCGCCTTCGCGTAGGCCGCCGGGCCGGGGTCGGCTTCGATCGCCACCGACGGCGTCGCGGCGGCGAACACGCCCGCCGCGAGCAGCATGGCGCCTGTGGCGGCGCCAAGGATTGTCTTCAACTTCATGAGCAGCTCTCCCTTTGGTTTTTGGGTCTTCAAATATCGCCCTGCTGCGACGTCTGTTCGTCGCGCGGATTGAGCAGGCTGTCGACGATGATCGCGGCGAGCAGGATCGTCGATTTGATGAGGTTCTGGTAGATGTTCGGGATGTCGAGGATCGTCATCGCGTTGAGCATGATGCCGATGAGGAGCGCGCCGACGATCACGTTGCGCACCCCGCCCTTGCCGCCCGAAAGCCCGATGCCGCCGATCACCACGACGAGGATGATGTCGTAGAGGAGCGTCGAGTTGACGACGCGGGTGTTGATGGAGAGCAGGCTCGAGGCAGTGAGCAGCCCCGCCGCCAGCGCGATCAGCGCCGAGATGACGTGGCGCAGGAGGATCATCGGCCGTACCGGAATGCCGACGTTGCGCGCTGCCGCCGGGTTGTCGCCCATGTAGTAGACGTAGCGCCCCCACTTCGTGAACCGGAGGAACAGGAACAGCGCGAAGGCCGAGCCCGCGAAAATGTAGACTTCCGCCGGAATGTCGAGGAAGCGGGCGCGGCCGATCGTCTCGAGCCAGTGGCCCTTCGGCACCGGCACGGCGTCCTGCGTGATGAGCTGGGAACGCACGAAGCCGAACACGAACGACCCGGACGCGAGCGTTGCGAAGATCGCTGGAACCTCCGCGTAGGCGACGAGGAAGCCATTGACCAGGCCGATCCCCAGCACGAAGCCCAGCGTGTAGAGCAGCGCCTGCCAGTCCGGCAGGCCATTTCCCAGCATCTGCAGGTACCAGGCGGCCGACATGGCCATGATGGCGACCATTGAAAGATCGATCCCGCGGCCGATGATCAGCACCGCCATGCCGAGCGCCAGGATGCCGAGCACCGAGACGGACCGCACGATGGCGATGAGGTTGTCTGGCGCAAGAAAGCCTTTGAGCGTGGCGGCGGAGACGACGAACAGGATCACCGCCAGCGCAAAGACGATGCGCTCCTGCGTCCAGGCGAAGCCCGAAGACTGTTCGGCCGGCTTGTCGGTGCGCGCGTCGGTCGTCATGTGGCGTTTGCGTCGAACACCTTGTCGACCGGAACCTGCATGCCGGTCACGAGCTGGTTTGTGCGCCCGGCCGTCGAGACAACGCGCAGAAGATCCGCATACATCTCGTCCGTCATCCCCTTGGCGCGTGCCGCCGCCGTGTGGGAATGGATGCAGTAAGAGCAGGAATTGGTGATCGACACGGCGATGTAAACGAGTTCCTTGGTCAGCGGATCGAGCGCCGAGGGCACCGCCATCACCGATTTCACGCTGTACCAGGTCTCTTCGAGCAGCGCGGGATCGAACGCGAGGTAGAGCCAGAAGTTGTTGATGAAATCGCTTTTCCGGGTGGCGCGAATATCGTCGAAAACGGCCTTCACCCGCGGATCGTGTTCGGCATCGGCACGGGACGGAACAGTCGACATCAACCCTCACCCAATCGTGTCTTGACGAAAGCTAGACTCGCCGGCGGCGTGCCGGAAGTCAATCCGCGCGCACCATCCGCGAATAAAACTCAAGCGGCGCTTTAGCTCTCGTGGCGGGCGAGGAAGGCCGAGACGTCGGTCAGCCGGTTGCCGCCGGCGAGGTAGGTGTCGATCAGGGCAAGCAGCCGCTCCCGTCCGAACGAGCCTTCGTGGCCGGCGTGGACCACCTCGACCGGCAGCGACCGGAGCCGTTCGAGCGAGGCGCGGTAGGCGTCGGCGTTGGAATGCCAGGCGTTGTCGATCAAGGCGCCGTCATAGATCACGTCGCCCGAAAACAGCGTCCGGGTGTTCTCCTCGTAGAGCGCGATCGAGCCGGGGGAATGTCCCGGCAGGTGGAAAACCTGGAACGACCGGTCACCGAGGTCCAGGCGGTCGCCCTCGTCCAGGTAGCCGGTGAGCGGCGCCGGGCGGATCGCGAACGTCGATAGCTCGTAGCCCGCGTGCGGCAGCGCCTTCAGCAACTCGCCACCGAGCCAGGCGCGGGCGCAGGTGTTGTCGAGGCCGGGTTGAGTGTGGATGTCCGCCTCGCACCGGTGGCCGAGCCTCGTGTCGAACTCCCACGCGCCGCCGATGTGGTCGAAATGTGCGTGCGAGGATACGAGCGCCACCGGGCGCTCTGCGAGCGCAGCGACCTCGGCCTTCAGGGGGCGCAGGCCCATGCCGCTGTCGATCAGGAGGTCGCGGTCCCGCCCCCGGACGTGCCAGATGTTGCAGCGCATCCAGGGCGAGACCCAGGTCTCCCGGATCAGCGAAATTCCGTCACCCACGGCGTGGGTCTCGTACCAGTTCGACGGGATCACCATAAAGCCATCCTTTCCGGCTCACGTTCTCTTGGCAAGACCGGGTTCGATGCGCCTTGACGCTTCGTTGTCGAAAGACGTTAGATGCCACCCATCACAACAAGGCGGCAGCGGCGACTGCCGTCGCAAGGGAGAAACTTCATGACGGGCAAGACGACACGCCGTACGTTCCTCAAATCCGCCGCTGCGGGCGCTGCCATCCTGGGCGCTCCGGCCATCGTCGGTCGCGCGCCGGTGTCATCGGCCAAGGCGGCGTTCACCGGCGAGAGCATGATCGCCGTGTCGTGGTCGGGCAACTACGAGCAGGTGTTCCGCAAGCACATCATCGAGCCGTTCAACGCCAAGTACGGCACGAAGGCCGAAACGGTGGGCGGCTGGGACCAGATCGTCAGCCAGATCCAGGCGGCGCCCGCCGACAACCCGCCGTTCGACGTGACGGTGGCCGAGGAATACATCTCGTCCGCCGGCCTTGCCGCAAACCTCTACATGAAGACCGACAAGTCGAAGGTGCCGAACCTCGAGGCGGTCTACCCCTGGTTCTACGAGGTGCGCCCCGATCGCGCGAAGGAGTACGGCGTGCCGTTTGGCGGTGGCACCTGCATGCTGCTCATCCGCAAGAAGCTCGGCATCGAGCCGAACACCTGGAGCCTGCTGTGGGACGACCGGCTGGCCGGCAAGGTGACGGCCGACTCCGCCGCCTGGTGGTGGACGCTCTCGGTGCCGGCGGTGATGGACAAGACCTACCCCGGCCTCGACGAGATGTACGACATGAAGACGGCCGAGCCGCTGTTCGAGAAGCTCGACCAGCTCAAGGTCGCCAAGTGGTACCAGGACGGCGCGAGCCAGGCGAACATCCTGACCCAGGAGGACGCCGACGCGGCGATGAGCTATTCGTCGGACGCCTACACCTTCATGCAGCAGCAGCCCGACGAGTACGTGATCGCCGTGCCGCAGGAAGGCGCTTCCGCCTGGGCCGACTGGTACTTCAAGGTGCGCGGGACGAAGCATAACGACCTCGCCGACTTGTTCCTGAACTACCTCCTGTCGAAGGAGGCGCAGGACGCGTTCCTCGCCAATTCGCTGATCTTCATGGCGAGGAAGGACGTGGCGGTGCCGCCGCAGTGGGGTTCGGGATATCCGAAGTCCAACGAGGACTACCACAAGATGTTCCAGATCATCACCATGGACGGCTGGGACAAGATCAACGCCAACTACCAGGCCTACGACGACCGGATGAAGAAGACGGTCGCCAAGACCACCGCGGGCTGATGATCCGTACACGGATCGTGTGCGTTAGCCGTCGAGCGACGAGAGAGGACGATGCCCGAGGCCGCGCCCGCGCTTGAACTCGATCGCGTGCGGCGCACCTACGGGTCCGTCGTCGCGGTCGACGACGTTTCGCTTGCGGTCCGCCGCGGCGAGTTCGTCACGCTGCTCGGGCCTTCGGGCTCGGGCAAGACCTCGACGCTCCGGCTGGTCGGCGGGTTCGAGACGCCGGAAGCGGGCGCGATCCGCATCAGCGGCCAGCGCATCGACCACTTGCCGCCCTACCAGCGCGATACGGCGACGATCTTCCAATCGGGGGCTCTGTTCCCGCACAAGACGGTGGCCGAGAACGTCGCGTACGGCCTGCGGATGCACGGCATGGCGAAAGGTGACATCCCGGAGCGCGTGCGGCAGTCGCTCGACGTCGTTCGCCTCAACGGTTTCGACGACCGCTATCCGCACCAGCTTTCCGGCGGCCAGAAGCAGCGCGTGGCGCTCGCCCGCTCAATCGCCGTGCGGCCGGCCGTGCTCCTGTTCGACGAACCGCTGTCGGCGCTCGACCTCGCGCTGCGCATCCAGTTGCGCGCAGAGATCAAGCGGCTGCACGAGGAGATCGGCTTCAGCGCCATCTACGTCACGCACGACCAGGGCGAGGCGATGGCGATGTCGGACCGCGTCGCCGTCATGCGGGCGGGCAAGATCGAACAGATCGGCCCGCCGGAAGAAATCTACAACGAGCCGGCGAACGAGTTCGTCTACACCTTCATCGGCGAAAGCTGCTGCTTTGCGGTCGAGGTGGACGACGGCAAGGTTCGCGATGCTTCCGGGCAACCCTTGGAGCTGAAGCTCGCGACGCCCCTCGGCCAGGGCCCCTGGCGCATCTACGTGCGGCCGTCGCGTTTCCTCATCGGCAAGGCGGCGGCGAAGGCGCCGAACACGCTGAAGGCAGAACTGCACTTCCTCGAGTTCCTCGGCGACTTCTACCGCCATCACCTGAAAGCGGGCTCGGCCGAACTCTTCTGCGACGTGCCGGGCCAGGCGCAGTTCGCCGTCGGCGACAGCGTGCTGCTCGGCTGGGAGGACGCCGACATGAAGGTGTTCCGATGACGGTCGCGGCGGGCACGGCGCTCGACGAAGCCTCCGTCGATCGCGCACGGGAACGGTTCGCCCGCCATGAGAAGCTCGCGCCGTGGATGCTGATGGCTCCGGCGCTGGTGCTGGCGCTCATATTCTTCGGCATACCCGCCCTGTCGATGTTGCGGATGAGCTTCAACCTCAAGGTTGACCAGCGCCTCTATGTACCTGATTTCACGGCGCAAAATTACTGGACTCTCGTCTCGAACCCGCTGTTCACGAACGCCATTTGGACGACCGTGAAGCTGTCGCTGATCGCGTCCCTCATCACTGTTTTGCTCGGGTACGCGTTCGCTCTGATCACCTGGCTGAAGCCGTCCGGCAGCCGCCTGCTGCTCGTCGGACTGGCGCTGTGCCCGCTGTTGATTTCGGAGATCTCGATCATCTTCGGCTGGTGGATGTTCTTCCCCAAGAACGGGCTGCTGAGCTACGCGCTGGTGAACTCCGGACTGATCAAGGACAAGTTCAGCCTGATGTACACGGAGTTCGCTGCCCTCGTCGGTCTCGTCTACATCACCCTGCCCTACTGCTACTTCATCCTGCTCTCGATCCTTGACGGCATCGACAAGCGGATGCTCGAGGCGAGCGCTGACCTCGGCGCTTCGCCGGTGCGCACCTTCACCGAGGTGCTCCTTCCGCTGACGCGCCCGGGCCTGATCGTGGCGTTCTCGCAGACCTTCATCTGGGCGATGGGCACCTACGCGACGCCGTCCGCGCTTGGTCCCGATACCTTGTGGACGATGGGCTTCCTCATCCAGGAGCAGATGCTCGGCAAGAACAACTGGCCGATGGCGTGCGCGCTGGCGATGGTGCTCGCGGCAGGCGTCGCCGTGGTCATCATGTTCACGCGCTCGTTCATGAAGCCGGAGCAGTCGTATCATGTCTGACGCGGCGCTCACAGACGGCCGGGCACGCAGCCTCGAGCCGGTGTTGGTTCGGCTGGCGGGCGTGGCGCTCACGGGCGTCATCACGCTCTACATCCTGATCCCGATTCTCGTCACGCTGTCGATGTCGTTCAACGACGCGGCGATGATCCGCTACCCGATCCTCGCCTGGTCGACGAAATGGTACGAGGACTTCTTCGCGAGCCCGCAGTGGACGGATGCGTTGAAGAACTCGATCATCATCGCGCTCGGCACGATGGTCATCTCGACCGTCTCGGGCGTGCTCGCCGCGTGGGCGTTCGAGCGATACCGGTTTCCCTACCGCAACGCGATCTACCTCCTGATCCTCCTGCCGCTGTTCATGCCGGGCGTGGTGCTGGGTCTCGGCGTCGCGATCGCGTTCGGCGGCATCACCATCTTCGGCGCGCCCGTCTACGGTTCGCGTCCGCTCGTCATGATCGCGCATTCGCTGTGGGCGATGCCGCTCGTCTTCATGCTGATGGAGGCAACCTTCCGCACCATCGACCGGCGCATCGTGGAAGCGTCCTACGATCTCGGCGCGCCGCCGGCCCGCACGTTCTTCGAAATCGTGCTGCCGATGGTGTCGACGGGTCTCGTCTCCTCGGCGCTGTTCTCGTTCGTGATTTCGCTCAACGAGTTCGTGATGGCGCTGTTCCTGACCGACCGCGACACGCAGACGCTGCCGGTGCTCATGTGGCTGTCGCTGCGCTCGGCGGGAACGCCGCGGCTGGCCGTGGCAGCCGTGATCCTCGCAGCGACGGTGGTCGCCTGCCTCATGATCATCATGGTCTGGTACGTCCGCCAGGTCCGCAAGACGACAAGGTGAACCGATGAAGATGCATGCGATCGTCGCCACCGGAACCGGCGGCGTCGAGGTGTTGCAGCGGCAGGAAGTCGACCTTCCCTGGCCTGCCGGCGAACACGACGTGCTCGTGCGGCTGCACGCCGCCGCGCTCAATCCCGCAGACAGCTTCTTCCGTCAACTTGGCGGCTACGTGCAGGGGCTGCATCCGTTCGTGCTGGGACAAGACGGGGCGGGCGTCGTCGAGGCGGTCGGGCAGGCGGTGACTTCCGTAGCGCCGGGAGACCGTGTCTGCTTCTGCTACGGCGGCATCGGCGGAGCGATGGGGACGTATGCGGAAGCCTCGGTCGTCCCGGACGCGCTGCTCGCGAAAATCCCGGACGGCCTATCGTTCGAGACGGCGGCCGCATTGCCGCTCGTATCAATCACCGCATGGGAATCGCTCTATGACCGCGCACGGCTTGCCAGGGGCGAGCATGCGCTGATCCATGCCGGCGCGGGCGGCACGGGCCATGTCGCGATCCAGCTTGCGAAGCTTCGAGGCGCGAAAGTCGCGACGACGGTGAGCTCGACAAACAAGGCGGCGTTCGTTGAAGGGCTCGGCGCGGACCTCGTGATTCGGTACCGTGAGGAGGATTTCGTGGAAGCGGTGCGCCGCTGGTGCAACGGCATCGATGTAGCGCTCGACAATGTGGGCGGTGAAACCCTGCTGCGCACCTACCGCGCAATGTCCGTTTACGGACGGATCGTGACCCTGATGGGCGGTGCCGGCGACGATACGGAGCTCACGGCGTACAATCAGAATCTGAGTGTAATCAATGAGATGATGCTCACGCCCATGTGGCGGGGACTATTCTCCCGCATGGTGGAACACGCAACCATCATTCGTGAGTGCCTTTTTCTTGTTGCGTCCGGTAAGTTGAATGTTCATTTAGATGCACAATTCGGGCTGAGCGAAATCGCCGACGCCCACTCCATGCTCGATCGAGGTGGAGCGACTGGCAAGATCGTGCTTTCAACGCGGTAGGACTCGACATGGATTCGCGCACCAAGTCCGTCAAGCCGTTCGCAAAGGTCAGCATCGAGGACATCCGTCGTCGCGAGCTGATCGAAGCGGCGTATTTGACCTTCCTGGAACATGGCCTCAACGGCACCACGATGGCCCGCATCGGCGAGCGCGCCGGCATGTCGCACGGCATCGTGAACTACTACTTCAAGAGCAAGGACGAACTGCTCAGCGCCGTCGTGCGCAAGTCCATGTTCATGATCTTCGGCGACATGGCCAAGAGCCTTCGCGTAGCGTCCTCGCCGCGCGAGCGCGTATCGGCGATCATCCAGGCGAACCTCTCCGAGGAATCCTTCACCGGTGACATCGCGCGGGCGTGGGTGAGCTTCTACGCCTATTTCGGCAAGTATGCGGAGTTCGACCGAATCCAGCGGGCGTTCGACCGCCGCGTGCTGTCGAACCTTCGGCACGATCTGCGCGCACTTGTCGGGGAAGCGAATGTCGAGCGCGTCGCCCTGTCGGTCGCCGCGCTGATCGACGGGCTGTGGATCCGGCACGCGAAGATCGACGACCGGACAACGAGTGCCGAAGCCATTTCGCTGATCGAAACCTACGTCGACCGCGAGATCGAGGCCTACAAGGCAGGACTCTGACGGCCGCCTCTCACCACAGCGCACCGCCGGTGATCTGGATGTTCTCCGCGGTGATGCCTTTGGCGGCATTCGAGCAGAGGAACACGGCCGTCGCCGCGATCTCGTTCGGCTGAATGATCCGCTTTTGCGGATTGCCCTCGGCGATTTCCGCAAACAACTGAGCCGCCGTCTTGCCGGAAGGATCGCGAGCCGCGACCTGCTCAACGTTGCGGCGCATGAGTTCCGTCTCGACCCACGTCGGCGAGATCATCACGCAGGTGACGCCGTGGGGGGCGCCTTCGAGCGCCACGCAGCGTGTGAGGCCGAGCAGGCCCGACTTCGAGGCGCAATAGGCTGGGTTGTCCTTCCAGCCGACGGATGCGGCTGTCGAGCCAATGTTGATGATCCGGCCCCACTTGCGCTCGATCATGCCGGGCAGGAGTTCGCGCGTCATGCGGAACGCGCCGGTGAGGTTGGTGTCGATGATCTTTTCCCAGAGTGCATCGGAGTGACCGACCACCGGCTGCTCGGCGGTGGTGCCGGCCGAGTTCACCAGAATGTCGGCCGGGCCCAGCTGCTGCTCCGCCTTCGCGAGGAAGGCGCGCACCACCGGAAGCGCACGCACGTCGAGGTGGCCCACGTGCACCTTCGTGCCATGCCGGGAGATTGCCTTGCGCGCTCGTTCGATCTCGGAGTCGTCCGGGTAGGCGGCGGCATCGCCCAGCCGGCCGGCGGCTTCGCCGATGAAGGAGCCGGCCGCGACGTTCGCGCCCTCGGCCGCCAGCGCCTCGGCGATGGCGAGCCCCTGCCCCGTGAGGCCCCCGGTGATGACGGCGGTTCGGCCTGTCAGAAAACCCATGGCGCTTCATCCCCTCTCATACGTTGAGGAAGCCGGTGATCACGCTGGCGACGTTCGCTCCGAGCGCCGCCATGGCGTACCCGCCTTCCATGACGAACTGCGTCGGGAGCTTCAGCGATGCGATCGCGCTCCCGATCCTCGGATAGTCCTCCGTCTGCAGACGGAAACCGCCGACCGGATCGTCCTTGTACGTATCGACGCCCAGCGAGACGACGAGGACGTCCGGCGCATACGCCTTAACGCGGCGGACCGCCTGCATCAGCGCGTCGCCGTAAACGTCCCACGCGGTACCTCGCGGCATCGGAAGGTTCACGGTGAATCCCTCGCCCGACCCGGCGCCGGTCTCTGCGGCATACCCCATCAGGAACGGGTACTCGTCCTCCGGCCGGCAGTGCAGAGAGACGAACAGCACGTCGCCGCGGTCGTAGAAGATGCGCTGCGTTCCATTGCCGTGGTGGTAGTCGACATCGAGCATCGCGACGCGCTGCGCCCCGTGGTCCAGGTGCCACTGCGCGGCAATGGCGGCGTTGTTCAGGTAGCAGTAGCCCCCGGCGAGATCTCCCGAGGCGTGATGCCCCGGCGGGCGGCATAATGAGAACACCGCGCGATCACCTTTCCGAATGCGATCGGCGCCGGCGAGCGCCACGTCCATCGCCGAGCGGATCGCTTTCCAGGTGCCCGCGACGAACGGCACGCAGACATCGAACGTGTAGCACGAGAGCATGGAGTGTACGGACGCGTTCGGCGTCTGTCCCATGCCGCGCATGCCGAAGGTGTAGGCGGTGGCGAACCCCTTCGGCCCGAACTCCTTCTCCCACAAAGGCCAGCAGACCTCGAGGAAGCGCACGAAATGGGGGTCGTGCACGCGATGGGCCGCCTCGATGGGGAAACAGTCGGGAGCAACCACGTCGGTAAGGCCTGCGTCCGCCAGCGCCGCGAGGATCATGTCCATGCGCTCGGGGCTCTCGCACATCGGGATCATCTCGTCGTAGCGCATCTCCTTCGCGCCGGCGTGGCCGCGATGATCGTCCGTGTACACAAGCTTCATCGTGTGACGTTCCCGATACTGGAAGAGGCATGCTAACGTCGCGCCATAACGACACGACGATACGAGGAGAGACGCCCCATGAGGATCGACCGCCGCACCTTCGTCAAGACGGCCGCCGCGCTGGCCAGCCCCGCGATCATCGGGCGCGCCGCGATCGGCACCGCCCGGGCCGCCTTCGAGGGCGAACCGCTCATCGTGGTGTCCTGGTCGGGCAACCACGAGCTGAGCTTCCGCGAGGCGGTGATCAAGCCGTTCAATGAGAAGTACAAGACGAAGGCCGAGACAGTCGGCGGCTGGGACCAGATGGTGGCGCAGATCAAGGCGGCCCCGGCCGACAACCCGCCGTTCGACATCACCATCGCAGACGAATACACGACCTCGTCGGGACTGGCCGAGAACCTGTTCCTCGAAACCGACCGCAGCAAGATGCCGGGCTTCGCGGCGGTGCTCCCGTGGTTCGATGCGACCCGCGGCGACGCCAAGAAGTACGGCGTTCCGTTCGGCGGCGGGTCGCTCTGGATGCTGGTCGCGAAGGACGCCGGCGTCGGGCCGGACAGCTGGAACAACCTGTGGTCGGAGAAGGTGCACGGCAAGACGACGCTCGATGCGGCGGCGTTCTACTGGGACCTCTGCATTCCGGCGATCCTCTCCGACAAGATGCCCGGCATCGAGGAGGTATTCCAGCCGCCCGCCGACATGGAGCCGCTGTTCCAGAAGCTCGAGCAGCTCAAGATGGCCAAGTGGTACAAGGACGGCGCCGAGCTCTCGAACCTGATGCTCCAGGGCGAGGCGGCCGCGGGCATGATGTACTCGGCCGACGCCTACGGCTTCATCAAGGAGCACGGCGCGGAGTTCGACGCGGCCATTCCGGCCGAGGGGACCGCCTCATACACGAACTGGTTCATGAAGGTCCGCGGCACGAAGCACTCCGAGCTTGCCGACCTGTTCATGGCCTACCTTCTCGAGAAGGACACGCAGCAGAACTTCCTCAACGTCTCGACCGACTTCATGTCGCGCGGCGACCTCACCGCGCCAGCGTTCTGGAAGAACTATCCGAAGAGCAACGAGGACATGGCGCGCATGTTCAACCTGTTCAGCCTCGACGGCTGGGCGAAGTTCGGCGCGAACTGGGACGCGCTCGACGCGCGTATGAAGCAGACCATCGCCAAGACGACGCAAAGGTGAGAACGATGACGACCCCGAAAACGTTGAAGACGGTCGCCGTCCTCGGCAACGGCATCATCGGCCATGGCATCGCGCAGGTATTCGCGACCGCCGGCGTCGACGTGGTGATGATCGGCCGGGCGAAGCCGTCGCTCAACAGGGCGATGAAGAACATCGAGAAGAGCCTTGGCGACTTCGCCGCGCACAAGCTCGTATCGAAGCGCGACATCCCGAAGATCCTCAAGCGCATCTGCCCCTCGACGCACCTCGAGGACGCCCGCGTCGCCGAGCTCGTGATCGAGGCGGTGACGGAGGACCTTGCGCTCAAGCGCGACCTGTTCGGCAAGCTGGATGTCATCTGCCCGCCGCCCACCGTGCTCGCCTCCTCCAGCGGTCAGCCGGCGAGCGCGCTCATCGACAACGTCTCGACGCCGGAGCGCGTGATCGCCACGCACTTCTGGTATCCGCCGCAGCTGATCCCGCTGGTCGAGGTGTGCGCCGGCCCGAAGACGGATCCGGCCGTCACCCAGTGGGTGGTGAAGCAGCTCAAGGCGATCGGCAAGCAGCCCGCGATCATTGACCGCGAGATCCCGGGCTTCATCGGCAACCGCCTGCAGTTTGCGATGCTGCGCGAGGCGTGGGCGCTGTGGGCGTCAGGAGCTGCCTCGGCGGAAGCGATCGATACGGTGGTCAAGACGAGCTTTGGCCGTCGCGTCGACATCACGGGGCCGATCGAGTCCGCCGACGTCGGCGGCCTCCACACGATGTACCACTTCGGCGCGTCGTTGATGCCGCACCTCGACACGTCCGCGAAGCCGCCGGAGGCGCTGCGCACGCTCGTGGACGACGGCGCCAACGGGCTGTCGAACGGACGGGGCGTCTACGACTGGAAGAAGCGCAACGGCAAGGCGCTGGTTGCCGCCCGCATGGACGAACTGTTCCGCTGGCTTGCCGCGGATGCGTCCAGAGCAAAGCCGAAGCGGGCACGATCGCGCTGACGCTCCTCATCACGCGTTCGTGATGGCCCCGCAACTGGCGGGCGAGGGAGCGAACGGCCACATCGATCCGATGGATACAGCCAGTACGAATGCCGCCGAGCCGCTTCCTCCTCCCGAGCGTGCGGCACGCAAGGCTCGGCTCGAAGCGCTCATCAGGACGGAACGAAGCGCCGTCCTCGTGGTCAACACGCATTCGCGGCGGGGCAACCGTCTGTTCCGCGACGCAAAGACCGCACTCGAGCAACGAGGTTTCACCGTCGTCGAGTCCTACCCAGTGCGCCACGCCGAGCGCATGCACGAAATCGTGCACAACGCGATCGCTCGCGGCCATCGTTTCATCGCGCTGGGCGGCGGCGACGGATCGATCAGCTCCGTGGTCGATCAGTTCGCCTACCGCGAGGTGGTATTCGGCCTCCTGCCGCTCGGCACCGCGAACAGTTTTGCGCGCTCGCTCGGCGTGCCGGTCGACCTCGACGGCGCCATCGACGTGATCGCATCGGGCAAGGTTTCGGACGTCGATCTCGTGAAGCTGAACGAGGATTACTTCGCGAACGGCTCGTCGATCGGACTGCCAGCCGCTGTCGGGCGCGCGACGACTCCCCGGCTCAAGCGATGGTTCGGACGCCTCGCATACGTTCTCGTGGGCGCGCGCGAGTTCTTCCGGTTCGAGCCGTTCCGGTGCGTTATCCATCATCACGGACGTGTGGAGTCATTCTCCGCCGTCGAGGTCCGGATCAACAACGGCGCCTACCAGGGCGGCGTGCGGGTGGTGGAGGAGGCCGACCCTGACTCGGGCGACCTTGTCGTTCAGGCGGTCGAGTCCGGCTCGCGGTGGGCAATCCCGCGTGAATGGGCGCGCGTCGCGCTGCGGTTGCCGGTCGGCGCTGTCGCCCGGCGGCAGATCCGGGCGAGTTCGCTCCTCATCGAGACCGATCCGCCGCACGACATCGCCATCGACGGCGAGGTGCTGACGCGAACGCCGGCGCGCATATCGATCGCGCCGAACGCGCTGATGATCATGACGCCGCTGTCGTTCGACGACCGGCGCTGATCACCACGTTACGACGAGGCCGAACTTGCCGTCGAAGCCGATGCTCGAACCGTCGAGCGATCGTTCCAGCCCGGCGCTCGCCTGCAGTTCGACATGCTTACTCGTCATGCTGCTGAATCCGGCGCGGAAGGCGAAGCACGTGTTGTCCGTGTTCGAGTAGAATTCGACCGGTCCGTCCTCGGACGAGAAGCTGACTGCAGGCGTGGCGTCGAGCCACTCGTGCCAGATGTCGGCGCGTGCCCAGGTCGTCATTGGAACGCCGAGCGGATTGTCGGCGGAGGCAGTATGGGCGATCCGGCCACCGACACGGCCGGCGAGCGACGTCGCGACATCGAAGCCGATGTCGGCGAAGCCGTCCGAGGTATTGCCGACCCACAGGCTCTGGCCGACGAACTGCACCTGCGGCTCGAATACAAGATCGTCGGACAGCGCAAGCGGGTAACCGCCCTCGATCGAACCTGCGAGGCCGGCCGCACCCGTGTCGAGGTGCACGTCCTGCACCGATCGGGCGTTGAGATCGTAGAGGGTCGTCTGCGCCACCGTGTCGATATACCAACCGGGCGTGCCGAGGATCGTCCAGTAGCCGCCGGCCGTGTAGGCGGCGAAGTCGCTCGTGCCCGCCCGCTCGCCCACATGGGTGGAGACCGAGCCGTTCGAACCGCCGATGGCACCGAAGAGACCGACGGACTGGCGGCCATCCGCATCCTGGTGCCGCCACATGTCGATGCCGCCCTGGAGCCCGTAGAGCCCGAAGGAGTAGGCAGGGTTGTCCTTGCCGCTTGCGCTGTCGTGGCCGTCCTCTGAAGCATGGTAGCCGACAAGGCGCCCCCAGGCGCGGCCCGTGGTCCCCTCGGGCCACGGGCCTGCGGCCCATACGTCGCCCATGCGCTCGTGCAGCGAGCCCACCATCTGCCGTCCATAGGTCAGGGCCTGTCCGGCGAGCGCCGCGTAGAGGGACGTCTCGATCCGGTAGTTCGGCTCGGGCGTCGGTGGAACCGGCTGCTCCGAGCGCAGGAACCAGTCGTCCGGTTCAGTTCCGTCCTTTGCGCCGCGAAAAAGCGTGTACTGGTAAGGCCCCGCCAGCACCGGACCAGCCAGGGCGAAGGCGTCCGCGGCGGTACGGCCGCCGTTTACGGCATCGATCACACGAATACCGTTGCCGGTGGTGAACGCGCCCTCGCCACCGGCATTCCGAATGGCGAGTCGGCTTGGGCCGGTTGCCCGGCCGCCGTCGACGACGAGGCGGTCGGAGCGAGAGTTGTCCGTGCCGAGCACGGTGTTCAGCCCAATCGTGCCGCCCTGCCCCACGTAATCCCCGGCGACCGTCGCGGTGTTGCCGACACCGCGGCCGCCGATTTGCAAGACGCCCATGTTGATCAGCCCGGCCGTCATGCGCAGGTCTCCGTTCGGACCGTCCGCAAAGGCGTCGAGAGCGTTGGCGACGAGGATCGTGCCGCCGTTCGTCACGCGGCCGGAGACGCTGCCGTAACCGCCCATGGTTCCACCCGTATCGATGGTGACGGGACCGCTGCCGGCAAGGCCGCCGGGGGCGCCGGTTGGAGCCCCCAACGCCAGCGTACCGTCGCTGACGCGGGTTGCGCCGGTGTAAGTCTGCACTTCCGAAAGGATGGTGGTGCCCGATCCGCTTTGGCTGACGGCACCGGAACCGGAAATCACGCCGCCGAAGGTCAGCGGGTCGGCGCGGTTGAAGGTGAGGTTGCCGCTGTTGGTGACGTTCCCGGCGATCGCGCCACTCGTTCCGCCGTTGCCGAGCTGGAGCGTCCCCTGGGCGATGGTCGTGCCGCCGCTGTACGTGTTGGCACCAGTGAGGATCGTGGTGCCCGGCCCCGCCTGCGTCACCGAACCCGCGCCTGAAACCACGCCGCCGAAGGTGTAGTTGTTGGCGCGGTTGAAGGTGAGGTTGCCGCTGTTGGTGACGTTGCCGGCGATCGAGCCGCTGGTCCCGCCGTTGCCGAGCTGGAGCGTCCCTTGGGTGATGGTCGTGCCGCCGGTGTACGTGCTGTCGCCAGTGAGGATCGTGGTGCCCGACCCCGCCTGCGTCACCGAACCCGCTCCGGAGACCACGCCGCCGAAGGTGTAGTTGTCGGCGCGGTTGAAGGTGAGGTTGCCGCTGTTGGTGACGTTGCCTGCGATCGAGCCGCTGGTCCCGCCGTTGCCGAGCTGGAGCGTCCCCTGGGTGATGGTCGTGCCGCCGGTGTACGTGCTGTCGCCAGTGAGGATCGTGGTGCCCGGCCCCGCCTGCGTCACCGAACCCGCTCCTGAGATCATGCCGCCGAACGTGTAGCTGTCGGCGCGGTTGAAGGTGAGGGTGCCGTTGTTGGCCACGTTGCCGGTGATCGCGCCACTCGTTCCGCCGTTGCCGATCTGCAGCGTCCCCTGCGCGATGGTCGTGCCGCCGGTGTACGTGTTGTTGCCGGTGAGGATCGTTATTCCGGACCCCGCCTGGGTTACTGAGCCGGTGCCGGCAATGGTTCCGCCGAAGGTGAACGCGTCGGACCGGTTGAAGATCAGGTTGCCGTTGTTGGCGATGTTTCCCGAAACGGAGCCGGCCGCCCCTCCGTTGCCCAACTGTACGGAGCCCTGCCCGATCGTAAGCGCCCCGCTGAACGGGCTGTTTGCGGTCAGCGTCAAGGTACCGCCCCCGGTCTTGGTCAAGGTCCCGCTGCCGGAGACGATGCCGCCAATCGTCGTGCTGAAGCCGTTGGTGTCGATCGTTCCGCCTGCGCCGTTTATGGAAACCGCGCGCCCCGCGCTCAAATTGAAGCCGGAACCGAATCGAAACGTCCCGCCGTTGAACGTCAGGCTGCCGCTCGACGCACCGAGGGCGGAATCCGCATGCGCAACCACCGTGCCGGCATCAAGGACCGTCCCGCCGGAATAGCTGTTCGCACCCGTCAACGTCAGTGTGCCGCTACCGGCCTGCGTTACCGAACCCGTGCCGGAGATCGTCCCGCCATAACTCACCGCGTCCGAGCGGTTGAAGGCCAGGTTGCCGTTGTTGACGACCCTGCCGGTAATCGTGCCGCCAACGCCGCCGTTTCCGATCTGGAGTGTTCCGCCGCTGATCGTCGTGCCGCCCGTATAGGTATTGGCGCCGGAGAAGATGAGCGTTCCGGGGCCGGACTTCTCCACCGCACCCGAACCGGACAAGGTACGGGAGAACGTGACGGTGCCGGCAGGCTGCTGGAACCGGACGGTGCCGCGGTTGTCGAGGGTGGAGGTGGGAAGGTTCGCGGCGTTGGTTTCGAGGGTGCCACCAGACAGGATGAACATCTGGCCCGAGATGCTGCTGCTGCTCGACGTGAGGACAAGCGTGCCGCCGTTCTGGATGGAGCTCGAGGTGACGCCCGTTATTGCGTCGTTGAGGGTCCAGCGCCCGCCGTTGACAGTGAGCGTTTCGAAGCCGGACACGATCGAGTTGATCGTCCCGTCGCCGGGGCCATAGAGCGACAGCGCGTCGACGGAGGCGTCCGAGCCGCCGTTGATCGACCCGGTGATCGTGGAGCCCGGATAAAGATTGAGGTTGTCGATGCCGGGCCCCATCGAAACACCGCCGCTGATCGTTCCCCGGTTGATGATCGTGAACGTTCCCGTGCCGAGGTCGACGATGGCATTTGCCACCCCGGTCGACCCTATCGTTGCGCCCGCGTTGTTTGCCACCTGCGCAATCCCGCTCGCCGCCGCGCTGCGCTCGATCGCCGTTACGCCATTCCCGGTGATGCTGCCGTTGTTTGTGTGAAGCCCGCTTTGGATGCGGATCGCGGCAGTCGATCCGCCCGACGCCTCGATGGTACCGTTGTTGATGATGGTACCGGCGGCGGTCCAGATTGCGCCGGTGCCGTTGACGACCCTGATGCCGGCGGGGATGTCGCCGGTTCTGTTGATCGTCACGTTCGTGGTGCCGCCATTGCCAACCCTGGTCGGCCATGGATTTGGAGGGTCAACCGTGCAGATGATGGACGTGGTGCCCGTGCACGCTGCGATGGTCACAGTCGGATTGGCGGCGAGCGTGAGCGCCGCCGCTGCAAGCGCAGGCACTGACACCCCGGCTGACCACCGGTTCGTGTATCGCATGGACAGTGAACGCCCCCTGAGCTGCCCCTTCCGCTTCTTGGGTGCGGTTCAGGCCTTGGTAAGCGTGTAATATATGTCGATTCCGAAATGCACGCTATACGTGCAATGTAACCGCCCGCTACACAGACACGGCGCGGAAATGGCTCCGCGCCGTGAGTTCCAAACACAGTTGCAGAGCAGGCTTCTACTGGCCCTGGCCGCCAGCGTTGCCGCCGCCCTGCTGCTCGATCACCTTGTTCTTGCCGGTGTCGACCGAACCGCCACCGCTGTTGCCGGCCGTGCCATTCGAGCCCTGCGACGTCGGCTTCACTTTTGAGGTGCTGCCCGTGGTCTCGCCCGCACCGGCGCCCTGACCCGCGTTTGCGTTCGCATTCCCGGCACCCTGTCCTTGGCTCGACGCATTCTCTTCGATCTTCTTTTTCTTCTTGCCAGAGCCCGGTTCGTTGCCCTGGGCGGACTTGCTCTTCTCCTTCTTGGTGTTGTTTTCCGCGGCCGCGTTACTTTGTGAACCGGACTGGCCGTTCATCTGGCCATTGTCCTCGCCCGGCGTCGCCGTGGTTTCCTTCTTCTTTTTCTGGCCCTGCGCTTCCTTCTTCTTGTTCTTCTTGCCGGACTGGGTCTCGTCGACCTGCCCCTGGGTCTCGGTCCCCTGACCCTGGTTCATGCCCTGCGACTGATCAGTTCCGGCGCCGGTGGCCGCCTCGCCGGTGGTCTTCTTCTTGGTCGTGTTTGACGCTCCTTGGTCGGCTTCGCCAGTGGTCGCGGAATTGCCGCTCGTCCTGGACGTTCCGGTGGTCGCCGACTTGCCGGTCTGGCCGTTGGTTTGGGTCGTCGCCTGGCCATTCGTCCCTGTCTGGCCGTTGTTTCCGGACGAACCGGTCGAAGTGCCGGTCGACCCGTTGGTCTGCTCGTTCTGGCCGCTGCTGCGCTCGGCACGGCGCTGCTTCACCTTCTCGAGGTCGGTGACCTTCTGCGGCTTGGCGTTGGTGTCCTCCTGAAGCTTGCCGGTGTAGGCCACGACGCCGCCACGGTTTTCGGCCGCTTGCCGGGGATCGTCCACGGTGCGGATCTTCACCTTTTCGACCTGCTGGCCGGTGAACTTCTCGACCTGGTTCACCTCGAGCACGTTGTTGACGACGATGTTGTTCTCCACGCGCACCGCCCCGATCGGTCGGGCCTCGTGCACGATGGTCCGGTACTCCGGCTGGTCGTAAGCCACCACTGCCGTCGAGACGTTCGGCACAAGGAACTGGCGCGTCGGCACCGCGACCCACGCGACGTCCGATATCTCGCTGTCCGAGATGTTGACGCTCACCTGGTTGACGGTCGAGGGCGGCAGCGGGGCCCAGACCACATGGTCACGGCTGCGCTTCCAGCTCACCCACGCAGGCGCCCATCGGGTGCCTGGCACCCAGTACCAGCCGATGTCCTGGGCATACCCCCAGCGCCCGTAGTGATACGTCGCCCAGCCGAAGGGCTCCTCGGAGACCCACGTCCAGCCGTAACGGTCCGCGTACTCCCAGTGGCCGACCGTGTAGGGGCGCCAGTCGGTGCCGACGTTGGCGGGTACGAACACCGTCTGGCCGTTGTAGTCGGTCCAGTCGCCGTCGTTGCCGAGCTGGTCGTAGAACACCGAGATGCTGACATTCGCCGCCGCCTCGGCGGAGGGGATTGCGGGAACGAGGGTGAACGCCACGGGCGCGGTGAGCGACACGGTCGCCAGCGCCGTCGAGGCGAAGAGGGTCTTGAGGTTCATCGGCGAAGTCTCCCTTGGTTGGCTTCGTTGCCGGGAGAATCACCAATGCCGTCCAAGGGTTCCCGTCCGCCACGCGGAGAAAATCCATTTCAAAACAATGGTGCGGCGGCGCCGAACGATCGATCAATCTTCAATGCGGTTCGGTCGCTTGGGCATGTCCGCAAAGTTCCAGCGGGCTGGCTTGATGTAGGTTGCCTTGCCGGTCGGCGCCTCGGCAAACCGACGACGCTTCACCGTTTTCGCCTCCCAGTCGGCGATTTTCTGCGCCGCGACGGCCGCTTCTGCCGGCGTGCAGCCGTTCTCGACGGTCATGCGGCGAAGCGCCCGCAACGTCTTTGCGTCCATGGCTCCCGAATGCCCCCGCCTTCGCTACCATTCCTTGCGCGCCGATCATTAACGCCTCGTTCACCGAATGCCAACACGTCGCCGGTTTACGCTGTGCGGAAACCCCGTTTGAGGCCGCCCGGACTTGTCATAGAATGCGAACAAACAAAGTCCGGCCCGCACAGAACGGACCGGCAGGAGGACAGCCCATGTGCACGATCTTTTCCGGTCAGGACCCGGCCACGTACGCTTTCGAAACGCGGTCCGTCAGACTCCAGGGACACTCGACGAGCGTAAGGCTCGAGCGGCGCTTCTGGGAGATTCTCGAAGACATCTGCAAGAGCCAGGACATGCCGATGGCGAAGTTCCTGTCGCAGGTCTACGACGAGGCGCTCGAGATCCACGGCGACGTTCCGAACTTCGCCTCGCTCCTGCGCTGCTCGTGCCTCGTCTACCTGACGGACGACCGGGCGCGCTCGCCGCAAAACTCCAGAGTTGCGGCGTAGTACTCCGATAACACCACCCCCGTTTCGCAACCTGCTAGAGAGCCGCCCAGACGGCAAATCGAGGAGGACCATTTCGGTGATACGTCAGTTTGTTCTCGCCGCCCTCGCGGCCGGCATCAGCGTTGCGGCGTCGGTGCCCGCGGCCCAGGCCGAGGACGGAAAGGCTTTGTTCGAAAAGAACTGCGGCACCTGCCACAGCGTGAAGGCCGGCGAGATGCGCCAGGGCCCGTCGCTGCACGGCGTCGTGGGGCGCAAGGCCGGCAAGCTCGAGGGCTTCAAGTACTCCGCGGCGCTCGCTGCCGCCGACTGGACCTGGAACGCAGAGATGCTCGACAAGTGGATCACTGATCCCCACGACGTCCTGCCCGACACGGTGATGATGTACCAGCAGGACGACCCGGCGATCCGTGCCGCGATCATCGGCTATCTCGAAACGCAGAAGTAACAGGGATCAGGCGTGGCAAAAGTCATTCACATGATGGTGCGGGTGCTGGACGAGAAGGCATCCGTGAACTTCTACGAGAAGGCGTTCGGCCTGAAGATCGCCGACCGCTTCGAGTTCGACGGCTTCATGCTGGTCTACCTGCGGAATCCGGAGAACGACTTCGAGGTCGAGCTTACGATCAACCACGGCCGCACCGAGCCCTATACGCACGGCACCGGCTATGGGCACGTGGCGCTCGCCGTCGACAATCTCGAGGCGGAGCATAAGCGCTTCACCGACTTAGGCTTCAGCCCGAACCCGATCAAGGAATTCCACCGCGACGGCAAGCTGATGGCGAAGTTCTTCTTCGTGCAGGACCCGGACGGCTACAAGATCGAGGTGCTGCAGAAGCACGGCCGCTACACATAAGCCCGAGAACAACCCGGGCAGAACCAAAACACCTTAGGAGGGATACATGACCGACCAACTGAATTTGCCGCCGCTGAGCCGGCGCTCCGTGCTGAAGGCGGCGGGCACGCTCATCGTTGCGCTGGTGACGCCGACGCTCGTCGCCGGCCGCAACAACGCCTGGGCGGCGACGCCCGAGGCGCTCGACGCCAACACCTTCGCCACGCTGGTGCAGATGTCGCGTGACATCTACCCGCACGAAAAGGTCGAGGAGAAGTACTACGCCGCCGCCGTCCAGAACCTCGACGCCGCGGCGAAGAAGGACCCCGACGTGAAGAAGCTTCTCACCGACGGCGTCGCCGCGCTCGACAAGGCGGCGATGGGTCTCAAGGGCGGCGGCTACTCCGCGCTCGAGACCGAGGCCGAGCGGCTTGCGCTGCTCGACGCGATCAAGACCGACGCCTTCTTCCAGAAGGTGCGCGGCAACCTGGTGACCGGTCTCTACAACAACCAGGAGCTCTGGCCGCTGTTCGGCTACGAGGGTGAGTCCGCCTCCAAGGGCGGCTACATCCACCGCGGCTTCAACGACATCAGCTGGCTCTGAGGGGGAAGGACACACCAATGGCCACCAAGGCAAAGTTCGATCTGAACGACGACAGCGTTGTCGTCATCGTCGGCTCCGGTGCGGGCGGCGGCACGCTCGGCAACGAGCTCGCGCAGAAGGGCATCAAGGTCGTCGTCCTCGAGGCAGGCGGTCGGCACAACATCCCCGACTTCGTGAACAACGAGTGGGAGAGCTTCACCAACATCTCCTGGCTCGACAAGCGCACGACGTCCGGCACCTGGCGCGTCGCCAAGGATTTTCCGGGCCTGCCGGCCTGGATCGTCAAGGCGGTGGGCGGCTCGACCATCCACTGGGCGGGCGCCTCGATCCGCTTCCAGGAGCACGAGTTCAAGGCGAAGTCGACCTACGGTGACATCAAGGGCGCCAACCTGCTCGACTGGCCGGTGACGCTGGCCGAGATGGAGCCCTACTACGCCAAGGCCGAGGACAAGATGGGCGTTACCCGCACCAACGGGATCCCCGGTCTTCCCGGCAACAACAACTTCAAGGTGCTCGAGGCGGGCGCCAAGAAGCTCGGCTACAAGGAAGTGCACACCGGCCGCATGGCGATCAACTCCGAGCCGCGCGACGGCCGCGGGTCCTGCCAGCAGATCGGCTTCTGCTTCCAGGGCTGCAAGTCGGGCGCCAAGTGGTCGACGCTTTACACGGAAATTCCGAAGGGCGAGCGCACCGGCAACATGGAGGTTCGCCCGAACAGCCAGGTGCTGGTGATCGAGCACGACGATACGGGCAAGGTCACGGGCGTCGTCTATGCCGACAAGGACGGGAACAAGCAGCGCCAGAAGGCGCGCGTGGTGTGCGTCGCCGGCAACTCGATCGAAAGCCCGCGCCTGCTGCTCAACTCCAACTCGAGCAAGTTCCCGGACGGGCTCGCCAACTCGTCCGGCCAGGTGGGGCGCAACTACATGCGTCACACGACCGGCTCGGTCTACGCCATCTTCGACAAGCCGGTGCACATGTACCGCGGCACGACGATGGCCGGCATCGTGCAGGACGAGGCGATCCACGACCCGAAGCGCGGGTTCGTGGGCGGCTTCGAACTCGAGACACTGTCGCTGGGCCTGCCGTTCATGGCGGCGTTCCTCGACCCGGGCGGCTGGGGCAAGAATTTCTCGATGTGGATGGACAACTACGCCAACACCGCAGGCATGTGGATCGTCGGCGAGGACATGCCGCAGGAGAACAACCGCATCACGCTGCATGCGACCGAGAAGGACCAGTTCGGCCTGCCGGTGCCGAACGTGAACTTCGACGACCACGAGAACGACATCGCGATGCGGAACTACGCCTTCAAGCAGGGCTCCGCGATCTACGACGCGGTGGGCGCCAAGGCGACGTACCACACGCCGCCCTACCCCTCGACGCACAACCTCGGCACCAATCGCATGAGCGAGAACGCCAAGGACGGCGTCGTGAACAAGTTCGGCCAGACGCACGACATCAAGAACCTGTTCGTGTCCGACGGCAGCCAGTTCACGACCGGCGGCGCGGAGAACCCGACGCTGACGATCGTCGCGCTCGCGATCCGGCAGGCGGACTACATCGCCGACCAGATGGGCAAGAAAAACATCTGACAGGGTTTTGAGGGCAAGGCGGTCCCTCCTCACCTGGCCGCGTCCTTCGGGGCGCGGCTCTTTTTTTGATGCTGTCGAGGTGCGAGACGCACCGTCTTTGAGGAAGCTGCCGCATTGAATATAAGGAAACTATGCGGCAGGCGGATCACCAGAGGTTGAAGGCGAAGACGGAGCGGCGGCAAGCCGCAGTCATGGCAGCGGACGTCGCCGGCTATAGCCGCCTGATGGCGCAGGACGATGAGCGAACGTTATCGATGTTGGTGCGCTACCGGCGCATCTTCGCGCGCACCCTGAGCGTTCATGGCGGCAGACTGTTCGGAATGGCCGGTGACAGCGTCATGAGCGAGTTTCCCAACGCCAAGGACGCGGTTGCAGCCGCGATCGCGGTCCAGGAGCTGATCTCTGCCGAGAATGCACGGATACCGAAAAAACATAGAATGGAATTCCGCATCGGGATCGATGCAGGTGTCGTGATCAGCAGGGGAAACGACCTCTTCGGCGATGAGGTGAACGTCGCTTCGAGGCTCCAGAGCATTGCCGAAAGCGGCGGCATCTGCATCACCAAGAACGTCTACGACGGCGTCAGGGGCGAGATCGATTCGACGATCGTCCCGCTAGGCCGCAGGCAGCTGAAGAACATTCCCCGTCAGGTGACCGTCTACAGGGTCGACTGGCAAGGTCGGTCAAAACCCGAAGACAGCGAGCTGGAGACGGCCGCGCGGGATCGGCCGACGGTCGCCGTGCTTCCATTCATCGAGATTACACCCAACAGCCAGAGCGATTACTTCCTCGACGGGCTGGTCCGGGAAATCGTCAGCGAGCTGTGCCGGTTCCGCTCACTGCTTGTTCTGTCGGCAACTTCTTCGCTGCATTTTCGCGACTCCGGAAGCTCGCCTCGGCGCATTGGCAGCGATCTCGGAGTGAAGTACCTCGTTGATGGTACGATCGAGCGCACGTCGAAGGAGTTCCGTCTGTCCGCGCGACTGCTGGAGGCGGAGTCAGGGCTGCAGGTTTGGGGGGACAAGTACCGTTACGATCTGGACGAACCTACGAAGGGGCAGGATTGGCTGGTTCGAGAAGTCGTAAGCCGCCTCAACGCCAGCTTGGAACAGGCGGAATTGCAGCAGACCAGACGCAAGCCGCCGCAGAATCTGAAAAGCTTCGATCTCTGGCTGCAGGGTGCAGCACAGCATGAGGGCAGTCCCGACCCGAACTTCAAGAAGGCAAAGAAGCTCTACAAGCTGGCGATCAAGGCCGATCCAGCGTTCTCGCGCCCGTACGCGAGCCTCGCGGAAATCGTCTACATGGAAAGCGTGTTGTCCAACTGGGGCGTTGCCTCAAAGGATGGGACCGCGCAAGCGGCTCAGCTGGCCCAAAAGGCGGTGGATCTCGATCCGCTCGACGCCAGTGGACACGCTGTGATGGCGTGGGTTCACATGGTGCGACGCGAGTTTCCCCGTGCCGAGCGGTGCTGGAAGCTCGCCGAATCGCTCAATCCGAACGATGCCGACATCACCATGTGGCGGGCGACGGCCCTTGCGTTTCTCGGTCGCCCCACAGAGGCGATATCGACCGTCGAACGGGCAATGCGCCTCAACCCGATGATGCCGACCTGGTACCTTTCGGACTATGCGGTGATACTGTTCTTCGCGCAGCGGTTCGAAGAGATGCAGGCGACCTACGATCTTTTCACCCCGTTCTACCCGCACACGCCGGCGTACAGGGCGGCCGCATTTGCGCTGCAAGGCCAGAACGTCAAGGCTGCGGAACAGGCGGACGCGTTCTGCAACAACATCGCCAAGCTCTGGCGAGGTTCGGCGACGGCTTCGCCTGCAGATTACGGGAGTTGGTTTGTCAAATGCCTACCCATCGCCGGGGAGGCCGAACTGTTGCTTCTGACGAGAGGTCTCAGTCGGGCAGGACTGTATCGCAGTTAGGGATACGTCTCGCCATCTTTGGTCCCAAGCCAGGGGAGACCTGCGGCAAGCAAGTTCTGGATATAGTGATCCTCATAGACGCGACGCCAATTCGCGATCCACCGGGGGTCACCCTTTTCGTCAAGGCGCAGGGTGCCGGCAGCGAACTTGCTGCGCTCTTCCTTTTTCAAGGACCAATCCTCGTTTTCCTGCCTCTCTCTGAACTGGTCGAGATGCCGCTTCGCCTTCTCCCGGGCCCCAGACAAGCCGAGGCGGATTCGAGCTCCATAGTTCGCTGCAATCAGCAGATGGACGTCGGCAACTTGCGCCGGGTCGAGAGCCAGTGGACCCTTCACCTTGATGACACCGTTCAATACCTCGATCGACGCGCCATAGGCGGCGCTCGCACCCAAGGGATTATATCCTGTGGCTGATCCGATTGGGTGCTCGGCCGAAAATGCTAACTGGTGCAGCGCGAACCCCCTCACCCAGTCGTACCAAGCCTTCTGTGGCGCATCGATGCCATGGATTGAGTCGAGCTGCTCTATCGCCTCTTCCGGGTAACCGAGGTAGACGAGGTATTCCGCGTAGTCGGCAATGATGTCGCAAAGTTCGGATTGATGTTCCGCACTCGACCGTAGCGCTTCAATGGACGCGTTGTAGAGCCCGTAGGCCTCCTCGAAGCGCCCCGCCAGACGCAGAATACGCGCGCTGCGCGATTGTACTTCCCAAAGTCCGGGGGCATTCAGGAGGAAAGCATCCGCATCTTTCAGGATCTTCAGGAAAAAGCTCTTCTTGAAAGCTTTTCCATCGTGCGAGAGCCAGCGCTTGGAACCGTCCACAAGGTCGATGGTCCCGGCGAGCGCGGCGAGCTTCCGTTGCTCGATAATGAAAGCGCGAGCCTTCTGGACCTTCTTTGGGTCGCCTGAAAGCAAGCGCCGATAATTGTGTACCGCGAGTTCGTGAACCCCACGTGGAATGCCAGACCGAGACGCCATTCGAGCCCCCAGAATAAAAGTTGCATAACTACGCTACGATACCGCCCTCGATATCAATGTGGCAATTGTCACAAGCTTGTTACTGAGTTTCGGCGTGCGGCGTAGAGATCATACATGGATTCAAGCAGCGCCGCGCCGGCGATCAGGATGATGCCGGCGAACTCGCGCCATCCGAAGGGATCACCCGACCAGATCGCGGCGGTGGTGGCGCCGACCGAGATCTCGGTCATGAACAGGATGCCGACAAGCCCGGGGTTCAGGTACTTCGGCCCCCAGGCCGCGGCATAGGCGCCGGGCATCACGACGAAAACCATCATCGGCACGAGCCACGGCAAGAGCGGCCCGTACTGCGAAACGCGCGGCAGGGCTTCGGGCGCGACGAGGAGCGCAGCGGTCAGCGCGATGAGCACCGACCAGACGAAGTAGCAGGCCGTGATGTCGAGCGAGTGGTTGGTGCGGTCGCCGCGTAGGCGTACGGCCGTGATCGCCCATAGAAGGCCCGACGAAAACCCGAGCCAGTCGCCGACGTTCTGCGGCACCGGGAACGTGGCGCCCAGGCCGAAGATCGTCAGTAGACCGACGATCGCGATCGCCATCGCGAGCATCCGCACCGGCGTGATCGGCTCACCGAGAACGATCCGGGCGAGGAGCGCGCTCCAGAGCGGCGTGAGATAGAACAGCAGCATCGCCCGGACCACGTCGGTGTACATGATCGCGATGGCATAGACGGTGAGCGAGGCGGCCGAAAGGAACGCCGTCGCCTGGAGACCTGCGCCCCCGCTCCTGATCCGGTCGCGCCGCCAGAAGATCACCGGCAGGAAGCCGAGCTCCGGGATCGCGAAGAACACCACCGTGCCCCAGATGCCGTGCACGCCCACATCCTCGAGCGCGCGCAGGGGCACCCAGAACACCCCCCACACGACGCCGGACAGAAGGCAGGCGAGCTTGGCGCGCGTTTCAATCGACAGCCCGGTCATGCTGCGTTCACGGAACCTGCGACACGTTGGAAAATCGGCGCCTTCGCGCGCATTGCCATTTGACATACCGGGCGACCGGGTGCAATCGCCGGAGGGACAGACGGCTCAAGCGGCGGACGTGCCCATGGTCGACGCTCCGGACGACATCCAAATCCGTGACGAGGACGGCATGCTGGAGCCGTCGTTCGTCCGCGCGGTGAGCGAGGCCGTCGAGGCGAAGGATGCCAAGGTCGCCCGCCGCCTCACGCGCGACCTGCATGAGGCCGATCTCGCCGACCTCCTGATGGCGCTCGACTCCGCAGAGCGCGTGGCGCTGATCGAACTCCTTGGCCGCAACTTCGACGTCGAGGCGTTGCCCGAACTCGACCAGGCGGTGCGCGACGAGCTAATGGAGGCGCTGCCGAACCAGGTGATCGCCTCCGCGGTGCGCCGGCTCGACACCGACGATGCAGCCTACCTGATCGAGGACATGGACGAGGAGGATCGCCGCGAGATCCTCGATCGCGTCCCGGGCGCCGACCGCGCCGCCCTCACCCGAGCGCTGGACTATCCGGAGGATTCCGCCGGCCGTCTGATGCAGACGGAGTTCGTCGCGGTTCCGGCGTTCTACACGGTGGGGCAGACGCTCGACTACATCGCCGAAGAGAAGGACCTGCCGGACAGCTTCGTCGAGGTCTACGTCGTCGATCCCTCGTTCCATCTCGTCGGCGTCGTACCGACGGCGCGCATCCTGCGCAGCAAGCGCGACGCCAAGGTCGCCGACATCATGGACGACGAGCAGACGGTCTTCCAGGTGACGGACGAAGCCGACGACATCTCGTTCCGGTTTCAGAAGTACAAGCTCTATTCCGCCGCCGTGACCGACGCCTCCGGACGGCTCGTTGGCATGCTGACGGTCGACGACGTGGTCGACGTCATGCAGGAGGAGGCCAACGAGGAGATCCTCCACCTCGGCGGCGTCGGGGACGAAGAACTGTCGGACACGGTGTGGTCTACCACCCGGTCGCGCTTCTCGTGGCTGTTCGTGAACCTCCTGACCGCCATCCTTGCCTCCTGGGTCATCTCGCTGTTCGACGCCACCATCCAGCAGATGGTGGCAATCGCCGTGTTGATGCCGATCGTCGCCTCTATGGGCGGCAACGCCGGCACGCAGACAATGACCGTGGCGGTGCGCGCCCTTGCCACGCGCAACCTCGGGCCCCTCAACGCGCTCAGGGTCGTCTGGCGCGAATGCGCGGTGGGCCTGATCAACGGTCTGCTGTTCGCCGTGATCATGGGCCTGTTCGCGGTGTTCTGGTTCGGGTCGGATGGGCTGGGAATCATCATCGGCTCTGCGATGATTATCAACCTGATCGCCGCAGCGCTTGCCGGGATCCTGATCCCCTTAGCGCTCGACCGCATGGGGATCGACCCCGCCATCTCGTCTGCCGTATTTCTGACAACGGTCACCGACGTCGTCGGATTCTTCTCCTTCCTGGGGCTTGCGACGCTGTGGCTTGCGCACGCCAAGCTCTAGAGGTTTGATCGGAATCAAGGTGCGGACAGCCTGCGACTGCCACATTTCACCCCGGAATTGAGAAGGAGAACGGCATGCGCGCGCGCGACGTGATGACAACCCCGGTGATAACGGCCTCGGCCGACTCAACCGTGAAGGAACTGGTGGACCTGATGCTGAAGCATCGGATCTCCGCGGTTCCCATCGTCGATTCGAGCGGCGGCCCGATGGGCATCGTTTCCGAGGGCGACCTCATCCGCCGGTCCGAAATCGGCACCGAGCAGAAGGAATCCTGGTGGCTGTGGCTCGTCGGCGGGCGCATGCAGATGACGGAAGACTTCATCCGCGCGCACGGCAGCCGGGCAGCCGACATCATGTCCCGCGACGTGATCGCCGTCGGCCCCGACGCCACGCTCGCCGAGATCGCCTCCACGCTCGAGCGCCGCCGCATCAAGCGCGTGCCAGTGGTCGACAACGGGAAGATCGTCGGCATCGTCTCGCGCGCCAACATCCTCCGCGCGCTGGCGAGCGCGTCGGAGAAGGCGGGCCTCGAGACGGCGAGCGCCGACGACAACGACATCCGCTCGCGCCTGATGGGCCTCCTCGAGCAGCAGGGTTGGGCAGACCTGTCGCGCATCAACATCGTCGTGTCCGACAAGGTGGTGCACCTGTGGGGCAGTGTCTCCTCGGCGCAGGAACGCCGGGCGCTGGTCGTCGCGGCCGAGAGCGTGGGTGGCGTCAAGCGCGTCGCCGACCACACCATCTCGTCGCTCGAATACTGAACGCGACTACCGCCAGAGCCACCGCGGGACACGGCGGGCGTAGTCGTCCCACGCCGGGCCGAAGCGCGCCTTCAGGTGCGCTTCCTCCCGCGCCACCGCAAGCCGCGCGGCGGCCACCAGCGCAACGGGCGCGAACAGGACGGGCCACCACGTATGCGCCGCGACGCCGATGCCGACGGTCAGCAGCGTGTGCGCGAGGTAAAGTGGATTTCGCGACCAGGCGAAGGGGCCATCCGTTATGAGCGCGCTCGCGCCCTGGTGCGGCATGACCGTGGTGCGATGCCGGCGAAACGTCGCGAGCGCCCAGAGGTCGAGGCCGACCGCGGCAGCGATCATCAACCAGCCGATGATGCGTACCGTGAGAAAGGCCGGCCCCATGCCCAGCGGCAGCGGCGCCAGATACTTGAGCGCCAGGCCGCCACAGATCGCCAGGCCCCAGATGTAGACCGGCCACGGCACGTGGTTCGGTCGCCAGGCGATTGCTTCGGTGGACGGGGGATTGCTCATCGTTTGCCTTGCACGCCTGTCGGAGGCACACTCACAATTCCAATACCGGCGTCGTCCGCTTTTGGATCGCCCGTGAAACGCACAACAGGACCGCGCGAGCCCGCGCGGCGGTTCCATCGGAGCACCCCATGGCCAACTCCCCTGCCCGCGCCCTGATCACCGGCGCTTCCTCCGGTATCGGCAAGGTGTATGCGGAACACCTCGCCCGCATGCGGCACGACCTCGTCCTTGTCGCCCGCCGCAAGGATCGTCTCGAGTCGCTGGCCAAGGCCCTCGCCGATGACCATGGCGTCCACGTGGAGGTTCTGGTCGCGGACCTCGCCACCAGCGAAGGGATCGCCCGCGTCGAACGCCGCATCGAGGACGGCGAGCGGCTCGCGATGGTGATCAACAACGCGGGGTACGCGGTCCGCGACCCGGTCGCCAAGCTTGATCCAGACGCGCTGCAGCAGATGCTCACCGTGAACGTGATCGCCCTCAGCCGCCTGTCGCACAGCGCCATGCAGCGCATGACGAAGGACGGCGCCGGCGTGATCATCAATATCGCCTCGGGCACGGTGTTCATGCAGAGACCCGGCAACGCCGGCTACGGATCGTCAAAGTCGTTCGTGGCGCACTTTACGCGGCACATGCAGGTGGAGGCCGAGGGCACCGGCGTCCGCGTGCAGCTCCTGATCCCCGGCGTCATTGCGACCGACTTCCACGCGGTGGCCGGCACCAAACTTTCGGACATCCCGTCGGAGCGCGTCATGAGCGCCGAAGACCTGGTCGTGGCGTCGCTGCGTGCGCTCGAACGCGGCGAACCGGTGTGCATCCCTTCGCTTCCCGATATCCACCAGTGGGACGCCTACGTGACGGCCGAGCAGAAGCTCGCGGCAAACGTCTCGAAGGACCACATCGCCGCGCGCTACCGCTGAAGGCTTTCGATGACCCGCAATACCAGTCCGCTGCTCGACTTCGACCTCGGCGAAACCGCGACGATGATCCGCGAGACGGTCGCCGCGTTCACCGACGCGGAGATTGCACCGCGCGCCGCCGATATCGATCGCACCAACACGTTTCCGCGCGACATCTGGCCAAAACTCGGCGCGCTGGGGGTGCACGGCATCACGGTCGAGCCGGAATGGGGCGGTTCGGGTCTAGGCTATCTCGAGCACGTGGTGGCGATGGAGGAAATTTCGCGCGGCTCGGCATCCGTCGGCCTTTCCTACGGGGCGCATTCGAACCTGTGCGTGAACCAGGTTCGCCGCAACGGATCGGACGATCAGAAGCGACGCTACCTGCCAAAGCTGATCTCGGGCGAACATGTCGGCGCGCTGGCAATGTCCGAGGCCGGCTCTGGATCTGATGTTGTTTCCATGAAACTGCGCGCCGAGCGGCGCGGCGACCGCTACGTGCTGAACGGCACGAAATTCTGGATCACCAACGGGCCGCTCGCCGACGTGCTCGTCGTCTATGCGAAGACCGACCCCGCAGCCGGCGCGCGCGGCATCACGGCGTTCCTTGTCGAACGCGCCTTCCGGGGATTCTCGACGAGCCAGAAGCTCGACAAGCTCGGCATGCGCGGGTCGGACACGGGCGAACTCGTGTTCGAGGATTGCGAGGTACCGGCCGAAAACGTGCTTGGCGGCGAAGGGCGCGGCGTCAACGTTCTGATGTCGGGGCTCGATTACGAGCGCGCGGTGCTGGCGGCCGGGCCGCTCGGCATCATGCAGGCGGCGCTCGACCTCGTGATGCCGTACGTGCACGAACGAAAGCAGTTCGGCCAGCCGATCGGCACGTTCCAGCTGATGCAGGGCAAGCTCGCCGACATGTACGTGACGCTGAGTGCTGCGCGCGCCTACGTCTACGCCGTGGCGAAGGCGTGCGACCGCGGCGAAACCACGCGCAAGGATGCGGCGGGCGCGATCCTCTACGCGGCGGAACGCGCGACCTGGATGGCGCTCGAGGCAATCCAATGCCTCGGCGGCAACGGCTACATCAACGACTATCCGGCCGGCCGGCTGCTGCGCGACGCGAAGCTCTACGAGATCGGCGCCGGCACGAGCGAGATCCGCCGCATGCTGATCGGCCGCGAGCTCTTCAACGAGACGGCGCCTTAGGGCCTCACGCGCCGGGCGGCTCCCAACCCGGCGGGGCGAGTTCGAAGCCCTCGCGTTCGAAGCCCGGCGAAACCGTGCAGCCGCACAGCGTCCAGTCGCCGAGCGAAACGGCGCTCTGCCAGGCGTGCTTGGGGACCACCGCCTGCGGCTCCTCGCCGTGCTCTACATCAGGTCCCAGACGGCGGACGGACGGAAACGCCGCACCCTCCTCCCACACCATCAGCGCCAGCGGCGACCCGGAGTACCAGTGCCACACCTCCACCGCATCGACGCGATGCCAGTGCGAGCGCTCGCCGTGCCGCAGCAGGTAGTAGATCGCAGTCGAATGCGCCCGCCCGCCGTGGCCGTCATCATCGCGGAAGGTTTCGCGGTAGTGGCCGCCCTCGGGATGCGGCTCGAGGTTCAGCGTCTCGATGATCTCCAGCGCCGTCTTCGTCATGGAGCGCCCTTCGGCTTCCGCGTCCTGGCGGCGTCCAAATTCTTCTTCAGCGTGGACGCCTTGCGCGGAGTCTTCGGCTTCGGCTCCGGAAGCACACTTCCCGTGATGCGCAGGAGGTCGGCCAGCCAGTCGGCATCCTCCCATCGGTCGCCCCGGATCAGCAGCCACGGCTTGGCACCCCGATACGGCAACCCCTCGATCACCTCGCCGACATGCGCGCGCCCCTCCGGCGTCTGACGCACGAACAGCTGGTCGTCGCACACGAGCGCGACGGTCTTGCCGTTGCAGTAAAGGGCGTACTCGCCGAACATCTTCCGTGCCGACAGGTAACCCGCGCCGGCGGCCTGCTCGAGGATGTAGTCGATGGTGCTCTTGTCGGTGGCCATGATCAAAACGTCAGGCCTTGCGAGCATCGCATCCGGCCTTGGCCGAATGGTGCGGTCGAGAGGACTCGAACCTCCACGATGTTACTCACTAGCACCTCAAGCTAGCGCGTCTACCAATTCCGCCACGACCGCATGTCTCGGGGGAGTGGCGCTCTTTAGCAATGCCCACCTTGCAAATCAAGCGGCCTGTCGCGGGCCCTTGCGGGGTCGCCGGGACCCTGCCCCGGGGCCGGTTCCATGATACTCTCGCGCCCAGGACCGCCCGGAAGAGAGACGATGCGCATCGCCACGTTCAACCTCGAGAATCTGGGTGGCGACGAGGTGACGGAGGCCGAACTCCGGGCCAGACTGCCGATCCTGCGTCCGCAGCTCCAGAGACTTCAGGCGGACATCCTGTGCCTCCAGGAGGTGAACGCGGAAAAGGTCGACGGCGTGCGCGCGCTCGATGCGCTCGACCACCTCCTGGCGGATGGTCTGTACCGTGATTTCCACCGGGCGCACTCGGTGCGGCCCGAAACCGGGCGGCCGGCCGACCGGCACAACCTCGTGATCCTGTCGCGGTGGCCGATCGAGGCGCAAGCGCAGGTGCGCCACGATTTGGTTCCGCCGCCGCAATGGACACCCGTGACGGCATCGCCGCGCTCAACGGAGGCCGAGGCGCAGCCGTTCGAGCGACCCCTCCTCCACGCCGTGGTGCGGCTGCCTTCGGGCGTGCCTCTCCACGTCCTCGACGTGCACCTCCGCGCACCATTGGCCGTGCCGGTGCGTGGCCAGAAGATGACCGGCGGTGTGTGGCAGTCCCAGGCCGGATGGGCGGAAGGGTTCCTGCTGGCAGCACTTCGGCGCGCCGCACAGGCGCTCGAGGCGCGGCTTCTCATCGACCGAATTTTTGCCGCCGAGCCCGCTGCGCTCGTGGTCGCAGCCGGGGACTTCAACTGCGAGGAGCGACAGACGCCGATTCGCATCGTCGCCGGCGAGATCGACGACACGGGGAACGGCGCGCTGGCGGATGAAAGCCTCGTGCCGCTGGAGCGATCGATCCCAGAGAGCCAGCGCTGGTCGCTGATCCACCGCGGCCGGCACGCGATGTTCGACCACATCCTCGTCTCGCGCACGCTTCTCGGCCATTACCGGGACATCGAGGTACACAACGAAACGCTGGGCGACGAAGCGCTGGCCGAACGCTCGATCGAGGGCGCGCCCGAGTCCTACCACGCGCCTCTGGTGGCCGAATTTGCGGACCCGTAGCCGCTCAAGTCGGAACCATCGCCGAAAGCGCAGGATGACTTATCGGTACAACTCTAGCGATAACACATTTCTACCCGGCATTGCCCCAACCCAACGCGGACCTGTTTGGTCAATCAGGAGGGAAGGTTGATGCCGATCAAGGCGCCATGGTGCGTTCCGACTTAGCCTTTCCACCAATGGAATGAAGGGAGTTATTCGATGGCTGAGTTCAGGCTGATGAACGGGGCGCTGGTGGTGGTCGCGGATGGGCGCAAGGCGTTGTTCCTGCTCAACGACGGCAGCGTGGAAACGCCGAGCCTTTCCGTTGCAGAGGAACTCGACGACGAGGCGAATCCCCCTACTCGCGAGCAGGGCTCGGACAAGCCCGGCCGCGTGCACGAAAGCATGTCGGCGAGCCGCTCGGGCGTCGAGACGACCGACTGGCACGACGTCGCCGAACAGCGGTTCCTGAAGCGGGTGGCGACGGCGCTCGATACGTTGGTGCGTGAGAGGGGGGTTCGCTCGCTGTGCCTCGTGGCGCCGCCGCGGGCCCTCGGGCAGCTTCGCCCCGCGCTGTCGCCGGCCGTGCAGAAGGTTCTGGCGCATACGCTCGACAAGGACCTGACCCGCCACCCGGTTGCCGATATCCCGAGCCATCTCTGACGGCTTGGGAGGCGCTTCCCGGCGCGCTATATCAGCGGCCTGATGGACGCACATGCCAACCGCGATGATCTATCGGGCGCGCTGAAGAAGCTGCGCCGTGGCAAACCCGTGGTCTGGGAGATCACGGCCGGTCTGACGCCCTACGAGGAGGCTGTGGCGCGGATGGAGCGGCTCGCCGCGGGGATCGCCTCGGGCGAGGAACGCGAACGCGTCTGGCTGCTCGAGCATCCGCCGCTCTACACCGCCGGCACCAGCTCAAATCCAGCTGACCTCGTGTCGCCGGATCGGTTCCCAGTGTTCAGGACGGGGCGCGGCGGTCAGTATACGTACCACGGGCCGGGTCAGCGCGTGGCCTACGTCATGCTGGACCTCTCGAGGCGCGGCAGCGACGTGCGCGGGTTCGTGGCGGGCCTCGAAGCCTGGCTCATCCGTACACTGAAGGTCTTGGGAGTCGAGGGCGAGCGCCGCGAGGATCGCGTCGGCGTCTGGGTCAGGCGCGATGACGAGCCACCTCGCGAAGACAAGATTGCCGCCATCGGCATCCGCGTGCGCCGCTGGGTCACCTTTCACGGTATCAGCCTGAACGTCGATCCCGACCTGTCGCACTTCGATGGAATCGTGCCGTGCGGCGTGCGTCAGCACGGCGTCACGAGTCTGGCCGACCTCGGCACCAAGGCTTCGATGGCGGTCACGGATGTTGCTTTGCGGCAGGGTTTCGAAAGCGTGTTCGGCCCTGTGGAAATCGCAGAAAACCGGCCTTGAGGCATGAACGGCGGGTGAACGCCCGCCTCAGGTTCCGTTCAGCCCGACGTTCCTAGATTTGATGCAACGGTTCGCTTGGTACTGCGTTGGACGGTGACGGCTTGGTGCCTTGGCAGGGCGTTCGCGTCAAAGCGGTCCTGGCAACAGGTCAAGAGAAAGGGAGTGGACGGAAGATTGTCTCTAGGCGGCTAACCTGGGCGCTTCGCAAGGAGCGTCGAACGACAACCGACCTCTCTCTTTCCGACCGGCCCCGCGCCCCTGAGCGGGGCCGGATCGTTTTCGGGCTCGCGTCAGAGCCAGGGCCGATCGGCGGCCTTTTTCGTCTCGTAGGCCTCGATATGCGGGTGCTTTTCCATCGTCAGGCCGATGTCGTCGAGGCCGTTCAGGAGGCAGTGCCGACGGAAAGGATCCACCTCGAACTTGATCACCCCGCCGTCGGGCCCGCGGATTTCCTGCGCCTCGAGATCGACGGTCACGGTGGCATTGGCGCCGCGGCGGGCGTCGTCCATCAGCTTGTCGACCTCGGCCTGCGGCAGCTTGATCGGCAGAATGCCGTTCTTGAAGCAGTTGTTGTAGAAGATGTCCGCAAACGAGGTGGCGATCACGCAGCGGATGCCGAAGTCGAGGAGCGCCCACGGCGCGTGTTCGCGCGACGATCCGCAGCCGAAATTGTCGCCGGTGACCAGGATCTGCGCCTTCCGATAGGCAGGCTGGTTCAGCACGAAGTCCGGATTGTCCGTGCCGTCGTCCTTGTAGCGCATCTCGCTGAAGAGCGCCGTGCCAAGGCCCGTCCGCTTGATCGTCTTGAGGTACTGCTTCGGAATGATCATGTCGGTGTCGACATTGACGATCGGCAGCGGGGCCGCGACGGCGGTGAGGACGGTGAACTTCTGCATCGGCGGGACGCCTTCGTGACGGTGTCGGAGAGGCCGCTTTCTTGCGCTTTTGCCGGGGCTGGTCAAGCGGCATGGGCAGGCGGCCGGTGAGATTAACCGAATATGAACGCACCACTCAGGTCACATTCAGATTGACGCCTCTATAAACGGCATCAACGACGCTTCGAGGGCATACGAGTTCCGGTTCTCCCCTCCCCGATCCCCCTGCATGAACCGGTCCTCGCCTCGTTGTAGGCCCCGCGGGTCCCCCTCCCCGCGGGGCCATTCGTTTTGGGGGACCTCATCTCGGCTAGACCGTCGGCAGCACCTCGAACGCGGCAAACGCGCTGACGCCCTTGCCCACCGTTTCAACCGCCGTGACGCGGGCGCCCAGCGGCCCCTCCCGGCAGAGCTCCAGCATCTTCTGCACGGCGGGGGCCTCGCCCCCGAAGACCGCCTCGACAGCCCCGTCGCGCCGATTGCGGACGAATCCGGTAAGCTTCAGCTCTCTGGCCCTCGCCGCCGTCCAGGCGCGGTACCCGACGCCCTGGACGCGGCCGCGGATCAGGACGTGGACGGAAGTGTGCGACGTCACTCGGTTTCGTGCCCGGGAAGGCTCGGCATGTCGTGGAGCCACGCTACCGACGACCGCAGCCAGTACTGCCGGCGCGGCTGGAGCTGGTCGCGCTGCCGCAAGGTCCCGGCGCGCAGGCCGAAGAAGCCGGGAGCGCCACCGGCGGGTGCCGAGTAGATCGCCGTTCCGCAGGTCGGGCAGAAGGCGAGGTCCCGCCGGTTGCCGCTGTCCGCCGTCTTCACAAAAACGGTCGGGGTGCCGCTCAGCAGGCGGAAGCTGTCAGGCTTGGCCGGAACGACGATGCGGAACGCGGAGCTCGAGATCGTCTGGCAATCGCTGCAATGGCACAGCTCGACCGTTTCCGGATCGATCTCCGCTTCGAACGTGAGTTGACCGCAGAAGCACGCGCCATCGACTTTCATGCGGGCACCTCCGGCTGGGTCGTCAGGCGAAATCCATGATCACGGCATCGACCGCGAGAGTGTCGCCCTTTGCGGCGCGGATCGCTTTCACGACGACGTCGCGCTCGGCACGCAGGACGTTCTCCATCTTCATCGCCTCGACGATGGCGAGCGTCTCGCCGGCCTTCACTTCCTGGCCGACCGACACGTTGATCGACACGATGAGCCCCGGCATCGGGCACAGCAACGTCTTGGAGGTGTCGGGGGGCGCCTTCTCCGGCATGAGCTGCACGAGTTCGGCCTCGCGCGCGGTGTAGACGTGCGCGGTGCGGTCGACACCGCGGTGCGTGAGCCGGTAGCCGTTGAGGACCCGGCGCACATGCACCGTCACTTCCCGCCCGTCGATGCGGCCGTGCCACACGGGATCACCGGCCCTCCAGCCGCTTTCGATGCGGCTGGCGCTGTTGTTGCCCGGATTGCCGAGGCTCACCTCGACGGTGTCCGGTCCGTCCGCAACGATCGTCGCCGCAATCCACGCGGGGCCGAGCTTCACCATGCGCCGCGGCGAAAAGTTCACCGGATGGCCGACCGCCTGCCCGCTGATCTGCCGCTTGCGGCGGTTTTCCGCATGGTCGAGAGCGACGGCGACGGACGCCAGCGTGTCGATCAACGCGTCGTCCGGCTCGACACCCTTGAAGCCGTCGGGGAATTCCTCGCGAATGAAGCCCGTCGAGAGGTTGCCCGAAATCCAGCGCTCGTTCTCCATGATAGCGGAGAGGAACGGCACGTTGTGCTGGATGCCGTCGATGTAGAACCCGTCGAGCGCCTGCGCCTGCGCCGCGATCGCCGTGCGGCGGTCCTTCGCGTAGGTCACGAGCTTGGCGATCATCGGATCGTAGAAAATGGAAATCTCGCCGCCCTCGAACACACCGGTGTCGTTGCGCACCGTGACGCCGTCGTGGATCTGCTCCTTGGGCGGACGATATTTCGTGAGCCGACCGGTCGACGGCAGGAAGTTGCGGTAGGGATCCTCGGCGTAGATGCGGCTTTCGACCGCCCAGCCCTTCAGTTTCACGTCCGCCTGGCCGAACGACAGCTTCTCGCCGGCGGCGACGCGGATCATCTGCTCGACGAGGTCGAGCCCGGTGACCAATTCCGTAACCGGATGCTCCACCTGCAGGCGGGTGTTCATCTCGAGGAAGAAGAACGACCGGTCCTGGCCGGCGACGAACTCAACCGTTCCGGCCGAGTCGTAGCCCACGGCCTTCGCCAGCGCGACCGCCTGCTCGCCCATGGCGCGCCGGGTCTTCTCGTCGAGGAGCGGCGAGGGCGCCTCCTCGATGACCTTCTGGTTCCGGCGCTGGATCGAGCACTCGCGCTCGCCGAGGTAAACGACGGTGCCGTGCTTGTCGCCCAGCACCTGGATCTCGATGTGCCGCGGATCGACGATGAACTTCTCGATGAACACGCGATCGTCGCCGAACGAAGACTGCGCTTCCGAGCGGGCGCGGGTAAAGCCCTCGCGCGTCTCCTCGTCGGAATGGGCGATGCGCATGCCCTTGCCGCCGCCGCCGGCAGACGCCTTGATCATCACCGGGTAACCGATGTCGCGGGCGATCCGCACCGCCTCGTCCTCGGTCTCGATGATGCCCATGTAGCCAGGCACCGTGGAGACGCCTGCCTTGGCGGCCGCCTTCTTCGACTCGATCTTGTCGCCCATCGCCTCGATCGCGCCGGGGTTCGGGCCGATGAAAACGATCCCGGCCTTCTGGAGCGCCGTGGGGAAGGCCGCGCGTTCAGACAGGAAGCCGTAGCCCGGATGGACCGCCTCGGCCCCGGTCGCCTTGCAGGCCTCGATGATCTTGTCGATCACGAGATATGACTGCGCCGCCGGCGGCGGGCCGATGTGCACCGCTTCGTCGGCCATCTCGACGTGCAGGGCGCGTGCGTCCGCGTCCGAGTAGACGGCGACCGTCGCAATCCCCATGCGGCGGGCGGTCTTGATGATGCGGCAGGCGATCTCGCCTCGGTTGGCGATCAGAATCTTCTTGAACATCGTTGGAAAACCCAGGTCCTTCCCCGGCGCGAGCGCTATGGAGGTTCTATAACGGGGCGGAACCCACGGGTAAACCAGCCAAAGGGGGTAGTTTTCGGGATGGCAAATCGCGCTTGACCCTGCCCCGGTGGAAGGCCATCTGAGGCCGCCATGAGCCACCGCGTCCCGACCATCGGCATCGTCAGCCTCGGCTGCCCCAAGGCGCTCGTCGACAGCGAGCGGATCCTCAGTCAGCTGCGCGCGGAAGGGTACCGCTTCTCGCCGGACTACCAGGGGGCGGACGCGGTGATCGTGAATACCTGCGGGTTCCTCGACAGCGCCAAGGCCGAGAGCCTCGAGGCGATCGGCGAAGCGATCGCGGAGAACGGCCGGGTGATCGTGACCGGCTGCATGGGCAACGACGCCGACGCGATCCGCGCCGCGCACCCCGCCGTGCTGGCGGTAACTGGCCCGCAACAGTACGAGGCGGTGGTTTCGGCGGTGCACGAGGCGGTGCCGCCGCTGCACGACCCGAAGATGGACCTCGTGCCGCCGCAGGGCCTGCGACTGACGCCGCGCCACTACGCGTATCTCAAGATCTCCGAAGGCTGCAACAACCGCTGCTCGTTCTGCATCATCCCGAGTCTGCGCGGCGACCTCGTCTCGCGTCCGGCTGGTTCGGTGCTGGCGGAAGCCGAGCGGCTCGTGAAGGCGGGCGTCAAGGAACTGCTGGTCATCTCGCAGGACACCTCCGCGTACGGAGTAGACCTCAAGTATGCGACGAGCCCCTACCGCGGTCGCCAGGTGTCGGCGCGCTTCCTCGACCTCGCGCGCGAACTCGGCGACCTCGGCGCCTGGGTGCGGCTCCACTACGTCTACCCCTACCCGCACGTCGACGACGTGATGCCGCTGATGGCGGACGGCAAGGTGCTCCCCTACCTCGACATCCCGTTCCAGCACGCTTCGCCGCGCGTGCTGAAGGCAATGCGGCGGCCGGCCAACCAGGAGAAGACGCTCGACCGCATTCATGCGTGGCGTCGCGCGGTGCCCGACCTCGCGCTGCGCTCCACGTTCATCGTCGGCTTCCCCGGCGAGACGGAGGCCGAGTTCGAGGAGCTGCTCGCGTGGCTGAAGGAAGCGCGGATCGAGCGCGCCGGCTGCTTCCAGTACGAGCCCGTGCAGGGCGCGGCGGCGAACGCGCTCGGCGACCCGGTGCCGGACGCCGTCAAGCAGGAGCGCTGGCATCGGTTCATGGCGGTCCAGAACGAGATCTCGGCGGAGATCATGGCGGCCAAGGTCGGCCGCGAGGTCGACGTGCTGATCGACGAGATCGACGACGAGAACGGGGAAGCCGTAGGACGCACCGTGTGGGACGCGCCGGAAATCGACGGCAACGTGTTCCTGCCCGGTGAAACGCAGCTGGCGGTCGGGCAGATGGTCCATGCCCGGATCGTCGAAGCCGAGGAATACGACCTCGTGGCCGAGGTCGTACGATCAGCCTGAAATGCAACCGCCCCGGTCGTTACTCCGGGGCGATACGAAGTCGGGTGGGATTACTTGAAGACTTCCCAGTTGCCGCAGAACTTGTCCGTGCAGGTGTAGAGTTTCTGGCCGTCGACGTAGCAGTGCGTCGCCGCGGCGTTGCAGTTGCCGTTGCCCGGATGCACCGTGATCTCGGGTGTTGCTGCCATTGCTGCTGTCGTCGCAAACAGCAATCCACCGACCGCAAGTGCCGTCAAATTGCGGATCGTGCTCATGGATATCCTCCTGGTTTCGCGTGCCAAGAAACTTGACACGCGTTCACTGTAATCTTTTTTACACTCGCCTCAACCGAAATATACCGCAACGTTAAGTTTGCATCGGCGAATTGCTCGTATTTCTATCTAGTCGGTGGAGAGCAGCGCCGCTCGAATTAAGCCGCGAACGGCATTGCCCACGAAAAAACCTCTCTTCAGGTCCTCGTACGTTATGGGGTGAGCATGTGCCCGACCGAGGTCGAGCAGGCTCTCGCGCAAGACACCCGGCAGCAACCCGAGTTCTGCCGGCGGCGTGTAAAGCGTTCCGTGTCGCTCTGCGAAAACGGTGGTAATCGACCCTTCGCAGATGTCGCCGCGCTCGTTCAGGAACAGCGCCTCATCCGCGCCCTGCTCCCGCTTCAGCCGGACGCGTTCGTCATCGTAGTGCGCGCGCCGCGTCGTCTTGTGGTGGATCAGCGGATCGTCCGGATCGAGCCGGGTGCGGGCAATCGCGACCTTCCAGATCGTGCCGGGGGCAACTGGTGCCTCGGGCTGCGCTGTCGCCTTCACGCGACCGTCGGGATGGGCGACGAGCCTCACCCTGAGGCGCGTCGCCGGCTGCTCGGCAGCGATCGCCGAGGCGATTGCAGCGTCGACCGCGGCCTGGTCGTGCCGGAACTCGAGCGCCTTTGAAGATCGCGCCAGGCGCGCCATGTGGTACGGGAGGAGCGCGATGCCCTCCGTCGCCGTCCACAGCATCGTCTCGATCAGGCCGAAGTCATCGAGCTCCCGGTGAGGAACCGGGCCTTGAGCAGGCATTCGTCGTACTCCGAGACGGCCCTTGAATCGGCCACGAGGCCCGAGCCGACGTTAAGCGTGAAGGCGTTGTCCGGAAAGACCGTCAGCGTACGGATCGCGACGTTGAAGTGCATCGAACCGTCCGGTGAAATGCGCCCGATGCCGCCGCAGTAGACGCCGCGCGGCGCCGTCTCGAGTTCGCGGATGATCTCCATGGCGCGAATTTTCGGCGCGCCCGTCACCGAGCCGCAAGGGAACAGGCCGACGAGCACGTCGCGGATCGAGAGATCGGTGTTCATCTCGCCCTGAACGGTCGAGGTCATCTGGTGCAGCGTCGGGTAGGTCTCGACGGTGAAGAGGTCGGGCACGCGCACGCTGCCGATCTTCGAGAGCCGCCCGATGTCGTTGCGCAGGAGGTCGACGATCATCAGGTTCTCGGCGCGCTGCTTCTCGTCCTCCTTGAGGTCCCGGGCGATCATCATGTCCTCGAGCGGGGCGAGGCCGCGGCGCGCCGTGCCCTTCATCGGGCGGCTGCGCAGCACGTTGTCCGACAGGTCGAAGAACAGTTCGGGGGAGAGCGACACGATCGTCTCCTCGCCGAGCGCCACCATGCCGCCGTGCGCCACCGGCTGGCGGGCGCGCAGCGCCGCATAGAGCGACACGGGATCGCCCTCGAGGCGGCCGTACTGCGGGAACGTGAGGTTGATCTGGTACACGTCGCCCGCGTGGATGTACTCGATCACGCGGCGGAACCGCGCGACGTACTCCTCCCGCGTCCAGGCGGGCGTAAGGCTCGTCACCTTCGGCTGCGCCTTCGCTGCCGGCAGGTCGCGCTGGTCGTGACCCTCGAAGGCCGCAAACCGGATCAGCGGCACGCGCCGCTCCGTCGGCAACAGCGGCGCAAGCTTCGGTTCGAGCACGTAGCCCAGTTCGTAGGCGAAGTAGCCGGCAAGCTCGCGGCCCGCCTTCTTCAGCGCCTCCATGCGGTCGAGCACGCGGTCGACCTCGGACGGCTCCCACGCGGTCAGGAGTTCGAGCGGCCGCTCGTAGTGCCGGACCCGGCCGGCAAGCCGGTCCTCGAGCAGGACGAACGGATTTTCACGCGGCATTTCCCAAACCCGATCAGGGGGTTAGAGCGGAATGTTGTCGTGCTTCTTCCACGGATTTTCGAGCGTCTTGTGGCGCAGCATCTGGAGCGCGCGGGCAATGCGGCGGCGCGTCGAGTGCGGCATGATCACTTCGTCGAGGAACCCGCGCTCGGCTGCCACGAACGGGTTGGCGAAGCGCGTCTCGTACTCCTTGATGCGCTTGGCGATCTTCTCCGGTTCCTTGAGCTCGGCCCGGTAGAGGATCTCGGCCGCGCCTTTCGAGCCCATCACGGCGATCTCGGCCGTCGGCCAGGCGTAGCTCACGTCGCCGCGGATGTGCTTCGACGACATGACCACGTAGGCTCCGCCGTAGGACTTGCGGGTGATCACGGTCACCTTCGGCACCGTCGCCTCGGCGAACGCGAACAGGAGCTTTGCGCCGTGCTTGATCAGGCCGCCGTACTCCTGCGCGGTTCCGGGGAGGAAGCCCGGCACGTCGACGAACGTGACGATCGGGATGTTGAAGCAGTCGCAGAAGCGCACGAAGCGCGCCGCCTTGCGGCCGGCGTCGGAATCGAGCACGCCCGCCAGCACCATTGGCTGGTTGGCGACGACGCCGACGGTGCGGCCCTCGATGCGGCCGAAGCCGACGATGATGTTCTTGGCGAACGATTCCTGGATCTCGAAGAAGTCCCCGTTGTCGAGAACCTTCAGGATCAGCTCCTTCATGTCGTAGGGCTGGTTGGGATTCGCCGGGATCAGCGTGTCGAGCGATTCATCGATCGTGTCGGACGGGTCCGTCTGCGGCAGCTCGGGGATCGGCGCGGTGTTCGAGGACGGCAGGAAGTCGATCAGCCGGCGCATCTGGAGCAGCGCCTCGACGTCGTTCTCGTAGGCGCGGTCGGCGATCGAGGACTTCGTGGTGTGGACGGAGGCGCCGCCGAGCTGTTCGGCCGTAACGGTCTCGTTGGTCACGGTCTTCACGACGTCTGGACCGGTGACGAACATGTAGCTCGTGTCCTTCACCATGAAGATGAAGTCGGTCATCGCCGGCGAATACACGTCGCCGCCGGCGCACGGGCCCATGATGACGGAGATCTGCGGGATCACGCCGGAGGCGAGCACGTTCCGCTGGAACACCTCGCCGTACCCGCCGAGCGCTGCGACGCCCTCCTGGATGCGCGCGCCGCCCGCGTCGAACAGGCCGATGACCGGCGCGCGGGTCTTGATCGCCATGTCCTGGATCTTGATGATCTTCTTTGCGTGCGCTTCCGACAGCGAGCCGCCGAACACGGTGAAGTCCTTGGCGAACACGTAGACGATGCGGCCGTTCACGGTGCCCCAGCCGGTGACGACGCCGTCGCCCGGCACCTTCTGGTCGGCCATGCCGAAGTCGGTGCAGCGGTGCTCGACGAACATGTCGAATTCCTCGAACGAGCCTTCGTCGAGCAGGAGCTCGATGCGCTCGCGCGCGGTGAGCTTGCCGCGCTTGTGCTGGGCCTCGATGCGGGCCTGGCCGCCGCCCAGCCGGGCGATGGCCCGGCGTTCGTCGAGTTCCTTCAGGATATGCTGCATGTGTGACCCGGCGCCGTTCGAACTTGACTGGAAGGTGAGGCTTTAGCACCCCGCCGGACGCGATGAAACGGCCTCGTGCGGATTGGTCAATGCGCCGAAAGCCGCATGAACAGGGCAGCCGCCAGGAATTCCGCCTTGCGGGCAGAAAGGCGCTGGGCGGCTTCGGCGTCCGTCCCCCACTGGTCGGCCTGCCAGGCCTCGTCCACGTGGGCGGTGGTCCAGGCGTTCGCGGCGTCGGCGGCTTCCATCAGGACCGCCAGCGCCAGCACCGCCGACCCGGTCAGCGTGGTGGCGGTCTGGAGACCCGCCAGCACGAACGGGTTCATCCTCTCGACGCGGGCCCGCACGGCGGCGATCGTCGCAGCGAGCTGCGGGCGATGAACGATCCCTTCGGTGATCTCGAACGGCGAGCCGAGGAGTTCGCGGGCCCAGGCGAGGAGCGGGTCCCAGGCTGCCGCCTGACGCGCTACGAGGGACACTGGCCCCTCGGCCCGGTAGCACAGGAGATCGTTCCCGGCGTAGGCGATGATCTCGTCGACGGCTGGCGTCGGGTCTGCCGCGATCAGGTCGATCGCCGTGTTGGCGAGGCGCGTCAGCGGCATCGAGGCAGGCTTCACCGTGTCGCCCTGTTCGCGCCACTCACCCGCGACGGCTTCGGCCAGCGCTTCGTTCGGGAGGTCGAGGCGCAGCTTCTTCGGCGTGCGCACTGGCCGGCCGTCGAGCGTCACCGCGTAGCCGCCCTCCTCCCGCCGCGTGGCGACCTCCTTGTAGAAGCGCTTCGGGCCGGCAGTCTCCGGTTTCGGCGGCGCGTGCCCGTTCCCGCTGCCGTTGCTGCCGCCGCTCACGGGCGCTTCCCCGCTGACCAGCCGTCGATCACGCCGGGAAGGTCGGCGAACCGCTCGACAAGCGCATGGGAGCCGGCGGCGACGAGCTGGTCGGGTGCGTGGTAGCCCCAGGTCACGCCGATGGCCCTGGCGCGCGCAGCAAGCGCCATGGCGATGTCGTACGTGGTGTCGCCGATCATCATCGTCTCCTCGGGCTCCGCTCCGGCCTCTGCCATGGCCTGCCGGACCATCGCGGGGTGGGGCTTCGACGGTGCGTCGTCCGCCGTCTGGATCGTGACGAAAAGCCCGGTAAAGCCCTCGCGTTCCAGAAGGGTTTTCACCCCGCGGCGCGACTTGCCGGTGGCGATGCCGAGTTTAAGGTCACGGCGATCCCCCAGCAGCGTGATCGTCTCCCGGGCGCCCGGGTAGAGCGCGTCCTGCAGCGCCGGATCCTGCTTCAGGGAGAGGTAAGCCTGGCGATAGCCTTCCGCGAGCTGAGCGACGAACGCTTCGTCCGCGTCGGGGAGCAGCGCGCGGACGGCCTCCTTGAGCGACAGGCCGACGATCGAGAGGGTCGCCTCGCGGCCCGGATCCTTGAGGCCGAACGCCTCGAACGCCTTCGCCATGGCCGCGACAATAATCGCCTGGCTGTCGACGATGGTGCCGTCGCAATCGAAGATGACGAGCGCCATCAGCGCACCCCCTCGAAGCCGAGCGCGTCGAACGTCTTGCGCAGCACCGGCGGCAGCGGCGCCGTCACCTCAATCGTCTTGCCGGTGCGCGGGTGCGGGAAGGCGATGCGGCGGGCATGGAGGTGGAGCCGGTTGTCGATCGCGGCAGGCACGGCGCGGTCCCCCTCGTACTTGTTGTCGCCGAGGATCGGATGGCCGATGAGCGCGAGGTGCGCGCGGATCTGGTGCTGGCGACCAGTGACCGGGTTCACCTCCAGCAACGCGAAGGCATGTCCGGCGTGGTCGATCACCTCGTAGTGGGTGATCGCCTTCTGCGCCCCCTCCTCGCCCTTCTCGGCAAGCCGGACGCGGTCCTGGTCGGCGCCCTTGGCCTTGACCAGCGGCGCGTCGATCGTCCCCTGGCGCGGACTCGGAAGGCCCGGCACGACTGCCCAATAGGTTTTGCTGACCGCGCGTGTGGCGAACAGCTTGCCGAGCGCCGAGGCGACGTGGCGGCGCTTGGCGATGACCAGAACGCCCGACGTGTCGCGGTCGAGGCGGTGCACGAGGCGCGGGCGCTCGCCGAGTTCGAGGCCCCACGACTCGAGCAACCCGTCGATGTGCCGGACGGTCTTCGTCCCGCCCTGGACGGCAAGTCCCGGCGGCTTGTTGAGGACGATCACGTCCGCGTCCTCGTAGAGCGTCAGATCCTTGAGCAGCGCCCGGTCCTTCGGGGAGAGCGGCCGCACGCCTTCGCCCGGCGCATCCGCCGCGCGCATCTCGAACTGTAGCGGCGGGATACGCACCGTCTGGCCTTCCGCGAGGCGGGCGTTGGCCTTGGCGCGCGCGCCATCGACACGCACCTGTCCGGTCCTCAGAAGCTTGTTGAGATAGGCGTGGGTAAGAGCCGGAAAATGCACGTGAAACCAGCGGTCAAGACGCATGCCTTCCTCGCCCGCCTCGACGATCCGGTGCTCGGCCGCGGCGCTCACGAGAACAGCATCCGCCCGGCCTTGAGGCCTGCGAAGATGGCGAGCAGCGACACCCCGACGGAGGCAACAAGGTATACGCCGGCGAGCTCGAACGACCGGCGCTCGACCAGCGTCGCGAAATCGAGGGAGAAGGCGGAGAACGTGGTGAAACCGCCGAGGATGCCGGTCGTCAGGAACGCGCGCACCTCCTGCGACACCTGCACCTTCAGCGCCATCATGGCGATGAGGAAGCCCATCACGAACGAACCGACGATGTTCACCGTGAGCGTGCCGTACGGGAAATCCGGCCCGAGCAGGCGGCCAGCCCACACGTTCACGAAATAGCGGGCCACCGACCCCAGCGCCCCGCCGACGGCAATCCACACGATCATCGGCATGGGCTGGCTATATCGCGTCGCCGCCGCTAAGACAATCAAGGCGCGCTCAACCGCTCAGCAGCTCTTCATGCCCGGGGCTTCCCTCACGCTATCGCAGATCTACCGCCGGGCCCTGTCGCTGCTGGGCTCGGACCGGCGCACCGCGCTCGGCCTGACGCTCGCCGGCCTCGTGGTGGCCGCGCTGCAGCTCCTCGAGCCGATCCTCCTTGGACGGATCATCGACGCGATCTCCACCCACGGCCAGCCGTGGCGGCTTCTGGGCTTCTGGGCCGCAGCCGCGCTCGCGGGCATCGTCATGGCGGCGCTGATCGCGGCGCAGGCTGACCGTTTGGCGCACCGCGCCCGCCTGTCCGTCCTCGCCACGGCGTTCGAGAAGTCGCTGACGCTGCCCGTCGGCTACCACGCGGACCGCGGCTCCTCCCGCGTGGCTGCCGTCATGTTGACCGGGGCCGACAATCTCTTCGCGCTGTGGCTCTCGGCGTTCCGTGAGCATGCGTCCGCACTCTTCGGCCTCGTGCTGCTGGTGCCGACGGCGCTCCGCATGAACCCGTGGATGGCGGTGATCCTCGCGGTGCTCGCCGTCCTCTACACGCTGCTCAACGCGCTGGTGATGCGCAAGACGCAGGCCGGGCAGTCCTCGGTCGAACGCTACAGCCAGGAGCTCTTCGGCCGGCTCGGCGACGTCGTGGGGAACGTCACCGTGGTCCAGAGCTACACCCGGCTCGCCGCGGAGGCGCAGGCGGTGCGTGAACTCATGAACCAGCTCCTCGCCGCCCAATACCCGGTGCTGACGTGGTGGGCGATCCTCACCGTCTTGCAGAAGGCCGCCTCGACCGTCGCGATGCTGGCGGTGATCGCGGTCGGGATTTACCTGTCGCAGACGCAAGGCGTCACGGCGGGCGAGATCGTGAGCTTCACCGGCTTCGCGACGCTGATGATCGGCCGGCTCGACCAGCTGTCCGGCTTCGTCACGCGGTTGTTCCGGCAGCGCCCGCAACTCGAGGCGTTCTTCGAACTGCTCGACGAGCCACCCGAGATTGCCGATGCGCCCGATGCCAGGCCGCTGGCCGATGTGCGGGGCGACGTCGTCTACGATCACGTGAGCTACCGTTTCCCGCGCTCGACTCAAGGCGTTAGCGATCTTGCATTCCATGCGAAGCCCGGCCAGACGATCGCCCTCGTTGGACCGACCGGTGCAGGAAAGTCGACGGCGCTGGCGCTCCTGCAACGGTTGCGCGATCCGCAGGAGGGGGCGATCTCGATCGACGGGCACGACATCCGCTCCATAACACTCGAGTCGCTGCGCGCCAGCATCGCTGTCGTGTTCCAGGACGCGGGGCTGTTCAACCGCTCGATTGCGGAAAACATCGCCATCGGGCGGCCCACGGCGAGCGACGCCGAGATCGAGGCGGCGGCGCGGGAGGCGGAGGCGATGGGCTTCATCGCCGACAAGCCGGGCGGCCTCGCCTTCCGCATCGGCGAACGCGGCAGCGCACTGTCGGGAGGCGAGCGCCAGCGCCTGGCGATCGCCCGCGCGATCCTGAAGAACGCGCCGATCCTGATCCTCGACGAGGCGACGAGCGCGCTCGACAACGCCACCGAGGCGCTGGTGAAAAAGGCGCTCGACCGCCTGCGGGCTGGACGGACCACGTTCGTAATCGCGCATCGTCTTTCCACGGTGCGCAACGCCGACCTGATCCTCGTGATGGACAAGGGGCGGATCGTCGAGCAAGGCTCGTTCCGCGCCTTGAGCAAGGCCAACGGTCTGTTCGCAAAGCTTCTCAAGGCCGGCGAACTGACCGAACCTCCCGCCCCCAGGCGCAAGACGTCCGCCCGCTGATCCCCGCAAGGTCCAAGCCCCCCATGGAACTCTTCGACAACCTGTTCCACGACCTCACCACGCTCTGGGTGGTGATCGATCCGGTGGGTACCCTGCCGATCTTCCTTGCGGCGACCGTCGGCATGTCGGCGGCCCAGGCGCGCGGCACGGCCATCCGCGCGGTGATCGTCGCCTTCATCATCCTCCTGTTCTTCGTGGTCGCCGGGCAGTTGCTCCTCACCAGCATGGACGTGCGGCTGGAGTCGTTCGAGATCGCGGGCGGGATCGTGCTGTTCCTGTTCGCCCTGACGATGGTGTTCGGCGAGCCCAAGTCGGAGAAGGAGGAGGCGGCCCTGTCAACCTCACCCTCCGACCCCGCCATCTATCCGCTGGCCATTCCCTCGATTGCCGGCCCCGGCGCGATGCTCGCCGCCGTAACGCTCACCGACAACTCGAAGTTCAACATGATGGAGCAGGCAGAGACCGTGTTCCAGATCGCGGTCGTGCTTGCGCTGACGCTCGTGCTGCTGTTCGCGGCCAGCCGGATCGTGAAGTTGATCGGCACTGCCGGCGTCAACATCGTCAGCCGCGTGATGGGGTTGATCCTCGCCTCCGTGGCGGTCGACACGATCGTGAATGCGGTGCGGATCCTATGGCCGTCGGGCGGCGCCGGCTGATCAGCCTTCGCCGCGCTCGCGGCGGAGTTTTGCCCACCAGTCGAGGCGCTTCTGGATCTCGCGCTCGAAGCCGCGCTCGACGGGCGTGTAGAACCGCTCGCGGCCCATGGCGTCCGGAAAGTAGTTCTGGCCCGAGAAGGCGTCCGGCTCGTCGTGGTCGTAGCGGTAGCCGGCGCCGTACTCCTGCTCCTTCATGAGCTTGGTCGGCGCGTTGAGGATGATCTTCGGTGGCATCAGCGAGCCGGTCTCCTTCGCCCGGCGCGTCGCTGCCTTCCAGGCCGTGTAGCCGGCGTTCGATTTCGGGGCGGTCGCGAGGTAGATCGTCGCCTGCGCGAGCGCGAGCTCGCCCTCGGGACTGCCGAGAAAGTCGAAAACTTCCTTCGCCGCCAGCGCCTGCTGCACCGCCTGCGGGTCGGCGAGACCGATGTCCTCGATCGCCATGCGCACGAGGCGTCGCGCGAGGTAGAGCGGATCCTCCCCGGCCGTCAGCATGCGTGCGAGCCAGTAGAGTGCCGCGTCCGGGTCGGACCCGCGCACCGATTTGTGGAGCGCGGAGATGAGGTTGTAGTGCCCGTCCCGCGACTTGTCATAGAGCGGCACGCGGCGCTGCACGATCTCGGCGAGGCGGGCGGAATCGATTTCGCCCGCATCGGCCGGCACCGAGGCGAAAAGATCCTCGATCAGGTTCAACAGGAAGCGGCCGTCGCCGTCGGCCATCGCGAAGAGCTGCTGGCGGGCGGCCGCATCGAGCGGCAGCGCGCGCTTCTCGACGGCCTCGGCGCGCTTCAGGAGCACGTCCATCGCCTCCGGCCCGAGCCGGTTCAGCGTGAGCACCTGCGCACGCGACAGAAGCGCGCCGTTGAGCTCGAACGAAGGGTTCTCGGTCGTTGCGCCGACGAGCGTGATCGTGCCGTCCTCCATGACGGGCAGGAAGCTGTCCTGCTGGGCGCGGTTGAAGCGGTGGATCTCGTCGACGAACAGCAGCGTCCCCTGACCCTGCTCGCGGCGCTGCCGCGCGGCGTCGAACGCCTTCTTGAGGTCCGCCACGCCGGAGAAGATCGCCGAGAGCTGCTCGAAATGGAGGTTCGTCTCGCCTGCGAGAAGCCGCGCGATGGTCGTCTTTCCCGTTCCGGGAGGGCCCCACAGGATGATCGAGCCGATGCGGCCGGCCTTCAGCAGTCTCGTCAGCACGCCGGTTTCGCCGACGAGGTGGTCCTGGCCCACGACCTCCGAGAGGCGCTGCGGGCGGAGCCGGTCGGCGAGCGGCCTCGGCGCGTCCCTCTCCAGCCCGGCGGCGGTGAAGAGGTTCGCCATCGCGCGTCAGCCGCCGAGCTTGAGGTTGAGCACGCGGCCGCCGCGGTCGACCTGGATCGCCCAGCCGTCGTTGCCGCCCTGCCCCAGCACGCCCGCGAGCGTGTCGACGTCGGTGATCTTGGTGCCGTTGACGGAGAGCACGAGATCGCCCTTGCGGAAGCCCAGCCGCGCAGCGGGGCCGCCCTTGACGTCGCTCACCGCCACACCCTTCGACGTTGAGGGCAGGTCGAGGTCCTCCTGCACGGCGGGCGAGACGTTGACGACGACTGTGCCGGTGAGCGGCGTCTGGCCTTCGATCAACGTTTCCTTGCGCGCCGGCGTCTCCGGCGCGGGAACGAGCGCGGCGGCGGCCGTCATCTGCTTGCCGCCCCGCAGGTATTCCACCGTCACGGGCTTGCCCATCGGCTGCGTGGCAATCCGGAAGTCGAACTCGCGCGCGTCCTCGAGCGGGCGCCCGGCAACGGAGAGGATCACGTCGCCCTGCTGGATCCCCGCCTTGCCGAACGGGCTCTGCGGATGCACCGCTGCCACGAGCGCGCCGTGCGGCACGTCGAAGCCCAGGCTCTCGCTGATGTCGGCGGTGACGTCCTGCAGGTCCATCCCGGCCCAGGGGCGCACGATCTTGTTGCCGTTCTTCGAGGAGTCGGCGACGGTGCGCGCCATGTTCGAGGGGATCGCGAAGCCGATGCCGATCGACCCGCCAGAGCGCGAGAAGATCGCCGTGTTGATGCCGACGAGGCGGCCGGCCATGTCGACCAGCGCCCCGCCTGAGTTGCCGGGATTGATCGCCGCATCCGTCTGGATAAAGAACTGGTAGTCGGAGATACCGACCTGGGTGCGCGCCAGCGCCGAGACGATGCCGCTCGTCACCGTCTGGCCGACGCCGAACGGGTTGCCGATGGCGAGCACGAGGTCGCCGACCTGCAGGTCGTCGGAGTCGGCGAATTCGAGGAACGGCAGCTTCGCGCCATGGCCGTCGATCTTCAGCACGGCGAGGTCGGTGCGCTCGTCGGCGAGCACCACCTTCGCCTCGAACTCGCGTTTGTCGGCGAGCACGACGCGGATGTCGTCCGCGCCGCCGATGACGTGGTTGTTGGTGACGATCACGCCCGACGGGTCGACCAGCACGCCCGAGCCCAGAGAATTCTGCACCCGTTCGCGCGGCGCCCCGAAGGCGTTGTCGCCGAAGAAGCGCTTGAAGAAGGGATCGTCGAACAGGCTGCGCTGCTGCACGACCCGCTTGGCGTAGACGTTCACCACGGCAGGCGCCACGCGCTTCACGATCGGCGCGAACGAGAGCGTGATGTCGGCGCGGCTCTGCGGCACCGTCTGCGCGTCGGCGGAATGGTTCAGGGGCAGAAGCAAGAGGACGGCGGCAAGCCACACGAACGGCAGGCGCGGCATCGGCGTCAAGTCTCCAGGAAATGCGATTCGACTGCGTATAGCAGAGGGCCTTACCCTGCCGCAAAGTCCCGAATATGGCGGCCTTTCAGCGGATGACCGGCCCCTCGGGAAGCTCCGGCTCGCGCCCCTTGAGGTGCCGGTAGAGGCGGTGCTCCACCCGCTGCATCAGCCACAGCGTGCCGTAGGTCAATGCGAGATAGACGAGACCGATGGTGACGAACAGCTCGTATGGCGAGAACGTGCGTGCGATGATGACGCGGGCGACGCCGGTCAGGTCCATCACCGTCACGAGGCTTGCGAGCGACGTCGACTGCAGGATGAAGATCACTTCATTCGTGTACGCCGGAAAGAGGATGCGCAGCGCGATCGGAAGCGTCACCCGCCTGAGGATCGTGAAGGGCGACATGCCCACGGCGCGCGCCGCTTCCGTCTCGCCGAGCGGAACGTTGCGGATTGCGCCGGCGACGATCTCGGTGGTGTAGGCCGCGGTGTTGAGCGTGAACGCCAGGAGGCAGCACCAGTATGGTTCGCGCAGGATCGGCCAGAGGGCCGAGGCGCGGATCTCCTTGAACTGCGACAGGCCGTAGTAGATCAGGAACAGCTGGATTAGCATCGGCGTGCCGCGGAAGAAGTACGTGTACGCCCAGATCGGCGCCGACAGCGCCCGGTGCCGCGAGGCGCGCGCGATCCCGAGCGGCAGCGAGAGCAGGATGCCGCCGAGCACGGTGAGGAGCGTCAGGTTGATCGTCACCGTGAGGCCGTGGAAGAGCTCCGGCAGGCTCTTCCAGATCAGCGCGAAGTCGATGCCCGCGACCATCGCTCAACCCCGGCGGAAGCCGGCCGATGCCCACCGCTCGACGCGGGCGCGGATCAGGTCGGAGACGGCGGTCATCGCGAGATAGAGCAGGCAGGCCGCGAAGAAGGTCGTGAACGGCTTGTGGGTTGGGCTCTTGATCAGGTCCGCCTGGCGGGCGAGTTCGGTCAGGCCGATCACCGAGGTGATCGAGGTCGCCTTGAGCAGCGTGAGCCAGAGGTTGCCGAGGCCCGGGATGGCGAGGCGCCAGGCTTGCGGCAAGAGCACGCGGAAGAACACCTGCCCCGGCGCCATGCCGAAGGCGCGCGCCGCATCGAGCTGCCCCTTGGGCACCGCGAGGAACGCGCCGCGGAAAATCTCCGCCGCATAGGCTCCGTACACAAATCCCAGAACGATGGTGCCGGCGAGAAACGCGTTGATGTCGATGCGGACGTCGTTGCCAGTGAGCGCAATGAGGTTCTGCAGCAGCACCGTGCCGCCGTAGTAGACGAGCAGCATCAGCACGAGTTCGGGGATGCCGCGGACGATCGTCGAGTATGCGACGCCGAGCCCGCGCAGGCTGCGGCTCGACGAGAGACGGGCGAGCGCGCCGAGCATGCCGAGAGCGAGCGCCACGCCGAGAGCGCAGATGCCGACCGCCACGGTCATCCCCGCCCCGTCGAGCAGGAGATGGCCGTAGCCGTTCAGGTCGAACAGGGCGTCCACTGCGGACGCGCGCCGTTACTGGCCGTAGATGTCGAAGTCGAAGTACTTGTCGTTGATCGTCTTGTAGGTGCCGTCGGCGCGCATATCGAGGATCGCCTTGTTCACCGACTCCTTGAGCGCGGTTTCACCCTTGCGCACGCCGATGCCTTCGCCCTTCGAGCCGAACGCGGATTCGGGGAGCACCTTGCCGACCTGTTCGAAGTTCGATGCCTCGGGCGAGGCGAGCAGTCCCTTCTTCAGGAGGATGCCGTCGTCGAAGCGGGCGTCGAGCCGGCCGGCGGTCATGTCGAGGTCAGCGCTCTCCGGCGTGTCGTACACGACGATTTCGGCGGCCGGCCACTGCTTGCGCGCGTAGCTCTCGTAGCCGGTGGCGCGCTGCACGCCGATCTTCTTGCCGGAGAGCGAGGCCGGGTCGACCATGCCGTCCGCCATGGCCTTGATGCCGGCGCTCTTGGCCGCGACGAGGATCGTGGGCGCCTGGTAGTACGGGATGGTGAAGTCGATCTTCTCCTCGCGCTCCGGCAGGATGCCCATGGAAGCGATGATGAGGTCGTACTTCTTGGCGAGCAGCCCGGGGATCATGCCGTCCCAGTCCTGCTTGATGATGGTGCAGTCGGCGTTGATCTTCTCGCAGACCGCCTTCGCGAAATCGACGTCGAAGCCCTGGAGCGTGCCATCCGCGGCAACGAAGTTGTAGGGCGGATAGGCGCCCTCCGTCGCGACCGTGAGCTTCTGCTTGTCGGCAGCAAGCGCGCCGCCAGCCATCAGCGCCAGCGCCACGATGGCGCCTGCATAGCGATTGATCTTCATGGACATCTCCCCTTCGAGGCCGTTCTCGGCGATCTTTCAGTCGCAGGGCCTTCGAACAGTATTGTGACACCGAAGACGGAGCCGCGCCAAGGGGTTAGCGCCGGTCGAGCTTCGTCGAGAGGATGACGGCGGACTCGGTGTTGGTAACGCCGGCGATCTCGCCCATGCGGTCGAGCAGGTCGTCCATCGCTGCCGTCGACGGCGTCTTGACCAGCGCCACGAAGTCGAATTTTCCGGAAACGGTATGCAGCTCTTCGATCTCCGGCAGCTTCATCAGCGCGCGCTGCACTTCGAGCGTCCGGCGCGGCTCGGCGGAAACTTCCACGTAGGCTTTGATGCCGGTGTGCTCCCGCTCCTTGCCGAGCTTCACGCCGTATCCCGCGATCACGCCCGTCGTCTCCAGCCGCCGCAGGCGGTCCTGCACGGTGGTGCGCGACAGCTTCAGCTTCCGGGCGAGCGAGGCGATGGGCTCGCGGGCGTTGAGTCGCAGAAGCGCGATGAGTTCGTCGTCCTTCGAGGTGGCCATTAACGTCGCTCCGACGGTCAAATCCGTCATTTCGACGGTATCTTAACCGATTCGCCGCAGTATGGCGGATTCTTTCCGTCAGTCGCCCTGCCCATTCTGATCCCGCTCGATGGAGGGAATGGCATGAACACGCTCGTTTTCGATTTCGACCGGCAGGGTCTCCAGCGCTCGCTCGCGGACGGGCCGGCCGTGTCGCGCGTGCTCCATCCTGACGAGCCGCTTTACCTTTTCTCGACGGCGGCGCTCGAGGCGCGCGCTGCGGAGTTCCTTGCGGGCTTTCCCGGCGAAGTCGCCTATGCGGTGAAGTCGAACCCCGGCGCGCACGTGCTGAAGACGCTTGCGGGCGCGGGCATCGAGGTGTTCGACGTCGCCTCCGTCGAGGAGATGGAGGCGGTGCGCGAGGCCGCACCGCACGCCCTGCTCCACTATCACAACCCCATCAAGTCGCGCGCCGAGATCGCCCGCGCGCGGTTCGCGTTCGGCTGCTCGCGCTTCGCCGCGGACGATGAGGCCGAGATCGCGAAGATCGCCGACGTGGTTGGCGATGCCGCGGGCATCGAGATCGCCATCCGCTTCCGCCTGCCGAGCCACGGCGCTTCGGCGCATGACTTCTCCTCGAAGTTCGGCGCGACGCCCGAAGAAGCGGCCGAGCTTCTCCGCGCCGTCGTCGCGCGCGGGTTCGCGCCGGTTCTGACCTTCCATCCGGGCTCGCAGTGCACGGATCCGGCAGCCTTTGCGCGCCACATCGACGTGGCGGCCGAAATCGCGTCGGTGGCGGGCGTGACGCTCGCCGCGCTGAACGTCGGCGGCGGCTTTCCCTGGCGCTATCGCGACGGCGTCGTGCCGGCGCTCGACGCGTATTTCCGCGTGATCGCGGAGACCGCTGCGGCGGCGTTCGAGGGCGCTGAACCGAAGCTTGAGTGCGAGCCTGGCCGCGGCCTCGTCGCCGGTTCGACCTCGCTCCTCACGCGCGTGAAGCTCGTGAAGGGCAAGCGCGGCGAAGTGTTCGTCAACGACGGCATCTACGGCGGCCTGATGGAAGTGGCGCAGGCCCCGACGCTCGCGCCGCCGCATCGCGTGATCCGCAACGGCGCGGTGGTCGAGGCGACGGAGCTCAAGCCGTTCGTCGTCTACGGACCGACGTGTGACCCGCTCGACCGTCTGCCCGGCGCGCTGATGCTGCCGGCCGACGTTGCCGAGGACGACTTCATCGAGTTCGGCTCGCTCGGCGCCTACGGTGCGGCGACCTCCACCTGCTTCAACGGCTACAAGCCGGCGGCGGTGGTCGAGGTGGAGACGGCGTTCAGCCTCTAAGGGGCCAAGCAGATCCCTGCCCTGTGCCCGGTTCGCGCCGGGCATTTCTTTTCGCGCCTGAACGACTGGCACAAAACGAAACGGGCGGCACGAGGCCGCCCGTCCGTTTCCGTTGCGGAATTGAAGCGTCAGGCCGCTGCGGCCTCGGCTTCGTCCTTCACTTGCGTCGGGCCGGAATCCTTGCCCTTCTCGTCCGGATTCCGGTCGACGAATTCGATCACCGCCATCGGCGCGGAGTCGCCGTAGCGGAAGCCCGCCTTCAGCACGCGCGTGTAGCCCCCGTGGCGCTCCTTGTAGCGCGCGGCCAGCACGTCGAAGAGCTTCTTCACCTGGTCCTCGTCGCGGATCTGCGAGATCGCCTGGCGACGGGCGTGCAGGCCGCCCTTCTTGCCGAGCGTGATCAGCTTCTCGACGATCGGACGCAGGTCCTTCGCCTTCGGCAGCGTAGTCACGATCTGCTCGTGCTTGATGAGAGCGGCCGCCATGTTGGCGAACATGGCCTTGCGGTGCTCGTGGGTGCGGTTGAGCTTGCGGCCCCTGTTTCCGTGACGCATGACGGTTCCTCAGTAGTGGCTTTCGTACTTCTTGGCCAGTTCCTCGATGTTCTCGGGGGGCCAGTTCGGCACTTCCATGCCGAGGTGCAGACCCATCTGGGCCAGCACTTCCTTGATCTCGTTCAGCGACTTGCGGCCGAAGTTCGGGGTCCGGAGCATCTCCGCCTCGGTCTTCTGGATCAGGTCGCCGATGTAGACGATGTTGTCGTTCTTCAGGCAGTTCGCCGAGCGGACCGACAGTTCGAGCTCGTCGACCTTCTTGAGGAGGGCCGCGTTGAACTCAAGCTCGGGGCGCTCCTCGTCGCCGGCCACCGCCTTCGAGGGCTCCTCGAAGTTGATGAAGATCTGCAACTGGTCCTGCAGGATGCGCGCGGCATAGGCCACCGCGTCCTCGGGCGACACCGAGCCGTCCGTCTCGACCGTCATCGTGAGCTTGTCGTAGTCGAGAATCTGGCCCTCGCGGGTGTTCTCGACGCGGTACGACACGCGCTTCACCGGGCTGTAGAGGCTGTCGACCGGGATCAGGCCGATCGGGGCGTCCTCGGGCCGGTTGCGCTCGGCGGACACGTAGCCCTTGCCGAGGTTCACCGTGAACTCCATGCGAATCTCGGCGCCCTCGTCGAGCGTGCAGATCACGTGGTTCGGGTTCAGCACCTGGACGTCGGCCGTCTCCTGGATGTCGCCGGCGGTGACGACGCCAGGGCCCGCCTTGCGCAGCACGAGGCGCTTCGGGCCTTCCGCGTGCATCGCCAGCGCGATTTCCTTGATGTTCAGGATGATGTCGGTCACGTCCTCGCGCACGCCCGCGATCGAGGAGAACTCGTGCAGCACGCCGTCGATCTGCACCGACGTCACCGCCGCGCCCTGGAGCGAGGACAGCAGCACGCGGCGCAGCGCGTTGCCGAGCGTCATGCCGAAGCCACGCTCCAGCGGCTCGGCGACCAGCGTCGCCGTGCGGCGACGGTCGCGGCCGGGCGCGACGTCGAGCTTCTGCGGCTTGATCAGTTCCTGCCAGTTCCTGTGGTTCACGTGCATCGTTCGTTCCGCCTGTCTCGGCCGGTCAAATCAGCCGTCAAAATCGAATATCGAAATGCGCGCCCGCCAAACCGTTTCGACGCCGCGATCAGACGCGGCGGCGCTTCGGGGGACGCACGCCGTTGTGCGGGATCGGGGTCACGTCGCGGATCGCGGTGACCTGCAGGCCGCACGCCTGCAGCGCGCGCAGCGCCGATTCGCGACCCGAGCCCGGGCCCGACACCTCGACCTCGACGGTCTTCATGCCGTGCTCCATGGCCGCCTTGCCGGCCTGGTCGGCCGCGACCTGCGCGGCGTACGGCGTCGACTTGCGCGAGCCCTTGAAGCCGAGCTTGCCGGCCGAGGCCCACGAGATCGTGTTGCCCTGGACGTCGGTGATCGTGATCATCGTGTTGTTGAACGACGAATACACGTGCACCACGCCGGAGGTGATGTTCTTGCGCTCTTTGCGGCGCGGACGGACCGGTTCCTTGGCCATGTTCTCTGTGCCTTCTCGAACTTACTTCTTCTTGCCGGCGATCGGCTTGGCCGGACCCTTGCGGGTGCGGGCGTTGGTGTGGGTCCGCTGGCCGCGCACCGGCAGGCCGCGGCGATGGCGCAGGCCCCGGTAGGTGCCGAGGTCCATCAGGCGCTTGATGTTCACCGCGGTGTCGCGGCGGAGGTCGCCCTCGACCATGTAGTCGCGGTCGATCACTTCGCGGATCTGCAAGACTTCGGCGTCGGAGAGCTCGTTCACCCGCTTCTGCGCCGGGATCTTGACCTTCTCCATGATCTCGGCCGCCTTCTTCGGGCCGATGCCGTGGATGTACTGGAGCGCGATCACGACGCGCTTGCCAGTGGGGATGTTGACGCCTGCGATACGGGCCACGTCACGTTCTCCTCAAGTGCTTGCGTCACCGTCCTGTCGCGGCGCCGCGATATTCAAGTCCATCCGCCGGCGGAGGGATGGTCTCAATTGCCATAAGGCCGCGCCCAAGGAGGAGTTGCCTCCCCTTGAAAGCCGACCTTGAGACCAGAAAGCGCTCGTTTAGGCCGGATTCCCCGGCCAGTCAACCTAAGAAACGCGCTCTTTCCGGCCCACGTCCGCCAATACGTCCTGCAGCTGGCGACTGACCTCGTCGATCGCCGCCATCCCGTCCACGGACCTCAGCTTGCCCGTGGAGCGGTAGTAGGCGACGAGCGGGGCCGTCTGCTCATGGTAAACCTTGAGCCGGTCCCGGACCGTCGCCGCGTTGTCGTCCGGCCGGCGCACGAACTCGGTCGATCCGCATGCGTCGCAGACCCCCGGTTTCGCCGGCTTCTCGAAACTGTCGTGGTAGCCCTTGCCGCATTTGGCGCAGGTGTAGCGGCCCGCGATGCGCTCGGTCAGCACGTCGTCGTCGACCGCCATCTCGATCACCGCGTCGAGCTTAAGCTTCTTCTCGGCCAGCATCCGGTCGAGGGCCTGCGCCTGCGCCACGTTGCGCGGGAAGCCGTCGAGGATGAAGCCCTTCTTCACGTCCGCCTGGTCGAGGCGGTCGGCGATGATCGACACCACGATGTCGTCGGAGACGAGCTTGCCCGCCTCCATCACCGCCTTCGCCCGCTTGCCGTGCTCGGTGCCCGCTGCCACGGCGGCGCGCAGCATGTCGCCCGTCGAGAGCTGCTTCAGGCCGCGCTCGGTCTCGAGGCGCTTTGCCTGCGTGCCCTTGCCGGCGCCGGGCGGCCCGAGAAGGATGATGTTCACCGCCGCGCCCCCCTGAGCTTCGCCTTCTTGACGAGGCCCTCGTACTGCTGGGCGAGGAGATGGCCCTGGATCTGGGCGACCGTGTCCATCGTCACCGAGACGACGATCAACAGCGACGTGCCACCGAAGTAGAACGGCATCTTGGCGTAGTAGATCAGGATTTCCGGCAGCAAGCAGACCGCTGCGAGGTAGAGCGCCCCGATCAGCGTGATGCGGGTCAGAACCTTGTCGATGTACTCCGCCGTGCGCTCGCCCGGCCGGATGCCCGGGATGAAGCCGCCGTGCTTCTTCAAATTGTCGGCGGTCTCCTTCGGGTTGAACATGATCGCGGTGTAGAAAAACGCGAAGAAGATGATCAGCGCGATGTAGAGCAGCATGAACAGCGGCTGCCCGTGCCCGAGCAGCGCGGTGACGTAGTTCAGCCAGTCCGGTCCCTGCCCGTGCGTGAAGTTGGCGACGGTGAGCGGCAGCAGCAGCAGTGAGGACGCGAAGATCGGCGGAATGACGCCCGCGGTGTTGAGCTTCAACGGCAGGTGCGAGGTGTCGCCCTGCATGATCTTGTTGCCGACCTGGCGCTTGGGATACTGGATCGGGATGCGCCGCTGGGCGCGTTCCATGAACACGATGAAGGCAATGACGGCGAGCGCCACGGCGATGATGCCGAGGATCACGAACGTCGAAAGCTGGCCGGTGCGGCCGAGTTCCAGCGTGTGGGCGAGTGCCGCCGGCAGGTTCGCCACGATGCCGGAGAAGATGATGAGCGAGATGCCGTTGCCGATGCCGCGGGCGGTGATCTGCTCGCCGAGCCACATTAGGAACACGGTGCCGCCGGTGAGCGTCACGACCGTCGAGATCCGGAAGAACCAGCCCGGATCGATGACGATGCGCCCCTGCCCTTCGAGCCCCACGGCGATGCCGTAGGCCTGGAGGGCTGCGAGCAGCACGGTGCCGTAGCGGGTGTACTGGTTGATCTTCTTGCGTCCCGACTCGCCTTCCTTCTTCAGGGCCTCGAGGTGTGGGGAGACCGTCGTCATCAGCTGGATGATGATCGAGGCCGAGATGTACGGCATGATGTTGAGCGCGAAGATCGCCATGCGGCCGAGCGCGCCGCCGGCGAGGCCGTTGATCCAGCCCAGGATGCCGGCCGAATTCTGCTGCACCATGCGCGCCATTTCGGCGGCGTCGACGCCGGGAACCGGGATGTAGGTGCCGAGGCGATAAACGATCAGCGCACCCAGCGTGAACCAGATGCGCTTCTTGAGGTCCTCAGCCTTGGCAAAAGCGGAGAAATTGATGTTGGCTGCAAGTTGTTCCGCTGCTGATGCCATGTGGTGTTCCCGGGGACCTCGTTCGAACGATCAGCGCGCGCCCGACGGATCGGACGCGCCCAGACGTCAGCCCTTTGCCGCCCCTTCGCTTGCCTCGGGCTTGGGCGGAGCCAGCACCGTCAGCTTGCCGCCGGCCTTCGCGACCGCCTCGGCCGCCGCCTTCGAGGCGTGATCGACGTGGATGTCGACCTTGGCCTTGAGTTCGCCCTTGCCGAGGAGGCGCACGCCGTCACGCGGCTTGCCGACGAGACCCGCGGCGAGCAGCGCCGCAGCGTCGATCGGCTTCTTCGCGTCGAGCTTGCCCGCGTCGATCGCCTGCTGCAGGCGACCGAGGTTCACCTCGTTGTAGTGCAGCGCGTTCGGCTTCTTGAAGCCGCGCTTGGGCAGGCGCCGGTAGATCGGCATCTGGCCGCCCTCGAAGCCCGCCTTGGCGCCGCCGGAACGGGCCGTCTGGCCCTTGCCGCCGCGCCCGGCGGTCTTGCCGAGGCCGGAGCCGATGCCGCGGCCGAGCCGCTTGCGCGGGCGACGGGCGCCTTCGTTGTCGGAGATGGTGTTGAGCTTCATGACTGTGTCGCTTCCCGATATGGTGTCACTCGGCCGCTTCGACAACACGGATCAGGTGCGCGACCTTGGCCATCATGCCGCGCACGGCCGGGGTATCCTCGAGCGTCGAACGGCTGTTCATCTTCCTGAGGCCGAGACCGACCAGCGTTGCCTGCTGGCGCTCGTTGCGCCGGGCGGGCGAGCGGATCTGCTCGACGGTGATCGTCTTCTTCTTGGCGGCGGTCTTGGCCATGGCTCGTCTCCGGATCCTCGTTCCGCCTTACTCGGCGGTCGCCTCGCCGTCGCGGCGACGGCCGAGGATGTCGCTCACCTTCTTGCCGCGGCGGGCCGCGACCGAACGGGGGCTGGTTTCCTTCTTCAGTGCGTCGAACGTGGCGCGCACCATGTTGTAGGGGTTCGAGGTCCCCATCGACTTCGCCACCACGTCCTGCATGCCGAGGCTCTCGAACACGGCGCGCATCGGGCCGCCGGCGATGATGCCGGTGCCCGCCGGGGCCGAGCGCAGCACGACCTTGCCGGCGCCGTGGCGGCCGAACACGTCGTGGTGCAGCGTGCGGCCCTCGCGCAGCGGCACGCGGATCAGCGCGCGCTTGGCGCTGTCGGTGGCCTTGCGGATCGCCTCCGGCACCTCGCGGGCCTTGCCGTGGCCGAAGCCGACGCGGCCCTTCTGGTCGCCGACGACCACGAGCGCGGCAAAGCCGAACCGCCGGCCGCCCTTCACCACCTTGGCGACGCGGTTGATGTGGACGAGCTTGTCCAGGAACTCGTTATCGCGGTCGTCGCGATCGCCGCCCCGGTCTCTTTCGCGCTCTCTAGCCATCTTTCAAACCTTATCCGTACCCGTGTGTGCGATCAGAACTTCAGGCCGCCTTCGCGGGCGCCCTCGGCCAGCGCCTTGACGCGACCGTGATAGAGATAGCCGCCGCGGTCGAACACCACCTCGCTCACGCCCGCCTTCAGCGCGCGCTCGGCGATCAGCTTGCCCACCGCGGTCGCGGCAGCCGTGTCGGCGGCGGCCGGCTTGTCGCCCTTGAGGTCCTTCTCGAGCGAGGAGGCGGCGGCGACCGTCACGCCCTTGGCGTCGTCGATCACCTGGGCGTAGATGAACTTGTTCGACCGGAACACCGACAGCCGCGGACGGGTGTTGGTGCGCGCCTTCAGAACCTTGCGGACGCGGCCGCGGCGGCGATCGAGCTTCGTGACTTGAGCCATGACGGCCTCCGTTACTTCTTCTTGCCTTCCTTGCGGAAGATGTATTCGCCCTGGTACTTCACGCCCTTGCCCTTGTAGGGCTCGGGCTCGCGCCACGCGCGGATCTCGGCGGCGACCTGGCCGACGGCCTGCTTGTCGATGCCGGTGATGACGATCTCGGTCGGCTTCGGCGTCGCCACCGTGATGCCCTTCGGCACGTCGTAGACCACGTCGTGGCTGTAGCCGAGGTTCAGGTTCAGCTTCTGGCCCTGCGCGGCGGCGCGGTAGCCGACGCCGGTGATCTCGAGCGTGCGGCTGAAGCCCGCCGTGACGCCCTGGATCATGTTGGCGACGAGCGTGCGCGACATGCCCCACTGCGAGCGCGCCGGCTTCGAGTCGTCGCGCGGCGATACCGACACGGCCTCGTTCTCGAGCTTGACGGTCACGAGGTCGGCGAGCTTCGTCTGCAGCTCGCCCTTCGGGCCCTTCACCTTCACGGTGTTGCCGTCGACCGCAACCGTAACGCCCTTCGGAACCGGGACGGGCTTCTTGCCGATGCGTGACATGGTCTCAATTCCTTCCTTCGGGCGTCCCTTAGAACACCGTGCAAATCACTTCGCCGCCCACGTTCTGGGTGCGCGCCTCGTTGTCGGAGAGCACACCCTTCGGCGTGGACAGGATCGAGATGCCGAGGCCGTTGAAGACCGTCGGCAGCGTGTCGACCGTCGCGTAGACGCGCCGGCCCGGCTTCGAGACGCGGTTGATCTGGCGGATCACCGGCTCGCCGTCGAAGTACTTCAGCTCGATCTCGATCTCCGAGCGGCCGCTGCCGTAGTCGACCTGCGCGTAGCCGCGGATGTAGCCTTCCTGCTGCAGAACGTCGAGCACGCGGGCGCGCAGCTTCGAGGCCGGCGTCGTCACCTTCGACTTGCGGCGCTGCTGGGCGTTCCGGATGCGGGTCAGCATGTCGCCGATCGGGTCAGTCACAGTCATCTCAAAGTCTCCTTCGCCCGTGCCTGCTTACCAGCTCGACTTGACCATGCCGGGGATCAGCCCCTGGGAGGCGAGCTCGCGCAGCGCGATGCGCGACATCTTCAGTTTGCGGTAGAACCCGCGCGACCGGCCCGACACTTCGCAGCGGTTGCGGATGCGGTTCGGCGCGGAGTTGCGGGGAAGCTGCGCAAGCTTGAGCTGCGCGGAGAACCGCTCTTCCATGCTGACCGACGGATCCGTGGCGACCGCCTTGAGCCGCTGGCGCTTGCCGGCGTACTTCTTCGCCATCCGGCGCCTGCGGTTGTTGGTCTCGATCGAGCTCTTCTTGGCCATGTGCCTTCCTCTAGGTCCTCTGTGCCGGCGCTCAGGCGGCCTGCTGGCGCCGCTGGGGCTGCTTGCGGAACGGGAAATTGAACGCCTCGAGCAGCGCGCGCGCCTCGTCGTCGGTCTTGGCGGTCGTGCAGATGATCACGTCGAAGCCCCACACCTTGTCGATCTTGTCGTAATCGATCTCCGGGAAGATGATGTGCTCCTTGATCCCGGTGGCGTAGTTGCCGCGGCCGTCGAACGAGGTCGACGGCAGGCCGCGGAAGTCGCGCACGCGCGGCAGCGCGATGTTGATGAAGCGATCGAGGAACTCGTACATGCGCGCCTTGCGCAGCGTGACCTTCGCGCCGATCGGCATGTTCTCGCGGATCTTGAACGTCGCGACCGACTTGCGGGCGCGCGTCACGACCGGCTTCTGACCGGCGATCTTGGTCAGTTCCTCGACCGCCTGGTTGATGATCTTGCCGTCGCCGACCGCCTCGCCAACGCCCATGTTGAGCACGATCTTCTCGATCTTCGGCACCTGCATGGGGTTGGTGTAGCCGAACTTTTCGGTGAGGGCCGGGCGCACCGCGTCGTTGTAGTGCTGCTTCAGCCGCGGCGTGTATGCGTCAGCCATCGATGACCTCCCCGGACCGCTTGGCGACCCGAACCTTCTTGCCGTTGTCGAGCGTCTTGAAGCCGACGCGCGTGGGCTTGCCGTCCTTGGGATCGACATGGGCCAGGTTCGAGACGTGGATCGTCGATTCCTTCGACACGATCCCGCCCTCCTGTGCCGCCGTCTGCTTCTGGTGACGGCGCACCACGTTGACGCCCTGCACGATCGCGCGGTTCTCGTCGGGGAACACCTTGAGGATGCTGCCCTGCTTGCCCTTGTCGCGGCCGGTGAGGACGACGACCTTGTCGCCCTTCTTCAGTTTCGCAGCCATCACAGAACCTCCGGCGCGAGCGAAATGATCTTCATGTGGTTGCGGGCGCGCAGCTCGCGCGGCACCGGCCCGAAGATACGGGTGCCGATCGGCTCGCCCTGCGCGTTGATCAGCACCGCCGCGTTGCGGTCGAAGCGGATCACCGAACCGTCGAGGCGGCGGATGTTGGCGGCGGTGCGCACCACCACGGCCTTCATCACGTTGCCCTTCTTCACGCGGCCGCGCGGAATGGCTTCCTTGATCGACACCACAATGATGTCGCCGACGTGCGCGTACTTGCGCTTGGCGCCGCCCAGCACCTTGATGCACTGGACGCGGCGGGCGCCGGAGTTGTCGGCGACGTCGAGGTTTGTCTCTGCCTGAATCATGGCATCACCCGTTTGACTTCGGACTTTTGGTCCGACTGTTTCTGCTTCCTCAGGCCTGAGCCGCCCCGACCTTCTCCGTGAACATCCACGTCTTGTTCTTGGAGATGGGCCGGCACTCCTCGATGCGCACCACGTCGCCGACCTTGGCGACGTTCTGCTCGTCGTGAGCCTGGTATTTCTTCGAGCGGCGAACCGTCTTCTTCATCACCGGGTGCGTAAACCGACGCTCGACGAGGACGACGATCGTCTTGTCGTTCTTGTCGCTCACAACCACACCCTGCAGCACGCGCTTCGGCATTATCTGATCCTCACTTCGCCTGCTTCGACTTGCGCTCGACCTGCACCGTCTGGATGCGGGCGATGTCGCGCCGCACCTGGCGCACGCGGGAGGTGTTCTCGACCTTCCCCGACGCGCGCTGGAAGCGCAGGTTGAACTGTTCCTTCTTCAGCTTGACGAGCTCGTCGGCGAGCTGGTCGTCGCTCAGTGCACGGACGTCCTGTGGCTTCATGGTCGTCTCGTCCTCTCTCACTCTTCGCCGAGGCGCGCGATGAAGCGCGTCTTGATCGGCAGCTTCGCCGCGGCGAGCGCCATCGCTTCCTGCGCGATCTGGCGCGACACGCCGTCGATCTCGAACAGGATGCGGCCCGGCGCGACGCGGGCGGCCCAGTACTCGACGGACCCCTTGCCGGAGCCCATGCGCACTTCGGTCGGCTTCTTCGACACCGGCACGTCCGGGAATACGCGGATCCACACGCGCCCCGCACGCTTCATGTGGCGGGTCATCGCGCGGCGCGCGGCCTCGATCTGGCGGGCGGTGACGCGGTCGGGCTCGACCGCCTTCAGTCCGAAGGCGCCGAAGTTGAGCTCCGTCCCGCCCTTCGAGGCGCCCTTGATGCGCCCCTTGAACTGCTTGCGGAACTTCGTCCGTTTCGGTTGCAGCATGGTCGTTCGTCCTGTTCTTTATGCCTCAGGCGCCGGCCTGCTCGCGACGCGGGCGGCCACCGCCCTCGTGCTGCTCGGCCAGCCGCTTGTCCTGGGCCATCGGATCGTGCTCGAGGATCTCGCCCTTGAAGATCCAGACCTTGACACCGTTGGTGCCGTAGGCGGTCACCGCCGTCGCCGTGCCGTAGTCGATGTCGGCGCGCAGCGTGTGCAGCGGCACGCGGCCCTCGCGGTACCACTCCGTGCGCGCGATCTCCGCGCCGCCGAGGCGGCCCGAGCAGGTAATCTTGATGCCGTCGGCGCCCATGCGCTGCGCCGACTGCACCGCGCGCTTCATGGCGCGGCGGAAGGCGATGCGGCGCTCGAGCTGCTGGGCGATGTTCTCGGCGACGAGCGTCGCGTCGATCTCGGGCTTGCGGACTTCCACGATGTTCAGGTGGACCTCGGAGTCCGTCATCTTGGCGATGTCACGGCGCAGCTTCTCGATGTCGGCGCCCTTCTTGCCGATGACGACGCCGGGGCGGGCCGAATGGATCGTCACGCGGCACTTCTTGTGCGGGCGCTCGATCACCACGCGGGCGACGCCCGCCTGCTTCAGCTGCTCCTTGAGGTACTTGCGGATCTTCATGTCCTCGTGCAGCAGCCGGCCGTAGTCGCCGCGGTTGGCGTACCAGCGGGAGTCCCACGTGCGGTTGATGCCGAGCCTGAGGCCGACCGGATTTACTTTGTGACCCATCAGGCGGCCTCCTCGACCTGGCGCACGACAATCGTCAGCTGACTGAAGAACTTCTCGATCCGGCCGACGCGGCCGCGGGCGCGGGGCGACCAGCGCTTCATGACCATGTTCTTGCCCACGAACGCTTCCGCCACGATCAGCGCGTTGATGTCGAGGTCGTGGTTGTTCTCGGCGTTGGCGATCGCCGACTCGAGCGTCTTCTTGACGTCCTGGGCGATGCGGCGACGCGAGAACTGGAGCGTGGCGAGCGCCGTGTCCACCTTCTTGCCGCGGATGATCGACGCCACCTCGTTCAGCTTGCGCGGGCTCACGCGAAGCAGCCGCGTCATCGCGCGCGCCTCGGTGTCGGCAAGAGCCCTCTTGGTCTTGGCTTTGCTCATGGCGTTACTTCTTCACCTTCTTGTCGGCGCCGTGGCCGTGGAACGTGCGGGTCGGAGCGAACTCGCCGAGCTTGTGGCCGACCATGTCCTCGCTGACGAGGACCGGGACGTGCTTGTTGCCGTTGTGGACGCCGAACGTCAGGCCGACGAACTGCGGCAGGATGGTCGAGCGGCGGGACCAGGTCTTGATGACCTGGTTGCGGCCGGACGAGCGGGCCGTCTCGGCCTTCTTCAGGAGATAGCCGTCGACGAACGGGCCTTTCCAGAGGGAGCGGGACACGGGTCTTTTCCTCTTACTTCTTCACGTGGCGCGAGCGGACGATGAACTTCGTCGTCGCCTTGTTGCGCCGCGTCTTGTTGCCCTTGGTCGGCTTGCCCCAGGGCGTGGCCCAGTGCTTGCCGCCGTTGGTACGACCGCCGTTCGGGTGATCGATCGGGTTCATGGCGATGCCGCGGGTCTGCGGGCGGACGCCCTTCCAGCGGGCGCGGCCCGCCTTGCCCGTCACCTCGTTGAGGTGGTCGGGGTTCGACACCGCGCCGATCGTCGCCATGCAGTCGGCGTGGACGAGCCGGGTCTCGCCCGACTTGAGCTTCAGGATGACGTAGCCCTGGTCGCGGCCGGCGAGCTGCGCGTAGGAACCGGCCGAGCGTGCAAGCTGCCCGCCCTTGCCGGCCTTGAGCTCGATGTTGTGCACGATCGTGCCGACCGGCATGTTGCCCATCGGCATCGCGTTGCCGGGCTTCACGTCGACGCTCTGCCCCGACACCACGGTGTCGCCCGCCTTCAGGCGCTGCGGGGCGAGGATGTAGGCCATCTCCCCGTCGGCGTACTTGATCAGCGCGATGTAGGCCGTGCGGTTCGGATCATACTCGAGGCGCTCGACCGTCGCCGGCACGTCGAACTTGCGGCGCTTGAAGTCGACCACGCGGTACGTCCGCTTGTGGCCGCCGCCGCGGTGACGCGAGTTGATGCGCCCGTCCGAGCCGCGACCGCCCGACTTGGACAGACCCTCGGTGAGGCTCTTCACCGGCTTGCCGCGCCACAGGCCGTCGCGGTCGACGATGACCACGTGACGCTGCCCGGCGGACGTCGGCTTGAATGTCTTCAGTGCCATGACCTTGCTCTCCCGTCCCGCCGCCTCAGAGACCCGTCGTGACGTCGATGGAGTGACCCTGCTCGAGGGTCACGACCGCCTTCTTGACGTCGCCCTGGGTACCGAGCCGGCCGCGGAACCGCTTCAGCTTGCCCTTGCGGACGAGCGTGTTGACCGACTTCACCTTGACCTTGAACAGGCCCTCGACCGCCGCCTTGATCTCCGGCTTCGTGGCGGTGCGCGCCACGTTGAAGACCACCTGGTTGTTCTCGGCGCACATCGTCGCCTTCTCGGTGATCGCCGGCGAGCGGATGATATCGTAGAACTCGACCGTCTTCATTTGAACCGCGCCTCCAGCGCCTCGACGGCGGCCTTGGTCAGGACCAGTTTGCGCCGGCGGAGAATGTCGTAGACGTTGATGCCCTGGACCGGGAGCACGTCGACGTCGACGATGCTGCGCGCGGCCAGCGCGAAATTCTGGTTGAGCTCGGCGCCGTCGATGATCAGCGCGTTGTCGAGGCCGAGCTTTGCCAGCTGCGCCTTGAGCGCCTTGGTCTTGGCCTCGGCCGCGACCGCGTTCTCGATCACCACGAGCTCCGACGCCTTGGCCTTGGCCGAGAGCGCAAGCTTGAGGGCGAGCGCGCGCACCTTCTTCGGCATGTCGATCGCGTGGCTGCGCGGGCGCGGACCGAAGGCCTTGCCGCCACCGACGAAGATGCCGGCCCGGCGCGAGCCGTGGCGGGCGCCGCCCGAACCCTTCTGGTTGCCGAGCTTCTTGCCGGTGCGGTTCACCTCGCCGCGCGTCTGGGCCTTGTGCGTGCCGGCCTGACGCTTGGCGAGCTGCCACGTCACCATGCGGTGCAGGATGTCCTCGCGCGGCTCGAGACCGAAGATCGCATCCGAGAGGTCGATCGTGCCGGCGGTGGCCGCGTTGAGCGTATGTACGTCCGCTTTCATCGTCTCAATCCTCTCAGGCCTTGGCCGCCTCGGGCGCCGCTGCCGCTTCCGGCAGACGGAACTTGCCCGGCACGGGCGCGCCGGCCGGCAGCTTCCGCTTCACGGCGTCGCGCAGGTACACCCAGCCGCCCTTGGCGCCCGGCACCGCGCCGCGCACCAGGATGAGGCCGCGGTCAGGGTCGGTCTTCACCACCTCGATGTTCTGGGTGGTGACGTTCTCGACGCCGAGATGGCCGGCCATCTTCTTGCCCTTGAACACCTTGCCGGGGTCCTGGCGCTGGCCGGTCGAACCATGCGAGCGGTGGCTGATCGACACGCCGTGCGAGGCGCGCAGGCCGCCGAAGTTCCAGCGCTTCATGACGCCCTGGAAGCCCTTGCCGATGGTCGTGCCCGACACGTCGACGTACTGGCCGGCGACGAAGTGGTCCGCCATGATCTCGGCGCCGACGGCGATGAGGTTTTCCGGGGTGACCCGGAACTCCGCCACCTTGCGCTTCGGCTCGACCTTCGCGACGGCGAAGTTGCCGCGCTCGGCCTTGGTGAGCCGGCTGATCTTGGCCTTGCCGGTTCCGAGCTGCACGGCGGTGTAGCCGTGCTTGTCGGCCGTCTTGTGGCCAAGCACCTGGCAGTTGTCGAGCTTCAGCACGGTCACCGGGATGTGCTCACCCTCGTCGGTGAACAGCCTGGTCATGCCCAGCTTCTGCGCGATGACACCAGAACGCATCATCATGCTCCTTTCAGCCCGCTCAGAGCTTGATTTCGACGTCGACGCCGGCAGCGAGGTCGAGCTTCATCAGCGCGTCCACCGTCTGCGGGGTCGGGTCAACGATATCGAGAAGACGGCGATGGGTCCGGATCTCGAACTGCTCGCGGCTCTTCTTGTCGACGTGGGGCGACCGGTTCACCGTGAACCGCTCGATCCGCGTCGGCAGCGGCACGGGACCGCGCACCTGCGCGCCGGTGCGGCGCGCCGTGTTCACGATCTCGCGGGTCGAGGTGTCGAGCACGCGGTGATCGAACGCCTTGAGCCGGATGCGGATGTTCTGCCTTTGCATCTTCTCGGTTCCTTGCCGGGCCGCTCCGCCGTATGGCGGGGCCGCCCTTCTCTCCAGTTACTCGATGATCGAGGCGACGACGCCGGCGCCGACCGTGCGGCCGCCTTCGCGGATGGCGAAGCGCAGCTTCTCCTCCATCGCGATCGGCGTGATCAGCTCGACCGTCATCGCAACGTTGTCACCAGGCATCACCATCTCGGTGCCCTCGGGCAGCGACACAACACCCGTAACGTCCGTCGTCCGGAAGTAAAACTGCGGACGATAGTTGTTGAAGAACGGCGTGTGACGGCCACCCTCCTCCTTCGTCAGGATGTAGGCCTCCGCCTTGAACTTCTTGTGCGGCTTGATCGAACCCGGCTTCGCCAGAACCTGACCACGCTCAACACCCTCGCGGTCAACACCGCGCAGCAGGCAGCCCACGTTGTCGCCAGCCTCGCCCTGGTCCAGCAGCTTGCGGAACATCTCAACACCCGTCACCGTCGACTTCGACGTCGGACGAATGCCGATGATCTCAACTTCCTCGCCGACCTTCACAATGCCGCGCTCGATACGACCCGTCACCACCGTGCCGCGGCCCGAAATCGAGAACACGTCCTCGATCGGCATCAGGAACGGCTGGTCCTTCGGACGGTCAGGCTGCGGAATGTAGCTGTCCACAGCCTCCATCAGCTTCAGAACCGCATCACGCCCGATCTCCGGCGTCTTGTCCTCAAGCGCTGCAAGCGCCGAACCCTTCACGATCGGGATCGTGTCGCCCGGGAAATCGTACGAGGAGAGAAGCTCGCGCACCTCCATCTCGACGAGCTCCAGAAGCTCCGGATCGTCCACCATGTCGACCTTGTTCATGAACACCACCAGCGCCGGAACACCGACCTGGCGGGCAAGCAGGATGTGCTCGCGCGTCTGCGGCATCGGACCGTCGGCCGCCGAAACCACCAGGATCGCACCGTCCATCTGCGCCGCACCCGTGATCATGTTCTTCACGTAGTCGGCATGCCCCGGGCAGTCCACGTGCGCATAATGCCGGTTCTTCGTCTGGTACTCGACGTGCGACGTCGAAATCGTGATGCCGCGCGCCTTCTCTTCCGGCGCCTTGTCGATCTGGTCGTACGCCGTAAACGTCGCGCCACCCGACTCGGCAAGAACCTTGGTGATCGCCGCCGTCAGCGACGTCTTGCCATGGTCAACGTGACCAATCGTGCCGATGTTGCAGTGCGGCTTGTCGCGATTGAATTTTTCCTTGGCCATCTTTCAGTCTCCGTCGGTCAGGCTGTGCTTGGTTGCGGCGATCACGCGTACTTGGCGACGACTTCGTCGGCCACGTTGCGCGGAACCTCCGCATAATGATCAAACTGCATCGTGTACGACGCGCGACCCTGGCTCATCGAGCGCAGGTTGTTCACGTAGCCGAACATGTTGGCGAGCGGCACCATGGCGTTGACGACCTGCGCGTTGCCGCGCGAGTCGGTGCCGGCGATCTGGCCGCGGCGCGAGTTCAGGTCGCCGATCACGCCGCCGAGGTATTCCTCCGGCGTCACGACCTCGACCTTCATGATCGGCTCGAGCAGCACCGGCGCGGCCTTCTGCAGCGCTTCGCGGAGCGCGGCGCGCGAGGCGATCTCGAACGCGATCGTGGAGGAGTCAACCTCGTGGTAGGCGCCGTCGACCAGCGCCACCTTCACATCGACCACCGGGAAGCCGATGATCGTGCCGGAAGTCATCACCGAGTTGAGGCCCTTCTCGACGCCAGGGATGTATTCCTTCGGCACAGCGCCGCCGACGATCTCGTTCTCGAACTCGAAGCCCTTGCCCTTCTCGTTCGGCTCGACGACGAACTTGACGCGGGCGAACTGTCCCGTGCCGCCGGTCTGCTTCTTGTGCGTATAGTCGATCTCGGTCTTCTTGGTGATCGTCTCGCGGTAGGCGACCTGCGGGGCGCCGACGTTGACTTCCACCTTGTGCGTGCGGCGCAGGATGTCGACCTTGATGTCGAGATGCAGCTCGCCCATGCCCTTGATGATCGTCTGGCCCGACTCGGAGTCGGTCGAGACGTAGAACGAGGGATCTTCCGTCGCAAGCTTGTGCAGCGCGACCGCCATCTTCTCCTGGTCGCCCTTGGTCTTCGGCTCGACCGCCATCTCGATGACGGGCTCGGGGAATTCCATGCGCTCGAGGATGACCGGCTTGTCGATCGCGCACAGCGTGTCGCCGGTGCGGGTCTCCTTGAGGCCGACGAGCGCGACGATGTCGCCCGCGTAGGCTTCCGAGATCTCTTCGCGGGAATTGGCGTGCATCAGCACCATGCGGCCGATGCGGTCGGTCTTGCCGCGCGTCGAGTTCAGGACGTTCGAGCCCTTGGTGAGCTTGCCCGAGTAGATGCGGGCGAAGGTCAGGACGCCGTAGGGGTCGTCCATGATCTTGAAGGCGAGCATCGAGAGCGGCTCGTCGTCGTTCGGACGGCGAACGATCTCCTGCTCGGTCTTGACATCGATGCCCTTGATCGGCGGCACGTCGAGCGGCGACGGCAGGTAGTCCACGACCGCGTCGAGGAGCGGCTGCACGCCCTTGTTCTTGAACGCCGAGCCGCAGAGCACGGGGAAGAACGCCGACGTGATCACCGCCTTGCGCAGCAGCGCCTTGATGGTGTCGTTCGAGATCTGCTCGCCGTTGAGGTAGGCTTCCATCGCGGCTTCGTCGAGCTCGACGCAGGCCTCGATCATCTCCATGCGCGCCGCTTCGGCGCGGTCCTTGAGGTTTTCGGGAATCTCCTCGTCGTGGAATTTCGCGCCGAGGCCCTCGTCTTCCCAGACGACCGCCTTCATGCGCACGAGGTCGATCAGGCCCTTGAAGTCCTGCTCGGCGCCGATCGGCAGCTGGATCGGCACGGGCTTCGCGCCAAGGCGCGTCTTGATGTCGGAGAGGCAGCGGTCGAAGTCCGCGCCGGTCTTGTCCATCTTGTTGCAGAATACGATGCGCGGGACGCGGTACTTGTCGCCCTGGCGCCACACGGTCTCGGTCTGCGGCTCCACGCCCTGGTTCGAATCGAGCACGCACACCGCGCCGTCGAGCACGCGCAGCGAACGCTCCACCTCGATGGTGAAGTCGACGTGGCCGGGGGTGTCGATGATGTTCAGGCGCTTGCCATTCCAGAACGTCGTCGTCGCCGCCGACGTGATGGTGATGCCGCGCTCCTGCTCCTGCTCCATCCAGTCCATCGTGGCGGCGCCGTCATGGACTTCGCCGATCTTGTGGGACTTGCCGGAGTAATAGAGGATCCGCTCGGTCGTCGTCGTCTTGCCGGCATCGATGTGGGCCATGATGCCGAAGTTGCGGTAGTCCTCGATCTTGTGGGTGCGGGCCATTGGGGAATGCTCCTCGAGGGCTTACCAGCGATAGTGCGAGAAGGCGCGGTTGGCCTCGGCCATCCGGTGCGTGTCCTCGCGCTTCTTCACGGCGGTGCCGCGATTGTTGGCGGCGTCCATGAGCTCGCCCGACAGGCGGTCGACCATGGTGTTCTCGTTGCGGCCGCGGGCGGCCGTGATCAGCCAGCGGATGGCAAGCGCCTGGCGGCGCTCGGTGCGCACTTCGACCGGCACCTGGTAGGTGGCGCCGCCGACGCGGCGGGAGCGGACCTCGATCGCCGGCGCGACGTTGTCGAGCGCCTGGTGGAACACCACCACCGGATCCTGCTTGGTCTTGTCGCGAATCTTGTCGAACGCGCCGTAGACGATGTTCTCGGCGACCGACTTCTTGCCCTCGTACATGAGGTTGTTCATGAACTTCGACACGACGATATCGCCGAACTTCGGGTCCGGGTTGATCTCGCGTTTGACTGCGCTGTGGCGACGGGACATCGGTACGGATCCTCGCGATTACTTCGGACGCTTCGCGCCGTACTTCGACCGGCGCTGACGACGCTTCGCCACGCCCTGGGTGTCGAGCACGCCGCGGATGATGTGGTAGCGCACGCCCGGGAGGTCCTTCACGCGGCCGCCGCGGATCATCACCACGGAGTGCTCCTGGAGGTTATGGCCCTCGCCCGGGATGTAGCTCACCACTTCGAAACCGTTGGTCAGACGAACCTTGGCCACCTTGCGCAGCGCCGAATTCGGCTTCTTCGGCGTCGTCGTGTAGACGCGGGTGCACACGCCGCGCTTCTGCGGGCATGCCTGCATCGCCGGCACCTTGTTGCGGAACTTCGGCGACTGGCGCGGCTTACGGATCAACTGGTTGACTGTCGGCATCTGCCTTCTGTCTCTCGTTCTGGTTCGTCTCTTCGTTCAGGGCACGCGCAACGACAAACGGCACTCGAGCTTTCGGACCGATTCCGAAAGCCCAGTGCAGCTCATCAGAGGACCGCGCGGATAAGGCCACCGCGAGGTCGTGTCCTGATCATTCCTGGCTTGCTTTCCGGCAGCGTTTAAGCATGCGAGATGCCTACGGCCTGCCACCTGAAAGCGGGCGGAACATACTCACGGGTCCCTGCCCCGTCAACCCCCGAAAGCGGCCGTTTCAGGCCTCCGGGTAACGAATTTTCGTCATTTTTGGCGGGCGAGACCCCTTGAACCCTTAAGGACTGTGGCAGGTTCGGGTCAAGTCGGCCGCGATTCGGCCGGTTCTCGTCATACCCTCGCCCGAGGAACCGAACACCCTTCTCCTTGGACGGCGAGGGGTGAAGAGAGGGAACACTTCATGACGACGAGCCAGTTGCACACCTGGTGGCACGAGCTGAACACCTGGGAACCCGAGGTCGCCTGCGCCTTCTACCAGGAAACGCTGGGCTGGACCTTCGAGAAGGTGCCGCTGCCGGACGGAACCGACTACTGGATCGCGCGCCAGGGCGGCCGGGCGGTCGCAGGGGTCTTCGCGCTCGAACGGCCGCTCTACGAGGGCGTGCCGTCGCACTGGATGACCTACATGGCGGTCTCCGACGTCACACGCGTCGAGCTCCAGGCCGAGGACGCCCGCGGCGAGGTGATGCGCCGCGCGATCCACGTGCCGGGCGTGGGGAAGCTCTCGGTCGTCTGCGATCCGGGCGGCGCCATGATCGGCCTGATCGAGCCCGACCCGCATCACGCGCTGGCCGAGGCGGCTTAAAACAACACCGCTATGCGCGCTGCACGACCTGATGCACAATCACAGGTCGTGCAGACGTTATTGGTGGATAAATGAGCACTTTAAGTGGTGAAGCCAAAGCCGGTGCCGAGGCATATGGCGTTGTAATAGTTTCCTGCCAGCCCCTTAGACCAGATGATGAGATTACCCGTTATGTGGGTGCTACTATCTCGACCTGGTCGGTCCTTGAGATGGAAATCGAAAGCGTTCTACTGATTCTCAAAATTCAATTTAATCAACGCAACTCGGCGCAAAGCAAGATCAAATTACTCTTAAGGCAATTGAACAAGGAAAACTTTAGTCCAGAAATTATACAGAAAATAGAAGATATTAGGCTCAACGATTATCGAAATAGGATTGCTCATGATCGGTTCGTCCTACACAAATTCAAGTTTATACAAATACACGCCGAAACTGGCGAAGGAACAGAAATTTCCGTAGCGCAGCTCAAGGATATTATTTCACAGATTGATTCTTGGATAAGCAAAATCCGTGTATTGCAAAGCCTGATTGCAAAAGAATTGATCGAGCGCACCCTCAGATCGCGAAATGCCTGATCCGATAGTGGTAGCGGTAGGCCTCGCGGAAGCCGAGGCGGTGGTAAAGGCCTAGCGCAGCGCCATTGCCTGCACCGACCTGGAGATAGGCCGCGGCTGCGCCGTGGGCCCGTCCCCAGGCGAGGAGCGTTTCGGTCAGCGGGCGGCTGAACCCCCGGCCCCGGTGCGTTGCCGCGACGACGACGTCGAACAGGCCCACGCGTCCGCGGTCGCAGACGGCGAGCCCGTAGCCCGCGGGCTTCCCATCGACGCTGAGTGTCGCGAACGCGGCCGGCGTGGCGATCGCCTGGACGATGCGGTCATGCACGGGGCGCAGCGGCGGCGCGATGTTGTTTGCGGCAGCGATGCCGTCGAGCCATGCGGGTGTCGGCGTATCTGCGATGGTCACGGCAGATGACGCGGAGAACGCCGGTAGATCGGCGGCCATCACGATCGAGGGATCGATCAGGCGGTACCCTGCCCCTGCCAGCGCATCGTCGGCGAACGGCGGGGCGAGCGGGGTGATGCGGAAGATCGCGGGCTGACCCGCTGCCGCGTAAAGTGCCTCGACCTCGCGACGCACGTCGTCGAACGGGATCGACGGCTCAAGCGCGTTGGCGGAGTTCGCCCGCTTGGTGCAGCCCGCGGCGAAGCGAACCTCCCAGCCGCCGACCAGCACGGTGCGGAGCGCCGACCACGCCTTCAGCGCCCGCTCCTCGATTTCGCGCACCGCCGCGACGTCGGCCACGTCCCTTATCCCCCGAACGAAAAGCGCCCGGCGGAACAGTCCGCCGGGCGCGAAAATGCGTCTGATGCGGCCGACCTTACTCGGCCGCCGGCAGGGCTTCGCCTGCCTCTTTCGCCTTCTCCTCGAGGATCAGCGTGTCGCGCTTCTCCGCCACCTGCTTCAGGCGCGCCAGCATGCCGCCGGTGCCCGCCGGGATGAGGCGGCCCACGATCACGTTCTCCTTCAGGCCCTCGAGCGTGTCGACCTTGCCGTTCACCGCAGCCTCGGTCAGAACGCGCGTCGTCTCCTGGAACGAGGCCGCGGAGATGAACGAGCGGGTCTGCAGCGAGGCCTTGGTGATGCCGAGCAGCACCGGCGAGGCGGTGGCGGGCTTGCCGCCGTCGGCCTCGACCTTGGCGTTGATCTCGTCGAACTCGATACGGTCGAGCTGCTCCCCCGGGAGCAGCTGCGTGTCGCCCGAGGACGAAATCTCGACCTTCTGCAGCATCTGGCGGACGATCACCTCGATGTGCTTGTCGTTGATCGACACGCCCTGCAGCCGGTAGACCTCCTGGATCTCGTTGACGAGGAACGAGGCGAGCTCTTCCACGCCCTTGATCGCCAGGATGTCGTGCGGCGCCGGGTTGCCGTCGAGGATGTACTCGCCCTTCTCGATGTGATCGCCTTCCTGGACCGGAAGGTGCTTGCCCTTCGGGATCAGGTACTCGATCGGCTCGAGCGAGGCGTCGTCCGGGACGATCCGGATGCGGCGCTTGTTCTTGTAGTCGCGCCCGAACTCCACGCGGCCGGAGACTTCCGCGATGATCGCGTGGTCCTTCGGCCGACGCGCCTCGAACAGCTCCGCCACCCGCGGCAGACCGCCGGTGATGTCGCGGGTCTTGGCGCTCTCGAGCGAGATGCGCGCGAGCACGTCACCGCCCTTCACCTGCGCACCGCGGTCGACCGAGAGGATCGCGTTGGCGGGCAGGATGTAGCGGGCTTCCGAGCCGCGGGCGAGCTTCACCACCTTGCCGCTGCCGTCCTTGATGACGATCGCGGGCTTCAGGTGCTCGCCGCGCACGTTGCCCTTCGTGTCGACGACCACGCGGTTGGTGATGCCGGTCGACTCGTCGGTCTGCTCGGCGACGGAGATGCCGTCCACCAGGTCCTCGAAGTCGACGAAGCCATCGACCTCGGTGAGGATCGGGCGGGTGTAGGGATCCCACTCGGCGAGACGCGTGCCGCGCTTCACCTTGTCGCCTTCGTCGACGAACAGGCGGGCACCGTAGGAGAGCTTGTGGACAGCTCTCTCGGTGCCGTTCTGGTCCTCGATGACGAGCGAGGTGTTGCGGCCCATCACGATCAGCTTGCCGGCCGAGTCGCGCAGCACGTTGCGGGTCTTCATCTTGACGACGCCGTCGACGTTCGCCTCGATGAACGACTCGTCGAGGACCTGCGCCGTGCCACCGATGTGGAACGTGCGCATGGTGAGCTGCGTGCCCGGCTCGCCGATCGACTGGGCGGCGATGACGCCCACCGCCTCGCCCATGTTGACGGGCGTGCCGCGGGCAAGGTCGCGCCCGTAGCACTTGCCGCACACGCCGAACTTCGTCTCGCAGGTCAGGACCGAGCGGATGCGGATCGCCTGGACGCCCGCCTTCTCGATCAGCTCGACGTGGGCTTCCATGATCTCGTCGCCCACTGGCACGATGATCTCGCCGGTAGCCGGATCCTTCACGTCCTCGGCCGCGGTTCGGCCGAGCACGCGCTGGCCGAGCGAGGCGATGACCTCGCCCGCGTCGATGATCGGACGCGCGGTGATCGAGTGCTGCGTTCCGCAGTCCTCTTCGGTGATGATCGAGTCCTGCGCGACGTCCACGAGACGGCGGGTGAGATAGCCCGAGTTCGCCGTCTTGAGCGCCGTGTCGGCGAGGCCCTTGCGCGCGCCGTGGGTCGAGTTGAAGTACTCGAGCACGGTCAGGCCTTCCTTGAAGTTCGAGATGATCGGCGTCTCGATGATCTCGCCCGACGGTTTTGCCATCAGGCCGCGCATGGCGGCGAGCTGGCGCATCTGCGTCGGCGAACCGCGCGCGCCGGAGTGCGCCATCATGTAGATGGAGTTCACCGGCTTCTCGCGGCCCGTCTTGTCGTCGACCTGCACCGCCTGAATGCGCTGCATCATCTCCTCGGCGACGCGATCGGTGCACTTGGCCCACGCGTCGACGACCTTGTTGTACTTCTCGCCCTGGGTGATCAGGCCGTCGATGTACTGCTGCTCGTATTCCTTGGCGAGCTGGCGGGTCTCCTCGACGAGCTTCTCCTTCGTGTCCGGGATGACCATGTCGTCCTTGCCGAACGAGATGCCCGCCTTGAACGCGTTGTAGAAGCCGAGCGCCATGATCTTGTCGCAGAAGATAACCGACTCCTTCTGGCCGCAGTGACGGTACACCGCGTCGATCATGCGCGAGATCTCACGCTTGGTGAGAAGCTTGTTGCACAGATCGAGCGAGATGCCCGGCTGGCGCGGCAGGAGTTCGCCGATCTTCATGCGGCCCGGCGTCGTGTCGTACACCTTGGACGTCGGATGACCCTCGTCGTCGATGTACTTGAAGCGCGCCTTGATCTTGGCGTGGAGCGTCACGGCGCCCGCCGCGAGCGCGTGGTCGATCTCGGCGATCGAGCCGAAGATCTTGCCTTCGCCCGGCTCGTTGTTGCGCACGAGCGAGAGGTAGTAGAGTCCGAGCACGATGTCCTGCGAGGGCACGATGATCGGCTGGCCGTTCGCCGGGTGCAGGATGTTGTTGGTCGACATCATCAGCACGCGGGCTTCGAGCTGCGCCTCGAGCGACAGCGGCACGTGGACCGCCATCTGGTCGCCGTCGAAGTCGGCATTGAAGGCCGCGCAGACGAGCGGGTGCAGCTGGATCGCCTTGCCCTCGATCAGCGTCGGCTCGAACGCCTGGATGCCGAGGCGGTGGAGCGTCGGCGCGCGGTTCAGGAGCACCGGATGCTCGCGGATCACCTCATCGAGGATGTCCCAAACCTCCGGCTTCTCCTTCTCGACGAGCTTCTTGGCCTGCTTCACCGTGGCCGAGAGGCCCTTCGCGTCGAGGCGCGAGTAAATGAACGGCTTGAACAGCTCGAGCGCCATCTTCTTCGGCAGGCCGCACTGGTGGAGCTTCAGCTCCGGACCCACCACGATGACCGAACGGCCCGAGTAGTCGACGCGCTTGCCGAGCAGGTTCTGGCGGAACCGGCCCTGCTTGCCCTTCAGCATGTCGGCGAGCGATTTCAGCGGGCGCTTGTTGGCGCCGGTGATGACGCGGCCGCGGCGGCCGTTGTCGAACAAGGCATCGACCGCTTCCTGAAGCATGCGCTTCTCGTTGCGGATGATGATGTCCGGCGCGCGCAGCTCGATCAGCCGCTTCAGGCGGTTGTTGCGGTTGATCACGCGGCGGTAGAGGTCGTTCAGGTCCGACGTCGCGAAGCGGCCGCCGTCGAGTGGCACGAGCGGGCGCAGCTCCGGCGGGATCACCGGAACGACGGTCAGGATCATCCACTCGGGCTTGTTGCCCGACTCGATGAACGCCTCGACGATCTTCAGCCGCTTGCCGAGCTTCTTCGGCTTGAGGTCCGAGGTCGACTCGGCGATCTCCTTGCGGAGGTCGTCGCGCAGCTTCTCGAGGTTGAGCGCAAGCAGGAGCTCCCGCACGGCCTCGGCGCCGATGCCGGCGGTAAAGCCGTCCTCGCCGTACTGCTCGAGCGCGGTGAGGTATTCCTCCTCAGACAGGAGCTGGTGCAGCTTGAGCGGCGTCAGGCCAGGCTCGAGAACGATGTAGTTCTCGAAGTAGAGGACGCGCTCGATGTCCTTCAGCGTCATGTCGAGCAGCAGGCCGATGCGCGAGGGCAGCGACTTCAGGAACCAGATGTGGGCGACGGGCGCTGCGAGTTCGATGTGGCCCATGCGCTCGCGGCGCACCTTGGCCAGCGTGACTTCCACGCCGCACTTCTCGCAGATGATGCCCTTGTACTTCATCCGCTTGTACTTGCCGCACAGGCACTCGTAGTCCTTGATCGGCCCGAAGATGCGGGCGCAGAACAGGCCGTCGCGCTCGGGCTTGAACGTGCGGTAGTTGATGGTCTCCGGCTTCTTGATCTCGCCGTAGGACCACGAAAGGATCTTCTCCGGGCTCGCGATCGAGATCCGGATCCGGTCGAACGTCGCAGGCGGTGCGACCGGGTTGAAGACGTTCATGACCTCTTTGTTCATTTCAACTCCTTGTCGCGGAATTGGGCGGTTCCGCTGCCGGGTTGGTCGGTTCCGGGGTCAGCCGATCTGGGCCGATCCGGGGGAAAGCGGCGGGACCGTCGTACCGATCCCGCCTCGTCATTGGATTCTCGTCAGGTCTGACCCTGCAGATCGACGTTGAGGCCGAGCGAGCGCATTTCCTTCACGAGCACGTTGAAGCTCTCCGGAATGCCCGCCTCGAAGGTGTCGTCGCCACGGACGATCGCCTCGTAGACCTTGGTGCGGCCGGCCACGTCGTCCGACTTCACGGTCAGCATCTCCTGCAGCGTGAAGGCGGCGCCGTAGGCTTCTAGCGCCCACACCTCCATCTCGCCGAAGCGCTGGCCGCCGAACTGCGCCTTGCCGCCCAGCGGCTGCTGGGTGACAAGCGAGTACGGGCCGATCGAGCGCGCGTGGATCTTGTCGTCGACGAGGTGGTGGAGCTTCAGGATGTAGATGTAGCCCACCGTCACCTTGCGGTCGAACGGTTCACCCGTGCGCCCGTCGAATAGCGTCACCTGGCCCGAGCGGTCGAGACCGGCCGCTTCGAGCATCTGGCCGATGTCCTCTTCGCGCGCGCCGTCGAACACCGGCGTGGCGATCGGCACGCCCTTCGTGAGGTTGGTCGCGAGTTCGACGACCTGGCCGTCATCGAGCGAGGCGACCGTCTCGTCCTTGCCGTAGATCTTGTGCAGTTCGTCCTTGAGCGGCTTGACCTTCTGCGAGGCGCGGTAGGCTTCGAGCATCTCGCCGATGCGCTTGCCGAGACCGGCGCACGCCCAGCCGAGGTGCGTCTCGAGGATCTGCCCGACGTTCATGCGCGACGGCACGCCCAGCGGGTTCAGCACCACGTCGACAGGGGTGCCGTCCTCGAGGTAGGGCATGTCCTCGTCGGGAACGATGCGCGAAACCACGCCCTTGTTGCCGTGCCGGCCGGCCATCTTGTCGCCCGGCTGGATCTTGCGCTTCACCGCCACGAAGACCTTGACCATCTTCATGACGCCCGGCGGCAGCTCGTCGCCGCGCTGCAGCTTCTCGACCTTGTCGAGGAAGCGGTCTTCGAGCCGCTTCTTCGATTCCTCGTACTGCTGGCGCATGGCCTCGAGCTCGGCGTGGTTCTTCTCGTTCTGGAGAACGATGTTCCACCACTGCGAACGCGGCATGTCCTCGAGGATCGCGGCCGTGACCTTGCCCTCGATCTTGTGGCCCTTCGGACCGCCCGCGGCGACCTTCCCGTTGAGGAAGGCATTGAGGCGGCCGTAGGCGTTGCGGTCGAGGATCGCGAGTTCGTCGTCGCGGTCCTTGGCGAGCCGCTCGATCTCCTCGCGCTCGATCGCCAGCGCGCGCTCGTCCTTGTCGACGCCGTGCCGGTTGAACACGCGCACCTCGACGACCGTGCCGGAGACGCCTGGCGGCAGGCGCAGCGACGTGTCGCGCACGTCGGAGGCCTTCTCGCCGAAGATCGCGCGGAGCAGCTTCTCTTCCGGCGTCATCGGGCTCTCGCCCTTCGGCGTGATCTTGCCGACGAGGATGTCGCCCGGCTTCACCTCGGCGCCGATGTAGACGATGCCGGCCTCGTCGAGGTTCTTCAGCGCTTCTTCACCGACGTTCGGGATGTCGCGCGTGATCTCCTCCGGACCGAGCTTGGTGTCGCGGGCCATCACGTCGAACTCCTCGATGTGGATCGAGGTGAAGACGTCATCGCGGACCATGCGCTCGGAGAGCAGGATCGAGTCCTCGAAGTTGTAGCCGTTCCACGGCATGAACGCGACGAGCACGTTCTGGCCGAGGGCGAGGTCGCCGAGATCGGTCGAGGGACCGTCGGCGATGATGTCGCCGGCGCTCACCTGATCGCCCACGCGCACCAGCGGACGCTGGTTGATGCAGGTGTTCTGGTTCGAGCGCTGGAACTTCGAGAGCGTGTAGATGTCGACGCCCGACTTGGTCGGATCGGTCTCCTCCGTCGCGCGGATGACGATGCGCTTGGCGTCCACCTGGTCGACGACGCCGGTGCGGCGCGCCGTGATCGCGGCGCCCGAATCCCGCGCCACCACCGATTCCATGCCGGTGCCGACGAGCGGGGCGTTGGTGCGCACGAGCGGCACCGCCTGGCGCTGCATGTTCGAGCCCATCAGCGCGCGGTTGGCGTCGTCGTTCTCGAGGAACGGGATCAGCGCCGCGGCAACCGACACGAGCTGCTTCGGCGACACGTCCGCGTAGTCGACACGATCGGCCGGCACCTGCAGCACGTCGCCATGGTGACGCACGATGACGAGGTCGTCGGCGAACTTGCCGTCCTTCGTCAGCGCCACGTTCGCCTGGGCGATGTAGTGCTTGGTCTCCTCGGTGGCGGAGAGGTAGCGCACCTCGTTCGTCACCTTGCCGTTGACCACCTTGCGGTAGGGCGTCTCGATGAAGCCGTACTTGTTCACCCGCGCGTAGGTCGCGAGCGAGTTGATCAGGCCGATGTTCGGACCTTCCGGCGTCTCGATCGGGCAGATGCGGCCGTAGTGCGTCGGGTGCACGTCGCGCACCTCGAAGCCCGCACGCTCGCGCGTAAGACCGCCCGGGCCAAGCGCCGAGAGGCGGCGCTTGTGGGTGATCTCGGAGAGCGGGTTCGTCTGGTCCATGAACTGCGACAGCTGCGAGGACCCGAAGAACTCGCGCACCGCGGCGGCCGCGGGCTTCGCGTTGATCAGGTCGTGCGGCATCACCGTGTCGATGTCGACCGACGACATGCGCTCCTTGATCGCGCGCTCCATGCGCACGAGGCCGAGGCGGTACTGGTTCTCCATGAGCTCGCCGACCGAACGCACACGGCGGTTGCCGAGGTGGTCGATGTCGTCGATCTCGCCCTTGCCGTCGCGCAGTTCGGCGAGCGTCTTCACGACCGCGAGGATATCCTCGCGGCGCAGCGTGCGCACCGTGTCCGGGCAGTCGAGGTCGAGGCGCATGTTCATCTTCACGCGGCCGACGGCCGAGAGATCGTAGCGCTCCTCTTCGAAGAACAGGCCGCGGAACAACGCTTCCGCCGTCTCGCGCGTCGGCGGTTCGCCGGGGCGCATCACGCGGTAGATCTCGAGCAGCGCCTGCTCGTAGCTCTCCACCTTGTCGGCCATCAGCGTGTTGCGGATGTAGGCACCGGTGGTGATGTGGTCGATGTCGAGGAGGTTGAGCTTCGCGTAGCCCGCTTCCTTCAGCGCCTTGAGCAGCTTCTCGTCGATCTCCGTGCCGGCCTCGGCATAGATCAGGCCGGTCTTCGGATCGACGAGCTCGTCGGCGATGTACTGGCCATAAAGGTCCTCGTCACGGACGAGGAGTTCCTTGAGGCCGTCCTCGGCGAGCTTGCGCGCCAGACGCGGGGTGATCTTCTTGCCGGCCTCGACGACGACCGCGCCGGTCTTGGCGTCGATCATGTCGGAGGACGGCTTCATGCCGCGGTAGCGCTGCGGGTCGAACGGCGTGCGCCAGCCGCCCGACTTCGCCTGCGTGTAGGTCACACGGTTGTAGAAGTAGTGCAGGATCTGCTCGCCATCGAGGCCGAGCGCGAACAGCAGCGTCGTCACGGGCAGCTTGCGGCGGCGGTCGATGCGCACGTAGATCAGGTCCTTGGCGTCGAACTCGAAGTCGAGCCACGAGCCGCGGTACGGGATGATCCGGGCGGCGAACAGGAGCTTGCCCGAGGAGTGCGTCTTGCCCTTGTCGTGGTCGAAGAAGACGCCCGGCGAGCGGTGCATCTGGGAGACGATCACGCGCTCGGTGCCGTTGACCACGAACGTGCCGTTCTTGGTCATGAGCGGCATGTCGCCCATGTAGACGTCCTGCTCCTTGATGTCCTTCACCGACTTCGCGCCGGTGTCCGGGTCCACCTCGAAGACGATCAGGCGCAGCGTGACCTTCAGCGGCGCGGCATAGGTCATGCCCCGCTGCTGGCACTCGTCGACGTCGTACTTCGGCGGCTCGAATTCGTAGCGCACGAACTCGAGCATCGCCTGGCCCGTGAAGTCGGAAATCGGGAACACCGACTTGAACACGGCCTGCAGGCCCTCGTTCGCACGGCCGCCCGCGGGTTCCTGAACCTGCAGGAACTGATCGTAGGATTCCTTCTGAACCTCGATGAGGTTCGGCATTTCAGCAACTTCAGCGATATGCCCGAAAAACTTACGAACGCGCTTTCTGCCGATGAACGTCTGCGACATTTCGTTTCCTTCGCACCTTCCAGAACTTCAAAACCGATGTGACGGCTTTCCGCACACCCCTTTTTCAGGGATGTGAGGGAAACCGTCGGACGACAAACACCTTGTGCACCGGACGGGGCTTTTTGACGGCCCCGCCCGGCGCAGAAAATCACTTCAGCTCGACGCTGGCGCCAACCGCCTCGAGCTTCTTCTTCATCTCTTCGGCGTCCTTCTTGGCCACCGCTTCCTTCACGGTCTTCGGAGCGCCCTCGACCAGGTCCTTGGCCTCCTTGAGGCCGAGACCGGTGATCGCACGAACTTCCTTGATGACCTCGATCTTCTTCTCGCCGGCCTTGGCCAGGACGACGTCGAACTCGGTCTTCTCCTCGACCGGCGCCGCGGCAGCGGCAGGACCGGCGGCGGCGACCGCGACCGGAGCCGCAGCAGACACGCCCCACTTCTCCTCGAGCATCTTCGACAGCTCGGCGGCCTCGAGCACGGTCAGGCTCGAGAGGTCTTCGACCAGCTTGGACAAATCAGCCATTTCACTACTCTCTTTCGATACGGTTTGAACCTTGGTTTACGTCTTGCTTCGTCAAGCAGCCTTGTCGGCATAGGCCTTGAGGACACGCGCCAGCTGACCGGCAGGCGCCTGAACCACACCGGCGATGCGGGTGGCGGGCGTCTGGATCATGCCGACGAGCTTCGCACGGAGCTCATCCAGCGAAGGCAGTTCCGCAAGGGCCTTCACGCCTTTGGCATCGAGAACCTGGGGCCCCAGCGCGCCACCCAGCACGACGAACTTTTCGTGCTGCTTGGCGAACTCGGAGGCGACCTTGGCGGCCGACACGGGGTCGGACGCGTAGGCCACCATCGTGGGACCCTGCATCAGCTTCTCGAGACCCTTGGCGGGAGTGCCGTCGAGGGCAAGCTTGGCGAGGCGGTTCTTGGCCACCTTCACTGTGGCGCCAGCCTTTGCCATGCGGGCGCGCAGATCGTTGATCTGCGAGACCGTGAGGCCGAGGTTGTGGCTCACGACGACCGACCCGGTGGTGGAAAACACCTGGTGGAGCGTCGCGACGAGTTCTGCCTTTGCAGCTCTATCCACTTGCTCTCTCCTTCACGCGCCGGACCTTCCGTTCGGAACAGTCCCTGCGCCTTGGTCCAACCGCCGCAGTCGCAAGCCTCGCCGGCCTTCTGGCAGACGAGCCCCGCTTCCGTCGGCGGCACTCACTGCCTGTCCCCAGAGCCGTCCGGACGCGCCGGATAGACCCAGGTCCATGAGGTTCAAACCGATCCCTTCGCCCAGAGCGGGCGGAAAAACCGGGCCAAACTCCCATCTCATGCAGGCTTTTGGGTTTAAGCGGGGATTTCCCCCGCGCCTGCAATCTCGGACAGGACTTCTCCCGGCGAAGGCCCTCGCGGACCCTCGCCGGGAAACTCGATCAGGCGCCGGTGGCGCCCGCTTGCGTCACCGACGAGAGGTCGAGCTTCACGCCCGGGCCCATCGTCGAAGACACCGAAACCTTCTTCACGTACGTGCCCTTGGCGCCGGCGGGCTTCGCCTTCACCACGGCATCGACGAACGCGCGGATGTTGCCGGCGAGCTGGTCCTCGCTGAACGAGGCCTTGCCGACGCCGGCCTGCACGATGCCAGCCTTCTCGACCTTGAACTCGACCGCGCCGCCCTTCGCCGCCTTCACGGCGCCGGCGATGTCCATCGACACCGTGCCGACCTTCGGGTTCGGCATCAGGCCGCGCGGGCCCAGAACCTTGCCGAGGCGGCCGACGAGACCCATCATGTCCGGGGTCGCGATGGCGCGGTCGAAGTCGATCGTGCCCTTCGACACGGTCTCGACCAGGTCCTCGGCGCCCACGATGTCGGCGCCCGCCTTCTTGGCCTCTTCCGCCTTCGCGCCCTTGGCGAACACGGCGACGCGCACCTTGCGGCCGGAGCCGTTCGGCAGGTTGCACACGCCGCGCACCATCTGGTCGGCGTGGCGGGGATCGACGCCGAGGTTCATGGCGACCTCGATCGTCTCGTCGAACTTCGCGGTCGCCCGCGACTTCACGAGCTTCAGGGCGTCCTCGAGCGAGTAGGACTTGGTCGGGTCGAGCCCCTCGCGGGTCTTTTCAACGCGCTTTGCGATCTTCGTCATGATTTTACTCCACCACCTCGAGGCCCATCGACCGGGCGGAGCCGGCAATGATCTTGGCGGCCTGGTCGATGTCGCGGGCGTTCAGGTCCTTGAGCTTCTTCTCGGCGATCTCGCGCACCTGCGCCTTGGTCACCTTGCCCACGAACCCGCCGCGGCCCGGCTCCTTCGAGCCCTTGTCGATCTTCGCCGCCTTGCGCAGGAAGTACGACGCCGGCGGCGTCTTCATCTCGAACGTGAAGGACTTGTCCTGATAGGCCGTGATCACGACCGGAATCGGCGATCCCGGCTCCATCGCCTGCGACGCGGCGTTGAACTCCTTGCAGAACTGCATGATGTTGAGCCCGCGCTGACCCAGCGCCGGCCCGATCGGCGGCGACGGGTTTGCCTGGCCCGCCTTCACCTGGAGCTTGATGTAGCCCAGTACCTTCTTAGCCATCTCTTCCTTTCCCTCGCCATGATAAACGCCATGGCATCAAGAGGTTAGTGGTCCGGCTTCACCCGAAGGATCAGCCTCCCACCACAAACTCCGGCTCAGACCTTCTCGACCTGGCCGAATTCCAGTTCGACCGGCGTGGGCCGGCCGAAAATCGAAACCGCAACCTTGAGACGCGAGCGTTCCTCGTCGACCTCTTCCACGAGCCCGTTGAACGACGCGAACGGGCCGTCGGCGACCCGCACCTGCTCGCCGATCTCGAAGGTGATCGACGGCCGCGGGCGCTCCACGCCCTCCTGCACCTGGTGCAGGATCCGGTTCGCCTCGGCTTCCGAGATCGGGATCGGCTTGTTGTCCGACCCGAGGAACCCCGTGACCTTGGGCGTGTTCTTGATCAGATGGTATGCCTCGTCGGTCATGTCCATCTTCACGAGCACGTAGCCCGGAAAAAATCGGCGCTCGCTCGTGACCTTGCGGCCGCGGCGCATCTCGACCACTTCCTCGGTCGGCACCAGAACCTGCTCGAACAGCTCCGCGAGGCCCTTGGCCGCCGCCTGCTCCTTGATCGATTCCGCCACCTTGTTCTCGAAGTTCGAGTAGGCGTGAACGATGTACCAGCGCTTGGCCATGGTCGTCTTTCAGTCCCTCAGAAGCTCAGGAACAGCACGCGATGGACGATCGCCTGCAGCACCGCGTCGACGACGAAGAAGAAGATCGAGGCGAGGAACACCATGATGAGCACCATCACGGTGGTGATCATGGTTTCCCGGCGCGTCGGCCAGGTCACCTTGTTGACTTCCTGGCGTACCTCCTGGAGGTACTCCACCGGATTGAACTTCGCCATGCGATATGCCTTCGGCCGTCGGGCCCGTTCCGTTAAACAGTGGCAGGGGCAGAGGGGCTCGAACCCCCGACCTGCGGTTTTGGAGACCGCCGCTCTACCAACTGAGCTATACCCCTAGGGTCCGGCAGCCGGTCGCCCGGCCGCCGGCCCGATCAGTCCTTACTCGATGATCGAGGCGACGACGCCGGCGCCCACCGTGCGGCCGCCTTCGCGGATGGCGAAGCGCAGCTTCTCCTCCATCGCGATCGGCGTGATCAGCTCGACCGTCATCGCAACGTTGTCACCAGGCATCACCATCTCGGTGCCCTCGGGCAGCGACACAACACCCGTAACGTCCGTCGTCCGGAAGTAAAACTGCGGACGATAGTTGTTGAAGAACGGCGTGTGACGGCCACCCTCCTCCTTCGTCAGGATGTAGGCCTCCGCCTTGAACTTCTTGTGCGGCTTGATCGAACCAGGCTTCGCCAGAACCTGACCACGCTCAACACCCTCGCGGTCAACACCGCGCAGCAGGCAGCCCACGTTGTCGCCTGCCTCGCCCTGGTCCAGCAGCTTGCGGAACATCTCAACACCCGTCACCGTCGACTTCGACGTCGGACGAATGCCGATGATCTCAACTTCCTCGCCGACCTTCACGATGCCGCGCTCGATACGACCCGTCACCACCGTGCCGCGGCCTGAAATCGAGAACACGTCCTCGATCGGCATCAGGAACGGCTGGTCCTTCGGACGGTCAGGCTGCGGAATGTAGCTGTCCACAGCCTCCATCAGCTTCAGAACCGCATCACGCCCGATCTCCGGCGTCTTGTCCTCAAGCGCTGCAAGCGCCGAACCCTTCACGATCGGGATCGTGTCGCCCGGGAAATCGTACGAGGAGAGAAGCTCGCGCACCTCCATCTCGACGAGCTCCAGAAGCTCCGGATCGTCCACCATGTCGACCTTGTTCATGAACACCACCAGCGCCGGAACACCGACCTGGCGGGCAAGCAGGATGTGCTCGCGCGTCTGCGGCATCGGACCGTCGGCCGCCGAAACCACCAGGATCGCACCGTCCATCTGCGCCGCACCCGTGATCATGTTCTTCACGTAGTCGGCATGCCCCGGGCAGTCCACGTGCGCATAATGCCGGTTCTTCGTCTGGTACTCGACGTGCGACGTCGAAATCGTGATGCCGCGCGCCTTCTCTTCCGGCGCCTTGTCGATCTGGTCGTACGCCGTAAACGTCGCGCCACCCGACTCGGCAAGAACCTTGGTGATCGCCGCCGTCAGCGACGTCTTGCCATGGTCAACGTGACCAATCGTGCCGATGTTGCAGTGCGGCTTGTCGCGATTGAATTTTTCCTTGGCCATTCTCGTCTATTTCCTGGTTTTGCTGGCGGGCTTTTCGAAAGACCTTCCGCCGTCACTCCAACAGCTCAGAAACCGCTCCGTCCTGCCTGCTCCCGCAAACTGGAGCGGGTGAGGGGAATCGAACCCCCGTCTTCAGCTTGGAAGGCTGTTGCTCTACCATTGAGCTACACCCGCACGTCGCAGACCCGTATCCCAACCGACCATCTGCCCGTTCACAAGCCGTTCCGCTGACCTGGCAGGCCAGTTGCATGCACGTCTCGACACACCAACCATCCTCTCCCGTCACCGGAGCCCACCAGTGGTGGGGGAGGTAGGACTCGAACCTACGAAGGCGTCAGCCAGCGGATTTACAGTCCGCCCCCTTTGCCGCTCGGGACACTCCCCCGAAACCCTGAGAAAGTCTGAATTTGGCGCGCACGAATTCGGACCGGGCTTCGAAAAGTCCGGTCCGAAGCGCGGGTTATGGAGATTTCCCGTATCGCTGTCAACAGTTCCGACGCGGCGCGATCCGCCCGGTTTCGCGCCGTTTCAGCGCATCATATAAGAAGCTGATGGACAAACGGAAATACCCTCCCCGAAACGCCTCCCGGCCCGACCGACCGTTCACGCCGCGCCCGAAGGATGACGCGCGCGACAGGCGTCCCCGGCCGCACCGGCCGCTGAAGGGCGACTCAGGCCCCGAACTCCTGTTCGGCACCCATACGGCCGAGGCCGTGCTCGCCAACCCGCGCCGGAAGATCCGCCGCATCCTCGTGACCCGCAACGCCGCGGAGCGCCTGGCGGAGGCGCTGGCGGCGAGGCCGGACCCGGCGCCCGAGGTCGTCGCCCCGCAGGACCTCGACCGTCTGACCGGCCCGGACGCGGTGCACCAGGGAATCGTGATCCTCGCCGACCCCCTGCCCCAGCCGCGGCTCGACCAGGTTCCGCGCGACGCGATCATCGTGCTGCTCGACCAGGTGACCGACCCGCACAACGTCGGCGCGATACTGAGGAGCTGCGCCGCCTTCGCGGTGACGGCGCTGGTCGCCACCGCGCGGCACAGCCCGGAAGGCTCGGCGGTGCTCTCGAAATCGGCTTCGGGAGCGACCGAGGTGGTGCCGTTCGTCAAGGTCACGAACCTCGCGCGCGCCATGGAGGAGCTCAAGGAGTACGGCTACACGATCGTCGGCCTCGACAGCGAGGCGCCGGAGACGATCGCCGAGGCCGCAGCACGCCCGCGCACCGGCCCGCTGGCGCTGGTGCTGGGCGCGGAGGGCAAGGGCCTGCGCCAGCTCACGCGCGAGACCTGCGACGTGCTCGCCCGTCTTGACCTGCCGGGCGCGATCCAGAGCCTCAACGTCTCGAACGCGGCTGCGGTGGCGCTTTATGCGCTGACGCGAAAGCCATGATCCAAAAAGAAAATCGCGGGTGCGTTGCCGCCCCGCGATCGTCCTGGCGAAACCCTGGCACGGGCTCCTGCCGCCGTGACGGCAGTCCTAGCGCGCCGGGGCCGCTGCCTGCAAGCGCAAACTCCCGTAGGGTAAAGCTATCGGGGTCAGGCCCCCTTCAGCTTCGCGTTGCAGAGGCTGTAGTAGCCGCCGCCCTTCTGGATCCACTTGAGGCCGTTCAGCGAGTTGGCCTCCTTGTTGGCGTAGTAGGCATCGAGGCAGGTGTGCATGCGCTGCTTCGCCGGCGTCTCGCTTGCATACTTGCTCGAGACCGAGCGCGGGAACTTGACGCCTGCCGGCGCCTTCGTCGTCGGCGCCGCTGTCGGTTCCTCGGGCTGCAGCGTCGTGATCTTCTTCGGATCGGCGTCCGGGCCGCACTCGACCTTGCGGAAGTCGTTCCACTTCATCGTATCGGGGACGAGCCCCTGTTCCTTGGCCGCGGACCACTTCGCGCTGCACTCGTTCATCGAAAGAGCGAACGCCGGCGCATTCATCGCCATGACCGCCGTCAACGCCGTTCCTGCCGCAATCATCAGGGGTAATGTCTTCATCTCGGGGGATCCTTGAGGTTTGCTCGACCTGACCCGGAGTTAACGAGGGAGTCGGCGTGCTTTCCAGCAATCGCGGATTGAAACGCACGAATGGGTTGTCTATCGGTCAACGGTCTCTTGCCCGCATCCAGTACGGTCGGTAGAGACTGCAGTCGGGCCGGCATAGCTCAGTTGGTAGAGCACCTGATTTGTAATCAGGGGGTCGGGGGTTCGAGTCCCTCTGCCGGCACCAGTAAATCCGCGGATTTTGAATTCGACTTACGTGTGACGTATCCAGTGTTAACACGTAAAGCAGCGCCGATGCGGTAAACCTTGAAGCCGAGAAGTACGGGCGCCCAAACTACGCGGCCGCATCGTATTCAGACCAATGGCCTTCCAACCGGAATTGCGCCCTTGTCTGAGAGCCTTTCTGCTCTTCGAGAGTCCTGATTTTTTCAACGATTAATTCGCGCAAAGCTCGAAGTTCATCAGCATTTGAGGTTTCTGCGAAAAACACGATCCGTAGCAGCGACTCTGCGTCACTTGGGATTTGAACCTGCCCCTTCTCCCAACGCGCGATCGATTGAGCATCCTTACGGAGTGCCTTGCCCAATTGTTCCTGGGTCATATTCAGTGTCACGCGAAGGAATTTTACCTCCCGAGCGGACAGGGTTTTCCGTGTCGTTACCAAATGCCGTCCGATGGCGACATGAAGGTCGTCAATGTCCCGAACGGCGACGTATTCCTCGCCGTCATGGACCATGACCTCATAGCCATTGAGAAGATAAACATCATCGAGGCCACAACCCGTGTAGCGGAACGGCGCCGAGACGTTCTCGTCCTTCCTGAAAAACTGCTCACCGGTCATGCTAAATCCTCCCATTCAACCGTTATTATCCGGATGTGATTGTCATTCACTACCGCCGATACCACCCCGGCCTCTCTACTACCCCGGACATTTAAGGTCATTTTGCAGTTCCACTCGCCCTTACACTTTCCCGCACAAATTGAGGCGTCCTCGATAAATCCGGCCCTCAATACCCGGACAGCGTCGAGGGTGTTTATCCCACGCTCGTCCATCCTTTCGCGAGCATGCTTGCTAAAGAACAGCTTGGAGGAATCCTGAGCGATCTCCCTGATGCGAGCCTGCAGGTGTAAGGGTCGTGGCTTCGTCAAACGTCGGAAGGCCCTGTTCAGTTTCCGACGGCTATCATAATGATAGGTGTATGCTGCCGCCACTTAATACAACGTGAAGGATGCTCGCACGTTACAACCATCTGACAGCCATTGATCCGCCAGCCGAGCTACAGCGGACACGGGTCGTGATCCGCAGCACGATCGAGAGCGAGTTTCGCACAATTTTACGCGCTTCACCTGATTGTGCGAGGCGTTGGGACCCGGACTGGGACCGGGACAGGGACCGGGACCGGGACCGCGCCAAGAACAATATACCACAGAAAACCGGCGCAAACCGGACAAACCGGACAAACCAAACCGAGGCGTTCCAATGCCTAGCCTGCCAAGTTTCTATCTATGCGTGTTTTTTTCATTTTATAAACTTTTTAGTTGCTTCGCGCCGTCATTTGTGGTGACCTGCGCACATTGTGCGAACCAAGCAAGGAGATCACGATGTCATCGCACCCTCGCCGACACCTGCCCCCAAGCGCTGGGCCAGTCCTGACTCAACGGCTGCAAGCTCAGACGTTTGCCCGGCGCCTTCACGAGCTGATGAAGAGGAAAGGGATGACTCAAAGCGACTTAGCTAGGGCCATATGGGGCTCAACGACCGATAGGCGGGGCTATGAGGTCGCCAAGAATCGGGATCGGATCAGCGTTTATCTGAAAGGGAATGCAATCCCGGATCCTGTGAATATGCGCAAGCTTGCGGACTCTCTGGGCGTAAAGGAGGAGGATTTGGCTCCCGACATCGTTGCTTCCGCTGTCGAGCGTGAAAACCCCGAAATGGCAATGGCAATGGCCCCCGGCCATCCCGATAAATGCTTTCTCCAAATCAACAAATTGGTGCCGCTGACCAAAGCTGCAAAGGTTATCAGTCTGCTTGCAGATGACTGAGCGAAGGCCCCTTCGGGGGCCAATTACACGAATCTATGCGGCTATCTTGGAAGCGGCAGAGATGGGAGTGCTCAAGGGCAAGCTGCTTCATCGTGACCCATGAGAAATCACCCCGCTTTCAGGAGGGCGTCGACAGTACCGCCATTTGTAAAATATCAATCACTTGCGTTTGACCTGAGCGGGATTGGTATTCGGCTGTAGGACGATAAGGCAGTGCTTGAGCAACAGTTACAATACGAATTCGCCAAACGGCTTCTCAGGGAAGTCGACGATGCAGCGCTCGATGGTGATTTTGCTCTCGCCCACTCCAAGGACGCCGCACTGGCTCATGTGATACTTGGCTACATGGAAGAGGCCGGCATTATTAGTGAACACGAGCTCTGCCCATACGAGGATCTCGCCGGAAGAAACAGGTGTAGAATTACAGGTTTCGCACTGCCTGAAGACAGTGACCGGCTCGAGCTTTACACCGCACAATATGCGAGCGCGCTGGATGAATCGCTTAGTGGCGAAGTCGTTTCCAAACTCGCTGGTCGCGCCGCAAGATTTTTCAAATACGCAATATCCAGGGAGTTTGAACGGTTCGCCGGGAACGATCTCGCGCTGGCTGCAGCCCGCTTTATTTGCGACCAAGCTTTCCGTATAAAAGAAGTTCGCATACACGTATTAACTAATGCTCGAGTAAGGGATCGATCGGTTCAAGAAGTCGTAATCGACGGACGAGAAGTCGAGACTACTGTTTTCGACATCGATCGACTCTATCGCGCATCCCGTGAAGCAATAACGAGAGAGCATATCGAAATCGACTTTATCAAGATGCTTGGGCATCCGCTTCCGTGTTTGGAAATGATCCCCAAGCCAAAGGAATATGATACCTATCTGACACTCATTCCCGGTTTACTTATATATCAATTATACGACCACTTTGGGGCTCGTTTGTTTGAATTTAATGTTCGATCATTTTTACAGTCAAAAGGTAAAGTCAATCGCGGATTAAGAGACACTCTCAAACACGAGCCCGAACGATTTCTGGCTTACAATAATGGGATCACGGCTACTGCTGATGAAATTATCGTGGGAATGCACGCCGGCCAATCTTCCATTTCACAAATAAGAGGCCTTCAAATCGTCAATGGCGCCCAAACAACCGCGTCCATACACAGGGCCAAGAAGGTAGACAAAGTCGATCTGGAAAACGTTGCGATTGCCATGAAACTAACGTTGGTTCAACCGGACAAACTGTCCGAATTCGTACCGCTAATTGCTCGTTATTCGAATACTCAAAACGTCATACAAACCGCCGACCTATCGGCCAATAACGACTTTCACATACAAATCGAACGACTTTCTGAGACTGTCTGGTGCCCCGGCGAAGAGCAACGCTGGTTCTACGAGCGAGCACGCGGCGCCTATCAAGTCGCATTGGCACGCTATGGAACTACGCCAGCTCGCCGCAGAGAGTTCGAGTTTCAATGTCCGAAATCCAAGCGTTTTAGCAAAACGGACCTAGCCAAATTTTTGATGTCTTGGTGGCAACGACCACAAGTGGTAAGCCGAGGAGCTCAAAAGAACTTTGCGTTGTTTATGGAATCTCGGTTGGAGCATTTCCCTACTGATTGGACACCGGACGAAAGATTTTTTAAAGACGCCGTGAGCCTAGCAATACTCTTTCAGGCTGCAAACGCTGCCACAAAAGCTGCCGGCCTCAAATCGTATGTCGCAAACGTAGTGGCTTTTTTGGTCTCCAAGCTCGCCAATGCTTATTCCGACAAGTTCGACTTGGGGAGTTTGTGGGAATACCAAGCGCCATCCGAAGCGTTAGCCGCAGCGTTGGCAGACTGGGCCCCGAAGATCCATGCAGCCATAATTACTGGTGCAGGCAGAAGTAATATTACTGAATGGTGCAAAAGGGATTCGAGTTGGGAGCATATAAAGGGAGTAGAACTCGAGTTTCCGATTGGCACCCCGGACGAGATACTGTTGGATGAAGCAGCGGAGCAGACCGCCTCCTCAATTGCATCAACGGGCGATGAAGATGACGAACTAATACGCTTCTGCTGCGCCTACAGCGGCTCGGAATGGGCCCAGGTCATCGCTTGGGGCGCGGAAAGCAGACGTATCGTTACATTCGAGCAACGCGTTGCCCACACTGTTATGGGTTATGCATTGCAAGGATGGGCAAAAAGACCGAGCGCAAAGCAGGCTCGCATCGGTGCAAGGGTCCTGCGAGCAGCTGCTGCTGCCGGGGTCATCACTTTGCACACAACTAGTTAGAAACCCTCAGGCCGAATCCTCCCTCGCCGCCCACGGGCAGGTTTCTGAGCCTTTCTCGCCGATCGGGTTTGAGGCGCCTCCGCTGATTGAGATGTGGATGGCGATTGAGCCGATTCCGGGGGTGGCCGTCGCATCGTAGCCGCGTTGGCAGCTCGTCGAGTGTCAGGCTGCCATTGATGGGCTTCGGAAATAAAATCTTCGTCGCCTATGGCGTCACTGACCAGCTCCGCGTCAAATTTCACTTTTACCAATAGCGGAAAGCGTACAGCTTGGCCTGAAACCAAACCCTGCCCGGGCCCAAACGTTTGCAGTATATTCGCGTCGGAATCGGACAGATTTTCCATAACGGAGCGGACGAAAGTCTTGTCCCTCGGATTGACGAGTCTCAAAACCAAAAAGCTATTGCATTGGGCTAGAGTAGTTTCGTCGAGCCGGGACGGTCTTTGAGATATGAGAAGTAAGCCGGTCCCAAATTTGCGACCTTCAGTAATTACTTTTCGGATCGTCGAAAGTGATGGTGTTTCTTCGGTACCTTCTTGACGACTTGGAATGAAGTTATGTGCTTCCTCGATTACTGCTTGGAAAGGCGGGATCCTACCGGATAGTGTTGACCGATGAGCGAAGAGCGCTTCCAAGACAATCGAAACGATGGCCGACTGATTCAGATGGTCGTATCCAGCTAGATAAAAAATAGAAACAACGCCAGGGGTAACAATTTCCTCAGGCGATTCTCCCGGATCAGGCATCTCAGAAAATGTGTATTGTGCAAACCGTTCCTGTTGACGGAGCCGTTCATTATTTTGCTCCATTTGCCTAAGGTTCATCATTACAAACCGAAGAGAACGCTTGGCCGCGTTCATTGTCGAGGCCCGCACCGTTGCGATTTCTTCGGGCAGACCTTCTCCTCGCCTAGCTATTAATCTGTCGGCATGATCGATCATACGTTGAATGAATTCAGTCGCAGGCTCCCCTTCTGCTACTTCTGTGCCATTCAATAAGTACTGATAGAACTGCTCTTGCGCTTCGGTAAGCCTTCTGCCCATTTTGTCGATTAATTCAGCAATAATACCTTGATTATTTTCCTTTATGCGCAGCATAGGATAAAATATTTTTATTTGCGATTGCGGAAAAATAATCCTTTTTTCGAAAAAGCCCAAATAATCCCCGTGAGGATCAAAGATAACTAACGGATATCTCAATTCTATTAATTCTCGAATTATTCGACGCGCAGCAACAGTTTTCCCACCACCTGTCATTGCTAGTATGGCCAAATGGCGAGATACTATTTGCTTGGCCGAGAGAGAGACCTCAACATCTCCCCGAGCAATGAGCGACCCTATTGCTATCTTCGCAGACTCATTGCTTTGCCCTCCGCTCAGCAACTTGTAAACTTCGTCCGCGGGCGGATACAGCACTTCTGCAGAAGGCTTTATTGGATATGTGAGCGGTGACAGCTCCGCTCCTTGAGATGCACCACCGGATGTCGTTCCTAGTATTAAAACCTCAGCTTCGAGATGATCACGACTTCCAGAAAGAACTGTATCTAAAAATCGAATATTTTCATCAGCGAGTTCTTGGGCAGCTTCCGCAGGAAAGAAGGGGTTAAATCGATCGATGGAAGTAATTCTTCCCCATACGATTACGGCATTCGAGTCTCCAAACGCGGAATTCGGGACCTCCACACGCGTCGCCACAATATCACCAAGCTTGGCTTGGAGGCTCCGCAATATAAATGAATACTTTCCCGTTGAAGTATTGCCAACTACGGTTCCAATGGACTTCCATGCGTTGCTCATAGCGAGTCACCTCTTAGTTTAAGTCGGCCGGAACCACCAGTCTCGTCCTCTAGCCGCAACCACTCTCTTCGCGAATTCCACGGCGCGTGGATCTCCGCTTTCTATTGCCTTCTTAAGGAGAACTACTTGATATTGCCCGCGAACACCCCTGCTCATCCAAGACGGTATCTTCGCGTACTTGTCCACGATGTCCAAGCCAACTGGAAATCCATAGGAAGGGAGTAAGCGGCTCGTGTGGAACACTAGGTTGAGCGCGGTATCTAAATCAGCGTTGCCCTCAAATCCCTCGACACGGAACGGAGCTGACTGGGCCGAAGGTTTAAGGTAGCTGGTCAAAGCTCGTGGATAATCCCTAATCCACATTTTCCAACGGTCAGGCCACTTACTTTCGGGCCCCTGCCGATCAATGGCGACAGGCTTCAAATACTCCCCCTCATCAAGCACTATATCGAACAAGGAGGAGTCGTTTAGGCCATAGTCACGGACCCGCTGGAGGTGGTCTTGAGCTGCTTGACGAGTTAGATGTCCACGATCCCGGAGCAATTGCAAAAGGCGATTAAGCACAACCGGCTCCCGCCCTATCGACCGCTCAACAACTCCGACGACCGGGATCGATGCCTCCTTCAGCAGTCGCAGAACTCTAAGGTAAAACGCTACAAACTGACGCTCTTCATCCTCAATCACCGCCTTTTTATCGTTTAAGAATATGCGGCATGCATTGAGCCCAAAGGATGGGAACTGATCAAGACCGTAAGGTGCAACTGGATTTATCAGTGGGCCGTGCATAAAAATGATATCTGGCCTTTCAGGGGCACTCGCTAATCTATAAGCGGCAGCTATTTCGCATACAATCCTCGCAGCATCTCTCAGTTTCGCGGTGTCGATGAAGTCGTCGTCATAGACCTCACCTTCCGGGCTAAATAAATCGTCGACCAGCGACAATTCGATATTGAATTTCTCCCGTTCCGGCGATTCGTCCCCAGGCCGTACGATATAACTTCCTACACGTATTCCTATCGGAGCGGCCGACGGAAGATCGATGTTGGCGACCCCTCCGTCGATGAAAGCAATAGAACGTCCCGCTTGGGTCGACCAAAACTTATTGGGTTGGTACTCAAATTTCGCTGTTAACGCATTCTGATCAAGTAACTCCCGCAAGACCACGGCTATATGTGATAACTGCGCTACAAAACTTTCCTGTACTGTGCTTGAATCACGCCTTGATATCTTGAGAAGATTGGCAATAAACTGCCCTTGCCCAATCTTTGCTTCAATACGCTGCCTGATCACATCCTCGGAATTGCTCATTCTGCCGCTTCGAAAACTTTGCTGATTTGCAGATTGTTGCCGCGCATTTCGCACGCGACGCGAGTGGCTAGTGCACGGGATAGTAGCGGAGGTACAGCATTTCCAATCTGCTTAAAGGCATCGCCAATTCCACCCGTGAAGACAAACCCATCTGGAAAGCTTTGCAGCCTCGCAGCTTCACGAACCGAAATGGTTCGCGCTTGGTCACTGTCGTAGTGGATGTGAGAATAGCTATCCTTCCCTAGGTGAGCAGTTAGCGTGCGGCTCGGCCTGTCGGGCACCAGCTTCCACCATTTGTTGGGAAACTTGTTGGGGTCATATGGCGGAACAATTGAGTCCTTCAATTGACGCCAAAGAAGACTGTTTTTTCTTAGTTTCTCACCATTTGCCTTCCGCCGCTCCACTTCCTTCTCAAATCGGCGGAGTGCCTTTGAGTGCATTTGAGGATATTGATCGCCGGGCAACATTTCGGCAAACAAGGGGTAATCCCGAGGGTTGTGTCGCGATACGTGCGCGTTGACAGTCGCGCGAGCCTCAAACCCAACCCAATTCTTCATTGCTACTGCATAACGGGAGCAGTCACCGCCACGATAGGCGACACTTTCGTCGAGTGCAGTAGACGGTCTTTCTTGACCAGGTTTCCAAGCCTTGCGGCAGATCTTCGGCAAATCTCCTATCGCGGCGTAAGCTGAAACAAATGGGGGTTCCCCACTTGCAGTCCCTACGGCCTGAAAATGCCGCCTCTCCGTTTCGGGTCTTCTTAGCAGCGCGGATTGCACGGTCTTGTAACCAATAGGCAGTGCGTCGCAGTGAGTGGGAGCCGGAAAACTTGGCGCGCGGCCGACCACGGAGTGATATGCAATCAAAAAAAGCCTCTCTCGGAATTGTGGTACGCCGTAGTTTGCCGCATTAAGGAATGAGTATCGGCAATCATACCCAAGTATTTCAAGCTCCATACAAATTTCTTCAGCAATATTTTTAGAACCGTGATTTACTATATCTGGCACGTTTTCAAGTACAAGGCAAAGGGGCCGCAGTTCACGAACGTATACTAGAAGTTGATAATACAATCGCGCTCGGGGATCAATTTCGTGTGCAGTCGCATTACCTGCGAGATGCGCCAATTTGGCGCGGCCAACCCGCGAATAAGCTTGGCAAGGCAGACCGGCTACTATTATGTCGACGGCGGAATCTACGGATTTGTATCCAAATTCCGAAGCAAGTTGTTGGGCGCTGCACTTCTGCAAATCGCGTGGCTTTGCAAATGGCGTCGAAACCCTTTCACTTGAGTTTGCGTGGAAATTTGCAGCGTAGGTTGTTGCGGCTTTCGCGTCTTTCTCAACGCATCCGACTAGCTCAAATCCTGCAGATTTAAACCCGAGCGAAAATCCTCCAGCTCCGCCGCAAATATCTAACAGCCGCAACGGCGCCCCGGAGAGCATTCTTGCTTTTTTGTCGCGATAGACGTCCATCTTGGCACTCAAACACCTACCTGCCTTTCTCGGCTTGGAACATCAAAGGCTGCAGTCAGCATTTGTCGCAATTTAAGCTGATTCGTTGTTTCGCACTCCCATATGATTACTGTTCGCCACCCCATCGCACGAAGTTGGTCGCAGACGCGCACGTCGCGCGCTTTGTTCGCTTCGAATTTCCTTAGCCAGAAATCGCTGCGACTTTTCGGCGTAACCGCGTCGATACAACCCGGATGGCGGTGCCAAAAGCATCCGTGGACAAAAATGACGGTGCGATGTTTGGCGAACACAAGGTCGGGTGAACCAGGAAGGTTCTTTTTATGCAATCGGTACCGAAGCCCCAGCGCAAACGCTGCCCTCCTGACTTCGATCTCTGGAGCTGTATTTTTGGATCGGATTCTTGCCATCATCATGCTCCGTCGGGCCGGATCAACGATATCTGTCATGGTGCGAACCGTCGTTTCGATTTTTCCCATTTGGCAGGTCCGGCGACTTAGTTGCAGGATATTCAACGGTTGCAACACCTCACGCGCGCGCGCGCGAGAGAGGTCCGACAATGAGCAAGTCCATGACTGCGAGTCCACCCAGCCGCCCTATTTTATCGCGCTCGAAGATGCATACGCGCGTTTTTCCGTGTGAAAGACCGTGTCGAAAGGACGTGGCTGAAGCTCGATCTCGTCTAACCTACTGATAAGTGGCCAGCAATTTTTCCATCAAAACTGGCTATAACCTGCTGAACGATCAGGTGGCGCTTTTGCGCCGAGCGATAGCCGGAGGCGGCACGGGATCGAGGGGTGATGGGAAGAGCTTGCGGGGAGTTGCGGGGAAGCCCTCTACCCCACCCCCAATAAAAAGAAATTGAGTCCAATTTTGTTGTTCTGGGCGAGGGGGTTATAGACTTCCCCGCAAGTCCCCGCACGGTTGGTCTTCATAGCAGCCCCTTCGCGCCATACGTGTTGAGATCGCGCAGCCCCTGCTCGGACCCGTTCCAGACCTGAAGCGAGTAGGTGTTGGTCTTGTGGTGCGCATCGAACCCGACCACGAACCGGAACTCGCGGCCGTAGTACTGCCGGTCGAGCTTGCGCAGGAGATACCCGAGGTCCTGTGTTCCCCTGATCTCCCGCCCGATATCCTTCTTCGCGAGCGCTTGGATAGCGTCGACGAAGTCCCGCTTCGCGGGCGTCGTGCTGGCGTAGTCGAAGACCTTGTCGTACACCTCCCGCGCCGTCAGGGTGTAGTCGCCAAACATCTGAAGCCACTTAAAGAAGAACGCCTGCTTCGCCGGGTCTCGCGCCTGGCCCTTGCGCTTCATTTCGAGTGTGGCGAGCAGCGGGTCGGGATACCCGAGGGCGACGAGCGGCCGCCGGATGCGATCGGCGAACGACGAGAACGACCCGTGTGCAGCGACGTCGACCTCCCGGAGGTCCGTCGACCATGCCCACCGCAACACCGTGGCGATCGCCGTCACGTAGTCCTTCCGGTTCGCATCGAAGCGCTTCCGCGGGTCGAAAGAATACGGATGGTCCTCGGGATCGGGCGGCGGATCGATTTCCATGAACAGCGACCGGCGGATGATGTCGGCCGCGTCGAGATTGGCGAGCAGGCCCATGAGCCCGTTGAGCGTCACGATCTTGAACGCCTTCGTCGAACACATGACGTTGCCGGTCGAACCCAAGATGCGCAGCGCCAGCCACCCCTCGGTGTGGAGCGCAAGCCATGTCGGGTGCGCCGGGATCACGACGGCGTTGTCGAAGATGATCATCCCGGACCCGTCGACCAGCGCACCGACTAGGGTCTTATGATTTTCCGCGGGGTCGTCCGGCGACCATGTCAGGTACGGCGTCGCAAGCGGCTGCTTGCAGCGCGACCAGATGTAGGAATGGTTGCCCTTGCCGGCACCTGGTCCCGAGGCCGCCGCGATGAATGACGGGCTGAAGTCGACGCTGTCGGAACCGACCCCCATCATCATTCCGGCCAGCGCCACCGAGAGGCCGCTCTCGTGGACGTAGTCCGTCTCGCAAAAGAGATCCCCGCAGCGCTTCAGCGCCGCCTGCGCCATCTCGATCGTGACGACCTCGGGGACGTCGATCATGTCCCCGTCGGCAATGTCGACGAGCGTCTTGATCGGCGCGTGATAGCCGTTCTCCTGAAGGATCGAGCCGTCCGCCTGGACGATCGGCGAGGTGACGAGGCGGTTGATCGTCTGAAGGTGCGTGCGGGGATAGCGCACGGCCATCACGTCGGCGTAGACGGCATTTGCCGGGCGGCCCTTATCGGTAATCCACGGGCTTAGGCGATCGAGGATGCTCAGAAGCTCGGGCGCGGTCTCGATCGGGCGCAAGGCCGCATTCTCGATCGAGCAGATTTGGTTCCGGGCGTTGGCGTAGTGCGTCTTGCGCTTCGCCATGATCTTCTCGGCGAGTTCGAGGGTCGGCTCGCGATAGCCCTCGCCCTTCACGAGGCAGTACTGACGCTTGTAGGCGAACTCGTACTGGCGGAAATGGTCGAGGATGATTTTGCGGGTGGCCTTCCACTCCGCCGTGATCGGCTCGGGTTCTAGGATTTGAAGCAGGCGTGTGAGACCGGTCGTCTTCTCCTTCTCCCATTGGTTCTCGGCGTCGGTGATCCGGTTCTCGCGGTCGCCGGTCGCGCGCGCCATTTCCTTGACGATCGCTACGGCCTCGCCTGGCTCGAAGTAATAGTCGCGAAGGGCGCAAAGGAGAGCGTTGCAGGCGTTGTGACGTTCGCCGGACTTCGCGCCCGGCCAGAACTTGCGGAGCAAGGTGAACGTGCGCTCGAACATCTCGCGGGTGTGGAGCTTCGCGTCCGCCTCCGGGTCCCACACGTCACCGCCGAAGGCGACGTAGGAGAGTTCCTCGGGAGTAGGCTGCGGCTCGGCGGGCGGTTCCTTCCTCTTGGCGACGGCCTCCGCGATGCGCGCGGCATCCTCCGGGGCCGGGTTCAAGTAGCGCGAGATGACCTCGTCGACGTCGTCGAGCTTGAAGCGCGACTTCGCCATCGTGTGCATGAAGTAGCAGAGTGCCTTATCTCCGCCGGCATACGGCAAGTGCACGCTGTTGCCGGTCTCGCTCCGCTTCTCCTGCTTGGGGAAGCGCTCGCCACCGCCGGGCGTGTTCGGCGCGGGTGCGTCGTCGCCGAAGTACGCGAAGTACACCTTGTCGGCGACCTCCATCGCGTACTCGGCCGGCACCGGCTTCTCCCAGATGATCCACAGGTGCGCGCCGCCCGAGAAGGTCTTCTCGACCATGAGCTTGCAGTCGCGGTAATTGAAGGCGAAGTCGCACGCCTTCTTCGCAGTCGCCTCGGGGTCGTTTTCGTCGTACTCGTCGATATCGACGACGGCGAAGATCACTTCGCTGTCACTGACGAACGGGCTCATGCCGTGCATGGGCAACGGCAGGCCGGCCAGGTGATCCTTGTTGAAGAGGTCTTGCGTCAGCGGCGGATGCTTCGAAAGCTCGCCAGTCTCTTTATTGACGACATACGGGACCGTCAGCGTCTTCCGCATGTCCTTGTGGATGCGCTCGCCATTGGCCAAGGCCTTCGCGAACGCCTCCGGTTTGACGGCGTATGTCAGGAGATAGCGTTCACGGTCGCCACCGAACCACTTCAGGTCCATGGGTCACGCCCTTCCCCGCCGGCGCGACGCGATCCATTTCTCTAGCTCGGACTTGTGGAAGTGCAGGCGCGCGCGGGGACCGGCCCCGAGCCTGAAGTACGGGATATCGGTCGTCCGGCACCAATGCCGAACACCATGGACGGAGACGCCGAGAAATTGCGCGGCCGCTTCGATATCGAGCACGGCTCGATCGGGGCCGATATCACCCTCTTCGCGGAGGGCGTCCTTCAACGCATTGAGAAAGTCTTTCGGGAAGCTTGACATGCGACGTCCTTGCTTGTGCAAAGGACGTCGACCTTGATCTGTGGCCGTGTCGGGCTATCCCAGTAGCGGCGAAGCGTCCCGGCTCCCCGCGTTTCCCAACGGCGAAAGATTAGCCGACACTGCGAAGTTGAGTCAACAACGTATCTACCCGGTTGACGGCCTCGCGCAGGACTTCGCGCAGATCGTTCGGGTCGCTGTACCGGGTCGTGATGTTCGAGCCGCGCGGCAGGCGGTGGTTGAGCAGGAGCGAGCCGATGTCCTTCTCGATCCCGATCGAGCGGAGCTTCGACAGGTACGAGAACCGGAATTGGTGCGGCGTGTAGGTCCAGCCGGGGACGTCAACGTCGGTCAGGTGACCGTCGCCCCGGGCAGCGGGACAAAGCCACCTGTCGGACAACGGCCGCGCCTTCAGGTCGCGCAGGAAGGTGGCGAGCGAGGGGCCGATCGGCCGGGTGTACTTGCGGGTGACGCCGCCCTTCGGTGACGGGATCGTCAGCATACCGGCGTCGAGGTCTAAATCCTGCCACTGCGCCGCCAGCGCCTCGGCCTTGCGGATGCCGCTTGCTGATACCAGCCGCCAGAACACGCCCTTGCTGTCGACGTCCATGGCGTCGATCCGGCGCAGCGCTCCCGGGTACTCGTCGACCGGAACCGCGTTCGGTTCCTCGTCGAGGGTGATCTTGTGAAGATCGAAGACGGTGTGCGGGTCGAACACGCCTTTCAGCATCGGTGCCCATCGCCAGATGCGCCGGGCGCTGGCGATCGCAAGGTTCGCCGCGCGGCGCTCGGGCTTGTCGGCGTGCCAAGCGGCCATCTCTTCCCAAGTCCAGCCCTCTTCGGCCAGCCGATCGACGGGAATGTCCTTCCACGGCAGAAGTCTGATCGAGTAGCGGAAGGACTCCTTCGTCCGCTCGTTCGTCGCTTTCATCTTGGCCGTCTCGAACGGCTTTACCAGCGCCGCCAGCGTGGGCAGGGAAGCCTTGGGCGCTTCCTTGGGCAGGAATGCATCCGCCGGCGTGGCAAAGCGCTTGGCGGCCCTCCTGAAGCGCTTCAGGTCGGCCTCGCTCTCGATATGGCCCAGCAGAAACCGCTTCGTCTTCCGCTTTCCATCGACGCGCTTTTCCCGCTGCACCTTGGCAGTGAACTTCCCTCGGAAGACCTCGACGATCAGCCCCTCCCCAGCGGAGACGAGCTTGTAGGGTTTGCCAGTGGCGATCAGCTTCGCGCGGTCCGTCAGGAGGCCGGCGTAAGTGGTTTCCGTCTTTTCCGTCATCACACGGGCCTTCACACTGTAACTATGCGCCAAAACACTGTGTTGACAGTGTAGTCAGGCTCGCAGAGAATGACAATAGATCGCGGAAATCCGCGGTCTACGTAGGAACTGCGAAAGCGACGATCGGATTTGTAATCAGGGGGTCGGGGGTTCGAGTCCCTCTGCCGGCACCACCCGGAGCGACGGCATTGGCGCGGTCGGCCGTGAGAAATGCAAAGCCCCGGCGAAAAGGCCGGGGCTTGATCAATATCGTGCGATCGTCAGCGTGCGACGGTGGCCTTCCGTCGGCGACCGGCGTAACCGACTGCAGCCAGGCCGGTGGCGAAGAGCGGCAATGCGGCCGGAACCGGAATATCCGGAAGCGTCGCTGATTCAACGCCTTCAATGTCGAACGCCCAGTTCACGTTTCGATTGTTGCCCCGAAAGTCGCAAAAGCTGCCTTGCGAGCACCCATAGGTGGCTCCCGTGAAATTTCCCTGTCCATCGCGACTAAACCCGTTGGAAAGATTGGGTCCGTTAGCGAAGTTGTTGTATTGCATCACGGCGACAGTGTAGTTGCCAGCCGCAAGGCCGTTCAGAGCCAAGTATGTGTCGTAAGCGAGCCCCGTTACTGTGTCCACAGGAACTGTGCCTGGGGCCCCGTCATCATTCTGATTGATCAGTGCGCCCGTCGCGTCGAAAAGGGCGAGGATGGGGTCGAAACCGCCTCGCGCAATTGTCACGTTCTGACTGTTGACGCCACCGGCATAGGACAACGACCTCAAGACGACGTTTGAGGTCGCACCAACTGAAAAGTTGAAAAGCTGAACGTTGTCGTCCTGGGTGAACGACCCCGTGAACGAAAAGTTTGCTGCGTTAGCTTGGCCTCCCGAAATGCACATCCCGAGAAGCAAGATCGCCAAAGATGTCCGCTTGAGCGCCATTTTGTCGCCTCCCAAAGGTTACCGCAACGTAATGTTAACATAAGATTAAGGTTATTGGAAATTAAATTTTGTCGCCGACGATTCCCCGCCAGACTTTGCCGACCAAGTATTGGATCTCACAATGAGGAAACCTGCAAACTACACGCAACACGGATAAAATTCCGTATAAATCCAACTTGACGTTGTAATCCGAAAGCGTAACGGTCTCCGCGCGAGGACTAACTGTTGCGGCTACGGAGAGTGCTATGAAAAATCTAAAACTCGCAGTGCTTGCAGCCTCCATGACCCTTGCGTCCCTCAGCAATGCCAATGCTGGCGTCATCCAAGTCGACGCGTCGGCCTTTGTTGCCGGCGCTGGACAAATCACCTTCAGTGAACTCCCATTCGGTACGGTCAATCCCACCTACACCCCGGCCGACTATGGTGGTGACCCGACATCTCCGAGTGTTTTCACCGGAGGCTTTTTCGTCGGTCAAAACCTCAGCGGCAATCCAGGCGTCGACTGTCCGGGAGCGGCCGCCACGGCGTGCGTCGTCGGAAGCCCCACGGGTCCGCTGACGTTGGACGGCGCTTCGCCGAACACGTTCATCACCAATGACGGTTCAAACCCGACGTCGCCGGTGCTTTCCGGCTCACCGACGTTCAATGGCCCCATCGCGTTGCTGTTCAGCGAAGATCAGTACGGGGTCGGGTTTGACGCCGGCTTCTTCAACGCCGTCGGATCCACCGGCATCACCGCCTTCGATCGGCAGGGCAATCTCCTCGGAACTGTCGTGAACTCGATCACCGGCATTCAGTTCCTCGGGCTCGTGACGGACAACGGCTTGGCCTCGATCGCCGGCGTGTTCCTCGATCTCGTCGGGGATGAGCCGGCCGGCTTCGCGATCGACAACGTTCGGTTCGGCGTTGTCGGACAAGTCCTGCCGGACATCCCTGTCCCTGCGGCCCTGCCCCTGTTCCTGACGGGACTGACGTTCTTGGGCGCAGCCTCGCGCAAGAAGGCCAAACAAGCCGCCTGACGAGTTTCTCTCTTTTGGTTCAAGAGCCCCAGCCGTCCTCCCTGGGGCTCCTTCTGTTCGTGGAGTTCCCGCCGAGAAGCTGAGATGCGATCCCGTCGCGCGTCAGCATAAGCAACCATCCAGGCGCAATACTATGAAGGTTGGAGGCGAAATTAGACTTAATGCAGCAAAGTTAAGCGCTTCGAAACACGGTTCCAAAATGTTTGGCCGGTAGACTTCTTGGCGTGGGGCAGGACGCACGCCTGAATACAAGGAGATCTTCCATGACGATTATCAACCGCTTCCTCAAGGACGAGTCGGGCGCCACGGCCATCGAGTACGGCCTCATTGCGGCAGCCACCGGTCTTGCGCTCGTGGCGGCGTTGCCGGCGATCGAAACCGGCCTGACGAACGTGTTCGGCAGCATCGGCGGCGCGCTGCAGTAAGCCAGCGCTTTGCGATTTGGGGCTACCCCTTCCGCCGGGTCTCAGGGCCCGGCGGTTTTGCTTTTCACGGCTTCCCGAAACGGGGACGCATCATCAAGGCCTCGCGCGGCCGATGTTGCGCCCCCTGGCGAAGGGATGCGGTACCTTCGCCGCCCTCTCGGGTAAGCGCCCACGCACCTTCAACAGGGAAAACCAGGTGCATCGACACGCAGGTGGCGGCTAACCCTTCCCACGCAACGAGATGAGGTAACGGCGCGCAGCAGAACAGACAATGTCATTTCGAGACATATGCTGTTCTGTTGCAGAAAATGTTATGTGTCCCCGGCCAATGCAGGTCGGCGGCCCTGGTCAAGGGTCATCGAAGATCATGCGGGAACAGCCCCGGCCGGGTCGTTCGGTCAGAACGCGGTACCGACGTTGAACTGGAACCACTGCGTCTGATCATAGCTCTGCTTGATGATCGGATAGGCCAAGTCGAGACGCAACGGTCCGAACGGCGAGTCCCACATCAGGCCCACGCCTGCAGAGAGGCGCAGCTGGGCGCTCTTGCCGTAGACGTTGCAGACGTTGCCGCTGCACTCCGGAACGTTGTCGTAGTTGTCCTCCGGCGCACCGAACAAGGTGCCGACATCCATGTAGGCAGCGCCGCGCAGGCCGAGCTCCTCCGGCAGCCCAAGCGGGAATGTCACCTCGGTGGTGCCGATGCCGTAGAACTGGCCGCCGATGGCGTCGGTCTGCCCGCCGCTGTTCGGTCGTTCCTGGCGCGGACCGATGCCAGCGATGGCGAAGCCGCGGAAACTGGTGCCGCCCTTGTAGAAGCGGTCCTGGATGCTCACCTGGTCGCCGTTCCAGCCTTCGATCGCGCCCGCGGTGCCCTTCAGCTTCAGCACCACGCCATCGAAATAGAGCGGGGTGAAGTAGTATGCGGCCGCATCGACGCGCCCGAAGTACACATCGCCGCCAAGACCGGCGAGGTCGCCCGTGACAGTGAAACGATAGCCGCTTGTCGGCTTCAACGGGTTGTCGAGATCGTCGATCGTGAACGTGGACGAGAACATCGACACCACCTGCGTGCCGTTCGCCTGACAGACCGCGGGCGCGACGTTCGGGCAGCGCCGCGGGTCATTCTCCGGCAGGTTGGTGTTCACGTTGTCGACCTGCGTGTCGCGCCATTGCAGCGAGTACCGGTTGGTCACGCGGGCAAGATCGTTCAGGCGGAAGCCCATGCGCAGCGCGCCGCCGATCTGGTTCAGGGTATAGCTCGACTGGTCCGTCTGGTCGGTGCGGGTGATGAAGGCATCGAAGCCCGCCGAAACGTTGCGGTCAAGGAAGTACGGCTCGGTGAACGAGAAGTTCAGGCTCTGTCGGATGAAGCTGAGCGAGGTGTTCAACGATACCTGCTGGCCGCGACCGAGGAAGTTGCGCTCGGTGACGGTGACAGATCCCATAACGCCCTCCAGCGTCGAGTAGCCTGCCGAGAAATTGATGGTGCCGGTGGACTTCTCCTCGACTTCGATGATGATCACGACCTTGTCGGGCGCGCTGCCCGGCTGTTCGCGGAAGTCGATCTTGGCGAAGAAGTCGAGCGCGGTCAGGCGGCGGCGCGCACGGTCGATGATCACGCGGTTGTAGGCGTCGCCCTCGACAAGGCCGATTTCGCGCCGGATTACCTCGTCCAGCGTGCGGGTGTTGCCGATGATGTCGATGCGTTCAATGTAGACGCGCGGGCCTTCCTGGATGTTGAAGGTGACGTTGAGGCGCTGCGCCGCCTCGTCGCGCTGGATGTCGGGTTGCACCTTGGCGAACGCGAAGCCCGCCTTGCCGGCCTCGACGGTCATGTTCTCGATCGACTTGTCGACCTTGCTCGCGTCGTAGGTGTCGCCGGTGCCGAACGTCATCGCGGCCTGGAGCTGCGCCGGGTCGATCGTCGTGTTGCCGGCGTTGATCACCACTTGGCCCACGGAGTACTGCGGCCCCTCCTCCACCGTGAACGTGATGAAGAAGCTTTCCCCGTCGGGCGCGAGTTCGGCGGTCGCCGAGACGACGCGGAAGTCGGCAAAACCGTTCTTCAGGTAATAGCGGCGCAGGAGTTCCTTGTCGTAGCTCAGCCGGTCGGGATCGTAGTTGTCCGAGGTCGAGAAGAACTTCCACCAGGCATGCTCGCCCGTGGTGATCACGCCGCGCAGCGTGTAGTCGCTGAACGCCTCGTTGCCGATGAAGTTGATCGAGGCGACCTTCGTCGCCTTGCCTTCGTTGATCTCGAAGACGAGGTTCACCCGGTTTTGCGGCAGCCGGATGATCTGCGGCTCGACGCGGGCCGCGTAGTAACCCGAACGGCGATACAGCGCGATGATGCGCTGGACGTCCGCCTGCACGCGCGAGCGCGTGAAGATCGTGCGCTCCTTGAGCTCGACTTCCTTGGCGAGAGTCTTGTCGTCGATCTCGCTGTTGCCCTCGAAGCTCACGATGTTGATGAGCGGGTTCTCCTCGACCTTCACGATCAGGGTGGTGCCCTGCCGGTAGATCTGCACGTCGGAGAAAAGGCCGGTCTGGAACAGCGCCTTGATCGACTCGTCGATGCGATCGGGCGTAGCGGCTTCACCGGACTGGATCTGAATGTAGGAGCGGACGGTTTCAGGTTCGACGCGCTGGTTGCCCTCGACCTGGATCGACGTCACCACCTGGGCAAGCGCCGGACGCGCACCGACAGGCATCCCGGCGAGAAACGCGAGGAAGAACACGACGGCAAGACTGCAAAGGAACCCCACACGACTACGCATCAGTCCGCCATACCCCTCTCGCGCCGCCCCAGACGCGAATCCCCGCGCACACTAAACCTTTGCCACTGTCAGGCAACTGCTAAATATCGCCACAATTCAGAACGTTAGCCGCTTCACGTGGTTATGAAGCGGACCAGGTCGTTCCACGTCGCGAACATCATCAGCGTCAAGACAAGGGCAAATCCCACCTTGAACCCCAGCTCCTGAGCAGCTTGGCCGAGCGGCTTCCCACGGACCGCTTCGACTGCGTAGAAGAGAAGGTGTCCTCCATCGAGCATTGGAATCGGAAAAAGGTTAAGCAACCCTATGCTCACCGACAGGATCGCCGCCATACGCATCAGTTCGTAGAAGCCGAGCGAGGCCGCCTGGCCGGTCATTTCCGCGATTCCGAGCGGTCCGGCGAGCTGGTCCGTCTTCTCGTGGCCGGTGATCATCCGGCCGATGTAATAGAGCGACTGCGAGGTCAGGTACCACGTGTCGTCGAGCGCCATACCCAGCGCCTCGACAGGACCCTTGCGGTCGTAGAGCCGAACCGGGTCCGGCGCACGCTCGACGCCGATCAGGCCAACCTTCACGGTGCGGCTGCCGGCCTTGAGTTCGGTTTCCGTCGGGGTAACCGTCGTCGTGACCTTCTGGCCGTTGCGATCGAGGATGATCGGCAGCCGGTCGCCCGCCCGGGGCGTCACCAGGCGCTGCACGTCCTCGAAGGAGCGGGTCGCTACGCCATCGACCTCGATGATCACGTCGCCCGGCAGGATTCCTGCCGCCTCGGCGGCACTCCCCGCCTTCACCGCCGCGACCTTGGGGATCGACGCCGGAACACCGATCAGCATGGCGGACAAGGCGAAGATCGCGATCGCGAGAATATAGTTGGCGGCGGGCCCCGCGACCACCACGGCCGCGCGCTGCAGCACGGGCTTGGTCTGGAAATCTCCCGGCTTGACGATGCGGTTAGCAGTGGAGTCGGGCATGCTGGCCGCGTTCGCGTCGCCAGCGAATTTCACGTAGCCGCCGAGCGGTAGCCAGCACACCTTCCAACGCGTTCCGTGCCGGTCGTTCCAGCCGAAGATCTCGCGGCCGAAACCGATGGAAAACGCCTCGACGTTCACCCCGCACCAACGCGCCACCCGGTAGTGGCCGTATTCGTGGACGAAGACGATCAGGGTCAGGACGGCGAGGAAAGGAAGAACGTAGGAACCGAGAATGCTGAACGGACCGGTCAGTAGCTCTGCGACAGCCATCTTATACTCCACCGAGCCCGTGGCTCGTTACCCAAGTCTTACGTGCGAGCGGCGCCTTTGACGGAGTCCAGCAATTCTCCGGCCAACTCCTCGGCGACTTCGCGGCCAAATGCATCAGCTTCCCAGACGTCGTTCAGCGACTGAAGCGGGACGATCGCGCCTTCCCGCTCCGCGCGTGAAAGAACACTGTCCACCAATCGAGTAATCGCAAGAAAACCAAGCCTTTGCGACAGGAAAGCGGCGACGGCCACTTCATTGGCAGCATTTAAGATAGTTGTTGCACTTCCGCCACGAGCCAAGGCCGAGCGCGCGAGGTCGACTGCCGGGAAGCGCGATGCGTCCACGGGTTCGAACGTTAATGTGCCAATTTGCGCTAAGTTCAAGGCTTTTACCGGTGCTGCGATCCGTTCCGGCCAGCCCATCGCGAATGCGATCGGAGTCCGCATGTCCGGTACGCCCATCTGGGCGATGACGGACCCATCCTCGTATGACACGAAACTGTGAACTATTGATTGTGGATGCACCACGACTTCTATCTTCGCGAGCGTGACGGGAAACAGGTGAAACGCCTCGATCAACTCGAGCCCCTTGTTCATCAGCGTCGCGCTGTCGATCGTCACCTTCTGGCCCATGGACCAGTTCGGGTGCTTCAGGGCGTCGGCTGGCGTCGCCCGCTCGAGCTCCTCGACGGTCCGTGTACGGAAGGGGCCGCCGGACGCGGTCAGCGTGATCGACGCGAGACGCTCGAGGTTGTGGTTCTCGAAGCACTGGAAAATGGCGCTGTGCTCGCTGTCGACCGGCAATATACGGGCGCCGGCCTGCTTCGCCGTCCGGGTGAACATTTCGCCCCCCGATACGAGGCATTCCTTGTTGGCGAGCGCCACAGTCGTCCCCCGCGCAGCGGCCGCCAGCGTCGGGCGCAACCCGTTTGCCCCGACGATCGCCGCCATGACGAGATCGACCGGCCGTTCAGCGGCCTCGACCACGGCGTCCTGACCGGCCGCCGCCTCGACGTTCGAACCGCGCAGCCGTTCCTTCAGCTCATCGTAGCCCGCGGGGTCGGCGACGACTGCGACGCGCGCTCCGGTTTCGATCGCGGCGTCGGCAAGCGCCTTCACATTGCGGTTCCCGACCAGGGCCTCGACCTCGAAGCGGTCCGGATGATGGCGCACGATGTCGAGCGTGGATGTGCCGATGGAACCGGTCGCGCCGAGGATCGTGATGCGGCGCGGATTGGCGCGCTGGTTCGGGCGGCTGTCGGCCGGCGCTTCCATTGCGGTCAAGATCTCCAGAAGGCGTTACCAGACGAGGAGGCCGCGCGCAGGCTCGGCGAATCCGCCGCGGACCACTCCCAATAGCGCGGCGGCGACCGCGGCGGCAACCAGCCCGTCCACGCGGTCGAGCAGACCGCCGTGCCCGGGAATCAATCGGCCAGCATCCTTGAAACCGTAGGCGCGCTTGAGCGCGCTCTCGAACAGGTCGCCGCCCTGCTCCACCACCGCCAGCACAGCTGCAATCACGGTGACGGGCCAGAGGCTCGGAAGGCCTGCGAACGCGCCCGTGGCGGCGCCGGCGATCGCAGCGCCGCCCATCGCGCCGTACAGGCCGGCCCACGTCTTGTTCGGCGAGATCGACGGCCAGAGCTTTGGCCCGCCGATGATCCGGCCCGAAAAATAGGCCGCCGTGTCGGCGGCCCAGACGACGGCGAAGAGAAAGAGGATTGCCGCGAGGCCGAAGTCGGGGTCCTGTCGAAGGCCCAGCATCGCAAGCGGCGGCAGCGAAACGTACGGCACGCCGAGCACCGTCCACTTCGACAGCGGCTCCCCGCGAAACGCGCTGATCGCAATACTTCCGCCCCACAGCGCTGCGGCGAACACGACTGCGAGGTCGTACCGACCCTCGAGCGCGATCGCGAGCGCGCCGATGCTGGCCGCCGTGTGGAGCACCGTCTGCACAAGGTCGGAGGCGAAGACGATGCGGCACCATTCCTTCGCCATGATGGCGCCGATCGCGCCGACGACCAGCAGGAACCATCCGCCGCCGGCCCAGGCATCGACGAGAACGATCGGAATGAGGACGGCGGCGCTTGCAACGCGCACCCCGAGATCGCGCCAGCGCGACCGGCCCTCCGGCCGCGCCACGTCGTTCATGCGGGAGACAGCGCCCGCTTCGTGACGCCGCCATAGCGGCGCTCGCGGCTCTGGTAGACGGCGATGGCCCGGGCGAACGTATCGCGGTTGAAGTCGGGCCAGTGTTCATCGACGAACACGAATTCGGCGTAGGCGAGTTGCCACAACAGGAAATTCGACAACCGCTGTTCGCCGCTCGTTCGGATCAGCAGGTCCGGATCGGGAACGCCCGGCGCATGCAGGCGGCTCGAGATGGCGTCGGCATCCACTTGGTCCGGCTTGAGCCTGCCGGCAGCAACCTCCTCGGCAATCTCGCGGGCAGCGCGGGCAATCTCCTGGCGGCCGCCGTAGTTGAAGGCGACCACGAGCTTCAGGCCGGTGTTGCCAGCGGTGAGCCGTTCGCTTTCCTCGAGCATCGAGACGATGTCGCGGGTGAGGCCCTCGCGCTCGCCAATGACGATGATCTTCACGTTGTTGGCGTGGAGCTCCGCCACGTCCTGCTGGATGAAGCGCCTGAGCAGCGACATGAGGTAGGTGATCTCGCTCGTCGGCCGCGACCAGTTTTCCGTCGAGAAGCTGTAGATCGTGAGATACTCGATGCCAAAGTCGATCGCAGCACGAACCGACCGGCGGACCGCCTCGATGCCCTGCCGGTGCCCTGCCGAGCGCGGGAGCGAGCGCAGATGCGCCCAGCGGCCGTTGCCGTCCATGATGATCGCAACGTGCCGCGGGATCGATCCGGCCATCGTGGCGTCGCTGTCCATTCGCTCTGTGTTTCCGCTCGCTCTTGCCTGCCCCTCACCCCGCGGGACGGGCGCTGATCAAACCTGCATGATTTCGGCGTCCTTGTGGTGGAGCGCCTCGTCGATCTCCTTGATGACCTGGTCGGTCACCTTCTGCACTTCGTCGGCATGCTGACGATGCTCGTCCTCGCTCATGTGGGCGTCCTTCTCCAGGCGCTTCAAGAGCTCCATGCCGTCGCGGCGTACGTTGCGCACGGCAACCTTCGCCTTCTCCGCATATTGATGCGCAACCTTTGTCAATTCCTTGCGGCGCTCCGTGGAAAGTTCCGGGATCGGAACCCGGATCGTCGCGCCCTCGGTCTGCGGGTTGAGTCCGAGGCCGGAGTTGCGGATCGCCTTGTCCACCGCCGGGGCGAGGCCGCGGTCCCACACCTGCACCATCAGCATGCGCGGCTCCGGCACCGAGATCGTGCCGACCTGGTTCAGCGGCATGGGCGAGCCGTAGGCCTCGACGGTGACGGGTTCGAGGAGGCTCGCCGAGGCGCGCCCAGTGCGCAGTCCCGAGAACTCGCCCTTGAGCACGTCGACCGCGCCGTGCATGCGGCGCTTGAGGTCGTTCAAATCGAAGGCGGCGGGCTTGGACATGCGAAAATCCCCACGTACGGCAACGAAACTTTATGGTGAGACCAGGGTAAACGTACCCTTTCCGCGCACCACCTCGGGGAGCGCGCCGGGCGTCCGGATGGAAAAGACGATTACCGGAATACCGTTGTCGCGCGCAAGCGCGATCGCGGCGGCGTCCATCACCCGGAGATCGCGCGCCAGCACCTCGTTGTAGGTGAGCCGGTCGAAGCGTTTGGCCGCCGGGTCCTTCTTCGGATCGGCAGAATAGATGCCGTCGACGCTGGTGCCCTTCAGGATCACGTCGCACCCCATTTCGGCGGCGCGCAGCGCGCCCGCGGTGTCGGTGGTGAAGAACGGGTTGCCGGTGCCGGCGGCGAACAGGACCACCCGGCCCTGCGCCATGTGCTTCAGCGCGATGTCGCGGACGTAGGGTTCGCAGACCGTCGGCATCGGGATCGCCGACATGACGCGGGCGTCGACGCCGGCGTTCTCGAGCGCGCCCTGCATGGCGAGCGCGTTCATGACGGTCGCAAGCATCCCCATGTGGTCGCCGTGGACGCGGTCCATGCCCTGGGCAGAGGCTGCGAGTCCGCGAAAAATGTTGCCGCCGCCGATGACGAGGCCGACGCTTGCGCCGAGATTGACGGTCGAGGCGATCTCGCCTGCAAGCCGGTCGGCCACCGCCATGTCGATGCCGTAGCCGCGGTCGCCCATCAGCGCCTCGCCGGACAGTTTTATGAGCAGGCGCTGGTATGGGAGGGCGGCAGTCATGCAGGGCGGCTCGGAAGGTTCGTGGCGCGGGGCTGCCAGTCTAGGCGAACCTGGCCGATTCGCGAAACCCATGGGCCCCTGCGCGCGGCGCAGGCCTCCCGAAACGCAAACGGCCGGGTTTGTAGCCCGGCCGCTTGGTCAATCCTGTGTGGGCGATCAGCCGCCGGAGGCAGCCTTCGCCACTTCGGCGGCGAAATCGTCCTCGGCCTTCTCGATGCCTTCGCCCAGCATCATGCGCGAGAAGCCGGCGATCTTCACCGGCGCGCCGACCTGGGCTTCCGTCTCCTTCAGCACCTGGGCGACCGACTTCGTGCCGTCGTGCACGTAGGCCTGCTCGAGCAGCGTGTTCTCCTTGGCGAAGCTCTTCAGCCCGCTCTCGAAGATCTTCTGCAGCACGTGCTCGGGCTTGCCCTGGTTCTTCTCGGCGAGGATCGCCTTCTCGCGCTCCAGCGTCTCCGCCGGCACGCCCGACAGGTCGAGCGCCACCGGGTTCGCCGCGGCGATGTGCATGGCGAGCTGCCGGCCGAACTGGGCGAGCTTCTCGGTGTTGCCCTTCGACTCGAGCGCGACCAGCACGCCGATCTTGCCGAGGCCCGGCGCTACCTGGTTGTGGAGGTAGGAGCCGACGACGCCGTCGCCGACCGTGAAGGCCGACGTGCGGCGCACGTTCATGTTCTCGCCAATCGTGGCGACGGCATTGGCGACCTCGACCGCGATTGCGTGCTCGGAGCCGTCGATGTGCGACGCCTTCAGCTTCTCGACGTCGCCGCCCGTCTTCAGCGCCGCCTTGGCGATCGCCGAGACGAGCTTCTGGAAGTCCGGGTTGCGGGCGACGAAGTCGGTCTCGGAGTTGACCTCCACGACCGCCGCGGTCTTGCCGTCGACGGCGACGCCGACGAGCCCTTCGGCCGCAACGCGCGAGGCCTTCTTCGCCGCCTTGGCGATGCCCTTGGCGCGCAGCCAGTCGATCGCCGCCTCGATGTCGCCGTTGGTCTCGGCCAAGGCCTTCTTGCAGTCCATCATGCCTGCGCCGGTCTTCTCGCGCAGGTCCTTCACCATGGCAGCCGTGATCTCGGTCATGTTGAATCTCGGTGTAGAATCAAGGAATTGGGAACGGAACTTCACGTTACTGGCAAACCAGCGTGACGTTCCGGCGACAGGCGGCGGAGGACCCGCCGCCCGCAAAGGCGCCGGTGGATCAGGCGGACGCGCCGGCTTCCGCGCCCGACACGTCGGGCAGCACTTCCGGCAGCGGCGCCTCGGAGGCGCCGATGTCGGCCCCGCCGATGGCGGACGACTGCGAGATGCCCTCGATCGCAGCGCGCGAGATCAGGTCGCAGTAGAGCGCGATCGCCCGGCCGGCGTCGTCGTTGCCCGGGATCGGGTAGGTGATGCCCGAGGGATCGCAGTTCGAATCGAGGATCGCCACCACCGGGATGCCGAGGCGGTTGGCTTCCTTGATCGCGATCTGCTCCTTGTTGGTGTCGATCACGAACATGATGTCGGGAAGGCCGCCCATGTCCTTGATGCCGCCGAGCGCCTGGTCGAGCTTGTCGCGCTCGCGCGACAGGCTGAGGAACTCGCGCTTCGAATAGCCCTGCGCGCCCTTCTCGATCAGGTCGTCGAGCTGGCGCAGGCGCTTGATCGAGTTGGAGATGGTCTTCCAGTTCGTCAGCGTGCCGCCGAGCCAGCGGGAGTTGATGTAGTACTGCGCGCAGTTCTTGGCGGCTTCCGCGATCGGCTCCTGGGCCTGGCGCTTGGTGCCGACGAACAGCACGCGGCCGCCGCCCGCCACCACGTCGCGCACGGCGACGAGTGCCTGCTGCAGCATCGGCACCGTCTGCGACAGGTCGATGATGTGGATGCCGTTGCGGGCGCCGTAGATGAACGGCGCCATGCGGGGGTTCCAGCGATGCGTCTGGTGGCCAAAGTGCGCGCCCGCCTCGAGCAGCTGACGCATGGAATAGTCTGGCAATGCCATTGCCTAAAACTCCTTCTCCGGTTGACCGCCGCGGGAGGATGTGACCGGGAAGCCCCGGCACCGGATGGACGCACTGCTATGTGGGGAATGACTTCCCGTGCAGCCGGCCTTCATCCCGCGTGTGGATTGAACGAGGCGGCATATAGCGGGTGTCGCGCGAGGATGCAACCCCGGCGGGGTCGGCTTCGCTTCTGGCACTCGGGCGGCCCGCCCGATCGTCGAATGGATGGTCGGGTCAAGCCCGACCATGACAAGGGCGCGTTGGCGTAGCGGCTCGCGTTGGCAGTTCCCCTCTTGTCATCCTCGGGCGAGGATCCGGGGAGCCGGCGGTCATTCTCACACCCGATGCGGCGTCACAAAGGATGGCCGGGTCAAGCCCGGCCATGACGAATAAGCGACGGCACGATCTCCACGCCCGTAAGCGACCGCCCGCCCTCCACCCGCCCCCGTTTCGACATTGCCGGCCCTGAGCCGGCACTAATCTTCACGCGAGCCCGGCCATGACGAATAAGCGACCGCCCGGCCTCCACGTGCCCCCGTTTCGTCATTGCCGGCCATGAGCCGCCAATCCACTTCATGCATGCCAAGCCATAGTCCCCAAGCCAATTCGTCATTGCCGGCCTTGAGCCGGCAATCCTCAGCGCCATGGCAAAAGGTGCCTTCGCCTACAGGTCCATTACGTCGATGACGCCGGGGATCGCCTTGATGGCGCCCTTGATGGCGGGCGTGACGGTGAACTTGTTGCCGAGCGCGATGCGGGTCTCGCGGCCGCCCTGCGTCTGGACGACGATGTGCACCGGCGAGCGGCCGCCGTTCTTCAGCCGGGTCGCGATCGATTCGAGCGGCGGCTTCTCAGCGACGAAGATCGTGAGCCCTTGCGTGATGTTCGCGGTCGCCCGGTCGAGCGGCTCGACACCCTGCAGCCTGATCTTGATCTCCTCGCCGTCGACGTCGGCCTCGACACGCAGCATCACCGCCGTGCCGGGCTCGAGCAGGTCGCGGGCCGCCGAGAGAGTGTCGGAGAAGCAGATCGTCTCGAACTGCCCGGTCGGATCGGAAAAACCGACAAAGGCGAACTTGTTGCCGCTCTTCGCCGAGCGGCGCTCCTGGCGGTGCGTCACCGTGCCGACGAGCTTTGCGGCCGTCGCGCCCTTCAGCGCCTTGTCGCGGAACGACGCCCACGTCTCCGCCCCGAGTCGCGGGAGTGCCGCCATGTAGTCGTCGAGCGGATGGCCGGAGACGTAGAAGCCCACCGCCTCGAACTCGTGGCCGAGCTTGTCCATCGGCAGCCATGGCTCGGCCTCCGGCAGTCGCAGCTCGTCAGCCGACGGTCCGCCGCCGCCGAACAAATCCTCCTGCCCGGCGGCGCTCGCCTCGGCGGCGCGATTCGAGGCCGCGAGGATCAACTCGACGCCCGCGAGCAGCTTCGCCCGGTGCGGTTCGAGCGGGTCGAACGCGCCCGCCTTCACGAGCCCCTCAAGCGCCCGCTTGTTCACCTGGCGCGCGTCGACGCGGCGGGCGAAGTCGGCGACGGAGCGGAACGGGCCGCCGTCGCTCCGCACCGCTTCGAGATGCTCGATCGCCGCGCGACCGACGTTCTTCAGGGCTGCGAGCGAATACAGGATCTCGCCGTTCTCCACCGCGAACTGCGCGCCGCCTGCGTTGACCGAGGGCGGCGCAATGCGGACGCCGACGCGTTGCGCCTCGCGGGCGAACACCTGGAGCTTGTCGGTGTTGCCCATGTCGTAGGTCATCGAGGCGGCGAGGAATTCGACCGGGTGGTTCGCCTTCAGGTAGGCGGTCTGGTAGGCGATGATGCCGTAGCAGGCCGCGTGCGACTTGTTGAAGCCGTAGCCGGCGAACTTCGCGACGAGTTCGAAGATGTAGTCGGCCTGGCCCGGATCGACGCCCTTCTCCACCGCGCCCTTCACGAAGCGCTCCTTCTGGGCGTCCATCTCGGCCTTGATCTTCTTGCCCATGGCGCGGCGCAGGAGATCGGCCTCGCCGAGCGAGTAGCCCGAGAGCACCTGGGCGATCTGCATCACCTGCTCCTGGTAGACGATGACGCCGTAGGTCTCCTTCAGGATCGGCTCGATCAGCGGGTGCAGGTAGTCGGGCTGTTCGACGCCCTTCTTGCAGTTGATGAACTTCGGGATGTTGTCCATCGGGCCGGGCCGGTAGAGCGCCACGATGGCGATGATGTCCTCGATGCAGTCGGGATGCATCTTGCGCAGCACGTCGCGCATGCCCGAACTTTCGAGCTGGAACACGCCCACCGTGTCGGCCTGCCCCAGCATCCGGTAGACGGCCTGGTCGTCGTAGGGGATGCGGTCGATGTCGAAGTCGGGGATTCGACGGCGGATCATCGTCTCGGCGTTGCGGATGACGGTCAACGTCTTGAGGCCGAGGAAGTCGAACTTCACGAGCCCCGCCGGCTCGACCCACTTCAGATTGAACTGCGTTGCGGGCATCGGCGAGCGCGGGTCGCGGTAGAGGGGCACGAGCTCTTCCAGCGGCCGGTCGCCGATCACGACGCCCGCGGCGTGCGTCGAGGCGTGGCGGTACAGCCCCTCGAGCTTGAGGCCGGTCTCGAGCATCGTGCGCACCGTCTCGTCGCGGTCGCGCTCCTCCTGAAGCCGCGGCTCGCCGTCGATCGCCTGTTTCAGCGTGACGGGGTTCGCGGGGTTCATCGGGATGAGCTTGCACAGCCGGTCGACCTGGCCGTAGGGCATCTGCAGCACGCGGCCGACGTCGCGGCACACCGCGCGCGCCTGCAGCTTGCCGAACGTGATGATCTGCGCGACCTGCTTCTCGCCGTACTTCTTCTGAACGTACGCGATCACCTCGTCGCGACGATCCTGGCAGAAGTCGATGTCGAAGTCCGGCATCGATACGCGCTCGGGATTGAGGAAGCGCTCGAACAGGAGGCCGAACCGCAAGGGGTCGAGGTCGGTGATGGTGAGCGCGTAGGCGACGAGGGAGCCCGCGCCCGAGCCGCGCCCCGGCCCCACCGGGATGCCTTGCGCCTTCGCCCACTGGATGAAGTCGGCGACGATCAGGAAGTAGCCCGGGAAATTCATCTTGATGATGACGTCGAGCTCGAACTCGAGCCGCTGCTCGTAGTCCTCGCGTGCAAAACCCTGCGTTGGCCCGTGCGCCGCAAGCCGCCGGGCGAGGCCCTCGCGCGCCTGCCCGCGCAGCTCCTGCGCCTCGTCCGCGGAATAGGACGGGAGGATCGGCTTCCTCGGCCGTGGCCGGTAGGCGCAGCGCTGCGCGATCTCGGCGGTGTTCTGGATGGCTTCCGGGATGTCGGCGAACAGCGCCTGCATCTCGGCGTTCGACTTGAAGTAATGCTCGGGCGTCAGTCGCCGCCGATCGGTTGCCGCCAGCACTTCGCCGTCGGCGATGCAGAGCAGCGCGTCGTGCGCGGCGTAGTCGTCGGGTGTCGCGTAGTACGGCTCATTGGTGGCGACGAGCGGCAGCGCGAGATCGTAGGCGAGGTCGACGAGGCCCGGCTCGGCGGCGCGCTCGTCGGGGGTCCCGTGTCGCTGGAGTTCGACGTAGAGGCGGTCGGCGAAGATCGCCTTCAGCTTCTCGAGGCGGGAGCGGGCGAGCGCCGTCTGCCCGTCGACGAGCGGGTGATCGATCGGGCCGAGCGGCCCGCCGGTCAGGCAGATCAGCCCGTCGGCGTGGCGTTCAACGAGGTCGAGCGGCACGAAGGCTTCCGCCGCCTCGACGGTGTCGAGGAAGGCGTGGCTCGACAGCGCCATGAGGTTCGCATAGCCCGTCTCGTCCTTGGCGAGGAGCGCGAGGATGGGCCGCTTCGGCGGAGTGCCGGTGCGTTGCGGGGCTGCGTCCTCGTTGCCCGGGAAATCGACGCGCAGCGAGCAGCCGATGATCGGCTGGATGCCCTTGCCGGCGAGCGTCTCGGAAAACTCGAGCGCGCCGAACAGGTTGTTGGTGTCGGTGATGGCGAGCGCCGGCATCCGGTCCTTGAGCGCGAGCTCGGCCAGCTGCTTGATCGGCAGCGCCCCTTCCGACAGCGAATAGGCGGAATGGGTGCGCAGGTGGATGAACGGTACGGGCGGCGGAGCGGTGTCGGCCATGGCACTCTCCTCGTCTGGAGGATGTAGCCGCTCGACACTCGGGACGCAAACAGGCGCGCCCCCTTATCCGCAGCTTTCAGGCCCCGAAGCTTTCGAGGAACGCCGTGAGGTTGCCGGACAGGAAATCGGTCAAATACCCGCCTTCCTGAACGATTACGGTCGGCAAGTTGAGACGCGAGATGAGCTTCGCCATGGCCTTGAACCCGTCGCGCGTGACGGCGCCGCCGGCGAGCGGGTCGGCCTCGTGCGCGTCGAGTCCGAGGGCGAGGACGAGCGCGCCGGGACGGTAGGTAGCGATTCGGGTGAGCGCCTTGTCGAGGGTGGAGAGCCAGACCGTGTCGCCGCTCTTCACCGGCACCGGCAGGTTGAGGTTGAACCCCCGGCCCGCCCCGCGGCCCGTCTCCACGGCATGGCCGTAGAAGTAGGGGTAGTAGGCGGCCGGGTCCGCATGGATCGACACGGTGAGCACGTCGGGGCGCGCGTAGAAGATGCCCTGCGTGCCGTTGCCGTGGTGGACGTCGATGTCGAGGATCGCGACGCGGTCGTGGCGGCCGCGCAGCGTCTCCGCCGCCAGCGCCGAGTTGTTCACGTAGCAGAAGCCCGAGCCCCGGTCGGCATACGCATGATGTCCCGGCGGTCGCGCAAGTGCATACGCCGCGCGCTCGCCATCGAGCACGAGGCGGGCCGCCGTCGCGGCGGAGGCGGCGGAGGCGAGGATCGCCTGGTGGCTCGACTGCAGCAGCACGCAGGAGAAGTCCATCATGTGCCAGCCGGCCTTGCCCATGATGTCTTTCGGATACTGCGCCGGCTTCTCGACCGGCCTGACGGACGCCGTCACTTCCGGACCGGCGTTCGGAAGCCTGCTCCACTCCGCATGCGCCGTTTCGAGGTAGCGCAGATAGCGCGCCGTGTGCACGGACTTGAGCGACGCCGGGTCGAACGCGTCCGGTGCAACGACCGCCAGCCCCGCCGCCCGCGCGCCGGCGAGCAGCAGCGTCGCGCGCTCGGGCGCCTCCGGGTAGGGAACGATCGCGCCGCGCGACAGGAAGCGCGACGGTGCATGGTCGTACTGGCGTTCGTCGAAGACCGCCTTCACGCCTCGACCTCGACGAGGTGCCCGCCCTCGAGCTGGACGACGCGGTGCATGGAGCGGGCGAGCTCGAGGTTGTGCGTGGCGATGAGGGCGCCGACGCCCTCCTCCGCGATCAGTCGCAGGAACTCGTTGTGGACGTGGCCTGCGGTACGCGGGTCGAGGTTGCCGGTCGGCTCGTCGGCAAGGAGCAGCAGCGGCCGGTTGGCAATGGCGCGCGCGATCGCGACGCGCTGCTGTTCGCCGCCCGACAGTTCCGCCGGCCGGTGCGTCAGCCGCTTCTCAAGGCCGAGGCGGACGAGCAGGTCCCGCGCGCGCTGCTCGGCCGCGGCGGGATCGACGCCCGCGATCTGCTGCGGGAGGATGACGTTCTCCACCGCAGTGAATTCCGGCAGGAGACAATGGAACTGGTAGACGAACCCGATGCCGAGCCGGCGGATGCGCGTGCGCGCCTCGTCGTCGAGCGTGTTGCAGACCTTGCCGGAGATCAGCACCTCGCCCGACGTTGGCGCCTCGAGCAGCCCGGCGATGTGGAGGAGCGACGACTTGCCGGCGCCCGACGGCCCGACGAGCGCGACGATCTCGCCCGGGTTCACCTTCAGGTGCAGGTTCTTGAAGATGTCGAGCTTCGCCTCCCCTTGCGCGTAGGAGCGCGCGATGTGCTTCAGCTCGAGAACCGGATGGACCGTCTGGCGCATGGTCACTCGTAGCGCAGCGCGTCGACGGGATCGAGCTTCGCGGCCCGGCGCGAGGGGTAGAGCGTGGCGAGGAACGACAGCGCGAGCGCCATCAGCGCGACCATCACCGTCTCGTGCACGTCCATTTCGGCCGGGAGCTTCGACAGGTAGTAGAGTTCGGGCGGGAAGATCGTGGTGCCCGAGAGCCACGACAGGAACTGGCGGATCTCCTCGATGTTGAGGCAGATGACGACGCCAACGATGATCCCGGCGATCGTGCCGGCGACGCCGATCGCTGCGCCCGTCATGAAGAAGATGCGCTGGATCGCGCCCGACGTCGCGCCCATGGTGCGCAGGATCGCGATGTCGCGGCCCTTGTCCTTCACGAGCATGATCAGGCCCGAGATGATGTTGAGGGCGGCTACGAGGATGATCAGCGTCAGGATCAGGAACATCACGTTGCGCTCGACCTGAAGCGCGTTGAAGAACGTCTCGTTGGTGCGCTTCCACGACAGGAACTGCACGCCGGGTCCCGTCGACTTGGTGAGCATCGAGACCTCGTCGTCGACCTTGTCCGGATTGTCGACCATCACCTCGATCGCGGTCGCGCCGTTCTCCTGCATGAAGAACTCCTGCGCTTCGGCGAACGGCATGTAGACGACCGTGTTGTCGTACTCCGACATGCCGATGTCGAAGACGGCGACGATCTTGTAGGAGCGGATCCTCGGCGCCGAGCCGAAGATCGTGTCGGGACCCTGCGGGGAAATGATCGTGAGGTTGTCGCCCACCGCAAGTCCGTGGTTCCACGCGAGTCGCCAGCCGACGGCGATCCCTCCAGCCTGGTCGAAGCCTTCGATCGAACCGCGCAGGTTCTTGTTGTTGATCGAGGGCAGCTGCTTCAGGTCGCTTTCGCGGATGCCGCGCACGAGCGCGCCGGTCGCCTGCCGCTGCGACGACGCCATCACCTGCCCCTCGACGTAGGGGATGGCGCTCTTCACGCCCGCCACACCCTTGATCTGCGCGACGCGCTGGTCGAAATCCACGATCGGCCCCGCCTGGTCGGAGAGCACCGTGATGTGGCCGCTGAAGCCGAGAATCTTCGACAGGAGTTCGGTGCGGAAGCCGTTCATCACGGCCATCACGATGATGAGCGTGGCGACGCCCAGCATGATGCCGAGGAACGAGAAGCCGGCGATGACGGAGATGAAGCCTTCCTTGCGGCGCGCCCGGAGATAGCGCCAGGCGATCGTCCGTTCGAACGCGCTGAAGGGGGCGGTGTCGCCGGCCTGCGCCACGTTCGCGTCAGCCTCCGAAACGGTCGAGCACAGCCCCGACCGGCACGTTCTCGCGTTCGCCCGTTCGCCGGTTCTTCACCTCGACCACGCCCTCCTTGAGCCCGCGGGGACCGACGATCACCTGCCAGGGCAGGCCGATCAGGTCCATCGTCGCGAATTTCTGCCCGGCACGTTCGTCGCGGTCGTCATAGAGCACCTCGACGCCCTTCGCCTCGAGCCCTCGGTAAAGGGATTCGCAGGCCTTGTCGCTGTCGGGATCGCCGGCCTTGAGGTTGATCAGCCCGACGCGGAACGGGGCCACGGGCTCCGGCCAGATTATCCCCGCCTCGTCGTGGCTCGCCTCGATGATCGCGCCAACGAGACGCGACACGCCGATGCCGTAAGAGCCCGACTGCACCGGCACCTTCTGGCCGTCCGGACCCTGCACCAGGCAGCCAAGCGGCTCCGAGTAGTTGGTGCCGAAGAAGAAGATGTGCCCGACTTCGATGCCACGGCCAGTGAGGCGACGACCTTCAGGAACGCGCTGCTCGAACTCGGCCTGGACGTGTTTTTCGTCTGTGGCGGCGTACTTTGAGGTGAAATCCTCCACAACCTTGGCAACCGCGGCGACGTCGTCGTAGTCGATGTCGAAGGCGGTCCAGTCCATGTCGTAGAAGTCGCGGTCGAAGAACACCTCGCTCTCACCCGTATCAGCGAGGATGAGGAACTCGTGGCTGTCCTTGCCGCCGATCGGCCCTGTCTCGGCGCGCATCGGCACGGCCTTGAGGCCCATCCGGGCGAAAGTCCTCAGGTACGACACGAACATCTTGTTGTAGGAGTGCTGACCCGCCTCGCGCGTCAGGTCGAACGAGTAGGCGTCCTTCATCAGGAACTCGCGGCCGCGCATCACACCGAAGCGCGGGCGCACCTCGTCGCGGAACTTCCACTGGATGTGGTAGAGGTTGCGCGGTACGTCCTTGTAGCTCTGCACCCCCTGCCGGAAGATGTCGGTGATCATCTCCTCATTGGTCGGCCCGTAGAGCATGTCGCGGTCATGCCGGTCCTTGATGCGCAGCATCTCCTTGCCATAGGCATTGTACCGGCCGGACTTCTTCCACAGGTCGGCCGACTGGATCGTCGGCATCAGCACCTCGATGGCGCCCGCCCGGTTCTGCTCCTCGCGCACGATCTGCTCGATCTTGCGCAGCACCTTGTAGCCGGTCGGCAGCCACGAATAGCTGCCCGCGGCCTCCTGCCGGATCATGCCGGCGCGGAGCATGAGCTTGTGCGAAACGATCTCCGCTTCTTTGGGATCGTCGCGCAGGATCGGCATGAAAAATTTTGACAGTCGCATGGGGCTGCAGGGTCGTTTTGTGGTCGTTGATGACCGGCGCTTATACCGTGCCGACCGGGGATGACAACGGCGATATTAAATTGCTGTCATCCGTCATGGATCATGTCAGAATTAAGGTGACAGGCTGCGGCGGTCTGCTACAGTCGCGCGCAATAACACTGGACATGAGGGTCTCGTATGCTGCCTCGAAGTGGCGACGAGCGGTCCAAGTCTCGGGAGGTTTGACAGTCGTCAGGGTGCGATTTGAGTACCCGAGGCTTGACGACGAGGAAGGAACCAAGAAAGCAAGGCTTCGGCCTTGCTTTTTTGTTTCGGCAGAACGCTTTCAGCCGATCGTGCGGGCGAGGTACCGCACCCGCTTCTTTCCGTCCGGCGTGCCCTCCTGCCCGATCTCGCCGAATCCCAGGGCCGCGTGGAAGCGGTCCGACGCTTCGTTCGGCGGCACCTTGTTGACCTCACAGCACACGATCGACCGGCCGGACGCGAGGGTGCGGTCGAACACCTCCCGGTAAAGCCCTCTCGCGAGGCCCTGTCCGCGCGCGGCCGGCGCAACGACCACGCGGTCCACATAGACGAACCGGCTGAGCCGCCGGCGCAGCCACAGGAAGTTCGGGCTCGCGTAGTCGGCGGATTCGGCGAACGCAATCAGGAACGCAGCCCGCCCGTCGTCAGCGAGCCCCACATGGAACGCTTCCGCGAGAAGGCGGTCGAGCGCCTCACCGTCGAGCGGGGAGGTTTCGACTTCGTGGGCGGCCGTCAGCTCGAGAATCGCGTCCCGATCAACCACCTAGCCGTCTTCCCTGAACTTCGGCATGAACGGGATGTCGTCGAGCGTCAGGCCCGATTTCGCGTAGACCCACCACATCGCGGCGAACACCACGGCCGCCACGATGGTGGTCCAGATCGCCTTCTTCACGAGCATCGGCTCGACGGGGGCAGCGTCCGCGTGCCCCGGCTCGACCGGCACGCCCGCCTCGTGGTGGCTCCGCACCCCGAACGGCAGGACGGCGAACAGCACCGTCCACCAGATGACGAAGTAGATCGCGAGGCCGGACCAGACGCTCATCGCTTCACGCCTGCTCGAGTTCGACCAGCGTGCCGAAGAAGTCCTTGGGGTGGAGGAACAGAACGGGCTTGCCGTGGGCGCCGATCTTCGGGTTGCCGTCGCCGAGCACGCGCGCGCCCTCGGCCTTCAGCCGGTCGCGGGCGACGAGAATGTCGTCCACCTCGTAGCAGACGTGGTGGATGCCGCCCGACGGGTTCTTCTCGAGAAAGCCCTTGATCGGCGAGTTTTCCCCGAGCGGCTCGAGGAGCTCCACCTTCGTGTTCGGCAGTTCGACGAACACCACTGTCACGCCGTGCGCGGGCTCGGGCTGGGCGGGCGATACCTTGGCCCCCAGGGTGCCGCGGTAGACGGCGGTCGCCGCCGCGAGGTCGGGAACGGCGATCGCCACGTGGTTCAGCTTGCCGAGCATGTTCAGTTCTCCGTCTGCCGTCGCGTTTCGTCGAGCGACTAGATGCCCGAGGCGGGCCGCCTTGCCAAGCGACGGGATGTCACCCGCCCCTCGCATCTGCGTGAACCGCGCGCTCGAGGTGCGCCTCGATCAGGCGACGCTGGTCGGGCATGTCGAGGCCGCGCGGACCGAACACGTAGCGATGGAGGAAATGGCCGGTGAGCCTGAGGCCCGCCAGCACGTCCCCGGTCGTGGGCGGCGCGCCGGAGCCCGCGGGCCTGAGGAACGGCGGGAGCGCGAAGAGCTTGTCCTTCCACGGTTCGCCCGCCGCGGCCGAAACGGCGCGCCCGGTCTTCGGCGACACGTAGACGAGGTCGTCGTTGACCCCCGTCGCCGCGCACGACCCCAGGTCGAGGCCGAACCCCAGTTCCTCGAGCACGCCGAGTTCGAACCGCACGAGCACGGCCGGCCACACCTCGTCGAGCTCGAGCGTGTCGAGCGCGATGCGCAGCGCGTCGTAGAGGCGCGCGTGCGCCTCGCGCTCGGGCAGCAGCTTTGCAAGCGTTGTGAAGGTCGTGAGCCCGGCGAGCTTCAGGGGCGAGTCGATCAGCGCGCCGACCTTCAGCGCCACCGGCTCGATCGAGAACGCGCCGAGGTGATCCTCGATGCGGGCCCGCCAGCGGGCGGCGACGATGTTGCCCGGCTGGAGGACCGGCCGCATGGCGCGCGACCGGCCGCCGCGCACCAGCCCTTGCCAGCGGCCGCGCTCGCGGGTGAAGACGTCGGCGATCGCCGCCGTCTCGCCGTGGGTGCGGACGCTCAGGACGATGCCTTCCTCGGACCAGTCCATCGCCAAAAGGCGCTCCCGTCGACGATCCCCCGTCGATTGATCAGGGCTCGAGGCCCATCATGCGCAGGCGCTCGGGGTCGTTCGACCAGTTCTCGCGCACCTTCACGAACAGGAAGAGATGGACCGGCTGGCCGAGCGCCTCGGCGATCTCCTTCCGCGCCGCCTGGCCGATCGCCTTGATCGTCTGGCCGCCCTTGCCGAGCACGATCTTGCGCTGGCCTTCCCGCTCCACGTAGACGACCTGGTCGATCTTCACGGAACCGTCCTTGCGCTCCTCCCACGTCTCCGTCTCGACCATGGAGGAATACGGCAGTTCGTCGTGGAGCCGCAGGTAGAGTTTTTCGCGCGTGATCTCTGCCGCCATGAGGCGCACGGGGAGGTCGGCGATCTGGTCTTCCGGGTAAAGCCAGGGGCCATCCGGCATCGCGTTCGCGGCGAAGGCGCGCAGGTCGGCAATGCCGCTGCCGGTCATCGCGGAGATCATGAACGTCGCGGCGAACGACTTCCGGGCGTTGAAGCGCTCGGCAAGCGGCAGGAGCTCGTCGCGCTTCATCAGGTCGATCTTGTTGAGCGCCAGAACCACCGGCGCCTTGATCTCGCCAAGGCCGTCGAGGATGCGCTCGACGTCCTCGCTCAGGCCCTCGCGGGCATCGGCGACGAGGATCACGAGGTCGGCTTCCCCTGCTCCGCTCCAGGCGGCGTCCACCATCGCCTCGTCGAGCCGGCGCTTCGGCGTGAAGAGGCCCGGCGTGTCGACGAAGATGATCTGCGACGGTCCCTCGATCGCGATGGCGCGGATACGGGCGCGCGTCGTCTGGACCTTGTGGGTGACGATCGACACCTTCATGCCGACGAGCGCGTTGAGGAGCGTCGACTTGCCGGCGTTCGGCACGCCGATGATGGCGGCGAAGCCGCAGCGGGTCGTCGCGGCGTCAGTCGTCATCGCTCCACACTCCTTCGCGCTTCAGGAACGCGGTCGCCGCCTCCTGCTCCGCTTGCCGTTTGGTGCGCCCGACGCCGGTCGCGGGCTCCGACCCGTCGACGGTGACGCGCATGGAAAACTGCGGCAGGTGGTCGGGGCCCTCGCGGCCGAGCTCGTCGTATGCCGGCACCGGCAGCGCGCGGGCGAGCGCCCATTCCTGCAGCGCGGTCTTCGGGTCCTTGCGCGCCATCGTCGCGCTGTCGAGGAACGGCTGCCAGCTCGCCAGCACGAAGCGGCGAGCCGCCTCGAGCCCGCCGTCGAGGTAGATCGCCCCGATCAGCGCCTCGCAGGTGTCGCCCAGCACGTTGGTGCTCTCCGCGATCGCGCGGCGGCGCACGGAGCGGCCTGCCTTCATTGCATCGGCGACCCCCAATGCGCGCGAAACCTCCGCGCACGTCTCCTTCCGCACGAGCGTGTTGAGACGGCGGGCGAGTTCGCCTTCGCGCGCGTCGGGGTGCAGGCGGAACAGTTCCTCCACCATCACCAGCGCAAGCACGCGGTCGCCCAGGAATTCGAGGCGTTCGTTGTCGTCGCCGTGGCCGTCATCGATCGCGGAGGCATGCGTCAGCGCGGCCTCGAGCAGCGCGCGGTCGCGGAAGGCGTAGCCGAGGCGCCCTTCGAAACCGTCGACGTTGACCTGCCAGGCCTTGCCCAAGCCGTTAGTGCACCCAGTTCAGAAGCCGGTTCCAGCGGATGTCGAATGGCCACTGCCAGAACTGCCACAGCGGCGTTTCGGGATCGTGCGAGAAGAAGATCACGGTGGCGCGCCCGACGAGGTTCTCGTACGGCACGTAGCCCACTTGCGGAAAGCGGCTGTCGGTCGAGTTGTCGCGATTGTCGCCCATCATGAAGTAGTGGCCGGGTGGCACGAGGAACTCCTGCGTATTGTCCGCGGGGCCGTTCTCGAAATAGTCGTGCGTCACGTAGGAAACGCCGTTCGGCAGCGTCTCGCGGTACTGGCGCACCACGCGCGGCAGGCCGGGTTCGCCGAGGTAGTCCTCGATGCGCTCGCGCTTCACCGGCTCGTCGTTGATGTAGAGGATGCTGTTGGTGACCCGGATGCGGTCGCCCGGCAGCCCGATCACGCGCTTGATGTAGTCGGTCTCGTTGTCGGAGGGCAGCTTGAACACGACGACGTCGCCGCGGTTCGGCAGGCCGGCGAACACGCGGCCCTCGAACGGCATCGGGCCGAACTTGATGAGGTCGCGCCCGCCGAGCCCCATGGAGAAGTTGAACGAGTACTTGCTGTAGCCGTACGAGAGCTTGTTGACGAACAGGTAGTCGCCGACGAGCAGCGTCGGGATCATCGATCCGGACGGGATGTTGAACGGCTGGAAGAAGAACATCCGCACGACGAAGGCGATCAGCAGCGCCTGCAGGATGACCTTGACGAAATCCCACAGGCTTTCGTCGGACTTGTTCTTCTGTTGCGACTTGGAGGCCATCATTCAGGAACCCGCTGCATGCGAGGACGAAGCCCATAAGACACGCCATGGGCGGCTTGGCAACGTGGACCACGGACGATCGGACCGGCACCACCGCCGGTGTTGCGGCCCTGCAACATGTTTCAGGCGACTCCGTCCGGCACGATCGAAATCACGACGATTGCCTGCGCGTAGGGAAAATCGTCCGTGATCGTCAGGTGGATCGCCGGTCTGAAGCCTTTCGGCGTCAACCGGTCGAGATGCGCCGCGGCGCCGCCGGTGAGGACCATCGTCGGGCGGCCCGACGGCTCGTTGACGACACCGAGGTCCTTCCAGAACACGCCGCGGCTGAAGCCGGTTCCGAGCGCCTTCGAGCAGGCTTCCTTGGCGGCGAAACGCTTCGCATAGGAGGCGGCCCGAAGCCTGCGGCGGTCCGACTTGGCGCGTTCGACGTCGGTGAAGATACGCCCGGTGAAACGGTCACCGAAGCGTTCGAGCGTGCGCTCCACCCGGCGGATGTCGATGATGTCGTTGCCGATGCCGATGATCACGAGACGGCGCCGCGATTGAGGGCTGCCGCCTTGGCGATCCGGATCAGCCGCCGCTCACGGTAGGTGCGCACCAAGGGGCGCACCGCGAAGTAGCAGAGCGCGGCGGCGAGGATGCCTAGGATCGTGCTGCCGATCGAAAGCGGCACGATGACCGGTTCGAGCACATGCCAGAAGGTTTGCGCGAAGCCGATCGGGTCGCTGAGGATCTGGCCGTAGGAATCGTGCAGGGGCGACAGGTCGATCGACGCGATGTGCTTGTCATGGTCGACGAACAGCGTGCCTGCCTCGTAGCTCGAGAACCAGATCAGCGGATAGGTGAGCGGGTTGCCGATCGTGGTGCCGATGGCGGAGGCGATGATCGAGCCGCCGAAGATCCAGGCGATGATGCCGGCGATGACGAAGTGAAATCCGACGAAGGGCGTGAAGGCCGCGAAGGCGCCGGCCGCGAACCCCATCGCGACGTGATGCGGGCTCTGCGCGAGCCGCGCCATGCGGTGCAGGATGTAGGCGAACGCCCGCCGGAATCCGATGCGCGGCCAGACGAGGTCCCTCATCCGGTCCGGCAAAGAAGGCTGCTTGCGGGCTTTGAACACCATGGCGACTATTTAAGGCCGCGGCTGCCGGGTTTCGAGGCCGGGATCGCGGCGAGTTCGGGCGGTATCGAATCGGCCGCGTAGGCCGGAATGTCAAGGCGTGCGAGCGCCGCAAGCGGCAACCCGATGTCGGCCTTGCCGCCGGACCGGTCGATCAGGCACGCGGCGCCGACGGCGATCCCGCCATGCTCGCGGATGCCGGCGATGCACTCGCGCGAGGAGAGCCCGGTCGTGACGATGTCCTCGACCATCAGGCAGCGCTGGCCGGGCGCGATCGAGAACCCGCGGCGCAACGTGAGCGTTCCATCGACGCGTTCGAAGAACAGCGCAGGCACGCCGAGCTGGCGGCCCATCTCGTAGCCGACGATGACCCCGCCCATGGCGGGCGAGGCGACGAGGTCGATCTCACCAACGTTCAGCGCCTTCACCTTCGCCGCGAGCGCCCGGCACAGGCGCTCGGCGCGCTTCGGATCCATCAGCACCTTGGCGCACTGGAGGTAGCGCGGGCTGTGCAGGCCCGATGTCAGCACGAAGTGGCCCTCGAGCAGCGCGCCCGAAGCGCGGAACTCGTTCAGCACGTCCTCTTCCGTCACTTCACGTCCCCCGGTTCCTGGCCCGTCACGCGATAGGCGGTGCTGACCAGCGGCTTGTTGCGCATCGCCTCGAGAATCCTGTTGAGCTGGCGCAGGTCGTGTACCGCGATCACGAGGTCGATGTCGAAGAAGTCGTGCGCGCGGCTCGTCATCTGCAGGTTCTCGATGTTGCCGTCGTTCTCGCCGATCGCCTGGGTGAGCTGCGCGAGCGCGCCCGGCTCGTTGTGGATGACGGCGCGGATGCGCGCCGGGTGGCGGGCGGTTTCGTCCTGCGTGTCCCAGGCGAGGTCCATCCAGCGCTCGGGTTCCTCCTCGAACGCGGAAAGCGCCTTCGAGAAGATCGGGTAGACCGTGATCCCCTGCCCCGGCGTGATGATGCCGACGATGCGCTCGCCGGGCACGGCGCCGGTATCGGGCGCGATCGTCACGGGCAGCGACGAATTGATGCCGCGGATCGCGACGTGGCTCTCGCCGTCGGTGAGCTTGATCCCCTTGTCGCGGCCCTTCTTGCGCATGGCCTGCGCGTCGGGCTCGATGCCGAGCGCCTTCAGCACGTCGCTCGCCTGGATCTCGCCGCGCCCCAGCGCCGCGAGCCCGTCCTCGGCGAGCTTGATCCCGAGCTTCGGGAAGGCGACGGACATTTCCTTCGCCGCGTACTCGCGTCCGTGCCGCTGGAGGAGCCGCGTCATGATCTCGCGGCCGAGCCCCGCATACTGGTTGCGCACCGCCATGCGGGTGGCGCGGCGGATCGCGGCGCGCGCCTTGCCGGTGACGGCGAGCCCTTCCCAGGCGGCGGGCGGCACCTGCGCCTTCGAGCGGATGACCTCGACCTCGTCGCCGTTCTCGAGCTCCGTCATCAGCGGCGCGTGGCGTCCGTTGATGCGGCAGCCGACGCACGAGTTGCCGATGTCGGTGTGGACGGCGTAGGCGAAGTCGATCGCGTTCGCGCCCTTCGGCAGCGCAATCAGGTCGCCCTTCGGCGTGAAGCAGAACACCTGGTCGGAAAAGAGCTCCAGCCGCGTGTGCTCGAGGAACTCCTTAGGGCTGTCGCCTTCGGAGAGGATGTCGACGAGTTTTCTGAGCCAGCGGTAGGCGTTCGAGTCGGTCAGCGCGACCTTCACGCCGCGCTTGGCCTCGTCGCTCGACTTCGCGAAATCCTTGTAGAAGCCGTGCGCCGCGACGCCGCGCTCGGCCACCTCGTGCATCGCCTGGGTGCGGATCTGCAGCTCGACGCGCATGTGGTGCGGGCCGATGATCGTGGTGTGGATCGAGCGGTAGTCGTTCTGCTTCGGGTTCGAGATGTAGTCCTTGAAGCGGCCGGGCACCATGCGCCAGGTGCGGTGCGCCACGCCGAGCGAGCGGTAGCACTCGTCTACCGTCTGCACGAGCACACGGAAGCCAAAAATGTCGGAGAGCTGGCCGAGCGAGAGCTGCTTGCGCTCCATCTTGCGCCAGATCGAGTAGGGCCGCTTCTCGCGCCCCTTCACGTCGGCGTGGATGTGCATCTCCTCGAGCTTCGTCTTCAGCGCCTCCTCGATCTCGATCAGCACGTTGCCGCTCTCGCGCCGGAGCCGCGCGAGGCGCTCCACGATGGTGCGGTAACCGTCGGGGTTGAGCTCGCGGAACGACAGGTCCTCGAGTTCGTCGCGGATCGTCTGCATGCCCATGCGCCCGGCGAGCGGCGCGTAGATGTCGATCGTCTCCTGCGCGATGCGGTGGCGCTTCTCGACGCTCATGTGCTCGAGCGTGCGCATGTTGTGGAGGCGGTCGGCGAGCTTCACGAGCAGCACCCGCACGTCCTGCGACATGGCGAGCAGCAGCTTGCGCAGGTTTTCGGCCTGGTGCGCCTCGCGGGTGATCAGGTCGAGGCGCTTGATCTTGGTCAGGCCCTCGACGAGGGAGGAGATTTCCGAACCGAAAAGATCCTCGATTTCGCGGTGGGTTGTCGCCGTATCCTCAACCACGTCATGAAGCAGCGCGGCGGCGACGGTCGCATCGTCGAGCTTCAGGTCGGTGAGGATGGCGGCGACTTCGAGGGGATGCGAGAAGAACGGGTCGCCCGAGGCGCGCACCTGGTCGCCGTGCGCCTTCATGGCGTACACGTACGCCCGGTTGAGCAGGCTCTCGTCCGCGTCGGGGTCGTAGCTCGTGACGCGCTCGACCAGTTCGAACTGCCGCATCATCCCTGGAAACGGGCTCCACAGACCGCCCGCGGCCGCCCCAACGGCAACCGCTGCGGTAACTGTAGCCCCAAGTTCCGCGCAACACCAAGTGGCGCCGGCGTCACAGGCCAGCGTCACCGGCGAAAGTCGTGAACGGCGGGTTTAGAAAGCGCTCAGTACCCGGAGCGCTGGCTGCCGGGGCTTTCGGCCGGCGGCAGGCCCTCGAGGCCGCGCAGCAGGTCTTCCTCGGTCATGCGGTCGTACTCGTCGCCCGACTCTTCGGCCGCGACCTGCACCACCGGCATGTCGTCGGCGCCGATGAGCGGCACTTCGCTCTGCTCCGGCTCGTCGACCTCGACGTGCTTCTGCATCGAGTGCACGTAGTCTTCCTTGAGGTCGTCGCGGTCAATCGCCTGGTCGGCGATCTCGCGCAGGGCGACGACCGGGTTCTTGTCGTTGTCGCGCTCGACGGTGAGCGGCGCGCCCTGCGAAATCATGCGGGCACGATGGGCGGAGAGGAGAACCAGCTCGAAGCGGTTCGGCACCTTGTCGATGCAGTCCTCGACGGTGACGCGGGCCATGGGGAGGCTCCTTTAAGATCAATCGGTTATGCCGGAAGTCGGGGGCGCTATAGCGGCAATCTGCCCCGAATGCAAGGTTAATGGCCGGCAGCACCCAGCTGTTCCAGCATTTCTGCCGCGGTGCGGCCGGTTTCGGGGTGGCGCCAGGCGGGGGCGATCTCGGCGATGGGCTTGAGCACGAAGTCGCGCTCGGCGATTCCGGGATGGGGCAGGACGAGGCCTGATTTGTCGTGAAATTTCAGGCCGTTGTAATCGATCAGGTCGAGGTCGAGCGTGCGCGGGCCCCACCGCACCTCGCGAAAACGCCCTGCCCGGCGCTCGATGACGTGGAGGTGGGACAGCAGCGCCTTCGGCCCGAGCGCGGTTTCGACGATGGCCGCGCCGTTGACGAAATCCGGCTGGTCGGTGACTCCGAACGGCGCCGTCACGATCGGCGTCGCCCAGGCGATGAGCCGCAGCGGCCCGCGGTCCAGTTCGAACTTCACCCGGCCGATCGTTTCCGCCGGCGTGCCCCACGGGCCTGCGACGTTCGCCCCCACCGCAACCAGGATCATGTTTTGCCCGCCCCGCCCTGCAACTTCCGGTTCACACCGCCCACCGTCATCGCCACCCTTTGCAGAGCCGTCATCGAAGTGATAACAACGCGCCGCCGGCGGCCACCGACTTATTTCAGCCGGCGCACGATTTCAACACGAGGTGTTATTCCCATGATCTTCTACCCGGACGAAAAGATCGGCTTGTTCATCGACGGCGCCAATCTCTATGCGACGGCGAAGTCGCTGAACTTCGACATCGACTACAAGCGCCTGCTCGGCCTGTTCCGCAAGCGCGCGCGCCTGATCCGCGCGATCTACTACACGGCGCTGATGGACGACGCCGAGTATTCGCCGATCCGCCCGCTGATCGACTGGCTCGACTACAACGGCTACATGGTGCGCACCAAGACGGCGCGCGAGTTCACCGACAGCATGGGCCGGCGCAAGGTGAAGGGCTCGATGGACGTGGAACTCGCCGTCGACGCCATGCGCCTCGCCGATACGCTCGACCATGTCGTGCTGTTCTCCGGGGACGGCGACTTCCGGTCGCTCGTCGAGGCGATCCAGCAGAAGGGCCGGCGAGTCTCCGTCGTCTCGACGCTGCAGACCCGGCCGCCGATGGTGTCGGACGACCTGCGCCGCCAGGCGGACCAGTTCATCGACCTGAACGAGCTGCGCTCCGAACTCGGCCGTGACACGTCCGAGCGCGACCGCCGCGAGCGGGCCCCGGTCCCGGCGCACGCGGACGACGACGATTACGCCGACGACATCTGATCGTTCGATAGCCGTCGATTCCGTAACGTAAGCGGACTATCCTCGCCACCCCGAACCCAGGGGTGCGCATGAATCGCCGCCTTGCCGCGATCCTGATCTCCGACGTGGTCGGCTACTCCCGGCTGATCGAGGCCGACGAGCCGGGCACGCTCGCGGCGCTGAAAGACCGTCGCAAGGGAATTGTCGAGCCGCTGGTGCGCGAGCACCGCGGACGCATCGTCAAGTTCACCGGCGACGGCGTGCTCGTCGAGTTTCAAAGCGCGGTCGGCGCGGTCGCCTGCGCCCTGGCGATCCAGAAGGCGATGGCTGAGGCGAACACGGGGCGCACGGTGCCGATCCTGCTCCGCATCGGGATCAACCTCGGCGAGGTCGTCGAGGACGGCGCCGACATCTTCGGCGACGGCGTGAACGTGGCGGCGCGACTCGAGGCGCTGGCAGAGGCCGGCGGCATCTGCGTTTCGGCCAAGGTGCACGACGAGGCGGCGGGTAAGCTCGCCTGTGTCTTCACCGACATGGGCGTACAGACCCTGAAGAACATTACGAAGGCCGTGCGCGCCTACCGGGTCGAGGACGGTGTTGCACCATCGGCTCGGACCCGCACCGGTCCCCAGAAGCCAACCGTGGCCGTGCTGCCGCTCGACACCATTGGCGGCGACCCGGGCCAGCAGTCGCTGACCGACGGGCTCACGGAAGACATCATCACCGAGCTATCGCGCTTCCGGAATCTCGACGTCCTGTCGCGGCATGCCGCGCACCAGCTGTCGAAGCGACCCGGTGGGCCGCTGCCGGCGGCGCTCGCTGCCGGCTGCACATACGTGGTCGAAGGCAGCGTACGGCGCGCCGGCGGCGGGCATCGCCTGACCGTGCAGCTCATCGAGACGAAGGGCGGCGCCCACGTCTGGGCGGATCGCTTCGACGTCGCCGCCGATCTGTCGGGGGCGGACTACGACGACCTCGTGGCGACGGTCGCCTCCTCGCTCGACTCACGCATCAACGCCTCGATCTTGTCTGCGGTTCGGCAGAAGCCTGAATCAGAGTGGAGCGCCTACGATTACTTCCTGCGTGGTCGGGAGCTGTGCAATTACCAGAACGAGCCGCTCTCGATTCCGTACTTCGCGAAGGCGCTGCAGCTCGAGCCGAACCTCGCACCCGGCCATGCCTGGATGGCGCTGGCCCAGGCCCTGTCGTTCCACTTCGACGCCAACCCGCAGACGCTGCAGAGCGCCGCGCGCGCAGGTGCGCGCGCACTCGAACTCGACGACGCCGATTTCTTCAGCCACTGGGCCAACGCCATGGTCTGCCTGTGGCAGCGGGACTACGACCGCGCGCGCACGCACTTCGAACGGTCCATCCAGCTGAACCCGTCGAAGCGGCAGGTGAAGGCGGACTTCGCCAACTGGTATCGTTTCGCCGGACGAAACGACGAGGCGCTGGCGATGATCGAGGCCGTGCTGAAGCGCGACCAGTTCCCGGCGACCTGGTATTCCGTAGTCCACGGCCACATCCTCTACGACCATCGCCGCTACGAGGAGGCGATCGCCGCGCTGAGCCTGCCGGGGTACCGGAATTTCCCGAGCCACCTTCAGGCGGTGGCCGCACACCATCGGCTGGGCCGCGAGGATGTGGCGCGCAAGCTGCTCGCCGAAGTCGCTCTCCTCAGGCCGGACATGACGCTCACCGACATCGCCGCCGTCACGCCCTACCGCGACGCCGCGATGCTCGCCCACCTCATCGACCCCTTGCGCGACCTCGGCGTGCCGGAGTGAGGGGCGATGACCATCGATGCGAACGCCTTCGCGCGTGCGTGGGAGGAGGCCTGGAACAGCCGCGACCTCGACGCGATCCTTCGCCACTACCGGGACGACGTCGTGTTCCGATCACGGAAGGCCGTGCCGCTCGTCGGGACAGGAGAGGTGCACGGCAAGGCGGCGCTCCGGGCCTACTGGGGCAAGGCGCTCGAACGCCAGCCGAACTTGCGGTTCACGGTGCAGGACGTGTTCGAAGGGCACGAGATGCTGGTGATCACGTACGTCAACCAGCACGGCGTGCGGGCGGCGGAGACGCTCTACGTCGATGCAGACGGATTGGTGTTCCGGGCGGCTGCCTGTCACCGGTCCGCGGCAGGCTGAAACGCCCTACCCCCGCTCCTTCAGCAGCCGCGTCTTCTCCCGTTGCCAGGAGCGCTGCTTTTCGGTCTCGCGCTTGTCATGCAGCTTCTTGCCCTTGGCGAGCGCGATCTCGGCCTTCGCGCGGCCGCGCGGGTTGAAGTAGATCTTCAGCGGCACAATGGTCAGTCCCTCGCGCAGAACGCCTTGCGACAGGCGTTCGATCTGCCGCTTGTGCAGGAGCAGCTTTCGCGGCCGGCGGGTCTCGTGGTTGAAGCGGTTCGCCTCGCGGTACTCCGGGATATAGGCGTTGACGAGCCACAGCTCGCCGCCCTTCACGCTGGCGTAGGAGTCTGCGAGGTTCGCCCGGCCCTCGCGCAGCGACTTCACTTCCGGGCCGATCAGCTCGATGCCCGCTTCCATCGTGTCGAGGATCTCGTAGTCGAAGCGGGCGCGGCGATTGTCGGCGACGACCTTGCGCTCGCCCTTCGCCTCGCCCTTCTCCTTCGCCCCAGCGGGCTTCTGCGCCATCGTCAGTTGAGAAGCCCGGCGTGCACCATCGCGGCCTTCACCTGCTTGCGCGCCGCGTCCGTCGCCGGCACCAGCGGCAGGCGCACCTCGTCGGTCGAAAGCCCGAGCAGGCTCGCCGCATACTTCACCGGCGAGGGGCTCGTCTCGCAGAACAGCGCCGAGTGCAGCGGCATCAGCCGGTCCTGGATGCGGATCGCTTCGGCGAAGTCGCCGCGCAGGGTCGCTTCCTGGAATTGCGCGCAGAGTCGCGGCGCGACGTTCGCCGTGACGGAGATGCAGCCGACGCCGCCGTGCGCGTTGAAGCCGAGCGCGGTCGCGTCCTCGCCCGAGAGCTGGATGAAGCCGTCGCCGGTCTTCAGCCGCTGGAGCGAGGGCCGCGCGAGGTTCGCGGTCGCGTCCTTGATGCCGATGATGTTGCGGCAGTCGCGCGCGAGCCGGTCCACCGTGTCGACGGAGATGCTGGCGACGGTGCGGCCCGGCACGTCGTAGAGGATGATCGGAATGTCGACGGCGGCCGCAATCGCGTGGAAGTGCTGGTAGAGCCCTTCCTGCGTCGGCTTGTTGTAGTACGGCACGACGATGAGCGCGGCGTCGGCGCCCACCTTCTCGGCGTGCTTCGTGTAATCGATCGCCTCTTCGGTGCTGTTCGAGCCGGTGCCGGCGATGACCGGTACGCGCTTCGCCGCCGTCTCGACCGCGATCTCGACGAGGCGCTTGTGCTCCTCCGCCGACACGGTGGGGCTTTCGCCGGTGGTGCCGACGGCGACGATGCCGTGGCTTCCCTCGGCGATCTGCCACTCGATCAGTTTGCGATACGCAGCCTCATCCACGGCGCCGCCGCGCATGGGCGTGATGAGGGCTGGCATCGATCCCCTGATCTTCATGGGGCTGATCCTTGCGTTTGACGGGTTGACGGTAAGGGCCGGTTGGGCCGCACTTTAGGTCCGGGAGGTTTCCGGCGGCAAGCGCGGCTCAAGCGCCTCGTCCTAATCACCCATTCGTTACCGATCGTCAACGATTGGCAAAGACTTTTGTCGCCATATTGGCGTCTGATTTACCATCTTGGTGATTTGGGGTACGGAGGGTTGATGACCGGCGGCGAAAACATGTCCTGGCGGAAGCGCGGCGCGTTGGCGGCGGGGGTTGCCCCGTTCCTGCTGGCGCTGAGCCTTCATGCCGGCCCGGTCGTGGCGCAAGCCGACGATCCCGACGGTCCTTCGGGCGACCAGGTGTCCTCCGCGCTCCACAGCGCCCGGGCGACCGACGCCGGCACCCGCGCGGTTTCCATGATCCTAAACCGCCAGTACGAGGAAGCGGTCGGCGCGGCGCGCGCGTCGGGCAATCCGGCGGCCGAGAAGGTCGTCGAGTGGTTCTACATCCGCGACAAGTTCCGCGAGGCGGGCTACGAGCGCATCATGCGTTTCCTCGCCGAGAATCCGGGCTGGCCGGCCGAGGACGCCTTCATCTCGCGCGCCCAGATCCTGCTCTACGAGAACAACGCCTCCCCCGACCGGCTCGCCCAGCATTTCGCGCTCTATGCGCCGGTGGCGGCCGAGGGCTATGCGGCCAAGGCGCGGCTGATGCTCTCCCAGGGCAACCAGGCCGAGGCGCAGAACCTGATCCGCCAGGCGTGGGTGCTGAAGTCGCTCAAGCCCGACACCGAGCAGAAGATCGCTTCCGAGTTCGGCAAGCTTCTCACCCCCGCCGATCACCAGCGGCGGCTGTGGACGATGGTGATGGCGCAGGACATGGGCCAGGCGGCGCGCGCGGCGCGCTATCTCGGGCCCGAGTACCAGGCGGCCGCCCGCGCCGCGGCGCAGATGCTGGCCAAGGGCGGCTCCGACCAGCTCTACCGGTCGCTGCCGAAATCGGTGCAGCAGGCAGCCGCGATGCGTTACGTGCGTGCCCGCTGGTACCGCGTGACGAACAACTACACGGCAGCCCGCGACCTGCTGCTCTCTGCGCCGAAGACGCAGGCCGAGATGATCGACCCGGCGCAGTGGTTCATCGAGAAGCGCATCGTCACCCGCTACCTGCTGTCGGCGAAGCTGCACGATCCGAGGAGCGCCTATCGCCTCGCCTCCTCGCACGGATTTGCCAGCGGCAAGCATTTCGAGGAAGGCGAGTTCCTGTCGGGCTTCGTCGCGCTGCGCTACCTCGGCGATACGAAGACCGCGGCGACGCACTTCCGCCGGCTGGCCGAGAAGGCATCGAGCCGCACCGAGAGTTCGCGCGGCTACTACTGGCTGGGCCGTGCGCTTGAGGCGCAGGGCGACAAGGCGGGCGCCAAGGCCGCCTACACGGCGGCGGCGAATTCCCCGACGCTGTTCTACGGCCAGCTCGCGATGGACCGGATCGGGCGCGGCACGGCCAACGTCGAGATTTCGAAGGTGCGCTTCACCGACGCCGACATGGCGCAGGCGAAGGCCGATCCGCTAATGGCGGGGATGCTGCTCGTCGAGAAGGCCGGCGGCGAAGGCCAGCTCGGGCCGTTCCTCGAACCGCTCGCCAACCACCTGAAGACGCCGGGGCAACTCGCCGCCGGCGCGTCGCTGCTGGCGAAGACCGGCGAGCCCTATCTCGCGGTGCGCTTCTCGAAGGCGGCGCTCACGCGCGGCGTCGACCTCGACGAATACGCCTACCCGGTGAACATCCTGCCGAAGTGGCGCGCCGCAGGCCCCCCGATCGAGCGCTCCGTCGTCTACGGGCTCGCCCGCCAGGAGAGCGAGTTCTTCCCTGAAGCGAGGAGCCCCGTCGGCGCGCTCGGCCTCATGCAGCTGATGCCCGCAACCGCGCTCACCGTCGCCAAGCGCTACGGCGTCCCCGGCCACACGACAGCGCGCCTGACCAGCGACCCCGCGCACAACCTCACGATCGGCCAGGCGCACCTCGGCGAACTCGTGAAGAGCTATGGCGGGTCCTACATCATGACGTTCGCGGCCTACAACGCCGGCCCGGGCCGTGTGCGCCAGTGGGTCGACCTCTACGGCGATCCGCGCCGCACGATCGATCCGGTCGACTGGATCGAACTCGTGCCCGTCGCCGAGACGCGCCGCTACATGCAGAAGGTGATGCAGAACGTGCACATCTATCGTGGCCGCCTCGGCGAGCCGAACTACACGATGGCCTCCGACCTCGCCCGCGGCGGCGCGGGGCCGACGACGGCGAGCATCACGCCTTCCTCGGCCGCCCCGGTACCCGCGCCCGTTCAGGCTCCCGCCGCGGCGCCGGTCACCACGCCGTCAGCCGACGGATGCGCCGGCAAGAAGAAGACCATCGCCTCGCTGATCTCGGGCTGCTGAGCATTCACCGGACGACGACAAGACCACGGCTCTCGGCGGTCAGGCTTTCGCATCCTGCGTCGGTGACGAGCACCGTCTCCGACATCGCGACACCGCCGAAGCCGACGACGCGCGCCGCCACGGGAAGGTGAAGCGTCATTCCGGACACGAGCGGCTCGTCAATTCCCTCGGCGATGAACGGTGTCGATCCCTCGGCCCAGTCGGAAGGCAAGGCAAGCCCGACGGCATAGCCGAACGCACCCTGGAAGAAGATCTCATCGCGGATCGGCTCAAACCCCTTGGCGGCAGCGACCGCGATTTCGTGACCCGTGCGGCCGGCCCTTATCGTCTCGAACAGAATGGCAAGCGTGGTCGTCACTGCATCCGCCAGGCGCTCTGCAAGCCGCGTCGGCTGCCCCATGATCGCGGTTCGCATCATCGGGGCGTTGTAGCGCTTGAACGAAGCGGCAGGTTCGATGAACACGTGATCCCCAGGCTCGATCGGCCGGCGCTTCCACGTCGTATGGATCAGCGAGGAGCGCAGTCCGGTGGCGACGAACGGACCCATGGCGGGGAACTCGGACCCGTGTTCGACCATGCGCGCGAGCAGGATCGCCGCCACATCGCTGTCGCGCAGGCCGGGGCACAGTGCAGCGAGGGTATCCTCGACCGAGCGCCGCGTGATCCGGCCGGACTCGCGCATCGCGTCCAGTTCGAGCGGCGACTTCGACCGGCGTAGTTGCGGCACCAGTTGGTCGATCCGAAGCCACTCGGTGCGGCGCTGACCCAGATGCTGCTCGATGGCGTCCACCGCCACCGGCGCCTTCGCATCGATCCCGACCGAGGCGGATGATGGCGGCAGCATTTCGTCGATGAGCCGCGCGTGCTGAACGATGCCCTGCACGGGCTCGAACCAGGGAAAGCTCTCGATCCTCTCCGCGCAGCTTACATAGCGGGCACAGCCGTATTCGTGGTCGATCACCTGAAGGGTCAGCGGCCCCTCGGCGGGAACGAGCAACGCGGCGAACGTACTTGCGGACGGCGTCTGGAAGCCGGTCAGCCAACAGATGTCGGGAAGGCTGCCGAGCACGAGAAGGTCGAGACCCTGCTTCGCCATTGCACGCCGCACGTCGTTCTGGCGGCGCCGGTACTCGCCAAGCGGAAAGTCCAGCTCCTGCGGAACATCCTTTCCCGCGAAGCTCGCACGATAGGGCGCGAAGCCCGCCATGCGATCTATTCCTCAGCTGATCCGGGATCGCGCCGCGTGCGCGTGCCCGAGCGGGTCCTGCCGGAGGAATCCTTCTCGCCGCCGGTGCCGTAGAGCTTCGAGAACGTCGCCTCGTCGCCTGCCGCGAGGAGGCGCGCCTGCTCGACCCATTCCTCGCGTTCGATGCGGCCGGGAAAGTTGAGGTGCTCGTTCACCCAGGCGATTTCCGCGGGGCTCCAGTTGGCGATCTGGTCGAAGTGGTAGAAGCCGAGCCCGTGCAGGGTGCGCTCGAGCGCCGGGCCGACGCCGGAGATCCGCTGGAGGTCGTCCGCCGTTCCCTCGCGCGGGCCCTGGATGCCGGTCGGGCGGACGGATTTTGCGGGCGCTGCGGGGACCTCGGCCACGGGTGCAACCACCGGCGCTGCTGCGACGAGCGGCTGCGACACGACGGTCGCCGGCGACAGGCTCCGCGCGAACGCGCCGAGGAAGCAGCCGATGAAGTACGCGCCGAGCAGCCACAGCGCGAGTTCGAGGATGTAGTGGCTCATCGCTCGCCCTCGCCCGCGCTGCCGGTGGCGCCGATATCGTATGTCGACCAGCCTACGAATGCGCCGAGCGCCAGCGCCACGATGATCCACAGCGCGTTGCTAGAGCCGACGAGCAGCGTGTCCTTGAAGTTCCAGAGATCGAGCGTGTCCATGCCCGGCTCCTACTGCCTGACCTTGAATTCGATGCGGCGGTTCTGCGCGCGGCCGTCCTCGGTGCGGTTGTCTGCCACGGGCTGCGTCTCGCCGTAGCCGACTGCCGTGAGGCGATCGGCGTCGACGCCGAGTTTCACCAGCCGCTTCACGACCTGGGCCGCGCGGCCCTCGCTCAGCGCGCGATTGTAGATGCCCGACCCGGTCGCATCGGTGTGGCCCGAGACCTCGATCGCATAATCCTTGCAGAGCTTCGACGCCTCGGCGAGGCGCTGGAGCAGCGCATCGCTATCCGGCGCGATGGCCACGCTGTCGACCTTGAATCGAATCTGCTCCCTGGCGAGTTCCTCCGCGAACTGCCGTGCGCAGTCGCCGGCAGGACCTGCGGTCGAGGCGGCGGCGGCAGCCTCCTTGATCAGGAGTTCGAAACGCGTCGCATCGGTCGAGACGTTGCCGGCAGCATCGGTCACCTTGGCGACGACCTCGTGCGAGCCGGCCGGCAGGTCGAGCGTCGGGGTGAGCGACCACTGCCCCGGCCCGGTCCGCTGCAGCGCCGGCGTCTTCCCCATCACGTAGATCTGGTCATCCACCGTGACGGTGAACTGCGCCGCATCCCCTTCCGGCCAGGTGCCGGTGATCGTCGGCCGTCCCGACGTCGTCGCCACCGGATGGACCGTCGGCAGCGCCGGCGACCTCGTGTCTATCACCACGGGGGCAATCGCGCCTGCGGCTGCAGCATTCCCTGCCCTGTCGATTGCGGCCGCCGTGATCGCATACGATCCGTCCGCGGCGGGCTTCGGCACGGTCAGCGTCCACGTCCCCGTGTCGAGCGCCTTGAGTTCGGCTGAGGTGCCGGAAACATAGGACGGATCACCGACCGTGACCTTCAGCCTGTCGGTCTCCTTGGGAGACCAGGTGCCGGAGACGACGAGCGTATTACCCGTCACCTGTTCGGACGTCACCGTCGGCGCTGGCGGGGGCGTGAGATCCAGATCCTCGACGAGAAGCGGCGTCGAGGAGCGGCTGACGCCACCGGCGGCGTCGCGCGCCTCGACCACCACGTCATAGGCTCCCTTGGCAAGCGGGGCGGCGAGCGTCAGCGTCCATGCTCCTGTCGACGCGTCGAGCTTCGGTCCGTCCGCCTCGCCCGATCGGAACGACTTGCCGGCGATCGTCACCGTGAGGTCTTTTGTCGACGGGTCGACGCTGCCTGCAACCGTCACGTCCGGCCGGCTGCCCGACAGGACCGACACGCGGGGCGGCGTCTTGAGGTGCGGGGCGATCGTCAGGTCGGCAGACGATCGCGAGACGTTGCCCGCCTTGTCGGCCACCTCGACCGTCGTCGCGTAGGTGCCGTTGGGCAGCGCCTCCTTCAGCGCCAATGTAAAGGCATCGCCCGCTGCGGTGAGCGGGCTGCCCGGTTCACCGAGCGTGTAGGTCTTTCCGGCAATCCCAACGGCGAGCCGAGCCGCGTCGCTTGCGGGATAGGTTCCGGTGATCACGATCGGCGCGGGCGGACCCGACCAGTCCTGCGCCACCGGTGCGGACGGCGCGGCCGGCGGGGCAGTGTCGATGACGATCTCGTTCTGCGTCGTGTCCGTTGCGGTCTTGCCGCCGGGGCCGGTGACAGTCGCCACGACGTCCGACGGCCCATCCGGAAGACCGGCATCGAGTGTCAGCGTCCAGGCTCCGTTGGCGTCGCTCGTCAACGCCGCGTCCTTCCCGAGGACATAGGTTCGCCCGCCGACCGCGACGGTTAGGGTCTTGCCGTCCGGCGACCACGTGCCGCTGATCGGGGCGCGCGGATCGTTCGTCACCCGGTCGTTGACCGTCGGCGCCGGCGGCGCCGGCGTGTCGACGACAAGAGCCGCTTTTTTCTCGAGCTTGGTTTCATTGCCGGCCGCATCGGCCACGGTGACGACCACGTCATACGCGCCGTCAGCCAGCACGGGCTTGAGCGCCAGCGTCCAGTTGTCTCCGGTCGCGGCGAGCTCTGAGTCCGAGCCCAGCTTGTATGTGCGTCCACCGACCGTTACGGCAAGCGATTTCGCATCGCCGGAATCCCATGTGCCGGTGAGCACCGGAGGGTAGCCGGCGGCTGCCGATAGCACCGGCACGGCGGGCGGCGTGGTATCCGGCGCGCCGGAGATGGGCGCCGCGGGTGCGGATGCGATCGTTACGCCCGCGGAATCGACACGCCGGACGCCATAGAGACCCGCGACCGCATCGCGCACCGCCTTTGCGGCCGTGTCGTCGGGTGCCGTGCCGAGGATGCGGACGTCACGTCCCTGAACCTGCACCTGCGCCCAGCTTGCGCCTTGCGCGGCGAGCTGGCTCTGCGCATCGCGATCGAGCGACGTCTCCATGCGCTGCGTGTTGAGCTGATAGGCCGCGAATCCCACAAGCGCGAGCGGCAGAAGCCCGAAGAGCCAGCGGCCCGGTCGGTACCCCATCGTCGAATTCCCCCTCCATCCGGGCCACTCCCCGGAACCCCCGGCCATGATAGGCGCGCCGCCGTTTTTCGCCAGCGCCAACTTTGGCAACCCACAGTCGGACTTGGGATGCAGCCGCCTATGATTCCGGGGACACCGAGCTGCCATTTTGGATTGTCCTAAAGTGTCCTGTCAGCAATTTATAGTATTTATGCTATTATCAGTTGCAGTGTATTCGTTGTGCACTTCTGCTTTAATGATCTTTAGATAGTATATTTGTGGCTTCTCGGGCACACCGCCTGATTATGACTGTTCCTAATGCGCTGTTGTGTTGACCCTTATACTTCCAAGGCCGAGAACTACGCCATGTACGATTTGTCTCGTACAGGCCTCCGCTACCGGTTGCAGGGGAATCGGGGGATCTCAACGCAGATGAGTTTGTGGGAGAACCATATGACCAACACCAAGTGGCTCCGCAGGGCCCTGCTCGGGGGTGTGGCGCTCGGCGTCATCGCAACCGGGGCACGGGCCGACGAGCTGAGCGACCTGAAGGCACAGCTCGAACAGCTGCAGTCCCAGGTCAACACGCTGCAGTCGCAGCAGCCGACCGCCGCCGCATCGGGCAGTGGCCTTGGCTCGATCAGCTGGGAGCGGGGCCAGGGCTCGCTCGCCAACTGGGGCCAGGACATCCATGACAAGTCCGGCAACAATCCCGACACCGGCTTCACGGTGGCGATCACGCCGACCGCCGACATGCCGGCGCCGGTCGCGGAAATCACCGTCTACGGCTACGTCAAGGGTGACGTGCTGTGGGACATGAACGGGATGACGAACAAGTATTCGTTCTCGCTGCAGTCGCTCGACCCGTTCAACAACGGTTCGGGCAACGCCTACGTGAACCTGCATGCACTGCAGTCGCGCTTCGGCATCAAGTCGAAGGTTGATACCGCGGTCGGCCAGATCCGCACCCGCATCGAGGGTGACTTCTTCGGCTCCTTCCAGTCGTCGACCTACGGCTTGCTCCGCCTGCGTCACGCGTACGGCGAGTGGGACATGGCGCCGGGCTGGACGCTGCTCGTCGGCCAGACCGACTACCTCGAGACGATGACCATCGTCGGCGTGGACGAAGTCGACTTCTACGGCGACGCCGGCCCGCTCGGCCGCTCGCGCACGCCGCAAGTGCGCATGACCTACACCGATGGCCCGCTCTCGTGGGCGGTGGCGATGGAAACCCCGACCTTCAACTCGTCGACGGCGGTTCCGAACTTCGCCGGCGCCATGACCTATAACATTCCCGGTGGTCACACGTTGCAGGCGACGGCGGTCGTGGCCGACTACGACGTCGGCAACTACAGCCGCAGCAGCCGGTACGACACCCTGTCGGCAGATACCTGCACCGGACCAGACACCGGCGCGACCCCGATTGGCTTCGACGCTTCCGGCAATGCGATCTATCCGGCCATCACCGACTCCTGCGCCGTTGCAAACGGGAGCACCGCCTCGCCAAGCGGCTTGGGCTGGGCCGTCAACGGCGGCGCCTCGTTCAACCTCGCCGATGTTGCCACCTTCAACGTGGGCGGCAACTTCGGCCAGGGCGAAGTCGTCCGCGAACTAAACCAGACCTACAACAAGAACCAGCTCGTCGACGCCAACGGCGACCTGATGGAAGCGTGGTCGGTGCAGGGCGGCCTGTCGTTCGGCATCAACGAGGCGACCACCTTCAACGTCGGCGCCGGCTACGAAGACTATCTGGGCAAGCTCGGCAGCAACGGCTGGATCCAGGACGCCGTGACGGTGCACGCCAACATCATGTGGCAGCCGGTGAAGCAGATGAAGCTTGGCTGGGAAGCCATGTGGGGCCAGATCAACTACGCCAATGACGGCGTGTGCACCGGCGCGCCGATCCTCAACGGCAACGGCAAGGCCGTGTTCGAGGGCGGGTGCGAGACCTCGGCCGACGACGTCCGCCTGCAGTTCGGAGCCTGGTTCTTCTTCTGAGAAGCGGCTCGACTTCAACAGGGACTGGCCGGCCCGCGGGGATCGCCCTTGCGGGCCGGTTTGCGTCAGGGCGAAGCCTCAGGCGCCCGTCTTCCGGTAAAGGAAGTAGCGTCCTTCCCGCGCACCGGTCGGCAGCGGCAGCGGGATCGTGCCCGGCACCAAAAGGGGAAGATCGGCCACGACGAGCGCGTCCGGGGCGAGCGCCGGTCCCAGCTCACGGCTCACGACCCCCGCCATCCAGGAGTTGACATCGCGGTCGAAGGAACCGACGTCGGAATGCGCGAGCACCACCTGCCCGGCGTATCGCGCGGCCATGGTCGGCAGCGTCCGTTCGATGTCGCCGAGGACCAGATGGCGCTCGGGCGGCATGAACTCGGCCGGGCATTCCGCATAGCGGTCGAACACGAAGATTTCGCGGCCCGCGAGATGCGTCCTTAGGAAATCGTACGTGCGCCCCGACCCGAGCCCGAGCTCGAAGATCACGCCGGTGCGCGATGCGGTTTCCCGTGTGACCTCGCGCAGAACGGCAACCTGCGATTCGAGGCGGAATAGCAGCTTCTCGAGCCGCGACAGGGCGCGGCCTTCACCTTGCCGCAGTGTCACTGGGCGAGGCCGAGCTTCTGGCGAACGTCGACAATCATCATCTGTGCATTCGTCTTCATCCGCCCGGCCGGATAGAGGCCGTCGCAGGTCTCGTACTCCTTCAACGCCTCGGCAAACCTGCCGGTCTTGTAATAGGCGTTGCCGAGATTCCAATGCGAGTTCGCATGGTTCGGATCGAGGGCGATGGCCGCCTTGAACTTCTCGATCGCGTGGGGGAAGTCGTCGCGCATCATGTAAATCTTGCCCCAGACATTCTGCGGCACCGGATTGTTCGGAGCGACTTCGGCAGCCTGCCGGATATAGCTTTCGGAAATGTCGAGTTCGCGATTGTCGTAGTGGTACTTGGCGAAGTGGATGAGCACGTTGGCGTCGGTCGGGGCGAGCGCCTTCGCCGCCTCGAGGTCCTTCAGCGTCGCCAGCTTGTCGCCGGTCCGCCGAATCGCCTCGGCGTGGAAGAGCAGCGCCTCAACGCGGTCTTTCGGATCGAGGCTCGGCTGGGCCAGGACCGCGGTGCAGGCGGCGAGCTGACCCTCGCCTTCGACCCGACAAGTCGCCAACACGTCGGTCTGGGCCAAAGCCAGCATCGGGATGCCCGCCACGAGGCAGGTGGAGAACGCCGCAGAAATCCACAATCTGGCGATGCAACGCATGCCGCCATCTTGTTTACGAACCCCGGCAATGGCAACGTCTTTCCTCAGGTTGCATTACATGTTGCATTTCTGGCACAGCGCGTGAAATTCCAGATTGCAGATACGGTTGCGAATTGACCATGGCGGGTGCCTGCCCGCATAGATTCATCCAGCGCGGGTAATGCTGCGCCTCTCTCCGTCGCCGGTTGCAGGGGGATTGAGGGGGCTTCATAGCAATGGAATGTGGGAGAAACCAGATGACCAACACGAAGTGGCTCCGCCGGGCGCTTCTGGGTGGCGCTGCGCTGACAGTGATGTCCGCCGCCGCCCAGGCCGACGAGCTCAGCGACCTGAAGGCGCAGCTGAACCAGCTGCAGACCCAGGTCAACACGATGCAGACCCAGCAGGCGGCCGCGCCCGCCAACGGCATGGGCTCGATCAGCTGGGAGCGCGGCCAGGGCTCGCTCGCCAACTGGGGCCAGGACATCAAGGACAAGTCCGGCAACAACCCCGACACTGGCTTCACCGTGGCGATCACGCCGACGGCCGACATGCCGGCGCCGGTCGCCGAGATCACCGTCTACGGCTACGTCAAGGGCGACGTGCTGTGGGATCTCAACGGCATGACCAACAAGTACTCGTTCTCGCTGAAGTCGATCCCGAACGGGGGCGGCGACGCGTATGTGAACCTGCACCCGCTGCAGTCGCGCTTCGGCATCAAGTCGAAGGTCGACACGGCGGTTGGCCAGATCCGTACCCGCATCGAGGGTGACTTCTTCGGCACGTTCGACACCGGTCCGATCAACACCTACGGCCTGTTCCGTCTCCGCCAGGCCTACGGCGAATGGGACATGGCGCCGGGCTGGACGCTCCTCGTCGGCCAGACCGACTACCTCGAGACGATGACGATCGTCGGCATCGACACGGTCGACTTCTACGGCGACGCCGGCCCGCTCGGCCGCTCGCGTACGCCGCAGGTCCGCCTGACCTACACCGACGGTCCGCTCACTTGGGCGGTCGCGATGGAAGACCCGACGTTCGACTCCTCGACGGCGGTTCCGAACTTCGCCGGTGCGATCACCTACAACATCCCGGGGGGCCATACGCTGCAGGCGACTGCGGTCGTGGCTGACTACGATGTCGACGCGACGCTCGGCAATACGAATTACGCCGTGGTCGGCACCTGCGGTAGTGGTCAGGAGGCCGACATTGTAGGTTACAATGCCGACGGGTCGCCTGTGTACGGTACCACGGCGGACTGCGCGCAAGTTGCAACTTCGGGTTACAATCCGGGCGGTTTGGGCTGGGCGATCAACGGGGGTGCGTCCTTCAACCTCGCCGACATTGCGACCGCTAACTTCGGCGGCAACTTTGGCCAGGGCGAAGTCGTGCGTGAACTGAACCAGACTTATGTCAAGAACCAGATCGTCGACGCCAACGGCGACCTGATGGAAGCGTGGTCCATCCAGGGTGGTCTGTCCTTCGGCATCAACGAAGCGACCACCTTCAACGTCGGCGCGGGCTACGAAGACTACCTCGGCAGCCTCGGCGAAGCGAACTGGATCGACAACGCCGTTACCGTGCATGCCAACATCATGTGGCAGCCGGTCAAGCAGATGAAGCTCGGTTGGGAAGCCATGTGGGGCCAGATCAACTACGCCAACAATGGCCAGTGCACTGTCGGTTCAACGCTTAACGGCACTGACCCTGAGTCAGCCAGCGTCACCTATAGCGGGTGCAACAAGTCCGAGAACGACGTTCGCCTGCAGTTCGGCGCCTGGTTCTTCTTCTGAGATCGCCTGAAACCCTGCAACTCAACTTCAGCGGCCCGTGGAAACACGGGCCGTTTTTCGTTGCGGCCCGCAGTCGTCGACCGGGGTTCGCGACCCGCCTCTGCGACGCTACACTCGGCGCATGACCTCCCCCGACTCGTGGACCGCCCTCCTCAGCGCCTTTCGGGCGCTGGGCGGCGTCGCGCACAACCTCACGCTGGGCGACGGCTCGCACGGCCGCGCGCTCGTCCCCGTGGACTCTCAGCAACCCGTGCGGCTGTTCGTTCCCGCGCCGATGCTCGTTCCGACCACGGAGACCGAGCTCGACAGCGACGGTGACCTGGTGGTGCGACCGGAGTCGGCCCTACCCCAACCGCTGCAAAGATTCTTCGCCGACTACCAGAGAACTGTCGGCTGGTCGGCCGGGGGGCGAACCGCGACGCAACAGGAACGCGCATGGATCCACGCCCTGCCGGCCCCGCTGCGCGAGACGCTGACGGGCGAAGCCCATCTCGGCTGGATGTTCGAGCCTGAGGACGAACAGGCGCTCCTCCAGCGCTTCATCCACGCGCGCCATATCGACTGGAACGGCCGCCCCGTCTTCATGCCGATGATGGACCTCGTGAATCACGACTGGCGCGCGAAGAACTACGGCTTCGGCGCGGACGGCCTCACCATCGAGGGGACGTTTCCCGAAGGCGAGGTGCTCGTCTGCTATAACTTGCTCGACCCCTGGCAGCGCTTCATCCGCTACGGGTTCGTCAGCGAGGAGCGACACGCCTTCTCGATCCCGCTCGCCGTCCGCACGCCGCAGGGCACGCTCACCGTCGGTGCCGAACCCGGCCAAAGCCGCACCCGCGCCGGCCTCCTCTTCCCGAACGTGCGCCGCTCAGGCGCCGATATCACGCTGACGCACCTGATGCTCGGCGACCGCCTCGAACCGGAGGCGCCCAAGAGCATCTTCCTCGCGCTGGCGCGGGAGGGGCAGATCGCCCAGCCGATCCTCCTGTTCGAGCGGATCGCCCACATCAACCGCCTGTTTTTCCTCAAGCTTTTGCGTCTTGCCGAAGGCGGGGGAGAGGCAACGGAGAGATTCCGCACCCTGCTTCGACTACAGCTCGAAGCGCTCTCCCATTCGGTGGGGGCGCGAGAGATTGCCTAACGCCTCCACGCCGTGCCAGAAGGTCATTCCATACCGACAGGATCGAGAACCGGCCCCGTGACGACCGCCGTCTCCGCCAACGACAACGCCGCGCCGCCCGCGGGCACGCATGAGCTGCCGCCGCCCGTCCATACGGAGGTGGCGCAGGGGCTCCAGTATGCCGCGCGCCTGCGCGACCAGGGCCAGCTTCCGGGCGCCATCAACCTCGTGAAGCGCCTGCGCGAGATCGAGCCGAAAAGCGCGGCCGTCCTGTTCTTCGCCGCGTCCCTGGACGAACGCCAGCGCCGCTACGCGGCAGCCGAGCGCGCCTACGGGCAGATTCTCGCGTGGGTGCCCGGCCACGTGCCGAGCCTCGTGCGGCGGGCGTCGTGCCTTGCCAACATGAAGCGCAATCTCGAAGCGCTCGACCTGCTGGAGGAGGCGGTGCGGCTGTCGCCCGAGTCCGTCGGCGTGCACAATGCCATCGGGCGGCATCTGCTGACGCTGCGCCAGCACGCGCGAGCAGCAAGCCATCTCGAACGCGTGGCGGCGGCCTCCAACGATCCGGTCGTCTGGGTGGACGCGGCCGGCGCCCACGACCTCGCAGGCGACAAGGAGAAGGCGATCGCGGCGTTTCAGAAGGCGCTCGCAGTCTCGCCGGTGAAGGCGCCGCTCCACGTGCGGCTCTCCACCCTGGAACTCGTCCGCGGCAATCGGGACGCAGCGAGGCGGCACCTCGAGGACGCGCTCGCCGCCGATCGGACGGACGGCCACGCACACCTGTCGCTCGCGATCCACTTTCCGGCTGATGCGAACGAGGCGGCCATTCGTGCCGCGCTCGATGCGTCCGGGGGCAAGCCGCTGTCGCTCTACGCCGCGCCGCTGTGGTTCGCCCTCGCCCGCGTGCTGGAGCGCGACGGGCGCAACGCCGAGGCATTCGAGGCGTATACGCAGGCGAACGCGCTGATGGCGCCGCTGCAGCGCCCTTCCGACGCTGCCAACGCGGCCATTGCGGCGCGCCTAAAGCTCTACTCGCCGGCGTTCATCGCGTCGCACCAGTCGTGGGGCCATCGCAGCGAGGCCCCGGTGTTCGTGTTCGGCCTGCCGCGGTCGGGCACGAGCCTCGTCGAGCAGATCATCGCGAGCCATCCGGACGCCGTGGGCTTCGGCGAGACCGCCGCGCTGCCGCCACTCGTCGCCGGCCTCAGCGATCCGCCGACGCGCGACGAGGTGCGTCGCGCGGCCGCGGCCTACCTCGCGGCGCTGCCGCCGGAGGCGAACTCCGTGAAGCGCTTCGTCGACAAGTCGCTCTCCACGTGGATGGTGCTCGGCCCGGCGATGCTGCTCTTTCCGAAGGCGCGGTTCATCCATTGCGACCGCCACCCGATGGACACGGCGTGGTCGACGTACACGGAGCTGTTTACCGACAACGCACTTCCCGATGCATATGTGTTCGAGCGGCTCGCCGCGCAGGCGCGGCTGGCGCGCGACACGACCGCCGCATGGTCGGCAGCGTTCCCGGGCAAGGTTCTCACCGTGCGTTACGAGCGCCTCGTCGCCGATCCCGAACCGGAGGTGCGCCGCATCCTCGCCCATCTGGGACTCGACTGGAACGACGCCTGTCTCAAGCCGCACGAGACGCAGCGCACGGTCCGCACCGCGAGCATGAGCCAGGTGCGCCAGCCGATCCATGCGTCGTCCGTCCAGCGATGGCGGCGCTACGAGACGCAGCTCGCGCCGCTTTCGGCGCTGATGGCGGACCTCATCGCCGACTACGAGCGGACCGCCTGATGGCGCTCCTTTCGCAGAAGGTTTCAGCCGATGCCGTCGCGCAACGGGCGCGCGCGGCGGATGCGGCGAACCGGGCGGACGAGGCGATCCGGCTTTTCCGCGAGGCCGTCGCGGCGGCGCCGAAGCGGGCAGACCTGCTGCTCGAACTCGGCGTTACTGAAGCGAAGGCTGGGCGCAATGCAGATTCAGCGCGCCATCTGGAGAAGGCTCTGAAACTCGCGCCCCTCAACGCCGACGTCCATTTCAACCTCGGCCAGCTCGCGCGCCTCGAGAACCAGTGCGAGAAGGCGATCCGCCTCTATCGCCGCACCGTCGAGCTCGACCCCACATACGTGAACGCGGTCTACGGCCTCGGCGAAGCGCTGTTCGTGCTGGGGCGCCACGCCGAGGCCGAGCCTTGGCTGCGCAAGGCCGTGGCCGCGATGCCGCGCGACTCCGAAGCCCTGAACGTCCTGGCGATGGCGCTGGTCGAGCAGAAACAGGTGCGCGAGGCAATTCAGCTCTATCAGCGCAGCCTCGCACTTGCCCCCGCATCGAATACCAAGCTCGCGCTGGCGCTTGCGCTCGAGGCGGCAGGCGCTGCCGACGACGGCATTCCGCTGATCAACGAGGTGGAAGCGAAGGGAGAGATCCCCGACGGGCTTCGTTCGCGGCTCGCGGCGCTGTTCTATGCCGCGAAGGACTTTCGCCGCGCGCGGCAGTACGCGGAGGCGGCATCCGCCGCCAACGCCGGCCGGGACGAGCGCGCGTCGCACGTGCTGGCCAAGCTCACCATGGATGCGGGCGACTTCGACGCTGCGGAAGCGATGCTGCGCAAGAGCCTCGAACAGCACGGACCCCATTCGCATCCCTGGTACATGCTCTCGCAGATGAACCGCCTCGAGCCGGAGGCCGAACGGGCGATCCGCCGGTTTGCCGGGGACGAAAGTCGCAGCGCCGAAGAGCGGTCCACCGCCTACTTCACGCTCTACGCGATCACCCGGAAGTCGCTTTCCGACGAGGAATCGTTCGCCCTGCTGGACAAGGCGAACACGCTCGCGCGCGAGGCGCATCCTTTCGACCTCGCCTACGAGCAGCGCCTCGTCGACGGCTCGATCTCGACATTCACGCGCGACTTCCTCGCCAGGCGTGCCGGCGAAGGCGACGCGGGCGCAGGTCCCGTGTTCGTGGTCGGCATGCCGCGCTCCGGCACGACCCTCACTGAGCAGATCCTTGCTGCGCACCCCGACGTGTGGCCGGGCGATGAACGCGGCGACATCCTGGACCTCCGCCGCGAGGTTCCGAACTATCCCTACGGCGCCGCCGAGGTTTCGCCGCAATGGGCCAAGGCCGCGGGCCAGAAGATCCGCCGCGCCATGTTCGCCGAGGCCGCGGGCCGCCGCTATGCGACCGACAAGCTCCCCGGCAACTACATGAACCTCGGGCTGATTTCGTGGATCCTGCCCGACGCCAAGCTGATTTACGTGAAGCGTGACCCGCACGACAACGCGCTGTCACTTTATGAGCAGAATTTCGGTGCAAACCTGCCGTACGCGACCGATCTCGAAGCGTGCGGGCACATGTACCGCGAGCATCTGCGGATCATGCGTCACTGGCAAGACGTCGGCCTTTCCATCCACACGGTCGATTACGATGCCCTTGTCGCCGATCCCGAGCCGCACATCAGGGCCATGCTTGCGTTTCTCGGGCTCGGTTGGCATGAGGGGTGTCTGACGCCGCAAGACGTCAAACGCGGTGTCGCAACGGCAAGCGTCTGGCAGGTGCGGCAACCGATTTCGAAGGGGTCGGTCGGTAAGTGGAAGCGATTCGAGCGGCAACTACGCCCGTTCACGCGGGCGCTGGAGGGGCAGTGAGGACGGCGTTGCCGGTGCTGTTTGCGCTGCTGCTCGCGGGCTGCGCCTCGATGGGCGGCGGCGCCCAGGTGGAGGCGCCGCGCGAGATTGCGGTCGAGGCCGACGCGACGCCTGCGGCGCAGGTGCTGAATTCCAGCATGAACGGCCTCGTCGCGCGCACGAGTCCCTCCTACGTCAATCTCATCGTCCACGAGGGCAAGAAGCAGCAGCGCGACACGTTCGGTGAAATGCCGGAAGCGCTGACCTCCGGCAGCGGCTTCGTCATTGACGGGAACGGCCACGTGCTGACCGCGGCGCACGTCGGCGTGAAGCTCGGCACCGAGGTCGAGGCGCACTCCTCTGACGGGCGGATCTACGAGGGCCGCGTGGTCGCGATCCAGCCCGACAACGACATGAGCCTCGTCAAGCTGTCGAACTTCACGGGCTCGCCGGTGACGCCGGCCGCCAGCACCTGCCTCAAGGCAGGCGACCCCCTGTTCTCGCTCGGGCGGCCGCACGCGCAGGGCGATACCGCGCGCATCGGGCAGCTCGAATCGATGTCGTTCGGCCGCGCGGTGAGCTACCAGGGGTACGGCTACCCGGATGCGATGGTGCTCCGGATGAACACCCGCAAGGGCGAATCCGGCGGACCGGTGTTCGACGCCAACGGCGATCTCGTCGGCATGGTCGTCTCGACGCTATCCGACGGCAACGGCCGCCCGCTGAACCTTGCGCATGCCATCCCGCTGTCGGCGCTCGCGAAATTCGTCTGCGCCAACACGCAGTGCTCCGAGCGCTGGCAGGCGGTGTCGAAGCAGAACTCGAGCCAGTGCCCGGCGGCGATCGCCGTGAAGGGCTGACGCTTCAGGGGATCAGGATCGTCGACCCTGTCGTCGCGCGAGATTCGAGGTCGCGGTGCGCCTTCTGGGCGTCCTCCAGCCGGTAGCGCTGGTTCACCTCGATCTTCACCTTGCCGCTCTTCACGACGTCGAACAGGTCCTTCGCCGTCTCCTGCAGCTCCGCGTCGCTCGCGACGTAGGCCATCAGCGTCGGCCGCGTGACGTAGAGCGAGCCCTTCTGCGACAGGAGGCCGAGGTCGAGCGCCTTCACCGGGCCGGAGGCGTTGCCGTAGCTCACGAGCAGGCCGCGCGGCTTCAGGCTGTCGAGCGAGGCCATCAGTGTCGCCTGGCCGACGCCGTCGTAGACCACGGGTACGCCCGCGCCGCCGGTGATCTCCCGCACGCGCTTGGCGACGTCCTCGGTGCCGTAGAGGATGATGTGGTCGCAGCCGTTGGCGCGGGCGAGCTTGCCCTTCTCCTCCGAGCCCACCGTGCCGATGACGGTCGCGCCCAGAGCCTTCGCCCACTGGCTGAGGATCAAGCCGACGCCGCCAGCCGCCGCGTGGAGCAGGATCGTCTCGCCCGCCTTCACGACGTAGGTGGCGCGCAGCAGGTAGCGGGCCGTCATGCCCTTCAGCATCATGCCCGCGGCCTGCTCGTCCGTGATCCCGTCCGGGATCTTCACGGCCCGGCCGGCGGGGAAGTTGCGCAGTTCCGCATAGCCGCCGAGCGGACCGACGCCGTAGGCGGCGCGGTCGCCGACCTTGAAGGCGGTGACGCCCTGCCCGACGGCCACCACCTCGCCCGCCCCCTCGAGCCCGATGCCGGACGGCAGCGGCACGGGATAGAGGCCCGACCGGTGGTACGTGTCGATGTAGTTGAGGCCGATCGCCTTCTGCCGGATCTGGATCTCACCCGGACCGGGCGCCGGCACGTCGACGTTCTCGAGCTTCAGGACCTCCGGTCCCCCGACGGTGTGAAAGCGGATGGCGCGCATGGCTCTAAACGTCTCCGGTCTATCGAGATGGCTTCCGAACGGCGGCGGCGCGCGGTAAACAAACCGGCCCCGCCCTCGATCCTCACCCTGCCAGAGCGGACGGCCCCTGTGAATGCCGCCGGACAAGGATTGCCCATGCTTCTGAACGATGCCGTGACCGCCATTCCCGGAGCGCCGGTGATCGAGGCGGCGAGTTGGATCCGCAAGGAACCCTCGAACCTCTCCTTCATCAACATGAGCCAGGCGGTGCCGAGCTATCCGCCCGCGCCGCAACTGCGCGAGGAAATTGCGCGCCTGGCGCTCGCCGAGGATACGAGCGGCTACACGGGGGTCGTCGGCATCGAGCCCTTGCGCGCCGCGCTCGCGGCCGCGATGGGGGCGCATGGCGGATCCGTCGCCGAGGACGATGTAGCGATCACCGCCGGCTGCAACCAGGCGTTCTGCGTCGCGGCGTCGGCCGTCGCGCGGCCCGGCGACAACGTCATCCTGCCGGTACCCTGGTACTTCAATCACCAGATGTGGCTCGACATGCAGCGGATCGAACTCCGCCCGCTTGGGACCGATCCCGCGACTTGCATGCCCGACCCTGCCGCCGCGGCGGCGCTGATCGACGAACGCACGCGGGCGATCGTGCTCGTGACCCCGAACAACCCGACCGGTGCCACCTACCCGCCGGCGCTGATCGAGGCGTTCTACGATCTCGCGAAGGCCCGCGGCATCGCGCTGATCGTGGACGAGACCTACCGCGACTACCTTGCGCCGGAGGTTCCGCCGCACCGCCTGTTCGACCAACCCGACTGGCGCCAGACGCTGGTCCAGCTCTACAGCTTCTCCAAGGCCTACGCGCTGGCAGGCTACCGGGTGGGTTCCGTCATCGCGGGCCCGGAGATGATCGCGACCGTCGAGAAGCTGCTCGACTGCGTGACGATCTGCGCGCCGAAGATCGCCCAAGGGGCGGCGCTCTACGGCCTGAAGCACCTGTCCAAGTGGAAGGATGAGAAACGGCGCCTCATGGATTCGCGGCGCGCGGCGCTGCTCGAAGCGTTCCAGCGGCCCGACCTCCGCTACACGCTCCTAAGTTCCGGCGCATACTTCGCCTACGTGCGCCATCCGTTCGGGAACGACCCCGGCGTCGCGACGGCGCTCGCCAAGCGTCTTGCGCACGAGCAGAACATGCTCGTGATGCCCGGCGAGATGTTCGGCCCCGGCCAGGAAAGTTGCCTCCGGCTCGCCTTCGCCAATGTCGACGGCGCGCTGATGCACGAGGTCGCGGCACGCTTTGTTGCAAGTCAGTGACGGCTGCAACGGCGGCTCGCTCGAGCCTGTCCAGCAAAAAGTTCGCTTGCGGCCCATCTGAGGTTGTTGCAGCGTTCGGTGCGGGAAGCAGGGGGATTGAAGAAGCAGAATCGCAAGGTTCTGTTCCTGGACAGGCTGTGTTGACCGCGATGGACGAAAGAGACTCCTTGTCACCGCAGAGTGCTCCGTATACGGAGTTTGCTCCTTCCGCCTGCACGCGCTGCGTCGCCAGTCACACTCCGGCAGCCTGACATCACCGCCCCATGACGCCAGCGAACGATCTCCTGCGCATCGAAAATCTCAGGATCACCTTCACGCTGCAGGCGGGAACGCTCGAGGCCGTGCGCAAGGCGAGCATGCGCATCCTGCCCGGCAAGGTAACGGCGCTGGTGGGCGAGTCCGGCTCGGGCAAGTCCGTCATCGGCCAGGCGACGCTGGGCATCCTGCCCCGGGTCGGCAAGGTTACGGGCGGCAAGATCCTGTTCTCCGATCCCCAGACGCCGGGCCAGACGACCGACATCGCCGCCCTGAATCCGGACGGCGCGGAGATGCGCAAGCTGCGCGGCGGCCGTATCGCGATGATCTTCCAGGAGCCGATGACCTCGCTGTCGCCGGTGCACACGATCGGCAACCAGATCCAGGAAGCGCTGCAGCTGCACCATCCGACCTCGAAGAAGGAGGCTCGGGAGAAGACCGAGGAGATGCTCGGTCTCGTCGGCTTCCCGCGGCCGTCGAAGGCCTACGACATGTATCCCTTCGAGCTCTCGGGCGGCCTACGCCAGCGCGCGATGATCGCCATGGCGCTGATCTGCCGACCGGCGCTGCTGATTGCGGACGAGCCGACGACCGCCCTCGACGTGACGATCCAGGCGCAGATCCTGAAGCTGCTCAAGGATTTGCAGGAGCGCTTCGAGATGGCGATGCTGCTGATCACGCATGACCTCGGCGTGGTGGCGAACGCCGCCGACGAGGTGGCCGTGCTCTATCACGGCGAGATCATGGAAGCGGGCACGATCCGCGACATCTACCGTGCGCCGCAGCACCCCTATCTCAAGGCGCTGATGCGCGCCGTGCCGCACTTCGACATGAAGCCGGGCGAGCGTCTCGTGTCGCTGCGCGATATCCCGGTCAACACGCAATCGCTGATCGGCGACGACCGCCAGGGCCGCGACATCCGGCGCAAGGGCGAGCCGCTGATCGAGGTGAAGGGCCTGTCGAAGTCCTACACCACCCGCAAGACCGGCTGGTTCGGGGCGGGCGACGCAACCACCGTGAAGGCCGTCGACGACGTCAGCTTCGACATCCGGCGGGGCGAGTGCCTCGGCCTCGTGGGCGAATCCGGCTGCGGCAAGACCACCGTCTCGAAGATCCTCATGCGCGCGGTGACCGCAGACGCAGGGTCCGCGATGTTCCACGCCAACAGCGGCAAAGTCGACCTCCTGAAGCTGTCCGGCGCAAAGCTCATGGACATGCGCACGAAGATCCAGATGATCTTCCAGGACCCGTTTTCGTCGCTCTCGCCGCGCATGACGGTCGCGAACATCCTGCGCGAGCCGCTCGAGATCCACGGCATCGGCTCCGACGAATCGCGACGCGAGACCGTGGGCGAGCTGCTGCGGGCCGTCGGGCTCGACCCGCGCTTCCAGGGGCGCTACCCGCACTCGTTCTCGGGCGGCCAGCGCCAGCGCATCGGCATCGCGCGCGCGATCGCGCTCAACCCGGACCTCCTCATCTGCGACGAACCCGTGTCGGCGCTGGACGTGTCGGTGCAGGCGCAGGTCCTGAACCTGCTGAAGGACCTGCAGAGCGAACTCGGCCTCACCTATCTCTTCATCTCGCACAACCTTGCGGTCGTCGACTACATGGCGGACCGGATCGCAGTGATGGCGCGCGGGCGCATCGTCGAACTGGCGCCGCGTGAGCAGCTCTTCAAGAATCCGGTGCACCCCTACACGAAGGCGCTGCTCGCCGCGGTGCCCTACCCCGATCTCGCGCGACCGCTCGACTTCAACCTGCTCAACCTCGCGGGCGCTTCCGATGACAGCGCCTGGGGTCCGCAGTTCCGGCGCCAGGATGGCGGCGCCGATCTCAGTCACATCGACGTCGGCGACGGGCATTACGTTCTCGCCAACCGCAACGCCAACGTCCGGGAGCTGCAGCCGTGAGGAGCGTGTTTGCCGCACTGGCGCTGGCCCTCGTCGCGTTGCTGTCGCCCGCGCTCGCGTTCGCCTATGCCGAGACTCCATCGCTCGAAGCCGACGTGAAGGCGGGCAAGCTTCCCCCCGTCGACCAGCGCGTGCCGGCGGAGCCGCGCGTCATCGACCTGAAGGCCATGGGCCGCGAGGTTGGCAAGCCCGGCGGCACGATCCGCACCCTGATCGGCGGCCAGAAGGACATCCGCTTCATGTCGATCAACGGGTACGCCCGTCTCGTCGGCTACGACGAGCACCTGAACTTCGTGCCTGACATTCTCGCCTCCTACACCGTCGACGAGGCCCGCATCTTCACGCTCAAGCTGCGCAAGGGGCATCGCTGGTCCGACGGCCAGCCGGTGACAAGCGAGGACTTCCGGTACGCCTGGGAAGACGTGATGCTGAACGAGGACCTGAACCCGGGCGGCGTGCCGCGGGAACTCCTCGTCGACGGCAAGCCGCCGAAGTTCGAGGTGATCGACGAGCAGACGGTGCGCTTCACCTGGGACAAGCCGAATCCCGACTTCCTGCCGACGCTCGCCGCGCCCGCGCCGCCCGCCCTTCTTTTGCCGGCGCACTACCTCAAGCAGTTCCACAAGAAGTACCAGGACAAGGACAAGCTCGAGAAGCTGGTCAAGGCGAGCAAGCTCAAGAACTGGAAGCAGCTGCATATCCGCATGGGCCGCCAGAACCGGCCGGAGAACCCGGACCTGCCCACGCTCGATCCGTGGGTGAACACGACGCCGCCGCCGGCCGAGCAGTTCGTGTTCGTCCGGAACCCCTACTTCCACCGCGTCGACACCGCCGGCCAGCAGCTGCCGTACGTCGACAAGTACGTGCTGGGCGTGAGCACGACGACCCTCATTCCGGCGAAGACCGGCGCGGGCGAAAGCGATCTCCAGTCGCGCTACATCGAGTTCGAGGATTACACGTTCCTGAAGGAAGCCGAGAAGATCCACCCCGTGAAGGTGGCGCTGTGGAAGCGCGTCCAGGGGTCGCGCGTCTCGATCCTGCCGAACCTCAACTACAGCGACCCCGTGTGGCGCGACATCTTCCGCGACGTGCGATTCCGCCGGGCGCTGTCGCTTGCGATCAACCGTCACGAGATCAACCAGGCGGTCTACTTCGGCCTCGGGCGGCCCGCGGCCGACACCATCCTTCCCGAAAGCCCGATGTTCGAGACCGAGTACGCCGAGAAGTGGGCGGCGTTCGACCCGGGCGAAGCCAACCGGCTCCTCGACGAGATGGGGCTCACCAAGCGCGACGAGGAAGGGTTCCGCCTGCTTCCGGACGGACGCCGTCTCGAGCTGATCGTCGAGACCGCGGGCGAGAACAAGAGCGAACTCGACGTGCTCGAGCTCATTCACGACCACTGGCAGGAGATCGGCGTAAAGCTTTTCCCGCGTTCGACCCAGCGCGACGTGTTCCGCAGCCGCACGATCGGCGGACAGGTGATGATGGGCGTCTGGTCCGGCATGGACAACGGCATCCCGACGGCCGACATGAATCCCTCGGCTCTCGCGCCCACCTCGGAAGTGCAGCTCCAGTGGCCGCTGTGGGGCATCTACTACCAGTCGGGCGGCTCGGGCGGCCAGGCGCCTGACCTGCCGGAAGCCAAGCAGCTCGTCGACCTTTTGGGCGAGTGGCGCACGAGCGCGACGCCCGAGGAACGAGCCGCCGTTTGGAAGAAGATGCTGGGCCTATGGACTGATGGTGTCTACTCGATCGGCACGGTGGCGAGCACGCTGCAACCGCTCGTCTACAACAGCAAGCTCAGGAACGTGCCGACCAACGGCCTCTTCGGCTACGACCCCACCGCCTATCTCGGCGTCTACATGCCGGACACGTTCTTCTACGCGACGGAGGCGCAGTGATGCTCCGCTATATCCTCTGGCGCATCGCGATGATGGTGCCGACGCTGGTCATCATCAGCGCCCTGATCTTCACGATCATCGAGCTGCCGCCGGGCGACTACTTCGAGAGCTACATCGCCGAACTGCAAGCGTCCGGCGAGCAGGTCGACATGAAGCAGATCGAGACGCTGCGCGCCGAGTACGGTTTCGACAAGCCGCCGATCCAGCGCTACTTCTACTGGGTGGCGGGCATGCTGCAGGGCGACTTCGGCTACTCGTTCGAGTACCAGCTGCCGGTGTCGGAAGTGGTCGGCGATCGACTATGGCTCACCGTGCTCGTGAGCTTCATGACTATCGTGTTCACATGGCTGATCGCGTTTCCGATCGGCATCTACTCGGCGACGCATCAGTACAGCTGGAGCGACTACGGACTTACGTTTCTCGGGCTCCTCGGCCTTGCGACGCCGAACTTCCTGCTCGCGCTCGTCTTCATGTACCTCGCCAACGTCTGGTTCGGCACCTCGCTCGGGCACCTGATGGACCCGCAGTACGTGAACGAGCCGATGAGCTGGGAGAAGGCGAAGTCGATCCTCGCGCACATCTGGATTCCGGTGATCATCATCGGCACGTCCGGCACCGCGGGCATGATCCGCAGGCTTCGCGCCAACCTGCTCGATGAATTGCAGAAGCAGTACGTGGTGACGGCGAAGGCGAAGGGCCTGCCGCCGTTCCGCGCGCTGGTGAAGTATCCACTGCGCATGTCGCTCAACTTCTTCATCTCCGATATCGGCTCGATCCTGCCGTCGATCATTTCGGGCGCGGAGATCACTGCCATCGTCCTGTCGCTCGAGACGACCGGGCCGATGCTGATCAAGGCGCTGCAGAGCCAGGACATGTACCTCGCAGGCTCGTTCCTGATGTTCCTCGCCTTCCTCACCGTCATCGGCGTCCTGATCTCGGACCTTGCGCTCGCGGCGCTCGATCCGCGCATCCGCCTCCAGGGAGGCAGCACGAAATGACGATGGTCGCCGAGAAAAGCGACTTCGCGACGAGCCCCATCCCCGCGCCGGGGGCGCCGATGGAGCACTACGTCTCGACGGCGCCGTTCGACCCGCGCTCGGTCGAGCGGATCTCGAAGGAGCAGGAGAACGTCTACCTCGCTTCCCAGTGGAAGCTGATGTGGTGGAAGTTCCGCAAGCACAAGATCGCGGTGTGGTCGGGCGTGTTCCTCGCCATCCTCTACTCGTCGATCCTGTTCACCGAATTCCTGGCGCCCTATTCGCTGAACCGGCGCGACGTCGACCACATCCACATGCCGCCGCAGCGCGTGCATCTGTTCAACGACGGACAGTTCGTCGGGCCGTTCGTCTACGGCACAAGCTACACGCTCGACATGGAGAACCTGAAGCGCGTCTACACGGTCGACACCTCGAAGGTGTTCCCCATCCGCTTCTTCTGCCAGGGCGAGCCGTACAAGTTCCTGTGGCTGATCCCGTCGAAGACGCACCTCATGTGTCCATCCGAAGGCGGCACGCTGTACCTGCTAGGGACCGATCGACTGGGACGCGACATGCTCTCCCGCATCCTCTACGGGGCGCGCATCTCGCTCACCATCGGCCTGTTCGGCGTCTCGGTCAGCTTCATCCTCGGCATCGTGATCGGCGGTCTCGCCGGATACTACGGCGGCTGGGTGGACATGATCGTCCAGCGCATCATCGAGGTGCTGCAGTCGATCCCGCACATTCCGCTGTGGCTTGCGCTCGCCGCAATCATGCCGGCCAGCTGGTCGCCGCTTCTTGTCTACCTCGGCATCACGCTGATCCTGGGCCTCCTCGACTGGACGGGACTTGCGCGCGCAGTACGTTCCAAACTCCTGTCCTTGCGCGAGGAAGATTACGTGCTCGCCGCGCAGCTGATGGGGGCAAGGCCTGCCCGCATCATCGGCCGGCACCTGATCCCCGGCTTCATGTCGCATCTGATCGCAACCGCGACGATCGCCATTCCGGGCATGATCCTTGGCGAAACGGCGCTGTCGTTCCTGGGCTTCGGCCTGAGACCCCCCATCACCAGCTGGGGCGTGCTGCTCACCGAGGCGCAGAACATCAACGTCGTCGCGCTCTATCCGTGGCTGATGCTGCCGGTGATCCCGGTGATCCTCGTGATCCTCGCCTTCAACTTCCTGGGCGATGGGCTGCGCGACGCCGCGGACCCGTACAAGTGATTGTCCGGAATAGACAATTTTTGTCCGGTGCAAACCGTCCGGCGGTCGTGCATACTGCGGTCGTCACGACGGCGTGAAAGGCCCGGAACCGCTCCGGGAGTCGAGTGAGGGGATTGAGCGATGCGGCGTTTGGGGAATGCGCGCATCCTGATGTACAGCCATGATACGTTCGGCCTCGGGCACCTGCGCCGTTGCCGGACGATCGCGCATGCGCTCGTCGAACAGTTCAAGGGGCTGCACGTCCTCATCGTGTCGGGCTCCCCCATCGCCGGCGCGTTCGACTTCCGCGCCCGCGTGGACTTCGTGAAGATCCCCTCCGTCATCAAGCTCTACAACGGCGAATACACCTCGATCGCCCAGCACATCGACCTCCAGGAAACGCTGGAGCTGCGCCAGTCGATCATCCGGCTCACCGCAGAGTCCTACCGCCCCGACATCCTGATCGTCGACAAGGAGCCGCTGGGCCTGCGCGGCGAACTGGTCGAGACGCTCTCCTATCTCAAGGCGCATGGCACGGTGCTGGCCCTCGGCCTGCGGGACGTGATGGATTCGCCGGAACTCCTCTCGAACGAGTGGGCAAGGCACGACGTCGTACGCCGTATCGACTCGCTCTACGATTCGATCTGGGTCTACGGCCCGCGCGACTTCTGGGACCCGTTGACGGGCTTCGACCTGCCCTCTGGGCTTCGCTCGCGCATGCTGTTCACGGGCTTCCTGCAGCGCTCGATGCCGACGGCGCCATCGACGTCCAACCAGCCGCAGGGCGAGTACATCCTCGTCACCGCGGGCGGTGGCGGCGACGGCGGCGACATCATGCATGACGTGCTCGCCGCCTACCGCACGCCCTCGGCGCCTCTCCTCCCTGCCCTGCTCGTGCTCGGACCGCTGATGCCGGCGGAAGAACGCGACTCGATCCGCGGCGAAGCGAAGAATCTCGAGAACGTCACCGTGATCGAGTTCGACAACCGCATGGAGACCCTCATCGCCGGCGCGGCTGGCGTCGTCGGCATGGGCGGCTACAACACGTTCTGCGAGATCCTGTCGTTCGACAAGCCGTCGCTGATCATTCCGCGCGTGCGCCCGCGCGAGGAGCAACTGATCCGGGCGACGCGCGCCGCGGAACTCGGCCTCGCCGACATGATGTCGCCGGAGGAATCGCGTGACCCGGCGAAACTCTCGGCGGCACTGTCCCGGCTGCCATCGCGGTCGCGTCCGTCGCAGAACGGGCGCGACCTGAACCTCTCCGGCCTCGACACGATCTGCGAGGTCGTCGGCGGCTGGCTCGAGCAGCGCGCCCTTCCACGTCTCACCGCGATCGAAGGCGGCCTTTGACGTCACCGGAGGCGCCGCTGCCGCTTGCCGTGGTGATGACCTGCTACCCGCGGCGATCCGAGACGTTCATCGCGCAGGAACTGCTCGGCCTTGAGCGCGCCGGTCTCGACTTCGAGATCCTGTCCCTCGACACGCCCCCTGACGAAGAGCGCCATGACGTGAACCGCGAGATCACGGCCAAGGTGCATTACCTGCCGAACTCGATGATCTCCGGCCTCCCCCAGTTCGTCGCTGGCTGGTGGAAGGCGCGAAAGCTTCCCGGCTACAAGCGCGCCCGCAGCCAGTTCTTCCGCGACTATCGACGGGACCTCACCGTTGGCCGCGTGCGCCGCTTCGTGCAGGCGATGGTCATCGCCACGCGGCACGCGGACCGATACCGGGCGTTCCACGCGCATTTCCTGCATAAGCCCGCCTCCGTCGTTCGCTATCTCGAGATGCTCACCGACAAGCCGTGGTCAGCGTCGGCACATGCCAAGGACATCTGGACGAGCCCCGACTGGGACCTCGCCGACAAGCTCGAACACGCACACTGGGTCGTCACCTGTTCGGGTCACGCCTTCGACCGGCTGAAATCGCTCGCCGACGGGGATGCGCGCGTCTACCTCTCCTACCACGGCTTGGACCTCGACCGCTTCGGGCCGCGCACCACGGATGTGTCGCGACGCGACGGCGCGGACCCCGGCAATCCCGTCCGGATATTGAGCGTTGCCCGGGCGGTGGAAAAGAAGGGCCTCGACACGCTGTTCGACGCGCTTGCCGCACTTCCCGCCGACTTCCACTGGCGGCTGACGCACGTGGGCTACGGGCCGGTGATCGACAAACTGAAGGCGCAGGCCGAGCGCCTGGGCCTCATGGATCGGATCACGTGGAAGGGTTCGCTGCCGCAGACGGGGGTGCTGGCGCTCTACCGCGAGTCCGATCTCTTCGTCCTCCCCTGCCGCGTGGCCGCCGACGGCGATCGCGACGGCGTGCCGAACGTGCTGGTGGAGGCGGCGAGCCAGCGCCTCGCCTCGATCTCGACGACGGTATCGGGCGTGCCGGAACTCATCACGCATGACGAAACGGGCTACCTCGTCGAGCCGGACCAGCCGGAAGCGCTGTCGCGCGCGATCCTGCTGCTCGGTCAGAACCCGGACCTCAGGGCACGCCTCGGCGCGGCGGCGGAGCAGCGCGTGCGGACCGAGTTCGACCACCGGCGCAGCGTCGCGTTCCTCTACGATCTCCTGAAAGCGCCCCATGCCGGCTGAGCGCGTCCGTCCGCGCGTGCTGTTCTACGTGCAGCATCTGCTCGGCATCGGGCACCTCGCGCGGGCGAGCCGCATTGCGCAGGGATTGAATGCCCATGGCCTCGATACGCTGCTCGTAACGGGCGGACCTGCCGTTGGAAGCTTTCCCCCTGCGTCCGTGCAAACGGTGATCCTCCCCGTCATCCGCTCGGCAGACACGGGCTTCTCCGGAATCGTCGATGAAGGCGGCGCCCCTGTTACCGACGTCTACATGGCACGACGTCGCGACCGGCTGGTCGAGATCTTCCGGGAGAGCCGGCCCGATGCCGTGATGATCGAGGCATTTCCCTTCGGCCGGCGACAGGTGCGCGGTGAACTGCTGGCGCTCCTCGAAGCGGCGCGCCATGCACATCCGCGTCCGGTCATCGCGGCATCGATCCGCGATATCGTGCAACCGCCATCGAAGCCGGGGCGCGCCCGCGAAACGATCGCGACCGTGAACGACTTCTTCGATCTGCTCCTCGTCCATGGCGACCCGGCGTTCGCACCGCTCGAGGCAAGTTTCCCCGATGTGTCGGCGTTGAGGGCCAAGATCGCCTACACGGGGCTCGTCGCAGGACCGCCGCCCGGGAAATCTCCAGAAACCTTCGACGTCATCGTTTCGGCCGGGGGCGGCGCGGCCATGGGGAGGCTTGCCCGCGCAGCCGTCGAAGCCCGCAAGGGTTCCCTCCTCGACGACGCGCGCTGGTGCGTGATCACCGGTCCGAACGCGCCGCGCGACACCGTCGAGGGGCTCGAGCGCCACCTTCGGCCCGGCGATCTCCTCGCGCCGTTCCGCGCCGATCTCCCGGCGCTCTTCCTCGAGGCGAAGCTCTCGATTTCGCAAGCCGGCTACAACACCTGCTGCGATCTCCTGCGATCCCGTTGCGCGATGGTGCTCGTGCCGTTCGCGGAAGGAAGCGAGAAGGAACAGACGATCCGGTCCGCCCGCCTCGAAGCGCTTGGCCGGGCGGCGGTGGTGCCGGAGAAGTCCCTCACGGCCGAGGCGTTGCGGGCGGCAATGGACAGGGCGATGACGCTGTCGCCTGAGCCGTTGGCGGTTTCCCTCGAGGGTGCGGCGGCGACGGCAGCGTTGCTGAAAGAGGCGATCAGCGCCGCCCGATCAGCATGAACCGCGTGTAGTGCTTCTGGGGCATCCGTCCCTGGTAGAGTACGCTCGACAGCCCGGCCTTTCCTGCAAATTCCTCTTCGGAATAGACGACGTTCACGTGGGTCGGCTCGGCGGCGTAGTCGTTCGACTGGAGGAGGACTGGCGTGCCCTCCGCGAGCTGCCACAGCCAGCCCTTCAGGTCCGCGATGTGTTCGCAGCTCGTGTTGATCACGAGGTCCGGCTGGTCGTTCTCGTAGTCGAGCGCGTACATGTCGGCCGTCACTGCACGGAAACGTCCTTCGCGAGCGGCCGCCGCGTTCACGGTGGTGGCCACCGCCTCGACCGCGGGATCGAGGTCGAAACTCACAACACGGCCGATGTCGAAGCGGCGATCGTCGAAGAGCATCGCGGCCATGATGCCGTACCAGCCGCCCATCACCCAGATCGACCGGTAGCGGGGACCCAAAGCCGCCAGAAGGCACTCCTTCGCCCAGAGCTTGCACGCCACCTGCTTGTGGTTGAAGGCGACGTCGAGCTGCGCGTCCGGATGGGCGGCTACGGTGCGGGCAAGGCTCGCGACGAGACCGTTGTCGACATACGCCGCGACCCCTCGTAGGAGGTCGAACGCGTAATCGTCCGTTTGCGGATCGTGTTGGCCAGCCTCGTTTTTTTGGCCACGCGACGGCGAATGGGTGGCGTGCCGCATCCGGTCCCTGTATGGTTGCTAAGGTTTCTGGGCAATCGCATGTGTTTGATACCGGGTCAATGAATTCCACGGCGCGCGCAAGCCATCACACCGGTGACGGCGACAGGGCCGATATCGTGCATCTCCGAGGTCCCGCCGCTCGCGTCCGACAGGCGCTCGCGGCGCACTTCCTCGCCGGCGTCCCGACCATCGTCGAAATTGGCGGCTATCTCAATCCCATTTCGGACCATTTGGTCCATGATGCCGATAAGGTCGTCGTCGTCGACCCGAAAATCACACCGTTTGAAGGCGTTCTCCGCGGCGGCGCTTGTGCGGTATCGCACATCCGGGCCAAGTACCAGGCGATAGACCTGTCGAAACTCCCTCGCCCCTACGCGCTGGTGATGCTCGGTTATTCGATGAAAGGTCTCGGCGGCCGCCCCGCGGTCGACCCGGCGCTGCTCGACCTCCTCGACGGTGCCCAGCGGGTCATCATCGAATGGGCGACGGATCTCGAAAGGGCCACGTCGCAGGTTCCGTCGCTCCTGTCGCGTCCCGCGCTGCGTCAGGTCTGCCGTATCGACTTCACGCTGGAAGACGGCGTCATCGACGCTTCGCCCTATGCCTCGCGCACCCTCGTCGTGCTCGAGCGCCGACAAACTGCCAGCTAGAGGAGGGCTCGCGTTGGAACCCTCCCTGATGCGCTACATCTGGAACCACACGCGCGCGCAGCAGCTGTGGATCCTGTTCATCGTGCTGGCGTCGATGCCGACCTACTTCATGTCGCTCGACCTGCCGAAGCAGATCGTCAACGGGCCCATCCAGGGCAAGGGCTTCGACGATGCCGAGGCCACGCAGACGTTCCTCAGGCTGTCGATGTCGGTGCCGCACTGGATATCGTCCAGCGGCACGATCACGTTCTTCAACGGCTTCGAACTCAACCGCGTCGGCATGCTGTTCGCGCTCAGCGGCGTGTTCCTGCTGCTCGTCCTGATCAACGGCCAGTTCAAGTTCTACATCAACACCTACAAGGGCCGCCTCGGCGAGCGCATGCTGCGCCGCATCCGCTACGAGCTGATCGACCGGGTGCTGCGCTTCCCGCTCGCCCACTTCAAGCGGGTGAAGCCGGCCGAGATCGCCTCGATGGTGAAGGACGAGGTCGAACCGCTCGGCGCCTTCATCGGCGACGCTTACGTGCAGCCGTTCTTCCTCGGCGGCCAGGCGCTGACCGCGCTGCTGTTCATTCTTGTGCAGAACGTCTGGCTGGGGCTCATCACGCTCGGCATCATCGCCGTCCAGTTCGTGATCATTCCGCGGCTTCGCCGGCGGCTTCTGGTTTTGCAGCGTGAACGCCAGGTGACAGCGCGTGAACTCGCCGGCCGGGTCGGCGAGATCGTCGAGGGCGTGGGCTCGATTCACGTCAACGACACATCGAACTACGAGCGCGCCGACACGAGCAACCGGCTCGCGAAGATCTACTGGATCCGCTACGAGCTCTATCAGCGGAAGTTTTTCGTCAAGTTCCTGAACAACCTGCTCGCCCAGCTCACGCCCTTCCTGTTCTACGTCGTCGGCGGCTACTTCGCGTTGCGTGGCACGCTCGACGTCGGCCAGCTCGTCGCGGTGATCGCCGCCTACAAGGACCTGCCTTCGCCGATCAAGGAACTGATCGACTGGGACCAGCAGCGTCTCGACGTACAGGTGAAGTACAACCAGGTCGTCGACCAGTTCACCGTCGACAAGATCCTGCCCTCCGACATGCAGCCGATCGAGACGACGGAGACGGTGAAGCCCGGCGCGCCGATCGAGGCGAACCAGTTGACGGTGAATGACGAGACCGGCGCGAAGCTCGTCGAGGGGGCAACGGTCGCTGTCCGGCCCGGCGAACGCGTCGCCTTCGTCGGCGGCGCGAATTCGGGCGCGGAAACGGTCGCCGAGGTGCTGGCGCGCCTCCAGGCGCCGACGGCCGGCCGCGTCGTGCTCGCCGACCGCAATCTGTTCGAACTCCCCGAGGCGATCACCGGCCGCCGCTTCGGCTATGCGGGCGCGGAAACATTCCTGCCGCAGGGAACCGTCCGCGATGCGCTGTTCTACGCGCTGAAGCATGCGCCGGGAGACGAACGCTCAGCGCGGCACGAGAGCGAGGCGGCCTACCAGACGTTCATCACCGAAGCGCTCCGCTCCGGCAACCCCACCTACGACATCGAGACCGACTGGATCGACTACAGCGTTTTCGATGCGCGCGATGAAGCCGCGATCACGCGCCGCGTTCGCGAGGTGCTCACGGTCTGCGGGCTGAACGAGGACCTGTTCGACCTCGGCTTGCGCGGAACGATCTCGTCCGCCGATCAGCCCGAACTCGCCGAACAGCTGCTCGATGCACGCCACGAACTGCACCGGCGGCTTGCCGAGTCCGAAGCGACGGGCCTCGTCGAACCGTTCGATCCCGACCGGTACAGCAAGCAGGCGACGGTGGCGCAGAACCTTCTGTTCGGCACGCCAGTCGGCCCGACGTTTGCCGACGACAACCTCGCATCGAACCCGTACGTCCTGCAGATCCTGCAGCGGACCGGCCTCGACGAGCGGCTGTTCGGCATGGGCCGCGAGATCGCCGAGACGACGCTCGAACTGTTCCGCGACCTGCCGCCGGGCCATCCGTTCTTCGAGCAGCTCTCGTTCATGCGCTCCGAACAGATCCCGGACTACCAGCAGGTGCTGCAGCGCGTGCAGTCGCAGACTTTCGCCACGGCCAGCGAAAGCGACCGGCGGATGCTGGTGCGGCTGACCTTCGCCTACATCGAGCCGCGCCACCGCCTCGGCCTGCTCGACGACGACCTCATGGGCCGCCTCCTCGAGGCGCGCCGGCTGTTCCACGACAACCTGCCGGACGACCTCAAGAGCGCGATCCAGTTCTACGATCCTGACAGCTACAACGACGCCGCCTCGATCGCCGACAACGTGCTGCTTGGCCGCATCGCGTACGGCGTTGCCGGCGGACCGGAGAAGGTGCTGCGCATCGCGCGCGCCGTGCTCGACGAACACGGTCTCGTCGATGGAATCCTCGACGTGGGCCTCGGCTTCAACGTCGGCAGCGGCGGCAAGCGCCTTACGCTGGTGCAGCGCCAGAAGCTGATGCTGGCGCGCGTCGTTCTGAAACGGCCCGACGTCGCAATCCTGAACCGGCCGCTGTCGGCGCTCGATCTCAAGGCGCAGGAAGACATCATGCACCGGGTGCTCAAGGCCTTCGCCGCGCAGCCGAACCCGGCAGCGGTGGTTTGGGTCGTTTCGAACCCGTCACTGGCGCGCCACTTCGAGCGTGTATTGGTGTTCGACAAGGGCCATATACTCGAGGACGGCCCCCCGGCCGACCTCGTCACCAAGAACGGAACGTACGCCCAGCTCGTCGCGTGACGGCACCGGCGGGAGGAGACAGCAAATGCTGCTGAAGGACGAAGTGGAACTCTTGAGGCAGGTGCCGATGTTTGCCGGCATCGATCCCTCGAAGCTGAAGCTTCTCGCGTTCACCTCCGAGCGGATGACCTTCGAACCGGGCCAGGTGCTCTTCGAGCAGGGCGACACCGGGGACTCGGCCTACCTCGTCTTGAAGGGCAAGGCGGAGATTCTCGTGAAGCGCAAATCGAGCTCCATCAAGGTCGCCGAAGTACCGGCGAACGGCATCATCGGCGAAATCGCGATCCTGTGCGACGTGCCGCGCACGGCAACGGTGCGCGCGATGGAGAAGCTCGACACGCTGCGCATCGCGAAGGATCACTTCCTCAGGATGCTTGCAGAGTATCCCGACATGGCGATCCAGATCATGCGCGTGCTGGCCGATCGCCTGAGCAAGACGACGGCGGAACTATCCGACGCGCGCGCCAAGAGCGCGTAGCGCTCCCCCGACCACCGGCCGGCCGATGCTGTGGTAGGTGAACGAGGCCGACTGCATGTCGCCCGGCGAATAGATGTTGCGGAAGTCGAACAGCACCGGGTTGCGCATCGAGCCCGCGAGGCGCTTGAGGTCCAGGCCACGAAACTCGTTCCATTCGGTGAGAACCACCAGCGCGTCCGCCTCGCGCGCCGCCTCGTAGGCGTCGCTGCACCACGCAACCGACGGAAGCAGGGGCGCTGCCGCCTTCATCGCCACGGGGTCGAACGCTTGAACTGTTGCTCCCTGCGCCTGGAGGCCCGGGATCAGCGACAGCGCAGCCGCTTCCCGCATGTCGTCGGTGTCGGCCTTGAACGCCACGCCGAGGATCCCGATGCGCAGCCCCTTCAACGAGCCGCCGAGCGCCTTCGAGACGCGGTTCACGAGCCGGTCCTTGCGCGCCTCGTTCGAGGAGACGACGGCCTCGACGATCCGGTTGGGCGCCCCGGCCTGCCGCGCGATCGAGACGAGCGCGCGTGTATCCTTCGGGAAACACGAGCCGCCGAAGCCCGGGCCGGGCTGCAGGTAATGCTGGCCGATGCGGTGGTCGAGGCCCATGCCCCGTGTCACCGCGACGACGTCGGCGCCGACCTCCTCGCAGATGTCGGCAATCTCGTTGATGAAGCCTATGCGGGTGGCGAGGAACGCGTTCGCGGCATACTTGATGATCTCGGCGGTCTCGAAGCCGGTGAACAGCACCGGCACGTCGCGCTGCATCAGCGGACGATAGAGCCTCTCCATGCGCTCGCGCGCGCGCTCAGCCTCGATGCCGACGACGACGCGGTCGGGCTTCAGGAAGTCTTCTACCGCCGAGCCCTCGCGCAGGAATTCCGGGTTCGCGGCCATTTCGAAATCGGCGTCCGGCCGCGTTTCGCGGATCAGCGCCTTGAGCATGCGGGCGGTACCGACGGGAACGGTCGACTTTGTGACAACGACCGTGAAGCCGTTCATGGCGAGCGCGATCTGGCGGGCCGCTTCCTTGACGAACGCGAGGTCGGCCGCATCGTCGCCCCGCCGCGTCGGCGTGCCGACGGCGATGAACACCACCTGGGCGCTCTTCACGCTCGCCGTGAGATCGTCGGAGAAGGTGAGGCGGCCGGCCCGCTGGCTCGAGGCGACGAGCACGTCGAGGCCGGGTTCGTGGATCGGGATCTCGCCCTGCCTAAGGCGGCGGATTTTCTCCGGTTCCTTGTCGATGCAGACGACCTCAAACCCGAATTCCGCAAAACAGGCGGCTGTGACGAGACCGACGTAACCTGCGCCCACGATGGCAATCTTCATGACAGGATGATCCCCGCGTTCAGGCCGGTTCGCCAGCCGCTACGTAAAGATGAAAACCCCCCGCCGCTGCCGGGGGTGGTACATCGACTTCCCGCGCTCCCGCAAGGGCGAGCGCAACGTCACTCGCCACCACCGCGCCCGGCGCGAGGAGCGCCGGCAGGTGCTCCGACAGCGTCGATGCCGTCGCCTTGTCCGCAGCACCGCCCAGGTCAACGTGGGCGAGCACCACCTGCCCGCGATGCCGCTCCGCCATCTGCGGCAGCGTCTGCGCGACGTCGCCCAGGACAAGGCGGTCGCCCTCGGGCGTGCAGTCCGGCACGCTGGTCTGCCGCCGGTCGAAGCCGAAGATTTCGCATTGCGGAAGGGCCCGCCGGAGGTGGTCGAAACTGCGCCCCTTTCCGAGCCCCACCTCATAGACGACGCCCGTGCGCGGCCCCAGCGCCTTCAGCGCCAATCCAAGGGTGGCGTACTGGGCGCTGAGACGGTAGAGAGTTCTTTCGAGGTGCGTCGCGTGAACCATGACCGACCGAATACAACAATGACGACCCGGGCGACAGCCTTTCAGCCTTGCCATCGTTTATGCCGAAAGTTCTCGAAAAATCACGCCAAGTAGCGATGGCAGAAGGATTTTTCATCAAGTTCTGGGGGACCCGCGGCAGCGTGCCGGCACCGGGACCGGCAACGCGCGTGCATGGCGGCGACACCTCCTGCATCGAGGTGCGAATCGGCAACCGCATCATCGTGCTCGACGCGGGCACCGGCATCCGCCGGCTCGCCCACCAACTCGTGGCGCAGCCCGTGGAGTCGATCGACCTGCTGTTCACCCATTGCCACTACGACCACATCATTGGGCTGCCGTTCTTCCTGCCGATCTTTGCGCACACCCCGCCAGTCACGCTCTGGTCCGGCCACCTGCACGGGCGGATGTCGACGCGCGAGATTGTCGCCGAGTTCATGCGGCCTCCGTTCTTCCCCGTGGGACCCGATGTGTTCGACGCGCAAACCGTCTATCGCGACTTCCGGCCGGGTGACACGCTCACACCTTTCGAAGGCGCGACGATCGAGACGGGAGCGCTCAACCATACGGATGGCGCCGTCGGGTACAGGGTCATGTCGGGTGGTCGCGCGCTCGCCTACATCACCGACCACGAGGTCGGGAAGAAATCCGCGGACCAGACAGTGCTGCGGCTGGTGAGGGATGCTGACCTCGCGATCTTCGACACGACCTACACGCCGGCCGAATACCCATCGTTCGCGGGCTGGGGCCATTCCGACTGGGGCGCTGCCGTGGAGATCTGCCGCAAGGCGGGCGTCAAGCGGCTCGCGCTGTTTCATCACAGGCCGCGGCGCACCGACGAACAGCTGGCGCAGATCGAGGCGGAGGCGAAAGCTGCCTTCCCGACGGCCTTCGTCGCCTTCGACGATCTCGAGTTCACGCTGTAGCGATCACCGCCCGGCCATCGGGCCACTGGGCATCCCGCGCTTCGACGAACAGCTCCGCGAGGAACCGGTCTGCCGTTTGATCGTGAACGAGATGATGGGTCAGGATGCCGACGGGGCCGCCATTCCCAGTCCGTTGCTGCCGCAGCGCGCCACACAGCTCCTCGACCAGCACGTGCGGCTCGCGCCCCGTGCGGGTTTGCCAGTCCATGATGTCGACATGCGTATTGACGACCGGCAGACCGGATTCGATTAGCGCGCCGCGGTAGGACGAGATCGCGGCCCCAACCGACGGAACGGCAGCGTGCGCCACCGCGTCGGAAATCCGGTTCCAGGGTGGTACGAGCAGCGGGATCGCCTGGTGGCCGAACACGGCGTTCAGTCGGTCCCGCCCCCATGCGAGCTCGGACAGTACGGCGATGAGCGGGCGGTCATCGCCGAGTTCGCACTTCTTCGCTCCGGCGGGCGCATGGTTCACGTGCGCGTAGCCGTGCTGGGCGACCGTCACATGCGGGCAGTCGCACAGCGCGACGGCGAGCCGCTCCTTCACTCCCAAAGGCACGGCCGCGAAGACGACTGGGATCGCGCGCGTCGCGACCAACGCGAGAAAGCGGTCGAGCGCCGGCGTCGCATCCGTCACATCGTCGTCGCGGAGCCACAGGCGCGCCTGGAGCCCTGCCCTCGCCCACGCTTCGAGTTCGCGATGGAACGGCGACCAGTCGGTCATTTGCGGGCGACCAACGGCTGAAGCAGCGCATCCAGTCTCCGCGCGGCAACCTCCATGGACCGCTCCTCCAGCGCGAACCGCTTCGCCGCCTCGCCCATCCGGTCCCGGCGCGACGGATCCTGCACCAGCGACGCGATCGCATCAGCGAGCGCAGCCTCGTCGCCATGCGGCGTCAGGAGCCCCGTTTCCCCGTGACGGACGACGGACGAGACGCCGCCCTCATCGCGCGCCACGACCGGCAAACCGTGCGCCTGCGCTTCGAGATACGAGAGTCCATAAGCCTCCTCGAACCCCGGCCAGACGAACAGATCGGCGCGCGCGAGCACCTCGAACAGCGACTCGCGCGGCCGTTCGCCGTGCCATGTGACACGGTCGCCCAACCCGCCAAACGCAGCGCGCGCTTCCTCGCCCGCTGCGCCGCCGCCGACGACCTCGAGCCGCCAGTCGAGGTTGGCGATCCGTTCGAGCGTGGCGGCGAGCTGCCGGAAATTCTCGAGCTTCTTGCCCGGCCGCGCCATGCCGACCGTCACGAGAACCGGTACAGCGTTACGCCCGCGATGCTGCCTGTTCGGCTCGACGTCGACGAACGGCGGGAAGTCGGCGAGTTTTTCGGCCGCGGTCACCTGCGCGAGCCCTTTGCGGTCCCGTTCGGTGAAGCAGAGGTGGAGGCTCGCCTGCTCGAGCCCTGCGAGTGCCGCTGCCTGGTGCGGCGCCCAGTCGTCGCGGTCGCGCTTCGGCGCGTAGGAGCCTTCTGCGATCACGTACGGAATGTCAAAGCGGCGTGCGACCGCCGGCCCGATGAAGTCCACCGCCTTGTAGTAGTTGTGGTAGCTGAACCAGAGATCCGGGACATCGCCGCTGCTCTCCCACGCCGTGATGAGCCGCCGCGCTTCGTCGTCGCCCTCCTGCCGCTGCCGTTCGAGAGCCTCTGCGTCCGGTTCGGCAAGAAACGTCCGCAGCGTCGAGGCGACGACGGGCGTGTGGCCGCGGAGCTCCATGCACGACAGGAGTTGCCGCGCCATCAGCCGGTCGCCCGAGGGTACCGGATGATCGTGCGGCTTCAGAGGCGCGTAGAACGCGATCTTCAAAGGCGTGCCGCGATCAGACCGGCTGGTGCCCGCGGCTTTCCTCGACAAGCTTGCCAACCTGCGCGGCGAGCGCCGGATCGAGCTTCAGCGCCTTCGCCAGGTCGCCGAGGAACGCCTTCTCTAGATTGGACGATGCGACGATGTGCGCCGCCGCGTAGACCTGCAACGCCAATGCGCTCGAACCGCCGCAGGCCGCCGCGAGCTGATCCACGCTTGCCGGATGCGCGATCTGGTCCGCGAGGAACTTTGCCGCATCGCTGCCGAGCCCGGCCTGCTGCATGTCGCCGAGGATGACCTTCCGCTCGCCCTCGTCCACTGTGCCGTCGGCGGCGGCGCAGGCGATCATCGCCTTGAGCATCAGCGTCGCCGTGTCATTGGTGTGCGCGTCCGGCTCGTAACCGGACCCTGCCGGTGCGGTGAGCTGGTCGAGGCCCGGGATACCGGCGGTGAGCGCCTTGCCGTCCTGGTAGTTGCGCAGCGCCTTGTAGGCGATGCCGCCCACCGCCGCGAGGCCGCCGATCTTGGCGAGGCCGCCCGCCATCTCGCGGCCGCCGCGAGTGCCAAGAAGCAGCGCCGCGAGGCCGCCAAGTGCCGTGACCGCCGCGACCGGGTTCTTGTCCACGAGGTCGCGGGCTTGGCCGACGTATTGCTCGGCGCCAGTGCCCTTCAGCTTCTCCTGTGCCTGACCGAGCACGTCCGACACGCGGGTCGCCGCCTGCTGCGCCATGCCGCGCGCGGCCTCCGATCCCTGGTTGATCGCGTCCTCGACCTGCTTGCGCGACTCCGGCGAGCCGCCGCCCGCTCCGGCCAGCAGCACGTCCAGCAGTTTCTTGGCATCGACCATGGTCGTTCCTTTCGAAGGGGTTGGTGAGGCGATCTTACGCCGTAGTGCGACGGGAATTCGACATGATCAAGATGACGTAGAAGAGCCAGCTCCCGATCGCCGACATGGCGGCCGCCACGTAGGTCCACGCTGCAGCGGACAAGACCTTCCGCACGCCGTCCACCTGATCCTCGCCGCGCACGATGCCCTGTTTCACGAGCAGGTCCATGGCGCGACGGCTGGCGTTGAACTCGACCGGCAGCGTGAGGAGCGCAAAGAGCGAGGAGGCGCCGAACAGCAGCACCCCTGCCCACGTCAATTTGATGCTGCCGATGATGAAGCCGGCGATGAAGAGCCACGGTGCGACCTGCGACGCGATCTGCACGAAGGGCACGATCCACGTGCGGGCTTCGAGCGGGAAGTAGTCCTCTGCGTCCTGCACGGCATGCCCGGCCTCGTGCGCCGCGATGCCGGCCGCCGCAACGGTCGGTGCGTAGAACACGTTCTGGCTCAGGCGAAGAACCTTCGTCTGCGGGTCGTAATGGTCGCTGAGCATCCCCGGTGTTGCCTCGACCGCGACGTCGCGCAGGCCCTGCGCGTCGAGGATGTGGCGCGCGACTTCCGCGCCGGTCATGCCGTTGGTGGTCGGGACGCGGGAGTACTTGGAGACGTTCAGCTTGATGCGCGACTGCGCATAGGACCCGAGCAGCATCCCCGGCAGCACCAGCAGCCAGAACAGCGGATCGCCAAACATGTCCTTGAACCCCCTCGAGCCGCCGGTCGGCGGTTGCCTTGTCTTAGCCGCGATTGTCCGCAAACTCCATCTGGCGATTGCAGTGCCCCGCTGCAACCACACTTGCGTGAAGGAGTTTCGTTCCATGAACCTCTCGTCCATGCGCTCCCTCGCCCTCGGCCTGCTGGCCGGAGCGACGATCGGCTTCGGCGCCTCTGCCGCTTCGGCGCAGAGCGGCCCTCAGCCGACGAGAACGACCATCGAGCCTGCCGGATACTACGGCTACGGTTATCGGCCGTACGGGTACGGCTACCGTCCCTACGGGTACGGCTACCGTCCTTACGGATATGGCTACCGCCCATACTACGGGCCCCGCTATGCCTATCCTCGCTACGGCTACCCCTATTTCTACCAGGGGTATTACTATCCGCGCATCTGGTGGAACGCTCCGGCCTATGCGCCTCCCCCACCACCGCCAGGTGGCGGGCGATGCTCGAGCTGGGCGAGCGCTTGCGCCAATAACTGGGGCGTCAATAACCCCAACTACAACGGGTGCCTGCGCTACCATGGTTGCCTCTGACGGAGCCTGAACAGGAGAGAACGAACAGATGGTCGACAAGACGGCTTTCACGCCCGATGAATGGAACACGGTCCTCGCCAGCCCGATGCTTGCGGGGATGGCGGTAACGCTTGGCGAACCGAGCGGGCTTTGGGGCACGATGAAGGAAGGCATGGCGAGCGCCACTGCGCTCCTCGCCGCCAAGAACGATCCCGGTGCGAACGCGCTCGCCAAGGCGATCGTCACCGACTTCGAGACCCCGCAGGGCCGAACGGCCGCGCGCGACAGCCTCAAGGCGGATCTCGCGGGCAAGTCTGCCGCCGAGATCAAGGCGCAGGTGATCCAGCGGCTAGGCAGGGTGGCCCAGATCATCGACGCCAAGGCGCCGGCGGATGCGCCAGGTTTCAAGGCTTGGCTCAATTCGATCGCCGAGAAGGTGGCGGAAGCCTCGACGGAGGGCGGGTTCCTGGGGTTCGGCGGCGTGAAGGTGTCCGACGCGGAGAAGGCCACGCTGGCCGAGATCGCGGCGGCGCTGAAGGCCTGAGCTTTACGGGGATCGCGCCGCAGCCGCGGAGTATTTCCGGTCAGGTGCCGCAGAACGTCTTCGTCACCCGCTCGTGCGGCGCGGCAGGCTGCGTATAGGCCTCGAAACCGGCCCGTTCGACGAACGGTTCGCTCAAGACCGTGAGCAGCCTCTCGAACGGCCGGTAATCGGCGTCGCGAACGGCCGCCGCCAGAGCCTGCTCCACGCGATGGTTGCGCGGAATGTAGAGCGGATTGACCTCGGCCATCGCCTGCGCCCGCACGGCATCCGAGCGACCGTCGATGCTGCTGCGCGCGGTCCACGCGGTGCGCCAGTCGGCGAACGCGGACGAGCCGCCGAACAGAGTCTCGAGTTCATCCCGTGCGGCAGGCGAACGCAGCGAGTCGCCCAGCCGGCGGAACGTCAATGTGAAGTCCGCGCCCTGCGCCTGCATCTCGTTGAACAGCGCCTGCACCAGCGCAAGATCCTCCTCATCCTCGCCGGTCAGCCCGAGCTTGCGCAGGAGGCCTGCGTGCCACGCCGTCTCGAACAATTCGGCGAAGCGCCCGATCGCGGCGTTGGCGGCGGCGAGGGCGGCGTTCTCGTCATCGGCGAGCAGCGGTAGGAGCGTCTCGGCGAGCCTTGCGAGGTTCCACTGCGCTATGCCCGGCTGGTTCGCATAGGCGTAGCGGCCCATCTGGTCGATGGAGCTGAAGACGGTCGCGGGGTCATAGGCGTCCATGAAGGCGCACGGCCCGTAGTCGATCGTCTCTCCGGCGATGCTCATGTTGTCGGTGTTCATCACGCCATGGATGAAGCCGACGTTCATCCACCGGGCGATCAGCTTCGCCTGCCGCGCGACCACACCCTCGAGCAGGGCGACGTAGGGCTGCGCCTGCGCGCGTGCCTCCGGGTAATGACGGTCGATCACGTAATCGGCGAGCTGGCGCACCGCCTCGCGGTTACGGCGCGCGGTGAAGTACTGGAAGGTGCCGACGCGCACGTGGCTCGACGCGATGCGGATCAGCACGGCGCCGGGCAACGCTTCCTCGCGGTAGACGGGTTCGCCGGTCGTCACCGCCGCGAGCGCCCGCGTGGTCGGGATGCCGAACGCGTGCATCGCCTCTGCGACGATGTATTCCCGCAGGACCGGCCCAAGCGCAGCGCGGCCATCACCCCGGCGCGAAAACGGCGTCGGGCCCGACCCCTTGAGCTGGAGGTCGCGGCGCACGCCGTTCCGGTCGATCACCTCGCCAAGGAGGATGGCGCGCCCATCGCCGAGCTGCGGCACGAACTGCCCGAATTGATGTCCCGCGTAGGCCATCGCGAGCGGCTCGGCGCCGTCGGGCACGCGGTTCCCGGCGGCGATCTCGGCCCAGGCTACCGTATCGAAGGCTTCCGGATCGATCCCGAGGTCTCCGCACAGCGGCCGGTTGAGCTTGATCAGCCGCGGGGCTTCGACGGGCGTCGGATCGAGCTTCGCATAAAACTCCTCCGGCAGGCGGGCGTACGAGTTGTCAAACGGGATCAAGGGAACCTCCGGAACTTCGCCGTCAGGTGTTCACATGGGATGGCGGCCCGTCAAGACAAGCGGAATTGCCGAGATTTCACGCCGATTGCAGGACAAATGCGAGCGTCCCCGTAAACCCCTCGGCAACACCCGGCGGCTATTGTTCAGAAAGAATTAAGGAGAGAGGGACGGCTCCGATCCAGGCACCGCTTCGAGCGGGCGCCGAACCCTCCACACAGTGCGGCTAACTCAACAGGCACGGAGACCGGAATGCCTTCGCGAACCCTTATGCTTGCCTGCGGCCTTGCCGCGCTCATGGCGTCTTCGGCACCCGCCTCGGCACTTTCCTACTTCTACTTCACCGGCGGGACCACAACGACACTCAACTCTGCGTTCAACCCGAGCAATCAGCCGGCAGATCTCGCACCAGGAGATCAGATCCTCTCGTTCGGCAAGAACGACACGAACCTTGGTCTCAATTTCTACTCGGATACGAACGCGAAAATCACATACACCTTCCTCGGTAAGGAGGCGGGCTTCACGAACGAACTCGACTCGCTCGGCGGCACGGCGACGGGGAAACTGTTCGATACGACGGCAGCGGCAGGCGCGTCCGTCACGTCGAAGTTCGGGCCGACGAGCGGCTCGCTCGTTCCGTTCAGGTTCAAGGTCGCCTCCGGTGGTTCGGGCGAGGCAGACAACGGAGGTCCGATGAACGGCGGTCGCGACATTTCGATCGGCTTCAGGCCGCGCGGCGGATTCAGCGCGACCAACAACTACAGCGTCGTCTACGCGATGTTCTCGGACGGCGGTGGTACCGGCGACAACGACTTCGACGACATGCTCGTGCAGATCAGCATCACGCATGCCCCGATCCCACCGGCGGCTGTATTGTTCGTGGGTGGCCTTGCGGGTATCGGCTTCCTGTCCAAGCGGCGCAAGCCGGCCACCATCTGACGGCGCGAAACCGGTCAGACGGCGGTGTTGCCGCCGTCGACCGGCATCAGCACGCCGGTCATGAAGCTCGACGCATCCGAGGCAAGGAACTGCACGGCGCGCGCAACCTCCTCCGGCCGGCCGACCCGTCCGAGCGGGATCGCGCTCCCGAGATCGCGGAGCCGATCATCCCGCGACTGCCCCTTCGGCACGCCGCTGTCGAGCATCGGCGTATCGGTGTCGCCGGGGCAGACCGCATTGACCCGGATGCCGTCACGGGCATGGTCTGCCGCCATCGATCGGGTGAGCTGGGCGATCGCGCCCTTCGACACCCCGTAGGCCAGCGCGCGCTGCGCCCCGACCAGCGCCCAGTCTGAAGCGACATTGACGATCACCCCACTGCCCTGCGGCTTCATCACCCGCACTGCGGCGCGCGACAAGCGGAACGTCGCGGTGACGTTCGTCGCCATGATCGCGTCCCACTGCTCGTCGGTGCATTCGATGGCAGTGCCCCGGTAGAGGATACCGGCGTTGTTCACGAGCACATCGAGGCGGCCGTACCGGCCCACCGCCTCCCCAACGAGGTAGTCGCCGGCTTCCTTGACGGTGATGTCGAGTTCGATGAAGTGAGCGTCCCCGGCGCCGGCTGTCCGGCACTCGTCGGCGACGGCCTTTCCCCGGTCGCCGTTGCGGCCGGTCAGGACCAGCCGATCGCCGGAGCGGGCGAACTCGAGGGCAACAGCGCGGCCGATGCCCGAAGTGGCGCCGGTGACGAGAATGGAACGGGGCGTGGCGGTCATGCCCAAGGCTAGACGAGCCCGGGGCCGGCGTCATCTCACTCGACGATCTGCACGACCTTCGTCGCCGGAATGGGTGACATGCCGTAGGCGGAGCAATCGACGCTGACGTTCGCAGCGCCAGTCCACGACACGGTGTCGGCCACGACCTGCGTGCAGCCGTTCAGACCCGCGAAGCTGCCATTGTAGTCGACACCCTGACGCTTGAAGTAGATCGCGCCGGTGAGCTTCGAGTTCGCCGTGCCGTTGAAGGAGTGCCGGGTGCCCGTGCTGTTGTAGGCGGGATCGCCCATGAACAACACGCCCTTGACGCTGCCGTCCTTCTGGTCGGTCGCTGGCGCCTGAAGGTCGAGCGTCGCGGTGCCATTGATGTTCACCTTCGCGCCGCCGGCGAGGAAGATGGTGACGCCCGTGCCGGTGATTTTCGCGTTGGCGTTCACCTGGAAGTCGCCGTTTAGATAATAGAGGCCGGGCTTCAGCGTGACGTTGCTCTTGATGTCCATGCCGCTGCAATACCTACCCGGTTGCAAAGTCGCGCCGGTCGTGGATTTGCACGCGCCTGTCGGCTGGGTGGGTGCGGCGAGCGCCTGGAACGGATCGGCCGCAGGCGCCTGGTTCGCCTGCGGCCCGCGCTGCTTGCAGTCGCTGTCGGTGAGCGACAGTCCGCTCGTCGAAACGACGCCGCCTGCAGCGTAGACACATGGTGTCGCGAGTTTCGCGGATCCCTGCACCGACACGGCGTCACTCGCCATCGAGTTCGCCATCACCGAACACCCGGTGAGGTTCAGGTTGCTCGCGCCCGAGAAGTATGCCGCCTTCGACGCGCTGGCCGACAGCGCCAGAACGCAGGCGCTCGAAGCGGTCTTGAACCGGGCAACCGCGCGCGAATGCATCCAGACCGGCGCAGCGGTGAAGAAGGCAGTGAAGTAGCGTGGCAGCTGCTCGTCGACGAGCACCTCGACGCTGTCCGTGTTGCCCGCGTTTGGCCCGGTCAGCGGCGGCAAGTTTACCGAAAGTGTCCCCGCGCCGTCGTAGCCCGCCTTCAGCGCCATCGTCAGCGCCGTGGACTTCACCGTTGCGAGCGCCGCGCCCGCACGTCTGTCGATTCCGCCGGCGTACGCAGCGCCGTCGGTCGCAAGCTGCAGCTTGCGCTGCTTGAAGTACCAGAAGGACGTTTCGGTGGCGAACCCCATGCCTGCCATCAGGATGGGTGCGGAGAGCGCAACGATGAAGGCGCTGTTGCCTCCCTGCGAGCGCCGGAACCTGTTCAACAGGGTGCGGATGTTCTTGAGCATTCGAAAATTTTGCTCAAATTTTAGAAAAACTCGGAAAAAGCCGAGCTTAAATTGTAACCAGGTGATTAAGCTTGATGATCTTGGTGTATCGAAACCGAACGCAGGCAAAGAGCGGGCTTCGAGTCCTTTCCGCAAATCTGGCAAGCGCCGGTTTACTGCACGGCTTTACCGCTTGGTCTCAGCCCCAAAATTTTTGCTGAGCCGGTTGCCGCCCGGAAGCTCGCGTCGTTATGCTTTCGATCGTCTTCGAGGAGTTAACGCGATGCCCAATCCAAAGCCGACCTGTCAGGTGTTCCGGCCGGACGGGACCTACGAGGGCAAGCAGGGGTTCCGATACGTCGCAGGCATTTCCGCCGAGAGCGCGGGCGCGACCGGCCTGTGCATGCATCTTCTGACGATCAAGCCGGGTGACCGGGCGAAGGCGCACCTGCACGAGAGCCACGAAACGGCGATCTACGTCCTCGACGGCGAAGCGGAGATGTGGTTCGGCGAAGCGCTCGAGCAACACATGCGGGTGAAGGCCGGCGACATGATCTACATTCCGGCAGGCGTTCCGCATCTGCCGGCGAACTCCTCCGACCGTCCGGTCACCGCCGTGATCGCGCGGACCGACCCCAACGAACAGGAAAGCGTCGTGCTACGACCCGACCTCGACTCGAAGGCGCCGTCTTCCTGATGCCTCAGGCCCTGCCCGAGGACTGATAGGCGAGCGTCAGCGCGAACGCGGTGAAGGCGCCGATGGCGAGCAATAGATAGAGCGGATGCATGCCGTCCTCCTTGGCATTTTGAACTTCATGACGTTAGGAGGTGCGGCGGGGCGCGTCGTTGACCTAGGTCAACCGTGCGGAAGGGCGCGCTATAGGCGCACCGATTGCATTCGGCCATCCGGCTCTTCGAGCAGAACCGAGGACTTTCCGCCGGACTGGCGCGCCAGTCGCGCGCTCGACAGCGCCTGCTGCATGGCTGCGAACTGGCTCGCATAGCCGCCCTTGTGGCGGCCGGCGTGGAACACGGTCCACTGTCCCGTCGCTTGCGTCACGATGTACACGTTGGTCGTCATGTTGCGTTTCAAACCGGGATAAGCCTGCGGCTGCGCGACCGTTCGCTCGAATTTGCTTCAAAAACGGGACCAGCTGCGCGCAACAATCAGGCGAAGACCGCCTGTCGTTACCGATCTGTTGAACCGCGCTGGAACGACCCTCAGATCAAGATGCGAGCGCCATCGGCGGCTGCATGGCCGCGCTCGCGACGAGTTCGCTCCGGTAGGGTTTCGGGAACCAGGGTGTCCGGCGCAGCGACGCCGGCAGGTCGGTACGGGCGTGGTTCGTGGTCAGGATGATCGGAATGTGCGCGAGGATCAGCCATTCGGCGAGCCAGGAGATGTCCTCCTTCCCGAGGTGAACGTCCATCACGACGGCGGCGATCTCGTCTCGATGTCGGGCGAGGCGGATGACGGCGAGATCGGTCGCGGTGAACGGCCCCAGGACATGGGCCCCGGCCTTGTAGAGGGCGATAGCGAGATCGAAGGCGGGCAGGAATTCCTTGTCGAGGACGAGGACATGCGGTCTCACGAGCTTCTCCTTGCTGAAGCTTGCGGACTCTCTCACCTACCCCTACCCACCTGGCGCAACAAACGGGGCCGTGGCAGAAACGTTCCCTCGCCCTTGCGAGATTTTTCGACAGCTGCGCCATGGAACGGAGAGACGGCTAGCTCAACGCGCAACGAGCGCGCCTCGTTCCGGCCGACAAGACAAATAAATCGCTCCTGCCTCAGGACCGGCTCGCCATATTCTGTGGGACATCTCGCAGCCGGATTGGACCACCACTTGTTTCTCGAGCGATTGCTTGGCAAGCGCGCCTATTCGACCTCGATCCTCGTGGGCTTCGTGTCGCTCGCGGTCCTGCTGCCGTTCGTCGTGCTGGTCGGCATCGGCATCTGGCACCAGCTTGCCGTCAACAAGACCGCAGAACTCGAACGCGTAACGCGCGCCAGCGAGACGCTGGTGCGCGCGCTGGACCGCGAACTGACGAGTGACACCGCCAAGGCGCGGATCATGGGCAGCCTGCATTTCCTGGCGGGCGATCACCCGGAGGAACTGCGCAAGGCGCTCGACGACGCCAAGAAGGCCGAGAGCGGCGACTTCATCCTTATCGACGAGACCGGCCAGCAGCTGGCGAACACGCGCCTGCCCCCGGACGCCGTGCTGCCGAAGACGAAGAACCTGCCGCTCGTGCTGGCCGCGCTCGAGGCCGGGCGGCCCGTTATCGAGAACCTTGCCTTCGGCACGACGAGCGGGCGGTTCGACTTCGGTGTCTTCGTGCCGATCGAGGGCGCGCCGCAGCGCCGTGTCCTCGTCTACGTGCCGCCGACGGCCTCCATCCAACGCATCGCCCTCGACCAGGTCAGCGGCAACGGCTGGGCGGCGGCCATCCTCGACGGCAACGGGCGCATCGTGGCACGGACCGAGCAATACGATCGCTTCTTCGGCAAGCAGGCGAACCCGGACTTTCTCGCCCGCCTCACCGGTACGTCTGGCCTTCTCGAAAGCGTCGACCTGCAGGGCCGGCCGTCGTACACCGCCTATCACGCCTCCGACATCAGCGGCTGGACGGCGGTCGTCTGGGTGCCGCAGGCGGTGGTCCACGCGCCCGGGACCGCTGCAACGCGGGAAATGCTCGCGGCCATCCTCGCCGCCTGTCTCGTCTCGGCGCTCCTCAGCCGCGCCATCTCGAAACTCGTCCACGGCCCGATCCGCCAGCTCACTGCAAACGCCCGACAGGTCGGCGAAGGACTGGTGACGCGGCCGATCGACTCCTGGATGCGGGAGGCGAACCAGGTCAGCGACGTGCTGTCGGAAGCCTCGCGCGAGGTCTCTGCCCGCCAGGCCGAGGCGAGCGCCGCGACGCGCGCCGCCCAGCTCAGCGAGCGGCGGTTCCGCGAACTCGTCTCCGGCTTGAGGGACGCAGTCGTCTGGGAAGGTGATCCCAAGACTCTGCGCTTCACCTACGTGAGCGACGGTGCCGAGAGCCTCCTCGGCTTCCCGGTCTCGCAATGGATCGACGATGCCTCCTTCTGGCTCACCCATGTTCATCCCGACGACAGGCCCTTCGTCGCCGACCACTGCCAGCGCGAGACGGGCGCCGGCCGTGACCACGTATTCGAGTACCGAATGCTCGCGGCCGACGGACGCACGGTCTGGGTGCGCGATACGGTGTTCCTGGGTGAAAAGGACGGCAAGCGCGTCTCGCGCGGGCTGATCGTCGACATCTCGAAATGGAAGGACGCCGAGGAGATCCTGCGCAACCAGGAGCGCCTGTTCCGCGAGCTGACCGAGGACGCGCCGGTGATGTTGTGGATCTGCGACGCACAGGGCCGCTGCCAGCACCTCAACAAGCAGCTTCGGAACTTCTGGGGCGTGCGCAACGAGGACCTCTCGACGTTCGATTGGGGCAGCACCATGCACCCGGACGACGCCCCGCGGATCGGCAAGGCGGTCGGGGCTGCGCTGGCAGAACGACGCGGCTTCGCCGTCGAGGGGCGCTACAGGACGGCGGCCGGCGACTATCGCGTTCTGCAAACGAATTCGTCACCCCGCTTCTCCCGCGACGGCAGCTTCTTGGGGCTCATCGGCGTCAACCTCGACGTGACGGAGAGCCTCGCAGCCGTCACTGCACTGAAGGAGAGCGAGCAGCGCCTGCGCATCGCGACCGAGATCGCCGAGCTCGGCATCGTCGAGTGGCGCATCGCGATCGATGACGCGGAGTTCGAGAACGGGCGCATGCTCGAGATCTTTGGCCACGCGCCCGGAGACGTGCACCTCAGCAAGCGCGCCTTCATGGAGGGCTACATTTACCCGGATGACGCTCCGGTGTTCGATGCGGCGATCACGGAGGCGCTGGAGAGCGGTGTCTTCGGCGTGACCTGCCGCATCCGGCGCAAGTCGGACGGCGCACTGCGCTGGATCGAATGCGCGGGCACGATCGCCTTCGACGGCTACGGAATGCCCGAACGCCTGATCGGCGTCGTCGCCGACATCACCGATCGCAAGAATGCCGAGGAGGAACTCCTGCGCAGCACGGCGCTCCTCAGGGCTGTGAGCGACGGCGTTGACGACCTGATCTTCGTCAAGGACCGCGAAGACCGCTTCCTGTTCGCCAATCCTGCAACCGCGCGCGTCCTCGGCCAGCCCCTGCCAGCACTCCTCGGCAAGACGGGCTTGGAAGACGCGCTGGTGCAGAGCGAGGGCGCGATCATCCAGGCGCACGACTTCCAAGTCCTGGACACGGGAGAGCCGCTGGTGGTCGAGGAGACCTTCACCGGTCCCGAGGGGCACCGCACATACATGGCCCACAAGGTGCCGATGCGCGACAGCCAGGGGCGCATCGTGGGTCTCATCGCCGTCGCGCGCGACATCACGCAGCGAAAGATCGCCGAGGAACAGACGAAGCTCCTGCTGCGCGAGGTGACGCACCGGGCGAAGAACATCCTTGCCGTGACCCAGGCGATGGTGCGGCAGACAGCGCGCGATTCAGACCCCGCCTCGCTCGCCGACCGGCTTAACGCGCGCCTCGCAGGGCTTGCCACCAGCCACGACCTGCTCGTGGAGAGCGACTGGAAGAGCGTGGGCGTCCGCCAGCTCATCCTTGCGCAGATGTCTCATTACCGCGACCTCATCGGAACGCGCCTGGTGCTGAAGGGTCCCGACTTCGGGTTGAAGCCGGCTGCGACGCAAACGCTCGGGATGGCACTGCACGAGCTTGCGACGAATGCTTCGAAATACGGCGCCTTCTCCAACCAGATGGGCATCGTCAAGCTGTCCTGGCGCTTCTTCCGCCGACGTAACGGCGAGCAGCGGTTCGAAATGAAGTGGCAGGAGCAGAAAGGACCGCCCGTCGCAAAACCGGCTCGGCGCGGCTTCGGCCATTCGGTCACGGTACGCATGGTGGAGCATGGCCTCGAGGCGACGGTCGACTTGGCCTACGCGCCCTCGGGACTTTCATGGAAGGTGGACGCGCCGGTGTCTGCGGTCACATCGAAAGGACAGGTCTTCGGAGCCGTGGGACGAGAACTGGAGGAAGCATGAATTGCCGGGTGTTCATTCTCGAAGATGAGCCGATGCTCGCGATCGAGCTTGAAAACGAGCTCGAAGCGGCGGGATTCGAGGTGGCGGCCACAGCCGCGAGCGTGGAGTCGGGGCTGGCCAAGATCCGGAGTGTTCAATTCGACGTGGCGGTTCTCGATGCAAACCTGTTTGGACAGAGTTCCGAGCCCGTGGCGTCCGCGCTGAAGCAGAAGCGAAAGCCGTTCGTGTTCATTTCCGGCTACCGCCGCGAGGCGCTGCCGCAAGGGTTCGAGGACATCCCCCTGCTGTCGAAGCCGTTCAACCCGTCGACGCTGATCGAGGTGCTGCGGCAGGAGACGCAGACGGATACGTGAACGGGGTCGACACCTCGATGCCTGAAAGAAAACGCTTTTGACCTTTGTGACCTCACGCGTCGGAGATTTTGCCACAAACTCTTCGCGGTTCGGTGAAGCTTTGGTAACGCTTGGTCGACACACTTGGCAGATGCATCTCTGGTATTGGAAAGCGCCACAGGGCAACGTCGGCGACGACCTCAATCCCTGGCTCTGGCCGAGGGTTTTCGGCGACGACTTCTTCTGCGAGTCGGATCGGGAGCGGTTCATCGGAATCGGTTCGGTGCTGGATGAACGCCACAATGGAATTCCAAAGATCGTGTTTGGCGCGGGCGCAAGGTCCGCCGCCAATCTTCCAGTGGACAGGCATTGCCTGGACATTCGGTTCGTCCGCGGGCCGCGCACGGCAGGCGCCTTGGCTTCGATGGACGCACAATTCATTTCCGATCCGGCGATCCTGACGCCGCTGTTTCACCCCAGGAACCGGCCGCAGAGGGGCGGTTCGTTGCGGATCGGGTTCGTTCCCTACTATGCGACGCCGCCCGAGTTGAGTGCAGCGATCGCCGACGCCCTCGACCTGGAACTCATTCACTCGACCTTGGAGGTCGAAACCTTCATCGAGAAGCTTACGGCCTGCGACGCGGTCGTCTGCGAGGCGATGCACGGTGCCATCATCGCTGACGCCTACAGGGTGCCCTGGCGTGCCTGCCGTATCGTCAACGGGGTAGCTGAGGGCCGGGTCAGCCTGTTCAAGTGGGCGGACTGGATGGAAAGCCTCGGGATCGACGCTGACATTCCCGGGGTTTTGCCCAAGATCTTTTTCTATGCGTCCCGCCGCATGCGCGCCGTGGCGTTCAATCTTTGGTCCGATGGGGCGATTGGTTTCATTGACGCGATCCTGCGCGAGGGTCGCTGGTTCCTCAGTCCTGAAGCACGCCTTGCAAGCGCCCAGGAGCGCATCCTGGAAGAGGCGGCGAAGCTTCAGTCGGCACATCGAACGGCAACTGCAATCACGAGCCGGTTCCGGATCAATCCTGTCTCCACACCCGAACCCTGCATCGTTTGAACGCGGTTCAGTATTCCGCAAAGTGCTCTGATCGATCGTCCGCCGGGCGGGTCGCAAAGCGTTTCCAGCTTATGGAGAGCTCTTGGCAGCGGCGATCGCCGCGGTAGTCGACGCCCTCACGCCTGCCGCGCCAGCGTATTCTCGTCCGAACGATCGCCGGTGCGGTCAAGCCTGGGCGTAGTGCTCCGGCCGGAAGTCGCGTCGGCAACACGAAATCTACACGCGCCTCGACAGCGGAGCGCGGTAACGAGCCGTGTGCGCTTGCCCGCGTCCGACCGAGCGCGCCCGGAATCCCAGGACGAAATGCCGGGAACCCATGAAGCTCAAAAGTCATTCGCCAAGGTGTCCAACCGACGGAGGCGATCATGACCTACGATCCGAATATTGATCCACGCGCGCGTCAACGCGCCGGCAAAGCTGCTGTCGTCGAACACACGGTCGTCGAGACCGTCGTCGTGCAGCCAACCGAACAGGGATCGTCGATCCCGCAACCCGGTGTCCAGCAGCAAACGGCTCAGCCGTCCGACGCCCGCCGCCCGTATGCGCCTCCGCACACACGTGACGGCGTGAACGGAAGGGATGCGCTTCTCTTCATTGGCGCGGCTGTAATGGTCTGGGGCCCGCTGGCGGCCGGTGCGTTCCTGCACGGGGGCGGGTGAGGCAAAACGCCCAATCAAGCCAGCAAAGCAAGAACCGGTGAAGGATTCCGCGTCGGCACCAGCCGATGGAAGGTTGGTCGCGGCGTTTTCCACGAGGCTCGAGGAGCCGAGGTCGGGCGGCCGTAGCAACCCTGCCATCGGGCTGAATTCGCCGTAGTTTCAGTAGCTTAGCCGCAAAGCTTGGCGGAGACGGAGGGATTCGAACCCTCGATACGGGTTTACCCCGTATAACGGTTTAGCAAACCGCCGCCTTCAGCCACTCGGCCACGTCTCCGGCGCGTTCCTAATGCCTGTATTCGCCCGAAGGTGCAAGAACGCGATCCCGTGTTTTGATCCCCCAAAGCGCAGGCGATCGAGGCCAGCCGAGAAACGTTCTAAATTTCCGACTAATGCACTCGGGTATCGTTGACACCCCCCGCCGCTGCGGGCTACCGGTGCGTCGACCTTCAGGGGCAGTTCTCCTCCCAACCACGTCGACCGGTGCCTGCGCATGACCTTTCGTACCGTCCTCACCCGCCGCCGCTTCACCTGCGCCTCGATTTGGGCCATCGCAGCCATGGCGCTGGCGCCGCTCGCCCGAGCAGATGAGATCGTGAACATCTACTCCTACCGGCAGCCGCAGCTCATCGAGCCGGTGCTTGCCGCCTTCACGAAGAAGACCGGCATTCGCACCGCCATGATCTACGCCGATCAGGGGCTTGTGGAACGGTTGGTCCAGGAAGGCGACGGCAGCCCCGCCGACGTGCTGCTGACGGTCGACGTCGGCCGCCTGGTCGAGGCAGCGAAGCAGGGCGCGGCCCAGCCGGTGACGTCGCCCGCGGTTCTCGACAATGTGCCGGCGGCGCTGCGCGACACGGCGAACCAGTGGTTCGGCCTCACGATGCGCGCGCGCATCATCCTCGCCTCGAAGGAGCGCACCTCGTTCGACAAGCTGACCTACGACGAACTCGCGGACCCGAAGTTCAAGGGCAAGATCTGCACGCGCTCGGGCCAGCATCCCTACAACCTCGGGCTCATCGCCGCGATGATCGCACACGAGGGGCCGGAGAAGGCGAAGGCGTGGCTCGAGGGCGTGAAGGCGAACCTCGCGCGCCGCCCGGCCGGCGACGACCGCGCGCAAGCCAAGGCAGTGTGGGCCGGCGAGTGCGACCTCGCCATGTCGAACACCTACTACATGGGCAAGATGGCGACCAACGAGAAGGAGCCGGAGCAGAAGGAGTGGGCGGCCTCGGTGCGCGTCGTGTTCCCGACGTTCGAGAACGGCGCAAGCCACGTGAACATCTCGGGCATGCTCATGGCGAAGAACGCGCCGCACAAGGAGAACGCGCTGAAGCTCATGGAATTCCTGGCGAGCGACGAGGCACAGCAGCTCTACGCCTCGCAGAACTTCGAATACCCCGTGAACCCGGACGTGAAGCCCGTCGCGCTCGTGCAGAGCTGGGGCACGCTCGTCCCCGACACGCTCCCGATCGCGAAGATCGCCGAACTCCAGGCCGAGGCCTCGAAGCTCGTCGACGAAGTGGGCTTCGACCAGTAGGCCTAAACCGTCATCCGCCGCTTCACCTCGCGCTCGTCGAGCGTGTCGCGGGTGCCTTCGAGCGTGATCTCGCCGCGGTCCATCACGTACCAACGGTCTGCGAGCTCGCGGGCGAAGTCGAAATACTGCTCGACCAGCACGATCGCCATGCCGCCCTTCTCGCGCAGGTACGCGATCGCGCGGCCGATGTCCTTGATGATCGACGGCTGGATGCCCTCGGTCGGCTCGTCGAGCACCAGGAGCTTCGGGCGCATCACGAGTGCGCGGGCGATGGCAAGCTGCTGCTGCTGGCCGCCCGATAGGTCGCCGCCGCGGCGCGACAGCATCGACTTGAGAACGGGAAACAGTTCGAACAGCTCTTCCGGCACGGTGCGCTCCCTGCGCGCGAGCGTGGCGAAGCCCGTCTCGAGATTCTCCCGCACCGAGAGGAGCGGAAAGATCTCGCGCCCCTGCGGCACGTATCCGATCCCTGCCCTCGCCCGATCTTCGGGCCGGACGCCCGCTAGGTCACGGCCGTCAAAGGCGATGCGACCGGCTTCGATGGGATGCTGGCCGACGATCGCGCGCAGCAGCGACGTCTTCCCGACACCGTTGCGGCCGAGCACGCACGTCACCTCGCCCTCGTTCGCCACGATCGACACGCCGCGGAGCGCCGCCGCGGCACCGTACTTCAGCGTGACGTTCTCGACGCTCAGCATGCGGCGCTCCTTGTCCCTAGCGCCCGAGGTAGACTTCGATCACGCGCGGGTTCTCCGACACGGTCTCGATCGTCCCCTCCGCAAGCACGCTCCCCTCGTGCAGGCACGTTACCTTGCAGCCGAGCGCGCGCACGAAGCTCATGTCGTGCTCCACCACGATCACGGAGTGATCGCGGTTGATGGTAAGGAGCAGCTCGGCCGTTGCCTCGGTCTCCGCATCCGTCATGCCGGCGACGGGTTCGTCGACCAGCAGGAGCTTTGGGTCCTGCGCCAACAGCATCGCGATCTCAAGCCACTGCTTCTGGCCGTGCGAGAGGTCGCCGGCGCGGCGGTCGCGGTGCGCGCCAAGACGCACCCGCTCGAGCACCGCCTCGACGGGCTCGCGCGGCAGCCGGTTGCGTTCGCCGAACAGCGCAGACAACGGCCCGCGCGGCCCCTTAAGCGCGAGATAGACGTTGTCGTAGACCGTGTGGCTTTCGAACACCGTCGGCTTCTGGAACTTGCGCCCGATGCCCATCGACGCGATTTCCGCCTCGTCGTGGCGGGTGAGGTCGATCTGGCCATGATCGAAGAACACCTCGCCCTCGTCGGGCCGCGTCTTGCCGGTGACGACGTCCATCATGGTCGTCTTCCCCGCCCCGTTCGGGCCGATGATGGCGCGCATCTCGCCCGGTTCGAGCACCAGGGACAGGGCGTTCAGGGCGCGGAAGCCGTCGAACGAGACCGAGACGTCGTCGAGGTAGAGCAGCGCGCTCGTGGCTGCCGTCGTCATGGCGTGGACTTCGCGTTCTCGATGGCCACCGGCGCCGCCGCAGGGGGCTTGAGCGGCGGCGCCGGCCGCTGCGCGATCCCCCGCCGGCGCGCGAGGAAGTCCTCGAGGGTGCCGACGATGCCCTTGGGCAGCGCGAGGGTGACGAAGACAAAGAGCGCGCCCAGCGCGAACAGCCAGTAGGGCGCAAGCCAGCCGGTGGTGAAGAAGGTCTTGAGGCCGTTCACCGCGACCGCGCCGACCACCGGACCGATCAGCGTGCCGCGACCGCCGACCGCGACCCAGATCACGGCCTCGATGGAATTGGCGGGCGAGAATTCGGTCGGATTGATAATGCCGACCTGCGGTACGTAGAGCGCTCCCGCGATCCCCGCGATCATCGCCGAAAGCGTGAAGACGAGGAGCTTGTGGTTTTCCACCCGGTACCCGAGGAACCGGGTGCGGGATTCAGCGTCGCGGATGGCGACGAGGATCTTTCCGTACGCGGACGACACAACGTAGCGGGCGAGCACGAACGCCGCCATCAGGGATAGCATCGTCAGGGCGAAGAGCGTGGCGCGGGTCGCCTGCGCCTGCACCGGAAAGCCGAGGATGTCCTTGAAGTCGGTGAAGCCGTTGTTGCCGCCGAAACCCATCTCGTTCCGGAAGAACGCGAGGTAGAGCGCATACGTCATCGCCTGCGTGATGATCGACAGGTAGACGCCGGTAACGCGCGAGCGGAAGGCGAGCCAGCCGAAGACGAAGGCGAGCAGCCCGGGCACGAGCAGCACCATCAGCGCCGCATAGGGAAACCAGTCGAACCCCCACCAGGTGACGGGCAGCTCCTTCCAGTTGAGGAACACCATGAAGTCGGGCAGCACCGGATCGCCATAAACTCCGCGGGGTCCGATCTGGCGCATCAGGTACATGCCCATCGCGTAGCCGCCGAGCGCGAAGAACGCGCCGTGGCCGAGCGACAGGATCCCGCAGTACCCCCACGCGAGATCGAGCGCGAGCGCGAGCATCGCGTAGCTCGCATACTTGCCGAGCAGCACAACGGTGCCGGTCGAGACATGCAGTGAGGAGTCTTCCGGCACGAGCAGGTTGCCGGCGAGAACGAGGACGGTGAACGCGCCAAGCCCAGCAAGGAAGGCGAGGCCGCGTCCCTCCAGCAGCGCCACGAGACGCGCGGTGATCATTGTTCGACCGCCCTGCCCTTCAGCGCGAACAGGCCGCGCGGCCGCTTCTGGATGAACAGGATGAGGAGCACGAGGATCAGGATCTTCGCGAGCACGGCACCGGCGAACGGTTCGAGCAGCTTGTTGGCGATGCCAAGCGTGAACGCCGCGACCAGCGTACCCCACAGGTTGCCGACGCCCCCGAACACCACCACCATGAAGCTGTCGATGAGGTAGCCCTGGCCGAGGTTCGGGCTCACGTTGTCGATCTGCGAGAGCGCAACGCCGGCGATGCCGGCGATGCCGGAGCCGAGGCCGAAGGTCATCGCGTCGACGAAGCGGGTGCGGATGCCCATGGAACTCGCCATGCGGCGGTTCTGCGTGACCGCGCGCATCTGGAGCCCGAGCGGTGTCGCTTTCAGCACGACGAGGAGCACGGCGAACACGGCGAGCGTGAACAGCACGATCCACAGTCGCCCGTAGGTGATCTGGAGGCCCAGCACCTCGAACGAGCCCGACATGTAGGAGGGTGCGGAGACCTCCCGGTTGGTAGGTCCGAACCAGGTGCGCACCGCCTGCTGCAGGATCAGCGATACGCCGAACGTTGCGAGCAGCGTCTCGAGGGGGCGGCCGTAGAGATGCGAGATGACGAAGCGCTCGATCGCGATGCCGATGGCGCCTGCGACGATGAACGCGAGCGGGATCGCGATCGGCAGCGACCAGTCGAGGAGCCCCGGCGCGTACGAACGCATCGCCTCCTGCACCACGAACGTCACGTAGGCGCCGATCATCACCATCTCGCCGTGCGCCATGTTGATGACGCCCATGACGCCGAAGGTGATGGCAAGGCCGATCGCGGCAAGCAGCAGCACCGAGCCGAGCGATATGCCGAACCAGACCGTCTGCCCGACGCTGCGCCACCGCTCGGCCGCTTCGATCGATGCGACGCCCCGGTCGACGGCGGCCTTCACCGCCCCGTCTGTCGAGGCCTGCGCCTGCTTCAGGAGCGACAGCGTGTCGGCATCGGTCGTGTGCGCCAGGAGGTTAGCGGCGGCGACGCGTTCGGGTTCGAGCGCGCGGGCGTCGAGCAGCACGATCGCCGCCCGCGCCCGTTTCAGAAGCGCGGTCAACGCGGGGTCGGACTCCTTCGAAAGCGCGGCGTCGATGACGGGGAGCGAATCCGGATTGCGGGCCTTGAGCACGGCCTCCGCCGCCGCGCGACGTTGCGCGGGATCGGACGAGAGCAGCGTCATCGCGCCGAGCGCCGACTGAACCTCGGTGCGCAGCTTGTTGTTGACGCGCACGACCGCCGCCGCGTCCGGGATCGGGGTCGAAGCGCCGGTGAGCGCGTCGAACGACTGACCCTTCGCATCCTTGTAGAATACGGGGCCCGCGCCCTTCACGGCGAACAGCCGTCGGTCGGCCAGCGCCTCGAGCAGCGTCACGCCACGGGGCTCGCCCAAGCCCCGCAGCTCCGCCACGGCCTTTCCTGTCTCCGCGAAGGAGTCGGCAGCGAACCGCTGCACCGCCGTTTCGTAAGACTGCGCGAACGCCCGCCCCGGCATGGCCTGCAGCAGGGCGAGCGTACAGAGCGCCAGCAGCGCGAAGAGCCGTCCCATCCGTCCCCCGTCGAAATGAAATGCCGCGCCCTCGCGTGCCCATCCAAGGGCGCGGCCCCACGCACGCGTCACATGAGGGAGATCATGCGCCGCACTTCCCTGTCACCTTGTTGAAGTTGCCGCATTTCTTGTCGACCCAATCCGCTTCGAGGTCCTTCGATCCGTCGAGGTAATCCGTCCACGCATCACCGGGCACCAGCTCCTTCGTCTGCCACACCACGTCGAACTGGCCGTCCTCGCGGATCTCGCCGATGAGGACGGGCTTGGTGATGTGATGGTTCGGCAGCATCTTCGAGACACCACCCGTGAGGTTCGCCTGCTCGGTGCCGGGCAGCGCATCGATCACCTTGTCGGGGTCGACGGTTCCGGCCTTCTCCACCGCCTTCACCCACATGTTGAAGCCGATGTAGTGCGCCTCCATCGGGTCGTTGGTGACGCGCTTCGGGTTGTTGGTGAACTTGTGCCAGGCGTCGATGAACGCCTTGTTCTCCGGCGTGTCGACGGACTCGAAGTAGTTCCACGCGGCGAGGTGGCCGACGAGCGGCTTCGTGTCGATGCCGGCGAGTTCCTCCTCGCCAACGGAGAAGGCGACGACCGGGATGTCGGTCGCCTTGATGCCCTGGTTGCCAAGCTCCTTGTAGAACGGCACGTTGGCGTCGCCGTTGATCGTCGAGACCACCGCCGTCTTCTTGCCGGCGGAGCCGAACGCCTTGATGTCGGAGACGATCGTCTGCCAGTCGGAATGGCCGAACGGTGTGTAGTTGATCATGATGTCCTCGGCCGCGACGCCCTTCGACTTGAGGTATGCCTCGAGGATCTTGTTGGTGGTGCGAGGATAGACGTAGTCGGTGCCGGCGAGCACCCAGCGCTTGGCCGCGCCGCCGTCCTCCGACATCAGGTAGTCCACCGCGGGGATCGCCTGCTGGTTCGGCGCAGCGCCCGTGTAGAACACGTTGCGCTCGCTCTCCTCGCCCTCGTACTGCACCGGATAGAAGAGGATCGAGTTCAGCTCCTTGAACACCGGCAGCACAGACTTGCGCGACACCGAGGTCCAGCAGCCGAACACGACCGAGACCTTGTCCTTGGTGATGAGCTCGCGCGCCTTCTCGGCGAACAGCGGCCAGTTCGACGCGGGGTCGACGACGACCGCCTCCAGCTTGCGGCCGAGCACGCCGCCCTTCGCGTTCTGTTGCTCGATGAGCATCAGCATCGCGTCCTTGAGCGTCGTTTCGGAAATCGCCATCGTGCCAGACAGCGAATGGAGAATGCCGATCTTGATCGGTTCGTCCGCCGCGAAGGCGGGCCGCAGTCCCGTCGCCAGAACCGCAGCACCGCCCGCCGCTGCACCCAGAAGCCTACGCCTTGTCCACTGCATCACCGTCACCCCCTGTCGGATGGTTGTGCTTTTGTTTTGCGGCCGCCGTTTGCGGCGCACCATGTCAGGCGTGGCAAGGGTCGTGCCATATGGTTAGCACGCGGTAATAATTCTCGTAACACCCTGACATAACGAGTGATTTTTTGGAGTCATCGTGCTCGCACCGCATTTCGGCGCTGCAACAAAAATGACCATGGCCGACAACCTTTGATCGAAAAACAGGCAGTTCGCCGGTTGCGGAACCGTTTCGCGATCGTTGTGGTTTTCCGCCAACACTCGAAGCAAATGCTCCACGGAGCATCATGGTTAATTGAATCTTAGAGTGTGCAGAGCCACATGGTTGCAGTAAGGTGATGGCATTGGGAATCTGTTCGCGGGACGGCGCTCCTTTCGAACAGCAGGAGGCCGGTATGGTGAGGGTTGCATCGCGTAAGGCGTTGATGGTGACGGCGCTCGTGTGGGCGTCGGCGGTGCTGGCCCCGATCGGGCCGCTCTCGGCGATGGAGTTCTTCCAGCCCTACGGCTCGAACGACCACATGGGCAAGGACGGCGAACCGCCGCTCAACAGTGCCCAGGATCGCTTCAACGAGCAGGCCGACGTCTATCAGTCGGAGATCAACCGGTACCAGCGCGAGCGCGCGTACTGGAATTCCTACATGCAGTACAATCTCGGCAACGTCGAGCATTACCCCGAACTGCCGTACACGCGTAACTACTGACCGTTACGCGTGCCTTCGCGAGCCTCCTGATGGTAGTCAGGTCAGGCTGCGTGTCCGCTCAGGGCAGCTTGCGCAACCTCACCTGCATGTACTCGAACAGCCACTGGCGATCCACGCGGCGACACTGATCGACGTGCGTGCCGCCCTGGAAGCTTTTTCCTGCCCCATCGCTCAAAATCTTCGGTAGCCACATGTACCACGTGCACCGCGCCCGATCGCCAGCGATCACAATGATGGGATTGAAGACGCAGTGGCGCATCCATTGTACCGACGCGTTCGGTTCCAGGAAGCTCTCACGGATCGCTTCACGACCGGCATAGCAGCCAAGCTCGGCGCCATCCCAGACTCCGTCTTCGGTGAACATCGCGGCGAGCGCGTCAGCGTCGTAGTTGGCGTCTACCGCGGCACAATAGCGGTACTTGAGCTGCTTGAGTTCCTCGATCTGCTCCAGTCGGTCGATGCGCTCGGCGAGGGAGGCGTCCATGGTCGGTTCCGGGTCCAGCTGGCAAGTCGACCGGAATTGTCCGACAGCGGAGCGATCAGATCAACCGCACCGCAAAAGTTGTTCCTTGTCGAGGGTGTATCGACATCAGTGCAGCGCGAGCCACTCGCGCGCCTGGCGCTGGGCTTCGGCGATCTGCGAGGCCGACATGTCACGGGCGATCTCGCTGCGATGCAGGCGGGCATCGTGGTTGCCGCGCACTGCCGCGATGTTGAACCACTTGTGCGCCTCGATGAGGTCGCGCGGAACGCTGCGCCCGAGGCTGTAGTTGATTCCGAGCAGCAGGAACTCCTCGTGCGGCTCGAGCGGCGGAGCGACCTCTTCATAGGCGATCGGCGCCACGGCATCCATCGCCTCGACGACAGCCTCGGCGACATCGAAGGTATCCAGCATCGACGAATCGGAGGGGGTCATGCTCGTTCAACTCCCACGTTAATCCCCCGAGCTTGGTCCACGCCCCCCGGCATGCGCCCGAACTCGATGCCGCGATGATTTCCTTCGCGATGCCAACGGTGGGTTAAGCGGCAAGCTTAGCGAACAGTTGCCGGAATAGATTCAACAGCCTTCGCGAAATGGCAGTTTTCCGCCATTTGTCCGCATGACGCCGGTGAGTTCTCCGAAAATCTGCGGGATCGCGGTGAGAGACGGCTAACCACCGCTCTACAAAGGCGGCGGCGTTTGATGAACAGTCAGTTTCCGTTACGAGCGTAATGCAGTTCGCAGGCCCTTGCGGATCACTCGATCCCGAGCTTCGCCTTGACCGCGGCGTTGACGGCCTGCGGGTTCGCCTTGCCGCCGGTCGCCTTCATCACCTGGCCCACGAACCAACCAGCGAGGTTCGGCTTCTCCTTCGCCTGCGCCGCCTTGTCGGGATTTGCCGCGACGATCTCGTCGACCGCCTTGTCGATCGCGCCGGTGTCGGTCACCTGCTTCAGGCCGCGCGCCTCGACGATCGCACGCGGCGATCCGCCTTCCGTCCAGACGATCTCGAAGACGTCCTTGGCGATCTTGCCTGAGATCGTGCCTTCGGCGATGAGGTCGACGATCTCGCCGAGCTGCCCTGCCGAAACGGGGGACGTGTCGATGTCCTTGCCCTCGCGGTTCAGGCGTCCGAACAGCTCGTTGATCACCCAGTTCGCGGCCGACTTCCCGTCGCGGCCCTTCGCCACCGCCTCGAAATAGTCGGCGGACGCCTTCTCGGCGACGAGCACGTCGGCGTCGTAGGCCGACAGGCCGTACGCCTTCACGAAGCGCGCCTTCTTATCATCCGGGAGTTCCGGCAGCGCCGCCTGAACGCCGGCGATGAACGCGTCGTCGAGTTCGAGCGGCAGGAGGTCCGGATCGGGGAAGTAGCGGTAGTCGTGCGCCTCTTCCTTCGAGCGCATGGAGCGCGTCTCGCCCTTGCGCGCGTCGAACAGCCGCGTCTCCTGGTCGATCGAGCCACCGTCCTCGAGGATGCCGATCTGGCGGCGCGCCTCGTATTCGATCGCCTGCCCCATGAAGCGGATCGAGTTCACGTTCTTGATCTCGCAGCGCGTGCCGAAGGCGCCGCCGGGCTTCCTGACCGACACGTTGATGTCGGCGCGCAGACTCCCCTCCTCCATGTTGCCGTCGCAGGTGCCGAGGTAGCGCATGATCGAGCGCAGCTTCGTCACGTACGCCTTCGCCTCGTCCGCCGAGCGCATGTCGGGCTTCGAGACGATCTCCATGAGGCCGACGCCCGACCGGTTCAGGTCGACAAAGCTCTTCTCGGGATCCTGGTCATGAAGCGACTTGCCCGCGTCCTGCTCGAGGTGCAGTCGCTCGATGCCGACCTCGATCGAACGGCCATCCGGCAGGTCGACGTGGACGCTGCCCTCGCCCACCACCGGGTGCTTGTACTGCGAGATCTGATACCCCTGCGGCAGGTCGGGGTAGAAGTAGTTCTTGCGGTCGAAGATCGAGCGCTTGTTGATCTTTGCCTTGAGCCCGAGCCCGGTCTTCACCGCCTGCTCGACGCAGAAGCGGTTGATCACCGGCAGCATGCCCGGCATCGCGGCATCGACGAGCGAGACGTGATCGTTCGGCTCGCCACCGAACGCGGCGGAGGCGCCCGAAAACAGCTTCGACTTCGACAGGACCTGCGCGTGGACCTCGAGCCCGATCACGATCTCCCAGTCGCCGGTGGCGCCCTTCAGGTAATCGCGAGGTTCGGCAGTGCGTGCGGAGAGCGTCATGATGCGGTCATCGAGCGTGGGATGATGGAGGCCTCGCCCGGAATCGAACCGGGGTGCACGGATTTGCAGTCCGCTGCGTCACCACTCCGCCACGAGGCCATGCCGTGAAGGCGGGGGTCTTATAGAGCAGCCGCAAGCCCCGCACAACGCCGCCGATCGACACTCGGACACTCTACGAATTGTGCTTTGGCGCGCAGTCGGCGATGGGCTAAGGAAGGGGATCGGATCAATCGTGCTCGAGGGACTGACGATGCAGGATTTCGGCATCGCGCGCGGCAACATGATCGAATCGCAGGTGCGCCCGTCCGGCGTCACCGATGCGCGCATCATCGCCGCGATGGCGGACGTGCCGCGCGAGGAGTTCGCGCCGCAGGAGCGTCGCGCAATCGCGTACATGGACGACGACCTCCCGGTGGGCCGCGATGTGAACGGTCGTCCGCGCTATCTCCTCGAGCCGATGGCGCTGGCGCGGCTTCTGCAACTCGCAAACATCCGCCCCGAGCACCGCGTGCTCGACATCGCGGGGGCGACCGGCTACTCGGCCGCCGTGCTCGCAAGACTGGCGCGCCATGTGACGGCCGTCGAGGAGGATGCGACGCTGGCCGATGCGGCCAAGCGGACGCTTGGTCAGCTTGGCGTCGACAACGTCACGGTGGTGCACGGGCCGCATCCTGCCGGTCACAAGGCGGGCGCTCCCTACGATGTGATCGTGGTCAACGGGCGGCTGCCGGACATTCCGCACGGCCTGCTCGAGCAGTTGGTGGACGACGGCAAGCTCGTCCTCGCGCTCGGGAAGGCCGAGACGGCGCCGGCAACAGTGGTCGTGCGCAACGGCAAGGCGGTGTCGCACCGCCGCTGGTTCGATCTCTCGGTTCCCGAGGTTCCAGGATTTCCCGTGACGACGCCGCGGTTCAACTTCTAGGATCGCTCGCGTCCACGATTCGGAAACCTGCGGTTTTTCCTCCGAGCTTGTGGTCGCCGTGCCATATCCTTGCCGTCGCAATGCGGGCATAGTTAGCAGATAGTTAACGGATGGGGCGTATAGGGGCGTAATGAGGCGTGGTGGGGTCGTGACGGGACGGTTCAGGGGGTCTTTTCTGCTTGGAATGGCGGCGCTGGCAGCCCTGCTGGTTGCGCCCGTTGGCCTGTCGGCAGCCGAGAAGACGACGAACGCCACCATCAACGCTGCGCTCGAGTCCGCCTACCGCTCCAACCCCACGCTCAACGCCGAACGCGCTCGCCAGCGCGCGACAGACGAAAACGTCCCGCAGGCGCTCTCCGGCTGGCGTCCGACCGTGTCCGCCGGCGGCCAGTACGGGGCGTCCTGGAACGCGCAGAAAGGCATTCCGCGGATCGGCCAGAACCCGGCCAACGTGGTCGTGTCGCTGACGCAGCCCGTGTTCACCGGGTTCAAGACGACCAGCGGCACCGCGCAGGCCGAGGCGCTGGTGCGTGCCGGCCGGCAGACGCTCCTCGCGACCGAACAGGACGTGCTGCTCGACGGCGCGACCGCCTACATGAACGTCATCCGCGACCGCAGCGTGCTGCAGTTGCGCCAGAAGAACGTGCAGGTGCTGACGGAGGAACTGCGCGCATCGCAGGCCCGGTTCGACGTTGGCGAAATCACCCGCACGGACGTGTCGCAGGCGCAGGCGCGCCTCGAACTGTCGAAGTCGGCCCTGTCGCAGGCCCAGGCGCAGCTTGCCGCGTCGATGGCCTTCTACACCCGCGTCGTCGGCTCTGAGCCCGGCCGGCTCATCTTCCCGCCGCTGCCGCCGGCGATGCCGCCGAGCCTCGACGCAGCGCTGGCCGAGGCCGAGTCGATCAACCCGAACATCCTCGCGGCCGCCTTCAGCGAGGAGGCTGCCCGCTACAACATCGACCTCGTGCGCAGCAACCTGTACCCGCAGGTGTCGGTGAGCGCGCAGTACAGCTACCAGCAGGACACGAGCCCGCTCGTCGCCTGGTCGGACTCCGCCCAGATCTTTGGCCAGGTCCAGATCCCGATCTACGAGGGCGGCTACGTCTATTCGCAGGTGCGCCAGGCCAAGCAGGTCGCGAGCCAGCGCCGCATCGAGATCCTCGGCGCACGACGGGCCGTCCGCGAGCAGGTGACGAGTTCCTGGAACAACTTCCAGGCCGCCACCGCCGTCATCGTGTCGCAGAAGGCATCGGTCGAGGCGAACCGGCTGGCGCTCGAAGGCGTCAGGCAGGAGGCCCTCGTGGGCTCGCGCACGACGCTGGACGTCCTCGACGCCGAGCAGGAATACATCGACTCGCAGGTGATCCTCGTCACCGCGCAGCGCGACCGCATCATCGCGGCCTACCAGCTCCTCGCGGCGATCGGCCGGATGACGGCCCAGAGCCTGAGGCTGGGTGTCGTTCCCTACAATGCGGAAGACAACTACCTCAACGTCCGCGATAAGTTCATCGGCGCGGACGCCAAGACGGTTGATTAAGTACTTGCAAAACTGTCGATAACTCACGAGAGTCCCTATCGCAATTTGCTCCGGGGGGAGATTCGAGCGATCTTAGGCTCGCAAGGTCCCAATCTTGCCCACGGGGAGCGTGAGCGATGAGTAGAGTAAAGGCTGCGTCTGATGAACCGTCGATCGAGTCGCTCCTCGACTCGATCCGTCGTGCTATTCACGACGAAGACGCGAACGCCTCGGCCGCTGGCCCTGATCGCGCATCTGCACCGTCTGCGTTCCCTGCCCCTGCCCCCGCATCGTCTGTGTCTGCTGGCGCGCAGCAGCGCCGCGAGCCACCGCGGCTGCGCGGCATCGAGCGGGCCCCGGGCGAGAACCGCATCACGCCGCCCGCACGCCCCTTGATCGCTCCCCTGACGCCGCAGCTGTCCGGCTCCATGCGCGACCTCAAGGTGAGCGTCGAGCCATCGCCGGCCTCGCAGACTTCTGGCCGCGCCTCGAAGACCGAAGATTTTCTCGCCTTGCGCAGCCGCATTGCCGACCTGTCGGCGACCCGTGAGAGGCTCGCCCGCATCTCCGCGGGCGGTCCGAGCAGCTTCGCAAGCGTGCTGGGCGGTTACGTGCGTCCCGATGATGCCCTGTCGCGCCGTCAGCGCCGGCCGGCGGAAGTCCAGGGCGCGCCGCCGCCCCCGCCCGCCAGTGCGCTGCGGGGAAGCGTGTCGGAACCGCCGGTGGTCAACTGGCAGGCCGCACGGTCCCGGCCGCCGGCGAAGGCTGCGGAACCCACTCCGCCCGTCTTTCCGCCGTTGAATCTGCCGCCGATCGAGCGCGCGCCGCTCGATCTGGCGCCCGAGCGCGACGACGACGTCGACGATTCCTACATCGAGCACGGACCGGCCGATCCCGGGGCTGCGGAGTATGCGGCCGAGGAGGACTTCGATTTCGAGGAACCCGAGGTCGACCACGACGAGCCGTTGCCGGTCGAGTACCAGCCACCGCCGACGCTGCGCGAAGGGCTGTCGCGCGAGGCGCGCGCGATGCTCTCCCAGGACGTGGCGGACGCGACCGCCTCCGCGTTCGACCGGCTTGCCGACACGATCGTGACGCAGGCCTCCGGCGGCTCCCGGTCCATCGAGGACCTCACCCGCGAGCTTCTGCGGCCGATGCTGAAGGCCTGGCTCGACCAGAACCTGCCGTCGGTCGTCGAACGTCTGGTGCGCGAAGAAATCGACCGCGTGGCGCGTCGCAGCGGCCGCTGATCCACCCTCCTCCCTCGATGGGTTGAAAGCCCGTTCCGGGTGGTGTTTAACGCCCCCCGGACCAGACGACGCGACGCGGCGAAAACACCTCCCATGCTCGACAAGACCTACGATCACCAGGCCACCGAACAGCGCATCTACGGGATGTGGGAATCGTCCGGCGCGTTCAAGCCGGGCGGCCGGCCGGATGCAGAGCCGTTCACGATCGTCATCCCGCCGCCGAACGTGACCGGCTCGCTCCACATGGGGCATGCCCTCAACAACACGATCCAGGACATTCTCGTGCGCTACTGGCGCATGCGCGGCCGCGACGTGCTCTGGCAGCCGGGCACCGACCACGCAGGCATCGCCACGCAGATGGTGGTCGAGCGCCTGCTTGCCTCGGAAAACAAGACCGACCGGCGCAGCATGGGCCGCGAGGCCTTCGTCAAGCGCGTGTGGGAATGGAAGGCGCACTCGGGCGGCCTCATCACGCAGCAGCTTCGCCGCCTCGGCGCCTCGTGCGACTGGAGCCGCGAACGCTTCACGATGGACGAGGGCCTCTCCCGCGCCGTGCTGAAGGTGTTCGTGCAGCTCTACCGGGACGGGCTGATCTACAAGGACAAGCGGCTCGTCAACTGGGACCCGAAGCTCCTCACCGCCATCTCGGACCTCGAGGTGCAGCAGGTCGAGGTCAAGGGATCGCTGTGGCACTTCCGCTATCCGATCGAGGGCACCGACCGGTTCATCACGGTCGCGACCACGCGGCCCGAGACGATGCTGGGCGATACCGCGGTGGCCGTCCACCCGGAGGACGAGCGCTACAAGGACGTCGTCGGCAAGTTCGCGATCCTGCCGCTCGTCGGCCGGCGCATCCCGATCGTGGCGGACGAATACTCCGATCCCGAGAAGGGCACCGGCGCGGTGAAGATCACGCCCGCGCACGACTTCAACGACTTCGAAGTGGGCAAGCGGCACAATCTGCCGATGGTCAACGTGCTCGACGAGCACGGTGCAATGCTGCTCAAGGACAACCCCGACTTCGTGCGCGGCGTGCCGGCGAGCGATTCCCTCATCACGCTGATCATGGGGCTCAACGGCGCCGACCGCTTCGAGGCGCGCAAGATCATCGTCGCGAAGATGGAGGAGGCGGGCCTCCTCGAGAAGGTCGAGCCGCACACCCACCAGGTGCCGCACGGCGACCGCTCGGGCGTCGTCATCGAGCCGTGGCTCACCGAGCAGTGGTACGTCGACGCCGCAACGCTGGCGAAGCCTGCGATCGCCGCCGTCGAACAGGGCGACACCGCCTTCGTGCCGAAGAACTGGGAGAAGACCTACTTCGAATGGATGCGCAACATCCAGCCGTGGTGCATTTCGCGCCAGCTGTGGTGGGGCCACCAGATCCCGGCCTGGTACGGGCCGGACGAGAAGGTGTTCGTCGCCGAAACCGAGGCCGAGGCCCAGGCCGCGGCCGACGCGCATTACGGCAAGGCCGTGCCGCTGAAGCGCGACGAGGACGTGCTCGATACTTGGTTCTCCTCCGCGCTGTGGCCGTTCTCGACGCTCGGCTGGCCCGACCAGACGCCGGAACTCGCCCGGCACTACAAGACGGACGTGCTCGTCACCGGGTTCGACATCATCTTCTTCTGGGTCGCCCGCATGATGATGATGGGACTGCACTTCATGCAGGAGGTGCCGTTCCACACGGTCTACATCCATGCCCTGGTCCGCGACGAGAAGGGCCAGAAGATGTCGAAGTCGAAGGGCAACGTCATCGACCCGCTCGACCTCATCGACCAGTACGGCGCGGATGCCTTGCGCTTCACGCTCGCCGCCATGGCCGCGCAGGGGCGCGACATCAAGCTGTCCACGCAGCGCGTCGAAGGCTATCGCAACTTCACGACCAAGCTGTGGAACGCGGCACGCTTCTGCGAGATGCAGGGCTGCACGCTCGATCCGGCGTTCGATCCGAAGTCTGCCGCGCTGCCGCTGAACCGCTGGATCCTCGGCGCTCTCGCGAAGGCCGAGGCGACGGCGCGCAAGGCGATCGAGGAGTATCGCTTCAACGATGCAGCCGGCGCGCTCTACCAGTTCGTGTGGAACGTGTTCTGCGACTGGTACCTCGAACTCTCGAAGCCGGTGCTGTCGGGAACCGACGCGGCCCTGCAGGCGGAGACGCGCGCCACCGCCGCCTTCGTGCTCGACGGCATCCTGCGCCTGCTCCACCCGTTCATGCCGTTCGTGACCGAAGAACTGTGGGACAAGACGGCCTCGCGCCAGACAGCGCTGATCGTCGCTCCCTGGCAGCCTTACGACGGGCTCGACGATCCGGCGGCGAACGACGAAATCGAGTGGGTGATCCGCCTGATCTCCGACATCCGGTCCGTACGCGCCGAGATGAACGTGCCGGCGGGCGCCAAGATCCGCTGCCTCCTCGTGGGCGCATCCCCCGAGAATCTGAAGCGGGCCGATCGGTGGCGGCAGGAGATCCTCAGGCTTGCGCGCCTCGAGGTGCTGGAGGCCGCCCCCACCGTGCCGAAGAGCGCCGCGCAGATCGTGCTTGGGGAGGCGGTGGCCGCCCTGCCGCTCGAAGGCGTCATCGACTTCGCGGCAGAGCGCGGCCGCCTCGCCAAGGAACTCGAGAAGACCGACAAGGATATCGCCGGAATCGAAGCGCGGCTCGGTAACCCGGGCTTCGTCGCCAAGGCGCCGGAGGAGGTCATCGAGGAGGCGAAGGAGCGCAAGGAAACGCTCGGCGCGCGCCGCGTGAAGATCGTCGAGGCGCTCGACCGCCTGGGCGCCTGACCGGGGGGGCGTCAGGCCCCGCTGGTCGCGGCGCCCCTGCGTGGATCGGCCATCTCGGCGAGCGCCGGCAGGTTGCGGATCACGATCCGGCTTGCCCCCCAGTCGAGAATGCCGGCTTCGCGAAGCTCACCGATGAAGCGGCTCGCATACTGGCGCGTCACGCCGACGAACGAGGCAAACTCCGCCTGGGTGAGGCGCACGTTCAACTCGACGCTGTCGCCGACCCGTTCGCCGGCCTTGCGGGCGAGCACGAGCAGCGCCCGCGGCACCCGCTGGCGCGCTTCGAAGGCCTTCGCGTCGATGAAGCTCTGGAACACACCGCGGTACATGTCGGTCACCTGCGTGGCCCAGCACCGGAACGCTTCCGGGTGCGCCTTCCCGAGGTCTTCGAACCTGTCGCGCGCGAGGAATAGCATGACGGTGCGACGCGGCGTCACCGCGTTCATCAGATACGGCTCCCCGTCGATGCACGAGCCGTGGCCGAACCAGCCTGCCGGCGGAATGAAGTTGTAGAAGATCTCCTGTCCGTCGGGCGAAGGCCATACGAAGTTCACCTGCCCCTCGACGACCGCGTGCGCTCCCATAGGAGCATCACCCGCGCGACAGACGACGCCGCCGGCATGAAACTCCTTGAGCGTAGCACGCTCGATCACGCCATCCTGGAACCACTGCGGCTGCTGCGAGAACCAACCCTTCGAACGCAGCACCTGCGCAGCCGATTGAACCGACCAACCAGGTATCATCGATTGAATTCTTTTTGTTTGACTGCCGCCCCCGGCGCGTCACCGTTTCCGATTCCGAACACCGACGCAACCCTCGGAAAACGCTCCTTCAACCACGGCCCGTGGCGAACAATATTGCGCCTTCGCCAGCGCCGGATGATGGCGATATCGACTGACAGGACGATCAATCCGAGCGGAATCATCCAGAAGCCCAGAATCGGCAGAAATCCGACCATCCCGCCGAGCACCAGCGCGGTTCCGAGCGCCAGTCGAAAGACCTTGTTCCGGGGCAAGGGAATCGTGCGTTCGCCCAGCTTCACCTTTGTCATAATCGGTATATCGAAAGTGCATGTACGCATTGCAAGCGATGGGTGTCGCAGGCCGTTCACGCTGCCGTCATGACCCCTCGTTTTTACGCTTCCGCACCGCGGTTCCGTTTGCTATAGCGAGCGCCATTCCCCGGTAGCTCAGTCGGTAGAGCAAGCGGCTGTTAACCGCTGGGTCGCTGGTTCGAGTCCGGCCCGGGGAGCCACCTATTCGAGAAACGGCCGGACGATGCGTCCGGCCGTTTCGGTTTCAGGCCAATCCGGTCAACTCAATCGTCGGCGCAGTTCCAGTCATTCGGCATGGTCAGGCCCGCCGGCAGGCGTGTGTCGGCATTCCCGCAGGCAGCCTCGATCTGGACCTGCGACAGCCCCTTCGCAGCGGACAGGTCCGCCCCGGAAAAGTCGGTGCGATAGGTGTAGGCGTTGGAGAAGTCGGTCCCCTGAAGGTTTGCGCCCTTCAGCGTCACGCGCGCGATGTTTGCCAGCGTGAACTTCACGTTCGAGAGATTCGCCGCTTCGAAATTCACGCGCGTAAAGTCTCCCTTCGACAGGTCCGCACCGGCAAGGTTCGCACCCTTGAACGTGGCGCGGGCAAATTCCGACTTGGCGAGATCGGCGCCCTCGAGGTTTGCGCCGTCGAACACGGTTCGGCCGCCGGACGCCTTCTCGAACCGGGCGCCCTTCAGGTTCGCGTTGCGGAAGGACGCGCGCCCGAGTTCTGCCCGCACGAAGCTCGAGCCGGCCATCGTCGACCCGCTGAAGTCGGTCCCGGAGAGGTTGGAACTGTTGAAGGTCGACGTACCGAAGTCGGTTCCCCCCAGCATCAGCTTCTGCTTCTGGCAATCCGTCCAGTCGATGCCGGCGCCGGGACTGCTTCCACAGTCTGCGAGGCCCGGGCCCGCCAACGACGCAAGAATGGCGACGGCGGCGGCAAAGGTTCGAAAACGCATCCAGCAAACTCCTCCTGCCGCACCCCGGTCGATCACTTTTTTGGGCAGTCTATCGGGAAGTTGCATCAGGTGGAATCGATCCTTTGCGTATCGGGGTCGAACCGGAGACACTGAACGGGCGTTGCAACCGAGCCGGCAAGGAGCGCCCCGATGGGCATGGACGATGCGCGCAAGTGCCTGCCCCCGTCGCTGCATCCGTTCTCGGCGAAGGTGTTTACGCTCTACACCAACGGTCTGATCACGACCGGCGAATTCCTGCGCTGGTTCCACATGCCGAACTCGGACTACCTCCCGCTCGGCATCTGCATCGTGCACCAGTTCGAGCCGGGCTACGTGCCGGAGACCTACCAACCCGAGATCCTGAACGCGTTCATCCGGCTCTGAGCGCGTCCGCGGGCCGGTCACGCCCGCTTCACTTGACTTCCCCGAAGCCTCGCCTCCACTGTCCGGGCCAGAGCCGGGAGGGCTTTGATGACCGACTTCATCCGCTTTTACGACGACTCGCTCACACCCGAGACCTGCCGCGAAATCATCCGCCGGTTCGACACGGACCCGCGTCGCATGGTCGGCATGGTGTCCGGCAACAAGGGGCCGGAGACCGACCTCAAGGGCAAGCAGACGACCGAGCTGATCCTCGACAATTCGTGGGCCGACATCCAGCAGGAGTTGCAGAAGTCGATGTCGATCGGGCTCGGCAAGTACCAGCGCGACGTGAAATTCCTCGCCGGCATGGACCACAAGTCGCTCTACGCCGAGCCGCTGCGCGTGAAGAAGTATGACATCGGCGGGCAGTTTCACTGGCACATCGACTGCAATTCAGCGCAGAACGTTTCACGCGTGCTCGCGGTCCAGTGGTATTTCAATGACGTCGCCGAGGGCGGCCACACCGAATTCGAGGACCAGAAAACCTCGATCCCGTGCAAGGAAGGCCGCCTCGGCTTCTTTCCCGTCGCCTGGACCTACCGGCACCGCGGCGCACCGCCCTTGAGCGGGCCCAAATACGTCTGTACCACGTTCCTGCACCCGCGCTTCTGACGACGAGAGACACATGAGCACCATGGACACCAGGCAGGACGTCCTCGCCGCGATCGGCAACACGCCTCTCATCCGGCTGAAGCGGGCCTCCGAGCTCACCGGCTGCGAGATCCTTGGCAAGGCGGAGTTCATGAACCCCGGCCAGTCGGTGAAGGACCGCGCCGCGCTCTCGATCATCGAGGACGCAGTGAAGCGCGGCACGCTGGGACCGGGCGGCACGATCGTCGAGGGCACCGCCGGCAACACCGGCATCGGCCTCGCGATGGTCGCCAACGCGCTCGGCTACAAGACGGTGATCGTGATCCCTGAGACCCAGTCACGCGAGAAGAAGGAGACGCTGCGCCTCCTCGGCGCCGAACTCGTCGAGGTGCCGGCTGTCCCCTACAAGAACCCCAACAACTACGTGCGCTACTCCGAGCGGCTGGCGAAGAAGCTCGCGGCGGAACGCGAGGGCGGCGCGGTGTGGGCGAACCAGTTCGACAACGTCGCCAACCGCGAGGCGCACGTGCGCACCACCGCCGAGGAGATCTGGCGGCAGACCGACGGCAGGGTATCGGGCTTCGTCTGCGCAGTGGGCTCCGGCGGCACGCTGGGCGGCGTCTCCGATGGTCTCAAGGCGAAGAACCGCAACGTGAAGATCGCGCTCGCCGACCCGCACGGAGCGGCGCTCTACAGCTACTACAAGACGGGGGAACTCAAGGCCGAAGGCTCCTCGATCACCGAAGGCATCGGCCAGGGCCGCATCACGAAGAACATCGAGGGTGCGGTGGTGGACGAAGCGTACCGCATCGGTGACGCAGAGGCGGTCGAGATCGTGTTCGAACTCCTCGAGCACGAAGGGCTGTGCCTCGGCGGCTCCTCGGGCATCAACGTCGCCGGTGCTATGAGTCTCGCACGCGACATGGGACCCGGGCACACCATCGTCACGATCCTGTGCGACTACGGCACGCGCTACCAATCGAAGCTGTTCGACCCGGCGTTTCTCAAATCCAAGGATCTTCCCGTCCCGGAATGGCTCGCGCAGAAGCGCCCGCCAATGCCGACCGTGTTCGAAGAGGTAACTGCGTGACCGAACTGCTCTACCGCGAGGACGCCTACGCTCGCACCTGCCAGGCGAAGGTCATCGGCGTGACGGAACGCGGCGGCATCGTGCTCGACCGCACCGTGTTCTATGCCATGGCCGGCGGCCAGCCCGGCGACAAGGGCATCCTCGACGTGCACACGTTCGAGCCGATCCAGATCGTCACGACGGTGAAGGACGAGAACGGTCACATCGTGCATGTGCCGCTCGAGAATTCGCCCGAGCCGGACATCGGCCAATCAGTCACCGCCTCGCTCGACTGGGCCGCGCGGCACCGCCACATGCGCATCCACACGGCGATGCACCTCGTCTGCTCGCTCGTCCCCTACCCCGTCACCGGCGGCCAGATCGGCGCGGAAGGCGGCCGCCTCGACTTCGACATTCCGGAAGCGGGCGCCGTGACGCGCGAGGACCTCGAACTGAACCTCAACCGGCTGATCGCCGAGAACCACCCGGTGAGCGAGCGCTGGATCACGGACGAAGAGCTCGCTGCCAACCCCGGCCTCGTGCGCACCATGTCGGTGAAACCGCCGACCGGCACCGGCAAGGTGCGCCTCGTGATGATCGGCGAGGACGGCAAGATCGACCTCCAGCCCTGCGGAGGCACGCACGTGAAGGAGACGCGCGAGATCGGCCTCGTCTCCGTCGGCCGCATCGAGAGCAAGGGCCGGCAGAACAAGCGCATCCGCATTTCACTACTGTCCTAAAGAACCGACGCGAGAGGGAGCCGGCGACCCGTGTCCGACGACATCGTATCAACCGAATGGCTGGAGAAGCACCTCGAGGCGCCGGACGTCGAGATCCTCGATGCCTCCTGGCACCTGCCGACGGAGAAGCGCGACCCGAAGGCGGAATATCTCGCCGAGCACATTCCGGGCGCGCTGTTCTTCGACATCGACGACATCTGCGACACCGACAGCCCCCTGCCGCACATGCTGCCGAAGCCCGAGAAATTCGCCCAGCGCGTGCGCCGCATGGGGCTCGGCGACGGCAAGCGCATCGTCGTCTACGACACGCAAGGGCTGTTTTCGGCCGCACGCGTCTGGTGGATGTTCAAGGTGTTCGGGCACAACGATGTCGCCGTGCTCGACGGTGGCTTCCCGAAGTGGAAGCGCGAGGAGCGTCCCGTCGAGGAAGGACCGCCGCCGAAGCGTCAGGAACGTCACTACACGGCGCGCTACCAGGCGATGCTCGTGCGCGACAAGGGCGAGGTACTCGAGGCGATGAAGAAGCGCACCGCCCAGATCGCCGACGCGCGCGGCAAGCCCCGCTTCACGGCCTCCGAGCCCGAGCCGCGGCCGGGCGTGCGCGGCGGCCATATCCCCGGCGCGAAGAACGTGCACTACGCGAGCCTGCTCAATCCGGACAAGACGCTGAAGTCGCCGTCTGAGATCCGCAAGGTGTTCGAGGCGGCGGGTGTCGACCTGAAGAAGCCGATCATCACGAGCTGCGGTTCCGGCGTCACCGCGGCGATCCTCACGCTCGGCCTTTCGATGATCGGCCACAACGACAACGCACTCTATGACGGCTCCTGGGCAGAATGGGGTGCGGATACAGCGCTGCCGGTCGAAACCACGGGCTGACCTCCATGGCGAAGACGGCCCCGGGCGCGAAGTCTGCCGGCAAGGCAAAGGACAAGTCGAGGTCCGGCAAGAAGGGATCCGCAAAGTCGAACGTGCGGAGCGTCGACACAGTGGTCACCTTCCTCGAGATGACGGCGAACCCCGGCCTCAGGGTCGAGGCGCCGATCAACATCCGGGGCCTTGCGCTGATGCGGGCGCGGCACGTGCCGGTGCACTTCTACCGCTACCTCTACGACGTCATCGGCCGTGACTTCCTGTGGGTCGATCGCAAGAAGCTCTCGGATGCGGAGCTGGCCACGATCCTCGCGGACGAGCGCGTGCACGTCTACGTCGCCTACGTGGAGGGCGTCCCCGCCGGCTACTTCGAACTCGACGCGCGCGCAGGCAATGAAGTCGAGATCAAGTATCTCGGCCTCGTCGCGGAGTATCATGGCCGCGGGCTCGGCCGCTGGCTGCTGGGAGAGTCAGTCGAGGTGGCGTGGTCGCTGAAGCCGCAGCGCGTCATCGTCGAGACCTGCACGCTCGACGACCCGCGCGCGCTCACCCTTTACCAGCGCGCCGGCTTCACGCCCTACGCGCGCAAAGAGAAGAAGCTCGAGCTGTTGCCGGGCATGTAGTTACTCGACGCCTTCGCCGGCATCGATCTGGAGCATGTCGTCGAGCTTCGGCTTGTAGGCCGGGTCGGCGTAGAGGTCGCGAGCGACCTTCATGTTGTTGTCGGTGGGCTTCATCGCCTTGAGCCACGCGATGGTCGAGTCGCGCTCTTCCTGCGACACGGTCTTGTCGTTCTGGACTTCCTCGATCTGCTTGTCGACGTCCGCCGGGTCCTGCCCGTCCTTCACGAACGAGCCTGCGATCCACAGGCTCATGAAGGCCCGCGCCCAGTCCTCGACCGAGGTGAAACCGTACTGCTTCAGGTCGGCGAGCACCTGGTCATAGACGCCGGCGTCCTTCATCGACTGGGCAAAGGCGGCGGGGTCCGATGGGTCGCCGAAGTCGGCATCCTTGTACTTGTCCTGGATGACGAGCAGCGAGTCGACGGCCTTCTTGGCGACCTCCGGGGTGAGCTCCACCTGTTCAAAGGTGGGCATCGACTGGTCCGGGCCGTTGTCGGGCTGCGACTGGTCCTGCCCCTGATTCTGGTCTTGCCCCTGATTCTGGTCCTGATCCTGGTTCTGGTCCTGACCCTGGTTCTGGTCCTGGGCCGGAGCCGCAGGCGGTTCTGCCGGCGCGGGAGCGACGGGCGGCGTCGCGGGCGCAGGCGGCGCAGCAGGCTCCGGGGCGGCCGGCGGGGTGGTTTGCGCCATGACGAGGGCAGGCCCCTCCACCGCCAGAAGGGCGGCAACGATCGTGGCGGCAAGCGAGCGGTTCATCACGGTCTCCCGGCAGGCGCGCGAGGCAGCGCACTGGAAAGGCTACCATGCAACGCGCAATGAGGCGAGTTCCGGCCCCCTGCGGCGATGTTACGCGTCCCTAATGGAGGATCTGCGACAGGAACAGCTTCGTGCGCTCGCTCTTCGGATTGGAGAAGAACTCGGCCGGGGCGTTCTGCTCCACGATCTGGCCCTGGTCCATGAAGATCACCCGGTCGGCGACCTGGCGGGCAAAGCCCATCTCGTGGGTGACGCAGAGCATGGTCATGCCGCTCTCGGCGAGATCGACCATCACCTCGAGCACTTCCTTGATCATCTCGGGGTCGAGCGCCGAGGTCGGCTCGTCGAACAGCATGATGCGCGGGTTCATGCACAGCGACCGCGCGATCGCCACGCGCTGCTGCTGGCCGCCGGAGAGTTGGCCCGGGTACTTGTGCGCCTGCTCGGGGATCTTCACGCGCTTGAGGAACTTCAGCGCAACCTCCTCGGCTTCCGCCTTCGGCATCTTGCGCACCCAGATCGGCGCCAGCGTGCAGTTCTCCATCACGGTCAGATGCGGGAACAGGTTGAAGTGCTGGAACACCATGCCGACCTCGCGGCGGATCTCGTCGATGCGCTTCACATCGTCGGTGAGCTCGATGCCGTCGACGATGATCTGGCCCTGCTGGTGCTGCTCGAGCCGGTTGATGCAGCGGATCAGCGTCGACTTGCCGGAGCCCGAAGGACCGCAAATGACGATGCGTTCGCCGCGGTAGACGGTGAGGTTGATGTCGCGCAGCACGTGGAAATCGCCGTACCACTTGTTCATGCCGGAGATCTGGATGGCGACGTCGCCCCCCGAACGCTCGCGGGCGCTGAGGGCGTTGGCTTTGCGGGTCGCGGTTGCGGCCATGGAGAATCCCCTTCGGAGCTAGCGGCGGTGACCGGTGTGGAGCCGGCGTTCCATGAACATCGAGTAGCGGGACATGAGGAAGCAGAAGAGCCAGAACATGAGCGCGGCGAAGAAGTACCCGGTCGAGCCGGTCTGCGGCGAGGCCCACTTCGCGTCGGCAAAGCCCGATTGGACGATGCCGAGCAGGTCGAACAGCCCAATGATCGAGACGAGCGTCGTGTCCTTGAACAGGCTGATGAACGAGTTGACGATGCCCGGGATCACGATCTTCAGCGCCTGCGGCAGGATGATCAGCCCCATCGAGGGCCAGAAGCCGAGGCCCAGCGCGCTCGCCGCCTCGTACTGGCCCTTCGGGATCGCCTGCAGGCCGCCGCGCACCACCTCGGCCATGTAGGCCGAGGAGAACAGCGCCACGCCGATGAGGCAGCGCAGCAGCTTGTCGAAATTGACGCCCTCGGGAAGGAACAGCGGCAGCATCACGGACGCCATGAACAGCACCGAGATCAGCGGCACGCCGCGCCAGAGTTCGATGAAAATCACCGAGAACAGCCGCACGACCGGCATGTTCGAGCGCCGGCCCAGGGCCAGCAGGATGCCGAGCGGCAGCGATGCGACGATGCCGGTGACGGCGACCACGAGGGTCAGGAGGAGGCCACCCCAATTCGAGGTCTCGACCGGCTGGAGGCCGAAGTCGATCGAGAGGATGGCCATCACCACCACGACCAGGAGCAGCGCGGCGATCGACGTCTTGACCGCCACCGACACGTCGATCACGCGCCCGACGAGGGCGAGCCCGAACAGGACGGCGGCGAACAGCGCGACGAGCCCCAGCATGAAGATCCACGTGCCCTGCGAGAACAGGAAGTGCCCGCCGGTGAGGAGGATCAGCGTGACCAGCGGGTAGACGAGCAGCATGAACAGCACCGCCTCGCGCTTGTAGGGAATGCGCGGCACGAGCAGCGCGATCAGCCCGAGGATGCCGAGCACGAAGGCGATGTTGACGCGCCAGCGCTGGTCGATCGGGAAGAAGCCGTAGATCCATTGCGGGAACTTCGCCCAGACGAACGCCCAGCAGGCGCCTTCGGGGCTCGCGACGCATGCCTCGCGATCGGCGCCGGAGAACACGCCCTTCACGATGCCCCAGTCGATCAGCCCGCTGAGGATCCAGCCAACGAAGGCAAGGAACAGCACGGTCAGGACGCCGTTCGTCCACGACGAGAACAGGTTTTCGGAAAGCCAGCCCGGAATACCGGTGGTGTTGGCGGGCGCGGCGAGGCGCGGCGCGTCCTCGGTGCGCACCCAGCTGCGATCGTCCCAGCCTGCATCGGTCATCGGCTAGCGCTCCACCAGCTTCACGCGTGCGTTGAACCAGTTCATGAACAGCGACGTCGCGAGCGATAGCGACAGGTAGACCGCCATCCAGATGCCGATGATCTCAACCGCCTGCCCTGTCTGGTTCAGCACCGTGCCGCCCATCGCGACGAGATCGGGGTAGCCGACGGCCACGGCGAGCGAGGAGTTCTTGGTAAGGTTGAGGTACTGGCTCGCGAGCGGCGGGATGATCACCCGCATCGCCTGCGGGATCACGACGAGGCGCAATGTCGGCCCGGGCCGAAGGCCCAGCGCGTGTGCGGCCTCTGTCTGGCCGTGGCTCACCGCCTGGATGCCGGCGCGCACGATCTCGGCGATGAACGAGGCCGTGTAGATCGAGATGGCGACGAGCAGCGCGATGAACTCCGGCACGACGTTCACGCCGCCGCGGAAGTTGAAGCCCTTCAGTTCCGGGTACTCGATCGCCACGGGGGCGCCCGCGACGAAGTAGGTAAGGAGCGGCAGGCCGACGATCAGCCCGATCGACGACCAGACGACCGGGAACTGCTGTCCCGTCGCCTCCTGGCGTCTTCGTGCCCATCGCGCGATCAGGAACGCCGCGACGATGCCGATGACGAGCGCGATGATCTCGTTCCAGATGCCTTCGGTGAAGGTGACCTTCGGCACGATGAACCCGCGGTTCGACAGGAACACGCCCATCGGCACGAAGCCGATGACGGTGAGGCCCCAGGAGCCGATGGCGCTGGCGAGACCGTAGAGGCCCATCAGCACGGCCAGCGTGCCGCCGACGCGGGCGATGATGTTGGTGGTCTGCTGGTAGAGCCGGCTCAAGAGCCACAGCGCGCCGCCGCCGAGTATGAGCAATATGAGGAATCCCGGCCCCGGATACGGCAGGCCCACCTGCGGGGCCTTCGCCGGCGGCGGCAGGGGTTTCAGCACCGTTGCGTACCAGACGAAGATCTGCAGCAGCAGCGGCACGTTGCGGACGACTTCGATGTAGGTCTCGGCGACCTTCGCCACGAGCCAGTTCTTCGAAAGCCGCATCACGCCGACGATGAAGCCGAGGATCGTCGCGAAGATGATGCCGAGCACGGCGACGAGCAGCGTGTTGAGGAATCCGACGAGGATTGCGCGGCCGTAGCTCGAGGCCTCGCTGTAGGGGATCAGCGTCTGGGTGATGCTGAAGCCCGCGGTCGCCTGCAGGAAACCGAATCCGGACGCGATGTTGCGCGTGCGCAGATTGGTCAGCGTGTTGTGGATGATCTCCCAGCCGAACCAGCCGAGCGCAATCAGCAACACGGCCTGGATGACGAGCGATCGGACTTTCGGATCGTTCAGAAGCGAGGTTCGCGCGGCGCCCCTGCTCTGATCACCCGTAGTTGCACTCATTGACCACTTCCCGACTGGGCGGCGAGCCGGACGCCATCGTCCGGCTTCAACCTAACCCGTCACCCCCCGACATGGTTCGGCGTCTCTTTGTGGCGGACGCATTGAGGCAACGACGCCCGGGGAAGGTCCCCGGGCGCCGGATTGTCGATCAGCGGATCGGCGGGCCGTATTGCAGGCCGCCCTGGCTCCAGAGCGCGTTCTTGCCGCGCGCGATCTTGAGCGGCGAGCCCTGGCCCACGTTGCGCTCGAAGATCTCGCCGTAGTTGCCCACGCCCTTGATGATGCGGACCACCCAGTCGTTCTCGAGGCCGATGCCCTTGCCGAAGTCGCCCTCGGCGCCGAGCAGGCGCTTGATCTCGGGGTTGTCGGAGGTCTTCATCTGGTCGACGTTCGCCTGCGTCACGCCGAGTTCCTCGGAGTTCAGCAGCGCGTAGTACGTCCACTTCACGACGTTGAACCAGGCGTCGTCGCCCTGGCGGACGGCCGGGCCGAGCGGCTCCTTCGAGATGATCTCCGGCAGGATGACGTGCGCGGCCGGATCGGGGAACTTCAGGCGCTCGGCGTAGAGGCCCGACTGATCGGTGGTGAACGCGTCGCAGCGGCCTTCCTGGTAGGCCTTGAGCACTTCCTCGTTCTTCTCGAACGCCACGACCTCGTAGGTCATCTTGTTGGCGCGGAAGTAGTCGGCGAGGTTGAGTTCCGTCGTCGTGCCGGTCTGCGTGCACACCGATGCGCCGTTGAGATCGAGCGCCGACTTCACGTCCACACCGGTCTTCTGCTTCAGCGCCGCCTGGTTTACCATGAAGCCCTGGCCGTCATAGTAGGTGACGCCCGCGAACTTGAGGCCGAGCGAGGTATCGCGGCTCATCGTCCAGGTGGTGTTGCGCGACAAGACGTCGATCTCGCCCGACTGCAGCGCCGTGAAGCGCTCCTTGGCGGACAGCGGCGTGAACTTCACCTTGGTCGGGTCGTTGAAGATCGCCGAGGCGAGCGCGCGGCAGAAGTCCACGTCGAGGCCGGTCCAGTTGTTCTGCTCGTCCGGGTTCGAGAACCCGATCAGGCCCTGGCTCACGCCGCACTGGACGAAGCCCTTGGTCTTGACGTCGTCGAGCGTGCCGGCGTTCGCCACGGCGGACGCGGTGACGCTGAGAGCCGCCGCAGCGACCCACGACAGAAGCGTACGTTTCATCAAATCATCCTTCCCTCTGTTTGGCACCGGATCCGGCGACTGCCGGAACCTCGACCCTTAGTTACGTCTCCACCCCGAAGAGTGTTGTGTTGCCGGCTGCGGACGCGCCGCGCCCGCATGCTTGCAGAGGGCCTCTCGGTGCCCTGAACCATTCCGCACCAAAAAGAGGCGGACGGTCAAGCCAATATGGTGATTCCATGACACGGCTTTGCCGTGCTAAGCCCCCGCGAGCGCCTACGCGCCAACCGATGCAGAAGACCACCCCATGAAGAAAATTCCCGAAGGCCGGGCTCCGCTCAGGCCCGAAACGCGCCTTGTCGCCGCCGGCCGCGAGTATGCAGAACACGGAATGGTGAACCCGGCGGTCTACCGGGCCTCGACGATCCTCTTTCCCACGATCGAGGCGATCAAGGAGTACAAGCAGACCTATACGTACGCCCGCCGCGGCACGCCCTCCTCGCGCTCGATCGAGAGCGCCATCGCCGAGCTCGAGGGCGGCTACCGCGCGAAGATGGCCCCGTCGGGCCTGATGGCCGCAACGAGCGTGTTCCTCACGTTCCTGAAGCCCGGCGACCATCTTCTGATGGTCGACACGGTCTACTTCCCCGTGCGCAATGTCTGCGATCAGCTGCTGAAGCGCTTCGGCATCGAGACGACGTTCTACGACGCCCACGTCGGCGCCGGCATCGCCGAACTGATGCGGCCGAACACGCGCATGGTCTATCTCGAGAGCCCCGGCTCGCAGACGATGGAGATGCAGGACGTGCCGGCAATCGCGGCGGCGGCGAAGGCGAACGGCGCGATCGTGGCGATCGACAACACCTGGAGCGCCGGGCACTTCTTCAAGCCTCTGGCCAAGGGGTGCGATATCTCCATCCAGGCGGCGACGAAGTACATCGTCGGCCATTCGGATGCGATGCTCGGCGTCGTCACCACCACCGAGGAGCTTTGGGAGACCTACCGGCAGACCTACGAGGGGATCGGCCTGTTCGCCGGTCCCGACGACAACTACCTGGCGCTCCGCGGCCTCCATACGCTGGCGGTGCGTCTCGACCGGCACATGGCGAACGCCCTCATCGTCGCCGAATGGCTTAGGGAGCGTCCCGAGGTCGAGGCGGTGCTCTACCCGGCTCTTCCCGGCGCGCCGGGCCACGACCTCTGGCGGCGCGACTTCACCGGTGCGTCGGGATTGTTCTCGGTGGTGCTCAAGCCCGCGTCGCGCGAGGCGCTCGCCCGTATGGTCGACGACCTTTCGCTCTTCGGCATGGGCTTTTCCTGGGGCGGGTTCGAAAGCCTTGTGGTGCCATTCACGCCGCACCGGTCGGTCAACCACTTCAAGTACGAGGGTCCAGCGCTTAGATTCCATATCGGCCTCGAGAACCCGGCCGATCTCATCGCCGACCTCGAGGATGGGTTTGCGCGGCTCAATGCCGCGCGCTGACCTCCTGCCGGGAGTCGTCGATGTCCTTGCGCCTGCTTGCCTCACTCCTCGCGCTCGTTGCGCTCGCCCTGCCGGCGCATGCTGAGGATGATCCGGAACTGATCTTCAAGAAGGCGACAGAGTTCCGCCTGCTGTCCCCCGACTCGAAACTCGCGACCTACGCGCTCGACGATCCGCTGGTGGAAGGCGTCACCTGCTACTTCACCATCCCCGAAGTCGGCGGCTGGAAGGGCTGGGCGGGCTTTGCCGAGGAACGCTCGGAAGTGTCGATCCAGTGCGTCCAGACGGGACCCGTGACCATCAAGGACAAGTTCGCCCAGGGCGAGGCCATGTACCGCATGCGCCGGTCGCTGTTCTTCAAGCACCTCAATCTGGTGCGCGGCTGCGATGCCAAGCGCAACGTATTGGTGTACCTCGCTTATTCGGACAAGCTGATTTCCGGAAGCCCGCAGAACTCGACCAGCAGCGTGGCGATCATGCCGTGGGGCAATTCCCCTGCCCCGAGGTGCTCCGATTTCGTCACAAAGTGAAACATTTTATGGTTAAGATATCGTAATTCCGAGATTTAAGTTGTGATTTGACGTTAGGTCAAATTGACAAGGATTGCCCAAAAGCTCCCTCATTGAGGCCTTCCGCATCCCGAGACTGCATCCCCGACAGGAACTGCAAGGGGAACAGTCCGCATGGGGATCTTCTCGCTCGGCCGCGCCGCGGCTCTCACCCTGGCGCTCGCCGCCCTCACCGCCGGCGGAACGCTGGCCGAGGCCAAGAGTTCGAAGCGCGTCCACTTCCACGACCGCATCACCTCCTCGACACACACCAACACCAGCAACGCGCTCGCCATCACCGCGGCGCGCTCGGCGGGCCTCAACCCGCGCCTGCGGAACCTCCTCGGGATGGTGACGTCGCGCTTCGGCAAGCCGGTGACCATCACGTCCGGCTGCCGGTCGCGCACGGCCAACCGCCGCGCCGGGGGCGCTCACGACTCGCTCCACTTGAGCTGCATGGCTGCCGACATCCGCATCGAGGGGGTTTCCGAACGTGCGCTGCTTGCCGTGGCGCGCGGGCTGCCGGGACGCGGCGGCGTCGGCTCCTACTGCCGCAACTCGATCGTCCACATCGACGTCGGACCGCGCCGCGAATGGTACGTGAGCTGCCGGGGGCGGATGAACTTCAAGGGCTGACGGCCCTGAGCGCCCGATACACTCCCTTGTATGCCGGCGACATGACGAACATTTAAGCCGATGGCACGTTCCGTGCTGCGGGATAGGCAACTATACTCGCTCTGATGGTTCGCGCCCGGCAGTCCTTCATGCAAGGATGCACAGGGGCTTGAGAGGTTCGATGCGCAAGGGTCGCCCATCGCCCAATCGTTTGGCCGCGGCCGTCGCCGGTCTCGCGGTGATGGCGCTTTGGCCGGTCGCGGGCCAGGCGGCAAGTGCAACGCCGCTCCTTTATGGGGATGTCGGCTTTCTGGCCTTCCCGCCGATCGATGCCGGCAAGGCGGTAAAGCCGGCTGCGCCGGACAAGCGGCAGCAGCCAGCCCTTTCCTACACATACACCCCTGCTGCCGACCTGCCCGTTCCGGTGACGGACGACACGGTCGCGGGATATGTCGACCCGCTCGCGGCCGGTGCCGCCGCAGCGGCGGTCGAGCCGCATCCCAACCGGCCGCTGCCATCGTCGTGGTCGTTCGGATCGAACATGACGGCGGTAACCCTCGGCGACCAGATCACTGCGGCCATCCGGCAACGGACGCTCGGGCCGGCGTTCCAGGCCCAGCCTGCTCCCGTTTCGGGCGGTACCTCAGCCGCGTCCTGGCGCGACGGCGCATTTTCGTGGGCACTGTCCAGCAGCTCGGGACTGGTGGACGAAAACACGACGCGGCAATCACTCTCCGCCATCCTCGGATACGATCTCGAAGGGGGGCACCAGCTCTCCATTGGCGGCTCGGCGAACCGGGTCGATCCTGCGTTTTCGAACCTTCAGAACGGAGGAGCCGATGCCGGCTGGCAGGTCGGCGCCGGTGCGAACATCAACCTCGCTGACGTGGCGCGCTTCAACGTGGGCGCGGTCTACGGCCAAGGTCCGACGGCCGGCGACATGGGATCGATGGGCCTGCACGGCACGACGATGGACGGCAAGGCGGTGCCCCAGTGGGGCGCGAACGCTGGCCTGTCGTTCGACCTGTCGCAGACCGTTGGTGCGAACATGGGCGTGATGTACCAGCAGGCGCTGGGCGATGTGTCGAACATGGCGGATCCCGCTTCCAGCGCGGTGACGGCCCAAGCGAACGTCTACTGGCAGCCGCTCAACCAGATGCGGCTCGGCTGGCAGGTGATGTGGGGTGAGAAGTCCTACGACCAGCAGCCTGTCGGCAATGACCGAAACAGCGAAGAGCTGCGCACGCAGATCGGGGCCTGGTTCCACTTCTGAGATCGAAGCCCCGCCGGAGGGGTGACGCAATCGTCGGTAGACACTTTTAATTTGTTCAATCGTACAAACATTTGTACATATATCAAAAGATGCGCCTGAATCGCGATCAATCGTAAAAAGTGTAATTGCCTCCCTAAGCCGCCATCCACTTCCGGGCTCTAGAACGGTTTCATCGAGACGTTCAGGTAGGAGCCCATGATGTACATTCTTTTCACCCGTCAATACGAGATGGTCGGCGTATTCGACTCCCGCGAGGAGGCGTTGCGCCACGTCGACGATCCGGTCCTCGGCGACCTCGTGCTCGCCACGTGCAACAGCTTCGAGCCGGTAAAACAGTCGCACTGAACTGGCCTTGCCGTATGCGTCTGTTCCACTCCATTCTGCGCAAGGATTCTTCGCGCGAGGATGAATCGATGACGTGGCGCAGATTGGTGGCGGTCACCGGATTGGCGCTTGCGGGCGCAACCGTGTCGGCTGGTGATGCAGGTGCGTTTCTGCACCAGCTGAACCCGCAGTGTTCCTGGTACAAGCAGCAGGCGATGAATATCGGCCGGCAGGCGAACCAGTCGACCGGCGCCAAGGAGAAGCAGCTCCGCGCGCAATCGAATGCCTGGTGGAAGAAGTACTACGACTGCCTGAACAACAACGACTGGTGAGTCTGCGGTCGTTTAAAGCTTTAATTCAGCCTATTTGAAATGAATCGGAGCCGGCGTGATCCGCAACCGCCTGCCCCTGAGCAGCAAAAGTCCATTCGGGCGCAAATTCACACGTCTACACGGATCTGACTAGCGGCGTTTTCCAGATTTTCTGCGGCAAACTCTCTGTAAATCGTGTAAAACTTGAAGCGCTGAACGTTAATGTCCAGCGATTTGAATCGTATTTCTTTTCCCTTTTGGATTCTGTTCCAGCAAATTTGTTCCTCATACAAGCGGCTTGGCTTTGATCCACCATCCAATCTGAGGAACAAGCGCGATGGCCAAGTTCGCTTCCTTCCTGTCCTGCGACAGCGGCGTTACCACGATCGAGTATGCGTCCGTCGTTTCGTTCATCGGGCTCGTGGCCCTTGCGGCAATCCCGGCGGACGCGATTTCCGGCACACTGTCCGTGCTCGCCACTTCGCTCAAGCCGCACGCACCGGGCGGGGCGCACATCATCTGAGAGGAGAGCACCCGGCAAGTGGTGGCCCCGGGAGGACTTGAACCCCCAACCATCAGCTTCGAAGGCTGCTGCTCTATCCAATTGAGCTACGGAGCCGGCCGCCAGGCGCGCAGGGTGTAGCGCAGAACGCACTCCGCCGCCATAGCCGGCGCCGGGCAACGACCACGACCATCCGCCGCAATTGACGTGCGCGCGCGCCTCGCCGATGGTTCGACCACAATGCCGCGACTCCTCGACGCCCTCCGACGCGCCAGCCGCCTTCCGGCGATGCTGGCAATTCTTGCGCTGGTCGTGCCGCTTGTCGCCGCGTGCATTCCCCCGGCTGAGGCCGAGGATGCCGCCTTCGAGGCGGCGGTGCGGGCCGGCGTCATCTGTGCGACCGCGACAACCCGGCCCTCTTCCCAGACGCCGACCCCCGCGGGGCGCCAGCACGACACCCAATGCGTCCAATGCCTGATGGGATGCCCCTTCGGGGGCGCAGCACTGCCGCCCAAGCCAATCGCCCCGATTGGCCTTTCCGCGTCGATGCGCGGCGTCGTTTCCCCGAAACCCGAAGCCGCCGCCACTGCGTCGAGGGTTCGCCCCGTTTCCGACATCGCGATGCGTGCGCCTCCGCCCCGGGCCTGACACGACGAAAAGCGATTCACGAGGCCGCAGCCAAAAATCCGGCGGCCGTTCCTTCGACAATGCGGAGTGACGCAGATGACGACCTATCCGTTTACGCAACTGACGCGCCGCAGGGCGCTGACCCTCGGCCTCAAGGCAGCCTTGGCCGCCGGACTTGCCCCGGCGGTCGCGCTCAGCCCGGCGCAAGCCCATGAGATCAAGTTCAAAGACCTGCTCATCGTCCATCCATGGGTCCGGCAGACGCCGGCGAACGCGCAGGTCGCCGGCGGCTTTTTGAAGATCATCAACAAGGGCAAGGAACCCGATCGCCTCGTCTCGGCCACGGCGGAGATCGCCACGAGCGTGCAGATCCACGACATGACGATGAACGGCGACGTGATGGAGATGGTGGAGTTGCCGAAGGGCGTCGAAATCCTTCCCGGCAAGACGGTGGAATTCAAGCCGAAGCATCTCCACCTGATGCTGATGGGCCTGAAGGATCAGCCGATGCCGGGCAGCGTGTTCAAGGGCACCCTGACCTTCGAGAAGGCCGGCACCGTGGACATCGAGTTCGAGGTCCAGGAGATGGGCAAGGACGAGCCGTCGCACGGCGCGATGCAGTAACGAGCAGGCGGCCGGACGTTTGCATCCGGCCCCCGCCAACCTTCGGATGAACAGATGTCGCGACGCCTCCTCCTCGCCCTGTCCGCCCTCGCGTTAGTGCTCGCGGGCGCGATCGGCTACCTTTGGTTCCTGACGAGCGCGCCCGGCGTGACGACGCAGGGCAAGGCGCTGATCGGCGGGCCGTTCAAGCTCGCTTCGGCATCCGGCGCGGTGGTCGACAGCGAGAGCCTGAAGGGCAAGCCGTACGTGATCTTCTTCGGCTTCACGCACTGTCCCGAGGTCTGCCCGACCACCCTCTACGCCCTCACCTCGGCCCTGAAGGACATGGGCGAGGTAGCCAAAGATATCCCGGCCTTTTTCGTCACCGTCGACCCCGACCGTGACACGGCGCAAGCGCTCAAGGACTACATGGCGAGCTTCGACAACCGCGTGGTTGCGTTACGGCCCGCGAATGCCGAGGAGCTCGCCGCGATCACCAAGACGTTCCGCGTGTTCTACCGCAAGGTGCCGACGTCCGACGGATCCTACACCATGGATCACACGGCGCTCGTCTACCTCATGGACAAGAACGGCGACTTCTTCGGAACGCTCGCCAACGGCGAGGATGCAGCCACGATGAAGGGCAAGCTCGAGCGGCTGGCTGCGCAGAAGACCGGCTGGCTCTCGAACTGAGCGCGCGTTACTGCGTCGGCACGCTCGTCGCGAGCGCGGCTTCGATGGCGCTCGTGAGCTTCGTCGAGTTCGGCGTCGTCATGGAGCCGTACGCCGCGATGAGGTGGCCGTCGCGCCCGACGAGATACTTGTGAAAATTCCACATCGGGGCAGATCCGGTGACGGCGTAGGCCCACTTGTAGAACGGGTGCGCATCCTTGCCCGAGACCGGCGTGCGATCGGCGAGCGGGAACGTCACGCCATAGTTCATCTTGCAGTACTCGGCGATCTCGGCGCCCTTGCGGGGCTCCTGCCCACCGAAGTCGTTCGACGGTACGCCGACGACCACGAGGCCGGCCTTCTCCCACTTCGTCCAGAGCGCCTCGAGGCCCTCGAGCTGCGGGGTGAAGCCGCACTCGGTTGCGGTGTTGACGACGAGGAGCACCTTGCCGCGGTAGGCGGCGAGCGGCAGCGGCTTGCCGTCGAAACCCTCGAAGGTGAAGGCGTAAGCATCGGAAGTCGCCGCCGCAGCGGCGGCCCTGGCGGGATCGTGGCGCACGAACGGCGAAGCGGCCGCGGCGATGAGAGCTCCGAAGACTGTGCGACGTGTCATCATGCCCCTTCAACGGCTCGCGAGCCCGACTGGATCAGCCGGCCGACATTGTCTAAGGTGCCGCACCTTCCGGCAGCAACCCTCCTTACGGAGCCTGAAAAGCGCCATGAATTCCGTCGTCCTCATGGACGCCTTCGTCTACACGATGGCGGCCGGCGTGTTCGCCACCCTGATCTGGCTCGGCATCTCCAAGAAGCGGCAGGAGGCCGAGAAGGCGCGCAGCGGCGCGGGCAAGCCCGGCGCGAAGAAGTAGCGCCTCACTTCACCTCGGGCGGTTTCGACAGGTCGATCGCGGGCGGCGCCGGCATCGCCGGAGCATTGCCCGATCCCGGCTGGAGCGGCGGCAGCCCGATCTGCCCCGGCAGGCCCGGCAGCGCCGGCGTCTCGATCTTGATCGTGTTGAGATCGACCTGCGGCTCGGTGTCGAGCCAGTAGGTGACCGACTGCGGCCAGAAGATCACCACCGCCACGAGGATCAGCTGCAGGAACACCCACGGGATCGCCCCGTAGTAGATTTCCGAGCTCTTCACTTCCATCGGCGCGATGCCGCGCAGGTAGAACAGCGCGAAGCCGAACGGCGGGTGCATGAACGAGGTCTGCATGTTCACGCAGAGCAGCACCCCGAACCAGACGAGGTCGATGCCGAGCTTCGCCGCGACGGGCGCGAGCAGCGGCACGATGATGAACGCGATCTCGAAGAAATCGAGGAAGAACGCGAGGAAGAAGATGAAGATGTTGACGAAGATCAGGAAGCCCGTCGGGCCACCCGGCACGTGCGACAGGAGATGTTCGAGCCAGCGCGAACCGTCGACGCCTTGGAACACGAGCGAGAACACGGTCGAGCCGATCAGGATGAACACCACCATCGAGGTGATCGTCATGGTGGAGGCCATGCCCTCGCGCACCAGCGGCCAGGTGAGCCGGCCGTGCATCGCGGCGAGCGCCATCGCGCCGACGACGCCCATGGCGCCGGCTTCGGTCGGCGTCGCGAGCCCGAGGAAGATCGTGCCGAGCACGAGGAAGATCAGGACGATCGAGGGGATCATGCCCCACAGCACGCGCCGGATCAGCTGCCAGCCGTGCTGCGTACGCGCCTCCGGCGGTAAAGGCGGCACCGCGGACGGCTTGAAGATCGACACGAGGAAGATGAAGGCGACGAACAGCAGCACCTGCAGGATCGAGGGCCCGATCGCGCCCTTGTACATGTCGCCCACCGACCGGCCGATCTGGTCGGCGAGCACGATCAGCACGAGCGACGGCGGGATCAGCTGCGTGATGGTGCCGGATGCAGCGATCACGCCGGTCGAGATGCGGTTGTCGTAGCCGTAGCGCATCATGATCGGCAGCGAGATGATGCCCATCGCGATGACCGACGCCGCGACCGTGCCGGTGATCGCGCCGAGGATCGCGCCGACGATGATCACCGCGTAGGCGAGGCCGCCGGGCACCGGGCCGAACAGTTGCCCCGTGCCTTCGAGCAGGTCCTCGGCAAGGCCGCACCGCTCGAGGATCGTGCCCATGAAGGTGAAGAACGGGATCGCGAGCAGCAGGTCGTTCGAGAGGATGCCGAACACCCGGAACGGCAGCGCGTTCAGGTAGTGCGAGGTAAAGAAGCCGAACTCCATCGAGACGGCGGCGAAGAACAGTCCGACGGCGGCAAGCGAGAACGCCACCGGGAAGCCGATCAGCATGAACAGGAGCAACCCGCCGAACATCAGCGGCGGCATCCACTCGAGCAGCAGGGCGTGGTCCATCTCGTCCCCTCGCCTACTGCAGCGGCTTTTCGTATTTCGTGTCGACCACGTAGCGTCCCTTCAGCGCAGCGATCCGCTTGATGATCTCGGAGACGCCCTGCAGCGCCACGAGCCCGAAGCCCAGCGGCAGGATGAGCTTCACCGGCCAGCGGATGAGGCCCGAGGCGTTGGCGGAGATCTCACCGCTCTCGTAGGATTGCAGGAAGTACGGCCACGACATGTAGGCGAGCGCGCACATTGCGGGCATCAGGAAGAACACGAGCCCGAAGAGGTCGATCCACAGCCGCGTGCGCGGCTTGACGATCGAGTAGATGATGTCGACGCGCACGTGGTTGTTGGTCTTCAGCGTGTAGGACGCGCCGAGCAGCACAATGCCCGCGAACATGTACCACTGGATCTCGAGCCACGCGTTCGAGCTTTCGGCGAATGCATAGCGGCGCATCGCGTTGAACGCGCAGATGAGGCTTGAGAACAGCACGAGCCAGTCGGCGATCCAGCCGAAAAAGGTGTTGAGCTGGTCGATGGCGCGGCTGAACCTCAGCGCTAGATCCATCGGCGTCGTCCTCCCCGGCCCTGCCTTCCGCATGTTTGAGGCGCCAAGGACGCCGCTGCGGTTCACGCTCTGCCCGACGGCAAGTAACCGGCGAGCAAGCTCCAAGTGTCAAGGGAAAACGACGTCTTTGGCCTGCCATTCCGCTGGACAGTTCATGCCGCAGCCTTGTCGTCGCGTTGACCGGTCGCTTCGTCCGACTGCTCCGGAGTGTCCACAGCAGGGAGGGTCAAGGTCCACGTCAGGCCATGCGGCTCGAAGGTCGCGGCCGCTGTTCCCTCGAGAGCGGCCGGCACGATCCGATCGAGGAGTTGACGACCGAACCCTGAACCGTCCGGAGCCTCGATCGGCAGTGTCGACTGTTCACGCCACCGGATCGTCACGGTTCCGTTGTCGTTGCTGGTGCGGATCGTCACCACGCCGAGGCCGTTGCGCCACGCGCCGTGCTTCACGCAGTTGCTGACGAGTTCGTGGAGCGCCAGCGCGACGTAGGTGCTCTGGACGTCCGTCAGTGTCAGCCGCGGTCCGTCCATGAACAGGTCGGCGCCGTTCGAAAACACTTCAACCTGGGTTCTCACCAGGTGATGGAAGTCCTGCGAGTCGGCGTCGACGGCGAGGGAGCCCGCAAACGCCTGGATGCGGGAGAGCGCCTGCTCCTCGAAGTCTCTCATCGACTTCGCTTCTCGGCCGCTCAGCCGGACGATCGCCGTGACGAGGGCAAGCAGGTTCTTCTGCCGGTGCACCGATTCACGTACCAGCACCTGGTTCTGGTCGCGCGTCCGGGCCAACCGCTCGAGCGAACGGGCAAGCTTCTCGGACAGCAGGATGAGAATGCCCGACGTGGCGAGGAACGTCGCGAAGTCCACGAGGTCGCTCGGCGCGCTGATCGCGAACGTAAAGGCGGGCGCCTTGAAAACGTACCAGGCGATGAGCGTCGACAGGAGCGCTGCCACGGTGCCCGCCACCGGTCCCGCAACCAGGGCCGCAAACATCACCGCCGGAAAGAAGGTCGCGAACAGGAGCTTCGTCGGCAGGACGGCGCGAATGAGGAACGCCGCCAGCACGCCGACGATCGCGAAAAACCACGCTGCGGCCGGACGCTGCCGCCAGCCGATCACCCTCTCGACGAAGTCCAACTTCACACCCTTGCCGTGAAGGACCCCAGTCGTCCCGGCGCGATAGTACGCATGCGCGGGAGCCGAAGTATAGCGGCTCGCTCGGCAAGCAGCAGAGCACGGATTTCCAGCTCCTCAAGCCCGTGGCGCGCAAATTGCAATTCTCGAGCAACGCGCTGCTAGAGGGATTAACGCAATTTGTTTCAATTTCTTAAATTAATCTTGCTGGCGTGCCATGTTCAAACGAACAACGGATTGCTGGAAAATCTTGACTACCGGGAGGCCTTCGATGAGTGACCGTAGTTTCGTAGAGCGCATGACGGATGCGGTCGGGAGAAGTCGAAGCCCGAATTTCGGGTATTTTCACGGGACACTATGTGTTGGAGGCATGATTACTGGCGTGCCATCAACGCTCTTCAAGCATCCCTTTTCTTGGTTAACTTCCGCAACAACATCGGTTGCCGATAGATTTCAATACTCAATTGACTCGTTAAAATTGAATTGCTTTGCTGCTGAAGGCGACCAAACAAAAAACTACAATGGCGATGCTTGACTTTAGGCAGCCGCAATCGGCGGGGAATGAAGGGCCTCCTGGCGTTCAAATTCCATCGCGGGGGTCGGAGCGGATTCCGTTCAATCTGCATGCCGTCGCGGGCGGAGAGATCGCGACAATCAGCGACGCGCTGAGCCGGGGCGATCTGACCGGGGCTGGCTACTACTCCCGCCGCTGCGAGGAGTGGTTTGCGAGCGAGCTCGATGCGGCGCGAACCTTCCTCACCCCGTCGTGCACGCACTCGCTCGAGATGGCCGCGATGCTCCTCGGCCTCGCGCCCGGAGACGAGGTGATCGTACCGAGCTTCACATTCGTGTCGACCGCCAGCGCGTTCGCCTTGCATGGCGCAACCGTCGTCTTCGTCGACATCCGACGCGATACCATGAATATCGACGAGTCCAAGATCGAGGCGGCGATCACACCGCGCACCCGTGCCATTGTGCCAGTACATTACGCCGGGGTTGCCTGCGAGATGGATGTAATCCTCGAACTCGCTGCGCGCTACAGGCTGAAGGTGATCGAGGATGCAGCCCAAGCCGTGTTTGCTACATACAAGGGGCGACCACTCGGTTCTATCGGCGATTTCGGCGCCTTCAGCTTCCACGCCACCAAGAACTTCACGAGTGGCGGCGAGGGCGGCATGACCATTGTTGCCGACCCCGCGAATGCTCCCGCGGCCGAAATCATCAGGGACAAGGGAACGAACCGATCGCGGTTCTATCGCGGCGAGATCGACAGGTACAACTGGGTTGCCTTGGGCAGCAGCATGCTCATGAACGAGGTGAGCGCCGCCTGCCTCTGGGCCCAATTACAGGCCAGGAACGCCATCCAGGCGCGCAGGCATGCCCTTTACGGACGATATGCCGACGCATTCAGCGATCTCGTCTCCGCCGGCAGGATCGAGGTACAGCAGATTCCCGCGAGCGCCGGGCACAACGCACATCTGTTCTACATCAAGCTTCGCGATTTCGAAGAGCGCGCTGCGCTTATCGGCTATCTCGATGCTCGCGGCATTCAAGCGACATTCCACTATGTGCCGCTGCATTCTTCCCCGGCGGGACGCCTCTACGGACGATTCAGCGAAAACGACATCAACACGACGCGCGAGAGCGAGAGACTCCTGCGGCTGCCGCTGTACCCGAGCCTTGAAGACCATCAGCAGGACAGGGTGATCGAGGCCGTGCATTCCTTCTTCGGGCGCGTCACGCCCTGACAACGCAATTGGCGACCCCGGGAGGATTCGAACCTCCGACCAACAGCTTAGAAGGCTGCTGCTCTATCCAGCTGAGCTACGGGGCCGTATGCGCCGGCCGACACCCCTTTACACAAAGGACGCCACCAAACCCTTAGCACAGACGTGGACGGTCCGCGTCAGTGGGTCCAGTTCTCGCTGCGGCCCCAGCGAAAATTGTCGCTGTACGACTTCTTCTGCGTCCGCTTCTCCGGCGGGTCGAACACGCGGTAGTCGAGGCCCTTGCGCTCGCAGTAGGCGATTGCCTGTTCCTTCGTGTCGAAGGTCAGTTTCACCTGCTGGCTGGTGTCGCGTGATGACGTCCATCCCATCAGCGGATCGGTCGTGCGGGCAAAGCGCTGGTCGAACTCGAGGACCCAGGCACGCTCGCGCGCCTTGCCGGACTGCATGGCGTTGCGCGCCGGCTTGTAGATGCGCACCATCATCGCTCGAACCTCATGCGTCTCACCATACTCGGCGGCGGTGGTCGGGGCGGCCGGATTCGAACCAGCGACCCTCTGCTCCCAAAGCAGATGCGCTACCAGACTGCGCTACGCCCCGAAGACCGCCGCGATACCGCCGCCCGAAGGCCGCCGGATCCGCTCCTCCTCTACGCGAAACGGCGCTGCCGTAGCAAGCCCCGGCCGCCCACCGCATCAGGGTGCGGTGAAGATCCGGTTCCGCACCCGATCCCCCACCTTGAGGCCGAGTCGCTTGGCCGAACCGCCCGCGAGCTCCAGAACGGCGCGCACCGGCACGCCGGCAGAAACGACATCAAGCGACTCCGGCCTAAGGTTCTCCTCGATGTCGAGAATCGTTCCGTCGGCGTCGATGAACAGCATGTCGAGCGGGATCAGCGTGTTCTTCATCCACATCGCCGCCGGGTACATGCCGCTCCAGTCGAACAGCATGCCACGGTCGGGCGCGAGCTCAGTGCGGAACATCAGTCCCGTCTCCTGCTGTTCGCGTGTGGACGCCACCTCGACCGTGAAGCGGTGCTTTGCGCCTGCCGCTGTCTCGATCGTCAGCGGCTCCTCGGGCAGCTTCACCGGCGTCTGCGCTTCGACGAGCGAAGGTGCAATCACGGGCAGCGCCAAGACGGGCAGTGCAATGAACCACAGGACGAGGAGCTGACGCAGGCGACGCGCGAGGCTCAACGGCGTGAGCCCCCGCCTCAGTTCGTCTTGGGCAGGTGGTCGTCGAGCGACATGCGCACTTCCGCCGCCATCAGGCCCTTGCCGCTCGGACCGAAGCGCGCGTAGACCCACTGCTCTGGAATGAGCTCGGCGATCGCAGTCTTCCGAAGCGTCTCCATGTGCACGAAGATGTCAGGCTTGCCGTCACCCTCGCTGAGGAAGCCGAAGCCGCGCGTGCGATTGAACCACTTCACCTTCACGTGCACCCAGCCGGACGTCGCCTCGACGTTCTGGTGCGTGCGCACCGGCCGCTCGACGGGATGGATCGCGGTGGAACTGTCGCACTCGTAGACGCGCAGGCACTGGTAGCCCTTCTGGCGCGCGACGACGTCGCACACCACGCGCGTGCCCTCGAGCGGCGCAGGGAAGCCGTCGCGCTTCAGGCACGACAGATGCAGCAGGATGTCGGGAAGGCCGTTATCCGGAATCACGAAACCGTAGCCGCGCGCGACATCGAACCACTTCACGAATCCAGAGATCCGAATGATCCGGACGTCGGCCTCTTGTGTAGCTGCCGTCGACCCGAGTTCGGTCTTGTCCGGCTTAACGACGTCACTGCCCGCCATACCCCAAACCCACCTTTGCCCGGCCGCGTTTTTCTGTCCCAGGCCGGATGCCCGCGCAACATTACATTCAACAATCGTCCAGCCTTTGTACAGTGCCTGACACGCAGGCCCCGTGTGGAAAACGCACCTGTTGCAGCGCGGCCACGCGAGTTGTTGCCGAAGCCGACGGCATTGCTCGCAAGTACCTCAACCGTCTGCCAATTCCGCGCTGCCGTCATCGACGAACCCTAGCGGCACCGGCGCGCCGGCCTCACCTGTTTCGATATCGCCGCACACCTTCGTTCTACCGCGGATTGGTCTTCTTCAACCAGTTTGGAAGGAAGTGATTCGTTTCGCTGCCGTTACTGCAGCAAGACGGAGGACAGCGTGTCGCCGATGTCGGCGTTGATCACGAGGTCGGCAAACTCGTCGAGCTCGGTCGGATCGCGATTGAGGATGACGAGCCGCGCGCCGTTGCGCTTGGCGACGATGGGAATGCCGGCGGCTGGAAACACGGTGAGCGATGAACCGATTGCCAGCACGAGATCACACGCGCGCGCCGCCGCCTCGGCTCGCCGCATTGCCTCCTGCGGCATCGGTTGGCCGAACGAGATCGTCGCCGTCTTGATCATGCCGCCGCACGCGGTGCAGGCCGGCGCTCCCGGCTTCGTCGCGAGCTCCTCGGCGACCCAGTCGAGTTCATGTCGAGTCCTGCACTCGAGACAGTGCGCATACGTACCGTTGCCGTGCAATTCGACGACCTTCTCCGAAGGCACGCCCGAGTCCTGGTGCAGGTTGTCGATGTTCTGCGTGACGATGACGTCGGCCCTCCCCGTCTCGACGAGACGCGCCAACGCACGGTGGCCCCTCCCCGGCTGCACGGGGCCAACCGAGTCGCGAATCTTGAGAAACCGCGTCAGCCCCTCGCGACGCATCTCCGGCGAGGACAGGAACGTCTGAAAATCGATCGGCTTGAATTGCGTCCATACGCCGCCCGGCGACCGGAAGTCGGGGATGCCGCACTCGGTCGAGATGCCTGCGCCCGTGAACGGGAGAATGCGGCGGCTCTCGCCGATCAATTCCGCGAGCCGGGCTTCCTTGTCGCTGCCAGCCATTCTATCTAAGCCCTCTCAACAGGGAGACCGATCCGATGAAGTACCTGCACACGATGGTGCGCATCTCCGACCTCGACCAGTCACTCGACTTCTACTGCAACAAGATGGGGTTGAAAGAGGTCCGCCGCTACGAGAACGAACAAGGCCGGTTCACGCTGATCTTCGTCGCCGCGCCCGAAAGCCCCGACGCGCCGATCGAGCTCACTTACAACTGGGACCCGGAGAACTATACGGGCGGGCGCAACTTCGGGCACCTCGCCTTCGAGGTGGACAACATCTACGACTACTGCGCGCGGCTGCAGAAGGCGGGCGTCACCATCAACCGGCCGCCGCGCGACGGGCGCATGGCGTTCGTTCGCTCCCCCGACGGCATCTCGATCGAGCTCCTCAACAAGGGTGGCGCGCTGCCGAAACAGGAGCCGTGGGCGAGCATGCCGAACACCGGCACCTGGTAGTTTCGGCCGGCTTGGAGAGCCAGCCAGCGGTTCTTTCCACTAGCAAGCGCGCACGATGTCGTGATCTGCAAACATGCGCGCAATTTTCTGTTTTTGACGTGGAAAAAAATCGTAACAACACCGCACTGTTTAATCTTTTTGTCGCTGGTTCATCGTCCAACGCAACTTTCTATGGCTGCATTCGCGTTACTGTGGCAAAATATGGACTCGAAATAATCGGTTTACGTGCAGTGCCTGTCTAAAATCGATCTGTCTGCCGTAACGCATCGGCGGAGAGGCTCGGGACACGTGCTTGACGCGTGTCCAAGGGGGGGGCAGGCCGGTGACCAGCAAGATCTCGCGGGGGCGGATCGATCTGGAAGCCGGCCCGCGTCCCCTCCTTCACTTCCCACCTAGTCCCCAGCCCGCCAAAGCCGTCATCAGAACCACCGCCCACGGTGGTACCCGCGCCATAGTTACCAGCGCGTAGGCCGCCCCAGCCAGCAGCAGGTCGATTGGCGAGAGGATCGCGCTTTGTCCCACCGGCGTGACGAGCGCGGCCGCGAGCAGGCCGACCACCGCAGCGTTCACGCCCTGCATCGCCCGCCGCGCCGCGCCGTTGTGGCGAAGCTCTTCCCAGAATGGCAGCGCGCCGACCACCAGGAGCAGCGACGGCAGGAAGATCGACACCAGCGCAAGAAACCCGCCACGCCAGCCGTTCGGTTCGCTCGCCAGCACCGTGCCGAGGTAGGCCGCGAACGTGAACAACGGTCCCGGCACCGCCTGCGCGGCACCGTAGCCGGCAAGGAAGGCGTCGTTCGACACCCACCCCCTCGGCACGAGTTCCTGCTGGAGCAGCGGCAGCACCACGTGGCCACCGCCGAAGACCAGCGAGCCGGCACGGTAGAACGCGTCCGCCACCTTGAGCGCCTGCGACGTCGACCACCCGGCAAGGAGTGGCAGTCCGACGAGGAGGATGGCGAATGCAGCAAGCGATGCGATCGCCAGCGGCTTCGGCACAGCCACGCCCAACGAGACAGGAGCGTCAGTCGTCCGTGCCTTGAGCAGTGCAAGACCGACCAGCCCGCCGGCGGCAATCACCGCAATCTGCATCCACGCCGCCGGCACGGCGAGCACCGCCAGCGCGGCAGCGAGCGCCATCACGAGCCGCGGCGCGTCCGGCGTGAGCGATCTCGCCATGCCCAGGACCGCCTGCGCGACGACTGCCACCGCAACCACCTTCAAGCCGTGCAGCACGCCCGGAGGAACGATCGCGCCGTAGGCGACGATACCGTACCCGACGACGATCATCGCCAGCGCCGATGGGAGCGTGAACCCGCACCAGGCGGCGAGCGCCCCGGGAAGTCCTGCCTTGGCGAGCCCGATTGCCATGCCGACCTGCCTCGACGCGGGACCGGGCAGAAACTGGCAAAGCGCCACGAGATCCGCGTACGCACGGTCGTCGATCCAGCCGCGCCGCACGACGAACGCTTCGCGGAAGTAGCCGAGATGCGCGACCGGCCCGCCGAAGGACGTCAGACCCAGTCCGAGGAAGGCGCGAAACACCTCGGCCGGCGACGTGCGACGCTCCGCTGAAGGCTCGTGCGATGTCATCGGATCATTCGATCACGAATACATTGCGACCATATGGCCGCGCCCGTGCGCCTTCGAAGCGGGACAGGGTGTTCTGGAAGCGGGCGATGCGTTCGGCCATGAATGCTTCGGTCAGGTCCGGGAACTTCCGTTCGCCGTACGCCCTGTACGACCGGCTTTCCGGCTTCAGCGCTTCGATCCTGCGCTTCACCGCCTGCGTCTGCGCTCGGAAGAAGTGCGGCAGCCGCGCGCGAAGCGAGGACGTTCCGCGATCCCGGTCCAGCCCATGGCGTTCGAGCGCGTCGAGCATCCGCTCGCAGCCGAACGGGCCGGCCCGACCATCGACGAAATAGTCGAGGAGCGCCACCTGACGCGCATCGAGCTGCCGCGGCCCGGACTTGAGGATGTCCAGCGTCTGATCGATCAGGCCCGCCTCATCGCGGCACTCGAGACTAAGGTCATTCGGCAGCGGGTTGTCGAGCGTGGAAGACGTCACCGGCCTGAACGCAATGCTGGTAACGCCGGCGATAGCGGCTTCGACGGCGGTGGTGCAGCCGTTGTGGAGCAGGACGCGGGAGCCGATGATCCACGGCACTACGCTGCCTTCGAACACCACGGCTGCATTGGGCTCGCCCTTCAGGGCTTCCTCCCACGCCGCATCGTTTTCCGATGGATGCGGGCGCACGACGAGGTTCAGCGGCGCAATCGCACGCGCCACCTTCGGCAGCGCATTGAGAAACGCCTCGAACAGTGCGCGCTTATGCGTGAGAATCGCGCTCGTCTGCTGCTGGCGGTCTTCCGGCGCCACCCAACTCGCCAGGCGAAAGCGGTTCTCGCCGGCGATGAAGTGATTGACCGTCGCGTAGTTGCTGTTGAACAGCACATAGTCCCCGAACCGGCGCCGGATACTCTCGAGTTCCGGCGCGTGATAGGCGCGGAGTTCCTGACGCAGCATGTCAACCCGCGGATTGCCAGTCGCCTCGACGCGGGATGCCTGCAGCATTCCAGAGTCGAGCCACAACTTCGTGTTCTCCTCGCCCCAGGTCATCATCAGGTCGACGTGGGAGAGCGCGTTGCGTTCGTGCTTCTTGGCGTAGATGTCGTCGGTCTGCCGCACCAGCGCCTCTTCGTCGAGCACGGCGACACGGTGGCCAAGCGCGTGCATCTGTTCGAAGTAGGCGCCGTTCTTGGCGCGGGCGCTTTTCGAGACGTAGACCCCCCGCGGCAGCGTCGAGAGCCGAGCCCGCAGGGCGCCCTGCTCGCCCAGGATCACCCGCCAGTTCCGCTCGCGGGCAAACAGCGCCAGCAGCAGCTTCCCGTCGAATTCTCGGGCGACCGTCTCGACCGGCAACAGAAGCGTCTTGGGGGCGGGCATCGCCCCGCTCTTAGGCGACTTCGGCGCGGGTAATCAACCCCATTCCCCTGCGTGCGTTCCCGCAGCGTTACTCGAATCGGGCCGCAACAAAGGAAAGATCAGTCAGACGTCGACGGTTGCCGGCGATTGTCCAGCGAGCGTCTGGCCCGGGCCTCGGGGTTCATCAGGCTGCGCTCGCTGCCGTGGTAGGCCAGCGGCTCGATGACCTGATAGATGTTGCCCCTGCCCCAGAGCCGCAGCGTGAGCTGCCGCCCGACGCCGCTCGACAGCGACGGCTTGCGCGACCAGCGATGCGGAGAGATCGGGAACATGCGCCATCGCAGCACTTTGAAGAAGTGTGGCTCGACGAAGAAACACTGGAGGTCAGACCATTGCGTCAGGTAGACCCCGCGATCGGCATGCGTCTGGCGACGGAAGAACAGCCATTGGCCGTTCGGATTGTCGTCGGCGCACGCGAAGAGGTTCAAGACCGCGGCGCGGCGGTCACCCAGTCCGGCTCGTAGAGCAGCGATGCGGGTGAAGAGATCCTCACCGAATTCGATGTCATCCTGCAGGAACAGCGCCGGCGCGTCCGGAAAGGATCGCGCGAGCTTGAACATCGTGGCGTAGATCTTCCAGAATCCGGGCTTGCCGAGGTTCGCGCGGCCTTTCAAGAACACATGCTGGTCTGGCCACTGCTCCGCGAGCGCCGCCTTGACCCCCTCGTAACTTGCCCAGGAACCGTCATCGATCACGATGAGGAAGGGTCGAACTTGACCGGCGTCCGCGGCCTGTCTAAGCGAACGGACGACGCGCTCGGCGGCCCCGGGTCGCTGGTACGTCGTGAGGAATACCGGTAAATCGGCATTCGCCCTGATCTGAAGGTCATTATTGATCTCGACCGGCCCTTCTGCCGACCACAACGCGCGCAGTCGGGAGGCCGAAGGCGGGGCGGAAAGGGAAAGGTTCAGGCGATACTCGAGTCGCTCGCCCACTTCCCGCAGCGGCGTGACGCGATAGAGCGAGTCGGTGACTGCACCCATGGACAGACTGCCCGTTTCCGCTTTCGTCACTGAGCCGCTCCGCCCCCGACAGATGCCCCGATGAAGATCGCCGTTATCCTCAACTGTTACCCGCAAACGACCGAGACGTTCATAGCCCAGGAACTGCTGGGACTCGAGCAGTCCGGAGTAACGCTGGACATCTTTTCGCTCGAACTCCCTAAGGGGGTTACCCCCAATACCCTCAACGCGTCAATCAGGGCGTGTGTGCACTATGTCCCGCATCCGGGGAATGACCCGATCACTTCAGCGAGAGAAGCCCTGCGGGCCCGCAAGTTACCCGGGTACAGGGCCGCGCGGTCGCTGCTTGCCGAAGACATGCGCGCGCATCCCGACGTGCGCCATCTTTTGCGTTTCGCGCAGGCCTGTGCGGTCGCGAATCACCTTGGCTCGCCCGATCTGCTGTTCGCCCATTTCATCAACCGACCGGCCGGCGTGGCGCGCTACGTCAGCGTTCTCAAGGGCGTGCCGTGGGTCTGCTCCGCGCATGCCAAGGACATCTGGATGCAGGCCGACCACGACCTCGAGGCGCGCCTGGCGAGCGCCAGGTGGGTCGTCACATGCTCGGGCCACGGATACGAGCGATTGAAATCGCTGTCTCCGAGGCCTGAAACCGTGCACCTCCAGCACCATGGGCTCGACCTCGACCGGTTCGCGCCGTTCGAGGGTGAGCGGGAAGCGCGGACCGGATCGTCCGAGGCGGACCCGATCCGGCTGCTGACCGTTGCGCGCGCGGTGCCGAAGAAGGGCCTCGATACGCTGATCGATGCGCTGGCGCTGCTGCCGCGCGACCTGCACTGGACGTGGACGCACGCCGGCGGCGGCAACACGGCACCTTTCCGCACGCAGGCCGAGGCGCTCGGTATCGCCGCGCGCATGCGCTTTCTTGGCGCGCGGCCGCAGGAAGCGATCATGGACCTCTACCGCGACAGCGACCTGTTCGTGCTCCCCTGCCGCACCGCACGCGACGGTGACCGCGACGGCGTGCCGAACGTGCTGGCGGAGGCAGCGAGCCAGCGGCTGCCGATCGTGTCGAGCCGCGAACCCGGCGTGATGGAGCTGCTGGACGATGGCGAAAGCGCGCTCCTCGCGCCGGCTGACGACGCAAGGGCGCTGGCCGAAGCCATCTCGTCACTGGCCCGCGACCCCGCGCGCCGCGCGCGTCTCGCCGCAGCCGCGGAGCAGCGCGTAAGGCGCGACTACGACTACCGGGAGAGCATCCGGTTCCTGAAGGCCCGGTTCGAGGCTCAGGTTCAGGCGCGCGCCAAAGATCGATAGGCGGTTCTGACACGCTGATGGGATCGGCGTAGCACCCGGCCGAACACCGAAAGTGCGTCCACGCCCCGCGTGCGTGTGAATTTCTCGCGGGCGAGGTGCGAGACAGGACCAGACGCCACCCCGAAGTACCGCGAAGCCTTGCTCACTGCGGCCGGGCCTTCGGCAACGACTTCGTCAAAATCCAGCAGCAGGGCATTCCCGGGGGCGTTCCGCCAAGATTCGTTGAAGCGTTCGATCTCATCAGGCAGTCCGCGTTCCCGCGCCACCTGTCGCCACTGCTCAAGCGAGCGCGCTCCCTCCATCACGGCGTGGCCGAATGTCCACACGCCGGTTTCGAACCCGCGCCAATAGGCGTCCACAACGTCCCCTGCGCTGCGCGTGAGCACGACCTTGGGCACGTCGCGAAGCACCGCGAGGTTGTTGGGCGTCGGCGGTACATGATGCTTCTTGACGCCATCGATCGACAGCAAAATGTCCGACGCGGCGCGATCGAGTTCGAAGTTTTCGCCGTGAATAGCGGCAATCAAGGGAAAATCATTGGTCGTGGGGCAGCAGCGCAACCGATCTCGAACGACACGGTTGGTGACCGTCGTTGCGGTAGCCTCGGCCAGCGACGCGGCAAAACTCGAACTGGCGCTCTTCGGGGTGGCGATGATCAGCATACGGACATTCTTACATGATTCGATGACGGCATGCTGACGCGACGCATCGGCGGCTTATGAGCCAGGTCCGGTCACCAGAGAGTGGCATGAACCGCAAAGACGATCGGGCCGCGGTGTGGTATTCCGATTCGCGCCCCTGTCGAGCGTGTGCGTCGCGTCCCTTCCCGTGTACCCCAATCAGTCCTGCGCCATGACCAAGGAGCCTATTTCCGTGACCCAGACCTTCACGCTCAGCCGCCGCCGTTTCGGATCGCTGGTGCTTGCCGCCGCTGCCGCCCCGCTCGCCATGTCCTCGGAGGCATTCGCGGGCCAGGGCACCATCACGCTGCACATCGCCTCGGGCGGCTTTATCATCGGCGCCTCGGGCGGCCACGGCGAGCTGACGTTCCGCGGCGTGATGTATCCGCTGACCGCGGGCGGCATCAACGCCGGCTTCACGATCGGCGCCGCGGCCGAGGATCTCGTCGGCACCGTGTTGAACATCAACGCGCCGGAGCAGATCAACGGCACCTATGCGCAGGCGGCGGCGTCGGCGGCGTTCGGACCGGGCGTCGGCGCCGTGACGATGACGAACCCGAACGGCGTCGTGCTCAACCTTCAGGGCCTCGAAGCAGGCTTCATGGCCTCTCTCAATCTCGGCGGCCTGACGATCGCGCTGAAGTAACTTACCAACGCAAGAGCCGGCGCGAAAAAGCGCCGGCTGCACTTTGCTGAGGCTCGTATTGAGAGACCTAAACCAACGCCACCGTCAAGTTGATGAAGCACCCGCTCCGGAAGCTCAACCTCTTACACGGTTCTCTGAGACTTACCGCGTCCAAGTAGACCCACGCCGGCCAAACCGGTGAACATCAACATCCACGTGGCGGGCAGCGGTATTGCCGATACCGAGTCGCTGGTTATCGTGACCTGAAAACCAGTGGAATCGAAGGTGAAATTGCCGCCATTGTTCGCCGCGAAACTCAGCTTATCGCCAGCTGCAAGAAATATTGTATTGGAAAATTGCAAGCTCGTGCCTGGTGTCTTGTTTGACGTATTCGCTCTATTTGATAATCCACCAGCAAGTGCTTGTTCAAATACAGATAAACCATTCTGGAATATTTTTGCTACTATTCCAGTTGGCCTATCTCCGTCCAATATTTCAAACAACCCTGAGTAACTGTAGTTACCGGCAGCCGGAGCCGTAAACTGAACAATCACATCACTTCTCGGACCAGGATGAATAATCAACGTGTCGAGCGTATAAACAATGTTGGCAGCAACGAAAACATTGCCCGATGTGTTTTTGATGACTGCAGGAACCCCCAGGTTCGCCGGAACATTTGCAGCATCATTCGAGAGCCAGTTTGTGCTGAGGGTTAGTACCTGCTTTATGGGGAGAGCATTGAATGTAGACCCGACAATTCCGTCGCCGTAAGCCCACACACTACCCGGAGTATTCGCAGTCGAAAAATCCCCGAGGGCATCGAAGGTGGCCGCCTCGGCGCCAGTCGCTCCGATTACGGCAAAACCAGCTGCAATCACTACGCTTTTGAATGCTGTCATGACTGTTACACTCCGTTTGGATCTCGAAGTTAAACAGCGCATCAAAACAGAGATGTGACTTAGGCCACAGTATAATTGTTTGTTCACGCTGCTTGAGAATTGCCAACTGGAGTTGCCGCAGCTTTTGACCGGGCAAAGCCGATACACCAAATGCCGGCTAATGACGATACTCGAAAATCAGTACTTGCAGAGATCAGCGGAACGTTACCCTGCTGCCTGACCCCCTCGATGTCCTTCTCAGTGTATCATGACCGGCGATAGAGAGCGGTTGCCAGTCACTCCGCTGGCAGTTAGTCGCTAACTCAACGGCTTGCAGAGATGATGGCGCGCCCTACGGGACTCGAACCCGTGTTACCGCCGTGAAAGGGCGGTGTCCTGGACCGCTAGACGAAGGGCGCGTCGGGACCGGCCAATCGCCGGTGCGGGTGGGCCGTCTATACTGGCCGACCGGCCGCTTCGCAAGTGCAGCGTTTGCCGCCGCTTGAGGCATTCCACCCCGCGAGGGATCACACCGCGACGGCGGCCACGTCGTCGACGATCACCTGCGTCGCCTTCGCGCCGGTCCAGGTGTCGAGAGCGAGCCTGCCCGCCACGTGGACCGGCCGCCCCCGTTCGGCCAGCAGTCGTTCCCCCAGCTCCGTGTTGAGCGCCCGGAAGGCGATCGCCTTGATCCGCTGGCCCGCGTCGTTCTCGAGCGTCACCCGCACGTGGTCGCTGCCGGCGAGGTCGGCGTAGACCACGCGGTGCGCCGGGAAGGCGAACACGGGTGCGGGATTGCCGGCGCCATAGGGCCCTGCGCGCTCGATCATCTCGATCAGCGGAACGGTGGCGCCCGCCGCCGTCATCGCGCCGTCGATGTCGAGCGCTTCCACAGAAGCGCGCTCGGCTACCACGGGCTTGAGCCGCTCCGACAGAAACGCCTTCAGGTCGCCGATGCGAGCACGGTCCACCGTCACCCCGGCTGCCATCGGGTGGCCGCCGCCCTTGACGAGAAGCCCCTCCTCCGCCGCAGCACGCACCGCCTGGCCGAGATCGACGCCCGGCACCGAGCGCCCGGAGCCGGCCGCATGGGAGGCGCCTGTTGCAAATCCCAGCGCGAACGACGGCAGCCGGTGACGCTCGACGAGCCGGCTCGCCACGAGACCCAGTACGCCCGGGTGCCAGTTCTCGCCCGCCACCATCACGAGACCGTTCACGCCCTCGCGGTCGAGCAAACGCTCCGCCTCGGCTGTCGCCGTTTCGAGGACGCGCAGTTCGATCTGCTGGCGATTGCGGTTCAGGTCCTCGAGTTCTCGCGCCATGCGCGCCGCCTCGCCCCGGTCCGCCGTCGTCAGGAGTTTGAGCGCGGCACGCGCGTGGCCGACGCGCCCGGCCGCGTTGATGCGGGGTCCGAGCAGGAAGCCCAGCGCGTGCGTATCCGGCAGCCGCTTCAGGCGCGCGATGTCGGCGAGCGCGGCGATGCCCGGATTGTGGCGCCGGCTCATCACCTTGAGCCCCTGCTGCACGAAGGCGCGGTTGAGCCCCGACAGCGGGACGACGTCGCAAATGGTGGCGAGCGCCACGAGGTCGAGACCCGCAAGAAGGTCGGGCTCGGTCTTTCCGTTCCAGAAGCCGCGCTTGCGCAGCGCGCGGTTGGCGCCGGCGAGCAGCATCAGCGTGACGCCTGCCGCGCACAAGTGGCCGAGGCCCGAGACGTCGTCGTGGCGGTTCGGGTTGATCAGCGCGCGGGCGGGCGGAAGCGATGCGCCCTGCAGGTGATGGTCGACGACGATCGTGTCGAGCCCCAGCTCTGAAGCGTGAGTCAGCGGATCGGTCGCGTTGATGCCGCAGTCGAGGGTGACGAGCAGGGTCGCCCCGTCGCGCGCCAGAAGCTCGACGCCCTTGCGGCTCGGGCCGTAGCCTTCGGTCATGCGGTCGGGCACGTGCACGAGCGGCGTCTGGCCGGCCGCTTCGAGGAAGCGCAGCAGCAGCGCCGCGGAGGACACGCCGTCGACGTCGTAGTCGCAGATGATGCCGATCCGCTCGCCCGACACGATCGCTGCTGCAAGACGGTCGGCGCCGGCGTCCATGTCGAGCAGGATCGACGGGTCGGGCATCAGCGCCCTGAGCTTCGGATCGAGTACGCCGTCGCTCTCCTCGACCTTCACGCCACGCGCGGCGAGAATGCGGCCCAGAATCTCCGGTACGCCGAGGCGCTGGCAGAGCGCCAGCGCGGTGCGGCCGCAGGACGGGCGCTCACGCCAAGCCCGCCCGGTCAGCGACCGTTCGACGCCCAGAAAGCAGGCTGCCGCATCCCCCATCCCGCCTTAAGGTTCCTCCGTCAACGGCCGTCGTTCAGCCGGCGATACTTCACCCAGCGCACCGTGTTGGTGGCCGAACGCATCACCACCGTGTGCGTGGTGATGTAGTTGCCGTGGAATTTCACGCCCTGGAGCATCGAGCCGTCGGTGACGCCGGTCGCGGCGAACATCACGTCGCCCGACGCCATTTCCTCGAGCCGGAACTTCTTGTCGGGATCGGCGATGCCCATCTTCACGGCGCGCGCCCGCTCCTCGGCGTTCTTCAAGACGAGACGGCCCTGCATCTGCCCGCCGATGCAGCGCAGCGCGGCTGCCGCCAGCACGCCTTCAGGCGCGCCGCCCGTGCCCATGTAGATGTCGATGCCGGTGTCGGGATCGGCCGTGTCGATCACGCCAGCGACGTCGCCGTCGGTGATGAGCTTGATCGCGGCGCCCGTCTTGCGCACCGCGGCGATGAGGTCGGCATGGCGCGGCCGGTCGAGGATGCAGGCGGTGATCTGGTTCGCCTTCACGCCCTTGGCCTTGGCGAGGCGGGCGATGTTCTCGTCCGCCGGCAGGTCGAGGTCGACGACGTCGGCCGGGTACCCGCCGCCGACGGCAATCTTCTGCATGTAGCAGTCGGGCGCGTGGAGCAGGCTGCCGGACTCGGCCATCGCGATGACGGCGAGCGAGTTCGGCATCGCCTTGGCGCACAGCGTCGTGCCTTCCAGGGGATCGAGCGCGATGTCGATCTTCTGGTCGCCGCCGGTGCCGACCTTCTCGCCGATATAGAGCATCGGCGCCTCGTCCCGCTCGCCCTCGCCGATCACGACGAGGCCGTCGAGGTCGGCGATCTGGTTGAGCGCCTGGCGCATGGCGTCGACGGCCGCCTGGTCGGCAGCCTTCTCGTCGCCGCGTCCGCGCAGCCTCGCCGCGGCAATGGCTGCCGCTTCCGTCACGCGCACGATCTCGATGGTGAAAATCCGCTTGAGCATGGCCACGGCCGGCTCCCTTTCCCTTCAACGACGCAATGGCGGCCAATTCGAGCGAATCTGCCGCCGACTCAACGCGCCCCCGCGTTTCTACATGAGCGGCAGGGCCGCTCAAAGGCTGGTCGACCGACCATTTACAGACGCTCGATCCGGATGACGCGGGGTTTCAGCGCCGCGTGCCCTTCGCGCTCGATCCGGTCGAGCGCGCGCGCGATCGAGGACTGCAGCGTGTCGTGCGTGATGAGAATGAACGGCGCGGTTTCGCGCGGCCGCTCGGCGCCGCCGCCCGGCACCGCATGAACGGGCCCGCGCTGCACGATGCTCTCGATCGAGATCTTCTCGTCGGCGAGGATCTTTGCCACCGCCGCCACCTCGCCCGGCCGGTCGTACAGCGACAGCGCAACGTAGAAGCCGCCCTCGTGCGCCTTCCGCGTCGCCTTGGCGAACGGCTTCAGCTTCGCCGCCGGCACGCCGAACGCCGGCAGGTGCGTGCCGCGGGCGATGTCGCAAAGGTCCGAGAACACGCTGGATGCCGTCGGGTGGCTGCCCGCGCCGCGGCCTTCGAGCATGAGGTCGCCGCAGAGGTCGCCCTTCACGGCGACCGCGTTGAACACGCCGTCGACGTCGGCGATCGGCGTGCCCTTGCGCACGAGTGTCGGCTGCACCCGCTGCTCGATGCCGTCGTCGCCGCGCGCCGCGACGCCCAGCAGCTTGATCTTGTAGCCGAGGTCGTCGGCGTTGCGGATGTCGTCGAGCGTGATCTGCTCGATCCCCTCGATGTCGATCGCGTCCGCCGCGATCTCCGTGCCGAAGGCGAGCGAAGCGAGGATCGCGAGCTTGTGGGCCGTGTCGAACCCGCCGACGTCGAAGGTCGGATCCGCCTCCGCATAGCCCAGCGCCTGCGCCTCCTTCAAGACGTCGGCAAAGCTCCTGCCCTCGACCGCCATCTTGGTGAGGATGTAGTTGCAGGTGCCGTTGAGGATGCCGAACACGCGCTCGACGCCGTTGCCGGCGAGGCTCTCCTTCAGCGCCTTGACGACCGGGATCGCGCCGGCGACCGCCGCTTCGAACGCCAGCGGCACGCCCGCGGCTTCGGCCTGCTTCGCCAGCGCCACGCCGTGGCGGGCAATCAGAGCCTTGTTGGCGGTGACGACGGGCTTCTTCGCCGCGAGCGCCGCCTTGACCGCCGCGTGGGCCGGATCGCCCTCCCCGCCCATCAGTTCGACAAACACGTCGATCTCCGGCGACGCGGCGAGCGCGGCGGGGTCGTCGAACCAGTGGAGCGTCGAGAGGTCGTGCCCTCGGTCCTTCCCCTTCGAACGGGCCGTGACGGCGGTCACCTTGAGCGGGCGGCCGGCGCGCAGCGCAATCGTGTCGCCGTGGCGGGCGAGCGCGTCCAGCACGCCGGTGCCCACGGTGCCGAGGCCGGCGAGGCCGAGCCGCAGGGGAGAAGCCATGATCGGAACGTTCCTATGGGGAAAGCGACGAGGGTTGGCGACCTTATGCCGTCGCCGATAGTCTATTTCAAGGTTTCGCGGGTTGGTTTGATTAAGCGGTGGGGTGCGACTACATTGGCCGGAAACGGGCCCAAGGCGCGCGCACGGGAGGATTTTCCGGCCTATGAACGACCAACGACGCGATCCGTCGACCGATTTCCGGCTTGCCGACCCGGCCGCCTTCGTGCGCAACCTCGGCCAGGCCATGGAGAAGGCGGCGAAGCTCGCGACGGTGATCGCCGAGCGCAAGGAGCCGATCCAGCCGCCGGGCGCCCAGCTTGAGTCCGCTGCCAAGGCCTTCGGCGAGATCGCGCGGTCCTACTTGACCGACCCGGAGAAGCTCGCCGACGCGCAGTTCAAGCTCTGGCAGCAGCACGCCCGCCTCTGGCAGTCGGCCTGGAAGCGCTTCCTCGGCGAGGACGTCGAGCCGGTCGTCAAGCCGGACCGCGGCGACCGCCGGTTTTCCGACCCCGACTGGGAGCAGAACCAGGTCTTCGACTTCCTGAAGCAGTCCTACCTCATCACCGCAAAGTGGGCCTACGACCTGGTGATCCAGGCGAAGGTCCCGGACCCGCATACGAAGCACAAGGCGCGCTTCTACGTGGAGCAGGTCGCCAATGCGCTCGCGCCCTCGAACTTCGCCCTCACCAACCCGGAAGTGCTGAAACTGACGCTCGCCACCAACGGCGAGAACCTCGTCGAGGGCCTCGAGAACCTGTTGCGCGACTTTTCCGAGGGCGGGGGCGAACTCAAGATCCGGCAGACGGATTTCTCCGCGTTCGCCGTGGGCAAGAACCTGGCGCTCACGCCGGGCAAGGTGGTCTACCAGAACGACATCATCCAGCTGATCCAGTACACACCGACGACGGCCGAGGTGTACCGCACACCGCTCGTGATCTTCCCGCCGTGGATCAACAAGTTCTACATCCTCGACCTCAATCCGAAGAAGTCGTTCATCCGGTGGGCCGTCGAGCAGGGCCTCACCGTGTTCGTGGTCTCGTGGGTGAATCCTGACGAGGCGCTCGCGCGAAAGACGTTCGCCGACTACATGCAGGAGGGCATCCTCGCCGCCCTCTCTGCCGTCGAGCAGGCGACGGGCGAGCGCAAGGTCAACGCGATCGGCTACTGCATCGGCGGCACCCTGCTCGCCGCGACGCTCGGCTACATGGCGGCGAAGGGTGACGACCGGATCCAGTCGGCGACGTTCTTCACGACGCAGGTCGACTTCGAAAAGGCGGGCGACCTCCTTGTGTTCGTCGACGAGGAGCAGGTGTCCGGCGTCGAGCACTCGATGGCCGAGCGCGGCTACCTCGAAGGCAAGAAGATGTCGCAGGCCTTCAACATGCTGCGCTCGAACGATCTCATCTGGTCCTACGTGATCAACAACTACCTCAAGGGCAAGGACCCGGTGCCGTTCGACCTGCTCTTCTGGAATGGCGACCCGACGCGCATGCCGGCGGCGACGCATTCGTTCTACCTGCGCGAATGCTATCTCAACAATGCCATGACCAAGGGCACGATGGTGCTCGACGGGGTGAAGATCGACTTGAAGAAGGTGAAGATCCCCGTCTACAATCTCGGTGCCCGCGAGGACCACATCGCGCCGCTCCCCTCGGTGTTCCGCATCGGGCACTTCCTCGGGGGCGATACGCGGCTCGTCGTCTCGGGTTCGGGACACATCGCGGGCGTGATCAACCCGCCGGAGGCGAAGAAGTACCAGTACTGGACGAACGACCGGCCGGCTGCGTCGCTCGAGGATTGGCTGAAGGGCGCGACCGAGCACCCGGGCTCGTGGTGGCCGGACTGGCTCCAGTGGGTTGCCGCGCGTTCAGGCGACAAGGTTCGCGCGCGCGTGCCCGGTGACGGCCAGCTCAAGCCGCTCGAGGATGCGCCGGGCTCGTTCGTGAAGATCCGGGCCGACTGATGACGGTCGTCCAGGCGCAGGGCGTCCACCACATCACGTTCAACGGCGCGAACCGCCAGACCTCGATCGACTTCTGGGAAGGCGTGCTCGGCATGCCGTTCGTGTTCGAGCAGCCGAACCTCGACGATCCGTCGACGAACCATCTCTACTTCGACCCCGGCGACGGCCGGCTGATCACCGTGTTCACGCGGGAAGACCTGCCCGTCGACCCGCGGCCGAACCCGATGCAGATCGGCTCGCTGCACCACATCGCCTTCACGGTTTCGCGCGCCTCCTACACGCAGGCGGCGAAGCGGCTGGCGGACGCCGGCATCCCGAATTCCGGGGAGGTCGACCGCGGCTTCATGTATTCGCTCTACTTCCGCGAACCGCTGGGGCAGCTCCTCGAACTCGCCTGCTACAAGTTCGACCCGCCCCACGGGTACACCCACGCGCAGGTGCTGCACGAGGCGCACAAGATCCGCGTGGCGGCGGGAGACAAGAACATCGAGGACAAGCACATCGCCGACGCACTTGCGGCGATGACGGAGCAGACGTTCGGCAGCCTCAGCCGCAGCGGATCGTAGTCGCCGCTTACGGTGCCTTCCAGACGGTTTCGCCTTCCTTGACCGTCTCGAGGATCTTGATGTCCTTGATCGTCTTCGGATCGACCTTCAGCGGATCCTTCTCGAGGATCACGAGGTCGGCAAGCTTGCCCGGCTCGAGCGTGCCTTTCGTCTTCTCATCCTTGATCTGGTAGGCCGCGTAGGCCGTGACCGCCTTCAGTGCCACGTACGGATCGACCCGCTCCTTTTCGCCGATGATGCGGCCGTCGGGCAGCGCGCGGTTCACTGCCGCATCGACGAGCGGCAGGATCCACGGCTCGGGTGACACCGGCGCATCGTGCGAGAATGTGAACGGCAGGCCCTTCTCCTCCATCGTGTGGGCGGCCATCACCTTGTTGCCGCGCTCGCCGCCCCACAGGATCAGCGCGCCCGCACCGCCTGACACGAGCGAGGACGTGAGGTAGCTCGGGATCCCGCCCACCTTGCCCATGTGCGTGATCTGCTCGGGGCGCATGTAGCTCGCGTGGATGAAGACCGGGCGGTGATCGCGCATGCCGTACTTGGCGATCGCCTTGTCGATCGCCCGCAGCGCCTGGTCGGCGGCGGCATCGCCGTTCATGTGCATGTTGATCTGGATGTCCGAGGTCCAGTACTTGTCGAACGCCGCATCGAGCACCGCATCGGGGATCTGCTGGTAGCCCTTGTAGACGCCCTCCTTGCCCGGCGGATTCTTCGCGTAGGGCTGGCTGAACCATGCCGTGTCGGTGCTGCCGTCGAGCCAGAACTTTATGCCGCCGAGCCGCACGCGATTGATGTAGCGCTTGTCGAGATCGGGACGCGCAGCGAGCAGCTTTTGCGCCGACGTCCCCGGCGCGGACGAGCCTTCCGCCGCGATGAGGTCCTGCCGGCCGGTCGCGTCGTCGCCATCGCGCGCCGCCGCCTTGTATTCCGCGCGCACGGCCTTCGCCTCGGCGATCACCTTGTCGGCGACCGAATCCTTGGCGCAGAGGTAGAGGTCGATCTTCAGGATGTTGTGGTCGATCGCCTCCTTCACGATGTCGACGTCATCGTCGCCGAGGCCGAGCCCGCATTCCATCGCTGTCGTCTGCCCGTAGCTCGCCCAGCGATCCGCGGCGCCGGTGATCGCCTGCTGGGCGACCTTGCCGGTGAACGGCGGGCGTTGCTTGCGCACCATGTTCAGAGCGGTTTCTTCCATCGGCCCGGCGAGATCCGTTCCCCCGGGCTTGCGCGCGAACGCGCCGCCTTCGGGGTCCTTCGTCGCGGCGTCGATGCCCGTAAGCTTGAATAGCGCCGAGTTGCCGGCGCCGAGGTGACCCGAGGAATCGACAATCATGACCGGGCGGTCCTTCGACACCTCGTCGAGTTCCTCGACCGTCGGCGTGCGGCCCTCGGCGAGCTTGCGCGCGCTGTAGCCGAAACCGACGATCCAGGCGCCGTCCGGCGTCTTCTCGGCCTGCGCCTTCATGCGGGCGATGAGGTCGGGAATATCCTTCGTGCCGAACAGGTCGGCGTCGATCAGGTTCTTGCCGAAGTAAACCATGTGGCCATGGGTATCGATGAAGCCCGGGAGCAGCGTGTGGCCTTGAAGGTCGATGACCTTCGTCTCGGCGGTCTTCATCGCCATCGCGTCGTCCTTCGGACCTGCGTAGACGATCTTGCCGCCATCGACCGCCAATGCCTCCACGTAGGCTGGCTTCTTGCCCGCCATCGTGAGGATGTCCCCGTTGGTGTAGATCAGGTCGGTGGCCTGGGCGGCGGTCGACGCCAGAAGGGCTGCCGCAAACGGCAGCAGGAAGCGGCTCGTCATGTGTCCTCGCGCGAAAGGATGCAGTTTGCTTGACGCCGGTATAGCGCTGCCACCGGACGTTGCCAGTGCCAGATCGTCTACATCGTTTCCGCCACGTGAACGCCGGGCCGCCCAAAGTGCGGGAGAGCTCAGTAGTCGGTCCAGCCGCCGTCCGTCGGGTAGATACCGCCGGTAAAGTTGGACGCCTCGTCGGACAGCAGGAACAGCATCATCGACACCTGCTCCGCGACCGTTGCCGGTCGGTGCTGCGGATCGGTGTAGGCCAGGATGCTGTTCGTCTTGATGCGTCCCATCTTCGGGCCGCTCAGCGCCTTCATGGACGCCGCGACCAGCGCGCCGGCGCGCGCGATCATCGGGGTATCGGTTGCGGCCATATTCACCGAGTTCACGCGGATTCCGTACGGGGCATAGTCGATCGCCGCATTGCTCGTCAGCCCGTTAACGGCATGCTTGCTCGCGACGTACGCAGGATTGCCGGCAAGGCCGGTCATCCCGGCGATTGATCCGACGTTGACGATGGCACCGCCCTTGGCCTGCGCGACGAGCTGGCGCAACTGCGCACGCATCATGAGGAAGGTGCCGAGCGCGTTGGTGCGGAACACCTTGGTCCAGTATTCCTCGGTCGCCTCGTGAATGGGCGCGAACACGAGCGGCTTCTGCGTAGCGTAGTCCGGGGGATCGCCGGAAAACACGCCGTCCATCACGCCGGCGTTGTTGATTGCGCCGTCAAGTCGCCCGAAGCTCTTTATGGCCGCCGATACCGCGGCCTCGGCGGTCGCCGCTTCGGCGATATCCCCGAAGACGAACACGCTCTTGCCGCCGGCCTTGCGGATCGCCTCGTCGGTCGCCTCGCCGAGGTCCTTGATCCAGTCGACGCCGACGACGTTCGCGCCTTCACGGGCGAGCCGTATTGCCGCCCCTGCTCCCATGCCGCGCGCCGATCCGGTGACGATGTAGGTCCTGCCGGCAAAACGGCCGGGGATGAAGTACTCCGGATCCGGCGGCGCGATCGTGACCACCGCATTGCCCGGGCCTGACTCGTCGGGCGACTGCGCCGCCTCTGCGGTCCCCGCCGGCCCAGACGCCGCCGCGAGCGCGCCTGCCACCATCCCCACCGCCTTCAAAACGTCTCGCCGCTCCATTGCCGCTCTCCCAAGCCGTCCGTTCCGGACGGTGATCCATCAGTACGTCGTGAAACCGCCGTCGGTCGCGAAGTTGGCCCCGGTCAGGTCGGATGACTCCGGCGACAGGAGGAACAGCATCATCGCCACCTGCTCGGCCGCCGTGGAGCCCATCTTCTTCTGATTGCTCCACTGCAGCAGGCTGTCGACCTTCAGCATGCCGATGCCGGTGTCGACGTAGCCGCTTTCGGCGCGTTCCCGCAACAGCTGCACGGCGCGCTCGTACATGGGCGTGATCGTCGTGCCCATGCAAACCGAGTTTACGCGGATGCCGAACGGAGCATAGTCGATCGCGGCGTTCTTGGTCAGGCCGTTCACGGCGTGCTTGCTCGCGACGTACGAGGGCGTGCCGCCGAAACCGCGCAGGCCCGCGACCGAAGCGACGTTGACGATCGAACCGCCGCGCTGCTGCTTCAGCAGCTGGCGGAGTTCCGCGCGCATGCACTTGAACACGCCCGTCGCGTTCACCCGCATGACGACGTCCCAGTAGGCGTCGCTCGCCTGATCGATGCGGGACATCACGAGGTCCTTCTGCTTCGCGTAATCAATGGGGTCGCCCGGAAAGATCGCGTCCATCACGCCCGCGTTGTTGAGCGCCGCGTCGACCCCGCCGAAGCTATCGACGGCAGCCTTCACCATCGCGTCGCACACGGTTGTCTCCGAGACGTCGCCGGCGACGAAAACGGCCTTGCCCCCTTCCTTGGCGATTGCGTCGATCACCTGGCGGCCCTCGGCATCGAGCCAATCGACACCCACGACGTTGGCGCCCTCGCGGGCGAGGCGGATCGCCGCCGACTTGCCCATGCCCCTCGCGCAGCCGGTGACGATCACGGTCTTGCCGTTGAAGCGTCCGGGGATGAAGTAGTCGTCCGGCACCGGCGCGATGTTCTGGCGGCCCGGAACCTTTTGGTCCGGGGGATCCCACGGTGTCGCGTAGGGGCCAAGCGTCGGCGCCGCCTGCGCCTCAGCCGGCTGCGCCGCCGCGGCGATGCCGACTGCGGCCGTCGCGGCGATGCCCAAGCCCTTGATCACGTCACGACGTTCCACCATTACCGAATCCTCTCTCGAGCTGATGCGCCTTGTCACAGCGCATATCGGACGAACAACATCACGCTGAGCCAGTTCTTGGCATCGCCGTTCAAGGCATCCTGCGCGCCGGCGCCGGGAATGGTGTAGGCGATGTGCCCGTGCACATACCAGTTGCGCGAGGCGAACCACTTGAAGGTCGTGTTGATCTCGTAGCCGTAGATGTCGGACTTGAGGAACGACAGCGCCGGGTTGCCGCCGATGTTGTTCAAGCTGTCCGCCTGGAACAGCCACAGCTGCGGCACGAGTTCGACGGTCGGCAGCGGCCGGAAGCGCGCCTGGACACGATGGGCGATGACGTTGGAGTCCTGGACGACCTTGAAGTGGTTGGCGCCCTGCACCCACTGCTCGCCGTTTCCGCCGGAGAACAGCGGATCCCATCGTTCGTAGGTCGGCGTGTCGGGATCGTCGCCGGAGAAATACCCGAGGCGGTAGCTGATCGACGGCCCCCACTGCACGTCGGGCAGGCTGTAACCGACCTCGCCGTAGCCGGCGGTCGCGAACATGTCGACGTTGCGGTTCGTCTCGATGGCGAACTCCCCGCCGAAGAACGGGCCGCGCTGGCTCGGCGGGTTTGGCGTGTACGTGAAGCGTCCGTCCAGCAGGTCGAGCCCGTCGCGCGTCCCGATCTGAACTCCTTGCGGGTTGAAATAGGCGTAATCGGAGCTGAGCGCCGTGAGGAACGTTCCCGCCACCATCAGCCCGTCAACCGGCCGCATCTCGAGATTGAGGCCGGTCAGCTTCGAGTGCGTATCGACGGCGGGTAGCTCGTCCGGGTCGACATAGAAGAACTCGAGCTTCGTGTTGTTGTAGAAGATCTGCGCCAGCGCCAGCATGTCGGCGGACCACCGGGCATTCGCCTGCAGCGCGGCGCGGTCGCTGCCGTTCGCCGCCGTGTTGGCGATCAGAAAGCCGTTGGCGAGCGTGAAGCGCTGCCGGCCGGCGCTGAAGTTGAACGCGAGGCGGTTGCCCTTCGGGTCGGTCTTTCCGGTGATGAAGCCGCCGTAGGCATCCTCGAAGAACGTGTACTGACGCGGTTCGTTGGTGAAGAGCTCCTGTCCGACGGAGCCGGACGTGATCGCGCTGACGCCGGTGTAGACGTAGAAATTGTCGTTCACCGGCGTGATGCCGTAGAGGCCATAGTGGACGTAGGCCTCGAACCAGTCGCTGTAGCCTGCGCCCGCGGGCTTGCCGACGACGAGCGGGTTTCCCGCAAGCATCGGCCCCGGTTGTCCATACCATGCGTTGTCGTTGCCGTAGTAGAGCGACAGCGTCTCGAGCTTGGTGCGCACGAAGGTGCCGTCACGATCGTAGAGCACCGGCAGGTCGGCGGGGTTCCGGCTGAAATAGTAGCCGTGGCCGGTCTCGGTGCGCGCACCCTTGGCGAGGGTGATGCGGAACGTCACGACGAGGCCGCCGGCGGGTCCAAGTGAATAGTCGTAGGTGACGTTCTCGACCTGCGGGCTGCGCCGCGACCTAGCGATCGCGAAATCGGCGCGGTCTTCGCTGAAGTACTGGCCCGGATAGACGGCCAGATATCGCCTGAACCCGTCCGTGACCCGGCCGTTGTAGGCTGCATCGCCGGTCGGGTTGACGAGGACGATGTCGACCTGCTCGATCGGCAGGCTGAGGAAGCCGAGGCTCGCGCCGTAGCTCTGCGCGAACGCCGTCGCCGGCGCGAGCGCGCTGAGGCAAAGCGCGAAGACCGCGAGCACACCGAGCTGAAGACGTCGTCTCACAGCATCCCGGCCCCCCTGCCCGCGACGCCGGGCAGATCACCCTGCTTCCATGCGTACTAGCACGCGGCCGGCTACTTTGTCTCCGCCACGTGGACGCCGTCCCACTCCTTTGGCGGTGGTGACTTCTCGAAGCCGTCGATTCGCTTGAGGTAGAGGTCGTAAAGGCCCGTTATCCCGAAAGAACTGGCCAGTTCACGGGCCTTCGTCGCGACCGCGCGTGCCTGCTTCCACTTTTGCCCGCGGTAGAGTTCGATCAGCCGGTCGGCCTCGGCCTTGAGCGCCTTGTAGCCTGGCTCGGCCAGCGTCTTGTCGTCGCCGAGCAGCGCAAAGATCTCCTCCGGCTCCGCCTTGCCCTTCACCCGGATGAAATCTACCGGGACCAGCGCGAACTCGCCCTGCACTTTCGCCGCAGTCGCCGAGCCCACGATGATCTGGACGCCATAGCCCTTGGTCTGGCCCTCGAGGCGCGAGGCGAGGTTCACCGCATCGCCCAGCACCGTGTAGTCGAAGCGCAGGTCCGAGCCCATGTTGCCCACCACGCATTGGCCGGTGTTGACGCCGACGCCCACCTTCAGTTCCAGCACCTCGCCCTCGGCCTTGCGGCTCTGGTTCAGCTTCTCGAGCGAGGAAACCATCGCCAGCGCCGAGGCGCAGGCGTTCTGGGCGTGCCGCTCGTCGTCGAGCGGCGCGTTCCAGAACGCCATCACGTTGTCGCCCATGTACTTGTCGATCGTGCCCTTGCGGTCCATCACCTCGATCGACAGCGGCGTGAGCAGGCTGTTGATCAGGTGCGTGAGCCCCTGCGGGTTCGACTTGTAGCTTTCAGAGATCGTGGTGAAGTTGCGTACGTCGGAGAACAGGATCGTCATCTCCTTCGTCTCGCCGCCGAGCTTCAGCTTCTCCGGGTTGCTCGCCAGTTCCTCGACGAAATGCGGCGAGAGATACTGGCCGAAGGCGGAGCGGATCTGGCGCTTCTGCGTCTCCTCGCGCAGGTAGTTCATGAACGTCAGCGCGATGAACACGGCGAAGCTCGTGATCAACGGAAACAGTACGTCGAACACGAGGCCGTAGTGCACGAAGAGCCAGGCCGCGCCGACGATCATGGCGATCGCCAGAACGAAGCCGGATACCAGCGACCACAAGGCGCCGAGCATCGGCACGAAGGTGATCATCGCGATGCCGATCAGCACCGACGCCAGGAGTTCAAGCGATAAAGCCCAGTTCGGCCGATGCAACTGCGGTGCGGCCTGGTTCGCCTGGTCGAAGATGTTTTCGAGAATCTGCGCATGGACGTCGACGCCGGGAACCACGCCCTCGAGCGGCGTCGCCCGGAGATCGAACAGGCCGGACGCCGAGGTGCCGATCAGCACGAGCTTGCCTTCGAGAGCCTTCGCGGCCTCGGGGTTCTCCATCACCTGCTTGACCGAGATGTAGCGCGACGGGTCACGCTTGGCGAAGTGCACCCACATGCGGCCGTGCTCGTCGGTCGCGATCGGGATGCCCTGCACCGCCACGCTGTCGACGCCGAGATCGGACGTCGTCTTGACGATGACGGCCCCGCCGCCGGTCGCCACGCGCAGCAGTTCGAGCGACAGCGCGGGCCAAATGCGATCGGCGGCGACCGACACCAGGGGGACACGCCGGATAATGCCGTCGCGGTCGGGATTGATGGTAATCATCCCTCTGCCGGTAGCGGCGGCCTCGAGCACGGGGATGTTGCGAATGATGCCCGGGAACGTGATCAGGTAGGGCGTCGGGTCTTCGCCGACGGTCGCCAGCATGCTCTGGCCCTCCTGCGCGACGTCCTTCTGTTCAACCTTGCGCCAGTAGCCCGAGATTGCGAGCACCGTCGACTGCGACCGCGCCAGCGCGTCGGCAAATGTCTGGTCGTTCGACGGAAGTTTCTCGAGGGCAGCAACCACCGCCGGATCGGTCACCGAGCCCGACGTGGCGTAGGATCCGGGCGACATTCGATCCGCTTCCGGGAACATGACGTCGAAGGCAATCGCGACGCCGCCGGATTCCTTGATCTTGTCCACCAGCGCCGCAAGGCGGCTTCTCGCCCACGGCCACTGACCGTACGCGTTGAGGCTCTCCTCGTCGATGTCGACGACCATCACGCGCTTTTCGGTTTCGACGCGGGGAAACGCGAGCTGGTAGAGGTCGAACGTCTTGAGCTTCAGAACCTCGACGGGAGGCGGATTCCAGAGCTGCAGGAGCAGCGCGCCGATCAGGAGCGTGAGCGCCACGACGCGGGCGGCGGACGTCTCCCGGATGCCGAGCCAGCGCAAGCTGTTGCTCAACCACTGCAGCATGCGCCTGCCGTCCCCCCAAGCCTGCCGCCTCTCGCCGGGCGGACTCGTCTTCTCGTCACCGTGCCACCGAGACGAAATTGGATCAAGCTTGCGGCCGCCCGTGTCACGCCGCAGTCGAATCGCGCTATGGTTGTTCGACTACCCTAGCCAGCCATCCCATGCGCATCACCAACGAGCCGCCTTCAGCCGTCGACCTTGCAACCCTCTGGAACGCCGTCGGCTTCGGGCCAGCCGGCGCGGAACAACTCGAGGGAAGGGTGTTCGCGCCGGGCGTTCAGTCCGTCGCCGCCTACGGCGAGGCGGGCGACCTCGTGGGGCTCGCGCGCCTCTTCACCGACGGCTTCACGTCCTGCTGGATCGCCGACCTCGCGGTCGCGCCGGGGCCGGAGAACGCCGCCATCCGCGCCGCGGTGCTTGCCGCCTGTGTGGGGCGGTTCGGCCATCTCGACATGTATGGCGACGCCTTCGCGCACGAGGTCGACGCCTACACGAGTTGCGGCCTCAAGGTGCAGCCGCGCCTCACTGCCGTGTCGCGCAAGGGCCGTTAGGACGGAAGGATCAGGCCGCCGGCTGTTCCGTCTTCGGAGCGGTCGCCGCCTCGGCGAGTTTCTGGACGGCAGGATAGTCGGTCTTGCCGGAGCCGAGCAGCGGCAGCTTCTTCACCGGCACGATCAGCTGCGGCACCATCAGTTCGCCGAACCCCATGCCGCGTGCCGTCTTGAGCAGCGCGTCGCGCGCCGCCGCCTCGGCGGTCGTGTACAGCACGAGCCGCTGGCCCTTGCGCGCATCGGCGACGGCGACCACCGCGTGCTGGCACTCCGGCCAGGTCTTCTGCGCGATCGCCTCGACCGCGGCGAGCGACACCATTTCGCCCGCGAGTTTCGCGAACCGCTTGGCGCGCCCGCGGATCGTGACGAACCCTTGCGCGTCGATGGTCACGATGTCGCCGGTGTCGTGCCAGCCGTCGGGCGGCGGGTCGAGCACGCCCGGGTTGTCGGCGCGCATGTAGCCGAGCATCACGTTGGGCCCCTTCACGTTGAGGCGGCCGCCCTCCTCGATCCCGGGCATCGGGTCGAGCCGGGCCTCGAGCTGCGGCACGAGGCGGCCCACGGTGCCCGCCTTGTGCGCGATCGGTGTGTTCAGGGCGACAACCGGCGAACATTCCGTCACGCCGTAGCCCTCGAGGATGCGAAGGCCGAACTCCTCGAACCACAGCGTGCGCGTCTGGCTCTTCACGGCCTCCGCACCCGCGACCACGAGGCGGAGCGAGCGGAAGTCGTATGGGTGCGCCGAGCGGCCGTACCCCCACAGGAACGTGTCGGTGCCGAACAGCACCGTCGCGTTCGTCTGGTAGATGAGCTCGGGGATGATTCTGTAATGCAACGGCGAGGGATAGAGGTAGGTCTTCACCCCCGCCATCAGCGGCATCATCAGCCCGGCCGTCAGTCCGAACGAATGGAACAGAGGCAGCACGTTGAATAGCTTGTCCTGCCCGTTGACGTCGACCTGCGACAGGCACTGCGCCGCGTTGGCGAGGATGTTCCGGTGCGACAGCACCACGGCCTTGGGCATCCCCTCCGACCCCGAGGTGAAGAGGATCACGGCTGGATCGTCCGCCTTGCGCTCGACGCGCGGTTCGGAGCCGCGCATCAGCCCGCCGATGCGGTCGAGCAGGGTCACCGTCGGGCGCACGTCCTCGAGCCAGACGATGCGCACGCCCGCCGCGCCGAGCGCCTCGACGATGGGCTCGAGCTTCCCCTTCTCGACGAAGGCGCGCGAGGAGAGCACGGTCTTCACCACCGCCGCCTTGCAGGCGTTCACAACGTTTGCCGGACCCGCCGAGTAGTTGAGCATCGCGGGCACCCGCCCGATCGATTGGAGCGCAAAGAACGTCGCCGCGATGCCGGTCGTGTTGGGGAGCAGCACGCCCACGGCCTCGCCGGTCGCTGCGTATGGCAGCAGCTTCTTACCGAGCACCTGCGCGGCCGCGATGAGCTTGCGGTAGGTGAGGCGCGAGCCGAGCGGATCCTCCAGCACCGGGCCGCCGGTGTCGCGCGTCGCCATGGCATCCGAGAGCGCCTCTAGCAACGTGCGGTCGCCCATCGCGGTCTTCACCGCCGTCGTCATCATCACGTCCTGGAGCGCGGCCCCTGCCGCGCGCCGGCGAACGCGACCCGTGAGGTTCGCCGGGATCGCGAGCTTCACCGGTTCCTCGATGGTGATGGTGATGCGCGGGAACAGCGCCTTCTTGATCTGCCACTGCTTCAGGTAGGAGAGCCACGAGCGTTCGGCGCCCGCGATCCGCACCGGCACGACGACCGCGTCCGCCTTGTCGGCGATCATCGCGGTGCCGTCGTAGATCTTCATGAGGTGACCGGTGACGGTGATGCGGCCCTCGGGAAAGATCACCAGCGGCTCGCCCGCCTTTACCGCCCGCGTCAGGTCGCGGGCCGACATGGGCTTCAAGGGATCGATCGGATGGAACGGCACGCCCTTGAGCAGCGGCTTCACGAACCACTTCTCCGCCATGCCCGTGTCGATGGCGAACACCGCGTCGATCGGCAGAAACGCGTGCATCAGCGGACCGTCGAGCAGGCTCACGTGGTTCGGCGTGATGATCATGCGCGTGCCGGGCTCCGGCATGTTCTCGCGCCCCTTCACCTCGACGCGGTAGGCGGCCGAGAACAAGAGCGCGCCGACGTCGCGCAGGGTCTCCTTGCCCCAGTGGCGCAGGATCAGGAAGGCGGCGACGAAATTGCACAGCGACAGGATCATGAGCAGCGTGCCGGTGCTCCAGCCGACCATGCTGACGAGCCCCGACACCAGCGCGCCCGTCGCCATGAAGAGCGAGCCGACGACGCCGGTGGCCGCGACGACCCGCGCGCGCAAGGCGGGCGGCGACCACGCCTGCACGGCGGCAAACGCGGGCACGATGAACAGGCCGCCGGCAATCGCCAGGCCGAAGAGGTCGAGGAAGAAACGCCAGCCGTGCGCCGTCTGGGCGATCATCCACGGCGTCACGTTCGCGCCCGGTCCCTGCCAGTGGGCGGCGACCCAGGCGAGATCGAGGCCGAACAGCCCCATCAGCACCGCGCCGATCGGGACGAGGCCGAGGTTAGGCCGGATGTGGCTGAACTTCGCCGCGACCGCGGAACCGACGGCGATGCCAATGGCGAACGTCACGAGGCAGGCGCTGACGGTACCCGGCGTGCCGTGTATCGTCTGTTCGAGGAACGGCGGGACGGCGGTCAGCACCACCATGCCGACGAGCCAGAACCAGGAGACGATGATCGTGCCGTTCCACAGGCGCGGCGCGCGCTTTACCTCCCGCACCAGCGCCAGCGTCGACCGCAGCGGGTTACGGTCGACGGCGAGGTCCGGCGCCGAGACGTGCGTCTTCGGGATCATCGAGGCGGACACGAAGCAGGCGACCGCCACCGCGAGCATCGCGAGCGCGACGAAGCCCTTCTCCGTGCTCGCGCCGAGCTGCGTGCCGGCGATCGTGCCGAGGAGGATCGCGAAGAAGGTGCCGCTCTCGACCAGCGCGTTCGCTGCCGAGAGCTGCCGCTTCTCGAGATGGTCGGGCAGGATGCCGTACTTGATCGGACCGAACAGCGCGGCGATCAATCCGAGCAGGACCAGCGTCGCCATCAGGATCGGGACCGACGACAGCCAGAAACCGAGCGCGCCGAGCGCGGCCACGAACATTTCGGAGAACTTCAAGCGACGCGCGACCAGCGCCTTGTCGTGGCTGTCGGCGATCTCGCCGCCCATCGCCGAGAACAGGAACATCGGCAGCACGAGCGCCACGCCCGCAAGCGCGACGAGCAGGCCTTCGTGCCCGGTCGATGCCGCGCCGAACAGGACGAGCGCCACCAGCACGTTCTTCACGAAGTTGTCGTTGAGCGCGGAAAAGAACTGGCACCAGAACAGCGGCGCGAACCGCCGCGACGTCATCAGGCCGCTGGACAACGGACTTCTCCCTCGCGATCGCGTTGCGGCAAGAGATAGGCCCGCCCGCAGAACCGTACAAGCGCACGCTTCCGTTGTGCCTTGTCAGGTCCGTCCGGCTTGTGCAGTCTCAGGCAGTCTCGTCGGTGAAGAGCCCGACCGAGCGGGGAGCGCTTCGTGACCACCACCATTCTCGTGCCGATCGACCTCGGGATCGACCGTGACACCGACCCGGGTCTGGCGCGCGCGCGCGACGTGGCAAGGCTGTCCGACAGTCGGATCGCCCTGCTCTACGTCGTGCCAGATGTCCCGCTGGGATACGTCTCGCCGGAGCTGCGCCCGGCAACGCTGGCCAGGGTGCGCTACGAGGCGTTCGAGCGGCTGAACGCGATCGGCGCCGAACTCGGCGTGCCCTACGAGGCGATCGTCGAGGAAGGAAGCCCTGCCCGCAGCATCCTCGAAGTGGCGCGCCGTCTCCCGGCGCACCTCATCGTGATGGCATCGCACAACCCGGCGTTCTCGGACTATCTCCTCGGCTCGGTCGCGGCGCGGGTCGTGCGCTACGCCCAATGCTCCGTGTTCGTCGCACGCCAGGGGCCGGCGGAAGAGTAAATGCTTTCTGCTCCTTTTGGCGCGTCTTTCGCGCAACGGGCAAAGCGTTCGTAAACTGACCGAGCTTATGCTTTCAGGCTCCAGCTCCAGCCGGAAGGCAAACCCATGTTCCGCATCCTGTTCGGGGTGTTCCGCAATTCGCTTTCGGTGGTCGTGTTCCTGATCACCGTGATACCGATTCTCCTGCTCCTTCTGCACTGACGCTTCCGTTGGAACGGCGGTCGGCGCTACCATGCCCGAAACGGCATGAAGGATCAGCGCCATGGTATTCGGCTTGAGAAAACTGTTCGGGATCGGCGCCGGCGGCGACCTCTCGATCTCCCCTGAAGACGCACAGGCCCTCATGGCAGGCTCGGACGCGCTGGTGATCGACGTGCGCGAGCCGGCCGAGGTTGCCCGCTCCGGCAAGGTGGCGGGGTCGAGGAACATACCGCTCGGCGACCTCGAACGACATGCGAGCCCGCATTCGGAGCATCACGACGGCGCGTTCGAACCGAACCGCCCGATCGTGTGCTACTGCGCGTCCGGCATGCGCTCGGCAAAGGCGGCGGAGATACTCTCCCACCTCGGCTACACCCGCGCCTACAATCTCGGCGGCTTCTCCGCGTGGGTCGCCGCGGGCGGCGCGACCGAGCGCGGGTGAGGCAGAACGATATGGCAAGCCCTACCCCCGTCGTTCACTTCGAGATGCCGTACGAGGATGAGACGCGCGTCGCCGCCTTCTACGAGCGCGCCTTCGGTTGGCGCACGAATGCGCTCGGGCCGGCCATGGGAAACTACGTCGTCGCGCAGACGACAGAGTCGGGCGCCGACGGGCGCCCGACGACGCCCGGCGCGATCAACGGCGGGTTCTATCGGAAGAAAGCGGACTGGCCGGCGCAATACCCCTCCGTGGTGATCGCCGTCGAGGATGTCGTCCAGGCGATGCAGTCCGTCACCGATGCGGGCGGGCGCGTGCTGGGCGAGCCGATGACGATCCCGGGCGTCGGCCTCTACGTGTCCTTCCTCGACAGCGAAGGCAACCGCGTGAGCCTGCTGCAGCCCGACCGGGGTTGACCCGGGAGAGGTCAACTGCGTCTTTCGGCGGAAAAGATCAGGGCCCCGGCGGCGATGCCGGCTAGCCACATCATCAGGTCGACGAGGTGGAGGAACAGCTCGATCCCGGCCCGCCCGCCGCTCAGGATGACGGGCACGATCACCGCCGCGACGCCCAGCACACCCAACGCGACAGCGACAGGGATCGGCGCAGCCTGTCCGCCTGCCCTGACGCCGACGGCGACACTGGCAAACCCCGCCACGGCTACCAGCACCATGTGCAGGACGAAGACCGCACTGTGATCGTGGTTCACCGCGAAGATGATCACGCCCAGCCATTGCCCGAGGCGATCGGTAGCCGGGTAGAAGGCGACGGCCGCAACCAGCGCGGCGACGAGTCCAAGGAGTATCCGCATCGTTTCGATGCGACCATGGCAAAGCCGGGTTAAGCCGCCGCAAACGAAAAAGCCCCGGCGGAGGGCCGGGGCTTTCGTCATTGATACGATCGATCAGGCCTTGCGCTTGCGCCGGCTCACATAGCCAACGCCAGCCAGTCCGGCCGCGAACATCGGGAGTGCGGCCGGGATTGGGATCTGTGAGATGGTATAAGTGCCAAGACCTGCACATGATAGGTTGTCGAGGCAGCTCACATCTCCCCACTTGTTTAGATTTGGATTAATATGGAAGACGACTAGCCATGTAAGTAAGGAACCAGGCGTTGTGTTCTCAATCTGGAGATCGATATACTGAAGGTTATTACTTAAGTTCCCAGAGACAATTGGGTTGTTAAACAACGTTCCGTTGATATTTGCTTTGAAGTTGCTAATGGCACCGCCATTTATTCCGGAATCGAAGGTTCCAATCCAGTCGATCGAGCCGTTAAAATCCTGATCGAAGTTTATTTGGTATGTCACGGCACTCGCCGGCGCTTGAGAGGTTGCGAGGCCGACTGCGGCGACGGCAGCGAACAGACCGCTTCTCACGGTCCTCTTGAACATAGTCATGGGCTTTCGCCCTCCCTGTCGGTTGACGAAGTATCTGGTACTCGACTTGTGCCGCAAACGGTGACGCCGACGATTTGCCTCTCGGTCGCCTGCCATCAATTCTCAGGAGATCGACCGCGGCGTCTACTGCCGGATCGTGGAAAATTGAATCATTATTCAATCAGCCAAACGCGCAACAGAAAGGGCGCATCGGATGCGCCCTTTCTGCCTTGGAACTGTTGTGCGTTGGGCGTTCCGCCTCGATTACCAGCGCTGGGCGCTGAGTGCATGGCGCTTGCGGCCGGCGTAGGCGACCCACAGGAGGCTCGAGGCGAACAGCGGCAGTGACGCGGGCACCGGAACCGGGCTCATCACCATGTCGCTTACCTGAAACATCATCGGCTCCGCGAGGCCGAAGCCGGGAACATCGGCGACGACCGGCACCGTGCTCGGGGGGTTCCCGCCCCCCGTACCTGGAGGTCCGCCGACGCCGCCAGCACCGCCCGCGAGGCCGCCTACCGGACCATTGCCGTTCAACGGCGGTGCGCCCTGCAGCGGTTGCTTGAGAAGGCCGAGGCCCGGAGGGAGACCGGCCCCGGTCACGGGCGTATCCTGCGCGAGTTTCCAGAACTGGTCGCTGGGCGATGGATCGATCACCAGGTTGAAGAGGTTGCCGCGATTGCCCTGGGGCTTTGCGTCGAAGCCGATGCGACCGGCGACGGGCTCCCAGCCCGAAGGCGGCTGAACGATGAGCGCTGTCTTGGGATCGTACGCGAAGCTGCCGCTGAACGTGTCCGCGGGGGCGACGGAAGGCAGTCCGTTCGGTCCCACCGGCCCCGAACTCCACACGCCGGTAAAATTGTAAGCGACGACCTTCGCCTCCGCCGGGGGCGAAAATGCCGCCGCCATGACCAGACCGAAGACCGCTGCCGGAACCGTGACGTTCAACATGACCTTGCTCGCGCGATAGTTCATGCGAGCAATCAACGACCGGCACCCTTACCGACTGCTGAACGGCCGATGGTTTGTTGCGCGATTGGCAAACGCTGCTTAAGCGCGCGCCGTCGCCTTCGCTTCAAATGCGCGGCAAATTTTTCTGCCGGGCAGCGAGCGCGATTTCGCGATCGACGTAAGCTTCTATCACCGCGATGGCCTCCTCGGCGCTGATCGTGCCGTCGGGCGTGCTGCGCCTGGTCCACATGCCGTCCATCAACGCGGCAATGATGTGCGCCACCACGTTGGCCCTTTCGGCGGGCATCAGGTGCTTCAGATCGTGCCGAAGGTTTGACATGACGCGTGCGTCATACGCAGTCTGCACGCGCGCGTACTCCACGTTCTCGTCGAGCTTGCTGTAGAACGCCATCCATGCCGCGGCGCATTCCTGCGTAAACCCGTCCGCCGTCAAGCCGGCTCGAATGACGACTGCAATGCGCTCGCGAGCGGATTTCGCGGCTTTCAGTCCCGCGACTGTTTCAGCAAACACCATGAACAGCGCTCGCCGGAACACCGCGGTCAGCAGATCCTCCCGGGTGCCGAAGTAATAGTTGACGATGCCATGCGACATGCCGGCTGCCCTGCCGATCCGCGCCATGGTCGTGTCATCGAGCCCGTGGAGGACAAAGGTTCGGTAGCCGGCGTCGATGAGGGCTGCCCTGCGGGCCGCGATCGTGGTCGCCTTGTTGTATCGCCGCCGCTTCCCAGTCGTCATTCTTCTTGGACTTCTTCTTCGATTATTCAGCTGCCTGCCAGAGTGTCATTCTGACTTAGCACAGAATTGCGCCGAGTCGGAATGTCCCTACGCGTCAGGCGCATTGCAAAGGGTTGGAAAGGAACTAACGCAAGGTTACTCGCGTTCGTGCCGTGTAGCGACAGCGGACGCTATGGGGTTGGCCAGTTGCCACTCGTTGCTCCGGGGACGGCCTGCAGGGAGCCTCGAACACCGGTCGAGGCTCCCTCCCCTTGCTTGCAACCGCAACAAGTATTTGACCAAACGTAAGGATATTGACGAACGCGTGTCGATTAGTTTTCATTTGCCGTTGCGGCAGCCTTCGAGACGGCAAGCATGGCAAAATCGATCCGGTTTCGAATCGGGCGCTGGTGCGGCTGGGCAAGTCTTGGCTTTGCAGCCATCCTCTCACTGATAGGGTTCGTCTGGATTCTCGATCCCGCAAATTCCCCACGCGTCCAGATGACGATTGCCCTGGCGACCTTTTTCCCGGCGGTCGCGATCGTTCTGCTCGGCCAGGTGCTGCGCCTGGTCCTTACGGCCCGCTGACCGACGGCGACAAGGTCGAGCGCAATGCCTTCCTCGTAACCGCTCGGAATCGATAACTCCCCAGCGTGAAGCGAGCGTGATGCCGTGGTTAACGGGCGAAGTCTCAAAGCCGACAGCGCTGACCCGTCGATTTGACGCTGCTTTCACGGATTGCAACGAGTCCTCTCACGCTCGTTTCACGCACCGCGCGCTATCGAAGAAATGTTCAACTCCAACAAGGGATGGCATTTCATGCGGACATGGAAACTGGGTACGAGTTTATCGGCGGCGGTGGTCCTGAGCATGGGTACAGCGGTTGGCATGGCCGCTACCGCGCATGCTGCTCCGCTGACACAAGACAACTGCGTCGGAATTCAATGCCTCTTTCCCGTCACCGACCCGCCGCCTGGAACACCGCCCCTCGTAACGGTGGGCCCCATCACTCCGATTGATCCTCTCACAAACGGGGTGGTGCTCGATCCGCCGACGACGACGCCGCCTCCGCTTCCCACGCAGATTTTGGACGGTACGCTCGTCTTCATCAACATCACCCCACCCAGCGTCACTCCTCCGGGCGGCGGCGTTAACGGCAACGGCGCGGTCATCCCGATCCCGGCGGCGCTTCCGCTGTTTGCGACAGGGCTCGCGGGCCTCGCTTACATCGGGCGCAGGAGGAAGGCGAACGCCGCTGGCTGAACCGATAGCTTCGAATGCAGCGACGAAGCCCCGGCCCAATGGCCGGGGCTTCTTTGATTCAAATCGCGGACTGGGAGATGCCTCATCCGACCCCGCGAGCCCCAGAACCGCTTTCGGACCAAGGAGCTCCCGGACGCGTGTCAACCGCGGGACGGCAGTTGCTGGCTGCGGCGCAGATCGTGATTGTTGCAAGGGGTGTTGCGCAATGCGTCGGAGGAGCCTTTATTGCGGCCGCTGGAATGCCATCCGTATCCAGCGTTTGGTGCCCCGTCGCGTGTCCCCGCATGCGGCGGGGCATTTTCACTCGACCAGTTTTCACCCTAGGAAATCCGCCATTTTCTACGGAAACAGCGCCACCTGCTCCAGGCCCGTCGTCTCCGGAAGCCCGAACATCAGATTGAAGTTCTGCAGTGCCTGGCCGGCGGAGCCCTTCACGAGGTTGTCGAGGGCGGCGACGAGGATGACGCGGCCGGGCATGCGGTCGGCGAAGGCGCCGAGCACCACGTTGTTCGAACCGCGCACGGTCTGCGTGGCGGGAAGGATGCCCTTCGGCGACAGGAACACGAACGGCTCCGGCCGGTAGCGCTCGCCGAGCGTGATCGAGCAGTCGTCCGCCGTCGCCCCACGCCGCAGCCGCGCGTAGACCGTCACGAGTTCGCCGCGGCTCATCGGGATGAGGTGCGGCGTGAAGTTCACGATCACCGCCTGGCCAGCGACGCGCGAGACCTCCTGCTCGATCTCCGGCGCGTGCCGGTGGCTCGCGATCGAGTACGGCGAAAGCCCCTCGCCCGCCTCGCAGAACAGGATGTTCTGCTTGAGGCTGCGACCTGCCCCGGACACGCCTGACTTCGCGTCGATGATGAGGTCGCCCGCATCGATCAGCCCGGCCCGCACGAGCGGCAGGATGACAGTGAGCGCGGCGGTGGGATAGCAGCCCGGGCAGGCGACCAGCCGGGCTTTTGCGATCTCGTCGCGATAGTGCTCGGTCAGCCCGTAAACCGCTTCCTTCTGGAGTTCCGGCGCCTTGTGCGCGCCCCCGTACCAGCGCTCGTAGGTGACCGGATCGCGGAAGCGGAAGTCGGCCGACATGTCGACGACCTTCAGGTGCGCCGGCAGGTCGCGGATCACCTCCTGGCTCGTCGCGTGCGGAAGCCCGCAGAACACGGCGTCGACCCCCGTCCAGTTCGCGTCCTCGTTCTTCACGAGCTTCGGCAGGTTCAGCGTGCCGAGATGGGGAAACACCTCCGCCATCGCCTTGCCGGCGTGCGTGTTGGCGGTGAGCGCCACGATCTCGATGTTCGGATGGCGCGCTGCGAGCCGCACCAGGTCCGCGCCCGTGTAGCCCGAGGCGCCGATCACGCCCACCTTCACCTTGTCCGCCATGGCCTCGTCCTTCGCAGCCGGAACAGAAAAACGGCGGCGAAGATGGCGCAACCGGGCGCGCCCGCGCAAGGCGAACGTGGCGCATGCCTGTCGGGCGGCAAACCGGCTAGCTGGGCCGCCCTCGCGGGCGGCTAAGATGCGGCCGGGTCATCCAAGGGAGGAAGCACCATGCTGTTCATGTGCGTCGAGGATTTTTCCGGCAAGGACCGCCGGGCGATCTACCGCCGGTTCCGCGACCAGGGCCGGATGATGCCGGACAATCTCAAATTCGTTGAGAGCTGGGTGTCGGCCGATATGCGCAAGTGCTTCGTGCTGATGGAAGCCGACAACGTGCAGGTGCTGCAGCGCTGGATGGCCCGGTGGTGCGACATGGCCGAATTCGATATCCTGCCGGTGACCACGGGCAAGCAGACGTACGAGGCGCTGCTGCCCGACCTCTGACCAGTCCTCGGGAGAGGGATTGCCCCTTGATATCGGAGGGGCTCGTATCGGCTGCGACGAGAGGGCTCGCCGTCGGGATCGGCGCGACCGCCTTCGTCGATCTCTGCTGGCTCATCCTCGAGCGCGGGTTCGGCATCCACGCGGGCAACTGGGCGATGGTCGGGCGCTGGGTGGGCCACATGCGCGAGGGCCGGTTCGTGCAGCCGAGCATCGCCAAGGCTTCGCCGGTTTTGGGAGAACTGGCGATCGGCTGGAGCGTGCACTACGCGATCGGCGCGATCTACGGCGTGCTGCTCGCGATCCTCGCCGGTGCGTCGTGGCTTGCCGCGCCGTCACCGTGGCCAGCGCTCCTGCTGGCATGGGCGCTGCTCGCAGCCCCCTGGCTGTTGATGATGCCGGGAATGGGCATGGGGATCTTCGCGCACCAGACCCCGCATCCGTGGGTGCCGCGTGCAAGAAGCGTCGCCTCGCACACGCTGTTCGGCCTTGGCCTCTACCTATCGGCGCTGGCGCTCGCCGCACTCGTGCCGGTGTCCTGAAGCGTCCGCTCGAACAGCACGACCGGGCTGCCGTGGTAGGGAGTGCGTGCAAACTCCCTGAACGCGAGCTTCTGCGCCACGCGAATCGAGGCCGCATGGTCGTGCGCGATCATGCACGTCGCCCGGCCACCCGGCCGGAACGTCGCTCCCCAGTCGAGCACGGCGCGCACCGCTTCCTCGGCGAGACCCTTGCCGTGCGCCGCCTTCACGAGCCCCCAGCCGGTCTCGAGGCTACCTTCGAGCGACGGCGTGAGATCGCGGTGCAAGTCGTGGAACCCCGCCTCGCCGAGATAGGCGCCGGTCGCCTTCTCCTCGATTGCGAAGAAGCCGAACCCCAGCAATTGCCAGATCCCCGCATGGCGCAGGAAGCGCGTCCATGCGGCCTCGCGCGTCATCGGCACGCCGGTGATGAAGCGCACCACCTCGGGGTCGGCCCACATGGCGGCGAACGCCGGGAAATCGTCCACCCGGAACGGCCGCAGCCTGAGGCGCGGCGTTTCGAGCGTCGGGATCGTGTGCTGCTGCATGGCGACGGAACCTAGCACCGCCGCCGCAGGGTTGGCGATTGCCCGCCTCAGGCAGCGCTGCGTGCGCCGAGCGCGTCGCCGAACAGCTCGATCATCTCCTTGTTGAACACCGGGACGTCACCGGGATTGCGGCTCGTCACCAGGTTGCCGTCGCGCACGCAGGGACGGTCGGTCCAGTTCACCCCGGCGTTGACGAGATCGGTCTGGAGCGACGGCCACGACGTCATGCGCCGACCGTCCATCTTGCCCGTCTCGATCAGCGTCCACGGCCCGTGGCAAATCGCGGCCACGGGCTTGCCCGCGTCCACGAATGCCTGCACGAACGCGACGGCCGCCTTGTCCATACGCAGCTTGTCCGGGTTCATCACGCCGCCGGGCAGGAGCAGCGCGTCGTAATCCGCGGCGGAGGCCTCCTTCAGCGGCACGTCGACCTCGACCGTCTCGCCCCAGTCGCCGCCGCTCCAGCCCTTGATCTCGCCGTCTTTCGGCGACACGACGCGCGTCTGCGCCCCCGCCGCATCGAGCGCGCGGCGCGGCTCCATCAGCTCCGACTGCTCGAAGCCGTCGGTTGCGAGAATGGCGACGGTCAACCCGTCGAGTGTCTTGTCGGCCATGTGGGGTGCTCCTTCTCTTTATCCGTCGACCTCCTGAACTCGCCACGCGGCCGTTGGTTCAGGCCGCGCCGCATTCATCCCGCGATGCGGCGGAACGGGCGGAAGGAGCGCGCGTTGGCCCTGCGACGGCGCGAGCGAAAACCGCCAGCTGCAGGAGACACACGATGACGACGCGACGCGAGATGATGGCGGCGGCGACAGCAACGGCCGCCGCGGCCGTGGCTGGTTCTGGCGGTACGGCAGATGCGGCGGCGCGCTCCGACATGGGGCTCGAGGATCCGCGCAACAAGTATCCGAAGCCCCCGTTCCCGCGCCAGGAGCAGCCGTGGCCTGGGCTTGCAGGCCAAATGCAGCCGAAACCCGACCACGGCGAGGAAAGCTACGTGGGGTCGAACCGCCTTGGCGGACGCAAGGCGCTGATCACCGGCGGCGATTCCGGGATGGGACGCGCCACGGCCATCGCCTTCGCTCGCGAGGGCTGCGACGTGGCCATCAACTACTTTCCTTCAGAAGAACCCGATGCGGCCGAGGTCGTGCAGCTGGTCAAAGCCGCGGGCCGGAAGGCGGCGGCCCTTCCTGGCGACCTGCGCGAGGAGGCGTTCTGCACGAAGCTGGTGCAGGACGCGCTGGCGGAGCTTGGCGGGCTCGACTTCCTGGTGATGAACGCCGCCCGCCAGCAGGCACGGCCGTCGATCCTCGATGTATCGAGCGCCGACTTCGACTCGACGATGAAGACGAACGTCTATGCCCCGTTCTGGATCATCAAGGCAGCGCTGCCGCACCTGAAACCGGGCGCGACGATCATCGCGACGGCGTCCGAGCAGGCGTACGATCCCTCTGCCGACCTTTACGACTACGCGCAGACGAAGGCCGCGACGATGAACTACGTGAAGTCGCTGGCAAAGCAGCTCGCCAGTAAGGGCATCCGCGTCAACGGCGTCGCACCCGGCCCGATATGGACGCCGCTCCAGATCTCGGGCGGCGCGACGCAGGAGAAGGTCGAGACATTCGGGTCGACGTCGCCGCTCGGCCGCCCGGGCCAGCCGGCGGAGCTTGCCGGCATCTACGTCAGGCTTGCCGAAAACGACGGCAGCTACACGACCGGGAACATCTACGGCGCGGGCGGCGGCCAGGGTCAGCCGTAGCGCGGTTCGCGCAGCAGATGCCGCGCGATCGCGCTTGACCCTGACCGGTGCGGGCCATACTGCACGCGCCATGTACCAGCCCGCCCATCACCGCGAAGACCGGCTCGAGGTGCAGCACGCGCTGATCGAAAGCCACCCGTTCGGACTCCTGGTCTCCGTAGGTCCGGACGGTCCGCTCGCCAACGGCCTGCCGTTCATCCTGAAGCGGGATGCGGGACCGTTCGGTACGCTCCATGCCCACATGGCGCGCGCCAACACGCAGTGGCAGACGCTTGACGGGCAGCGCGTGCTCGTCGTGTTCCAGGGGCCGCAGACCTACGTGAGCCCGTCGTTCTACGAGACGAAGCGCGAAACCGGCAAGGTGGTGCCCACCTGGAACTACGCGATGGTGCAGGCGCGCGGCATCGCGCGCGTCCATGCGGATGCGGCCTGGCTCGACCGGCAGGTCGAAGCGCTGACGGACGAACATGAGACGCACCGGGCGCATGCGTGGGCGGTGAGCGATGCGCCGCGGCCCTATATCGAGAGCCAGCTGCGCGGGATCGTCGGGGTGGAAATCGAAATCGCCGCGATCGAGGGCAAGTGGAAGGTGAGCCAGAACCGCCCCGAGGCCGACCGCCGCGGCGTCGCCGAGGGTCTCGCCGCAGACGCGGCCGACATGGCGTCGCTCGTGCGGGAGTACGGAAAGGTCTAACGGGCTCCAGGCCTTGGGAGCGGGACGGCGCAAGCCTTTAGCCGGCTCGGGAGGAACTCCCCTGAACTTGAAAACAAAGGGCCCGCGCATTGGCGGGCCCCGTTCGCTCATGGCGAGATCCGAGACTTGCCGTCAGGCCTTCTTGGCCACGGAAGGCTGCGTCCAGTTCCCGCACTTGCTGCCGTTGTCGTAGCACGTGTACTTCGGCGCACCGGGCTTCGCGGTGGTCGTCTGGACCGCCGGTGTGTTGCCATGCTTCGCACCGCCCTTCGACTTGGCGTCGGCCGTCGTCGCCGAAACCGCCAGCAGTACGCACGCCAAGATCGCGATAGACCGTCCCATCTGTTCCTCCAGGGGTTGATCACGAAACCGTGATCAGAAATACGCCTGTGACCCCGCGTCGCGCAATCGCGAATGCGCCTGCCTGTCGCCGACTTTTCGCCGCACTTGGACGCATGCAGAAAAAATGGCCGTGCCCGGATGGTGCGACCCCGATGCAGCGGCTTGTGCCACCATCCTCAGACTTGGCGCTTCCAGGGCGCCGGGACAATGTGGCCTCGACGGGCGGCGATGATCAGCAGGATGATGCCAGCGGTGGTGCACAGCACGAGCGCGATCACGGACTGCTCCATGCCGAAGCTGCCACCCGTCAAGAGATCGGGGCCCTGAATAGTATCCCGGATCAGGCCGGGTTCATTGACGCTGCCGGACACGACCCCGGAGTAAACGGCCGATTGGACATAGTTCCAAGCCGCGTGAAAGCCGAAGCAGATCCAGAGGCGGCGCGTTGCCAGATAGGCGGCGGCCAGCAAGAGGCCAGCCTCTATGCTGATGAAGACGCCACCGGCGATCGTTCCTTCAGGATTGAAGAGATGCAGGAGGCCGAAGACGAGCGACGAGACGACGATCGAAATCCAGCTGCCGAACATGTCTTCGACAGACCGGAACAGTACGCCGCGAAACACCAGCTCCTCGAAAATCCCGGCCTTCAAGGCCATTGCAATGCCTGGGATCAGGAAGGTCCATGCGTTCAACCCGTCGACGCGATACACGCCAAGGATCATCAGGATCAGCACGCACGCCGTGTAGAGACCTGCGCCCAGCAAGGCTCCGGCAGCGCACTCCCGAACGCTGCCCGGCAGGGAGAGTTCGCTGACCGTGCGACGTTCGATCAGCCGCCCGTAGCCGACGTAGACGGCCGTCGCCAGCAACCCCATCGCGATCGCGGCCGCGATCGACAGAGGAGGATCGCTCTTGAACCTGGCCAAGTTACTCTCGGCCATCATCATCATGTAGAAGAGGATGCCGCCGAGCACGACAAGCCGGGCGAGCGGCCATTGCAGAATACGCAACCACGGCGGCACAGTCGGATTCCGGTATTCCAATGCAGCCCCCCATCAACAAGCTTTCAAGGCACCCGGATGGTCCTTGGCAAACCTACTACCCTGCCAATCGAACGCTGAACGGTAACAAGTGCTTGCCAAGCGGTTGTCAACAAGACAAAGGGGCCGTGCAATCGCACAGCCCCTTGAAAAGAAACGATATCTTTTTGCTTCGCTTTAGCGCTTCGAGAACTGGAAGCTGCGGCGGGCCTTGGCGCGGCCGTACTTCTTGCGCTCGACGACGCGCGAGTCGCGGGTGAGGAAGCCGCCCTTCTTGAGCACGGCGCGCAGGTCCGGCTCGAAGTATGTGAGCGCACGGGCGAGGCCGTGGCGTACCGCGCCGGCCTGACCCGACAGGCCGCCGCCCGTCACGGTGCACACCACGTCGAGCTGGTCCATGCGGTTCGTCGCCTTCAGCGGCTGCTCGATCAGCATCCGCAGCGTCGGGCGCGCGAAGAACACCTCGAACGCCTTATCGTTGACCGTGATCTTGCCGCGGCCACGCTTGATCCACACGCGGGCGACCGCGTTCTTGCGCTTGCCGGTGGCGTAGGCGCGGCCCTTGGCGTCGAGCTTGGGCTTCGGCGGCTGCGCGTTGGCGGCGGCGGGCGTGGTGCCCAGGGCCGCGCCGAGGTTGCTCAGTGTCGTCTGCTGTTCGGCCATCTGGTTCAAGCCCTCAGGGAGTTCTTGGTGTTCATCGCCTTGATATCCAGCACTTCCGGCTTCTGGGCCTCGTGCGGATGGGCGGCGCCGCGGTAGATGCGGAGGTTGGTGAGCTGCTGGCGCGTCAGCGGACCGCCCGGCATCATGCGTCGCACGGCGGCCTCGAGCACGCGCTCGGGATAGCGGCCGTCGAGCACCTGGTGCGCCTTGCGCTCCTTGATGCCGCCCGGATGGCCGGTGTGCCAGTAGTAGGTCTTGTTCTTGCGCTTGTTGCCGGTGAGCACGACCTTCTCGGCGTTGATCACCACCACGTTGTCACCGGTGTCGATGTGCGGGGTGAAGATCGCGCGATGCTTGCCGCGCAGACGCCCTGCGATGATGGCGGCCGCCCGGCCCACCACCAGCCCGTCTGCATCGATCAGCACCCATTTCTTTTCGACCTCGCTGGGCCGAGCGGAGTAGGTTTTCATGAGGCTGTTCCTTGAAACGACGACGGCGGCCTTGAACGATGGCCACCGAATGGCGGTGGAGATACCGGCTCAAGCGAATTCCGTCAACCGAAAACCGAGAAAAACAAGGTATTTAGCTCTGCGGTATAATAATACCGCAAACACGGTATCATGTTACCGTGTCCTCCTCCCAGAGATCCAGGTGATAGGTGAATTCGCCGTGCGCGAGGAGCTTCGTGCGGTCCGCGTTCCAGACCCGCGCGTCGACGACCGTCAGGGTGCGCCCCTCCTTCAGGAACTCGATCGAGCAGTGGAGCTGGCCCGGTCCGCTCTTGCGCAGGAAGCTCAGGGACATGCCGGTCGTGACGGCGAGCTTTCCCGTTTCGCCGTGGCGGCCGATCAGGAGGGCGTAGGCGGCGCAGTCCATCAGCGCCATGACGGAGGGCCCTGAGACCGTGCCGCCGGGCCGCAGGTGGTGGTCGGAGGCATGCAGCACCATGTCGATCGAGGAGCGCGTGAGCTTGGCGATCTCGTAATGGCCTTTGCCGAACTCCTGGGGGAACTCGCGCCGTAGGAAGTCTCTAACCGTCGATGCATCCCAAAGCGGCGCGCGGTGCGCTGTCATTGATCGAATATCCCACTAACCTTGCGTGTTTTCCGGCCGATTCACGGCTTGCAGTGTTACCGCCCGGTTTCCTAAGTATGGTTCGTCCCGTTCACGACAGGTCCTTCATGGGGCTCAGGAACTCTACCATCGGCGCTATCGTGCTCGCCCTCTTCGCGGGGGCAGGCTCCGGCCCGCTGTTTGCCCTGCCCGGCGCGAAGGATCAAATGCGAATTCAGCAGAACGAGGGGGAGCCGGGCACGATCCTGCCGAGGGGCGGCAATCCCGGCCTGCCGGTCCCCGGCGCGAGCGGCGCACCGGGCGAGACCGATCCGCAGACGGATCTTCCCTCCGACCAGTTCACGCCGACGGACCAGCCGCCCGACGTCGAGGACGCGCAGCCGGTCGACACCATCGAACTGTCGGATCAGGTCGCCAAGCGTGCGCTCGACGCGTTCGCGCTGGTGAAGGACAAGTACAAGGACACCGACATCGAGAACTATTCCTCGCTCGACGACTTCGTCAGCCAGACGGACGCGGGCAAGAAGTTCGACGCCGACATCAAGACGTTCGGCTTCGCCAACGTCGATGAATGGAACACGGCCATCACCACGGTGAGCATCGCCTACAGCGCGGTAGCGGAGAACCAGGAAGAAGAGATCAAGAAGCAGATCGAGGATCTGAAGAACGACTCGACGCTCACCGACGAGGCGCGCAAGAAGATCACCGAAAGCCTCCTGTCGATGATCCCGTCGGAGAACAACAAGAAGATCATCCGCGACCTGATCGCCGACCCCGGCTACGATGCGAAGTTGAAGCTCCTCACACAGGAAACGGACTGAGCCGATGGACGTACTCGTCAAGGAACGGACCGGTGCCGTCCTCCGCCTCACGCTGAACCGTCCGCAGAGCCGCAACGCGCTGTCGCTCGACCTGCTCCACGCGTTGGCCGATGCCGTGCGTGCGGCGGAAGTGGACGGCTCGACGCGCGTGGTCGTCCTGCAAGGTGCGCCGCCCGCGTTCTCCGCCGGACATGACCTTTCGGAGATCCGCGCGCACATGAACGACGCGGACCATGGCCGCGCGTTCAATGAGCGCCTGTTCCGCACGTGCTCGGACCTGATGCTGGCGATCCGGCGTTCTCCCCTGCCCTTCATCGCCGCCGTCAACGGCGTCGCGACGGCGGCCGGCTGCCAGCTCGTCGCTACCTGCGACCTCGCCGTCGCGGGCGAAAGCGCCCGGTTCGGCGTGAACGGCGTCAACGTCGGCCTGTTCTGCTCGACGCCGATGGTGGCGCTGAGCCGCGCGGTTCCGCAAAAGCTCGCCCTCGACCTGCTGACGACGGGGCGGCTGATGTCCGCGCCCGAGGCGCTCGCGGCGGGGCTCGTCAACCGGGTGGTCGCCGATACCGCCGTGGAGGCGACGGCGGACGAGATCGCAGCGACCCTCCTCGCCAAGTCGCCCGAGGTGCTGGCGCTCGGCAAGCGCGCGTTCTACCGGCAGGCGGAACTCGACGAGGCGGCGGCCTACGACTACGCCGCCGGCGTCATCGTGGACAATCTGGCGCTGCCCGCAGCACAGGACGGCATCGCCGCGTTCGTCGACCGCAAGGGGTCGCCGGACCGCGGCCGATGAACCACGACGCCTACGACAGCGACTACATCCGCGACATCCTCGTGGGCGTGAAGACGATCGCGGTCGTCGGCGCGTCGAGCAACCCGGTCCGGCCGTCGTACTTCGTGCTCAAGTACCTCACCGACAAGGGCTTCGACGCCTATGCCGTGAACCCGGGCATCGCGGGGCAGCAACTCCTCGGAAAGACGGTCGTCGCGAAACTCGCCGACGTGCCGGTGCCGATCGACATGGTGGACGTCTTCCGCAACAGCGACGCGGCAATGGGCGTGGTCGAGGAGGCCCTGAAGCTCGACCCCCTGCCCAAGGTCATCTGGATGCAGCTCGGCGTGCGCAACGACGCGGCAGCCGCCTTCGCCGAAGCGAAAGGCGTACGGGTCGTCATGAACCGGTGCACCAAGATCGAGTACGGCAAGCACTCCGGGGAGTGGACCTGGATCGGCGGCAACAGCGGCATGATCTCCTCGCAGAGGCTCTCCCGCCACGACTCCGGCCGGATGCAGAGCTTGGGAATTGACGCCGGTCGTCGTAAGTAAGGCGTCCGTTTTGACCCAGGGAGAGGATCATGGCTGACGATTACGGCTTCGACACGCTGTCCATTCACGCAGGCGCCCAACCCGACCCGGCGACCGGCGCGCGCGCCACGCCGATCTACCAGACGACGTCGTTCGTGTTCGAGGACACCCAGCACGCCTCCGACCTCTTCGCGCTCAGGGCCTTCGGGAACATCTACACCCGCATCATGAACCCGACGCAGGCGGTGCTCGAGGGCAAGGTCGCCGCGCTCGAGGGCGGCACGGCCGCGCTCGCCGTCGCCTCCGGCCATGCGGCGCAGCTCCTCATCTTCCACACGCTGATGCACCCGGGCGACGAGTTCGTGGCGGCGCGCCAGCTCTACGGTGGGTCGATCAACCAGTTCAACCATTCCTTCAAGTCGTTCGGCTGGCACGTCGTGTGGGCCGACGCCAACGACCCGGCGAGCTTCGAGAAGGCGATCTCGCCGAAGACCAAGGCGATCTTCATCGAGTCGATCGCCAACCCCGGCGGGCGCATCACCGACATCGCGGCGATCGCCCAGATCGCGCGCAAGGCGGGCGTGCCTCTCATCGTCGACAACACGCTGGCGACGCCCTACCTGTGCAAGCCGATCGACCATGGCGCCAACATCGTCGTCCACTCGCTGACGAAGTTCATGGCGGGCCACGGCAACTCGATGGGCGGCGTCATCGTCGACGGCGGCACGTTCGACTGGAGCCGCGACGGCAAGTACCCGCTGCTCACGGAGCCGAACGCCTCCTACAACGGCATGCGGCTCTACGAGACGTTCGGCAACATCGCATTCGCGATCGCCTGCCGCGTCCTCGGCTTGCGCGACCTCGGGCCATCGATCGCGCCGATGAACGCGTTCCTCATCCTCACCGGCATGGAGACGCTGAGCCTGCGCATGCAGCGCCACTGCGACAACGCGCTGAAGGTGGCGGAGTGGCTGAAGAAGGACCCGCGCGTCGCGTGGGTGAACTACGCGGGCCTCCCCTCCGATCCGCAGCACGCGCTGATGAAGAAGTACGCGCCGAAGGGCGCCGGCGCGGTGTTCACCTTCGGGCTCAAGGGCGGCTACGAGGCCGGCGTGAAGACGGTGTCGAACGTGAAGCTCCTGTCGCACCTTGCGAACGTGGGCGACACGCGCTCGCTGATCATCCATCCGGCGTCCACGACGCACAGCCAGCTTTCGGCGGAGCAGCTGAAGCTCGCGGGCGCGGGCGCGGACGTGGTGCGCCTGTCGATCGGCATCGAGGACCCGGCGGACATCATCCGCGACCTCGATCAGGCCATGGGCTGAGGCACGCCCGCGCCGATCCGACGCTCGTTCGGTCGCACGGCCTCGCGCCGTGCGATCCACAGGTTGTTGAGGACCGCCGCGAGTACGATCATCGCGCCCGCCTGGTGCAGGAGGCCGAGCGACAGCGGGACCTGCATGAGCAGCGTCCAGACGCCGATCGCGGCCTGGAGCAGCACCGCGCCGACGAACAGGAGCGCCGCCTGCCGGCTCGCGGGCGTGTGGGCGCGCAGCACAAGGTTGGCGACGGCCAGTGCAAGAACCACGTACGCCGTCACCCGGTGCGTGAACTGCACCGTCATCGCGTTCTCGAAGAAGTTGATCCAGGCAGGGCTCATCACGAACAGGCCCTGCGGCACGAGACGGCCGTCCATCAGCGGCCAGGTGTTGTAGGCCATGCCGGCGTCCATGCCGGCGACGAGCCCGCCGAGCCCGATCTGCACGAACACGGCAACGACGAGCGCGAACGGCCACACGTCGCGCGACGACCAGGCGGGACCCGCCTCTTCCTTCGTGCGCCAGGCGGTCCACAGCGTGAACGAGAGAATAAACAGCGCCAGCGAAAGGTGCGCGGCAAGCCGATACTGGCTGACGTCGGTTCGATCGGTGAGGCCGGACTTCACCATCAGCCAGCCGAGCAGCCCCTGCGACAGGATCAGCGCGAACAGGATCGAGCCTCGCCGCTTCACGTCGCGGGAAAGCAAGCCGCGCCACCAGAAGAGGAGGAGCGGGATCAGCACCGACAGGCCGATGACGCGGCCGAGGAACCGGTGCGACCACTCCCACCAGTAGATGCCCTTGAACGCCTCGAGGCTCATCCCCTTGTTGATGATCTGGTACTCGGGGATGGCCTTGTACTTGTCGAACGCCTCCTGCCAGGCGGCGGCCGAGAACGGCGGGATCGCGCCCAGCAGCGGCTGCCACTCGGTGATCGAGAGCCCCGAATCGGTGAGGCGGGTTGCGCCGCCCACGATCACCATGCAGAAGACGAGCGCTGCGACGAAATAGAGCCAGGTCCGCACGAGCGGCTGGTCTTCGATGCGGCTATGGTTCGTAAAGGTCATGACGTTCGAAACTCTTCATCACCCGGAACACCTGAGATGACGACGCGGCAGAGAAAGTTCCTCGGGGTCATCGCGACCGTCGTCTTTCTCGTGATCTACTGCCTCGTGGCGATGGCCGTCACGGGCGATTTCGTCGCGGGGCGCGGGCCGGTGATCGAGCTGGTCGGCTTCCTGATCGCCGGCATCGCCTGGCTTCCTGTGGTCATGGCGATCATCCGCTGGATGTCGCCGAAGGACTGATCACGCGGATTTGTCGTCTTTTTCCGGCGTCTCGAAATCAGCCTCGAGGCGCTTCTCGAGCTCGACCAGATCGGCCGGCAGCGGCAGGCCCATGGCCTTCAGCTGCTCGAGCTTCTCGCGGATCATCTCGTAAAGCTCGCGCGGGTCCTCGGGCTGGTCCTCGAGCCCCTCGAGCAGGGTGGCGATCTGCGCCTTCAGTTCCTCGAATGCCATGGCTACCTGCCCATCCGCGGGGGGAGAAACGATGGAATGGTCGGAGCGGCGGGATTCGAACCCGCGACCCCTACCCCCCCAGAGTAGTGCGCTACCGGGCTGCGCTACGCTCCGACGGGGCGGTCTATAGCACCCGAACCTGAGGGGAGAAAGACCAATCAGACGTCGATGGTTTCGAGGATCCGGCGCGCTGCGGCAAGGTCGGTCAGGGCGAGGCGCAGTTCCTCCACGTCGAGCACCTGGCCGTTCCGGACGGGCGTGGAGATCGCCGCAGCAGGAACGCCCGGCTGCGGCGCCGGCGGCTCGACCTTGGCGCCCCGGCCGATCGCGATGACGGTCTGGGCGCCCTTCTCCTTGAGGATCGCCTGCACGCCGCGGATTGTGTAGCGGTGTTCGTACAGAAGCGACTTGATGCCCTTGATGAGGTCGACGTCTTCGGGGCGGTAGAGCCTGCGGCCCCCTGCCCGCTTCATCGGGCGGATTTGGTTGAAGCGCGTCTCCCAGAAGCGCAGCACGTGCTGCGGCACGGCGAGCGAGGTCGCGACCTCGCTGATCGAGCGGAACGCGTCCGGGGCCTTCTCGGCAGTATCGATGGCGTTCCTCAGCACGGCGTTCTCGCCCTCGCTCCTAGCCTTCGCTCAGGCCGTTCACGCGGTTCTTCATGATCTGGCTCGGCCGGAACACGAGCACCTTGCGCGGCGTGATCGGCACTTCCTGGCCCGTCTTCGGATTGCGGCCCATGCGGCCCTTCTTGGTGCGCACGATGAAGGTGCCGAACGACGACAGCTTCACGTTCTCGCCCTTGGCGAGCGCGGAGGCCATCGACTCCAGCACTTCCTTGACGAGCTCGGCGGAATCGGTCCGCGACAGCCCCACCTGCCGGTGAACCGCTTCGCTCAGGTCCGCTCGCGTCAATGTCTTGCTCACTGCCGGACCCCCATTGAACCCCGATAGAGCCTATCTTTCAGGGGGTTACGGGTCAACAAATCAATTGAGGAGCGAAACGCGATGCCGTTTCGCGCCCCTTACCAGCGCACCAGCACCGCGCCCCAGGTGAAGCCGCCGCCCATTGCTTCCATCAGCACGAGGTCGCCCTTCTGGATGCGCCCGTCGCTCACCGCCGTGTGCAGCGCGAGCGGGATGGAGGCCGCCGAGGTATTGCCGTGGACGTCCACCGTGACCACGACCTTGTCCTCCGGAATGCCGAATCTCCGCGCCGTGCCGTCGAGGATGCGCTTGTTCGCCTGGTGCGGCACGAACCAGTCGATGTCCGATCCCTTGATGCCGCAGGACTCGAGCGTCTCCTCCATCACCTCGGTGATGTTGGTGACGGCGTGGCGGAATACTTCGCGGCCTTCCATGCGCAGGTGGCCCACCGTGCCCGTGGTCGAGGGGCCGCCGTCGACGTAGAGCTTGTCCTTGTAGCGGCCGTCCGAGCGGATGCGGGTGGCGATGATGCCGGCGTTGCGCGTCCCCTCCTCGTCGGCGCGCACGACCACCGCGCCGGCGCCGTCGCCGAACAGCACGCAGGTGGTGCGGTCCTTCCAGTCGAGGATGCGCGAGAACGTTTCCGACCCGATGACGAGGCAGTTGGTCGCCTGCCCCGTCTGCACGAAGGCGTTGGCGGTGGTGAGCGCGTAGACGAAGCCCGAGCACACGGCCTGCACGTCGAAGGCCGCGCCCCGGGTGATGCCGAGGCCCGCCTGGATCGATACGGCGGAGGCCGGGAACGTGTTGTCCGGCGTAGAGGTGGCGCAGATCACGAGGTCGATGTCCTCGGCCTTCACCGCGCTCGCCTCGAGCGCCTTCTCGGCGGCCTTGAGGCCCAGCGACACGGTCGTCTCGCCCTCACCGGCGATGTAGCGCTGACGGATGCCGGTGCGCTCGGTGATCCACTCGTCGCTCGTGTCGACGAGCTTCGCCAGTTCGTCGTTGGTCAGGACGCGCTGCGGCAACGCCGCGCCGACCCCGTCGATGAAAGCTCTGCGCATGGTCAGTTTCAGCCCGCCCCGGAGGCGGACGCCGGGTCCGCCTTCATGTCTGCCTTGATATCCAAGTCCGTCCTGATCTTTTCCACCACGTGGCTTTCGACCATTTCGACCGCCACGTTGATGGCCGCCGCGAATCCGATCGGGTCGGTCCCGCCGTGGCTCTTTACCACGAGACCGTTGAGGCCGAGCAAGACACCGCCGTTTCGGGTGCGCGGGTCGAGCTTCTCCTTCAAGGCGTCGAAGGCGTCCTTGGCGAGCCACGCGCCGAGCTTTGTCCACGCGGTGCGCATCAGCTCGCTCTTCAGGAAACCGGCGATCTGGCGCGCGGTGCCCTCGGCCGTCTTCAGCGCGATGTTGCCGGTGAAGCCCTCGGTGACGACGACGTCGACCGTGCCCTTGCCGAGATCGTCGCCCTCGACGAAGCCCTTGTACTCGATCGGCAGCGCCGAGCTGCGCAGGCGCCGATCCGCCTCGCGCACTTCCTCGATGCCCTTGATCTCCTCGACCCCCACGTTGAGGAGGCCGACCGTCGGGCGCTCGATGCCGAGGAGGCAGCGCGCCATCGCCTCGCCCATGATCGCGAAGTCGACGAGCTGCTCGGCATCCGCGCCGATCGTCGCGCCGACGTCGAGCACCACGCTCTCGCCGCGGAACGTCGGCCAGATGGCGGCGATCGCAGGCCGCTGGATGCCGGGCATCGTGTCGAGCAGAACCTTGGCCATCGCCATGAGCGCGCCGGTATTGCCGGCCGAAACGACGACCTGCGCGTGACCCGACCGGACCGCGTCGACCGCCTGCCACATGCTGCTGACGCGCCGGCCGCGAAGCAGCGCCTGGCTTGGCTTCTCGTTCATGGCGACGGCAGCGTCGCAATGGCGGATTTCCGCCTGCGCATGCAGCTTGGCCGACATCAGCGGCTCTAGTTTCGCACGGTCCCCGAAGAGCAGGAATTTCGCACCCGGATGCCGCTCGGTTGCGCGTTCAACGCCGGGCAAGACCATGGCCGGACCGGCATCGCCGCCCATTGCGTCGATCGCAATGACGATGGACTCACTCATGAGCGAAATGGCTACCGGATCTTCTGGCGATGGGCCGGACAATAAACGGTTGCCCGGCCGTGGCAAGGGTCAAGGAATTCACCGCTCAGGTTGTGGTTCGAACGACGCTCCGGGCGCCTTCGGATAGGGATCGAGCGCCATCCCCAGCTCCTGGGCGAGGAGTTCGCCGAGGTCGATCGTGTCGCCATCGACGAGGTCGGCGTCATCGTCGTCGAACGACTCGACGAGATCAGGGCGGCCACCCATGCCGCGCTTCAGCCGGAACACCTCGTCGATCTCGAGCGCAACGTTCGTCTCGAAGTCGACCAGCGTGAGGACGCAGGTCTGCTCGACCTTGGCCGTCCCCTTGCCCTTCACGCGGATCGCGCCGGAGCCCTCGCGCCGCACGGCGAGCGTCGCGATTAAATCATGGATCTTCGGCAGCTCCAGCCGTTGCGCGAGGACTGCCCGTTCGTCCGGCGTCGCTTCGATCACCTCGGTGCTCCCCTCCTTCGGGAGACGCGAGACGTCGACCGGGCGGGTGAACTCGCGCTTCACGGCGAAGCCTCGGCGGGCGCCGGAAACAGGCTCCCCAGTCCTGCGCGGCGAACGTCCTGCCATGACAGACCGGCCAGACGTCGATCCGCCTCGTCTGTGTACTGAGCAATCGACCGGGCATCGAGCGCAGGGGCCTGCTTCTCGGGATCGACGTTGCGCGCGATCACCTCGGCGAGCGCCGTCACGCGGTCGGGCGACGACAGCGCCCCACGAAACGCCAGCGCGTGGCCGGCGTAAAGCTCGGCCACCTTGCGCATTTTCTTGCCGACGGAGAGGTCGCCCACGCCCAGTTCGCGCAGCGCGCTATCCATGTCGGCGACGAACTGGTCCATAAGCTCATCAGCGGCAGCCTTGCCGTCGGGGTGCGCCCGGTCGATGAAGGTGGCCGCCAGATAGAGATGCAGCATCACCATCTCGAGCCGCCCGGCCACCGTGTCCGGCACCCCCCAGGCGGCGTAGAAGTGCGGGTGCCGCGACTGCGCCACAATGGCTGCGTAGAGGCCCGCCGTATCGCGGGCGGAGCTTCGCCCCAACCGAAACACATTCCGCATGACATGCTCCCCCCGTTGGGGTTACCTCTTTGAACACACTCACTGAATCGGCCCGGCCGACCGATCGGATCTTCATGCACACTGTTTCACGCCGCACTGCGGCATCATTGCTCGCCCTCGCCCTTGCCGCCTGCACTCCCACGGTGAGCTACCGCGGGTATCTGCCGCGCCAGCAGGATCTCGACAAGTTGCGTGTGGGCATGAGCAAGTCGGAAGTCGAGGCGACGCTCGGTTCGCCCTCGACCACCGCCACGATCCGCACCGCCGGCGACAGCTTCTACTACATCTCGAGCGTGGTCGAGCAGCAGGCGTTCTTCGATCCGCAGGAGACGCAGCGCAAGGTGCTGGCGATCCGCTTCGACGCGAACGATCAGGTCGAGAGCTTTGCGACGTATACGCTCGAAGACGGGCAGATCATCAACATGAACACGCGGAAGACACCGACTGCCGGTCGCGAATACACCATCCTGCAGCAGATCTTCTCGAACCTGGGCAACCTGAACCCGCAGGGTACTCCCGGCCAGTAAGCGGCCAAGGAGCAGCCTGCGGAACGACGAGTTCGGGTGTCAGCCGCCGTGCGCGAGCACGGCGAGCAGCAGCAGCGCCACGATGTTGGTGATCTTGATCATCGGGTTCACGGCCGGACCAGCGGTATCCTTGTAGGGGTCGCCGACGGTGTCGCCCGTCACCGATGCCTTGTGCGCGTCCGATCCCTTCAGGTGCTTCACGCCGTGGCTGTCGACGAAGCCGTCCTCGAAGGACTTCTTCGCGTTGTCCCAGGCGCCGCCGCCCGCGGTCATCGAGATCGCGACGAAGAGGCCCGTCACGATCACGCCGAGCAGCATGGCCCCGAGCGCCGCAAAGGCTGAAGCCTTGCCCGCGATCGCGTAGACGATCGCGAACACAACGATCGGCGACAGAACCGGCAGCAGCGAGGGGATCACCATCTCCTTGATCGCAGCGCGGGTCAGCATGTCCACGGCGCGGCCGTAGTCCGGCTTCTCCGTGCCTTTCATGATGCCGGGCTTTTCGCGGAACTGGCGGCGCACCTCGGTCACGACCGACTGCGCCGCGCGGCCCACCGCCGTCATCGACATGCCGCCGAAGAGATACGGCAGGAGGCCGCCGAAGAGGAGGCCCACCACCACGTAGGGATCAGCCAGCGAGAACGAGATCTCGCCGAGGCCGTGGAAGAAGTTCCCCTCGGGCGCGGTCGCCGCGAAGTACTTCAGGTCCTGCGTATACGCCGCGAACAGCACCAGCGCGCCGAGGCCGGCGGAGCCGATCGCGTAGCCCTTGGTGACCGCCTTCGTCGTATTGCCCACCGCGTCGAGCGCGTCGGTCGACTGGCGCACTTCCTTCGGCAGGCCCGCCATCTCGGCGATGCCGCCGGCGTTGTCGGTGACGGGACCGAAGGCGTCGAGCGCCACCACCATGCCGGCGAGCGCGAGCATGGTCGCGACCGCCGTCGCGACGCCGAACAGGCCGGCGAGGTTGAAGGTGATGATGATGCCCGCGATGATCACCAGCGCCGGGAGCGCCGTCGCTTCGAGCGACACTGCGAGGCCCTGGATGACGTTGGTGCCGTGGCCCGTCACCGAGGCTTCGGCGATCGAACGCACCGGGCGATAGCCGACGCCCGTGTAGTACTCCGTGATCCACACGATGAGGCCCGTCACCACAAGCCCGGTCAGGCCGCAGTAGAACAGGTGGCGCGGCGTGAAGGTGATCGCGCCGGTCGTCAGCGGCGTTTCCATGCCGCCCCAGACCCACGCCGTCACCGGCCAGAGCACGATCAGCGACAGGATCGCGGAGGCGATGAAGCCCTTGTAGAGCGCGCCCATGATCGAGTTGTTGGTGCCGAGGCGCACGAAGAACGTGCCGATGATCGAGGTGACGATGCAGGCGCCGCCGATCGCCAGCGGGTAGAGCATCGAGGCGAGCTTCAGTTCCGGCGTCGCGAACACGATCGCGCCGAGCACCATGGTCGCAACGATCGTCACCGCGTAGGTCTCGAACAGGTCGGCCGCCATGCCGGCGCAGTCGCCGACGTTGTCGCCCACGTTGTCGGCGATGGTCGCCGGGTTGCGCGGATCATCTTCCGGAATGCCCGCTTCCACCTTGCCCACCATGTCGCCGCCCACGTCGGCGCCCTTGGTGAAGATGCCGCCGCCCAGACGGGCGAAGATGGAGATGAGCGAGGCGCCAAAGCCCAGCGCGACGAGCGCGTCGATCACCGTGCGGTCGGTCGGCGCGAAGCCGGCCATCCCCGTGAGGTACCCGAAGTAGAGCGTGACGCCGAGGAGCGCGAGGCCCGCGACCAGCATGCCCGTGACCGCGCCCGACTTGAAGGCGAGGTCGAGGCCGCCCGCGAGCGACTTCGTCGCGGCCTGCGCGACGCGCACGTTCGCGCGCACGGAGACGTTCATGCCGATGAAGCCGGCAAGGCCCGACAGCACGGCGCCGATCGCGAAGCCGAAGGCCGAGTAAGGCCCGAGCAGCCACCAGGCGAGCGCGAAGATCAGCACGCCGACGATCGCGATGGTCGAATACTGGCGGCGCAGGTAGGCTTGAGCACCCTCGCGCACCGCGGCGGAAATTTCCTGCATCCGCGCGGAGCCGGCATCGGCCGCCATCAGCGTCTGCGTGGCCCACACGCCGTAGACAAGCGCCAGCGCGCCACAGGCAATAATGATCCAAAGGGCGGAAATCATTTCCTCGTCCTCGTTGATGTCCCGGGAAACCGGCTTAGCCGGTTGAAGAAACGGGATTTTCCCCATCACCCCGCTTGATACCGGGGCGATACATGCCAAAAGGCCGCCCGAAACGCAACCGAGCAAAACTTCGCCGTTGGTAGAGCCAACCAGAGGTTCAGGCGGGTTTCGGGGCGTGGCGGCGCAGCGCCAGCACCACGAGGAGCCAGAGGCCGGCGCACGCCGCGGCCGCCGTGTTCACGAACGCCCAGCCGTGCGTGGCGATAAGCGAGCCGGAAAGGAAGGAGGCGATCGCAACGGTGGCAAAAATGGCGAAATCGTTGACCGCCTGAAGCCGCTTGTGGCCCTCCCCGGCGATGATCGAGGTCGCCCCGATGAACGAGAAATTCCAGGCGAGTCCCAGCGCCACGAGCCCCAGCGCGAAGTTCGAGAACGCAATGCCGGAAACGCCGACCAGGCCGGCGGCTGCAAACAGGAGGACACCGGCCGCGATGACGCGCCCGGCGCCCCAGCGCGCGATGATGGCGCCGGTCACGAAGCTCGGCAGGAACATCGCCAGCGAATGCCACTGGATCACCCAGGCCGAATCGTCGGCGGTGAAGCCGCAGCCGACCATGGCGACGGGGGTCCCGGCCATCAGCAGGGTCATGAGGCCATAGGCGAACACGCCCGATACGATGGCGAGAAGGACCGCCGGTCTTGCGAGTACCTCCCCGAGCGGGGCTTGCGGGCGCGCGGCCGCCTCGGCGTGGGCGTGGCCCTGCGGCACGCGCAGCTGGCTCAGGATGACGGCGGCGAGGAGCGCGAGCGCCGCGGTCGTTGCATAGCAGCCGGCGAACTCGATCGGCGAGAACAGGTCCCTGGTCATCATCACGATCAGCGGGCCGAACACCGAACCGGCGATCGAGCCGAACATCACGGTCGACACCGCTTTCGGCACGTAGTCCGGCGTTGCAAGGTCGGTGGCGGCGAAGCGGTACTGCAGGCTGAACGCCTGGTAGATGCCGAACAGCATCATCGCGACGCACTGGAGCGGGAAGCTGCGCTCGATGAGCGCGTAGACGCACAGCAGCGAACTCAGCATCGCGGCGGCCGAACCGACGAGGAACGCATTGCGGCGGCCGAGCCGCGTGGCGAGCATGGAGGCCGGGATCGCCGCGATCGCACTGCCGACGACGAGTGCCGTGATCGGCAGCGTGGCGAGTTCGCGGCTCGGCGCAAGATGCATGCCGATGATGCTCGCCGTCACGTAGATGACGGTGATGCTGCAGCCGTAGACACCCTGCGCGAACGCCAGCAGGAGCGTGTTGTGCCGCGCGAGCGCGTTCGGGTCGTCGGCGACGGCGGCGCCGGTCAAGTCTTGTCTCCGGCCTTGCGGCCGTCGCCGTAGTCCGCCGCTCGCCGCTCGCGGGCCAGCGCATCGAGCGCGGCGTTGACGAACTTCGTCTCGCGCTCGTCGAAGAAGGCGGAGGCGACGTGCACGTACTCGGCAACCGCGACCCGCGCCGGGATGTCGGTGCGATAGAGGAGCTCGTAGGCCCCCGCCCTCAGGATGGCCCGCAGCGTGGCGTCGAGGCGGCCGAGCGTCCAGCCTTCCGCGAGGCAGGCGTCCGTCGCGCGATCGATCGTGCGCTGATGCTCGACGACGCCCTCGACCACATCCTTGAGGAAGGCGGAGTCCGCTTCGCCGATCTCGCCGTCCTCGAAGCGCTCGCCGAGGCGAATGGTCGAGTATTCGGCGAGCACCTCGTTCAGCGGCCGGCCCGCAATGTCCATCTGGTAGAGCGCCTGGACGACGCCAAGGCGCGCGGCGGAGCGCGAGACGGCGCGGCGGCTCGTTGGTTTGCCGGTCATCTCTGCCCCGTGAGGTGCTGCTTCAGACGGATAAGCGACACGCAGGCTTCCGCCGCGCCGCCGCCCTTGTCCATTTCGGAAACCCGCGCCCGCGCCCACGCCTGCGCCTCGTTCTCGACCGTCAGGATGCCGTTGCCGATGGCGAGCCCTTCGAGCGTCAGGTCCATCAGGCCGCGCGAGGATTCGCCTGCCACGATGTCGTAATGGCCCGTCTCGCCGCGGATCACGACGCCGAGCGCGACGAAGCCGTCGAAGCGCTCCGTCGCGGCGGCGATGGCGATGGCGCCCGGGATCTCGAGCGCGCCCGGTACCGTCACCGTTTCGTGCGCCAGCCCCCAGGCCTCGAGCGCTGCGCGTGCGCCCCGGCCGAGTTCGTCGAGCAGGTCGTCGTAGAAGCGCGCCTCGACGATCAGGACCGTGCCGTTGAGCCGCTCCTTCCTGGTCCGCGGCCCCGTCGGTTCTTTCTTCATGTGTTCTGTGCCTCGAGGAGCCGCGCCACGTAGCGCGCCAGCATGTCGATCTCGACGTTGACGCGGTGGCCGGTCTTCACCTGCCCCCACGTCGTCACCGCCTGCGTGTGCGGAATGACGTTGATGGAGAATGTTCGCCCGTCGACGCCGTTGACGGTGAACGACGTGCCGTCGAGGGCAATCGACCCCTTCTGCGCGACGAAGCCTTTTAGCGCCTCCGGCACCTCGAACGTCATGCGGACGGAGTCGCCCTCAGGCGCCATCGCGGCCAGCGTCCCGACGCCGTCGACGTGGCCCGAGACGATGTGACCGCCGAGTTCATCGCCGACCTTGAGCGAGCGTTCGAGGTTGACCCGCGTGCCGACTGTCCAGTCGACGAGGGTCGTGCGCGCGAGCGTCTCGGCGGAGACGTCCACCGCGAAGGCCGCGCCGCGCGCGCTCGGCGTCACCGAGATGACGGTGAGGCATGCGCCCGAGCAGGCGATCGACGCGCCGAGCTCGATCGAGGCGGGTGCGTAGGCGCTGTCGATGACGAAGCGCGCGTCACCGCGCGAACGGTCGACCGCGCTCACCACGCCCACGTCGCTGACGATGCCTGTGAACATGAAACTCCGGGTCAGGGCTTTCGCCGGTATTGGCGGAGCACGTCGTCGCCCAAAAGCTCTTCGCCGGTCAACTCGAATCTCCCGGTCGGCGCCACGGTCTCGGCAAGGGAGCCCTGCGCGAGCGCCGGAACGCCCTCCTCCCCGAGCGGCTTCGGCGACCGGAACAGCGCAATCCCGTCAACCAGGTCGCGCGCCAAGAGCGAGGCGGCGAGCGCTGCGCCACCCTCGACCAGAACCGTGTTGCAGCCCTCCGTGCCGAGGATCGCGAAGACCGCGTCGAGGTCGATGCCGTCTTCTCCGCGCTCCGCTGCGATCGCATCCAGCCGCACGCCCGCGGCCGAGAGCGCGGCGACCGCGTTCGGCGAAGCGTGCTGGCCATGGAACACACGGAGCGGAACCTGCTTTGCGGAACGGACCAGCTTGGACGACACAGGCGTCCGGAGCGCCGAATCCACGACGAGCCGGGGCGGCGAGCGATCCTCCATGCCAGGAAGCCGACATGTGAGCAGCGGATCGTCGACGATCACGGTATTTGCCCCGACCATCACCGCATCGGCCTCCGCGCGCATCAGGTGGACGCGGTCACTGGCGCGCGGACCGGTGATCTGCGTGCGGACGCCACTTCGAGCGGCAATTGAACCGTCGGCTGAAACTGCAAGTTTCAGAATCACTTGCGGGCGGTTTTTCACAAGTCGAGTTAGGAAGCCGGCGAGGACCTGTTCCGCCTCCGCCGCCAGGACGCCTGCTTCGACTGCCACGCCACGAGTCCGCAGCGCGTCCGCCCCGCCCCGCGCCGAGGGGTGCGGGTCGAGCGCGGCGACGACCACGCGCTTTACGCCCGCAGTGAGCAGCGCCAGCGTGCAGGGCGGCGAGCGGCCGTGGTGGTTGCAGGGTTCGAGGGTGACGTACGCCGTGCCGCCCTGCGCAGCCCCACCGGCTTGGGCCAGCGCCACGATCTCCGCATGCGGGCGGCCGCCGGGCGCCGTCCAGCCGAGGCCTGCGACGTTGCCCTGCCGGTCGACGATCACGCAGCCGACCGCCGGGTTGTCGGCGGTCGTGCCGAGCCCGCGGCGCGCCAGCATGATCGCGTGCGCCATGTGCCGACGGTCGTCCGCTGACGGTTCGGCCATCGCGGTCAGGGCTGCTGGTTCTTCTCTTCTTCCGACGACAGCTCGCCAAGAACCTCCTCGAAGTCCTTGGCCTCGCGGAAGTTCCGGTAGACGGAGGCGAACCGCACGTAGGCCACATCGTCGAGCGAGCGCAGCCCCTCCATGACGAGCTGGCCCACCGTTTCGGCAGGGATGTCCGTCTCGCCCGTGCTCTCGAGCTGGCGCACGATGCCCGACACCATCCGCTCGATGCGCTCGGGGTCCACCGGGCGCTTGCGCAGCGCCACCTGCACGGAGCGCATCAGCTTGTCGCGATCGAAGGGGACGCGCCGGCCCGAGCGCTTGATCACCTGGAGCTCGCGCAGCTGCACGCGCTCGAAGGTGGTGAAGCGGCCGCCGCAGTCAGGGCAATGCCGCCGACGCCGGATGGCCGAGCCGTCCTCGGACGGCCGGCTGTCCTTCACCTGGGTATCGGAGTTTCCGCAGTAGGGGCAGCGCATCGCTCTCGTCACTCACCCGCGGGAGAGTGACGAGCCGGATGCGCCCTCCCCGCTTCAGCCGTTGTAGATCGGGAAGCGATCGGTGAGCGCGATCACCTTCTGCTTCACCGCCGCTTCGACCGCACCGTTGCCTTCCTCGCCGTTTTTCGCAAGTCCATCAAGGACTTCGATGATGAGGCGACCCACTTCGCGGAACTCGGTCGTGGTGAATCCGCGGGTGGTGCACGCAGGTGTACCGAGACGGATGCCCGATGTCACCATCGGCTTTTCGGGGTCGAACGGAATGCCGTTCTTGTTGCAGGTGATGTTGGCGCGCCCGAGTGCGGCTTCCGCCGCCTTGCCGGTGAGCTTCTTCGGCCGCAGGTCGACCAGCATCAGGTGCGTGTCGGTGCCGCCGGAGACGATGTCGAGGCCGCCGTCCTGCATGGACTTGGCGAGCGCCTTCGCATTCTCGACGACCTGCTGCGCGTAGGCGCGGAATTCAGGGCGCAGGGCCTCGCCGAACGCAACCGCCTTCGCCGCGATCACGTGCATGAGCGGGCCGCCCTGGAGGCCGGGGAACACCGCGGAGTTGAACTTCTTGCCGAGCTCCTCGTCGCGCGACAGGATCATGCCGCCGCGCGGGCCGCGCAGCGTCTTGTGCGTGGTCGTCGTGGCGACGTGGGCGTGGTCGAGGGGGTTCGGATGGATGCCGCCCGCGACGAGGCCCGCGAAGTGGGCCATGTCGACCATGAAGTACGCGCCCACCTTGTCGGCGATCGCGCGGAAGCGGGCGAAGTCGATGATGCGCGGATAGGCCGAGCCGCCAGCGATGATCAGCTTCGGCTTGTTCTCGACGGCGAGGCGCTCGACCTCGTCGTAGTCGATCAGATGCGTGTCGGGCTTCACCGCGTACGGCACGACCTTGAACCACTTGCCGGACTGGTTGACCGGCGCGCCGTGCGTGAGATGGCCGCCGGCGGCGAGGTTCAGCCCCATGTAGGTGTCGCCGGGCTGCAGCAGGGCAAAGAACACCGCCTGGTTCGCCTGTGCGCCCGAATGCGGCTGGACGTTCGCGTAGGAGCAGTTGAAGAGCTTCTTGGCGCGGTCGATCGCGAGCTCCTCGGCGATGTCGACGTACTGGCAGCCGCCATAGTAGCGCCGGCCCGGATAGCCCTCGGCGTACTTGTTGGTCATGATCGAGCCCTGCGCCTCGAGCACGGCGCGGGAAACGATGTTTTCGGAGGCGATCAGCTCGATCTCGTGCTGCTGGCGACCGAGTTCCTTCTTGATGGCACCCGCCAGATCCGGGTCGCTCTCGCCCAGCGGCGTCGAAAAGAACCCCGGAAACAAGGCCTTATGGCCGATACCCTGCTGCACCGTCATCGCGATCATCTCCTTGAGCGAGGCATCCCGGCCGGCCGGAACGCCCGTATCGTGCGCACACCCATCGACTGAATTCGTCCACGATACAATGCACCGATCCGCATCGTGGGACGATCCGTCTACGCTGTCACGTTTGAATCGGACCTCTGCTCGCGCAAATGCGCCGCGCCGTCAGCCCGATATTCCGGCAGGCGAAACGCGCGTCAGCCGGCGCTTGCCGGCTGCGCCTGGTCGCCGCCCGGCTGCCCGGTGACGAAGCCCGTTCCGTCGAGGTTGTAGACGTCGTCGCGGAAGTGGACGAGGCCGTCGGCCGTCGCCCAGGCGGTGAGGTAGGCGAACCGCAACTGCGGACCCTCTGCCACCTGCACGTCGAGGCGTTCCTTCGACTTCGCGATGTCGGCGATGCGCTGGTCGTTCCAGCCGTCCTGGCCGTTGAGGATCCAGTTGACCAGGATCGGGATCTTGTCGACGCGCACGCAACCCGAGGAGAAGTAGCGGTCGGCCTGCGTGAACAGCTGCTTCGTCGGCGTGTCGTGCATGTAGACGTTGTAGGGATTCTTGAAGTTGATCTTCACCGAAGCCATGGCGTTGTCTTCGCCGGGCTCTTGGCGGAAGTGGTAGCGGTCCGGCGCGACCGTCTTCCAGTCGATCGTCTTGGGATCGACTTCGGGACCCTGGTAGCCGTCGTAGACCTTGATGTTGAGCTTGGTGAGGATCGCCGTGCCGCGGCGCAGTTCCGGCAGGATGTCCTTCTCGACGATCGAGACCGGCGCGTTCCAGTACGGGTTGAAGTTGATCTCTTCGATCTTGCTTTCGACCACCGGGGTCGGCCGGTCGATCTTGCCCGCGATGACGTTGTGGCGCGACCGCACCGAGCCGTTCTCGACGGCCTCGAGCTGCGTCGCGGGCACGTTCACCACGATGTACCGGTTGCCGAGGTTCTTCGCGTATTCGACGACGCGCGGCACGTTCGCCTCGAGCGTGGCAATGCGCTTCTCGACCGGTATGTTGAGTGCGGCCTGGGTCTCGTCGTCGACCTTGCCGGTCGGACGGATGCCGTTCGTCTGCTGGAAGCGCTGGACGGCGGTCTGAACGCCCTCGTCGAAGTAGTCGCCGGCAGCGCTCTCCTTGGTGATGAAGCCCTCAGCCGCGAGGCGCTGGCGCAGCGCGGCGACGCCCGAGCCCTTCGATTTGAGCACCAGCGTGCGCATGCGCGGCAGCTGCTGCCAGCCGCCTTGCGAGGCGATCGTGCGGTAGCGCGCGATCGCATCCTTCATCATCATCTCGCTGCGGGCCGACAGCATCGGGCTCTCGACCTTGTCGGCCGGGATCACTTCGGTGTCGGTCGGTGCAACCGTGCTCTGGACGTTGAAATTCTTCTTGGTCACCGTCTCGTCGGCACCGCGTGATTCCGCCCGCGCCAGTTGGGCGAAAGGCGCCAGCGCCGCAACCGCCAGGCCCGCTGTCAGGGCGCGCCGGCTCAGCCGCTGCCGCCCGATGCCATCGATGGTGACCTTCATACGCTCCACCCCTCGCAGTCCCGCGAACCCATGCGCCGGCCGCTTCCATCAGCGACGACGACCCCTGTCCGAACGAGCCTTTTAGGCTTACGGCTCGTCAAGCACAATGCCGAATGCCGCCAAAAAGCGGCGAGATTCCGGCAGGTGACGGAAGCGTGAAGCAGTTTGCCGGCGAATGCAGGCCGATTTGCGCCGGAAGCGGGCTTTTCGGCAACACCTGCTTGGGCGACGAGCGACTCAGCATCGCGAAGGGCACGAAATGGCAGCGGGGGCGGCATCGCCACCCCCGCCACCACAACGTCCAAGCCGCTTAGAGACGATAGAGAATCTGGTCCGTCCAGTACCGCTCGAGCCGGGTCAGCGCCTTGTTCAGGCGGTCGAACTCGTCGATGTTGAGGCCAGCGACCTCCTGGATCGACTGGAGCTGGCGGTTATAGAGCTTGTCGACCTTCTCGCGGATCGCCTTGCCCTTCGGCGTGAGGCCGACGCGCACCGACCGCTTGTCGGTCGCCGAGCGCTCGTGGCTCACGTAGCCGGCCTCGACCAGCTTCTTGAGATTGTAGGAGACGTTCGAACCCTGGTAGTAACCGCGGCTCCTGAGTTCGCCGGCGGTGAGTTCCGCGTCGCCGATGTTGAAGAGAAGCAGCGCCTGAACCGAGTTCACCTCGGGCTCGCCCGTGCGCTCGAACTCGTCCTTGATGACGTCGAGCAGCCGGCGATGGAGCCGTTCGATCAGATGAAGTGCCTCGAGATACCGAGGCTTGATTTCCGGAGAAACCTCGCGCGGTGCAACGTCCTGCACAGTTGTCTTGAGTTGAGTACGCATGTTTGACACCCTGCCCTTGTTTCGAGCGGGGCATCGTTGAGATTTAATGCCCCTTATCTCACGAATGAAATTAGAATACGCAAGTTAAACGCGGCTCAACCGGCAGAGTTAAATTTGTGCTTTCTTTCTCGCGACTTGGTCTAAAAATCCCGTAACATTAATCGACTCTTATGCAGGCTGGTCGGCCGCCTTTACGTTCGGTTTATCCTCCACGAGAACGAGGTTTCGCGGAATCTCGACGACCGCTCGCAGACCACCCTGCGGCCGGTTCGCCAGGCGCACGTCGCCGCCATGCAGGCGCGCGATCCCCTGGGCGATGGAGAGGCCGAGGCCGGTGCCCGCGATCGCGCTGTTGCGGGCTGGATCGCCCGTCCGGAAAGGCTCGAACGCCCGCACGAGATCCTCTTCCGTCATGCCCGGCCCTTCGTCCTCGACGACGATTGCAACGGTGCGCGGCTGCAGCTCGATCGAAACGGTGGCGTGCTTGCCGTAGCGGATCGCGTTTTCGACGAGGTTCGATATCGCACGCGTGAGCGAGACCGGGCGCACACGCGCCACGATGCGCGGCAGCGACTGGAGGTGCTGCGACACCTTCGATCGCGGATGGCGGTCGGTGACGGACTGGACGAGCGAGACCAGGTCGACCTTCTCGGCCTCTTCCTCCACGTGGCGGAGGCTGACGAAGTCGACGACCGAGGCGATGATCCGCTCCATCAGGCCGAGATCATCGAGCATGGTCCGGCGCATACTGCGATTGGCGATGTTCTCGCAGCGCAGCGTCATGCGGGTGATCGGGGTGCGCAGGTCGTGGGCCAGCGCTGCGGCGAGATATTCGCGCTCGGACACCTGCTGCTGCAAACGCTGCTGCATCCGGTTGAGGGCGGCGGTCGCGGCGCGCGCTTCCTGCGTTCCCGATTCCGGAATCGGCGGCGCGTAGAGATCCTCGCCGAGCTTCGCCGCGGCCTTGCGCAGCATCCGGTAGGGTGCGGTCAACTGCGCGATCGCCCACAGCGTCAGGCCGACGAGAATGAGCGCGATCGCGAGAAACGGGCCGGCGGTCGAGGGCGTGAGCAAAGCCGGCGGCGGCGACATCGCCATGGTGAAGTTGAGCCACGCTCCGTCCGGCAACTGCATCGACACGAGGTGGCGCCGCGTGGCGAGGAAGTCCTTCGCCGTCTTGTGAAGACCGCGCTCCACGGCGCCGGCGTCGGGGCCCGGCCGGTCCGGAAGCGGCGCCTCGCCGGGCCGCGTCTCCTGTTCGGCGATGCGAAGGTCGCGCACGCCGAACTCGGCGAGCTTCGGCCTGAGGATGTCCTCGAGCTCCGCCAGTTCGTCCGCACCCGGAATGACGCTATCGACCGCAGGCTTGTCGCTGGTCCACGCCGACAGCGTGGCGTCGTTCATCTCGGCAAGGCGCGCCTCGCGCGCCTGCGGCGGCATCGTGGCGACCGTGCGGCTGATCGCCACCGTGCGCTCGCCGAGCCGGTAGATGTCGACGTCGCGCACCGCGCGCGACACCTCCGCGCCGGTGATAGCGAGCGTCGCGGCCCAGCCTGCAAGCGTCAGCGCGATCATCATGAGCAGGAGCCAGCCCGGCAGCGAGCGGGGCAGTAGCCGTCTCATGAGGCGCTCACCTCGCAGCCGAAGACGTAGCCTGCGCCGCGCACCGTCTTGATGATGTCGTTCGGACTGTTGCGCTGGAGCTTCTTTCGCAGCCGGCTCACCAGGATGTCGATCGAACGGTCGAAGCCCGCGTTCGGCGTATGCCCCTTGGTGAGATCGAGGAGACGCTCGCGCGACAGCGGCCGGTTGGGATGGCCGACGAACGCGACGAGCAGGTCGTACTCGGCCGCCGTGAGCGGCACCACGACGCCATCGGGAGATTCGAGGCGGCGCCTTGTGCAGTCGAGGCTCCAGCCTTCGAACCGGTAGAGCCTGGATCCCGCATCGTCAGTCGATGCGGCCCCGCCCGGCCGCGCCCGCCTGCGCAGCACGACGCGGACGCGCGCAAGAAGCTCTCGGGGCTCGAACGGCTTCGTCACGTAGTCGTCGGCGCCGAGTTCGAGGCCGATGATTCGGTCGGCGGTCTCCGCGATCGCGGTGAGGAGGATGATCGGCACGTGGCTCTTTGCCGAAATCTCGCGGCACAACGACAGGCCGTCGCGATCCGGAAGCATCACGTCGAGGAGGATGAGGTCGTACGGCCCGCGCGCGAGGAGCGAGAGGAGTTCCTGACCGTTCTTGGCGGTGGTCACCAGGAAATTGTGTTGCTCGAAGTACGCGCGGACGAGATCGCGGGTGCCGCGGTCGTCGTCGACCACGAGCAGTCTCGGGCGCTGTTCATTGTTCGCGTGGGCCACGGACGTCCTCTTAGCCGCAACCGGCGGCGCGGGGCAACGGCCCCCTCCTGCGGATACACTTCGTTACACAGCGATACGAAGAGGACAACGCGGCGAAACAGGCGTCGTCCAGTGTGCACCCACGTACAGAGGACCCGATGGGTTTGGCACACGACATAGCACGACACTGGCGGCAGTTCCTGGCCCTTGCGGGCCTGGCCCTGATCGCGGCGGTGAACGGCGCTTCCGCGAACGCGGGCAGCACGGCCACCACCTCCGCGACCAGCCGCTCGAGCCGGTGCGAGTTCATGGAGCACCAACTCGCGGACGCCCTGACTCACACCTCCGGTTCGCGCGCTAACCGCGCTGCCGAGAGGGGTAAGGAGGCGAAGGAACTCTGTGCAGCCGGGAAGCAGTCGCAGGGGCTTCGGGCCTACGCGAAGGCTCTCCAGGACCTTGGGGTGAAACCCGTGCAACCGATGTGAGCCGGTCTGCTCACGACATGAAGGAGCTATCCATGAAGAAGTCCCTGTCCTCGATCGCCCTCGCCGCCGCCCTCGGCCTCGCAGCCGTTTCCGGCGCGCATGCCCAGACCGCGACGACGGCTGCGACCGGCGCCGCCAACACTGCCGCCTCGACGGCGTCCTCCGCAGCGAAGTCTGCGACCAGCTCGACGGCGAACACCATGAAGAAGCAGGCCAACAAGGCCACGAAGAAGACGACCGCCAGCAAGTCGTCGAAGAACAAGACCGCGTCGCAGAAGAAGAAGCCGGCCGCGTCGACCTCCAACCCGACGTAATTTGGAAGGTTAGTGACCTGACGCCTTTCTGCCGGCTACCCTCTTGCCGCTCGACCCTGCGGGCGCCGGCAGGCCTCCCGGTCAGGTCACCACCCCGCGATGGCCGGGTCCTTCGGGACCCGGTCATCGTCGTCTTTGCGGTGGGTGGATGCCTGACCGGGGCGGTCGTCGCATCAGACCCGCATTTCGATATCGCTCGCCCGTCCTGAAATGCGCTAGAACTTCGTAGTGACGGAGAGGCGCCGAGACGTGCCCTCCGAGGAGGAGAGGCGCAGCCTTACGATGCACGAGCCGATGAACCGCGACCGCCGCCAGAAGGGTCGCCAGACCGTTCCCCCCGCCGACATGCCGCCGCCTGGGTATCCTTCGCTGCGCCTGCGCAGGACAAGGCAGGCCGACTGGTCGCGTCGGCTGGTGCGCGAGCACTCCCTCACCGTCAACGACCTCATCTGGCCGATCTTCGTGATCGAGGGCGAGAACAAGCGCATCCCCGTTCCCTCGATGCCGGGGGTGGAGCGTCTGTCGATCGACCTCGCCGTGAAGGCGGCGGAAGAAGCGGCGGCGCTGGGCATTCCGGTGATCGCGGTGTTCCCCAATACGCCGACCGAGCGGCGTTCAGAGACGGCGGAGGAAGCCTTCAATCACGACAACCTCGTGTGCCGGGCAGTCCGCGCCATCAAGAAGGCGGTGCCCGAGATCGGGCTCCTGTGCGACGTGGCGCTCGACCCCTACACGAGCCACGGCCACGACGGGCTGATGCACGGCGGGGAGATCGTCAATGACCTGACGCTTGAGGCGCTGGTGCGCCAGGCGCTGGTGCAGGCGGAAGCGGGCTGCGACGTCCTCGGTCCTTCGGACATGATGGACGGCCGCGTGGGCGCGATCCGGACCGGGCTCGAGAACGGCGGCCACCTCAACGTCCAGATCATGGCGTATACGGCGAAATACGCTTCGGGCTTCTACGGACCGTTCCGCGACGCGGTCGGATCGTCCTCGACGCTCAAGGGCGACAAGCGCACCTACCAGATGGACCCGGGCAACGGGGCGGAGGCGATCCGGGAGGCCGAACTCGACATCGCCGAAGGCGCCGACATGATCATGGTGAAGCCGGGCCTGCCCTATCTCGACATCGTGCACCGGCTGAAGGCCGAGTTCGGCATGCCGACGTTCGCATACCAGGTGTCTGGCGAGTACGCGATGCTGATGGCCGCCGTTCAGAACGGCTGGCTCGACGGCGACCGTGTGATCCCGGAAGCGCTGCTCGCGTTCAAGCGGGCGGGCGCGGACGGCATCCTGACCTACTTCGCGCTCGACGTCGCGCGCCGGCTGAAGGCGGCGCGCTAGTTCGCCAGTCCAGCCTGCACCAGTTCAGAGTACTTGTGTGGTGATCTTTTCGGTCCACACCTGAAGAAAAACTGCATACTGGCCAATATCGCCGCCGTCATCGACGCCCGTAAGGGTCAGACGATGCGTCCAGTCCTTGATGGTTCGAGGATCATCATTGCGAACGACTGCGGGTTGAACCGGGAATCGATGTTCCTTGATGTCGTCCCATCGAATGTAGACCGATTCCGCGTTGTAGGGGTCGTCACCCATGCCGAGAACGCTGCCGAACACCCACGCCAGCCCGGTCGCGATATCCTCCTTGAAGGATTCACTTTCCGCGACAGCTTCCGCGGGCGCACCAACGGCCGCGCCAAGCGCCGAAGCGGCAGCGCTGGTGAACTTGTCTGCGATCTTGTTCGCAATCACCTCTACGTCGCCGCTGTCGTTCTCAACGAGCGCTGCCGTGATGACGTAGTTCTGCATAACGCCGCGTTCGACGAGAGGCAGGTTCAGGTTCGAGATCCTCATCCTCTCCGGGCCGAGTTTGATGACTTCTGATGCGGGGAAACGTTTCGTGACGATCGTGCTGCCGGACGGCCCGACGACAGAGATGACGCCGTACACCTCGTCCGTACCTTCCTGCCGTATCTGGCATTCGATGCCGCAGAGCCTGATGTTGACGACAATGACTTCCTGAACGGCTCCGAATGGCGAGCCATTGTCCATGATCTGTAACGGGCCGCCTCGAAAGAGAGCTTTGTAGCTCCTCTTGCCATCGGCGCTTATGACCTCTTGCGCTTCAATTCTATTCCCAAGCGGAAGCCCCACGATCGACTTCGGGCCGCCAATCCTGCGCCAGTGTCGCTCCAATTGAGAGCTCGCTACAGCCAGTCTTGCCTGCCTTTCCCGTTCAAGCCGCTCCTCTTCCAAAATCCGCGCCCATTCCTTGATGGAGATACCCTGCTTCTCTGCATGGGCCTCCTCGGCGCGCTGCTCGAAAATGCTCTTCAAGTAAGACTTCATTCTTGCCGGCGCCTTGTTGTCGAGTTCCAACGTTCCGTCCGCTGAAAACTTCAAATATCCCGACTCGGCTGCGGCTCTGAGGACCGACGTGAAATCTCCCTTAGGCATTGCTTTCTCCCGCCCTGATCGAGCATCCTTGCTGTGTTTCAATCTTAGGATGCATTCAAGGCCGTTCAAGCAGAGACTCCCCCGCGAGCGTTCACGTCCTCGTGGTTTGGGAGGGAGGGCTTCACGGGCGGGCGCATGCCAAAGGGATCATCACCCTTTTGCACTCGACGTCGCCGGCGCCTGAAGGCGGCGCTCTACGGCGCCGCGGCTTTCAGCCTTTCTTTGGGTGAACGGCGATCGCGAAGTCGATCAGCGCCTCGACGTCGGCAATAGCCTCGGCGGCCGTCCTGGTGCTCTCGTGCTTGGCGCGTTCGAGCCAGAAGCCGTCCATCATCGCGAGCGCCATGCCGGCGATCTTGTCGACAGCCTCAGGGGCGATCAGGTCGCGGAGGTCCTCCTTGAGGTCGCTCACCGTCCGTCGGTCGAACTCGACCTGCGCAACCGCGAAGTCCGGATGCGACATGTAGCGCGCGTACGTCAGCAGGTACGACTTGGCGAGTTGGTGCGTAAACGCGGGCTCGAGGAAGTTCGCGTGGATGACAGCCGACACGCGCTCGCGCGGCGTCTTTGCGACGCTGCGCAAGGCGTCCGAGGTGCGCAAGTTGTCGGCGAAGACGCGCTTGACGATTTCGACCATGAAATCGTCCTTCGACCTGAAGTAGTAGTTCACGATACCGCGCGACATGCCGGCGCGCTTGCCGATGCGCTCCATGGTCGCCTGTTCGGGGCCGCCGTCCAGCAGGACGTCAAGCCCCGCGCGGATGAGCTCTTCCCGTCGAACGTCCTCGATCCTGACCGGCATGGTGCTCCTGGTGCATGTCTACACAATCAAACTGCACACACGCAGTATACATGATTTGTGTCGACAAATGGATATTGCGGAGTTTTCCACATGGACTCCGGTCGCTTGACTTACGTCAACGCGAACGGACGCACGTCGGCTAGGTTTTCTCAGGGGGAGCGCGCTTCGTTGAGCCACAGGAGGCGCATCTTCCTATCCTCCTGAGATCCCGCCAAGCGTTCGCGCCTTGGCGGGCTTTTTTTGTCCGTATGCGAATCAGTTCACTTTTCGAGCCTCGCGAAGAGGCTCGAGGTATCCCAGCGACCACCGCCCATTTTCTGCACCTCGGAGTAGAACTGGTCGACGAGCGCCGTCACCGGCAGGTGCGCACCCGACCGGCGTGCCTCGGCGAGGCAGATCGCAAGATCCTTCCGCATCCAGTCGACGGCGAAGCCGAAGTCGAACTTGCCCTCGATCATCGTCTTGTGGCGGTTGTCCATCTGCCACGACCCAGCCGCCCCCTTCGAGATCACCTCGATCACCGCGTTCATGTCGAGGCCGGCCTTACGCCCGAAGTGGATCGCCTCGGACAGGCCCTCGACGAGACCGGCGATGGCGATCTGGTTGCACATCTTGGCGAGCTGACCTGACCCCGCCGGGCCCAGGAGCTTGCGGGTGCGCGAGTAGCACTCGATCAGCGGCGCGGCCTCGGCAAAGTCCTCCTCGTCGCCGCCGCACATGACGGTGAGGACGCCATTCTCGGCGCCGGACTGGCCGCCCGAGACAGGCGCGTCGACGAAGCCGATGCCGCGCTTTTCGGCCTCGGCATGGAGCTCGCGGGCGACGTTGGCGGACGCGGTGGTGTGATCGACGAAGACCGAGCCGTGCGACATCTTGTGGAAGGCGCCGTTCGGCCCGATCGTCACCTCGCGCAGGTCATCGTCGTTGCCGACGCAGGCGAAGACGAAATCCGCCCCTTCCGCGGCCGCGGCGGGCGTGGGCGCGGACATCCCGCCGTACTGCTTCACCCAGCGGTCCGCCTTTTCGGCCGTGCGGTTGTAGACGCGGAGCTCGTGGCCGCCCTTCGCCTTGAGATGGCCCGCCATCGGGTAGCCCATCACCCCGAGCCCGATCCAGGCAGCGCGGTACGCCATCGAAACCTCCCTCTCGCGGGCCAGACCGGCCCTCTCGCCAAAACTCCGGCCGGTGGTATTAGATCGGCCGCGGCGATACAATCGCGAAAATCGCAAGGAAGACCAATGCCCGTCACCCTCGAGGACATCAAAGCGGCGCGCGCCGTGCTCGCCGGCAACGCCGTCCGCACCCCGATGCTCTACTCCCCGAAGCTCTCCGACCAGACCGGGGCGGACATCTGGGTGAAGCTCGAGAACCTGCAGGTGACGAACTCGTTCAAGGACCGCGGCGCCTACGTCAAGATGGCGAGCCTCTCCGACGCCGAGAAGGCGCGCGGCGTGATCGCGATGTCGGCCGGCAACCACGCACAGGCGGTCGCATACCATGCCAAGCGCCTCGGCATTCCGGCGACGATCGTGATGCCGGAGACGACGCCCTTCACCAAGCTCGAGCGCACGCGCGCGCACGGAGCGCACGTCGTGCTCTACGGCGAGCACCTGGCCGAAAGCCAGGTGAAGGCCGAGGAGATCATCGCCGAGAAGGGCCTCGTGCTGATCCACCCCTACGACGACGACAGGATCATCGCGGGCCAGGGCACCATTGCGCTCGAGATGCTCGAGGACAATCCGAACCTCGACGTCATCGTCGTGCCGATCGGCGGCGGCGGCGTGATGTCGGGAACGGCGATCGCGGCGAAGTCGCTCAAGCCCGAGATCGAGATGATCGGGGCGGAAGTAAAGCTCTATCCCTCGATGTACCACGCGCTGCGCGGCCAGCCGTCGCGCTGCGGCGGCTCGACGCTCGCCGAAGGCATCGCGGTGAAGAACGTTACGGAACGCACGATCGCAATCTGCAAGCAGTACGTCGACGACGTGCGGCTCGTCGGCGAGAGCGACATCGAGCGCGCCGTGATGGCGTATCTCTCCAACTTCAAGACGCTGGCCGAAGGCGCGGGCGCGGCCGGGCTTGCCGCGGTGCTGGCGGATCCGGCCTACTTCAAGGGGCGGCAGGTGGGCCTCGTGCTTTGCGGCGGCAACATCGATCCGCGCATCCTCGCCTCCGTCATCTACCGCGAGCTCGAGCGCGAGCAGCGGCTCGCCAACCTGCGCATCCAGATCGACGACCGCCCGGGCGTCCTCGGGCGCATCGCTACGTTGCTCGGGCAGAACGGCGCGAACATCCTCGAGGTGTCGCATCGGCGCATGTTCCTCGACGTGCCGGCGAAGGGCGCCGAGCTCGAGATCATGATCGAGGCGCGCGACGGCCGCCACGTCGACGACCTCGTCGCCGTGATCGAGAACGAAGGTTTCGTCACCCGCGTGCTGGACGCGCCCGGCGGGCGCGACGTGCCGCGCCAGGTGTGACGGAACGGCAAGTTCCCTGCGGTGCTGGTCCCCGTGGCCGGCAGACCTTAGGCGGTTGACATTCCCCCGGCCGATGCCAAGCTACCATTGTTGAGGGTCCTTCCGGAGACGAGCGCGACTTGAGCATCGAACGGCGCAACTTCCCGCAATTCTTCATCACCGCGCCCGCCCCCTGCCCCTATCTTTCCGGCAAACAGGAGCGGAAGGTCTTTACCCACCTGATCAGCCAGGATGCCCGCACCCTGCACGACACGCTGTCGCAGGGCGGCTTCCGGCGCAGCCAGAACATCGCCTACCGCCCGGCCTGCGAGGGCTGTTCGGCCTGCGTTTCGGTGCGCGTTCCGGTCGACCGGTTCGAGTGGACCGACGGCTTCCGCCGCACGCTGAAGCGCAACCGCGACCTCGTCGGCACGATGCGGGAGCCGCGCGCCACCGCCGAGCAGTTCTCGCTGTTCCGCACCTACATCGAGGCCCGCCACGAAGGCGGCGGTATGGCCGACATGAGCGTGCTCGACTACTCGGCGATGGTGGACGAGAGCTTCGTCGATACCCGCCTCGTCGAGTACCGCACGAAGCCATCGATCTCGCTCGCCGGTCCCGACTCGCGCCAGGGCCCGCTGATCGCCACCGCGCTCACCGACGTGCTCGCGGACGGTCTTTCGATGGTCTACTCGTTCTACGATCCGGAGCTTCAGGGCAGAAGCCTCGGCACGTTCATGATCCTCGACCACATCGAGCGGGCAAAGAAGCTTGGCCTCCCCTACGTCTATCTCGGCTACTGGGTGCAGGGTTCGCCCAAGATGGCCTACAAGGCGCGCTTCCTGCCGCAGGAACGGCTGACGCGCGACGGGTGGACCGAAACCCGCACTGCCTGACGCTTCCGGATGGTTGTCGCCGCAACGGGAAGAGCCAGCGGGCGCGACAGCACTGCGCACGGGCTTGCATTGGCAGCGCTCGGCGGCTTCCTGCTGTCGTTCGACGTACCGCTGCTGAAACTCGCGCATGCCGACATGCCCACGCTCGCAACGCTGCGCGGGGTGCTGCTGTTCCTATCGATGTGGCTGTTCTGGTTCATCGTGCGGCGCCCCTCCGGCCAGCCGTTCGTGAACGGCTATACCGCCGTGCAGATCGCCGTGCTCTCCGGGCTGTCGAACCTCGCCGTGCTCACCGCGATCACGCACACGACGGTCGCGAACGTGGTGTTCATCCTCGCGTTCAATCCGCTCTTCGGCGCATTCCTGTCGTTCCTCCTGATGGGCGAGAGACCCTCGGTCTCGACCGTCATCGCCATCGCGGCCGCTGTCTTCGGCGTGGCGCTGATCGTCGGCAACGGGCTGGTTGCCGGCACCTGGTTCGGCGACCTCTGCGCGCTGACGTCGGCCGTGGTGCTGGGCCTCATCCTGACACTGGCCCGCCGGTCCGGACAGGACCATTCGCTGTCGCCGGCGTTCGGCAGCCTCCTCGCATCGGCGCTGATGGTGTTCTTCGCCAACCCGATGGCGCTGACCCCGGAGGGCGCCGGCTTCCTGGCGCTCAACGGCCTGCTTGTGATGCCGCTTTCCTCGGCTCTGCTCTACTTTGCGCCGAAGCTCATTCCGGCCGCGGTTGTCGGTATGTTCTACCTGATCGAAACGGCGACGACGCCGCTCTGGATGTGGCTGATCTTCGGGGAAGTACCGCCGGTGCAAAGCATCGCAGGAGGTTCCATCATCATGGCGGCACTGATCGGCGACAGCGCTTGGAAGCTGGCGCGGCGGGGATGAGCAGACCCATGATTCACCGTTTCCCGGAGAATGCGCCGAATCAGTTGAACACTCGCGTGTTGCGTGTAGTACTAACTCTCGTCGGGCGTTTGGATTCGGTTGCAATCAATTGTAGCAGGTCCATCGGCCACCAGCGTCGCGAAGGGCAACGCGGCCATCTTGAGGGGTCGGACATTCCATGCAGGGAATGTCCAACAGGGGATGGACCAGCCTGATGTCGGATCGACAATCTAATCTGCCCAGCGACAATCTTCATAGCCGCGGCCTGCTTATCGCTGCGACGGGTGGTGTGCTGTTCACGCTGGACGTGCCGCTCCTGCGCCTCGCCGGCGCGGACTCCTGGACGATGATCTTCGTCCGCGGCCTGTTCCTGTTCACGGCGATCGCGCTGTGGTGGTACTTCGCCATAAAGCGGAAGGACCCCTCTCAGCCCTTCATCAACGGTGGCACGGGCCTGTTCGTGGCGCTCACCAACACGCTGGCGAACCTCATGTTCATCGCCGCAGTGGAGCACACGAAGGCGGCCAACCTCGTCTTCATCCTGGCGCTCAACCCGATGTTCTGCGCGCTGATGTCGTGGGCCTTTCTCAGCGAGCGGGTCCCCTGGCAGACGTGGGTTGCCATGGTCCTTGCGGTGGTCGGCGTAGGAATCATCGTGCAGGACGGCCTCGTCGAAGGCACGTGGTTCGGCGACCTTCTCGCTATCGGCGTGGCGCTCTGTACGGCGGCGGCGCTTACGGCCATCCGCAAGACCGGCAAGAACGTGGTCACCAGCCTCGCAACCGGCAGTCTTGTGTCGGCGCTGTTCGCGTCGCTCTTCGCCGCACCGCTCGCGCTGACTGGCGAATCATGGATGTGGCTGGCATTGAATGGTCTCGTGGTCATTCCGGTGGCGTCAGCGTTGACAGCAATCGCGCCCCGGTATCTCCCGGCTGCGGAAGCGGCTATGTTTTTCCTCCTGGAAGCGGTGCTGGTACCCATCTGGGTCTGGCTTATCTTCAAGGAATTGCCGTCGCAGAACGCGATGATTGGCGGCTTCATCGTGATTGCGACCCTGCTCGGGCACAGCCTCTGGCGTCTGAGCATGTCGTCTGCCGGACCCCGACCGATGCGGCGGCGTGGTCCGGTTGGTCAAGCAGCGGAGTAGTCGATCATGGAATCGATACGCAAGCCCGCCCCAGTCGCGTCCGTAGTGTCCCAAATTGGGACACAACCGCAGCGACCCGCAACGCTCCGTCGACCGGCCACGCCGCCGGCCCCGACGCCAGCTGCCGTTGCCGGGCTGCCGAACCCGCTCGCAGCGGTCTCGGTGATCAATGCCCTGATGACAAAGGCGCGCGCCCTCGACGTCGAGCCGTTCGTGTCCGATGATTTCGAGGCCTTCGCTTCGCACCGGTACCGGCTGCGTAACGAAGCCGCCTCGCCGATGTTCGACCCGCTCTGCGGCCGCCTCACAGAGAAGGCGTTCTGGCTCGGCGCGTACGACAAGGCCGGCGAGGTCGTAAGCCTCCAGGCCTACCGTCTGGATTTCGTGGACACGACGCTCGCCGAATGGGCCGTCGGCTGGATGGCCGGCCTCTACATGAAACGGCACGAACTGATGGTGCCGGCGTTCCTTGAACCGCCGGCGAACAGCCGGGCGGCCCGCGTCTCCGGAAAGGTCGTCTACCACGGCGAGATCTGGCTGATGCCGAGCATGCGCAACCGCGGCTACTTCGACACCCTGCCCTTCCTCGGCATGATGCTCGCCTACGTGAAATGGCAACCGGACGCCATGTGGGGGCTCGTCAACGACCAGATGGCGACCCATGGGCACGTCACGCGCATGAACTACCCGCACATCGAGCGAAGCTTCCTGCGCTGGCAGGAGTGCCCGGCGGGCATTCCGAATAACGAGTGGCTGGTGCTGGCGGAGCGGAGCGACCTCGACTTCCTGGTCGAGGAGAAGCTCGTCACAGGAGTTTGATGTCGACCTGGCCGAGGTGACTGACGACGGTCACGCCCTTGCGGCCGTCGGGGAAGCGGTGCGGCAGCACCACGCGCTGGTAGGGTACCCACAGCGGCACCTTCTCCGGCGTATTCATCGAGGCCATCACGTGATCGTAGTGCGGCTCGCCGGTCTTCAGCACCTTCTTGTAGGCGACCGAGACCATCTGGTCGTAGGTGTGGCCCGACTGGCAAGGGTAGGACGACGGGCTCAGGCCCCAGATCTGCGCGATCGCCGAGCGTGACCCGACGCGCTCGACGCAGAATCGTCCGAGGCTCTGGTCGAATACGCAGTCTACGGCGTATTCAGGGCCGACCGAATTGTCGACCAGGGCATCCCGCAGCAGGCCGGGCACGCGGGTCTTGCCGGGATCCACTTCCTTGATGAACGTGCGCGTCGCGATGTGGACGTCGCTCTTCGCCAGCACCTCGTCGATGCGCTCGGCGGCCGACTGCGGATCGTCGTAGACTTCCTCGACCCAGCCGGAGATGAAGTATTTCAGAGTGTAGGGGGCCGGATAGCTCGACAGGCGGTGCATCACCGCATAGAGGCTCGCCCAGTTGGGCGCGAACACGGCCCACTTCACTTCCGTGCGGTTCTGCTCGATGCGAACGCGCACATAACCCGACCGCTGGATGAGGATGTCCTCTTCCGGCCCGCCCGGCTCGGCCGCCAGTTCGGCGACCACCTTGCCCTTCGCAATCCAGATGGACTGTGTGTCCGCCAGATGCAAAGCGCTGGTCTGCAACGCGCTTCTACTCACACCACTCGCTCAAAAGCCTATTGAGACGATGAGCATTTTCACGGACCCCGGCAAACAATGCGTTAAGTTTCATCCAGAAAAGCGGTTGTTTTTCGGAAATCCCTTGGGCGGCAGACGCCCCGCCTGTGCTCGCTCGCCAACCCATTCGGCAAGCTCGGTCACGGTCCAGGTTCGACCGGAACTGTCGAGCCAGGATAACCCCTCGGAAAGCACGAAGGTCTTAACGTCCGAGAGGCCTCCATCCTTGTATTTCTGCAGCTTTACGCCACGTCCGCGTGCAAGCTCGGGCACTTGGCTCAACGGGAAGAGGAGCAGCTTCCGGTTCTCTCCGACGACCGCCACGTGGTCTGCATTCTCAACCACCGGAACGCAGCGGATGGCTTCGGCCGGCAGCTTCACGTTCAGGATCTGTTTACCCTTTCGCGTGGTCGCAAGACATTCCTGTTCGCCCACGACGAAACCATTCCCGTCGCTGGCGGCGAGCAGCAGTTTCCCCTCCGGCCGGTACACGGCGAGCGAGACGGTCGCGTCTGCCGCATCGATGTCGACCATCAGGCGCACCGGCTCGCCATGCCCCCGGCCACCCGGCAATTTGCCGGCGTCGAGGGTGAACATCTTGCCCGATGAGGAGAACAGCAGGAGCTTGTCGGTCGACTGGGCGTGCACGAGGAAGCCCAGTCGATCGCCCTCCTTGAACTGGAGCGTCGCGGCGTCCTGCAAGTGCCCCTTGAGCGCGCGGATCCAGCCCTTCTCCGAGCATACGACCGTCAGCGGTTCCTTCTCGATCAGCGCCGCTTCGGCCTCTGCGTCGACCTCCGGCGCGTCGGCGAACGTGGTGCGGCGCCGGCCGAGGTCGGTCTTCTTGCCCCAGCGGTCGCGCACGCCACGGATCTCATCCGATATCCGCGCCCACTGCGCCTCGGGCGAGGCGACAAGGGCTTCGAGCTCCTTCTGCTCCGCAGAGAGCTTCTCGTGCTCGCGGCGGATCTCCATCTCCTCGAGCTTGCGCAAGGCCCGCAAGCGCATGTTGAGGATCGCTTCCGCCTGTACGTCCGTCAGGTCGAAGCGCTTCATCAGGGCGGGCTTCGGCTCGTCCTTCTCGCGGATGATGCGGATGACCTCGTCGAGATTGAGGTACGCGACGAGGTAGCCGCCCAGCACCTCGAGGCGTCGCGCGATCTCGGCGAGGCGATGGCGCGAGCGGCGCAGCAGCACGACGTTGCGGTGGTCGAGCCACTCGCGCAGAGCCTGCTTGAGCGACAGGACCTGCGGCACGCGGCCCATCGACAGCACGTTCATGTTGAGCGGGAAGCGCACCTCGAGCTCGGTGAGCTTGAAGAGCTGCTCCATCAGCACGACGGGATCGACGGTGCGGCTCTTCGGCTCGATGACGACGCGCACGTCGGCGGCCGACTCGTCGCGGATATCGGCGACGAGCGGCAGCTTCTTCTCGTTCAGGAGCTCCGCGATCCGCTCGATCAGCCGCCCCTTCTGCACCTGGTAGGGAATCTCGGTGACGACGATCTGCCAGGTGCCGCGTCCGAGGTCTTCCTGCTCCCAGCGGGCGCGCACGCGGAACGCTCCGCGCCCCGTTTCGTAGGCCTCGACGATCTGGTCGCGCTTGTCGACGATGATGCCGCCGGTCGGGAAGTCAGGACCCGGCACGAACTGGACGAGCTTTTCGGTTGTCGCGTTCGGGTGCTTGATCAGGTGCAGCGCCGCCTCGCAGAGCTCCGCAGCATTGTGCGGCGGGATCGATGTCGCCATCCCGACCGCGATGCCGGAGGCGCCGTTGGCGAGCAGGTTCGGGAATGCGCCCGGCAGGACGGCCGGTTCGGAGTCCTCGCCGTTGTAGGTTTCGCGGAAGTCGACGGTGTCCTCGTCGATGCCGTCGAGCAGCGCCATCGCCACATCTGTCAGGCGCGCTTCGGTGTACCGGTAGGCCGCGGCATTGTCGCCGTCGATGTTGCCGAAGTTGCCCTGCCCCTCGACCAGTGGATAGCGCTGCGCGAAATCCTGCGCGAGGCGCACGAGCGCGTCGTAAACGGACTGATCGCCGTGCGGGTGATACTTGCCGATGACGTCGCCGACGACGCGGGCGCACTTCTTGAAACCGGACGCCGGGTCGAGCCGCAGCTGCTGCATCGCGTAGAGAAGCCGCCGGTGCACGGGCTTCAGCCCGTCGCGTACGTCGGGGAGCGCGCGGTGCATGATCGTCGACAGTGCGTACGCGAGATAACGCTCTTCCAGCGCGGAGCGCAGGTCGACGGGCTCGATCCCCTCAGGCGAGGAAGGTGGCGGTGTTTGCTTGCTCATGATTCGGCGATAACTCTAGCACGACGGGAAGGGTTGCAAGGCGTGGTTCCTGCGGCCGCCACAGGCCGACCTTGACCTTTCGCACGACGAAAGGATGGCCGGGTCAAGCCCGGCCATGACGAACGGGAGACGCAGGGCGACTGCGTCATCACCGGCCTCGAGCCGGTGATCGCTTTCGCCAGGTCTGGGACGAGAGCCTCACGGGCGGTGGACGATGACCTCGCACTGGGGCTTCTTGCCCCACACCGTCTCGAGCGTCTTCCGAACGGCGCCGCGGAGCAGTTCAACGACGGCGGCGGTATCGCGTCGGCGGGCGCGCGGCATCGAGCTCAAAACCTGGTCGATGCGGTCGAGCACGTGGTCGCGCAGCCAGCGGCCTTCCGCATCCTCGTCCGGAAGTCCCGACAGCACCACGTCCGGCGCACTTTCGAGGTTGCCGTTGTCGTCGATCACCACGGAGACCACGACGATGCCGGCATACGACATCTTGCGCCGCCGCTTCGCGGGTCCGTCCGCCGGCACGATGAGGCGACCATCGACGTGAAGGGTGCCGGCGGGCACCTGGTCGACGAGTTCCGCGGGTCCGGGCGCGAGGCGGACCATCTGCCCGTTGAGCGCCAGCATCGACTGAGGCACGCCGTTGTCGAGCGCGAGCTGCATCTGGCGGCGCAGGTGGCGCATCTCGCCATGCATCGGCACCACGAGGCGCGGTTTCAGCCACGAGTAAAGCGCGAGAATCTCGCCCTGACGCGGATGGCCGGAGGTATGGACGGGCCGGTCGTCCGACGTGATCACTTCGATGCCCTGAGCCGACAGCCCGTTGATCACCGCCCCGATTGCCTTCTCGTTCCCGGGGATGTTGCGCGAGGAAAACACCACCGTGTCGCCCTCCTCGAGTTCGATCTCCGGGTGCGAACCTTCCGCAATGCGGGCGATGGCGGCGCGCGGTTCGCCCTGACTGCCGGTGCAGACCAGCACAACCTTGTCACGCGGCAGGTAACCGTAGGCGTCGTCGCCCTGGAACGTGTGGTCGTGCAGAAGCCCCACGGAGCGGGCAGCATCAATGACGCGGTGCATCGCGCGGCCGGCGACGACCAGTTCGCGCCCGTTGGCGCGGGCCGCCCGCGCAATCGTGTCGATACGGCCGACGTGCGAGGCGAACGTCGTGACGGCGACGCGGTGCTTTGCCTCGGCGATGACGCGGGCCAGTTCCTCGCCGATCGCCTTCTCGCTCGGCGAGAAGCCTGACCGGAGCGCGTTGGTCGAGTCGCACACGAGGGCGTCGACCCCCTCCTCGCCGATGGCGCGCAGTCGCGGCTCGTCCATCACGGGCGGGATCGACGGGGTGGGGTCGATTTTCCAGTCGCCCGAATGCACGACCGTGCCGGCCGAAGTGCGGATCACCACCGCGTTGGGCTCCGGGATCGAGTGCGAGACGGAGACGTATTCGAGGTCGAAGGGCCCGACGGTGAAGCGTCCCTTCATCGGGATGACGCGCAGCGGCACATCGCCCGCGAGGCCATGCTCCTCGAGCTTGTTCTGGACGAGCGCCGCCGTGAAGGGCGTGCAGTAGACGGGCGCGCCGAGCCGCTTCCACAGCCACGGCAGCGCGCCTATGTGATCCTCGTGCGCATGCGTCAGCACGATCGCCAGCACGTTGCGCCGTTCGCCCTCGGCATAGGCGATGTCCGGCAGCACGATGTCGATGCCGGGCTCGCGCTCATCACCGAACTTCACGCCGCAGTCGATCATGACGTACTGCCGCCGCCGCCAGTCGCCGACGCCGTAGAGATAGCAGTTCATGCCGATCTCGCCTGCCCCGCCAAGCGGCAGGAGCACGAGTTCGGTCGGACCCTTCGGCTGTCCCATCAGGCGCGCGCTCCTTGAGCCGAGGTGGGAACGACGTCGCCCGCGCGCACGGTGCGCTCTGCACCATCGGCAAGCTTCAGCCGGAGCGACCCTTCCGCATCGAGGCCGAGGAACGTGCCGGCCGTGCGGACGCCGCCAATGTCGATCTCGATCGGCGCGCCGAGACCGCCGGCGGCCGCCATCCACTGCTCGCGGCTCTTCGCAAACCCGCGGCCCTCGGCCCATTCAGCAAAGCGCGCCTGAAGGGTGCGGTCGAGCGCGGCCAGCGCCGCGCGCGGCGACACGACCACACCGTGGCGGGCTATGCACGTGGCGGGCCGCCGCTGGCCCTCCGGCGCGTGGGCGAGGTTGAGACCGCAGCCGATCGCGAGCGGGACGCCGCCCGGTGATCCACCCGCCAGCGTTTCGACCAGGATGCCCGATACCTTCTCGCCCTCGAGCAGCACGTCGTTCGGCCACTTGAGTTCGACAGGGATAGCCGGCGCCAGCGCCTTCACCGCATCGGCCATCGCGAGCGCCGCGACGAGGCTTGCCTGCGCGGCGACCGCCAGCGGTACGGGGAGGGTCACGAGCAGCGTTGCGTAGAGGTTGCCGGGCTCCGACACCCAGCTGCGGCCGAGGCGTCCCCGGCCGGCCGTCTGCTCCTCGGCGACGATCCAGACGGGCCCGGCTTCACCGGAATGATAAAGGCGGCGCGCCTCCTCGTTCGTCGAATCGACGGCGGCCAGCCAGAGCGCGCGGAAGGGATGGCCGTCGGGCATCACACTCCGAACAACGACACGGCGGCAGCCTGCGCCATCGCGAGAATCGGGCGGCCGAACACGAGAAAGGCAATGACAAACGCGCCGGATGCGAGCGCCACGAGGCGTACTTCCGCGGGGACCGGATCGAACGCTTCAGCAGGCTCGTCGAAGTACATCACCTTGACGATGCGCAGGTAGTAGAACGCGCCGACCACGCTTGTCAGCACACCGATGATCGCGAGCGCCATGAGGTCGGCCTTCACCGCGGCCATGAACACGTACAGCTTGGAGAAGAAGCCGGCGAGCGGCGGTATGCCTGCGAGCGAGAACATCAGCATTGCGAACACGAAGGCGAGCGGCGCATCGTTGCGGGCGAGGCCCGAAAGGTCGCTCACGCGCTCGACCGCGAGGCCGCGCCGGCGCATGGCGATCACGCAGGCGAACGCGCCGAGCGTGGTGATAAGGTAGATCAGCATGTAGATCACGACGGCCCGCACGCCCTCGGTGTTGGCGGCGGCGAGGCCCACCAGCGCATAGCCGACGTTGCCGATCGAGGAATAGGCGAGCAGCCGCTTGATGTTGTCCTGCCCGATTGCGGCGAACGCGCCGAGACCCATCGAGGCGATCGAGATGAACACGATCACCTGCTGCCAGGTGCCGGAGGGAAACGGCTCGACCATGGCGCGTACCAAGAGCGCAATCGCCGCCATTTTCGGCGCAGCCGCGAAGAAGGCGGTCACCGGCGTCGGCGATCCCTCGTAGACGTCGGGCGTCCACATGTGGAACGGCACGGCGGACACCTTGAACGCGAGTCCCGCGATCAGGAACACGATCCCGATGACCAGCCCGAGGCCCACCCCGTTCTGCTTCACGGCGGCGGCGATGTCGGCGAAGTTCACCGATCCGGTGAAGCCGTAGATGAGCGAGGCGCCATAGAGCAGCATTCCCGACGACAGCGCGCCGAGCACGAAGTACTTCAGGCCTGCTTCGGACGACCGCGCGTCATCGCGGTTGATGGCGGCCACCACATAGAGCGACAGCGACGACAGTTCGAGGCCGAGGTACAGGCTGATCAGGCTGTTCGCCGAGATCATCACCATCATGCCGACGGAAGAGAGCAGCACGAGAACCGGAAACTCGAACCGCTCCAGCTTCTCGGTGCGCATGTAGCTCGAGGCGAGGATGATGGCGACGGCCGAGCCGAAGAGCGTCAGCACCTTCATCACCTTGGCGAACATGTCGACGACGAAGGAGCCGTTGAAGGCGAGAATGGTCTTGTGCGGCGCGGCGAGCACCATGATGGCGGCGATGCCGAGCGCGGCAAGCGCCAACAGTCCCGAGGGGTCCGTGCCGTTGTTCTCCCGCGGATTGCGGAACACGCCGAAGAGAAGGATCGCCATCGCGGCGGCCGCGAGGAACATCTCCGGCACCGCGGCGCTCGTATGCTTGAGGACGTCGGTCATGAGCGCTTGGGGTCCCTTACGGAGTAGCGGCGGCGGTTGCAACCGCGTGGGCGGCGGCAATCGCCGTGTTGACCTGCCCCTGGAGACCGTCGATCGCGGCCGAGGCCATGTGCAGGAGCGGCGACGGGTAGACGCCGAACAGGAGCGTGAGCAGCACCAGCGGAACGAGCGTCACGAGCTCCCGGCGGTCGAGGTCGAGAATGCCCTTGAGCGACGGCTTCGTGAGCTCCCCGAACACGACACGCCGGTAGAGCCAGAGCGCGTAGCCGGCCGACAGGATCACACCGAACGCCGCGAAGAAGGCAACCCAGGTGTTGCGCTCGAAGGCGCCCAGCATCGTCAGGAATTCACCGACGAACCCGGACGTGCCCGGCAGCCCGACGTTCGCCATGGTGAACAGCATGAACACGGCGGCGTAGGCCGGCATCCGGTTCACGAGCCCGCCGTAGTCGGCGATGAGACGCGTGTGCATGCGGTCGTAGACGACGCCGACGCACAGGAACAGCGCACCGGAGACGAGGCCGTGCGAAATCATCAGGAACAGCGCGCCGTCGAGCCCCTGCTTGGTGAAGGTGAAGATGCCCATCGTCACGAAGCCCATGTGGGCGACCGACGAATAGGCGATCAGCTTCTTCATGTCCTCCTGCATGAGGGCCACGAGCGACGTGTAGACGATCGCCACCACCGAGAGCGTGAACACCATCGGCGCGAAAGCCTCGGACGCGACCGGGAACATCGGCAACGAGAAGCGCATGAAGCCGTAGCCGCCCATCTTCAGGAGGATCGCCGCCAGGACGACGGAGCCGGCGGTCGGCGCCTCCACGTGCGCGTCCGGAAGCCAGGTGTGCACGGGCCACATCGGCATCTTCACGGCGAACGACGCGAAGAAGGCGAGCCACAGCCACGTCTGCATCCCGGCCGGGAAGGCATCCGGCATGGCGAGCAGTTTCACGATGTCGGTCGTGCCCGCGTGCCAGTACATCGCGATGATTGCGATCAGCATGAGGAGCGAGCCGACGAGCGTATAGAGGAAGAACTTGAACGCGGCGTAGACGCGTCGCGGCCCGCCCCAGATGCCGATGATCAGGAACATCGGAATGAGGCCGCCCTCGAAGAATACATAGAACAGCACGAGGTCCAGTGCGCAGAACACGCCGATCATCAGCGTCTCGAGCACTAGGAAGGCGACCATGTACTCCTTCACGCGCTTGTCGACGCCCCAGCTCGCGATGATGCAGATGGGCATGAAGAACGTGGTGAGGAGAACCAGCGGCAGCGAGATACCGTCGATGCCCACGTGGTAGGTGATGTCACCCAGCCACTGGTACTGCTCGACGAGCTGAAAGCCCTTGTTCGAGGGGTCGAAGTCGGCCCACACGAGCAGCGACAGTACGAAGGTGATGACCGTGGTCGACAGCGCCGTCCAGCGGATGTTGCGGATCGCGACCGCGTCCGTTCCCCGGATCACGAGGATGAACAGCGCGCCGATCAGCGGCAGGAAGATGGTCGCGGACAGAAGCATCAGTGGCCCCCGACGAACGAGTAGTAGCTGACGAGGGCCGCGACGCCGATCAGCATCGCGAAGGCATAATGGTAGAGGTAGCCGGTCTGGAGCTTTACCACGCGATTGGTGACGTCGATCACCCAGGCCGACACGCCGTCGGGACCGAGGCCGTCGATGATCTGGCCGTCACCGACCTTCCAGAACAGGAGGCCGAGGCGCTTCGCCGGCCGCACGAACAGGAAATCGTACAGTTCGTCGATGTACCACTTGTTGAGCAGGAACTCGTAGAGCGGGCGGTTGAGTTCGGCGAGCCGCGCCGGGACGGCGGGATCGCGGATGTAGAACCAGTAGGCGACCGCAAGGCCCAGCACCATCGCGATCGTCGGCAGCCACGGCACGAGCGCCGGGATCTCGTGCATCTCGTGCATGATGTGGTTGTCCGGCCCGAAGTAGAGCGAGGAGCGCCAGAACTCGGTGAAGTCGTGGCCGATGAAGTACGGCGCGAAGATCGCTCCGGCGAACAGCGCGCCGACAGCGAGCACGTAGAGCGGCACCAGCATCACCTGCGGGCTTTCGTGCACGTGCGACATCACCTCCGCCGAGGCGCGCGGCTTGCCATGGAATGTCATGAACACGAGGCGCCACGAGTAGAACGAGGTCAGGCAGGCCGCGATGACGAGCAAAATGGATGCGAGCGGCCATCCGGCGTAGGTCGCCTCGATGATCGCGTCCTTCGAGAAGTAGCCCGCGGTGAACGGGAAGCCGGTGAGCGCCAGGGTGCCGATAAGCATCATCGCCCAGGTCACCTTCAGGTGCGGGAAGAGCCCGCCCATCTTGCGCATGTCCTGCTCGCCCGACATGGCGTGGATGACGGAGCCGCTTCCGAGGAACAGCAGCGCCTTGAAGAAGGCGTGCGTGAAGAGGTGGAAGATGCCCGCCCCGTACGCGCCGACGCCGAGCGCTGCGAACATGTAGCCGAGCTGCGAGCAGGTCGAATAGGCGATCACCCGCTTGATGTCGTTCTGAACGAGGCCGATCGTCGCCGCGAAGAACGCGGTGAAGGCGCCAATCAGCGTGACGAACACGCGCGCGTCCGGCGCGAGGTCGAACAGCGGCGACATGCGGGCGACGAGGAACACGCCGGCTGTCACCATCGTCGCGGCGTGGATCAGCGCCGAGACCGGCGTCGGCCCCTCCATCGCGTCCGGAAGCCAGGTGTGGAGCAGGAATTGCGCCGACTTGCCCATGGCCCCCATGAACAGGAGGAGGCACATCACGGTGAGCGCGTCCCACGAATGGCCGAGGAACAGGATGTCCTTGCCGACCATGCCGGGCGCCGCCGCGAAGATCGTGTCGAATTCGATCGAGCCGAACTTCACGAACACGGCGAAGATGCCGAGCGCGAAGCCGAAGTCACCGACGCGGTTGACGACGAACGCCTTGATCGCCGCGGCGTTCGCCGACGGGCGCTGGTACCAGAAACCGATCAGCAGGTAGGAGGCGAGACCCACGCCCTCCCAGCCGAAGAAGAGTTGCAGCAGATTGTCGGCCGTCACCAGCATCAGCATCGCGAAGGTGAAGAGCGACAGGTAACTGAAGAACCGCGCGGGGTGCGGGTCGTGGCTCATGTACCCGATCGAGTAGACGTGCACGAGCGCCGAGACGGTCGTTACGACGACGAGCATCACCGCAGTCAGCGTATCGACCCGGAGCGTCCAGTCGGCGGCGAACGTTCCCGAATGCACCCACGGCAGCACGTTCGCCTTGAAGGTGCCCACGTCGTGGAAGCCGACCTGCCAGAACACTACCCACGAGAGCGCCGCGCACAGGAGGAGCAGTCCCGTCGTCAGGTAAAGCGGCCAGCCGGCCCCGTGACCGTGCTCCCCGTGGCCGTGATCGTCATGCCCGTGATCGTGCGCATGATCGTCGTGCGCCGCGCCGCCGTGGCCATGGGCGTCGCCGTGCGCGAGCGCGTTGACGCTGATGTGGCGGAACAGCTCCGTGCCGAACAGGCCGGCGATCAGCGAGCCGATCAGCGGCAGGAAGACGATGAGCGAGACGATGGTTTCCATGACTGTCCGCTCAACCCTTCATCAGATTGATGTCTTCGACCGCGATCGAACCGCGGTTGCGGAAGTACGTGACGAGGATGGCGAGACCGATCGCCGCCTCGCCGGCCGCGACGGTGAGCACGAGCAGGCCGAACACCTGGCCAACGAGATCGCCCATGAAGCTCGAGAACGCAACGAGGTTGATGTTGACGGCGAGCAGCATGAGCTCGATCGACATCAGGATGACGATCACGTTCTTCCGGTTGAGGAAGATGCCGAAGATGCCGATCGTGAACAGGATCGCGGCGAGCGTGAGGTAGTGGCCGAGCCCGATGACCATGGTCAGATCCCCTGCCCCGGCTTGACGTGATGGATGGCGAGGCCGGTCGCCTTGGTGCGCGCGACCTGCGCCGCGATGTCCTGCCGTTTCACGCCCACCTTGTGGCGGAGCGTCAGCACGATCGCGCCGATCATCGCGACGAGGAGCACGAGTCCCGCGAGCTGGAAGTAGAATACGTAGTCCGTATACAGAATTCGGCCCAGCGCCCGCGTGTTCTCGATCGCCCCGGGCGTCGGGGCGGCGGCGTTCTTCACGAGTTCCGGCGCGAAGCTCCAGGTGCCGACGACGAGCACGAGCTCGACCAGCAGGATGAGCCCGATGGTCGCGCCCACGGGGAGGTAGTTCAGCATCCCCTGGCGCAGTTCGACGAAGTCGACGTCGAGCATCATCACGACGAACAGGAACAGCACCGCCACCGCGCCGACGTAGACGACGACGAGGATCATCGCCAGGAACTCGGCGCCGAGCAGCAGGAAGAGCCCCGCCGCGTTGACGAACGTCAGGATCAGGAACAGCACGGAATGCACGGGATTGCGCGCGGCGATGACCATCACCGCGGACGCCACCGCGACCGCCGAGAACAGGTAGAAAAAGAACGCCGGTACCATCGATTGGTCAGTCCTTCCGTCCCCTGATCGTCCCTCTAGCGGTAGGGCGCATCGAGCGCAATGTTCCTTGCGATCTCGCGCTCCCAACGGTCGCCGTTGTCCAGAAGCTTCTGCTTGTCGTAGAGCAGTTCCTCGCGCGTTTCCGTCGCGAATTCGAAGTTGGGTCCCTCGACGATGGCGTCGACCGGGCACGCCTCCTGGCAAAAGCCGCAGTAGATGCACTTCACCATGTCGATGTCGTAGCGCGTCGTGCGCCGCGTGCCATCGTTGCGACGCGGACCAGCCTCGATGGTGATCGCCTGCGCCGGGCAGATCGCCTCGCACAACTTGCAGGCGATGCAGCGCTCCTCGCCATTCGGATAGCGGCGGAGCGCGTGCTCGCCGCGGAAGCGCGGCGACAGCGGCCCCTTCTCGAAGGGGTAGTTGATCGTCGCCTTGGGCTTGAAGAAATAGCGCATCGAGAGCGCGAAGGCGCCCACGAACTCCTTCAGGAACAGCTGGCGCGCGGCCTGAGCCAGTCTCATCGCGTCATCCTTACCGTCAGTGTACCCACGAACCGAGCCAGTGCGGCCCGGCCACGAAACCGATCAGCGGCAGCCCCACGAGGAGCAGCGGCCGCAACGCGTCCACGTAGTAGCCCGGATCGATGCCCTGCGAGCCGGTCATCTTGGCGCGCTCGAAGGCCCACTTGAGCCGCGGATAGACCGTGCGCAGGACGAGAAGCCACGCCGCCATCCCCACGAGGAGGAAGAGGAACGCGTCGACGAGCCGGAGCGCCAGGTCGGGCATTGGTCATCCCTTCGGCACCCAGCCGAACGTGACGAGCACGCCGGCGGTCAGGACCACCCAGAACAGCGAGATCGGCAGGAACACCTTCCAGCCGAGCCGCATGAGCTGGTCGTAGCGGTAGCGCGGCACGAACGCCTTCACCATCGCGAACATGAAGAACACGAGGCAGACCTTGGCGAGGAACCAGACGAAGCCCGGGATCCAGGTGAACGGGGCGAAGTTGAACGGCGGTAGCCAGCCGCCGAGGAACAGGATCGTCGTCATCGCGCACATCGTGGTGATGGCGACATACTCGCCCAGCATGAACAGCATGTAGGGCGTCGAGGAGTATTCGACCATGAAGCCCGCGACGAGCTCGCTCTCCGCCTCGACGAGGTCGAACGGCGGCCGGTTCGTTTCGGCGAGCGCCGAGACGAAGAAGATGATGAACATCGGAAACAGCGGCAGCCAGTACCAGTCGAGGAACGTGTTCGGCAGGCCGATCGAGGAGCCGAGCCCGTGCGACTGGGCGAGCACGATCTGGTTCAGGTTCAGGGAGCCCGCGCACAGAAGCACGGTGACGATCACGAAGCCGATCGACACCTCGTAGGACACCATCTGCGCGGCCGAGCGCAGCGCCGAGAGGAACGGGTACTTCGAGTTCGACGCCCAGCCGCCCATGATGACGCCGTAGACGCCAAGCGAGGAGATCGCGAACAGGAACAGGATGCCGACGTTGATGTCGGCGATGGCCCAGCCGTTGTCGACCGGGATCACCGCCCACGCCGACATCGCGAGGATCGCCGTGACGAGCGGCGCGATCAGGAACACGCCCTTGTTGGCGGGATCCGGGATTACGACTTCCTTGAACACGAACTTCAGCATGTCGGCGAACGACTGGAAGAGCCCCCAGGGACCCACCACGTTCGGTCCGCGCCGCAGCTGCACCGCAGCCCAGATCTTGCGGTCGGCGTAAATGAGGTAGGCGACGATCAGCAGCACGGCGATCAGCAGCGCCACCGACTGCAGCACGATGAACCCGAGGGCGAAGAGCGCAGAGTTCATGATCGGGTCACTCCGCGGCCTCGAGGCGGCGGCCGGCCTTCAGGGCCGAGCACTCCGCCATCACGCGGGATGCCCGCGCGATCGGGTTGGTCATGTAGAAATCCTTCACCGGGCTCTGGAACGGCTCGGACGGAAGCCTGCCGCCGGCGTTCGCGAGATCGCCGAGCATCGCCGGGTCGGCGGGGAGGATTTCGTCGAGGAGCGCGAGGTGCGGCAGTTCCCCGTAGAGCGCCGCGCGCAGGTCTTCCAGCGTGTCGAACGGCAGCGTGGCGCCGGCGCGGTCGGAGAGCGCGCGCAGGATCGCCCAGTCCTCGCGCGCATCGCCCGGCGGGAACAGCGCGCGCTGCGTCATCTGCGGGCGGCCCTCCGTGTTGACATAGGTCGCCGACTTCTCCGTGTACGCCGCACCGGGCAGGATCACGTCGGCCGCGTGCGCGCCGGCGTCGCCGTGGGTGCCCTGGTAGATCACGAACGCCTTGCCGAGCCGCGCCATGTCGAGTTCGTCGACGCCGAGGAGGTAGACCACCTCGATCTCGCCGGTCTCCGCCCCGCCGAGGATCGACGCGGTGTCGCGCCCGCCCTCGATGTGCGGCAGGGCGCACACCTCGAGCGCGCCCACGCGGGCCGCGGCCGTGTGCAGCACGCTGAACCCGTTCCAGCCGTCGGTCACCGCGCCGAACGCCAGCGCGGCCTTCGCCGCGAGGCTGAACACCGCCGCGCCGCCCGGGCGCGTGATCGCGCCCTGCCCCACGAGGATCAGCGGGCGCTTGGCATTCTTCAGCGTCTCGGCGAAGTCGAGGCGGCCGTCGACGAGTTGAGAGAGTGAGTCAGGTCCTGCGCCCAAGTGCTTGTAATCGTACGTCAAATCAGCCTTTTCGCCGATCAGCCCGATGGGCACGTTCGCGGTGCGCCAGAGCTTGCGGATGCGGGCGTTTAGAACCGGCGCCTCGATGCGCGGGTTCGAGCCGACGATCAGCACCGCATCCGCCTGCTCGATGCCGGCGATCGTCGCGTTGAACAGGTAGCCGGCGCGGCCGCCCAGACTGCCGAGCGGCGAGTGCGGCTCGCGGCAGTCGACGTTGCGGATGCCGAGCGCCGAGAACAGGCTCTTCAGCGCGTAGATCTCCTCGACCCCGGCGAGGTCGCCGATCAGTGCGGCGCTCTTCTGCGGGCCTGCCGCCTTGATCTTCGCGGCGACGACGTTCAGCGCCTCGTCCCACGTGGCCGGGCGCAGCTTGCCGTTCTCCCGCACGTACGGGCGGTCGAGGCGCTGCGTCTTCAGCCCGTCCCAGATGAAGCGGCTCTTGTCGGAGATCCACTCCTCGTTCACGTCGTCGTTGACGCGGGGAAGGATGCGCATCACCTGCCGCCCGCGCGAGTCGACGCGGATGTTCGAGCCGACCGCGTCCATCACGTCGACCGATTCCACCTTGCGCAGTTCCCACGGGCGGCCGCGGAACTCGTACGGCCGCGAGGTCAGCGCGCCCACCGGGCAGAGGTCGATCACGTTGCCCTGGAGCTCGGACGACATGGCGCGCTCGAGGTAGGTGGTGATCTCCATGTCCTCGCCGCGCCCGATGGCGCCGAGATCTTCGACGCCGCCCACTTCCGTCGTGAAGCGCACGCAGCGGGTGCAGTGGATGCACCGGTTCATGGACGTCTTGACCAGCGGGCCGATCCACTTGTCCTCGACCGCGCGCTTGTTCTCGTGGAAGCGGTTCTTGTCGATGCCGTAGGCCATCGCCTGGTCCTGCAGGTCGCACTCGCCGCCCTGGTCGCAGATCGGGCAGTCGAGCGGATGGTTGATCAGCAGGAACTCCATCACGCCTTCGCGCGCCTTCTTCACCGTCTTGGTGTTGGTGAACACCTCCGGCGGCTCGCCGTTCGGGCCCGGTCGCAGGTCGTTGACCGACAGGGCGCACGACGCCTGCGGCTTCGGCATGCCCTTCACCTCGACAAGGCACATGCGGCAGTTGCCGGCGATCGACAGGCGCTCGTGGTAGCAGAAGCGCGGCACCTCCGCGCCGGCGCTCTCGCACGCCTGCAGCAGCGTGGTGCCGTTCTCCACCTCGACTTCCGTACCGTCGACCTTGAGCTTGGGCATCGTGTCTATTCCTCACGCACAGCGGAGCGCCCGCATGCGATCATGATCCATGATCTCGGCCCAGCCGAACGCCTGTTCGGATGGCCCTTCCGTCTGGTAACGCACCAGTCGCGCGTATGCCTCGTCGAGCGTCGGCCGGTGGCCCTCCGGGACCCACCACATCACCATGTGCGGCTTCTCCATGAGGTCGAACCAGGCCTCGCGCTTCCGGTAGAACTGCGCGTGCACCGTCTTGAAAACGTAATTCTCGAGCGACTTCGCGTCGGCCCAGACGGAGAGGTTCACCGCCATGTCCTCGCCGACGCGGAACTCCGTGGCGTTGTTGTTGTCGCCCTTCAGCCGCCATACGAACCCCGGCGAACGCTCGGCGATCGCATTCACGCGGTCGAGGTTGTCCATGAACTCGGCCATGCGCGGATCGCTGGTCGGGTACCTGAACTTGCCGATGTTGAGTTCCGCCAGATGCATGATCGTCACCCGCCCGTTCCTGGCGCCGCCGCGTCGGCCGGCTGGCCGAGGCGCATCGCCATGTCGTCGAGTTCGGTCATCAGGAGCCGGACCTCGGAAATCATCACCGTCTCCGGCGCCTGGTTGCGCAGCTTGCAGGCGGCGATATCCTGGAAGTTCGTCAACATGATCGAGTCGGCCTTGAGCCGGTCGTAGCGGTCCCAGTCGCGCGCATGGAGCGCATCCGTGAGTTCCGAGCGCAGGGCCTTCGAGATCTCGGTCTTGGGGTGCGGAAGTTCGCCCGTCTCCTGCACCACCGAGGGCTTGCCCGCGATGAACTGGCGGTACGCCTCGATGACCGCAAGCGTGTTGAGCCGCTCCGGATCGACCGGAGCGGGCTCGGGCTTGCCGCCGAAGAGGGATTTAAGCCAGGTCAGCACTATTTTTCGCTCTCTCCTCAGTTCGGCCGCACCAGCGACTTCGCCTGCTCGACCCAGCTGTCGCGCATCATGCGGCCTGGGAACTTGAGGTAGGCGTTGACCCAGTCCACCTGCGCGTCCGTCCACTGCGCGATCTGGTCGTAGTGGAAGATGCCGAGGTCGTTCAGCGTGCGTTCGATCTTGGGGCCGATGCCCGAGATGAACTTCAGATTGTCCTTCTCGCCGCGCGGGCTTGCGAGAAACGGCGGACGGTTCGGCGAGTCGAGCGAGGCGTCGATGTTGCGCACCGCGTTCGCCACGATCGCGGTGGCCGTGGCGCCGGCCCCCACGACGGCGCCCGCCATCGCCTTCTGCACCTCGGCCGCGGACTGCGCGAGCGACCGCTGCGTCTCGACCGCCGTTTCGATCGAACGTTCCGCCGCCCTCCGCGTCATCTCCTGGCCTTCCTCGAACGCCTTGCGGGCCTTCGAGACGACGTCGATTCCCTGCTCCACCACCTTCATGGCAGCGTCCTGCTGCTCGTCGAGCACCTTGCGCGTTTCACCCGCGACGTCGATGCCCGTCTCGACCGCGCGACGCGTGATCTCCTGGCCCTCCTCGAAGGCCTTCTTCATGGAATCGCGCGCGAAGTCGGCGACGTCACGGCTCTTCTCCACTGCGTCGCCGAGTGCGCTCGCGGTGAACGTGGCGAGGCCCTTGGTCTGGCCGATCGCCTCCTCCATCGCCTCGCGTACGGAGGCGAACGGCGCCGTCGCCGCACTCGGCACGGCAGGTGCGGCCGCACCCATGACGCCGAAGTCGAAGCCCGGCATCTTCAGCGCGAAGGCATCGAAGCCCGGCCCTTGCGACCACATCGCGCGCGGCGCCCACGGGAAAGCCTGCGGCGTAACCTCGGGCAACGACCACTTGCCGCCGTTGGAGGCTTCCAGCGCACCCTTCAGGAAGCCGTACCACGCGCCGTAGACGGCCGCCGCGGCGGCGCCGGTATAGGCGAACATGCGTGCTCCGGCGAGCGGCGCTTCGGCCGGGCTGAACAGGCGGGCGTAGGTTTCGAAGGCGGGTTCGGTTTCGTTCGGCATGGGTTCCTTGTCTCCTCAGGTTGAGAGTGAAACTTCCTCCTTCAGGCGACGCAGACTCATTCGGCGGCGACGGCCGCGACAGAGCCTTCCCGGTCGGGATTGGCGCTGTAGCGGTCGATCCGCTCTTCTATGACGTGACGGAAATGGCGGATGAGGCCCTGCACCGGCCAGGCGGCGGCGTCGCCCAGCGCACAGATGGTGTGGCCTTCGATCTGGTAGGAAACGTCGAGCAGCATGTCGATCTCGCGCTTCTCGGCGCGGCCCTCGGCCATGCGGGTGAGCACGCGCCACATCCAGCCGGTGCCCTCGCGGCACGGCGTGCACTGGCCGCAGCTCTCGTGCTTGTAGAAATAGGCGAGCCGGGCAATGGCGCGGATGATGTCGGTGGACTTGTCCATCACGATCACCGCCGCGGTGCCGAGGCCCGACTTCAGGTTCCGGAGCGAGTCGAAGTCCATCGGGCAATCGATGATCTGGTCGGCCGGTACGCACGGCACCGAGGAGCCGCCGGGGATGACGGCGAGCAGGTTGTCCCAGCCGCCGCGGATGCCGCCGCAGTGCGCCTCGATCAGCTCGCGGAACGGAATGCCCATGGCCTCTTCGACCGTGCACGGACGATTGACGTGACCGGAGACGCAGAAGAGCTTGGTACCGACGTTGTTGGGGCGTCCAATCCCTGCGAACCACTCCGGCCCGCGCCGCAGGATGGTCGGCACGACGGCGATCGACTCCACGTTGTTGATCGTGGTGGGCGCGCCGTAAAGGCCGACGTTCGCGGGGAACGGCGGCTTCATGCGCGGCTGGCCCTTCTTGCCCTCGAGGCTTTCGAGCAGCGCCGTCTCCTCGCCGCAGATGTAGGCGCCCGCGCCATGGTGGACGTAGAGGTCGAAGTCCCAGCCGGTGATGTTGCCCTTGCCGATGAGCTTCGCCTCGTAGGCCTGGTCGATCGCTGCCTGCAGCCGTTCGCGCTCGCGGATGAACTCGCCGCGCACGTAGATGTAGCCGACGTGTGCACCCATCGCCGCACCGGCGACGAGGCAGCCCTCGACCAGCGTGTGCGGGTCGTGGCGCATGATCTCGCGGTCCTTGCAGGTGCCGGGTTCGGACTCATCTGCGTTGACGACGAGGTAGTGCGGGCGCTCGCCGATCTGCTTCGGCATGAACGACCACTTGAGGCCTGTGGGGAAGCCCGCGCCGCCGCGACCGCGCAGGCCCGAGGCCTTCACCTTCTCGATGATCTGGTCGCGGCCGAGCGCGATGATGTCCTTGATGCCGTCCCACTGCCCGCGCTTGAGCGCGCCCTGAAGGCCCCAATCGCCCTGGCCGTAGAGGTTCGTGAAGATGCGGTCCTTGTCAGCAAGCATGATGCTACTTCACCTTCTCGCCGATGGCGTTGTCGGGCCGCCAGCCCTTGGCGAGCTTCTTCGCCTGCTTCACCCATTCGTCGCGCTTCGCACGACCCTTGAAGCCCTCGAGGCGATCGTCGATCCACTTGAGTTCCGCAGGCGTCCACGCGGCGATCTGGTCGAAGTGCCACACGCCCATCTCGTGCAACAGCTTCTCGAGACCGGGACCCACGCCCCAGATCAGCTTCAGGTCGTCGCCCTTGCCGGCACGCGGCTTCTTCAGAAGCTCGGGCTTCGCCTCTGCGGCCGCCTTCTTTGCCGGCGCCTTCGCCGGCTTCTTCGCGACGGTCTTGGCAGGCTTCTTGACGGCAGGCTTTACCGCAGGAGCCTCGACCACGACAGGAAGCGGCGCGGTTTCCTTCACGACCGGCAGCGGCGGCTGTTCCTTGACCACGGGCAGCGCGGGCGGCTCGGCGACAATCGGCAGCGCGGTCGCAGGCTTCTTCGACACGACGGGCTCTGCGGCGGGCTTCGCCGGCGCCGGTTTCACCACCTCGGGCTTTCCGGTGACTACCGGCTCCCTGGTGAGGCCGGGCGGTGTCGGTGTCGCAGGCGTCGGCTGGCCGACGGTCGGCGTCGGCGCCTTCGCCTCGACCGGCGCAGGCTTCGGCTTAGCCAGTGAGGGCTTGGCGGTAAGCGTCGTCGCGCCGCCCTCGGGGGCGGAGAACTGGCGGCCGTTCTGCGGCCCGGGCTTCGGGTGTTCGCCGCGCGCGAAGGCGTCCAGCACCTTCTCGAGCGATTCCGGCGTCAGGTCCTCGTAGGTGTCCTTCCACACCTGCACCATCGGCGCGTTCACGCAGGCGCCGAGGCACTCGACCTCCTCCCACGAGAATGATCCGTCCGCCGAAAGCTCGTGCGGCTCGTGCGCGATTTTACGGCGGCAGACCTCGATGAGGTCGCCTGCGCCCCTCAGCATACAGGGCGTCGTGCCGCAAACCTGGACGTGCGCCTTGGTGCCGACGGGCGAGAGCTGGAACATCGTGTAGAAGGTCGCGATCTCGTAGACGCGGATGTAGGCCATGCCGAGGAGGTTCGCGACATATTCCATCGCAGGCCGCGAAACCCAGCCCGCGTTCTGCTCCTGCGCGCGCCACAGCACCGGGATCACGGCGGAGGCTTCCTTGCCCGGCGGATACTTCGCGATCGTCGCCTGCGCCCACGCGAGGTTGTCGGGCGTGAACGCAAACGCTTCCGGCTGAACGGGATCGAGACGGCGTACGCTCACCGGTCCACCTCACCAAACACGATGTCGAGCGAGCCGAGGATGGCGGAGACGTCGGCCAGCATGTGGCCGCGGCACATCCAGTCCATCGCCTGGAGATGCGCGAAGCCCGGCGCGCGGATCTTGCAGCGGTACGGCTTGTTGGTCCCGTCGGAGACGAGGTAGACTCCGAACTCGCCCTTCGGCGCTTCGACGCACGCGTACACCTCGCCCTGCGGCACCTTGTAGCCCTCGGTGTAGAGCTTGAAGTGATGGATCAGCGCTTCCATCGAGCGCTTCATGTCGGCGCGCTTGGGCGGCACCACCTTGCCGTCCGTCGAGGAGTACGGGCCCTTCCCTTCCGACCCGTTCAGCCGCTCGATGCACTGCTTCATGATCTTTACGGACTGACGCATCTCCTCCATGCGGACGAGATAGCGGTCGTAGCAGTCGCCGTTCTTGCCGACGGGGATGTCGAAGTCGAGATCGGCATAGCACTCGTAGGGCTGCGCCTTCCGGAGGTCCCAGGCCGCGCCCGAGCCGCGCACCATGACGCCGGAGAAGCCCCAGGCGAACGCCTCCTCCAGCGTCACGACGCCGATGTCGACGTTGCGCTGCTTGAAGATGCGATTGTCGGTGAGGAGGCCCTCGATGTCGTCGAGCACCTTCGGGTGGTTCTCGCAGAACGTCCAGATGTCGTCGATTAACGCCTGCGGCAGGTCCTGGTGCACGCCGCCCGGGCGCACATAGGCTGCATGCATCCGCGAACCCGAGGCCCGCTCGTAGAACACCATGAGCTGCTCGCGCTCCTCGAAGCCCCACAGCGGCGGCGTCAGCGCGCCGACGTCCATCGCCTGCGTCGTGACGTTGAGGAGATGCGACAGGAGGCGGCCGATCTCGGAGTAGAGCACGCGGATCAACTGGCCGCGGCGCGGCACCTCGAGCCCGAGCAGCTTCTCCACGGCCAGCGAGTAGGCGTGCTCCTGGTTCATCGGCGCCACGTAGTCGAGGCGGTCGAAGTACGGCAGCGCCTGGAGATAGGTCTTGTACTCGATCAGCTTCTCGGTGCCGCGATGCAGGAGGCCGATGTGGGGATCGACGCGGGTGACCACCTCGCCGTCGAGCTCCAGCACCAGGCGAAGAACGCCGTGCGCGGCCGGATGCTGCGGCCCGAAGTTGATGTTGAAATTGCGGACGGAGGCTTCGGTCATGTCACGGCTTCGCCTTCTCATCGCCGGGCAGCACGTACTCGGTGCCTTCCCACGGCGAGAGGTAATCGAACGAGCGGAATTCCTGCATGAGGCTCACGGGCTCATAGACCACGCGGCCGGCCGAGTCGTCGTAGCGCACCTCGACGTGGCCGGTGAGCGGGAAATCCTTGCGCAGCGGATGGCCGGCAAAGCCGTAGTCGGTGAGGATGCGGCGCAGGTCCGGGTGGCCCGAGAACAGGATGCCGTAAAGGTCGTAGGCCTCGCGCTCGAACCAGTTCGCAGACGGGAAGACCGGGATCGCCGAAGGCACCGGCGTGTCCTCGTCGGTCTCGACAGTCAAGCGGATGCGCTGGTTCCGGTACGGGCTCAGCAGATGGTAGACGACGTCGAACCGCTTCTCGCGCGTCGGGTAATCCGCGCCGCAGATGTCGATGAAGCACACGAAGCGGCAGCCGGGATCATCGCGCAGGAACGTCAGCGCCTGAACGATCTGGCCGGCGTCGGCGAGGCGCACTGTCAGCTCGCCGAGCGCAATCACGCTCGTGGACTCGATGCCCTTCGCGCTCAGGCCCTGCGCTACGTGCGCCTTCAGCGCCTCGAGAATGTCGATGGTCTCGCCGCTCACGCTCTTTCCTCTGCTCGCCGACCGCTCACCGCTCGATGGTGCCGGTGCGGCGAATCTTCTTCTGAAGCTGCAGCACGCCGTAGACGAGGGCTTCCGCGGTCGGCGGGCAGCCCGGGACGTAGATGTCGACCGGTACGATGCGGTCGCAGCCGCGCACCACCGAATAGGAGTAGTGGTAGTAGCCGCCGCCGTTGGCGCACGAGCCCATCGAGATCACGTAGCGCGGCTCCGGCATCTGGTCGTAGACCTTGCGCAAGGCCGGCGCCATCTTGTTTGTGAGGGTTCCCGCCACGATCATCACGTCGGACTGGCGCGGGGAGGCACGCGGGGCGAACCCGAAGCGCTCGAGGTCCCAGCGCGGCATCGACGCCTGCATCATCTCGACCGCGCAGCAGGCGAGACCGAACGTCATCCACATGAGCGAGCCGGTGCGCGCCCAGTTGATCAGGTCGTCGGAGGCGGTGACCAGAAACCCCTTGTCGGCGATCTCGTCGTTGATCGTCGTGAAGTAGGCCCTGAGTTCCTCCTCGCTCGGCGCGCCGGGCGCGAGGATCGGGCCGGGTTTCGTTTCGATCAATCCCATTCAAGCGCCCCTTTGCGCCATTCGTAGATGAAGCCGATGGTCAGCACGGCAAGGAAGATCATCATCGACCAGAATCCAAACAGTCCGATGTCGCCGAGCGATACCGCCCACGGGAACAGGAAGGCCACCTCGAGGTCGAAGATGATGAACAGGATCGACACGAGGTAGAACCGGACGTCGAACTTCATGCGCGCGTCGTCGAAGGCGTTGAACCCGCATTCGTAGGCCGAAAGCTTTTCGGGGTCGGGCCGCCGGATGGCGATGATGAAGGCCGATCCCATGAGCGCCAGCGCGAGCCCGCCGCAGATGGCCATGAACACCACGATCGGCAGGTAGTTGGTCAGGAGTTCCTGCATGGTGCGATGGGCCTCTTCGCGTGTGCCATTGCCACAGTGCCGCCGGAATTGCAGTCGGTGGTAGCGCACCGCACCATGGGTGGCAAGACTAAACGGCCCCGTATCGGCGCGTCATATCCGCCTTGTGTTCAAAGTCGCCGCCAGTGGCGCGGGGCTGGCGGAAATCTTGGACTTTCGTTGAAGGACAACCGTGCGAAAGCGCCGAGGCGGATATGGCGATTCGCACCCTGTCCGACAACCCTCGTCGCCCGACTTCCGGCCGCCTTTTTCGCGCTCGCATCGAGAGGGAATCTTACGGCCGGCGGCTTGCCAGAACCTTGTCGATGCGACGGCCGTCGAGGTCGACGACCTCGATCTGCCAGTGCTGGAACGGGAACACCTCGCCGACCGAAGGGATGCGCCCGGCGAGTTCCAGCACGAGGCCGCCCACGGTGCGGTAATCGCGACGGGGCGGCAGCGTCAGGCCCATCCGCTCGGCGAACTCGTCGGCCGGCATGGTGCCCGAAATGAGCCACGAACCGTCCGGTCGCTCGACGGCGTCGGGCTCCGCCGGGCCCGCCTCGGTCTCGAACTCGCCGACGATCGCCTCGAGGATGTCGGCCGAAGTGACGACCCCGAGAAAATGGCCGTATTCGTCGTGGACGAGCCCCATGTGGATCCCGGAATTCTTCAACACCTCGACGACGTCGAGGGCATCCATCGTTTCCGGGATGACGGGCGCGGTCTTGACCAGCGACTTCATCCGGAATCGCCGACCCTTGAGGAGCGCGTCGGCGAGGTCCTTGGCCTGGATCACGCCGACGATCTCGTCCGGGTTGCCGTTGTGAACGACCAGGCGAGAATGGACGCTCGCGACGAGCGCCTTGCGGATGACCGCGTCGTCCTCGCGCAGGTCGATCATATCGACCTCGGTGCGCGGGGTCATCACGGTGGCGACGGGACGGTCGGCAAGCCGCAGCACGCCGGTGATCATCTGGTGTTCCTCGGGCTCGAGGACGCCGGCGCTCTCCGCCTCGGCGACGAGGGTGCGAATCTCCTCTTCCGTAACGTTGCTCTGGCCTTCGTCGCGCAGGCCGAGAAGACGCATGACGAACCGGCCGGCGCGATCGAGGAACCACACGGCCGGGCTCGAGAAGCGCGCGATCACCGCCATCGCGGGGGCGACCCGGCAGGCAATGCGTTCGGGGTCCCGCAACGCGATCTGCTTCGGCACGAGTTCGCCGATGATGAGGGAGATGAAGGTGATGACCGCCACAACCAGGCCGAACGCCAGCGGCTCGGCCACCTTCTCGCTGAGGCCCAGCGTCATCAGCGGGCCCTTCAGGCGAACGCCCAGCGTCGCGCCCGAGATTGCGCCCGAGAGCACGCCGACGAGCGTGATGCCGACCTGGACGGCGGAGAGGAACTTGCCCGGATCGGAGGCCAGCGACAGCGCGGTGCCGGCTCCGGGAACGCCTTGAGTCTGCAGGGTTTTCAGCCGTGCTGCGCGCGAGGAGACGATCGCGAGCTCCGACATCGCCAAAGCGCCGTTGATCAGGATCAGCGCAAGGACGAGGAGGATTTCGGACCAGGCGCTGTCTAGCATGCCCACGGATTGCGATGGCGCGAGTGACGGGGCTCGAACCCGCGACCTCCGGCGTGACAGGCCGGCGCTCTAACCAACTGAGCTACACCCGCTTCCGATGCGCCAGAACGAGCGGGCGCAAAAGAGAGCCGTGGGATAAGGCAGCCGCCCCCACCTGTCAAGCGCGAGGGCGGCCGTTCTTCGCCTGTCTGGCGTGCTGCCGGGCCGCTCAGTAGCAGGGCGGATACGGGTAGTATCCGCAGGCCGGCGGCGCATAGTACGGATGGTAGTAGTACGGCGCCGCTGCAGCCGCCGCGGCTCCGGCTGCCGCCGCGCCTGCGACGGCGGCGCCATAGGCGGGCGCACCGTACCATGCCGCCCGGTAGGCGGTGCGCCGCGCAACGCCTGCGTAGGACAGTGGCGTAAACGGCATCCCGATGATGTCGATGAACACCGAGGCCGCGCCGTCGGCGCCCTTCAGGTCGCCCTCCAGTACGGTGACGTCGAAGGTGAGCGTGGTGCCCTCGAGCGTCGGCTTCTTCAGCACCACGACGGCGTCGCGGATGGTCTTGCCGTCCTTGCTGAAGGCCGAGACGGTGGCGTTCGGCGGGTCCTTCAGGAAGCTGTCGCCGTGTTCGTCGGGCGTCCACTCCTCGAGCAGATGGGCAGTGAGCGCGTGGCCCGCGGCGCGCACCGGGCGGTCGGCGAAAATGATCGCGTTGGAGGCCACTCCCGTAAGTGTGAGCTTGCCGTCGGCGAGCGTCGCGCCTGCCGAGTTCAGCACGATGAGCGAGGGTTCGACCTTCGGCTTCGACGTCTGGCCGATCGTCTTCTGGAGCGGCACGTGAGCGGGCGGGGTCGCCTCCTGGGCCATGGACGGCAGCGTGGCCGTCACGAGAAGGGCCGCCGTGGCGGCGAACGTCGCAAGCATCGATCGCATCGGTCTGTCTCCCTTGGGGATGGGACCGCACGGTTAACAACCGCTCCGAGCGTTCGTCTTGTCAGTTCACGCCACCTCGCACCACGGTGCGGGAGATCAGTCCGAGCCCTTCGGCATGCCGAGCGGGATCGAGGCCTGCAGGTACGCGCTCCAGCCTTGCGGGCGGTCTTCCGCCCAGAACTCGTAGTAGCCACGCGCCGTGGTGTAGACGGGAATGTTGTCGATCAGGAAGATGTGCGCGCCCTGCAGGCCGATCGAGGCGACCTGCGAGCGGAAGTCGTCCCCCAGGACCTTGTCGCGAAGCTGGCCGAGCGTCGTGCTGTTGTCCCACGTGTCGGCAGAGAACTGGGTGTAGAAATAGCCCGCGACGCCGACGCTCGTCGTCTTCGACAGGAACTGCGACGCGCCCCAGTCGAGGTGGAAGTCAACGCCGCTCTGGTAGTCGGTCTGCGCGTTCTCGAAGTTGTAGGTGATGCCCGTCGTCACCGAGAACTCGTGGCCGGTCTCCGGGTTGAAGTAGGTATAGCCGCCACCCCAGTCGATCGCGCCGTGGCCGAGACCGATGTTGGTGATCGAGCGGGGATCGTATTTGCCCCACGGGATGTTGCCGGTCACGTAGGCGCGCCAGTTGTTCACGCCCTGGTTCCAGTAGAGCGAAACGCTCGGATAGACATCGCCTGCCGAAAAGGTCGATTCGGAAACGCCGAACTCGTTGCCGCGAGGGCCGGTCAGAAGGGCCGAGGCATTGTTCGAGCCGAGGATGCCCATGAACCCGACGGCGAGGCGGCCGCCGAGAACGGTCTGCTCCGGCACGAACGTGGGCGCGATCAGCCCGAGGTAGACCGACGCATCGAGATTGGCCGCGACGTCGTTGCCGAACGGAACTTCCTTGCTGCCGCTGATGCTGCCTTGATAGGTGTAGAAGGTCAGCGGTACGGAGACGCCGGGTTCTGGCGCGATGTTCGCCATGCTGGCGTAGACACCTGGAAGCCAGAAGCTGACGCCGCTCTGGTCGGCGCTTGCCACGCCGCCCGCCGCTGCAGCGCCCAGCGCCGCAATGCCGGCCGCGAGACCGATCCTTCCCCAAGCCATAGGTTGCCCTCCCCGGCGATCCCTGGCGTCAAAGGTGAAGCGGCAGCTCCGTTCGTGTAAAGATCAAAAATTGCCTGCAAGCCCGGAGAAGCGACCGGCGTGGCAACTCTGCATCACCAGCCAGTCGCTCTCGGCCCCCCGGTCAATCCTTCTGCATCGCGGCCTTCAGAGTCTCGATGTCGGCCGGCGTGAGCTGCGGCCGGTCGAGCGCGATCGTCAGCTTGTCGAGCTTGCCGGTGAAGGCGAACGGCACCTGGTAGTCCTGATCGTCGACCGGCGTGCCGGTATCGGCCCCGATGTCGAACGTCTCATCCCACTGGAGAATCAGCGGCACGGTGCGCTCCATCTTCTGGGTCGCCACCACCTTGCCGTCGACCGACAGCGTTCCCGTACCACCCTGCCCTATGCCCGTGAGCTGGTTGAACGCGAGCGTCGCAAATCCGAGCCCGTCGTACTTGAAGTCGAACACGACCGTATGCTTGCCGGGCGACAGGGCTTCCGGCGCCTCCCACTTCATGCGCTTCAGGTCGAGCAGGTTCCAGGTGAACACCGGCTTGCCCTTCAGCAGGTAGAAGCCGTAGCCGCCGAAGCGGCCGCCGTTCGTCTGGATCATGCCCTCGGCGCCGCCCTGCGGCACCTCGATCTCGGCGGTGAACGTGTAGGACGTGTTGAGTATGTTCGGCGCGGCTCCGTGCGGGATGCCGGTGACCGGACCACCGAGATAGGTGAACACGTCACGACCGGCGACCACGCTCGGCCGCGGCGCGGCGAGGCGCGTCGCAACCGATGCATCGAGCGGCAGCACCTGGTACTTGCCGAACTCGGCGAACATCAGCGACTTCATCTCCTCGAGCTTCTGCGGCTCCTGGGAAGACAGGTCGTTGTTCTGCGACCAGTCCTTCTCCACGTTGTAGAGCTCGAACTTGAAGGCGCTCGCCGGGTCCGTGATAGCCTTGCCGACGATGTCCCACGGCGGGCGGATCGGAACGGCGGAGAGCATCCAGCCGTCATTGTAGAGGCCCTGCACGCCCATCATCTCGAAGTACTGCGTCTTGTGGCGCGATGGTTCGTTGGCGTTCGCCTTGTCGAAGGTGTAGGCGAGGCTCACGCCCTCGATCGGCTTCTGGGCGATGCCGTCGACGAACTCCGGCGCCGGGATGCCTGTCACGTCGAGGATCGTCGGGACGATGTCGATCACGTGGTGGAACTGGGTGCGGATGCCGCCTACGTCGGTGATGTGGCCGGGCCAGGAAATGGCCATGCCCTGCCGCACGCCGCCGAAGAACGACGGGATCTGCTTCGTCCACTTGAATGGCGTGTCGAACGCCCACGTCCAGCCGACCGACATGTGCGGGTAGGTCTGATCGGTCCCCCACGCGTCGTAGAACTTGAGCTGGTCCTTCACAGGAACGCTGACGCCGTTGAAGGCCATCACTTCGCTCGGTGTCCCGAGCGGCGTGCCCTCTGCGCTCGCGCCGTTGTCGCCGCTGATGAAGATGATCAGCGTGTTGTCGAGCTTGCCGAGGTCCTGAACCGCCTGGATCACCCTGCCGATCTCGTGGTCGGTGTAGGCGAGATAGGCGGCGTAGACGTTCGCCTGCCGGATGAACATCTTCTTGTCGTCGTCGGAGAGCTTGTCCCACGTGCTGAGCAGATTGTCCGGCCAGGGCGTGAGCTGCGTGTCCTGCGGGATCACGCCGAGCTTCTTCTGGTTGGCGAAGATCGTCTCGCGCAGCTGGTTCCAGCCGCCGTCGAACAGGTGCATCGCGGTGATCTTGTCGATCCACTCCGGCGTCGGATGATGCGGCGCATGCGTGCCGCCCGGCACGTAATGCAGGAAGAAGGGCATCGACGGATCGATGCTGTTCAGCTGGTTCAGCCACTGGATCGCGTCGTCCGCCATCGCGGTCGTGAGGTTCCAGCCCGGCTTGCCGACGTAGGGGTAGATCGGCGTCGTGTTGCGGAACAGGTTCGGCTGCCACTGGCTCGTGTCGCCGCCGACGAAGCCGTAGAAGTACTCGAAGCCCATCCCGGTCGGCCACTGGTCGAACGGGCCGGCCTGGCTTGCGGCGAAGTCCGGCGTGTTGTGGTCCTTGCCGAACCAGGCGGTGCGGTAGCCGTTCTCGAGCAGGATGCGGCCGATGGTGGCGCTGTCCTTGCCGATGATGCTGTTGTAGCCGGGGAAGCCGGACGACTGCTCGGAGATCACGCCGAAGCCGACCGAGTGGTGGTTGCGGCCGGTGATCAGCGCGGCGCGCGTCGGCGAGCACAGCGACGTCGAATGGAAGTTCGTGTAGCGCAGGCCGCTGTTGGCGATGCGGTCGAGCGCCGGCGTCGGGATCACGCCGCCAAACGTCGAGGGGGCGGCGAAGCCGACGTCGTCGGTCATGATCAGGAGGATGTTCGGCGCGCCCTTCGGCGGCACCACGCGCGCCGGCCAGTAGGGCTTCGACTGCAGGGCGTTCAGGTTGATCACGCCGCCGAACGGCTGGTCGGGCGGCGGCAACTGCCGGCCGTCGATGGTGATGGTCGAACTCGGCGACCCCGGCGTGCCGTTGATGGTCTGCGCGGCAGCGGGCAGCGCCGCGAGGACGAGCAGCGTGACAACTGCAAACAGCGTTTCGACGATGCGCTTCATGAATCCCCCCATGCCGCTTATCAGCGGTTAACCGCAAAATCTCACAGGGATGTGAACCCGTCTTGTCATCGTGCGCCACTTGCGCCGACGCAAGCGAATTAGATTGAACGCAAGTTTTCGCTGAAATCTGGGCATTCAACCGCAACGGCCGATTGTGGTAGATTTCGGACGGTCGAGAGCCATTCGTCGAAGCAGGGCCGTCTCAAATGCACATTCCCCTCGTACGCGCGTCCGCCTTCGCTCCCTTCGTGAACTACCTTCTCGATCACGATCCGAACCTCGCGAAGGCAGAAGCTCCGGTAAAGCTTTCGCCGGCGATCGTCGAGGATCCCGATGCGCTGGTGCCGTTCGAGCCGGCCATCACGATGATTGCGCATTATGCGGAGAAACTGGACCAGCCGGACCTGGGCTTAAGGGTGGGTCACGCGCTCCGGGTCGACTCGCTGGGCACGTACGGCATGCTGCTCGCTCGCACCGGCACCCTCGCGGACGGACTGCAAACCGCCTGCACAGCATTCCCGGCGATGAATTCAGGGGCGCACCTAACCGTCGAACCGGATGGCGCTTTCGTTTGGCTCCGCCATGCGGTCGTCGGCAAGGATCGGCCAGGCTCGGCGCAGGCGCTTCAGTTCACTCTCGTGCTGCTCGTCGATTTCGTGCGCATGGCGGCCGGCCGTGAGTGGATGCCCTCGAAGGCGCTCCTCCCCTTGCTGGCGCAGCGGCAGCTTCCCGCCGACTCGCCCTATCGCGCCGTCACGCGCGTCTCGCCGGCGAACGAAGCGGCGATCGCGATCGATGCCGCGTTGCTCCACCTCCCGATGAACACGCCGGCGAACCTGCCCGATCTCGGCCCGCGCTGGGACCAGTTCCTCGCCAACGCACCGTCCAAAAACTTCCTGCGTTCGCTCGAGCAATGCCTCGTGCCGCTCATGAAGAGCGGGCAGGTCTCGCTCGAACACGTCGCCGCTGTGTCGAACTTCAGTGTACGGACGTTGCAGCGCCGCCTCGACGAGGAAGGCGTGAGCTTCAGCGAGATTCTTGACCGGACGCGCACCGCCGAGGCGTGCCGCCTGCTCGAAACGACGGACCTCAAGGTGATCGAGATCGCCTACGAACTGGGCTACGCGGAGCCAGCGAGCTTCACCCGCGCCTTCACGCGCTGGACCGGATCGTCGCCGGCCCGATACCGCGCCGACCGCCGCCAGCGCGCCGCCTAGGCCGCCGCGGCCCGCCGCTGCGGCTGCGCCCGGGGCGCAGCGCGCATGTCGCTCGGCATCACGAAGTCCTTCGCCGCTCCCCGCGCCGCTGAAGCGCCTTGCGGGAAGCCCGACCGGTCCCGGTAGGAGCGCCGCTTGCCGCGCGTGCGGCTGTGGTGCGACGTGGTCGACTGCGCGGCGATCAGATCGAGCACCGTCACGCCCAGCACGGCGATGAGCGCGAGGCCGACGTTGTCGCGCTGCTCGTTGTCGTCCGTGAAGCCGGCAAGCAGGGTCGCGATATCGATGCCGTCGCCGGCGACGCGGCTCCACAGGCCGAACTGCTTGTCGACCGACAGCGTCAGCACGCCGGCGCTGATCTCGCGGATGCCGAAGGAGCGGATGAGCGTCTCCCTGCCCTCCATGCCGAAGGTCTTGGCAAGCTGCGGCGCCGCGATGAGCTCGGTGAGACCGAGCCCGATGCTGAACCAGCCCAGGAAGTGCGCCAGCCGGTCGTCGGCACCGAGCGAGCTGCGGCCCTTTCGGAGGATCTTCGGGTCATTTTCGCTGCGCGAGATGTTGGAGAGCACGTTCATCGGTCGTTCCTTTCGCAAAGTCAGGGTTTCAGCACGACCTTGACGCAGGAGTCCTGCTTGTCGCGGAACACGCGGTACATCTCCGGCCCGTCCTCGAGGCCGACGGTGTGAGTGATCACGAACGAGGGATCGATCTGCCCCTCCTCGATGCGGTGAAGGAGGTCCTCGGTCCAGCGGTTCACGTGCGTCTGGCCGGATCGCACCGTGAGCCCCTTGTTCATGAGCTGGCCCATCGGGATCTTGTCGTCGAAGCCCGCGTAGACTCCGGCGATCGAGAGCACGCCGGCCGGGCGGCACACGTAGATCATCTCGCGCAGCACGTGCGGGCGGTCGGTCTCGAGCGCCATCATCTGCATGGCGCGGTCCATCAGCGTGTCGGGCTGCGAGAACGAGACGTGCGACTCCATGCCCGTCGCATCGATGCACTTGTGCGGGCCTTCGCCTTCCGTCAGTTCGTTGAGACGCTCGACCACGCTCTCCTCGAGGAAGTTGATGGTGATCGCCCCGCCTGCCTCCGCCATCTCGAGGCGCTCCGGAATGCAGTCGATCGCGATCACCTGCTCGGCGCCGAGCAGGATCGCGCTGCGGATCGCCATCTGGCCGACGGGGCCGCAGCCCCAGATCGCCACCGTGTCGGTTGGCTCGATGTCGCACTGGACGGCGGCCTGCCAGCCGGTCGGAAAGATGTCGCTCAGGAACAGGAGTTTCTCGTCGGGGATGCCGTCCGGCACCTTGATGTGCGTCGTGTCGGCGAACGGCACGCGCAGGAATTCGGCCTGCCCGCCCGGATAACCGCCGGTCAGGTGCGTGTAGCCGAAGAGGCCCGCGGTCGCGTGGCCGAACGCCTCGTCCGCCAGGTGCTTGTTGCGGTTGCTGCGCTGGCAGACGGAATAGTTGCCGCGCCTGCACTGGTCGCACTCGCCGCAGAAGATCGTAAACGGAATGACCACGCGATCGCCCTTCTTCAGCGAATTCTTCGCGACGCGCCCGACCTCGACGACCTCCCCCATCGTCTCGTGGCCCATGATGTCGCCGGGCAGCATCGCGGGGATCAGGTTGTGGAACAGGTGGAGGTCCGAGCCGCAGATCGCGCAACTCGTCACCTTGATGATGGCGTCGCGCGGCGCCTCGATCTCGGGATCGGTGACGGTGTCGCAGCGGATGTCTTCTTGCCGTGCCAGACGAGCGCCTTCATGGAACCTCCGCTTGCGTCCGCCGCCGCACCTTGCGGCAGCGCCTAGCGTCGAACCGAAAGCCGGGCGGAAAGTTCCGGGCGCAAGGGCATTTCTCGCGTAGCCGTCGCGCTCACTTGCAGTGCACGGTCACCGGCTGGGCGAACATGATGCCGAAATCCTCGTCGTCCTCGGGCTGCCAGCCGGTGCCCTTGGTGGCGAGCATCGACTTGATATCGGAGGTCTGCGCCGGGTCGGGCATCGGGCCGACGGTCGAGGTGCAGCCCGAAGGCGCGTTGGCGCTCTGCGTCACCGCCCTGGCGTCGGGGAACTCGATCGCGATGTAGTAGCTCGGGTCGTAGATCCGGAACACGAGCTTGTCCCTGCGCGGATCGATCGGCGCCGCAGGAGCGACCGTGAACGTCATCCGCAGATGACCGTCGTGCTGCATCTCGTCGCGATACTCGGTGACGTCCTTCCACTTCACCTTCTGGCCGTTCTTCCGGGCGTAGACGAAGTAGCTGTAGTCCTTCAGCGCCTCGATGTTCTTCTCGGCGAGCGGGTGCAGCTCCTCGACGCTCACAGACCCGTCGCCGTTCGTGTCGAGCCCGTCGATCGCGGTGGCCGAGTAGGTTTTGTCGAACACCCAGTCGACCTGGATCGCCGCGACCCGGCCCGCCTCGTCGTAGACGACCTCGGCATGCTGCCTGATGCCGACGTGCGGATGCGCCGCAGCGCCCGACGCCGTCGCAAACACGGCGACCAGCACAGCGGGGGCGGCAGTGAGACGGGATCGAGCCCGTTCGGCTTTGGACATGGCTCCGGCGCGTCGTTCAACGGCGGAAGGCGTAGCGTCGCAACGCCTCGCCGTCCACCACGACGATTTCCCGGTAGCGCTGCGAGATCCAATCCCGCCTCTGGAAGTCGGCAAGCGTTCGGTTGACGCGATCGCGCGAGACGTTCGCCATTTCTCCGATCTCCGACTGCGAAAGTCGAATGGGCCAAGGCGGTCCGCCGACGCCTTCGTCCGGGAAGCCCGCGGCGCGAAGCAGCGTCGCTGCGACGCGTTGAGCCCCGGACCGAATGAGAAGATCACCGATCGTGCGGATGGCAATCGTGAAGTTCATTTCGCTGAGCGCGGCGATGCGCGATTTGAGCTCGGGCAGATGGCTGCCGAGGTCTGCCAACCTGGGCAGTGGCAGATAGAGCACGTGGCTCGCCTCGATCGCGCGGAATGTGAGGGTCCGACGCCTGCCCGTCAATGCCGGCCCATGACCGAACCAGACGCTTTCGTGCAGGACGTGGACAAGGGCCAGTCGATCTCCATCCGCGGGGATCAGCACGCCGAAGCTCCCGTCGACGAGGCCGAACAGTCCCCCGGGTTCGTCATCCGCATGAAACGCGAACTCGCCCGCATCGTAGCGCCTGAGGGTCGACGTCGCGAGAACGGCGTCCCGAAACTGCGGCTTTTCGCCCGACAGCCAGCCGCGTTGCGCCAGCAGCGTCCTCGCCTCGGTCAGGTCCATGGGGTAATGCTCTCCAACTTACCCTCGCTGTCCATGGAATATGGGGTTTTGGACAGACTTCAACATGATATTGCGGAACTATGCCGTCCTTGGTCGGCTGCTCGGCCGAGGAGCGGGGGGAGGTATCCAGTCATGCATCCGACGCGTTTCAAGACGATGACCCGGCGCGCGCTTCTCGGCGCGATGGCCGGAGTCTCGGCCGCCGCGGTGGCCGCCATTTGCGGCGGTTCCACGCTGGCCCAGACGCAATCGCTCAGCGACCTGTCGGACGTGATCGCCGCCGCCCCGTCGCTGACGATCTACACGGCGCGCAAGATCATCACGCTCGACCCAGCACGACCGACTGCCGAAGCGGTCGCGGTTGCCGGCGACCGCATCGTCGCAGCAGGATCGCTCGATGAGGTGAAGGCTGCCGTCGGCGAAAAGCCCGTGACCGTCGACACGACGTTCGCCGAAAAGGTCATCGTCCCGGGCTTTTTCGCCCAGCACGACCACCCGATCCTTGCGGCGCTCACCATGTCGTCGGAGATCCTCTCGATCGAGGACTGGGTATTGCCGTCGGGAACGGTGAAGGCCGTGACCGACAAGCAGGATTTCCTCACGCGCCTCGCGGCTGCGGAGAAGAAGCTCACCGACCCGAACGAGGCGCTGCTGACGTGGGGCTACCACGCGCAGTTCTTCGGCAAGCTCACGCGCAAGGATGTCGACACCGTCAGCACCACGCGGCCCATCCTCGTCTGGAGCCGCTCGTGCCACGAGTTCGTCATCAACAGCGCCGCGATGCAGAGGGCCAAGCTCGACGAAGCGGTCGTTGCCGGCTGGAGCGCGTCGCAACGCAAACAATCGAATGTGGAAGAAGGCCACTTCTGGGAACAGGGCCTGTTCGCCGCAATGCCGAGCCTCGCGCCGATGGTCGCCAACCCCCAGCGGCTGACCTCGGGCCTCGAGCTCGTGCGCGACTACATGCAGGCGAAGGGCGTGACGCTCGGATGCGAGCCGGGCGGGGTTCTGGCGAAGCCTGTGCAGGACGCCGTCAACTCCGTGTTCTCGAGCCCGGCGATGCCGTTCCGCTGGTACTTCATCGTCGACGGCAAGTCGATGGCCGACCGCATCAAGGATGACAGCCAGGTCGTGCCCGAAAGCGAGAAGATCGCCGCGTGGTACGGGGGCATGACCGCGCAATCGGTCAAGCAGGTAAAGCTGTTCGCCGACGGCGCGATCTACTCGCAGGCGATGCAGGTGCGCGAACCCTACCTGGACCACCACGAGGGTGAGTGGATGACCGACCTCGACGTGTTCCAGCGCGCCTTCCGGATCTACTGGGATGCCGGCTACCAGGTGCACGTCCACGTGAACGGCGATGCCGGCCTCGACCGCGTGCTCGACACGCTGGAAGAAAACCTGAAGCGCACCCCGCGCACCGACCACCGCACGGTGATCGTCCATTTCGCGGTGAGCGCGCCCGACCAGGTCGCGCGGATCGCAAAGCTCGGCGCGATCGTCAGCGGCAACCCCTACTACGTCACGGCGCTGGCCGATCAGTACGGGAAGGTCGGCCTCGGCCCGGAGCGCGCCGACGAGATGGTGCGTCTGGGCGACGTGACGCGGGCCGGCGTCTCCTATTCGCTTCACTCCGACATGCCGATGGCGCCGTGTGATCCGCTGTTCCTCATGTGGTGCGCGGTGAACCGCATCACGCCGTCGGGCCGCGTGGCGGGGCCGGAGCAGCGCGTGAGCGCCGAAGGGGCGCTGCGCGGCGTGACGCTCGAGGCCGCCTACTCGCTGCAACTCGAACACGAGGTCGGCAGCATCGTGCCGGGCAAGCGCGCCAACTTCACGATCCTGGGCGACGACCCCCTGGCTGTCGATCCGCTTGCGATCAAGGACATCAAGGTGTGGGGGACCGTGATGGAGGGGCGTGTCATCCCCTCGGCCGCCGGCCAGAAGCGCGCTTCGATCGACGTTCCGTCCACTGCCGATCCGGGCAGCTTCGCGCTGGCAGCACTCGAACACGCGTACCGGTTCGCTCATATGCACGTGGATTGACGGGCGATTGATAACGGGCCGGCGCGGGGGATGGCTCTGCCTCCCCTATCCTGATCAGACCGTAGGTGGCACGTAATGCAAGCGCGAGGCGATGGTGGGCGGTGAGAGACTCGAACTCCCGACCCTCTCGGTGTAAACGAGATGCTCTACCAGCTGAGCTAACCGCCCATCGTCGTTCGCCCTCATAGCAAACCGAGGGCGCTGGTCACAATCGGTTCGATCGAGCGCACCGGTTTTGCGCCCCGAAAACAAATGCCCCGCGCCTGTCTGAGAGGAGCGCGGGGCTGATGTAGGCCCGGCGGACCCGGCTGTTACGCCGGGACGCTGGGCGGAAGGATTGCCGCCCTCAGGTGTTGACGGCCTCCTTCAGGATCTTGCCGGCCTTGAACTTCGGGTTCTTGGAAGCGGCGATCTTGATCGTTGCGCCCGTGCGCGGGTCGCGGCCTTCGGTGGCCTTGCGCTCGGTGACGGTGAAGGTGCCGAACCCGACGAGCCGCACGTCGTCGCCCTGGCGCAGCGCCTTGACGATGTTCTCGAGCGTGGCCTCGACCGCTTCGCCGGCTTCGCCCTTGGAGAGCTTGGCATCCGCTGCCACGCGGGCGATGAGCTCGTTCTTGTTCATCCGATCTGTCCTTTCCAGTTACTTTGCGGAAATCCGTCTGCAGTTACGCGGGAACTCCTACACAGTGGCTGCAAAGTCCCGGAAATCTGGGAAAAATCAAGGCCGATCCGCTCAAATTGCGGATTTGTGAAGCTTTTCAAGCAGTTGATGGTTGGGGAAAGATTTGGAAAACCGCTCAAATCGGCGGCTTCGACGCATTTCAAGGCAAAGGGCGAATCGCAGATTTCTGCGATTCGCCCCGCGTTACTGGATAGCGATTCAGTGGGCGCGGAGGCTGTCGGCCGCCGCCGTCGCCTCGGCCGCGGCCTTGGCCGCCGCCGCCACTTCCTCGGCCTGCTCGTCCCACGTGGTGGGCTCGGGCTGGCGGATGAGGACGTGCTTCAGCACCTCGTCCATGCGCGAGACCGGCACGATCTCGAGGCCCGCCTTCACGTTCGCCGGAATGTCGGCGAGGTCCTTGGCGTTCTCCTCGGGGATCAGCACCTTCTTCAGCCCGCCGCGCAGGGCCGCAAGGAGCTTCTCCTTGAGGCCGCCGATCGGCAGAACCCGGCCGCGCAGCGTGATCTCGCCCGTCATCGCCACGTCCTTGCGGACCGGGATGCCGGTCATCACCGACACGATCGCCGTCACCATCGCGATGCCGGCCGAGGGGCCGTCCTTCGGCGTGGCGCCTTCCGGCACGTGCACGTGGATGTCGCGCTTCTCGAACATCGGCGGCTTGATGCCGAAGTCGAGCGAGCGGGAGCGCACGTAAGACGCGGCCGCCGAGATCGACTCCTTCATCACGTCGCGCAGGTTGCCCGTCACCGTCGTCTTGCCCTTGCCGGGCATCATCACGGCTTCGATGGTCAGCAATTCGCCTCCGACCTCGGTCCACGCCAGGCCCGTCACCACGCCGATCTGGTCTTCGAGCTCGGCCGAGCCATAACGGTACTTCGGCACGCCGAGGTAGTCGGCAACGGTCTTGCCCGACACCTTGATCTTCTTCTTCTTGCCCTTCGACGACAGGATCTCCTTCACCGCCTTGCGGGCGAGCGAATTGAGTTCCCGCTCGAGGTTGCGGACGCCGGCTTCACGCGTGTAGCGGCGAACCACTTCCAGGATGCCGTCGTCGGAGATCTCGAACTCCTTCGCCTCGAGCCCGTGGTGTTCGCGCGCCTTGGGCAGGAGATGGGTCTTCGCGATCTCGAGCTTCTCGTCCTCCGTGTACCCCGCGATCCGGATGATCTCCATGCGGTCGAGGAGTGCGGGCGGAATGTTGAGCGTGTTCGCGGTCGTCACGAACATCACGTCCGAAAGGTCGTACTCGACCTCGAGGTAGTGGTCCATGAACGAGGCGTTCTGCTCCGGATCGAGCACCTCCAGGAGCGCCGAGGACGGATCGCCGCGGAAGTCCATGCCCATCTTGTCGATTTCGTCGAGCAGGAAGAGCGGGTTCGACTTCTTCGCCTTGCGCATCGACTGCACGACCTTGCCGGGCATCGAGCCGATGTAGGTACGCCGATGGCCGCGGATCTCGGCCTCGTCACGCACGCCACCGAGCGACATGCGCACGAACTCGCGCCCCGTCGCCTTGGCGATCGACTTGCCGAGCGAAGTCTTGCCGACACCCGGCGGCCCGACGAGGCACAGGATCGGCCCGCGCAGCTTGTTGGTGCGGCTCTGCACCGCGAGGTACTCGAGGATGCGCTCCTTCACCTTCTCGAGGCCGTAATGGTCGGCGTCGAGCACGTTCTCGGCATAGTTGATGTCGCGCTTGATCTTCGACTTCTTGCCCCACGGGATGCCGAGCAGCCAGTCGAGGTAGTTGCGCACCACGGTCGCTTCCGCCGACATCGGCGACATCTGCCGCAGCTTCTTCACCTCGGCCTTGGCGCGCTCGCGGGCTTCCTTGGAAAGCTTGGTCTTCTCGATGCGCGATTCGAGCTCGTCGGCCTCGTTCTTCTCGTCGCCGTCGCCGAGCTCCTTCTGGATCGCCTTCATCTGTTCGTTGAGGTAGTACTCGCGCTGCGTCTTCTCCATCTGGCGCTTGACGCGCGAGCGGATGCGCTTTTCCACCTGGAGGACGGAAATCTCGCCCTCCATGAAGGCATAAACCTTCTCCAGCCGCTCGCCGACGGAGGCCGTCTCGAGCAGCTGCTGCTTCTCCGGGATCTTGATCGCGAGGTGGGCAGCGACCGTGTCCGAGAGCTTCGAATAGTCCGTGATCTGACCAACCGAGGCGACCGCTTCCTGCGGCACCTTCTTGTTGAGCTTCACGTAGGAATCGAATTGGGCGACGACGGTGCGCGACAGCGCCTCGAGCTCGTCCTTGGCGCCCTGCTCGCTCGGCACGACCGTGGCGGTCGCCTCGAAGAACTCCTGGCGCGGCGAGAACCCGGTGATGCGGGCGCGCTCGACGCCCTCGACCAGCACCTTCACCGTGCCGTCGGGCAGCTTCAGGAGCTGCAGGATCGAGGCGAGCGTGCCGACGCCGAACAGCTGGCCGGGCTCGGGATCGTCGTCGGTCGGATTGCGCTGGGCGACGAGCAGGATGCGCTTGTCCTCGCGCATCACTTCCTCGAGCGCCCGGATCGACTTCTCGCGGCCGACGAACAGCGGCACGATCATGTGCGGAAAGACAACGATGTCCCGAAGCGGCAGGACCGGGAACAGGCCCTGGCTGCTCGTCTTCGCGCTCTGAGTCGTCATTCTTTTCTTCCTTTCAGCGGGACCTTCGAGGGACGGCCCCTACGTTTGGTACGAACGGATGGCCGGTCCGGCTTGGTTCGCACCGAGAGATGACAGTGTCCGGCTGGGCGGACAGGAGCCGTTCGGGTCGTGATGACGAGGAACAACGCGCCGCCGTTTGGCGTTGTGGCTCTTCGACCGGAATCGAAACTGACCTGAATCTGGCCGCCAATGCGCGACAATTCAAGGGGCGGGCAGGATTGCAGTGAACGCGGCCAAAGCCGTTTCCACAGCTTTGGCTTGCGCTCGTGTCATTGCTGCCGGGCGGTGCGTCAGGAGCCGATCGAGGCCTTGCCCTTGGGCGCCGCCTGCTCGCGATCGGCGTAGATCAGGAGGGGCTTGGCCTCGGATTCGACCACGTCCCTGGAAATCACGACTTCCTCGACGCCGGTCATGCTCGGCAGGTCGAACATGGTGTCGAGCAGGATCGATTCCATGATCGAGCGCAGGCCGCGCGCGCCGGTCTTGCGCTCGATGGCCTTCTTGGCGATCGACTTCATCGCCTCGTCCGGGATCGTGAGGCGCACGTCCTCCATCTCGAACAGGCGCTGGTACTGCTTGACGAGCGCGTTCTTCGGCTCGGTCAGGATCTGTACCAGGGCGGCCTCGTCGAGGTCCTCGAGCGTGGCGATCACCGGCAGGCGGCCGACGAACTCGGGGATCAGGCCGAACTTCAGCAGGTCTTCCGGCTCGAGCGAGCGCAGCACCTCGCCGGTGCGGCGGTCTTCCTGTGAGCGGACCTCGGCGGCGAAGCCGATGCCCGTGCCCTTGCCGCGGCCGGAGATGATCTTCTCGAGGCCGGCGAAGGCGCCGCCGCAGATGAACAGGATGTTCGTCGTGTCGACCTGCAGGAACTCCTGCTGGGGATGCTTGCGCCCGCCCTGCGGCGGCACGGAGGCGATGGTGCCTTCCATGATCTTGAGCAGCGCCTGCTGCACGCCCTCGCCCGACACGTCCCGGGTGATGGACGGGTTGTCCGACTTGCGGGAGATCTTGTCGACCTCGTCGATGTAGACGATGCCGCGCTGGGCCCGGTCGACGTTGTAGTCGGCAGCCTGGAGCAGCTTCAGGATGATGTTCTCGACGTCCTCGCCGACGTAGCCCGCTTCGGTGAGCGTCGTTGCGTCGGCCATCGTGAACGGCACGTCGAGGATGCGGGCGAGCGTCTGGGCGAGCAGCGTCTTGCCGCAGCCGGTCGGGCCGACGAGCAGGATGTTCGACTTCGCCAGTTCGACGTCGTTGTTCTTCTGGGCGTGGTTCAGGCGCTTGTAGTGGTTATGGACCGCCACCGACAGCACCCGCTTGGCGTGCTGCTGGCCGATCACGTAGTCGTCCAGCACCTTGCAGATCTCCGACGGCGTCGGCACCCCGTCGCGCGACTTCACCAGCGAGGACTTGTTCTCCTCGCGGATGATGTCCATGCACAGTTCCACGCACTCGTCGCAGATGAAGACGGTCGGACCGGCAATCAGCTTGCGCACTTCGTGCTGGCTCTTGCCGCAGAAGGAGCAGTAGAGCGTATTCTTGGAATCGCCACCGCTAGCCTTGCTCATTCAAACCTCCTTGAGCCGCCCGAACCCGGCCCCAAGACGCCGCTTCCGTCATCGCCGCGTCGTAAGGCTGTAGCACCTTCAAACGCGCGATCGGCGGCTCCCGCACCGGTACCATGCAACGAATCCGGCCCGTCGGGGAACCGGCCAACATGGAAGCATGGTCCGCGATGATTAATCAACCCTTGCGGCTCCCGCGGAACGGACCGCCGCCGAGCAGGGTTTCCCGTACAAATCAGGTCTTTTCCCCCGGCATTTCCGGGCGTTTGTCGATTACCTGGTCGACCAGGCCGAACTCCTTGGCGCCTTCCGCCGTGAGGAATGTATCGCGCTCGAGCGCGTCCTCGATGGCCTTGAGCGGCTGCCCGGTGTGCTTTACGTACACCTGGTTCAGCCGGTTGCGCAGGTCGAGGATCTCGCGCGCATGCCGTTCGATGTCGGAGGCCTGGCCCTGGAACCCGCCCGAGGGCTGGTGGACCATGACGCGGGCGTGGGTAAGCGCGAAGCGCATGCCCTTCTCGCCCGAGGCCAGCAGGAGCGAGCCCATCGAGGCGGCCTGGCCGATTACGGTCGTCGAGACGGCCGGGCGGATGAACTGCATCGTGTCGTAGATCGCCATGCCGGACGTCACCACGCCGCCCGGCGAGTTGATGTACATGGCGATTTCCTTCTTCGGGTTCTCGGCCTCGAGGAAGAGGAGCTGGGCGACGATCAGCGTCGCCATGTGGTCCTCGATCGGGCCGGTCACGAAGATGATCCGCTCCTTGAGCAGGCGCGAGTAGATGTCGTACGCGCGCTCGCCGCGGTTGGTCTGCTCGACCACCATGGGCACAAGCAGCGAAGAGTACGTCTCGATTGGGTCGCGCATCGAATGTCCTGGGGGATGGGAGGAATCGGCAAATCAGGGGCCGGGTTCCCCTTAAATAGGCGATCCCGGCCGGTTCGCAAAGCCCCTCGTAGGTTGCAGCGACACGGAGGGTGAACGGGCTAGCCCAGCCGCTCCATGACCGAGCGCCGCCACGGCGCGCTGCGGTCCGCTGGCGAGGCATCGAGCCGCAGGTCCGCCGCGATGCCGGCCGGCTGGCCGGCGAGCCGGATGATGCGGGCGGAAAGGTCGAGCGCATCCTCGAGATCGTGGGTCACGAGGATCACGGTCGCCTTGAGCTCCGCGGCCACCCGCCGCACCAGCGCGCGCATCGTCGCGGCCGACTCCGCGTCGAGCGAGACGAACGGCTCGTCGAGGATGAGAAGCGAGGGGCGCACCGCGACCGCCCGGGCAAGCGCCACCCGGCGCGCCATGCCGAGGGACAGGGCGCGCGGATAGGTATCGCCCTCCGCCCCGAGCCCGACCTCCGCCAGCGCCGCCTCCGCCCACCTCCGGTTCTCCGGCAGGCCCGGCTCGCCCGGCAGCGGCAGCGCCACGTTCTCGGCCACCGTGCGCCACGGAAGGAGCCGCGGCTCCTGGAAGACCACCGCGACCTCGCCCGGCGGCGACACCGTGCCGCGGAAGTCCGGGTCGAGCCCGGCGATGATGCGCAGCAGCGTCGTCTTGCCACAGCCGGAGGGCCCGACGAGCGCAAGGAACTCGCCGTCGGCGAGCGTGAACGCAAGGTCCTTCAGGACGGCCCGCGCCCCGAACGCCTTCTCCTCGACCGAAACCGAAAGGGTCACGACTGCAGCCGCCAGCGGTTGGCGCTGCGCTCCCAGGGCTTCAGGATCAGGAGGTCGATCGCCTGGATCACCGCCATGAACGCCAGCGCGTAGACGAAGATGTAGCTGATCTCGAACATCTGGAAGTGCGTCGCGATCTCGAAGCCGACGCCGGACGAACGCCCGAGGAGTTCCACGACCAGCACGATCTTCCAGATCAACGCCAGCCCCGAGCGCGCGGAGGCGGCGAAGAACGGCTGGAGCTGCGGCAGAACGACGTGGCGCATCGTCTTCCACGTCCCGAAGCGGAAGGAGCGCGCCATCTCGTCGAACTGCGGGTCGAGCGAGCGGGCGCCCTCTCGCATGGTGACGGCGACGTTGGGGATCTTGTTCAGCGCCACCGCGGTCACGGCGGCGACCTCGTTGAGGCCGATCCACAGGTAGCAGAGCACGATCGTGATCAGCGCCGGCACGTTGAGGAAGAACACGAGCCAGCCGTCGAAGAAGCGGTCCACGAGCCGCCGACGCCCCATCACGATCCCGATCACCGCCCCGACGGCGAACGCGATGATCGCCGCGGCAGCGACCCGGGCGAGCGTGATGCCGACGTTGCGCTGGAGGTTGCCGTTCTCGACCTCCTGGACGAACAGCCGCGCGACCGCCGACGGCGTCGGCAGGTAAGGCGAGGCGATCAGCACCGAGGCCGCCCACCAGAGCAGAAGCAGGGTGAGAAGCGACAGCGCAGTCCAGATGGCGCTGCCGCCCGCGCTGTCGCCGTTCATTTAGGACGGGAGCTTGTAGAACGTGCCCGGATCGAGCGTCTTCGTCTCGCCCGTGAGCTCGGCGCCCCCGATCTCGGCGAGGAAGGCGAACATCTTCGCAGCACTCGCCGGGTCGACCGCCTCGCCGGACGGGATGCCTGCACGGAAGCCCGCCTTCAGCGCCTCGAATTCGGCGTCGTTCGAAACCTTCATCATGGGCTTGAGACGTTCCCACTCGGCGTCGCCCTTGAGCAGCTCCTTCGCCTCCGCGGACGCCTTGGCGAGGCCGTCGATCGCACCCGGGTTCGCCTTGGCGAACGCGTCGGTGAACACGTAGCCGAGGAGCGGCAGGTTGGGGTCGAGCCCCAGCGCCTGGGCCGCATCACGCACCGTCACCAGCGGCACGAACCCCTTCGCCTGGAGTTTCGCCAGGAAATGCCAGTAGTTGATGATGGCGGCGATCTCGTCCTTTTCGGCCGCCTCGTTCAGGAGTGGCGGCGCGGCGAACACCGGCTCGACGTCCTTCGCGAGGTCGATGCCGGCGGTCTTCTTCGCGTACGCCTGCAGGATGATCCAGCTCTTGTCGGTCGGGCCGCCGGACACGCCGATCTTCTTGCCCTTGAGGTCGGCGAGCGACTTCACCGGGCCGTCCTTCTTCGCCATGACCGAGCCGACCGTCGCCGAGTACGGCACGAACGAGACGAGCTTGCCCTGCGAGCGCTGGCGCGACACCCAGATCCAGTCGGTCACGATCACGTCAGCCTCGCCGCCGAGCAGCATCACGTCGGCCGCCTGCTTGCCGGAGATCGGGATCATCTCGAGGTCGAAACCGTGCTTCTTGTCGAGGCCATGCGTCTTGATGACGTCGATCTCCCACGACACCGTGCCGAACTTCAGCGTCGCAATGCGGATCGTCGGCTCGGCCGCCGAGGCCGCGCCGGAGAGCGCGCCCGCCGCGGGAAGGACGCTCGCCGCGAGCGCGGCCAACAGTGCGGAACGCCGTGTGATCATCATGCCTTGTGTCCTCGACCTCTGGTCTTCACGACCCAGTTCCCGGCGCGACCCTTGCCGCGCGCCATGCCAGAACCTAAAACCTCGCAGAGGTCCGGCGGGCCGTCTCGACCGTTCAGGTAAAGAGGCGGCGCGGAGGGCGCAAGGGGAACTCTTCCCGGCCGGATCACGGTTGTCTGTGCACAGGAGTCTTGAGCGATGCGACGTGCAGCAATCATCGGAGCGTTTCTCCTCGCCGGCTGCAGCGGGGCGTTCGCCCAGCTGGTGAACGACTATCCGACGGATGCGCGAGCCGACTACGTCTTCGCCTGCATGAAGGCGAACGGCGAGACGCGCGACGCGCTCGAACGTTGCTCGTGCTCGATCGATGTGATCGCCTCGCTCCTGCCCTACGACAAGTATGTCGAGGCGGAGACGTTCCTGAGCCTCGGCCAGGTGCCGGGCGAACGCGGCGCGTTCTTCAAGCACTCCTCGACGGCGGACGCGGTCACCTCGACCGTCCGCCGCGCCCAGGCCGAAGCCGAGATTCGCTGCTTCTGACTAAGGCTCAGCTCGGCGAGGCCGGGTTCGGGTCGACCGGGAATTCCGACTTGAACACCGCGTTGTCGGTGTCGACGGCATAGATCGAGAACGTGGTCGCGCCGTTCGGCAGGTAGTCGAAGCGGATGTTCGGGTCTTCCGACAGCGAGATGCCGCCCTCGATCTTCAGCAGCAGGTCGTCGCCCTGCTTGATCGTCAGGTCACGCACGAATCTCGCCGGCACGTAGAGGTGCGTGACCTGGTCCATCTGGAAGCCCGAGTTGTTCGGATGGCGCAGCATGAGCTGCACCTCGCGCTTGCCGCTCTGGGTGGCGAACTGGCGGAGCTTCATCTTGCCCATGCTGGCTTTCGCCTCGGCCGGGTCCTTGCCCGCCGCTGCGGAGCACCCGCCGGATGCCTTCACGAAGCGCTGGACGACGTAGAGCTTGCCGTCGCTCGCCTCGGCGACCGCGTGCACCATCGTGTAGGCGTTCACCCTGACGCGCGTTTCGATCTTGGTGAGGCCGGACTTTTCGCCCAGCGAAAACACCGCCGCGACCGGCGCGGGGTTCTCGTCGATGACGAGCGTGATCTTCTGCACCGTCGCGCCGCCGAGCTTCGCCGGGTCGATGGTGAGGGTCATCGGCACGAGCGCCGCGTCCTCGGCGCGGTACGGCGCCTCGAGCGCGATTACGCCGGCGTTCTCGATCAGCGGCCGGTCGCCGAAGATGTCGGTCTTGAGCCCTGGCCACGGGTCATCGTCGGCGAACGCCGGCAGAGGAGACAGCAACAGCCCGGCAAGGGCGAGAACGCTTCTGCGCGACAGCGCCATGGCAAACCCCGAGTGAACCTTCGTGCCCGTCATCATGATGATCATTCCTTCCGTTCCGTTCAAGGAACCCGTCATTCCCATTCCAATTCGGCGAAGCCTGCGGTGGCGTTACGCGGATTGTAGTCGTCGAAGAGTTCCCAGCGGTCCCTTTCGGACTGGCCGGCCGTCTTCACCGCCTCGTTCAGGTCGCCGCCGCGCTTGATGATCTCGCGCAGGTCGCGCGCCAGCGTCTCGAGGTAGCGGCGCTGATCCGCCATCCCGTCCGGCCACGGGATCGAGGCCGGGCCATGGCCGGGGACGGCACGGACGGCCTTCACCGTCGCCAGTTCGTCCATCACCTTGAACCAGCCGAGAATCTTCCCGTCGATCACCGGCAGGTGCTTCTGGAAGACGAGGTCGCCGGCAAACAGCGTTGCGGTCTTCTCGTCGAACACGGTGAGGTCGTTGTCGGTGTGCGCGGTCGGCCACGCCTGCAGCAGGATCGGCCGGTTGCCAAGGTCGAGCTCGAGTTTGCCTTCGACGAGAAGGATCGGCGCGACAAACTTCAGGTCCTGCGACAGCGCCGGACCGAGGTAGCGCTTGTTCGCCTCGAGGTACTGCGCCTCGCGCGCGGCCAGCGCCTCCGGCATGTGCGTGTGGCCCACGACCGTGGCGCCCTCCGCCGCAAACACGGCGTTGCCGAGGATGTGGTCTGGATGCATGTGCGTGTTGACCACGTAGGCGACGGGGAGCGCCGTTACCTTGCGAATCGCGGCAAGCAGTTCCTGACCTTCACGCGGACTGCCGCCCGAATCGATCACCGCGACGGCCTTCTCGCCGACGATGAACCCGACGTTGGCGATCGCACCTTCGTTCTCCGGCGTCGCCTGGGCTCGCACGCCCTCGTGCACGAACACGCCCGGCGCGACCTCGACGACGGGCAGCGGCTGCACGGCTTCGCCCGCCATCGACGGCGCAACGAACGCGACGAGCAGCGCGAGCACGGCGAGGCGACGGATCATGCGCAAGCCCTTCGAGATGAAGCACCGGGGATCAAAGCGGTGATGCCATGCGAATGAAGAAAACGTGTTCTGCCATCTGAAAAGGACACCCAAAAAAGCAGCGGCAATCGCATTGCGAGTGTGGATCATGACCGTGTTTTGTGCATCGCACATGCGCCTGACCGGGAAGTTTTCCCTGCTAATCCGAGACGTTGAAAATCTGCAGTTACTTTCATTGCGCATGTTTTGTGCATTGCACGACCACTTTTGCAGCAATCATTGCATGAGTCATCAGAGTGACATACGCTCGATTTCGGTTTCCGGCTTCAAGGGCGAGAGTGGTCAGGGAGCCTCTCTCGCTGTCTCGTAGGCTAAAGTGGGGTCGACAGATATCGGTGCCCCTCTGAACACCTCGCTGAGGTCGTGACACGCTGCCGGAGACCCTTCCCCTTCGCTGACCGGAATGCCGTGGGCGGCTTTCGCCCACCCCATGGTGTTTCTGTTGTTCACTCGGGAGGAACCGAACCAATGCGCAAAGTGCTTTTGTCATCTGCCTGCCTCGTTGCGCTGGCGGCGTATACCGCGCCGTCGTTTGCCAACGACGAACTGATCAAGTTGCAGCAGGACCCGAAGCAGTGGGTCATGCAGACGGGCAACTACTCGAACCATCGCTTCTCCACGCTGAACCAGATCAACAAGGACAACGTCGGCAAGCTCCAGGTGGCCTGGACGTTCTCGACGGGTGTGCTGCGTGGCCACGAGGGCGGACCCCTCATCATCGGCGACGTGATGTACGTGCACACGCCGTTCCCGAACATCGTCTACGCGCTCGATCTCAACAACAGCGGCGAGATCCTGTGGAAGTACGAGCCGAAGCAGGATCCGAACGTGATCCCGGTGATGTGCTGCGACACGGTCAACCGCGGCGTGGCCTACGGCGACGGCAAGATCATCCTGCACCAGGCCGACACGACGGTGGTGGCGCTCGACGCCAAGACCGGCCAGGTCGTCTGGTCGGTGAAGAACGGCGATCCGGCGATCGGCGAGACCGGCACCTCGGCGCCGATGGTGTTCAAGGACAAGGTGCTGATCGGCATTTCGGGCGGCGAGTTCGGCGTGCGCGGATCGGTGACCGCCTACAACCTCAAGGACGGCTCGCGCGCCTGGCGCGGCTACTCCATGGGCCCGGACGCCGACACGCTGATGGACCCGGACAAGACCACCCACCTCGGCAAGCCGGTGGGCAAGGACTCGGGCACCGCCACCTGGCAGGGTGACCAGTGGAAGATCGGCGGCGGCACGACGTGGGGCTGGTACTCCTACGATCCGGACCTCAACCTGATCTACTACGGCTCCGGCAACCCCTCGACCTGGAACCCGACGCAGCGTCCGGGCGACAACCGCTGGTCGATGACCATCTGGGCCCGCGATGCGGACACCGGCATGGCCAAGTGGGTCTACCAGATGACCCCGCACGACGAGTGGGACTACGACGGCATCAACGAGATGATCCTCGCCGATGTCACCGTGAAGGGCGAGAAGCACAAGGCGCTCGTGCATTTCGATCGTAACGGCCTCGCCTACACGATGGACCGCACGAACGGCGCGCTGCTGGTTGCCCAGAAGTACGATCCGGCGGTCAACTGGACGACCGGCGTCGACATGGACCCGAACAGCCCGACCTACGGCCGCCCGGCCGTGGTGCCGCAGTTCTCCACCGCCCACGGCGGCGAGGACGTGAACACGACCGGCATCTGCCCGGCCGCGCTCGGCTCGAAGGACCAGCAGCCGGCGTCGTACTCGCCGGAAACCGGCCTGTTCTACGTGCCGACCAACCACGTCTGCATGGACTACGAGCCGTTCCGCGTGAGCTACACGGCCGGCCAGCCGTACGTGGGCGCCACCCTGTCGATGTACCCTGCCCCGAACAGCCACGGCGGCATGGGCAACTTCATCGCCTGGGACGCCGGCGAGGGCAAGATCGTGTGGTCGGATCCCGAGCAGTTCTCGGTCTGGTCCGGCGCGCTCGCGACCTCCGGCGGCGTCGTGTTCTACGGCACGCTCGAAGGCTTCCTGAAGGCGGTCGACCAGAAGGACGGCAAGGAACTGTTCAAGTTCAAGACCCCGTCCGGCATCATCGGCAACGTCACCACCTACGAGCATGGCGGCAAGCAGTACGTCGCCGTCCTCTCCGGCGTCGGTGGCTGGGCCGGCATCGGTCTCGCCGCAGGCCTGACCGACCCGAACGCCGGTCTCGGTGCGGTGGGTGGCTATGCGGGTCTGCGCAAGTACACCAACCTCGGCGGCCAGCTGACGGTCTTCAAGCTTCCCGACTGATCCTCACGACAATCGCGGGCCGGGGTTCCTCCCCGGCCCGTTGCTTGTCCGAGACCCGAACTGACGAGGCCCGGTGCGGCACACCACACTGCCCGGGCCTTTTCACTGCCAACAACGGAAGGACATCGCCGCCTTCCGGCCCAGGAGAGAAACGGTCCCACGGCAGGACCAGCGAAACGAGAGTTCCATGTTCAGACCCATCCTGACCATCGCGGCGCTCGCCGCCCTGTCGACCGCCGCGCAGGCCGTGGACGTGCCGGCCGCCCAGAAGGCCGTGTCGCAGGACCCGACCGGCAAGTACATGAACGCCGCCGGCGAGCCGACCTACAACATCAAGGACGACGGCACGATCGACTGGTTCACCTATTCGGGCTTCCGCATGTACCACGCGGAGTGCCACGTCTGTCACGGCCCGGAGGGCGAGGGCTCCTCGTACGCGCCGCGCCTCGTCGACTCGCTCAAGGTGCTGAGCTACGACCAGTTCAAGGAGATCGTCACCAACGGGAAGCAGGAAGTGAACACGGCCAAGACCGCGGTCATGCCGTCGTTCGGCACCAACCCGAACGTGATGTGCTACATCGACGACCTCTACCTCTACCTCAAGGCCCGCGCCGACGGCGTGCTGCCGCGCGGCCGGCCCGCCAAGAAGGAGCCGAAGAACGACACTGCGCGTTCAGAAGAGCATCAGTGCCTCGGCATCCAGTGAGGCGGAACGCAAAGGGTGAGTTGCGGCATGACGCTTAGGCTTGAGGCGTTTGGACTGGCGTTCGGGACCGTCGCGATCGCGGCGGTCTCGCTGACGTCTGGCTTGCTGACGGGGACGGCCGTGGCGCAGACTGCGCTCGGCCCCTCCGTCGAACTGGTCGACGAGGACGTGCTGCGCGTCTGCGCCGATCCCCACAACATGCCCTACTCCAACGAGAAGGAGGAAGGCTTCGAACAGGCGCTGGCGAAGATGCTGGCGCCGAAGCTCGGCCGCAAGTCGGTCTCCTTCACCTACTTCCCGCAGGCCACCGGCTTCGTGCGCATGACGCTCTCGGCGCGCAAGTGCGACGTGATCATGGGGTATCCGCAGGGCGACGAGCTCGTGCAGAACACCAACCCCTACTACCGCACGTCCTACGCGCTCGTCTTCAAGCCGGGCAAGGGCCTCGACGGCGTCAAGACGATCGAGGACGAGCGGCTGAAGGACAAGAAGATCGGCCTGATCGCCGGCACGCCGCCCGGCAACAACGTCGCCGCGGCCGGCCTCATGGGCCACGTGAAACCCTACCAGCTGATGATCGACACGCGCGTGCACAACTCCGCGGCCGACATGATCAAGGACCTCGAGGACGGCACGATCGACGTCGCCATCCTGTGGGGGCCGATGGCCGGCTACTACGCCAAGAACGCGAAGGAGCCGCTCACCGTCGTGCCGCTGACCGAGGAGAAGATGGGCCGCATGACGTACCGCATCACCATGGGCGTGCGCCCGGCCGACCAGAACTGGAAGCGCCAGCTCAACAAGGTGATCCGCGAGAACCAGAAGGAGATCGACAAGCTCCTGCTCTCCTACGGCGTGCCGCTCCTCGACGAGCAGAACAAGCCGATCACCGACTGAGCCTCCCCATGCGCTACGCGAGGGCGACCACGACCGCTGCGACGATCTTCGCGACGGCCGTGCTCGCCTTCATCGCGACCGCTCCGGCCCGCGCGACCGAGACGGTCGCAGAACCGCCGGACTACCGGATGGACGACTTCCGCTCGCCGGTGCCGGCGACGCTGAAAGGCGCCAAGGTCGTCCATATCAAGGAGGTCGAGGCGCTGTGGAAGTCGAAGGGCGCCGCCTTCATCGACGTGCTGCCGCGCCCGCCGAAACCGAAGAACCTTCCCGCCGGCACCGTCTGGCACGACAAGGTACGCGAGAACATTCCCGGCAGCCTCTGGCTCGCCAACGTGGGCTTCGGCGGTCTCGCCCCGCAGATGGACGCCTACTTCCGCGACGGCCTGAAGAAGGCGACCGGCGGGGACTTGAACAGGCCCGTGCTGTTCTACTGCCTCTCGAACTGCTGGATGTCCTGGAACGCCGCGAAGCGCGCGCTGACCTACGGCTATACGCACGTGCTCTGGTTCCCCGACGGCAGCGACGGCTGGGCAAAGGCCGGCCTGCCCGTCATCAAGGCCGAACCCGAGCCCCTGCCCGACCTGCCGGACGCGCCGCCGCCCTGAGGGTGCGGCAGGAATAAAATCCTTGCTCCTCCCGCTCTGATTGTGTATTGCTTCCTCCGGTTGAGGCGATGACCGGGTGTGCCGTGACGGACCGACTGGAGCACGCAATCGTTCGATGCCGCTGGGCGCTGGCAGCGGACCAGTACGGGCTGACGATTCTCGATCGGTTTTCTTTCGACTCTGCCGGTCGACGCCTGAAGCTCAAGGCGGACATCGCCTACCGGAGCTTCCAGCTTCACCATCTCCTTCAGTGCAAGCAGCAGCGGCGCGCAGACTCGACGCATGAACGCAGCACCGATCGTTACGTCTGGCGCACGGTGCGCGACGAACGGGTCCGCCTCACGCATCGGGCGAACGAGGGCCACATGTTCTCCTGGAACGATCCGCCTCCGACCGGCCATCCGGGCGAGCAACCAAACTGCCGTTGCTGGGCCGAGCCGTACGTCCCCGGCGAGACGGAGTTCGGCGCGTTCGACATCACGACGGATCTTGGGCCCGGCGGACAGAGGTGGGCCGACTCCGATTTCGTTCGCCACTACTTCCGCGGCAATGGCCGCCGCGTCGATCTCCGCGACATCGGACACTTGAAGGAAATCGCCGAACACTATGCATACGGCGTGAGCACCGCAGGAGCGTTCCGCTATCTTGCGGACCAGATCGCGAGCAAGGCGAGACAAATTGGTCTTGGACGGGTCGACTACGACTTCAGGGCTTCATACAGCTTCGACGACGTGCAGTTTTCGCATGGAGGAGGCTCCGTCCGCGGAGTCTTCATCGGATATGTCCGCGCGCACGGAGACGTTTTTCGAATTGAAGGCGACGCGACGTTCAATTTCAGCGACGCCTTCACCGACCCTCTCGATGGTGACCGGTTCCTTGGCGTGCCCTTCGACCTCCCTGATGCAAAGCCCTATGAGATCAGCGGATCGTGGGCCGCGCACTTCCGGGCCGAAGTCAACGTCGACCCGGCAGCCAGCCTCTACGTCGACTGGAACATCGAGCGCCAACGCAAGAGCGCCATTGCATGCTGAAGCGGGTCGGCCGGCCGCTGCTGATCGTGCTGATCGCGGTCATGGCGCTTCCCGAAGCGTTGCTGATCAAGCTGGCCATCAGGGAAATGCTGTCCTTCCGCGACAGCAGCACGCTGCCGAACGGCACCATCCTCAAGCGCGAATACGACTACGACCTCTGGAGCCGGCATGACCTCTTCGCCCGCGATGGCAAGACGCTGCTCGTCCGCAACGTGGATGTCGTATGCTTCGACGATCGTTATGTCCTCGCCTATGGAAACGGTGGTTCGGGAACCTATGACGGCCCGGACGGGCGGGATCTGTCGTTTGAAGAGGAAGTCGAGGTCGGCAGGAATGGGCTCGAAACCGGCAGGGGATGCAACGGCTATTACACGGGCATGCTGGGCCCGGACCTGCTTTACCCCGAGAATTCACCACCGTTTCTCCCGCCTTGCAGCTGGGTGAACTATGGCAACACGTCCCTGAAGCACCGGGAGTGGCTGGAGCGCCCGTGCGACGGAAGCATGTCCGCCAACCCGGTGCAGCCCCGCGAGGATCGGTCCTCCTGCGGCGAAGCGAACCTCGGGCGCAGGCCATGCTGAAGCGGGTCGCTATGGCATCGCCGCTTCGAGCAGGCGGGTGACCTGGCCGAGGCGCTGCTCGATCAGCACCGGCACCTCGCACACGCTCGAGAGCGACGCCTTGCGATCCTCGAAGATGCGGGCGTCCCAGGCGAGCTGGTCCTGCGCGTCCTGCAGCGCGGACGGATCGGCTTTCGGGTCGGCCTGCATCTTGTCGAGCTCGTGCTGCTCCTTCCGGAGCTTGTCGGCGAGGTCGATCTGGTGGCGGCCGTAACGCTCGATGCCGGAAATCACCTGCCCGCGTTCGCGGTTCAACTTGTCGAGCAGCGCGAGGAACGCCGCCTGGAGTTTTACCGCGCGGTCCGGGCCTGCAGCGTCGGCGAACTCTTTCACGCGCCCCTGAACCTCTTCCAGCGGCGTGCGCCGCGCGGCGATGAAGTCGACGAGGTCGGTGATCTTCTTGTCGTTGGCGAGCGCCTTGGCCGCGTCGGGGATATCGCCCTTGTTCCACACCTGGCCGGCCATCATCTCCGGGACCTTGCGCTGAACGCACGGCCAATCGCCCGTCGGGCTGGCCGCCTCTGCCGCCGTGCTGACGCAGGCGAGCACAACGAATGCTGCCGCAGCGAACCCAGGATATCTCATTCGCCGCCTCCCGGTCCGCCGCGCCGCGCGATGAGGCCGCGCGTCGGATCGTATGCATAGATCGCCGCCATCAGAAACGCCGCGGTGCAGCCGAGCACGATGCCGAACGCCTCGGGGTTGAACTGCCCGTGAAGCGCGAACCGGATCAGTTCCACGGCGTGGGTGAACGGGTTGAGCCGGCAGATGTCGTAGAGGAGCGGGCTCGACTCGCGCACGCGCCACAGCGGGTAGAGTGCCGAAGACGCAAAGAACATCGGGAAGATCACGAAGTTCATGATGCCTGCGAAATTCTCGAGCTGCTTCACGAGCGACGACAGCAGCAGGCCGACGGAGCCCACCATCAGGCCGGTCATGATCAGCGCCGGGAAGATGTAGATGTAGCCCATCGGTGGCGGGCGCACCTCCCAGAACCAGGCGATCGCGAGGTACACGTAGACCTGCAGGATCGACACCGCGACGCCGGCGACGAGCTTCGAGACGAGCAGGTACCAGCGCGGGAACGGGCTCACCAGCAGCGTCCTCATGTTGCCCATCTCGCGGTCGTACACCATCGAGAGCGACGACTGCATGCCGTTGAAGAGCTGGATCATGCCGATTAGGCCGGGCGTGATGTAGACCTCGTAGAGCACGTAGGTCTTGTAGGGCGGGATGATCGACACGCCGAGCACCTGCCGGAAACCGGCGGCGAAGATGAAGAGCCACAGGAGCGGGCGGACCAGCGCGGAGACGAAGCGTTCGCGCTGGTGGATGAAGCGCAGGCCTTCGCGCCAGACGATGCCCCACATGCAGATCGCATACTGACGAAGCGAGAAACCGCTGCGTGCGGGCGTGGCGGCGCTTGTGTCGGCGACGGCGCTCATGCGGCGGCCTCCACGCGGGTGCGGTGCAGCGCCGTTCCGGTGAGATTGGCGAAGGCGTGGCGGATGTCGTCGGCCTGCGCCTGCTTGACGACGTCGGTGACGAGGCCCGCAGCCATCACCTTGCCGTGGTGCAGCACCACGACGTCGTCGGCGGGGCCGACCTCGTCGATCAGGTGCGTCGCCCAGAGCACGCCGACGCCCTGCCCCACGAGCTTGCGCACCTCCTGCACCATCTCGCTGCGCGATCGGATGTCGAGGCCGACGGTCGCCTCGTCGAGCAACAGCAGGCGCGGATGGTGCAGCAGCGCACGGGCGATCTCGACGCGGCGCATCTGGCCGCCCGACAACGAGCGCACCTTGTCGCGCGCCTTCTCGGTGAGGCCCAGGTTCTGGAGCAGTTCGGCGATCCGCGCCTTCGCCTCGCGCGACGGCATACCGTGCAGCGCCGCGTGGTAGGCAAGGTTCTGGTTCACCGACAGGTCGAGATCCACGGTGCGCGACTGGAACACGACGCCGAGGCGGCGCAGCGCTTCGCCGGGTTCGCGACCGATGTCGTGGCCGAGGACGCAGATGCGCCCCTGCTTGGTGTCGTAGAGGCGCGTGATCAGGGCGAACAGCGTGGACTTGCCGGCGCCGTTGAGGCCGAGCAGCACGGTGAAGCTCCCCTGCCGTACCGCGAACGTCACGCCGTCGAGCACCTGCTTCGGTCCGTACGCATGGCTCACGTTGTCGACGAGGAGCGCCGGAACCGTTGCTGCGTCAGTCATGCCCGCTGTCCATGATCGATGATACGATCCCTGATAGACGCTTTTGGTTCCCGAGGGAACGTCAGCCGCCGGCGATTTCCTGGGCGTCCTGCACGGCCTCGAGGCATTCGTCGTACTGCTTCTCGCCGAGTTCGCGCTCGGCATCGGCGAGGTACTTCTTCAGCTTCTCGAGCGTGTCGGCCGCCGGGTTCTTGGCGATCGCCGCCTTGATCGTCTCGATCCCGGTGGTGCAGTCGCTGGCCTCGTCCGCGAGCGCCTGGCCCGCCCAGAGGGCGGCGCCGAACGCAACCGTCGCAATCAATCCTGTCCGCATCGTGTCGACCCTCACTTGATGATGATCTTGCCCTTCATGCCCTTGTCCTCGAGGCCTTCGACCCACCACTCGTATTCGCCGGGGCGCACGGTCGAGAACTGAACCATCATCGTACCCTTGGCGTCGAACTCGAGCCAGGCAGGCCCGCCGTCCATGTGCACCTCGAGGTCGTTGATCACGATCTGGTTCATCCACACGTTCCGGAACAGCGTCGTGCGGAACTTGTACTCGAGGTTGCCGTTCGACGAGATCGGCCAGCGATAGCCTTGCCCCGCGATCAACTCGAAGTCCTTCTGGTTGACGGCAAAGGCATCGCCGTCCTTGCCGAGAACGAGTTCGGGCAGCTTCTTGCTGGCCCGCGACGGCGTCTGGCTCTGCGCCGGTGCAGGCTGCGCCGCCTGCCCTTGCGTGTCGGTGGCGGTCTGCGCTGCCGCGGGCAGTCCCGCGAACACAAGCATGGCGGCGGCGGCAATCGGTCGCTTCATGTGCTCTCCCCCTAAGAATGCGGCAGTCAGTTCGGCGAAACCACCGCGCCCCACGGCTGGTTGCCGACGGTGGTGGATTTCAGCGCCTCGCCCGTCTCGACGTCGATGAAGGTGACGTCGTTCGAGATGCCGTTGGTCGATACGATCATCTTCTCGTCAGGCGTGAAGGCGAGCTGCCAGACGCGCTGGCCGACGAGGATGTATTTCTCCACCTCGTAGGTCTCGGTGTTGATCATCGCCACGCGGTTTGCGGGGCCGAGCGCGACGAACGCCTTCTTGCCGTCCTTGGTGAGGCGCAGGCCGACCGGCTGGATCGTCTCCTTCGGCAGCCCGGGAATCTGGAACGAGATCTTGTGCGTCACCTGCCGCGTCTTGTTGTCGATCACGGAGACGGTGCCGCCGATCTCTGCAGACACCCAAACCTCCGACCCGTCGCTCTTGAACTGCGCGAAGCGCGGGCGCGAGTCGACGAGCACGTTATCGGTGATCTCGTGGCTCTGGGCGTCGATGAAGTGCGCCATGTTGGTCGTCTCGGACGTGTTGACGATGGTCTTGCCGTCCGGGCTCACCGCCATGCCTTCCGGCTCCACGCCGACCGGCACCTCGTTCACGACAGACTTCGAGTTCAGGTCGATGATGGTGACGAGGTTGTCGTCCTCGTTGGCGACGTAGAGAAAGTTGCCGTCGGGGCTCAGCACGAAGAGCTCCGGATCGGGCCCGGAGGGCAGCGTGCCGACGATCTGTTTGGTGGCCGTGTCGATGATCTGGATGGTGTCGTCGTCGCTGGCGCAGACGTACACGAACTTCCCGTCGTGCGAGATGGTGATGCCGCGCGGGCGCGCACCGACCTTGATCGTGTCGGTCACCTCCATCGTCTTGGAGTCGAGCACCGTGACCGTATTGCCCTTCTCGTTTGAGACGTAGACCGTGTAGGCCGAGGCAGGCGTCGCCAGCGTAACGGCTGCGCCGAGCGCCGACACGGCGGCGAGAGCGTGAATCGATCTGCGGATCGTCATCGTTGTTTCCGTCATTTGAACACGCACGTCGTCTCGGGCCGGTCGATACCGAGCGTATCGAGCACCGAGAACTGGTGCAGGAACCCCTCCTGGGGCGAAATCGAAACGACCGTCGCATGGTCGGCGAGCAGCACGGGCTGGCGCAACTGCCAGTTCCAGTCGCGCAGCGTGACCTTCTGGCCCTTGAAAGCCGCAAGCGAGAAGTCGGGCGCCTTGATGAAGTCCTCGATCGCCTTCTCCTCGGTCGAGCGCGTGCGGGTGGCCGCCTCGCCGATCATGCGCACGGCGGTCCACGCCTGCATGTCCTTGTCGCGCATGCGCCGGCCGGACGACTTCTGGAACCGGTTCTGGATCTGCGCCGCCCCCCAGCCCTCGAACGAGGGATGCCAGCTCGACGGGATCAGGCCGGAGGAGCCCGCCACCGGCCGCGGCAACCACGTGCGGTACGGGAAGTACGTCGAGAACACCTCGCTCTCGTCGGCCGTGACGAGCACGTCGTAGTCGGGCGAGTCCTGCGTGAAGATCGGGATCTGCTTCTGGACCTGCGCGTAGCCTGAATCGGTCTGGCGGGAGCCGCCGGTGTCCGCGAACTCCTTCTCCGCCACGATCTTCGCGCCGAACCGCTCCGCCGCGCGCTTTATCGCGCTCGCCCAGAGCTTGTCGTTCGGGTTCGTGCCCTCGACGAGGAACCAGTTCCGCCACTGCTTCCAGACGAGGTACTGGGCAAGGCCGTCGGCGAGGATGGAGCGCGTCGGAGCGGTGTGGATGACGTTCGCGCGGCAGTTCTCCTCGCGCAGGGAATCGTCGAGCGCCCCGGCGTTGAAGACGAGAACGCCCTTGCCTTTGACATGGTCGGCGATCTTCAGGAGATCGTCCGCCGGAACGTCCGTCACGAGGAAGCGGGCGCCTTCGCCCAGGAGCTTGTCGACGGCGGGGATGGGGTCATCGCCGGGGGCGAGTTCGACGTCTTCCAGGATGAACGACTGCTTCAGGAACTTGCCGGTCGTGTTGTTGTCGTTGATCGCGACCTTCGCACCCGCGAATCCGTCGTCGGCGGGGGGCGCGTCGAGCACCGACAAGGTGATGCGGCCCTTCTCGACGACCCGGATGTAACCGATGCGGATTTCCTGAGTCGCCGGCGCGGTCTGCGCGGCGGCCGGCGCAGGAGGATCGACCGCCAGCGGTATGGCCGCCAACGTGAGCAGCACAGCCGCCGAACGCATCACTGCCGACAAACGCTGCATGGGTCGAAGGTAACTCCGGGGCGTAATTCGGGGGATGGATAAGGCCATCCGGCATAACGCGCAAACCATGGGAAAAATTCCCGATCTGGAACGTTTTCAAACTGTGTCACGGCGTCGTGACACGCGGGAAAGTTAATCGTTGTGGAGCAGTGGTGGCGGGATTTAAGAAGGAGACAGGCTCCCGCCCCTAGTTTCGGTGTTGAACGCATGCGTCGTCGCTTTCTTCTCGCCATTGCCGCCACGTACCTCGCCTTGCTGCCTGCAGAGGCCTCGAGTCCCCAGAAGGTGGCGGTGTTCGGCTTCGAACTCGTCGACACGAGCCTCGACGGCGAGATGCTGGGCAAGAGCGCGCCCGAGCAGGCGCGCCTCAACTCGATGGCGCCCCGCGTCGCCACCTATCTCGCGGCGCACCGCGGCTACCAGGCGGTCGATCTGACCAAGGTCGCCGAGGCCGCCGGTCACGCGAATCTCCAGAACTGCGGCGACTGCGACATCAAGATGGCAAAGGAGGCCGGGGCCACCCTTTCCGTAACCGGAACAGTGCAGAAGGTGTCAAACCTCATCCTGAACGTGAACCTTTACGTACGCGACGTCTCGACCGGCAAGATGGTCGCCGCGGGCAGCGCCGACATCCGCTCCAACACCGACGACAGCTGGCATCGCGGCCTCGACTGGCTGATGAAGAACCGCATCGACAAGCAACTCGAGGCTGCCGGCAAATGATCGCGTTCCTCGCCTCCGTCACGGGCCCCGCCGAAGCCGAGATCGCCCTTTCCGGCGGCGCCGACATCATCGACCTGAAGGACCCGTCGCACGGGGCCCTCGCCGCCGTCGATCCGTCCGTCGTCGCGGCCACGCGGGCGGCGGTCGGCACCCGGGCGAAAGTGAGCGCCGTGACCGGCGACGTCGCCATGCGCGCCGAGACCCTCACCCAGGCGATTGCCCGATATGCCGCAACGGGCTGCGACTTCCTCAAGGTCGGCTTGTTCCCCGACCCGCAGATCCTCGACTGTGTCCGGGCGCTGGCCCCGCTCGCTCGCGAGACCAAGCTCGTGGGCGTGCTGTTCGCCGATCTTTCGCCGGACCTGGGACTCTTGGTCCACCTGAAGCAGGCCGGCTTCCATGGCGCGATGCTGGACACCGCGAAAAAAGGCGGCGGCCGGCTCACGACGCATCTCGGTGCCGAGCAGCTTTCCCGCTTCGTCGCGCGCTGCCGGGAACTCGGTTTGACGAGCGGGCTCGCGGGCGGTCTCGAAGCGCCGGACGTGCCGCGCCTTCTGCCGCTGAAGCCTGACGTGATGGGCTTCCGTGGCGCGCTGTGCGGCAAGTCGGGCCGGGCGGGGACGCTCGATCCCGAGGCAATCGCCGAGATCCGCGGCCTGATCGGGCGCGGTGACGGAGCGCTCGAGCCCGCGGCGGACGATCCGCCCGTGAACTACGAGGTGCTGGCCGCGCGCGGAAACTACCGTTCGACCGAACAGGATCGCACTGCCGTCGACCAGATCTTCGTGCGGGACTTCGTGCTGCCGATCGAGATCGGCGCCTACAGCCACGAGCGTGGCCGCCAGCAGCGCGTGCGCTTCGACGTGTGGGCGGACGTGCGCCGCAAGACGCCCGACCGCGACGACATGCGCCACATCTTCTCCTACGACGTGATCACCGACGCGATCCGCACCGTCGTCGCGGAAGGGCCGCTGCAGCTCGTCGAGACGCTCGCCGAACGCATCGCTGGTCGCCTCCTCGAGCATCCGGGCCTCCTGAAGGTGCGCGTGCGGGTCGAAAAACTCGACGTCGGTCCGGGCGGCGTCGGCGTCGAGATCGTCCGGGAACGCGCGGCAAGCGCCGCGAGCATCCATCGGCTCCGCGACGCCGTGGGCGAGCCCCGCGCATGACCGCAGTCGTCGTAAAGCTCGGCGGAAGCCATGCGCTGAGTCAGCGCCTGTCAACGCTCGCCGTGACCATCGCCAGCGCAACGGTGCCGACGCTGGTGGTGCCGGGCGGCGGCCCGTTCGCCGACGTGGTGCGCGATACGCAAGCCGCGATCGGCTTCGACGACCGCGCCGCGCATCGCATGGCGATCCTCGCGATGGCGCAGTTCGCCGAGGCGCTGGCAAACCGCTTTGGGCTTCCCCTCGTGTCGACAGCGAAGGACGTCGCCACCGCTACGGCACTGCCAGGCGCCTCGATCTGGAGCCCGCTCGGCATGGCGCTCGACGAGGAGACGCTGCCGCACTCCTGGGACCTGACCTCGGACTCGATCGCCGCCTGGCTCGCCGCCCGCATCGCATCGTCTGCGCTCGCCCTGGTGAAGCCGACATTGCCCGCGGGGGTGGCTTCGTCGCAGCAGGCCGTGACCGCTGGCCTCGTCGATCCGTGGTTTCCGGTGATGGCGGAATCGTTCGGCGGCCCCGTGTGGATCATCGGCCCCGACGGCGGCCCGGCCCTCGAGGCGCTGGTCCAGGGACGCTCGCCCGACCGATCGGGGGCGGTGCAGCTTTCGACCGCGGGCGTCGCGGCGAGGGTCGGCTGATGGCGAAGAAGATCGAAACGCCGCGCTGGGGCTGGGCACTCACCGGGTCGGGCCACTTCTTCACCGAGTGCCTGGCGATCATGCGCCGCCTCGACAGGCTCGACGTGTTCGTGAGCAAGGCGGCGGCGGAAGTGGTGCGCATGTACAAGCAGGACATGATGCTGCCCGAGGGCACCCGCGTGTTCCGCGACACGACCGCGTCGGCCGCGCCTGTCGGCGACTTCTACTACGGCGTCTACCACACGCTGGTGCTTGCGCCCGCGACCTCGAACACAGTCGCAAAGTGCGTACACGGAATATCAGACAACCTCGCCACCAACGTCTTCGCGCAGGCGGGGAAGTGCCGTGTCCCCTCGATCGTGTTCGCCTGCGACACGGCGCCGGAACTCGACACGATGGCGCCCGCCGGCATGGTGAAGGTCTATCCCCGCCGCGTCGACCTTCAGAACACCGACGCGCTGCGATCGTTCGAGGCGACGACCGTCGTCGAAAGTCTCGTCGAACTGGAGGCAGCAATCGCCGAGCGCGAACGCCAGCTTCTCGCGGGCGCTGCCTGACCGGCGCGATGGCGGACGGCGACCGCATCCTTTTCCTCACCGGCCACCTTGCCGAGCCGCGCCTCAAGGCGGTGCTGTCGGGGCTGAAGAACCCCGGCTTCACGTGGCATGTGCACGATATCGGGGTGAAGGTCGCGGCGCTGATGACCGAGCCGATCATCACGCGCCGCCTGCCAGCGCCGCTGGAAGCGACGAAGGTGATTGTGCCCGGCCGCTGCCGGCTCGACCTCGACCGCCTCGCGCAGCACTACGGCGTGCCGTTCGTGCGCGGACCCGACGAGGTGAACGACATCCCGGCCTTCTTCGGCAAGGGCGGCGGCCCGCCCGACCTGTCGCGCTACGAGATCCGCATCTTCTCCGAGATCGTCGAGGCGCCGGACCTCACTGTCGATCAAATCCTTAAACGCGCCGAAGTGATGCGCGCGCAAGGCGCGGACGTGATCGACGTCGGCTGCCAGCCCGGCGTCGCCTTCCCGCATCTCGAGGATACGGTGAGGGCGCTCAAGGGACAGGGATACGGCGTGAGTGTCGACTCGGCTGATCTCGACGAACTGCGCCGTGGAGCGCGCGCGGGCGCGGACGTCGTGTTCTCGCTGACGAAGGACACGCTGGGGCTCGCCGCGGATACCGGCATCGAGGCGGTGCTCGTCCCCTCCCCGCACGGCGACCTCGCGTCGATGATCGCTGCATCGGAGGAGGCCGAGCGGATGGGCCTGCGGACCATGGCGGACCCGATCCTCGATCCGATCCATTTCGGCTTCACGACCTCGCTCGAACGCTATGCCGCGTTCCGCAGGGCGCGGCCCGCAGCGCCGATGCTGATGGGCACGGGGAACCTCACCGAACTCACCGAGGCCGACACGTCCGGCATCACGGCGCTGCTGCTCGGCGTATGCTCGGAACTCGACATCCGCAACGTGCTCGTGGTGCAGGTGAGCCCGCACACGCGGCGCACCGTTGCCGAGCACGACTGGGCACGCCGCATCCTCTACGCTGCCAAGCGCGACGGCAGCCTACCCAAGGGGTATGGCGGCAAGCTCCTGCAAGTGCACGACCGCAAGCCGTTCGCAGCCACGCCCGACGAGATCGCGCGCCTTGCGGGCGAAGTGCGCGACCGCAACTTCCGCATCGAGGTGGCCTCCGACGGCATCCACGTCTACAGCAATGCCGGCCACCACGTGGCGCAGCAGGCGCTGGACCTCTTCCCGAAGCTCGGTGTCGAGAAGGATGGAGCGCATGCGTTCTACCTCGCCACCGAACTGATGAAGGCCGAGATCGCGTTCACGCTCGGCAAACGCTACGCTCAGGACGAACCACTCGACTGGGGCGCCGCGGCCGACCGTCGCGAGGAGGACCTGACCCGCCTCGCCGCGGCGGGCCACACGCTGCGCCCGAAGAAGGACGACGCCTGATGCCGATGATCCGCGAATGCATCGTCACCACGGTGAACGCGGAAGGCCGCGTTCATATCGCGCCGCTCGGCCTGATCCAGAGCGGCGAGGACTGGATCATCGCGCCGTTCCGCCCCTCGACAACGCTCGAGAACCTCGAGGCCGTGCCGTGCGCGGTCGCCAACTACACAGACGATGCGCGCGTGTTCGCCGGATGCCTCACGGGCCGCAAGGACTGGGCGACGGTCGAGACCGGCGACGAGTTCCCGGTGCCGCGGCTTCAGGCGGCGCTGACGCACGCGGAACTCGAGGTGGTGCGGGTCGAGCCTCACGACCAGCGGCCGCGGTTCCACTGCAAGGTCGTGCGGGAGGCGATCCACGCGCCGTTCCGCGGGATGAACCGGGCGAAGGCGGCCGTGCTCGAGGCGGCCATCCTCGCGAGCCGCCTGCATATGCTGCCGAAGGAGAAGATCGAGGCGGAGCTCGCCTATCTCCAGATCTCGATCGACAAGACGGCGGGTCCTCAGGAACTCGAAGCCTGGGGCTGGCTCATGGAGAAGATTCGCCCGCACCTTGCTGGCTGAGCAGCAGGCCGACGCAGGCCGCCGGGGCGCACAGTGCCGCGCCGGGCCCTGCCCCGTCGGCCACCGGGATCACGTCGGAAAGGTCCTCGTAGGCCATGCCCTGCCGCGCTGCGATGCGGCGGAGCACGCTTCGGCCGGCGCCCGCCGCGACGATCACCGGAGTAGCGTCGAACGATCCGGCCGAGAGCACGAGGTGGATCGCGTCCTCGACCTTGCGCATCTGTCCGTCGGCGAACCATCTCGCGAGCCTAACCCAGTCTTCCGGCGCGCGGTCCTTGCGGTCGAGGCCCACCATGCGGGCGAGCCTCGAGGCGGATGCCTTCGCCGTCTTCTCCCGTCCGTCCGCCGTCGGGTGCTGGTCGTAGGCCTCATCGAGATCGCCCAGCACGCGCCAGACATCCGCCATCGAGGCGAAATACTCGTTCATCAGTGGAACCCAGCTGCCGCCGACCGGCGCGAGCAGCGGTCCCGCCATCAGGAACGTGCGGGTGAGGCCGGTGTAGACGAGTTCGCCCACGACCATGCGCTCGTGGTCCTTCATGCCGCGCGCGCGCACGAGGCCGTCGGCGATCGGCACGACGTCCGTGGTGGTCGATCCCATGTCGATCATCAGCGCCTCGGCGCGGTGGCGCGCGACCACGCTCGCGGTCGCGTGCCAGTTGGCCGAGGCGGCGAGCGCCCAGAGCGCCGGGGCGCCATCGGGGGCGACGAAGCCGGCGCGCCCGGCGTAGATCTGCACCTCGGCCGGCGACAGCGCGCTTTCCATCGCCATGGTGATCGCGACGACGCCCGCCTCGCGGTCGGAAAACGCGTCGACGAGTTCGCCCGTTGTGGTGACGGCGTGGCGCTCCGCGTCGCCGATCAGTGCGCGCGCCGCTTCGATTGTGGGCTTCAGGCGGTCGAGGCCGCGCCAGAGTTCGCAGGGGACCTGCACCGTCGCCTCGACGCGGCCGTCCGATATGCGCGCAGCCTTGAGATGGGCTCCGCCCACGTCCCAGCCGATGATGACGCTCATGCTGTCTCCCTGCCCCGAACCCGGTAATATCCCGACGGTTCGTGTTCCTGAAGAGGCAAAAAAGCATGCTCGTCGTGCCGGTGATCGACCTGAAGGACGGCCAGGTCGTGCACGCCCGGCGCGGCGACCGCGCCAAGTACGCGCCGATCCGAACGCCGCTCGCCGCGTCGGCAGACCCGGCGGCCGTGGTTGCGGGGCTCCTCTCCGTTGCGCCGTTCGCGAACCTTTACGTCGCCGACCTCGACGCGATCGAAGGGGGCTCGGCGCAGGTTTCAGCGGTCGATGCGCTGGCCGAACGGTTTCCCTCGCTGCGCCTCTGGGTGGACCGCGGTGCAGGCACCGAGGCAGCCGTCGTCGCGCAGCTCGCGCGCGGCAACCAGGACGTGGTGATCGGTTCGGAGTCGCAGGCCGACACGACGCTGCTCGTGAAGCATCGCGAGGATCCGAACGTGATCCTGTCGCTCGATTTTCGCGACAACGCGTTCCTCGGGCCGGTGGCGCTGCTCGAGGAGCCGGAGTTCTGGCCGGAACGGGTGATCGTGATGACGCTGGCGCGCGTCGGGAGCGGCGCTGGGCCGGACGTCGACCGCCTTGCGGGCATCAAGGCTCGGGCCGGGCACCGGCGGGTGTTCGCCGCGGGCGGCGTGCGGCACATGGCCGACCTCGAGGCGCTGGCCGATGCCGGCATATCCGGCGCACTGGTCGCGACGTCGATCCACGAAGGCGCGATCCGCGTGGCGATGCTGCCGCCGCACGCTTGAACGCATTGACGGCGACCACGACGGAAAGGCGAAAAGGGGAGCATCGCTGCTCCCCTTCCGTTACTCAAACCTGACGAGGTCTTACCTCAGCCCTAGAATGGAGGCCAACCGGCGAAGGAGACCACCCTGCTGCTGTTGTGGCGGCGCTGATGGTTTCTTCTCCTCGCGGTGGTTTCCTTCCTAAGCACCGAACGGATGCTTGACCGAGTCGCGCTTCTTGGTGACGTCGGCCGCCTTCGGTTCGCCGGCGACGGCGCGGGCGAGGGCTTCCTTCGTGGCGCGGTAGTTGAAGTCCTGGATCTTCTTGTCGTCCTCGGCTTCCCAGTGGATGAACACGCCGACGCAGATGAAGAGGTCGTCGGCTTCAGCGGCCGAGATGACGCCTTCGGCGACCGAGTCCTGCACGGCCTTGGCGACCGCGTACTGGGCGGGGCCGAACATCTGGACGGCCTGCTTGGCGCCCTTGATCGTCACCTTGTTGAACATCACCGTGTTCGGCTTGCACGGCAGGTTCGGCGCAATCACCGCGAGGAGGGAGGTAAAGCCGTCCTTGTTGTTGGTGAGGCTGTTGCAGAACGCCGCCTCCACCGCGCTGCCGCGCGGGCCGATGAGAAGGTCGATGTGCGCGATTTCGTTACCGTCGCCCACCAGCGACTCGCCCACCATCACCTTGTTGATCTTTGCAGCTGCCATCGAGTGTCTCTCCCTAAGAATCGCTTCTGCCGATAGTCGTCGCGCCGCACGCCGCAGTTCGACGAACGGCTATCCTTGTTGACTGCGCCCGGGAACCGGACCGGTTGGCCAGATAGCTTTCCGAACTCAACCACTCTCCACGGATTTCCGCAAGATGGGATCGAGCATCCGTGAAAAGATAGTTGCAACCGTGAGGTCGGCCGAAGTGCCGGGATTCCACCCGTTGGCCTTGATACGGGCATCGAGATCGAGGAGCGCCTCAAGGCGGGCTTCGGGCGCCAATTCCTCGAGACGGGGCTTGAGGGAAACCGCTTCCGCCTGCACCCAGCCCGCAGCCGCCGCCCCCCATTTCCGCACGATGTGGCTGTCCGGAAACGCGGCGAGGAACGCAAGAAACGCCGCCGTGGCTGGCCACCAGGGAATGACCGCGTCCGCCTCCGCCGCGCGATAGGCCTGGAGGCCGACGTCCCAGACGTCGGCGTAGTCCGTCCCGTAGGCGCGCGCGATGCGGTCGCGGTCGGCGGCGGCGGCCATGGCGGCCGCAAGCGTGGTTGTCGGCCTGCCGCGGACGTCGTTGTCCGCCCGTTCGCCCAGTCCCCCCGGATTGGCGTGCGCGATGGCGGCGAAGGCGCCCTCGGCGTCGGCGAGCGTCAGTCCCGAAAGGACCCCGCGCAGCGACTGGCGCAGGTCAGGGCCACCCGTCTGTGCAGCGGCGGCCAGCGGGGCGGCGAGCAGCACGATCCCGAGGTTGGTGTTGGTGCCGGCGACCGCCATGCTCGCCGCAACGGCGCGCCGGATGCGCTCGCCGACGATCAGCGTGCGGTCTGCGATGAACGGGGCGGCTGCGGCGGCAGCGTCCAGGAAGTGCTTTGCCTCCATGTCGTGGCCGCCGGCGAACACGTGCACGTTGCCGGGCTTCGGCGCCTCGATCTCGGCGCGGCAGGCGGCGACGAAGGCCTTTGCGATCGACGCATCGAGCGCGGCCTCAGGCGACGTCATGCAGAGCGCCGCGCCCGCCGCCGCTCGCCGACCGCGTCGAGGAACGCTGCGGCGAGCGCCGACGCGATGTCAATGTCGGCCACCTTCTGCAGGCCAGTCCACGCGGGCATGCTGTTGACTTCGAGCACATACGGGCTACCGGCCCGATCCCGCAGCAGATCGACGCCGCAGAAGTCCGCCCCGACGGCGTGCGCCGCCTTCACCGCGAGCTGCTCGAGTTCGCGGTCGCCGACCAGCGCCTCGGGCCGCCCGCCCTGCTTCACGTTGGTGATCCACGTCTCGCCGTGCCGGATCATTGCGGCCAGCACCTGGCCTCCGGCAACGAAGACGCGGAAATCCCGGAAGCCGGCCGCCGTCTCGACACCGAGGAAGCGCTGCAGATGGTACGTGCCCTGAACATCGTCGGGGGCCGGCAGGTCGGCTTCCGTGCGTATGAGCTTCAGCCCGCGCCCCTGCGAGCCGAACAGCGGCTTCAGCACCAGCGGGCCGCGGCGTGCTTCGCGGCGCACCAGGGCGGCGGCCGCATCGCGATCCTCGAGCGTCCACGTCGGCGGCACCGGAAGACCGGCGCGCTGCAGAAGGAACGTCGTCTGCGACTTGTCCACGCACCGCTCGATCGCGCGCGCATCGTTCCACACCGGCACGCCGAGTTCGCGTAGCGCATGCAGCACGCCCAGCCGCTTCGTCACCGCCTCGAACGAACCGCCCGGCACCATCCGCACGAACACGCCGTCCGGCAAGTCGCGGCCGAAACCCGGAATGGCGATCCCGGACGGTTTCGACGTGTCGAACGAGCAGTCGGCGAGCCGCACGATGCGCCCGTGCGCGCCCTGCGCCGTCATGCGCTTGACGAGGCGGCGGGCAAGCCCGTCCCGCGGTCCAGAGAGAACGGCGACGCGCAGCGGCGCGCCCGCAATCACGGTGAGGCCGCGGTCAGCCGAACGAGGCATGGAGTCTTGCGATGTCGACGGCGCCGGAACGGAACCCTGCCCCGCTCTCGACCGCGGTGACGACCACCTCGGCCGGGCTGAACAGCATCGGGTCGATGGCGTAGAAGTCGCCGTTGAAGCGCTTGAAGATCTTTGCGAACGGCTCGCCGTAATCGCGCGAGGTGTTGCTCGGCAGTTTCTCGGCGAGCGTCTTCGCCTCCTCCGCCGACCCTTCGACGAACAGCCACACCTTGCCGCCGAAGATGATCGAATCGTTGGTGCGCCCGAGCGCCTCGAGGAAATCGGGGTGCGGCGGCGCGAGCGGCGCGGCCGCAGCCCCGTCGACGATCTTCGCCAGCGGAAAGTGAACGGCGTGCGCCTTGTGCAGCGCCACCTCGAGCGAACGCGCCACCACCTGCACGCTGCCCGCGAGGCTGCGCGTCGGTGCGAACAGCACGGTGAGATTCTGCGGCTTGATGCGGCAGGCGGCGCATACCTCGTCGATCACTTCGGGCGGCGGGGCACCGTCGCCCTCGATCACCAGAACCGTCCCGTCGGCGTCGTCGCGATAGCCGATCTCCTTGTAGATCTCTTCCTTCTGCGCGAGCGCGCGCGCCGGGCCGGAGCCCAGCGCGAAGAACGATCCGTGCTGGAGCTTCCAGCCGGCGTACTGACTGCCGAGACAGGCGATCACCGGCTGCGAGGAGCGCACCGACACCGAGAACGGCCAGTTCGGAAAGGTCGCGTCCGGAACGACCGTCACCGTGCCGAGGCCGCCGAGGCAGATTTCTGCCATGCGCACGCCCGCTTCGATGCCACCCTTCGTCTCCGACCCGCAATCGATGAGGCGCTCGCCGCGGCTGCCGGTCGAGACCTTGATGCGGAGCAGGTCGGCGTCGCGCACCATCGCATCGGCGAGCGCTCTCGCCCGCGTGCTGACGCTCGGCACCTTGCCGTCGGAATTCGCCTTGGCGCGTTCGAGCATGACCTTCGACCTCCCGGTTACCGTCGCCCTGGCCTTTGCGGCCGATTGTTCCGTGGCGGTGACGGTGCAAAACGGTGCTCCCTTGGGAACGAACGACCCGGCCGGCTGCCGGTCGAAAGCCCAGTCGGGCCAGTCGAGGCACGGCACGGAAACGATGTCTTCGTCCGCATAGACGACGGCGGCGGCGGAGCCTTGCGAGAAACGGAACGCGTGGCGCAAAACTTCGCCACGACAGCCGGCCACGTGCGCAGCGAACAGGCGATGCTCATCGTCGTCGAGGACGTCGAGCGTCGCGCCGGGGCGCGGGTTGATTTCGAGCAGCGTGAAGCGATCGCCGTCGACGAGAACGTCGAGGCTGTTGAGACCGACGAGCCCCGCCTCGCGTGCGAGCGAGTCGCAGGCCCCGGCGAGCGCCTGGGTGAGGGACGGCGAGAGGTCGGTCGGCCGAACCGCGCCGCCGTACCGATACGGGGCATCAGGTGCGGGATCCGTCCATTGCTCCGTGTACGCCACGACTTCGGCGCCGCGCCCGTCGGCGAGGAATGCCGCCGAGACGGCGTGGCCGGACGCGCGGCGTTGCCAATAATGGCCCGGCCCGCCGGATGATCCGACGTGCGATCCCCCCGAACCGCCGACGCGCTTGGCGAGCCACGCGTGCTCGTCATCGGGATGCTCGAAGGCAATGTCCGGATGCGGAATACCGGATCGGTGGCAGGCGTCGGCCAGCCAGCGCGGGTCCTTGACGTTCCGCACCACACCGCCGCTGTTGCCGAGAAGCGGCCAGGTTCGCGCCAGCATGTCGAGCAGTTCCGGGCGATCCTCGAAGCCCGCCCCCCACACGAGGCCTTCGACCGCATATCCGTGGACGAGGACCTGCAGCGCCGCTTCGAGGCGGTCCTCGGCGAAACCATCCGCATACGAACCGGCGAGGACGAACCGCGCCGCGAGCGCGCGCGTGTCGTCGTCGCCGAACAGGTCGGCCACGAGCGGCACGTAACCGCCGCGCCGCGCCGCGAGCGCAAGTGCGCGTCCGGAGAGCGCGACGATGAGGACGGCACGGCCAGTCGCAGCATCGGCACGGGCCTCAGACGGTGAGCGTTCTTGCAAGCTCGAAGGCCTCGCGGAAATCGAAGCACACCGGCTTGTCGGACTCGATCATGCGCCGGAAGAGGCCGAACTCGGTCTGGTACTTCACGTTGCCGATGGTAAGCGGGCCGACGCCAAGCACGTGCGATCCGGCAAACGCGACGCCGTTCGCCATCACGTCGAGCCCCTGCAGGCCCGGCGGCGGCACGGCGTTCACGTCGGCGGCGACGAGCAGCGACGGCGACGCCTTGAGCTGCGCGGCACTCAGCACCTGCGTGCCGGCGCGGGCGCAGGCGAACACGACGTCGGCGTTCTTCACGACCGCTTCCTTCGCAGCCTCGTTCGACCCGTCCGCGGCGGCGACATCGAGATGGAAGCGGTTTTTGATCTCCTGCCCGGCCTTTTCGACGCGGGCGACGCCGTCGTGGCCGACGAGCGTCACCTTCGCACCCTGCCCCGCCGCGATCACGCCGGACGAAAAGCCGACGACGCCGGTCGCGCCGAACACCGCGACACGCAGACCCTTCAGGTCCTTCCCGCACTTGTCCTTCAGAACCTTCTCGACGCAGGCGACCATCGCGGCCGCCGTGGTGAACGAGCCGGCGGGGTCGGCGAAGATCGACAGCTCGAACGGCGGTACGAGCGATTTCCGCGCGATGTCGATCATGTCGAGCGCGGCGAGCGCGTCGCGGCCGCCGATGAACAGGCCCGTATTCACCGACAGGCGCGGATGGCGCGAGAAGATCGCGTCCTGCACCAGCCCCTGCACTTCCTTGGTTTCGACGCCGGTGTAGGTCGCGATTACGTCAAAGCCGGCATCCGTCGCCATGTTCACGTCGAACGGGCTCATGTGCTTGAGCGGCGTGATCATGTGCAGGATGTGCTTGTCGCGTTGTTCGGGCATGGCGATCCTTCAGCGATGCTGTCTTTGTTGTTGCGTGGACGGACGATGCAGCGACGTTACGGCGTCGCCTCTCTCGATTACGGCACCATGGTTGCGGGCAGCGACCACGTCGAGGCGCAAACCGTCGAACGCCTTCTCCCTGCCGAACGCGGCGGCGAGTTCGGCGGCGTCTGCGGCCGAGCGGGCGAACACGAATCCGGTCGGCCCCCAGGAACTCTGCCCCGGGCCATGGCCGCCGTGCGCGGCAAGGAACCGGACGGCGGCCTGCACGGCCGGGCTCGTGAACACGCCGCCTTGCGCGGGCGCAAAGTGCTCGCCGAGCCGCTGCTGCACCTCCTCGATTGCCGAACCGAAGCGCGGCAGGTCGGCCTCCGCGAGCGCGGGCAGCGCCTGCATCAGCACGAGGTGGCAGATACGCGCGGCACTGTCGGCCGGGAACGACGGTAGGTCACGGAACGCCTGCACTTCTGCAGCCCCGTGCACGCCAAGGCATTGCTCGTCGAACACGAGCAGGATCCGCCAGTCGGCAGGCACGGCAAGCCTTGCGAGAATCGGCGGTGGTTCGTCGAGGCCGCCGCGGCCGCCATCGACAACCAGCCCGCCCGTCTCGAACAGGCCGATGCCGATGCCGGAGCGTGCACCCCGGCCGAGCAGCGCCGCATCGGCGCGCGGCGCGAGCGGCAGACCGTTCAGCGTGCGGATCGCGCCGGCGAGCGCGAGTGCGAGCTGGGTACCGGAGCCCAGGCCCGCGTGGGCCGGGATCGCTTCGTTGATCGTGACGGCGTACTCGCCCTTCAGAGACAGCGCGCGCTTCAGCGTCTCGAGATGACGGCCGGCTCGCTCCTCCTCGGGTCCCTGCACGGTGGAGGCGGGTGCACGGCGCACGGTCACGGACGTGACCGGCCGCTCGAGCGCGAGCCCGATCGAGCCGAAGCGGCGGCCAATGGTGGCAGAGAGGTCGAAGAACCCCAGGTGCACCCGCGCCGGCACCGTCACGGTGACGCTGCTCAACATGCCCTACCTGTGCGCAACCGCCTGTCGAGCGCGGTGCCTGAAGGTGCCCACTTCAAGCGGCAAGGCCCGGCGATTATGGTCATCGGCAGACCCCCGGACCGGCCGGGGAGCGTTATTGCACAAGCACGGGAGGCGATCAATCATGGCGGAACGCTCGAAGGAACGCACGTACACGGCCGAAGAAGCGGCAGAGCGGCTGAAGAAGGAGCTGCCGCACTGGTACGTCGAGGATGGCTGGATCCGGCGCAAGTACAAGACGAACAGCTGGAAAGGCACGCTGATGGTCATCAACACGATCGGCCATCTCGCGGAAGCAGCATGGCACCATCCCGACATCACGGCGTCCTACGCGTGGGTCGAAGTGCGGCTCATGAACCACGCCGCCAAGGGCATCACCGACAAGGACTTCGAGCTTGCGCGGAAGATCGAGGAGGTCGTCGCCTGGCAGCCGGGCAAGGCCGGCGGCGCGCTCGAAGGCACGCCCGAGGACGACCTGCGCTTCGCCTACATCAAGTATGACAAGTAGGTGACGCTGAGGAAGGTCATGCGCGCCGTGGGCCCTCGGCGAAGGGGTTGCGTTCGAAGGGTTTGCGTCTAGTATCGCGCCAGGGCACCTCCAACTTCGAGTTTGCATGGCCGACGTGTTGTTGCGCGGCCGAGCCGCTTCCCTCGATCAGGCGATCGGCGAGGCGGCGCGGCTCCTGTCCGATGCCCGCTTCCCGCTCATCGCCGGACTTGCAGCCGATGCCGCGGCGATCCGTGCAGCCGTGCGGTTGGCGCGCCGGCTGAACGCGGCCGTCGATCATGCGGCAGGCCCGGTCCTGTCGCGAATCGGATCGGTGATGGCGGGTGGCGGAACGCTCGTCGCCACGCCGGCCGAGGTGCGGACCCGTGCCGAAACGCTCCTGATCGTAGGACCGCTCGGCGGCTCCTCTCTGTTCGGCTACGTGTCGGCGGGCGCTGCCCGCAACGCCGTCGCGATCGGCGCACCCGAGGAAACGAAGGCGCTGAAAGGCCGGAAGCTCGCCGTGGCGCCCCTCGCCGCCGGAGACCGCACGGCCCTCGCCGCCACGCTCGCGTCACTGCGCGCAACCGTTTCGCAGAAGCTCCCGAACCCGTCGCGCGAACTCGCCGCAGCAGCCGATGTGCTGCGCAACGCCACGTTCGGTGCAGCGCTCTACGATCCCGCCGCGCTCGACGAACCGGCGCTCGCGATGCTCATGGCGCTCGTCAACGATCTCAACGCCGAGCACCGATTCACGAGCCTCGCGATGCCGGTCGCCGGCAACGGCATGGGCGCGCTGATGGCGGGCGGCTGGCTCGCGGATGCGCCACTTCCTTTCGCCTTCCGTGCCGACGGCGAGGCGGTGAGCGACCCCTGGCGCTTCGACGCCGCGAGGCTCGCGCACTCCGGCGAATGCGATGCTGCGCTCTGGCTCGACACGCTCGGCGGCAGCGCCCCGCGGTGGCTCGCAGCGGTCCCGGGCATCGCCATCTCGAATTCGGTCGTACCGGGCGCGGCGGTCTCGATCGCGGCCGGCGCACCTGGCGTCGACCACGACGCGATCCTCTACCGCGCGGAAGCGGCGACGCTGTCCGCCTATGCCGCCACCGCGCCGAGCGATGCACCGGACGCCGCGTCGATCATCGATGCGATCGCGGCGGCACTGCCGTCACGCGTCGCGAAGAAGGAGACACGCCGATGATCCGGATCAAGGGCGGGCACGTCGTCGATCCCGTCAACGGACGCGACGGGCCGGGCGACTTGTGGATCAACGGCGACCGTATCGTCGACGCGCCGACCGACGGGCGCGCGGTCGAAACCGTCGAGGCCTCGGGCGCGATCGTCATGGCGGGCGGCATCGACATCCATTCCCATATCGCCGGCGCGTCGGTGAACACGGCCCGCCTGCTTCTGCCTGAGACGCATCGCGCGTGGGCGCCGCGGCCCAAGGACACGCCGCTCGCCCGTATCGGGTTCGACACCGCGACCACCGGACGGCTCTACGCGCAGATGGGATTCACGACGGTGATCGAGCCGGCGATGATGCCGTCGAACGCGCTGCACGCGCATCTCGAGCTCGCCGATACGCCGATCATCGACAAGGGCGCGCTGTGCGTGCTCGGCAACGACGATTTTTTGCTCTCGCTGCTGCGCGCCAAGGAGAGTGCCGCCGCCGTGCGCGACTACGTGAGCGCCATGGTTGAGAGCTCGCAGGCGCTGGGCGTCAAGGTGATCAACGCGGGCGCCTCCGCCGCCTTCAAGGAGAACGCGCGCACCTTCTCGCTCGACGATGTGGTGCCGGCCTACGGTGTCTCCTCGCGCCAGATCGTGCTCGCGCTGCAGCGCGCGGTCGAGGAGCTCGGCATCCCGCATCCGCTCCACATCCACTGCAACAACCTCGGCGTTCCCGGCAACGCGGAGACCGCCGTTGCCACGATGGCGGCGACCGACGGGCGCGCGGCGCACCTCGCGCACCTCCAGTTCTACGGCTACGGCAAGGAGGGCAAGCGCGGCTTCTCTTCCGCCGCCGCGACGCTCGCGGCCGAGGTGAACCGGCGACGCGACATCACGGTCGATATCGGCCAGGTGATGTTCGGCCAGACGGTGACGGTGTCGTGCGACACCATGCGCCAGTTCACCGCGCGCGGTGCGGCGCGGCCGAAGAAGTGGGTGATCTCGGAAGCCGACTACAACGGCGCTGGCATCGTGCCCTACCGCTACAACGCGAAGGATTTCTACAACGCCATCCAGTGGGCGACCGGCCTCGAACTGTTCCTGCTGATCGACGATCCCTGGCGGGTCTTCTTCACCACCGACCATCCGAATGGCGCACCCTTCACGACGTACCCGGAGATCTTCGCGCTGCTCATGGACCGCAGCGCACGCGCCGCGGCGATCGAGAAGCTGCCGAAGTCGGCGCTCGCCATGACCACACTGCCCTTCATCTCGCGCGAGTATTCGCTCGCCGAGATCGCGATCATGACGCGCGCCGCGCCCGCTCGCCTCCTCGGCCTCAAGGACCGCGGCCATCTCGGCGCCGGCGCGCTCGCCGACGTCGCCATCTACAAGCGCGGCAGCGACGTCGCGACGATGTTCCGCGAGGCGCAACTCGTGCTGAAGAACGGCGAGCCCGTCGTGCGCAAGGGACGTGTCGTCAAGGAGCCACAGGGCAAGACGCTCACCGTGAAGCCCGGCGCAGGCCAGGCGATGGCGCGGCGGCTCGATCAGTACTTCGACCAGCATTTCGGGCTGGACGCTTCGTGGTTCCGCGTGCCGCAGGCCGCGTTCGGCAATGATCCGTTCGCGGAGGTTCCATGCCGAAGCTGACGCTCAACGGCGTGCGCATCGACGACACGTTCGCCGAAGCCTTCGGGATGATCGGCACCGCGATCCTGATCACCGCGCCATCGGCCAGGTGGGCGCGGCAGGCGGCCGTCACGATGACGGGGTTTGCGACATCGGTGATCGCGTGCGGCTGCGAGGCGGGCATCGACCGCGACCTGTCGCCGCGCGAGACGCCGGACGGGCGGCCCGGGGTGCGGGTGCTGATGTTCGCCGTGTCGATCAAGGAGCTGCAGAAGCAGGTGCAGAACCGCGTGGGCCAGTGCGTGCTCACCTGCCCCGGCACCGCCTGCTACGCCGGGATGGACGGCGGCACGTCGCTCAAGATGGGGGCGCTCCTGCGCTACTTCGGCGACGGCTGGCAGATCGCCAAGAAGATCGACGGCAAGCGCTACTGGCGCATCCCCGTGATGGAAGGCGAGTTCCTGTGCGAGGCCTCGACCGGCTCGACCACGGCGGCGGTCGGCGGCGGCAACCTGCTCGTCATGGCGAAGACGTTCGACAACGCGCTCGCCGCCTGCGAGGCGGCGGTGAAGGCGATGGACGACGTGCCCGGCGCGATCATGCCGTTCCCGGGCGGCATCGTGCGATCCGGCTCGAAGGTCGGTTCGAAGTACAAGGCGCTGATCGCCTCGACGAACGACGCCTACTGCCCGACGCTCAAGGGCCTGGCACACTCAGCGCTCGACCCCGACATCGGCTCGGTCCTCGAAATCGTGATCGACGGCGTCGACAGCGCGGCGGTCGCCGCGGCGATGAAGGCCGGCCTCCACGCCGCCTGCAAGCTCGGGCCTGCGAAGGGCCCGGTGCGGATCGGCGCCGGCAACTACGGCGGCAAGCTCGGCCAGTTCCATTACCGGCTGAAGGATATGCTCAAATGAGCGCGCTCACCTTCACCTTGCGTAAGCCGCCCGCCGCCCGGATCGACCTGCGGTCGCTCACGCCGCACCGCCTCGCTGACCTTTCAGCCGAGGCCGTCAAGGCCGTTACCATCCATGTCGGCAACGAGCGGGCGAGCGTCGACGACCTGTTCCGCGTTAAGGGCAACGACGCCAACGACATCCGGATCGTCGGCGCGACCGAGCGTTGCGACTTCGTCGGGCACGAAATGGCGGGCGGCGCGATCGCGGTCGACGGCGACGTCGGCGTCGAGGTGGGCCGGCGCATGCGCGGCGGGCTTCTCACCGTCTCTGGCAATGCCGGGCCGTGGGCGGGTTCGCAGATGGCGGGGGGACGCCTCGAGATCGGCGGGGACACGGGCGATCGGCTCGGCGGCCCGCTGCAGGGCGAACTCCAGGGCATGGGTGGCGGGCTGATTGTTGTCTCGGGCTCGGCCGGCGAACGCGCCGGCGAGCGCATGCGCCGCGGCGTGATCGTGGTGCGCAAGAACGCCGGCGGCTACGCCGGCTACCGGATGATCGCCGGCACGCTGGTCGTGCTCGGCAAGGCCGGCGCGCTCCCCGGTTACATGATGGGCCGCGGCACGATCATCCTCGGAAAGGGCACGAGCGCGATGTCGCCGACGTTCGCGGACTGCGGCCTCCAGGAACTCGCGTTCCTCGGCCTCCTCGGCCGCTCGCTGGCGGAGAACACGGTGGACACCGGCACGTTGCTGCGCAAGCCTCTGCGCCGCCATGCCGGCGACCTTGCGGCGCTCGGCAAGGGCGAGATCTTCACCCCCGCCTGAAGGAGAGGGTCCTATGCCCCCTGCCCCCGTCGCCTTCGTCCGCCAGCCGGGCGAAGGCATCGCCAACGCCGCCTTTCACCTGCCGCGCCGCCTGCTTGTGACGGCGGAGGACTCCGGCGGGCACTCGAGCCAGTGGATCGAGGATGTGCCGGCCGGGATCGGCCCGCCGCTCCACGTTCACCATCACGAGGACGAGGCGTTTCACATCCTTGGCGGCTCCTTCCGGTTCATGGCGAATGGGGTCGTGCACGAGGCCGGGTCGGGCGCGACCGTCTACATCCCGCGCGGCACGCCGCATACGTTCAAGAACATCGGCGACGGCGCCGGCCGCCTGTTCGTCACGATGACGCCCGGTGGATTCGAAAAATTCTTTCTCGCGGTCGAGGCGGCAGGGCTCCAGCCCGAAACGGCCATGGCCGAGATCGTGGCGCTTGCCGAACGGCACGGGTTGACGTTCGTCGGACCGCCGCTCTGAGGCGTCACGGAGACGCGGTGGCTCCGCCGCTGGTCGCCTTGTCGCCGAACGGCTGCAGCGCCTTCTTCAAAGCGGCGTATTCCGCGCAGCCATCCGTGAAGTAGCCATCGGAAAACATCAGCGCCACGCGCTTGCACTCGGCGTCGAGCCGGACGAGCATGCCGCGCGCATCGTCGATGCGGCCGAGCTTGATGTAGGCCTCGCCGAGGTATTCCAGCGCGCTTCGGTTGCGCGGGTTCTTGGCCAGCGCATGGTAGTAGGCGTTGAGCGAATTGTCGTAATCGCCGAGCTGCCGGTAGGCATACCCCAGCCGTGTCCAGGCGTTGTCGTGGTGCGGTCGGCGTGCGACGACCTTCGCCATCGCGGTGATCACGCCTTGCCAGTCCTTGCGGTCGTAGGCCTCGATGCCGTCGGCGTAATCGGAATCGCCGGACCGCGGCCGAGGGCTCATCTCGCCAGAGAACACGGCAAGCGCCGGACCGACCCCTGCCGCGAGAGCCGAAATTGCGATGACAACGGCGGCGATTTTCGTTTTTGCGCGCATGGTCGGCTCCCTCCGCCTTCAAACGGTGGCGGGCGGCGGCGGATCACAGGCTGTTGATCCAATCGGCCCTGACGCGCGTTAGCGAGAATTGGAGCACCGACGAAGGAATGCCCATGATCGCCCTGATCGTCACCGTCTGCGCCATTACGAGCGCCGCCGACTGCCACGACGAAACGTTTTACTTCGAATCGCACGGGTCGCTCGCCCAGTGCATGTTCGAGGCGCAGCCCTACATCGCCGAATGGTCCGCAAACCACCCGAAGTGGAGCGTTTCGCGCTGGAAGTGCGGCGCGGCGGACGAGGGCAAGAAGATCTGACGTTTTCGGCCTTACTCGCCGGACAGGAACTTGCCGAACGCGCGTGGCCCATCCGCAACGTCCGCGGTCCCGGTGACGGCCAGCGTGGCCGGGTCGAGCCGCAACAGGGTGTTGTCGAACCAGTTCGCGACATAGACAGCCTTCCCGTCCCGTGCGGCGGCAATGCCTTCGGGATACTCTCCAGAGTCGACCGTTTTCACCACCTGGAACGTCTTTTCATCGAACACTGTCAGGGTGCTCGCGTACTGGTCGGTCGAAAAGCCCTTCCCAGCGGCCAGCCCCACGTCGTACGGCCGCTCGCCTGTCTTCACCGTCGCGATCACCTTGCGCGCCGCGATGTCGATCACGCTCAGATCGTTCGAACCGACGTTGGCCGTGTAGGCGCGCGTGCCCGCAGCGTCGATCGTGACGCCGAACGGGCGGATGCCCACGTGCACCGTCGCCACCACCTTGCGCGTCGCGAGGTCCACGAAGGACACCTGGTCGCTGTCACGGTCGGCCGACAAGAGCAGCGCGCCGTCCGGCGTGATGTCGAGCCCCGAGGGCGATTGCCCGACGCCAATGTGGTCGACGATCGCGCCCTTCTTCCAGTCGACGACCTCGATGCGGTGGTTGTACCAGTCGGCGACGTAGACGACCTCGCCCTTCGGATCGACGGCGACGCCGAGCGGTCCGCCTTCGAGCGGGATTCGTCCGTCCACGGAGCGCCTGGCGATGTCGAGGATCGTCAGTACCTTGCCTTCGGGGCTCGTGACGAACACGCGGCCTGCCGGTTCCGAGACGGCAACGCCGGCGGGCTTTCCGTCGACCGGAATGCGCGCCACTTCCTTCATCTGGTCGACGTCGACCACCGAGACGGCATTCGCGGGCTGGCAGGTCACCCAGGCCAGCGGCCCCGCCTGCGCGCTCGAACAGAAAAGAAGCCCGCCGAGCACGAGCCCGGCGAGCTTCGCATTGCTTCGCACTGTCGGTCGCAAGCGACTTACGTGCCGCCTTCGAGCTTCTTCTTCAGCGCCTCGAGGCCGGCCTTGTAGACGCCCGTGACGGCCTTCACGGCCGCCTCGTCGCTGAGCTCCGGCGGCGGATCGTTGTTGGGATAGCCGCGGTAGAACGCGCCCTTCCACTCGACGATCGACTTGTCCGCGCCTTCCGGCTTCACCGTGAGCCACGACGAGTAATTCGTGACGGGCAGCACCTTCACGTCGACCTTGTCGATGCGGTACATCAGCATCATCTTGTCGGGCTCGTACTTGGCGAGCTCCTCCTCGATCGTGGCGCCGCCCTTCAGCGTCAGCACGCGCTTGGCGCCGACGGTGTTGCCGCCCTCGCCTTCGGTCTTCTCGATCACCGGGTGCCACGACATGTCGTGGAAGTTCGAGATCGCCGCCCACACCTTCGCGGCGGGCGCGTTGATCTCGATCGTCTCGGTGACCTTCTGGCGGGTAGGCCCGTGCGCCAGTGCCGGCGTCGCGGCAAGGCTGAGCACCGCGGCGCCCAGGAACAAACGTCTCGTCAAGCTCATGCAGCTGTCCTCCCTGACGGCCAGCGAAGCGGCTGTTCTGCCGCCTTAAGCCTTGGCCGTCCCGTGGTCGTGGTCGTGACCATGCCCGTGGTCATGATCGTGGTCATGATCATGATGGTGGTGATGACCGTGGTCGTGATCATGGTGATGGTGGTCATGGTCATGGTCATGATCGTGGTGGTGATGGTGCCCGGCATGATCATGGTCGTGATCGTGCTCGTCCTCAAGCAGCTTTGCGAGTTCTTCCTGCTCGATCGGCTCCTCGGCGATCTTCGCCTGCGAGGCGATGTGGTCCACCACCTTCTGCTCGAACACGGGGCCGCGCACTTCCATGAGCGCGTTCGGGTTCTTGCGGTAGAACTCGTAGACCTGCCGCTCCTGGCCGGGGAACCGGCGGGCGCGGTCGATCAGGGCGCGCTCCATCTCCTCGTCGGTGATGGTGATGCCCGCCTTCTCGCCGATCGTGCCCAGCACGAGGCCGAGGCGCACGCGGCGCTCGGCGATCTCGCGGTACTCCTTGCGGGTCGCCTCCTCGGTCGTGCCTTCAGACTCGAAGGTCTGCCCCGACTGCTCCATCTCGCGGCGCAGCGCGTTCCAGATCTGGTTGAACTCCGCGTCGACCAGCTTCTGCGGCAGGTCGAAGGAGTATTCCTTGTCGAGCGCGTCCAGCATGTCGCGCTTCAGCTTCGCGCGGCTCATCTGGTCGAACTCCTGGCCGATCCGCTCGCGGACCATCTCCTTGAGCTTCTCGAGCGACTCGATGCCGACGCGCTTGGCAAGCTCGTCGTCGGGCGCCGACACCTTCGGCGCCTCGATCTTCGACACCTTCACGTCGAACGTCGCGGGCTTACCGGCCAGCGTGTCGACCTGGTAGCTCTCCGGGAAGGTGACGTTGATCACCTTCTCCTCGCCCGCCTTCATCCCGACGAGCTGCTCCTCGAAGCCCGGGATGAACTGGCCGGAGCCGAGCTCGAGCGGGATGTCTTCGGCGGTGCCGCCGTCGAACGCGACGCCGTCGATCTTGCCCACGAACGACAGCGTGACGCGGTCGCCCGTCTCGGCCGCGCCGTCCTTCTCGGCATAGTCCTTCGCCTGCGAGGCGATGCGGGAAAGGGCGTCGTCGACGTGCTTGTCCTCGACCTTCACGACGCGCTTCGTCAGCGACAGGTTGGTGAAGTCCTTGATGTCGACCGCGGGGACGACCTCGAACGCCATGGTGAAGGCGAGGTCCTGCTTGCCCTCCATGATGCCGTTCACTTCGGCCTGGTCCTCGGGGAGCTTGATTTCGGGCTGGTAGGCGGGCTTCAGGCCGCGATCAGCGAGAATCTGCTTGCCCTCGTCCTCGACCGCCTTCTGCACGACCTCGGCCATCACGGACCGGCCGTACATGCGCTTCAGGTGGTTCACCGGCACCTTGCCGGGGCGGAAGCCGCGGATCTGGGCGGTGCCGGAAAGCTCCTTCAGGCGCTCCATCATGCGCGATTCGAGGGTCGAGGCCGGCACGACGACCTTGATTTCGCGCTTCAGACCCTCGTTCAGCGTCTCAGTAACCTGCATCTCGTTCGATCCTCAAAGGCCAAGCCTGCGGTTTCAAGAACGCGCGGCCTGCCGGCAACGGTTTCATCCAAAAGACCCTCGGCGTGTCGGCCTGGTGCGGGCGGAGGGACTTGAACCCCCACGGGACGAGCCCACAGGAACCTAAATCCTGCGTGTCTGCCAATTTCACCACGCCCGCTGAAGGCCTCAAGCCAGGTGACCGGCGGCCTTTAGCCTCGGGCGCGCCTCTATAGCAAACGGATTCCCGGGGTTCCAGCGCCGAGTTGGCCTTCCGCAGCGATTCTCACCCGTCATTGACCGCCGCGAGGGCAGCCGGGATCAGCGCCGGCAGATCCTCGGCGATGAGCCCCGGCCCGAACGCCGCTGCCGCCCGGCCATGCAGCCATACGGCGGCGCAGGCGGCCTCGAAGGCCGGAAGCCTCTGCGTCAGGAGCCCGAGAACGATGCCGGTCAACACGTCGCCGGCGCCGGCGGTCGCGAGGGTTGGCGGGGCGTTGGCGTTGATCGCACAGCGGCCGTCCGGGGCAGCGATGACGGTGTCGGCGCCCTTCAGGATCACGACTGCGCCGGATGTCTTCGCGGCGGCACGCGCGCGTTCGCACTTTGAATCCGAAGCCGGCTGCAAGGTCTTGAATAGCCTCGTGAATTCACCCGTGTGAGGGGTCATCACGACCGGACGGTCCAGCGCGCCGATCGCTTCGAACAGTTCGCCCGGTCCCTCCTCGAACGACACCAGCGCCCCCGCGTCGAGCACGGTCGCCGCGCCGGAAGCGAGGCAGGCGAGCGTCTTCGCCCGTGTTTCCTCGCCCTCGACGAGCCCGCAGCCGAGGCCCACGGCGGTGAACCGGCGGTCGCCCAGGATCCGGAAGACGTCCACCGCACCGTTGGCCTCGCGCAGCATCACGGCGGTGAGGTGCGCCGCGTTCACCGCCATCGCCTCCTTGGGCGAGGCGACCGTCACGAGCCCGGCCCCTGCGCGCAGGGCGGAGAGCGCGGCAAGCCGCGCCGCCCCTGTCATCCACGGACCGCCGGACAGCATCAGCGCATGTCCGCGGGTGTACTTATGTCCGTCGGGGTCCGGGCGCCGCAGCGAAGGGGCCCAGAGGGGCGGCTCGTTCCGCAGGGTCTGCGGGCCGATCTCGGCAAGCACCGAGGCGGGGATGCCGATGTCGGCCAAAACCACCTCGCCGCAATGGCCCCGGCCCGGGTAGAGCAGATGGCCGGGCTTCAGCCGGAAGAACGTCACCGTCATATCCGACTCGACCGCCACGCCGCGCACCGCCCCGGTTGCCCCGTCGATGCCGGAGGGAAGATCGATTGCCACCTTGGGCGCCGTCGACCGGTTCACCGCCTCGACGAGCGCCGCGGCCTCGCCCTCGATCGGCTTCGAGAGCCCCGCCCCGAACAGCGCCACGACGATCAGCTCCTGGCTCGCGACGAGCGACGGCGAAGCGGTGTGGATCGGGCGGTGGTAGCGCCCGCCCATCTCGGCGGCGTCACCTTTGAGCTTTGCCTTGTCCCCCAGGAGTGCAGCCGTCACCGGCCAGCCGGCTTCCGAGAGCAGCCGCGCGACCACGAACCCGTCGCCGCCGTTGTTGCCCGGACCGCACAGCACGAGTGTCGGCCGCGGGGAAAACCGCTCCCGGATCGCCTGCGCCACGGCCCGGCCGGCGGCCTCCATGAGAACGATCGACGGCACGCCAGCCTCAACGGCAAGCGCGTCGGCGCGGGACATCTCCTGGGGGGTCAGCAGTTCGAGTGGTTCAATCATCGAGGACATCGATGCCCGCGTCGCGCGGTAGCGTCAATCCGGGAGCCCGAACTCAACAATCGGGCAACTGCCCAAGATTTCATCATCTGCCTGAGGATGCGGCACCACGGCTCCGCATTAATCTTTCAAGCTGCCCGGAAAGTCCCGGTTTCATCAGCTTTTCCGCAGCCTTCCGAACTGGCACGGCCCGTGCAAACAGTTAACGGTATCAGCGCGCGTGTGCGGGGTGGGTCCGCATGCTCGCGTCCACCGGCACGGACCGAAGGCCGGCCGATCACAGCGCAGGGAGCCCATGAAGAAGATCGAAGCGATCATCAAGCCCTTCAAACTCGACGAGGTGAAGGAGGCATTGCAGGAGGTGGGGCTGCAAGGCATCACCGTGACCGAGGCGAAGGGCTTCGGCCGCCAGAAGGGCCACACCGAGCTCTACCGCGGGGCTGAGTACGTGGTCGACTTCCTGCCCAAGGTGAAGATCGAGATCGTCATCGCCGACGAGCTCGTCGACCGGGCCGTGGAAGCGATCCAGCAAGCCGCGCGTACCGGCCGCATCGGCGACGGCAAGATCTTCATCACCACGGTGGAGCAGGCCATCCGCATCCGCACCGGCGAGACCGGCAACGACGCGCTCTAGCGCATCGCAGCGAACAGTTCACGTTCAACCAACGCTCATACAAAGACGGGAGAGACAGTCATGGGCAAGTCCAAGAGCGCCGAAGGCGTGCTCAAGCTACTGAAGGAGAAGGACGTCAAGTACGTCGACCTCCGCTTCACTGATCCGCGCGGCAAGATGCAGCACCTCACGATGGACACCTCGCTCATCGACGAGGACGCCTTCGCCGACGGCATCATGTTCGACGGTTCCTCGATCGCCGGCTGGAAGGCGATCAACGAATCCGACATGACGCTGATGCCCGACCCGGACTCGGTGCACCTCGATCCGTTCTACGCGCAGACGACCGCGGTTCTGTTCTGCGACATTCTCGACCCGGGCACGGGCGAGGCCTACGAGCGCGATCCGCGCATGACGGCGAAGAAGGCCGAAGCCTACGTGAAGCAGACGAAGATCGGCGACACCGTCTACGTCGGCCCCGAGGCCGAGTTCTTCATCTTCGACGACGTGCGCTTCTCCACCGATCCCTACAAGACCGGCTTCAAGATCGACTCGATCGAACTGCCCACGAATACCGACACCGAGTACGAGATGGGCAACCAGGGCCACCGCATGCGCACGAAGGGCGGCTACTTCCCGGTGAACCCGATGGACTCCGCGCAGGACATGCGCTCGGAGATGCTGTCGGTGATGGCCGAGATGGGCGTGGTCGTCGAGAAGCACCACCACGAGGTGGCCGCCGCCCAGCACGAGCTCGGCATGAAGTTCGCCAGCCTCACCCGCATGGCGGACCACATGCAGATCTACAAGTACGTGATCCACAACGTGGCGCACGCCTACGGCAAGACCGCCACGTTCATGCCGAAGCCGATCAAGGGCGACAACGGCACCGGCATGCACTGCCACTTCTCGATCTGGAACGAGGGCAAGCCGCTCTTCGCCGGCAACCAGTATGCGGATCTCTCCGAGACCTGCCTCTACTTCATCGGCGGCGTGATCAAGCACGCGAAGGCCTGCAACGCCTTCACGAACCCGTCGACCAACTCCTACAAGCGCCTGGTGCCGGGCTACGAGGCGCCGGTGCTCCTCGCCTACTCGTCGCGTAACCGTTCGGCGTCGTGCCGCATTCCGTTCACGTCGAACCCGAAGGCCAAGCGCGTGGAGGTTCGCTTCCCGGATCCGTCGGCCAACCCCTACCTCGCCTACTCGGCGCTCTTGATGGCGGGCCTCGACGGCATCCTGAACAAGATCCATCCGGGAGACCCGATGGACAAGAACCTCTACGACCTGCCGCCGGCGGAACTGAAGAACATCCCGACGGTGTGCGGCAGCCTGCGCGAGGCGCTCGAGAGCCTCGAGAAGGACCGCGCGTTCCTGACGAAGGGCGGCGTGTTCTCGGACGACCAGATCGACTCCTACATCGAGCTCAAGATGGAAGAGGTGATCCGCTACGAGCACACCCCGCACCCGGTCGAGTTCGACATGTACTACAGCTGCTGACGATCTCCCGTTTCGACGGCAGCAAGGAAGGCCGGGGCGACAGGGCGCCCCGGCCTTTCCTTTTGTTCATCCGCCCGGTCCTTTGGTCCCATGTGATTTTGCGCCGCAATAGCCATATGATGGAGGTTGTGAACGGATCTGGAGTTCCCGGCCCATGCCGGACGGTTCTGAACTGACCCGCATCTCCGCCGAAGAGGTGCGCCACGCGCTGGGCGTCGGCCGCCGTCGGCGCGGCTGGCTGTCGCGGCTGGCCTGGCTCCTCGCGCTTCTGGCCCTCGCGGGTCTTGGCGCGGGGCTCTGGTGGTACGAGACCCGCAACGCGCCGACCCAGAATTACGTCACGGAGCCCGTGCACCGGCAGGCGCTGACCGTCGAGGCGACGGCGACGGGTACGATCCAGCCGGTGAACCAGGTCGACGTGTCGAGCGAACTCTCCGGCATCATGCGCACAGTGCACGTCGACTACAACGCACGGGTGAAGAAGGGCCAGCCCCTCGCCGAACTCGACACCGACCGGCTGCGCGCGCAGGTCGACCGCGGCCGGGCCAGCCTCGTCGTCGCCGAGGCCGACGTCGCGACCGCGGAAGCGACCATCGCCGAGCGCAAGCGCGACCTCGATCGGGCAAAGCGCCTTTCCGGCACCGGCATCGCTTCCGAACAGACACTGGAGACGGCGCAGGCGGCTTACGACCGGGCGGTGGCGGCGCTCGATTCAACGCACGCCGCCGTGAAGGTCGCGGTCGCCAACCTGAAGCTCCAGGAGACCGACCTCGAGAAGGCGGTGATCCTCTCCCCCATCGACGGCGTGGTGTTGAAGCGCTCGGTCGAGCCGGGGCAGACCGTCGCGTCCTCTTTCCAGGCCCCGGTGCTCTTCACGCTCGCCGACGATCTCTCCCACATGCAGGTCGAGGTCGACGTGGACGAAGCCGACGTCGGCCAGGTGGCGGAAGGCCAGAAGGCGACCTTCACCGTCGATGCCTATCCCGACCGGGTGTTCCCGGCTGTCGTCGAGCAGGTGCGCTACGCGCCGCAGACGGTCGAGGGCGTCGTCACCTACAAGGCGATCCTCAAGGTCGACAACTCCGACCTGAAGCTCCGTCCCGGTATGACGGCGACCGCGCTGATCACGGTGAACCACATCGAGGACGCGCTGACCGTGCCGAACGCCGCGCTGCGCTTCCGCCCGCCCGATGAGGACGGCACGCCAAAGCGATCGTTCCTGCGCTCGCTGATGCCTGGGCCGCCGAGCTTCCGCCCGCCCTCCAAGAAAGCCGACACGAGCGGCAAGCGCTCCGTGTACGTCCTGAAAGACGGCAAGCCGCAGAAGATCGACGTCGTCGTGGGGCCGAGCGACGGCAAGGTGACCGCGATCAAAACCGGTGACCTCCAGGACGGCGATCAGGCGATCACCGGCATCGCCACGCCGGAGACCGGCGCGACGCCGTGAGCGAGCCTGCCCTCATCGCCTTCGAGAACGTGACCCGCACCTACGGCCGCGGCGACGTCGCCGTGAACGCGCTCGCCGGGGTCAGCTTCGAGATCCACGAGGGCGAATTCGTCGCGATCATGGGGCCGTCCGGCTCCGGCAAGTCGACCGCCATGAACATCCTCGGCTGCCTCGACCAGCCGTCCGACGGGCACTACCTGTTCAAGGGCGTCGATACCGGAGGCCTCACGCATAACCAGCGCACGCTGCTGCGCCGCTCGTTCATCGGCTTCGTGTTCCAGGGCTACAATCTGCTCGCCCGCAACACTGCGCTCGAGAACGTCGAGATGCCGCTGATCTACCGCGGCATGGGGCAGTCCGAGCGCCGCGAACGAGCTGCCGATGCGCTGGCCCGCGTCGGCCTCGCCGGGCGCTGGGACCATACGCCGGCCGAACTCTCCGGCGGCCAGCAGCAGCGCGTCGCGATCGCGCGCGCCATCGTCACCTCCCCCGCCGTGCTCCTCGCCGACGAGCCGACCGGCAACCTCGACACGGCGACCAGCCGCGAGATCATGGCGCTCCTCACCGACCTCAACCGCACGCGCGGCCTGACCGTCGCGATGGTGACGCACGAGCCCGACATGGCGGAATACGCGCGCCGCATCATCCGCTTCGTCGACGGACGAATCGAGTCCGATCGGTCCAACATGAAGAGCGCCGCCTGATGCTGTGGGAGGCGATCAAGCTCGCCGTGACGACGATCCGGCGCAACGTGCTGCGCTCGATCCTGACGCTGCTCGGCGTGGTGATCGGCGTCGGCGCGGTGATCGCGATGGTGACGATCGGCAACGGCGCGACCGTGAAAGTGAAGGACGACCTCGGCAAGCTCGGCACCAACCTGCTCGTCGTCGTGCCCGGCCAGTCGCCGATGGGCGGCGGGCTGCGCACCAACGCGCCCGCCTTCAAGGAGGGCGACGTCGAGGCGATGCGCCAGCAGATGACCGGCGTGCAGGCGGTCGCGCCGACCTCGCGCCGGCAGATCCCCGCGATCTTCGGCACGCAGAACTGGTCGACCGCCGTCACCGGCACCGACAACGCCTACTTCACGGCGCAGAACTGGCAGATCGCGGACGGCCGGGAGTTCAACGACGGAGAGCTGCGCTCCGGCAAGGCCGCCTGCATCATCGGCGAGACGGTGCGGAAGGAGCTCTTCGGGCCGCTCGATCCCGTGGGCGAGCGCATCCGGCTCAAGACCATCTCCTGCGAGGTGGTCGGGCTCCTGAAGGCGAAGGGCCAGTCGAGCTTCGGCACCGACCAGGACAACACGATCCTCGTCCCCTTGCGCATGTTCCAGCGCCGGATCAGCGGCAACACGGATGTCGATACGATCTCGGTCTCCGCGGCGAACGGCGTCGACACGGCGACCGTCCAGGCCGACATCGAGGCGCTGATGCGCGAGCGCCGCAAGATCGGCCAAGGGGAGGACGACAACTTCTACGTCCGCGACCTGCGCCAGGTGATTCAGACCATGACGGCGACCACCGCCATCATGACCGGGCTGCTCGGCGCGGTCGCCGCCGTGAGTCTCGTCGTCGGCGGCATCGGGATCATGAACATCATGCTCGTGTCCGTCACTGAACGCACCCGCGAGATCGGCATCCGCCTCGCGATCGGCGCGCTTGAGCGCCAGGTGCTGCTCCAGTTCCTCATCGAGGCGATCGTGCTGTCGCTGATCGGCGGGCTGATCGGCATCGCCATCGGGCTTTCGATTGCGGGCGCCGTCACGTGGGGCCTCGGCGTTCCGTTCATGCTGTCGCCCGGCATCATCGGGCTCGCGTTCTTCTTCTCGCTCATGGTGGGCGTGGTATTTGGCTTCTTCCCCGCCCGCCGCGCCGCCCGCCTCGACCCCATCCAGGCGCTAAGGCACGAGTAGCGTAGCGGCCAGCGGTCGCTCCTGCCAAAGGATGGCCGGGTCAAGCCCGGCCATGACGGGTTGGAAAGAACTCCCTATCCGTTGTCATCCTCGGGCTTGACCCGAGGATCCAATGGATGCCGCGTTCGGCAGGAGCGCTCACTCCTACGCTGCAGCGAGTCCCGCCGTGGCCTGGCCAAGAATCTGGCGGGAGCGGAACAGTACGAGTTCCTTCCAGGACGGCGTGTCCGGGTGGAACGCGCGGCGGAGGTACGTCTTCACCGCCACGGTCTCGGGATCGTCCCACGCCGCGTTGTGGCGGTGGAGGTGGTGCCACTGCTCGCGCACGAGCGAACCCCAGGTCACGGAGTAGTCGAAGCAGCCGTATTCGAGCGTGATGCACACGGCGCGGTCGCCGAGCAGCGCCTTCCAGCCGTCTTCCACAAAGCCGAACAGCGCATCGGAGGACGTGTTGCCGAGCGCGGTGTTGGTGAGGCTTTCGCCGAACCACGCGGACGCATACGTCTCCGGCCGCGTGCCGACCTCGTCGGACACCATCGCCTCGCCGTAGCCGTAGGGTCCGAGACCCGTGTGGTAGTCGACAAGGCAAACCAGCGAGCGCCGTTTGATGTCGAAGTCGGCCATCACCGCCTCGTTCGTGCGGCGCGACCACGTCGGCGCGTCGCCGCCGTAGAACAGCCCCTTGCGGTCCGTGTACTGGCCGCCCGTCTGGGCGCGGCGCAGCGCGCGCGTGCCGTGCTTTGCCTCGTAGGCCGAGAGCTTCGCCAGCGCCGCGTCGTAGGGCGCGCCTTCGAGCGCCTCCGGGATCAGCGCATCGGCAAGCTCCGTGTACCCGGGGTTCTGGGGAATGGGCTTGTCGAAGTCGACATGGTTGCGGTTGAGGTCCACGCCTTCTTCCGTCACGCGCCTCAACCACGCGAAACCGTGTGGGTTCAGCGCGTGCACGTGCAGCACCGCCACGCCCTTCGGCGGGTCGGGCAGGTACCTGAGCCAGTCGACCTGGCAGCCGGATCCGCAGAAACCCTCGACGCCGTGTGTCGCCGAGATGGTGACGAGCACGCGGTCGGCGTCGGCCTCGCCGACCCAGGCCACGTCGGTCACGAGCTCTTCGCCGGACGGGCCGCGATTGGGGTTGCGGTAGGCGCGCAAGGTGGCGCCGCGCCGCCTGGCCCATTCGAGGAAGAGTTCACGGGAAGAACGGTAATCCGTCTCGAAACTCGAGACGTCAGGCATCAAGGCAGTCTGGATCATGTGAGCTTCGCCGGAAATCCGGGGGCACGGAGATCGACGCCGAGGTCATCCTCGAGCAGTTTGACGACCTGGGTGGACCAGGCCTCGCGACCGTATTTCTCGGTCGCGCGCAGGAACGTTTGATAGGTCTGGCCCGCGAGGTCAAGGGGGACGCCGAACTCGCGCCCGAACAGCATCGCGAACCCAAGGTCCTTCATCGCGAGGTCGTTGGTGAACGCGATGTCGTAGCTGCCGTTGAGAATGAGCTGCCCTTCCGTCTCGAACACGAAGCTGTTGCCGGAAGACGCCTTGATCGCATGGAACGCCTTGGCGAGGTCGAGCCCGCCGCGCTTGGCGAGCATCAGCGCCTCGCCCGCCGCGACGAGGTGGATGAACGCCAGCATGTTGGTGATCACCTTGATCACCGCGGCGGAGCCCAGCGGCCCCATGTAGTGGATCTCGCCGCCCATCGCCTCGAGCGCCGCGCGGTGCTGTTCGAACAGCGCCGCATCCCCGCCGATCAGCACGGTGATGTCGCCGTGCGCGGCGCGGTGCACGCCGCCGGTCACCGGCGCTTCGAGCATCTTCACGCCGTGTTCGGCCGCGAGCGCGGACAGCTCCATCACGTCGTCGCGGCTGATCGTCGAGTTCTCGATCCACGTGCCGCCGGGCTTCATGCCCTTGAGCACCTCGGTGATGACGAGCTTCGAGACCTTCGGCGACGGCAGGCAGGTGATGACGCAGTCCGCCGCCTCGCCCACCTTGCGCGGGCTGTCGACGAACACGCCGCCGAGCTCCTCGTGCCGTTCCCCGAGCTTCGGGTCGATGTCGTTGACGGTGACGGGAAAGCCCGCCTTGAGGAGGTTCGCCGCGAGGTGGCCGCCGAGGTGGCCGAGCCCGATGTATCCGTAACGCATCTTTGTCAGCCCACGATCGGATGGTTGGTCATCTCGAGATGCAGGCGGTCGCCTGTGTAGGGGTGCGCCTCCGCCACCGCCTCGTCGAGCTCGATGCCGAGGCCCGGCTCGTCGGAGACGATGACGAAGCCCTCCTCCCAGCGGATGGGCTTCTTTAGCAGTTCGCTGTGGAAGCCGCCCCAGGTCTGGATGCTCTCGAGGATCAGGAAGTTCGGCAGCGTCGCCGAGAACTGGATGTTGGCCGCGCCCTCGACCGGACCGCAGTAGAGATGCGGCGCGATCTGCGCGTAGACCGTCTCGGCCATCGCTGCGATCTTCTTCGCCTCAAGGATACCGCCGACACGGCCGAGCGCCATCTGGATGATGGACGCGGCACGGCACTCGAGCACGCGGGCGAACTCGTACTTCGTCGTCAGCCGCTCGCCGGTCGCCACGGGGATCGAGGTGCCGCGCGCCACGAGCGCCATCTCCTCGGGCTTCTCGGGCGGCGTCGGCTCCTCGAACCAGAGCGGCTCGTAGGGCTCGAGCCGCTTTGCGAGCCGGATCGCGCCGGACGTTGTGAACTGCCCGTGCGTGCCGAACAGGAGGTCCGCGTCGGCGCCGACCGCCTCGCGGATCTTGCGGCAGAACTCGGCGCAGAGGTCCATGGAGGCGAGCGACGGCTGGCGCGGGTCGAACGGCGAATAGGGCGCGGCGGGATCGAACTTCACCGCCGTGAACCCTTGCGCCACGTATTCGGCGGCGCGCTCGGCCGAGAGGTCGGCGTTCCAGTAGATCGCCTCGTTCTCGCCCTGCTCCACGTTCGGGTAGATGTAGGTGTAGCTCCTGAGCCGCTCGTGCACCTTGCCGCCGAGCAGCGCGTGGATCGGTTTCTCCACCGCCTTGCCGTTGATGTCCCACAGCGCGATCTCGATCCCGGAGAGCACGCCCATCAGCGTCACGTCGGGGCGCGCGGTGTAGCCCGAGCCGTAGACCTTGCGCCACAGGTCCTCGATGCGGAACGGGTCCATGCCGGCGACGTAGCGGGCGAACACGTCCTCGATCATCGCCTTGACCACCTTCGGCCCGAAGGTGTCGCAATAGACCTCGCCGATACCGGTGATCCCGTTGGACGTGGTGAGCTTCACGAAGATGAAGTAGCGCCCGCCGAACGAGGACGGCGGGTTGCCGACGATGAAGACCTTGAGGTCAGTGACTTTCACGCTTTCCCCCTTCGGAAGGCCCTTGGAACGACCCGTTTGCGGACACCATAGCGAACCGGCCGCGGTCGGGAAACCGCGGCCGTTTGCGCAATAACGCTGCGTTCAGAGCAGAGCGTGGCTGATCAGGCGAACCACCAGCGCTGGGTGAGCTTCATGCCGTCGACGTCCCAGTTCTTGGCGACCTCGCCGTGCGCCACGGTCTTCGCGTGGGCGTTCAGGTAGTTGTAGAACATGAGAACCATCGTGCCGCCCTCCTCCGCGACGATGTTCTGCATCTCGGCATACATCGCGGCGCGCTTCTTGTGGTCGAGTTCGGAGCGGGCCTGGAGCAGCAGCTCGTTGAACCTGTCGTTCTTCCAGAACGTCTCGTTCCAGGCTGCGTCCGCGGCATAGGCAGTAGTGAACATCAGGTCCGGAGTCGGGCGGCCGGACCAGTAGGACAGGCACCAGGGCTTCTTCATCCAGACGTTGTCCCAGTAGCCGTCGTTGGCTTCCTTGACGACGTTGATCTCGATGCCCGCCTTCTTCGCCTGCTCCTGCATGAGCTGTGCCGCGTCGACCGCACCGGCGAACGCCGCGTCGGCCGCCGAGAGGTCGATCTTGAGGTTCGACACGCCCGCCTTCTTCAGGTGCGCCTTCGCCTTGTCGGGATCGTAGGTGTGCTTCACCTTCGGATCGGCATGGAACGGCACGCCCGCCGCGATGGGGTTGTCGTAGCCGACCGAACCGTGGCCCATCAGCACCTTGTCCACGATCTCCTGCCGGTCGATCGCGTACTTCAGCGCGAGCCGCACGTCGTTGTTGTCGAACGGCGCGACGCGCACGTCCATCGGCGCGACGTAGTGCGCGAAGCCGGACGTCTCCTGGATCTTGGTGGACGGGTTGCGCTTCATCATGTCGGCCGTCTTCGGGTCGACGCGGTCGATGTAGTGCACGTCGCCCGCCGCCAGCGCGTTCGAGCGCGCCGTCACGTCGACGATCGACAGGATCTCGACCTCGTCGAACCAGGTCTTGCCGTGGTAGTTGGCAAAGCGCTTCGCCTGGCCGCGCACGCCGGGCTCGAAGGCGCCCATCACGTAGGGGCCCGTGCCGTTGCCCGACTGCCAGTCGGCCTTGCCGTCCTTCGCCGGCAGGACCGGGATGTGATAGTCGGAGGCGATGTAGGGGAAGTCGGCGTTGCCTTCGGAAAGCACGAACACGACGGTGTCCTTGCCGTCGGCCTTGATGTCCGCGACGGGCTTGAGCAACGACTTCGCGGCAGACTTCGAGCCTTCCGTGCGGTGATGGTTGAACGAGGCGACGACGTCGTCGGCGTCGAGCGACTTGCCGTCGTGGAATTCGACGCCCTTGCGCAGCTTGAACACCCACTTCTTGCCGCCGTCGGCCGGCTCGAAGTGCTCGGCGACGTCGCCCACGATGTCGCCCTTCTGGTTTACTTCCGTCAGGCTCGAGCGCAGCGTGCCCCAGCCCCACACGCCGTTGAACGTGTCCGGGAAGGTGGCGGGGTCGAGCGTGTCGGTCGTGGCGCCAGAACCCAGCGCCACCCTGAACGTGCCGCCCTTCTTCGGTTCGGCGCGCGCCGCCGTCACGAACATCTTGTCCGCGGCGGCGACGGTGAAGCCGGCCGCGAGCGCCGCCTGCATGAAGTCGCGCCGCGACATCCTGCCCTTCGAGACCAGCGATTTGAACTTGTCGATCGACATGGGGAGCTCCTCCGGTGATTGCCTGATTTTCAAGCAGGTTATCATGACTATGCTTTGACGTTTGCCCAAAGCAAAACGATGGATTATGTAGCAAAGGCCTATTCTGGATTTGGTCTTGGCTGCAACGGGAGCATCATCACAGTGTCGTGGGCGTATCGTCTTCCGCCGCTGCCGTGGCTCCGCTCGTTCGAGGCGGCGGCGCGGCACAACAGCTTCGCCGCGGCCGCCGACGAACTGGGCCTGACCTCGGCGGCGATCAGCCAGCAGGTGCGAAGCCTCGAGAACCACCTCGGCTACCCCCTGTTCGAGCGCCTCGCGCGGGGCTTGCGCCTCACCGACATGGGGCGCGCCTATCTGCCGCCGATCCGCAAGGCGTTCGACGATCTCTCCGCGACGACAACCGGCCTGTTCGGTGCGCCGGCGGGTGCACAGGCGGTGCTGAACGTGCGCGTGCCGATCTCGTTCTGCGTACTTCGGCTCGCGCCGATCCTCAATCGCTTTGCCGAAGCGCGCCCGACCATCGCGATCCGCCTCTTCACCGCGGTCTGGGCCGACGCGCTGCCCGCGGAGAAGGTCGACATCGACATCCGCTTCGGGCACGGCCGCTGGACGGGCCATACCGCCACGCTGCTCTTCCACGAGCCGTCGGTCGCCGTATGCGCGACGGGCGCGCCGGACGTGCCGGTTGCCGACCTGCCGCCGGCGCGGCTCATCCACATCATGGGGCTCGAGGACGAGTGGCTGAAATTCCGCCGCCTCGCAGGCCTCGCGGCGCTGCCGGCGTCGGCGGCGATCACGGTCGACACCTCGCTTGCCGCCCTCGAGCTCGCAGCGTCAGGACACGGTCATGCGATCGTGCTCAAAGGCTTCGCGACCGCCCCGCATGTCCGCGACCGGGTCCGGATCGCCTACGCGCAGGAACTGCCGCAAGAACAGTCGCACTATCTCCTGTGGCGCGACGGCAGCGGGCCTCTGCGGCCGGAAGCCTCGATCTTCCGCGACTGGCTCGTCGAGGAACTGAAGGCGCCCGCCTGAACGAACAAGAACACGCCGCTATCGGAGTTTTCATGCAGTTCGACTACATCGTCGTCGGCGCCGGCTCGGCCGGATCGATCGTCGCCGCAAAGCTCGCCGAGACGCGCCGGTTCAAGGTGCTGCTGCTCGAGGCGGGGCCGTCCGACCGCAGCTTCTTCATCCAGATGCCGCTCGGCTACGGCATGTCGTTCTTCAACCCGAAGCTCAACTGGATGTACTGGAGCGCGCCCGTCCCCGCCCTCGACGGGCGCAGCGTCTACGTGCCGCGCGGCAAGGTGGTCGGCGGCTCGAGCTCGATCAACGCCATGGTCTACGTGCGCGGCCAGGCCGCCGATTACGACGACTGGGAGGCGGCCGGCGCGACTGGCTGGGGCTGGCGAGCCGTCGGTCCTGCCTACGCAGCCATGGAGGCCGCCGGCCTGCCGTTCTCCTCGATGCGGGACGGCGCGCATCCTCTTTGCGAACGCTACTTCGAGGCGTCGGCCGCGCTGGGCATCCGGCGCAATGACGAGTTCGAGCCGCAGTCGCAGGAGGGCGTGGGTTTCTACCCCGTGACCATCAGCCAGGGCCGCCGCCTGTCGGCCTCGCGCGCCTTCCTCTGGCAGGCGATGAAGGCGAGCGACAGGCTCCAGGTGTTCACCGGCGCGCTCGCCACGAAGATCCTGTTCGACGGCAGGCGGGCGACTGGCGTCGAATACACGCGGTTCGGCGCGCCGCAGAAGGCTTACGCCGCGAAGGAAGTGATCCTTGCCGGCGGGGCGATCAACACGCCGCAGCTCCTGCAGCTCTCTGGCCTCGGACCGGCGGAGCTCCTGCGCCGCCACGGGATCGACGTGGTGCAGGACATGCCGGCCGTCGGCCGGCATCTGCAGGACCATGCGTCTGTCGACTACTATTACCGCGCCACCGTGCCGACCCAGAACCAGCAGCTGCGGCCGTTCTTCGGCAAGGCGTGGGCGGGCCTTCGCTACGCGCTGACCCGCTCCGGGCCACTGGCGTGGAGCCTCAACCAGTCGGGCGGGTTCATCCGCTCGAACCCGTCGCGGGCCCGGCCCAACATCCAGGTCTACTTCTGTCCTTCCTCCTACGAGAAGTCGCCGCCGCGCACGCGGAAGATGACGCAGCCCGACCCATTTCCCGGCATCTGCATCTCGGCGTGCTCCTGCCGACCGACGAGCCGCGGCTTCGTCGAGATCGTGTCAGCCAACCCGGGCGATGCACCGTCGATCCAGCCGAACCTGCTCGCGACGCCCGAAGACATGCAGGAGATGGTCGAGGGCGTGCGGCACCTGCGGGCCCTGGTGAGGGCCAAGCCGCTTGCGTCGGTCATCGCCGAGGAGTTCAAGCCCGGCCCCTCGGTCGAGACGGACGCCCAGATCGAGGCTGACATCCGGGCGCGGGCCTACTCGATCTTCCACCCCTGCGGCAGCGCGCGGATCGGGAGCGATCCCGCCTCCTCCGTCGTCGACCCGAACCTCAAGGTGCACGGCATCGGCGGGCTCCGGGTGATCGACGCCTCGGTGTTCCCGACCGTCATCGCCGGCAACACCAATGCACCCTCCATGCTGGTCGGATGGTGCGGCGCACAAAGGATCCTGGCCGGTTCCTGACGCAGCGTCGAGTTTTTCGTACACAGAATTCACTTGGCGTCAGCATTGCGGCCAGCGCAGTATGCCGCCACGCATCCTGCCGAAGGAGGTTGAGGGGCGGCTCCCCTGCGGGAGGCGCTCGCGGATCATGGAGCATCAGGTCGTCAGGGCAACCGATGCCGTTGTTCCGGATATCGAATTCCGGAACGTTTCCAAGTGGTACGGTCAGGTGAAGGCGGTCGACGGGATCGATCTCACGATCCCGAAGGGCTCGTTCATGTCGCTGCTCGGTCCTTCGGGCTGCGGCAAGACCACGTGCCTGCGCATGATGGCGGGATTCGAGCAGCCGACGAGCGGCGAGGTGCTGATCCAGGGCCAGGACGTGACGGGCGTGCCCGCCTACCGCCGCCCGATCAACATGGTGTTCCAGCATTACGCGCTGTTCCCGCACCTGAACGTTGCCGACAACGTCTCCTTCGGCCTGCGCCAGCGCACCCCGAAGCCATCGCCCTCCGAGATCGCCAAGGCGGTCGCCGAAGCGCTCGAGATGGTGCGGCTGAAGGGCTACGAGCAGCGCAAATCCTACGAGCTCTCCGGCGGCCAGCAGCAGCGTGTGGCGCTGGCGCGTGCGTTGATCAACCGGCCCGCCGTGCTGCTCCTCGACGAGCCGCTCGCCGCGCTCGACCGGAAGCTCCGCCGCGAAATGCAGATCGAGCTGCAGACCCTGCAGCGCGACGTCGGCATCACGTTCCTTCTCGTCACGCACGACCAGGAAGAGGCGATGTCGATGTCGGACACGATCGCCATCATGCGCGAAGGCAAGATCGTGCAGACGGGATCGCCGCGCGAGCTCTACGACGAGCCGGTGAACAGCTACGTCGCCGACTTCGTGGGGAAGTCGAATTTCTTCAGGGGCCGCGCCGAGCAGGCCTCGCACGCGACGATGCACGTGGTGCTCGATTGCGGCATCGGCACGCACGGGCAGTTGCCGGCGACCGCGCACCGCCCGCAGCGCGGCGAACCCGTGGTGCTGTCGGTGCGCCCGGAGCAGATCTCCATCGCGCGTCTCGGCCCGCGGGGCGAACGGCCCGTCGGCATGAGCGAGATCGTGCGGGTGAAGAACCGCATCTTCCTCGGCGAGCACACGGAATACCTGGTCGAGGGAGCGCGGCTTGGCGCCTTCATGGTGCTGAGCCCGCGCCAGGCCGAAGAGGCGGAGCCGCTCGCGATCGGCGAAGCCGCCGTCGTGAGCTGGAATCCATCGGCGGCGCTGGTGCTCGCCGCGGACTGAAGAGTTTGTCGAAGAACGCCGGTCGAACCGGCGAACACTAGGGAGAACTGCCATGAAGGACGTGCCGTCATCGATCAGCGCGAAGAAGTTCCTCGAGGAACTGCGCCGCTACCAGAAGGGCTCCGTGACCCGCCGCCATTTCCTTGGCGTGACGGGCCTTGGACTTGCCACGGCCGTATTGAGCAGCGCCGTGCCGGGCCTCCGGCCCCGCAAGGCGTATGCCGGCCTCTCCGGCACGCTCAACGTCACCACCTGGCCGAACTACTTCTCGCAGGAGAACTACGACAACTTCACCAAGAAGACGGGCGTGCCGATCAACGTCAACGTCTTCGGCTCGAACGAGGAGATGCTGGCGAAGCTGCAGGCGGGCTCGACCGGCTGGGACGTGTTCGTGCCGACCAACTACACGATCTCGACCTACAAGAAGCTTGACCTGATCGAGCCGCTCGACCTCAAGCTCTTCCCGAGCTACGACCCGAACGCGCAGGATCCGCGCTTCCTCGGCCCGGGCACGATCGACGGCGTCGTCTACGCGGTGCCGAAGGACTGGGGCACCACGGGCTTCATCGTCAACACGAAGAAGACCACCGAGACGCCTACGAGCTGGAAGGACTTCTTCGCGCTGGCGCAGGGCCCGCTCTCCGGCAAGGTGACGGTGCACGACTACCAGCTCACCACCATCGGCAGCGCGGCGAAGTCGCTCGGCTACTCGTTCAACACGATCGATCCGAAGGAACTGGCCGAGGTCGAGAAGCTGCTGATTGCGACGAAGCCGCACCTGTTCGGCATCACGTCGGACTACCAGCCGGCGATGCGCAACGGCGACGCCTCAATGGCGATGTGCTGGACGAACGACGCGGCACAGCTCAACCGCGATCTGCCCGAGATGAAGTACGTGCTCGGCAAGGACGGCGGCGAGATCTGGGTCGACCACTACGCCGTCGTGAAGGGCGCGCCGAATCGCGAGGCGGCCTACGCCTTCCTCGACTACATCCTGACGCCGGAGATCAACGCCAAGGAGATCGAGGCGCACGGTACGCCGACCACCGACTCGCGCGTGATCAAGCTCCTGCCCGAGTCGATCATGAAGAACCCGATCCTCTACCCGGCGGCCGACCAGCTCTCGATCCTCGAGTTTGGCGCGGCCGAGACGCTCACCAACCCGGCGCGCGCCGAGTTGATGGCGCGCTTCAAGGCGGCCTGACGAACTGGCACGCATGAGCGTCGCCGTCGCAGCGGCTCCTCCGGGCGCCGTGACACGCACCGGCAGTGGCGGGCGATCCTCGCTCGTCACCGCCGCGCTGCTTGCGCCGGCGACGCTGTTCCTGTTCTTCCTGCTCGTCGTCCCGCTCATCGTCGTGGTGATCTTCTCGTTCGGCGAGCGGGCGCCGGCCGGCGGCTACGCGCCGGCCTTCACGTTCGACAACTACCTGAACCTGCCGGCGCGCGGGAAAGCGATCTTCAACACGCTGACGCTTGCCCCGCTCGCCACGCTGCTCACCGCGCTGTTCGCCTTCCCGATGGCATACTTCCTTGCGGTGAAGACGAGCCCGCGCTGGCGGCTCACGCTGCTCGTGCTGGTGATGGCGCCGTTCTGGACGAGCCAGCTGCTGCGCTACTACGCGTGGATGATGATCCTCGGCTCGAAGGGCATCCCCTCGTGGCTCGCGATGATCGGCTTCGACGACGTGCGCATCATCAACACGCCGCTCGCCGTGCTGATCGGCGCCGTATACGGATTTCTGCCGCTGATGGTGCCGCCGATCTACGTGTCGCTCGAAAAGCTCGACAAGCGCCTGCTCGATGCGGCTGCCGACCTCGGCGCGACGCCGTGGGGCGCCTTCCGCCAGGTGACGCTGCCGCTGGCGCTCCCCGGCATCGCCACGGGATCGATGCTCGTCTTCATCCTCTTGATGGGCGACTATATCCTTCCGCAGTTCCTCGGCGGCGGCAAGGTCTTCTTCATCGGCAACGCACTCGTCGACCTGTTCCTCCAGTCGCGCAACTGGCCGTTCGGCGCGGCGCTGTCGCTCACCCTCGTCGCCATCATGTTCGTGACGATCTACCTCTACATGCGCTTCATCCTGCGCCGCTCGGGCCTCAGGCAGGACGTGGTGATATGACGGCCTTCCGCATCTACGCGTTCCTCATCTACGTGTTCCTCTACTTCCCGATCGCGCTCATCGTGTTCTTCTCGTTCAACTCGGGACGCTATGCGATGGACTGGCAGGGGTTCAGCGTCGAGTGGTACGGGCGCGCGCTCAACAATCCGCTGATCATGCGCGCGCTGCTGACGAGCCTGTTCATCGCCGGCATGACGTCGTTGCTCTCGGCGCTGTTCGGCACGCTCGCGGCACTCGGCCTGCAGCGCGTCTCGGGGCTGACGCGGCAACTGTTCGACGGACTGCTCTATATCGCGATCATGGTGCCCTCGGTGGTGATCGGCATCGCGACGCTCATCGCGTTCGTGACGTTCTTCGATGCCGTGAACCCGTCGCTTCAGCAGGCATTCGGCATCAAGCTGCAGATGGGCGTGTGGACGGTGATCGCCTCGCACGTGCTGTTCAACATCGCGGTCGTGTGCCTGATCGTGCGGGCGCGGCTCGCCGGCATGGACCGCAGCCTGATCGATGCTGCGGAGGATCTTTATGCCACGCCGTTCGGCACCTTCCGGCAGGTGGTGCTGCCGATCCTCCTGCCGGGGATCGTCGCGGGCGCGCTGCTTGCCTTCACGTTTTCGTTCGAGGACTTCATCATCGCCTTTTTCGTCGCGGGCGCCGACACGACGCTGCCGATCTACGTGTTCTCCTCGATCCGACGCGGCGTGACCCCGGAGATCAACGCGATCGGCGCGATCGTGCTCTTCACCTCGTTCACGCTGCTCGTCATCGCGCAGTTCCTGCTGCGCGAGCGGTCGCGCCCCGTCATCGCGGAGTAGTAGCCCACGCTGCCGCCGCACGGGCGGCGACGACCGCGGTCGAGAAGCAGCCCTGCAGCAGGTATCCTCCGGTCGGCGCTTCCCAGTCGAGCATCTCTCCGCATACGAACGTTCCGGGGATCGCGCGCAGCATCAGCCCATCGTCGACGGCGTCCCAGGCGACGCCGCCCGCGGTCGAGATGGCGCGGTCGAGGCCCGCAAGGCCCGTTACCGCGAGCGGACACGCCTTGATGCGCGCTGCGAGCGCGGTCACGTCGGCCGGGAGCGCTCCGGCATCGCGCAGGACCGCGACGTGCGCCGGATCGAGCCCCGCGCGCCGCAGCCGGTTCGCCGTGGACTGCCCGGCCTTCGCCGAGGCCAGTCGCGCGGCCAGCGCCTCGACGGTCAGATCCGGCCGGAGGTCGATCGTCAGAGCGGCGTAGCCGGCCGAGAGCGCCGTGCGCACGCCTTCGCTCAGAGCGTAGATCGCGCCGCCCTCGAGGCCGGCGCGCGTAATGACGGCCTCCCCCTTCGCGATGCGGCCGCCCACCGATACGGCAATGCGCTTCAGGGGGCTGCCGGCAAGCCGCCGCGCGTGCTCGCTCCACGCCACCGTGACGCCGGCGTTGGCCGGTTCGAGCGGCGTCACCGCGATGCCCTTCTGTTGCAGGAGCCCGACCCATGCGCCGGTCGAGCCGAGCCGCGGCCAGCTCGCGCCGCCGAGCGCCAGTACGGCAACGTCCGCCTCCACCCTCTCCGTGCGGCCATCCTCATGTGAAAATGTGAGCGCCGTCACGTCCCACCCGGTCCAGGCCATCCGTGTACGGATCGCGACGTCCTGCTCCGCCAGCCGCCTCAGCCACGCGCGCAGCAGCGGTGAGGCCTTCATCGTCTTCGGGAACACGCGCCTGCTCGAGCCGACGAACGTCGGCTGCCCGAGCTCTTCGCACCAGGCGATGAGCGCAGCGGGCGGATACGCCTCGACGAACGGGCGCATCTGCGCCGCCGCCGCGCCATAACGGGCGATGAAGCGCTCCAGCGGCTCGCTGTGCGTGAGGTTGAGGCCGCCGCGCCCCGCCATCAGGAACTTGCGCCCGGGCGACGGCATCCTGTCGAACACCGTCACGCCCAGTCCGGCAAGGCTCAGCTCTTCGGCGGCCTTCAGCCCCGCGGGACCCGCGCCGACGACGACGGCCTTCAGCGCCCTCAGGCGGCCTCACGGCGCAGCGGCTGGCACATGCAGTGCACGCCGCCGCCGGCCCACGTGTACATCGTCATGTCGGGATCGTAGACCTCGAAACCTGCCGCGCGGAGCTTCTTGTTGAGGTCCTTGGCGCCGAGCGTCGAGAGCACCTTGTCGTTGCCGAGCGCCACCACGTTGCAGCCCAACGCCATCGTTTCCTTGAAGGTCGCCGGGATGATCTCAATCTTCTTCGACTTCAGCCAGTCGACGATGTCGTCCTCGGTGGTGTCGAGGCAGACGGCCGCGCAGTGCTCGTTCAGCATGCAGACCATCAGGTCGATGTGGACGTAGAACTGGTCGATCGGCGCAAACTTGATCTCCCAACCCTCTTTCAGGAACCAGTTCGCGACCTGCTTGGCCGACACTTCCTCGGTGCGATGGTCCGTGTACCCGACGAGCGCCACGCCGGGGCGGATGATGTTGAAGTCGCCGCCCTCGAAATTGCCGGCCGAGATCATGTCGTAGATCGGGATGCCGGCCTCGAGGTAGAAGCGCAACACCGGCGCATACTCCCCGCGACGGCGCGGATTGGCGAGCTGGCACACGACCGCGCCGTAGGGCGTCATGAACGAGGAATCGCGCGCGTAGATCTGGTAGGGCACGTCCTCGGAGACGGGCAGGAAGTGGCAGGTGACGCCGGCGCTATTGTAGGCGTCGACCATCTCGCGGTGCTGGCGCATGGCGAGCTGCTTGTCGAAGCGGTAGCCCTTGCGCAGCGTGTCGCGCACCAGCGAGGACCACGCGGCGTTCTCGAGGCCGAGCCAGCGGAAGCTTTCGGCGGGCCCTAGCAGCACGTCCTTGAGCGGCCCGGTCTCCGACTTGATGTACCAGCGGCCGGACATCTCCGGCGTGCCGCCCCCCTCCACCCGCGCCCGAAGCGGCGCCTGCGCCTGCGTCATGAAACGTCTCCCGTGATCTTCAGGGGCCGGAGAGTAGCCGCTGGGAGCGCCCCGTCAAAGGGGTCTGTCGGGCGCCCCTACCCCGCCGTCTCGAAGCGGCGGTAGCGGAAGGCTTCGACGTCGGCGGCGCTGTCGGCTTCGGCCATGGCGCGCAAGCTGGCGTTGAGCGGCGACTTCGAGCAGGCGGGGTCGACCGCGCCGGCGTCGCCGGCGATCGCCAGCGCCTGGCAGCGGCAGCCGCCCCAGTCGATTTCCTTGCGATCGCAGGAGCGGCAGGGCTCCGGCATCCAGTCGGTGCCGCGGAAGCGGTTAAACGCCTCCGAGTCGAACCAGATGTCGGCGAGCGGCTTGTCCTTCACGTTCTCGAAGACCATGCCGGGGATCGTCTCGGCCGCGTGGCAGGGCAGCACCTTGCCGTGCGGCGTCACGTTGATCGCGCGCCGGCCCCAGCCGCCCACGCACGCCTTCGGGAATTTCGCGTAGTAGTCGGGCACCACGCTGTCGATGACGATCGTGCCGGCAAGGCGCTGTCGCGCTTCCTCGACGAACCGGATGGCCTCGATCGTCTGCGCGTAGGTCGGCATCAGCGCCTTGCGGTTCTGGAACGCCCAGCCGTAGTACTGCGTGTGCGCGATCTCCACGCGCTTCGCCCCCATCGCCACGGCAAGGTCGAGCATGCGGGCGAGGTTGTGGATGTTCTGTCGGTGCACCACCCAGTTCACGGTGAGCGGCAGGCCCATGCCGACGACGAGTTTTGCCAGCGCCAGCTTCTTTTCGTGCCCGCCCCTGTAGCCGCCGATGCGGTCGGCGTTCTCGACGTCGACGTCCTGGATCGACAGTTGCACGTGGTCGAGGCCCGCATCGTAGAGCACCTTGAGCGAGGCGTCGTCGAGCAGCACGCCGGACGTGATGAGGTTCGTGTACAGATTGACGGCGCGGCAGTGGGCCACGATCTCCGGCAGGTCCCTGCGCGCCGTCGGCTCGCCGCCCGAGAGATGCACCTGCAGCACGCCAAGCTTCGCGGCTTCCGAAAACACGCGCTTCCAGGTTTCGGTGTCGAGTTCGCCGGACTTGCGCTCCAGCTCCACCGGGTTCGAGCAGTACGGGCACTGCAGCGGGCAACGGTGCGTGAGCTCCGCCAGCATGCCGGTGGGGCGCAGCATCTGGTTCATGCCTCGAGGAGCCTCTTCTCGACGAGGCCGCCGATCAGCTCCTTCACGTCGCCAAGGATGATCGCGGCATCCGCGTTGTAGGTCTGGGCGAGATGCGCCGCGATCTCGGCGAGCGAGCGCTGCCCGTCGACCTCGCGCAGGATCGCCAGCGCGATGTCGTTCAGCTCGAAGAACCGCTCCGGCGCAAGCAGCAACCAGCGGCTTCGCGCCTCGTCGTAGGACAGGCGCACGCCGCGCGGCAGCTTTGGCACAGCCGCATCGGCGAGCGATGATGGGTCGGCAACGCCGGTCACGGCTTTCCTTCGGGCTTGAACGCGCCCGGCGGCGGCCAGCCGGGGGTGACGTAGGCGAAGTAGAGCGCATCCAGCATCGCCCACAGCATGTCGCACTTGAAGGTGAGCGCCTTCAGCGCAAGCTGCTGCTGCTCGGGCGTGCGCGCCTCGCGGCACACGTAGTCGAGCGCGAAGTCGGCATCGCGCGGCGCCTGCGTCAGGCGCTTGTCGAAGTAGGCGAGGATTTCCGGCGTGATGAAGTCGTAGTTCCGCAGCATCCCGGAGACGCGCACCGAGATCGTCGAGGGCGAGAACATCTCGGTGAGCGAGGACGCGACCGCCTCGAGCAGCGTCTTCTCGCGCACGAAGTTCACGTAGGCTTCCACCGCGAACCGCGTCGCCGGCAGAATGCCCTGCAGCGAGGAGACGTAGGTGCGGTCGAGACCCAGGCCTTCGGTGAGCGCGAACCAGCGGGCGATGCCGCCCTCCTGGTCGTTGTCGCCGTCGTGGTCGATGATGCGCTGGCGCCATTCGCGACGCATCGCCGGATCGGTCATGCGCGACAGCACCACCGCATCCTTCACCGGGATCATCGCCTGGTAGTAGTACCGGTTAAGCGCCCAGGCCCGGAGCTGGTCCTTGGTGAGCTTCCCCGCGTTCATCAACTCGTGGAACGGATGCTTGTTGTGGTAGCGCTCCGCGCCGATGCCACGCAACCGCTCGGCGAGCTGCTGGGGAGAGAGCAATTCGGTCATGGCGAAATCTTCATTCCATCGAAGCCCACGGCGAAACCCGCCGACGCGACCGCCGCCGCCTCGGGCGAGCCTTCGACCAGCATCGGGTTGGTGTTGTTGATGTGCACGTACACGACCTTTTTCACGCCCAGCGCCTTCAGGCGGGCGAGCGATCCGTCCGGTCCGGAGACCGGCAAGTGCCCCATCCGTCGGCCCGTCTTGGTGCCGACGCCGCGGTCGGCCATCTCCGTGTCGGTCCACACGGTGCCGTCGAAGAACACGAGCGGAGCATCCTTGATCCGGCGGGAGAGTTCAGCGTCGATGTCGGCGCAGCCGGGGACGTAGAAGCAGCACTTGCCGCCGGCGTCCCTGATCTCGAGGCCGATGGTGTTGCCGGAGCGCTCGTCTGTCTTGAGCGCAGCGCCCTGCTCGAGGAACAGCGGCACCTTGCCGGGCACGGAGAACGCGGTGACGGTGAGGCCGCAGCCCGCGTCGAATGGCATGTCGAGCGAAATCGGGGACCGCTGCACGCTCTCGCTGTTCAAGACGTCGAACACGCTGTTCGCCTTCAGGATGGCGTGGATCTCGGGCGTCGCATGCACGGTGAACGGAGCGCTTTCGCGCAGGGAGATCAGGCCGCCGATGTGGTCGACGTCGCCGTTCGACACGACGACCGAGCGCATAGGACTATCCCGCAACGAGCGCGGCCTGAGCGCCGGCGTGGCGCCGATCTGTTCGCGAATGTCGGGCGAAGCGTTGAGAAGCACCCAGTCGCGGCCGTCACCCGTGACGGCGAGACTGGACTGCGTCCGCCGGCGCACCCGCGGGTCGCCAGACCAGAAAAGGTCGCAGACCGCACACCGGCAGTTCCACTGGGGAAATCCGCCGCCCGCGGCCGACCCTAGTACGACAATCCGCACTGGACTCCCGTCCCGGCATCCGCCGCGGGCGGTTTAATCCTCAACCGATCAGATTTCGGCCGGGAAGTAGTCGTTGATCTCGAGACCGATGCAAACTTCGGTCACGATCGGCTTGTTCCAGCTCATAACATCCTCCTAGGTTGATGTTGTTGCACCCCCCGGTTGGTGCCGGTGCCGAAGGCAAGCAACGATCGGACGCTAACATCGCCTTTCCCGCCCATCAACGCCGGGCGGGACCACGGATGCATTTCGGGAAGATTTCCCACCCGGACAGTTGAGCGAAAGTGCCGGTCAGTACGGCTGGTCGAAATAGGCCTCGCGGCCGAGGCGGTACCGGTGCACCTCGACGAGGCGGCCGTCGGCGGTGCGAAAGCCCGCAATGGCGCGCACGAAGGTGAAACCGGCCTTCTCGGCCACGCGGCGCGAGGCGACGTTCGGCAACATCACCTTGCAGATCACCGCGGGCGACAGCAGCCGCTCGATCGCGATGCCGGACAGCGCGCGCGCGATTTCCGTGCCGAGGCCGCGGCCCCAGAACTTCGGATTGACGCCCCAGCCGATCTCCGCGTTGCCCGTGCGGGAGAGCGCGATGAACCCGTCGCCCGCGATGACGCCGGTCTGGGGATCGGCCGCCGCCAAGAGGAAGTGCCGCCGCTGCAGCGACCGCTGCTCGGCGCAGGCCTGCGCGACGAGGCGCGCCGGCCCGATCGGATCGGCGAAGCCGGAGCGCGGCAGGTCGAGCCACCGGCGATAGGCCGGGTCGGTCATGTACACGGCCGCCCCCGGCGCGTCGGCGAGCGACATCTCCCGGAGCACGAGCGAGGGCGTTGCGACTTCAGGCACCAGCGTGACGATCGTCATGGCGGGGAAGCATTCCGCAACGGCCTTCCCCGGGCAAGACGAAACGGAGGCTGCCGTTGCGCCAACCGCTGCCGCTCAAACGGAAGCTAAGCAAATTCAATCGTTTATTCGCACGCTTTCAGAAATTGAGTCAGGCGTGCGCAGCCCGTTGGAGCGGCACGTCGGCATGGGCGCCCTGGCTAACCGGGCGAAAGACTCCATCGGTCGTGTCGTTGAAATAGCGTTCGAGCGCCGCATCGAGCAGCGCGCTGCGCTGGGCGCAGGCGATCCACGAGTGGTCCTTCAGCGCCTTCAGTTCGCCAATGGCGGCGCCGGCGAAGATGCGGCCTTCGGCGGGCACCGCCGGATCGAGCAGGACGCGGCGCAGATAGAGCGGCAGTTCGTCGTAGTGCTGCTCGCGCGGCAGGCTCATCGCGTGAAACTTCGCGGCGAGCGCATCGATCCGGGCCTGGCGGTGCAGGATGCCGACCGAAAGCGACACGAACCCGTGGCGTCCGACGCGATAGAATTCGACACCGAGGAGCGCCGCGGCGAGCAGCGCCGCGACCGGCAGCACGTCCGACGGGACGGACAACGTCAGTGCATCGGGCGCGGCCGCAAGCACTCCAGCCGCCACCAGGATGACCAGGCCGTCGATGGCGCGCGAGAGCCACCACCGGGTCCTGGCCGTCAGTCGTTCCGTCGCCCCCGCGTCGGTCATGACTTCCTCCAAAGCCTCAGGTTGTATTTGCAACCTTATGCTGCACAGACGCGCTCTGCAAGCTCTGCGGGAAACATTCGCGTACTGATCGTTAACCGGGCGTTGCGGCGGTCGCCTAGGCCCGCCCGCCGCCCGACCGCCGGCCGAGGCGCGACGCCTGCTGCGCCTCGACCGCCGCGAGCGCCGTCATGTTGATGACGCCCCGCGTCGTCGAAGCCGGTACGAGAACGTGCGCCGGCATGGCCGCGCCCACGAGAATCGGCCCGACCGGGGTTCCTTCGCCCAGCTCCATCACGAGCTGGTAGGCGAGGTTCGCCGCATCGGAGTTCGGCATGATGAACGTGTTGGCCTCGCCCTTCAGCAGCGAGTCCGGGAAGATGCGGTCGCGCAGTTCCTGGTTCAGCGCGGTGTTGCCGTGCATCTCGCCATCGACCTCGAAGTCGGTGCCCTCGCGGTAAAGGATCGCGGTGGCCTCGGCCATCTTCGCCGCGCTGTCCGAGGTGGCGGACCCGAACGAGGAGTTTGCCAGCAACGCAACCTTCGGCGGGACGCCGAAGTGGCGCACGAGCGACGCCACGCGACGTGCGAGGTCGGCGATTCCCGCCGCGTCACGCTCGCAGTTGCCGTAGGTGTCGGCGAAGAAATAGAAGCCGCGGTTGAGGATCAGGATGCTGACGGTCGCAAAATCGCGCGCATCCGGAGCGTAGCCGAGAATGTTCCCGATGTGCTCGAGGTGGCGGTAGAAGCGACCTTCGAGGCCGCAGATCATCGCGTCCGCGTCGCCCCGGCGCACGGCGACGGCGGCGATCACGGTGAAGTTGGTACGCACCAGCGTGCGCGCCGCATCCGGCGTCACGCCGCGCCGGCCGGCCGTGTGGACGAGTGTGTCGACGTAGTCCTTGTAGCGCGGGTCGTCCTGCGGGTTGATTACCTCGAAATCCCGGCCGGGGCGAACGGTCAGGCCGAACCGCTCCATCCGGCTCGCGATCACGTCGGGACGGCCGATCAGGATCGGGATCGCGAACCGGTCCTGGATCGCCGCGGCCGCGGCGCGCATCACGCGCTCGTCCTCGCCTTCCGCGAAGACGACGCGCTTCAGGTCGCCGCGGGCCTGGTTGAACACGGGCCGCATCACGAAGCCCGAACGGAAAACGAACCGGCTCAACCGCTCCTCGTAGGCGTGGAAATCGGTGATCGGGCGCTGCGCCACCCCGCTCTCCATCGCCGCGCGTGCGACCGCGGGTGCGATATAGAGGATGAGCCGCTGGTCGAAGGCGGCCGGAATCAGCGAGTCGCCGCCGAACAGGCGCGTTTCCCCGCCGTAGGCCTGCGACACCACCTCGGAGGAAGGCTGGTGCGCGAGTTCGGCAATCGCCTTCACCGCGGCAAGCTTCATCTCCTCGTTGACGGTGGTCGCCCCGACGTCGAGCGCGCCGCGGAAGATGTAGGGAAAGCACAGAACGTTGTTCACCTGGTTCGGGTAGTCCGACCGGCCCGTGCAGATCATCGCGTCTGGCCGGGCCTCGCGCGCGACGTCCGGCATGATCTCGGGCACCGGGTTCGCGAGCGCCATGATCAGCGGGTTCGACGCCATCCGCGCCAGCATCTCCGGCTTCAGCACGCCGCCAGCCGACAGGCCGAGGAAGATGTCGGCGCCCTCGATCGCCTCGGCGAGCGTGCGCTTGGCCGTCTTCTGCGCGTAGACCGCCTTCCAGCGGTCCATCAGCTTTTCACGGCCCTCGTAGACGACGCCTTCGATGTCGGTCACCCAGATGTTCTCGCGCTTCAGCCCCAGCGCCACCAGCAGGTTGAGGCAGGCGAGCGCGGCCGCGCCGGCGCCCGACGTCACGAGCTTCACCGCGCCGATCGACTTGCCCGAAAGCTCCATCGCGTTGAGCACGGCGGCGCCGACGATGATCGCGGTGCCGTGCTGGTCGTCGTGGAACACCGGCACCTTCATCCGCTGCTTCAGCTTCTCCTCGATCTCGAAGCACTCGGGGGCCTTGATGTCCTCGAGGTTGATTCCGCCGAACGTCGGTTCGAGCGCGGCAACGACGTCGCAGAACCGGTCCGGATCAGCAGCGTCGAGCTCGAGGTCGAAGACGTCGATGTTGGCGAACTTCTTGAAGAGGACGGCCTTGCCCTCCATCACGGGCTTTGCCGCCTTGGGGCCGATGTTGCCAAGGCCCAGAACCGCCGTGCCGTTCGTCACGACCGCCACGAGGTTGCCGCGCGCCGTCAGCCGTTCCGCCTCGGCCGGGTTTTCCTTGATCGCCTCGCACGCGGCGGCGACCCCCGGCGTGTAGGCAAGCGCGAGGTCGCGCTGGTTCGACAGCGCCTTCGTCGCCTTGATCTCGAGTTTCCCGGGTTGCGGTTCGGCGTGATAGTTGAGCGCGTTTTCCCGCAGCTCGTCCGTCACCGTACGCACCGGCCCCACATCCCCCCGCACCATACCGACAATCCTCGCTCTTCAACCGTTCATCCATCGCATGCAGCCGCGAGCAGTCGCCGAAACGCGTACTCCATGCAAGCCCGCGTCGCCATGAAGCAGCCCCGCGAGCGTGGCAAATTTAGCAATTGCCAGAAATGCGAGCAGCATATAACCCTCTTCATCTTTAGCGGGCAGGAGTCCAGCCGGACCGAAATGCGCGATATTTTCCGGATATTTCTGAAGGCACCCGGCGCCCGCCCCGTTACCGTCTTCGTGTGCATGGTTCTCGCCGGCCTCTTCGAGCTGATCGGCGCCGGCATGGTGCTCCCCATTGCGGCGGCAACCGGAGGCATGAACCATCAGGCGACGTCGCGACTGGGCATCATCGTCCAGTCGGCCTTCGACTACTTTCACTTCAAGCCTGATCTCCCCAACATGCTGTTGGTTCTCGCCATCGCGATGGCGCTGAAGTCGTATCTCACCTACCTCGCCATGGCCTACGTGTCGCGCACCGCCGCGGAAGTCGCCACGCGGGTCCGGCGCGGGCTGCTTCGGGCCCTGATGGCCGTGCGCTGGAGCTACTTCAACGACAATCACCCGGGCCTCATCGCCAACGCCATTTCGCACGAAGCGCAAGGCGCGACGGAGGCCTACAACAACGCGGCGATCATCGTAACGGAAGGCTTCAAGATTGCCGCCGCGCTTCTGATCGCCGCGCTCGTATCCGGCACATTCTTCTTTATCGCCATCGCCGGCTCGGTGATCGTCGCCTTGCCGGTGATCCGCCTGGTGCGGAAATCGAAGCGGGCGGGCCAAAAGCAGTGGAACCGCACCATCAGCCTCGTGAACTACGTCCAGGACGCATTCGCGAACATGAAGGCGCTGAAGTCGATGCAGCGCCAGCAGCCGTTCCAGGATCTGTTCGACCGTAACATCGGCTACCTGCGCGAGGCGCTGGTGCGCACGTATGAGGCCCGCCACGGACTCAACTATGCGCAAGACGGCCTCATCTCCACCGCGATCTGCATCGGCGTCTACGTCGGGGTGGTGCTGTTCAAGATGCAACTGCCCGAGCTTCTGGTGCTGGGCTTCGTGTTCAACCAGTTCATCATGGCGGTGAAGCGCCTGATGGTCTCGATCCAGGCCTTCCAGGAATCAGTGCCCGCATACGATCATTGCATGGCGATGATCAAGGACGCGGAGGCGCTGAGCGAACGCGATACAGGCACCGCGACGCCCACCCTCGAACGAGCGATCCGCATCGAGCGTCTGTCGTTCGCTTACGGCGACAAGCCGGTCCTGCACGACGTATCGCTTGAGATTCCGGCGCACGGCATCACCGTGCTGATCGGCCCGTCCGGGGCCGGGAAGACCACCCTGGTGGATCTCGTCATCGGACTGCATCGGCCCAACGCCGGTCGAATCCTCATTGACGGCGTCGATCTCGAGCACGTGTCCCTCTCGAAATGGCGCGCCCTCATCGGCTACGTGCCGCAGGAACTGACGCTTCTGCACGGCACGATCCGCGAGAACCTCGTTCTCGGTGACGAGACGATCACCGATGACGACATCCGCGACGCGCTGGCGCAGGCAGGCATTCTCGAGTTCGTGGAGGAACAGGCAGGCGGTCTCGAGTGCGACGTCGGCCAGATGGGCACGAAGCTTTCGGGCGGCCAGCGGCAGCGCATCTCGCTCGCGCGTGCGCTGGTACGAAAGCCGCGGCTCCTCATCCTCGACGAGGTGACGAGCGCGCTCGACGCCGAGACCGAGGAACGCATCTGCCAGAACATCACCGGGCTCTCGTCTCGGTACACGATCATCGCGATCACGCATCGCCCCGCCTGGACCACCATCGCCGATCGGATCTACCGGGTCGACGGCGGTCATGTGTCAGCGGCGGAGCTTCGCGCAGCGGGGAGCGAACCCGTCCCGGAGCCGGCGCCAGTCGCCTAGGCAGGAAGCGATCGCGCAATGTGGAGAAGCAGGGCAGGAAGGTCCGGCACGCACTCCACCGCAACACGATTTCGCCAGTAGACGTCCTCGTCGAAGACCAGCCCGCTGACGAAGTCGGCGCCGCTCAAGGCCTTCATGTCGACCACGAACTTCTCCTGCAGCGCCTTCCGGGTTGCCGCATCGAGAAACGTCGCGGATGTCGGCATTCTCCGCAGCAACGCTTCGAGGCGCGCGCGGCCGTCCGGATCGTCGATGCCGCGAAGCGCGCGATGCGCCAGCACCTCGAGCAGGCTGCCCGAGCCGTTCAGCCGCCGGAACGGCGACGACCCAACCTGCAGCTCGGCTTGCGACACATCCAGAACCTCGAGCATCGCCGCGATCGCGTCCCCCTGCGGCAGCGCGTCGTAATCGAGCACGGTTATCCTGCTGTCCTTCGCGATGGTCGACCAGGCGCGCAAGACGGCCGGGATGTTCGCCTCGAGGTAGCCCCGGGCCGGGTCCTCGTCGATCTGGCCAAGCTGAACCACGCTCGTATAGGCGCTGCGTTCGACGACCTCGGCATAATCCCGCACGAACGCCACCGGCACGATGTCGAAGCTTGCGAAGTCCTTTGCGATCGCGGGCGGGATCTCCGCACGCCACCAAAACTCTTCGCTCGACAGCACGGTCGTTGGGGCGCCCGACAGAGCGATTTCCTGCTTCAGCGCATCGATCAACACGCGCCGATTCAAGCGTCGTGACGGGGCATACTGCGGCGCGACCCCGTTCTCGGCCGCGTAAGCCAGGGCGACGTTCAGATGTTGCTGCGGCGATGCGGCCGCGCGCCCGACCGAGGGATACAGAATGCCAGCACGGGTGAACAGCGGCCCGCGCCACTGATCGAGCGCGTGCTGGATGCTCGTCGTCCCCGTCTTGTGCATCCCGATGTGGAGGACGAGGCGGCGGCGCCGGCTCATGCGATCTCGAACTTCAGCACGCGATAACCGGCGTGCGACACGAGCGGCAGGAACAGGCGCTCCATGGCGTGCGCCATGGTGCCGTCCGTCTGCCCGAACTCCGGCTCGAACACGCCGTCGAGGTCCTGCTGCTGCGCGAGACGGCGTAGCGCCTCGAGCCTGAACCAGAACATCGTGCCGCCGACGAAATCAGCCGGTTCGAAGTCCATCCCGAATCGGCGCGCCAGCATGCGGCAGTTGTCGAGGTTCCACTGGTAGACAGCCCCGTCGTCGCGGCGCACGAAACTCTGCTGCGGTGCCGCCAGTCCGACATCGGGCGCGGCGAAGAACGCCTGCTGCAGCCGGTCTATCGATCCGGTCGACAGCAGGCCGTCGAGGAGCTGCGCCCGCCAGGCGTCGCCGTCGACCCGATGTGGCGATTTCTTCGAATGCACCTTGCAACCCGTCTCGTATCCCATGGCATACGCCTGGCGCAGGAGCTTCAGGAACGGCAGCACGTCGCGGCCGCGGTTCTCCGTTACCGCGATGCGCGTCGGCGAGAGCGCCTCGATGGCCCGCGTGAGCGACCGCGGCGTCCAATGCGGCCCGATCGACAAAAGCACGTCGGCGCGCAAGACGTTCCCCAACGCCTTGATGCGGCGTTCGAACTCCTCGATCAGGTCCTCGTAGAACAGGTGGACGAACAGTGCCGTGTCGCTGCGCCGTTCGGCTCCCGAGGTCGCTTCGATCGCAAGCTCGGTGAGCGCCCGCGAACGATCCGACCAGAGTTCCAGCGACGACGCGGTTGCCTCGAGCCAGCCGTATCCGAACCGGCGGTCGGGTTCGAGATAGGTGCCCTCGGCCCACTCGTTCCACGCGTTGACGAACACCAGGCGACGGTCCGCGGGGTTCAGATGGCGGGTCAACCCCATCGCCGCCTGGAGCCAGCGCGCGTAGAGCCCGGGCGTCGCCCCGTGGAAGACGAACGACGTCTTCGGCCGGCGCGCCGTATTGTCCCACTGCGGCATCACGCCCGGGTAGAACGGTGCGCGCGGCTTCTCGATCTGCCGATACGCGTCGATCACCCCATCGACCAAACGGTCGTAACGCACGACGCGGCCCTGGAACTGCGGGTTCAAGAGTGGCGCCTGGTGATCGCTGAGGTGCTGCGCCAGTCCGTGCGGCGGGAACTGGCAGCTCGCGTCGAACCCGTGCTCCAGCGGATCCAGCGTCTCGAACGCGTTGGTCAGCACGAGGTGGAGCCCCGGCAGACCGCGGGCGCGGGCGAGTTTGCGCCACGCCTGCATGACCTTGCGCACGTTCGGGATCTGGCCGGCCCGGTACACGAGGATCACCGGGCAGCCGTCCACCCTGAGATAGGAAGGGTGCGTGATGTAGCGGCACAGGTCCTCGAACACGGCCTCGACATCGGCCTTCGTGTACGACTGCCGGATCAGCACGTCCTCCTCGTGGCCGTCCCAGCGTCGAGTCCAGTTCTCGTTCGCCCAGCAGAGGCAGAACGGGAATGCGAGCTCATCGGCCAGCGTCACGAACTGGTCGAGCGGCCCCTCCAGGAGCCGCTTTCCCGAGAACCAGTAGTAATGGAAACAGAAGGCATGGACGCCGTACTGGCGCGCAAGCTCCACCTGGCGCCGCATGACGTCGGGGACGCGCAGATCGTAGAAGCCGAGTTCGCCCGGAAGTTTCGGCTGCTGATGGCCTTCGTACTGCGCCACGGTCTTCGACACGTTGGTCCATTCGGTGAACCCCCTGCCCCACCACGCGTCGTTCTCCGGGATCGGATGGAACTGCGGCAAGTAGAACGCCACGACCTGGACGTCGGTCTCCGCCTCGACGGAACCGGTTCGTAAAGTGACGTAGTCGGGACCTGGCTCGCCTGCCGCTGCAAGGCGCGTGGCATACTCCGCCCGGAACGAGTCGACCGCGGCGGGAGCCGCAAGCGCGCCCGCCCGCAGGCGTTTCTTCTTGCGCCCGAAGCGCGGCAGCTTGAACCGCTTTGCGAATGCGACGAGCGGACGGTCGAGCCGCCAGCCGCGTGGTTCGAGCAGCGCCTCGATGCTCGTGACCCTGATCGCCAATGCGGTAGCGGTGAACGGTTCACACGACGGGTCGAACCGCACGCTCGTCGCGGGGAAGCGCAAATCGAGCCGCAGCACCCAGCGCCCGGCGTCGAGTCGTTCGAAGCCCTGGCAGCGTGACTGGCTAAATCCTTCGCCGTAATCGAAGTAGAGCGACGGCTCCGACAGCGCCCCCTGCTCGACCCGCGCCTCGAGATGCACAAGGTATCGCCCTGCCTGCGGCCGCCATTGCCGCCCGTCTTCGGTCACCACGAGTCCCTGCGGATCGTGGCCGGATGCGATGAAGCTCGTCTCGTGCGCGTGACAGACGATGGCGAGCTGCTGCAGTGGCGCGATCGTCAGCCGCTCGCCCCGGCTGGCGACGGCGTCGAGGTCGGCAAGGGTGGCTGTGGCGGGCGCTGGGTGCATCGGCAGTCACTCACGGGCTTCGGCAGCCGGAGCGTCGCAGGCGAATCGCGAAACTCCGTATACTTATGAAAGCGATGGCCGACTTGCGCGGAACTTGCGCCAAGGCTCCTGCCCGCGGCCCTATCGGGGGCGTGCGTAATCTGCCACCATCCCCGCCCGTCCCCAGATTGCGGTTGAATACTCCATGCGTGTTCTCGTCGCCCTTCTCGCCTTCCTGCTCGTTGGACCAAACGCGGCGTCGGCTGCTCCGGCCGACGATGCGGCGGCGCTCGAAGCGCTCTTCAACGCGATCGATGCGTCGGGCGACTGGCGCGCGTCGGCGCAGACCATCGCGGAAACGAGCGACGGCGCGACGGCCAGCGGCGTATCGATCGCGCGCGAGGATGGCTCCCTCGCGTTCACCGCCGACAAGCTCACCGCGCGCGACCTTGCGATGGCGAGCGACGGCAGCCTGCACGCGGGAGACGTGCGCCTCGAGACCGCCGCCGTGGCGACGGCGCTGCAGACGATCAGCGCTCCCTCGTTCGAAGCGCGGGACCTCACCGTCCCGTCGTTCACCGGCTGGAAGCCCGACCCGGAAAAGCCGGGCCGCAGCGCCGGCGCCTTCCTCACGCTCCTTGCCAAGGTCGCCTTCGCAAACGTCAGTGCGCCCACTGTCTCGGTCGTGACCCGCCCGCTGTCGATCGACGGCGAGCAAACCGCGGCCGATGCCCTCGCCGACAAGACGCTTCTGTCCGCGGTCGAAGCAGGCGCTATGGCGAACGGCGTGCTTTCCAGCGCGCGCGCCGGGACGATTTCGGCGACCACGGCGGGCACTGCTCCGTCGGCGACCATGCTCGCCGGCGTCGAGGCAAGCGGCATCGACATTGCAGCATTCGCTGCTGCCTGGGATGCGGCCGCGACGCCTCCCGAAGGCTGGCGTCCCGCGCTTGCGCGCGTCACCGTGAAGGGCCTCGACCAGACCTCGGCAACCGATCCCGAAGCATCAACGACGTACACGAAGACGAAGATCGCGGAGATCGCCTTGCGCGACGTGTCGGTCAGACGCGGAAGCAAGAGCGTCGGAGACCTCTACGATGAGGTGGTCGCGCTTGCGCAGACGACCGACATCTCCTCGAGCAGCGTGTTCAGCAAGCTGTTCCCCTCGACGCTGGCGTGGATCAGGCTCGGCAGTCTTGCCGTCTCCGGCGTGGAGTTGGCGAACGATGCGGGCACGGACAAGCTCACGCTCGAGCAGATGGCCATGAACGATCTGTCGACCGACCGGCTGGGCCTCGGCGAACTCAAGGCGCTCGCTCTCTCGGGAGAAGGCCTGGAACTGAAGTTCGGACGGTTCGCGCTCGAGGGCGTAACCTGGCCGTCGGCGGAAGCGTGGGCGGCCGTCGCGGCCGTCGAGGAGAAGCAGGCCGCGGGAGCGGTCGACGAAGCAACGCTGGACGAGGCGGCTGCAAACCTGCTGGCGGTCTATCCGACGATCGCGAAGACGTCGATCGAAGGTGTGTCCCTGATGCTCGGTGCGGGCGATCCGATCACGCTGGATGCGCTCGTCCTTGCCGACGCCACCGACGCGGCGACCGACGTCAACCAGACCGACAACCGGCTCGACCGCCTCGTCATCCCGGCGACCGTCGCCGACGCGATGCCCGACGTGAGCCAGATGATGCGCGCACTCGGCTACCAGGCGATCGATCTCAGCGGCGCCAGCAAGGGTCGACACGATCGCAAGGGCGGCGACTACACGAACGCCAGCGCGTTGTCGCTGAAGGACGCCGGAACATTGACGCTCGACTACGCGCTGAAGGGGCTCACGACCGAGGTGCTCACCCGGATGGCAAAGCCGTTCCTCAAGTCGGAATCGACCGGCTCGACCGACGACGCCGCCCTCGCAACCGCGCTCGATGCCGCGAAGCTCACCGGGCTCACGCTGCGCTATGCCGACCAGGGCTTCGTGCGCCGCTGGATCAGCTGGTCGGCGCAACAGCAGGGCATCGACGAAGCGCAGCTCGCGCAGAACCTCGCCGACGCCGGAGCGGATCTCGTGCGGGACGCGGGCGATGCGGCAATCATCAGCAACGTGAAGGCCGCTCTCAACGCGTTCTTCCTCGACCCGAAGTCGCTCACGGTGACGCTGGCCCCCGCCGAGCCGCTCGGTCTCGGCCGGCTGATGGAGACGAGCCGCAATCCGCAGATCGGCCTTTCCGGGTTGGGGCTGAACATCCGCGCCAACGACTGACACTACTACACCTTCCGCGTGTGCGAAAACGCACAGCGACCCATGCGGTTGCGCTGCATCCTCCACCCCTGTTGGACACACAGCGGGAGGTTCCCATGCCGAACGGTACGCTTGACCACCTGACCGAAGAGAATCGCAGGCTGCTCGACCTGCGCAAGGCTTTCGACCGCGAAGTGCATCTCGACCCCACGATTTACTGGCCCTTCTTGCGGCCGTGCATCGTCGACGTCCTCGTCGTTATCGACGGGTTGGAATTTTCGGATGCGAACTTTGGCCTGTCGACCTTCATCCGCACGCTGCTCGACATGCCGGGACGCTACGTACGCTTCAAGATCACACTGGCGCATATCTTCGACGCCGCACCCGCGCAGATGCTGGCGGGCGAACCGCGGATCGCGAACCGCATCACCAGGTTCCGCTTCGACAATGTGTCGCATTTCGGCACGAACATGTACGACGTGGTGTTCCTGTTCGGGATCGCCACCTCGTTTCCCGGCCGCGGCAACGACTCGAACGGCAACCCCTCGCCCGTCGATCGACTCTCCGACACCGAGTTGCGCGCGCTGACGCTGCACATGAACGCCAAGGGCGGACTGTTCGCTACCGGCGACCATGGCGTGCTCGGCAAGCCGCTGAGCAGCGCTGTCCCGCGGGCCCGCAGCATGCGGCTCTGGAGCGGCACGTCGGGCGACGTGTCGGTTGACGAGGTCAGCATGGACGGACCGCGCCGCAATGATACCAACCGCATCGGCCACGATGCGGGGTCACAGTTCGACGACCAGTCGGACGACGTGCCCCAGGATATTCAGCCGCGTCTCTACAGCCGGAGGACGGGGCTCTTCCGCTACAGCTTTCCGCACCCGCTGCTGTGCAGCCCGAACGGCATGATCCGGGTGATGCCCGACCATCCCCACGAGGGCCAGTGCGTCGAGCCATCAGACCCCAACCTGACGCTGAATTTCGGTGGAGCGTTGGGGAAGGAGTATCCGGACGCAATCTCCGGATCGCGCCCGCTGCCTGAAATCATCTCGACATCGACGGTCCTGTCCGGCACGCGATCCGGCGTGAAGCAGCCCACGGTCGGGCAGACCTTCGGCGGCATCTGCGCCTACGATGGCCATCGTGTCGGTGTCGGCCGCGTGGTGACCGACGCCACCTGGCATCACTTCGTCAACATCAACCTGGTTGGCGATCTCGGCGCTCCGATGGGCAGCGCAAAGCGCCTGGGTTTCCTCGCGACTGCCGCTGGCCAGGCGCACTTCGAGGCCATCAAGACGTACTACAGGAACCTCGCCGTCTGGCTCTCGCCGCCGGAGCGCATCTCCTGCATGAACGCGCGGCTCTCGTGGTCGATCGTCTGGAACGACCGCGTGATGGAAGCGGTGCTGACGACCGCCGAGATCCGCGTTTCGGAGGTCCGTCCGGGAGTCCTGCAACTCATAGGCCGGCACGCGCGCGACGTGCTGGGCCGCTACGTGGGCGCCTGCCAGACGATGAAGCTCATTCTCGATCTGGTTATGGAGCGCGCGCTGCCGGACATCATCCCGCATATCGATCCGTGGGGGCCCGTCGAGCAACGCACGGAGCTCGGCGAACTCGAATGGTTCGATGGGAACGCCCTTCTCGATGTGGCGCTCGGCGGCGCGCTCGTCGCGTTGCGCGAAGTGCTGCCGCATCCCGACCCGAAGTCGGTCGAGGCGATCGACTCCGACACGCTGCGCAAGGCGGCGGCGACCGGTGGCAGGCAGGCGCTTGATCTCGCCCTCAAGGATCTCGTGCGCACGGCGCGCACCGTGAAGAACGAATTTCGGCCGGCGGGGGGCAATCGATCCGCCGACTGAAAGACCGGGGGCGGCGGCCTTCGCGGTTGGGTCGCAAAGACCTCCCTTACGCCCTCGGAACAGCAGCGCCCGGTCTATTGGCCGGGCGCTGCATTGTACTTTCTCGTATAAGTTGCATTGTGCGCGCTGAGACACCAAAATGGGTCTGCCTTTCATTCGGTCCGGTGGCGCGCATGCATCGCTTGTTCTCGATCATTCTTCTTCTGCTGCTCACGGTCCTGCCGATCCCGGCGCAGGCCGACGACAAGGACCTGCTCAAGGCGTTCCTTTCAATGCTCGATGCCACCCCGGACTGGCGTGTGCAGTGGGGCGAGGTCATCGACGTGGAAGGCCGGCCCGTGGCCAATGATCTTGTTCTCTCCAGCGAGAAGGTCCCCCTCACCGTCACCGCGACGAGCCTGTCTGTGGACGGTCTCGCAGCCGGTTTTCCGACTGCGATCGTCGTCAACGACCTCAGCACCACCTACCAGGAGTACACGGCCAAAGTGTCGTCCATTACCGTTCAGGGGATCAATGCCGCAGCCTTCGCGGACTGGCTCAGGTCTGCAAAGGCCGTGAGCGGGACATCGCCTCCGCCGTCGATCTCAGGGCTTCGCATGGCCGCCCAGATGATCCGGTCACTTTCGCCCGTGGCGGATGTCATTGCAATCAACTCGCTGTCCTTCGCCGCCAGCGGGAAAGACATTGTCACAATGGAATCGCTTACGTCGATCATCGACCGGTCGGACGCGCAATTGATGTCCGGGCACGGCGGAATCTCCAAGCTCGTCATGCAGGTTGACCCTTCTGGAGGTCTTGGCCTCGCACTCGGCTATGAGCGTCTCCAGATGGGCTTCGACGGTCGTTTCACGCTCGACCGCAATGCCGGGCGATACGCTCTCGATGGCGCGTTCAAGATCGATGACGGATGCACGATCATGACTGCGCTCGTGATCGACGGCGTCACGAACGAAGCGCGTTCAGCGATCGCGAGCGCTTACTTCGACTCGTTGGACAGCGACGACGGGACGGCGCTTGTGAAAGCGCTCGACAAGACATCGTTGTCGAGCCTGACATTCAATTACGAGGACAACTCGCTTGCACGCCGCATCCTGAGCATGGCGAGCAAGCAGGGCAACCTTCCGACCTCGACGATCAGCCAGAACGTGGCTCAGACCGTACAATTCGCCCTCCAGCCGTTCGGGTCGGACCTCGCTGCTTCCGCACGCGAAGCGGCTGCCACATTCCTCAACCAACCGGGCACGCTTTCCATCACGGCCAGTCCGGACACGCCCATTCCCCTCGGCCGCCTCATGAGTTCGCGGTCGATGGAAATCGTTCCGGCGCTGAAGCTCGACATCAAGGCGAACACGTCACGCAAGTTGTGACGCGGCGGCACAGACGCCAAAGGCACCTGGAGCGCGCGCCTACTTCTTCTCCGGCAGGTTCAGGCGGATGTGGAGTTCGCGCAGCTGGCGGGGCGTCACTTCGGAAGGTGCCCCCATCAGCAGGTCTTCGGCCTGCTGGTTCATCGGGAACAGCGTGACCTCGCGCAGGTTCGTCTCGTCGCAGAGCAGCATGACGATGCGGTCAACGCCCGGCGCGATGCCGCCGTGCGGCGGCGCGCCGTACTGGAACGCCCGGTACATGCCGCCGAATTTCTCGATCAGCACGCTTTCTGGATAGCCCGCGATCTCAAACGCCTTCTTCATGATGTCGGGGCGATGGTTGCGGATCGCGCCCGACGACAGCTCGATGCCGTTGCAGACGATGTCGTACTGGAAGGCGAGGATGTCGAGCGGGTCCTTGGTCTCGAGCGCCTCGAGGCCGCCCTGCGGCATCGAGAACGGGTTGTGCGAGAAGTCGACCTTCTTCTCGTCCTCGTTCCACTCGTACATCGGGAAGTCGACGATCCAGCAGAACTCGAACTTGTTCTCGTCGACGAGGTTCATCTCGCGCGCGGCGCGGTTCCGCGCCTCGCCGGCAAACTTGTAGAACGTGTCAGGCTTGCCGGCGACGAAGAACGCCGCGTCGCCAACCCCGAGGTGCAGCTGCTTGCGGATGGCGTCGGCGCGCTCCGGGCCGATGTTCTTCGCGATCGGTCCGGCGCCGCCCTCCTCGCCCTCGCGCCAGAAGATGTAGCCGAGCCCCGGCTGGCCCTGTTGCTGCGCCCACGCGTTCATGCGGTCGCAGAAGGCGCGGCTGCCACCGCCCTTCACCGGGATCGCCCACACCTCGACCTTCGGATCGCCCGCGATCATGCCCGCAAACACCTTGAAGCCCGAGCCCGCGAAGTGCTCGGTCACCGCCTGCATCACGATCGGGTTTCGAAGGTCCGGCTTGTCGGAGCCGTACTTGCGGATCGCGTCGCGGAAGGCGATCAGCGGGAACTTCTGCGTCACCGGGCGACCGCCGCCGAACTCCTCGAACACGCCGCGCAGCACCGGCTCGACGGCGGCGAACACGTCGTCCTGCGTGACGAAGCTCATCTCGATGTCGAGCTGGTAGAACTCGCCCGGCGAGCGGTCGGCGCGGGCGTCCTCGTCGCGGAAGCAGGGCGCGATCTGGAAGTAGCGATCGAAGCCCGACATCATGATCAACTGCTTGAACTGCTGCGGCGCCTGCGGCAGCGCGTAGAACTTGCCGGGATGCAGCCGGCTCGGCACCAGGAAGTCGCGCGCACCCTCCGGGCTCGAGGCCGTGAGGATCGGCGTCTGGAACTCGAAGAACCCGGCGTCCTTCATCCGCCTGCGGAGCGAATCGATGATCTGCCCGCGCTTGATGATGTTGCGGTGGATGCGGTCGCGCCTGAGGTCGAGGAACCGGTATTTCAGGCGGATGTCCTCCGGGTACTCCTGGTCGCCGAACACCGGCAGCGGCAGTTCGGCGGCCTGCGAGAGCACCTCGATGTCCTTGGCATAGACTTCGACGAGGCCCGTGGGCAGTTCGTGGTTCTCGGTGCCGGCGGGGCGCGGGCGGCAAACGCCGTCGATGCGGATCACCCACTCGGCGCGCAGCGTCTCGGCCACCTTGAAGGCGGGCGAATCGGGATCGGCGACGACCTGCGTGAGGCCGTAATGGTCGCGCAGGTCGATGAACAGCACGCCGCCGTGGTCGCGCACCCGGTGGACCCAGCCCGACAGGCGCACCGTGGCGCCGGCGTCGGAGGCGCGCAGCGCGCCGCAGGTCTGGGTGCGATACCGGTGCATTTCGTAGCTCTTTCGGGTGCTGGGCGGTCGGATGGGCGAAATCGGGGCGGACAGGTACACGCGAGGGGTGATTTGTCAAGCAACGGGGCCGCACGTTAAGGGCCGATTGCCTCATCTTTCGGCATTCCGGACCGTGCGGGGCCGCTTTTCGCGTTTCGGGGCGGGCTTGCCTTGATTTTCGGGGCGGACTCGGGCTTTCTGCCGGAAGGAAACCCGATGGACATCATCACCACCACCGAGGCGCTCGAGGCGCTGTGCGCCGAGCTCCGCAGCGATCCGTTCATCACGGTCGATACCGAGTTCATGCGCGAGCAGACCTACTGGCCGGAGCTGTGCCTGATCCAGATCGCGGGCGCGCGGCGCGAGGCGATCGTCGATCCGCTGGCGCCGGGCATCGACCTGAAGCCGTTCTTCGCGCTGATGGCGGACGAGGCGGTGGTGAAGGTGTTCCACGCCGCGCGCCAGGACGTCGAAATCGTCTACTCGATGGCCGGCATCATCCCGAAGCCGATGTTCGACACGCAGGTCGCCGCGATGGTGTGCGGCTTCGGCGACCAGGCGAGCTACGAGGTACTCGCCCGGAAGCTCGCCCGCACGCAGATCGACAAGTCGTCGCGCTTCACCGACTGGAGCCGCCGGCCGCTCTCACAGAAGCAGCTCGCCTACGCGCTCTCCGACGTCACCCACCTGCGCGTCATCTACAAGAAGCTCAAGGCCGACCTCGACGCCTCCGGCCGCGAGGGCTGGCTCGAGGAGGAGATGGCGCAGCTCGCCTCGCCGAAAACCTACCGCACGGAGCCGGGCGACGCCTGGAAGCGGCTGAAGTTCCGGCCGAAGAACCGGCGCCAGCTGGGCGTGCTCATGGCGATCGCCGCCTGGCGCGAGCGCGAGGCGCAGGAGCGCAACGTGCCGCGCAACCGCGTCATCAAGGACGACGCGCTGATCGAGGTCGTGGTGCAGGCGCCCTCCTCGCCGGAAGCGATGCGCGAACTGCGCGCGCTGCCGAAGGGCTATGCGAACTCGCGCCTCGGCGAAGGCCTGCTGAAGGCGATCCGCGACGGGCTCGCGGCCGACCAGGACCAGCTTCCCGCGCTTGCCGAGGACCATGCGCCGCTGCCCGAGGGCACTGCGGCGATCGTCGACATCCTGAAGCTCGCGCTGAAGGTCGTGTGCGACGCGAACGGCATCGCGCCGAAACTCGTCGCCTCCTCCGCCGACATCGAGGCGATCGCGGCGGGGAAGGACAAGCAGGTCCCCGCGCTCCACGGCTGGCGGCGCCAGCTGTTCGGCGAGACGGCGCTCGAGATCAAGGCCGGCCACCTCGCGATCGGCATCCGCGACGGCAAGAGCGCGATCTTCCCGGTCTCGGGCCCCGCACAGCTCGCTGCCGAGTAAGCTTCAGCCGGTCGCCAGTTCCACCGTTCCGGAGCGGCCGAGCAGGCCTGCCAGCTGGTCCATCCGCTTCTGCACCGTCTCGCCCATCAGGTCGGCGACCTTCGGCGGCAGGATCAGCGTCAGCGCCTTTCCGGCGGGCGCCTTCAGGCGGATGTCCGGCAAAAGCCCCGGCATCGCGGCGGTGAGCACGTAGGCGAGCCGCATCGCGGCGGCGAGCACGCGGGCGCGCTCCACCCAGTCCTCCGGGATCAGCCGCACGAGGTCGCCCGGCGCATCCTCGCTGGAGGAGCCCTCGTAGCGGAAGAAGATCGTCAGCGCGAGGAACACGCGCTCGGGATGGTCGATGCCGACGAGCGCCGACTGCGAGATCATCATCAGCGACCGCCCGCCGCGGTAGTCGGGGTGCGCCCGCCAGCTGATGTCGGCGAGCATGCAGGCCGCGTGCCTGAGCCGGCGCTCGGCCGGGCTTTCCGAAATCAGCCCCTCGGCCGGGAGCTGGTCCGTCCAGTCGGCGAGTTCGAGCTCGTGCGCCGGCGAACGCGAGTAGCGCCGCGCAAAATCCCACGCGCCCGCCATCAGCGGATCGGCCTCGCGCTTCTTGCGCTTCAGTTCGTCGAACAGGAGCCCCTCGCGCACGCCGAGCGCCGAGATCACCACGCCGGACGCCTTCGTCTCGGCAAGGATGCGCTCGAGCACCAGCGCGCCGAACGGCAGCGTGTCGGCGCGGCTCTTCGAGAGCGCGCGAATGTCCTTCAGGGTGTTGGGCGAAAGCCCCGCGACGAGGCTCGCGACCGAGCGCGCCGCCTCGCGGTTCATCCGGTACTGGTGCAGCACGGGCAGCGGATAACCGGTCTGGCCCATGTGCAGCCGCGCGATGTTGCGCCACGTGCCGCCCACCGCATAGAACGGCCGCCCCTTCAGCCGCCCGATGATCGGCGTCGACTTCAGCACCTCGTTGACGATGTCGCGCGCCTTGGCGATCGAGCCGCCCGAGAGGTCGATCAACCGCAAGGGGCCGAGCGGCAGCGTCACGCCGTCCTGGATCGCGCCGTCGCGAATGTCGATCAGCTCGAGGCTGCCGCCGCCGAGGTCGCCCACCACGCCGTCGGCGTCGAGGATGCCCGACATCACGCCGTGCGCGGCGAGCTCCGCCTCGCGCTTTCCCGTCAGCACCTGGATCTCGGCGCCGAGTTCGGCTTTTGCCTGGGCGATGAAGGCCGGGCCGTTCTTCGCCTCCCGCGATGCGGCCGTCGCCACCGCAAAAATCTGCTCCACGCCGATCTGCCGGCACAGGGCGCGGAAGCGCCGCAGCGCTTCGAGTGCGCGGCGCACGCCATCCTGGTGCAGTTCCCCGGACACGGCGACGCCGCGGCCGAGGCCGCAGAGCACCTTCTCGTTGAGGACCGGGGTCGGTGCGCGGCGCAGACCGTCGTAGACGACGAGGCGCACCGAGTTCGAACCGATATCCACCACCGCCACCGGCTTGAAGCGCGGCGGAGCGATGTCGAAATCCTTCTTGCCGCTCACGACTTGGACTTGGCCTTGTTGATCTTGCCCGCAAGCTTCGGCGGCACGCGATCCTTGAGCGATGTACCGCGGCCCGACAGCGACGGGTTGGTCATGAAGTATTCGTGCGCGTTGAACGGCTCCTCGTCCTCCGCCGGCGCCACGCGGTTCCACGCGCCGTCGGCCGAGAGCGTCCAGCTCTGCTGGTTGTCCTTGAGGTTCGCCACCATGATCTGGTCCATCACCTGGTCGTGGCAGGTGGGCGTGAAGATCGGCACCAGCGTCTCGACGCGCCGGTGCAGGTTGCGCTGCATCCAGTCGGCGGACGAGATGTAGACCCGCGCGTTGGGATGCGGCAGCCCGTAGCCCGAGCCGAAGCAGACGACGCGCGAATGCTCGAGGAAGCGGCCGATCAGGCTCTTCACCCGGATGTTCTCCGAGAGGCCGGGCACGCCGGGCCTCAGGCAGCAGATGCCGCGCACCACGAGGTCGATCTGCACGCCCTCCTGGCTCGCCCGGTAGAGCGCGTCGATGATGCCGGGGTCCACGAGCGCGTTGAGCTTCGCCCAGATCTGCGCCGGCCGCCCGGCACGCGCGTGACCGATCTCCTCCTCGATGTGGTCGAGGAGCCGCGGCTTCAGCGTCAGCGGCGAGACGGCGATCTTCTCGAGGTCCTCGGGCGGGGCATAGCCCGACACGTAGTTGAACAGCCGCGCAGCGTCACGGCACAGCGCCGGGTCGCACGTGAAGTACGAGAGGTCCGTGTAGATCCTCGCCGTTACCGGATGGTAGTTGCCGGTGCCGTAGTGCACGTAGGTGCGCATGGAGCCGCCCTCGCGGCGCACCACCATCGACACCTTCGCGTGCGTCTTCAGCTCGATGAAGCCGAACACCACCTGCGCGCCGGCGCGTTCGAGGTCGCGCGCCCACTGGATGTTCGCTTCCTCGTCGAAGCGCGCCTTGAGTTCGACCAGCGCCATCACCGACTTGCCGGCTTCCGCCGCCTTTGCGAGCGCGGCGACAATCGGGCTGTCGCGCGAGGTGCGGTATAGCGTCTGCTTGATCGCGACGACGTCCGGGTCGGCCGCCGCCTGGCGGATGAACTGCACCACCACGTCGAACGACTCGTAAGGGTGGTGGACGATCAGGTCCTTCTGGCGGATCGCCGCGAAGCAGTCGCCGCCGTGGTCGCGGATGCGTTCGGGAAAGCGCGGGATGTAGGGCTTGAACTTGAGGTCCGGCCGCTCGTCGAGGATCAGGAGCTTGGTGTCGGCATACCCGATCAGCCCCGAGCACGTGACGGTGACGTCGTCCGTCACCTGGAGTTCCTCGGCGATGAATTTTCGCAGCGCCGCCGGGCAGGCCGCGTCGACCTCCATGCGGATCACCACGCCGCGGCGGCGGCGCTTCAGCGCCGTCTCGAACAGCTGCACGAGGTCTTCGGCCTCTTCCTCGATCTCGATGTCGCTGTCGCGGATGATGCGGAAGAGGCCCGTGCCCAGCATCTCGTAGCCGGGGAAGAGCCGCGGGATCGACAGGAACAGCATGTTCTCGAGCGACAGGAAGCGCACGCCCGGCGCGCCCTCCTGCGCCGGGAGCCGCACGAACCGTTCGAGCTGCGGCGGGATCGTCAGCAGCGCGTTCATGTGCCGCCCGTCGCGCTTGTGGCGCAGTTCGACGGCCATGAAGAACCCGCGGTTCGGGATGAACGGGAACGGGTGCGCCGGGTCGATCGCGATCGGCGTGACGACGGGGAGCACCTGGTCGAGGAACAGATCCGACAGCCAGGCCCGGTCCTCGTCCGTCAGTTCGTCCGGCGAGAGGACGGAGATGCCGTTGTTGGCGAGCTCGGTCTGGAGCTGATGCCAGCGGGTGTCCTGCTCGTGCATCAGGTCGCTCGCGAGCACGCGGATGCGCTCGAGCTGCTCGGCCGCAGTGAGCCCGTCCTGCGAGATCTCGACGATGCCCTGCCGCATCTGGCCGGCAAGGCCCGCGACGCGCACCATCAGGAATTCGTCGAGGTTGTCGCCCGAGATCGACAGGAAGCGCAGCCGTTCGAGCAGCGGGTGGTTCGGATTGCGCGCCTCCTCGAGGACGCGGAGGTTGAAGCCCAGCCACGACAGTTCCCGGTTGATGAAGCGCCCGGGACTGGCAAGCGTGAGCCCGCCCTCCTCGCCGCCCGCGGGCTCAGCGGGGGCGGAGACGTGCGCGAGGCGATCTTCGAGCGCCACGGCGGGGTCGGAACGGGCCATCTGCCTGCCTTAGTCGTTGTATTCTCGCCATAATAGGCACGTGTGACCAATCAATGAAGGGTTACCGAGCATCGCTCGTTAATCCCCGAAGAGGTCGTCCTGGCCGCGCTCTGCCAGCACCCGGGCAAGGAACGCGCGGCTAACCTCGGCGCGCTCGGCCAGCGCGCGGGAATCGATCTCGGCCACGAGGTCGCGCGCCTCGCCCAGCGACCGGTGCATCCGGGCCAGGAGATAGCCGACCGCGCCCTCGTCGACGGCCAGCTGCCGGTCGGCGAACAGCTTTACGAGCACCGCCCGCAGCAGCGCATCGTCCGGCGGCTCGATCCGCACGACCAGCGCCGCCTTGAGGCGGGAGCGCAGGTCCGGGAGCGCCACCGGCCACAGCGCAGGCTCTTCCCGGCTCGTCAGCAGGACGGACGCGCGCGCCTCGCGCGCAAGGTTGAACAGGTGGAACAGCGCCCGCTCCTCGAGCGCCTCGCCCGGCGCATCCTCGACGACCACCGCGCGGCCCGCGACGAGCCCCGGCACGGACTCAACGGTGAGCGCTGGGGCGGGCAGCACCGTCGCGCCAGCCACCGCCGCCCAGATCGAGGCGAGATGCGTCTTGCCGCTGCCCGCCGGGCCCGCCAGGACGGCCACGGGGCCCGGCCAGTCGGGCCAGCGGTCGATGACGGCAAGCGCGGCGGCGTTCGACGGCGAGACGAGAAAGTCGTCGCGCCCCATGGCGGGCGCGCCCGCGAGGTCGAAAGCGAGCTGCTTCGGGGTGTCCGCCATCACGCCGTGCCCCTCACGGCGTCCCCGCGCCTGCTCCGTCGGACTCGGTGCCGAGATAGAGGCGGCTCGACAGGTACTGCTTCAGGAGGAAGCGGGTCAGCACGCCCATCGCCGCCGCCATCGGCACGGCGAGCAGCACGCCGACGAAGCCGAACAGGTAGCCGAAGGCGAAGAGCGCGAACATCAGCCACACGGGATGCAGCCCGACGCTGTGCCCGACGAGTCGCGGCTGCAGCACGTTGCCCTCGAGGAACTGGCCCAGCACGAAGATGCCCGCGATCACCAGCACGTGCGTCCAGTCCGGCCAAAACTGCACCATCGCCATGCCGATCGACAGGAGGCCGCCGGTGATCGCCCCGACAAACGGGATGAAGCTCAGGAACCCGGTCACGAGGCCGATCAGCAGGCCGAAGTCGAGCCCCGCCGCCATCAGCGCCACGGCGTAAAACGTGCCGAGCGCGAGGCACAGCGTGCCCTGCCCGCGAATGAACCCCGCGAGCACGTCGTTGATCTCGGTGGCGAGCCGCCGGATCGTGTCGGCATGGTCGCGCGGGAGCCAGCTGTCGACGGTCCGCACCATGCGGTCCCAGTCGTTCAGCATGTAGAAGGCGACGACCGGCGTGACGACGATCAGCGACAACGCGTTGACGAGCGCCAGGCCTCCCGACCACAGCGAGCCGATGATCGACGCAGCCCAACCCGCGGCGCTCGAGGCGAAGTCGGTGAGCGGGCGCGTCGTATCGAACCCCGAGCGCGTCAGCCGCTGCTTGATCCACTCCGGCATCGAGGCGTCGACGAAGGCGACCGCGCCCTTGAGGTAGGCCGGGAGGTTTGCCGTGAACTTCGCGATCTGGCCCGAGAGGATCGGCACCACGAGCAGGATCAGCGCGGCGAATATCAGGAGGCTCGTCAGCAGGATCACGCTCGTTGCGGCGATCCGCGGCAGGCCGCGCCGCTCCAGCGCGTCGGCGGCCGGATCGAGGAAGTAAGCGAGCACCATGCCGGCGATGAACGGCAGGAGGATGTCGCTCAGGAGCCACAGCAGCGCGACGAACACGACGAGGACGACGACCCAGATCTCGATCTGCCGGCGCAGCGTCATCCTTCCCGGTTCCCCGCCATGTGGTTCATCCACGCGACCATATACTGACCGCCCGAGGCGGCGGTCAGGAAGGCGGTGAGCAGCGCGCCCCAATGCACGAGGCCGGGGCTGAAGTGGTTCACCGCGAGAAGGCCCAGCACCACGGCCGCGAGCGTGATCTGCGCCACGGTGTTCGCCTTGCTGAGCAGGAGCGGCTTGATGCGCACCGGGTTCCCTACGAGCCACGACAGGATCACCGCACCGATGATCAATACGTCGCGGCTCACCACCACGATCACCAGCCAGTCCGGCAGGTAGTTCTGGATGCCGAGCGCCACGTACATGCTGACGAGCAGCAGCTTGTCGGCCAGCGGGTCGAGATAGGCGCCGAGTTCCGTCACGGCGTCGAAGTGCTTTGCGATGAAGCCGTCGACGGCATCGGTGACGCCGGCGATGACGAACACCGCGAACGCCGCCACGTACTGGTCGGTGATGATCAGCCACACCGCCAGCGGCACCAGCAGGATGCGCAGGATGGTGAGGAGGTTCGGCAGGCTCATTGGCGGGGGTACCGGCGCTCGAACGGCAGGGTCAGTAGGCCTGCAGCACCCATGAACCCGAAACCAGCGTCAGGCGCAACCGGTTCGCTTCGAGCGCCGCCTGGAGCGCCTCGATCGAGGATTGGTAGCTGAGCTTGATCAGCGCGCCGCCCGCCTGGATCGAACTGACGTCGACGCCGGTGACGCCGGGGGTGGCGACGAGCCGCGAGCGCACGGCGGAAAACTGCGCCGCGGAAGCAAGCGGCACCGAGACCGACATCGACTGCGCGGCGGCGACCGGCCGCGGCGCGGAATACGGATTGGTCTGCTTCCACTTCTGCGTCATCAGCGCGACGAGGCGCGCCGCCGCCGCCTGCGCGGCGGCGTCCGCGCCGCCCTGATCAGCGGTGTAGGTCTTGTCGATCAGCACGCGGCCGACCGGCGTGTCGCCCACCACCTTCATGTGGACGCCGTTATCGCCCGAGGGTTCGCCGATCGCGACCAGCACCGAGTCCGCCTCGTAGCGCGCCTTCAGCGCGTCGAGCTTCGTCTCGTCGCCGTTGATCGCGTCCGCCACCGTCACCGCCTGCTGGTCGGTCTCGTCGCCCTTGGCGAGGACGAGCGGGACGACGGTCTGGTCGGCCTTGAGGTCGGTCCACACCTTTAGCCACGGGGTTTCGCCCCACAGCACCGCGCCGTCGGGCGCGTTCCACACCGGGAGCAGCAGCGTCTTCGGCGCGACCTTCTCGGTGAAGCCGATCCCCTGCTTGGCGAACGTCGAGCGAACCTTCGCGGGCAGGAAGCTGATCGTGAGCTTGGCGATGTAGCGCCCGGGTCCGGTCTTCTCCTCCTGCACCGACAGCGCCGACATCATGCGGCCGATCTGGTCGGGCTTGAGCCAGGCGAGCTTCTTCGCCGCGCCCTCGTCGGCGATCCGGTCGACGAGCTTCGCGAACGCCTTCACCTGCGCCTCGCCGATCGCCTTCATCTTCGCCGAGGTCGCGTCGGTGTCCGTCACGTCGACGTCGATGTCGGTGATGGTGTAGACCGAGGGCATCGCCGCGCGGGCGATTTCGGTCGTTGAGACACACACCGCGACAACGCTCGACGACAGCACGAGACAACGCAGTACAAATGCCAGGAATCGCGACGTCATGCGGCGGGTTCAGTCCAGGTTGATCTGACCCACGTTTACACGCTCGGGGCCAGCGCGCCAACGCGATTTCGCTTGAAGACTCGCGCCAAATCGCCATCATGGCCGGGCCATTCCGGGCGGGATCGTTGGCGGCAAAATCGATGGCGAAACAAGGGCTTACCTATGCAAGCGCGGGGGTGGACATCACCGCCGGCAACGACCTCGTCGAGGCGATCAAGCCGCTCGCCCGGTCGACCGCCAGGCGCGGCGCCGACGGGAAACTCGGCGGCTTCGGCGCCCTCTTCGACCTCAAGGCCTGCGGCTACAAGGACCCCGTCCTCGTCGCCGCAAACGACGGCGTCGGCACCAAGCTGAAGGTCGCCATCGAGAGCGGAATTCACGACACCGTCGGCATCGATCTCGTCGCGATGAGCGTCAACGATCTCGTCGTGCAGGGCGCAGAACCGCTGTTCTTTCTCGACTACTACGCGACCGGCAAGCTCGACGTGAAGGCGGCGCGTGCGGTGATCGCCGGCATCGCCGAAGGCTGCCGCGACGCGGGCTGCGCGCTGATCGGCGGCGAGACGGCGGAGATGCCGGGCATGTACGCTGGCAGCGACTACGACCTCGCAGGATTCGCCGTCGGCGCCGTCGAACGCGGCGCAATCCTGCCGAAAAAGTCGGTGAAGCCCGGCGACGTGCTGCTCGGCCTCGCCTCCACGGGCCCGCATTCGAACGGCTATTCGCTGATCCGCCGAATCGTCGACACCGCCGGGCTCACGTGGCGATCGAAGGCGCCGTTCGCGCCCGGCCGCACGCTCGGCGAGGCGCTGCTCACGCCGACGAAGATCTACGTGAAGCCGGTGCTCCGTGCACTGAAGACGTTCAAGGGCATCAAGGCGCTCGCCCACATCACCGGCGGTGGCTTTATCGAGAACATTCCGCGCGTGCTGCCTGCGACCGTGTCCGCCGTCGTCGATCTCGACGCCGTGCCGTTCCTGCCCGTGTTCCAGTGGCTGAAGGACGCCGGGAAGATCGCCCCGCGCGAATGCCTGCGCACCTTCAACTGCGGCATCGGCATGGTCGCCGTCGTGGCAGCGAAGGAGGCCGACGCGGTGATGCTGGCGCTCGCCGAGGACGGGCTCGAAGTGGTCCGGCTCGGGGCCATCGAGGCGCGCGAGAAACGCAAGCCGGTCGAGTTCAGCGGCCGGCTGCGCCCGGCCTGACGATGGCGCGAAAGCGGGTCGGTATCCTCCTCTCGGGCCGCGGTTCGAACATGGCTGCGCTGGTGAAGGCGGCGAAGGATCCCCGCTATCCTGCTGAAATCGCCTGCGTATTGTCCGATCGCGCCGACGCGGCCGGCCTGCAAACGGCCGCAGGCGAAGGCATCCCCGCCGTGGCGATCGAACGCGAGAAGTTCGCGTCCCGCGATCCGTTCGAGATGGCGCTCATCGAGGCGCTGAACGGCCATCGCTGCGATCTCGTCGCCTGCGCCGGGTTTCTGCGGGTTCTTGGGCCGGTGTTTCTGGAAGCCTTCGGCGGGCGGACGCTCAACATCCACCCGTCCCTACTGCCCGCGTTCGCTGGCCTCGACACGCATGCCCGGGCGCTTGCCGCCGGCGTGCGCATCCACGGCTGCACAGTGCACTTCGTCGATGCAGGCCTGGATACGGGGCCGATCATCGCCCAGGCGGCGGTGCCGGTGTTGGCGGATGACGACGAGACCGCGCTCGCAGCACGCGTGCTCAAGGCGGAGCACGCACTCTACCAGTCTGCACTGGCTATGGTCGCTAAAGGTGCTGCGCGTCTCGTCAGCGGACGGACGGTCTTCGATCCGTATACGGCGGATTTCTCGGTTCAGTCCCCGGCCGGCTGATCAGCTGGCGACGATCATGAGCACGGGCACCGCGCTCGCCACGAACAGCGTAATGGCCATCGCCAGCAGGAGATTGTTGGCACTTTTGGTCGAACGCACACGCAGCATGGGAGCCGTCTCCGGAAGAACCGTGATGCATTTGTAGCGCACCAACGCTTGCCCCAAGATGAGCGTTCCGTTCATCTGGAGTTCATCGCCGGGGCGACCGTTGAGATCACGATGCGGCGATTCTCATTTTACGAAAATGATTCTTTTCAACGGCTTGGAAGGACTCCGCTGCCACTTTGAGTCAAGTGGAATCAACGGTCCATCATGCCGGGCGGAGCCACACGTGCATGTCGTGGAAGGTTCCGCCCGCCGCCGGTGCGGGCTGATCGGCGCCCGTGAGGCTGTTGATACCGCAGCCGTCCTCGAACGCCGAATTCGGCCAGATCGACTCGGCGATCAGCACCCCGCGGCGCACGCTCGGGTTGGCTTCAGCGTGCAGCGTGACGATGCCGCGCTCGTTGCCGATCCTGACCTTCTGCCCCGTCTCGATGCCGAGCGACGCCAGATCGTCCGGGTGCGCCATGACCGTCGGCCGGCCCTCGCGCTTGATCGAGGTCGGCGTCTCGTTGAACGAGGAGTTGAGGAAAGACCGGGCCGGGCTGGTGGCCAGCCGGAACGGGTGCGCGCTGTCCGCCTCCTCGATCGCCGTCCAGTGGTCGGGCCACCTGGGCATCCGGTCGATCGGGCCGTAGGGGCCGGCCACGGGCTTGTACTTCGCCTGCGTCCAGTCGGGGCTGAAGCGGAACTTGCCCTCCGGCCGCTCGAAACCTTCGAGGAAATGCGCCCGGTCGAAGGGCGGCTGGACATCGATCCACCGCTCGCTTTCCAGCGCGTCGAGCCCGGGCCGGCCGGAATTCCGCAGCGTCCAGTCGACGAGTTCGCGCGGCGACATCTCAAAGCCCGGATGCTTCGCGCCCACGCGCGCTGCGAGATCGCAGATCACGTCGTGGTTCGACCGGCACTCGCCCGCTGCCTCGATCAGCTTCGGCCCGAACAGGATGTGCTGGTGGCCGCCGCCCTGGTAGACGTCGTCGTGCTCGAGGAACATCGTCGCCGGCAGCACGACGTCGGCGAGTTCCGCCGTCTCCGTCATGAATTGTTCGTGCACGCACACGAACAGGTCGTCGCGGCGGAAGCCTGCCTTCACCGCGTTCTGGTCGGGTGCGACCGAGACCGGGTTCGTGTTCTGGACGATCATCGCAGTGACGGGAGGGCCGCCCTTCAGGTCGTGCGGATCATTCAGCAGCACCGCGCCGATGCGCGACTGGTCGAGCACGCGCACCGAGGAGTCCTTGACGTCGAGGCCCTCGATCATCGTCTTGTTCCAGCCGTACATGCCGGAGTTCGACTGGAGCGCGCCGCCGCCCTCGTACTGCCAGGCGCCGGTGACGGCCGGGATCGACAGCACCGAATGCACCTGAACGGCGCCGTTGCGGCTGCGCGTGAAACCGTAGCCGACGCGGAAGAACGTGCGCTTCGTCGCGCCGATGAGCTTCGCCAGCGCCTCGATTTCGGCGACCGGAACGCCGGTGATCGCCGATGCCCACTCGGGCGTGCGGGTGCGCAGATGCGCCTCGAGACCGCGCGGATCGTCCGTGTACTTCTCCATGTACGGCCAATCGGCGTAGCCGTCGCGGAACAGGACGTGCATCACCGCGCAGGCGAGCGCGCCGTCGGTGCCGGGCTTCACGATGACGCCGACGTCGGCCTGCTTCATCGTCGACGTTTCGTACACGTCGACGACCACGATCTTCGCGCCCCGCTCCTTCCGGGCGCGCGTCGCATGCGTCATCACGTTGACCTGCGTGTGGACCGGGTTCGTGCCCCAGATCACGATGAGGTCCGACTTCGCCATCTCTCGGGGATCGACGCCGGCGATGCGGCCGGTGCACGCGAAGTGGCCGGACCACGCCAGCGAGACACAGAATGTATCGTACATGCCGGAATAGCGCTTTGCGTGCCGCAGGCGATTGATGCCGTCGCGCATCACGAGGCCCATCGTGCCGGCGTAGTAGTAGGGCCACACCGCTTCCGGCCCGTAGCGGCGTTCGGCCGAGAGAAACGCCTCCGCCGTCAGCCCCATCGCCTCGTCCCAGGTGATGCGCTGCCACTCGCCGGACCCGCGGGCGCCTTTGCGCTTCAGGGGATAGAGCAGCCGGTCCGGATGGTGCACGCGTTCGGCGTAGCGCGAAACCTTCTCGCAGATGACGCCCGCCGTATATGAATTGTCCTTGGCGCCGCGCACTCGTCCGATGGTGCGGGAATCGAGGAGTTCCACCTCGAGCGCGCACTGGCTCGGGCAATCGTGCGGGCAGACGGAAAAGCCGGTGGTCAGTCGGTTCGCGATGTTCATGGCGCAAGTATAGCAGGCAATCCGCCATCTGCGGAGGGTCTGCCGGCGCATGTCAGTCGAACGGCGTCATGTCGTAGCGTTGGTTGCGGAAGAAATTCATGCGCGCCGGGATGTGGCGGACGGCGGCGTCGTAGACGTCCTTCGGAACACGGTTCTTGCGGTACTCGACCGCGAGGAAGATCGGAAAGCTCTCGGCTACGTCCTCGCGGTCGGGGTTCTCCTGCGCGTACTGCGACAGGAAGCTGCCGTCCGTGCGTTGGGCGGCGGACCAGCCGGCGCCCGGCACCACCGGATCGAGGGACGTGTGCGAGAGTTCGTGCAGGACCGCCTCCTCGAGGATCCCGTCGCGCGCATACTCCACGCCCTGCTCCACCTGGACGACCATGTTCTCGTTGCCGCCGCCGAACGGGGCCTTGCCGCCGTGGATCGTGACGGTCTTCAGCCGTGATCGGAGCACGCGCGGCACCTGGCCGACGATGCGCCCGTATGTCTCGACGAACGCTGCCGCGTCGGCGGCCGTGATTTCCGTGTTGACCTGGAACTCGACGGACGGCTCGCCGCGAAATTCCACAGCGTACAGCCGCATCGTCATCTCGTTCCAGCGGTTGACGCGCGAATCCCAGACGAGGCGCTCGCCGGTCCCCATCGCCCGGTGGCCGGCGTAGACCGAAGGATCCTTCTCGTTGATCGTGTCGGGTGCAATGAACAGCGTGCCCCAGTACGGCGGCTCGGCTGCATGCGCGGCTGCGCCCGCGAGGACCTGCAACAGGGCGATGGCGGCGAGGCGGCGGAAGACGTACACGGGGAGCATCTCGTTTCGCGATCGACAGACGATCCTATACCGGAAGTTGCAAAGAAACCGTGACTGAACCCGCTGCATCCCCGATCACCTCCCGGCAGAACCCGCTCGTGAAGGCGGCGCGCGCGCTCGATGCGCGCAAGGCGCGGCGCGAGACGGGGATGTTCGTCGCCGAGGGCCTGGACGTGATCGGCATGGCGCTCGCCGCCGGCTGGCCGCCGGAGCGCCTGTTCCACCGCGACGGCGCGAGCACGCCCCTTGCCGCTGCCGCCGCCGGGGCCGGCAGCATCGTGCACCCCTCGTCGGCCGCGGTGATGGCGGCGCTCTCGGCGATGGACAACCCGCCGGACGCGATCGGCGTGTTCCGGCAGCGCCTCGCCCCGGCGCCCGATCCGGACACCGCACGCGGCACCTGGGTGATGCTCGACCGGCTGCGCAACCCTGGCAACGTCGGCACCATCCTGCGCACCGCCCACGCGGTTGCGGCGGAGGGCGTGATCCTCGTCGAGCCGTCGTGCGACCCGTTCGCGCCCGAGTGCGTGCGCGCCAGCATGGGCTCGATCTTCCGTGTGCCGATCGTTTCCGTGCCGGAAGACACCGCGCTCAGGCTCGTCCAGGCATGGCGGGGCAGCACCGTGGCCCTCACCGCTTCCGGCGATCCCGACTACCGCGCCCCTGCCCCCGAACCGCGCCTCCTCATTGCCGGCAGCGAAGGCGACGGCCTCGCGCCCGCGCTCCAATCCGCCGCCCGCCGCCGCGTCGCCCTGCCGATGCCCGGCGGCACGGAAAGCCTCAACGTCGCGATTGCAACCTCCGTGATGCTCTACGCCTTGCGTTTTCCGTGACGCCGCCGCTATAACGCGCCCGCACACAATACGAATTTCGAGAAATCTGGGGACTGACATGGCGGTTGAACGTACGTTTTCGATCATCAAGCCCGACGCGACGCGGCGCAACATCACCGGCAAGATCAACGCGATGATCGAGGGCGCGGGCCTGCGCATCGTGGCGCAGAAGCGGGTGAAGTGGAGCACGGCGGACGCCCAGAAGTTCTACGCCGTGCACAAGGAGCGCCCGTTCTACAACGACCTCGTCTCGTTCATGACGTCCGGCCCGATCGTCGTCCAGGTGCTCGAGGGCGACGACGCGGTGGCGCGCTACCGCAAGGTGATGGGCGCCACCAACCCGGCGAATGCCGATCCGGGCACCATCCGCAAGGAGTGCGCGGAATCGATCGAGGCGAACTCCGTCCACGGCTCCGACAGCCTGGAGAACGCCAAGGCCGAGATCGCGATGAATTTCTCGCCGGCCGAAATCGTCGGCTGACGCGCGAACCGCAGGCGGCGAGGACGAAGCCCGATGAAGTGGTGGACCGCGAGCTACATCGCCAGCATCGTGCTGGTGAACTGGCTGTTCGTCGCGCTCCCCTACTTCCATACGCCACTCGGCGACTGGACGGTGGCGAACCTCGTCGTCGGCTTCGTGTTCGTGCTGCGCGACATGGCGCAGCGCGAACTCGGCAACAACGTGTTGGCCGCGACCGCCTTTGCGGGCCTGCTCACGTATCTGACGGTCGACCCCTCCGTGGCGCTCGCCTCCGTCACTGCCTTCATGGTGTCGGAGGTGATGGACTGGGGCGTCTACACCATCACCAAGCGGCCGCTGGGCGAGCGCATCCTGTGGTCCTCGGCGGTGGCGACGCCGCTCGACACGATCATCTTCCAGCACATGATCGGGATCCTCACCCCGGCCGCCTTCTTCCTCGAGACCACCTCCAAGATGGTCGCCTCCGTCGTCATCTGGTGGTGGCTCCGGCAGCGGCGCACCGCCGCCTACTGACAATCCGCCGACAGGCGATCAGTCGCCGTCGCTGGTGATGTTCAGCACACGGCCGCAGTGCTTGCAGTGCACGGCGTCGTAGTCGTGCCGCTCGAGCCCGCAATCCGGGCAGCGGTGGAACACCTTCGCAGGCCTCAGGCACGTCTGGACGAGGCGCAGGAACAGCCCGACGCCCAGCACCATGATCAGGATCGCCAGCACGCGCCCGTCGTCGCCCACCAGCGTCACGTCGCCGAAGCCCGTGGTCGTCAGCGTCGTGACGGTGAAGTAGAGCGCATCGAGGTAGTCGTTGATCTCCGGATTGCGCGTGTGCTGGGCGATATAGACGACCGCCGTCACCACGAACACGAAGACAAGGAGATTGATCAGGCTCTGGATCAGGTCCTCGTTCCTGCGGAAGAACGGCACGTCGCGCCGCAGGTCTGCCAGAACGCGGTACGAACGCAGCAGGCGCAGCGCGCGCAGCACGCGCAGGAAGCCGAGGTTCTCGAAGGCGAGCGGCGCAATGAGGCTCAGCACCACGAGCATGTCGGCAATCGTCAGCGGACTGAGGAGAAACCGCCGCCGGTTGTGCGCGATGAAGGTTCGGGCCGCGAGGTCCAGCGTGATGAGGAACGCGATAACCAGATCGAGCACGATGATCGCCGGCGTCACGTCAAGGGTGGCGGATACCAGGAACACCAGGATGGTGAGGATGTCGAAGGCGAGCAGCCCGTAGCGGAAGCGCACCGCCTCCCGGCTGCGGCCCTCGTAAAGCCCCTCGAGTTTCGATTTCAGCCGGCCGAGCGCGTCGCGCATCGCCACCTCCCCCTTGCCGGACTCTGGTAGCGCATTTCGCGACAAAAAAAGAGCCGGGCACGAGGCCCGGCTTTCGAAGTTTCCAGGGCTCCCTGCGGGAGGACGCACAGGCCCCAGGCAGAAACGACACGATCACGATGGCCCCGGCCGCCCCGCCCGGCAACGGAAATGTTGCGTTGCAGCAGATTTTGTTGATGCACCGCACAACGATTGGGCAGATGCCCGCGAACGATCCACGACCTGCCTCTCGATTGTGCGCTGTTTGGCCCTGTGCCGGGCCCGGCCGGGGCTGCTAGAAGGAGCGGCAATCGAGAATCGCTGGAGGAACGTCCCATGAAATCACATGCGCGCACCGTCATCGTGGGCGGCGGAATCATGGGCGTCGGCCTCCTCTATCACCTGGTCGAGGAAGGCTGGACCGACACGGTGCTGATCGAGAAGGGCGAGCTCACCTCGGGCTCGACCTGGCACGCCGCCGGCCAGTGCCCGCACTTCAACGGGTCGCTGTCGCTGTCGAAGATCCACCACTACGGCACGCAGCTCTACCCGAAGCTCCAGGAGCTCACCGGCGAGGCCGTGTCGTGGCACGGCTGCGGCGGCGTGCGCCTTGCCGTGTCCGACGACGAGGTCGACTGGTTCAAGTACGTGTACGGAATCTCCAAGCTGATCGGCTACCAGGCCGAGATCGTCGGGCCGGACGAGATCAAAAAGTATCACCCCTACCTCGAGACGTTCGGCGTGAAGGCGGGCTTCGTCACCTTCACCGACGGCCACGTGGCTCCTGCCGACGTCACCAACGCCATGGCGGCGGGCGCGCGCCAGAAGGGCGGCACCATCTACCGCCGCTGCCAGGTTCAGGATATCAAGCGGCTGCCGTCCGGCGAGTGGGAGGTCTACACCGCGCAGGGCAACATCCGCTGCGAGCACGTCGTCAACGCGGCCGGCTCCTATGCCGACGTCGTGGCGCACTGGACCGGTCACATCGTGCCGATCGCCAACATGCTGCACCACTACATCATCACCGAGCCGCTGCAGGAACTGATCGACCTGAAGCAGGAGCTGCCGGTGGTGCGCGATCCGTTCTCGCACTGCTACCTGCGCGAGGAGACGAACGGCATCCTCGTCGGCCCCTACGAAACGTCCGGCGCGCACGTGTGCTGGGACGGCAAGGCGCCCTCGTGGGACTTCGAAAGCGAGCTGATCGCGCCCGAAGTCGACCGCCTGATGCCGTGGCTCGAGAAGGCGACGCAGCGCCTGCCGCTGTTCGGGAAGGCCGGCATCAAGTCGGTGATCTCCGGCGCCATCACGCACACGCCGGATTCGAACTTCCTGCTCGGTCCCGCGCACGGGCCGCACGGCTACTGGATGGCCAACGGCGCCTCGATCGGCATCTGCCAGGGCGGCGGCGCGGGCAAGTACCTCGCGCAGTGGATGGTGCACGGCCAGGCCGAGATCAACATGCGCGAGTTCGACCCGCGCCGCTTCGGCACGTGGGCGGAAGGCGACTATGCGGTGGAGACCTCGATCGAGGACTACCACCACATGTACTACTGCTACCGGCCGAACGAGCAGCACATGGCGGGCCGCCCCGTGCGCGTTTCCTCCGTGTACGACCGGCTCAAGGCGGCGGGCGCGCAGTTCCAGCAGGTGATGGGCTGGGAGCGCGCGCGCTGGTTCGATCCGACCGGCAAGGGCGAGCAGTACTCGTTCCGCCGCAACAATTCGTGGGACGCGGTGCGGGCGGAAGCGCTCGCCGTGCGCAACGGCGTCGGTCTCATGGATCTCTCGACGTTCTCGAAGTACGAGGTCTCGGGCAAGGACGCCGAGGCGCATCTCAACGCGCTGTGCGCCAACCGCATCCCTTCGAAGGTGGGCGGCATCGTGCTGGGGCACTTCCTCACGCCGGAAGGCTTCATCGAGAGCGAGATGACGGTGACGAAGCTCGCCGAGGGCCGCTTCTACGTGCTCTCCGCCGCGGTCGCGCAGTTCCACGACCTCGACAAGCTCATCAACACGATCCCCGCGGGCAAGGACGTGACGGTGAACGACGTGACCGACGACTACGGCTGCCTCGTGCTTGCCGGCCCGAAGGCGCGCGACGTGCTCTCCCGGTGCACGGACGCCGACCTCTCGAACGCCGCCTTCCGCTGGCTCACCGGCCAGGAGATCACCGTTGCCGGCGTCAAGGGCGTGCGGGCGCTACGAGTCAACTACGTGGGCGAACTCGGCTGGGAACTCCACTGCCCGATGCCTGAGATGCCAAAGGTGTTCGACGCGCTGATGGCGGCGGGCAAGGCGCACGGCATCCGCCTGTTCGGCACCTACGCGATGAACAGCCTGCGCATCGAGAAGGCGTACCGCGGCTGGGGCGGCGACATCACCAACGAGGTGAACATGATCGAGGCCGACATGGACCGCTTCGTGCGTTACGACAAGGACTTCGTCGGCAAGGCCGCGACGCTCAAGGCGAAGCAGCAGGGCCCGCGCATGAAGCTCGTCTACCTCGAGATGGCGGCGACCGACAGCGACAGCCGCGGCAACGAGCCCGTGTACGTCAACGGATCGCTGGTCGGCGTGACGACCGGCGGAGCGTACGGCCACGCGGTCGAGAAATCCCTGCTCTTCGCCTATGTCGATCCGAAGTACACGGACGAAGGCCAGGCGTTCGACATCGAGATCTACGGCGAGCGCCACAAGGCGAAGATCGTGCCGCAACCCGCGTGGGATCCCGAGAACGCTCGGCTGAAGAGCTGACGAAAGGAAATGCCGCAGCCGCCTGCGGCCGCACCGCGACCCCTGCGCGGCATCGCGCTGATGGTGCTTGCGCTCCTGATCCTGCCGCTCATGGACGGTTTCGCGAAGGTTCTAGGCGGCCACATGAGCGTGATCCAGATCGTCTGGGCGCGTGTCGTGTTCTCGACGCTGGCGATCCTGCCGGTCGTTCTTTTCCGCGGCGCGGCGCGCTGGTGGTGGCCGCACAATTTCGGATTCCAGGTGGCGCGCAGCATCCTGCTGCTCATCTCCACCGGCATGTTCTTTGCGGCCCTCAAGCACCTCCCGCTCGCAGACACCCTCGCGATCTTCTTCGTCATGCCGCTGATCCTCACCGCGCTGTCGCCGTTGGTGCTGAAAGAGCCGGTCGACGCGCCCACCTGGGCAGCCGTCGCCGTCGGCTTCATCGGTACGCTGATCATCATCCGCCCCGGGTTCCAGGAGGTGAACATAGGCACGCTGGCAGCGCTCGCCTCCGGGTTCACGATCGCCCTCTACATGCTCCTCACCCGGAAGATCGCGGGCGCGACGGATGCCATCGTCACGAACCTGCACACGAGCCTCGCGGGGGCCGTCATCGCATCGGTCGCCGTGCCCTTCGTGTGGGTCGAGCCCACGGCGCACGAGTGGGCGCTGATGATCGGGATCGGCGTGATCGCGGCGATCGGCCACTACTTCATCATCCGCGCCTATGACTTCGCGCCGGCCCCCGTGCTAGCCCCCCTCGCCTACAGCGAGATCATCGGCGCGACCGCCGTGGGCTACTTCCTGTTCGGGCAGTTGCCCGACCGGTACACGGTCCTGGGCGTCCTGATCCTCATCGGCTCGGCGATCTACATCTCGTTGCGCGAGCGCCGCCGGCAGCGCGCTTGAGCGGCAAACGTTGAGCCGGAGCCCGGTGTCGGCTACAGCAATCGCCCATGCAGATCCTTGACCTCACCTACCGCATCGAGGGCCGCCTGATCCTCGATCACGCGACGGCGACGATCCCCGCCGGCCACAAGGTGGGCCTCGTCGGCCGCAACGGCGCGGGCAAGTCGACGCTCCTGAAGCTTGCGCTGGGCGAACTCCACGCCGACGACGGAGCGATCACGCTGCCGCGCAGCGCGCGCATCGGCACGGTGGCGCAGGAAGCGCCGGGCGGCGAGGAAACGCTGCTCGAGACGGTGCTCGCCGCCGACACGGAACGCGCTTCCCTGATGGCGGAGGCCGAACACGCGAGCGATCCGCACCGCATCGCCGAGATCCAGATGCGGCTCGCCGACATCGACGCGCACGCGGCGCCCTCGCGGGCGGCGACCATCCTCTCCGGGCTCGGCCTCACGGACGAGCAGATCGCCGGCCCCTGCTCCGCCCTCTCCGGCGGCTGGCGGATGCGCGTGGCTCTGGCCGCCGGGCTGTTCGCCAATCCGGACGTGCTGCTCCTCGACGAACCGACGAACTACCTCGACCTCGAGGGCGTGATCTGGCTGAAGTCGTACCTGCGCACCTACCGTGCGACGGTGATCGTGGTCAGCCACGACCGCGACCTGCTCAACGACGTGGTCGACTCGATCCTCCACCTCGACCGCGGCAAGCTCACGCTCTACCAGGGCAACTACGACTCCTTCGAACGCCAGCGCGAGGAGAAGCAGGCGCTGAGCGCGGCGCTGCGCAAGAAGCAGGAGGCGCAGAAGAAGCACATGGAGGCGTTCGTCGAGCGCTTCCGCTACAAGGCCTCCAAGGCGCGGCAGGCGCAGAGCCGCCTTAAGGCGCTGGCGAAGCTGCAGCCCATCGCCGAGGTGGTGGAGGACCGCAGCGTGTCGCTCCACTTCCCGAACCCGGAGCGGGCGCTCAACCCGCCGATCATCCGCTTCGAGGATGCGGTGGCGGCCTACGATCCGGCGCGGCCCGTGCTGAAGCGCCTCAACCTCCGCATCGACCCCGACGACCGCATCGCGCTGCTGGGCTCGAACGGCAACGGCAAGTCGACATTCGCGAAGCTGCTGACGGGCCGCCTCGCGCCGGTTGGCGGCGAGGTGCGGCGCGACGGACGGCTCAAGGTCGGCTACTTCGCGCAGCACCAGCTCGACGAACTCGACGGCGCCCGCACGCCCTACGACTACATCCGCGACCTGATGCCCGATCAGACCGATGCGAAACGGCGCGCGAAGCTCGGCGCCTATGGCTTTGGCGCGACGCATGCGGACACCGAGATCGGCAAGCTTTCCGGCGGCGAGAAGGCGCGGCTCCTGCTCGCGCTTGCCACCTACCACCGGCCGCACCTGCTGGTGCTCGACGAGCCGACGAACCACCTCGACATCGACGCGCGCGAGGCGCTGGTCGTGGCGCTGAACGAGTACGAGGGCGCGGTGGTGCTGATCAGCCACGACCGGCATCTCGTCGAGACCTCCGCTGACCGGCTGTGGGTCGTCTCGGGCGGCACCGTCACGCCGTTCGACGGCGACCTCGACGCCTACGCCGACGCGGTGATGAACCGTGTTCGCGGCGCGCCCGCCACCGAACCCCCGCGACGCGCCGAAGCGCCCCTCCCCGAGAAGGCCGCGCCGCGGGCAAACCTCGCGACGCTGCGCAAGAAGCTCGCCACGGTCACGACGGCGATCGACGACCTCACCCGCAAGATCGCGGTCCTCGACAAGGCCCTGGAAGACCCTGCGCTCTACGCGCAGGATGCGAAGAAGGCGGCCGATTTCGCCAAACTGCGCACGAAGCTCGCCGACGACCTCGCGCAGCGCGAGCATGACTGGCTCGTCCTCAACGACGATATCGCCGCGCATGCGACCGCCGCGCAAGGCTAGCCACCCGGCTCTCCCGCCGCTAATGTCCGCCCGCGTCAACGCGGGGGGATCCATGGAAGCGCTGAAACGGCTGTTCCGGCACGAGGCGGCGGGCGGGCTGGTGCTCGTCGTTGCCGCGATCGCCGCGATGATCGCCAGCAACGCCCAGAACTTCGCGCCCCTCTACGACCAGTTCCTCGACACGATGGTGCAGGTCTCGGCCGGCGACTGGGCGCTGAAGAAGCCGCTCATCCTGTGGATCAACGACGGCCTGATGGCGGTGTTCTTCTTCCTCGTCGGCCTCGAGATCAAGCGCGAGTTCCTCGAAGGCCACCTCTCCTCGATGGACCAGGTGGTGCTGCCGGCGCTCGCAGCCCTCGGCGGCATGGTCGCGCCCGCCATCATCTACACCTCCGTCGTCACTGCGTCCGGCGACCACCACCTCATCCGCGGCTGGGCGATTCCGGCCGCGACCGACATCGCGTTCGCGCTCGGCGCACTCGCGCTCGTCGGATCGCGCGCGCCGTCGTCGCTGAAAGTGTTCCTCCTCACGCTCGCGACCCTCGACGACCTCGGCGCGATCCTGATCATCGCGTTCTTCTACACCGACCACCTGTCCGCCGTTTCGCTCGGCCTCGCGATCATCGCGCTGCTTGTCCTGTGGCTCATGAACCGCTGGACGGTCTACCGCATCGCGCCCTACATCCTCGTCGGCATCTTCCTGTGGGTGTGCGTCCTGAAGTCGGGCGTGCACGCGACGCTCGCCGGCGTCGCGCTCGCCTTCGCGATCCCGCTCAAGGGCAAGCGCGGCGGGCCGCTGCTGGAAGACCTCGAGCACGGCCTTGCGCCCTACGTGAAGTGGTTCATCCTGCCCCTCTTCGCGTTCGCCAACGCGGGCGTTCCGCTCGACGGCATCGGACCGTCGAGCATGGTCGCGCCGCTGCCGCTCGCCATCGCGCTCGGCCTGTTCCTCGGCAAGCCCATCGGCATCCTCGCGATGACGTTCCTCGCGAAACGCTTCGGCTGGGCGCGGCTACCGGACGGCTGCTCGTGGATGCACATGGTGGGGATCGGCTTCCTCGCCGGCATCGGCTTCACCATGAGCCTCTTCATCGGGATGCTCGCCTTCTCGCTCGAGGAAGACCTCGTCGGCGTCCGCATCGGCGTCATCGTCGGCTCGATCGTGTCGGCAGTCGTCGGCTACCTCGTGCTGGCCCGCTTCGCCCCGGCGAGCGAGGAACCCGCCGAGGTCCGCCATGCAGCCAAGGCGGCGAGCCACTAGGCCCCGTCAGCGCCGCGCGAGAGCGGCGATGCGCAGCGCCGCCGCGACCGCGGCCAGCGCCGGGATGCAGGCGACGACGAACACGATCTCCATCACGTGCCGCAGCGCATCGCCCGACGCATCGGCGAACCCGAGCGCGTTGCCCAGCACGCCGAACATCGCCGCGCCGATCCCGTAGCCCGCCGACCACATCGTCGGCACGAGGCCGGAGGTGAGATCGCGTTCTTCCGCGGGCGCGGCTTCCATCGTCACCTGGCTCACCGCGCCCCACGTCACGCCGAAGGCCGAGCCGATGGCGGAGAGCGCCGCGATCATGAACGCGAGGCTTTCGAAGCGCAGCGCGAGCACGAGGAAGACCAGCCCTGCGACCTGGAGGGCGGCGCCGAGCCAGCAGAACACGAGCCGCCGGGCGGGCGTCGAAACATGTGCGGTCCCCATCTGCAGGCCGCTCCACGTCACCGCGATGATGATCGTGAGAAGGCCCGCCTCGAAGGGCGTGTAGCCCCAGAGATACTGCAGCGTGTAGACGAGATAGACGGTGACCGACCCTTCCGCGAGCGGCATCAGCAGCACCACCCAGAGCCCCAGCCCCATCGGTGAAGAAAGCCCGAACGCCCCCTTGGGCAGCAGCCGCTTCGGTGCCCGCCGGTCGATGGCCACCGTGGTCCAGAACACCAGAATCGCCAACGCCAGAACGGCGGCCTTCATGGCCGGCCCTGCCGCGGTATCCGCCGCCATGACGAGCGCCATGCCGGCGGCGATCGCCGCGAGCGTGGCTGCGGGAAGGCTGGGCGCGGTGCCCTCCTCCATGTCGTCCCGGACCACGACCGGGATCAGCGCGACGAACACGAGCGCCAGCGGCAGTGCGGAGAGCAACGCGGCGCGCCACGACACGGCCTCGGCAAGGTAACCGGAGAGCGCCGGCGCCCCGAACGCCGCGACGGCCCAGGCAGCCGCCTCCACGCCGAAAACCTTCGGAATGAGCCGCGGGGGAAACAGCCGCGGGATCAACACGTAGCACCCCGCCTCGATGGCGCCGCCGCCGATCCCCTGGAACGCGCGGCCGGCCAGCAGCACGGGCATCGACGGCGCTGCCCCGCACAGGATCGTGCCGACGATGAACGCGACGGCCGCCGCCATGAACATCGCCCGCGCTCCGAACCGGTGCATCGCCGGCGCACCCGCAACGCCCGAGACGATCGCGAAGATCAGGTAGATGCTCGTCGCCCATGGAAGAAGATGCGCGTTGCCGAGGTCCTTCACCGCGGTCGGCAGCGCGGTTGAGACGACGAACGCGTTGAAGGCGAACAGCACGATGCCGAGCGAGATCGTGATCGTCGCGAAGAGATGGTCGGCCGCGACCAGGTCCGACCAACGGCTCGTGGAAGCCTTGCCGGACCCGTCCGACATCGATAGCCGAACTCCGCTAGTAGCGCTCGGGTAACGCCTCGTCTTTCGCGAGGTTGTCGAACTTGGTGAGCATGGCGTTGAAGTGAAGCTGGATCGTGCCCGTAGGACCGTGGCGCTGCTTGCCGATGATCACTTCGGCAATGTTGGTCACCTGGTCCATCTCCTCCTGCCAGGCGAGGTGCTCCGGCGTGTTCGGCCGCGGCTCCTTGCGGCCGAGATAGTACTCCTCGCGGTAGATGAAGAGCACCACGTCGGCGTCCTGCTCGATCGAGCCCGACTCGCGGAGGTCGGCGAGCTGCGGGCGCTTGTCGTCGCGGTTCTCGACCTGGCGCGAGAGCTGGGACAGCGCGAGGATCGGCACGCGCAGCTCCTTCGCCAGCGCCTTGAGCCCCGTCGTGATCTCGGTGATCTCCTGCACGCGGCCTTCCTGGGCGCGGCGCGAGGTGGAGGACAGGAGCTGCAGGTAGTCGACCACCACGAGCCCCAGCCCGCGCTGGCGCTTCAGCCGCCGGGCGCGCGCCGCGAGCTGGCCGATGGTGAGGCCGCCCGTCGCGTCGATGTAGAGCGGCAGCGACTGCAGCTCGCGCGACACTTCCACGAGGCGATGGAACTCGTCCTCCTGGATCTTGCCGCGGCGGATGCGCTCGGATGAAATCTCCGCCTGCTCGGAGACGATACGCGTGGCGAGCTGCTCGGCCGACATTTCGAGTGAGAAGAAGGCCACGACACCGCCGTCGGTCACGCGCACCGTGCCGTCGGGGTTGTGCACCGCCTTGTAGTTCTTCGCCACGCGGTAGGCGATGTTGGTGGCGAGCGCCGTCTTGCCCATCGCCGGGCGGCCGGCGAGGATGATGAGGTCGGACGGCTGGAGCCCGCCCATCTTCTCGTCGATGTCGCGCAAACCCGCCGAAATGCCCGAGAGACCGCCATCACGCTGGTAGGCGGCGGCCGCCATGTCGATCGCTTCCGAAACCGCGGTGCCGAACGGCAGGAACCCTTGCCCGTACTTCCCGGTCTCGGCGATCTCGTAGAGCGCCTGTTCCGCTTCCTCGACGAGTTCCTTGGCGCTGTGCGTCACCTTGGCGTCGAACGACTCGTTGACGATGTCGGTGCCGATCTCGATCAGCCGGCGCCGCACGGCGAGCTCGTGGACGATGCGGCCGTAGTCCTCGACGTTGATGATCGTCGTCGCCGCGGCGGCAAGACGCGCGAGGTAGGCGACGCCGCCGATCTCGCTCAGCGTTGCGTCCTGGTCGAAGAACGTCTTCAGCGTCACCGGGTCGGCGCGCTTGCCGGCGCGGATCAGCGTCGTCGCCGCCTCGTAGATGCGTGCGTGCACGGCTTCGTGAAAATGCTGCGGCTCGAGGAACGCCGTCACGCGGTCTGCGGCGTCGTTGTTGACGAGGATCGCGCCGAGCAGCGCCTGCTCCGCCTCGAGATTGTGCGGCGCGCTGCGGTAGCCCGGATCGGCCTGCGTGTCGGCAGGCTCCGGCCGTGCGATCCTGAGATTGAGTGCGCTCTCCATCCTCGATTGATACCGTGGCCGACCGCGATGGATGGCGACAATCCAGCGATTGTGCGCGCTATCCACAGGCGGCTGCAGCAGCCCCTACGAATGCTTGACGGACCTCAGATGACGGCGGCGCGAATCAAGCGCCCGCAGCCGATCCTCTTCATCCTGCATGTAGGTGCGCGTCAGGGGAAGGACGTTCCGGTCACGGACGATCTGGATCTGCATGTTCGCCATCGACCCGAAACGGAAGGCGCATTCGGACGACGAGAGGTAGAACTCCCACATCCGGCAGAACCTTTCGTCGTAGAGCGCCCGCGCCCGGTGACGGTTGAGGTCGAAACGCTCGCGCCAGTTCTTCAGCGTCTCGGCGTAGTGGAGCCTGAGGATCTCGACGTCGGTCGTGATCAACCCCTCGCGCTCGATGTGCGGCACGACTTCCGACAAGGCGGGAATGTACCCGCCGGGGAAGATGTACTTCTTCGTCCAGGCGCTCGTGGCGCCCGGCCCATCGATGCGGCAGATGGAATGGATCAACGCGACCCCGTCGGGTTTCAGGAGCCTCTTCACCTGCCGGAAGTAGTCGCCGAAGTGCGACACGCCCACGTGCTCGAACATGCCCACCGAGACGATGCGGTCGAAGGACCCGTCGATCTCGCGATAGTCCATCAAGCGGAATTCGACGTCGCGGTTGAGCCGCGCCTGCGCCCGGTCGGTGGCGTAGGAGAGCTGTTCGTCGGACAGCGTAATGCCGATAACATTGGCGCCGCACACCTCCGACAGGTAGAGCGCAAGCCCGCCCCAGCCGCAGCCGATGTCGAGAACGCGCATGCCGGGCTCGATCGCGAGCTTCGCCGCGATATGGCGCATCTTGGCAAGCTGCGCTTCCTCGAGCGTCGCGTCCGGATGCTCGAAGTAGGCGCAGGAGTATTGCCGCTCGCGGTCGAGGAACAGGTCGTAGAGCGCGCCCGAGAGATCGTAGTGATGCACGATGTTGCGACGCGCATTGGTGGGAGCGTTGCGCTGATGGAGGCGCTTCAAGGCGATGCGCAGCGCATAGGGCAGCGTCACCGTCAGCGGAAGGCTTGCAGCGTGTTCCATGTTGCGGAACAGGAGCGTCAGGAAATCGTGGATCGTTCCGGACAGCATGGAAAGGCCGCCGTCCATGTAGCGCTCGCCGAGCGCAAGATCGGGATCGAGGAGGAGCGAGCGCATCGCCCGCCGGTCGTTGATCGCGACGTGGACGCTGGGTCCCGTACCGTCGCCGAAAAGCCAGTCAGTCCCATCCGGCACCGTAACCATGAGGTTTCCCTCCTGCACGATGCGCTCGAATTGGTGCCGTAACGCTCCCAGCATGCACTTCCAACATCCCGAACCGGGGATGCCCTGCCCGTGGCGGCGAAATTGCCGCCATCGGGCAGGAAAACGCGTTCAGAGGGGCCTTGGTTCCACGATACGGAACAACTTCCCGTTTATGCGGCAGTGTGGCCCAGCCGGGCGTCCCGGCCAGGTCTGCACTTTCTCACTCGGTCGGAGCGGTCTCGGCCTCGGCGTCGGCGCCCTCGGCGGCCGCCTCTTCCTCGAACAGCGCCTCGGCAGCCCGGCGGGCCTCCTCGCGCTCGCTCGCCGAGCCGATCATCACCTCGCCGCGCGCCTGGGCCTCAGCCTCGTCGGCGGAGCGGGCGACGTTGGCGGTCACGGTCACGATCACCTCCGGATGGAGCGCAACCTTCACCTCGTGCATGCCGATCGTCTTGATCGGGGCGTTGAGGAGCACCTGCGTGCGCTGCACCTGCGCGCCGCCCGCGGTGATCGCATCGGCGATGTCGCGGGTCGACACCGAGCCGTAGAGCTGGCCGCTTTCGCCCGCCTGGCGGATGATCACGTAGGTCTTGCCCTCGAGCGAGCCGGCCGAACCCTTGGCAGCGTCACGACGCTCGGCGTTCTTCGCCTCGAGGTCCGCGCGGTCGCGCTCGAACTTCTCGCGGTTGGCGTCGGTCGCGCGCAGCGCCCGGCCCGTCGGCAGAAGGAAGTTGCGGGCATAACCGTCCTTGACCTTGACGACGTCGCCCATCTGGCCAAGGCGGCCGATGCGTTCGAGCAGGATGACTTCCATTTTCGTACTCTCCTCTTGAGACTCTTGAAGGGGTTCAGGTGCTGCTGCCGGCCTGACGGACCCGGGTGCGGATCCCCATGACCATGTCGAGGACGGCGAGAACGACGAGCGGCAGGGCCGGGAGCAGTCCCAGCACCAGCACCGCGAAATAGAGCGCGGCCAGCAGCGCGAACCGCATCGAGTGGCCTTCGAGCAGGTCGTGCAGCACGGCAAGGCCCAGGATCGTGAAGGCGATCAGCATGGCGCCCAGGAACGCGAGGCCCACTAGGCCGGGCATGCCCGGCAGGACGAGGGTCGCGACCGCCGCCGCGAGAAGCCCGAGCGCTCCCATGGGGAACGACATCGAGCCGAACCGGATCGGCGGTCGCGCGCCGATCTTCAGCTGAGACGTGATTGCGAGCGCGAGGCGGAAGTTGAGAAACGTGATGGCGGTCCAGCCGGCGCCGGCCGCAAACGGAAAAATCCGGAGCAGGAAGCCCTTCACCTGCGCCACCTGCTCGGGCGTCACCGGCGTTGGCCCTTCGATCTTCAGCATGGCGTCGAGCTGCGTGCTGAACGTCGCCGCGTACTGTTCGATCCCCGGCCCCATCGACAGGAGCAGCGCCGTGACGAGCAGCGTTGCGAGAAGCGCGATCGCAAGGACGATCCGGCCTTCCGGATACCACTCGAGCGTGGGAGCGGCTTCCGGGGCGGTCTGCACGCTGCGGCTGAGGAGCGCGAGCCGTACGGCGACGATCGCCGGCAGGCCCGCGGTCGCGAAGAACAGGATGCCCGCCGGAAGATTTACGGCCGCGAGCAGCGCCAGCGCGCCCACGGCGGCGGCGACCAACGTCACGGTCAGGCCGTAGCCGAGCCCGGCCACGAACAGCGGGAGGGGTGCGAAGAAGAACAGGAGCGTCCACGCCGTCGGCACGATGATGGCCGCGCTGAAAGCCAGGGCTGCGACGAGCCCGGCCAGAATGGCGATGGCGATCCAGTTGGTCATCGTGGCTGTCCCTCGCCGTTCGGCGGGTTAGAGGCGGATCGGACCATTCCGTCCGCCCCAACCAGGCGCCGGGAACCGCCTCAAGGGCGGCTCCCGAGGCCCGTCACTTGATCAGGTACGGCAAGAGCCCGAGGAAGCGCGCCCGCTTGATGGCGGTGGCGAGTTCCCGCTGCTTCTTCGTCGACACCGCGGTGATGCGGCTCGGCACGATCTTGCCGCGCTCGGAGATGTAGCGCTGCAGGAGGCGAACGTCCTTGTAGTCGATCTTCGGCGCGCCCTCGCCCGAGAACGGGCAGCTCTTGCGGCGGCGGAAGAAGGGGCGGCGGGCGGGTTGTCCGGTGCTCATCGTCTATCCTCCTTCACTCGGCTGCCGCATCGCGGGGCGGGCGCGGCGGACGGCCGCCGCCATCGCGGTCACGCGGCGGGCGGTCGCCGAAGTCGCGGCGGAAGCCGCCTTCGCGGGGACCGCGGTCGCCGAACTCGCGCCGGCCACCATCGCCGTCGTCACGGCCGCGCGAACGCAGCATCGCCGACTGGCCCTCTTCGAGTTCCTCGACGCGGACGGTGAGGAAGCGCAGCACGTCCTCGTTGATCGACTCCTGGCGCTCGACCTCCTTGAGGGCGGCGGACGGGGCGTCGACGTTGAGAAGCGTGAAGTGCGCCTTGCGATTCTTCTTCATGCGGTACGTGAGCGGCTTGACGCCCCAGTACTCGTTCTTGGTGACCTTGCCGCCATGCTCTTCGATGACGGACTTGAACTGCGCGGTCAGCGCTTCGACCTGCGCGGTCGAGGCGTCCTGGCGCACCAGGAACACGTGTTCGTACAAAGCCATGAAATGGGCCTTTCTTTCGCGTTACAACAGCGACTGAAACCCGGTGCGAAGCCTCTTTTCCGAACCTCTTGAAAGGCCCGGAAAACGGGTTCTCGAAAAGAGCGAAGACACGGGAAGCCGGGAAATCCCTGGCGGTTTTCGTCAAACCGCCCTTCCGTTCAGCCTCCGACCGGAAACCGTCACAGGCGGCGGTTTATACAGACTTTTCGGCCTGAAGCAACCCTTCAAACCGCAGGAATTCCGCCACCGAGCACGGTCGCGAAGCGGGCGGGATCGATGTTGCCCCCGGACAGCACAACCCCCACCCGAGCGCCCGGGGAACCGCAGGATTCCCCCATCAGCGCCGCCAGCCCCGCAGCCCCGGCCCCTTCCGCCACGGTGCGCGTGGTCCCGAAAAGAACCCGCATCGCCTCCGCCATCTCCGCATCCGAGACCTTCACCACCCGCGCCGCGCCCGCGTTGATCGCCGCCACCGCGTCGGGATGCGGCACGCGCACGGCAAGCCCCTCCGCAAACGTCTGTACACGGTTCGTCGCGACCGGCTCTCGGGCCGCAAACGAGAGCGCGTACGCCTCCGCCCCCTCCGCAACGACGCCGACGACTTCCGTCTTGAGGCCCAGCGCGTCGCGCGCCGCGATCACCCCGCAGATGCCGGAACCCATGCCGATCGGTACGTATACGGTGTCCAGGTCTCCCGCCGCCTCAAACAGTTCGCACGCATAGCTCGACACGCCGAGTACCAGCTCGTCGTGAAACGACGGCACCATGGACAGCCGGCGCTCCTTGGCGAGGTCCTCGGCGAACTCCCGCGCAGCCGAGAAGTCGTGGCCGTGTTCGATCAACTCCGCGCCAAGCGCGCGCATCGCGGCATTCTTTGCAGGTGAGTTGCCGACCGGCACAACGACGGTCGCCGCAATGCCTTCGCGACGCGCCGCGTACGGAATCGACTGGCCGTGGTTGCCGGTCGAGGCAGTGATCACGCCGTTGGTCTCGCCGCGCTCCTTGCGCAGGCGCATGTGGACGAGCCCGCCGCGCACCTTGAACGCGCCGAGGGGCGTGAGGTTTTCGTGCTTCACCCAGACCTCGCGGCCGAGGCGTGAATCGAGCAGCGGCCAGCGCCGCTGCGGCGTCGGCTCCATCGCGCCGTAGACGATGGCGCGGGCCGCTTGAAGCTGATCGATCGTGGGCATCACCGGATCGTTACGGCGGATCGTTCGCGGTCCGCAAGGCCTATCCGGTCGCCTGCTTGACTTCACTGTCGTTAAGTGGTTCGTGCCCCGCCGTCATTGATTGCGGGGGACTGCAACGAATGCCTGTAGCGCTTACGTTTCCCGGCCAGGGCAGCCAGCAGGTCGGGATGGGCCGCGCGCTCGCCGACAACTTCACCGCCGCGCGCTCCGTGTTCGACGAAGTGGACGAGGCGCTGGGCGAGAAGCTGTCGCGCCTGATGTGGGAAGGCCCGGAGGACAAGCTCGTCCTCACCGAGAATGCGCAGCCCGCACTGATGGCGGTCTCGATGGCGGTCGTCGCAGTGCTTGCGGCGGAGTACGGCCTCGGCGTTGCACGCACGGCATCGTTCGTCGCCGGCCATTCGCTCGGCGAATACTCGGCGCTTGCCGCCGCCGGAACCTTCACGCTCGCCGACACGGCCCGCCTGCTCCGCACGCGCGGGCGCGCGATGCAGGCAGCGACGCCTGTGGGAGTAGGCGCAATGGCGGCGCTCCTCGGTCTCGATGTCCCCGCGGCCGTTGAGGTCGCGCGCGAAGCAGCGCAAGGGGAAGTCTGCGAGGCGGCCAACGACAATGCCCCGGGACAGGTCGTCGTGTCCGGCAATCGCGCGGCGGTCGAGCGGGCGGTCGAGATCGCGAAGACCAAAGGCGCTAAGCGCGCCGTCCTGCTGCCCGTGTCCGCGCCCTTCCACTGCGCCCTGATGCAGCCGGCCGCCGACGCGATGAGGGAAGCCCTCGGCAAGGTCACCATGAAGGCGCCGTCCGTACCGCTCGTCGCCAACGTGACGGCGTCTCCGCTCAGTGATCCGGCAGTGATCCGCGAGAACCTCGTGAAGCAGGTAACCGGCACCGTGCGCTGGCGCGAGTGCGTCTCGTTCCTCGCCGACCAGAACGTCGCGGTGATTGCCGAGCTCGGCGCCGGAAAGGTGCTCACCGGCATGAACAAGCGCATGGCACCGAACGCGCGCTGCATCTCGATCGGTACGCCGGAGGAAATCGCGGCCGCCGCCGAGGCGCTGCGCCGCAAGCCGGACTGAGGAGGAGCGGATGTTCGATCTGACGGGCAAGACGGCGCTGGTCACCGGCGCAACGGGCGGCATCGGCAAGGCGATCGCGGTCGCGCTGCGCAACAGCGGTGCACGCGTTGCGGTTTCGGGTACGCGCGCGGAAGTGCTCGACGCGCTCGTCGCGGAACTCGGGGGTGACACCATCGCCCTTCCCTGCAATCTCGCCGACGCCGCTTCGGTCGAAAAGCTCGTCCCCGACGCGGAGGCGAAGCTCGGCCAGCTCGACATCCTCGTGAACAACGCCGGCGTGACGCGCGACGGCCTCGCCATGCGCATGAAGGACGAGGACTGGGCGGCGGTGCTCGACGTCAACCTCACTGCCTCGTTCCGGCTCGCGCGGGCCGCGATGCGTGGCATGCTGAAGCGCCGCTTCGGGCGGATTATCTCGATCACCTCGATCGTCGGCGTCACAGGCAACGCAGGCCAGGCGAACTACGCGGCCTCCAAGGCCGGGATCATCGGCATGTCGAAGGCGCTCGCCCAGGAAGTGGCGGCGCGCAGCGTGACGGTGAACTGCGTGGCTCCCGGCTTCATTGCGACGCCGATGACGGACGCGCTCAACGACAAGCAGCGCGAGGCGATCCTCGCCAACGTTCCCGCGGGTCGACTTGGCACGCCGGATGACGTCGCGGCGGCAGTCGTGTTCCTGGCAAGCATCGAAGCGGCCTATGTCACCGGGCAGACCTTGCACGTGAACGGCGGAATGGCGATGATCTGACCGGATTCGGGCGGCGCACCACCGGCGGCGGGCAGGCTCTTTCTCTGGTCGCCGTTTGTGTGATAATACGCGCCGTCCTTCGACAGGGGAATTGAGCGGCAGCGCCGAAGTTATGGTTCACTGGCGGCGGAAATCAGGGGTTTCCGCGGCAGTGGCTTCCGCGCCGCGAGGGTTTGAACAGAGCAAAGGATTTGGACATGAGCGACGTTGCTGATCGGGTGCGCAAGATCGTGGTGGAGCACCTGGGCGTGGATGCCGACAAGGTGACCGCCGAAGCGAGCTTCATCGACGATCTCGGCGCGGACAGCCTCGACACGGTCGAGCTCGTCATGGCGTTCGAGGAGGAGTTCGGCATCGAGATCCCGGACGACGCGGCCGAGACGATCCAGACCGTCGGCGACGCGATCAAGTTCATCGAGAAGAATCAGGCCTGAGAGCTTTCCAGTTGGCAAACCGCCGGACAACAAGGCCGGCCAGCGGGCGGCGGGTGAACCCCGGCCGCCCGCTTTGACTTGCGGGGAGATTTTCATGCGTAGAGTCGTCGTGACGGGACTGGGGCTGGTGACGCCACTGGCGACCGGCGTCGAGGAGACCTGGAGCCGCCTGCTCAAGGGCGAATCCGGCGCAGGACCCATCACCCGCTTCGACGCCTCCGACCTCTCCTGCCGCGTCGCCTGCGAGATAAAGCGCGGAGACGGCACGAATGGCACCTTCGACGCCGACCAGTGGGTCGATTCGAAGGACCAGCGCCGATATGACCAGTTCATCATTTACGGCCTCGCGGCGGTGCGCCAGGCGGTGGCCGATTCGGGTTGGGAGCCGAAGACCGAGGAGGAGCGCTGCCGCACCGGCGTGCTCATCGGCTCCGGCATCGGCGGGCTGCCCTCGATCGAGGCGACTGCCATCCTGCTCAAGGAGAAGGGGCCGCGGCGCGTCAGTCCGTTCTTCATTCCGGGCAGCCTCATCAACCTCTGCTCCGGCATCGCCTCGATCATCTACGGCTTCAAGGGCCCGAACCACTCGGTCGTCACCGCGTGCTCCACGGGCGCTCACTCGATCGGCGATGCGGCGCGCCTCATCGCGTTCGACGACGCCGACGTGATGATCGCCGGCGGTGCGGAAGGCGCGATCTGCCGTCTCGGCATCGCGGGCTTCATTGCCTGCAAGGCGCTCTCGACGAGCTTCAACGACACACCCCATCGCGCCTCGCGACCCTACGACCGCGACCGCGACGGGTTCGTCATGGGCGAAGGCTCGGGCATCCTCGTGCTCGAAGAGTACGAGCACGCGAAGGCGCGCGGCGCGAAGATCTACGGCGAAGTCATCGGCTACGGCCTTTCGGGCGATGCCCACCACATTACGGCGCCGGCCGAGGACGGCGACGGCGCCTACCGCTGCATGCAGATGGCGCTGAAGCGCGCCGGCATCTCGGCGCACGACATCGACTACGTGAACGCGCACGGCACCTCTACGCCACTCGGTGACGAGATCGAACTGCGCGCGGTGGAGCGCCTGCTCGGCAACAAGGCGAAGGATCTGTGCATGTCCTCGACGAAGTCGGCGACCGGGCATCTGCTCGGGGCGGCCGGCGCCATCGAGGCGATCTTCTCGATCCTTGCCATGCGCGACGGAATCGCACCGGCGACGCTCAACCTCGAGAATCCATCCGTCGAAACCGAGATCGACCTCGTGCCGCTGAAGCCGCGGCGCAAGGAGATCAACACAGTTCTGTCGAATTCGTTTGGTTTTGGTGGAACGAACGCATCGGTGGTCTTCCGCAAGGCTGCGTGACGACCGCCCCGAGAACGAGGGCTCTTCACCGGTGAACGATACTGGCAGTGGCCGTGGACGACGCGCCGCCGGCCGTCGCGGGCCGCGCCGGGTCAGCCTGCTCGGCCGGATCTTTCGTTCCCTGCTCACCGTCGTCGTGCTGGCAGCGATCGGCCTTGCCGGCGGAGCGGCGTGGCTCAAGTACGAAGTCGAGAAGCCCGGACCGCTGAAGGAGCCGACCGTCGTGATGATCGGCCGTGGCCTCGGAACCGAGGCGATTGCCCGCCGGCTCGAGGATCGCGGCGCAGTTGAAAGCGCCAACGTCTTCATGGCCGGTGCAACGGCGCACAAATTCCTCGGCACATCGAACCTGAAGGCCGGCGAGTACGAGATACCCGCCGGGGCGAGCGTCGCGCAGATCATCGCGACCCTGCAGAGCGGCAAGTCCATCACCTACAAGCTGACCATCCCCGAGGGCCTCACCACCACGCAGATCCTCGACCGGATGAACGCCAACGACGTGCTCGTCGATGCCGCACCGGCAGACGTTCCCGAGGGGGCGCTGCTTCCTGACACCTACGTCTTCCAGCGCGGCACCACGCGGCCGGAGCTTCTCGCGCAGATGAAGAAGGCCCACGACGAGGTGGTCGACACGCTGTGGAAGGCGAAGGCGGACGGCCTGCCGTTCAAGACGAAGGAAGAGGCCGTCATCCTTGCCTCGATCGTGGAGAAGGAGACAGGCATTGCGGAGGAGCGACCGCGCGTCGCCGCGGTGTTCGTGAACCGGCTCAAGAAGGGCATGCGGCTTCAATCGGACCCGACGATCATCTATGGGATCGTCGGCGGCAAGGGAAAGCTGGACCGCCCGCTGACGCGATCCGATATCGCGGAGAAGACCGCCTACAACACCTACCAGATCGACGGCCTGCCCCCGACGCCGATCGCCAACCCGGGCAAGGAGTCGATTGCTGCCGTGATGAACCCGGCGCAGACCGGCGACCTCTACTTCGTCGCCGATGGCACCGGTGGCCATGCGTTCGCCAAGACGCTCGCCGAGCATCAGGCGAACGTGAAGAAGTGGCGCCAGGTGGAGGCCGACCGCGCCAACGAAGGCGACGCGACGGCGGGCGATGGCCAGGCACCGGCGGCGGACCAGCCGGCGACGGCTAGCGACGCACAAGCTTCCACGGGAGCAGCATCCGCCGCGGCGCAACCCGCGCAACCGGCAGCCAGCGCCGCTACGGAGGAGCAGCAGGCGGAGGCCGCGCCGGCGACGACCCCGTCGACCGAAACGGCGCCAGCGCAGCAAGGCGGCGGGCTGCCGATCCCCGAGGAAGTTCCGCCCGCGGGTGCCCCGAAACCGCCCGCCACCGCACCCGCGCCCGAGGCGGCGGCAACGCCCGCCCCAGCACCCGCCACAACAACCGACGCGGTCGAGACCACGATCGTGAAGGTCGCCGGAAAGCTCGTTCCGTTGCCGAAGCCCAAGCCGGCCGCCGATTGAACCTCATCGTGGCCCACTTGCACGAGGCCTAGCCCGGCCTAGAGTCGGCCTTCGAGGCGATTCGCGGGAGAGCCAATGCCGCTGACCAGCATGACGGGATTCGCCCGCACCGACGGGGTGAGCGGTGGCTGGCGCTGGCACCTCGAGGCGAAGAGCGTGAACGGCAAGTCCCTGGACGTGCGGTTGCGTCTGCCCGGTGGCCTCGAGGCGCTCGAGATGGAGATCCGCGAGCGCGCTGCGCGCCGTTTCAAGCGCGGGAACATCCAGGTGTCGATGGATTTGTCCCGCGACAGCCCGGTGTGGACGGTGACGGTCAACGAGCCCGTCCTCGTCGAGCTGTCGACCGCAGCGACGCGAGTCGCGAACGCACTCGGGGCGCCTGCTCCTTCGATCGACGCGCTGCTTGCGCTCAAGGGCGTGGTCGAGGTCAGCGAGCACGAAGACACCCCGGAAGAGGTCGAATCCCGCAACGCGGCGATCCTTCGATCCGTAGACGAACTGTTCGACGCGCTTTTGAAGAATCGCGCGGCGGAGGGGGCTCGCATCGAGGCGGTACTGAAGAGCGCCGTAGACCGCATCGAGGCGCTCACGGCTTCGGCACGGGATAATCCAAGTCGGACGACCGACGCGATCAAGGCGCGGCTTGCCGAGCAAGTGGCGAAGCTTCTCGAGGCATCGTCCACCTTCGATGCCGACCGGCTGCACCAGGAGGCGCTGCTGCTTGCCGTACGCGCCGACGTCCAGGAGGAGATCGACCGGCTGACGGCGCACGTGGAGAACGCGCGCGAGCTTCTCGCCGAAAGCGACGCCGTCGGCCGCAAGCTCGACTTCCTCGCCCAGGAATTCAACCGCGAGGCCAACACGTTGTGCTCGAAATCGACCGAGCGCGAGCAGACGCGCATCGGCCTCGACCTCAAGGCGGTCATCGACCAGCTTCGCGAGCAGGTGCAGAATGTCGAATAGCGCGTCGAGGCAAAGGCAGCAGAAGATCACGCCGCCGGAGATCGCGCGTCGCGGGCTCCTGTTCGTGCTGTCCTCGCCTTCGGGCGCCGGCAAGACGACGATCGCTCGCAGGCTGCTTGCGCGCGATGCGCAAATCACAATGTCGGTGTCGGTGACGACTCGCGCCCCGCGTCCCGGTGAGCAGGCTGGCATCGACTATCACTTCATCACGCGCGAGAAATTCCGCGCCATGATCGACCGAAACGAGTTGCTCGAGTACGCAGAGGTGTTTGGCAACCTCTACGGAACGCCGCGGGCGCCTGTCGAGCAAGCGATGGCGCAAGGGCGCGACGTGCTGTTCGACATCGACTGGCAGGGCACGCAGCAGCTTTCCGAAGCCCTGCGCGACGATGTCGTGCGCGTCTTCGTTCTGCCGCCGACTGCCGAAGCCTTGCGCGAGCGGCTCATCAACCGGGCGCAGGATTCGGCATCCGTGGTGGCCAAGCGCATGGCGGAAGCCTCGCGCGAGATCAGCCACTGGCCGGAATACGATTACGTGATCATCAACACCGACATCGACGACAGCGATCGGGCGATCGACTCGATTCTCGTCGCCGAGCGGCTGAAGCGCCATCGCAGAGTAGGCTTGACCGAGTTCGTGCGCGGACTGGTGAAGACCCTTTAAGTCTTCAGCACCACACGGCCCACCACCTCGCCCTTCGCGAGCGCCTCCATCGCCGCGTTCACCTCGTCGAGCGGGCGCACCGTGACGGCCTGCATCGCCACTGTTCCGTTCCGCATGAGATCCACCAGTTCGCGCGCCTCCGCCGGCGAGGCGACGAACGTGCCGGTAATCGTCAGTGTACGGAGCGGAAACATCGGCACGGGGATCGACATGCGCCCGCCCATCAGGCCGGCGACCACGATCGCCGAGGCCTTGCCGGTCACGGCGGAGGCAAAATCGAAGGTCTGCCCGTTGCCGACGAAGTCGATCGCGGCGCCGCAAGCCCCGCCCGCTGCGCTGAGCACAGCCTTGCGCACCCCTTCCGCGCGGGGGTCGAACACGTGGTCGGCGCCGGCGGCGAGCGCCGCTTCGCGCTTCACCGGGTCGATGTCGGCTGCAAGCACCGGAACACCTGCGAGCGCCTTGGCGATGCGCACCGCCATCATCCCGACGCCGCCGAGACCGATCACCATCAGCGGGCGGCCAAGCAGGTAGGGCTCCGCTTTCCGGAAGGCGCCGAATGCCGTGATGCCGGAGCACATGATGCTGCCCGCGACCTCGACGGGGATGCCGGAGACGTCGATCAGGTGACGGGCGTCCGGAACCAGCACGTGCGTGGCGAAGCCGCCGTCGCGATTGATGCCGAGGTGTTGAGAAGCCTCGCACAGATGCTCGTCGCCCGCCCTGCAGCGTGCGCACGCTCCGCAGCCGCACCATGGATAGACCGCGTACGGACCATCCCCGAACCGTTCGGTCACGGCCTCGCCCACGGCCTCCACGGTTCCGCAGATCTCGTGGCCGAGGATGAACGGCAGCGGACGGCCGGAACGGATATCGAGGCTCTTGCCGTCGCCAAGGTCGAACTTGCCCTCGTGCAGGTGCAGGTCGGAGTGGCAAAGGCCGCAATGGCTGATGCGCACGACCACCTCGCGGCCCTTCGGCACCGGAACCGGCTTCGAACGCGGCTTCAGCGGCTCGCCGTACTCCTCCATCGCCTGCGCGTGCATCATAGGCGTCCCTCCTCCCGTTCTGCCAGTTGCAGATGATGGGCGAGCCGGCAAAATCCCGCCACGTCGATTTCTTCCGCGCGCATGTCAGGTCTGAGGTGTGCGGCAGCGATCAGCGCCTCGGTGTCGCGGCCGAGCGCCTTCAGACTCGAGCGGATCATCTTGCGGCGCTGCCCGAATGCCGCCGCCGTCACCCGTTCCAGAACCGCAACCCGGACGACCGGGTCGAGCGGCGGTTTCGGCACGATCTGCACGATCGAAGAGGTAACTGACGGCGGCGGCACGAAGGCGCGTCGGTCTACGTCGAACAGCCGCTTGGGCCGCGCGCGCCATTGTGAGAGTACCGCCAATCGGCCGTACGCGTCGTCGCCCGGCCGTGCGCAGATTCGCTCGGCAACTTCCTTCTGAAACATCAGCGTCAGAGACTGCCACCAGGGCGGCCATGGCTCGGTCGTCAGCCAGGTCACGAGCAGAGCGGTGCCCACGTTGTACGGCAGGTTCGCCACGATCTTTGCCGGCCGGCCGTCGATGAGCGCCCGCCAGTCGATCTCGAGCGCATCGCCTTCGCGTACCTGAAGGCGGCCGGGCCAGGCAGCCGCGATCTGTGCCAGCGCCGGCAGCACGCGCGCGTCCCGTTCGATGGCGATGACAGTCTGCGCGCCCTCCGCCAGGAGCGCCCGCGTCAATCCGCCCGGTCCGGGGCCGACCTCGATGACGACGCCCTCGTCGAGCGGCGCGGCCGCGCGGGCAATCCGTCGCGTGAGATTGAGGTCGAACAGGAAGTTCTGGCCGAGCGACTTCTTCGCCGAAAGACCGTGCTGCGCGATCACCTCGCGCAACGGTGGTAGCGCGTCGTCAGACACGGGAGCCGGCCGATCGCCCGGCCATCTCGGCTGCGAGGCGCAGCGCGGAGATCAGGCTGGTGGCGGACGCCTTGCCGGTGCCCGCCAGCGACAGCGCCGTCCCGTGGTCGGGCGAGGTCCGTACGAACGGCAGGCCGAGCGTCGAGTTCACACCCTGATCGAAGCCGAGCGCCTTTACCGGGATCAGCGCCTGGTCGTGATACATGCACACGATTGCATCGTACCGTGTGCGGAGGTTTTCCTGGAACAGGCTGTCGGCTGGAAACGGACCGCTCACGTCGAGACCCCGTCCGCGCAAGGATTCGATGGCCGGCAATATGATGTCGATCTCCTCGCGGCCAATCGTTCCGTTCTCCCCCGCATGGGGGTTCAGGCCGGTCACGGCGATGCGGGGCGCGGCGATCCCGAGTCGCCTCTTCAGGTCACGGTCGAGCGCCAAGGTCTGTCGAACGATCCGTTCCGAGGTGAGGTCGTCGAACACCTGGCGCAACGGAACGTGCACCGTGACGGGCACGGTGCGCAGCGCCCCCGTCGAGAGCATCATCACGGGCTCGGCGGCATGGCCCTTCTTGCGGGCAAGGTCGGCCAGATAGTCAGTATGCCCCTCGTTGCGGAATCCCGCCGCGTAAAGCGTTTCCTTCTGGATGGGGTTGGTGACGATACCACCTGCCGAGCCCTCGAGCGCGAGCTCGACCGCCTTCCGGATCGAGGCGAGCACGGCCGGCGCAGTCGCGGGGTCGGGTCTGCCTGTGGTCACCGGCTGTTCCAGCACCAGTGGTAGCACTGGGAGTGCTGCCGCCATCCGCTCCGCGGCCTCCCTTGGCTCGCGTACGACCGCCACGGGCACTTCAAGTCCAAGTGTAGCCGCCCTTGATTGCAGCAGAGTCGGATCGCCGATGAAGACGAACGCGGGACCGCGGTGCTTGAGTTCGAGCCATGCGCCAAGCGTGATGTCCGGCGCGATCCCTGCCGGCTCTCCCATCGTCAAAGCAAGAGGAAGTGGGACCGAAGCCATCGAGACCATTTGGTAGGGAGGGTCGCAGGACCGCTACTTGAGCGAGGCATCCTTGTAATCGATGAACGACTTGCGACGCAAATCGCGCAGTTCGCGCTCGATCGAGTTACCCATCTTCTCGCTGAGCAGCATGCTTTCGATCTGCTCCCTGCTGGGCTTCGGCGGAGCCATCTGCTTGCGGCCGCAATTTGCGATCATGCGAATGCCGGTCGGGCCGGGAATGGGACCGATCAAACGCTTGGTGCCGGCTTCGTCGAGCGCCTTCTTCATCTCGGGCGGCATCTTCTCGGCGACGGCCTGCATCGGCTGTCCGATCTTGACGTTGAAGATGCCCTCCGAGGCCGACCGAAGCGATCCACAGCCCTTGTACCGCTGCGAGAGCTGTTGGGCTTCGACCGCTCGCGCGTACAGGAGTTGCTGATCGATGCCGTTCCCCGACTTCTCGACCGGCAACTCGATCTGGACAATCTGATATAGCTCGATCGGCTTCATGCGCGGGTCATTCTCGATTTCCGCCATCTTGCGATCGACGGCAGCCTGATCGACCTCGATGTTGGGCTGGGCACCGTCTTTGCTCATCAACCACCGGGTCAGGATCTGCGAGGCAACAAAATCCTTAAGAGTGGATAGGACGACACCCTTTTCCTTGAGCTTCGCGGAAAGTCCGTCGACGGTGGTGTTCGATCCCTTCGCCAAACGTGCGATGGATTCGTCGATCTGCTTGTCGCCAACGTTTATCTTGTTTCGCTTTGCCTCGCTCTTGATGACTTCGTCGTCGACGAGCTCCTTGACGACCGCTTTCGTTTCAGTTGGCCGGCGCATATCGAGCGCCTCGTACAGTTTCGTACGCTGCTCGACGTCGTAATCGGTTATCGGCTGGTCGTCGACGGTCACTAGAACGCGCTGGGCGTCCGCGCGCGCAGGCGTGACGGACGGCGCGGCAAAGGACGCGGCCAGCAGCAGTCCAAGGCACAGGTAGATTGGTCGTATCATGAGCTTCCGGACGCGCAAGGTCTCGGATTCACCTAGAAAAGTGGCCCAACTTTGGCGGTCCCCAGCGTCTTCAGCTCGACCGTCAGCATGACTGCAGTGTTCGGCTTGATATCGCGGTCGGACTGGTAGTCCTCGCGATAGTAGAACTTGATGTTGGCGCAATCGCAATCATAGCCGATCCCGGCCATGTTCTGGATGAAGTAGCCGTTCTGGATATCGTAGCGCGAGCCACCGAACACGCTCCAGCCCTTCCAGAACTGATAGTCCCCGCTCAGCCAGATCTGCTGTTCCGGGCTGTTTCGCCCGTAATTGGGCTCTGCGTCGAGGTCGACGTAGTTTACGGAAGCGTTCAAGCCGAACACATTGAACCATGCGCCGGCTTCGAACTGATGCATGTCGAACGTCACCTCGTCGAAGCGGGCCTGCACGGAGAGCCTGAGGTTGTCCCACGGCTGCAGCGCCACACCACTGACGATGTCGGATGCCTGTCCTTCGAGCCCTGAACCCGCAACGAAACTGTTCTCACCGAACAGGTGGAAGCTTTCGCCGACGCTGGCGCGGATGAAACCGCCGCTCGGCATCAAGTAGGAGTAGAGGAGACCGGCGTTGACGCGGGTACCGCCCTCGACACGATCGTAACCGGTGAACCGGTCCTCGAGGAACAGGCTCGACTGGTCGAAGTTCAGCGTGATCGCGTCTTCGTTGCCGATCTGGTTGATGTTGCCCTGGTTGGTCGACGAGAAGGCCTGTACGACCGGCGTGACAATATGCGTCCCGGTCGAGTCGCCGCGCAGGAACGGCCAGCGCAAGTCGACGCCGCCCGTCGGCATCACCCGCGCGTTCACCTGCTCGTTCTGCAGCTGCTGCGGATTGTCGGGGTTGGGCATGTTGTTGTTCATGTACAGGTCGGCGCGCACCTGACCGAACGGCGTGAGTTGGACGCCCCCCTGGGTGACGATTTCGCGCTGCCAGTGGATGGTCGTGACGCCGCGCGTCTGTTCCGTGCCCTGATAGACGTTGGTGTAGGAGGTATCGAGCGGCGACACGGCCTCGTCGCGATACAAGGAGTAGACATTCGTATCGAGCCCGAGGACGCCGCCCCAGACTTCGTGGCCGTACGTGTAGTCATGGCGGATGTAGGGCGCGACCACCGGATACTGGTCGTTGTTGTCCTGCTCCAGGAGGCCGACGAACTGATAGGCCTTCGCAGACATGTAGTTCCGGTCGTTGATGCCCTGCAGATACACGACGTTGTCGAGTTCGGTCCGGTTGTCGATGTTGTACTGGCGGCCGAACGTCTCATCGGTGATACCGGTGAGGTCCATGCCCCAGTTCCAGCGATCGTTGATCGAGTAGTCGCCCTGGGCCCGCACCTCGCCGCGGAAGGGACGATCGCCCGGCGGGGGCATATTGGTGTCGAACTGGTACACGCCGGCCGCGTTGATGCTGTAGGCGCCGTTGGCAATTCGATGGCGCCACTCGGCATCGACCAGAGGTCCCTGCCGCGTCGTCCAAGTGGGGCTGACGGTCAGGTCGTAGTTCGGCGCAAGGTTCCAGAAGTAGGGCGTTCGAACGCCGGCACCGAACACCGACGACCACCCGAACGAAGGGATGAGCCAGCCTGATGCACGTTTCACGCCGGGATCGGGGTGCGAGATCCACGGAAAGTAGGCAACGGGAATGCCGAAGAGGTCGAGGATGGCGTCCTTCTCGTAGATGCGCCGTTCCTCCTGATTGTGTTTCGACTCCTTTGCTCTGAGCTGCCAGACCGGGGTGCCGTCGGACATGACGCAGTACTTGCAGCGGGTGTAGGTGGTGTGGGTGTAGGTCGTGATGTTGCCGTCGGTGCGCTCGGCGTAATCGGCCGTCACGCTGGCATCGTTCGTGAGCAGCAGCTTCAAGTGATGAGCAAAGCCGTTCTTGAAGCCGTCGCGCATCTGCGCCTTGTCGGACAGCGTCACGTTGCCGCCCGGCTCGGTGACCTTGACGTCGCCGACCGCGTCGAACACGTCGGTCTTCTTGTTGTAGACGACCTTCGTCGCCTCGAGGATGTACTTGCCCCAGAGGATGTAGACCTTGCCGGTCGCGGTGGCGATCTGGGTCTTGGAATCGTAGACGATCTTGTCGGCCGTGACGTCGACGGGGGTGCCCTTCGCCGGCTTCTTCAATTCAGGCTTGATATCGCGGGGTGGCGTTGCGCCTTCGGGTACGTTCTGGGCAAACAGGGGCGATGCTGCAAACAGCGAAACGGACAGGGCGATGACCCCTGCCGTCAGAGCCCGGCCGGTACGCCAGCTCATCCCCTTGATGGCTTCTCCCAACGCCACAAAGAGCTCCCCGCTACCCCTCACGCCACTCTTTCAGAGATTCGGCACCCCTGCCGATCACGAAAGATTACACATTCTTACCGGTCTCCACCAACCGGCAATGCAGCACACTCGACAAAGTTAACGGCGAAATTCGGCCGGTGTGGCGCGATGATCACGCATGGTTAAGGCTTTCTCAAGCGGCCAAACCGTTGCCCACAGGCGATTCGGACGCTAAGGGAAAGTCTGAGGCACTTACTGGCGCGAAAGCGCATCCCACCCGACAGGACAACTTTCCATGAAAATCAAGTTTTCTGCGGCTTCGCTCCCCTCCGGTGGCACCGTGGTGGCATTGGCAGCGGACGGCGCCGCTCTATCCGCGCTTGGCGAGGTGGCGGACCAGAAGGGTGACGGCTTCGTACGCAAGGCGCTGGCGGCTGCCGGGTTCGAGGGCAAGCGCGACCAGACGGCGGAGGTTCTTGCTCCCCTCGGGCTCGATATTGCCCGGCTGATCGTGGTCGGCGTTGGCGATCCGGCGAAACTGCAGCCGAAAGACGTCGAACTCATCGGCGGGACGATCGGTGGACTGCTCGCAGGGGCGAAGGTCAAGGAAGCCTCGGTACTCGCAGAACTGTCCTCGGAGCCGCCGTTCGCCGACGCGGCCCTCGCGGCAGGGCTCGCCTCCGGCATCGCGCTGAGGAATTACTCCTTTACGAAGTACAAGTCGGCGAAGCCGAACGAGAAGCCAAAGCTCGAATCCGTCACGATCCTGACAAGCCAGGCTGCGGCCGCCCGGCGCGCATACCAGTCGGTCGAGGCGGTGAACAGCGGCGTCGCGATCGCCCGCGACCTGGTGAACGAGCCGGCCAACATCCTGTTCCCGCAGGCGCTCGCCGAGCGCGCGAAGGAGCTCGAGAAGCTGGGTCTGACAGTCGAGATCATGACGCCGCGCGAGATGAAGAAGCTCGGTATGGGCGCGCTGCTCGGGGTCGCGCAAGGGTCCGAGCACGAGGCCCGCATGATCGTCATGCAGTGGAAGGGCGCCAAGCCAAACGCGCAGCCGATCGCGTTCGTCGGCAAGGCCGTGACGTTCGACACCGGCGGCATCTCCATCAAGCCTGCCGCGGGCATGGAAGACATGAAGGGGGATATGGCCGGGGGCGCCTGTGTCGTTGGCCTGATGGCCGCGCTCGCCGGCCGCAAGGCCAAGGCGAACGTTATCGGCATCGTCCCGAGCGTCGAGAACATGCCGTCCGGCACCGCGCAGCGCCCGGGCGACGTCGTGAAGTCGATGTCCGGCCAGACGATCGCTGTGTTGAACACGGATGCCGAGGGCCGGCTGATCCTCGCCGATGCGCTCTGGTACTGTCAGGAGCGGTACAAGCCGAAGTTCATGATCGACCTCGCGACGCTCACTGGCGCCATCCTGATCGCGCTCGGCAAGGAGTATGCGGGTCTCTTCTCGAACAACGACGAGCTGTCGCAGCGACTCTACGAGGCGGGCCTCGAGACCGGCGAAAAGGTGTGGCGCCTCCCGCTCGCCCCCGAATACGACAAGATGATCGACAGCGACATCGCCGACATGAAGAACATCGGCGGCCGGCATGCGGGATCGATCACTGCGGCGCAGTTCCTGCAGCGCTTCGTGAACAACGTGCCGTGGGCACACCTCGACATCGCCGGCACCGGCATGGATGCGTCGAAGTCCTCGATCAACACGTCTTGGGGATCGGGCTGGGGCGTGCGGCTGCTCAACAAGCTCGTCGAGGACCACTACGAGGGTTGAGCCCTCAGTTCGAGGCCGTCGACTGCTTCACCCGCGCGGCCCGGTAGGCGCGGATGCCGTGCTGGTAGTTCACGAGCACGGCATTGCGCTCGGCGAGCGCCTCCTCGTAGGCGCTCTTCGACGATTTGCCGGCAAGGTACTCGGCCTGCGCCTTGCCGAAGCGTGCCTCGGCGATCCTGCGCCAGCGCTCGAAGAACCGGCGCGTTGCCTCGAGCTCCATCCGCGACTCGCCGGATAGGCTCAGGTACTTGAGCGACGGTGACGCAAGCGGGTTGGCGCCCTTCGGCGTACCCGTGTCGCCGTCCACCACGACGGCCGGCCGGCAGAAGCCTATGTCCGATTGAGCCGCCTCGCAGACCGGCTTGCAGGTGGCCGTCTGTTCACCTTCGCAGCAGCTGCAGATGCCGACCGAGCCGGCCAACGCCGAACCGGATACCGTGAAAAAGCTCGCAGCGACGAGCGCCGCGGCTGCCGTTAGCCGTCCCACCATGGAGCAGGTCCCCCCTCGCCTGTTTATTCGCACTATGGCGAGGAACCCTGCGCAAGGGCAAGTCCGTCCGCCGCTTGCGACCGGCGTAATCCTCCGCCATTTGTGGAGGGCATGACCGAGGTCCACTTCTACCATCTCGATACGATGCCGCTCGACAGGGTGTTGCCAACGCTGCTCGAAAAGGTGCTGGAGCGCGGCTGGCGCGCCGTGGTGCACACGGCGAGCGCCGAGCGCACGGAAGCTCTCGCCGCCGCGCTCTGGACCTATAGGGAAGAGTCGTTCCTGCCCCACGGCACCCCGCGCGACGGGCATGCGGCACACCAGCCGGTGTGGCTGACCGAAGCGGGCGACGAGCCCAATTCTCCCGCCGTCCGCGTGCTGGTCGACGGTCTCCCGGTTGGAGAGACGGGAGCCCTCGAGCGCGTGATCTACGTCTTCGACGGCCGCAGCGAGGAGGAACTCGCCCAGGCGCGCGCCCAGTGGCGCGAGGCCCGTGCACGCGGCCTCGACGTGGTGTACTGGCAGCAGGATCAGAACGGCAGATGGAATCGCAAGCAATGACGACAGAAAAGCTACGCTACCGCGTCCTGACCGGGCCCGACGACCGCACCTTCTGCGAACGCGTGTCGAAGGCGCTGGCCGACGGGTACGAACTCCACGGCTCTCCCGCCATCACCTACAACGGCGAGCGCTGCATCGTGGCGCAGGCGATCGTCCTGAAGGATCCCTCTCAGTCGTAGAGCAGCGTCCCCGTGCGGTGCGCGAGCGGGGTGTCGCCATGCACCTTCGCGATCTGCCGGCCGGGCCAGGCCAGTCGCTCCGACGTTCGCGCATAGAGGCGTCCATTGGCCGACGCCTTCACCGGTGTCCGGCAATCCGTGCCGAGCGAATAGGGATCAACGATTTCGGCGATGACATCGCCCGCCTCGATCCAGTCTCCGACTGCGCGGCGGAACACGATGATCCCGGCCGCCGGCGCCTTCACGATGTCCGTCGCCGTGTACGGTCCTGCAACGCCGTCGAACGCGGGAGCATCGGGCCTTGGTCCGGCCAACAGACCCCGACGGGCGAGAAAGGCGATCAAGGCGTCGGCATCGCGGTCGGCGAGCGCGTCGCTCGTGTCCCCTTCCCCGCGCAACTCCACGGTCGCGCTCAGCGGCACCTTGACCGGAACGCCGCCGAGTGCGGACTCGAGGTAGGCGCGGCGGACGGTTTCGTCGAACGGGCTGTCACCGGTATCGCGTGCGAAGATGATCACGCGGCAGCCAAGTAGGCTTGCGAGATCTTCGGAGGCTGGCCAGTCGTCCTGGTCGAGATAGATGTGGAGCTCTGCTTCTGCGTCCGTATGCAGGTCGAGCACATAGTCGGCGTCGCAGGCGAGGCGCATCAGCGAGACGCGGAGCGTGTCGAACTCGCCTTGCGGCTTGAGGCGTTCGAGTTCTTCGCGCAGCAGTTGGCGCACGAGTTCCGTGTTCGCGACGATATCGCTGCCGAGGCTGCCGGCGGTGCGCGCCATCACCGCGCGCGATACATCAGGCCATGCCCGATTGAAGTTCCCGCCCGTGCCCGCGTGATAGCGACCCTGGTGGTCGTTCAGCACGATCTGCGCAAGCCCGACGGGATTCGCCACCGGCACGACGACGATTTCCCCTGCGATACGACCCTCGCCATCGAGCTCAGCCAGCTTTTGAGTTAGCCGATGCGCCGTAAGGTTCGCCGGCAACTCGTCGGCATGGATGCCTGCCTGAACGTAGGCCTTGGGACGCGCGCCCCGCTCTCCGTAGCGGCAAACCCGAAGGTGTCGTACCGTGCCGGGGGTCTGGGTCGGCAGCGGGATGAAATCGTAGGTCGGCATGGCAGACTCCCTCAATCCGGCGTGCGCGGGCCTTAGCACGAAAGGCCGTGCTCCTGCAGCAGTATGCAAACGACACAGGAGACATGCAGAATGACAGGTCACATTCTTATTGCGGGTGCGGGGTCAGGCTTGTCGGCCAGTATCGCGCGCCGCTTCGCCCAGAACGGGTACAAGGTCTCGCTTGCGGCCCGCAGCGCCGAGAAATTGTCCGCGCTCGCAAAGGAGATCGGCGGCCACGCTTATGCCTGCGATGTCTCGCGCAAGGTGGACGTCGACCGGCTGTTCCGCGAGGCCGCCGGTGCAGCCGGCATCGCACCCGACGTCGTGGTCTACAACGCCTCGGGGCGCGTCCGAGGCCCCTTCCTCACGCTGGACGCAGCGGCCGTCGAGCAGGCGCTCGCCGTGACGGCGTATGGTGGTTTCCTCGTTGCGCAGGCGGCGCTTCCAGCGATGGTCGAGGCGAGGCGCGGAGTGCTCCTGTTCACCGGCGCGAGCGCCAGCGTTAAGGGCTATGCGAAGTCGGCGCCGTTCGCGATGGGGAAGTTTGCGTTGCGCGGCCTCGCTCAGTCGCTCGCCCGCGAGTTCCAACCCCAGGGAATCCACGTGGCGCACGTGGCGATCGACGGCGGCATCGCGGTCAAGGGTGCGCCGCCGACCAATCCTCCGGAGGCGACGCTCGACCCGGACGCGATCGCCGAGACCTACTTCCACCTCGCCACGCAGCCACGCTCTGCCTGGTCGTTCGAAACCGAACTCCGGCCGTGGGTGGAAACCTTCTGAAGCGCCTGCGCTTGCCAACGCCGGTTGGGACAAGCCAAGCTCCCGCACCGCGAGATCTCTGGAAGAGGGTCCGCGCATTGGGAGGACTACCGCCTCATGAAATCCATGAAGCTCTACGCGGACGTGCACCGCATCTACAACGACCTCGCCGCTGCCGGCATTGGTCCGGATGATCCGCTGACGGTCGATCAGCTTACGCCCTTCGACCAGTACCACTACTACGGCGCCCAGGCCGTCGACGAAGCACTGGAGGTGCTGAAGCTGAAGCCCGGCGATCGCGTGCTCGATGTCGGGTCCGGCATCGGCGGCCCCGCCCGCTACCTCGCCGACCGCACGGGGGCGACCGTGACCGCGCTCGAACTCCAGCCCGACCTCAACCAGGTCGCGATCGACCTCACGACGCGTGCTGGCCTTGCCAGCAAGGTGAAGCATGTGAACGGCAACATGCTCGACGGAACCATCGGCGAGAACTTCGACGCGATCATCTCGATGCTCTGCATGCTGCATATCGCAGACAAGGCGCGCCTGTTCGAGTGCTGCCGCAGGGCGCTGAAGGCGGGCGGTACGATGTATATCGAGGACTTCGGCAAATCCCGCGCGCTCACGACAGCGGAAGCCGAGACGCTCGCCGTGAAGGTGCAATGCGTGCCCTTGCCCACCGTTTCCGAGTACCGCGCATTTCTCGAGAACGCCGGCTTCAAGGACGTGACCATGACCGACGTCTCGGAAAGCTGGCGGTCGATCGCCAAGAGCCGCTACGTCACCTTCTGCGAGATGCGCGCGAAGAACGAGGCGATCCACGGCAAGGAGACGATCGCCGGGCTCGACGACTTCTACGGCTCCGTCGTGAAGCTGTGGGACGCCGGCGCCATGACAGGGCTCAAGATCATCGCCCGGTGAGGGTAAGGCCGCCGGCGCATGACAGCGCCAAGGTGGGGGCCTATAAGGGCGCCGGGGCAAGCCGCCCCGGAGGGTCGTGTTCATCCATGGGGGACGTCCAGTTCGGCGCACAAATCGGCCTGCCGGAGCGGGTGCAAGGCCGCGTCGGCTTCGTGACCGGCCTGCAGATGGAAGCGGACCTGATCCGCAAGGCGGCGCGGGCGCTGAAGATGAAGGTTCCGCCGATCGCCGTCGCCGGCCCTGGGGCACCCCGGCCGGACCTTGCCGTCGAACGCCTCATCGCAGACGGTGCAACGGCGGTTGCGAGCCTGGGGCTCGCCGGAGCGCTGGCCCCGGGGCTCAAGGCGGGCACTGTCGTGATCCCGAGTGATATCCGCGCTCGCGATCTGTCCGACCGCCTCCCCGTCGATCCTGCGTGGCGATCGATGCTGGCCGTCCTAGATGCGGAAGGCGTGGCGCTGTCGGACGGCCCCATCGTCTCATCGCGCACGCCGCTCCTGTCGGCCGCCGACAAGGCCACGCTGCACCAGGATTCCGGAGGCCACGCGGTCGACATGGAGTCCTACGCGCTGGCGCTTGCCGCCGCACGGCGCGGCCTGCCGTTCCTCGCGATCCGGGCGATCTCCGACACGGCCGACACCGCTATCCCCGCAGCGGCGGCGCGTGCGATGACGGCAGACGGACGGCTGACGCTTACGCCCATCCTGCTGGCGCTGATCACGCGCGAGGAGCGCCTGTCGGTGTTCCGCGAACTCGGCCGGCAGTCGGCGCTTGCCACCGGCGCCCTGCGGCGCGTGCTGATGCGTACGCTGCCGCAGCTTTCTGGGGAATAAGGAGCGGGCTTACTCCGCCGCTTCGCGCACCTCGCGCGGGCCCGGCCGGTGGATGTCGGCCATCACCTTCGCGACGTGCTTCTCGTGCAGGCCGTAGTCGGCCTTGCGCTGCTGCGACAGGTCGATCTCCGGCGCCATCGGACCTTCGGTGCGGGGGCCGCGCAATGCGACCATCGCCGCCTTGATCGGGTTCAGCACCGCGTCCATCGCCGCCGTCGGCTCGTAGCCGCAATGCGCCATGCAGTTCGCGCACTTCTCGTAGCGGCCGGTGCCGTAGGAATCCCAGTCGGTCGTCTCCATCAGTTCACGGAACGACTTCACGTAGCCTTCGCCGAGGAGGTAGCAGGGCTTCTGCCAGCCGAACACGTTGCGCGTCGGCATGCCCCACGGCGTGCAGGTGTACTGCTGGTTGCCGGTGAGGAAGTCGAGATAGAGCGCCGAGTGCGACAGTGTCCACTTCTTGCCCTTGCCGAGCCGGAACACATCGCGGAAGAGCTCCTTGGTCTTGCGGCGGTTCAGGAAGTGCTGCTGGTCGGGCGCGCGCTCGTAGGCGTAGCCCGGCGAGATCGAGACGTTGACGCCGAGCTCCTTGGCGTAGTCGAGGAAGCGGGCAATATCTGCCGCCGCGTGATTGTCGAACACGGTCGCGTTGACGTTGACCTGGAAGCCCTTCGCCTGTGCGGCCTTGATCGCGGAGACCGCGCGTTCGAACACGCCGTCCTGGCACACCGCCTTGTCGTGGTGCTCCTTCATGCCGTCGAGGTGGACGGAGAAGAACAGGAACGGCGACGGCTTGAACAGGTCGAGCTTCTTTTCGAGCAGCAGGGCGTTCGTGCACAGCGACACGTACTTCTTGCGCGCCACGATGCCGGCAACGATCTCGCCGATCTCCTTGTGGATCAGCGGCTCGCCACCGGGGATCGCCACGATCGGCGCGCCGCACTCGTCGACGGCGTCGAGGCATTCCTGCACCGAGAGGCGCTTGTCGAGGATCGGCTTCGGGTAATCGATCTTGCCGCAGCCGGCGCACGCGAGGTTGCAGCGGAACAACGGCTCGAGCATGAGGACGAGCGGGTAGCGCTTGTTGCCTTTGAGGCGCTGCTTCATGACGTAAGCGCCGACGCGGACTTGCTGCATCAATGGGTCGGACAAGCGGGAATTCCTTATCGCTGGAGTCGGATTAGATCCGAGGCCATTGGGTTATTGCGTTGCGGGGAGAGGGTCAAGAACCGGTTTTATTAGGGAAAACGCTATTCTAGTGCCGGAACCCTACCGGATGATCAATGCCTTCGCAGCCGCAAAGTTGCGCTGCGGCATGGTGATCCCGCTACATTTTGTCCGCTTCATGACGCAGCGGAAGGCGCGCTAGATCAAGTTGCTGGGGGTCGCGGCTGCCGGTTTCAAGGGCGCCATGCTGACGGGTTCAGGTTTTCTCGTGCTTTTCCTTTGGCTGGGCCTGCTGTTCGGCCGCGGCGACTTCTGGCGGATGCGCGAAGATGACGCAACCGGTCCGCCTGGCCCCGCGCGCTGGCCTGCGGTGACGGCGGTCGTCCCGGCGCGCGACGAGGCGGATGTAATCGCCGAGTCGCTCGGCAGCCTCCTCGACCAGGATTACCCGGGCCCCTTCCACATCATCCTGGTCGACGACGGCTCGACCGACGGTACGGGGGACATCGCCCGCGCCCTTGCCGCGGCGCGCTTTTCCGGCCGCCTCCGAGTCCTTCAAGGGGCTCCGCTGCCATCCGGCTGGACGGGCAAGCTCTGGGCTCTGTCACAGGGCATCGCAGCGGCGGGAGATACGCCGAAGTACCTGCTCCTGACCGACGCTGACATCGTGCACGATCCAGACAGTGTGCGGTCGCTCGTCGCGCGCGCCGAGGCGGGAAACCTCGCGATGGCCTCGCTCATGGCGAAACTCCATTGTGAGAGCCTGGCCGAGCGGGCGACGATCCCCGCCTTCATCTACTTCTTCCAGATGCTCTACCCGTTTCGGCTGGTGAATGGGCCCGGCCGCAAGGCGGCCGCGGCCGGCGGCTGCCTCCTTGCCAACCGCACGGCACTCGAACGCGCCGGCGGCATCGCCTCGGTGAAGGGGGCGCTGATCGACGATTGCGCGATGGGCGCACGACTCAAGATGCAGGGACCGATCTGGCTCGGCCTGACGGAACGGGTGCGCAGCATTCGGCGGTACGAGACGATGCAACCGGTCGCCCAGATGGTCACGCGTTCAGCGTACGCGCAGCTGCGCTACTCTCCGCTGATCCTGGCAGGCACGCTTGCAGGCATGGTGGTGACGTTCCTTGCCCCACCGATCCTCGAGATCGGTTTCGGGGACCCCGCGGCACTCCTCGCCTGGATCCTGATGACGGTGAGCTTCGTGCCGGTGACGCGCCGGTATGGCGTGTCACCGAGCTGGAGCCTTGCGCTGCCGCTGATCGCCCTTCTCTACTCGCTGTGGACGGTCCGCTCCGCACTTGCCCACTGGCGCGGCCGCGGCGGGTACTGGAAGGGCCGCGTTCAGGCGGCGCGCTAGGCGGGCTGCGCCTTCCGGCGGGTGAACAGCCGGCCGAGGTCGTCCATGATCGAGAACATGGCCGGCACGAAGAGCAGAGACAGGAGCGTCGAGAGCACCAGGCCACCGATCACCGCGATCGCCATCGGTGACCGGAACTCGCCGCCCTCGCCGAGGCCCAGCGCGCTTGGCAGCATGCCTGCCACCATCGCGATGGTCGTCATGATGATCGGCCGCGCCCGCTTTTGACCGGCGTCGATCAACGCCGCGCCGCGGTTCAGGCCGCGTCGCATGCCCGCCATCGCGAAGTCGACCAGCATGATCGCGTTCTTCGTCACGATGCCGATCAGCATCAGGAGGCCGATGATGACCGGCATGTCGAGCGCCTTCGAGAAGAGGAGGAGCGCGATGATCGCCCCCGCGATCGACAGCGGCAGCGACGCGAGGATCGTGACCGGCTGCAGAACCGAGCGGAACAGGAGGATCAGGATCGTCAGCATCGCGGCGATGCCGAGCCCCATCGCGATGCCGAAACTGTGGAACGTCTCGTTCATCGTCTCTGCGTCGCCCGCTTCCTCGATCTTCACGCTGGCAGGCAGCGTCTTCGCGGCCGGCAGCGCCTTGATCGCCTCGATCGCATCGCCGAGCGATCCGCCGGGGGCGAGATCCGCCTCGAGCGATACGACGCGCAGGCCGTTGCGGCGGGCGAGGCTGATCGGCCCGGTGACCACGTCGACGGCAGCAAGCTTGTCGATCGACAGGCGCTCGCCCGATTTCGTCGGGACGAACAGCGCCTGGAGGAGCCGGTCGTCGAACTGAGCCGCCTGCTCGGCGCCGCCTGCATCGACCGAGAGGCGCACCTTGATGGTTTCGCCGGAAGGATCGCCACGGGGAACCGCGGTGTCGGTGTCGCCGATCGTGGCGATCCGCAGCGCGTCGAAGATGCTGTCGCGGGACACCCCGTTCGCGGCGATTTCCTCGGGCTTCAGCTTCACCTGCAGTGACGGCATTTCCGGCGCGGCGGTCGCGATCACGTTGCGGATCTGCTTTACCGACTTAGCCTGCTCCTCAAGCTTGCGGGCAGCGTCGGCGACGGCAGCGCTGTCCTCTCCGACGATCGCCAGCGAGAGATCGCGGATGCCGCTCATCTCGTTGACGAACCAGTAGTGCAGTCCCTGCTCCTTCTCGAGGTCGGCGGCGATGGCGGCCGCGACCTGCTTCTGCGACCGCGTGCGATCGGCGCGCGGCTTCAGGTGGATCACCATGTTGGCCACGCGCGGGTCGCCGGACATGCTGCCGCGCGCTGCGACCGCCTTCACCTCCGGCTGGCGCTGAACGATCTCCGTCACCTTTTTCGCAAGGTTCTCGGTGTCGTAGATCGAGGTGAAGTCGTCGACCTGCACGCTCATCAGGATGCGCGAGGTGTCTTCCGCCGGCAGGAGGCCGGACGGCAGGTAGCGGGTTGCATAGATCGAGCCGCCGAAGATCAGCAGGCCCAGCAGCACCGTGAGGTAGCGGTAGTCGAGCGCGCGCCTGAGGAGTCCGAGGTAGCCGCGCATGATGGCGCCCGGCTTCTCCTCCTCGCCATTGCCGGCGTCGGAAGGGTGCAGGAAGTAGGCCGTGAGCACCGGCGTGATCAGCCGCGCCACGAGGAGCGAGAACATCACCGCGACTGACACGGTCAGTCCGAACTGGGTGAAGAACCGCCCGGCAAGCCCGCTCATGAACGACACGGGCACGAATACCGCGACGATCGTCAGCGAGATCGCGATGATGGTGAGCCCGATCTCGTCGGCTGCCTCGAGCGAGGCGACGAGCGGGGACTTCCCCATGCGCATGTGGCGCACGATGTTCTCGATCTCGACGATCGCGTCGTCGACGAGGATGCCTGTGACGATGGTGATGCCGAGCAGCGTCACGAGATTGAGCGAGAAGCCGAGGAGCGACATCGCCCAAAACGCGGGGATGATCGAAAGCGGCAACGCGATCGCGGCGATGATCGTGGCGCGGACGTTGCGCAGGAAGAGGAGCACCACCAACACGGTGAGGATTGCCCCTTCCCACAGCGTGTGCATGGCCGAATGGAAGTTGCCGAGCGTATAGGGCGCCGAACTGTCGACGAGGTCGAAGGTGACGTCGGGGTTCGCCCTGGCGATCTCGGCGATGCGCGTCGACACCTCGTCCGCTACCTCGACGTCGGAAGCGCCGCGCGCCTGGTAGACGGAGACGGCGATCACCGGCTTGCCGTCGACCATGGCGAACGACGTCGAGTCGGCGTCGCCGGTGTCGATCGTCGCGATGTCGGCGAGCTTCATCGGCTGGCCGGTCTTCGTCGTCACTTCCAGCGCGCCGATGGCGGCGGCGATCTTTTCGGGATCGCCGTCGGCATCGGGCACGGGCTTGGCCGCGACCGCTGCCACGGCCTTCGCGATGTCGCCCAGCATGATGCCGTTCTCGGCGACCTTGCGTGGATCGAGCGCCACCGAAACCTGCTTGTTCGCCCCGCCCGAAAGCACCACGTCCGACACCGCCGGCAGCTTGTCGAGCACAGGCAGCACCTTCGTGCGCACAAAGCCGGTGAGTTCCTCGGGCGTCAGCTTCGCGGACTTGACCGCGTAGGTGAGGCCGGCTGGACCCGTCACTTCGATCAGCTCGATCTTCGGGTTCTTGAGGTCCGGCGGGAGTTCGCCCTTCAGTTTCTCGAAAACGCCTTCGACGTCGGCGAGCGCCGTCGACGACCGTTTGTCGACACGGAATTCGACCGTGATCGCGACAAACCCTTCCGACAGCATGGTCAGCACGTGCTTGGCCTGCGGGATCGCCCGCAGCTCACGCTCCAGGGGTTTGGCAACCAGATCCTCGAGCGTCGCGGCCGGCGTGCCCGGCCGTTCCACGGTCAGCAGCACCACCGGGACGTCGACGTCCGGGTAGCGCGTGACCGCCATCTTCTGGAAGCTCCAGAGCCCGAGGAACACGAGCGCGACGAACAGGATCGCGGCCGGCCACGGATTATGGATCGACCAAGCGGAAACGTTGAACCAGCGGTGGTTCATCGGCTGCGACTTCCGGTGTTCCTGCGCGCGACGCTCGCCGTCACTCGGCGGCGATGCGCCGCGAGGCGGGCGCGAGCGCGTTCTTGGCGATGCGGGTGAGGCTCTCCCAGGCGGGGCCGGGGAACCGGTGGAGGTCCGCCATCACCTTGTCGAAGGCCTCGATGAACCAGTCGACGTCGGCTTCGGTGATGAGAAGCGGCGGGATGAGCTTGATCGTGGTCATGCGGTTGCCCGCGACCTGCGTGAGGATGCCGTGGTCCTCGAGCATCGGTATGGTGATCGCCTGGCAGAAGAGATCGGCGTTCAGCGTGTGGACGGCGTTCCATGCGGTCTTGAGCTTCAAGGACTTCGGCTTCGCGAACTCGATGCCCACCATGAGCCCGCGCCAGCGGACATCGCGCATGAACTCGTAGCGCGGCATCATGGCGCGAAGGCGCTCGCCGAGGAGATCCCCCATGCGCGCCGCGTTGTCCATCAGACGTTCGTCGTCGAGGACCGCGAGCGCGGCAAGGCCGGCGGCCATCGCGAAATTCGACTTGCCGAAGGTCGAGGAATGCACGACCGCCCGGTCGAGCGAGGAGAACGTGGCGTCGAACACCTGTCGCTTCACCACCACTGCGCCCACAGGCACGTAGCCGCCGGAGAGCGACTTCGACAGGAGCACCATGTCGGGCTCGGCGCCCTCCTCGTGCTGGAGCGCAAGGAATTTGCCCGTGCGCCCCATGCCGCATTGCACCTCGTCGGCGACGAACAGCGCGCCGTGGCGGTGGCACAGCCTGGACGCCGCCGCGAGGTATCCCTTCGGCGGGATGTGCACGCCCTTGCCCTGGATCGGCTCGACGAAGTAGGCGGCGACGTCGCCCTTGCGGAGTTCGGCTTCGAGCGCATCGAGATCGCCGAAGGCAACCTTCGTTGTGTCGATGAAGGGTCCGAATCCCTCCCGGAAAACCTCCGCCCCGTTCAGCGCCAGCGCACCGGTGGTGAGGCCGTGGAAGGCGGAGGACGCGTAGAGGATGCGGGGCCGGCCAGTGGCGCGGCGGGCGAACTTGATGGCGGTCTCGTTCGCCTCCGCACCGGTCGAGCAGAAGTATACGTTTTCGAGCCCGTAGCCGATGCGCGCCTTCAGTTCGCGCGCAAGAAGGCCGCACAGCACCGGCGTTTCCAACTGAACGAGGCTCGAGACGTCGGACTCCATGAAATCGATCAGCGTCTGGCGAATCGCAGGGTGGTTGCGGCCGGCGTTGAACACGCCGTAGCCCGCCAGCATGTCGAGGTAGCGGCGCCCATTCGCATCCCAGAGGTATGGCCCCTGCCCCTTCACGTACGGGCGGTCGAACCCGATGATCCGCATCGCACGCGCGAACTTGCCGTTGACGTGCTCCTCGTAGAGGGCGGAGGCCTCCCGGGCGTGCGCGGCAACCAATGCGCGGATGTCGACTGGCATGTCCTCTTCGTCCTCGTCCAAAAGCGCGGCAAGCTATAGCAGAGCCAGCAGAAAAGCGCCTCCCCGATCGCCATGCCGGTCTGCTCGGCCGGAATTGCGGCTTTGCCATGGCGCGGCCTCCGTGACAGGGCCTTGCCGCCCCGGTACAAGGCGCCTCGACACGGGCAGTGCTGCAGGGAGAGACGACCGATGGGCGATAACCGGAACGAGACGCCGGCCGGCTGGGGCGAGCGCACGCTGGCGGTGCACGCGGGCGAGGGAATCGACCCCGTGACCCGCGCCTCCTCGCCCAATCTGGTCATGTCCTCGACGTTCGCCCCCTCTGAAGTGACCGGCTTTTCGGCCAGAAACAGACAGGGTTACGAAGGCTACGTCTACGCGCGCCTCTCCAATCCGAACGTCCACCAGCTCGAGACGAAGGTAGCGGTGCTGGAGGGTGCGGAGGCGGCCTTGGCGTTCGCGTCCGGCATGGCGGCAAGCCACGCGCTGCTCGCGGGCCGTCTGTCGTCGGGCGATCACGTCATCGTGTCGGACGCGAACTATGTGGGCACCGCCGAACTGGTCCGCGACAGTCTGCCACGGTGGGGAATCGAGGTCTCGACCATCGACACGTCCGACCTCGACCTCGTCGCGAAGGCGATCCGGCCCGCCACGAAAATGCTCTGGATCGAGACGCCGGCGAACCCGATCATGCGGCTCTCCGACATCGCCGCACTCTCGACGCTGGCGCACGGCAGGGGCGTGCGCGACGTCGTCGTCGATTCGACCTTCGCCTCGCCGGTTGCAACGCAGCCCCTGAAGCTCGGCGCCGACTTCGTGGTGCATTCGCTGACGAAGTACATCGGCGGTCACGGCGACGCGATGGGCGGCGCAGTCGCCGGCCGGAAGGACGATCTCGACGCGCTGAACCTCGAGGCGACGGTGCATTACGGCGGCGTGCTCTCGCCGTTCAACGCGTGGCTCATCGTGCGCGGCGTCGCCACGCTGCCGCTGCGCATGAAGGCGCACGAGGAAAGCGCGATGGCCGTGGGGCGCTGGCTCGAGGCGCACCCGAAAGTGAAGCGCGTGCACTATCCGGGTCTGCCGTCCCATCCCCAGCACGACCTTGCCCGGCGGCAGATGAAGAACTTCTCCGGCATGATGACCTTCCAGACGCACGAGCCCGGCCATCTCGTCGCGGCGCGCATGGTGGAGCGCCTGAAGGTCGTGCACTACGCCGTGTCGCTCGGCCACCATCGCAGCCTCGTCTACTGGATCCCGACCGAAGCGCTGATGCAGTCGTCGTTCCGCCTCTCCGCCGACGCCGAGGCGCGTTATCGCGCCTACGCCGGTGAGGGCGTGTTCCGCTTCTCGGTCGGCATCGAGGACGCGGCCGACATCATCGCCGACCTCGAGCAGGTGCTCTAGGCGGCGGGCGCGCCGGACGGCTTCGGGCTCGCCCCTTCCGCCTTTCGCGCCTTCCAGGCGGCCTTCTGGCGATTGTAGCTGCGCACGCCGAACGGCAGCATCGCCACGTAGGCGAGCGCGAAGACGGTGAGCATCTCCCAGGTGAACCCGATCAGCAGCACGATCGCGATCACCACGGCCGCGATGATTGGCAGCACCATCTCGCGCTGAACCCGCTGGCCAAGCGTCTTGCCGGAGAAGGTCGGCATGCGGCTCACCATGCCGACCGCCACGAATGCAACCCACAGGGCTATGGCGAAGGCGGCGGGCTTGCCGGTGAGGTCGAACCCGAGGAAGCCGACATACATCGGCGCCATCGCGAGCCCCGCGCCGGCAGGTGCGGGAATGCCGGTAAAGTAGGAGCTCATCCAGGCCGGGCGGTCGGGATCCGTCGCCATTACGTTGAAGCGCGCGAGCCGCAGCGCGCAACAGATCGCAAGGCACAGGCACACGATCCAGCCGAGGTTCTTCAGGACGTGCAGCGACCAGATGTGCAGGAGCAGCGCCGGCGTCACGCCGAAGTTCACGAAGTCGGCGAGCGAGTCGAGTTCCGCGCCGAACCGCGACTGGCCCTTGAGAAGCCGCGCCACGCGCCCGTCGATGGCGTCGAGCACCACCGCAACGATCACCGCGCCGACCGCAAGTTCGAAGCGCCCGTCGACGCCGAGCCGGATCGCCGTTATGCCGGAGCAGAGCGCGAGCAGCGTGATGATGTTCGGCAACAGGAACCGGATCGGGATCGCCTTGAACCGCTGCAGCCGCTGTTCGCGTGATTCCCGCAGGAACCGGTCCGCGCGCTCCCACCTGCGGTCCTTGCGTTCACCGTCCTGCCGGTTGTCGCCGTCCATCGTGCGATGCTCCTTCAGCCGCGGCGGCCGGAGCGGGCGGGTCCGTTCGCCTCAAGCTCGGCGAAAACCGTCTCGCCCGCAACCGAGCGCTGCCCTTCGATGACGAGCGCATTGTGCCCCGGAGGGAGGTAGACGTCCACCCGCGATCCGAACCGGATCAGACCGATGCGCTCGCCCGCGGCGACGTCCTGGCCGATTTCCACGAAGCGGACGATGCGCCGCGCGACGAGGCCGGCGATCTGCACGACGCCGATCGGCCCGTGTGCGGACGTTTCGATGGTGAACGCCTGCCGTTCGTTGTCGAGGCTCGCCTTGTCGAGTTCGGCGTTGACGAACTTTCCCGGCACGTAGGTGATCGCGCGGATGCGCCCCGCCATCGGGGCACGGTTCACGTGCACGTCGAACACGTTCATGAACACCGAGATGCGGGTGACGGCGACCCGCGGCAGGTCGAGTTCCGGCGGAGGCACCACCTGGACGATCTGCGAGATCACCCCGTCGGCAGGCGAGATCACGAACCCTGCGCCCAAGGGCGTCACGCGCTCGGGATCGCGGAAGAAGTAGAGGCACCAGAGCGTGGCGATCACGCCGAGCCAGCCGAAGACGTCCGGCAGGAACCAGAAGGCCAGCAGCGTGACGAGCGCGAAGATGGCGGCGAAGCGCCAGCCTTCGCGGTGGATCGGCACCAGGACCGAAGTGATCGAGTGCAGCATGGGCGGGGTCAGCGTCCGGTGAGTTCGCGGGCGCGCTGTTCGGCCGTGGGCCCGCGCTCGTCGGCAGCCTCGGCGAGCTTGCGGCGGGCTTCGTCCGCCTCGCGCTGGCGGTTCCACATGCGGGAGTAGACGCCCCGCTTGTCGAGCAGCGCCTTGTGACTGCCGCGCTCGACGATGCGGCCGTGTTCCAGCACGATGATCTCGTCGGCATCGACGATGGTCGACAGCCGGTGCGCAATGACCAGCGTCGTCCTGTCCTTGGAGACCTGGCGCAGCGCCGCCTGGATTTCCTGTTCCGTCATCGTGTCGAGCGCCGACGTCGCCTCGTCGAGAACGAGGATCGGCGGCCCCTTGAGGATCGTGCGCGCGATCGACACGCGCTGCTTCTCGCCGCCCGACAGCTTCAGCCCGCGTTCGCCGACGATGGTGTCGTACCCCTTCGGCAGGCCCATGACGAACTCGTGGATACGCGCGAGCTTTGCAGCCGCCTCGATCTCCGCCTGGCTTGCGCCGGGGCGGCCGTACTCGATGTTGTAGCGGATCGTGTCGTTGAACAGCACGGTGTCCTGCGGAACCATGCCGATGGCGCTGCGCAGCGATCTCTGCGTCACGTCGGCGATGTTCTGGCCGTCGATCAGCACCTTGCCGCCGGTGACTTCGTAGAACCGGTAGAGCAGCCGTGAGATGGTGGACTTGCCGGCGCCCGAGGGTCCGACGATCGCGACCGTCTTGCCCGGTGGCACCGTGAACGAGACGTGGCGCAGGATCGGCCGCTCGCGGTCGTAGTGGAACGAGACGTCGTCGAACGTCACCTCGCCGGCCGTCACCGCGAGCGGCGTTGCGCCGGGCTTGTCGGCGATCTCGGTGTTCACGGAGAGCACCTTGAACATCTCCTCGACGTCGATGAGGCCCTGCCGGATGTCGCGATAGACGGAGCCCATGAAGTTGAGCGGCAGATAGAGCTGGATCATCAACGCGTTGACCATCACGAAGTCGCCCACCGTCTGGTGGCCCGCCACGATGTCGTAGGCGGACATCAGCATCACGATGCCGAGGCCGATCGTGAAGAGGATTGCTTGCCCGGAGTTGAGCACGGCGAGCGAGATCCAGGTCTTCACCGCGGCCTTCTCGTACTTCGCCATCGCGCGGTCGAAGCGGCGCGCCTCGTGCTCCTCGTTGTTGAAGTACTTCACTGTCTCGAAGTTGAGGAGGCTGTCGACGGCCTTGGTGTTGGCGTCGGTGTCGGCGTCGTTCATCGAGCGGCGGATGCCGATACGCCATTCGGTCGCCGTATACGTGAAGACGATGTAGACGATGACCGTGACGAACGTGACGAGCGCATAGAGCCAGCCGAAGTTCCACGCAAGGATGCCGCAGACGAGCAGCAGCTCGAGCAGTGTCGGGAACGTATTGAACAGCGAATAGCGCAGCAGCGTGTCGATGCCGTTGGTGCCGCGCGAGATGACGCGGGCGAGGCCGCCGGTGCGCCGCTCGAGGTGGAAGCGCAGCGCCAGCGCGTGCAGGTGCTTGAACGTCTGGACGGAGAGCTCGCGCACGGCGTTCTGGCCGACGCGGGCGAACAGCGCGTCGCGGATCTGGGCGAGCACCACCATCATCACGCGGCCCACCGCGTAGGCGACGATGAGTGCCACAGGTACCGCGACAGCAACGGCAGCGGCGCTGCCGGTGGCAGTGAGCGCGTCGACCGCGTGCTTGTAGGCGAACGGGGCCCAGACGGTGACGATCTTGGACGCGAACAGCGCCACCATCGCCACCGCTACGCGCCACCGCAGGTCGGGGCGGCCCTTCGGCCAAAGGTACGGCAGAAGACGCCGCAGCACAGCGAGATGACCGTCGCCTCGCTCGTTCGGCAATGGACGAGCGGTCACGCTGATCGTCATGTCAGTCATTGCTACTCCACGTGCCGGATCAACCCGGCTTTCAGTTCTGCGCCTGTCCCGCGGGCTGCTGCCCCATCACTTCCGACAGGGGCTTGCGCCACTTCGGATCGATGACCGAGGGGGCGCTCGTGCCGGGGGTTGTGAACACCTGGCCCGGATAGATCATCGAAGGATTGCGGATCAGGTCCTTGTTGGCCTCGTAAATCACGGTGTACTGCGTGCCCTTGCCGTAGAGAACGCGCGAAATGTTCCAAAGGTTGTTGCCGGGCTGGATGACGATGCGGCCTGGCGTCGCGGCTGCGGGTTCGGCAGGCGCCGCCGAAGGCGCCGTGGCGACCTGCGTTCCGCTCGACGGCGCGGCCTGTGGCTGGGCCGGCTCCTCGGCCTTGGCGGCGGCCACCTGCTTCGGTTCGGCGCGCACGAAGGGAAGTTCGACGCGGCTCGCGACCTTGGCGTCCTTGCCGATCTCGTCGGCCCGCAACGCGTGCTGGCCGGGCTTGATCGCGCCTTGGCCGGACCAGGTCCAGGTGCCGTCGGCGGCGACCGCAGCATCGCCCGTGAACTGGTTGTCGACGTAGAGCCTCACCGTCGCGCCGGGGTTGCCCTTGCCCGCGAAGATGATGTCGCCCGAGTCGTTGTAGTCGACCGTCTCGAGCGTCACCGGCCCCGGCAATGCCTTCGCCGGCGCTTCGGCGGGTTTTTGGGCCGGTTGAGTTGCGGGTGGCGGTGCGGCGGGAACGGCGGCGGGGGGCGTGGTCGTCGCCGGCTCGGCTGCCGCCGTCTGCTGCTGCGGCTGCGCGGCGGCGGTCGCCTCCGGTTTCTGGATGACCTTGGACGGCTGGTCCGGCGCACTCAGGACGACGAGCGGCGTCCCCTTGTCGCGCTCCGGCACGACGACGGCGACGGCCTGTTCGGAAGTCTTCTTCTGCGTATCCGACGGAAGGCTTGCCTCGAGCGTCACCTGGTAGTTTCCGGGCGCGAGCGGGATCGGCGACGTCCAAACCCATTCGCCGCGCTCGCTGGCCTTCGCCGTACCCTGGTTCTTGCCGTCGACGAGAATCACGACGTCCGCACCGGGAGCGGCACGGCCGGCGACGAGGGCGGAGCCGTCCGGTTCCACGCGCACGATATCGAAGGAAGGCGGTTCCGGCGTTGCAAGTGCTGGCGGCGCGGGTTGAGGCGCCGGTGCGATGGCAGGCGCCGTGGCCTGTGGCTCGACGGCGGCGGTTTTCTGGTCGTTTGCAGTGGTCGAGGGAGGAGTTGCCGGCGGGGTGTCCGCCGTCGAGGCCGCCTTCGGCGCCTCGGTTTTCGCGGCCTCCTCGACCGGTGCGTTCCACCGGCCCCACTGGTTGTACGTGACGGCACCCACCGCCACGGCTCCGGCGGCGGCGGCACCCACGATGATGGCAAGGGGGTTCTTTGGCATTCCGTCACGATCCCGGGGCGTCGGCCGATTCGGCGCGCGAGCCCTTCACACTTGGTTCATTTGGCCCCATGTACCACAGAATGAAACCCCGATGCCGCACTTTCGATTGATGATTCCCCAATCCAGACAAGCTTCTCCGCCCGGTCGCTGGCCGTGCCGGATGAACCGTCTGAGAGAAGAACAAAGGCATTCATGACATCCAAAATCAACCTTTGCGTGTATTGCGGCTCTGGCCCGGGCCGCAATCCCGCGTACATGGAAGCGGCCCGGACGGTCGGCACGGCGCTCGCCGAGAACAACATCGGCCTCGTCTACGGCGGCGGCAGCCTCGGCCTGATGGGAGAGACAGCGCGCGCCACCATCGCCGCCGGCGGCCGCGTGACCGGCATCATTCCGCAGTTCCTCGTGCAGCGCGAGCAGATGCTGACAAACGTCAACGAGGTGATCGTCACCCAGAACATGCACGAGCGGAAAATGAGCATGTTCGAGCATTCCGACGGCTTCGTCGCGTTGCCTGGAGGCATCGGCACGCTGGAGGAACTGGTTGAGATCTCCACCTGGGCGCAGCTCGCGCAGCACTCGAAGCCGATCATCATCTGCAACGTCGAGAATTACTGGGAGCCGCTGTTCCTGCTCCTAGACCACATGCGGACCGAACAGTTCATCCGGCACGGGCTCGACGTGCGGCATGCCGTCGTCGATCGCGCCGAGGACGTGGTGCCGACCTTCCTCGAGCGGCTGAAGAGGCCGAAGCCGCTCGCCGAAAAGGAAGTGCTCACGCGCGCGTGATGCGTGTACGGATCGACGCAGGCGGCGCGCAATAGGCTTTCTCTGGCGCTCGCGATCGTCTAGACTCTCCCGTTGGGGAATGGAGTGGGGATCGTGGCCGCACCGCGCGTCTTTCATCTGATCATGATCAAGCCGTCGCATTACGACAACGACGGCTACGTGTTGCGCTGGCGCCGGTCCTTCGTGCCCTCCAACACGCTCGCCGCCGTCTATGGCCTCGCCTCTGACGCCAACCGTCGCCAGGTTCTCGGCGAGGGCGTCGAGATCAAGCTGACGGCCATCGACGAAACGAATACGCGGGTGCGCGCCGACCGGCTGTCGCGCATGATCAGGGATGACGGCGGCAACGGCCTCGTGTGCCTGGTCGGCGTGCAGTCGAACCAGTTCCCCCGCGCCGTCGACATCGCCCGCGAATTCGTCAGCGCCGGCGTGCAGACCGCGATCGGGGGCTTCCACGTGTCGGGCTGCCTCGCCATGCTGCCGACGCTTCCGCCGGAAATCGCCGAGGCGAAGGCGCTCGGCATCTCGCTGTTCGCAGGTGAAGCCGAGGAAGGCCGCCTCGACCAAGTGATCCGCGATGCGTGGGCCGGCAAGCTCGAGCCGGTCTACAACTTCATCGACGCGCTGCCGAACCTCGAGGGCGAACCGACGCCGTTCCTGCCGCGCGAGGCGACCGAGAAGATCCAGACCTCGTACGCGAGCTTCGACGTCGGCCGCGGCTGCCCGTTCCAGTGCTCGTTCTGCACGATCATCAACGTGCAGGGCCGCAAGAGCCGCATCCGCTCGCCCGAAGACCTCGAGCGCGTGGTGATCGAGAACGCCGCGCAAGGCATCTCGTCGTTCTTCATCACCGACGACAACTTCGCGCGCAACAAGGACTGGGAAGCGTTCTTCGATAAGCTGATCGAACTTAAGGGGCGCGGCTACAATACGCGCCACATCATCCAGGTCGATACGCTGTGTCACCGCATCCCGAACTTCATCGAGAAGGCGGCGAAGGCGGGCGTGAAGCGCGTGTTCATCGGGCTCGAGAACATCAACCCGGACAACCTGATGGCCGCCAAGAAGCGGCAGAACAAGATCACCGAATACCGGCTCATGCTGCAGAAATGGCGCGAGCACGGGGTCTTCACGTACGCGGGTTACATCATCGGCTTCCCGCACGACACCAAGGCGACGATCCTTCGCGACATCGAGATCATCAAGAAAGAACTGCCGATCGACGTGCTCGAGTTCTTCTACCTCACGCCCCTGCCCGGCTCCGAAGACCACAAGAAGATGCTCGAGGCGGGCGTGTGGATGGATCCCGACCTCAACAAGTACAACCTCAACAATCGCGTCACGCATCATCCGAAGATGTCGGACGCCGAATGGGAAGAAGCCAACCGCGGGGCCTGGGCCACCTACTTCACCCCGGAGCATTTCGAAACGGTTCTGCGCCGGCATGCGGCCCGCAAGGGAGCGAGCGCCCGGCACATGAAGCGCCTGTTCTTCTACTGGAGCGAATTCCACGTGCTGTACGAGGCCGAGGACGTCCACCCGCTCGAGGGCGGCTTCGTGCGCCTCAGGAGCCGGACGGACCGCCGGCCCGGACTGTCGGTCGAGAACCCGCTCGTGTTCTATCCGAAGCTCGCCGCCGACACTGTGCGCAAAATCTTCGTCTACGGTCGATTGATGGCGCGCAATTACCGGATCTACCGGCGCGTGATCAACGACCCGAACCGCTATGCCTACACCGACACGGCGCTGACACCTCCGACGGCGGAGGATTTCGCCGCGCTGGAGCTGTTCGCGAACACGACCGGCGGCGCGGGTGCGGTGGAGAAGAAGCAACGCGACGACGAGCGGCGCGCGCGGGTGAACGCCATCGTCAGCCACCGTGCCAAGTCACAAGTGGAGGAAGTACACGCCGATCCGGTGGACGAGTAGCCGCCCGATAGCGAACGTTTACCCGTCAGAAAGCTTGTCGGCAATCCAATCGCCTGAAAACTGAACCGGCATCCAATATCTTTAAATTTCAATCAGCCGTTCCTAAACTTCGGCAAGAGTTTAGCGCAATAACTCGCGATCGAGAGGGGGGTAGTGCACACTGACGGAGTGTCCCGTGTCACAGCCCTTTAGACTGGTCTTCTTTCTTGGACTTTTGGGGTTTGGCTGGTGGTGGGTCGGCAGTGCCTGCTACAGCGCCTTGACGAGCCTTCCGCCCCAGCGCTTCGCCATGGCGATCGTCGCCGTGATCTCTCTGATCTGGGCGATCAACCTGCGCGACCTCTACCCGCACGAGAAGAAGGTGGCCCTCGGCCTGGTCGTGGCCTTCCTGCTCACCGGCACGCTCACGGTGGCCTATACCTACGGGGGCGCATGATGGAGAGCGCCGCCATCCATGACCGCAGTACCGCGCCGGAGCCCGAACGGATGAATGAACGGATGGATGATCGACACTGCCGCGTGGCAATGGCGACGTCGCGCGTCCGGACCTGGCGAGCGTTGATCGCCTCCCTTTCCGAACTCGCCTTCCGCGATCTCGACCGGCCGGCAAACCTTAACGACGAGCAGTGAAAGCGATGGGCGCGGAACCGGCGGTTAAGACTGTTCGACATGGAAAGTTGTCAGCTGTCCAATTTCTTGTATCATCGACATGGACTGCTGAGGGGCTCGAGACTCACGCGCAAAGGAGCGATCGAGCATGGACTTCGACGTCGCGGGCTGGCTCTACCGGAATCAAGCGTGGCTCATCGCGCTGTCCGCCGCCCTGCTCTGGTACCCGATCTTCCGGCAGGGCCGCGACGCCCTTGCCGCGGCAGGCAAACCCCATGCCGCCGCCTACGTGGCTCTTGTCGTCGTCCTCCTCCTGGGCGGCGTTTTCCTGTTCGTCGTCAACTCCGGGACGCTGGTTGCAGACGCCTCGGCGCTGACCCCCTGACATTTCGCGAGATCCGGAAGTGCCTTCCGGGTGCATGAGGGTGACTGGAGACTCGGGGGGCGGCCAAAACCGCCCCCCGACGTTCTACAGGGGGTGCGCAAAGCGAAAGAGGCAGACGGGGTGGGGACGCACCGGCGCGGTTGACAGGGTGATCCGGTGCGCCCCCAGACGAACGGTAGCAACCATCGTCGCGACCGATCTGAACGCGGTGGTCCTAGGAGGTCGGAGTATCCCGGCGCGCCCAGTCTCGATCACCCGGTTGACGTAGCCCGCTCACCTTAGGGCAGTCTTAGATGGCGCCGAAGGGACGGGCGCTTGGTTTACGACGTCTTTCGCGACTGAGCATCCTGCTTGAGGCTCGCGTACGTGTAGAGCGCAAGCGCCGCCCAGATGACGACGAACCCGAACAGCCGGATGGCGTTCATCGGCTCGCCGAGGATGAACACGGCGGTGAGCCAGACCAGCGTTGGCGATATGTACTGCATCATTCCGGCGGTCGAGTAGCGCACGAGGCGGATGCCGGTGGCGAAGAGGAGGAGCGGCGCCGCGGTCATGATGCCGAGGCCGATGATGCGCAGCGTCTCGATCGGCTCGCGCCCGAAGTGACCCGTCCCGGCGGAGCCCATCCACAGGAGGATCGCGAGCGAGGGGATCGCCATGAGCGAGGCTTCGACGAAGAACCCTTGCGCGGGGCCTACCGGGATCTGCTTGCGGATCAGGCCGTAGACCGAGAACGTGGTGGCGAGGAACAGGCCGAGCCAGGGGAACACCCCGACCGCCCAGGTCTGGATCAGCACCCCCACGCAGGCGAGCGCGATCGCCACCGCCTGGAGCTTTGAAAACCGCTCGCCCAGAAGTGCGTAGCCGAACAGCACGTTGATCATCGGGTTGATGTAGTAGCCGAGGCTCGCCTCGATCGTCCGGTGCACCTCGATCGACCAGATGTAGAACCCCCAGTTCACGGCGACGAGCATGCCGGTGAAGGTGAGGATCGCCATCTCGCGCGGCCGCCGCAGGATGGCGATCACGTCGCCGAACCGCCGCTGCCAGAGGAGCGTAATGCCGGCAACCGGCACCGACCACACCGCCCGCTGCATGGCGAGTTCCCAGGCCGGGATGTAGGACAGGAATTTCAAGTAGAACGCCATCCCGCCCCAGATCAGGTGGGCGAGGCCGAGGTACAGCACCCCGCGCTCGGCCGGCGCGAGGCGCTTCAGGAAGGACGTTTCAGGCATGATCGCGTGTAAGACGCGACCGCGTCGGAAAGGTCAAGCGCCGGCAGCCATGCGCTTGGCGCCTTGCGCGACCGCGGGGGTCGCGCCCTCCTTCAGGAGCTTCCAGGTGATCGAATCGGAAAGCGCCTGGAACGAGGCGTCGACGATATTGGGCGACACGCCCACGGTGAACCAGCGGTCGCCGGTGCCGTCGCGGCTTTCGATCAGCACGCGCGTGGTCGCGCCGGTGCCCCCGTTGAGGATACGCACCTTGTAGTCGACCAGCTCGAGGTCGGCGATCAGGTCGCTGTAGCGGCCGAGGTCCTTGCGCAGCGCCGTGTCGAGCGCGTTGACGGGGCCGTTGCCCTCGGCGACCGAGAGGAACCGTTCGCCGTCGACGTCGACCTTCACCACGGCTTCCGACACGGTGACGAGCTCGCCGACTGCGTTGTGGCGATGCTCGACCATCACGCGAAAGCTTTCGACGGTGAAGAACGTCGGCACGCGGCCCAGCATGCGGCGCGCGAGCAGCTCGAAGGAGGCTTCGGCGCCCTCGTAGGCATAGCCGATCGCCTCGCGCTCCTTCACCTCGCGCAACAGCCCGTCGAGGCGCGCGTCGTCGCGCTTCACGTCGATGCCGAGGCGCTTCAGCGCCGCGAGCAGGTTCGACTTGCCACCCTGCCCCGAGATCAGCACGCGGCGCTCGTTGCCGACCGTCTCCGGCGGCACGTGCTCGTAGGTCTCCGGCTCCTTCAGAAGCGCCGAGGCATGGATGCCGGCCTTGGTCGCAAACGCGCTTTCACCAACGTACGCCGCCTGCCGGTGCGGCGCACGGTTCAGCATCTCGTCGAAGGCGCGCGAGATTTTCGTCAGGCGCGACAGCCCTTCCGTATCCACCCCCAGCGCGAAGCGCGACCGGAACGGCTCCTTCAGGAGCAGGGTCGGGATGATCGACACGAGATTGGCGTTGCCGCAGCGCTCGCCGATGCCGTTGAGCGTGCCCTGGATCTGGCGGGCGCCGGCGAGCACCGCCGCCAGCGAATTCGCGACCGCCTGCTCCGTGTCGTTGTGGACGTGGATGCCGAGATGCGTTCCCGGCACGAACTTCGTCGTCGCAGCGACGATGGCGGAAACCTCGTCAGGCTGCGTGCCGCCGTTGGTGTCGCACAGCACCACCCAGCGCGCGCCGGCCTCGTAGGCGGTCTTCGCGCACTCGAGCGCATAGCCGGGGTTCGCCTTGTAACCATCGAAGAAGTGCTCGCAGTCGATCATCGCTTCGCGGCCCGCGGCGACGGCGGCGCGCACGGTGTCGGCGATCGCCGCGAGGTTCTCTTCGTCGCTGCAGCCGAGCGCCACGCGCACGTGGTAGTCCCAGGCTTTGGCGACGAAGCACACGGCCTTCGCGTGCGCCTTCAGCACGTCCTGCAGGCCCGGATCGTTCGCGGTCGACCGCCCCGGCCGTCGCGTCATGCCGAACGCAGTGAGCCTGGCGCGCGTGCGGCGGGCTTCCGAGAAAAGCGCGGTATCGGTGGGGTTCGCGCCCGGATAGCCGCCCTCGATGTAGTCGATGCCGAGTTCATCGAGCATCCCGATGACGAGCAGCTTGTCCTCGAGCGAGAAGTCGACGCCGGGCGTCTGCTGTCCGTCGCGCAGCGTGGTGTCGAACAGGTAGAGGCGTTCCTTCATGAGAACAGTCCCTGTTGCCTGAGCACGAGATAGAGGAGGTAGACCCCGAGTGCGAGCACGGCGAACTTCACCAGCGTGTAGGCGAGCCAGTGGCGCGGGAACGGCAGGTTGTCGTGCCAGGATTTCTTGTCATCGGCCATCGTCGGTGTCTCCTAGCGTTTGGCTTCCCAGGTGGTGACGAGATCCCCGGTTGCCTTGTCCTTGGCGTCCTTCAGCGCGACGCCGAGCGCATCGAGTTCACCGCGGATGCGATCGGCCTCGGCGAAGTTCTTTGCCTTGCGCGCGGCGGCGCGGGCTGTGATAAGCGCCTCGACCTTCACCGCGTCGATCGTTGCTGCCCCGGGCCGGTCGAGCCTGCCGGCAAAGCCCAGCGCCACGAGGCTCCCCGCGAGATGGTCGCCCTCGAGTGCGTGCAGCGCGGCGATCGCCTTCGGCGTATTCAGGTCGTCGTTGAGCGCCTCGGCGAACTCGCCCTCGAACAACGGCGCCGCCGCCATGTCGGTGCGGCCGTACCATCCCTTCAAGATCGCGTGGCTCTCCTCGAGGCCCTTCAGCGTCCAGTCGATCGGCTGGCGATAATGGGTGCGCAGCATGTTGAAGCGCAGCACTTCGCCGGGCCAGTCGTTCAGGAGCTCGCGGATGGTGAGGAAGTTGCCGATGCTCTTCGACATCTTCCGGCCCTCGACCTGCAGGAAGCCGTTGTGCATCCAGACGTTCGCCATGACGGTGTGGCCGAACGCCGAGCACGTCTGCGCGATCTCGTTCTCGTGGTGCGGGAACACGAGGTCGATGCCGCCGCCGTGAATGTCGAACACCTCGCCGAGGTGCTTCCAGCTCATCGCCGAGCACTCGATGTGCCAGCCCGGCCGGCCGCGGCCCCACGGGCTGTCCCAGCCGGGAAGGTCCGGCGGCGACGGCTTCCAGAGCACGAAGTCGGTCGGGTCCTTCTTGTAGGGCGCGACATCGACGCGGGCGCCGGCGATCATCTCGTCGAGCGAACGCCCCGAAAGCCTGCCGTAGCTCGGCATCGAGGGCACGTCGAACAGCACGTGGCCCTCGGCGACGTAGGCGTGGCCAGCCGCGATCAGGCGCTCGATGATCGCGATCATCTCGCCGATGTGCTCGGTGGCCCTAGGCTCGACGGTCGGGGGGAGTACGCCCAGTTCGCGGATGTCGGCGTGGAACTGGGCAAGCGTCCGCTCGGTGAGGTCGCGGATCGACACACCCTCCTCGGCGGCGCGGGCGTTGATCTTGTCATCGACGTCGGTGACGTTGCGCACGTACGTGACGTGGTCGGCCCCGTAGTAGTGGCGGAGCAGCCGGTACAGCACGTCGAACACGATCACGGGCCGCGCGTTACCGATGTGGGCGAAGTCGTAGACGGTCGGACCGCACACGTAGAGGCGCACGTTCCGGTCGTCGATCGGCCGGAAGTCCACCTTATGGCGGGTCAGCGTGTTCCACAGTCTGAGCGACATCGCGCGCCTGTTCCTTCGGGGCCTCGCCGGCCCCGGCGCTCGCTTTTTCTTGTGTCAGGTGAAAAGCGGCCCGCTGCCAGCGTGTGAGGCTAGCTGATAATAATGCCGCAAATCTTGCGGGCGGGTTGCGGGTTCGTGATCATGTCCCGGTGAAAACCACGAATTACGCGGTCCCGTCAAGGGCGATCCGCCACCGCTGCGCTTGTCACGCCAGAATCCGGGCTGCCGAAAGGATCCGCGGGTCGAGCCCGCGGATGACGGTGGAGACCTCGTCATGGCCGGGCTTGACCCGGCCATCCTCTGTGGGCATGCGGCACCTGCGAAGCGGCCACCTGTTCGCCCACCCGGTGCTCCCCTATAGCGGGGATCATGACACGGACCATGGAGGCGGCGGGGTGGATGGCGGGGTGGCTCACCGCGACCCTCGCAATGACGGTCGCCGGACGCGAGCTCTCCTCAGCGCTGCCCGTCGTCGTCATCCTGTTCTTCCGCAGCGTGTTCGCGACGGTCGTGCTGTCGGTGATCGTGTTCGGCCTCAAGGGAGGGCGGCCGGCGCGGACGAAGCGCCTGCCGCTGCACCTCGTCCGCAACGTGTTCCACTACAGCGCACAGTTCTGCTGGTTCTGGGCGCTTGCCCTGATCCCGATGGCGCAGGTCGTGGCGATCGAGTTTACCATGCCGATCTGGACGGCGATCCTCGCCGCGATCTTTTTGGGCGAGGTCCTGAACCAGCGCCGGCTCACGGCAATCGCGCTTGGCTTCATCGGCGTGCTGCTGATCGTCCGCCCGGGCGTCGATGCCGCGAACATGGGCCAGCTCGTGGCGCTCACCGCAGCGCTCGGCTTCGGCTGCTCGGTGACGATGACCAAGTCGCTCACACGCACCGACTCGCCGCTCACCGTGATCTTCTACATGTTCCTGATCCAGATCTTCATCGGCGCGATTCCGACGTATCTCCAGTGGCAGTGGCCGCACGGCCACCAGTGGCCGTGGATCGTGGTCGTCGCCCTGTGCGGCACGTTCTCCCACTTCTGCCTGACCAAGGCGATGTCGCTTGCGGACGCGACGATGGTCGTGCCGATGGATTTCCTCCGCGTCCCCCTGACGGCGCTGGCCGGGCTCGTGCTCTACGGCGAGGCGATCAGCGGGTGGGTGATCGCGGGCGCCGGCCTGATCCTCGCTGGCAACCTCCTGAACCTCGCCCGCGCGCGGGCGGCCCCTGCGGAAACATGACCGAGGTCGCCGCGCGCACCGTTGCGAACCGCCATCCCGGCGACGGTAGGTTGCTCGGGTGGATCCTCGTTGCCGCTGCGGCCACCGCCTGGTCGTTGGGCGGCTTCTTCATCCGCCTCATCGACGAAAACATCTTCACGATCCTGTTCTGGCGCGGCGTATTTTCGGGCACGGCGATCCTTTTCCTGTTCTTCTATCTGGAGGGCAGCCGCGCCATCATCACCCTGAGGGGGCTCAGATGGCCGACTGTCCAGGCGGCGCTCGGATCGGCAGTGTCGATGGTGTGCGGCATGACGGCCGTCCACTTCACCTCGGTGGCCGAAGCCCTCATCATCTACTGCCTCGTGCCCTTCATCACCGCCGCCGGCGCGTGGCTCGTCATCAGCGAGCGCGCCTCGCGGGCGACGATGATCGCTTCCGGCATCGCACTCGTCGGCATCAGCATCATGATGTGGGGTGCTGCACTGGGCGGCAGCCTGTTCGGCAACCTCCTCGCCTTCGGCATGGCGGCCGGCATGGCGTGGATGACGATCGTGCTGCGCCAGCACCGCGACGTCCCGATGTTTCCCGCGATGTCGCTGTCGGCCTACATGGCGGCCGGCTTCTCCGCGACGCTGGCGCCGTCGCTGATGATGACGCCCCTGAACTTCGCCTACACCGCAGCCTTCGGCGTCGTGCAGAATGCGGCCGGCCTCGTGCTGTTCGCGATCGGTGCGCGCCGGATCAGCGCGGCCGAGGCGGCGCTGATCGCCGTTCTCGAAGTGCCGCTCGGCACGCTGTGGGTGTGGTTGTTCTTCGCCGAAACGCCGCGTCCGTCTGCGCTCGTCGGCGGCGCAGTCGTGCTCGCCGCCGTCATCGGACACGTGCTGATCGAGGCGCGCCGATAGCTAGAACGCGATCAGCTGACCGCGCAGGCCAAGGAACACAGCCGTCTCGTCACCGTTGCTTGGCTGGATCACCTGCAGGTCGCCGGACAGCCTGAACCAGGGCGTGACGGCGGCGTTATAGAAAACCTCCAGTCCCGACTCGTTTCCATAGTCCAGACCGAAACCCCGCAGGCCGTCCTTCAGCGAGTCGGCAAGGCCGTAGTAGAAGTAGCCGACGCCAAACCGGTCGTCGGACCTGCCGGGCAGCAAGCTGTTGCCGCCGAGGCCTAGAAATGCAGCATACTGAATCGGATTGGGATTGCCGTCGGAGATGGCCGCGTAGCCGAAGACGCCCCATCCGCGCGTCGGGTCGGCGTCTTCCTGCACCAGGTATTGCTGGAACGAGTAGCCGATATACCAGGAGCCGTCCTTGGTCTCGATGTCCCGTGTTTCCGGCGGCAGGATGAGCTGGGGAATGTCCTCGAAATCAAAGCCATCCTGCGTCGAGTAGGCCACCCGCAGGTTCTGCCAGCCGTTGAGACCGTGAATCGTCACCGGCACCGTCCCGATGACGCTTAGCACGACGCCGGTCGCGAAGGGATCTTCGAACACATCCGGGTTCTGTGCGTTTCGGGGATCGTAGGCCATGAACGTGAATTTGACCGGGCCCGGGTCGTAGGTCGCAATAGCCCCGAGAATGTACGGCGGTGTGACGCCCGTGATCGGGGCGGCGAGCGCCGTGTTCATGAAGGTATCGATGCCGCCGCCGCCGAGCAGCGGGGTCTTGGCGGCGACGTCCAGCATGTTGAACTTGCCGATGCTGATCGTCGCCTCGTCGTTGATCATCTGGGTCACGACGAGCGACAAGTCCGTGTCGTAGCCGCCGAGAGTCGGAAACGCGAGCGCGGTGTTGATGGGGAAGATCGACCCGTCGCCCTGGAAGTTCACGTCGCTTCCATAAACATACTCGAAGTGCGCGTTGACGATCAGGCCCTTCCAGAGCCCGAGTTTCTGACCGACGAACGTGCCGATGAGATCGACCTTGCCGCCGTACTCCCAGTTCTGGTCGCCTTCGCCCGCGACGAGGCCCTGATAGAACTGCGTCAGGCTGCCGTAGAGATCGATGCCGCGCGACTTCAGGTCCTGCAGCGGCCCGCCGGGCACGTCGAACAGGGCAGGCCGCGTGAGAAGGTCGTCCTCGGCTTGCGCCGAACCTGGCCCGGCAACGAACCCGCCGACGCAGGCGATCGCACAGGCTACCGCGGCGCGCGCCTTCACTTTTCGAGGCCCGCAATCATGGCGTTCGTCAGGTCGGCGAGTACCGGGCTCACGCAGCCGCCGTCGTGCATCGCACTCGCGAGGACCGTCCGGTTGAGCTTCGTCTGCCGCTTCTCCGGCAGCAGCCGGAATTCGCGCTCGACCGCGATGCGTCGCAACACGTCCGAGAACGAGCCCTCCATCCTTCCGGCCGGGAACATGAGTTCGGTCTTCTTCTGGGCCGCCGCGTCCAGCGCGTAGACGGTTTCGCCTTCCTTGATCGTCTCGGTGACCTTGAGCTGATCCAGCGTCTCGGGGTCGATGGCGGTCGGGTCCTGCGACAGGATCACGAAGTCGGCGAGTTTGCCCACCTCGATCGATCCCTTCCGGTCCTCCTCGAACCAGGAGTACGCGGGCCAGATCGTCATCGCCTTCAGCGCCATCAGAACCGGCACGCGGTGGCGGGGCCCGATGATGTCATGCGACCGCGACCGGCGCGTCACCGTGGCGTAGAGCACGCGCATGGAGTCCGGGAAGGCGACGGGCGCGTCGTGGTGGCTCGAGAACATCATACCCCGCGCCATGTACCAGCCCGTCGGGGAGATGTTGTCGGCATCGACGGGACCAACGGTGTGGTCGCGATGCCAGTCGCCCCAGTAGTACGTGTGCATGGGGAAGAGCGATGGAAAGACGTCGAGCGCCTTGTAGGAATCGACCTGGTCTTCGCGCTCGAACTGGCCGTGAATAAGCACTGGCCGGCGATCGCCTGGACCGTGCTTCTCTCGTGCTGCCTTGATCGATGCGATCAGCAGGTCGCCAGCTGCCTCGCCGTTCGCGTGCGTGATGATCTGTACATTGTTGGCGAAGGCCCAGTCGACGGCGTCCACTGCATCGCCGGGCTTCACCGCGGCGTAGCCGACATAGCCCGGCGGGTAACTGCCGACGGGATCGTAGTACGGCTTGTCCCGCCAGGCCGTGAACCCTTGCGGCGACCCGTCGATCGTGAGCTTCGCGCCGGCGACGCGGTAGCGGTTCTTGTATTCCCGGCTCACGTTTCGCTTGATCCAGTCCCGATCGACGAGAACATCGGCATAGGTCTGGATATCGATCCTGAACCCGCCTTCGTCGGCGACCTGGCGAAGAACCTCGGCGCTCGCCGGGACCGAGCGCCCCTCCTGGGCGGTGGTGTAGCCGTAGCGCGCCCAGAGTTCGGTGCCGGCCTTGACGAAGGCCTTCATCCCGTCGAGGCCGACATTGGCGAGCAACGCGCGGATCGCGCCGAAGAACGCCACTTCCTCGATGACGCCGTTGGGCTCCTGTGAGCCGGGCTTGCGCTGGATGACGCCACCTTGCGGATCGGGCGTTGCGGCCGAATAGCCCGCGACTTCGAGCGCCTTCGAGTTCAGCGCAGCGATATGCCCGGACTGGTGCACGATGATGATCGGTATGTCCTTGCTGACCGCGTCGAGATCGTCCCGCGTCGGGTGCCGCAGTTCCTTCAGCTGCGCGTTGTCGTAGCCGAAGCCGAGGATGAGGTTGGCCTTCTGGACGGCCTCCCTGTTCGCATCCCACCAGGCGCGCAGCGTTTCCTGCAGCGCGGGGATATCGTTGACCGTTCCGTCGGGCGCGGGAAGCATGTTGGCGCCCAGCGCCTGGATGCCGCCGACCATCACGTGACCGTGCGCATCGACGAAACCGGGAAGCATGGCGCGGCCGCCGAGGTCGATCAGCTTGGTCGCCGGCCCCTTGTGTTTCATCACGTCGGCGGTCGAACCCACGGCAAGGATGATGCCGTTCCGTTCCGCAACCGCCTCGGCTCGCATCGCCGCATCGTTCATCGTGAGGATCGGACCGCCGGTCCAGATGCGATCGGCCAGCTGGGCGCCGAGCGCAGAGCCGGTTGCCATCGGACCGACGAGGCCGATGGCAGTCGAAAACAGCAGGAATGATCGACGGTTCATTGGCCCCCCCTGGCGCGACGGGCCAATAGCGAGCACACCTGCCCGCCAATCGCAAGTTAGTTGCGACCTTTCCCGTGCAGTGAAAATCGCCGGCAGGCGATAGGGGCTGATGACCGGCGGTCACTCCGCCGCTTCGGCGTCTTCCTCGTCGTCGTCGCGGGCGAAGCGGCCCTGCTCCTTGCGGAGTTCCTCGGCCACCAGGAACGCGAGTTCCAGCGCCTGGCTCGCGTTGAGGCGCGGGTCGCAGTGCGTGTGGTAGCGGTCGTGCAGGTCGTCGTCCGAGACGGCGGTCGCGCCGCCCGTGCACTCGGTGACGTTCTTGCCCGTCATCTCCACGTGGATGCCGCCGGCATGGGTGCCCTCGGCCTGGTGCACGGCCATGAAGCTCTTCACCTCGCCGAGGATCATGTCGAAGGGCCGCGTCTTGAAGCCCGACGTGGCCTTGATCGTGTTGCCGTGCATCGGGTCGCACGACCACACGACCTGCCGCCCCTCGCGCTTCACGGCGCGGATCAGCTGCGGCAGGTGCTTTTCCACCTTGCCGTGCCCGAAGCGGGCGATCAGCGTGAGGCGGCCAGGCTCGTTTTCCGGGTTGAGCAGGTCGATGAGCTTCAGGAGATCGCTCTCGGTCAGGCTCGGCCCGCACTTCAGCCCGATCGGGTTCTTCACCCCACGGCAGAACTCGACGTGCGCATGGTCCGGCTGGCGCGTGCGGTCGCCGATCCAGAGCATGTGGCCGGAGGTCGCGTACCAGTCGCCGGAGGTCGAATCGACGCGGGTCAGCGCCTGTTCGTAGCCGAGCAGAAGGGCCTCGTGGCTGGTGAAGAACTCGGTCGTGCGCAGCTGCGGCGCAGTATCGGCGTTGATGCCGCAGGCGCGCATGAACTCGAGCGTCTCGGTGATGCGGTCGGCGAGCGCCTGATAGCGCTCGACGGAGGAAGAATCCTTCAGGTAGCCGAGGGTCCAGCGGTGCACGTGCTCGAGATTGGCGTAGCCGCCCATGGCGAAAGCGCGCAGCAGGTTCAGCGTCGCCGCGGACTGCCGGTAGGCCATGATCTGGCGTTCCGGATCGGGCTCGCGCGCTTCCGCCGTGAACTCGTTGCCGTTGATGATGTCGCCGCGGTAGCTCGGCAGTTCGACGCCGTCGACCGTCTCCATCGGCGCGGAGCGCGGCTTGGCGAACTGGCCGGCGATGCGGCCGACCTTCACCACCGGCTGGCGGCCAGCGAAGGTCAGGACCACCGCCATCTGCAGGAACACGCGGAAGAAATCGCGGATATTGTCTGCGGAATGCTCGAAGAAGCTTTCCGCGCAGTCGCCGCCCTGGAGCAGGAAGCCCTTGCCTTCCGAAACGCGGGCGAGCTTGCGCTTCAGCTTGCGGGCCTCACCGGCGAACACGAGCGGCGGAAAACCCGCAAGGCGCTTCTCCACGTCGTAGAGGGCCTCCTGGTTGCGGTACTCCGGCACCTGGACGATCGGCTTCAGGCGCCAGCTCTCCGGTGTCCACTTCGTCGCCATTTCACTCGTTCCTTCGACAATCGTCACAAAAACGCAAAAAACCCGCTTGATGCGGGCGGCTTATACACGAGGTACGGCCCGCAGGGCTAGCCGAGGGAGTCGCGGTATCGCTTGAAGGCGACGTCGGCGGAGGCATAGGCCTCCTGGCGCTCCACGCTCCAGTAGCGCAGCTCCTCGAGCCGGATCGGCCGGCCGGTGACGGCGCAGCGGATGTATTCGCCCGGTTGCAGCACCTGGTAATCCGCATCGCCGAAGCGAATCTTCGCCTCGCGGCCGCCGGCGGTCGGAAAGGTGGGTTCGAAGTTCATGGCGACTACATAGGAAAACTGCCGGTGAAAGGAAAGCGCCTTTGCCGCAGGCCTATATGTCGAGTTCTTCCTCGTCGACGAAGCGGGCGCGCTCGGAGATGAAGGCGAAGCGCGCCTCGGGCTTGGTGCCCATCAGCCGCTCGATCGCGTCGGCGGTGGTCGCGCGCTCGTCCTCCTTGAGCGATACGCGCAGGAGCGTACGCTTCGCCGGGTCCATCGTCGTTTCCTTGAGCTGGGCGGGCAGCATCTCGCCGAGACCCTTGAACCGGCTCAGTTCCACCTTTCCGCGCCCGGTGAACTCGGTCTTCATCAGCTGGTCCCGGTGGGCGTCGTCGCGCGCGTACATCGACTTCGCCCCTTGCGTGAGACGGTAGAGCGGCGGCACGGCGAGGAACAGGTGACCCTCGTCGATGAGCTTCGGCATCTGCCGGTAGAAGAACGTGATGAGGAGTGACGCGATGTGGGCGCCGTCGACGTCGGCGTCGGTCATCACGATCACCTTCTCGTAGCGCAGCTCCTCCTCGCGATAGGAACTGCCGAGGCCGCAGCCCAGCGCCTGCACGAGGTCCTGGAGCTGTTGGTTCTGGGCGAGCTTGTCCTTGCCGGCGCTCGCCACGTTGAGGATCTTTCCGCGCAACGGCAGCACGGCTTGCGTGGCGCGGTTTCGCGCCTGCTTGGCGGAGCCGCCGGCCGAGTCGCCCTCGACGATGAAGATTTCCGATCCCGCCGCACCGGTTGCCGTGCAGTCGGCAAGCTTGCCGGGGAGGCGGAGCTTTCGGACAGCGGTCTTGCGGCCGACCTCCTTCTCCTGTCGCCGGCGCACACGCTCCTCGGCGCGGTCGACGATCCACTCGAGAAGTTTGTCGGCCTGCGCCGGATGGCCAGTCAGCCAGTGGTCGAAATGGTCGCGCACGGCGCTTTCGACGATGCGCGTCGCCTCCGCGGTCGCGAGCCGTTCCTTGGTCTGCCCCTGGAACTCGGGTTCGCGGATGAACACGGAAAGCAGCGCGCCGGCCGACGTCATCACGTCCTCCGGGGTCACGATGCCCGCGCGCTTGTTGCCCTTGAGGTCGGCGTACGCCTTGATCGACCGCGACAGCGCATTGCGCAGGCCCTGCTCGTGCGTGCCGCCTTCCGGGGTGGGCACCGTGTTGCAGTAGGAGCTCATGAAACCGTCGGCGCCGCCGAACCAGGCGATCGCCCACTCGACCGAACCGTGGCTACCCGGCTTCGTGACGTTGCCTGCAAAGACGTCCTCGGCCACGCGCGGTTTCCCGGCGATCTGTTCTTCGAGGAAGTCCTTGAGACCCCCGGGGAAGTGCAGGACGGCCTCGCGCGGCGTATCGTCCTTCTCCGAAAGGAGCGCTGGATCGCACGACCAGCGGATCTCAACGCCGCCGAACAGGTAGGCCTTCGAGCGCGCCATGCGGAACAGGCGCTTTGGCTCGAAGCGCGCCGCCTTGCCGAAGATGTCCGGGTCGGGGAGGAAGCGCACCTTGGTGCCGCGCCGGTTCAAGACCTTGCCAACCGTTTCGAGCTTGGTCGCCGGCTTGCCGCGGCGAAACACCTGCCGGTAGAGCACCTGCCCGCGCGCGACTTCGACCTCGAGCGTCTCCGAGAGCGCGTTCACGACTGAAACGCCGACGCCATGCAGGCCGCCGGAGGTCTCGTAGACCTTCGAGTCGAACTTGCCGCCCGCGTGGAGCGTGGTCATGATGACCTCGAGCGCGGACTTGTCCTTGAACTTCGGGTGCGGGTCGACCGGGATGCCGCGACCGTTGTCCGTCACGGTCAGCCAGCCATCCTTCTCCAGCGAGACGTCGATGAAGGTCGCGTGGCCCGCCACCGCCTCGTCCATGGCGTTGTCGATCACCTCGGCAAAGAGGTGATGCAGCGCCTTCTCGTCCGTCCCGCCGATGTACATGCCCGGCCGGCGACGCACCGGCTCCAGGCCCTCCAGAACCTCGATGTGGGCGGCCGTGTAATCGTCCTCGGCCGTGCGCGTACGACCGCCCCGGCCCTTGGCAGCCGACGGTGCGCCCTGCCCGTCGGGTTCGATTTTCGCAAACAAATCCTGAGACTTGGCCATCGTTCTTGAGGTTCTTTGTTAAGAGGTGGGCCGCCGCCGCCGAATCAACAAGTCCAGTATGCCACCCGGGGTTCACCGGAGCGAGGGTGGCGCGACCGGATGCGCTCGGCTACACTATTTGAAATGGAATCCGGAGCGGACCTGATGCCACGCCCGTTTACAGCAACCCTCTACCTGACGACAGCGTTCCTCGCGGCGTTGCCGGGTGTCGTTCTCGCAGGGCCGGGTCATGGCGGCGCGGACCAGGATTACGATGGCGTCTTCACCGGCCCGACGATCGACCTCCACGCCCGCTACCCGGGCGACAAGGCGTATCCTTTTGGGAATTCGCGAGTCGCCGGACCGGAGCGCGGTCCCTATGTCGAAAAGTGCTACTGGACCGCGACGCCGAACGAATGGGTCGGGTTCTTCTTCCCGTCCAGGATCACCCAGCATTGCGTTCGGTATACTCAAGAGAACGTACAGAAGTGACCCGAGCGGCCCGCTTGGCGCCGAATTGACGAAATCGGACGCCTGATCTGCGTCGCGTTGCGCATGCAAGGCTTGCCAAGCGCGCGCAACCGAATATCGTCGGCACATGCTCACGCGCGACCAGATCTTCCCCGAAGACCGCCTTCCCGAAACCGCCGCGATTCTCGAACGCGGCCGCGACCTCGCGAAGGTCCACACCGTCCAGCCGGGAGCGTTCCTGAAGGAACGCGGTGTCCCGAGCGAAGCCGAGTTCAAGCGGCGCGCGGCCGCCGAGGGGCGGATCACCCAGCACGCGCAGATCGGCTACCGTGACCACGGCAAGTCGTGCCGCGCGTGGGCCGAGATCTACGAGACCTGTGAGAAGCAGGGCGTGACCGTCGACCGCTACGGCATCTGCCTCGACTGGGCGATGGGCCTGCCGCTCAAGGAGCGCAAGGAGGCGACGAAGGGCACGGGCATGCTGCTCGAAGGGCCCGAGGATTTCGTGAAACTCGCCGCGCAGGCGCCGGTTGCTCCGCACTTCGGCGACTTCATCATGGGCTTCCCCGCCGCCGTCGAGAACGTCACGTCCGCACTCGCCGCCGGCTCGACGTCGGTCGGCAACCTCGGCCAGTACTTCACCTTCCGCGTGCCCGGCTGGGACGACGACGTGACCACGACGCAGGAGACGCTCACGGCGCTGGCGCTCGTCGCCGCGCAGCCGGTCGAAGTGCTGGTTCACTCGAACCTCGACGACGGGTTCGCCGGCCTCTTCACCGACATCTCGTCCGTCCTCGGCCTCGTGCTCATCGAAAAGCACATCATCGAGGGGCTGCTTGGCGGCAACCTCGCCCATTGCTGGGGCCACCACTTCTCCGACCCGAAGCGGCGCCTCGCCATGCACCTCGCGCTGTCGAGCGTGATCTCGTCGCCAGGCACGATGGTCTACGGCAACACGGTGAGTTACCGCGGCGGGCCGGGCGCGAACTTCGCCTCGCTCGCGAGCTATCTCCTGACCGACATCGCCGGACAGACGGTGAAGCCCACGGGCCACGCGATCAACCCGGTGCCGATCACCGAAAACATCCGCATCCCCGAGATCGACGAGATCATCGAGGCGCAGATGTTCGCTGGCCGGCTGAAGGAGCATGGCCGTGGCTGGTCAACCATCGTCGACCCCGTGGATGCACAGCGCATCGCCGACGAGATCGTCGCCGGGGGACGGGTGTTTGCCGACCGCTCGCTGAAGGGGCTGGCGCAAGCGGGCGTCGATACCAACGACCCGTTCGAGATGCTGCTCGCGCTGCGCCGCATCGGGCCGAAGCGCATGGAGGAGATGTGGGGCGCCGGCGCGCCCGACACCGAGGCCCCGCGCGGCCGCAAGCCGCGGGTGCGCGCGCCGTTCGTCGAAGAACTCGACGAACTCGCCCACAAGCACATGAGCCGCGTGGCCGACACGGAGCGCGCGAAGATCAAGAAGGTGCGCCCGCGCGTGATCGTCGCGACGTCGGACGTGCACGAGCACGGCAAGATCGCGCTCGAGACGGTTCTCCGCGGGCTGGGTGCCGAGATCATCGACGGCGGCGTTTCGACCGACCCGGACGTGCTCGCCGCACGCGCGGTGGCGGACGGGGCGGAGGCGGTGCTGGTCTCGACTTACAACGGCATCGCACTCGACTACTACACGCAGCTCAAGGCGAAGTTGCCGAAGGGCGTGCCGGTGCTGATCGGCGGCCGCCTCAACCAGGTGCCGAAGGGGTCGAACACCTCACTGCCCGTCGACGTGTCTGTGGAACTCGCCGAAGCAGGCGCCGTCGTCTGCAAGGAGATCGAGGACGCGGTCCCCGCGCTCATCGCCATAGCGGGGGGCCGCTAGCGTCGGCATTCTCGCCGCCCCTTTGGCCGTAGAAGAACACCCACACGGCGAAGTCGTCGGTAAACTCCTCGAAGCGATGCTCAACGCCCGCGGGAACGAAGATCACGTCGTGCACATCGACTGCCTTCCGTTCGTTGCCGACGACGGCGATGCCGCGACCCTTGGCGACGACATACAGCTCGTCCTGCGTATGCGGCGTCTGCGGATCGCTGCCGCGCGGGGCGTAGATCAGAACGGACAGCGTTCCGTGGCGGAAAAGCTCCGCGTACCAATCATCTTCGGGATCAGGGCCCGGCAGGTGCGCCATGGCGCCCTTCAATGTACCGATCCATCCGCCCCGCATGGTCTTGCCTCCGTTCGAACGAGCGCGCCCTCGCAACCGTAGGCTGGACCCAGATTGGGCACAACCGGAGGAAATCGCATGACGGCCACCATCGGGATCATCGGCGCGGGGCACCTCATCCGGCACATGATGCCGACGCTCGCCGGCGCCAACGGGAGCGAGCGCTTTCTGATTTCCGAGCGCGGGCGCGAGACATCCGCCGACCTCGCCCGGCGCTTCGGCTGCACCGTCGAACCCGACAACCAGCGGATCGTCGATGCGTCCGACATCATCATCCTCGCCGTGCGACCTTACGACACAGCGGCGCTGGCAAAGTCGCTGGCCTTCCGGGACGGCCAACGCGTGATCAGCCTCGCGGCCGGTGTCTCGCATGCCGAGCTGTCGCCGCTCGTTGCGCCGGCGCGCCTCGCGGTGGCCATGCCGGTGGTCGCGGCAGAGTTCGGCGAGAGCCCCACCCTGCTCTACCCTGACGATGCAAGTGCGAAGGAGCTGCTTGCCCGCTGCGGCCCGGTCATCGTGCTCGAGGACGAGAGCCAGTTCATGCCGGCGGCTGTCCACGCCTGCGTCTATGGCTGGTTCCAGCGCCTGATCGACGAGATGCAGAGCTGGACGATCGCTCAGGGGATCTCACCCGATACGGCGCGGCTCCTCACCGCGCAGATGATGCGCGCCGGCGCGACGGTGGCGCGGGAGCGCACGAACACGGCCGTCGCTGACCTCGTCTCCGAGCTCGCGACACCGCGCTCTTTCACGGGGGCGGGTTTGCGCAAGCTCGACGAGAAGCAGGTGTTCGATGCGTGGACCGTCGCGATGGACCACGTGCTGGCACGGCTCCGGGCCGGATCGGCGGATTAGGGTCGGTAGAAAATTCGACGCCAGTACAAGAGCTTGCGCGTCCATCCGTTGAGTTTGCCTGAAACTTGTGGTGATAGTGTCCGCATGACGGATGGACAGACCCCGCGCGCAGGCGTGTTCGAGATCAGGCCGGCCGCGCCGCGGTTCCAGGCGCTGGGGCTCGCCACCTACTACCTGTCGCACCGCAAGCCGTTCTCCGACATGCAGGCGGGGTCGCTGGTGCCAACCGTCGACGGCCAGATCCGCCGTGGCCACGCGCTCATCGCGTTCGAGGGGTCGCGCGTCGTCGGGTACCTCGGCTGGTCGCTCTACACGATCGAGGAAGCCCTGTCCTTCGCGCGTACCGGACAGGCCCCGGCCAACGCAACCCGCGATCACGGCGACGTGGTGTGGGTGACGACGGTGGCGGCGAACGAGCGGCGCGTGCTGTTCGCGCTCGCCCGCGAGGCGCGCCGGCGCAACGAAGGCAGGAGCCTGATGGCGATCCGCGTCTACCGCAACGGTCAGCAGCGGGTGCTGCCGCCGACGCTGATCGTGCCGTGGGGCGCGGGCGCGGGAGGCGATGGTTAACCTCGCCGGACGGGAATTCCGGGCTCCCGGTTGACTCCTGACAACCGTTCACTATGTTGCAGTTGCGAATGAGGCCATGATTCCGATTTTGGCCTCCCCCGGCATCAGCCGTCGATCGCCGGCTCCGTCCCCGGGTCGGATCCCCGCTTGAGCGGCCGCCACCTTTTCTCTGAGAAACATACCCGACGCATGACTTCATTCGACACTCTGGGTTTATCCGATCGCGTTCTGGAGGCCGTGAAAGCCGCGGGCTTCGAGACGCCGACCCCGATCCAGGCCGGCGCCATTCCGCCCGCCCTGGAACGCCGGGACGTGCTGGGGCTCGCCCAGACGGGCTCCGGCAAGACCGCCGCCTTCGCGCTGCCGATGCTGACGCTGCTCGAGAAGGGCCGCGCCCGCGCGCGCATGCCGCGCACCCTCATCCTTGAGCCGACGCGCGAACTCGCCGCGCAGGTCCAGGAAGCCTTCGAGCGGCTCGGCCGCAGCCACAAGCTCACCATCGCGCTGCTCATCGGCGGCGTGTCGTTCGAGGACCAGAACGTCAAGATCGACCGCGGCGCGGATATCCTGATCGCGACCCCGGGCCGCCTGCTTGACCACGTCGAGCGCGGCAAGCTGATGCTGCACGGCATCGAGGTGCTGGTCGTCGACGAGGCCGACCGCATGCTCGACATGGGCTTCATCCCCGACATCGAGCGCATCTGCAAGATCCTGCCGATCACCCGCCAGACGCTGTTCTTCTCGGCGACGATGCCGCCCGAGATCCAGCGCATCACCAACCAGTTCCTGCACAACCCGGTGCGGGTGGAAGCTTCGCCCCCGTCGACGACGGCGGCCTCCATCATCCAGCGCGCCGTCTTCGCGCCGTCCGAGGACAAGGAGAAACGCGAGGCGCTGCGGGATCTCCTGCGCACCTACGACAACATCAAGAACGCGATCGTCTTCGCCAACCGCAAGACCACCGTGGCGGTGCTCGAGGCTTCGCTCAAGAAGCACGGCTTCAACGCCGCGGCATTGCATGGCGACATGGACCAGTTCTCGCGGCTGAAGACGCTCGATGCGTTCCGCGCGGGAGAGGTCACCTACCTCATCGCCTCCGACGTCGCGGCCCGCGGCCTCGACATTCCGCAGGTGAGCCACGTCTTCAACTTCGACACCCCGATCCACCCGGAAGACTACGTGCACCGCATCGGCCGCACGGGCCGCGCGGGGCGCGAGGGCCACGCCTACACGCTCGTGACCTACGAGGAGATGAAAGCGCTGAAGGCGATCGAGGAACTCATCAAGCGCGAGATCGAGTGGCACGGCGAGGCGCCGACACCGGAGCTGATCGCCGAGGCGCTCTCCGCGAAGGGCCGCCGTCGCGGTGCAGGTACGCGCAGTCCGGCCCGCGGCAAGGCCGAGGGCGGCCGCGGCCGTGGCGAACGCCCGGAACGCGGCGAACGCGCGGCACGTCCAGAGCGTGGCGAGCGGCCGGAGCGTGCCGAACGTCCGGAGCGGAGCGAGCGCGGTGATCGCCGGCCGCGCCGCGAGCGCGAAGATCGTCCGCACAAGGATCAAACTGCAGAAGCGCCGGTCGCAGCGATGACCGAGGACGAAGCCCCGCGTGCTGCACCGCGCGAGCGGTCACGCGCCGAGGGTCGCCCCCCGCGCCAGCAGGAGCCGCGTCAGCAGGAACCGCGCCGCGAGCGACCGCGCCGCGAGGAACCGCAGGACCGCGAGCCCGCGCGCTTCACCGACCAGACGATGCCCGCCTTCCTCGCCCGCCCGGTGCGCTGAACAAGACGTCGTTCTCGCCCGGCGCCGTCACCTCCACGACGTCATCCCCGAGCTTGACCCGGGGAACCTTTTGAGGCTTTCGCCAGAGAGGCTGGCTGGGTCATGCCCAGCCATGACGCGTGTGTGCAGGGGCAGGCCGTGTCGGGCCGGCCATTGCGCGGCCGAGTGAAAGCACTACCCCCCTCTTTGTCATCCCCGGGCTTGACCCGGGGAACTTTTTGAGGCTTTCGCCAGAGAGGATGGCCGGGTCAAGCCCGGCCATGACGATCTGAGTGAAAGCGGCCCCCTATCTGTCATCCCCGGGCTTGACCCGGGGATCCATTTGACGGCGCACAATACGTGCAGTGCATCAGCAAGGCGTCATGCCCCGAGCCGGGCATCCTTTGCTGCGACTACCGATGGGGCAGATCGGCGAACGCGGTCTCAGGCGTCCTTCGCCGGTTCGAGCTTGACGGACTCGCCGCAGCCGCAGGCGGAGACCTGGTTGGGGTTGTTGAACACGAAGCCTGCCTTCAGCTTGTCGGCCTTGAAGTCCATCTCGGTGCCGAGCAGGAACATCACCGCCTTCGCGTCGATCAGCACCTTGACGCCCTTGTCCTCGACGACCTCGTCGAACTTCTGCGCCTCGTTCGCCCAATCGAGCGTGTACTCCATGCCGGCGCAGCCGCCGTTCTTCACGCCGATGCGCAGCGCCGAGACCGGCGTCGGCGACTTCGCCATGATTTCCTTGACGCGCGCCGCCGCAGCGTCCGTCAGCGTCATCGCCTTCGGGCGGGGCCGGCGGACTGCGGGTGTCACTGCCTGGTCCATGATCCTTGCCTCCTCGCGCCTCACCACATGTTCAAGGCGACGCGCGCCTCGTCCGACATGCGCGAATGGTCCCATGGCGGATCGAACACCAGGTTCACCTTCACGCTCTTCACGCCCGCAACCGGGCTCACCGCGTTCTCCACCCACCCCGGCATGTCGCCTGCGACGGGGCATCCCGGCGCGGTGAGCGTCATGTCGATCGTGACGTTGCGGTCGTCGTCGACGTCGATCTTGTAGATCAGCCCGAGTTCGAAGATGTCGACCGGGATCTCCGGGTCGTAAACCGTCTTCAGCGCGGCGATCATGTCGTCCGTCATGCGGTCGAGCTCGGCCTTCGGGATCGCCGACGCCGAAGCCTCCACCGGAGCCGTCGTCTCGGCCTTCGTTTCCGCAGTCGAGGCGTCCATGGTCCTCACTCCATCATCCGATCTGGTTTCATCCGAACAGCTTCTGTGCACCGCGCAGCGCATCGGCCAGCCGGTCGACGTCGGCGCGGGTATTGTACATCGCAAACGAGGCCCGGCAGGTCGCCGTCACGCCGAACCGCTGGAGCAGCGGCATCGTGCAGTGGGTGCCGGCCCTGACCGCGACGCCCGCCCGGTCGATCACGGTCGCGACGTCATGGGCGTGCGCGCCGTCCATCGTGAACGACAGGATCGCACCCTTCTCGCGCGCCGTGCCGAAGAACTTCAGCGTGTTGATGCCGCGCAGCGCATCCGTTGCGTAGGCGAGCAACTCGGCCTCGTGGCGGCCGATCGCCTCGCGACCGACCTGCATCATGTAGTCGAGCGCAGCCCCCAATCCAATGGCCTGCACGATCGCCGGCGTGCCGGCCTCGAACCGGTGCGGCGGGTCGGCATAGGTTATCGTATCGGTGGTCACCTCGCGGATCATCTCGCCGCCGCCCTGGTAGGGCGGCATCCGGTCGAGATGCTCGTGCTTCGCATAGAGCACGCCGATCCCGGAGGGCCCGTAGGTCTTGTGACCGGTGAAGACGTAGAAGTCGGCGTCGAGATCCTGCACGTCGACCGGGAGATGCACCGCCGCCTGGCTGCCGTCGACCAGCACCGGAATGCCCCTCGCATGGGCGATCCGGATCACCTCCTTCACCGGCACGATCGTGCCGAGCGCGTTCGACATCTGGGTAATGGCGATGATCTTCGTGCGTGGACTGATGAGCTTCTCGAATTCGTCGAGCAGGAAATTGCCCGCCTCGTCCACCGGCGCCCACTTCAGCACGGCGCCGTGGCGCTCGCGGTGGAAATGCCAGGGCACGATGTTCGAGTGGTGTTCGAGGATCGTGAGCAGGATCTCGTCGCCCTCGCCGATCACCATGCCGCCAAAGCTCTGCGCCACGAGGTTGATCGCCTCGGTGGCGTTGCGGGTGAAGACGATCTGGTCCGTGGACGGAGCATTCAGGAACCGGCGCACGGTCTCGCGCGCCTTCTCGAACGCGTCGGTCGCGGCGTTCGACAGGAAGTGCAGGCCGCGATGGACGTTCGCGTACTCGTTCTCGTAGGCGTGCGAGATGGCGTCGATCACCTGCCGCGGCTTCTGGGCCGACGCGGCGTTGTCGAGATAGGTCAGTGGCTTGCCGTAGACCTCGCGCCCGAGGATCGGGAAGTCGGCGCGGATGCGGTCGACGTCGAATGCCGCCCGCTTCGTCTCTGCCGTCTTGAGCGCGCTCGTCGCCATCACGCAGCCTTTCCACGGCGGGCAAGCCAGTCCCGCGCTATTCCTGCAAGCGTGTCGCGCACCGCGTCTTCCATCTCGTCGCCGAAGGCGTCCGCCACGAACGCCTCGATCAGGAGCGCCTTCGCCTCCGCCTCCGGGATGCCGCGGGCGCGCAGGTAGAACAGGTGGTCTTCCTCGAGGTCGCCGGCGGTTGCGCCGTGGCCGCAGACCACGTCGTCGGCGAAGATCTCGAGCTCGGGCTTCGCGTCGAACTCGGCCTCGGGCGTCAGCAGCAGTGCGTGGCTCGACTGCTTGCCGTCGGTCTTCTGCGCGCCCGGCCGCACGATCACCTTGCCCTGGAAGATGCCGCGCGCTTCGTCGTCGATCACGACCTTGAACACTTCGCGGCTCGTGCAATGGGGCACGCGATGGTCGACGACGAGCTGCGTGTCGCAATGCTGGCGGCCGCCGATCAGGTAGCTGCCGGCAAGGCGCGCATCGCCGCCCTCGCCGAGGAAGCGCAGTGTCACCTCGTTGCGGGCGAGCGCGCCGCCGACGGTCAGCGCGTAGTCGCGCAGGATGGCGCTCGCGCCGAGATCGACGAAGTCGGACGCGAGATGCTTCGCGCCGGCCGCCTCCTCCTGCACTTTTACGCGGTCGCAGCGTGCGCCATCGCCGAGCTTGAGCGTCGTCACGGGAAGCGCCACGTAGGCGCCCTCTGCGCCGACGTGCGTCTGGATCAGCCGCAGCGAGGCGCCGGCGCCGATGTCGATGGCGATGCGCGCCGAATATGTGGCAGCGCTCGCCGCGGTCGTTACGACGACGATCTCGACGAGGCGGGCCAGCCCCTGGCCTTCCGGCACCTTCACCGAGAGCGTGCCGGCTACGAACGAGGCGTTCAGCGCCTCCAGCGCTTCGTCGGTATCGACCGGAGCAACAGTGTCGCTCCAGGAAACGATCATCTCGTCGGCCGCCGGCGGCGCGGAGAGTTCCGGCGCATAGACGCCATCGACAATCGCCAGCCGTACCGGTGCCAGCGCAGCGAATGGCGAGGCCGCCATGAGGCGACTGGCCGTCGCGCTGTCGGGCTTTGCACACACCGCAGGCGGATACGGCCGGTCGAGGAACTGCCGCAGGTCCGTCCAGCGCCATTCTTCGACGCGGCGGTTCGGCAGGCCCTTGGCGGCGAAGCGCCGGAGCGCCTCGGGCCTTGTAGGGGCGGCGTCGAGATAGGCGGTCTCGGCCGCGGTCTTCGGAACGTGCGCGTTCATCAGGCAGCATCCCGGATGATGTCGGCGTAGCCCTTCGCCTCGAGTTCGAGCGCGAGCGACTTGTCGCCCGACTTCACAATGCGGCCGGCGGAGAGCACGTGCACCCGGTCCGGCACGATGTAGTCGAGGAGCCGCTGGTAGTGGGTGATGACGACCATCGAGCGCTCGGGCGAGCGCAGCGCGTTCACGCCATCGGCGACCACGCGCAGGGCGTCGATGTCGAGCCCGGAGTCGGTCTCGTCCAGGATGCACAGCGACGGCTCGAGCACCGCCATCTGCAAGATCTCGGCGCGCTTCTTCTCGCCGCCCGAAAAGCCGACGTTCACCGGGCGCTTCAGCATGTCCTGCGAGATGTTGAGCTTTGCCGCCTTGTCGCGCACCAGCCGCATGAAGTCCGGCGTCGAAAGCTCGCCCTCGCCCCGCTTCTTGCGCTGCGCGTTGAGCGCCACCTTCAGGAACTGCATCGTGGCGACGCCCGGGATCTCGATCGGGTACTGGAAGGCGAGGAACAGTCCCTTCGCCGCGCGCTCGTCCGGCTCCATGGCGAGCAGGTCTTCGCCCTTGAACGAGACTTCCCCGTCCGTCACCTCGTAGCCGTCGCGGCCGGCGAGCACGTAGGACAGCGTCGACTTGCCGGAGCCATTCGGCCCCATGATCGCGACGACCTCGCCCGGCTTCACGTCGAGATTCAGCCCGTTAAGGATCTGCTTGTCCTCGTCCTCGAGCTTCACATGCAGATTCTTGATCGACAGCATCGCGTTTCCGGCGCTCATCAGCCCACACTCCCTTCGAGCGAAATGCCGATCAGCTTCTGTGTCTCGGCCATGAATTCCATCGGCAACTGCTGCAGCACGTCGCGCACGAACCCGTTCACGACGAGCGCCACCGCCTCCTCTTCCGACAGCCCGCGCTGCATGCAGTAGAACAGCATGTCCTCGGAGATCTTCGAGGTCGTCGCCTCATGCTCGAAGTGCGCGGTCGAGGTCTTCGCCTCGATGTAGGGCACCGTGTGCGCGCCGCACTTGTCGCCGATCAGCAGCGAATCGCACTGGGTGAAGTTGCGCGCGTTGGTCGCCTTGCGGTGCGCCGAGACGAGACCGCGGTAGGTGTTGTCGCTGTGGCCCGCGGCGATGCCCTTGGAGATGATGCGGCTCGACGTGTTCTTGCCGAGGTGGATCATCTTGGTGCCGGAATCGACCTGCTGGTAGCCGTTCGAAATGGCGATCGAGTAGAACTCGCCGCGCGAGCCGTCGCCGCGCAGGATGCAGGAGGGATACTTCCAGGTGATCGCCGAACCGGTCTCGACCTGAGTCCACGAGATCTTCGCGTTCCGGCCCCGGCAGTCGCCGCGCTTGGTCACGAAGTTGTAGATGCCGCCCTTGCCTTCCTTGTCGCCGGGGTACCAGTTCTGCACCGTCGAATACTTGATCTCGGCATCGTCGAGCGCGATCAGCTCGACGACGGCGGCGTGCAGCTGGTTCTCGTCGCGCATCGGGGCCGTGCAGCCCTCGAGGTAGCTCACGTAGGCGCCCTTGTCGGCGATGATCAGCGTGCGCTCGAACTGGCCCGTGTTCTTCTCGTTGATGCGGAAGTAGGTGGAGAGCTCCATCGGACAGCGCGTGTTCGGCGGTACGTACACGAACGATCCGTCCGAGAAGACGGCCGCGTTCAGCGCGGCGTAGAAGTTGTCGCCCTGCGGCACGACCGAGCCGAGGTACTTCTTCACGAGCTCGGGGTGCTCGCGCAGCGCCTCCGAGATCGAGCAGAAGATGACGCCCGCCTTCGCGAGTTCCTTCTTGAACGTCGTCACCACCGACACCGAGTCGAACACCGCGTCGATCGCGACCTTGGCCTTCGGTTCATCGCCCGCGGAATCGAGGTCGCTCGGCTCGCCCTGCTTGCGTACGCCCGCGAGGATCTCCTGCTCCTTCAGCGGGATGCCGAGCTTCTCGTAGGTGCGCAAGAGCTCCGGGTCGACCTCGTCGAGGCTCTTCGGGCCCTCGGCGCCCTTGGGGGCAGAGTAGTAGTAGAGGTCGTTGAAGTCGATCTTCGGGTAGTTCACGCGCGCCCAGGTGGGCTCTTCCATCGCCTGCCAGCGGCGATAGGCCTCGAGCCGCCAGTCGAGCATCCACTGGGGCTCGCCCTTCCTGGCCGAGATGAAGCGGATGACGTCTTCCGACAGGCCCTTCGGGGCCTTTTCCGACTCGATCTTCGTCTCGAAGCCGTACTTGTACTTGTCGACGTCGATCTCGCGGACGCGTTCTATGGTTTCGATATCCGGCATGCGTTCCGTTCCCGATTGGTGTCAGGCCGCCCGGAGCGCCGCGTGGCGCGCGAGCAGCCGCTGCCAGGCGGCAGCAAAGGCTTCGATGTCCGATACGGTCGTGGTCCAGCCGAGGCTCACCCTAAGGGCGCATTGGGCCAACGCGGGATCGACCCCCATGGCTGCAAGGACGGCGGAAGATGCGACCTTGCCCGACGAGCAGGCCGACCCGGAGGAGACCGCAACGCCGTCGAGGTCGAGGGCGATCAGCGCCGTCTCGGCAAGGAGACCCGGCCTGGCGAACGCTACGGTGTTGGGAAGGCGTGTCGCGTCCTTGCCGAACACGACAGCGCCCTGCAGAACCGATTCAAGTTTGTCGCGCAAGCCATTGATTCGGCTCGTGTCTTCTCCCATCGCCACGCTGGCCGCGGCCGCCATCCCGGCGATCGCGGGGACATTCTCGGTGCCGGCGCGCCGGCCCTGTTCTTGCCGGCCGCCGCGTTGCAGCGGGAGCAGCGCCACCGCGTCGGAAACGACCAGCGCCCCCGCGCCCACGGGACCGCCGAACTTGTGGGCCGACAGCGCCATAAGGTCCGCGCCGGTCATCGCGAACCGGACGGGAATCCGCCCTAGCCCCTGCGTCGCATCGACGTGCAGGACCCCGCCGTGGCGATGGACGATCTCGGCCGCCTCCCGCACCGGCTGGATCACGCCCGTCTCGTTGTTGGCCAGCATGATCGATACGAGCGCCGGCCCATGGCCTTGCGCCAGGAGGCGTTCCAGCGCCTCGAGATCGACCACACCGCTACTGTCGACAGGGACGAGGGTCGCCGAACCGGCCGCCAATGCCGCCTCGTGGACGGAGGGGTGTTCCACCGCCGACACGAGGTAACGGGTGACGCCGAGCGCGCGGAACGCCAACGCGTTCGCTTCCGTGCCGCCGGAGGTGAAGACAATCATGTCCGGGCGGACGCCCAGGAGGCCCGCCAGCGTGTCGCGCGCATCCTCGACGACGGCGCGGGCGCGACGACCTTCCGCGTGCACGGAGGAGGCGTTGCCCGCCTCGTCCAACGCGCGCAGCATCGCCGCGCGCGCTTCCGGGCGTAGCGGGCTGGTGGCGTTATGGTCGAGATAGGCACGCATGGCGGCTTCGATCCTCACGCGAGCGTGCGCACGGGCGGCGCCTTGGCGCGGCGCACCGAGGCCGAAAGCGCGATGTTGCGCTTGTTGACGACATCTCCCAGCGTCACCGAGGAGAGAAACCCAACGATCTGGCGGCCCAGCGCCGCCCACAGCTCATGCGTGACGCACTTGTCGCCGTGGACGCAGCCGTCGATCGCATCACCCTGGCAGCGCGTCACCTGCATGGGCTCGTCGACCGCGAACACGATGTCGGCGATGCGAACGTCGTCGGGGTCGCGGGCAAGCGAGTAGCCGCCGCCGGGGCCGCGCGCGCTTTCCACGAGTCCGGCCTTCCGGAGCTTCGAAAACAGCTGCTCGAGGTATTCCTGGCTGATGTCCTGGCGCTGCGCGATATCGGCCAGCGGAACGGGGGCGCCGTGCGCGTTGAGCGCGATGTCGGCCATCGCCATGACGGCGTAACGCCCCTTCGTGGACAGTTTCATAATGCGGATCCCGAACCGAATGGCGGAAATTCTTGCATCCTGGAACCGCACCTGTGTATGCAGGCCGCTGACGACGAACTTTCGACACGGACTTTCTTCGAACGGTTCCAAACCCCATATAGAAAACCCGAGCAGCCCAGTCAACTATTCGGGCGGCCGAAATCCGGGGAAAATCTCTCCGTTCGGCAGTCCCCTGGGTTGCAACCGCGATAGCAGGAATTACCACACATGCCGGAAGTGATTTTTGGCGGCCCCGCCGGCCGCATCGAAGGGCGCTACCACAAGGCCGAGGAGCCCGGCGCGCCGATCGCGCTGATCCTGCACCCGCACCCGCAGTTCGGCGGCACGATGAACAACCCGATCGTGCATTCGCTCTACTACATGTTCGCCGACCGCGGATTTTCGGTGATGCGCTTCAACTTCCGCGGCGTCGGGCGCAGCCAGGGCCTGTTCGAGAACGGCGCGGGTGAACTTTCCGACGCCGCGTCCGCGCTCGACTGGCTCCAGTCGTTCAACCGCGAGGCGAAGATCTGCTGGCTCGTCGGCGTGTCGTTCGGCGCGTGGATCTCGATGCAGCTCCTGATGCGCCGCCCGGAGGTGACAGGCTTCATCTCGGTCGCCCCGCTCGCCAAGCACTACGACTTCTCGTTCCTTGCCCCCTGCCCGGCTTCGGGGCTCTTCGTGCATGGCGAAAAGGACACCGTGACGCCGCTCGACTCGGTCAACACACTCGTCTCGAAGCTCAAGACGCAGCGCGGCATCAAGATCGAGCACAAGGTGATCCCGGGCGCGAACCATTTCTTCCAGGACAGGACGGACGAACTCACCGGCATCTGCGGCGAGTACCTCGACCGCCGCCTGATCAGCGGGGCCTGATCGCGAGCGTTTCGCGTTCTTCCACGAGGAACGCCCGCACCGCCGGGTCGTCCGTCAGATCGATCGCGCGCGTGAGCGCGTCTGCCGCGTGTGCGCCGCGGTCGAGCGCGGTGAGCGCCTTGGCGCGCACCACCCAGCACGGTTGATACCGCTCGGTCTTTTCAGGAGGCAGTGCGTCGAGCGCAGCAAGGGCGTCCGCCGGCCGGTTCCGCTCGATCAGGACGGCGGACCGGCCAACGGCGGCGCCGAGACTCCCGGTGCGCTGCCACAGCAGATCGTACAGCGCCTGCAACGCATCGAGATCGCGCGTACCTGTGATCCCGCGCTGAACGTGCATCGACTGGATCGCTGCCTCGCACTGGAAACGCCCGAAGCGCCGGTGCCTGGAAGCCTCCGCCAAGAGCTGCTCGGCCTCTGCGATCAACTCGCGGTCCCACAGCGACACGTCCTGCCGGTCGAGCGATACGAACGTTCCCTTAACACCGCGGCGGGCCGCGTGACGCGCCTCGCAGTGGAGCATCAGCGACAGCAGACCCTTCGCCTCGGGCTCGGCCGGCAACAGCGACACGATGAGCCTTGCAAGGTAGATCGCCTCCTGCGCCAGCCCGGTTGCATGTTCGTCGGCGCCGCCAAGCGCGTCCCAGCCCGTGCCATAGGCCGCGTAGACGGCGGCAAGAACGTCCTCGAGCCGGTCCTCCAGCGCATCCGGGTCTGGCACCGCGAACCTTATGCCTGCGTCACGGATCTTCACCTTCGCCCGCACCAGCCGCTGGCTCATCGTCGCGGCAGGAACGAGAAACGCGCGCGCGATGCGGGCCGCGTCCAGCCCGAGTACCGACTGCAGCATCAGCGGCGTGCGGACACCTGAGTCGATCGCCGGGTGCGCGCACACGAATAGGAGCTTCAGGCGTTCGTCGGGAAAGTCGCCGCCGGTCATGCGCTCCTCACTGCGCCGTTCGAGTTCGGCCATCGCGGCGAGCGCCGTGGCGGTCTTGCGGCCGCGGCTCGCGGCGGCATTGCGCGCCGCGGTGAGAAGCCACGCGTCCGGATTGGCAGGAACGCCGCGGGCAGGCCACGTCTCGAGCGCGGCGAGGAAGGCGTCAGCGAGCGCGTCCTCGGCCGCCGCGATGTCGCGGGTACGCGCCGACAGCAGCGCCACCAGCCGGCCATAAGAAACACGCGCCGCCGCTTCCGCACGGCGGCGCGCGTCGTCGTTGGTCATTGACCGGGCGGCGGCGGCATCACCGGCCGCACCTCCACCGCACCTGCAGACGCGCAGGGCGCCTTGGCTGCCCAGTGGAGCGCGGCATCGAGATCCGGTACGTCGACGATCACATAGCCGCCGAGTTGCTCCTTCGAATCGGCGAACGGGCCATCCTCGACCAGGCGCTTGCCGTTGCGGATGCGCACGGTGGTCGCCACGTCCGGCGGCTCGAGGCCGTTGCCGCTCACCATCACGCCCGCTTCTTGCATCGCGCCGATAAAGGACATCCAGCCGCCCCAGTATTGCGGCGCCTGCGCCTGGTCGTTGCGCTTCGAACGTTCGGCCTCGGTCTCGGCGAAAATCAGCATGTACTGCATGGTCATGGTTCCAGCGTCCTCTTGTCAGGGCAGCTCCATGCTGCCTCGACCCGATGACGCTTCAGGGTGCCGCCGTTTCGACATCGGCAGGAAAAAAATTTGTGAAACCGCGGAACGCCGTCCCGCGAGTTAGAATGGGCGATGCAGCGTGCCTCCGGTCAGCGGCGCAGGGCAGCCCGTGGTCGAGGGATACGTGATCGGCAGGCCGCGGAGGCTGCGCACGGCGAGGTAACCCCATGCCTCCGCCTCGATCGAGTCGCCGTTGATCCCGAGCGACTCCGCCGGGTCGACCGAGGCTGCGAGCCGCTCCTCTAGTGCGTGCATGAGGAACCCGTTGCGTCGTCCCCCGCCACAAATGATCCAGCGGGCGACCTTTGCGGGAAACAGCGCCTCGGCGCGGGCAATGCCTTCCACGGTGAGCGCCGCGAGCGTCGCTGCGCCATCCTCGGGCCCGAGCGGCGGCAAGCGATCGAGCGTGAAGTCGTTTCTGTCGAGGGACTTCGGCGCCGGCAGCGCGAAGTACGGCACGTCGAGCAGTCTCGCGAGCGCGCCCGCATCGACCTTGCCCTTGCGCGCCAGTGCGCCGTCGAGGTCGACCGGCCTCCCCGTGTGCCTCAGGGCCCAGTCGTCCATCAACGCGTTGCCCGGACCGCAGTCGAAGGCGAGGAGGTCCCCGTCGGCGCCGACATACGTGACGTTCGCCACTCCACCGATGTTCACGAATGCGACCGGGCGTTCGGCCACGGAGGCGGCGAGCGCCCGGTGATACGCCGGGACCAGCGGGGCGCCCTGCCCGCCGCTCGCCACATCCGCCTGGCGCAGATCGTTCACGACGGCGATGCCCGTCGCTCGCGCCAGCACCGCGCCATCGCCGATCTGCACGGTGAGCCGGCGTTCCGGGCGGTGCAGCACCGTTTGGCCGTGAAAGCCGATGACGTCGATGTCGCCGATGTTGAGACCGGTCTCGACCAGGAACGCGCTGACCGCATCCGCGTGCAACTTGGTCAGGCGGGCCTCGACTGCGGCGAGCGCGCCGGGGCGTTCCGTGTGCTGACGGATGCCCGTCGCATCGTCCACGGCGCGCGCGAGTTCCGTGCGAAAATCCGCCGTGTACGGAGCGGAGAGGAACGGGCCGCGCTCCACCGCCGCCTCGCCGTCGGTGCGCACGAGCGCCACGTCGATGCCATCCATCGAGGTGCCGCTCATCAGGCCTAGCGCGGTGAACAGTTTCGTCACGTCATCAACTCTGCTAGGGAACCGCCCACATCATTTCCCGGATCGACGTTCATGAGCCAGTTTCAGTCGGATTTCCTAACGATTCTCCACGAGCGCGGCTACGTCCACCAGTGTTCGGATACGGCCGGCCTCGATGCGCTCGCAAAACAGGGCGGGCTCACGGCCTATGTCGGCTACGACTGCACGGCCGCCTCGCTGCACGTCGGCTCGCTGATCTCGATCATGATGCTCTACTGGCTGCAGCAGACCGGCGGCAAGCCGATTGTGCTCATGGGGGGCGGAACGACCCGCGTCGGCGACCCCTCGGGGCGCGATGAATCCCGCAAGATCCTCACCCTCGAGCAGATCGAGGACAACAAGAACTCGATCCGGCAGGTGTTCGCCAAGCTCCTGACATTCGGGGCTGGCGCGCGCGACGCCATCATGGTCGACAACGCGGAATGGCTCGCGCCCCTCAACTACATCGAGTTTCTGCGCGACGTCGGCAAGCACTTCTCCGTCAACCGCATGCTGACGATGGACTCGGTGAAGCTCAGGCTCGAGCGCGAGCACGAGCTCTCCTTCATCGAGTTCAACTACATGGTGCTGCAGGCTTACGACTTCACCGAGCTTGCCAACCGCTACAGCTGCGTCTTGCAGATGGGCGGATCCGACCAGTGGGGCAACATCGTCAACGGCATCGACCTCGGCCGCCGGCGCGGCACGCAGCAGCTCTACGCGCTCACCTGCCCGCTGCTCACCACCGCCTCCGGCCAGAAGATGGGCAAGACCGCCTCCGGCGCCGTGTGGCTCAACGATGACCAGCTCTCGACCTACGACTACTGGCAGTTCTGGCGCAACACCGAGGATGCCGACGTCGAGCGGTACCTGAAGCTCTTCACGATCCTGCCGCTTGCCGAGGTGGCGCGCCTTGCAGCGCTGAAGGGCCAGGAGATCAACGAGGCGAAGAAGGTGCTGGCGACCGAGGCGACCGCACTGGTGCGTGGCCGGGCGGCAGCGGAAGCAGCCGCGGAGACGGCACGCAAGACCTTCGAGGAGGGGCAGAATGCGGCCGGGCTCCCGACCATCGAGGCGGACCTCTCGAACGGCCTCGGCATCCTGCAGGCGAACGTGCTTGCCGGCCTTGCATCGTCCAATGGGGAGGCCCGGCGATCGATCCAGGGCGGTGCGGTCCGCATCAACGACGTCCCGGTGTCGGACGAGCGCATGCTGCTGACTCGCGAGAACCTCAACGCGGATGGCGTGATCAAGCTGTCGGTCGGCAAGAAGCGGCACGTCCTGATCCGGCCGCTCTAAGGTTCACCGGTTGCCGTTGGTCGGCTGCTTGGCCGTCGGCGTATCGCTCTTCGGGGTGAGCGGCGTTCCGTCCGGGTTGTTCTGCGGCACGGCCGCGCCGGTCGGGAAGAGCTGCCGGAGGAAGCCCGGTGCGATCGCCGATACCGGGTTGATGACGAACTGCGCCTCCTTCATCGTGCCCTTCAGCGCGTAGTTCAGGCCGAAGATACCCTGCCCCTTGCCGCCCATCAGCACGTCGCCCAGCACGGGCACGACGGAGGGGAGCGTGTTCAGGCCATAAAGCGGGATGATCGTGCCGCCGATGTCGAGGCGGCCATCCGTCTTGCCGATCACCCCTTGCGCCGACGCGCCGAGTTCCGGCCCCTGGACGATCGCGTCGCCGATGCGGACATACTGGTTGTCGGCCGAGAACGGCACGGACAGCCGCGTGAAGCGGTTGCCGCTGGCGCGCGGACCATTCTTGCCGGCGCCGCCGCGGTTGCTGATCTCGTTGAGTGCCTGCTCGTTCAGGACCTCGAAGTTGTAGACGTAGAGGCGTCCCTCCCGGATGCCCGAGCGCTGCCCGGAATCGAGAATCGCGGAGAAGTCGATCGTGCCGCCGGACACCTTCGAGTAGAGGTTCGTCGCCCGGAGCGCCGCCCCCGCGTCACGGCCCGTGACCCGCATGTCGCGGGTTTGGTCGCTGGTCGGCGTGATGCGGATGTTGATGGGCCCACCCGACGCGAACACGGCCTTGAGGTCGGCCTGCTGCGCGATGCCGTTGCGGATCTCGAGCCTGCCGTTGAGGTCGTTCAGCGTCTCGCCGCGATGGCCCTGCACCTGCTCGATCTGCACGTCCATGACGACCGGCCTGCCGGCGACGATCGGGCGCTGCGGGCCGCCGGAGAACATGCTGGAGATGATGGGGCGGGCATCGAAGGCGCGGCCGTTCACCACCATGTTGACCTGGTTCGGCGACGACTTGATGCCGATCGCCACCTGGTTCCAGTCGTCGAGCACCACCTTCGGCATCGTGCCCTCCAGCACGTTGCCGCTCTTGTCGACGCTGAGGTCGCCGGCGATGTCGAGGTTGGGCCCGGTGATCTTGAGACCCTTGATCCTGTAGATCTTCGGCTGGGTCAGATCGAGGTCGAAGCTCGCCTGCGTCTTCGGCTGCGCGGGGCGCGACCAGCTGATCGTATCGAGGAACATGCGGACCTTCGACAGGTCGACGGACACCTGCATGTCCTTGAGCTCGCGGCCCTCGAGATCACCCGTGACCTTCGCCTTCACGGGGCCTTCCATGAAGCCGGAGAGGTCGATGCCGAGCTTCTTGCGCGCCGCGTCGTCGAAGCTCGACTCGATCGAGATCGTGTCGAGCGGCGAGCTGCCTTCCTTGGCGAACTGGCGGTTCCAGGAGATCGCGCTCTTCTGCCCGTTGATCATCGCGGGACCGCTCGCGGTGACGCCCGTTTCGGTCACGTCGACCCCGATATCGCCGCCGGCGATATCGATGCCCGGCATCGCTGCCTTCAGGGCCGCATTGTTGATCCTTGCCTTGGCGGTGACCTTCACCTGCTGCACCGGCGGCGGTCCCAGCGGAACGTCGATCGCGATGTTCGCCGTCACGTCGCCCGTCAGCTTCAGGTCGCCGACGCCGGAGTTGGTGAGGAGTTGCAGCGGTTCCTGGTCCATGAGCTGCAGGAGCGAGGGGGCCGCGCCGGACGCCTGGATGTTGAACGTGGTCGGCACGTATAGCTGTTCGAGGTCGGTCGATCGCATCGTCGCGGTATCGATCGTCACCGTCTCGCCGGACGGCAGCGCGATCGTCCCGCCGCTCATGTCGAGGTCGAACGTTTCACCGGTGATCTTCGCCACCGCCTTGAGGCCCTGCACCTTCGGCAGCGGCGAGTAGTAGTTGCCACCGACGCCTTCGGCGGTGAACTGGACGTCCACCATGTCGCGCGGCACGCCCTGGCGCTTCAGCGCGCCCGCCAGCACATCCGCCGGAATCTCGATGCGGAAGGTGCCGTCGGTGATCTTGCCTTCGTCGATATTCTTGAAGAACCAGCCGCGAGCCGAGGGGAGGACCACCGCCGGCCATAGTCGCTTCACGAGGTCGGCGGACACGTCGCGCATGCGGCCCGAAAGGAAGATGCCGACGGCTTCCTTGCCGCCCACGAAGCTGCCGCGCGTGCGGATGGCGGTCGAGCCCGCCGTGAGCAGAAGATCGCTGACGTCGAGGCGGCGCTCATTCAGGGCGGCGATGCCGGTGAACTCCACCCGGTCCATGGCGAGGGTGCCGGGCGTCTTGTCGAAGGCCTTGATGTTGACGTTCGCGGCCTTGATCTGCATCGCCAGCGCCTGGAGGCGGCCGGCGGGATCGCGCAGCGGGTCGATCTGGCCGGTCACCTCGGTCGTGCCGCCGCCGACCTTGATCTCGGACTTGTCGAGAAGCAGTCCGCCGGTCCCGGGGTTGTAGTCGAGCCGCACGGTGCCGCCGTCGATGACGACGGGATCGGCGATGTAGTCCGGGAAGCCGACCTCGCCCTTCGCCGCCGTGAGCTCGGCCGAGGCGCTGAGGATCTTCCCCGTCTCGGACGTCACCATGCGTGCTTCGCCCGACAGCGGCAGCTTCACCTGTGCGAGCTGGGACAGCGCAAACACATTGTCGGCGATGTCGGCGGGGACGACGTCGGAGAGCCGCGCATTGATCGCGTAGGTCTTCTCGCCAGCCCGGTAGGTGGTGATGACCTCCGCCTTCCAGGGATTCGAGGAGGAGGCGATGGTTGCGTCGGCGAGCAGCACGAAGCCGTCGGTGGCGCGCCGGAAGGTAAGGTTGGCGCGCGGCGCAAACCACACAGCCTGGTTCGCCTCGTCGAGGAGCGAGACCGAGGCCTGCTTGATCATCACCGTGTCGAGGTTGCCGGCAGCGCCGCCCGAGCCCTGCGTGAGCTGCGTCTTGAGGAGGTCGATCAGGTTGGGCGCACCGTCCGCTACGCCGGTGGTCTGCGCGTCGAGCGGCGACCCCTGGTAGCCGCTCTTCGGATCGGCCGGCGCTCCCTGTGCGGTCGTGCCGGGCTTGGCGGCAGGAAGCTGCGGGTCACCCGACGAGGGGATCGCGCCCTCGTCGCCGGCAGTCTCGCCGAACCCCATCTGGAACGAGCCGTCGAGCTTGCGGCGGATGAAGATTCTCGGGCCGATCAGTTCGAGCGAGCGCACGTTCACCGTGCCGCGCATGAGGTCGCTGCCCGAGACGTCGACCGCCGCGCGAGGCGCCTGCGCGATGAGATTGCCCGCCTGGTCGCGCAGGCGGATCTCCTTCAGCCGGATGCGGGGGCTCCCCGAATCGCCGTCCCGCTCGAATACGACGCCGGAAATTTCCGCCTTCACGCCGGGGACGAGCCCGGAGATGTGGCTCTGGACCATCGAGGTTAGGAACGGCAGCGAGATCGGGCCCTGCGACAGCCGCCAGTAGACCGCGGCGCCGACGACGATAACGCCGGCAACAAGCGTCGCCAGCGCGCCAAGCACCACAGTTCTCGCCCGACGCCGTCTCACCACGTACAGATCAGCCCCACCTACCCCATGATGACCGCCCAACCGGTCCTGTTCCAGTGTGTCTCACAGGCAGTTTACCAAGTATGAACCATGTTTCGGGGTGGTTACGTAAACTTAACGCGGGACGACCCCGGTCCCGACCTGCCCGGCTCCCATTGACCCCCGCATCAAGACGAAAGGATGGCAAACATGACGACCCTCGACGTCGGCAGCAAGGCCCCGAATTTCTCGATTCCCGGCGACGGCGGCGCAACGATCGCGCTGAAGGACTTCGCCGGGAGGAAGGCGGTGGTCTACTTCTACCCGAAGGACGACACTTCGGGCTGCACCGTTGAAGCCAAGGACTTCAGCGCGCTCAAGAAGGAGTTCGAGAAGGCCGGCACCGCCGTGATCGGCATTTCGGGCGACAGCGTGAAGAGCCACGACAAGTTCAAGACGAAGTACGACCTCACGATCGCGCTCGGATCCGACGAGGACCACAAGGTGCTCGAAGCCTACGGCGTTTGGGTCGAGAAGAGCATGTACGGCAAGAAGTACATGGGGGTCGAGCGCTCGACCTTCCTCATCGGCAAGGACGGCAAGATCGCGCAGGTCTGGCGCAAGGTGAAGGTGCCGGGCCACGCGAAGGAAGTGCTCGACGCCGCAAAGGCGCTCGGCTGAAGCGACATTCGGCCGGATGCCGGCCCGCATGGCTGGCATTCGGCCCGACCCGCCTTGACGGCGGTCCCCGAGTCGGTCTCCCGTGTCATCCAGATGACGCCCGACGGCCACCGGCTCGCTTCCCGATGATCCTCGACAAGCCGATCTGCCCTTCCGCCCGGCGCACCCCGTGAACCGGCAGGAGAAGCTGTTCATGCGCCACCAGGCGGTGGTGCTCATCGGCGTATCGCAGATCGTCTGCTATGGCGCGCTCTATTATTCGTACTCGATCGTCGCCGGCGACATCGCAAGGACGTTCTCCTGGCCCGTCTCGTGGGTCTTTGGCGCCTTCTCCGTGGCGCTGCTCGCCGGTGGCTTCGTCTCGCCGATCGTCGGGCGCCAGATCGACCGATACGGCGCGCCGCCGCTCATGGCGCTCGGCACCCTCGCGTCGTCGGTCGCGCTGGCGGTCGCGGCGCTCGCGCCCAACCCCGCCGTGTTCATCGTCGCGCTGATCCTGTCGCAGCTCGCCTCGACCTACGCCCAGTACGACGCGGCGTTCGCCTGCATCGTGCAGCTGAACCCGGCGCAGGCGCGCATCCGCATCACGCACCTGACGCTGATCGCGGGCTTTTCCTCGACGTTGTTCTGGCCGCTCACCACGTGGCTCCTCGAATTCTGGTCGTGGCGCACCGTGCTCTTCTCATTCGCCGTGCTGAACCTTGCAGTCTGCTTGCCGATCCATCTCGCCATGCGCAAGGTCGCGCGGCGCACCCATGCCGCCGCCGCGCTCGAGGCGTCCGCACGGTCCGAAGGGGGCGCAGCGCCAAGCGTGCTCGCGGTCCAACCGGCGCTGAGCGGTCGTGACTCGCAGGTCGGGTTCGCGCTGGTGACCACGGGCTTCACGCTCGGCGGCTTCGTCCTCGGCGCAGTGCTGGCGCAGCTCGTGCCGCTGATGGGGAACCTCGGCGTCGGCGAGCACGCGGTGCTATGCGCCTCGCTGTTCGGGCCGTCGCAGGTCGCCATGCGCTTCATCACGATGGCGTTCGCCTCGGGTTGGCGGCCGCTGTCGCTGACGCTGCTGTCGATCGGGATGCTGGTGCTGGCGATGCTGCTGCCGCTGTTCACCGGCTCTTCGGTGATCGGCGCGGCAGCGTTCGCCTCTCTGTTCGGGTTCGCCTCAGGGCTCACCAGCATCGTGCGCGGCACGCTGCCGCTGATGCTGTTCGGCAGCACGGGCTACGCGACGCGGATGGGCAAGATGGCGTCCTTCCGGCTGGTCGTGAACTCGGGCGCGCCCTTCGTGCTGGCGGAGCTCGTCCAGCGGGCGGGCGTCCACGTGTCGCTTGCCGCGATGGCGTTCATCGCGATTCTGGGATTCTCGGCGTTCCTGATGATCGGCCGGCTCGTGGCGAGGGCGCAGGCGGCGGCCGCCGAGCGCCTCTAGCGCTACTCGATGTCGCCGACCTCGGCCACCGCGCCGCCGTGCACCTGCTGGGCTAGGCTTGCGGCCATGAACTCGTCGAGGTCGCCGTCGAGCACCGTCGACGGGCTCGAACTCGTCACGCCGGTGCGCAGGTCCTTCACCATCTGGTAGGGCTGCAGCACGTACGAGCGAATCTGGTGGCCCCAGCCGATGTCGGTCTTGGTGGCGTTCGCCGCGTCGATCTTCTCCTGCCGCTTCTGGAGCTCGAGCTCGTAGAGGCGCGCCTTCAGCATGTTCCACGCGGTGGCGCGGTTCTTGTGCTGGCTGCGCTCGTTCTGGCAGGCGACGACGATGCCGGTCGGGATGTGCGTGATGCGCACCGCCGAGTCCGTCGTGTTGACGTGCTGGCCGCCCGCGCCCGACGACCGGTAGGTGTCGATGCGGCAGTCACTCTCGTTCACCTGGATGTCGATCGTGTCGTCGACGACGGGGTAGACCCAGATCGAGGCGAACGACGTGTGGCGGCGGGCGTTCGAATCGTAGGGCGAGATCCGCACGAGGCGGTGCACGCCCGACTCGGTCTTGAGCCAGCCGTAGGCGTTGGTCCCCTTGACCAGGATGGTGGCGGACTTGATGCCGGCCTCCTCGCCCGCGTGCTCCTCGATGAACTCGACCTTGTAGCCGTGCTGTTCGGCCCAGCGGGTGTACATGCGCAGGAGCATGTTCGCCCAGTCCTGGCTCTCGGTGCCGCCGGCGCCGGCGTGCACCTCGACGTAGGTGTCGTTCTTGTCGGCCTCGCCGGCGAGCAGCGTCTGGAGCTCCTCCTTGGCGACCTCCGGCTTCAGCGCCAGGAGCGCTGCCTCGGCCTCGGCCACGATGCCCTTGTCACCCTCGGCCTCGCCCATCTCGATGAGGTCGACGTTGTCGGAAATCCCGCGCTCGAGTTTCAGCACCGTGTTGATGCGCTGGTCGAGGTCCTGGCGCTTGCGCATCACCTCCTGCGCCTTCTCCGGATCGTTCCAGAGGGCGGGGTCTTCGGTGCGGGCGTTCAGTTCGGCGAGCTGGCGGAGCGCATTGTCCCAGTCAAAGATGCCTCCTCAGCAGTCCGATCGACTGCTTCATTTCCTCGACGAGGTTGTAGATCTCGGTGCGCATGACTTCCTGCGTGGGATGGGTGTCGAGCCGGAGAGATGCCGGCCCGGAAGCCGCCGTCAATAAAGGCCGCCGGTCCCGGTCGTCAAGCCGCCCTCGATGACGGCCGCATTTCCCTCGCCGCCGCCGCTTCCCCCGGCCTCGCCGCCGTTGAACGAGCCGCCGATGACGACGGTGTCGTCCGGCGGGCCCTCGTTCGGCTTGAAGGCCTCGAGGATCACGTTCGGATCGCCGTAGGCCGCACGCTGGCCGGTCTTGGCGTCGATCGGGATGAGCTGAATGCCCGGCGGCACGCGGAACGGGGTCGCCGGCTCGTCCTTCAGCGCCACCTTCATGAAGTCGGCGACGATCGGCGCGGCGAGCAGACCGCCGGTCGCGAGCCGGCCCATCGGGCGCGGCTTGTCGTAGCCGACATAGACGCCGACCGTCATGTCCGGCGTGAAGCCGATGAACCAGGCGTCGCGCTCCTCGTTCGAGGTACCGGTCTTGCCGGCGATCGGCTTGCCGACCTCGAGCAGCGCCTGGCCGGTGCCGCGCTGCACCACGCCTTCGAGCATGGAGGTGATCTGGTAGGCGGTGAAGTTGTTCAGCACCTGCGGCCGGTTGTCGGCGAGCTCCGGCTCGGCCTGGTTCGACCAGGCCTGTGCGTTGCAGTCCGGGCACGGGCGGTCGTCGTGGCGGTAGATCGTGCGGCCGTAGCGGTCCTGGATGCGGTCGATCAGCGTCGGCTCGATCTTCTTGCCGCCGTTGGCGATCTCCGAATAGGCGGTCGTCATCTTGAGCAGCGTCGTCTCGCCGGCGCCGAGCGCCATCGCGAGCATCGGCGGCAGCTTGTCGTAGATGCCGAGCGATTCGGCGAGCGTGCAGAACTTCTGGACGCCCATGTCGTGGGCGAGCCGCACCGTCATCGCATTGCGCGACTTCTCGATGCCAAGGCGCAGGGTGGAGGGGCCGTAGAACTTGTTGGTGTAGTTCTTCGGTTTCCAGAGTTCGCCGTTCTCGAGCTTCAGTTCGATCGGCGCATCGAGCACGACGGACGCCGGCGTATAGCCGTTGTCGAGCGCTGCAGCGTAGACGAACGGCTTGATCGAGGAGCCGGGCTGGCGCAGCGCCTGCACCGCGCGGTTGAACTGACTCATGCCGTAGGAGAAGCCGCCGACCATCGCGAGCACGCGGCCGGTGTGCGGATCCATTGCCACGAGGCCGCCCTCGACCTCGGGGATCTGCACGAGGTGGAACACGCCGGCCTGCGTCGAGGGCGCGACGTAGATCACATCACCCACGTTGACGACGTCGGTCACCGCCTTGACCTCGGGGCCGACCTTGCCCGCCTCGCTGCCGGCGCGGCGCGCCCACTGCATGAGGTTGAGCGGCACGGTGCCCGTCTCGCGCTTGTCGGACACCTGTCCCGCCGGAAGCTTCGCGGGCTGGAGGCCGATCGTCGCGCCCGCCTCGTTGGTTTCGAGCACCACGGCCATGCGCCACGGATTGATGTCGGTCGGCACCCGCATGCCGGCGAGCGTCGCGCCCCAATCGCCGCTCACGTCGATCGTCTTGATCGCCCCGCGCCAGCCAAGCTTGCGGTCGAGCTTGATGAGGCCCTGTGCGAGGGCGGCGCGCGCGGCGACCTGCAGCTTCGGGTCGAGCGTGGTGCGCACCGAGAGGCCGCCGTCGTAGAGCTTGTCCTCGCCGTACATCTGCTGGAGTTCGCGGCGCACTTCCTCGGAGAAGGATTCCGCGGCGAAGAGTTCCGCGCCCGAGGGCTTGAGCGTCACGGTCAGCGGTTCCTTCACCGCCGCGTCGTGTTCCGCCTGGTTGATGTAGCCGTTCTCCAGCATGCGATCGAGCACCCAGTTGCGGCGTTCGAGCGCGCGCTCGCGGTTCTTGATCGGGTGGTAGTTGTTCGGCGCCTTCGGGAGCGCCGCGAGGTAGGCCATCTCGGCGACGTCGAGCTGGTCGAGCGACTTGCCGAAGTAGCCCTGCGAAGCGGCGGCGACGCCGTACATGTTCATGCCGAACAGGATCTCGTTCAGGTAGAGCTCGAGTATCTGGTCCTTCGTGAACGTGCGCTCGATGCGCTGGGCGAGCAGCGCCTCCTTCAGCTTGCGCTGGATGTTGCGCTCGGGCGTAAGCAGGAAGTTCTTCGCCACCTGCTGGGTGATCGTCGAGGCGCCGATGAAGCGGCGGTCCTTGCCCTCGATCACGTTCTGCACGTTCTGCAGCATGGCGCGGGCAATGCCCATCCAGTCGAGGCCCGAGTGCTGGTAGAACGTCTTGTCCTCGGCCGAGATGAAGGCGTGGATGAGCTTCTCCGGCACCGCCTCGATCGGGACGAAGATGCGCCGCTCTCGCGCGTACTCCGACAGCAGCGTGCCGTCGCCCGCATGGATGCGCGTCATCACCGGCGGCTCGTACTTCGCGAGCTGCGCGTAGTCCGGGAGCGTCTCGCTCGTCTTCCAGATGACGACGCCGAGGGCCGCCGCGCCCGCGAGGAACACGATGAAGCCCACGCCGAAGAGGAAGCCCAGAAAGCGTATCATCTCACCCGACGGCCCATACCGTGCATCCATGCGGATGCCGAAGGTAACCCGATCCCAAGGGCCTGCCGCTCCTCGCGGTGGCGCGAGGACCCGCAATAGCTGCACGCGCGCCCCACGGCAAGAGAGATGACAAATGTGGCGATTGGGCGGCGCGTCGTCGCGTCGTCGCTTAAGGGCTACTGGCCGGCGGCGACGGTCTGCCCGAAATAGGCGTCGAGCGCCTCGACCATCGCGACCGACACCTTCTCGCGCCAGTCGTCGGAGGTGAGGAGCGCCACGTCGGCCTTGCTCGAGAGATACCCCGCCTCGAGCAGCACCGAGGGAACGTCGGGGGCGCGCAGCACCCGGAAGCCCGCGGACCGATGCGGCTGCTTCGTCAGGTCGGTCACGCCCTTGAGTTCGAGCACGATCTTCTTGGCGAGCGATACCGACGCGTTCTTGGTCTCGCGCTGGGCGAGGTCGATCAGGATGCCCGCGATGTTGTCGTCGCCGACGTTCACGCCGGCGATCATGTCCGCCTTGTTCTCCTTCTCGGCGAGCGCCTCGGCTTCGGCGTCGGAGGCCTTTTCGGAGAGCGTGTAGACGGTCGCGCCGCGCACCGTCGGCCCGCGCAGGCTGTCCGCATGGAGCGCGATGAAGAGGTCGGCGCGGTTGTCGCGCGCAAACCGCACGCGGTTCGGCAGGCTGACGAAGGTGTCGTCGTCGCGCGTCATCAGCACGGTGTAGCGGCCGGTCGCCAGGAGCTTTTCGCGCATGGCCTTGGCGAGGGCAAGCACGATGTCCTTCTCCTGCGTGCCGTTCGGGCTCGAGGCGCCGGGGTCGATGCCGCCGTGGCCCGGATCGAGGACGATCACCTTCTTGCCCTTCGGCTTGTCGACGGGCTTGTCGGGAAGCGCCGGCGGTTCGGCGGTCGGTTCTGGGGTGACAGCACCAGCGGTCGCGTCTTCCGTTGCGGGGAGCGGGATCGGCACTGCGGCGATCTCGGTTTCGGGCTGGGCCGCTTGCGGCTTTGCCTTGGTCCCGTTGAGGAGATCGATCGTGACGGTTTCGGCGGGTGGCGCGGTGACCGGCGTCTCGGCGGGATGCGCATCGGGCGCCGGCGTCGAGGTGATCGCATCGAGGACCGCCTGCGGCTGCTTTTGCACCGCCGGCGGCTGTGGCGCGGGCGGCTGCTCCGGCGCGACCGATTTTGGCGCAGGCGGGGGCGGTGTTGCTTCCGCGACCTGCTCCGCGCCCTTCGCCGGCGCCGGTTGCTCCGGCGGCGGCTTCGTCATCGCGGCGAACGTCTTTTCGTCGGTCGCCACGAGGTCGACGACCATGCGTGCGGGCGCGCCGTCCTGCGGCGGCACGATGAACGACTTCTCGATCAGCACCGGCCCGGTCACGTCCATGACGATGCGGGAGCGGCCCTCCTCGAGGCGGCCGTAGCGGTAGGCCGTGACGAGCCCCCGCCCCTTCTGGCCGAGCCCCTTCGGCAGCTGGAAGGAGACTTCCGCCATGTCGACGATCACCCGGTAGGGCGCGGCGATGACGTACACGTTGTAGCTCACGGGCTTCGAGAGGTCGGCGACGAACCGGGACCGCTGCGCGTCCCCCGCCACGCGGGCCGCGTCCACCACCGCGATGTCCTGGCCGGCGGGCGGCGCCGTCTGCGCCTGCACGCGGGCCGCCCCGAGGACGAGAATCAGGACAGCCGCCATCGCCGCGGCGATGCGCGCCAGTCTCGGAATCGCGTCTCCTGGCACCACCCTCGTTCACCCCGGATTCCGCGCGAAAATCGCGGCGCGCCTTGCCCTTGCAATCCGAAACTTCTCGTCAAACTAGAGGTGGTTTGGTTAACCGAAGGTTGCCGGACGGCATTGCTGGACAAAGCGGCATTCTGTGCCTACAAGAAAACGTCTCGGAGCGCGCCTGCCCGGCATAGAGCCAAAGGAACGGCGAGCGTGACGAGTCGCTTCCCGCGCCGGCGCGAGTTCCGGGCCAAAGTGGCCTCCCGCCTGGCGCGATCGCATCGCGGGGCTTCTTAGCGGGTGCCCCCAACCAGCAAAACCGCCCGGCCTGCCGGGCACGATGGAACCATCTGGATGGCCGTGTCGCTGCCGACAATCCGTGACGTTCACGAGACCGGCGAGCGCCCCGCAAAGGGAGCGCCCCTCCGCGCCACGTCCCTCCATCAACAACAGCGCAAGCACGTCCCCCCGATCCGTTTGAAGCCCGGACTTCGGCCAAGGGATGAGGACGAGGCGTTGCGCGCCAGGGACTACCCGACATGGGATCGAGAATGCTTGTTGACTCCGCGCACTCCGAGGAGACGCGGGTCGTTGTCGTTCGCGGCAACCGCATCGAGGAATTCGATTACGAAAGCGCCCAGCGCAAACAGCTGAAGGGCAACATCTACCTCGCCAAGGTGACGCGGGTCGAACCCTCGCTCCAGGCGGCCTTCGTGGACTACGGCGGCAATCGCCACGGCTTCCTCGCCTTTTCCGAAATCCACCCGGACTACTACCAGATCCCGGTCGCCGACCGGCAGGCGCTCCTGCGCGAGGAGGCCGACGAAGCCCGCCGCAACGACGAGGACTATTCGCCCTCCGACCACGGCAACGGCGATGCCGACGACGGCGAGGAGCCGGAGCGCGGCGGCAACGGCCACGAGCACCGCGCGTCGGACGACGACGCGGGCGAGGCCGACGCGGGCGACCGCGGCGAGGAGTCGAACGGCGACGGTGAAACGTCTTCCGCATCCGACCGAGAGGACGACGAGGCGCCCGCCACCCCGGTGCGCGAAGGTGTCGAGGCCGTCGAGGAGACAGTCGAATCGACCACCGTCGAATCCGTCGGCGTCGAGGACGCCATGGAGGAAGTGCCGCAGCGCCGCCGGCCGCTGCGCCGCACCTACAAGATCCAGGAAGTGATCAAGCGCCGCCAGGTGCTGCTCGTCCAGGTCGTCAAGGAAGAGCGCGGCAACAAGGGCGCGGCGCTCACCACCTACCTGTCGCTCGCCGGCCGCTACTGCGTGCTGATGCCGAACACCGCGCGCGGCGGCGGCATCTCGCGCAAGATCACCGACTCGAACGACCGCCGGCGGCTGAAGGAAGTCGCCCGCGACATCGAGGTTCCGGAAGGCATGGGCCTGATCGTGCGCACCGCGGGCGCGCAGCGCACCAAGGCCGAAATCAAGCGCGACTTCGACTACCTGATCCGGCTGTGGGAGAATGTGCGTGACCTCACGCTGCAGTCGACCGCGCCGAGCCTCGTCTACGAGGAAGGCAGCCTGATCAAGCGCTCGATCCGCGATCTCTACACGAAGGACGTCGACGAGATCCTCGTCGAGGGCGACGACGGGTACCGCGAAGCCAAGGACTTCATGAAGATGCTCATGCCGAGCCACGCTCGGAACGTGAAGCTCTACAAGGACACGCGGCCGCTGTTCTCGCGCTACCAGATGGAGAGCCAGCTCGACGCGCTGTTCTCCCCCACGGTGACGCTGCCCTCCGGCGGATACCTCGTGATCAACCAGACCGAAGCGCTGGTCTCGATCGACATCAACTCGGGCAAGTCGACGCGCGAGCACAACATCGAGGACACCGCGCTCCGCACGAACCTCGAGGCCTCCGACGAGATCGCGCGGCAGCTGCGCCTGCGCGACCTCGCCGGCCTGATCGTCATCGACTTCATCGACATGGAGGAGCCGCGCAACAACCGCGCGGTGGAGCGTCGCCTCAAGGAGGCGCTGAAGAACGACCGCGCCCGCATCCAGGTCGGCCGGATCAGCCACTTCGGACTGCTCGAGATGTCCCGCCAGCGGCTGCGCCAGGGCATGCTCGAGGGCTCGACGAAACCCTGCCCGCACTGCGAAGGCCGCGGCATCATCCGCTCGGTGTCGAGCTGCGCCCTGTCGGTGCTGCGCGGCGTCGAGGATCACCTGATCTCGCGTCGGGCGGAGAACCTCACGGTCAAGTGCCACCCCGATGTCGCCGTCTATATCCTCAACGAGAAGCGCGACAACCTGCTGACGCTCGAACTGACCTACGGCATCTCGGTGTTCATCGTGCCGTCGGGCGAACTGCGCTCCGTCGAGAGCGTGATCGAGCGCGCCGGCGAGCGGCAGGCCTCCGTCCGCCGCCTCCAGCAGATTCCGGTGCGCATGGATACGGCCGGCCCGATCGAGGAGGTCGAGGAAGAAGAGATTCCGGCCGAAGAGGAAGCCGCCGAGGACGGTGATGAAGAAGCGGCGCCGCGCGAGGACCGCGAAGGTCGCTCCGAACACCGTGGGCGCGACCGCGGCGACCGCCGCGAACGCGGTGACGGCGAGCGAGGCGACCGTCCGGATCGTGGCCCGCGCGCCGAGACCGCCGAGGAAGGCGAGGAACGCCGGCGGCGTCGCCGGCGCCGTCGCGGCCGCCGCGGCGGACGCCGCAACCGGGAGGACGGCGATTTCACGCCACGTCCGGTGGAGGACACCGAGGAGGCGATGCTGTCGCTCGGCGAGCCGGATGACTTCGTGGGCGAGCCCGCAGAATCGCCGGCCGAAGAGGACGCGCCCGTGGCCGACGTCGAGGACATGGACGAACCGGCGCCGGAGACCATCAACGGCGAGGCCGTCATCGCATCCGAGGGCGACGTCGAAGCCGAGGAGCGCGAACCGCGCCGTCGAACGCGCGGCGGCCGGGGCCGTGGGCGCGGTCGTGCCGAACGGTCCGAAAGCGCGGATGGCGCGCCGCGTGAGGAATCCGCTCGATCGGAGGAGCCGCGCCCGCGCGGACGGCGCTCGCGCGCCCGCAGCGAGGAGGCGCCGGCGGAGCCGGTAGCCGCCGAGGCACCGGAGGCTCAACCCGTCGAAGCACCGGCGCCAAGGGCCGCCGCGGCGAAGCCCGCGCCTGCTCCGGCAGCGCCCGCGGCGGTCGAGCCCGAACCGCAGCCCGAGTCAGTGCGCCGCTGGACCCCGCCCCAGCAGACCGCGCCGACCACGACCCAACCCAAGGCCGGCTGGTGGCGGCGCTGATCCGCTTGTCGTTCATGAACTGACACGGAAGGCCGGGCTCGCCCCGGCCTTTCACTTGCAGGAGCAGCCATGGTCTCGCCCAATTCAAAAGCGAGAACCAGAAGATGAAAAACAACTTCTGCGCGCTGCTTGCCCGTCTGCTGATCCTGCTCCTCGCCACGGCAACGCTGTCGCTTCCAGCCGCCGCCCAGACACAGCGGCCGACGCTTCTGCGCGACGCCGAGATCGAACAGCTCCTGCGGCTCTATTCCCGTGACGTGTTCAAGGCTGCCGGCCTCACGCCGGAGGCCGTCCGGATCTTCATCGTCCAGAACCCCGGCTTCAACGCCTTCGTGACCAACGGCCAGCGCCTCTACGTGTGCACCGGCCTTCTCCAGCAGGCCGCAACGCCGAATGAAGTCATCGGCGTGCTGGCGCACGAGACCGCCCATATCGCTGCCGGCGACGTGGCCCGCCAGAGCAAGCCATCGCAGCGGTCGCGCGAGGTGTCGTCCACGGCCCGCAAGCTCCTCGGCGTCGCCACGATCGTCGGCGCAACGGCCGCCGAACAGGACCTCGATACCGCGATGGAGAAGAACATCGGCATCGCCGCCAATGTCCGCGATCCGAACACCGCCTACGACCAGGCGACCGTCGCGGGCTGGGAGATGGTGCTCGGCATCAACGGACCGGGCCAAGCGGGCGCGCCCGCCTACACGCGTGTCCAGGAGGCCGCTGCCGATCAGGCCGCGGCCCGCTACCTCGACAGGGCCGGTATCTCCGGCCGGGGCATGCTCGACGTGTTCGAACGTCTTTCGGCCTCATCGACCGGCACCTCCTCATCCGACCCGCCCTACCTTCAATCGCATCCGATGCCGCGCGAGCGTCTCCAGAACCTCGAGGGGTTCGTGACGAAGAGCCCCAACTACGCAAAGACCGATCCGCAATCGCTCGTGCTGCGACACCAACTGATGCAGGCGAAGCTCGTCGGACTGCTGAGTTCGCCGCAGGTCGTCTACCAGAAGTATCCGGCGTCGGACGTCTCCGTGCCCGCCCGCTACGCCCGCGCCGTCGCCGCCGTGCGCGCACGCGATGCGAACACCGCGCTGATGCAGCTCAACTGGCTGATCGAGGACAACCCCAAGAACCCGTACTTCTGGGAACTCAAGGGCGAGGCCCTGCTGGCCGCCGGTAAGCCGCAAGAAGCTGCCGCGGCCCTGAAGCAGGCGCTGTCGCTTGCCCCCAAGGCGGGCCTGATCGGGATCCGCCTTGCCGAGGCGCAGCTTGCGGCCGGAACGCCGGCCGCCGCGCGACAGGCGTTATCAACGTTACAGGCCGCGCAACGCACGGAGCCCGACGTCTCGAAGCTCTACGCACTCCAGGCGGCCGCGTACGCAAAACTCGGCAACGTCCCAATGGCGGAGCTCGCAACCGCGGAGGCGGCCTTTCGGGACGGCGACCGGACGCTCGCCGTGCAGAAGGCGCGGAGCGCCGTCCGGGGCCTCAAGCCCGGCTCGCCAGAATGGCTTAAGGCGCAGGACATCGCGTCGGTCGCCAGTCGTCGTGAATAGAGCGGGCACTTTCCCGTGACCGGATGCCGAAAGGCGCGCAGTTCCTAACATTGTTTAATGTCCGGGGTCTGGCGGTCGGCAGGGCGGAGCCCTAGTCTCGCCTCAATTGGGACTGAGAGAAGCGCGATGCCACTCACCTTCACAAACTGGGCGCTCCGGCGGTTGACGGCGCTGGTCGCAGCGATTGCGGTTTTCCTCGCATCGCTCCCGGTGCCCGCGTCCGCGCAGAATCTGCCGCTGATCCGCGACGCCGAGATCGAGGGGCTGATGCGCCTCTATACGCGCGACATTTTCCGCGCCGCTGGCCTCTCCCCCGGAGCGGTGGACGTCTACCTGATCAACAATCCCGCGATCAACGCGTTCGTCGCCGGTGGCCAGCGCATCTTCATCTACACCGGCCTCCTCCAGCAGGCCGACACGCCCAACGAAGTGATCGGGGTGCTCGCGCACGAAACGGGCCATATCGCCGGCGGCCACTTGTCGCGCATGAATAACGAGATGGCGAAGGCGAGCAACATGGCGATCATCGGCATGCTGCTCGGTGCGGCGGCGATGGTCGGCGGCGGTCTTGCGGGATCGCCGGAAGCCGCCCGCGGCGGCATGGGCGCGGTGCTCGGTGGCCAATCGATGGCGCAGCGCACCATGCTCGCCTACGCCCGAGCCCAGGAAGCCTCCGCCGACCAGGCGGCGGTCAAGTTCCTCGACAAGACGGGGCAGTCCGGGAAGGGCATGCTCGACCTGTTCGAAACGCTCGCCACGCAGTCGCTCGCCTCCTCGCGCTACGTGAACCCCTACGTCCTCACCCACCCGATGCCGCTCGACCGTATCCGCAACCTCGAGGACATCGTCACCAAGAGCCCGAACTACAACAAGGTCGACCCGCCGGCGCTGGTGCTGCGCCACAAGCTCATGCAGGCGAAGCTCAACGGCTTCCTCAATTCCGCGCAGGTCGTCTACCAGAAGTATCCGCCCTCCGATCAGTCGCTGCCCGCCCGCTACGCCCGCGCCATTGCGTCGATGAAGGTGGGCGACCTGCAGAATGCGCTGCCGGCAATCGACGGTCTGATCAAGGAAATCCCGAACAACCCCTACTTCTGGGAACTGAAGGGCCAGGCGCTCGTGGAAGGCGGCCGCCCCGCCGAAGCGATCGCGCCGCTGAAGCAGGCGATGAAGCTTCTGCCGAACAGCGGGCTGATCGCGCTGCTGCTGGCGCAGGCGCAGGTCGGTTCCGACTCCCCGCAAGGAGCCCAGGACGCTCTCGAGACGCTGCGGGTCGCGCAACGCACCGAGGGCGACGCGCCGATGGTGTGGACGCTGAGCGCCCAGGCCTACGGGAAGCTCGGCCAGATTCCGCGCGCCGAACTCGCGACCGCACAGGCGGCGCTGTTGCGCGGCGACCGGCAGCTTGCGATGACGAAGGCGAAAACGGCCCTTGCCGCGTTTCCCCAGAATTCCCCGGAGTGGCTGAAGGCGAACGACATCCTGACGTTCGCCAAGCGCTCGACCGATGAGGAATGACGGGCGGACGGCGACACTGTAATACGTTGACCACGGACGACTTGAGCGAATCGTTGAGGAGTAACGAGATGACACCGCGGAAGAATCTTCGCCGCACCGGCCTTCTGGCGCTGCTGGCGGTCGCTGCGCCCATGTTGATCGCCTCCCCCGCGCTCAAGGCGCAGAACGCCGACCTCTCCGACGAGGCGTTCGGCAAGCGGGTGCGCGACTACCTGATGCAGAACCCGGAAGTGCTGCGCGACGTGCTGCAGGAACTCGACAAGAAGGAGCGCGACCAGCAGGCCCAGGCGGTGCAGACGACGATCGCCTCGAAGGCCGATGCGCTCTACCGCAGCACGGGCGACCTCGTGATGGGGAACCCGAAGGGCAACGTCACAGTCGTCGAGTTCATGGACTACAACTGCGGCTACTGCAAACGGTCGCTGCCCGACGTGATGAAGCTCATCGACAACGACAAGGAGCTGCGTCTCGTCATCAAGGAGTTCCCGATCCTCGGGCCGACGTCGGTGGTCGCCTCGCACGCTGCGCTCGCGGCCGACAAGCAGGGCAAGTACAAGGAATTCCACCTCGCGCTGATGGAGCACAAGGGCGCGCTGAGCGAGGCAGCGATCTTCGAGATCGCGAAGTCGGTCGGCCTCGACGTCGACAAGCTCAAGGCCGACATGCAGGACAAGGCGGTGACCGAGCGCATCGAGAACAACCACTCGATCGCCAACGCGCTCGGCATCGACGGAACACCGGCGTTCATCATCGACCAGCAGCTCATCCCCGGCGCCATGGGCTACGACTCGCTGGCCGAGGCGGTGAGCCAGGTCCGCTCGTCCGGCGGCTGCAAGTACTGCTGACGTCACATCGGGTGGTCGAGCGCGCGCCGTGACGTCGAAACCGGTTTACGTCCTCAACGGTCCGAACCTCAACCTGCTCGGCGAGCGGGAGAAGGACGTGTACGGAGCGGAAACGCTGGCCGGCATCGAGCAGCGCTGCCGGCTCGTCGCAGCCGAGCACGACCTCGCGATCGAGTTCCGCCAGACGAACCAGGAAAGCGACCTCGTGAGCTGGGTCCAGGAGGCGCGCTCGCGCGCCGCCGCGGTGATCCTCAACGCCGCCGCCTACACGCACACGTCGGTCGCGGTGCACGACGCGCTGAAGATGCTGTCGATCCCGGTGGTGGAAGTTCACCTGTCGAACATTTACAAGCGCGAGCCGTTCCGCCACCACAGCTACGTGTCGCCGGTGGCGACGGGAGTGATCTGCGGGTTCGGGGCCCGCGGCTACGAATTGGCTCTGGAGGCGGTCGCCGGGCTCGTGAAGTCGAAGGCGGCGTGAGGGGAGTGACCATGGCGCGAGCGAAGACCTCGACCAAGGCGGGGAAGGCTGCACCGCAGCGCAAGGCGCGCGGATCGAACGGAACGTCCGTCCCGGCGCAGGACGACGGCGCGGTGATCCGCAGCCTCGCGGAACTCCTGAACGAGACGGGGCTCACCGAGATCGAGGTCGAGCGCGACGGCTTTCGCGTGCGCGTGGCGCGCCACCACGCAGTGTCCGGTGTCGTCACCCATGGTCCGGTCGGACATCACCTCGCGCACACGCCGCCGCCGCAGGCCGTGGCCCCCGCAGCGACAGGAAAGGCTGCGGCCGAACCGCATCCCGGCACCGTGCGCTCGCCGATGGTCGGCACCGCGTATCGGGCGCCGGCGCCCGGTGCTGCGGCCTTCATCGAGGTCGGCCAGGAGGTGAAGCAGGGTCAGACGCTGCTCATCATCGAGGCGATGAAGACGATGAACCAGATCGCCGCGCCGCGCTCCGGCAAGGTGCTGGAGATCCTCGTCGCCGACTCCCAGCCCGTCGAGTACGACGAGCCGCTGCTCGTCATCGGCTGATCCGATGTTCGACAAGGTCCTCATAGCAAACCGCGGCGAGATCGCGCTGCGCGTGCTGCGGGCCTGCCGCGAGCTCGGCATCTCCACTGTCGCCGTGCACTCGACCGCGGATGCGAATGCGATGCACGTGCGCCTCGCGGACGAAAGCGTGTGCATCGGCCCGCCACCGGCGCGCGAGAGCTACCTCAACATCCCGGCGATCCTCGCCGCCTGCGAGATCACCGGCGCGGACGCAGTGCATCCGGGCTACGGCTTCCTCTCCGAGAATGCGCGCTTCGCCGAGATTCTCGGCGAGCACGGGGTGACCTTCATCGGCCCGAGCCCCGAGCACATCCGCATCATGGGCGACAAGATCGAGGCGAAGCGCACGGCGATGGCGCTCGGCATCCCGGTCGTGCCGGGATCGCAAGGCGCGATCCGCGATGCGGCGGAGGCGGCGAAGGTCGCCGCCGGCATCGGCTATCCCGTGCTGATCAAGGCGGCCGCGGGCGGCGGCGGGCGCGGCATGAAGGTCGCGCGCAGTGCGGACGAGCTCGAGACCGCGCTGGACACGGCGCAATCGGAAGCGAAGGCCGCCTTTGGCGACGATGCCGTCTACATTGAAAAATACCTCGACAAGCCGCGCCACATCGAAATCCAGGTGTTTGGCGACGGCCAGGGCAATGCGGTCCACCTCGGCGAACGCGACTGTTCGCTCCAGCGCCGGCACCAGAAGGTGTGGGAGGAAGCGCTCTCCCCTGCCCTCAACAGTTCGCAGCGCGTCGAGATCGGCGACCGCGTCGCGCGCGCCATCGCCGACCTCAACTATTCGGGCGCCGGCACCGTGGAGTTCCTCTACGAGAACGGCGAGTTCTACTTCATCGAGATGAACACGCGCCTGCAGGTCGAGCACCCGGTGACCGAGATGATCACCGGTCTCGACCTCGTCCAGGAGCAGATCCGCGTGGCAGCCGGCGCGAAGCTCGGCTTTGCACAGGAGGACGTGACCTTCCAGGGCCACGCCATCGAGTGCCGCATCAACGCCGAGAACCCCAAGACCTTCGCGCCCTCGCCCGGCACCGTCGACGCGGTGCACGTGCCGGGGGGCCTTGGGGTGCGGGTCGATTCCGCCCTCTACGCCGGCTACCGCATCCCGCCCTACTACGACAGCCTGATCGGCAAGCTGGTGGTCTCCGCGAAGACCCGAACGGAGTGCCTGATGCGGCTCCGGCGCGCGCTTGGCGAGTACGTGATCGAGGGCGTCGAGACGACGATTCCGCTGTTCCAGGCGCTGCTGACCGAGCCGGACATCATCGACGGACGCTACGACATCCACTGGCTTGAACACTATCTGGCGCGCGGCTAACGTTTAGTGGTTGCGGCGCGCCGGGCGTCGCGGCATTTCCGAACCCGCTGCCGATGTCGACGACGATCACGCCACAGATCCTGCTGCGCGCCTATTCGGCCGGCATCTTCCCCATGGCGGAGAGCGCCGAGGACAACGCGCTCTACTGGGTGGAACCGGAACTGCGCGGGGTGATCCCGCTCGACACGTTCCACATCAGCCACAGCCTCAGGAAGCAGTTGCGCAAGAAGACGTACGAGGTGCGCATCGACACCGCCTTCGACCGGGTGATCGAGGGCTGCGCGGCGCGCGGACCGAACCGCTCCAACACCTGGATCAACGCCCGCATCCGCTCGCTCTACACGCAGCTGCACCGCATGGGGTGCTGCCACTCGGTGGAGGCCTGGAAGAACGGCGCGCTCGTCGGCGGTCTCTACGGCGTGCGGCTCGGCGCGGCGTTCTTCGGGGAGTCGATGTTCTCGACGGCCACCGATGCCAGCAAGGTGGCGCTCGTCCATCTCGTCGCGCGCCTCAACGCCGGCGGCTACACGCTGCTCGACGCGCAGTTCATCACCGAACACCTGAAGCAGTTCGGCGCGGTCGAGGTCGCGCGCGCCGACTACCATCGCCTGCTCGAGGCGGCGATCGAGAAGGATGCGGACTTCTTCGCCTTCAGGAAGGACGACGACCCTGCCGCCGTGATCGCGGCGGCTGAAGGCGCGACGACGCTTTAGGCGTCAGTCGTTGTCCTGCGGGATCGCCTTCTTGTCGCTGCCGTCCTGGGCCGGCGGGGCTTCCTGGACGGGCTTCGGCGCGTTCGGATCCTTGCAGCCGGTGAGCCACACGTCGTAGACGGGGTGCTCCAGCGCATTGAGGCCCGGGCTCTCGGCGAACATCCAGCCGGAGAAGACGCGACCGGACTTGCCGGCCTTGTTGGTCTCGTCGATCTCGACGAACGACGTCGTCTTCGGTTCCTCGGTGACCGGGCGCGAGTAGCACACGCGCGGGCGCACGGTGAGCGTGCCGAACTGGTGCGTCTGGTCAACCGGGACCTCGAAGGAGGTGATGCCGCCCGTCACCTTGTCGAGACCGGCGAACACGGCGATCGGGTTCTTGATCGGGTCGGCGAGCGCCGGCGTTCCCGCGACGGCCGGTAGCCCGGCGAGAATCACGGCGATGCCGCGCCTCACGCCGAGGCTCCCTTGACGGCCTCGACCCGCAGTCGGACGTAGTCGGCCGTCCAGTTGCCGTGCGCGTCGCACAGGCACGGCTTCAAAAGCGATTCGACCTCGCCCAGCACGTCGTCGGCCGCAGCGCCGTACTGCTCGAAGAACGGCGCGCGGAACACCTTCAGCCACGCAGCCATCCCCGTCTTGAGACGGGTCGGGCGCGGGTAAAGGCCGATTCGCTTCACGGTGAAGCCTGCGCGCTGGAGCATGTCCCCGTAGACCTCGGGAGTGGGAAAGAACCACGGACCGGCGAGCGCCGCATCGCCGCCGCGCCGGAGCGCCGTGGCCCGCATCGCGGTCACGATCGCCGCGACGTTTCCGTGCCCGCCAAATTCGGCGACAAAACGGCCTCCCCGCTTCAGCGCGCGATGGACGCCCGCCACCACGGCTTCAGCGTTCGTCATCCAGTGGAGCGCGGCGTTCGAGAACACCGCGTCGAATTCATCTGCGAACGGAAGCGACTGGCCGTCGCCCTTGCGCACGTCGAGGCCGCGCGCCTTCGCGGCGTCGAGGAGGCTGTCGCTGACGTCGACGCCCACCACATCAGCGCCCGCCTTTGCGAGCGCCTCGGTCAGGACACCATCGCCGCAGCCGAGGTCGAGGATGCGCTCGCCGGGCTTCGGGTCGAGCCACGCCAGAACCTCGCCGGCGAGGTCCGACACGAATCGTGCGTTCTGGTCGTACGAGCGGGCGTCCCAGGTCTGACGTCCGGCCGCCGGTTCGGCGGGGACCGTCACTGGCTCGTGCCCTGCCCCGAGGATGCGGGCGGCTGCGCACCGCCGCTGCTTCCGTCGCCGCCGGAGGACGAGCCGCCGGTTGAACCGCCATCTGAAGAACCGCCGTCCGAGCCCTTGTTCTTGTTGGAGAACATGTAGTCGGAGACGATCTGCCAGATGTCGAGGGCGCCCTGCGTGTAGGTCATCACGTCGCCATCCTTGAGGATGGTGTCGCTGCCGCCGGGTTCGAGCGCGATGAACTTGCCGCCGAGCAGGCCCTCGCTGGTGATCTTGGCGGTCGAATCGTCCGGGAGCTGCACTTTGGGGTCGACTGCGAAGGTGAGCTTCGCATCGAACGTCTTCGGATCGAGGTCCTGGGCGACGACCGAGCCGACCTTGATTCCCGAGAGCCGGACGTCGGAGCCGACGTTGATTCCCTCGACGTTCTTGAACTTCGCCGTGAGGTGATAGCCCGTGGTGCCCTTGCCCATGCCGGTCGTCGTGTAGACGAACAGGAAGAAGCCGGCGGCGATGGCGATCACCAGCGCCCCGACGGCCGTTTCCATGAGATTCTGTTTCATGTCACTTCGGCGTCCAGGCCGTGTAGGACGGTTCGCCCTGCGCTTGCGGGTGCGGATTGACGAGGCTTCCCGGCGGCCGATAGGCCCTGGGCGTGCCCGTGGGATTGGGCTGATGCGGCTTCTGCCAGTCGCGCGGCGTGTAACTGTCGTTCACCGGGGGCTGGTCGGCCGTGTAGTGCAGCCAGCCGTACCAGCCGGGCGGCACGGCGGAGCCTTCGGCGTAGCCGTTGTAGATCACCCAGCGGCGCTTCCGGTCGGCGGTCTGGTAGTAGGTGTTGCCGAACTGGTCCTCGCCCACGCGCTGGCCGTGGCGGCGGGTGAAGAATCGGGTGCCCATGGTCGCCCCGTTCCACCAGGTGAAGAGCTGCAGGAGCAGGTTTTTCACACGTTTTCCCCAGTCGGCGTGGTGAACGCGGCGGACTATGGCGGATCGCCATGCGGGCGTCCAGAGGCAGCAGAACCGGGCGCTTGCGGGACAGCAGAGAATCGGATGGACTAGGGGTTATCCACACTGCTGGTCAAGCTGTGGACACTATATCTGGTGTTAGCGCTTCGTTAACACACTAGGTATTGACGAGGCTGGCGTAAGTGATACTCTCTATAGCGTGACGACGGGGTGGCGACCGGATGGGGGTCCGGATCGCCAGCAGGAGCGGCCAAAACCGCCAACCAAAAACACAAGTCGGTACAAGAGAATCGGTGCTCAAGGCGCTGTTTCTCGACGGGGATGCGTGTGCGTTCGGTGGCGCTGGAGCGCCAGCCGACGGTCGAGGAGTCTCCGGGGCTATCGCGCTCCGGTTGCGATCGACACGTTTCGGCTGTGCGACCGGTCGCTGGAGGTGGGGTCCGCCATCGGCGGGCTTCGGAAGAAGGTCGAGAAGGATACGAAGGGCAATGCGCATCGAGCGGCGTTTCACGACGGCGGGTCAGGGTCCGTACGCAGGTATCGAGTTCCGCGACGCGGTGAGCGAGATCAAGAATCCGGACGGCTCCGTGGTGTTCCGGCAGGACGGCATCGAGGTGCCCGCGACCTGGAGCCAGGTCGCTTCCGACATCCTCGCCCAGAAGTATTTCCGCAAAGCCGGCGTGCCGGCGGCGCTGAAGAAGGTCGAGGAGGAAACCGTCCCCTCCTGGTTGTGGCGCTCCGTGCCGGACGAAGCGGCGCTCGCGGCGCTGCCGAAGGAGAAGCGTACCGTTTCCGAGACGAGCGCGAAGCAGGTGTTCCACCGCCTCGCCGGCACCTGGACCTACTGGGGCTGGAAGGGCGGCTACTTCGACACCGAGGAAGACGCGCGTGCCTTCTATGACGAGCACTGCGCGATGCTCGCCCGCCAGATCTGCGCGCCGAACTCGCCGCAGTGGTTCAACACGGGGCTGCACTGGGCCTACGGCATCGACGGCCCCGGCCAGGGCCACTACTACGTCGACCACGTCACGGGCGAGCTCACCCAGAGTTCCTCGGCCTACGAGCATCCGCAGCCACACGCCTGCTTCATCCAGTCGATCGAGGACGATCTCGTCAACGAGAACGGCATCATGGACCTGTGGGTGCGTGAGGCGCGCCTCTTCAAGTACGGCTCGGGCACCGGCTCGAACTTCTCGAAGCTGCGCGGTGAGAACGAGCCGCTGTCGGGCGGCGGCAAGTCGTCGGGCCTCATGAGCTTCCTGAAGATCGGCGACCGGGCGGCCGGCGCCATCAAGTCGGGCGGCACCACGCGGCGCGCCGCCAAGATGGTGGTCGTCGACATCGACCATCCGGACGTCGAGACCTACATCGACTGGAAGGTGCGCGAGGAAGAGAAGGTCGCGAGCCTCGTCACCGGCTCCAAGGTCGTGAAGCGGCACCTGACCGCGATCATGAAGGCCTGCGTGAACTGCGAGGGCCCCGCGACCGACTGCTTCGAGATCGAGAAGAACCCGGCGCTGAAGCGGGCCGTGAAGGACGCGCGCAAGAATCACGTGCCCGACAACTACATCAAGCGCGTGATCCAGTTCGCGCGCCAGGGTTATACCGAGATCGCCTTCGACACCTACGACACCGACTGGGACGGCGAGGCCTACCGCACCGTTTCCGGTCAGAACTCCAACAACTCCGTGCGCGTGACGGACGCATTCCTGCGCGCCGTCGAGACCGGCGGGTCGTTCGACCTGCTGTGGCGGCAGAAGAAGGGCAAGGCGAAGACCGTCGACGCCCGCGCGCTGTGGGACAAGGTTGGCTACGCCGCGTGGGCTTCTGCCGACCCGGGCATCCAGTTCCACACCACGATCAACGACTGGCACACCTGCAAGGCCTCGGGCGAGATCCGCGCCTCCAATCCGTGCTCGGAGTACATGTTCCTCGACGACACGGCCTGCAACCTCGCCTCGCTGAACCTCCTCCAATTCCGCGACGCCGAGACCGGCCGGTTCGACGTGCACGGCTTCGAGCATGCGGTGAAGCTCTGGACCATCGTGCTCGAGATCTCTGTGCTGATGGCGCAGTTCCCGTCGAAGCAGATCGCCCAGCTCTCCTACGAGTTCCGCACGCTGGGCCTGGGCTTCGCCAACATCGGCGGCCTGCTGATGACCTCGGGCATCCCCTACGATTCGGACGAGGGCCGCGCGATCTGCGGCGCGATCTCCGCGATCATGACGGGCGTCGCCTACGAGACGTCGGCGCTGATGGCGAAGGAGCTCGGCCCGTTCCCCGGCTACGCGTTGAACCGCGAGCACATGCTGCGCGTGATGCGCAACCATCTGCGGGCAGCCGAAGGCCGCGACGGCGGCTACGAGGACCTCAACACGACGCCGGTGCCGCTCGACCACGCGAACTGCCCCGACCCGCACCTCGTCTCGCACGCGGTGGCGGCCTGGAAGCGGGCGCTGGCGCTCGGTGAACAGCACGGCTACCGCAACGCGCAGGCGACGGTGATCGCGCCGACCGGCACGATCGGCCTCGTGATGGACTGCGACACGACCGGCATCGAACCCGACTTCGCGCTGGTGAAGTTCAAGAAGCTCGCCGGCGGCGGCTACTTCAAGATCATCAACCAGGCGGTGCCGGCGGCGCTGCGCACGCTCGGCTACTCGGCAACCGAGATCGAGGCGATCGTCTCCTATGCGGTCGGCCACGGCACGCTGTCGGGCTCGCCCGCGATCGGGCACGAGGCGCTGAAGAAGAAGGGCTTCACCTCGCGCGAGATCCAGGCGGTCGAGAACGGGCTGGCCTCGGCGTTCGACGTGAAGTTCGTCTTCAACAAGTGGACGCTGGGCGAAGGCTTCCTGCGCGACACGCTGAAGGTGAGCGATGCGCAGATGGAGGACATCACGTTCGACCTCCTGTCGCATCTCGGCTTCTCGAAGAAGGAGATCGAGCAGGCGAACATCCACGTCTGCGGCGCGATGACCCTCGAAGGCGCCCCGCATCTCAAGGCCGAGCACCTGCCGGTGTTCGACTGCGCCAACCCCTGCGGCCGGCTCGGCAAGCGCTATCTGTCGGTCGAGAGCCACATCCGGATGATGGCGGCGGCCCAGCCGTTCGTCTCGGGCGCGATCTCGAAGACGATCAACATGCCGAACGAGGCGACCGTCGAGGACTGCCTCAGCGCCTACATGCTGTCCTGGAAGCTCGCGGTGAAGGCGAACGCCCTCTACCGCGACGGCTCGAAGCTCTCGCAGCCGCTCTCGGCGCAGCTTGTCGACGACGAGGAGGACGCCGACGATCTCGCGGCCGAAATCGCCGCGACCCAGCCCGCCGCCCAGCGCGTCGAGCGGATCGTCGAGCGGATCATCGAGGTGGCGGTGAAGCGGGAGCGCGAAAAGCTGCCGCTGCGCCGGAAAGGCTACACCCAGAAGGCGATCGTCGGCGGGCACAAGGTGTACCTGCGCACCGGCGAGTACGACGACGGGCGCCTCGGCGAGATCTTCATCGACATGCACAAGGAAGGCGCGGCTTTCCGGGCGATGATGAACAATTTCGCCATCGCGATCTCCCTTGGCCTCCAGTACGGCGTGCCGCTCGAGGAATACGTGGAGGCCTTCACCTTCACGCGCTTCGAGCCGGCCGGCCTCGTTCAAGGCAACGAGGCGATCAAGAACGCGACGTCGATCCTCGACTACGTGTTCCGCGAGCTCGCCGTGTCCTATCTTTCCCGCAACGATCTCGCGCACGTCGATCCGCACGACATCGGCTTCGACGCGATGGGGCGCGGCGTGAAGGAAGGCAAGGCGCCGGCCGAAGGCTTTGCCGAGCCGGAAGCCGCGCCGGGTCCGCAGCCGGTGCCGGCGGCGCGCGTGATGTCGGCAGGCTTCGTGCGCCAGCGCATGGACGGCAACGTCGTGGTGATGCCGCCGGGCAAGGCGGCTGCCGCGCCAGTCGCCTCCCCCGTCGCGCTGCTGCAGATGCGCGCCGGCGAACTCGCGACGGACGGCTCGTCGGCGCTTGCCGCCGTGACGATCTCCGAGGAGGCCACGACCACCGTCACGGTCGCGGCCGTGAAGGAGATGTCGGACGCCGAACAGCGCGCGCTCGCCCGCATGAAGGGCTACGAGGGCGAGATGTGCGGCGAGTGCGGCAACTACACGATGGTCAGGAACGGCACCTGCCTCAAGTGCGACACCTGCGGCTCGACGAGCGGCTGCAGCTGATCGCGGAGACTTCTCGATACGCACACCGCGCCCGGCTCTCGCAGCCGGGCGTTTTCATTTGCGGCTAAGCCGGCCCCCTTTCCGCCGGGATCGCATGCGGCTATGCGACTCGGGAGACAGCACAAGGCAGGCGATCCATGACGCATCCCGACGAGTTCAACGTGTTCTTTGCCGGCGACCAGATCGCGGCCATGGTGTTCCTGCTTGCCCTCACCATGATCGTCCACGGCACCGGCATGGTTTCGACCATGCAGATGGCCGAGCAGTTCGATGAGTGGCTCACCAAGCGCGACCTGCGTCGCTTCGGCATCGCCACGCTGATCGTCGCGGCGCTGCTCATCGTCACGGTCCACTTCCTGGAAGTCGGCATCTGGTCCGCGTTCTTCTACATCACGGGCGCCGTCAAGGATGCGTCCGACTCCTTCTACTTCACGCTCCTCGAGTACGTGACGCTGGGCAGCAACATCAATCTGCCCTTCCGGTGGCGCAATCTCGAAGGCGCCATCGCGATGTCGGGCCTTCTGACGTTCGCCTGGTCGACGAGCGTGCTCATGGCGCTCGTCTCACGCTACCAGCACGAGGCGCTTGAGCACCGTCGGCAGCGTCGCACGCGCAACGGCGAGGTCACCAAGCGCCAATCGGAGCGCTGACTGCCGTTCGCGGTCGCCTCTACACGCGCATCGAAAGGCTTTTGAAGCTCTTCGATCGAGCGACTCGACGCATCGCATACGGACGAATCACTCGCGAAGACCGACTCGAAGACTTCTCTGATCGATGAAGCGAAGATGGATGCGCTGCTTCAAGATGAGACGAAGACGCTCTCGATTGATGTTGCAGCAACACGTTCGACCAAAAAATTTGCGCTTCGATGATGCATCGAGCGTGTTTCATCTTGCAGAATCGAAGAATCAATGCATGTGATGAATCATGACGTCTCGTCATGTGACTCATGCTTTCGAGTCTCGGGGTATGGCGACACGTCGGGTGAAGTGCTTCAAGCGTTTCCTATGACCCACATCATTCGGGGAGATTCACGGATGGCAACTGCAGCGAAGAAAGCTCCGGCGAAGAAGGCCGCTAAGAAGGCGGCCAAGAAGCCTGCGAAGAAGGCTGCCAAGAAGCCTGCGAAGAAGGCTGCGAAGAAGAAGTAAGCTTCCTTCCAAGCTCTTCAAAGACAAGAGCCCCGGCTGCTTTAGGCGCCGGGGCTCTTTCCGTTTCAGGGTGCCGTTTGCTGCGAGGAGAGCGATCCGTCTCCGGACCGCTCTCGCCTAAACCTCACTGGTAGACGTAGACCGGGCTGCCGACCTTCACGTAGCCGTAGAGATCGATCACGTCGTTGTTCAGCATGCGGATGCATCCGGACGACACCGCGCCGCCGATGGTCTCCGCCGCGTTGGTCCCATGGATGCGATAGACGGTGCCGCCGATGTAGAGGGCGCGCGCGCCGAGCGGATTGGTCGGACCGCCGGGCATGTAGTCGGGGATGATGTGGCCCTTCGCCGCCTCGCGCTTGATCATCTCCGCCGGCGGACGCCAATCCGGCCACTCGGCCTTGCGCACGATCTTCGAGTTGCCCGACCACTGGAAGCCTTCGCGGCCCACGCCGACGCGGTAGCGGTAGGCCTTGCCGTCGGGGAGCACATAATAGAGTGCGCGCTCGGGCGTCTTGATGATGATCGAGCCCGGGCGGTACTTCTTGTCCGCAAACGGAACGGTGGTCTTGGTCGACTTGGCGTAGCCATAGCCCTGGCCGCCGTAGGACTGGCTGCCGCCATTCTGGAACAGGCACCCGAGGAAGAAGCAGCTCGCGCGGGACTGGGCCTGCGCCTGTGCCATCGCGGGAGTCGCGACGGCAGCCGCAAGCGCCACGGCGCTCAAGGCGGCGACGATGATGCGTTTCATGATTCTCTACCCCTGTGATCAAGGTCGGGACTCGGGCCGCGAGTCCGGCCTCCCGAGGCCGGAAAGTGCCGAAGATTTGGGCGCACAGCAACGGCGCGCGGGCCGTCGTGCGTGCAAAGTGACGGTTCTGTTGCGGATGGGCAACTCGACGGTCATTTTGTGGCAGGGGAGACCGCATCTTCGCCGGATTCCGCTGTTTTCATGGCTGCGGGGACGATTGCGGTGAGGGGATGACCATGGACGAGGGGCCGGTGGCGTCTGCGCACGATCTCGCGGCGGCAACGCTTGCGATCGATCTTGCGGCGCTCAAGTCGAACTACGCGATGTTCCAGAAGGCGGCAGCGCCCGCGGCGTGCGGCGCCGCCGTGAAGGCGAACGCGTATGGCCTCGGCATGCTGCCGGTTGCCTCCGCCCTCTGGGAGGCCGGGTGCCGGACCTTCTTCGTAGCACTTCCCGGCGAGGGCGCAGAGCTGCGCGCCCATCTCCCGGAGGCCGAAATCATCGTGCTGAACGGTCTCCTGCCGAAGACGGGGCCCGAATATCTGCGTTACGGCCTTGTTCCGGCGCTCGCGAGCCTCGCCGAAGCCGAGGAATACGCGCCGGTCGCCCGCGCGCTCGAGCGGCGGCTGCCGGTCGCGCTGCACGTCGACACCGGCCTCAACCGCCTCGGGATGCCCATGGACGAGGCGCAGACGCTGGCGCGCCGTCAGGATCTCCTCGGCGCGTTCGAGGTGACGCTGGCGATGAGCCATTTCGCCTGCGCCGACGAGCCGGGCCACGAGATGAACGAGCGCCAGCAGGCGCTGTTCGAGGACGTCCGCGCGCTGTTTCCCCAGGCGCGGGCGAGCCTCGCGAACTCGCCCGGCACGCTCGCCGCCAACGGCTATGCCTGCGACCTGGTGCGTCCCGGCATCGCGCTCTACGGCGGCAACCCGTTCGCCAACCGGCCGAACCCGATGCGCCCGGTCGTCCGTCTGTACGCGAACATCCTGCAGGTCCGTACCCTGAAGATTGGGGAGACCGTCGGCTACAACGCCACCTGGACGGCGCGGAGGCCCTCCCGCATCGCGATCGTCGGCGCAGGCTATGCCGACGGCCTGCCGCGCGCGCTCTCGAGCCAGCCGGTGCGCGAGGACCTCGACGCCACCGCCGCCGAGCCCGCCCTCGTCTACGTCGGCGGCCAGCTCGCGCCCGTCGCGGGCCGGGTCTCGATGGACCTCATCGCGATCGACGTGACGGACATCTCGCCGGACTTCGTCCGGCGCGGCGCCCGCGCCGAACTTCTGGGCGACCACATCTCGGTCGACGACCTCGCCCGCTGGGCCGGGACGACGCCCTACGAGATCCTGACCCGGCTGGGCTCCCGATTCGCACGGCTGTACTCGCCCGGCTGAATCGGCTACCCCTTGCCGTGGTTTAAGGACGGCAGATCTCACTCGTGGAATTCCTCGCCAATATCGGGCGGATCACGCTCTCGCTCGTCGCCGAGATCGGGCGGATCACGCTCTTCATGAAGGACGCCCTGCTGCAGGGGCTGACGCCGCGCTGGTACCTGCGCCAGATGCTCGATCAGTTCATGAAGATCGGCTACTTCTCGCTGCCCGTCGTCGGCCTCACCGCCATCTTCACCGGCGGCGTGCTGGCGCTGCAGATCTACATCGGCGGATCGCGCTTCAACGCCGAGAGCCTCGTCTCCTCGATCGTGGCGCTCGGCATCACCCGCGAACTCGGGCCCGTGCTCGCAGGCCTCATGGTGGCGGGGCGCGTCTCGGCGGCGATCGCGGCGGAACTCGGCACCATGCGCGTGACCGAGCAGATCGACGCCCTCGTCACGCTCTCGACGAACCCGTTCAAGTACCTGGTCGGACCGCGCATCGCGGCCGCCGTCATCGCACTGCCCCTGCTCGTCATGGTGGCCGACACCATCGGCATCATGGGCGGCTACCTCGTCGGCACGCACACCCTCGGGTTCAACGGTGCGGCCTACCTCAAGAACACCGTCGACTATCTCGAGGTGCGCGACGTGACCTCCGGCCTCATCAAGTCGGCCGTGTTCGGCTTCATCATCGCGCTGATGGGCTGCTACCACGGCTTCAACTCGAAGGGCGGCGCGCAAGGCGTGGGCCGCGCGACGACGGATGCGGTCGTCTCGGCGTCGATCATGATCCTCGCCTCGAACTACGTGCTCACCTCGTTCCTGTTCAACGAGTGACCCGATGGCCGATCCGCATATCGTTCTGAAGGACGTGCGCAAGGCGTTCGGGCCGAAGCAGGTGCTGAACGGCGTCGACGTGGCCGTCGACCGCGGCCGCTCGCTCGTGGTCATCGGCGGCTCGGGCACCGGCAAATCGGTGATGCTGAAGTGCATCCTCGGCATCATCCGCCCCGACTCGGGCTCGATCACCATCGGCGGCGAGAACGTCGTGGGGCTCTCCGGCAAGGCGCGCGACGCGGTGATGACCCGCTTCGGCATGCTGTTCCAGGGCGCGGCACTCTTCGATTCCCTTCCCGTCTGGCAGAACGTCGCCTTCGGCCTGATCGAGGGCAAGCGGATGGCCCGGGCAGAGGCGAAGGACATCGCCATCACCAAGCTGAAGCAGGTGGGCCTCGGGGCGGAAGTTGCCGAGCTCTACCCGGCGGAACTCTCCGGCGGCATGCAGAAGCGCGTCGGCCTCGCCCGGGCTGTCGCCGGCGACCCCGAGATCATCTTCTTCGACGAACCGACGACCGGCCTCGACCCGATCATGGCCGACGTCATCAACAACCTGATCGTCGACTGCGTGAAGCGGCTGGGCGCCACCACCATCTCGATCACCCACGACATGGCCTCGGCGCGGAAAATCGCCGACGACATCGCGATGATCTACAAGGGCCGCATCATCTGGCACGGCAAGGCCAAGGACATCGACCGCAGCGGCAACGCCTACGTCGAACAGTTCATCCACGGCCGCGCCGAAGGCCCGATCCAGATGGACGTGCTGCGTCCCTGACCGGGTTAACAGCCTCTTGAACATGTCCGCAATTGGTGCGCCCCGGCAACGGAACGGTTACGGACGAGCGCCTATGGCAGCGCATGTCCGAGACGATCCGCGCCAAGGCAAAGCTGTTCCTGCTCCGGTTTCTCGAGGCCACCGCAGCGTGCCTCCTGGTCATGGTGAAGGGCGATGTATCGGCTCTGACCGCCTCGCACTGGCTCACTGCGATGGAAACCGGAACGCTCGCAGGCGCACTCGTGGTCGCAGGGTCATTCACGCCGCTGAAGCGCTGGCTGGCCGATCCGGTTGCGGTTGCCTTGGTGGTCGTACTTGCGACGACCGCCGCGGACTTCCTCGTGCACCCCGATCACTACGGCAACGGCTCGCTCGAAGCGATCCTGACAGGCGTCGGCGCAAGCGGCATCTATCTGGCCGTCACGAGGTGGCTTGCCGGAGGCTCCTCGGTCCTTTCCGCAGCTCCCGGAGACACCGGCCGTCCTTCCATCGCGGACAAGGAATAGCTTGACCCGATTGACAGCGGGACCTTGAGAACATAAACGGAACATTCCGCCTTCTGCCAGGGTCGCTCGCGCATGGCCAAGCTCGCTGCCGTCTACGTCTGCCAAAGCTGCGGGTCGACGAGCCCGAAGTGGTCCGGGCGGTGCGACGCGTGCGGTTCGTGGAACTCCTTCGCCGAGGAAGCACCTGCCGCTCCGGTCAGCGGCGCGAAGGGCCAGGCCATGCCGAAGGGGCGCAGCATCCGGCTCGTCAGCCTCAAGGGCGATACGCCGGCGCCGCCGCGGATCGAAACCGGCATCTCCGAGCTCGACCGGGTCGCCGGCGGCGGCTTCGTTCCGGGCTCGGGGGTCCTGATCGGCGGCGATCCGGGCATCGGCAAGTCGACGCTCCTGCTGCAGGCGCTCGCGGCGCTCGCGCGGCGCGGCCAGCGCGCCGTGTACGTCTCCGGCGAAGAGGCGATCGCACAGGTGCGCCTGCGCGCGGAGCGGCTGGGGCTCGCCGATTCCCCGGCGCTCCTCGCCTGCGAAACGAACGTGTCGGACATCCTTGCCACGCTCTCCGAAGGACCGCCGCCCGCGGTGGTCGTCATCGATTCGATCCAGACGCTGTGGTCGCCCGTCATCGAGGCGGCGCCCGGTACCGTGTCGCAGCTGCGTGCGGGCGCCGAGGCGCTGATCCGGTACGCCAAGCAGAAGGGCTCGGCGGTGCTGCTCGTCGGCCACGTGACGAAGGACGGCCAGATCGCCGGGCCGAAGGTGATCGAGCACATGGTCGACACCGTGCTCTACTTCGAAGGCGACCGCGGCCACCAGTTCCGCATCCTGCGCGCGGTGAAGAACCGGTTTGGCCCGACCGACGAGATCGGCGTGTTCGAGATGTCGGACGGTGGTCTGCGCGAAGTGCCGAACCCCTCCGGGCTGTTCATCGCCGGGCGCGAGGCAGGGACGCCGGGCTCCGCCGTCTTCGCCGGCATCGAGGGCACGCGCCCACTCCTCATGGAGGTCGAGGCGCTGGTGTCACCTTCAACGCTCGGCACGCCGCGCCGTGCCGTGGTCGGCTGGGATCAGAACAGGCTCGCCATGGTGCTTGCGGTGTTGGAGGCGCGCGCCGGCGTCAAGCTGCAGGGCCACGACGTTTATCTCAACGTCGCCGGCGGCATGAAGGTGAAGGAACCGGCGGCCGATCTGGCAGTCGCCGCAGCACTCGTCTCCTCGCTCACCGGGCGCGCCATACCGCTCGACGCAATCCTCTTCGGCGAAGTGGCGCTGTCTGGTAGCGTAAGGCCCGTCGGCCAGTCGGAAGCGCGGCTCAAGGAGGCGGCGAAGCTCGGCTTGAGCCGCGCGGTGGTTGCGGGCGGCGGGGCGGACATCTCTGCGCCGAAGGGCATCGCGCTGAAGACGGTCGAAACGGTGGCGGACCTCACGGCGTGGATCGCCGCACTGCCTTGAACATCAGGATACGGACCATGAGCGACGAGAGCGACATCCGGCCGGGCGAGAAGCAGGTGGCGCTCCCGGTCGCGACCGATGCGCAGATCTTCTTCATCGGCCGCATCCGCACCCCGTGGACGAACCGGGCGGATTGCCCGCGGCAGGGCGGGAGCGACGGACCGGTGTGCCGCATCGAGATCTTCGAGCCCTGGCGCGAGGCGTTGACCGGCATCGAACGCTACGGGCGCGTAGAGGTGCTCTACTGGCTCGACCGGTCACGGCGCGATCTCGTGCTCCAGTCTCCCCGGCACGACGGCGAGACGCGTGGCACGTTCGCGCTGCGCTCGCCCGTGCGCCCGAACCCGATCGGCACCTCGCTCGTCGACCTCGTCGGCGTCGAGCCCGGCGCGATCCTCGTGCGCGGCCTCGACTGCCTCGACGGCACGCCCCTGGTCGATCTCAAGCCCGACCGGTGCGAGTACACGCCCATCGCGCCCGCCAAGGTCTCGGCCGGCTCCTGAGCGCTTCGGCGGGGCATGACGCCGCGCCCGCCTCGAATCATGTAGACTTTCGGCCGTTGATCTGTGACAGGGGCGCGAAATCCCTATATAAGGCGCGTCACCAGCACCGGGTCGAAGGAGAAGCAGGCGAAAATGGGCTTGCAGTGGACGGACTTTCTGCTGATCGGCATCATGCTGGTGTCGGGCCTTCTCGCCCTCTCGCGCGGCTTCACCCGCGAAGTCCTTTCGCTCATTTCCTGGGGTGCGGCGGGTCTGGCCGGCCTCCTCGCCGCGCTGACGCCGCAGGCGGTCGCCCTCGTCACGCCCTACATCCAATCCGAGCTCGTCGCGAAGGCGGCCGTGGGCGCGGGCGTGTTCCTCGTCACGCTGATCATCCTGTCATTGATCAGTGTAAGGATTTCCGACTGGGTGCTGGATGCGCCGACCGGACCCTTCGACCGCACGCTCGGCTTCTTCTACGGCGCGTTCCGCGGTCTCCTGCTCGTGGTGATCGCCTACTTCTTCTACGACATGTTCGTGCAGAAGGACCGCCAGGACGCAGCGGTGAAGCAGGCGCGGCTTCTGCCGGTGGTCCAGTCGGTGCGCGACACGGCGGTCGCGATGCTCCCTGCCCAGATCCAGGAGCGCATCGCCGCGATGACCTCGGTCGACAGCACGCCCGCGACCGGCTCCGGCCAGCCCAAGATGGGCACCGAAGTGACGCCCGAGGAAGAACAGCAGCAGGGCGCCGCCGGCACGCAGCCGGCGATAGGCGGGCAGCAGCCCGTGGAGGAAGTGCCTGCGCAGCCCGTGCAGGGGGGACAGAAGAGCGACCAGCCCGCCTTCGGCGGACAGAGCGGAAACTGACCATGGCACACGACACCCCCGCCCACGACTCGACCACCTTCGATTTCGACTTCGACGGCGACACGCTGCGCGAGGAGTGCGGCGTGTTTGGCGTCTACGGCCACGACGATGCCGCCGCGCTCACCGCGCTCGGCCTCCACGCGCTGCAGCACCGCGGCCAGGAGGCGGCGGGCATCGTTTCCTTCGACGGGAACCGCTTCCACTCCGAGCGCCGCCTCGGCCTCGTCGGCGACAGCTTTTCGAAGCCCGACACGATCGCCCGGCTCAAGGGGCGCACCGCCGTCGGCCACGTGCGCTACTCGACGACCGGCGAGACGATCCTGCGCAACGTGCAGCCGCTGTTCGCCGAGCTCGCCGCCGGCGGCTTCGCCGTCGGCCACAATGGCAACCTCACGAACGGCCTGACGCTTCGCCGCGAGCTCATCGAGCAGGGCGCGATCTGCCAGTCGACGTCCGACACGGAAGTGATCCTTCACCTCGTCGCGCGGTCGAAACGGCCGCGGATGGTCGAACGCTTCGTCGACTGCCTGCGCCAGCTCGAGGGCGCCTACTCGCTCGTCGTGCTGACGAACAAGAAGATGATCGGCGCGCGCGACCCGCTCGGCATCCGCCCGCTGGTGCTGGGCGAGCTCAACGGCTCCTACATCCTCTGCTCGGAGACCTGCGCGCTCGACATCATCGGCGCCCGCTTTATCCGCGAGATCGAGAACGGCGAGGTCGTGGTGATCAGCGACGAGGGGATCGAATCGCACTTCCCATTCCCGCGCGTGCCGGCGCGGCCGTGTATCTTCGAGTACATCTACTTCTCGCGCCCCGACAGCGTGCTCGGCGGTCGCTCCGTATATGAAGTGCGCAAGAACATGGGCCGCGAGCTCGCCCGCGAGTCGCCCGCCGACGTCGACGTCGTGATCCCGGTGCCGGACTCGGGCGTTCCCGCCGCGCTCGGCTTCGCGCAGGGGCTCGGCGTGCCCTTCGAGCTCGGCATCATCCGCAACCACTACGTGGGCCGCACCTTCATCGAGCCGACGCAGCAGATCCGCGCGCTCGGCGTGAAGCTCAAGCACAACGCCAACCGCGCGGTGATCGCCGGCAAGCGCATCCTCCTCGTCGACGATTCTATCGTACGCGGAACGACGTCGGTGAAGATCGTGCAGATGATGTTCGAGGCGGGTGCCAAGGAAGTGCACATGCGCATCGCCAGTCCGCCGATCACGCACCCCGACTTCTACGGCATCGACACGCCGGAACAGCGCGCGCTGCTCGCCGCCACCCACTCGCTCGAGGAGATGCGCGCCTACATCGGCGTGAACTCCCTCGCCTTCCTGTCGGTCGACGGCATCTATCGCTCGGTCGGGCTCCCCGGCCGCGATCCCGTGCGCCCGCAGTTCACCGACCACTGCTTCACCGGCGACTATCCGACGCCGCTTACCGACCGCGGCGTCACGCGCGGTCCGCGGCAACTGTCGCTGCTCGCCGAAGCCGGCTGACGGAGTTTTAGCGACATGGGGACGATGACGGGGCGCGTCGCGCTCGTGACCGGCGCCTCGCGCGGCATCGGCCGGGCGCTGGCGCTGAAACTTGCCGAGGAGGGCGCGCACATCGTGGCGGTCGCCCGGACGGTGGGCGCGCTCGAGGAACTCGACGACGCCATCAAGGCGAAGGGCTCGACCGCGACGCTCGTCCCGCTCGACCTCAAGGACTCCCCCGGCATCGATCGCCTGGGCGGCGCGCTCTACGAACGCTTCGGCAAGGTCGACGCGCTCGTCGGCAACGCCGGCGTGCTCGGCCGCCTCTCGCCGCTCGGCCACATCGAGCCGAAGGTGTGGGACGAGGTGATGGCGGTCAACGTCTCCGCCAACTGGCGCCTCATCCGCTCGATCGACCCGCTGCTAAGACGCTCCGACGCGGGGCGCGCGGTGTTCGTGACCTCCGGGGCTGCGCACAAGTGTACCGCCTACTGGGGTCCCTACTCCGTCTCGAAGGCGGCGCTCGAGGCGCTGGTGAAGACGTACGCGGCGGAGACCGCCACCACCGCCGTGCGCGCCAACATGCTGAACCCCGGCCCCATCCGCACGCGGATGCGCGCGCAGGCGATGCCGGGCGAGGATCCGGAGACGCTGCCGACCCCGGAAGCCCTGGCCGACGTATCGGCCGTGCTGTGTGCGCCCTCGACAGACGTCAGCGGCAAGGTGTTCGATTTCCGGGACGGCAGCCTCGCGATGCGCGCCTGAAGGGTTCGCCTTACGACCGCTCCTTCCGGCGCTTCCTGTCCGCATACGGATTCTTCGGCTGCCGCAGGTGCACGCGGATCGGCGTACCCCACAGGTCGAACGCCTCGCGCATGCCGTTCACCAGGAACCGCACGTAGGTCTGCGGCAGCTCCTCAGCGTTCGAGCAGAACACGACGAACGTCGGCGGCCGCGCCGAGGCCTGCGTCATGTAGCGCAGCTTGATCCGCCGCCCGCCCGGCGCCGGCGGCGGGTGCCGGTCCACCTGGTCGAGGAGCCAGCGGTTCAGCTTCGACGTGGGCACGCGCTTGTTCCAGATCTTCCACGTCTCGACGACGGCGGGCATCAGCCCCTGGATGCCGCGCCCGGTGAGGCCCGACAGCGTGACGATGCCGACGCCCAGCACCTGCGGCAGTTCCTCGCGCACCTTCTCCTCGATCTCGCGCAGCCGCTTCTGCGGGTTCTCGACGAGATCCCACTTCGACACCGCGAGCACGAGCCCGCGCCCCTCCTCCGCGACGAGATGGGCGATCTGCAGGTCCTGGTTCTCGAGCGGCGCGGTGCCGTCGACGACGACCACCACCACCTCGGCGAAACGCACCGCGCGCAAGGCGTCGCTCGCCGACATCTTCTCCAGCCGGTCGGTGATGCGCGCCTTGCGGCGCAGGCCCGCCGTGTCCCACAGCTCCACCCGCTGGCCCTTCCACGTCCAGTCGATGGCGATGGCGTCGCGCGTGATGCCGGCCTCGGGCCCGGTGAGCTGGCGCTCCTCCCCGATCAGCTTGTTGATCAGCGTGGACTTCCCCGCGTTGGGCCGCCCGACGATCGCGAGCTTGAGCGGCCGCTGCGGCCGCAGCCGCTCGCCATCCTCGCCCTCATCCTCCCCCTCGCCGGCCGATGCCTCCTTCGCCTCGTCCACGAACGGCCGCAGCGCCTCGTAGAGATCGTCGAGACCCTCGCCGTGGGCAGCCGACAGCGGCACCGGGTCGCCGAGCCCCAGGCTGAACGCCTCGTAAAGTCCCGCCTCGCCCGCGCCGCCCTCCGCCTTGTTCGCGACGAGGATCACCGGCCGGCCCGACTTCCGCACGACTTCGGCGAAGTGCCGGTCCTGCGCGGTGAGGCCTGCACGCGCGTCGATCACGAACAGGCACACGTCGGCGCGCTTCACCGCCTCGACGCTCAGGTTCGACATGCGCGCCTCGAGCGATCCGGGCTTGCCCTCGTCGAGGCCCGCCGTGTCGATGATCCGGAAGTTGAGGTCGGCCAGCCGCGCGTCCGCCTCGCGCAGGTCGCGCGTCACGCCCGGCGTGTCGTCCACGAGCGCGAGCCTTCGCCCGGCGAGGCGGTTGAACAGCGTGGACTTGCCGACGTTGGGGCGCCCGGCGATGACGACGGTGACGGTCATGCGATGGGGCTATTGCATCGCAGGCGGGCCGTCAATCGACGCCCCGCGGCATCCCTCACCGCAGGGCGACGAGATTGCCGTCGTCGGCCAGCACGAACACCGTGCCATTGGCGATCACCGGGGCGAGGTAGACGGGCGAGCCGAGCGTCACCGTGTTCATCACCTGCCCGGTCTGCGGCGACACTTCGAGCAGCGCCCCGGCCGAGCTAACGACCAGCAGGCGGCCGCCCGCGACCACCGGCCCGGCATAGGACGCGCCCGCCGGCAGTTCCACCGACCAGCGCACGCCGCCCGTCCGTTTCGACACGGCGACGAGCGTCGACCGGCCGGACACGATGAAGACGTAGTCGCCCGCCACCCACGGCGTCTGCGTGCCGGAGAACTCCTGGCTCCACACCTCGTGGCCGTCCTTCAGCTCCATCGCCGACAGCCGTCCCGAGTGGGCGATCGCGAACACGGTGCTGCCATCGATCACCGGGCGTCCTGCCACGTCGTTCAGGTTCGCGAGCGAGTTCGTGGGATCGGACGAGGCAAGCGAGTCCGACCACAGGAGCGAGCCGTGGTCCTGGTCGAGCGCGGCGATCTCGCCAGTGGTGAACGGCACCACCACCATGCCGCCCGACACGGCCGGGCTCGAGGCCGAGAGCAGCGAGGCCTGTTCGCCGGACCCGTCGTGGCGCCACAGCACGTCGCCGCCGACGGTCGAGATCGCGACCACCTCGTTCGACACCGTGATCACGTACATCCGCCCATCGGCGACGGTCGGCGCGGCGCGGATCGGCGTGTCGAGCCGGCGACGCCACACTTCGCCGCCCTGTGCGGGATCGACCGCCATCACTTCGCCGAAGCCAGTCGCGACGTAGAGCACGCCGTTCTCCGAGGCGATGCCGCCGCCGAAGGCGCCTTCCGCATCCTTGCCCTCGCGCGCCACCGAACGCCGCCAAACCACCGCGCCGGTTGAGGCGTCGAAGGCGGAGAGATTGGCTTCCGCGTCGAGCACGAACACGCGCCCGCCAACGATGATCGGCGGCGAGATCAGCCGGTCGCGCCCCGAGGAGCCCGTGCCCGCGCCGACCGCCCAGGCGCGCTTCAGCGGCGAGCCCGCGGCGAGATTGCCGAGCGCGTTCGAGGGGACCCCACCCGGCTGCGACCAGCTCGCGTTGGCGACGGCGGCGGGGATGACGATGGGATCCGTGGCATCCGCGGACTTCAGCTGCGGGCCGCTCGTGGGCAGCACCGGCTCGCGCGTGCCGGGCAGCTTCACGTCCTTCTCGCCGGTGATCGGCTCGAGCAGCTTTTCGGCGGACGGCATGCTGGCGCATCCCGCCACGACCAGCGAGAGGACGAGGGCGGCGATCGTTCGAGACCGGATGATCATTTCTGCGGCAGCTTCGGCAGGACCACGGCTTCGATGATCTGGGCGCGCTGGCGCAGCCCGTCGCCGACGGTCGGATCGGCCAGGATCTCGTTCACCAGGCGGTCGACCTCGGGATAGTTGCCTTCCCGGTAGGCGGCGAGCGCATAGATCTCGCGCACGGCGAGGCGCCAGGCGCCGTCCGGCGTATCGAGCGACGACAGCCGCGACACGAGATCGGCCGAGGTCGCCGTGTCGGCAAGGAGGTAGCCGGCGCGGATCGTGGCCGCATCGCGCAGCTCTTTCGAATTGGACGTGTCTTTCGCGAAGGCGTCATACGCGGCGATCGCCTTGTCGCGCTCGCCACGGCGGGCGAGCTGGGAGGCCTCGTCGAGCCGTGCGAGCTCGGCATAGCCGGCGTTGCCTGCAGACGTTACGGCGGCAAAAGCCGCAGCAGTGTCCTCGGGCTTGCCCTGCTCGGCCACCTTCAGCGCGTTGAAGTACGCGACGCCCGCGGCTTCCGCGCGCTGGGTCGAATAGTACTGCCAGCCCTTGAAGGCGGCCACCGCAAGGATGATCCCGACGCTCGCGGCCACCATGTAGGTGCCGTAGCGGTCCCACAGCTTCAGGGCTTGTTCGCGGCGTACTTCCTCGTCGACTTCGCGAAACAGCGACTCGTCGCTCAACGGCTCAACCCCTCGTCCGGCAAAACCCACACGCTGTCAGCGGGTTAAGCGAGGGCAGTGACCAAATCAAGGCAATTCGTCCGCCGCGCACGTTGACATCGGAAACCACCTTCCGGAACACTCTGCCCACCCTTCCCGATCGAGCGTCCCGACGGTGCCCTTTCATCTCGCCTTCGACCTTCTTGCCAGCCTCTGCGCGCTCACGACCACGCTGATCGTGTGGCGCTGGCGGCTTCAGGGCGCGGCGGCGAAGGTCGACAGCGCGGGGGCGGGATACGTGCTCGCGCTGGTCGCCGGGGCGGCCATCGGCGGGTTCGGACTCGGCTCGCTGAACCTGTGGCTCTCCGGAACGCCGATGGTGGCCCGCTCCATGCTCGGCGCGCTCGCCGGAGCGATCCTTGCGGTCGAACTCTACAAGCGGGGCCGTGGCATCGCGGGATCGACCGGGCTGATCTTCGTGCCGGCGTTCGCGGTGTCGATCATGGTGGGGCGCTGGGGCTGCTACTTCGCAGGCCTCGCCGACGACACCTACGGCACGCCCACCACGCTTCCCTGGGGCCACGATTTCGGCGACGGGGTGCTGCGCCACCCGGTGCAGCTCTACGAGTCCGCGGCGATGGCGGCGTTCCTCCTCTATGCGCTCGCTATGCTCGGCACGCGCAATCCCCGATTCCTGAAGGACGGGTTCTACCTGCTCGTGCTATGGTATGCGGCACAGCGGTTCGTATGGGAGTTCCTGAAACCCTACGCGCCGGTGGTCGGTCCGTTGAACGTTTTCCACCTCGTCTGCCTCGCCCTCATCGCCTACGCCCTCCTCATGATGCGCCCCGCCGATGAACGCGCCCGCGCGTAAGACCGCCCCGTACGTCTTCCTCGAACAGACGACCTCGCTGTGCAGCCGATGCTACGCGCTGGTGCCGGCGAAGGTGATCGTCGACGACGGCTGCGTCTACTACCTGAAGCGCTGCAAGGAGCACGGCGTCGAGAAGGCACTCGTGTCGACCGACCCCGAGTACTACAAGCTCTGCCGCGACTACCTGAAGCCCGGCGACCGGCCGCTCGCCGCGCAGACGCGCACGGAGCACGGCTGCCCCTACGACTGCGGCCTCTGCCCCGACCACGAGCAGCACTCGTGCCTCGCGCTGATCGAGGTGAACGAGGCCTGCAACCTCACCTGCCCCGTGTGCTTCGCCGACAGTTCGCCGGCGAAAGCGCTGCACCGCCCGCTCCCCGAGATCGAGCGGATGATGGACGCGCTGGTCGAAAGCGAGGGCGAGCCCGACCTCGTCCAGATTTCGGGCGGCGAGCCAACGATCCATCCGGAGATCCTCGACATCCTCGCGGCGGCGAAGCGGCGGCCGATCCGGCACGTGATGCTCAACACGAACGGCATCCGCATCGCCACCGACCCCGCGTTCGTCGCGGCGCTCGCCGCGTTCAAGCCGGGCTTCGAGGTGTACCTCCAGTTCGATTCGCTGAAGGCGGAAGCGCTTAGGAACCTCCGCGGCGCCGACCTCACGCGCGTGCGGCGCCAGGCGCTCGAGGCGCTCGAGCGCGCCAACATCTCGACGACGCTCGTCGTGGTGCTGAAGAAGGGCGTGAACGACGACGAGGTGGGCGACATCATCCGCCACGCGCTCAAATTCCGCTGCGTGCGCGGCATCACCTTCCAGCCGGTGCAGGACGCGGGCCGCAACGAGGGGTTCGATCCGGACGGCAATCGCTTCGTGCTCTCCGACATCCGCCGCGCCATCATCGACGCCGGCACCGCGTTCGGCGAACGCGACATCATCCCGCTGCCCTGCAACCCGTACTCGATCGCCATCGGCTATGCTCTGCGCAACGGCGAGCGCATCGCGCCGATCACTTCGTTCTTCCCGCGCGCCATGCTGGTCGAGGCGCTGCCGAACGCGATCACGTTCGAGAAGTATCCGGAGCTTCACCGGCAAGTGCTCAACTTCTTCTCGCTCGGCACCGTGGAATGCAACAACCCGGAACGGCTCGACGCGCTGCTGTGCTGCCTGCCCGAGGTGCCGGTGCCGGAGGGCATGGGCTACGAGAACATCTTTCGCATCGCCATCGTCGAATTCATGGACGCGCACAACTTCTGTCTCGCCCGCGTGAAGCGGTCGTGCATCCACTTCGTGACGCCCAAGGCGCAGATCATCCCGTTCGAGACCTACAACCTCTTTTACCGCGACGAGGCAGCACGGGCGCGGATGGCGATGTCGAGGGCGGCGCGGTGAAGAACGCCCTCATCATCCTCTGTATACTGATGGTGCTGTTTGGCGGCGGCTGCGTCGTGATGATCGTGTCGATTCCGGGCGTGTGGCCGCTGGCGGTCGCTCCGCTGGCGCTCATCGTGCTGAACGCGATCCTGCTCGCCGCGCTGACCGGGCGGATCGGCACGTCGCGCGTGTTCTTCTACCTGATGGGCGCGGCGGACATCCTGATCGGGCTCGCGTCCGTCGTCGTGCAGGCCGGCGGGTCCGTCTACGACCTCCTCGCTTTCCTGTTCTTCGGCGCGAAGGGCCTGTTCACGATCCTCTACGCGCGTTCGCTTGCAGGCGGGCAGGCATGAAGAACGTTCTCGCGATCCTCTGCCTTTTGATGGCGCTGCTGGGGGGTGGATGCACGCTGCTCGTTCTCGCCAGCGGCGGCATCGGTCTTCTTGCACTTCTCCCGATCGGCGTCGTCGTGCTGAACGCGCTCGTGCTTTCGTCGGTGTGGGGCAAGCGGCCGCCCAGCCTGGCGGTGTTCTACACGCTCGCCGTAGTGGATTTCGCCTCGGCATTCGGCTTGTTCGTAATGTTGCTGCAGATGTTCAATTCGGTGCGCGACATTTTTCTGCCGGCCCTTCTCTTGGTCGTTGTCATCGCCGTGAAGGGAGCGCTAACCATCTGGTACGTCCGTCGAAAACCGGACAATTCGAACGGCGTTTGAACGGTTTTTCAACCCGACAGCTTCTAAGCTCAACGCAATTTACGAGCTTGCTAGACCGCTGGTGTTGCACTTCATGGTTGCATCCGTTACCGTTCCCGCCGGAGGTTCGAACGACATGACCTTCGGCAAACGCAAGCTTCCGCCACCCGGGGCGACCCCGCTGTTCGGGCCGTCGACCCTCCTGCCGATCTACGTTCGCAGCGCTCACCGCGCGAGCGATGGGGATCTCGTGCAGGACGTCGTCGACTTCGTGGAGATCGCGCTCAACGATGCGCTGTTCCATCGCGACGAGTTCCCGGTCGAGGCGATGCAGTCCTATCACGTCCACTACTACTTCAGCCTGGTCGAGGCAGGCGGGCATGGCCACTTCCTGCACGAGAGCCGCTGGGGCCAGACGGCCGTCGACGACATCGAGGCCGGCCTCGAGCGAATGGAGCTTTGGGAGGCGCTTGGACTTTTCCGCGAGCTCGTCGGCTTCGCGCGCCACGCGCCGCATCGCTTCATGCTCGCGGTCGAGCGTGGCAATACGCCGCCGAAGGACGAGCTCATCCGCGGGCTCGATCAGCGCTTTGCGGGTGGCGTCGGCCAGACGATCCTGAAGGGCAACGCCGACTTCCTGCGCTCGCTTGCCTGCGTGAAGGCGCTGACCGACTCGGCCTACGACGAGACGATGGGTGCGCTCGCCCTGCACAACCCCAATCATGCTGTACGAAAGCAGGACCGCGAGCGACTGGTGGCGCAGCAACGGCTCGAGGATCCCGTGTTCCAGGGCCTCGCCTTCATCTGCCAGCAGTCGCGCTCGCCGCCGATCGACTTCTTCGGCTGGAAGGCGACCGACCCGGCGAGCGACCAGCAGACCGGTGAGCGCGGCATGCTGTTCTGGGTGGACACGACCGCGGGACCCGGCCGCATCGTGCTCTTTCGCCGCAACGCCTACCTCTACTTCGGCAACGAGCGGAACCCGCGCGTCGTCGCGCCGATGGCGTCCGTCGAGGAAGCCGCGCGCAAGCGGACGGGGATGAGCTTCCTCGCGGCGCTGTCGGAGCGCTTCCCGGAAGCGGCGGAGACGCTGCCGCGCTCGGCCGCCGGCTGATCCTCAGGCGACCTCGAACCAGGTGACGAGGCCGGTCTCGGCGCGCTCGGGGATCGCGGATTCGATCAGCCACTTCCCCGGATTGTCGGCGCGGAAGGCAACCGTGAGCGTCGCCTTCGGGTCGACGAGGATCGTGTCGCGAAAGCCGGGCTCGTCGACGGTCGCGCCGTTGCGCGCCACGATCCGCACGCTGTGGCCGTGGACGTGCATCACCTGCGGCCAGTCGGTGCGGTTGTCGAACACGAGCGACACCACCGCATCCTTCGGCGCCTTGAACAGCGGCTCGGCCTGCAGGCCCGCATAGCCTGCGACCGCCCACACGAGGCGTTTTTCGACGAGCGTGCGGATCGGCACGTCCTCGGTGCCGATCTTCGCCGACTGGAGCCCGCCGCCGGCGCCGCCCTCGATCGTGATCTTCACCTCGAGCGCCCCCTCGAGCGGCAGGTCCGCCGGCAGCGGGTTCGGCTTCAGCACAGGGTCGTGCCCGTCGTCGGCCCACGGCTCGCCGTCACGCCGCAGGTAGGCGATCTCCTGCACGTCGTCGCGGATCTGCGTGGCAAAGGTGACGTCCTCCTGGCCTTGCGGGAACACGAGGTCGATGCGCCCGCCAGGCAGGAGCTGTAGTGCCTCCTCGCCGACGTGGCGAGCCTTGACCGGCTGGCCGTCCTGCGCGACGACCCAGGGGTCCGCCCCCTTCACGAGGATCGGGAAGGTGCGCGCGTTCGCGGCGTTGACGAGGCGCACCCGCACGCGGCTCGCCGCATCCGCCGTGAGGCGGGGCCGGGTTGTTCCGTTGACCGTGATCCAGTTGCCGAGCCGCCCGCTCGAGGCGGCGACCTGCAGGTCGCCGAACGCCGAGGCGTCGATCTGTCCGCTCCCGTCGATCGACCAGTCGTCGACCACCATGACCACGTCGTCGAAGTCGTCGCCGCCCGGCTCCTCGACGATGAGCGCGCCAACGAGCCCGCGGTCCATCTGTTCGCCGACGTTCACGCCCGGCCGGTAGAGGAACGTGCCGGCATCGGGCGGCGTGAACACGTAGTCGAACGAACCGCCCTGCGGGATCGGCTGCTGCGTCAGCACCGTCCCGTCCATCGCGTTCGGCCCGCGCACGCCGTACCAGTGCACCGTGGTCGGCTGGCCGATGTCGTTGACGATGCGCACCTTGAACGGCTCGCCCTGCTTCGCCTTGAGCGTCGGCCCGGGCACGAGGCCCTCGTAGCTCCAGATCTCCTGCCAAGCGGTGTCGGCGCTCATCAGCGGCGCCTTGGCCTTCACGAGCTTGATGACGTTGAAACCGTCCTCGGCGAGAAACGCCTCCGCCCGGATCGGCTGCGCCGCGAGGGCGAGCGAGCCGAGCGTGACCTTGAGCAGCGTGCGACGGGTGATCATGCGCGGGGACGAAGTGTCTCGGATCTTCTCGACAACAGTGTGGCCGCAGCGGCGTCGCGCGCAAGGCCCGATCGGATCGTGCGGATAACGATCGGTTCAGTCCTTCACGTCGTAGGTGTGCTCCGACGCCGGGAACGAACGCGTGCGCACTTCCTCCGCATACGCCTTGATCGCCCCCTCGATCGCCTTGCCGACCTCGCCGAACATCCGCACGAACTTCGGCACGCGCGGGGAAAGGCCCAGCATGTCCTCCATGACGAGGATCTGGCCGTCGCAGGCGGCCGACGCGCCGATGCCGATCGTCGGGATCGGGATCGCCCCCGTGATGCGCCGGGCGAGCGGCTCGGCCATCGCCTCGAGCACCACGGAGAAGGCGCCCGCCTCCGATACGGCCCGCGCGTCGTTCTCGATCGCCGCCCACTGGTCGCGCGTGCGCCCTTGCGTCTTGAAGCCGCCGATGACGTTGATCGACTGCGGCGTCAATCCGATGTGGGCCATCACGGGGATGCCGCGCTGCGTCAGGTAGTCGATCGTCTCGGCCATGCGGGCGCCGCCTTCGAGCTTCACCGCGCCGCACTGCGTCTCCTTGATCACCTTCGCGGCGTTGCGGAAGGCGACGGAGGGGCTCTCCTCGTAGGAGCCGAACGGCATGTCGACGACGACGAGCGCGCGCTCGGAGCCGCGCACCACCGCCTTGCCGTGCATGATCATCAATTCGAGCGGCACCGGCAGCGTCGTCTCGTAGCCGTGCATCACCATGCCGAGCGAGTCGCCCACCAGCAGGAAATCCACGTAGCGGTCGGCGATCGCCGCCGTGTGCGCGTGGTAGGCGGTGAGCGACACGATGGGCTCGCCGCCCTTTCGCGCCGCAATCTCGGGCGCGGTGATGCGCTTTGAGGCCTTCTGCACCGACATGCCGTCCTCCGGGTACTCGACGAACGGTTGTTTCTAGCCGGATCGGCGGGCTTCGGGAACCACGCCGTTAGTGGGTGAGCGTCACCACGGGGATGCCGATCAGTGCGCCGTGAGCCTGGGCCATCATGCCGTAGAGCGCCACGCCTGCGAAAATCGACAGGGCGTCATGCCCCTGCCGCACGACCGGCGTCGGCCGGTACCCGGCCGCAAGGCCAATCGCGAGGTGGGCGAGGCCGTAGAAGATGAAACCGCCGAACAGGATGATACCGGCGAGGTCGCCGTTCGAGAACAGGTGCCCCGTGCCCCACAGCACGACGCCGATCGACAGCGGCAGGACCAGCACCTGGCGCAGCCTGCCGCGGAACAGGAAGATGCCGAGGCAGAGGAACGCGAGCAGCACCAGCGTGAACGTCGCGTAGTGCCCCCACTCCGGCGGCTCGTAGACCGGCCAGACGTCGGCATTGCGCCAGGCGACGACGATCAGCGCCAGCGCCGCGATCGAGGCGCCGACGTAGAGCGGCCGCCAGGCCGCGCCGAAGCGCTCCGCGAGCCCCGCCTTCAACGAAGGCGCTGCGGCGACGAGATGGATCGCGGCAAACAGCGCCACGGCGAACGCAAGCAACAGCATTGTCAAAATGCCTCGAAGACCTCAGCCGAACGGTGACACGCCGATCAGCCACTTGTGGAGCGCCAGGAAGATCGCATACATCGCGACCCCCGCAATCGGCGCGATGATGTCCTGGCGCGGCTTCGGCGTGAACGACGGCGCCTTCCCGGCCGCGGTCGAGTAGGCGATGTCGAGCAGCGCGAAGACGAGGAAAGAGCCGAACAGCAGGATGTCCGGCAAAGCCCCGTTGGCGATGAGATGGCCGATCGCCCACAGCGCCACCGCGATCGACATCGGGTTCTTCAGCCACAGCTTCAGCCGCCCCTTGTGGAACGAGATCGCGAGCGAGATGAAGGCGAGCAGCACGAACAGGAACGTCACGTGGCGCGCCCACGGCGCCGGCTCGTAGATCAGGTCGGCGCCGGCCGGCCCGTTCTTCGCAAAGCTGTAGCCCCAGATGATGGTGACGAGGCCGGCAAGCGAAACGAGCGCGAACAGGCTCTTGTAGATCTGTTCGCCCATCGAGCGCAGCAGCGCCGGCTTGAGCGGCGTCATCGGCACCAGATGCGCTCCGAAAAACAGCACCATGCCGACGATCAGCGTGGTCATCGCCCACTCCCTCGCGAGTTGTCCCTTGGCCCCTTCCATAGCGGGAAACGGTGCCGGGCGAAACGGGGGGAGACCGGCGCCACGGCGCCGCAGGCCTCTCAGGGTTCGGGCGTGTCGATCGCCTCGTGGGCGTCGCGGGCAAGCGCGCGCACCTGCGACTCGAGCCGCGCGCGGCGCAGAAGCTCCGCCAGCGTCGTCCGCTCGCTGCGCAGCAGGAGGTTCGCCTCCGCCAGCGACATGTCCGCCTTGGCAGCGACGGCTGCGGGGGACGCGTCGGGAGACATCTCGATATCGCGGATCGCTGCCTTGAGGCGATGCAGGGCCGACTGGCCGTACGGCGGCACCGGCTCTGCGCTGTTGCAGCCTTCGCGCGCGACAGCGAGACAGACGATATCGAGAACCTGGCTCTCAAGTTCGAGGGAGGCGGCCGCATCGAGCTGCCGGAGGACCAGCGGCAGCCGGTCGAACAAGGAGGAAACCAGACCGCCGATCGGACCCCCGCCGAGGGGTACGGCGAGCGCACGGCGAAAATCGCCGAGCCGCGGGAGAAGCTTTGCGTGCGAGACGACAAGTCCGAACTGTTCACACGGTTCAAGCGTCGTCGCACGGAACGGAGCGTTGAGATCGAGAAGCGCGAACGATCGCGGCGTCAGGACACACGTGCGGCCCCAGTGCTCGTACTGCATGGAGCCGGCCACCTGATAGACGACGATAGCATCGAGGCGCGGCGCGGTTTCGATGTGCGCTTCGGTCCGCTCGTAGGTGGAAAGCGAAAGCGTAGCGGAGAAGGCTTGCGTCTCGCCCAGTTCGCCGAACTCCATCGAGCCGCTGAACGACTCGGCGTCGGTGTTGCATTCAACATTCGCAATGATGCTCACCACGTCGCGCCAGAACTGCGCGCGCTGGTCGGCCCGAACATTTTGCGTAACGAATTTCATGCGCGACCCCCGGCAGGCACAACTGTCAAATAGACGACAGCACTGTGCCTTGACCGGGACGTCCGTGTCCCCACATTTTTTGCGAGCAGGTGGACGGCCGCGAGCGCAGTAGTTGAGGGCGCTGGGCATTCCGTTCTGAAAGTCTGTGCAAATTCCGGAAACGAGTTCCGTCTACTCCCACTCGATTGTTCAGATAGCCTATAAGGCTTTGAAAACTATAGGATAACACCCCATTTCGACGGCCATTTTCCGATTGCATGGCCGTCAAAATTGTACGCTTTTGATTTCATTGGGAAAACTGCCAGAAAAATATTTTCGCGGGTCCGGCATCTATCGAGGTCAATCGCCGCTCAGAGCCCGTTCTTTTGCCTGCCGAGCGTTACTCAGAGGACTGCCCGAAAGGAACATCAACGTCATTTAGCAGCATACGTACCTTGAATCGAGTGAGTGCTGAAGCCTGATTGCTCCACCCCCATCGACGGCGCTTGGGCGCGCTAACGCGGCTCGACGACAAACCGCCGGGCGCGGAACTCCGTTACACGTTTGATACGATGAGTGAGGTATTCGCGATAGCTGGACAAGATCCCGTTGGCGTCAGCACCATTTTCAGCCAACAGCCGCTCCGTCTCGTCAAGCGCCTGACGCAGCGTAAAGCCCCCAGCGGCATGGTCTATCAGACGGTCGGTCAAGTCACACTCCACACCAAGCTTCACGTCATCCGACAAGGCCGACCGGCCGCCGTAGTAGATCAATCGCCGACCAAAAACCCGGAGCCGTTCATCGTCAAATTCTTGAACGATGGCCGCCGCCTCCCCCCAACCCACGGTATGGAATTTTGCCATGCGATCCTCGTCATCTCGACCAGGAAAGCCCTCGTAGATCCGCCCTTCCACATGGCTAGACGGCGAACGACGTGCTCGCGTCGCCACGAAGGCCTCAATGATCCGAGAGCGCAGCGCCGTATCTTCCTTGATGCTCCGGGCACGTCTCTCCAGATCATCAATGTCGGCGCCGTCGAGCATGGCGTCGGGCGCATCGTAGAAAGCTGTCAATGTAGGGGCAGCATTGATTCGGAGCCTTCGGACAGGACTTGGTTTTGCTGACAAGTAGCTCTGGAACGCCTCTTCCGTCATCACAGCAAGCTCTTCGCGGGCGACGTCCAAACGTAAGCAGAACCTACCATTGGGCTGATCCGGATCTGCGCCGATACACACAACCGGCGTGTGATAGGGCGCATTGCCAAAAAACTCGGTGAGGAAAAACCCGTCTTCGGTGTCGACGAAATCTCCAACAGTCGCTTTCTTCGAAAAGCGCACGAAGCGATGCCAGAGTTCGGGCGATCGTTCATGGACGCGGCGGCAAAGACCGAGCGTGGCAACCACATCACCCATAGCGTCGTGCGCGTCTGTGTGAGCAACGTCATTTGCCGATGCAAGCTGTTCCAGACGAAAAATCGGGCGCCCTTCTGGCCCGTAGGGAACAGACAGGCTGGCCGGTGATAGACCCGCCGCCGCCATTACAAGGCCCAGAACATCGGCGCGGGAATTACCGTGGCTGCTGGTGAGATAAGCTGGCTGCAGCGTCTGAAAAAATGCGTGCCTGAGCATTTCCTCGTCGAACCGGATGGAGTTGTAGCCCACAAAAATCGACGGAGACCAGCACAGGAGCTTTTCTCGGATAAGGAGGACCATCTGATAGTGCGACGGCAACCCCTCATCGGTGAGGCGTTCAATTGGCAGCCCGTTTGTCAGAAGTGCGCTCGGGTGGGGAACGACATGCGGCAAAAGACGTGAGCGCGCCTCGAACCGATCGACCTCGTTGAGATCGTTGTCAGTCCGTATTGCCGCGAAATGCACGATCTGATCGAAACCATGCCTGAGCCCCGTTGTCTCCGTGTCGAAGAATACGAAGCCCATACACACCCCCTCGCCTAGAAATGACTCGCTAGGCGGAACCGCATCGCGGATGCACTCACCCGGAACTTTTTTGCAAGCACCTCAATCCCGACGTCATCCTCCATGTCCAGTCCACTAGCGTCCAGGGCATTCGCAAGGAATTCTCGAGGCATAAGTAGCTCAGACGCAAATGCGTTGGCCTCGATTTCCAGAGGGTCGATTCCCTGTGACGAGACGTCATCGCGCAACAGAACCCGAAACCCTTTGTCGACATGCACGGCCTTCTGGATATTCGCGGCATGCAACACATGATGCCCAAGCTCATGTGCGGCCGTAAACCGTTGCCGGTTCGGGTGATGCAAGGCGTTCACGCCGATGATACCGATGCCGTCCTTTATGAAGGCCATGCCGGAGAGATCGTCCTCCAGAGGCGCATACTGAAGTACAACGTTCCTAGCCTTGATAATGCGCTCAATGGGAACTGGGGCTCCCTTCACTCCGAACTCCCGCAACATCCTGCGCGCAGCTTCCCGCGCCATTTCGGGGTTGGCGGTCACGACCCGGCTCTTCCGGAACTATGGCGCGCAAGCGCATCCGCGATCAGATCATTGATCTGCGCCTTGCCGCGAGCGGTCACTGTTTCGTCTGACAAGATCATCTGCATATCCTCACGGGGCTGTGGTTTTGGCACGGCGGGTAGCAAATCGGCGGGCTTTGAAAATTCCAGCGCCGACGCGAGACTGTAGACGTGATGCAACAACACGTTCTGCCGGCCGCTCTCGATATTTGCCACTGACGCACGCGACATACCCACTTTGGCTGCCAGCTCGGCTTGGGTGAGTTCAAGTGTCTTTCGCCTCGAAGCGACAAGCTTCCCGAACGCTACATAGATCGACTCATCTGGCATTCCCAATGTTTGCGTTCCACACCGCACGATGTCAATGTCACAAACACAATGTGCTTAATATTGTCATTTAAAATGTGTGTATTGACAACAATCCAGCGTCCTGAAATTGGTTAGGCGTCGGTGAATGTCCGATTCGGGCAGCGGCGAGCAGGAAGGAAGTCAGAATGTCAAAACGCATCCATGTCGTTCCCCACGATTCCGGTTGGGCGACGCGCCGTGAGGGAGCTTCCCGCGTGGGAACGACACACAGCACCCAGGCGCAGGCAACCGAAGCAGCGCGCAACACCGCGATCCGCGAGCGCGGCGAGGTGGTGATACACCGTCCCGACGGTCGCATCCGGGACGCCAACTCCTACGGCAACGATCCCTTCCCTCCGAAGGGGTAAGCCCAGCGGCCGCAGCCGCTTGGGCTCAGTTTTTCCAACTTTCGCATTCAACCCGCCAGGCAGGCGACGCGAGGACGATCACGATGCAGAAGCTGACGGCGGTGCAGAACGAGGACTTCAATCAACCCAAGGGCATCCAGCGCGCACGCCGGCTTCCCGATCCCGCGCTCGGAGCACTCTGGAATTCGATCATCCTGGACGAGCGCCTGAAGGCCCAGCTCCTCTCGCAGGCGATGCTGAACTTCACGATGCGCGGTAAGGTCGACCGTAGTGTTATTCCGCTCCACGGCGTCATTATGCTTGTCGGACCACCAGGGACCGGCAAGACATCTCTCGCTCGCGGATTGGCACATCGTACCGCCGAGACATTTCCTGGCGGCGGGTTCCGCCTGCTCGAAGTCGAGCCCCACGCGCTAACCAGTTCGGCGATGGGCAAGACCCAGCGTGCGGTCTCGGAGCTGTTCTCACAGTCGATCGCCGAAGCGGCCGCCGCAGGACCGACGATTGTGCTCCTCGATGAAGTCGAGACGCTTGCCGCGGACCGGTCGAAAATGAGCCTGGAGGCCAATCCGATCGATATCCACCGCGCAACCGATGCCGTGCTCGTTCAACTTGACGCTCTGGCCGAACGGCATCCGAACCTGCTGTTCCTTGCCACCAGCAACTTTCCCGAGGCGGTCGACGCGGCCTTCACCTCGCGCTGTGACCTGGTCGTCCATGTGCCGCTGCCCGATCGTGAAGCGTGCGGGCTTATCCTGAAGGATTGCCTGACTGGTCTCGGCAAGACCTATCCAGCCATCGCGAAGCTGCCGACGACCTCGGGTTTCGACCGCTGCGCGGCCGAATGCGTCGGGCTCGACGGACGCGCCATCCGCAAGATGGTGGCCAACGCCTTGGCCAGCAGCCCGCAAACGGCCATGAATCCCGAACGCGTCACGCTCGAGGATCTGTTAGGCGCGGCGCGCGCTGCCAAGGCGGGCCGTATGTCGGGAGGCAAGGCGTCATGAGCACCGTTGCCAGCCGCACATTCAAGAGTACGCCCGAGCGCGACGCCTCACGGACCTGGACGGCGATCGTTGATCTCTTGACTCAGGGCAAGGCAGGAGATGCACGGACGGAGCTTCTTGCCGTCACCGGTGTCGCCGCCAGTGTGATCGCTGATCAGGCGCCCAAGGACGCCGCGATCACAGTCACCTGCGATGGTCCGCGCACGCGCATCTATTGCCTCTATGACGATGACGCCATCGACGGTTCCGGTGCGAATGAAGACTCCCTTGGCTTTGACCCGCTGAAAGGGGATTGGCGGGTATCGCTGCCTTGCCTGGCGGACGATCTCGCATGGGTCCAGGCTGCGCTCAAAAAGCACAGCACACGCATCACGGCGCGCGATCTTGATGCGGCTGTCTCCAGCGCAGACGAGTCGGCGACCACGAAATCACAGACCCTTATATTCGATCCGAAAGGGTTTCTGGGCTCATGACCAGCGTCGCTGTCAACACCTATACCCACTCTGTCACCTATGTGGCTGACAACATCCTCAAAAGCTTGAAGGACATCATCCGCCTTGTGGGCCTCGATCCAACCGAGTTTGTCGGCGACTGGGAACTGCACATGCGCGGTGTGCAGACCTGGTTGAACACTGGCGATCTCGAAACCGTAAAGCTGGAAATCTACAACCCGAGAACGGACGCGCTGATTGTCCGGTGGGACATCGACATCGCCTATGGCTGGTCCGGAGGCGATGGCGGTTTTTGGACGGATACCGAGCAGCTCAAATACGCCATCAGAAAGGCGGGGCTGGTTCCGAGCGAGGCGCGGTATCGACTCCTTCTTCAAAGCAAGCCGGGACGTCCCGACGTGGCTGGGTGGAGCAAGGCGAGCGGCCGTTCGACGGAGGGCATGGTTCGTCAAAGCCTCGGGACGACTGTCGAACACAGCGGCCTTGGCGCCAGCACCTCTTATCTTAGGAGAGCTTGATGCTCACGATCGACGAAGCGTTCCGGAAATTCAAAAGTCGATTGGAATTGAACGATCGTGAGCAGGCAAACGCCTCCGCGCGCCAGAAGGAAGTCCGGGATTATCTGGACACCAAGTTCAAGATCGACCGGAGCTTCCTGACCGGATCCTATGCGCGCTGGACCAAGACAAAGCCATTGAAAGACGTCGACATCTTCTTCGTCTTGAAACCGTCGGAAGATCACTATCGTTCCAAAGCGCCATCGGTTGTGCTGACTGATTTTCACAACGCCTTGGTCGAGAAGTACGGCGACAAGGCCAAGAAGCAGAACCGCTCGATCAACGTCGATTTTGGCGTGAGGGCGGATGCCGAGGATAACACCGATTACCGAGTCATCAGTGTCGATGTCGTTCCTGCTTTCGACAAAGATGAAAATTTCGAGATTCCTGATAACGAAATCGGCAAGTGGATCGGGACCAACCCTCAGACCCATGCCGCAGAGGCAACGACCGCACATCAGGCCTATTCAAACGAATGGAAGGGTCTCGTGCGGATGTTGAAATACTGGAACAACAACCCCAAGCACGGCGAGAAGCCGGTGAAGCCCTCGTTCCTCATCGAAGTCATGGCAATGCAATGTCTTTATGGCGGCTGGGGTGGCAGCTTTGACCGCGAGATTCAGGGGTTCTTTGCAACGCTCGCGGCCCGGGTTTTCGACGAGTGGCCTGATCCCGCCGGCCTCGGTCCGCCGATCAGCAACAGCATGGACACGGCCCGCAAGACGCGGGCGCGCGACCTTCTGCGTGCAGCGGAGCGTGAAGCAACCGTTGCAATCGACCATGTCCGCCACGGCCGTAACGGAGAGGCGTTGCGCGCCTGGCGGGAATTGTTCGGCCCGAAATTTCCGCTGTCTTAACGACAGCCATCAAAATCCCACGGAGTTTTTCGATGTCGGAATGGTCCTTGTCCCAGCTTCTTTCCTCGTTGCATGAAGACATTCAGCAGCGTCTCGCAACCGTCCGAAAGTCGTTCAGCCACCCGGGGACGAAGGGCGATGCCAGCGAGAATGTTTGGATCAGCATGCTGGAGACATATTTGCCGAAGCGCTATCAGGCTTCCAAGGCGCATGTTGTCGATAGCCTGGGCAACTTCAGCCAACAGATCGATGTTGTGATTTTCGATCGCCAGTATTCACCCTTCATTTTCACATATGAGAACGAGACGATCATCCCGGCCGAGAGCGTCTACGCCGTCTTCGAGGCAAAGCAGACGGCGAATGCCGGCCTAGTGGCATACGCGCAGCAGAAAGTTGCAAGTGTCAGGTGCCTTCACCGCACGAGCCTACCGATTCCATATGCCAAGGGCGTCTATCCCGCGAAACCGTTGATCCCGATCTTGGGCGGCCTCCTGACTTTTGAAAGCGAATGGAGTCCTGCTCTCGGAGCCTCATTTGAGAAGGCCCTGGCCGCCGACGTTGGTGACGGGCGGCTCGATATCGGCTGTGTCGCCTCACATGGCCACTTTTTCTTCGATCAGCCGACCGCGAGCATCAGCTTCGTCAACGAAAATAAGCCTGCGACAGCATTCCTGTTCAAGCTGATTTCTCAACTGCAATTCAGCGGAACCGTTCCGATGATCGATGTGGAAGCCTACGGACAGTGGCTAACCAAATAGGTGATCGGCTGTCCGTCCAGCACATCGAAAAAGTGAAATATCTATTCGCGCAGCTGAGGAAGCTGGATGACCCGGGAGTCCCTGCGGCCTCCAGCGTCTCCAGCTGGTCACAAAATGTCATCGTCCGACGCTGCGTTTACTATCAGCGCCTCGCCCTCAGCCGCCACAGCGGCATCGGCCGGACGGAGCGCTAGGCGGATGTCAGCGGCTCGACCTTCCTCGTGAAACCACAGATCGACCACGGCGGTATCATCACTGCGCGGCCGCGGCGATGCCTCCCTGACCTTGAAGGTCGTTGGCAAATTAACCGACGTTCCAAATACCAGCGCGTGCTGCCGAGGCAATGACGGCAACCGCTTCAGGACCGATTCTGAGATGAACGGCGTCATCTGGCGGATCTGGGAGAGATCGTCGGGATTCTGGATTCGGTGAACCAGGAAGTTGGAGCACTGGCTGAGAACCGTCTTGGACAGCTCGCTCGGGCGCTGAGACGCCAGCAGCACGAACATGCCGTATTTGCGTCCTTCCTTGGCGATGCGCTCGAAAATCTTGGTGGCGTCGATGGAAAAGCGGGACGGCGCAGATGCGATATATCTATGAGCCTCTTCGAGCAATAGGTGTATCGGGAAGCGGTTTCTCGGTTCCGCATGGCGAAGAAACCGAAAAAGCATGCGTGCGATGACCGCACTGACCAGCTCAACGATTTCATCTTCGACAGAATTGAGATCAATAATAATGACTTGATTGCGTTTGGTGAAAGATTCTCCGGCCGCCCTTTGCAGGCCGACGATGTTGGTCAAAAATTCCAGATCGCTCACGGCTGCGGCAACGTCGGTTCCTTCGTGACGCAGAAAGGCATATTCTGTTCTCTCCTGGAGGGATCTGAGGCGCGTAACCATGGACGAGCAGTAGTCTCGGATTTGGCGATTGCCGTGAGCCTCCTCATAGAGGATCGCGAAGTCGAGACACTCGTGCAGCTCATCAAAAGAGAATGGTGTCCGATTATAGGCTGGTAAGGGCGCGTCCTCCCGGAGCTTTTTTCTCACTTCGTCCAGGAACGCCGATTGGTTGTTTCCCGAAAAATTTCCATACTGAAAATTGGGATTAAAGCGGTTCAGAAGCGCCATATTTAGGTCGGTTGTCGGATACTTCTGGAGAAGGGAGACAACGCGCTGAAATTTTGATACAGGGGAGTCGCCATCTGCCCCTCGAAAACACTCTATGATGCAGGTGGCGACAAAGTGCTCGCGCAGCGCCAGAGCTTCTGGCGTATTGGCATGAAAAAGACTTGTCAGACCTAACGCTGTCCGAAGGACCGGCAGCTGTGTTCGCTCGCTGGCCTGCAAGAGCAGTTCCCATTCTGCCATCTCCAGGAACCAATGCGGCATACGGAAGCCAGCCGCCGTGCCGTCGAGGATGACGCGCTCGACCCCGATGGCTCCCTCCTTCGCGGAAGCGGCCAGCGCGGCGTGATACTCGCCATTGACGTCGAAGACGACGAAGGTCGCGCCGCGGGCGTGATGCTCCTCCGGCTTGCTGAAAAGGGACTGCAAGACCGAGGCAACCGTGCAGGACTTACCGCTGCCGGTATTGCCCAGGATGGCAACATGACCGCCGAAGAACTCGTTCAATCGAACCTTGATGTCGTAGTTCTCGAACACTACCGACTTGCCTATGGGCAGAACCCGATAGCGCGTGGCCCCTTCGGGTTCGCCGGCGCCGCCATCCGGGCCGACTGACGGCTCGACGGCCGCCTCGGTCTCGAAGATGCGATCGAGTTCGCCGTCCAGCGCATAGAGTGCGTCCGCATATAAAGACGGGAAAACGGACACACCGAAACGGAACGCGCCGCCATGCATCGGCAACATGCCGACCGGCACCACGTCCAGATACTTCGAGGAGCCGGCCCTGTCGAAATCGCCGCGCTCGGACGGCGTGCTCGCGTCGCGCTCACGCAGGCCGACAACCTCGACCACGACATATTCCGACTGCGACGGGATCATCAGGAACGATCCCAGCCGCGCCACATAATGCACGCCGTCGAAGCCAACGACCGTGAAATTGTCGGTGCC